>NZ_BAAIGG010000002.1:0-3280785 GCF_054653435.1 Halostagnicola bangensis | reverse complement strand
GAGAGTCGGGCCAGGGCCTCGCTCAACGAGTGGCCCTGATCGAGGAGACTCGTTCGCGTGATGTGGACGGCGCGATCACGGTCACCGATCGTCATGAACTCGGCGACCCCCGAGAAGCGCCGCCAGTTTGCGATTTCCCGACCCGCAGTCTGGCGATCCGCCGAGAGGTACTGCGGTCCGTCCGGGAGGTCAGCCGCATCGGCGATCTCCATGAGTTCGGCGTTCGTTCGGTGCGTGTCGCCCTCGATCCCCCACCAGGTCTCGCGGTCGAGCACGTCGCCGCCCTGAAAGAGAAGCGTATCGACGTCCGGGCAGACCAGCAAGCCGCCGAGTTCGATATCGTCGCCCGTGTTGGCGACGATCGTTATCTCGTCGGGCGAATATACAGCTTCCACTCCGTCGACCAGCTTCGGTGTCCCGGTGCCACCGGAGAGGAACGTAACCATACGCACACACGCGTCCGGTAGTACTTAGACCCTTTCAGCCTGAGCCCTGGAATGCGATATCGGGGCACCTTCGGTCGGCCGAGGATTAAAAATTCACGCGCTCAACGGTACTCGACGCCTTATTCGCGGGAGAACGAAATATATCGGACAACCGAGTCGCCTCACTCGCTGACCCAGTCGGCAAAGCTCCCCTCGAGGAGCGTCTCCGATTGGCGCTCGACGTATCGCCGTTGCATCGATTCGATCGCCGTCTCGAGATCCTCGCCGGACTCGAGGTGGCGGCTCACTTCGTCGTGTTTCCACTGGGCCGGCGTGAGCCCCTGCCGAACGCGTCGCCTGAGTGGGTAGAGGTACTTCGCGGCTTCCTCCTCCGAAAGGTCACGGTTCGTCAGGCCGTCCTCCGCGTGCGCCAGCAGGTCGTCGTAGAGGTCGACCAAATCGGACGTCTCCTTGCCGTCGTTCGTGATCCACGTCATGTCCGCGTCGAGGCCGTCGCGCATCGCGGCGTAGAAGTTTTCGTGGGCGTGCTCCCAGTCGAGTTCGTAGACGGGGTGCTCGAGACGAACCAGACTCTCCATCAGCCCGGCGAAGGCGGCCTGGAAGGCGATGGAGTCCCGAACCGTCGGCTGGGCGGAGATTGGCCGAAACTCGATTCGCGCGTTGGCGGCCGACCGCGTCGCGCCGTCGAAGACGGGCCGAACCCAGCGCCAGTAGGTGCCGTGTTTGCGCCGGAAGTGAGGGAACTGATCGTCGAATCGGTCGCCGGTTTCGACGGGCATCGGAACGAGGGTGTCGTCGTCGACGATCCGCTCGATCGCTTCTTCGACCTTTCCGAGGTCGCGCGGGAAACGAACCTTCCCTTCGGAGGTGTGGCGTTCGTTGAGCACCGATTCGAAGATGGCGATTCGGTGCTCCATCCACGCGTCCTCGAGGATCTCGTCGGGGCTTGCGTTCTCGTCGTAACAATCCGGGGGGAAAAACGGGGAGTTGACGCCGAGTGCCAGGAGGGGGCCGGCGATGCGAAGCGCGTAGTTGAAGTACAGCGGAAGGTCGATCGCGTGGGGAACTTGGTAATGCGGTTGGATCGACGTGATCAGGCTTTCGGGCATGACCGTGTCGGCCTCGAGCGTCACGTTCGGGGCGTCGATTTCCATCGCCGCGGATTGGGCGCGGTCAGTGTTGGCCATCGCGTGATACCGCCCCGAATCGCTCATGTTCGTCGCGATTCGGATCTGCTGATCGTCACCCTCGGCGGATCCGGACGCCTCGTCGTTCTCGCCAGCACCGGTAACCGTCCGCTCGACGCTGTCCGTGAGATAGGTCGTCGCATCCTCGCCTTCGGGCGGAATCGTCCACATCGCGTCGCTAACGAGGCGCATCCCTTCCGAGTGCGTCACGTCGAGTGCCGTCCGGAGGCGGGCCTTGACCTCCGACTCCTGTGCGCGAAGCCCGTGAGCGTTCAGCGGTTGGGGACTCGTCGTCATCTCCGCGTTGTGGAGGCCGAGTTCCTTCTCGAACCCGATCAACTCGAGGAGGCGGCGCGGGACCCGACGGAGCGAACACGCGTCGGATTCGACCGCGTAGAACTCGTACTCGAGGCCGACGATGGCCTGCGGGTTATCGAAGACGCCCTCGTCGATCGCCTGAATGATCGTTTCGGCGTCGGCCTCCGCCTGGGAGCGAAACTCCTCGGCATCGACCGTCAGTACGTCTGCGACCCGCTCAGCGAGTTCCTCCTCTGGCATACATCCGAGTGTGAGCCCGATTGCCTTGAAGGCACGCCCATCGAACCACGGGTGGGATCTGTTCACACGACCGCGCTCGTTGACCCGATTATCGCTCGCCGACGGGCGACGTTGCGAAGAATTCGTTCGTCGGTCGACCGACGGCCAGTCAATCCGTTTAACACCGTCAGTTACGTAGCCATCGTCGATGGAGTTCGCCACGTTCGCGGATCGCGCCGCCGAGATCGAAGCCGAGCCAGCGGACCTCGAGACCGTCGATCACGTCAGGGCGCTTTTCGAGGAGAGCACGGGGGAAATCTCCGAGGAAGACGGGGCGGATCTCGAGTGCGGGGACGACGAACTCGAGATCGTCGCTCGGTACGTCCAGGGTCGGGTCTTTCCTGCGTGGGAGTCGACGACGCTCGATATCGGTCCCAGTTCGTGTTACGAGGCGATCGCTCGCGCGGCGGGAACGAACGTGGGTCCGGCTGATGTCGAGGATCGATTGGCAGAACTGGGCGAGATCGGCGACGTCGCGGCGAGTTACGAGTACGGCGGTCAGCGGGGTCTTGGGGCGTTCACCGGGGACGCCGGTGGGAACGCGCTCACCGTCCGCGAGGTCGACGAGACGCTCCGCGATCTCGCAGCGGCGGACGGCTCCGGGAGCGCCGACAGGAAGATCGACCTGCTCTTTGGATTGTTCAACCAGTGCTCGAGCGAGGAAGCCAGATACCTCGCCAGGTTGGTCCTCTCGGAGATGCGAATCGGCGTCGGCGAGGGAACCGTTCGGGATGCGATCGCGGCGGCGTTCGACGTCCCGACGGAGCGCGTCGAACGAGCGCTACAGGTCTCGAACGATTACGGACGAGTCGCTCGCGTCGCACGAGACGAGGGGCTCGAGGGACTAGACGCGATGGACCTCGAGGTCGGGCGACCCGTCCAGGCGATGCTCGCCCAGACGGGAACGGTAACCGGCGTGCTTGAGGAGTGGGAGGAAGCCGCCGTCGAGTGGAAGTACGACGGCGCGCGCGTACAACTGCACTACGATCCCGACGGAATCGAGGCGTCGAACGCCGAAACCCGCGTCTTTTCACGAAATATGGAGGACGTGACGACCGCGCTTCCCGAGGTCGTCGAGTTCGCCGAGGAGGAACTCGAGGTACCGGTTATTCTCGACGGAGAGGTCGTCGCCGTGGATGGAGACGGTTCGCCGCTTCCGTTCCAGGAGGTGCTTAAACGCTTCCGGCGGAAACACGACATTGCGAAAGCGCGCGAAGACGTGACGGTCAGGCCCGTCTTCTTCGACTGTTTGCACGCGGAGGGGACGGACTATCTCGAGTCTCCGCTGACGGAGAGACACGGTCGGCTCGTCGAACTGCTCGGGGAAGCGGACGAGCCAGACAGCGACTCGCTCGATGAAATTCAGGGGCTCTCTCTCCTGTGGCGGACCGACGACCCGGACGAAATCGAATCGATCGATGCCGAGGCCCTCGAGTCCGGTCACGAGGGAATCATGCTCAAGGATCCGAACTCGGCGTACTCGCCGGGGCGACGCGGGAAACACTGGCGAAAGCGCAAACCTGACGTCGAGACACTCGATTGCGTTGTGACGGGGGCGGAGTGGGGCGAAGGGCGACGAGCGACGTTTCTGGGAACGTTCGAGCTCTCCGTTCGCAACGGCGATAGCGGGGACTCCCTCGAGACCGTCGGGAAGGTTGCGACGGGGATCACCGACGAAAAGCTGGCCGACCTCACGGAACTCCTCGAGCCCCACGTTCAGACCGAAGAGGGCCAGCGCGTCGAACTCGAGTCCGCGGTCGTTTTCGAGGTCGGGTACGAAGAGATCCAGTCGTCGCCGACGTATTCGTCGGGATACGCGCTTCGCTTCCCGAGATTCCGGAGCGTTCGCCACGATAAGGACCCGGCCGACGCCGATTCGCTCGAGCGCATCGAACGGATCCGGGACGAATAGGATCGAGGCCAGGTAAGCACCCTTAAGAGCCGCCGCGAGAAGGCTGTCGTATGCAACCGCGCGATCTATCCGACCACGTCGCGTATCAGGCCGGTCGGGGGATCGAGGAGGTCGCCCGCGAACTCGGGCGTGATCCCGCCGAATTCATCAAACTGGCCTCCAACGAGAACCCCCACGGGCCCTCGCCCGCAGCCGTCGAGGCGATCCGCGAGACCGCCTCGAGCGTCAATAGCTACCCGAAAGCCGCACACGCGGATCTGACGGAAGTTATCGCCGAGGACTGGGGAGTCGACGACTCGCAGGTGTGGCTCGCCAACGGCGGCGACGGGGCGATCGATTATCTCCACCGAGCGACCCTCAAGCCTGACGACGAGATTCTGGTTCCGGAGCCGGGATTTGCCTACTACGGGATGAGCGCCCGATTCCACCACGGCGACATCAGTACGTACGCGCTCGAGCGAACAGACGACTTTGAACAGACTGCTGAGCCGGTTCTCGAGGCCTACGACGGCGAGCGGGTCGTCTACCTGACCAGCCCGCACAATCCGACGGGTTCGACGATTGATCTCGAGGAAATCGAGCGGGTAGCCGAGGAAACGGGTGACGACACGCTCGTCGTCGTAGACGAGGCCTACGGCGAGTTCGCCGACGTGGAGAGCGCACTCGCGCTGATCGAGGGGAACGACGGATACGACGCTCGAGACGACGTCGCGACCCTGCGGACGTTCTCGAAAGCCTACGGCCTCGCCGGCGTCAGACTCGGGTATGCCATCGTTCCCGAAGAGTGGGGCGACGCGTACGCACGCGTAAACACCCCGTTTGCGGCGAGCGAACTGGCCTGTCGCGCGGGTCTGGCGGCTTTTGACGACGGCGAGCACGTCGATCGAACCGTCGAAACGACGCTCGAGTCGCGCGAGTCCATGCGTGAGAACGTCGAGGCGCACGTCTGGCCGAGCGAGGGTAATTTCGTCCTCATCGCCGTCGGCGACGCCTCGGCGGTGGCCGAAGAAATGCAAGAGCGGGGCGTGATCGTTCGGGACTGCACGAGCTTCGGATTACCGGGCTGTATTCGCATCACCTGCGGTACCGAATCCGAGACCGAACGCGCGGTCGAGACGCTCAATCGGGTGATCGAGGAGTTCGGCCTCCCCGATGGAGCACAAACAGGTGACACCTCCGACACGAACGCCTCGGAGGTGTCGGACACGTGAGGGTCGCCATCACCGGAACGCCCGGAACCGGAAAGACCACCGCGACTGCCGCACTCGAGTCCCGATTCGCCGAATCCGATTCGGACTCGAAGACGGGCGCGGTCTCCGTCGACGGCTCGACGCTCGAGGTCGTCCATCTCAACGAGTTACTCGAGGACGAGGAGTTGTACACGGAGGTTGACGAAGACCGCCAGAGCAAGGTCGCGGATATGGACGCCCTCGAGGCTCGGCTCGAAGGACAGGACGACGTGCTAATCGAATCTCACCTCGCACACCACTTCGAGGCCGATCGTGTCGCCGTGTTGCGCTGTGAACCCGATCTCCTCGAGAAACGTCTCGAAGAGCGCGGCGAGTCACCGGAGAAAGCGAGCGAAAACGCCGAGAGCGAAGCGCTCGATGTCATCCTCGGCGAAGCCGTCGACCGGCACGGTCTCGAGTCGGTGTACGAAATTGATACGACAGACAGCCGGCCTGACGATGTCGCAGACGCGCTCGAGGCGGTCGTTTCTGGTGAGCGAGAACCGGGTGCAGGCGAGGTCGACTTTATGGGGTATCTCACATGACGCTCGATCAATTCAGACCGTACATTTCGCGCTTTCTCGACCCGTTCGTTAAGGGCTTCGATCGAATCGGCATGACGCCGAACAGCGTCAGCGTGCTCGCGTTCGGGATGGCGGCCGCCGCGGCCGCCGCGTTCATGCTCGGCGGACGGGCGGACCCGATCTGGTTCGTCGTTGCGGCGGTACTCGTGTTCGTCAACGGCTGGTTGGATATCGTCGACGGCGCGCTCGCGCGTGAGCAGGGCGTCGCCTCTGCCGGCGGGGACCTGCTCGATCACGTCCTCGATCGGTACGCGGATATCGTCATCATCGCCGGACTGGCAGCCGGCATCGAGCGTTACTTCCTCGGTTTCCTCGCGGTGACGGGCGTCGTGATGACGTCGTATCTCGGAACGCAGGCCCAGGCCGTCGGTCTGGATCGGGTCTACGGCGGACTCGTCGGTCGGGCGGACCGGCTCGCGATCATCGGCATCGTTGGCTTTCTGGCCTACCCGCTGTGGGATATCGCTCCGGCCGACCTCACTGTGATCGGCTGGCTGTTGGTCTTCCTCGCCGTCGTCGGGCACTTCACCGCCCTCCAGCGGTTTTTCTACTCCTGGTCGGCGCTCGATTGAACGTCGATCGACGCCAGGTACCTGTTTCTCTACCAACTCGAGGCTCGCCGCATGGTTTATCACGCACCGGAATATAGAGTCTGCCATGGTTCAGTGCGAAATGTGTGGCGCCGAGACGTCGTCCCCGAAAACGATCAAAGTTGAGGGTGCCAAACTGGACGTGTGTTCGGATTGCACAGATTTCGGCACCGAAGTGAAAACCGGGTCCTCGAGTTCGAGTACGTCGACGAAGTATTCGACGGGGTCGAACGCCGGTAGTTCTTCGAGTTCGAGCGGGCAGTCTTCCGGGTCGGCCTCGAGTTCGAGCACCGCCAGCAGTTCGGGCGGCTCGACCCGAAGGTCGGACATGTTCGACGACATGGACGAAATCGCGACCGACTACGACGACCGGATTCGTCTGGCCCGCGAAAAGGAGGGACTCAGCCAGTCGGAGCTCGCAAACGAACTCAACGAAAAGGCGAGTCTTATCACGAAACTCGAGCGCGGCGACACGCTTCCGACCGACAGCGTCCAGTCGAAACTCGAGAAGTTCCTCAACATTAGCCTCACCGGAGAGGGCGGCTCGAGCGAGGATGCCGACTGGGACGGAGGCTCCTCGAGCGGGAGCTACACGCTCGGTGACGTGGTCAAGCGAAAGGACTGATCGCGCGGGTATCGACGTGGACCCGTCCGATTCCTCGGCAGGTAGCGGTTGACGGCCCACTCGGACCGCCCTCGCACAGTTGTCGAAACCTCTTTCTGTTCTGGCATGCCTGTCTCCGGTATGTTGATCCTCGTCAATCTGAAGACGTATCCGTGTGATCCAGTCGCCGTCGCCGAAGCGGTTCGCGACGTCGACGAGGAAACCGACGCTCGACTCGCTGTCGCTCCCCAGGACGCTCACATAGAGCGGGTTGCGGCAACCGGCGTCGAGACGTGGGCCCAACACGTTGACTCGATCGACTACGGAAGTAATACGGGTCACACGCTGGCGGAATCGGTCGCCGAAGCGGGAGCCGAGGGAGCGCTGATCAATCACTCCGAGAACCGACTGAAGCTCGCGGATATCGACGGCTCGGTTCGGGCCGCCGAACGTGCGGGCCTCGAGACGATCGTTTGTGCGAACAATCCGGCACAGATCGGTGCGAGCGCGGCGCTCGGCCCGGACGCCGTCGCGGTCGAGCCGCCGGAACTCATCGGAACCGGGACGCCGGTCAGTCAAGCGGATCCCGATATCGTCGAGGATGCCGTCGAGGCCGCCAGCGGCGTCGATGACGACGTTTCGGTCCTCTGCGGTGCGGGAATCAGCACCGGCGACGACGTCGTTTCTGCGGGCGAACTCGGCGCGGAAGGCGTCTTGCTCGCCAGCGGCGTCGCGAAGGCGGACGACCCCGAGGCGGCGCTCGAGGACCTCGTCGATCCGCTGTAACGCCGAACCGGGTGAGGACTTGGTCCCCACCCGTCTCGCACCCGCAGTTTCGTGCTTACCCTTTTCGTGCTCGCTCGCAAACGCCCGGTAATGAGCGAGGACCGTCCCGTTTCCGTGAGTCTCGAGAACCGATTGATGAGCAACGGCTACTACGTCACGGCGTACGAAGAGACTGCAGATCGAATCACGCTGACATACGAGGCGGTTAGCGAATCGGAGACGGTAACTAGTCACGAAGTCGGCGTGGTCGTCCGGACGCTACTCGCTATCGAAGACGAACGCGACGACTGGGAGCCGGGACGGCTCGAGGTGACCTCGACGACGACCGACGGTGCCGTTCGCGGCCACTGGCACGTCGAAGAGGCGTGGTTTCGGGGGCTCTCGGAGGGGTTGTCGGCACCCGAATTTTCCGAGCGCGTGCTCGAAACGATACGGGCTCCGTCTCAGGAGTAGGTCACGGCTCGAGAGAGGGTGGCGTCACTGCTGAGATGTTTGTTGTCTCGCGTAGTCCGTCCGTTAGCACGGAATACGCAAGGCGAAGTGTGCGATAGCCTCGGATCGGATTCGCCGCCGCAAGCTGTTTGTGTAGTGGTGGAAATCGGGTAACACAATAAGGGCGGGAATTGTAGCATATTCATGAGCACGAGAACTCGATTTGGAGACGTTGCCGGCGGTTTCACGCGCGAAGGGGTCGGTCTCGGCGTCGTCGATATCGCGCTCCTGTCCGGGCTCGTCACGTACGGACACCTTCACCACGGCGGCAACCCGCTGGCGAACCCGCTCGGAGCGGTCGAGGCTATCGTTCCGTTTCTTATCGGGTGGGTCCTCGTCTCGATGTTGGCGGGACTATACACAAGAGGTGTGTACGCCGATCCGGCTCGAGTTGCCCGGTACGCGACCCTCTGTTGGATCGCTGCGGCAAACCTCGGGTTGATTATCCGGTCTTCGCCCCTGTTCGACGGCGGCGCAGCGTACCCGTTCAACCTGGTGATCACCGGTACGGGCCTCGTGGTCTTCGTACTCTGGCGGACCGCGTTCGCCGTGAGCAGGTGAATGCCGCGACCGGGGGACGAGTCGGGGCCGATCCTTCTCATATTTGAATAAAGACACATCAAATTATAATTAATTGGATGGCTCGAGAGACGAGCGGAGCGTCTGGTTCGACAGCTATTGAGGATCCCTTTCGCTACTAGTACCGAAGCCGGCTTCGTACGGCGATTAGATGCAAATTAAACAGCGATATAATGTGTGGGTAGTTGTCTAATAGCATACTTATATCGAGAATGTACTATCTTGTGTCGGAGTATGTTATCTCCATAAGTTATGAGAACGTGCTGAAACAGATCCGTGTCTGAAACAAGTCCAGTATCAAGCGATTATGAGAAACACTTATATTACTATTCCACATACGTTAGAATACATTATGACTGGATACTACGACATTGTTCTCGGCCTCATCCCAGTCGCACTGCTCGGGATCACCGCAGCCCTCACCGTCGTTGGGATCTCCCCGAGCGCAGCGATACCGATCGGTTCGCTCGTCGCGATGGCGCTTATCGGTCACGCGATGTTCGTCAACGCCCCGGTCGACTCCACGGACGAAACCGGAACGACGCGACCGCCGATCAACGCTGACTGAACGCGACGCTGTCTCCCTGTCTTTTTCTCTCCTGGTCGCTATGGGTCATGTATGACCGATACACTGTTTCTCTCGAGCGATGATGTCTCCGGGCTCGCAACACCGGAAGCGTACGTCCAAGCCGTCAGAGAAGGGTACCGTCAGGTCGGGAACGGCGCGTCCGCCGATCCCCGTTCGGCGTACTTCCGCACCGATCCCGACGGTATGTTCACCGAGTATGGCGCCCTGCTGCCCGAAACTGGAGCGATGGGCGGGTATATGTACAGTGCGGGTTTCTCGACTGAAGACGCGTGGTTTATGACGCCGCTGTTCGACGCCGAATCGGGCGAACCGCTTGCAGTGCTCGACGGGGCGAGCATGAACCCGTTCAAAACCGGTGCCGCCGGAGCCGTCGCGGTCGATTATCTCGCACGAGAGGACGCCACGACGCTTGCAGTCATCGGAACCGGCTCGCAGGCCCGCGGACAGCTCCACGCCACGGCGACCGTTCGCGAGTTCACCGACGTTCGCGTCTACTCGCCGACTCGAGAAAACCGGGAGTCGTTCGCCGAGGAGTTCGACGATTCCCTCGAGGCGTCGGTCACGGCCGTCTCCTCGAGCGAGGACGCCGTCTCCGGTGCGGACGTCGTGATCACGGCGACGACGGCGACGGATCCGGTGTTCGACGGCGAGCACCTCGATCCCGGGACGCATGTGACCGCGATGGGCCAGTACGATCCGAACAAACGGGAACTGGACGCGACGACCATCGAACGCGCGACCTACGTTCCCGACCTTCGCGAGCGAGTAACCCAGGATGCGGGATCGTTCATCGCCGCGCTCGAGGCGGACCGCGTTTCGGCGGATCACGTTCACGCCGAACTCGGCGACGTGGTCGCGGGCGCCGAACCCGGGCGGACGTCCGACGACGAGATAACCGTCTTCGACAGCGGGGGAACGGGGATCGAAACGGTCGCTGCGGCGTCGTTGCTGTACGAACGAGCGCTCGAAAACGACCTCGGCACGAAAATTTCGTTCGCACCGGCGAGCGAAGCGCTGACGGGTCGACTCGACTCCCAGTAGCTCGACATCCTCCGCAGACGACTACAAAAAGGCCAATACGGCCTACGTTGGGTGCCCCCGCTGGTGACAGCGGCGTGGCAGTCGTCCTGGAACGCCCAGTGGTGACGACATCCACCCCGCAGAGGGTACTCTGGTGCAATCCCATTTCAACCTTATCGCCAGTTCGGAACGCTAATGAGGGGCGGAAATCACTCAAGCGGTCTCGAGCGGCCGAATCTTGAATCCATATCGAGTCACGCCCTCCTGCGTGTAGATTCGGCGAATCGTCGTCTCGACTCGGTCTCCGACCTCGAGCGTTGATGGATCGGCGTCGGTTCCCATCGCGGGGAGACATACCCTTTCGCCGCCAACCTCGAAGGCGACGATCGCCGCGGCGTAATCGCCCGACTGGGCCTGCTGTTCAGCGAACTCGGGCGGCGCTCCGCCCTGTGAAATCGTCGTTACTGCCTCGATCGTCCCCTCTCTCGGGAGCTGTACCGGGTCGTACTCGCCGAGGAAATTACAGGATCGACAGGCACCTTCGGGTGGGAACTCGAGCGACCCACACTCCGGACACCGTCCCGCTTCGCGTCGATACCGCTGTGGGATCGACCGCTGCCAGGCAGGGACGCTGACGTAGGCACCGCCGCCTGAGGGCGGCCCCGAGGTGACGACACCGCGTTGGCGCAGATATGCCGCGTAGGAAAGCGGCGTTTCGCCGCCGAGATCGAGCGTCGTCGGAACCTCGCTCGGGTTCTCGATCACGAACGCGTCGGCCCCTGCGCCGCTTCCGTGGGAAACGGCGAGGATCGTTTCGTAGCCGTTATCGAGGGCTTTAGCGACCGAAATTGGGACGCTCGCCGCCCCGAGATCGCCGAGGTCGTGAACCGTCGCGGCGGCTCGAATGTCGTCCGTCTCCACGCCCGCTGGCCCACTCGAGCGGTAGGGGAGTTTCCCGTCGGGTGCCTGAATCGCGGCGGCCGACGGCGACCACGTTTCTTCGAGTCCGTCGACAGCGCCGCCGATCGTCTCGGTAAACGCGTGTCGGTCGTATTGGGTCACGCCGAGCTCGTCGATAGTCTCCGAGCCGGATTCGCGAAAGCGGGTCCCGGGAAACGCACGGGCGTACTCTGCCCGGTCGACGATCCGTGCGGGACCGTCGTGCTCGAGGACGAACGCCGCTGCGCCGGCACCAGCAGCGTGGTCGATAGCGTCGTCCGGTTCGCCGCGGGGCGCGTCGGCGGCGACGATCAGCGCGCGCTCCGCGCCGGCTTGCACGGCGTCCATGCCCGCCCACAGCGCGCGTGTTCCCGCTCGCGTGCTCGACGTGAACACGTGTCTCGTCGTCCCGGACTCGAGCGCGATCATCGCGCCGAGGCGTGCAGTTAGATCCTCCTCGGCGACCGGCGGCCGGGAGGTCCCGAAGCCGAGCCAGTCGATCGACTCGGGGTCGACGTCGCCGACCTCGAGCGCCCTCGTCGCGGCTTCGTAGGCCATGGTCAGTGCGTCCTCGTCCGCTGCAGCGACCGCCTTCTGGTTCACGCCCGAGGCCTGGAACTGGCCCCACGCGTCGGAAAACTCCTCGGCGGTGATTCGAAACCGCGGGGTGTAGGTACCAATCGCGGAAATGCCGGTCATGCTTGCACCCCCGATTCGCCTCCCGATTCGCCTTCCTTCTCGAAGATGTGAACCACCGCAGCACCACCGCTCCCGCCCACGTTGTGGGTGAGTCCGCGAGTCGCGCCCTCGACCTGTCGCTCGCCGGCGGTTCCGGTCAGTTGTTTGTACGCCTCGACGACCTGCCCGGCACCCGTCGCGCCGATGGGGTGGCCCTTGGATTTGAGGCCTCCCGAGGTGTTCACCGGAAGCTCGCCGCCGAGTTCGGTCGTTCCGGACTCAACCAGGGAGCCGGCTTCACCGCGTTCGCAAAAGCCGAGGTCTTCGTAGGCCAGCAGTTCCGCGATGGCAAAGCAGTCGTGAACCTCCGCGAAGTCGAGGTCGTCGGGACCGACGCCCGCCGTCTGGTAGGCGGCGTCGGCGGCTCGTTCGCTAGCCGGAACGCGGGTATATTCTTCGCGCTCGAAGAGTCCGACCGAATCGCTTCCGGCTCCGACGCCGGCAACCCGAATCGGCTCGTCGGTGTACTCGGAAACGACGTCTTCGCTGACGATCAGCGCGCAGGCGGCCCCGTCGGAGGTCGGACAGCAGTGATAGAGGTTCAACGGATCGGCGACGACCGGGGCTTCCATCGCATCCTCGAGCGAACACTCGAACCCGAGCTGGGCGTGGGGGTTTCTGGCTCCGTTCGCGTGATTCTTGACGGCGACTCGAGAGAGCTGTTCGCGCGTCGTTCCGTAGCGGTCCATGTGGACGCTGGCCATCTGCGCGTAGACGCCGGAGAACGTCGTGCCCGAGAGGCGCTCCCATTCGGTCTCACCCGAGACGCCGAGCCAGTACTTCGTCGCGTCGGAGCTCATGTCGGACATCACCTCGAAGCCGCTCGCGAGGACGACGTCCGCCATCCCGGACTTGACAGCCTGGACGGCGCTGCGAACGGAAAAGCCGCTCGCGGCGCAGGCGTTTTCGACGCGCGTACAGGGAACGCCCTCGAGCCCGACGTGTTCGGTCACGGCGGGCCCCGAGAGCCCGAGTTGGCGCCCGCCGACGCCGAGGGTCCCGACGAACGCCTCGTCGATGGCCGACTTCTCGAGTCCTTTCGGAACGCTCTCGAGGGCCGACTCGAACGCCGTTCGGAACAGCGACCTGTAACTCTCTTCGGGGAACGCCCCGTAGTCCGATTGTCCGGCACCGACGAGGTACGCGTCTGACATAGAAGTGGCTGGGAGACCCGACGTAAAATAATTATATAATCTCAGTAGACAATGATAGGGGGACGCTGAATCAGTCCTTCGGGTGAATTGTTCCCGTCGTGGGAGAGAAATATATTCTGTCTGGTATGTTCCCGTAGTCGAGAGATACGCGTCGGGTGGAAAGGACAGGACAATCATACCATCTTATTCCAGCTTTCAATCGCGGATTTCTCGAGAATACGCGTTCCCTCCCGACACGACTTACAAGCCCCTCGTGTCCGTAGGATTAGGTATGTCTCGAGCGGAGGAGTTAGGGAACACTCTCGAGGAGATGGATTCGCTCACCATCGTCTGTCACGACAATCCGGATCCGGACTGTCTCGCGAGCGCCCTCGCACTGAAACGGATCGCACGGGCGCAGGAACTTTCCGAGATCGATATCGTATACGGTGGCGAGATCTCCCACCAGCAGAATCGAGCGTTCGTAAACATGCTCAACGTCGGGATCGAACCGTTGAGAGAGGTGTCGATGGCCGAGGACGATTGCCTGGCGTTCGTCGACCACTCGGTACCGGGCAGGAACACGCAGCTCCCGAAGGCGATCGAACCGGACATCGTCGTCGATCACCACCCGGACGGCGACGTCGACGCGAGGTTCGTGGATATTCGGACGAATTACGGAGCGACGGCGACGATATTCGTCGAGTACTGTTTCGACCTCGAACTGTCGATTTCGACCCGGCTGGCCTCGGCCCTGTTGTTCGCACTGCATCGAGAGCGCCTCGACTTCGTACGTGAGCCGACCGAACGAGAGTACGAGGCGGCACTGGCCGTGTATCCGGAGGCCGATCTCGAGATGTTAGAACAACTGTATGGAAGCGCCTTCTCTCCAGCGACGATCGACGCAATTGGGCACGCGATTTCGACGCGCACGCGGCGCGGATCGTCGCTGGCCGCGGGCGTCGGGCGAACCTCTGAGACCGATGCCCTCCCCCAGGCGGCCGACTACCTGCTCAACCTCGAGGGTGTCGATACCGTGCTGGTTTACGGAATCGTCGACGGCACGATACGAATGAGTGCGAGATCTATCGATCCGCGCATACAGGCCGGTAAAACGTTGATGAAGGCGTTCGGAGAGCTCGGAACGGTCGGGGGCCACCACGACATGGCCGGCGGTCACATCGACCTCGGTCTGTTCGCCGATGTCGCGGGAGACGAAAACGAACTGCTCGAGTTCGCCAGCACTCGCCTCGAGAAGCGGTTTTTCGATGCGCTCAACCTCAACGGGAGCGGTGAGTAACGCTATTCGAGCGAACGAAGCGGTTCACATATCCGAACGTTTCAGCGGATGTCGACCCAGAATACTGACCCGGACCTCCGTCGAATGCCGGCTTGTCTACTTCACTCGATGTCGATCGAGTGAGCCGCTTCGTCCGGCTCGAGCTTCGGCAGGTGGATCGTCAGAACGCCGTTGTTAAGCTGTGCGTCGACAGCCTCGGCGTCGACGGGATCAGGAAGGGTGAGCTGTCGACTGAACGATCGAGTCTGGCGCTCGCGCCGAAGGTAGGTCTCCTCCGACTCGTCGAT
The DNA here is from genome assembly GCF_054653435.1 of Halostagnicola bangensis. Taxonomy (NCBI): domain Archaea; kingdom Methanobacteriati; phylum Methanobacteriota; class Halobacteria; order Halobacteriales; family Natrialbaceae; genus Halostagnicola; species Halostagnicola bangensis. The sequence continues at coordinate 3,265,773 of NZ_BAAIGG010000002.1, read as the reverse complement.
TTCGTGTTCGCGTTCGCCGTCAATAGACAGCTTCCGCTTGGTCAATCGGACGTCGATATCGTCCTGTTCGAATCCGGGAACGTCGACGACAACGACGAATTCGTCGCCGCTATCGGTCATATCGATTCCCGTCTCCGGCGACCCGACGCTCATACCGAAGCGTTCCGGATTCATCTCGGTCGCGCGCTCGCTGGAGCGCTTTGCCGACTGTAACTGACGGGTCAATCGCTCGAGCAGTTCTTCGAACGGATTCGTTCGCTTTGACATATGACACTCTAGGACGCCGACGGCGAAAAAGCCCACTCTCGGCAGTCGTGACCGTTCGCTATCGAAATAGGTCGGAAAGGGCGATTGCGGCAGAACCGAGGGGTTGGACGGCCGTTAATGTGCTGGGGCCCGTACTCAAGCGTATGACTCGAGCACTGTTTGTCGTCAGCGAGGAAGGCTACTGGGGAGAAGAATGCATCGAGCCGCTCGAGACGCTCTCCGAGGCCGGGGTCGAGATCACGGTCGCGACCCCGACGGGCGGACCGCCACGGATCGACGAGCGCTCGGCGGACCCAGAACAGGTCGGCGAGGAGACCGCCGAGCACGTGATGGAGGTCCACGAGAGCGACGAGCGACTGAACGATCCCATTCCGCTCGCGAAGGCGCGAGCGGGCGAGTACGACGCCGTTGTCTTCCCCGGCGGCCACGGAGCCGAGTGGGATATCAACCAGGATAAACACGCTCGCGCGCTCTTGCGGGAGACGATCGAGGGCGACGGAAAGGCGCTTGTCGTCTGTCACGCCGTCGCGATCCTCGCGTTCGCTCGAGACAGCCACGGGGCGTTTATCGTTCACGATCGCGACGTGACCGGGTTCCCGAACGAGTGGGAGGAAGGAATCGTCGACGACGCAGATCTACTGGCCGACGGTCGAAAGCTTCCCTACTGGGTCGAAGACGAGGTGGTCGCCGCGGGCGGTAACTGGGACGCCGAACTCGAGTCGGACACGAGCGTCACCGTCGACGGCGACCTGATCACCGCTCGAGGTCCCGGCTCCTCGAGTGCGGCCGGAGATACGCTGGTCGAAGAACTCGGGATCGAAGCCTAACCGACGCCACGAGGGGTTTCGAAGTTCCACGTCAACCACCCGAATCGAATCAGTCCCTTTTTACGCAATGGCGGGGAAGAGCGAGCTATGAGCTTCGAGGAAGACGACCACGTCGTGCTACACGACAAACACAGCGAATTCGACGGCGAAGTTGGCACGATCACTCAGACGATGGAATCCATGTTCGGCGACGTTACCTACACGATCAGCTTCGAAGACGGCCAGGAGTCCGGCGTTCCCGAAGACGCCCTCGAGGCCGCTCCCGAGGACGCCGACGCGGACGATGACGCCGACGCAGACGACGACGCCGACGCGGACGACGAGTAATCGAACCACTAACTACGCCCGTTCTCTCACCGGACTGATGCCAAAAATCCCGCTTCACTACGTTGATCTGCGAACGTTCTGTTACGCCACCGAAGACGAAAAACGCGTCGAGGAGGCCTTGCGAACGTTCCTCCCCGAAGAGTTCGAACTCGAGCGCGTCGAGAGCGAAGGCCACTACGGCGATCGCATCCTCGTCCTTTCGGCGCGGGCCGAAAACGCCGACGACGTTCGGCACGTCCTCTCGAGACTCACCGATCTCGAGGATTTCGACGGACTGATCGACGAACTCGACCAGCGGGTCACTGAAAACACCGAACTCTATCTCACGCTCGACAAGCAGGCCGCGTTCAGCGGCGAGAGCCGACTCGGCGACGGAATAACGTTCCGCGCGAAAGTCGAAGCATATCCCGCGAAAAAGGAGGCCGCCGTCGAGAACGCCCAGGAGGTCCTCGAACGACTCGAGGACGAAGACGTTCAGTAACAACTCCGGATACGGGACCCGATTATTGGACCGCTCGAGTCGCTGCGTCGATACTCTCCAGCGCTTCTTTCAGTTCCTCCATGCCGGTCGCGTAGGAGAGCCGCGCGTAGCCGTCGCCGTTCGCGCCGAAGGCGTCGCCGGGGACGACGATCACGTCCCGGTCGAGCACCTCCTCGCACCAGCCTTCGGGGACCTTTGGCATGACGTAGAACGCGCCCGAGGGTTTCGGAACCTCGAGTCCGGCGTCCTCGAGGCCGTCGAGAACCACATCACGTCGGCGTTCGAATGCCTCGACCATTTCCTCGACGGGGTCCTGTGGCCCCGTCAGCGCGGCTTCAGCGGCGTACTGGGCCGGCGCGCTCGCACAGGCCTGTCCGTACTGGTGGACTCGGAGCATGCGCTCGATTCGGCGGTTCGTGCCGTTCGCGGCGACATCGTCGCCACGAGATGAAGGCGATGAATCCTCCGCAGTGAGCACCCAGCCGAGTCGCCAGCCAGTCATCGAGTAGGTCTTCGAACAGGCGCTGACGACGACGACGTTGTCCGTCTGAGCGAACTCGAGCGGAGAATAGTGCTCGCCCTCGAAGACGATGCGTTCGTACACTTCGTCGGAGAGACAGAGCACGTCGTGTTCGTCGGCGATGCGTGCGAACTCCCGGATATCGTCCTTGCTCTGGACCGCACCGGTCGGGTTCGCGGGGCTGTTGACCACGAACACCGCGGTGTCGTCGGTGATGGCCTCCTCGACCGCCGCCGGATCGAGCGTGAGGTCGTCCCGAAGCGGAACCGGCTTCGACGTTCCGCCCGCAATTTTGGTTAGCGCGTCGTAGGAGACGAAACCTGGGTCCGGGAAGATGACTTCCTGTCCCGGATCGACGTGAGCCTCGAGGACGAGATGTAGCGCCTCGCTTCCGCCGGAGGTCGCAATGATATCTGCCGGATCGACGGCAATATCGTATTCGCGGTCGTACGTTGCCGAAATCGCATCGCGGAGCTCCCGCGTCCCCTTGTTAGAGGTGTAGGCGTCGGTTTTCTTCGCTTCGATCGCGTCGATCGCGCCCGCTCGAGCGTGCTCGGGCGTCGGGAAATCCGGTTGCCCGATACCGAGATTGATCGCGTCGTCACCCGCGGCTTCGAACACTTCGCGGATACCGCTAATCGACACCTGCTCGACCCGGTCTGAGAACTCCGTCATGTCTCTTAGAGAGGGGCCAATCCCGATAACTCTTGATGTGTCTCTCTCGAATGCCTGCCGAGTCGCCTGTCCACCCCCTTCGTGTCAATACAATATTGTCTACACGAATGAACAAGCCGTAACGAATATGGCGTTCCTGCCGAATACTCGCTATAATGACTTCCTCACGCAGGGCCTTTCTTGCAACTGGAGTGACAGGTGCGGTCGCACTATCGGCTGGCTGTGTAGACTTCGTCCGCGGCGAGGGACCGCTCGAGTTCGACGCCGAACGGGTTGGGCCGTCGGACGAAACGCTAGAAGAGACTGGATTCGAGGAACTCGAAATCGAAGAGGAGACGTTCGAAGAGACCGTCGAGATCGGCGTCGAACGAGAGATTCGGGCGTCGCTGTGGATCTCGAGTTACTCCAAGGAGGTCGATATTCGTGGTCAATCCGAGGACGCGACGGCGTTCGTCGCCGTCTCGATTCCCGACATGAGCGTCGCTGGCCGGTCGTTTAACCCGATCGACGATATGGACAGCGAAGAGTTGCTCGACGAGTTTATGGACGAAATGGAAAGCGACCAGGCGAACATCGACGATATCGACCACGAGGAGACGTTCTCAGTCTCGATTCTCGGCGAGGGGCGTGATGTCGACCTCCTTCGAGGCCAAACCGAATACCAGGACGAACAGATCGATATCGACCTCGTGGTGTCGTCGTTTTCCCACGAAGACGACTACATCGTCCTCGTCGGAACGTATCCTGAGATGTTCCAGGACGAAGGCGACGACGTCGAGTCGTTACTCGAGTCGGTCGAACACCCCGTCTAGGGGACGGTCTTTTCCGCCGTTCGTCTGCGATACTGGACTGCTTGACTATCGCTGATAGCAGACATTATTCGTCCCGGGGGGACGTCCGAATCGGCTCACTTCGCTCCGAAAAGCGAAATCATGGGAAAGAAATTGAAGAATATTGAGACGCTTCGCGGCGAGTCCGTTGCTTAGTAGAACTCGCGAACGAGATCCATCGCGTCCTCGGGTGCGCCGTCAGGAATCTCGGACATGTCCTCGGTGACGCCGTGTTGTTCGTGGTACGGTAACGCCTCATCGTTCTGGTACATGACGCCCTGATACTCCTTTTCGCCGTCGGTGATGACTTCCTTGGCGTCTTCGTAGTCGGTTGGGTCGTGGCCTTCTTCCTTGAGGTCGACGAGCGTATCGCGGAAGTAGTCGTAGGTGTCGACGTCGTTGAAGGTGACACACGGGCTGAAGACGTTGACGAAGCCGAAGCCGTCGTGTTCGATCGCCTTCTCGATGATCTCGGCGTGGCGCATCGCGTCCGAACTGAACGATTGGGCGATGAACGTCGCGCCGGAGGCGAGTGCGAGTGCGAGCGGGTTGACCGGCGGCTGTTGTGGCCCTTCCGGCGTCGTCGACGTTTCGAAGTCCGACCGCGAGGTCGGCGAGGCCTGGCCCTTCGTCAGCCCATAGATGCGGTTGTCCATGACCACGTAGGTCATGTCGACGTTTCGGCGAACGGCGTGGACGAAGTGACCGGCACCGATCGAGTAGCCGTCGCCGTCGCCGCCAGCGACCATTACTTCAATATCGGGGCGGGCCATCTTGACGCCGGTTCCGACCGGCAGGGCGCGGCCGTGGACTCCATGCAGCGCGTAGCTGTGCATGTAGGTCCCGATCTTGCCCGAACAGCCGATCCCCGCCACGACGAACGTGTTGTCGGGGTCGTTGCCGGTGTTCGCCAGCGCTTTCATCATGCCGTTCATCGTCCCGAAGTCACCGCATCCGGGACACCACGTCGGCTGCTTGTCGGATTTAAAGTCAGTGAATCGTACGTCGGAGCTCATTGTGCTGGAACCTCCTCTGAGAGTTTGTCGGTGATCTCTGTTGCGAGTTCGTCCGCCTTGAAGCGCACGCCCGTGTACTTGTTTATCCGCTTGAGGCGGGTGAGCGTGTCGTGTTCGATTACGTCCGCGAACTGTCCCGTCGCGTTACACTCGACGACGATTGCCTCGTCGGCGGCTTCGACTTCTTCGGTCAGGTCCGGCCGCGGGAAAATGTACGGAACGGAGATGACTCGGACGCTGGTCCCCTCCTCCTCGAGGTACTCGAGCGCTTCGACGAGCGCGCCTTCGTTCGAGCCCCAGGAGATGACCAGGTTGTCCGAATCCGAATCGCCGAACTCTCGGTAGTTCCACTCCTCTTGCTCTTTTGCCGTCTCGACCTTCCGGTTTCGCTTATCGACTTGCTCGACGCGCTCGCCCTCCTCTTCGGTTCGACGACCGAGTTCGTCGTGCTCGAGGCCGGTACTCATGTGCGCGCCGTCGATCGTTCCCGGGATGGCCCGCGGGCTGACGCCGTCGTCGGTGACGGCGTGGGCGCGGAATCGACCTTCGTCGTCGAGCCACTGATCGACCTCGTCCTGCTCGACGAGTTTGCCGCGGTCAATCTCGACCTCGTCCATGTCGAAGGCCTCAGGCGGGAACGTCTGTTCGGTGACTGCAAGCGCCAGATCCGAAACGACGTAGACGGGCGTCTGGTACTGTTCGGCGTAGTTGAACGCCTCGACGGTCTTCCAGAAACACTCCGCGATCGTCGTCGGTGCGACGACGAACCGTGGGATCTCGCCGTGGCCGCCGTACAGCGTCATGTTCAGGTCGCCCTGCTCCTGTTTGGTCGGCATCCCGGTCGAGGGACCGGAGCGCATGACGTCGACGATGACGAGCGGCGTTTCGCTGGTCGCGATTAGCCCGAACGTTTCGGTCATGAGGTCGATACCCGGACCGGACGTTGCCGTCATCGATCGCGCGCCGGCTCGAGCCCCTCCAAGCGCCATGTTGATGGCCGAGAGTTCGTCTTCGGCCTGAACGACGTGACCCCCGTACTCTTCGATTCGTCCGGTGAGATACTCCATAACGTTCGTCGCCGGCGTGATCGGATATCCCGCGTAGAACCGACAGCCAGCGGCGAGCGCGCCCATACCAATGGCTTCGTCGCCGTTGAGCAGGACGTAGTCGTTGTCCGTCGTCTCGAGGTCGTACTCAAGGTCCTCGAAGTCGTAATTCTCTTGAACGTATTCTTGACCGAGGCGGGCAGCCTTCTTGTTGTTCTCGACGATCTTCGAGCCCTTGCCGCCGAAACGCTTCTCGAGGGATTCGTCGAGGTATTCGACGTCGAAGTTGGTGATTTCACACGCGGCACCGAGCGCGACGATGTTGCGCATGATCGCACCACCGGCGTCTTCGGCGATCGACTTGAGCGGCACGTCGACGGCCGTAATGTCGTCGGGAATCTCCGCGTCCCACGAGCGTTCGCCGTCGTAGATGACTGCGCTCCCGTCGTGGAGTTCGTCGAGGTTTTCGTCGATGGTCCGCTGGGTTAACGCGACCAGAATATCGAGACGATCGACAACACTCTGGACTTGGTCGACTGACGTCCGGATCTTGTAGGCGGTGTAGCCGCCCCGGATTCGGGACGCGAAGTCTTTGGATGTGAACACGTGTCGTCCTGCCCTGGAGAGCGCCTGAGCAAAGATCTTCCCGGTGGAGTCGATCCCATCCCCGGCCTCACCTCCGATTGCCCAATTAAGGTCCTCAGCCATGTTATGTCGCACCTTGCCCCCACCAAATGAAAAGCCTTCTGAAACCCCAACCGCCTAACCATAGCTGACGTTGATATGTTGCCGGTAGTACCGGTTTACAGGCCGTTTTTGCGCGAGTATTGTGGATTATTGTAGTGAAGATTTTTTCGCCAAGAACGGATTGACACTCGCAGAACGGAACGACTTTTCGGGTGACAATCGAACAAGTTCACATGGAAGGAACTGAAGTTCGTGTCGAAGCAGTTCGCGAGGTCGGACCCGAGACGGTAGCCATCGAACTCGAGACGCCCGAATCGTTCGATGCGCTCCCGGGACAGTTCGTCCTCCTTCGGGCGGCTCCCGAAGGGGAGGAACTGGCGCGTCATTACACGCTGTCGTCTGCGACCGTCACCGACACCTTCGAAATCACGGTCGGAATCGATCCCGACGGCGACCTCTCGCCATGGCTTGCAGACCTCGAGGGCGGGGAAACGGTACACGTCGAGGGACCGATGGGCGCTATAACCTACGAAGGGGCCGAGGATGTCGTCGCGGTCGCAGGCGGTCCCGGTGTCGGGCCCGCAGTTGCCATCGCCGAATTTGCACACAAACACGATCAGGACGCGAGCGTGATCTATCAAGACAACGAGCCGGCCCACCGAGATCGACTCGAGGCGCTCGAAGCGGAGGGTGCGGCGGTCAGTATCGTCGACGCTGATAGCAACGAGGAACTCGAAGAAGCCGTGGCGGATCACCTCGATGACGGACGGTTCTACGTGTTCGGCTTCAGCGATTTCGTGACGACAGTCGCGGAACGTATCGACGAAGTGGGCGGTGATTCTGACGACGCGCTGATCGAAAACTTCGGATAATAGTACTCTCTTCCGATTCGCTCTCGAACGAGTCTCGGTTCAGTCCGATTACTCGCGTGGGGGTGCCTCGAGGTCAGTGTTCGACGAGTTCGATCAGAATTCCACCCGTATCAGACGGATGGAGGAACGCAACCGAATGCCCCCACGCACCCGGTCTGGGGTCCTCGTCGATCAGCGTAACGCCGTTCTCGCGCGCGGTGTCGAGAGCTCCCTCCAGATCGGCGGTTTCGAGTGCCAGATGATGAATTCCGGAGCCCTGATTCTCGAGGTATCGAGCGATCGTCCCCTCTTCGAGCGGTTCGAGAAGCTCGAAGTAACCGGCACCACATTCGAGAAAGATAACTCTCAACCCGTCGAACTCCTCTTCGTGAGCGATCTCGAGGCCGAAAAGGTCAGCGTACAGCTGGGCAAGCGACTGTGCATCGTCGGTTGCGATCCCCGCGTGATCGAAGTGCATCGTCTCGAGATCACGCTGTGGCGGCCTTACTCTTGTGTTCGGAGCAGATCGTGTAGTCGCCGATACGCTCTGGTGATGTACACGCGAGAGTGCAGTCTAAATGGAAGGCGACCGCTTCTCGAGGAGGAACCCGTGGTCGACGGTAGTCAGTTCCGAGACGAACGGCTATCTATGGATCTAACTTCTACCAAAATATTGACAGCAACCGTCGGATTGGCGGTAGCACCCAACACCGAAAACGCTACTGGTCGTTTTCTTCGTCGCCGTTTTCTTCGTCACCGTTCCCCTCGTCGCCGTTGCCGCCGTTCTGCTCAATCTGTATCTCCCCGTCCATCGTGCTCTCGTGGGGTTCACAGACGTAGTTCGTCATCTCGTCGGTCGGCTCGACGCCCTCGAGCGTCTCCGACTCGCCCTCGCTCGAGTTGAAGTCGGTCTCGTAGTCGTCGACCACCTCGCCGCCGTCGTCTCGTAGCTCGAGGTTGTGCTCGTCGCCGTCGGCGTTCTCCCAGGTGATGTCGTACTCCTGGCCCTCGAAGAGGATCAGCGTCGGATTCTCTTCGTCGGCGATCGGATCGGGCGAGACGCCGACCCAGCCGGACGTATGGCCCTCGAGTTCGATTTCGTCGACGCCTTCCCACTCGGCGACGTCGTCTCCGTTCCCGTTGTCGTTCCCATTTCCGTTCCCGTTGTCGTTCCCATTTCCATTCCCGTTGCCGTTACACCCAGCAACGAGGGCTGTTGCGGCGGCAACACCTGTATACTGGATCATTCGTCGTCGTGATAGTGAATCCTTAGGGGTCATCAAGTCAAGTATCGGGCTTCGAGTGGGATAACCAGACGCCCGTCATTCGCCTGTCATTGATGGTTATGCCCCTGTAGCGAACATCGTTACGGACATTCACCAACTCGTATACGTGTAGGTGTTCCATCTTTGGTGCTGTTTGTCCGCCGCTTTCCAGTGGATGTATTCGTCCCTACAAAAGAGAATTTGCCATCGTTCAGAAAGCTATCGGCGTCCTCGAGGATCACTCTTCAGGTCGAACCGTTACGACGGGGACGGGCGAGTTGCGGACGATTTCTTCCGCCACGCTCCCGAGTAACACGTGATCAATGCCGGTTCGGCCGACGGTTCCGATGACGACCATATCAGCCGCGATCTCGTCTGCAAACTCGAGGACGGCGTCCTGGGGGACGCCTTCACGGACGCTACTCGTCACGTCGACACCGTGGCGTTTTGCCGTCGTTTCGACGTTCTGAATGGCTTCCTGTGCCTCTTCTTCGGGGTCTGCACGCATCTCGTCCCGTTTCATCGCTCCGTGTGGCCCGTCCGGAACGATCGACACGCCGTGGACCGTCGCACCGAGTCGATCGGCAAGCGCGACTCCGTGCTCGATGGCCGCTTTCGACTCGTCGCTTCCATCGGTCGGGATCAGGATAGTATCGTACATCTCAACTGAACATTCGTTCGCTCCGATCAAATACAACTGGCTTGACTATGCTTGCGCTGACTCTTCACGTCCCCAGCTTTCGTCATGCGAACTGACCGTTCCGAATCACGACTGATCACTGGAACTGAGCCTCATCAACTCGGGACTGTCTGTCGGCAATGGTGGCGGGCAAGGCTACCGCTAACACAACTCGTCTATACGTGTTTGTGGTGGATTTCGATGATGACCACAGTGGTGGAACTCGAGGTCCCGGCGGAACGCCTCGGACTCGCTCGAACGTTCGATCGCGTCCAGACATTCGAGTTTCAGGTAAGCGGATTGATCGGGGAAGGACCGCCGCTCGTATACGTTTCGGGACCGGAGCGTGAACGGGTCGAATCGGCGCTCGAACGGGATCCGTCGGTCGACGTAATCGCAACGTTAGACGACGCGAGCGACGGACGGTGGTTACTCCGACTCGAGTTCAATCAGGGAATCAAGACGTTCCAGAAGATCGTCTCGGAAAACGACGGCGCGATTCTCGAGGCGAGCGGACAGGACGGCACGTGGTCCGTCAAGTTGCTCTTTCACGACCGGGAGGCTGTCTCGGAGTGTCACTCACTGTTCGAACAACACGAGTTTGCGGCCACCGTCACGCGCGTCAGCTCCATGAACGATACGTCGAACGGCCAGACACCGTTGACCGAAATCCAGTACGAGACGATTCTGAAGGCGCACGAACTCGGATACTTCGATGTTCCGCGCCAGGTTACACTCGAGGAGTTGGCTTCGGAACTCGATATCTCGCATCAGGCCCTCTCTGAACGGTTACGGCGGAGCCATTCCGCGCTCGTCAGCGCTGAATTATCCAACCGAATGGCTCCGGTCGGGATGGACCGGTGAGTATTGCTGATTGATTCTCCATCCGAAAGTGGTGAGGAGGCCACCGCCTCCTCGGAGCGACGAGTACATCGAGCGTCGTTGACTCGTAGGGGGGCGTCGGGACAGGACACGATAGCTCGGCTCACACGCTACCGATCACTCTCGATCGGATGTCGATCGTTTCCGGCTCGGACAAGTTTCTCCCCTCCATGAGTTGGTATTTTGGCGTTTGGACTTCTATTTGGGAATATTTTGCAATATCTGTACTTATTAGCGAGATCAGTTGCATATTGCCCTCATAGTTAGCTTTAATATTGGACGGTACAACAGTAGTCATGTCGGTGTGACCCCGACGACGTGATGCAACGTATTGGCTACCGACTATCCCTGTGAGTGCTGGTGGACCGCGGTTCCCAGCCGCGGACGAAGGACACATCCCCTGTGTCCTGTGGATCACTCATGCTCAATCAGCGTTTTATGGCCACTCGTGGCTGTGTGGCCGACCCCACTGTCAAGCCCTGTGGACCCGAACAACACGGGTCCGCTGGGTCTTTCACCGCTATACAGACCGTCGAGAGTCGCCGCCAGGCGGTTGTCTCACCCGTCCGTTCGTCCCCCGTTTCCTGGAGGATATGACAAGTCGCGGTTTTATGTGGTGAGGCTACATATACCATAACCGATGGGTGTTGGTTGCGAAAACGAAAGTCGACAACGGCAGACGGTCGAACCAGTATCGCCGGTTGGTTCGGACGACAAGCCTACAGTGTTACCGAAGGACGATATCTTTCATCTTCTCCAGACCCAACGGCGTCGTGATGTGCTTCGATATCTGCAGGATCGCAACGGTCCGATCGAACTTCGCAACCTCGCCGAACAGGTTGCCGCCTGGGAACAGGAGACGACTATCGAGTCGCTCACGTCCTCTGAACGCCAGCGGGTGTATATCTCGTTGTACCAGACGCACCTGCCGAAACTCGACGAACACGAGATTGTCGATTACAACAAAGACCGTGGACTTGTCGAACGGTGTCCCCGCGCGAGTCAACTCGAGTCATATCTGGACGTCCAGAGCCAACAACCAGTTCGGGACCCGTGGCCCCGGCGGTACGGGACTGTCGTTCTTCTCTGTGGTGTCCTCTCGGGAGGTGCGATAGTTCTGGGCGAGTTCTCGTCACCGTTCTGGCTCACTCTACTCGTTCTCGCGGCGGTCGGACTCGTCGCGGTCGCTCACTGGCGGTCAAATCGCGGTGAGTTGGATCGGGAATCCGTCCTATCGTGACCGCTGACCGTGACCGGGGTCCCTCGAGTACGGAGGCTCGATATCGGAGTCGGAGCCGTGGTTTTCCGAGGATTTGTGCTCGTGTCGATGAGCGTAGAAGGCGACGGAGAAATCTTGCGGACTGGGGAGCGCACACGCGAGTACGCCGATGGTGAACGCCGCGACGAAGGGATCGTCGGCCGGGGAGATTCCGCTCGAGGTGAGCGCGATTGCTGGAACCGTAAGTGCCAACGGAGACAGTGCGGCGATCCGGAGTACCCGCGTCGACACGGTTGGTGCGTCGCTCGGTTCGACGACGGCCCATGGATAACTGGCCAGCGCACCGACAACCCCTCCCGACCGTGCGGGGAAGTAGGAAATCTCGTACTCGACGTTGCCGAGACGCAAAATCAACGCGTGTGACAACTCGTGGGCGACCAACCCGATCCCGACCGTTGCGACGAGAACACACCCAGCGACGGCGACTTCGATTCCGATCATAACACGCCTGAATTGCTATCTGGTCCCGACGATGCGATTATCAATCCGTTGGTTGCCAGTCGGGAACGTCGTCGTGGCGTTTTCTCTTCTCACTCCTGTTTCATGGTCCACGGACGTCGGAATTGGATCGCTGACGGCACAAAAGCGTCCGGACGGCGATCGTTCGCTCGTCGAGATTGACGACGAACTATTGACATCGAAGAGGCGGCGGACGACGCGGGCCTCGATAGTATCTGGACGTCGCTGACGAGCGGTCCGCCGATCTCGAGTCCGAGAACGTCTAGCGCCGACGACGGCTGTCTCTCGGGAACGATTTCGACTTGAAAGCACCCTCGAACCCACTCGCCGCCGAGAATAACGCTGGTAGTGGTCGACCAAGCATTAAGTAGTTTGGGATGTTATAGCGTAACATGGCTTTCAGTGAAGAACTCGAGTTCGGCCACGAGGACCGAAAACGCATCTACGAGTACGTCGAGCGCAAAGGTGCCGTCGATCCCGAGACGGTTCGTACCCAGCTTCGCATCGACGCTGGTGGGTTTCGCCATCACGTGGCGATACTGAAACGGGACGGTCGTCTCCAGTCCGACAACGACAAGCTCAGGGTAACGATCGACGCGGGCGCGAGAGAGGAGTACGTCACGGAGGATCTCGAGTTCCACATCCGGCCAGCGAGACAGGAGGATCTGACCGGCATCGTCGGCGCGATCCGTCAGGTTGCGGAGGAACGAACGTACATCGTCGCCGAGAGCGTCGCCGACGAGATCGATCACGAGAGCGCATTACTCCGATACAACGAACTCGAGTCGCGGATGTTCTTCGTCGCGACGGTCGAGAACGAGGTCGTTGGCTGGGTCCACCTCAACGCGCCCGAGTTGGACAAACTGAGCCACACCGCAGAGCTCACCGTCGGGGTCCTCGAGGAGTACCGTGGGCACGGACTCGGTTCCCACCTCCTCTCGAGAGGTCTCGAGTGGGCCGGCGCTAACGGCTACGAAAAGGTCTATCAGAGCGTTCCGTCGGTCAACGAAGATGCCATCGAGTTCCTCGAGTCCCACGGCTGGGGGACGGAGGCTATTCGAAAGGACCACTACAAGCTCAACGGCGAGTACACCGACGAAGTGATGATGGCGATCGAACTGTAGCAGCGACCAAGCTGTCGGTTGTCGACCACGAGTCACTGAACACCGAACTGCCACGAGTCACTGAACACCGAACTGCTACGGCGAGCGGTGCCTTGAGCGACGACATTTCGACTCCCTTTCTCGGTACGGCCAACCGAAATCCTGAATTGCGGCCGAACGCTATCACAACCATCCGATGAGTGAGGAGATTCCGGACGACGCACCGATCGTCCTCTTCGACGGCGTCTGCAATCTCTGCAACGAATTCGTCCAGTTTATCCTGCCTCGAGATACGGACGAGCAGTTCTATTTCGCGTCGCTCCAGTCCGATGTCGGCAAAACCTTGCTCGCCGAACACGACCTTCCGACGGACGAACTCGAGTCGGTGGTACTGATCGAGGGGAACGAGGCCTTCGTAAAATCGGGAGCCGTTATCCGGATCGCCGCAAAACTCGGCGGCGTCTACAGACTCCTCTCGCCGTTTCGATACCTCCCCCGCGCGCTTCGAGATTTCGCCTACGATTTCGTTGCGGATCGCCGTTATCGGTGGTTCGGAAAGAAAGATCGATGTGCGATGCCCGATACTGACGGAAACCCGCAGACTCGATTCCTCGAGTAAACCGGCTCGTCGATTTTGAACGCTCGAGAGACGATGCTCAGGCGGGGGTCTCCTCGCTCTCGGCGATCTCGAAGAGCGCGTCTAGCTGTCGTCTTCGGGGAGTTGCATGCGAACGTCTTCGAGTGCGCCTCCTTGCACCGCTTCTGCGAGGACGTCGACCACGACCTGCGCGTGGAACGTCGCCTCCGATGGATCTTCCTCGCCGATTTCGTCCCGCTCGTCGACGCGGTCGACGAACTCGTCGAAATCGAACCGCTCGACGTCGTCGACTTTCTCGAGGAACCGGCCGAGCTCCTCGGGAAGCTGTGCGGCCAGGTTCTCCGCTTCGCCGGGTTGAATCCGTTCGGAGAGCGTCGTCAACGTCGCTCGCGAGATGCTCAGGGCGGCCTCTCGAGAGTCGAGCTGGGCTCGGTTCTGTACGTTCCCAGTGAACGCTTCGTACTGCATATTTGGCAATTCAGCGGGAACGGTGATGAGTTCGGAGTCTTCAACTGAAAGTGGATCTGAAGCCGAATTCGTCCGGCCGGAGCACCCCGTCGAGCGAACGTCAGTGCTCGACTCCCCGAACCGAAAGACAGTTTTCCGGACCGAACGACGGGTAGGTATGCTCTCGATTGCGCTTGCCGGAAAACCGAACGCCGGCAAGTCCACGTTCTACACCGCGGCGACCATGGCGGAGGTCGACGTCGCTAACTATCCGTTTACGACTATCGACGCCAACCGGGGTGTGAGCTACGTGCGAACCCAATGTCCGTGTCTCGAGCGCGACGAGCGCTGTAACGCCGACAACTGCGAGGACGGCAAGCGCTACGTCCCGATCGAACTGCTCGACGTCGCCGGGCTGGTTCCGGGCGCTCACGAGGGGAAGGGGCTCGGTAACCAGTTCCTCGACGAGCTGACGAACGCCGACGTCATCGTCAATGTGGTCGACGCCTCCGGCGGCACGAACGAGAAGGGCGAACCGGTCGACATCGGCGACCACGACCCGCTCGAGGACATCGACTTCGTCGAGGAGGAAATGGACCTGTGGCTGGCGGATATCGTCGACCGAAACTGGGAGTCTGTCGAGCGAAAGTCCCGCTCGCCGGATTTCGACATCGACGACGTACTCGCCGACATGCTAACCGGCTTCGGAGCGACGCCGACGGACGTCGCTCGAGTTCTCCGCGATCTCGAGTATCCCAACGACCCGATCCAGTGGACCGACGAACACCGGGAGGCGCTCGCTCGAGACGTTCGCCAGCGCACGAAACCGATCGTCGTCGCGGCGAACAAGATCGATATCGCGCCCGAAGAAAACGTCGAGCGACTGCTCGAGCTCGACAAGCCCGTCATACCGACGACCGCGGAGGGCGAACTCGCACTCAGACGGGCCGCCGATGGCGGGCTCGCAGAATACGACCCGGGTGACGAGACGGTCGAGATCAGCGACGACGCGAACGAGCCACAGCGCGAGGCGCTCGAGGAACTCTCGGAGACGATGACCAACTGGGACGGTACGGGCGTACAGGGTGCCCTGAACTACGCGGTCTACGACCTGCTCGAGTACTTTACCACGTATCCGGTCGAGGACGCCTCGAAGTGGTCGGACGGAAGCGGGAACGTGTTACCCGACGCGTTCTTGCTCCCCGACGGATCGACACCGGTCGACCTCGCCTACGCGGTCCACTCCGATATCGGCGACGGCTACCTCCACGCCGTCGACGCGAAATCGAGCCGGGAGGTTGGGGATACGCACGAACTCGAGGAGGGCGACGTGATTAAGATCGTGTCTACTAATTAATGATATTGTGACAAATAATACTCTGCGTTTTAGCTTGGCGCGGTAATCAGTACAGGTGAGCCAGTTTCCACGACTCCTCTCATTTTTTGGAACCAGATAACAGCGCTATCGAGTCTGGTTGTTTATGGTCCCCCTCCCCGGAGAAAACGAATCAACGCGGCGATGGGGCGGACCACACGCAACGCCGCGTCAGCGATGATTAAGTCCCGTTTGTGCTGGCGATCATAAACGTACAAGCCAAAGGCGAGTACTGTCGGGATAATCACCGACAATGTACCCCTGATCACTGGGTCAATTCCTTCCAGCACCCCTAAGTCAAGCCAGTAGAGGCCAAATGAAACTAGAATTATTGTCACACCAGTAATCCCTATTACATAGGAGATTCTGAATGCTTCAAGTATCACAGTTTGGCGTGGATACCCGAATATCCGTTCTGACTCACTGTCCGTGCTGTCACCCATTACTCGCCATAAAGAAGTCAAAATACATAATAATGCATCTATTCCAACTATTCTTACATTTAGAACGGCACGAACTACACACGAGAGAAGGGGGAAAAGCTAAAATGGATATTACATATCTGTAGTGACCGCGAAATCAGTTCGGATCAAGATATAATTTATAAGTTGTGTCCAATGTCATGACTCAAAGGCACTAATCAAGACCGTGAGCACTAATTAATACCTTCCAATCAGTCGCCACCTCGTTTTAGTTGGGTGGAAAGATCTACTATTTGTCCGACACAATACAGGGACTAACAGAGTGTATTGGATTTTGGCAGGGTAATCCGATCATCAATAGCCGTCTATATTGATATCGATTGAATCGGGCACGCTTTTTTCATCAGCAATACGAATAAGAAGCGAATGTCTAATGTGGTCATCATGATCGGAGAGAAGTGGCTTGTCTATAGAAATAGCAACCTGAAGGCCGTCTTCAATGCGTTCAATCGAATCTAATTCGAGATCGTCTTCTGATCGCATTCCGTTTTGAACAACAAGAATATATGATTCATCAAAGTTGGTCGCTTCGGCAAAATTAGATAGTTTTTCAACATCTCTAAATTCGCTGGCCGCCGTTTCTTCATCTGCTATGATCGTGTATGACTCTTCTCTCGGCCCAAATACATCACGCGCATCGAAAACATTCCCTTCGTAGTATAGCGTATCTACAGTCATACCACTGGGGATTGACGGAGATCGAGACCTATTCCATGCATACCCCAACCCAATACCGAGACCACCGACAGCAAGGAATTTCCGTCGCTTCATACTCAAATATTTGATGTAAATCACTATATGTCTTCGGGAAGCTCAAACACCGATTTGATCAATCTGCACGTGTAGTGACCGCGAAATCGAGGCAGATCAAAATAGGGTATTATAGGTTGTGTACACTGTGCGTACTCAGTTGTACATCTTATGATCGTGAGATCTAATCATCAATATGTTGCCACCCCCTCTCTATTTTCAGCAGTGTTTGGAGCGGTCAGATAGATCGGCACATTTCGATTTACTCCAGCGGGTGTGCGTAGTCGACTTGCTTCGGCTGGAAGTCCGCGTTGCGATAGAGCCGGCGTGCGCCCTCGTTTTGCCACTCGCAGGAGACTTTGAGATGATCACATCCTCCCTCTCGAGCTACTTCTTTCGCCCGCTCGATTACCGCCGTGCCGTGGCCTTGACTCCGATTTTCTTCGTCGATAGCGATGTTCACAATACGAAGGTACTTTGAGTACTGTCGGGAAGGGTGACGACCCTCGCGGAGAGTGACGAAGCCGATAGTCTCGCCTTCGTGAACGATGAGGTAGTCCGTGATGTCCTCGCTATCGAAGTGTGCGCGGAAGCCGTCGTCGGGGACCTCGTGAACGTCCGAGTAGGCGAGTTCGTTCATTTCGGAGTACTCTTCCATCCCCTTTGCGAGGTCGTACCAACGGTTGACGAGCGCATCAAGGTCGTTCGCGGTAGCTTCCACGAGCTCCATACCGGGATACCTCAACGCTCGTTCTTCAGGCTTCGGTCTGTATGTTGTTTTTTTGTCATACTCCTCATTTGCTCTATAAGAGATTCATGAGGTCGTCATACAGAAATCCGAAAACCATGACCGCAAAACCGCGACCGTGGCACCCTACTCGTTTTCGAGCGCGTCGTATATGTCTCGATTCGCGTCCCGGTCTGCCGCTGCCACTCGCTGGACGAGTTCTCGTCGAATGTCGTCCATCACTTCATCGGGCGGGGAACCGAACTCTGTACCTTCCTCGGTCGCCATAGTTGGAGTGTCGTCCCGACTGCGGTTAATCGTTCGGACTAGACGAATCCCCGACCAGCTCATTGAGCTCATGGCGGATGGGATCATCAGTGACCGTATCATGTTACGATTTGCCCCTCAGCCGAGAGATACGCCGTCCAAGCGGCGGGCGGGATTTGACTACGCGTAACACCCCTCCACGAACGATATCGATGTTCTGTTCGTCTGCTACCCGTTCGAGAGATTCTACGACCGTCTTCGTCCCGGCGATTTCGCTTGCGTAGTCGTCGGCGCGATAGAGTGCGCGCCGCGCAACCCAAAGCGTCGGGAGTGGGATGAGAAGAGCCAACAGTATTACAGCCGTGACGGCACTCGCTGAGCCCCAGAGGAGCGCACCGACAGCGACCACGAGAAACCCAAGGAGGGGATACACCGTAATGCCACGATGATTGACTCGGAGTTTCCCTGCCTGAATTGCGAATATCGTTTGAAGCGTCTCGTCGTCGAACGCCTCTAGTAGGTGCTCGGAGACGAATAATTGCCGGCGAGTCGGTATTCCACGGACATGAATTTCTGCCGTCTCGTCTGCATCATCAAGAATCACGACATCTTTGACGGATAGCCCGGCTTGTTCGGATAGACGGCTCAATCGCTGGCGTTCGGCTGTCTCGGGCGGACGTGTCTGACGAAACAGATGGATTAAATAGGTGTTGGTCAACGGAACGATACCAATTAACGCGAATAGAAACACCCAGTATATCGTGCTCCCTCCGGCCGAGAGTGCCCCCAAGAGGAGAACGAGTACCGTTGAGAATAACACAGCGAACGCAATAGTATACCGTCCGAGGCGGAGAAGTGCGGTGCTGATTGGAAGGTCAATCTCGCGAACGTCTCGGATCGCTGGAACGAGCGAGGCGTACGTTCCAAGCGTTACTCCGGAAGCACCGAGAGTGATCGCGAGTTGGGATACGAAATCACCGATGATTGACTTCGAAGGAATAGGCGTGTACGTTCCGACGGTGCTCTGCGCAAGATCACCAGCCCCAACAGCGAGCAGGACAGCATAGGACACACCAGCAACTCCCCAAAGGCCAACGAGCAATCCTCGGAGCCAGACAGTCGGTGTGCTCGTTCGCAAGAAAAGACGCGAAATAATCCAAAACGCCGGGACGAACACCAGAAGCAGTACAACTACCGCACTGAACGGGGCCACTAGGGACATGTATTCCGGTTGTCGATTAATGTCAATTATAAATAAGTCTATTGAGTGGAGTGTTTCTTTCGTAGACAGCATTTAAGTTGTGTACAAAGTCATGACCCGTGAGTAGTCATCAAATCGCTTTGATAGCCCCGTGAACATTCCAGCCGACTGAGTCCGACTGGAGAGTCCTGGATTCTCCACGACGAGATGCTGTTCAGTTAACATTCCGTTCCGTTCATTACCCAGTGATCTGCTGACTGACCGGTCAGTTTAAATCCGGCGGAATCGTACTGGCCCTCGAGAGACATGACAACCACAACGCCATCGCTGATGGACGACTTAGAGCGTGCACACGAGGAAAACACGGCCTATCTGTGGGGCGCGGCGCTTTCGGCGTTCGGCTCGCTCATGATTCCGATCGTGGGGTTTCTCGCGGCCTACTTCGGCTACAAACTGTCGACAGTGATGCGCCGAAGCTGGGTCGGTTACCTGCTCGCTGGACTCGGACTGTTCAGTATCTCGCTATCGGTCCTGTACGCGCTGGTCGTTTTCTAAACAGATACCCGGTTTCCGGAGCGAACTGCTGTCAAAGAAACCGGGCCAGCGGTTCGAACCAGACGGCCGCCACGAGAACGGCGAGAAAGACGTAGGAACCGCGAACGAGGAGCATCGTCGCGATTTCCGGTCCGCTACGGCGGGCAAAGAGCGCGACGACGCCGAACGCCAGCGAGGCGAGGACGGCGGTCGGGGGAAACACTCGAGCGACGGCGAACCCGACGACCGCAAGCAGTGCCGTTAGCATCAGTCCGTACGCGACCGCCGTTGCCCGTTCGGGGCCGAGTACGACCGCGACGGTTCGTTTCCGAATCGATCGGTCATAGTCGTAGTCCTGCGAGTCGTCGATCACCTTGACGCCGGACAGAAGCGTGAGAAAGACGAGCGCGAACGCCACCACGACGGGAGTTAGCGTCGCGGTCTGGACGTAGAACCCGCCGACGATGGCGAGTGCGATTCCCAGTGGATACCCCGTCGTCGCCGTCACGGGGTTCGTATCGAGTTGCGGGGCGTGGTGGTACGCGATTACCCACGTCGGTGCGGTGAGCGCGACGGCTACCGGCCCGACGAACAGCCAGAGGAGGACACAACAACCGACGAAGACCGACGTCGAGGCCACGAGTCCGAGCCGACACCCCGTCTCGGTGAGCGGGTGGTCGTCGTCTTCACCCCGCTGGTGGAAATCGACGTAGCCGTCCTTGACGTGGGCAGTGTACACCGCAGCAAATATTGCGAGCACGTGGATCGCCGCCAGCGCCGGATCGACCTGCTGGGCGAGAAGCGCGCCGAATACCGAGGCGGCGAGCGGCGGCAACATGAACACGGGATGGACTTGTGACAGATAGGCTCGAGTCGTCGCCTCGAGGCCGGACCCGTGTCGTGCCAGTTCCATAGCACGAGTAACGAGAGAGGAACCTATAATACCGCAGCCAAATTTCGGTGTCCGAGCTCTAGTGTGTAACGAGGGAGGTCCACAGCAAAGCTGCACTGCCGTCTCCGTCCACTGCGAGATGACGTACCTGGTTCGGGGAGGTGCTGGGTTGACAGCCCGTTCTCGGCGTCCGAATCACGGCCGCCTCCGAGCCGATTAATCGTCGGCTCGACGGCTCTCGTCGTCAGGAAAGATCTTCCCTGGGTTAAGGATCCCGTCCGGATCGAGCGTCCGCTTGATCGCTTTCATCGCGTCGACGGCTGCACCGCCGTGTTCGTCCTCGAGGTAGTCTCGTTTGCCGAGTCCGACGCCGTGTTCGCCCGTCGCGGTGCCGCCGAGGCCGATCGCACGATTGACGACTTCCGCGTAGAGGTCCTTGCAAGTTTCGAGGTGGACCGGATCGTCGTAATCGACGAGCACTGTGTAGTGGAGGTTCCCGTCGCCAGCGTGTCCGAAACACGGGGCGAGGAGATCGTGTTCCGCCGCGAGGCGTTTGACCGTCCGGACGATCTCCGGATACTTGCTGATGGGGACCGTCACATCCCCTGACTGGATCGGTTCGAGGCCCGGATCGTACGTCGCGACGGCGTAGGCAAGTTCCCGACGCACTTGCCACAGTTCGTCCATCTCGTCATCGTCGTCGCTCATCTCGAAACGGGACACGTCGTGATCTTCGAAGATCGCCCGGCAGAATTCGACCTCCTCGTCGATGCCGTGATTCGCGTGGAACTCGAGAAAGACCATCGGCGCGTCGGGGAGTTCGGTTCCGAAGTACTCGTTGGCCATCGTCGCGCTCAGCCCGTCGACGACTTCGATCTTCGCCACGTCGACGCCCGCCTGAACGCAGTCCGAAACCGCTCTGGTGGCATCCTCGAGCGTTTCGAAGATGGCCCGGCCGCCGCGGACCTGGGCCGGCCGCCCGGCGAGTTCGAGCGTCGCTTGCGTGATCACGGCTAGGGTTCCTTCGCTTCCGACGAGAAGGTCCTTCAAGTTGTAGCCGCTCGAGGTCTTGACCGCCCTCGAGCCGGCTTCGATCACGGTTCCGTCGGCCAGCACCGCCTCGAGGTGGAGCACCCAGTCCGCTATCTCGCCGTACTTGACGGTCTTCATACCGCTCGCGTCGGTCGAGATCATGCCGCCGATTGTCGAAATGTCGCCGGAGGAGGGAAGCGGCGGGAAGAAGAGCCCGTCCTCGGCGACGTGCTCGTTCACGGCCGACCCGATGATCCCCGGTTCGACGTCGATCTGAAAATCTTCGGGTCGGTAGTCCGCCACTCGAT
This sequence comes from Halostagnicola bangensis, assembly GCF_054653435.1. NCBI lineage: Archaea > Methanobacteriati > Methanobacteriota > Halobacteria > Halobacteriales > Natrialbaceae > Halostagnicola > Halostagnicola bangensis. The sequence continues at coordinate 3,243,966 of NZ_BAAIGG010000002.1, read as the reverse complement.
CCATTTCCGTCAGATCGAGGCTGATCCCGGCCGACGCGGGAACGGCACCGCCCTCGAGACCGGTTCCGGCCGCGTATGGGGTCACTGGAACGCCCCGATCGGACGCCGCCGCGAGGACTGCGGAGACGTCGGCGGTGGAGCGGGGATAGACGACCGCATCGGGAACAACCGCGCGATCAGTTTCCTGGGTACCCCAATCGGCCGCGTGGCTCTCGAGGCGACTTTCGTCGGACGAGAACTGGCCGTCCTCGAGCCGGAGGTCCGCGAGGAACGAGCAGTCGTATGACATAGGCCATCATTGGCCACGACCGATATCAACGTTTCCACCGTCTCGTGCGAGGTGGTCGGGTTCGATATCTGCTCGCAGGATCGAATGTACCGGGAGGCGAACTCTCACGGTGATCGAAGCCGTCCGTCGACTCGTGTCGAATCTTCCGGATCGATCGAATTCGATTGAATCGCAGGTAACCGCGCTCTACAACCACCTCGAGGCGGCGAAGCAAATCTGCGACGACGTTCTGGACGATCAGTAACCGGCGGTCGGCGTTCTCGGGATGATTAGCGCTCAGCCCTACCGAAGAACCGACAGTACCGAGCCGGTCGAACCGTTCGGCCGGTACCAGTGGTCTTTCCGACGAGGATATTTCCCCGACGGAGAGATTTATAATGATTCAACATGTCAATGCGGATGATGGCAACAGCAGTTGCGAACGCCGGCCGGAGGGAAGAACCGTGAACGCGGAACTCGACCACCTGATGATCCTCAGCAACCACGAGGACCCCGGTTCCGCAGCCGATCGCGCACGGTTCGCGGAGGAACTCGGATTCAGCCGCGTGACGATGGGCGAGACGACGGGCTGGAATATCGTCCCCGTGCTGACGCTCATCGCCGATCGAACGGACGAAATCGGCGTCACGAACGACGTCATCTCCCCGTTCGGTCGCTCGCCGGCGATGTTAGCCCAGACCGCCCTCACCCTGCAGGAGGTTTCGAACGGACGGTACCGAATCGGACTCGGCCCGAGTTCGCCGGCGATCACCGAACGATGGCACGGCGTCGAGTTCGACCGGCCGCTCCGGCGCACCCGCGAAACGATCGAGATTATCCGGGCGGTCTACGAGAACGGAACGCCGGCGTACGAGGGCGAGATTTTCGATATTGGCGGACTGGAATACGAGCGCGACCTGCCCGAAAATCCGCCGCCGATCGACGTCGCGACGCTCGGTCCGAAGGCGACCGAGATGGCCGGTCGATTCGGCGACGGCTGGGCCCCGCAGATGTTCACTGCCGACGGGCTCGAGGACCGACTCGAGGACCTCGAACGCGGCGCTGAACTCGGCGGGAAAGCTCTCTCGGATATTAGAGTGAGCCCGCTCGTTCGCGCCATCGCCTCGGAAGATCGCGAGCGCGCACGTCACCTCGCACGGTCGACGATCGCGTTCATGCTCGGTGCCTACGGCCCGTACTACGGTGATTCCGTCGCCGAACAGGGCTACTCGGAGGCCGTTTCGAATATCCGCGACGCCTGGGCCGAGCGCGATACCGACGCGATGGCGGCGGCGCTTCCCGACGACCTGCTCGACGAACTCGCGCCCGCAGGAACACCGGAAGAGGTCCGCGAGTGGGTCGAGGAGTATGGCGAGATCGACGGCGTCGACGCCGTTCGAGTCGGATCGGTCCGAGGGGCGACCGAGGAGGACATCGAGACGACGATGGAAGCGCTCGGCGAGTTGGTATAGATCGACGGCGTTTCGACGACGCAGAGGAGACGAGCGTTCCGGCCGCTTCGGATCGAGGTCGTAGAGTTCGACTCGAGTGTCACAATCGGCTTCGAGCACTCTACAACACATCCACGACGACGAAGGAACTAACATCCAGCCGCTGATGGAAGGCGTATGCACGATTTCCATCTGCATTCGAACTATTCCGACGGCACCTTTCTGCTGCAAATGGTCCGAGCCGCGGAATCGGCGGGTCTCGAGGGAATCGGCGTAACGGATCACTGTACCATCTCGACCCGCGACCGTCCGCAGTCGATGCGTGCGACACACGGCTTCAACCTCGATTTGACCTACGAGCGTCGGCGGCGTGGTATCGAGCGAGTGCGAGAACAGACAGAGATTGCGGTCTACGACGCGGTCGAGATGGACTACCATCCGGACGACGAAGCGGAGATTCGATCGTTCCTCGAGGAAGCGAACTTCGACTATGCGATCGGAAGCGTCCACGAGCTTGCCGGTCGAAACGTGCAGGTTCCGTCTCACTTCAGCGACGAGTCGGACGCCGGACTCGACGACCTCGTCGAGCAGTACGTCGAGTCGCTCGTCCAGTTGATCGAATCGGAGCTTTTCGACGTTGCGGCCCATCTGGACCTGTTCGAGCGAACCAGTCCGCTGGCCGGGCGCGCGACGATTAATCAGTACGAGCGGATCGCACGCGCGTTCGACGACTCTCGAACGGTTCCGGAGATCAACGCCGGCCGAGCACTGAGAGATCGCGCGATCGTCCACCCCCGTCCGGGGCTTCTCGAGATTCTACTCGATCATGGCGTTGCGTTTACGATCGGCTCTGATAGTCACGCGCCGATCGAGGTCGAAAATCGAACGCCGTTTCTGCAGGAATTCGTCGACGAAAAGGGAGTCACGCCCGTCGATCCGCCTGGATTGGAACGGGTCGAATAGCAACGATTCGAATGGGCGGTCGACGCGGTGATTATCGGCTCAGTTCGAGTCCGTGACTTGCTCTTGATTTCGGTCTTTGACCCGGTTGACGAACGAACTGGCGGCGACGCGTTTTTCGCCGACGACAGCGCCCACGATGCCGCCGATAGCGCCGCCGGTGCTCGCTCCGTTCCGGCTTACCAGTCCACCAATTGCCGCGCCGGCCGCGGCTCCCATCGCTGCGTATCGCGCACGGCTCAGTCGACGTTTGATCTCGCCTTTCATATGTCTGTTTTGGTGATTGAGAGGGATAAATATTGCCCGTCAGTTCGGTACAGGAAGCCCTAGAAAGGAGTAATTCACTTGTCGCTCCCTCGTTTCCAGACGTTCGTAACCGAGTTCCCGGTCGGCGGCGTGTGGCTGATCTCTTTCATCGTGGTCGGTGATTCTCGCTCTGTCATGGCCTGTGTTACCACGCCACACTAAATATGTATTTCGGCGAGCGAGCCACCGGTTAGCGACTGGCCCGAAAAGGCGTAGTTGCGCCGAATCGAGTCACTCGAGCGTGTCCGATTCGACGGCGATCTCGCCGGCAGCGGTTACTGTAACCACGCAACCGTTATATTCGAACGTAACCGATCCGCCCGATCGGAGACCGTCCGCTCGTGGCTCGAACAATCGTTCGAGTGCGTCGGCGTTGATAGTGTAATGTAGCGGCTCGAGTTCGGTGACATCTTCACCGCAGAACGTTGCGACCGCTTCGGCAACGGCAACACTCAGCGGTTCGTTATCGAGTCTATCATACTGTACGGAGTACTCCTCATCAGTTGCTGTGAACGAAGATTGTGTAGTCATTTCGGTCATGGTATATGCGTATCCCCATACGCTGTTCGGAGACAGCGCCATCTTTGGTAGTGGTCGTAAAGAGTCTGGCCGTTAACTGTATAATGACTCATTCAGCTGGGGGTTAACTGATTAACCGTCTTCGGAGGTAATTTCCGAATCAAATAGTGACGAGAACACCTTCTGCTGAGTCGACCGAACGTGTTTATGAAACGCCGGCGATGAAATGTCGAGCGAGTTCGCGACTTCTTCGCCGGTAGTTCGGCGGGGCCACTCGAAGAACCCGCCGTGGTACGCGGTCTGGACGACTTCCCGCTGTCGCTCGGTGAACTCCTCGAGGAGGAGATTTCGCGAACTCGCGCCGAGAACTGGCTGCGTCTCCGAAGACTTCTCGTGTCTCGCGATCATCCTCGAGTCGAAGCCGCGTCGATTGATTCCGGATATCACTTCGCGAACGTCGACCGAGTGGGGGACATCGACCGTCGCTCGGGTTCCCGATTCGTCGGTGAAGAATTCTCGTAACACGCCGCCGTTCGTTTCGACGACGGAACCGAAAAACTCCGTATCCAGTCGGAGCTGAATCGTCGAACTATCATCACCGTCCGCAATTACCGACACGTCGCTGATTCCCTCGAGGGACGTCCAATCGGGGTCGGTTACGTTGGTCGTCCGTGCGAAGACGATCGTCGATCCGTCGGACTGTGGAATCGCTCCTTCGAGCCAAACACTGGTGTCGAACGTTTCGGCTATCTCGTTCAGAACCGAGCCGTCCTCGATCTCGAGTTCGATCTCGGTTCGGCCGCTTTCGGTCAGCGGATTCGTTCGTTTGACGGTATCGATCGCGTATGCGATCGTTTCCCTAAGTTCTTCGAGCATCGATCTGATCGTCTCGTCGAACGCCTCGAACTGGGTTCCGTAGAGGGTCAACACCCCGTACATGAAATCGTCGTACACGAGCGGGACCGAGTAGACCGACTGAAAGTTGCGAGACAGTGCGGCCGTTCGCCACTCGCCGTTCCGGAGTTCGCTGGCGACGTTTTCGATGTATGTCGGTGTTTCCGAACGGACCGTCCGTCCAGCCGGTTCAGTCGCCGAATCATCGACGGTCGTGGCGGAAACCTCCTCAAGATACTCCGCCCCACGTCCGGCGTTCGTCCGGGGGACGATGTGATTTCCGCCGGGGTCGGGTTCGCCGATCCAGGCGAACGAACACTCCGTCATCTCGACAAGTTGCTCGCAGATTCCGCGTTCGATCTCGGTTCGCGTGTTCGAACGTAACAGGTGCTCTTCGATCTCCTCTCGCAACTGACTCACACGGTTTATTCGCTCGAGGCGCATGTTCTGCTGTTTGAGTTCCTGTTCGCGTTCTCGAAGGCGGTGGGTTCGACCGATGCGGTCCAGTGCGGCTTCGGCGGTCGCACCGAACAATTTTGCGAGTTCGAACGTCTCCTCGTCGTACTGACCGTGCTCTGTCGAGACGGCAGCCAGAACGCCGTGCTCGCCGAATGGGACGTAGAGGCCGCTTCTGATGTTCGTCGATTCGTTGTACACCACTGGCGAGTCTCGAACGTCGTCGAACCATCGTGGCTCGCCCGTCACGAACGTTTCCCAGGTGATGCTCTCGTTCGGTTTGAATCGTGTCGGAATCCCGACCGAGTCTTCGATATCCGAGGCGTACGCTGCGGGGACAAGTTCGTTCGCGCGTTCGTCGAAGCGAAAGACGACGGTATCGAGGTCGAGTACGTCGTCGGCGACGTCGACGATGTACTCGCAGGCCTCCTGTTTCGAATCGACGGAGAGCAAGTGTCTCGTCGCCTCCTGCAGGGTACTCAACGTCTCTTCGTACTGTGCACGCTCAGTCACGTCGACCGAGACGGTGATGACTCGATCCAATTCCTCCTCGTCAAAAACGGGACGGTACCACGTTTCGAGGACCCGTTCCCCGACTGTTCTTCGCGAATGGACGGGGTTGCCGTCGAGTGCCTGGTTTGCGTCCGCACGGACCTCCGGATACTCCTCGAACGTCTCGAAAAACGATTCGCCGACAACTTCGCCGGAGTCGAATCCGAGGTTTTTGAGTGCTCTTCCCTCCGCAAACGTGAACTTCCCGTCGTCATCGAGAACGGAAACGATTAGCGGGACGTTTTCGAGGAGCGTCTCGAGTCGCTCGGTTCGCTCGAGGAGGGTCTGTTCGCGGTCAACTCGCTCGGTGATATCTTGAAAGTACACCGAGAGGCCGGATTCGGAGGGGTAAAATCGGGCTTCGATCCACCGCTGATATCGTTCGATGTAGCCCTCGACCGTCCGCGGCTCTTGACACTCGAGTACGTCGAGCGCCTGTGCTTCGAACTCGGTGTTTGTGAGTTCCGGGAACACGTCGAGGAAGTGTCGTCCGACGATTTCGGACCTGTTGCGCTGGAAGAACTCTTCGGCGCGATCGTTCACGTAGGAAAATCTGTTGCTCGAGTCAAGTGCGAAAAACGCGTCCGTTACTCGTTCAAAGGATTCGCGGAGTTCCTGTTCGATTTTCGTATTCTCCGTGACGTCTCGTATCGACACGACGACGCCGCCGATGGTTTCGTCCTCGAATTTGTTCGTGAGGACGGCCTCGTGGACGTGCCACGATCCGTCCGCGTGACAAAAGCGGTATTCGCAAGTCGTCGTGGTTTCGGGACCACCAGCACGGACGTCCTCGAAGGCGCCGACGAAGTCGGAGACGTCCGCCGGATGGATAACGTCGTCGACCGTTTCACCGCGACACGCTTCGGGGCCGGTACCGGTGAACCGCTCGATCGCTGGACTCACGAAAATCTGACGCCGTTCCCTGTTCAGAACCAACACCGGCTCCCGCGTATAAGCGAGCAGTTCCCGACATAATCTATTTCGGTCGACCGACGGCGATGACGCCGCCGAAGAGTCGATTGCCTGGCGGATTCGATGTTCTAACAGCTCCGCGTTCTGCGCTTCATCCCCTCGAATCACGTCTGTCGCCCCGCTTTCGAGCAGGCGTTCGGCCTGATCGGTGTCGCCGCCGTCGATAGCGACGACGGTTGGACACTGCACGTTTCCGTTCGGGAAGAGCGAGTGGTCGTCCGTGAGTAGGCAGTTCACATCCGTTAGGTCGGAATCGTCGAGGTCGCTGACTGGTCCCTCGACGGAAACGTCACCGAATTCGAGCGACGACGCGACGGACTCCGTCCACGCCGGTGTGCCAACGACGAGAACGCGGATCGGCGAAAGACTGGCCACCTCGGGACCGCTGTTCATGCAGGCGGTCAGTGCTCTGGAAGTAAAAGCTTCGCGTATTTTCAATAGATCTACACGTTTCTCGTTGATGCGAACGGCCGAGCGGAATCAATACCCAGCGACATCGCCGTCCTTTCTCGGTTCGGTACCGCCCTCGAGGGTCCCGTTTCGTAACCTGACGACCTGTCCGCCGCCGAACAGCGTCGGCGGGAGGACGCGAACGTCGTGGCCGATTCGTGCCAGTTTCGATCCGTTCGGCAACCGTTCCTCGACGCCGAGCGCGCCGTCTTCGCGGTATCGCCATCGCGGCGCATCGAGGGCCTGTTGCGGTGTCATCCCGTAGTCGACGACGTTCGAAATCACCTGAACGTGGCCCTGTGGTTGCATGTATCCACCCATTACGCCGAAGGCCGCCCAGTCGTCTTCGTCGAGCCTCGCGATAGCCGGAACCAGCGTGTGAAACGGGCGCTTGCCGGGCTCGAGACTGTTCGGATCGTCGCTATCGAGCGAGAACGATGCGCCGCGGTTCTGGAGGGCGATGCCGGTGTCGCCAGCGACGATTCCGCTCCCGAAGCCGGCGAAGCGGGAGTTGATGAACGAAACCAGGTTTCCGTCCTCGTCGCCGACGGTCAGCAGAACGGTGTCGGCGTCTTCGGCCGCTCGAGTCGGAACGCCCACCGCCGGGTCCTGAATCGGCGACCCGTCGTCGCGGATGGCTTCGGCGCGCTCGCTGGCGTAGGCTTTCGACGCCAGCGGGGGCACCTTCTCGTATTCCGGATCCGTGATGTAGTGGTGACCATCGACGAACGCGAGTTTCATCGCTTCGGCGAACGCGTGCACCCGCTCGGGCGAATCGTAGGCGTGCTCGCCCGCGCCGATTTCTTCGGCGATATTTAACGCCTCGAGGGCGATCAGCCCCTGGTTGTTCGGCGGCAGTTCGAAGATCTCCGCGCCGTTGTAGGTCGTGCTCACGGGGTCGACGAACTCCGGCTCGAAACCTGCGAGATCCTCGCGAGTCATGAACCCGCCCTGGCGCTGTATCTCTTCGGCAATTTCGCCGGCTATCTCGCCCTCATAGACCGCGTCGGCCCCTTCCGTCGCGATAGTTCGCATCGACTTGCCGAGACGCGGGAGCGTCACGGTCTGACCCGCGTCGGGCGTTTCCCCGTCGAAAAGGTACGCTTCGCGAGCGTTATCGTCAGTGAAGAGTTCGTCGGCACCCTTCCAGTAGTACGAGATCACTTCGGAGACGGGGTACCCTTCCGTCGCGTAGTGGATGGCCGGCTCGAGCGCGCGAGCGAGCGACGTCTCGCCGAACTCCTCGATCGTCGCCTCCCAGCCTCGCGCCGTCCCGGGAACAGTGACGGCGTGGGGGCCGAGAAACGGCATCTCGAGGTCGTCGGTCTCCTCGCCCGCGTCGACCGCATACCCTCTCGACTCGGGATAGTACGCCGACCGATCGTCCGTCTCCTCGAGCGAGGCCCGGACGTTCTCGATGGTCGCATCAGCAGGCGCACCGCCGCAGGAACGCATGCCGCCGACCTCCCCGTCGGCGGTCCGATAGAGCGCGAAGACGTCGCCGCCCAGACCCGTTGAAGTGGGCTCGACGACGTTGAGCGCGGCCGCCGTCGCGACGGCGGCGTCGAACGCGTTCCCGCCGTCTTGGAGAACTGAAACTCCCGCCTGCGCCGCCAACGGTTGGCTCGTGGCAACCATTCCGCGATCCGCGTAGACCGTCGATCGCCTCGAGTCGTACCGGTCCAGGTCGATATCCATAGCCGTGGTTTGCTCGAGACCGTATAAAAAGTCCGCGTCGCGGTAGTGTGGGGCCGTCGTCACAGCGTGAAACGCTGACGAGAACGCTCCGGCGCTTACTCGGATTCTTCGAGCGGAACGTGTTCGACGCGATACCCCGCGTCAGTTTCTCGTACCGCCTCGGCCTCTCTGAACAGAATCTCGGATTCCATCTTCGTCATGACGGGGACGTCGTAGTTGGCGGCTTCGTAGGAAAGGTCATCCCCGTCTCGTCGGCGTTGCTCGACGAACTCGTGGTGTCGTTCAAGGCGCGTTCGACCGATATCCCTCGAGAGGGATCCGATTTCGGCGACCCGTTCGTCGAAGACGTCGAGGAAGCCGTCCTCGAGTTCGTAGCCGACGGAGTTACGGCCGGCACAGATCGCGGCCAGGGAGGTCGTTCCGGTCCCCCAGAACGGATCGAGAACGGTGTCGCCGTACGTCGAATACATCGATATTAGGCGATACGGTATCTCGAGCGGATACGCGCCGGAGCGTTCTCGAACGTCCTCGGGCACGTTCTCGAGGTCCTGTAACTCACCCCGGACTTCCGTCCAGACGTCGGTGAACCAGCGGTTGCGTTCCTCCCAGAAGTAGGCCGCTTCGTACCGCCGATCCGCGCCGGGTTCAAACGACCGGCGGTCGCCGCCGTTGCGAAAGATCAGGACGTACTCGTGTTCGAGCGTGACGTACGCGTTCGGCGGGATCATGCCGCTTCCCATGAACTTCGCGGCGCTGTTAGCCGGCTTCCGCCAGAGCACGTCGGGGAGCGGGTCGAACCCTCGCTCTTCGAACGCCTCCGTCACTCGCGCGTGATTCGGATAGACGCGAAAGCTGTCCTCGAGCGAGCGGGTCGCGTCGCCGACGTTGATACAGGCGATTCCGCCGTCGACGAGCACCCGCTCGAGTTCGTCCCAGACGCGATCGAGTTGGGCGTGCATCGCATCGAACGCCGCCTGTCCGTCACCCGCATCCAGCGCGCTCGAGACGTCCGGATCGAGGTCGGTAAAGAGATCGTCCCACATCTCGATCATCGGATACGGCGGAGACGTGACGACGAGTTCGACAGAATCGTCAGCGACGGCGGTCAGGTCCCGCGAGTCGCCGACGAACAACCGATGGGTCGTCTCCATTGACTCACATTGTCTGCGTTCACCTCTTAGGTCCTTCGTCACCGATTTCTGTCTGTCCCGACGGCGTCGAGCTTCGGACGGCTTCCACTGTATAATTACTGTGGTGTATTAACGTGGATGGAAAATATTAAGCGTCGGCATAGCCTAGCCGGCTATACGCATGACCGAATACGTTTCGACCACGGCGGGGCTCTTTGCGCTCCCCGATTGGGCGAAAGACGACCTTTCGGATCTGAAGGGACACCAGAAGCACGACCTCATCGGCGGTGACGAAAGCGAGGAGGTTACCTCGGTTTACGAAAGCGCTCGAGACGAAGTAGTCGACGCCCAACAGGATGCCGGGCTCGACCGCATCGTTGAAGGGCAACTGCGCTGGGACGATATGCTCGCCCATCCCCTTGCCGTCCACGATGCCGTCGAAACACGGGGCATCGTTCGATACTACGACAACAACAACTTCTACCGAGAGCCCGTCGTCTCCGGCGAGCTCGATTTCTCCGGCGACATCGCATCCGAGCTCGAGGCGACCAGCGAACTCGCGCCGGATGCGGATCTACAGGCGGTTCTCCCCGGTCCGTACTCACTGGCCGAGCTCGCGACCGACGAACACTACGACGACGAAGCCGACTTCCTCGGCGCGGTTGCTGACTTCCTCGCGGGCGAGGTCGAGGCATTCCCGGAGGTCGAGACGCTGTACCTGCTCGAGCCGTCGCTCGTCGAAGATGCACCCGAAGACGGACTCGACGAACGCGCCAGCGAGGCCATCGACACGGTCGCCGCCGCGACCGACGCCAACGTCGTCGCCCATCCCTACTGGGGCGCACTCGAGGAGAAAACCTACGCGCACCTGCTCGATGCCGACATCGACGCGGTCGGCTTCGACTTCGTCTCCGAACAGGAGGACAACCTCTACAACATTCAGGAGTACGGCGCGACGGACGAGATCTCGCTCGGACTCGTCGACGGCCAGAACACGCTCGTCGAGGATCCGGAAGCGGTTCGAGATCGAACCGACTGGGTGTTCGACCAGATTCCCGTCACCGACTTCGAGACCGTCTACCTGACCACGAATACGGGAACGTTCCACCTGCCGTATAACAAACACGAAGCGAAACTCGAGATCCTTGCCGAAGCCGCGGATCTCGCCGAGGTGAAAGCAGCATGAGCACGAACGAGAACAAAGACCAGTTCCGACCGGACGATCACGAAAACGACCACTTCCTGCTGTCGACGGTCGTCGGCAGCTACGCCAAACCGAAGTGGCTCAACCGCGCAAAAGAGCTCTATCAGGACCCGGACCACGGATTCGACGAGGGCGACTATCAGGAAGCCAAAGACGACGCCGCCCGCCTCATCACCAACGAACACGAGCGAGCGGGACTCGACGTTGTCGTCGACGGCGAGATGCGCCGAAACGAGATGGTCGAATTCTTCGCCCACCGTATCGAGGGCTACGAGTTCAACGGTCCGGTCAAGGTCTGGGGACACAACTACTTCGACAAGCCGAGCGTCGTCAGCGAGGTCGAGTACGACGAAACCTGGCTCGTCGACGAGTACGAGTTCACCGCCGAGGCCAGCGACCGCCCCGTCAAGGTCCCCATCACGGGACCCTACACCCTCGCGAACTGGTCGTTCAACGAGGCCTACGACGACGACGACGATCTCACGCTCGAGCTTGCCGACCTCGTCAACGAGGAGATCGAAAAGCTCGTCGACGCCGGCGCTCGCTACATCCAGATCGACGAGCCCGCGCTCGCGACGACGCCTGACGATCACGCTATCGTCGGCGAAGCGCTCGAACACATCGTCGCCGACATTCCCGAGGAGGTTCGCATCGGCCTCCACGTCTGTTACGGCGACTACTCCCGGATCTACCCCGAGATCCTTGAGTTCCCCGTCGACGAGTTCGACCTCGAGCTCGCCAACGGCGACTACGACCAGCTCGATGTCTTCAAGGACCCCGAGTTCACCGCGGATCTCGCACTCGGCGTGACCGACGTTCACGTTGCGGAAGTCGAGTCGGTCGAGCAGATCGAGGAGAACATAAAGAAAGGGCTCGAGATCGTGCCGCCCGAACAGCTCGTCGTCTCGCCGGACTGCGGCGTGAAGCTCCTTCCGCGCGAGGTCGCCTACGGCAAGATGGCGAACATGGTCGAGGCCGCTCGCAACGTCGAAGCACAGCTCGATGCCGGCGAAATCGACATTGAACGCGAGACGCCTGCGCCTGCGGACGATTAGATTTTAGACGGCGTGTTATCGCCGCGTTCAAACCCGTTTTTCTTGGCGCGTTCATCGCTCGAGCGGTCAGCGCGCCGACCGCGAATCCCCGCGAACGGAGCTCTGGTAGTGGCCTGGGAACGGATTTCACGGCAGTTGTTGACTCGAACCGACGACACGAGCGTTACCAGGTAACCCAACCGTCCAAAAACACAGACATACGTGGGGACCGAACGCTGGAGTATGCAAGAGACAGTTGCTACTGACCGAGAACTCGACGACGAAGTCGCCGACCACCGCGACCCTGACCACGAGATCGACCCGCTGTTTGTCAACCGGTGGTCTCCGCGGGCGATGACCGGCGAGACGCTCGAAGAATCACAGTATCTCCCACTGTTCGAAGCCGCCCGGTGGGCACCCTCGGCGTTCAACAACCAGCACTGGCGGTTCATCTACGCGACTCGAGAGGACGATGAGTGGGACACCTTCGTCGACCTCCTGAGCGAGGGTAACCAGTGGGCCACCGAGGCGGGCGTCCTCGCCGTCGTCGTCTCGAAGACGACGTTCGATCACAACGGCGAACCCGCGCCGGTCCACTCCTTCGATACGGGTGCCGCCTGGCAGAACCTCGCGCTCGAGGGCGCGCGCCGAGGGCTTGCAGTCCACGGGATGGCCGGGTTCGATTACGAGCAGGCCGCCAAAGATCTCGATGTCCCAGAGGAGTTCGAAGTCGAAGCCATGTTCGCGGTCGGCGAGCGCGCGCCGCCTGAGACGCTCTCGGAGGAACTGCAGGAACGCGAGCATCCGAGCGACCGCAAACCACTTTCGGAGATCACGTTCCAGGGCGGGTTCGAGCAGTAACGAAAGCGACGTTTCCGAAACACACTCCCTGTTTTTCCCCTCTCGCGGCCTCGAGAACGCCGCAAGTAGGGCCCAAGAGCCACCATTCGGAGCGACCCTCGCTCATCGTGCGACGACGAGATAGCAGTCCCTTAGTTTCAGCGCGAGAAGGTGATCGCATGCACCTCGAGACGAGTTCCTGGACGGAGGTCGACGAGAAAGCGCCGACGATAGCCCTGCTTCCCGTCGGGAGCACGGAACAACACGGACCGCATGCGCCCGTTGGAACCGATACGATCGTTGCGCGAGCAATTGCCGCCGAAGCAGACCGGACAGGCGACACCGACTCGGTCGTGCTCCCGGCGCTTCCCGTGGGTGTCGCCCCGTATCACGAACACTTCCCTGGCACCCTCTCTGTCTCGCCCGAAACCCTCCGGAGCTACGTTCGGGACATCGTCGCGTCGCTGTCGGGCTCGAGCGTCGAAACCGTCGTGTTCGTCAACGGCCACGGCGGGAACGGAGACACGCTCGCACACCTCGCTCGAGAGGTCAGCGAATCGCCGTCGAACGGCCTCGAGGCCTATCGCTGGGAGTGGATGCGCGCCGTCGACGAGCACGTCGGTCACGCGGGCGAACTCGAGACTGCCGTCTTGCTCCACCTGTGCCCGGACGACGTCGGCGAACCCGTCGTCGGCGACGCACTCGAGTGGGACGACACGGTCGACGGCGGCACCCTCCACCGATTCACCGACGGCTTTAGCGAAAACGGCGCGGTCGGAGACGCGACCGGTGCCACAGCGGAACAGGGTGAGGCGGTGTTCGAGACGGCGGTCGAGGCGCTCGTTTCGTTCGTCGAACGGGTCAACTAGACGCCGTAGGATCGTCGTGAGCACCCCCACTCGATCGCCGCAAGCGTCGCATATTCCCGACCGACGACCGACTGTCGAATCGATATGTCTTCCGAGATGACCGCCCACGTGATCGAGGAGTACGGCGATCCGGACGTTTTCACGAAGACCACGACGGACGTTCCCGAACCCGGCCCCGACGAGATTCGCGTCGAGGTCGTTGCCTCGAGCGTCAATCCCGTCGATTACAAGATCCGACAGGGAGCCATTCCCGATTTCGCGCCGGAGTTTCCTGCGACGCTTCACTGTGACGTGTCGGGCGTCGTCGACGAAGTCGGCGCGAACGTCACTCGCTTCAAAGAAGGTGACGAGGTGTACGGCATGCCCGGCGGCGCGGGCCGACAGGGCTCGCTCGCCGACTACGTCGTCGGCCACGTCGGGACGTTCGCCCACGCGCCGGCGTCGATCCCGCTTGAGGACGCCGCGGCGTTACCGGTCGTCGGGCTCACAGCCTGGGAGATGCTCGTGGACAAGTCGACCGTCTATCTCGGGGACGAGGTGCTCGTCTACGGCGCGACCGGCGGCGTCGGTCACATCGGCGTCCAGTTAGCCGACTGGTTCGGGGCCGACGTGACCGCGACGGCCTCGAGCGAAGAAAAACGCGCTCTCGCCGAAGAGTTCGGTGCCGACACGACGGTCGACTACACCGCGACCGACGTCGAGTCGTACGTCGAGGAACACGCGGGCGGCGACGGCTTCGACGTTGTCTTCGATCCGATCGGCGACGACCACCTCCAGACGGCTTTCGACGCTGTAGAGCCGTTCGGAACCGTTGTAACGACGGAATCGAGCTCGACGCAGGACCTCTCCGCGATGCACCAACGCTCGCTCGAGCTCGGCGTCGTGCTCGTGATCCTTCCCGTGTTACTCGGCGAGCGACAGGAGCGAATCGGGGACGAACTCGCTGATATCGCGACGCTGGTCGACGACGGCGTCGTCGAACCGCACATCGACGAGCGATTCGCCTTCGAAGACGTCGCCGACGCACACCGCGCGGGAGAAGCGGGCGACTTCCAGGGCAAGCTTCTGCTCGTCAACGAGTGAGACTGTTCGGGGATCACAACCCGAAGACAGCGAGGGGACATTCGCCGAGGACGGCGCGGCCTCACTCCCCGTTCATCGAGACGGTCTCGAGCCCGTAGCTCGCTTCCGTCGGATGCGGTTCATAGCCCTCGAGTTCGGGCACCGTCGCCACGACGTTGGTGTAGTTCGTGAGGAAGGCGACGGGGGCCTCATCGCGGACGATCGATTGCACTTCGTGGTACCGTTCCGCTCGTTCCTCCCGGTCGGTCAGTTCGCGCGCTTCCTCGAGGAGTTCGTCGACCCGCTCGTTTTCGTACCCGTGAAACAGGGTGGCATCCGTGGAGTGGAACATTTCGGCGATGCGGTCCGGGTCCGGGTACTGCAAGGTTCCCCACGAGGTGAGGTAGCCGTCAAACGACCCCTGTCCGACCTCGTCGAGCATCGCGTTGTACTCGACTGTCGAGACGTCGACGTCGAATCCGACCGTCGCGAGATCGTCCTGAAGCACCTCCGCGATCAACGGCAGGCTTCTCGAGTCGAACGTGACGAACTCGATCTCGAGGGCCTCGCCGTCTCGGGTTCGAACGTCGTCGGAACCGGCCGCCGTCCACCCGGCATCGGCGAGCAGGTCGCGGGCGCGTTCTGGGTCGTGTTCGTACCCCTCGAGGTCGGGGTTCGCCCACTCGGTTATCTCCTCGGAAAACGGTCCAACTGCGGGCTCGTCGACCCCTGCGAGGATCGACTCGGTGAGCCCCTCGAGATCGATCGCGTAGTTCACCGCCCGGCGAACGTCTGCATCGTCGAAAGGCTCCGATTCGGTGTCGAACGTGAGAAACCGTATCCGCGGGATTTCGGGCATGTAGAGTTCGATATCGTCGTTCGTCTCGAGCGAGTCAACCATCTCGAGGGGCATGATCCGCGCCATGTCGATGTCGCCGTTCTCGAGGTTCATCCGCCGAGTCTGGTCGTCCTCGATGATCTCACAGCGGACAGATTCGATCTCGGGGACCTCGCCGTAGTACTCCTCGTGGCGAACGGTCGTTACCGAGGTGCCCGGCCGGAACTCGTCGACGGCGAACGGTCCCGTACTGATCAGTTCCGAAACCGACCCCTCATCGTCGAACGTCGCGGGGTTCAAGATGCACGCGTCGCTTCGGGCCAGATGCGCAGGTAGCGTCGAAAACGGCGTCTCGGTCGCGATTTCGATGGTGGTCTCGTCCGTCGCTTCGATCGATTCGACCGGCAAGTCCGTAAACGAAGCCGCGTCGAACGTGCGCTCGAGCGATTCGACCGCGGTCTCCACGTCGAGCGAGTCGCCGTCGTGAAAGGTTACGTCCTCGCGAAGCGAGAACTCCCAGTGGTAGTCGTCTGGGCGATCCCACTCGGTCGCGATCCCCGGTGCGGGGTTTGCCTCGTAGTCGACACTGAGTAAGGATTCTGCGATTCCGAGCCGCCGAACCATACTCCCGCCGTCGAGGGGATCTCGGTTGATGTCCCACGGGGAACCGATTCGAAAGTCGACCTCGTCCGGCTCGCTCGAGAGGCAGCCAGCGACCGCGAGCGCGGCCGTTCCGATCGTCGTTTGCAATGCGGTACGTCGGTTCATCGTTGGTCGTGTTCGTTCTGTCATCGTATTCGATTTCGAGTTCGTTTCGCGTCGGTGTGAGTACTCGCGAGGTCAGAGTTGATCGACGCTCGATTGCGGTATCGATTGTCGTTCGCTCGTTGATCGCCGTTCGTCCGTCACTCGATGCTGGTCGGTCTCGCCCGCACCGTCCCGCCAATCGGGTGCGTACAGACACCGCGACTGTCCTTCTGAGACGGACTCGAGGTCGGGGTCGATCCACGAACACTCCGGCGTGGCGGCGGGACAGCGAGGGTGGAACGCACAGCCATCGGGCGGGTCGGTCGTACTCGGCGGCTCGCCCGTGAGTCGGAGATCGGACGACCCCTCGCCGAATCGATCGCCGGGGATCGAGTCCAGAAGCGCCTGTGTGTAGGGATGTGTCGGTTTGGAGAGCGTTCGCCCGGTCGGTCCGACCTCCACGAGTCGTCCCAGGTACATCGCGGCGACGCGATCGGCGGCGTTACGCACGACGTCGAGGTCGTGAGAGATGAACAGGTACGCGAGCCCGAGATCATCCTGCAGGTCAGCAAGGAGATTGAGGACCGTCGCCTGGGTCGAGACGTCGAGGGCGGCCGTCGGCTCGTCCAAGACGAGCACCGACGGCTCGAGCGCGAGCGCACGGGCGATCGCCACTCGCTGTTGCTGACCGCCGGAAAGCCGTCGCGGGTACCGATCGGCGCATTCGAGAGGGAGATCGACGAGCGAGAGCACCGTTTCGATCCGATCGGCTCGTCGCTGTTTGTCCCAGCCGGCTTCGAATAATGGCTCGGCGATCGATTCGCCGACCGTCCGCTTCGGGTTGAGGCTGGCTCCGGGGTTCTGGAAGACGGCGCCGATCTCCGCGAGTTGCTCGCTGGTCCGTCGGTCGACCCCGTCGACGGCCTCGCCGCGAATGTGGACGCTCCCGTCCGTCGGCGCCTCGAGGCCAGTCACCAGCTTCGCGAGCGTCGACTTTCCACAGCCGCTCTCGCCGACGAGCCCGAGAGTCTCTCCCGCGCGAAGTTGGAGCGAGACACCCCTGACGGCGTCGACCGTTTCGTCTGCGCCGAACGGCAACACTCGATCGAGGAGCGCGTCGGACTCGCGGAAGGATTTGTGCACGTTCTCGAGTTCGACGACCGGTGACGTGTCGCCGGAGTCGGAGGTGGGGGCGGCCGTCGCGTCGTCTCCGGCCGTCGTCGCGCCGTCTCCGGCCGTCGTCGTTTCGTAGCCGGCGGTTGCCGTCGGTTTTTCGGCGGTAGCCGCTGGACCGCTCGCGATCGTCGGTTCCGCCGCTCGAGCACCCGTCCGCTCGCCGCCCGTCTCGTCAGTTCGGACGGCCCCGCCGTCCACGACGGTCGCCGGAGTCGGTTGTCTCGCGTCCGGATCTCCCGCCGGTGCTGGGTCGTCCAACGAACCGTCGTCGTCGGCCGCAAGCGTCGACTCGAGGGTCGCCTCGCGCGCTTGGGCAACGCCACACCGGACGTCGTGGTCGTCCGCGACGTGAACGACCGGCGGAGCGGTCCCGCGGCAATCTCCCGTCGCGAACGGACACCGGTCGACGAAGGCACAGCCGTCCGGTGGCGCGGATCCATCCGGCGGTGACCCCCCGACCGTCGGCAGTCGCGATTGCGGTTCGGATCGGTGTGGCAGACAACCCAGTAGCGCCTTCGTGTAGGGATGGGTCGGATTCGAGCGGACCGCCTCGACCGGTCCCCGTTCGACGACCGTTCCGTTGTACATGACGACGACGCGATCGCACAGCTCCGAGACGACGCCGAAGTCGTGACTGATGAGCAACATGCCCATGTCGCGGGCGTCGTTGAGGGCGGCCAGTCGATCCAAAATCGCCGCTTGCGTCGTCGTGTCCAGTCCCGTCGTCGGCTCGTCGGCGATCAGCAACGACGGGTCGCGGGCGAGAGCGATCGCGAGCAACACGCGCTGGCGCATGCCGCCGCTGAACTGGTGGGGGTAGTCGTCGATCCGGTCCTCGGGACGGGGAATATCAACTGTCTCCAGCAACTCGAGAACCCGCGACCGGAGCGCTCGAGAGCGAAGCCGCGAGCTGATACCGATGGCGAGTTCCGAGAAAAACGGCTGGTCATCCGGGCTCCGGTGAACTCGAAGCGCCTCGGCGATCTGTTCGCCGACGGTGTAGGCCGGATTGAGCGCCGTCGACGGATCCTGCGGGACCATCGCCAGCTCGGTGCTTCGAAGCCCTCGCAACGTCCGCTCATCGGCGGTCGTGAGTTCGCGTCCGTCGAAGCGTACGTGCCCGTCGACGATCTCTCCGGGATCCTCGAGGCGGACGAGCGAGCGCGCGGTGACCGATTTGCCGCAGCCGCTCTCGCCGACGAGGCCAACGATCTCGCCCTGAGATACCTCGAAGCTCGCGCCGTTGACTGCGTGGACTGCGCCGGATTCGGTTCGGAACCTGACGTGCAGGTCCTCCACCGAGAGCGTTCCGGTCATCTCAGGTTCGCCTCCGTTTGCCGTCGTCAATGTGGTCAGTGTCCAGTGCATCCCGTAGGCCGTCGCCGAGGAGGTTGAACCCGATGACGGTAAACGCGATCGCGACGCCGGGTGCCGTGATCAGCCACGGCGCGGCTCGCAGGTAGTCCCGCCCGCCGGCGATCATCGTCCCCCACTCTGCCGTCGGCGGTTGTGCGCCGAGGCCGAGAAACGAGAGGCCGGCGGCCGCGAGCACGACTGTCCCGAGGTTGAGCGTTGCGAGGACGACCACCGGGTTGACGACGTTCGGGAGCAGGTGCCGCCTGACGATCCGCCGTTTCGGCGTGCCATAGAGGCGAGCCGATTGCACAAACGGCCGCTCCTTGACGGCGAGTGCATTGGCGCGAACGATCCGCGCGTACGTCGCCCATCCGACTACCGAGAGGGCGATGACGACGTTTTGGATGCTGGGTCCGAGCGCCCCGGCGATCACCAGCGCCAGAACGAGTCCCGGGAACGCGAGCTGAATGTCCGCGAGTCGCATCAACGCGGTGTCGACTAGCCCGCCGCTGACGGCCGCGAGCAGTCCGATAGTCGTACCGAGGACGACCCGTACGGCCGTGGCTGCGACGGCGAGCGCGAGCGAAATCCGCGCGCCGTGGACCAGCCGCGTCGCAACGTCACGCCCGAGCGAGTCGGTTCCGAGCGGGTGTGCGAGCGACGGCCCCTGGAGGCGAGTTTCGAGCGCCTGGGCCGCCGGATCGTACGGTGTGAGAATCGGTCCGACGACCGCGACGAGTCCGAGCAGACAGACGATCCCGCCGCCGAGGCGAATCTGTCCGTTCGTCCGCATCGCCGTTCCGACCCGAGAGCGACCGAACCGCCGCACGCGCTCGAGAACGGCCGAGATCCTCGAGGTGGGCTGACTCCGGCCCGCGGTGTGTTCACTCATTCGCGCTCACCCCTCGGCCGCCCGGCTCGATTCGCGGGTCGAGCGCGACGTAAGCGAGGTCGACGAGTTGGTTGGTCACCACGAACGCGACCGCGGTCACCAGGACAACGCCCTGTACGATCGGATAGTCGCGGATGAAGATGGAGTCGACGAGCAAGGTGCCGAGTCCGGGACGCTGGAAGACGACTTCGACGATGACCGCGCCGTTGAGAATAAACCCGAACTGCAGTCCGACGATGGTCACGACCGGAATGAGTGCGTTTCGCAGGGCGTGTTTGTACACCACGAGGCGTTCGCGGACGCCCTTCGACCGCGCCGTATCGACGTACTCGGCGTCGAGCACCTCGAGCATCGACGTGCGGACCAGTCGTGTGACGACCGCGGCCATCCCCGTCCCGAGGGTGATCGCGGGCAACACCAGGTGACCGAGCGTTCCCGCGCCGGAAACGGGTGTAAGTCCCAACCAGAGCGAGCAGACGAGAATTAGCAGGTATCCCAGCCAGAAGTTCGGCATCGAAATGCCGGTCAGCGCGACGATTTGGCTGGTTCGGTCGATCCATGTGTCCCGGTGGACGGCGCTTGCAACCCCCGTCGGAATCGCCAGCAGCAACGAAACCGCCACCGCGGCGAGGGCGAGCTCGAGCGTGTTCGGCAGGTACTCGAGCAACAGCGACGTGACGGGTTCCGATCGGTAATAAGAGGTGCCGAGGTCTCCCTGAACGGCGTCTCCGAGCCAGGATACGTACTGGACGACGAACGGCTCGTCGAGGCCCTGTTCGGCGCGAAACGCTTCGACCTGTGCGTCGGATGGGGGGCCCTGTTGTTGCTCTCTGAGGATCGTGTACGCTGGATCGCCGGGCGTGAGGAACACGAACGCGTACGTGATAAGCGAAACGCCCACGAGGACGACTGACATCGAGCCAATCCGAGAGAGAAGGGCTCGTATCACGCGTTTTCACCCTGGTGGATCCATACTCCTCGTATCGGCATCGATGTCGACTGTGAATTTAGCACACGAGCGTCGACGGCCCCGGAACGGGACGTGTCGGTCCGTGGGTAACCGGGATGAGGCGTCACGGACATCAATTCGATTTTATGTAGTGAAATGTTAGTTGTAAAACTTCGGGTTTGCACCTCGAAACGATCCACCCCGATTGAACCGATCGCCGACGATCGATCCGAGTACTGTCTATAGCTCCGCCCATGTTATTATCGTTAGACAAATTTATATTAACTCTTGCTATTTAATCGGTATTGAATATTATCTATGATGTTGTTCGTCGCAGAAGAATCCGACGAGATGACGTGGTGATCGATAAGTACCCCACCCGAAGCGAACGCAAAACGCCACCGCATCGAAGAACTCAGGTTCTTCCGTGTCGCGGGTGTACAACAGTTTTTGTAGCATCCAGCCGAAACGTCGGTAATGAAAGTTATCAAGGACAGCGTGCACGATCACATTCAGATCGACGGAGTCGCACGCGATCTGATCGATACGCCGCCGCTCCAGCGGCTCCGACGGATCAAACAGCTCGGAACCGTCTCGCTGGTCTATCCCTCGGCGAACCACACCCGCTTCGAGCACAGCCTCGGCGTCTACCACCTCGCGTGTAACGCCCTCGAACACCTCGGCGTGGAAGGGAAGCAAGCCGAACGCGTCGAGGCCGCGGCGGTGTTACACGACGTTGGACACGGACCGTTCAGTCACAACCTCGAGTCGCTGACCTACCGTCGAACGGGTAGATATCACGACGACGTTCACGGCCTGCTCGCCGACGGCGCGGTCGGGGACGTGCTTCGAGACCACGACCTCGAGCCCGACAACGTGGCGGATCTCGTCGCCGGCGACGGTCGGTTCGGCCAACTGGTTTCGGGTGAACTCGACGTGGACCGGATGGACTACCTCGTCAGAGACGCCCACCACACCGGCGTCCCGTACGGAACGATCGACCACGGGCGACTCGTGCGCGAACTCTCCTTCGTCGACGGTGAACTCGTTCTCGCGGAAGGTAACGTCCAGACCGCAGAGAGCCTGCTCGTCGCGCGCGCGCTAATGAACCCAACAGTATACAGTCACAGCGTCGCACGAATCAGCAAGGCAATGCTCAGACGAGCGGGCGAGCAGCTCCTCGAACAGACCGAGACCGACGCCGCAACCCTCCAGCGAATGGACGATCACGATCTGATCGTCGCCCTGCGAAAGCGTTCGGAAACGAGCGAATTCTCCCGCAGGCTGGATCATCGCAACCTCTACAAACGCGCGGTCTGGGCCGAAATCGACGACGTTCCCGGCGGAATCATCGAATCGGATCACGACGCGATCCGCGAGTTCGAACGCGAGGTTGCGGAGAACGCCGATGTCGATCCCGAAGCGGTCATTCTGGACGTTCCGAGTCGGCCGTCGATGACCGAATCGACGTCTCGAGTGATGGTCAACGGCGAGGTGCGCCCGCTTGGCCAGCAGTCGCCGCTCGTGGACGCACTGCGATCGGCTCAGTACTCTCAATGGCGACTCGGCGTCTACTCGCCCGCGGCCTCAAGCGAACAGGTCGGCCGCGCGGCGCTGAACGTGCTCGGGCTTGACATCGACGGACCGCTCGTCAGCGACGTTCGAAACAGCATCTACACGACGCTGGATCAGTTCGTCGGCGACTCGAGCGAGTGACAGAGCAAAAAGGCAGTTACTCGGTCGTGATTTCGATGCGAATTTCGTCTCCGTCCTTGAGTTCGTACTCGGTCGGATCGACTTCGTCGTCCTCGACGAAAAACGTAATTTCGGTGTCGGACTCGCGGTCGTCGTACTCCGTTTCGTCGATGACGAGACGACGGTTATCGTTCTCCTGCGTATATTCGACGTACGGAAGGAGATCGACTCCTTCAGCGACCGTAACCCGTTCGATACCTTCAATATACCAATAGTCGTCGAACTCGTGGAGGTGGAAATCTAACGAGTGATTCTGCGAGTGTTCGGCCTGAAATCGGTCCTGTGAGAGATCGAACTCCGAGCCGTCGATGACGATTTCGATTTCACCGCGTTCGTCGAGCAGGTCGGGTTGTCCGCTGCTCGGCAGTCCGGAACCGCCGCCCTCGCCGAAATCGAGACAACCGGCGAGTGGAACTGTCGCCGCTCCGATCAGGAGCGTCCGTCGGTTCATACGCCTTCGTAGCGATTCGGGGAACAAAAGGTGTCGGTCGTTCTGTTTGCGGAAAGTCAAGGAGAAAGCCTCGTCCTTTAGGACAGGGTTGAATCCGACAATTCGACCACAAACGGCGTTTGACGCGCTGAACTTTACTCTCGACCGTCAGCGAACGGTTCAAGAGGGAGACACCGAAAGAGGGGGTATGGAACGTACGGGCACGATCCTCAGAGGGAGGGAGTTCGAACCCGTCGAGGGTCGGATCGTCGTCGATAGCGATGGACGGATTGATCGGATCGAACAGGAACGCGTCGACAGCGACGACATCATCATACCCGCCTTCGTGAACGCCCACACGCACATCGGCGACTCGATCGCGAAGGAGGCGGGTGGCGGACTGTCGCTCGAGGAACTTGTCGCGCCCCCGGACGGGCTGAAACACCAACTGCTTCGCGAGGCCTCGCGGAACGAACTCGTCTCCGCGATGAGCCAGTCGGTACAGTACATGGAACGAGCGGGAGTCGCCGCATTTCTCGACTTTCGCGAAGGAGACGTCGAGGGCGTAGAGATGTTCCGCGAAGCCACAGCCGGAACAGATATCGACGCGTTCGCGTTCGCTCGCGGCTCCGTCGAGGCGATGGAGGCCGGCGACGGGTTCGGCGCTAGCGGCGCGAACGATGATGTTTTCGATCACGAACGAACCGCGACGCGAAACGCGGACAAACCGTTCGGGATTCACGCCGGCGAGGTCGACGAAAGCGACATCAATCCGGCGCTCGATCTCGATCCGGACTTCCTCGTCCACGTCGTCCACCCGCGATCGCTTCACCTCGAGCGGATCGAAGACAGCGAGGTCCCGATCGTCGTCTGTCCGCGTTCGAATCTGGTGACCGGAGTCGGACTCCCACCCGTTTCGGAACTGCTAGAACGGACTACCGTGGCACTCGGTACCGACAACGTAATGCTCAACTCGCCGTCGATGTTTCGCGAGATGGCGTTTCTCTCGAAACTTACCGACGTTCCCGCAGGAGAGATTCTCCGCATGGCGACTGTCAACGGTGCCGAGATCGCCAACCTCGAGTACGGCGTTCTCGAGCCCGGGAAGAAGGGGAAATTCCTCGTCCTCGACGGCGACTCGAGAAACCTCGGTGGCGTGCAGGATATCGTCCGTGCCGTGGTTCGGCGCGCGAGCGTCGACGATATCCGCGAGGTCGTCTTTTCGAACTAATCGGTACGCGGGTCCGAATCTGCCGGCCCAACGCTCATCCCCCGCGGCGTCGAAGAACGAGCAACTAGATGGGGTACCGAGAAGACGTCGTCAACGCGTTTCGCAGAAGCTTCCTCCCACAGATTCACTACCTCCTGCAAGGAACCTTCGGGGGGTACGCGGTCAGTCACACGTCCGCTGAGGAGTACGTCCTTACGACGGACTGTTCGGAGGCCGACCTCGAGGAGATCCTGGCGGAACTGGGCTTTTCACGCAACCCGATCGCCGCGCTGAAGGTCCGCACGGACGGCAATACGGCCGAGGGATCGTGGGTGTGGCGGTCGTCACCGCTGGCTTCGTATCAGCTTCACGTCGTCCTTCACGATCTCGAGAACGAGACCGGCGTTGACGTCTACGCCCACTGGGAGTGCTCGTGGATTCGCCATCCCTACAACCACTACGTCGCTCGCGGCTACGACGCCGAGAAAGGCGTCGAACTTGCCCGCCAGTGGCTCGACCAGTACGACGGGGATATCGGCGGAGACGACGTCGGGCTCGAGTACGAGGTCGACACCTCACTCGAGCGCCGGCTCAGCGAGTACCTCTCGCTCTCGTATTACCAGGTCGAGGAATTTGCGGCGGGGATCCGATCACGTCTCCCCTTCGTCGACGGCGGCTCGTCGAAGGTTGACGATCGCGACGGCGAACGAGACGGTGTTTCGCCCCGAATCACGGACGACATGTAGGCGGCGAAACGAACGCCGCGAAACGGGAACCGGTCTCACTCCGAAGATCCGCTGGGCTGTTCGATTGTGGTTTCCGACGGCGATTTCGTTCCGAATCGTCGCCTGATTCGACCGACGACGTTTTTTAACAGAACTCGGCCGGAGAACGCCAGTCCGTGGCGCTGTTTGCGATAGTAAAACTCGCCCAGTTCGTCGTCGGTGAGTCGGGTCGGTTCGAAATCGGGATCGCGGACGTTGGTAATCCCCTCGATCAGGAGCCCACGTTGTCGACTGAGGACTCGATCGAAAACGTCCCAAAGCGTGTCGCAATCGGCGATGTCGATATCGGCGTACGCGACGATCTCCCCGCCGTCGATCGAGTCGTCCAGTCGTTGCAGCGTCGAGCCGGTCACGGTCCGTCCGTCGTGAAAGACCGCCGGTGGTCCCATCCCCCGAAACCGTCTGATATCGGCGGGGTGGAAGCTCAGAACGCCGTACCGCGGTGCCGTCAGAATACTGCCGCGAACGAGTCCGAATCCAAACCGGACGACGACGTCACAACAGTCACGAATTCGAGCGACGACGTCCTCTGGAAACTCGGCCCACCCGTCGTTGGTCTCCGGCGAGCACTGAACGAATTCTGCGTCGTCGAAACACTCGAGACCCTCGACTGTATGCCGTCGGAAGGTCGGTTTTTCAGTTCCGATTATCTTTGCGACATTACGCTCCGCAAGCACCAGTGACCACGCTTTTTCCGTTTTAAGTACCTCGAGAAACTGTCTTAGATCTCCGACTCGGAGTCGGTTTTTTTCGTTCCACGACTCCGCATCGTTTTCGCCCTTCGTTCCCGTCTCCCCTACAACTAACGGGATCGTCACGCCATTTTCGATTCGAAGTCGCTCGAGGGCGTCGACTTGCCACTCGTAGAGATACGGCCCAACCAGTACCCCAATCGATAATTGGTCGTCGAACGACATGCTTCCGGTTCTCGGCTACCGACGCTTAGTTACCGCGTGCTTTTGCTCGAATACGCGGTGAAAACTGATAGTAACCGTTGGTTCGTCCGCTGTATGGCCCACTTGTCCGGAGACATCTGTACGTACTTTGATACGCCGGTTACCGATAGACGGTGAGGGGATCGGTACTCCCACGCTACACTCAAAGCGACCCGGACCGAATCCGTTCTTCCGCCGCCTCAAGCGCCGCGTCACGATCGAACTCTTCGAGTATCGCTCGAAGTTTAGACTCCGATGCGCCTTCGAGTTCTCGAGCGTGCTCGGTCACGTTCGGAACGGCTCGAATGATGTTGTCGACGATGGGAATCTCCGCGACCTGTGGGGAACGTGAGAGTGGATTGAGATCGATCACGATCTCAGTTTTTCCCATCGCCTCGAGCGCTTCGGCGCGGTCGCCGTCCTCGAGCGGAACGACGACGACGTCGGCTTCGAAAATTCCGTCCGAATCGACTTTCGCGCGTTTGTGGTCCAGATTCGGGATCCGAGCGTCCGCGTCGATCCCTTTGATTTCTGTGCCACCGTGATCGCGAAGATGCTCCGCGATGGCGTCGATCCGTTCGGGCGTTCGATTGAACAGATTGACCTCGAGGTCAGCGTCGACGGCAGCCGCGAGGTCGACCATTTCTCCCGGAACCAGCGCCGCGACGTTTCCGTTGATCGAAAGCACCGGATGATCCGCAAGCAGTAGCCGTGCGGCCGCCGCACGCTCGGCGGCTTCGGCGCTCGGAATCGTCTCCTCGCCGAGCAGGTAATCGAAGGCACTACCGCGGCCTTCCGCGTGCATTCCCTGCAGGTGGGTAATTCCCTTCTCGACGCCCGTTTCGATTCGATGGCGCGTGAGTAGATCCTGATATCTCGGATGATCCTCGGGAATTTCCTCCTCGTCCTCGACCTCGGCGGGGACGGTCTCGTGATCGGTCACGAATATTCGCTGGCGACCGGCGATAAAAAACCGACCGATTCCCGCGAATGAGCCGTCTTATTTGAGCGTTGCTCCCGCGGGGTGCGTGTGACACGCGTCGGGTTCGTATCCGGCGTCCGAGAGGCCGGTCCCGAGTGCGAACACCGTCTCACCGAGCATCGCCATCGAGGCTCGGCCGCCTCGTTCGGCGACGGCCTCGATGGCCTCGAGCACCGCCGGTGTGAGCAACTCCGCTTCGCGAGCGAATCCGCTCGAGGCGTCCATGAACGTCTCGAGCGTCGGTTCGTCGATCACGCGCTCGAGCGCCTTCTCCCCCGCCACAGAGAGCGTCTCCGTCTCACCAGAGAGGACGTCCGCGGTCGATAGCTGTCCGAACGAAACGTATTCGACGCGTGCTCGAGCCGGAATCCCGTCGAGCTCGTTCGATCCCGGTGCCCCCGGCTCGAGGCGAATCGGAATACCGCCCTGTGCCTGTGCGACGACGTCGCCCAGACCGGTTCCAGCCCGTACTTCAGTTGTGTGGGCGAGCGTCACCAGCTCGTTTCGAGACCGCTTCCGGTCGAAGACCTGGTTGGCGGCCAGTGCGGTTCCGAGCGCCATCGCACCGGAAACCCCGAAGCCCGACCCGAGCGGGATATCGGATCGCGCCTCCACTCGAGCCGACGCGTCGAGGTGTTCGAGCACGGTCGTCACCGGGTCAATGGTAATCGGTTCGCCGTCGAGGATGATCTGCGATTTCGAAGCCGAGGTAACCGTTACCTCGACGCCGTCCGTCAGCGTGAGTCCGGCCCCTCGAGAGCCGGCCCTGGTCGGGTCTTCGTCCGGGTGTGCGCTGAAAAATCCCGTGATGTGACCCGGGACGAACGCCGTCGCTTCCTCGCGCATATGCCCGTGATTTCGTCCCGGCAGGTATAACGTTAAAGATTCTCTCCCTCGTGCCGAGAGCGGTGGTTGCATCTTCAGGCTCTCGGCTTTTCCATCAGCTACCCGAACGGTCGGTACATTGAATTTTGGAAGCGAACGCCGAAGGGTTAGGAGCCGTTTCGCGGGGGCGGATGTGACCGCCGTCCGCGAACCCGAACTCGAGTGAGCTCTGCAGAGCATGTCGGCAGAATCAATCGCACTCGCGACCGATTTCGCGATACTGTTGCTCGCAGCCGCGGTCTTGAGCACCGTTGCACGAGTGGCCAAACAGCCGACGATCGTCGCGTACATTCTGACTGGCCTTCTCGTCGGCCCCGTCGTCTTCGGCGTCGTAACCGAAGACGCGTTGATCGAAGTCGTCGCCGAACTCGGCCTCGGATTCTTGCTGTTCTTGCTCGGGATCGAGATGTCGTTCGAGAACGTCAAGGATATCCTCAAACCCGTCGGTGCGATCGCGGTGGGACAGGCGATCCTGCAGGCGTGTCTCTCAACGGCGGTCGCGCTCGGCCTCGGCTTTACGCTGTTCGAATCGCTCGTCATCGCGCTGGCGACCACCTTCGGCGCGACGCCGATCATCGTCAAGGTCCTCTCGAGCAAAAACGAGCTGAAATCGCTATACGGTCGCGTCGACGTCGGCGTTCTCATCTTTCAGGATATCTACCTCATCGTCGCGCTCGCGATTCTCAGCGTCGAGGCCGCGGGTGATCCGCAGGCGATCGCCCTGAACGTCGGCCGCGTCTCTGGACTTATGATCCTCGTGGGCGTCGTCACGTACCTTTCGTACAAGTACGTGCTTCCCGCGATTCTCCGAGCCAGCGCCGACGACGATCGGACGCTCTTTACCGTCGCGGTCGGCTGGGCTTTCCTGTTCATCTACGTCGCCGAAGTGGGCGGACTCACCGTCGAAGTCGGCGGCTTCTTCGCGGGGCTCGCGCTCGCACAGCTTCCCTATAGCCTCGAGATTAAAGAACGAATGCGGCCGATAACGGACTTTTTCATCGTCATCTTCTTCGCCAGTATCGGGCTCCAGATGGAGACCGCCCAACTGCTCGCCTACTGGCAAGAGGCGCTGATCGCCTGCGCCGTCTTGCTGGCCGGAAACTTCGTCATCGTCTACGGCCTCTTCGCGAGCCAGGGGTTCGACAGCGAAACCTCGTTTCTCGGGACCATTTCGATGCTGCAGGTCAGCGAGTTCTCGTTGGTCCTCGGCGCGCTCGCTGTCGATCAGGGGTTCATCGAGGCCGACATTCTCGGATTCTTCAGTCTGATGGCGCTGGTAACCATGACGCTCTCGACCTACGTCATCATCTACAACCGGGATATCTACGATCGTGTCGAACCCTATCTCGAGCGATTCGAGCGCGAGGAAACGATCGACTCAAGCGTCGGCGTCCACGAAAACCACGCCGTCGTCGTCGGCGTCGACGCGCTCACTGACCGGTTACTACCCACCTTGAGAGACCACTGCGATGAAGTGGTTCTGGTCGATCGCTCCGTCGAGTACATCGAGGAGTTCGCGGATACCGGTAAAGCCGATCAGAATGACGACATCGAGTTCGTCTTCGGCGACGCTCGTCACGCCGACGTGAGACAGGAACTTGACCTCGAAAACGCGGCCGCCCTCGTCTCCGTCGCCGAACGCCCGGCTGTCAATAAACGATTGCTCGAGGAAACGAGAGGGGGAGCGATCGAGGATCCGCTAACGATCGTCACGGCCAACGATCCGGAAACGGTCGAGAGACTCTACGAACAGGGGGCGGACTACGTCGTTGCGACCCAGAGTCTCGTCTCAGACGCCCTCATCTCGTTGCTCGAGGACTACTTCGAGAACGACGACGCGTTCGTGGATCGTCTCGAGACGCGCGCAGCGTCGATCAGGGGTGAGGACGATGATTGAATTCATCTCGATACTGACGGTCGTCTTCGTCGTCGCCGCTATCGTGGTCTTGCTCGCGGCTCGACTGCCGGTCTCCGCGATTCCGCTGTACCTCCTTACGGGCGTCCTCGTCGGCGCGTTCATCGACGAGTCACAGATCTTCGAACTCGCCCAGTGGGGAATCGCCTTCCTGGTCTTTCTCTTCGGCGTCCGGATCGACGCCGACACGCTCGAGACGACGGGGAGAGTGGGGACGCTCGCCGCGATCGCACAGGCGGTCCTCGTCGGCGGAATCACGTTCCTTCTGGCGGTGGTACTCGACCTTTCGGCGTTGAACGCCGGTTACCTCGCCGTCGCCGCGGCGTTGAGTTCGTCGCTCGTCGGCGTGAGCTATCTCGAGCGCGCCGTCGAGTTCCGGACGACCTCCGACCGGCTCGGCGAGTCGATCCACTTCGTCGAAGACGTTCTGGGCGTCGTCGTTCTCCTCGCGCTCGCCGCGTTCGTCTATCTCCCAGAAACGGACGAGGCGGTCGTGATCGGGACGGGAATCGAAACCCTTCTCGTCGGAACGGTCGCGCTCTTTGCGACCGCACTCGCGATACGGCGATGGGTATTCTCGCGGTTGATTGCCCAGTTCGAGGGAGATTCCGAGGTGCTCATGCTCGTCGGAATTACGTTCGTCGTACTCGGAATCGGCGTTTCAGAAGCTATCGGCGTCTCTATCGCCGTCGGCGCGTTCGCCGCGGGACTCGCGGTGGCGGACGAGTACCCCTACTCGCTGGAACTCGTCGACACGGTCGACGATCTCACGGACTTTTTCGTTCCGATATTCTTCGTGACGGTCGGCGCGCTCGTTTCGCTTCCGGACGCCACGACGATTACGTACACGGTGCTCTTACTCGTCGTCGTCCTCGTCGTGAATCCGTTGCTCACCGCAGGAATTCTCCGCTGGCGCGGGTTTTCCGAGCGGACCGCCGTTCTCACTGGACTCCGCCTCGACCAGTTGAGCGAGTTCAGCCTCGTCATCGCGATTCAGGCCGCCATCCTCGGCACGATCGCCCCTTCAGTGTTCGAGGCGATCGTTCTGGCGGCGCTCGTGACGATGCTCGTCTCGTCGTACACGACACACCACGACGAAGCGATCTATCGGCGACTCGCTGCAATCGTTCCCGGCGATCCGACAGTCGGCGGTGCCCGCGCCGAAACCTCGGCGGCCTTCGAGGATCACGTCGTGGTTATCGGCTTCGAAACCGTCGGTCGGGTGCTGTTCGAGCACTGCCTCGAGCGCGGCCACGACTGTCTCGTGGTCGTCGATAATCCGGTTCACGCCGAAGCCGTCGAGGACGCCGGTGGCGAGTACGTCGTCGGCGATGTCGTCGATCCGAACACGCGGGAGCACGCGTCACTCGAGTCGGCCGCACTGATCGCTTCGACGCTTCCCCAGCGCGACCTCAACGAATCCGTCGCTGCCGTCGAGACGGACGCACCCGTTGCTGTCGTCGCTATTCACAGCGAGCACGCCGAGACGTTCTACGACGCCGGCGCGGACTACGTCGCGGTTCCCGACCTCGAAGCCGCGGACCGCCTCGAAGGATACGTCGAACGAGCGCTCGAGGGGAAGATCGAGCACCTACGAGATGCGGTTGAGAGCGAACGAATCGAGTAGCACTCGAACGATGAGCGAGCCGATTCGCTGGATTGACACAATATGTGGCATGACAGCAGACACCATATAAATGTATTCAGTATAGAGACGGAAACCCATTCAATAAACATGAGGGATAGTAACTGTCTCATGGTAGACAACGAATCCGACGGACGAAATCGATCGACCGATGACCGACAGACGACCCGGCGAACGATGCTCAAAGCCGGCGGAACGGCGCTCGTCGGGGGTGCAGGGATCGCGGCCGCATCCGGCTCGGCAGCCGCAGTCTCCAGTTGGGATATCGAAGTAATCGATATCGGCGGCGGTATCTGGGGCGGCGGGTCTCCCGACCCTCTCCCCGTCGAAGACGAGCTATTCATCTTCGTACATGGGTGGTTCGGGGACTCGACAGTCTCGAGCCAGGCAGCGAACGTCGCGACCTCCATGGAGGATGTCGGCTACGAGGCGGACGAATACGTCGCTATCGAGTGGGACGCGACCACGATCAACTTCCCCGCCGCAGAGAGTGAAACCGAGGAAGTGGGCGAGGAGCTCGCCGAACTGCTCGAGGACTTCTACGACGACGGCGGCGGCGATGTCCGGCTTATCGGTCACTCGTTGGGCGGCCGGGTCGTCCTCGAAACGGTCAACCACATCGACGATGGGTACTCGGTCGAAACCGTCGCACCGCTGGGCGCGGCGGCAGACGGTGACATGGTCTGTAACGGCGGCGGTGGCCTGTTCGGAGACAACTGGTATGACGGGATCGAAGAGAACGCAGACGAAGTCCGGAACTATCATTCTGAGAACGATTCGACCGTCGGCACAGCCTACGGCGGCTTCTTCGGCGCGGCACTGGGTGCCGACGGTTCCGGCTGCCCCGACGATATCGCGGACAACTACACGGACGTTGACGTGACCGACAGCGTCGGCAGTCACCTTGGATTCCTGGGCGACGAAGCGGTCGGTGCCGACCTTGCCGATGCGGCCGGCGTTGATGTCGACGACGGCGACAACGGCTGGGGCTGGTGGTAAGCTCGCGAACGAGCCCCTACAGACTCCTGTTTCTAACCATCCGCGCGGAACACCTTTTTCGTACCAATTGTCCCATAATCCGGTATTGAGATTTCTTGACATTCTGTCCGCGACGGCTTGCACCGCTTCTCGTCATCACCCCACGAGCGAAGTCGACCGAAAATAATCACCCGTATATTAAAAAATTCAATATAGAGTAGAATCAGACACTTTCGATCAGAACGACGATTCACTCGGAGATGACCGATGAAATCGACCACGCCAGTCCGACCGACGAATCGATCGATAAAAACCGACGGGCGACATTGCGACTCGCTGGAGCGGCCGCCGCTGGTGTTGCTGGATTGGCGGCGACGAGTGGATCGGCTACCGCCCAGTGGTTTTCTGACGGCGTCGAGGAATTCGATCTCGACGGGTTTGGCGTCGCAGACGAACTTCCCAGTAGCGATGAGTCCGAACTAGTGATCTACCTCCACGGCGGCGGAGTCAGTTCAACCGCCGATGAACAGGGCCAGAGCCTCGAGGACGGCCTCGCTAGCGCAGGCTACGAGACGACCGTTATCGCCGGCGTCTTCAGCACGACGTCGGTCGGCATCGGCGCGGAAACCTCCGACGCGGCAGAAAACTTGGCAGCCCTCGTCGAAGACTACTACGACGCCACGGACGGCTCGATTCGGATCGTGGGCTACTCTCTTGGAGGAATTCTCACGATGCAGACCCTCAATGTGCTCGAGGACGGGTACGCAGTCGATACGGCCGCGTCACTCGGGACCGGCACGCCAAGCACCACAGTCTGCGAGGATGGGATTTACCACGACGGAATCGCTACTGCTACCGAGGAATTCCGCGTTCTCGTCTCCGAGGACGACGACGCCGTCGAATTGATGGATGCCATGGAGCCCGACTGCGGTGGCTTCTTCGGGGGCGGATCACCGCCGGAGACGTTCACTCGTGTCGACGTAACCGATGACGTTGACAACCATATGGTTTATCTCGAGTCTAAGGATGTGATGGAAGACCTCGCCGACAGCTTCGACGACAACAGCTAGAACGAGGGCTTTGCTTCGTTCGCTCCCAGAGAGTTCGTCCTACGGGCTCAGACGTTGGCGATCTCTCGGGAAGAGAACAGCCTCTCGAATGTTCTCGAGGCCCAGAATCGTCATGACCAGCCGCTCGCCGCCGAGGCCGAAGCCGGCGTGGGGCGGCATGCCGTACTTGAACATCTTCGTGTAGTACTCGAACTGGTCGGGGTCGAGTCCCTGCTGTTCGAAGCCTTCGATGAGGTTTTCGTGTCGGTGTTCGCGCTGACCGCCCGATACGAGTTCCATCCGCGGATGCATCAGGTCGAAACCGGTCGAGAGCTGCGGATCGTCGTCGTGGTCTTTGATGTAGAACGGCTTGATCTCGCTCGGCCAGTCAGTGATGAAGTAGTGACCGCCGACGTCGTCGCCGAGGGCCTCCTCGGCCGCCGTCGAGAGGTCGTCTCCCCAGACGAGTTGCTCGTCCAGTTCGCCCGTCGCGTTGATCCGTTCGATCGCGTCCTCGTAGCTGATGCGCGGGAACGCGTCGTCAGAGAGACCGAATTCGTCTTCGAGACCGAGCGCCTCGAGTTCGTCCTGACAGTTTTCTGCAATCGCTTCGTAGGCCGCCTTGACGACGCCCTCGACGACGTCCATCGCGTCGTTCTGGTCGCAGAACGCGCCCTCGAAGTCGATCGAGGTCGCTTCGTTCAGGTGCCGCGGCGTGTTGTGCTCTTCGGCGCGGAAGATCGGACCGATCTCGAAGACGCGCTCAACGTTGGAGCCGGCGATGAGCTGTTTGAACAGCTGCGGCGACTGGTTCATAAAGGCCTCTTCGCCGAAGTACGTGATCGGGAAGAGCTCGGTGCCGCCTTCCGTTCCCGTCGCGACGATTTTCGGCGTGGTGATCTCCGTCGCGTCGAACTCGCGGAACTGCTCGCGCGTCGCACGGAGGATCTCCGCGCGAATCTCGAAGACTGCCTGCACCTCGTCTTTGCGCAGGTCGAGGGTCCTGTTGTCGAGTCGGGTCGACATTTCGGCGTCGACCTTCCCCGACGGATCGAGCGGAAGCTCCGGATCCGCGGCCGAAACGACCTCGATCGACTCGGGCGTCACTTCAACGCCCGTCGGCGCGCGCGGCTCTTCTTCGACGGCACCGGAGACCTCGACGACGCTCTCTCGAGCGACGCCCAGGCCCGTCTCGACGAGGTCCTCGTCCATTTCGTCTTTCTCGAACTTGATCTGGATCTTTCCGGTCGCATCCCGAAGGATCAAGAAGGCAATTCCGCCGAGATCTCGGATCTCGTGGACCCAGCCGGCGACAGTAACGTCGTCACCTGGCTCGGCGTCGGCAGTGTAGGTTCTGTCCTGCATACCCACCGATTCTCGGAGCCGAAACTTAAGCGCCATCGTTCGCGCTCGAGGATGATGCCGGTCTGCTCTCTTGTTCACCGTACCCGACCGAATTTTCATCGTTCGGTGTGAAACCAGGGTATGGACGACCTCGAGCGACTCGCCGACGAAATCGATCGTGACGCGACGGTCGTCGCCTTGACCGGTGCCGGAATCTCCGCACCCTCGGGCGTCCCGACGTTTCGGGGCGACGACGGTGTCTGGGAACACTTCGACGAGGGACAGTTTACTTACGGCCGATTTCAGCGGGATCCGGCGGGGTTCTGGGCGGACCGCCTCGAGTTACAGGAAGTGATGTTCGGCGACGGCTACGAGCCGAACGTCGCACACGAGGCGCTGGCAGCGCTCGGTTCGGAGGGATATCTCGACGCGATTCTCACCCAAAATACGGACGGGCTACACGGGCGGGCGCTCTCGTCGGCTGAAACAAATCGAGACGACGGCGGCGACGCCAGCGAATTGTCCACCGAAAGCACTGAAACGACGACGCTTCTCGAGCTTCACGGCAATTCACAGCGCGCGGTTTGTACGATGTGTGACCGCCGTATAGATGGCGACGACGCGTTCGGCCGAGTCGACGACGGCGAGCTTCCGCCGACGTGCGACTGTGGCGGGACGTACAAACCCGACGTCGTCCTCTTCGGCGAGCAGCTTCCAGGCTCGACGATACAACGCGCCCGAACGCTCGCGAGCGACAGCGACGTGTTTCTCTCAATCGGCTCGTCGCTCATCGTCGAACCCGCCGCATCGCTCCCTCGAACTGCCAGTTCGACCGGGGCAACGCTCGGAATCGTCAACCTCGAGTCGACGCCGTGTGACGACGCCGCGACGGTCGTGTGTCGCGAAGACGTCACGGCGGCGTTGCCAGCGCTCCGAGAGCACGTACTCGAGAGAACGCAGTGAGTCCCGCAGACGCGTCCCAGTGTGACCGGAAACCGGCGGTCAACTGTAATGAGCCGAACTGACCGCTTCTAGACGAGATACTCCTCGATCAACCGAGCCTGGCCCCGACGGATTCGTTCGCTGACGGCCTGTTCTGAGATATCGAGTGAGCCAGCAACATCACTCAGCGTCGCTTCGCGAGGAACCGCAAAGAACCCGTACTCGTTCGCAAGCGTCAGCGCTTCTCGTTGTGATCGCGTGAGAGTTTTGTCAGATTTACGTGCGCGCCCCCCATCGGATATTCGTTGCAAGTCGAACTCGACGCCGTGGCGCTCGAG
Organism: Halostagnicola bangensis; assembly: GCF_054653435.1. Taxonomy (NCBI): domain Archaea; kingdom Methanobacteriati; phylum Methanobacteriota; class Halobacteria; order Halobacteriales; family Natrialbaceae; genus Halostagnicola; species Halostagnicola bangensis. The sequence goes on along the minus strand of NZ_BAAIGG010000002.1, from coordinate 3,208,150 downwards.
AAACTCGTGGTACTCGGTGAACGAGTCTCGGTCCGGAAACCGCATCTCGAGCTCCCAGCGGCCATCCATCGTCTGACCGGTGAGTAACTCCGCACCGAGTGACACCCAGCGCCGATAGCTTTCGATGACCTTCGTCTGCTCCGCACGACTACGTTTGAGCCGGTACAAGTCCCGTCCACCGGTTCGTTCGAGCTGGGAGAATTGTGCGATCGTTCGATCCCGCTCGAGCATTCGGTCGACGTCCGTCTCGTCCGAGAATCGGATCCAACAGAACAGGATCGGTTGATCCGGTTCGAGCGCGTACTGGCGCTCGAGTTCGACGTCGAGCGACGGGACCGACTCGAGTGTCGGCCCCAGGGTAAGGTCTGGGGACGAAACTTCGAATTCGGCGAGGAGACTCATACTGCACATCTCCGGCCGACACGCAAAACAGTTTAGGCCAATGATACTTCTTCCAGCCGATTCGGTGTAAGTACAACACCCGGAACCGACCGGATACCAGCGGTGTTACACCGGAGCTACGCGTCGTTAGCGGCTTCGACGGTTTCACGAACCGCCTCGACGCTCGCCTCGTGGGCGAGGTTGCCGACCACAACGACATCGGCGTGCGTCGCCATCCGGTGTGCGGAATCGTAGCCGTCGATTCCGCCGCCGTAGAAGAGCGTCGACTCATCGACCGCCTCAGCCGCCGCTTCGACGATCGACGGCTCGCCGAACGTTCCCGAGTACTCGAGGTAGACGATTTCCTGTCCGAACATTCGCTCGGCGACCTCCGCGTAGGAGGCGACGTCTTCCGCCGAAAGATCACAGTCTGCTTCCGTGTAGGTCGCGACGTCCGCATCGGGGTTCAAGACGATGTAGGCCTCCGTCGCCGTTTTTTCCCAGTCGAGATCGGTGTCCAGCCGAACCCACTCCTTGTGGGCACCGGTGATCCAGAACGGCGAACCGGCGTTGAAAACGGTCGGAATGAGGTAGCCGTCCAGCGCGTCGTCCTCGACGACGACATCGGGGCTCGAGGGCTCCTGATAGAGCGCGACGTCGTGTTCGGCACAGGCTTCGATAACGGCGCTCATGTTCTCTTCAGTAATTCCCATCGTACCGCCGACTTCGATGGCGTCGGTCCCGGTCGCACAGAGATCGCCGTAGGTGACACCCTCGGGAAGATCCTTGTCGGGATCGATCTTGAGGATGTGGTTCCAGTCCGCCCAGGGCGCAGTCATACCGCTCCGTTTTCCGACAACGAGCAAAAGCCCTGCGAATCGGCGCTTTCTCGAAAAACGGTCGGACCGTCGCAGTTTTGCGACCGTCGGGCGGTCGACATCGATCGTGACAACGGCGGCGAGCGTCACCCGATCGACCGGAACGCGACGACGGCGATAACCCCGGCAACGAGGGCCAGCAGGATATTCTCCGTTCGCCACATGACCAGCACGACGACGGCGGCGGCCCCCCACTCCGCGGGGCCGCCTTCCGCGAGTTCGGGCCCGAGGAGTGCGATCACGATCGCGCCGGGGAGCACCGATAATCCCGCTTCGACCCGGTCGCTCACGTCGAATCGACTCAGGAGCCACAACCCGCCGACCTTCGTGACGATCGTGGCGGCCGCCATCGCGAGGATAACTGCGACGACGATCGGCTCGAGGGTGAGGAATTCCTCACCCATCATGGCGAATCACCTCGACGAGTGCCGCGGCGAGTCCACCGATGAGGATGTACCACTGTCCGGGAAAGACGTTCGCGGCGGCGATCGCGGTTCCGAGTGCGACGAGCCACGGGAGGAGCGTCGACGAACCGTCCCAGAGTTCGACCGCGAGGGCGACGAAGACAGCCGCGAGGATGAAATCGAAGCCGTACTGCTCGGGCTCGCCGATCGCGCCGCCGACGGTCGCGCCCAGAATCGTCGAGGCGACCCAGAACAACCACAGAACGATGCCGCTCCCGAGGAGAAATGCGCCGAGGCTCCCCCCGGATTTGAACTCGCGCATCGTCAGCGCCCAGTTTTCGTCGACCATAAAAAACAGGCTACCGTAGGCCTGCTTCGAAGTGAGGTGGCGAAACCACGGCTCCAACGCCGCTCCCATCAACGAGTACCGAAGGTTGATCGCGAACGTCGCGAAGACGACCGTCGCGATCGGAACCGGATCCGCCCAGAGTTCGACTGCGACGATCTGGGATGCACCGGCTAACACGACCGCGCTCATCAACGCGGCCTCGGCGACGCTTAACCCCGACTGTCGGGCGAGCACGCCGAACGCAACGCCGTAGCCCGCGACGCCGATCGCGATCGGAGCGCACGTAAGAAATCCGATGCGGATTCCTTCCCTGCTGAACGTCACGGAGTCGGTGTCGACCTCGGATGCTGACCGCTCGCTGACGGTCTCGCTCGGTTCTGGAGGGGATGACTCGTTTGTATCCGGATCAGTAGACATCGACTGGGCCTCCTCGAGTCGAACACGCTCGGCGGATAAATCGCTCTCGAACTAGCGTGCAGTCTGCTGGTTGTCCCCGTGTGACTCGGACGCATGAACTCGAAAGAGCGCCGGCCGCTTTTCCCATCCGCGTCCAGGAGGTGCCTACTTCTCGGCGATCCAGACCATCTCCTGACTCGCGTCTTCGAGCGGATTCCGATCGAAGCCGCCGAAACCCTGCCACGATGAATACGACGAGAGCCGAAAAAGCAACTCAAATTCTCGCCGCGAGACCAGGTTCAACGGTGTATCCGTCCGGAAGCGTTCGTCGCCAGATTGGTCGAGAACCACTGTCCGAATATGAGCGATTTGTTCCACCTCGTTGATGATTTCGGTCTTCGTTCGGTACATGTACGTCTCCCCCCTCAATCTCGAGCGTTCGTTCTTCCCACGTGCCGTACTGTTCGCAGATCACCTCGAAGCTCGGGACGAAGGCGTTGAGGACGAGACGGCCGCCGGGCGCGAGGGCGTCGTGTATTCGCTCGAGCGCCTCGAGTTGGTCGTCGATCTCGATGACGTGCAAGAACGTGCGGAACGGAACGATAACGAGCGCGTACTCTCGATCGGCCTCGAACGCAGTGACGTCGACTTCCCGAACGGTGGGCTCGAGTTCGTCTTCGGCCGCGTTTTCTCGAAGGATCTCGAGCATGCCACTCGAGATGTCGATTCCATCGGCGTCAACGCCGTCGCGAAGCAGTTCGAGGTAGATCCTGCCCGTACCACAGCCGACCTCGAGCACCGGACCGTCCGCTTCCCGCGCGAGATCTCGGTAGAACTCGAGATCGCCGTCGACGCTCTCGTCGTAGACGGCATCGTAAAACGCGGCTGTCTCGTCGAAGTACTCGTCAACGTCCATGCGAACTGCAACGAATCGAGACACAAAAACGGTAGCCGTGGTATGGGCCACGATACCAATGTAGTTTCCTCCAATCGTTCGCTAACTCAGGGGCCGCTTTGCTCCTCCCCGAGCCGGTCAGATTCCGTGACCCATCAAATGACTGCGCAACACGTCGGCTTCCTTGTTCCCAGTTCCCGTGTTCAGGATCACAATCGTCTCGTCGCCGCCGAACTCGTCACCTTCGGCGAGGTCCCACGCACCGCTCGCGGCCGCGGCACAGGTGGGTGCCATCTCGAGTCCCTCGCCTTTCGCGACGGCGATAGCCGCCTCGAGGATGTCGTCGTCGTCGGTGGCGACCGCGCCGCCGTCGGTCTCCCGGAGCGCCTCGAGAATCCACGGGCTCGCGCCGGGGTCGGGGATTTCGATTCCGCCGCAGATCGTGTCGGGGTGTTCGACCGGTTCGTGCACGTCGCGTCCGTTCTCGAACGCCTCGACGATCGGGGCACAGCCCTCGGCCTGCGCCGCGTAGAGCCGCGGTAGCTCTTCGGTGATCCCGAGCCGTCGGAACTCCCGTGCGGCTTTGTACATCCCGACGAGGCCGACGCCGCCGCCGGTCGGATAAACGATCGCGTCAGGGACCTCCCACTCGAGTTGCTCGACGATCTCGTAGAACATCGTCTTCTTGCCCTCGTGGCGGTACGGCGTCGAGAACGTCTGGAGTGAGTACCAGTCGTCGTTCTCCGCGAGCGCCTCCTCGAAGGCCGCGCCCGCGTCTCCGATTCGACCCCCGACGACGTTCATGTCGCCGCCGTGGACGTTGATCATCGCCTTGTTCGTGAAACTCGAGCGGGAAGGAACGAAAACGTGAGAGTCGAGGTTGGCCCGACCGGCGTAGGCGGCCCCAGCCTGCCCCGCGTTGCCCGCCGTCGCCAGTGCAACGTCGCTCGCCCCGTGCTGTGTCGCGGCCGTCACGGCGACGGTCTGGCCCCGATCCTTGAACGTCCCCGTCGGGTTGCGACCTTCGTCTTTGAGCAGGACTCGCCCGACGCCCAACTCCTCGGCCAGCTTTTCGCATTCGACCAGCGGCGTCGTTCCCTCGTCCATTGTCACGGCCGACTCTCGCGTGAACGGTAACAGCTCCTCGTACCGCCACAGCGAGTCGAACGGCCGCGACTCGAGTTGCGTTCGATCGAGGTCGATCGCCCCGTACTCGTAGCTCGGATCGAGAATCCCGCCACACTCTGGACACTCGTGGCTCGCGTCCTCGGCGTCGAACGTCGCCTCGCAGTCGACACACTCGAGGCCGCGAAAGGCGTCTGTCGTCTCCATACCGTTCGGTTCGTCGCCCAGAACTAAGGACTGTCCATTGGCCTCGCTACGCACGGATTCGACCGGCTACACAGATTTCACTTTGGGTGTCTCGAGAACGGCAGACGCGAATACCTGCAGAATTAGTTGTCGCCGGTCTTCGACTGCCACTCGTAGTCTCGCCGTTTGGCCGATTTGCCGAAGCCACACGAGGAGCATTCGCCTTTCTTCACGTGGTACGATTTGTTGCCACAGCGTCGGCACTTGACGTGTGTCGTCTTGTTCTTCTTTCCTTGGCTCGGGGTTCCTGCACCAGTCATGGAGTGATCGAAACGACGTTATCGCCGCGTATAATGGTTGTGTCTTCGCCCGGCGCTTCCTCTGCGAGTTCGTCTTCGACGGGAATCGTCACGTCTTCTAAGACGAGGTTCATGTGTTGGTCATAGCCGGTGAGGTCGCCGACGTACTCGTCGCCGCTCTTCAATCGGACTGTAACCCGTTCGTCGAGTGACGCCTCGAGGACGTCCAGCGGTCGTCCACTCATACGAAAGACCGCAGGTGATGGACACTTAATCGTACCGGTCGTCTCTGGAACGAGAGTACCACCGCAAAACCTGCAATAGCGGGACTGAATTGCCGAGAAACATGAATGTACCGGCCAAACAAATCGGAACATGTCGACACACTCACCACTCGGTTTGGAGTTCGAAGAAACGCCAAAAATCGGTCGTTCTCTCTCGAATCAGGTCGACTACTTGACGAGCGAGGAGCAGTGGCCGACACCCGAAGTGTATTCGACCAGACATCTCTCGAGTTCGTTGCGAGTGCTACGCCGGCTTCCGTGGTTCTGGGCGTCCACGCTCCCGTTCGCTTCCGTTTCACTGGCCGTTCTCGCTTCGATCAGCACAACGGCTAAGTGCGCTCCCGTGGATGTCCATCGTATGGGCAACAAGAAGTTTACCCTCATCGAGTTGCATCTGGACGGCGACACCCAATTCGGTCCGAAAGTGATCGACGACGCGCTTCCGTTCGGCGAACGGGTCGAAACGGAAGCGCTCGATTCCGAGGAAGAGGACGAGGCCGCAGCCGCCGAAGATGACTCGAGTGGCAAGGGTGCAATCGGCGTCCTCATCGGACTCGCACTTCTGGTCGGCATCGGTGTCGCCCTGAAGAAGTTCCGCGGTGACGACGACGAAGACGAGTTTGAGCAACGCGAAGAGCCGGACGTCATCGTCAACTAAGTTCCGCAGACAGCGACCGGGCCGAACGCTTTTGCGTCCGCTCGTCCTAGTTCAGCTATGAATCTTTATCGCAGCGCCCGGGCAGTCGCCGGGGCCTCCGGTGACGATGCAGTCGACTGGCAATCCGCCGCCGACGCCGCCAAGGCTGCAACTGATCCCGGATCGCTGGATCTCGCGCCCGGCGAACGCGAAGCGTACGCCGAGGATGTCCGCGAGGCCAGAGCAGGCGTTCGCGAGGTTTCGGGAGCCGACTTCGACGTCCCCGAGACCATCGAAATCCAGAACCGCCACCACTGGATCGACGCCAACGTCGCCACCTTCGAGCGGGTAATGGCACCGGTCGAGAACCACACCGAGGTGTTCCCGGGCGTCGCCAGAACGATCAACACGGGAACGATGACGGTATTGCTGTCTTTTCTCGGACGAAACGTGCTTGGCCAGTACGATCCGTTGTTGCTCGCCGACAGACCCACCGACGACCACGCCCTCTACTTCGTCAGGCCGAACATCCTCAACGCCGCCGAAGTGCTCGAGGTCGACTCCGACAGGTTCCGTCGCTGGATCGCCTTTCACGAGGTGACACACGCCGCGGAGTTCGGTGCCGCTCCGTGGCTGTCGGACCACCTCGAGAGCCGCATGGAGGACGGGATCGACGCGCTCGCGGAGGGGAGATTCAACAAGGCCGCGTTTCGCGATCTCGACGCCGCGATGACCGTCGTCGAGGGCTACGCAGAACTACTGATGGACCACGCTTTCGACGACGAGTATGAAGACCTGCGTCGAAAGCTCGACGCCCGCAGACAGGGTCGCGGGCCGCTCCAGCAACTGTTCCGCCGACTGCTCGGACTCGGACTCAAGCAACGACAGTACGAACGCGGAAAGAACTTCTTCGAACACGTCGTCAGAATTCGGGACCTCGAGACCGCGAGTCTGGTGTGGGAACGGCCGGGGAACCTTCCGACCCACGACGAACTCGACTCTCCGGGAACCTGGGTTCGGCGAGTCGAGCGGTAACCACCGCCGTTCGGGAAAGCGGTCACCGACCGCTCCGTTTCACACGTCTCTTGCTCCTGTTACTGTCCATCTCGACTGTTGCTGTCCATCTCGGTTGCGTAATCTTCCCCTCGATGTCATCCGCGGTTTTCGGCGGCCTCCCCGTTGCGGACGACCGCCGAGACAGCTATAGCGATCGGATGCGACTAGACACTAATGGTTTCGCTCGATACGGTTTTCGACCTGCTCAGTGACGAACGTCGGCGGTACGCTATCTATTATCTCAAAGAGCACGGAGGCGAAGTTACCGTCGAGGAGCTACTCGAAACGGTCGCGTCCTGGGAAACGGATACCCACCCGCCGAACATCCCGGACGACTTTCTCCGGGAGATCAAACTCGAACTGCAACACCTCCACCTCCCGAAGGCGAGTTCCGTCGAATTTATCGAATACCTTCCGGAAGACGGCGTCGTAAGAGTTCGCGGACAGCCCTCGGAGTTCAAGACGGTCGTGACGATCGCCCGACTCATCGAACAACCCAGCGAAGAGTGACCGTATCCATAGCTTGATAGGGTCGGTTGTCACTGTTTACCGATCAGTCACCAGAGCGGGGTGGCGTCTGGCTGGAAATGACTTACAAGACCCTATGACGGCGAGCGACCGTCCCCGCCGTTTCCGACGGACGGCCGAAATCGAAGCCGGGGAAATCATCGAAGGATCCAGCGAAGATACCAGAGTAGACAGCTCCCAACCACCAGTCCGCCGATCGTCGCCAGCCCGACGACGGGGACGGAGGCGTCGCCGGAGATCGCCATCAACCCGCCCGAAAGGCCAACGAGACAGACGAAACCGATCATGAGACGATTATCGTCCGAAAGCTCTCTCGACGTCGTGTCTCGTCGGCTCACAGTTGGTGCGGGGCGCTGACGTGCATCGTTCTGAACTTCCATTCCGCTTGATCGGCATCCAGGCCCTGCCGCTCGAGCGTTCCGCTCCACCGTGTGTCGAATCGCCACCGCTGCCCGCTCTGCGTGTCGGTCCACGCGAGGGTCACCTCGTCGGCGAAAATCGCGTACTCGTCGCGGTCGTCGACGACGAGGTTTTCGCTCTCGACGGTCCACTCCGCGGTCGATTCGGCCTGTTCGCGAAGGGCGTCGGCGACGTCTTCGTAGCCGAAAACCGCCTCGCTCACCCCGAACTTGGTCGTCGAGTCGCCCTCGAGGAAATACGGATGTAGTTGCCCGCCCCGGCGTAACGTCTCGTAGTACTCACGAATCGTTTCCTCGACGTTCATGTGTGGATGCTCGAGACCAGTACACAAAGCCTCTCCGGCGGACCGTCGCCCCAAATTGGGAGCAAAAAACTGGTCGTGGAGGGGTTCGATCCTGTGGACGGCGAGAAAGCGGTAGGAATTCTCAGAAATCACATGAATCCGCGGTCGACCCCGTCGGCCTCGATGAGATCGTCGAGTTCCTCGCTCAACAGTTTCTCCGCCTCGTCGAACTGGTCTGCGAGACCGTCGAGTTCGTCGGGGCGGTCGTACTGATCGTACTCCATCGGACCGAACGCCGGACTCTCGAGGGCGTCCATCATGTCGTCGAAGAAATCCTCCGCGGTTGTCGGCGCGTCCGCGTGGGTTTCGACGACCGTCTCGAGTCGTTTCGCGACGGACTCGGCGTGATCCTCGTCTTCGGGCGGAGACTGGACGGCGAATCGGCCGCCGCTTTCGCGTTTGGGCAGGAACGAGCCGATTTCGTCGTCGAGGCTTCGAGCAACTTGGGTTCCAACGCCGTGGACCTCGAAGGGATTCTTCGCGTACGTCTTCAGGAAGAACACCCCCGCATTCGGGTGGGCGAGATACATGTCTTCGCCGACCCCGCCAGCGCGGTCGCCGGCGACAGCGCGCCAGTCCTCCGGATCGGCGCTGTGATCGGTGACGTCCTCGAGTACGTCTTTAAACTCTCGGATCCGCATAACCGGAGATTGGAGGGCGTGAAGAAAGAACGTATCGGTCCGACCGAAGCCGGTTCGAACTGCTGACGATCGAACCAAAAAGAATACGACAACCCGACCCTCAACAATCGTAACCCCTGTTTGAATTATGGTCCGGTCTGAAACAATCAGTTATTCCGAACTGTTTCGCGAATCGCCGATCGAATGCTCGCTCATCTCTATCGGTCCGGTTGCACTCGCGTTCGGTCAACTCGGCAATAGTTACATCAACGACATCTCTCCGGCACTCGCGATCGCGTTTGCGATTGCGATGATCACCTTTGCAGTCGTCGCAACCGGCCACTACGCCGCAGCCTATCGACTTCGACAACTCGAGTCGTCAGCCACCCGGTGAGAACGAACTGTTTCTCTCATCGCGTCCCGGTATCGGGATCTGTCGCGACCGTCGTCGCTTCGCGAGATTCGTAGGCGTTGTACCCGGCCAGCCCCGCGATAAGTAGTCCCGAGACGGCGGTGCTCCAGAAGAGGCCCATCGTCATCTCGAGAAGTGCCGCCGCAACGATCAGCCAGATACCGAGGAGTGCGACGAGCGTCGCGATACCGGTGCTAAGCGGGATGTCGTTCGATAACCGGTAGTAGTTGTAGCCTGCGGCGAGGAAAACGACGGCACCGACCGCGACGTTGTTCCACAGTGATGCCGTCGCGACGTCGTAGACCAGCACCGACAGCACAACCCAGGCACCGATCACGGCGACGATGCCGCTGACGAACGCCGTGTTTCGCCGGCGCTCTTCGTTCGCGATCTGCGTCGACTCGTTTCGCGGATCCCCACCTGCGTCGACCTGCGCGGCGTTCGTCGTTCGTTCATCGGATTTGATTCGATCGTCCGCGCCGATATCGTCGTCGGTAAACTCGTCTCCGGCCCGGTGATCTGAACCCACGCTCGTCTCGCCGTCGTCGTTGGGACTGGGGTCACTCATCGCGGAATCGGTTCGAGTCGGATCCCAAAAGCGCCGGTGACCGTTCCAATCGCGTTCGCATCACTGTCGGTGGTAATACCGTTTTACTACGGAAACGGTTCGATCTCCACCCCCTCCAATCGATGCGGGTCCCGGTGAGATCAACTCGGCCGCGTCGAGGCGAACTCCCCGGAGGTTTGCAGCGAAAACGAGAACGTCGACCCCTCGCCAGGTTCGGATTCTACCCAGATTTCGCCACCGTGGCGTTCGATGATCCGCTCGCAGATAGCGAGACCGATACCGGTGCCCGCGTACTCCTCGCGGCTGTGCAGCCGGTCGAAAACATCGAAGATCCGATCCGCGTTATCGGAGTCGATCCCGATCCCGTCGTCATGGACCGAAATAATCGTTTTCCGACCGTGTTGTTCGGCAGACACGTGAATCTGGGGCGGCTCCTCGCCGCTGTACTTGATCGCGTTACTCAGCAGGTTCTGGACGACCTGCTGGAGCTGACTCGAGTCGCCCCTCACACAGGGGAGTGACTCCGTGGAAATCGCCGCGTTCTGCTCTTCGACCTGAATCTGGAGGCTTTCGAGAACCCCTTCGAAAACGTCGTCCATCTCGACCGGTTCGAAGGACTTTCCGTGGGTTTCAACGCGGGAGTACGTGAGCAACGCATCGATCATTTCCCGCATGCGATCAGCTCCATCGACGGCAAACTCGAGGAACTCCTCGCCGGTGTCGTCGAGCTCCTCACCGTAGCGTCGGTCGATTAGTTCGAGGTAACTCGAGACCATCCGGAGGGGCTCTTGGAGGTCGTGAGACGCCGCGTAGGCGAACTGTTCCAGCCGTTCGTTCGACTCCTTGAGGTCCTCCTCTCGGTGTCTTTGCTCGAGTTCGTATTTGATCCATTGGCCCATCAAGTGATGGAAGGTTCGCTCGGCGGCGGAGAACTCCCGCGACCGTCCCTCGTCGGAGACGAAAAAGAACGTTCTGTCCTGACACGCCTCGAGTTCGATTCGCGTTCCGAGGTAGGTCTCGATCCCGTACTCGTCGTAGGCGGCGGTCTCTTCGAATCCGTCGCCTACCGGATCGGTAACGCTGATGGTTTCTTGGCCGCTCACTATCGACTGACAGTACGCTTCCGAGAGCGGGACTTCTCCTTCCGGAACAACCTCGCCATCGGATTCGCTCGTCAGTTCGATCTCCAGCGCATCGTTCGGTTTGTCGATCCGGGCGATACAGCCGACATCGAGATCGAAGCGTTCGCAACCGAGTTCGAAGATCGCGTCTAGTTTTTCCTCGAACGTCCGATCCGTATCCGCTGCGATCTCGTACAGCGTTCGCTGGTGGCGCTCGCGTTTCTCCTGCTCGAGTTCGTATTTGACCCACTGACTCAGCAACCGATGAAACGTGCGTTCGTCGTCGCTGAACCCTTCGCTTTTTTGCTCTTGAGAAACGAAGAAGAACGTTCGGTTTGCCGTCGCCTCGAACTCCAGATACGTGCCGAGATACGCCGATACGCCGCATTCTTGATGCGCGATGGTTTCGTCGAAATCGTCCAGCGATGGATCGGTCACAGCTGTGACGCCGGATCGATCGATCACTGCGGGACAAAACGTCTCCGAAAGCGGCATTTCGAGACCGGGTTCGAACGCGTCCTCGGTCGCGTTTGTATACTCGAGTTCGAACGAATCCGTTTCGGGTTCGACGCGGGCGAGGCCGCCGAAATCGAGGCCGAACCGTTCACAGCCGAGTTCGAACAGATCTTGAAGTTTTTCCTCGAAGGTCTGTGTCGAGTCGGCCATGATTTCGGTTTGCTCGTGGAGCGACTGCTGGCGTTCCTCCAGTTCGTTCTTCGCCGTCGATCGGTCATAGAGCGTGTCCATCATCCGATTGACAGTGTTTTTTGGGGTTTCAGGACCGAAGAAATCAGCAGGGGGCGTGTAGTAGAAATTCTGACAGATTGTCTGTTGTTGGACCACGTAGGGATGTGTCTTGATGATATCCCGGATTATCTCCGGAGAGAACCGCTTGCGGTTGTACTGACAGAGTGCGATGGCGTTAGCCTGTGGGAAAAACTGGTTGAGTTTCGTTTCGTACTCGATGAGATCCTCGAGGTCAGTGCTCTCGCTGAGCACCCACGTCATTTCTCCCGTAATTCGGAAGCCGTTGTACGATTCGGTGGCGTCGTCGATCGCCGTCGAGAGAATCGACAGCATCTCGTCTGGATCGAACGCTCCGTTTTGAAGGTAGGAGTTTGCCGCAGTGTCAATGGTGAGCGCGCCCGACTCGAGTGTTGCTTCCGTATCGATTCCCGCGGTCTCCATCGCCGCTCGAACCTCCGCCTTGCTGTTCTCATCTGCAATGTATAGACATCGTTCGCCTCGCTCGAGTCCTTGCCGGACGAACGGAATCGCGGTCTGGAACTGCTCGTCTCGGGATTCGTAGACGAGCGCGAGGTGATCGTTCGACTCGTGATGTCTCGAGGATTCGACCGGTCCTCGAAAGTCGGGACTCGCCTGGAGAGCCTCGACCCCGGTCTGGGCAGTCGGATCGTCTGTTTCCGCGTCTTGTCTAATTTCGCTCATGATCTCCTCGTGTTCAGTCAGTTGAAGGCATCGACGTTCACGGCAGCCGTCCACCAACGAGATCAGCAGAGATCGGCGTGGATATCGTCTTCGGTACCCTGTGAGGACGCATTCGGGTAATTTCAGCTGTAGTTCTGAAGGGCGATTCGCGTACTAAGGGATCAACAGATGAACACATAAAAGTCCGCGGGTGGTTCCCATTCGATATTCTAGAACTCTTCGAGAGCGTCTCCTCCTCCTCCTGCTTTCCTTCTTCGAACGCCTTCTCTTTTCTGAGCGCTCGAAAGGGAAGCCCCACACTATCAGAAGTGGTGGCATCGTTCAAGAACGCATAAATCCCTGCCCCGGTTGCGTCCACGTATGGACGCGTACGAGTTGATTATGCGAAACGCCGAGGAGGTCGTCACCGACGAGGAGGTGCGGGAACTCGCTTCGAATCCCGACGGCAAGCGCGCCTACGTTGGCTACGAACCCTCGGGTGTGCTCCACCTCGGGCATCTGCTGACCGCGAACAAACTGATCGACTTACAGGAGGCCGGCCTCGAGGTCGTCGTCTTGCTCGCGGATGTCCACGCCTACCTCAACGGCAAGGGAACCTTCGAGGAAATCCGCGAGACGGCCGAACAGATGCGTGCGCAGTTTCTGGCCTACGGACTCGAGGAGGACCAGACCGAGTTCGTCTACGGCTCGGAGTTCCAGCTCGACGAGGAGTACACGCTGGACTTGCACACCTTAGAGCTCGAGACGACGCTGAACCGTGCCCAGCGCGCGATGGCTGAGATTCAGGGCGGCGAGACGGCGAAGGTGAGCCACGTCGTCTACCCGCTGATGCAGACTCTGGACATCGAGTATCTCGACCTCGATCTCGCCGTGGGCGGAATCGACCAGCGGAAAGTCCACATGCTTGCCCGCGAGGAGTTGCCTGAACTGGGCTACGACGTTCGGCCATGCCTCCACACGCCGATCGTCGCCGATCTCACCTCGGGCGAGGGCAAGATGTCCTCAAGCGAGGGCGTCACCATCTCGATGGAGGACTCGACGGACGAACTCGAGGACAAGGTCAACTCCGCGTTCTGTCCGCCGACGGCCGATCCGGAAGGCGACCTCGAGAACCCGGTTCTCGAACTGTTCGAGTACCACGTCTTCCCCCGCTTCGAGGAAGTCGTCGTCGAGCGACCCGACGAGTACGGCGGCGATATTACCTACGAGAGCTACGAAGCGCTCGAGGCGGACCTCGAGTCCGGCGAACTCCATCCCGCAGACGCCAAAGGCACGCTCGCGAGCTACCTCGACGAACTGATCGCGCCGGGCCGAGAGAAGCTCCGAGAGATTCGGTCCTGAGAATCACTCGAGACGTGCGAATCCCTCGACAAACGAACCACTTGTCAGCGAAGTAGCCACGGCATACGCGCCTCTGCACCGACCACAGCACGCGCGGCGGCGCGCGCTGGATCGGGGTTCGATCGAACCCCGATCAAAACCCGTGCGAGGGATGAGGGAACGAGCGTGCGAGTGACCGAATCGGTTGGGGAGGATGTGGAAATCCCTGTTGTCGGCGATAGTGGGGTGTTGAAATCATTTTACAGCTGAACTGTGGAAGAATATCAATTACCCAAAACACTATCGAACGAACAACTACCGACTCCAGATTGAACTCCTGTCTTCGAGTGAGTATAGCGAAGAAAATCGCGAGACGAGTAAACGAGCGGCTTCGTCGCATTCAAGAGCCACCCACGCCAGCACCCGGCATGGAGAAACTCGAGCGACTCGACGACTATCTCGAGAATCGCGACCTTGCGTCGGTCTGGTTTGCCCGTCCGAACTCGTTTACCTGGCTCACCGGCGGCTCGAACGTGATCGACCGAGCCGCGGACGCCGGCGTCGCGGCAATCGGTTACGACGGTGACGAACTGACGCTTCTCACCGACAACATCGAAGCCGACCGCATCCTCGAGGAGGAGTGTCCGGACCTCGAGGAACCACCTGCAGTCGAACGATTCCCGTGGCACGAAACGTCCCTCGAGGACGCACTCACGGAGTACGCAGGGAAAAACGCCGCGGCGGATATCGACATCCCGTGGTTCGAACGGGTCGATCCAACGACGCTTCGCCAGCCGTTGACCGAGCAAGACTGCGATCGATACCGCGATCTCGGGGCCGAAACCGCCGCCGCGGTCGAATCCGTCTGTCACGAACTCCGTAGCGAGGACACCGAACACGAAGTCGCCTCCGCGCTCCGGGTCGCGCTATCGGCTCGAGAAATCGAAGCGCCCGTCATCCTCGTCGGCGGCTCCGAGCGCGCCACGGAGTATCGCCACTACACGCCCAAACGCGAGGAACTCGGCGACTACGCGCTCGTATCGGTGACCGCCCAGCGAGACGGTCTACACGCGAGTTGTACCAGAACCGTCGCGTTCGACCCGCCGGCGTGGCTCGAGGAACGCCACGCGGCCGCGACTCGAGTCGAGACCACGGCGCTTGCGGCCACGCAAGAACTCGCAACTACAACCAAAACACCGGAGACGACCCCAAGGGCGGGCGACGTCTTCGACGCGATCCAGCACGCCTACGACGAAGTCGGCTGGGACGGCGAGTGGGAACTCCACCACCAGGGCGGTGCCGCTGGCTTCGCCGGCCGCGAATGGATCGCCACGCCGGATCACGAGGCGGCCGTGCGAGCGCCGATGGCCTACGCCTGGAATCCGACCATACAGGGTGCAAAAAGCGAAGGAACCGTTCTCGTTACCGACAACGAGTTCGAACCGCTGACGGCCACCGGCCAGTGGCCGACCGTGAGCGCTCGAGCCGTCGACCGTGATCTCGAACTCGAGCGACCGGGCATTCTCGGAATTCACGACGAGTGACTCACAGTGGCCAGTGTCAACCGAAGTTTCGGAGATCAATGAGACGTGAAGCGACAACGCGTTAACCGACAACACTGAGCCGTTGAAGTCGACGAGACCGGTTCTCGAGACTGTCACCCGGCCTATCTTACTACCGTCGGTACAGTTATTCTGACCCTAAATCCGACGCGTCATCAGCCGATGAGTCTTGATCCTCAGAACTGGAGTCTTCCGTAACGGAATCCGTTTCTGTGCCATCGTCGGACGCCCCGTCGTTGCTCTCTCCGTTCTCGAATTCTTCCTCGAGCGCGGCCACGTCGTCCTCGTCGACCGTGATCGTCACGGGTTCGGCGTCTTCATCGTCCTCGAGTTCCCGCGGGCCGTCTCGATCGAGCAGTCTGTCGAGCGTGAAGATGGTGTTCAGTTCCTGTTGGACCTGATCGACGACGCCGCCGACGAGGTCGCTCGGCTGGATAGCCGTGTACTCGTAGGGGTTGTTCCCCGCGCCTTCGCTGGCGCGTTTTTCCCGGATAACGCGGTCTTCGTCGTTGAGCTCCGCGAGTGCTTCCCGGACGGTACTCGGATAGAGGCCGGTCCCCTTGGCGACCTCCTCCGACGTACTTCCTGGATTCGCCAGCAAGTAGACGTAGATCTTCGCTCTCGTTTCCGTATCGAGGATCCACGAGAGGAGATCGACGATCCGCTGGTCGACCTCGTCAGCCGCCGTTTCACGCATTCGTTCGCCAGTCTCGGATGAATCGTTCGGACCGTCCGCTCGGTCGTCCGGACCATCTGGCTGGTGCTCGTCGATCTCGTCTGAAGCCATGTGTCCTCTCGTCGGGGACAAAGTTGTCCGCGGTGTTAAAGCTTTGCAGCGGGTAGTGAATCGTTCGCAAGCCGATTCTACTCACTCTCCCTCGAGAAGCAGCGACTCACACAGCGCATCCGTCCCCTCCTCCTGTCGAAGCCGGCGCTGGGTGTCCGTCCCGCTCGGGGAGTCGTAGACGTCTTTGATGCCGTCGATGCCCAATCGTTCGCACTCTCGATCGACGACCTCGCCAAGCCCGACGGTGCCCTCGAGATCGCGATCGATGAACGTCGCGTCGTGACCGTTCCGGATCGCCCGCCACTTATTGTCGTCGAGGAGTTCGCGCCGGTGTCGTTCGCCCGTCGTCCCGTCCTCGTACTCCTCGGCGAGCGCTTCGACGAGTGCGTGGCAGTATTCGACAAACGCCAGCACGATATCGGGATCGGCCTGCCCGTCCGGCGTTCGAATCTCGACCGTTCCGTGCTCTGTGTGCGGGCGAACGTCGTACCACAGCTCACCCCTGTCGCGAATCGAATCGGCCTCGAGCATCCGCCGCTCGAACGTGTCGAAGGCCTCGTAGTCCTCGAAGTAGGTCGGCATACCCGTGTTCGGTAGCGCTTCGAATATTTTTCCCCGTGCAGACTCGAGGCCGGTGTCGAACCCGTTCCAGTACGGCGAGTTCGCCGAAAGCGCGAGCATGATCGGGACGTACCAGCGCAGTTCGTTCGCGATCCAGACCGCTTTGTCGGCGTCGTCGACGCCGACGTGAACGTGGACGCCAGCGGTCGTGTTCCGGTGTTGTGGGTACTGAATCCGATCGAGTTGCGACTGGTACCTTGGCTTCTCCGCGTGCTCGAGTTCGCGCCACTTCGCGAGGGGGTGCAATCCCGCGGCGGCGATCTGGTACCCGTGTTCCTCGGCGTATTCGACCAGCGCCCGTCGAATCTCGAGGAGCGCACCGCGGGCGTCTTCGGGACGTTCGATCAGCGGCGTCTGGGTTTCGATGACGAACTTGAACAGTTCGTGATCGAGCCGACCCTCGAGAATTTCGGGTGGGTCGTGCTCGTAGACGAGTTCGTCCGTCCCGCTCGTGGGCCGTCCGTCGCCGTCGACGACGAAACATTCCTCTTCGATGCCCAGTGTGCCCATCCGTGTGAACGATTCCGACGACCCGCGTTCCATCGTCTGTGGCTTTCGGCCGAGGTGGTAAATACGGTTTGGACTCGGAAGCGCTCTCGGCGATCGGAACCTGGTACGCCCGAGAGCGGTCTCGAGCGAGCGTTTCGCCGAAGAAACACGCTATTACCGCGTTACTGGGGGCGCGCGACGATCGCGAGGTGGTCCGTGTGGTAATCATCCAGCCGCTGGGTCTCGAGGATCTCGTAGCCGTCCGGACTCGCCGTCAGCTCCTCGCGAACGTCCGCGAACACGTCCTCTGGGTCGCGCGTCACGTCTTCGCTCCTGGCCTTGACCGCGAGCAACAGGCGTCCGTCGTCTGCCAGAAACTGCCGGTTCTCGAGTGCGACTCGGGCCTGTCCTCGAGTCGCGACATCTTGGATGATAACCTCGACGTCCGACTCCACGACGTGGGCGTACGTCTCGGGTTTCCGGGCGTCTTTCAACAGCGGAAACAGGCGCGGCCGCGACTCAGCAGCCGAAAGGAGCTCTCGAGCGGGCCGTGGGGCGAACTCCACGGCATAGGTCGGCCCAGAGAAGTCCGCGACGTGGCTCACCGTCGTCCCGCTCGCAGCGCCGAGGTAGAGCACCGTTTCCTCGCCCTCGAGTCCATGGTCCACCCCCAGCTCGAGCATTGCGCCGAGTTTCGATCGGTGAGGGTCCCACGCGCGCCACTGGTCTTCGATCGGTTCCCCGTAGACCGGCTCCCCTCGAGTGGCGAGTCGCTCCTCGCCGTCGATTTGGCGGCGCTCGACGCCCTGTGGGAGGTTACTCATCGTCGGCACCTCCGTCGGTGTCGTCGACCCCATCAGCATCGGCGACCGCATCACTGCCCTCGCCCCCGCCGTTGTACTCGTCGCCGGTTCGAGCCCGAATTGTCTCGAGGCGCTCGGTCAGTTCGGCCTCAAGGTCGGGGCGGTACTCCCCCGAGTAGTGGTCGACTCGCGCACCGATCGAGAGCTTGCCGGCGAGCGCCCGCGCCGCCGAGCCGCGATTCTCCATCGGCGTCTTGCGCACGCCGTCGTGCATGTAGATGATGCCGTGTTTCGGCGACGGAGCGTGCCCGCGGAGGTGGGCAAAGAGCGCGTCCTCGGCACCCAGGACTTGCACGGTCCCGCTCGGTTTCTTCGCCAGCGACTCGAGGCCGCCGGCCAGCGAGATCAGCCTCGCGCCGAGGACGGGCCCGGCAAGCGCGCTCAGATTCGGCGCGACGGTCGGCATCGTCTGTTCGATGTACGCGCGCAACCGTTCTGCCTCGTCCTCGAGTTCGACGACCTGCTCGGCCAGCGAAGTGACGGCCGTCTCGTCGGGGTCTGGATCGTTGCTCGCGAGCGCTCGAGCGTATTCGATTCCCGTTCCGGCGTCGGGGTCGAGCGTTCCGCCCCACTCCGCGACCCGTTCAGCCAGCTCGTTCGCGGTTCGCTGGCAGTCGTCCATCGCGCGAATCGCGTGGATCAACTGGCTGTCGTCGGCTCGCTCGCGTTCGGTGACGGCCGCTCGAGTCGCGGCCATCGTCGCTCGGTGGAGGAGATCGTAGTACTCGTTCTCGTCGTCGACGATCCCTGCGTCGACCGCCCGTGCGGGCCAGGAATCCGGTTCGCTCGCGTTCCCCTCGCGTATCGTGGCGGCGAGTGCGTCATCGCTCGCGTCGGAATCGGACGCGACGGCCGCGAACCATCCCGCTGTCGTAGTCATACGTGCCCGTTTCCGCCGCGTGCGATTAAAGGCCCCGTTCGGAGCCGTCATAGCTCAGGAGAGAGTCATTCGAACGTGAGCAGATCAAAAAAGTCCCGTAGCCGCCCGACGTTTGCTCGAGCGAACCGCCCGGAAAACACCTTGAGATCGAATCAGACGCCGAACGTCGCTCGAAGCATGTCTCGCGTGCCCGGCCCGAGTCCGACCGCGACGACGGTGATCATGAGCAAGATTGCATAGCGCGGGCTATCCTCGAAGACCGTCTCATCGAAGATCCAGATGACGAACACCGCGGCGGCCAGTTTGACGAGGAGGAACGGCCAGGCTTCACCGGTCACCGCGACGATGTCCGCGGGTAACAGCGATCCAGTCGTGTCGACGATCCACTCGTTGACAGGGTGTTTGGGGACGAGATTCGACGAGTGGCCGAACGCGGTCGCCCAGTCGAGCCCGATGACGTTCGCGACGCCGTCGACCGCGTGGGCCCAGATGACGACGAGTCCCATGTACTCCGTCCCGCGATTGATTCCGGGTACGAGCGTCCGGATGAGCAACCAGGTAATTCCGGTCGCGACGGTCGCGCCGACCAGCGTGACGACCAGGAGCCACCCATAGAACGTCGCGTACGGCTCAGTTGCCGTGAGGTAGCCGAGATAACCGACGGTCACCACAAGAAGCACCGTGCCGATTCCCGCAAGCGGGTACTCATAGCCCGAGACGTGGTCGTTTCGCTCGAGCCACACCGAGACGACGACCGCGATTGCGGCGATGATGAAGACGACGAAGTAGATGAGCGGGCTAATGAGAAAACCGGACCACGGCAGTTCGATCGCGAGCTCACCAGTGTCTCTGTAGGCCGCAACGTTCGCGTCCTCGACGACGCGAAGTGCACCGCCGAAGAGCATGAACGGAAACAGCCCGTAGAAGCCGGCGCGATACCGGTCGATATCGAGGCGCTGGATCAGGAAGATGATGCCGATGACGCCGAGAATAAGCGTCGGGATGTAGCCCGCGTACGACTGCCAGGTGTACCCCGGCGACGCCGTCGGCCCCTCCGTGCCGGCCGCACACTCAACCTGTTCACCGCCGGCCCACGCGACGCAGTTCCAGCCGTGGGCGTCGGCGACCACCGGTCCCCAGTAATAGTGCCAGATGATGTCAACGTACACTCGCTGCGGGAAGAAGATCGCCAGTAGGGCGATCCCGGAAGCGAGGATCGCGACGGTCGCGGCCCAGACGTGTTCCGGACCGAACCGTTCGATGAAGTCGTCCATAACCGATATCCGTTGGGGCGACCGCTTACCGTTTCCGGTTTATCGTACGCGCTGAAACCGGCCAATCCAAAACGAGAGAGCGCCTCGAGCCTTGCCTTCAGCCCTCAATCGCCTGCGTCGCCTCGAGCAGTTCGTCGTGAATCGAGCCGTTAGAAGCCACGAGCCCGACGCTGTCGTGTCTCCACCGTTCGCCCTCGAGATCGGTCACGGTTCCGCCGGCTTCTCGGATCATCGCGACGCCCGCGACGGTATCCCAGGCGTTCGTCGGCAGGTTCGTCATCGTTCCGTCGAGGCCGCCGCAGGCGACCATCGCCAGCGTCGCCTGGGCACAGCCGAACCGACGCATGTCGCCGAAGCGTTCGACGACCGCTCGATTGGCCGCGGCGTACTGATCGCGCTGGTCGAAGTCCCACCAGAAGGTCGGACAGACGGTGGCCGCTTCGGGGTCCGCCGTCTCGCTAACCGAGATCGCCCGTTCGTTTCGGAAGACGCCTTCGGGACCGACGCGGTAGGTATCCTCGAGCGCCGGAAGCACGGTCGCTCCGGCGACAGGTTCGCCGTCGATAACCGCCGCGACGGCGGTCCCGAACACGCGGAGGCCGCGAACGTAGTTGTTCGTTCCGTCGATCGGATCGACGATCCAGGCGGGGCCGGATTCGGGAACTTCCTTGAGTTCGTCGTCTTCCTCGCCGACGACCGCATCGTCGGGAAACTCCTCCCGAATCGCCTCGATCACGGCGACCTGTGCGTCGCGGTCGGCCTGTGTGACGACGTCCGTCTTCCCGTCTTTCGTTTCGACGTCGAGTGTGGTTCGAAACGAGTCTTCAGCGATAGAAGCGCCCGCTCTGGCTGCACGGAGCGCACAGTCAGCTCTGTCGTCGGCCCGCTCGAGTTCGTCCATTACTCGAGTATCAGCGGTGGAAACGAAAAGTTGTGGTGGTTTGCTGGTTTCGGTGCTCGAGTCCTTCAACTGGCGGTATATCCAAGAGGACAGGTGACCAACTGATCACTACGGAAACAGCAGGGGTTCACGGAATCGAGATTACGAACTCGGGCCAACGCATCTGAGACAACGATATGGGAACACAATGATCGACGCATTTGATCTCGAGGGGCGGGTTGCGGTCGTAACGGGCGGCGGACGAGGTATCGGCAAAGCGGTTGCACTCGAGTTAGCCGCCGCGGGAGCGGCGGTCGTTCCGACCGCTCGAACTGCCGAGGAAGTCGATGCGGTCGCCGAGGAAATTGAATCCAGCGGCGGTACCGCAATGGCCGCCGACGCCGACGTAACCGATCCGGACGCGGTTTCGGCGGTGATCGAGCGCACCGAATCCGAATTCGGTGCGCTCGATATCGTTGTTAACAACGCCGGGTTCAACCCGGACGATGCGCTCGGCCGGCCCGAAGACGTGTCAACGGAGAGCCTCGAGAGCGTCCTCGAGGTCAACTTGAACGGGGCGTTCGAGGTGACGACCGCCGCGGCGGAGTCGCTCCTCGAGAGCGACGGCGGCTCGGTGATCAACGTCGCGAGCGTCGGCGGGCTCGTCGGACTCCCCCGTCAGCATCCGTACGTCGCCTCGAAGCACGGCCTCGTCGGCCTGACCAAGAGTATGGCACTGGACTGGGCTCCCAACGTGAGAGTCAACGCCGTCGCACCTGGATACGTCTCGACGGCGTTGACCGAGGAACTCGAGGCGAACGACCGGCTCCGACAGTCGATTCTGGATCGAACGCCGCTCGAGCGCTTCGCCTCGCCCGAAGAGATCGCGGGTCCCGTCGTCTTCCTGGCGAGCGACGCCGCAAGCTACGTGACCGGCGAGTGTCTGGCCGCAGATGGGGGGTGGACCGCGCGCTAAGAGGTGTGTGGAGTCGTTCTCGTCTCAGCGAATTTGAAAAACGGCGCTATCGCTCGAGTTCATCTTCAGTAGTAAGTTTGCGAGGGAAGATCGCTTCGTGCTGATCTTCCGCATCGTGCTCGGCGAACTACCGCATCACGGCGCTACCTGCGCAATCGCGCGGTAGTGCGCTTTGCGTGATGCGAGGGGAGGGAATTGAACCACCTCCGAGAACCTGCGCGTTGCGCAGAACCTCGGCGTCATTCAATTCCTTGGCATCCCGCTCGCGCGGTAGTGCGCTTTGCGTGATGCGAGGGGAGGGAATTGAACCCACGAACGTCTACACGAACGGATCTTGAGTCCGTCGCCGTTGACCGCTTGGCTACCCTCGCACACACGCCACTGTTAGAGACTATCGTTTGAATACCCTGCGATTCCGCGCTGCCTCGAGTCGGTGGCAAGGGTTCGATCCAGAAACGGACTCCAAGAAGCACTGACAACTGTCTGCGTTCTCAACGAGTCGCCACCGCGGCTTTCGACGGCTCAGAGTAGATATCAAAAAAGTCCTCACTGTAGCGCTCGCCACAGTTTGTACAGTTGTACCCACCTTCGATGTGTTCGTAGAGGCGCTCACCACAGTCCTCACAACGACCGTACGGCTGTTGCATTACTCGGAGGTAACAATGGGTACCGGATAAGTTCAATGGCCGTTTGGTTACTCGTTCGCTCGAAGAACCGATCGCGATCGGGAGCACGGACCCATTCGACGGGGACGACCCGAACCGATATTTCCCTGGTCGGGCTGGTATCCGCATGGACGAACATACGAACGATCCGACGGTCGGACCGCCCGCGGGAAACCCGCCCGGGTGGCTCGAGGAAGACGGCCGCTGGGAGCACGGAACGCTCCGGCGGGCGTCGATTCACGGCGTTCGCCTGTTCAACTCGGGTGCCTTCCACGAGAGTCACGATTGCTTCGAAGCGGAGTGGTACAACTACGGCCGCGGACGGACCGAGAGTGCGTTTCTCCACGGGATGGTTCAGGTCGCCGCCGGGGCGTACAAACATGTCGACTTTCGGGACGACGACGGCATGCGCTCGCTGTTTCGGACGGCGCTTGAGTACCTTCAGGGCGTCCCTCGAGACTACTACGGCGTCGACCTGCTCGATGTTCGAACCGTCCTCACGAACGCGCTCGAGGACCCCGAACGGATCGACGACTGGGGGATTCGACTCGACGGCTCAAAACCGGCGGCCCGCGACGTCGATTTCGCCTACGCCGATTCCCTCGAGTGACGGACGTCGGGCTCGAGTGTCTTCGTGTTGGTTCGGCGAGTCGATATCCCGTCGAATACGGAACTCCCCCAGCGAGGTACCCTCCGCCCGTGTTGTTCACAGCGGTGACCGGTTGACCGACGGGACGATTCCATATCGGGTATAGCTCCGTTGTGCTACTCGATACCGTGGCATCTCCCAACCGAATTGCCTTTGAGGCTGACCGACCTATATCCGACAATGAGAGTCGCACAGATCGGGTCGGGTACGCCGGAGTTGGCGATCCTCGCCGGCGTTCACGGCGACGAGCCTTGCGGCGTTCGAGCCGTCGAACGACTGCTCGAGCAGCGGCCGGCCGTCGAACGTCCCGTCAAGCTCGTCGTCGCAAACGAACGAGCGCTCGAGCAACAGGTTCGATACGTCGACGAGGATCTAAATCGTACGTTCCCCGGCAATCCGGAGGCAGAAACACACGAAGGGCAAC
Source organism: Halostagnicola bangensis (assembly GCF_054653435.1). Taxonomy (NCBI): domain Archaea; kingdom Methanobacteriati; phylum Methanobacteriota; class Halobacteria; order Halobacteriales; family Natrialbaceae; genus Halostagnicola; species Halostagnicola bangensis. Next base: position 3,184,409 of record NZ_BAAIGG010000002.1, on the reverse strand, counting down.
TGGCTGCTGAACTCACCGACGAACTCGAGGGCTGTTTCACCTTTTCGATGCACTCGACACAGAGCCACAACGAACCCTTCGCGATCGTCGAGAGCGTAACCGACACTGCCAGAGGACTCTGTCCGCAACTGCCCGTCGCGGCGATGGTCGAAACCGGGAACTTCTCGGAAGGACGGCTCTTTACCGAGATCGATACGATCGAAGTCGAGTGCGGGCTCCAGGGGAGCGAAACTGCCGCCGAAAACGCCTATAGCCTCACGCGTGCGTTCCTCACTGCAACCGGCGCGCTTCCGGGCGATACGGTTAGACGTGAACTCCCCATCTACCGACTCATCGATTGCATCTGGAAGGATCAGGCCGATACCTACGAGGTGTTCGTCGATAACTTCACTCGAGTCGACGAAGGCGATTCCTTCGCGGCCGCAGACGGCGAGAAGCAAGTCGCCGACGAGCCGTTCTATCCAGTTCTCATGTCGGCCAACGGCTATCGCGACGTCTTCGGCTACACCGCGGAGAAACTCGACGTCCTCTCCTCGAAAGCGGCCGCGGACTGACCGAATCAGTGGCGGCCAGCCGAGTTACACACAATTTTCCCCGCGTGTAACACATTGATACCCGCTGACTGCTTTCTCGAGAGTAATGAGTGAACTACCGTTATTCGTGGCCCTCCTTTCAGACCCGTTCCCGAACGGAATCAGCCACTACGCGGCTGGGGGATTGCTCGTCGGACTCGGGATCGCGGTGATCTACCTCGGAACGGCGATTCCGGCCGGTGCAAGCACGTTTCTCGAGTCAACGTTATCGTACACCTCGAACCTCTCTCGGTTCCAGCAGTACCGTCCATCGCGCGACTGGCGAGTCGTCTTCACGCTCGGCATCGTCGCCGGGGCGGCGATATATGCTGTCACGCTCTCGCCTCAGGAAGGCCTCTGGGTGACCGGCGTCGAGTGGTGGCGACTGCTGATTGGCGGGGTCCTCATCGGGATCGGAACCAGGGTCGGGAAGGGCTGTACCTCCGGTCACGGCGTCTGCGGCGTCGGATCGGTCTCGGGCGCGTCGTTCGTGGGCGTCGCAACCTTCCTCCTGATCGCGATCGGGACCGCACAGCTCGTGCAGGCCCTGGGGGTGGCCGGATTGCCATGAGCGCCGAACACGAGCAACACCCACTGTTCATGCCGCTGGTGTTCGTCGGCGGCCTGATCTTCGGATTCGGGCTCGGCCTGAGCCAGATGGCCCAACCGGAGGTCGTCCTCTCGTTCTTACTGTTCGAGGACTTCGGCCTGCTGTTCGTCATGTTCGGTGCCGCCGTCGTGACGGGTATCGTCTTCTTTACGGCACCGCGACTGCTCGGTCGAGCGCCGATGACCGGGGCGTCGTACGGTCGACGACTCAAGACGCTCGACAAGAACGTCGTCATCGGGGGCGGCATCTTCGGCGTCGGCTGGGGACTGTCTGGAATCTGTCCCGGCGCGGCCTACGCCAGCCTCGGAATCGGAAACTACGCGATCCTCTGGGGTATCGCGGGGATGTTCATCGGCGCGTACGTGCAGGGACTTTGGCGTTCCTCGAGCGCGGACGACGCTCGCTCGGCGACGACCGCCGACTGACGGCGTCTCGTTTTTGTGATCGGCCCGATGAAGTCGTGATCGAGCCGGTCAAGAGTCATCCGCGTACGAACCAGCTACCGGAAGAGTGGGACATTAACCGAAGCACAGTCGTGGCTTCAGGTCGTCTCGATTCGTATGAACCGTCCGTCCCGACGGCGTTTCATCCAGACGGTTGGTGCGACATCGATTCTGTTCGCCGGTTGTCTCGAGGATTCGAACGAAACGGAACTCGCGGCGCCGGGAGACGCACCCGAATACGAGTGGTCCGAACCCAGTTGGGAACCCGCCGATGGCGTGCCCGCTGAAGCGGACGTCGAATCGACGACGATCGTCTCCGGCCTCGAGATCCCGTGGGACATCACCTTCGCTGACGACGACGCGTTCGTAACCGAACGAGACGGTGGCGTCAGGCGTTTCGACGCGGACGCGATGGGCGAGGACGAACAACTTGAGGCGGCGGACGGCGAGATGATCCTCGAGGCCGACGACCTCCCGGGTCGGTCGGCACCCGGTGAAGGTGGAACCCTCGGCGTCGCGGTCCACCCGTCCTATCCGGACGAGCCGGACCTATTCGTCTACTACACCGTTGAGACCGGAGAGGTCGAAAACCGCGTCGTTCGATATGATCTCGAGACCGAGGATATCGGGCCGATCATCGATGGAATACCGGGAGCGACGACCCACAACGGCGGACGAATCACGTTCGGGCCCGAAGACGATCTCTGGGTGACGACCGGCGACGCGGAAACGCCGGCTCTGACGCAGGATCCGAGCTCGCTGGCGGGAGCGATTCTCCGCGTGACAGCCGATGGCGATCCCGCTTCGGGGAACCCCGATTTCGGTGACGAAAGTGATTCCCGGACCTACTCCCTCGGCCATCGGAATCCGCAGGGAATCGACTTTTGTCCGGACGAGTTCCCGTTCGCGGCCGAACACGGTCCGGTCGCTCGAGACGAGGTCTCGATCGTCGATCCCGGCGGCAACTACGGGTGGGACGTGGTTCGCGGCGGCCCCGACGATCCGGAGTACGAAGCGTACGGAGACGACGAGTACGACGAGGTGACACCACCGGTTCTCAACACGAGCCCCGACGAAACGTGGGCGCCATCCGGAATCGTCTTCTACGATGGCGATGCGATTTCGAACTGGGAAAACCGACTGTTCGTCTGCGGATTACCCTCGGCAACGCTGTACGCCGTGACGCTCTCGAGGGGTGACGAATCCTCGAGTAACGGGACCGGAGCCGTAAACGACGAAAGCGAAACGAGCAACGGAGACGGAGAGGGGACCCGCTACGACGAGGGATGGCTTGACGACCGGTTGACGGCGACCGCCCAGCCGCTTTTCGAGGGCGAGTACGGCCGACTCCGACACGTCGAGCAGGGACCCGACGGAGCGTTGTACCTGCTCACGTCGAATCGCGACGGCCGAGCGGACGGGGGGTTCCCGCTTGAGGGCGACGACCGAATCGTGCGTCTCGAGCCGTCGTGAAATGGTTCTTCGAACGAAAATTGCACTCGTTATGTCTCTGGTTTTCACACGACTTGTGCTGGGATAACGTCTCTCTCGTCGGAATTTTCAATCACCATAACTCTTTTGATCTTACTATTGAATTTCCCCGTATGGAAACCGCAACGCTGCCCGTTTCCGGTGATCGACTATGAGTACGTTCGTTCTAGTTCACGGAGCATGGCACGGCGCGTGGGCGTGGCACAAAGTCGTACCGAAACTCGAGGAAGCCGGTCACGATGTCGTCACGATCGATCTTCCTGCACATGGAACCGACACGACCCCGGTCGAGGAAGTCACCCTCGAGAGCCACGTCGAACGCGTCGGAGATGTGCTTGAAGCCCAGGATACCTCGTCGATTCTGGTCGGGCACAGTATGGCTGGCGTGATCATTACGCAAGCAGCCGAATACTACGCCGACGAGATCGATACGCTCGTCTACCTCTCGGCGTTCCTTCCCGAACACGGCAACTCGCTCGTTGACTACTCGAAATCGGACGAGGAATCGGTAGTCACGCAGAACCTCGTCGTCGACGAGGACGCCGGAGAGGCTCGTGTCCCGGACAGTGCGACTCGAGAGGCGTTCTACGGCGACTGCTCGGAACCCGACGTGGAACTCGCTCAATCACTGCTTCGGCCCGAGCCCTTGGCGGGAATGGTTACGCCGGTGGAAACCACCCCGGACGAGTTCGGGAGTGTCCCACGGGTCTACCTGCGCTGCGAACAGGATCGGGCGATCACGCCCGGAGCCCAGCGGGAGATGCTCGAGGCGCTTCCCTGCGATAAAGTCCACGCACTCGAGGCGAGTCACTCGCCCTTTTTCTCCGTCCCGGAAACGCTAGTCGAGAAGCTACTCACTGCGGTCTAACTGCCGCCGAATTGACTTCGAACGCGTGGATCCGCTTCGACGAAGGCTGTATTCGATTCAGCGGAAATCGTATTTTCCGACAAATACCGGGACGGTGAATGCTGGATAATGACGCAAGGCCTATCTGATACACGCTCGTATGATCGGGTATGGAATTCCCACCGAATCAGGGCCACGACCAAGACGAAGTCGACGAACACGTCGAAGAAACCCTCGCGGAGAACGAGGTTGTTCTGTTCATGAAAGGAACCGAACTGATGCCTCAGTGTGGGTACTCCCGAAGTGCACTGGGCCTCATCAGCGAGCACCGCGACGAGTTCGAGACCGTCGATGTCCTCGACTCGCTCGCCGAGTATCGCGCGGCACTCGAGGAACACAGCGGTTGGGAGACCATTCCGCAGACGTACGTCGACGGCGAGTTCGTCGGCGGCTCCGACATCCTCACCGAACTCGAGGAACGCGACGAACTCGCCGAGACGCTGAACACGGCCTAATCGCGTATCGGACGGATAACTACATTGGTACGGGCCAAATGTGTCCGTATATAACAGCAGGTCATATATGGCACGCTCCCGTACTAGCAACCAGCGACTATCGCCGGCACACCTTCCCACCATGTCAACAGAGGATTCACGACACGTATATCGGCTCCACTCGACCCTCGAATTGCCACTCGAAGATCTTCGCGACCATCTGGACGAGGCGGTCTATCCAGACGGCGTCACTGACGTCGAACTCACGCGTCGAAACAACACGCTCATACTCAAGGCCGTCTCCGAAGACGAATCGGTGAGCAAGTACACGCCCGCCGCCCAGCTCAAAGCCAGCGTCACCGAAAACAGAGTCTACGAAGAAGACCCCGAGGAGCGACGCAACTCCTTCCGCTGGGACGAGGAAGAAGAGGAGGAGATCGAATCCGAACTCGTCGAGTTCGCCGCGTTCAAAGGCGACCGCGAGACGGTCCTCCAGAACTCGTTGCTCCAGTACGAAATGTTTCTCGTGCTCTGTGATATCGCACAGGCCGCAGAGAAGGGGACACTGACAGCCATCTCCGAACACGACGGCGACCTCGAGGCCACCCGAATCGTCGACGGCGAGCCGCGTCCGGCGGACGTCGAAGTTGTGGAAGGACCGGGAGACCGGAAGGCTGCCCAGACGGGCGTCAACTGGCGAGATAACAAGTTTATTAGCGACTAAGTCAGACATTTTTCTAGCGTAGACGAAGCCGGGCAGTAGCGACTGGGTCGACTCGAGCGGTCCTCCGTCGTGTTCCTGAGGGTTGTGAGCGTGTTGAAGTCTGACTGGTGGTCAGAACAGACAGTGAGCCGTGCGATTTCCCGTTCGAAGTCTCACGAATTACCACGATAGTGCAAGCCCAGCACACTTACGGAGTCTCGGAAACACTCAGGTAGACGTGAATAGCGGCCTCTCGACTTCAGACCGTTCACAGTCGGTGATAATCGCGCGACTACGGCGAGGGTACCGAGTCGCATTCCATCCCCGTCACCAACCGAACTGGAGCACTCCATCTAATGGGTAAATCGGACCCCAGAGGTTCGAACGACGCCTTTCTCGAGGAGTTAGACCCGGTCGTGTTCGGCGTCGGGTTCGCAATCGCAGTGGCGGCAGTGCTCGCGTTCGTCTTCGCGCCGGACGCGGCGACGAATTACATGGATACCACAAACGAGGTCATCTGGACCGGGTTCGGCTGGTGGTATCTGATCGTCATGTTCTTTCTCGTCATGTTCGTCCTCTTCTTGATTTTCGGCCCCTGGGGGAACATCAAACTCGGCGAGGAGGACGAAGACCCGGAGTTTTCGTTCCTCTCGTACTTCGCGATGTTGTACTCGGCGGGAATCGCCGCGGGAATCGTCTTCTGGGGACCCGCGGAGGCGGTTTCGCACTTCGATGCCGTCTCCCCGTTCATCGGTGCTGAATCCCAGTCTTCCGAGGCCGCCGTCGGCGCGATTCAGTACACGTTCTTCCACTGGGGCGTCTCCGCGTGGACGGCCTACGTCGTCGTCGCCTTGCCGATCGCTTACTGTGCGTACCGCTACGACGCGCCGATGCGAATTTCGACCGTGCTGGCCCCGTGGATCGGTATCGATAACCTCGACAGCCCCATCGCGAAGGTTGTCGATATCCTCGCGGTGTTCGCGACGATCGGCGGTGTGGCGACCACGCTCGGGCTTGTCGGGAGCCAGTTTCTGGTCGGTATCGAGTGGACGACCGGAGCCTCGGTCGGCGATCTGGGAACCGTCCTCATCATCACCGGGATGACCGTCGCGTTTACGGCCTCGGTGGCGCTCGGGGTCCAGAAGGGAATCCGCCGAATCTCGTACGTCAATCTGGGCCTGTTCGGGCTGCTGACGGTCGTGACGTTCGTAGTTGGACCGACGAACTACATCACGGCGATCGGAACCGAAGCGCTCGGCACCTACATCAGCCAGTTCATTCAGATGAGTTTCTACACCGGGACCGCCGAGACGGGTGCCGGCGGCGTTTCGACCTGGATCGGCGACTGGACGATCTTCTACTGGGCGTGGTGGTTCTCCTGGACGCCCTTTGTCGGCCTGTTCATCGCGCGGATTTCGCGTGGCCGGACCGTTCGACAGGTCGCCGCGACCGGCGTCCTCGCCTCGACTGGCATCACAATCCCCTGGTTCGCGACGATGGGTGGAACGGCGATCTTCCTCCAGCGAGAGGGGGATGCCGACGTGCTCTCCGCGATGGAGATGTACGACGAAGCGGGTGCTGGATACCCGCTGTTCGAGGCGCTTCCGCTCGGCGAGGTCTTGACGGGGATGTTTCTTTTACTCGTTCTCCTCTTTCTCATCACGTCCGCGGACTCCTCGACGCTCGCACTCGGGATGCTCACCACCGGCGGCGCGCAACGCCCGTCGACGATTAACCGGGTTGTCTGGGGCTTCCTGATCGGCGCGCTCGCCTCGCTGTTGATCGTCACCGGCGGCGTCGACGCGCTTCAGGCGGCGGCGATCATCACCGGCGGGCCGTTTTCGATCATCGCCCTGATCGCCGTCGCGTCGATGGCGCTCGCGTTCGGAACCCAGCGGTCGCTGTTCCTGAGAGACGAGGACGAAGTCTCGGTACCGAACGCGAGCGAAGTCGCTTCGACGGACCCCGGCCCGGAGACGGACGACGATTGACGACGGCGACTGACGACGGAAGGCGACGAACTCGAGGGGGACACCCCACGATTGGGAGGTCTCGAGCCAGCGAGAGACGATGGTTGATAGCGATCCCGAGGGCGTGTGACTCTCACCGGCTGTCATCGAGAGAAGGGTGAATCCCACTCAGTACAGCAACGCAAACACCGCAAACTGGAGCGGGAGCAAAAACACGATCGTCGCGAGCGAGCACGCCACGGTGGTGTAGATCAACTCTTTGGTGTCGACGATACCCTCCGCGAGGATGACGATCAGTACCGCCGACTGATATGGGAAGAAGTACGTACTCAACGCCATTGCCTCCGACATCAACACGGGCGTGAGCGGGATCCCAGCAGCTTCCGCGTAGGGGATCAGTATCGGCGTGAGGACGCTCGCAACGGCGAGTCCCTCCATCAAGAACGTGAGGATGATCGTGATGAAGAAGATAAACGCGAGAATTACCGCCAACGGTGCGTCCGTCGGAATCAACTCGAGCAAATAGGTTGCGGCATTGTCGGAGAATCCGGTGTGGACGAGCCCGTCACCGATCGCGAAGACGGCGGCGATGAAAAACAGGATCGAGAAGTCGGTTTCGCCGCCCACGTTTTGAAAGTTGGCGGCCCCAATCTGCGGGAGGAACGCGAGCACGACGACGACGACCGCACCGACGACCGGGTGAAAGCCGTGGACGAAGTCGGTCGCCCAGATGAACGCGCCGACGAGCAGAAAGCCGAGCATCCGCTTTTCGGTTCCGCTGGCGGCCAGTCCGTCGGTCGCCGGCAGTTCGAACGACGATTCGGGTTCGGGACGGAACAGGTAGTACACGACCGCGATGACGACCAATACGCGTGCGATCCCCATCACGGGGTACATGTGCGTGAACCACTCCGTCCAGGAGATCTGCTGGCCGGCGATCGACTGGCCGAACCCGGTGAGGATAATGTTCGGCAGATCGGCGGTCAGAATGCCCGAAGAACCGTAGAACGTAACGAATAGCGGCCCGAGATAGATCCCCACTCGAGCCTGCCGCGACTCGAACAACTCGCCGGTTTCTTTCAGAATCGGTGCCAGCACGAGAACGCGAACGAGCGACGAGGGGACGAGCAACGCGAGTGCGTGCGCGCCCAACGAGAGCGCGAGCAACAGCCGCCGGTAGGCTTGCAACGGATTCGAGCCAACTGCGGGCGAAATGCTTCGATCCGTGATTCGTCGTCCCGCCCAGTTCGCAAGCCCGCTCCGTCGCGTCGCTTCACCCATCAGCAGTCCGAACCCGACGAGCCAGGTTGCCGGCTCTTGGAACCCGGTGAGCGCCATCTCGGTCGAGAACGCGACCGCGATGAGGCCGATCCCGATCAAACCGGTGTAGGCGGGCGGAACCGGCGTCAAGATCCAGAGAACGATACAAAATAGCGTGATCGAAAGCATCGTTGCAGTCGCTCCGGTATCAGCAAGCGCGGCCCACGAAACGAGTGCAACAACAACAGCGAGAAGAAAGGCGATTGGTGGTGACTGTATTCCACCGATTACCGTCCGACGATCCATTAGCGTGACTCAACAGTCCCGATTTAAATCACCCCTGATCGCGGCACTCATCGCCGCCTCGCTATCAGGCCCAGTGACCAGTCGATCCGGTACGATTTCTCGTAGAGACCAGAACGAGGATATAGCTACACCGATCTAGAATCGAATACGAATGTCGAACGTCGTCACATTGGGGAGCATCAACGTCGACAGGGCCACCTACTGTTCTCGAGGCGAAATCCGCTCGCTCGAGTCAACCTACGAATGGTTTCCCGACATGGGTGAAACCGTCCGGACCAGTGACGTTCCTGCGACGATCGCCGAGACGGAGTTCCGAAACCGCATCGGGGGAAAGGGTTCGAACCAGGCCGTCGCGGCCGCACAGTGCTCGGTCGAATCGACGCTGTTGGCGAGGGTCGGTTCGGATCAGAAACGGTACGATGTCCTTTCGACGCTCGAGGAACGGGGGGTAACGGTCGAACAAATCGCCGAGGACGAAACAGAAACCGGAAAGGCGTACATTTTCGTCGACGAGGACGGCGAATCCTGGATCGGGATTCTCGGCGGGGCAAACGAGAGCGTCGATGCTCGCTACGCAGACAACCACTACGAGCGGATCCAGCGAGCGGACGTTTTGCTCATGCAAAACGAAATTCCGGTACCCGCGATGAAATCCGTGCTGGGGCGACTTGACGAGGAACCGGTGCGGCCGACGGTCGTCCTTAACCCCGTCCCAACCGACGGCGTCAAACCGCTCCTTGAGGAGCCCGCCGTCGATATCGTCGTCGTCAACGAAACCGAGTACGACACGCTTGGGGACCACCTCGAGACGTTCGACGGGACGGTCGTTCGAACGAGAGGTGGTGACGATGTGATCGTTTCGGGAGAGACGGACCACCGCGTGAGTCCACCGCCGGTCGACCCGGTCGACACGACCGGCGCGGGCGACGTGTTCTGCGGGTATCTCGGCGCGCAGTTGGCGAGTGGTCGTTCGATCGAGGACGCAACGGAACTCGCGACGGTCGCCGCCTCGCTGGCGACCGAAACGGAAGGTGCCCAGGAGTCGATTCCCTCTCTCGAGGACGTGACGGGACTCGAGTCCGCAGTCGCTCGGCGGTAGCGCCGGCATGCCGTTGGGCCCGTCGAACTGATTCGTTGTGAACACATACAGGTTTTAATACCGTTCCGCCCACTGTTGATCCATGGATTTCGGAGTTCTCAGTACGGCAGGGATTGCACAGAAAGCGTTCCTTCCGGCCGCACAGACCAGCGACCACGATGTCGTCGCGATCGCTTCGCGAAGTCAGGACCGAGCACGGTCGATCGCGGACGAGTACGAAATCGAGCACGTGTACGACGGCTACGGTCGATTGCTCGAGGACGCACCGATCGACGCCGTCTACGTCCCGCTTCCGAACGCCTTGCACGCCGAGTGGACGAAAGCCGCCGCGGACGCGGGCGTTGACGTTCTCTGCGAAAAGCCGCTGGCTGTCGACACGGTAGAGGCCCGCGAACTCGTCGAGTACTGCGAGCAACGGAACGTCACGCTGATGGAGGGGTACATGTACCAGTACCATCCGCGGACGGAACGCGCCCTCGAGATTGCGGACGAACAGTTTGACACAATTCGGTCCGTCACGTCGTCGTTCAAGTTCTCGTTGACCGGGCGTCCGGACGATATCCGTCTGTCACCGGAACTCGACGGCGGCAGTCTGATGGACGTCGGTTGTTACCCGGTTTCGGTCGCCCGCCAATTCCTCGGGGAGCCGTCCCGCGCCTACGCCCACACCGACGATTCGCGCGATTCTGGCGTCGATACGGAACTGGCCGGCATCCTCGAGTACGCAAGCGGCGCGTCGGCCCGCATCGCGTCAGGCTTCGACACGCAGAAAGTCCAGTACTACCGGGTCGAAGCCGAAAACGGCTGGCTCGAGGTTCGGAACGCGTTTGACGTTCCCACGGACGAACCGCTGGAACTTGAATATCAGGTCGACGGTCGCCACGCCGTCGAAACGTTCGATCCGACTGATCAGTACCGTCTCGAGATTGACCACTTCGCATCGTGTGTCAAAAACGGAGAGACGCCCCGAACGGACGGCGCCGAGGCTGTCGCGAACATGGCCGTGATGGACGCGCTATATCAAAGCGCCGACGACGGGACCCCGGTCGACATCGGAGCCGCGGTCGATGTTGACTACTAAGCGGCTCGAATGCGTTCTCGAGCCGAACGAACGGCCGCGAGCTGGGGCGACATCGCGAGTTCGGAGCAGGAAAACTTACGGTGGATGGGTAGTTTGGATGTCGTATGTCTACCCGGTCTCGCTCTGGTGGCGGTGGTGGTATCGTCGGCGCTGTGAGGGTCGATTTACAACGGTTACACGGTGCGTGGATGGAACTCGTCTTTCCTCGGCAACGCGGTCGCGGCCACTCGGTTATGGGCAAGTGGGAACCCGAAACGCTTCCACAGCAGATCGTCTACCGAGTGTGGAGTGTCCTCGGCGTCGTCGGATTGCTCGCGATGTATCCGCTAACGGTTCTCGGTCTCGCGACGCGATTTTACGCCTCGAAACTGGACTCGACGACGACGCGTATCGGCGTAGTCGGCGTCACGGCAATCGCCGTCCTCGTCTGGGGTGGATTGACCGTTGTCGCACACCTTCAGTTGCCGACCGAAGCCGTCATTCCGATCGCCGCGGCGAGCGGTGTGGCCGTCGTCTCGACGGCGCTCGCGGCCGGCTTCTCGAAGATCGGTGGACGACTCGTCTCGGTGTTGCTGGCCTACCCATTCGCGATGACGGCGATCTTCCTCCCGCCCGTCGTCGCCGCACTCGTCACGCCCTCGCTCGAGGGGGTAATTCTCGAGCCAAGCTACGACTTCGCGGTCTGGATACTCGACAACGTCTTGTTCGTCGGCGGGGCCAACGAGTACCTTCGGGCGAACTTCGAACTCGAGGGAGCGGCCTACGCGGGGATGTGGCTCGGGCTATCCTTCCCGCTCGGATGGTTCTTCGGGATCGTGGTCGCGTTGGCGAATCTCGTGCGACCCTCCGGATAACAGTAGATAGTAGCGCGGCTTATTTATGAAGAAAATACACTTGAAACCAAAATGGAAAAATCGGTAACTACGTGTGCATACGTACCTTTTTACGCCTCGGGTTCGCTCGCTGCGCTCACTTACCTCTCGGCGCAAAAATCTACGCTAAAAAGGCCGCTCGCTCCCGTCGGTCGCTCGCGGGTGCTGCGCTTGCGCTGGACTCCAGCGGTAACGTCTCCGCCTGTACTTACCGCGAGTCACACGCCCAACTTTGAATAAAGAAACAGCAGTACCAACTACTCAGTTCGACTCGCGATCATCACAATCCACTTTTTTGAACTGTGTTCTGATTCCGTTCGACTTAGGTCGACCTGTTACCCAGATTTGCTATGGAACTCGACTTGACCAAGACGATCGGCGCGTTCGCGCTCGTTCTCGCCGCCGGAACCGGAGCGCTATTTGCACTTCCCGAACTGACACCGATGGCCCCGATGGCCACGGACACGATCATGATGATGGTCCTGCCGTCAATGGCGCTGTTCGGTGCGATCATGCTCGCAATCGGCGTCAAACACGGCGAGTACAGAGCGACGTACTGAGAGAGAGCGCGATAGGAACGACCGACGATTTTTCGAACGTAGGTGCGACGCCTCGAGCGGCGAACTCGAAGAAAGAACAGCGACTGTACGCTTCGTCGTCGACGTTCGACCGTCTTACATGTAGCCGAGATCGCGCAGGCGCTCCATCAGGTCCTCTTTGTCCTGGGCGCGGCCCGCGCGTTCGGTCGTTCCCTCGAGGTCTTGCAACCAAGCCGGGTCGTTGTCTGCCTTTTCGGTCGAAACCTCGCTCCCGAGCGATCGGAACCCGGCGAAGTACTTCGGAGAAACCGGGATGTCGTCCTGCGTGAGGTCGTTCGGCAGGTCGTCGTCGCTCTGTGGGACGTAACCGTCGTCGGGGAATTCGGCAACAGTATCCGGTACCGCGAAGTTCCAGAAGGCTTCCCAGACGGCCGCCTCGTCGAACTGCAGGATGGGCTGGACGCGGTCGTGTGGCGGGTAGATGTCCGGATCGTGTCGCGGCGAGAAGAACGTCTCGTCGGCGCGGGCCTCCTGTTCGTCCCAGCGCACACCGGAGATGACGCCGTCAACGTCGTACTCCTCGAGCGCGTCGTTGAGCGCGACCGTCTTCAGGAGGTGGTTGCCCGCGTAGGTATCGAGCAGGAACGGGAAGGTGTCCTCCTCGTACTCGAGGATGTTGTCGACGTGGTGCTGGTTGTGTTCGGAGAGCTCGGAGATGTCGATGTCGTCGCCGGGTTCGAGGCCGTGTTCGTCGACGTACTCGCCGATGTCCTCGTTCCGGGCGTAGATCACATCGAGATCCCATTTGTCTGCCCAGTGGTCGACGAAGTCGTGGATCTCGTCGAAGTGCTGGTAGTGATCGATGAAGATCGCGGGCGGGACCTCGAGGTCGAACCGATCCGCGACCTCTTTGACGAAGTAGAGCACGAGCGTCGAGTCCTTGCCGCCGGTCCACATGACCGCGGGATTCTCGTACTGCTCGAGTCCCTGTCGGGTAACCTCGATGGCCTTCTCGATCTTGTCGTGTATGTGTGGATACTCCTCGGGCGTCTGGCCGTCGCCGTCGTCGTAATCGACGTCGACGTACTCGGGGAAGTTTTCGGTCATCGTCTGTAATTAGATATAATTACTTCGGTTAAACGCTTTGGGGGAGCGGAAACGTCTGTCGGAAGTTCGGATCGCCGGTGAATCTATCGTATGAGGGTTGTTCCCATTGAACTGCCTCGGTTCCGACGACCGCATACACTGATCGGCAACACCGTCGATTGTCATCTTTGTGGTCTCTCAGGTCGTTTGTGTGCCGGTTTAGCGCGCGGGGAGGTGAGTCGAGGACCATCAGTCCGCGAGGTTGTTCGGGAGCGGTTCCACGTCGGGGCTCGAGTCGTCGTCGAACGCCTGCTGGAGGAGCCCGACGATTCGAAGGCTCGCGACGCCGTCGCCGTAGGGCTGTGGAGTCGAATGCGTTCCCCGCTCGCGGTCGAGCGCTTCTCGAATTCGACCCTCGTCGGGCCCGACGAGTTCGTTCCAACCGCACTCGACCGTCTCGGTCCACTCCGTCTCCTCCCGAAGCGTCACGCACGGGGTCTCGAGGAAGAACGCCTCCTTCTGGACGCCGCCGGAGTCGGTCGCGACGCGTTCGGCCGCATCCAGCAGTCGAACGAAGTCGAGGTATCCCTGCGGTTCGACCAGTTCGAGTTCGTCGGTTGCACGATTCCAGAGTTCGTACTCCTCGAGTCGAGAAACCGTTCGCGGATGGGCGGGGAAGACGACGGGCAACGGCGAGGACGCGAGTCCCTCGAGGATCGACTCGAGGTTCGACCTGTCGTCCGTGTTGCTCGCTCGGTGGACCGTTGCAAGCACGAACTCGTCGGGAGCGAGGTCGAGATCCTCGAGAATATCCGACCGGCTGTGTGCCCGGGTGCGGGCCTCGAGAATCGTATCGTACATGACGTCACCCGTCCAGTAGACGCCGTCCGTGATCCCCTCGTCGGCCAGGTTCTCGACGGCGGCTTTGCTCGGCGCGAAACACACGTCGGAGGCGTGGTCCGTGAGGATCCGATTGATCTCTTCGGGCATCTCGCGGTTGTAACTCCGAAGGCCCGCTTCGACGTGTGCAACGGCGACGTCGCGTTTCGATCCGACGACCGCACCCGCGAGCGTCGAGTTAGTGTCGCCGTACAGCAGGAGAACGTCGGGTTGAGTCTCCTCGAGAACGGGCTCGAGTTCGGCGATCATCGCCGCCGTCTGTCGGCCGTGGGTGTCCGACTCGACGCCGAGGTTGTACTCGGGCTCCGGTATCTCGAGTTCGTCGAAGAAGACGTCCGACAGCTCTTCGTCGTAGTGTTGGCCGGTGTGGACGAGCACCTCTTCGCCGACCTCTCGAAGCTCTCGGGAGACGACCGCGGCCTTGACGAACTGCGGTCTGGCCCCGACGACCGAGCAGACGTTCATCCGCTCACCTCCGCGACGTCGCCCAGAGTTGTCTCGCGCGCCGAGTCGGTGAACGTGAGCGCGACGGTACACAGGAGGTCGGTCAGGTTCACCATATCCGAGACGTACTCGTCGCGGCGGCGCTCCCACCGCCGTGGGGTGGATTCATCCGCGAGTAGCGTCTGCGATCGCTCGAGCACCGCCTCGAACGAGGAGAGGTTGTAGATGAGCCCCTCCTCTTCGAGCTCGAGGAAGTTGCCCATATCCGACTCGCCGACGAAGGAATTCGACCTGATCGCCGGCGTTCCGAGCAGGGCGGCTTCGGTGACCATCGTCTGGGTGTCCGCGACCAGCAGGTCGGCCTCCGAAAGCGCGTCGTGGAGCTTCGCCGGATGGAGGTCGAACGGGCGCACGTCGAGGCGCTCGAGGTCCAGTTTGCTTCCCTCGTCGGAGACGAAGACGGTCGTTTCATCCGCGAGCGTCTCGAGGAGCCGTCGGCGTTGTTCGGTCGAGAACCCTTTTTGGCCCACGTCGTGGTGGCCGTTGAAGGAGTTGAGCCGAACAATCGCGAACGATTCGTCGGGGTCGACGTTGAGGGCGTCGCGGATGTCGGGATCGGCCTCGAAGATTTCGGGGTGGAGGTACGCCGATTCCTTGAACCCCTTGAACCGGTAGTGGTTCTCGCCGAGTTCCTTCTGGAACGCCTCGGGGGTGAGAAACGCGCGAACGAACGGCCGGGCGACGACGTGATCCAGCGAGGGCTCCGAGTCGAGGACCGCGATAGCGGGCGAACCCGTTACGATCCCCGTGTACGCGGCGTAGGGGCCGATTCCGAAGATGACGTCCGGGTCGAAGTTCCGGGCGCGGCGGACGATTCGTCCGAGTTGGATGGGCAGTTCCCACAGCAGTGAGTGCTTCGCGTCACCTCGACCGCCGTAGATTCGATACGGCAGGTCGTGAGCGCTCAGCAACGCCTCCGTACACTCGTCACTTCTGGCGAACACCAGGACGTCGTGGCCCAGTTCCTCGAGACGTTCGATGGTGTGTTTGTAGAGATGAACGTGTGCAGGCGTGTTCGTAAAAAAGAGACAGTTCATTCAGGAACACCTCGTGTATTCATTACACGTCGGGCTATGAGTTGACCGTATATTGTTATGGAAATGCTATGGTTCGGAATTTTCCTGAAACGGGATAAATGCCCTATATAGGGGCCACAAATGGCTTTTATCGTATGTAAGGAGCGCCATCCGATCCTGAAATCATCACCTTCTCTGATACGTATTTATCCGCTCGTCGATCACGTGGTTCATTCCGAGCGGTCAGCCGTCCTCGTCTCGAGGAGGACCGCTGATCGCTCCGAGGTTCATCGGGTCGCCCTGTCTCTTCCGCGATCGCTGATAGCCACTCGTTCAGTGCTATAACGGCGGCATACCCGCGTTAACGAGACCTATCGGGTACGCCGAAGGACACTCTGGTCGTCGGTCTAACTCAGTTCCACGGACCGAACGCCGGATCGACCTCTCGATGCGTCTCCTCGATCGCATCGATCGCCTCGAGATCCGCTCGATCCAGTTCGAGGGTGATCGATTCCCAGTTGTCTCGGATGTGAGCCTCGCCGGTCGCTTTCGGGATCGCGCTGACACCGCACTCGCGGAGCCACGCGAGGCTGACCTGCACTTCGCTCACGTCGTGTTTGGCCGCGATTTCTTGTAACACGGGCTGGTCGAAGACGCCGCCTCGAGCCAGTGGGGAGTAGGCGACGACTTCGATGCCGAGGTTATCACAGGCCTCCCGGATGTGCTCCTGAGGGAGCATCGGGTGCAGTTCGACCTGATTGGCGAAGATCGGCGCGTCACAGACGTCGACCGCGACCTCGAGCTGTTCGGGTTCGAAGTTACTCACGCCGACGTTATCGATGAGACCCTCATTATATAATTCCGAGAACGCGCCGAGGGTCTCCTCGTGATCGTAGGCTTTGGTCGGCCAGTGGACGTACAGCAGGTCGACGGAATCGACGCCGAGGCGCTCGATGCTCTCGCGCCCCGTCTCGAGTACGTCCTCTCGAGCGAGATTCGCCGGGACGATTTTCGTCGCGAGGAAGATATCCTCCCGGTCGACGTCGGCCCGGGCGATGCCCTCCCCGACGGCCGCCTCGTTGTCGTACATCTGGGCGGTGTCGATGTGTCGATACCCCATCTCGAGGGCGGTTCGGACGCTTTCGGCGCACTGCTCCGGATCGGTGTTTTGCCACGTGCCGAGCCCGAGCATCGGCATACCGTTTGCGGTTGGACACGTTCCGGGGGCGATATCGCTTGTCATGTGTAGCCAGTCAGTGACGAGCAAAAAAGGGGGTTATGAAAGCGGAAGCGGACGGGGGTGAGTGACGGGCGTTCAGTACTTCGACTCCGCACCAGTCAATTCGTAAACATCATCCATTACGGCGTCTCGTTCCTGCCGCCAGGCGTCGAAGTATTCGGGATCGTTCGGATAGCTATCGTAGACGTCTTTGAGGGAGTTCGCTTCCTGTTGGAGTTTATAGAGCTTGTAAAGGACGTCCCAGTGGCCAAAGGTCTTCACGATCGTTTTGAGCTTCAGACCGAGGGTCATGTCTGCGGTCCCTTTCTTCCCCAGCGCGTCGACGAGTTGCTGGCCGGGCAGTGCTGTAATAACGCCGATGAGATCGTCGATGTCGTGTGCCCCACCGAAGATGTTGTACAGATCCATCGCGGCGAAGCGCTTCCCGAAGTCGGTCTGCACGCGGCGATTGTACTCCCACAACGCGGCCTCGCTGACGTCGCCGTCGCTGATCGCTTCGGTCGCGATTTTGGCCGCCCAGTGGCCGGCCTTCGCCGCTCCCGGAATGCCGCCGCCGGTACAGGGGTTGACGTGTCCGGCTGAGTCGCCGACAGCGACGTATCCAGGGTGTACCGCGGAGTCGTACGGTCTCCGCGTCGGAAGCGCCGCACCGAGCTTGTTCTTGACCTCGGCGCCCTGAAACTCGGGATGGTTCGCGAGGTCGTCCTTGAGGACGTCGACGAGGGGCATCGAGGGCTTGTTCATCTGGAAGCCAAGTCCGGCGTTGATCTCGGTCGACGAACGCGGGAAGTACCACAGATAGCCGAGCTCTTCGGTCGGCTTGAATACGAGCGCGTCGTCCCACTCCACCGGCTCGGGGACCTCGACGACTTCGCGGTAGGCCGAACAAAATTGCGAGTAGTCGACGCGCGTGTCGAACGTCGAAGTAGAGAAGTCAGTCTTGTCCTGCAACAGCGAGAGCGCACCGGCACCGTCGATGACGATGTCAGCTTCGTACTCGATCGGGTTGCCGTTCCGAACGGCGGTTACACCTTCGACCCGTCTGTTCGGCTGAATAACGTCTTTGACGACGGTGTTGTAGTGCAGATCCACGCCGGCCCGATCCGCCTCGTCGAGCAGGATCTGGCCGTACTTCCACCGATCGATGACGGCTCCGGTTTCGTTGAAGGGGATGTCGACTTCTTCACCGGATTGGGGGTTTTCGAAAATCGCCCGTTCGATATGTTGATTGGTGAACGACTCTGATTTGAGTCGATCTCGGTCGATAACGTCCGGGAGTGAACTCTTGCCTTTCAGACCGTCACCGCAGGCGATCTTCCCACCCTCCTCCTCCGTTTTCCGCTCGAGGAGGACGACGTCGAGCCCCTCCCGTGCTGCGGTCGCCGAAGCGAAACAACCGGCGGTTCCGCCGCCGACGACCACGACATCGTGGGATTCGGTAGTCATCTCTATCCTTCCTGAACGAACCCTGCACTAAAAAACACGTGGTACCTTTCTGACGCAAAACAACCGACAGGAACGGAACGCCAGTGTGAAAGTCCGTTTTTCGGAAACGCCGTCAAAACCGGATGGCAGCGCCGACCGAAACGAGTCGGTTCAACTCTGAACCCGAATATATTTCATCCACGATATACCGACCAGAGTGATACGTTCGTACCGGCCCGCACCTACTGATACATCCGAAGCGGCCTCGCCTGCGTACTTTCGTCCTGCCCGATCTCTTGCATTCGCTGGGCGAACTGTTCGCGGTGTTCTCGGAACTCCTCGTCTCGCTCGAGAAGCGCCTCGACGTCGATCGAGAGATCCGCGATTGGGGCGATCGCCTTCTCGAGGAGGGCACTGGCCGCTTCGGGGTCGGGAAAGTTCGGATTGCATTCGACGATTAGACCGAGACTGTCGTAGTCCAGTTGGGCCGCTCGATTGATCAGCGCACCAGTTGGACCGCTGACAACCCCGTTTTCCGAGGGGGGATCGATTCCGATTTCATCGAGTTCGTCCCCGGCGTTTCCGGTCCCGATACCGCTGATCGTCGGCGTTCCCTCTCGTTCCGTGGGACGGCCGCTCAGGTAGATCGGTCGTGCATCCTGATCGACGATCCAGCTCGTGACACAGTCGGCGACGGTGTCGACGGCGCTCGCGCTGATTGGCGTGTCGCTCTGCAGTGCGAGCACGTTGTGTTCTTCGCTCACGTGGAGGCGAACCGGCGGCTGGACGGTTCGATCGCCCTCGCGATAGACGCCGACCCGGGGCAACCCTTCGCAGTGAACGCTGGCGTAGTAGCGCATGTCCAGTTCCTCGATGAGGTGGTCGGTTGCGATCTTTCCAACCAGCCCGATGCCGGGAAATCCCTCGACGAGCGTGGCGTTTTCGAGGTCGGCTTGTGCCCCCTGTAAGCGAACACGTGACATACGTGTTGAGACCGGCGGGATCACTATAAATCAATAGGCAAATCGCAACCGAACGGATCGGATGGCGGTCGAATCGGGCTCTCGCCGGCGGTTCGAAACCCACAAACGAGGTGCGAACGAAAGAGGGTGCAATGGAGCCATTCGAGCGGTATCGACCGATTATCGACGATTTCGAGGCGTTTCTCGAGGCGTGCCGGCGGCCGCTCGGGACGGCCGTCCGCGTGAACACGATCAAGGCGTCGGTCGACCGAACGATCGCGGTGCTCGAGGAGACGGGCGTCGCGTACGAACAGGCCGACTGGAACCCGCGCGTATTAACCCTCGAGACCGATTCGCCGGGATCGACGTGGACGTCGTTTCACGGGTTCACCTACGGACAAGAGGAAGTCTCGGCGGTGCCGGCGGGCGTGTTGGACCCCCAACCCGGTGAGCGCGTCTGGGACGCCTGCGGCGCGCCGGGCGGGAAGACGACCCAGATCGCGGCGCTGATGGACGACCAGGGAACGGTCGTCGCGAACGACAACAATCTCGGACGACTCTCGGCGCTCCGATTCAACGCGGAACGACTCGGCGCGACGAGCCTGGCGGTGACTAATCAAGACGCCAGAAACTTCTCGATGAAGCCGTTCGACTTCGATTCCTTCGATCGGGCGCTCGTCGACGCCCCGTGTTCGTGCGAGGGAACCATTCGAAAGAACCCGGACGCACTCGAGGACTGGTCCGAGGACCACCTTCACTCCGTTGCGGGCATTCAGAAGGGGATCCTTCGACGGGCCATCCAGACCACTCGAGAGGGTGGCACCGTCGTCTACTCGACGTGTACGTTCGCCCCCGAGGAGAACGAGGCCGTCGTCCAGCACGCCCTCGAGACCGAGTCCTGCGAGGTCGTCGACTTCGATCTCGACCTCGAGCACTCGTCCGGCCTCGAGAGCTGGGACGACGAGGAGTTCGATTCGTCACTCGAGAAGGCGGCGCGGATCTACCCCCACCAGAACGATACTGGTGGCTTTTTCGTCGCGAAACTGGAGGTGACCGCGTGATGGCTGGAGAGCGTTCGGAGGGCGACGATGAGCGTGCGAGCGAAACGCCCGAGAGCGGCGAACTCGAGGAGAACGTCGGTTATCGATTCGATCGATTGCCGGCGACCGCGGACGAGCGTCGGGTCGAAGGGCGGGCGAGCCGGGAGGAAGTCGTCGAGTACTTCCACGACCGCTTCGGGATTCCGCCGGAGACCTTCGACGACTATACGTTCTGGGAGAAGGGCGCGGGCAAGATCTGGGTCTACGCGGGCGAAGCTCCCTCGCCGATCGAGATCGAAGCGATCGGGATGACCTGTCTGCGAACGCGTCAGGAACACTGGAAGCCGACGACCGACGCGGTCCAGCGGTTCGGTCCGCACGCGACCGACTGCGTCATCGAACTTTCCCGAGAGGAGGCTCGAGCGTTCACCGACGGCCAGGATCAGGAACTCGAGTGGGACGGCGACTGGGGGTACCTGATCGCGGCGCACGAGATCGGGGTCGAGTCGGAGGGGCGACCGGGGCGAGACGGCGATGCCGTCGAAGGAGGGAAGCTCGAGCCCCTCGGTGTCGGACTCTACGTCCACGGCGAACTGCAGTCGGTCGTGCCGAAAGGTCGTCAGCGATCCGTCTCTGACGCGCGCTAAGGGTCTCTCTGGGAATGGAACTCGAACGGGAGTCCGGTCGAAGTCTCAGTCCACTCTCGGTCAAAGTTTTACCCGCCTCAGTCACATTTTTGACCGTTCAATTCGATGGTATCTTATGGTCCTCTCAACCGAGCCTGCCGTCGACTTCGATCTCGCCGAGTTTCTCGAGCAAGAATATGAGGACGCCGTCGTCTACGGCGATATCGACGGCGAAACAGTTCTTCACGAAGGCCGTGTCCGGATCCTCGCGAACGGATGGGTCAAGCTCCCGACGGATCGCCTGCTGTCTCCCGAAGCGGTCCATCACATCGACACGCACTGAACGAGCGGCCGAATTGGCGGGGTAATAGGGCCTCTGTTACTGGAGAGGTAATCCTACTCGAGAGGTATCGTTGCGCGAGTCCGTCACCGTTTACCGGGACGAGCCGAGCGGCCCGCCTCGCTCAAGGCAGCAGAGAGCCACGTTTATCGGGCAGGGCGGTGTCGAACCGACCATGCGAATCACCTTCCTCGGGACCGGAAGCGCGATGCCCACCGGCGAACGGTTCCAGACGGGGATCGTCGTACAGGAGGACGAACACACGCTCCTGATCGACTGCGGATCGGGCGTCCTCCACCGGCTCCAACAATCGGGGATCGGCTACGAAGAAATCTCGAGTGTCCTGCTCACTCACCACCATCTGGATCACGTGGCCGACTTGCTACCGCTGATGAAAGCCCGCTGGCTCGCGGGCGAGGAGACCTTCGAGATCGTCGGCCCGCAGGGGACGAAGGCGATGATCGACGGGCTTCTCGAGGTTCACGAGTACATGCAGGACAAACTCGAGTTGCAGGTCAGGGAGGTCGTCGCCGGGGATTTCGACGTCGCCGGGTTCGACGTTTCGGCTTACGAAACCCGACATTCACTGCCCTGTCTCGCCTATCGATTCGACGATCGGTTCACGTTCAGCGGCGACAGCGAGGCCTTCGCCGGACTGGTGAACTTCGCCGAGGAATGCGCCATTTTGCTCCACGACTGTTCGTTCCCCGACGACGTCGACGTGTCGAACCACCCGACGCCCGAGAAACTCGGCGCGGAACTCGCCGGCTCGGATATCGGACGCGTCTATCTGACCCACCTCTATCCCCACACCGAGGGTCGTCACGAGGAGATGCTCGAGTCCATTTCGGCCGAGTACGACGGTGACGTTCGATTCGCCGAGGACCTTCAGACGGTCACGATTACGTGATTTTGGCGGCTCCTCGACGGAGAGGATCCTCGAGGTCCCGGGGATTGTCACATTCGGTCGGAAGTCCTTCGGAACTCGGCGGGCTCACTCGGACCCGACGAGTTCGATCTTCATCCCGTCCGGCCCCTCACAATAGAGCGCGTAGTAGCCGCCGGCGTAGGGGTGTTGATCTTCGAAGAGAACGGTTGCATCCGACCGGTTTCGAACACCCGCCGTGAACTCGTCGACCTGTCGGCGTGAACGGGCGTGAAAGGCGAGGTGGTCCAACCCGGGAGCCCGGCGATCGAACGGGTGGTCGGTGTCCTCGGCTTGCACGAGGACGATATACAACGACCCATTGGTCCAGGAACGGCCTCCGTCCCACTCGCTTTTCGGTTCGTAACCGAGTTCGCCCAGCCACCACTCCCAGAACTCGACCGCCCGCTCGAGATTCGACGCGGAGAGTTCGACGTGATGGAGTCGTCCGGCGTACTCGGGATCTGCGTGATCGTGACCCATGGACGTACTGTGTTCGCCGCCGATATTTTTGTTACCCAGCGCGAGCGCTATTCCTGACGAACGGCCTCACCTGAAGACGTAGTTTCGAACCCGACCGGCGCGTTGACTCGGTTGGTTGGTATGTCATACTTTGGTGATAGTTTCTCCAAATATAATCGCGATTGCTGTATACGTCACTGTTGGCGCGTTTTCTTCCGTATTATCAACAGTTGTGACATTCACAATAGTGTTAGATTCCCAATAAGTACTTGAGCGAGCGTTTTGTAGGATCGTAACAACAGAATGGTTTCCGCCGATTTCCCACCCGTCTCCGGAGGTCCGTCTCGATGAGCGTTCCCGAACGTCTCGCCGATATCGTAACGACACACACCAAAATCGTCCTCGTTGTCCTCTTGGTCTTGACCGCGCTCGTGGGCGCGGGAGCGACGATGGTCGACGACGATTCCTCGCTCGACCAGTTCGAGAGCGACTCGCCCGAAGGACAGGCCCAGGAGTACATCGACGACAACTTCACCATCGAGGAGGCCGAGAACACGACGAGTCTCCAGCTAATCTATACAAACGAGCACGACGGCGATCGGGCCGGCGAGAGCGTCCTCACGCAGGAGTCGCTGATCGAATCGCTCGAGTTCCAGGAACAACTCCGTGAGAACGAGTCGATCAACGAGACCCTTGTCGAGGACGATCCGATATTCGGCGTCGAAAACATGGTCGCGTTCGCCGCGATCACCGACCAACAGGTCACCGAACTCGAGGAGCGGGGCGAGGAGATCGAGAACCGAAGCGCGGAACTCGACGCGACGAGCGAGCAACTCGAGCAAGGGATCGACGACGTGCGAGATACCCAGCGGGACTACGAGGAGCTGAACGCGACGACCGATCCCGACGACCCCGAGTACGAACAACAGGCCGAAGCACTGGAGGGTGATTTCGACGAGGCGATAGAGGAGGCCACAGTTGGTCTCGACGACGAACAGACCGCCCAGTTCGAACAGGCGGCTGACGACGCTCGAGATATCGAGGCTCAGCTCGTACAGCTTGAGGCCGAGTACGGCGAGGAAGCCACGGAGCAGGACGCCTACGAGGAACTCACGGAGCAGATGGAGGGCGTCTACACCGCCGCGACGATGGGGGTTCTCGAAGACGAGTACGCCCAACTCGAGGAGGACTCCGAACAGCTCGAGGAAGACCAGGAGGAGCTCGAAGCGGGTGGTGAAGGCGGCGAAGAAGACGACCAGCCGTCGCTCGACGAACAGATCGAGGCGCTCGAGGAGCTCGACGACGAGGCGTTCGAGGATATCGTCGAACAGACGCTCGACGACGACGAAGGCAACAACGACGCACTCGGACTCATGGCGTCGTCCTACGATCCGGGCTCGACGGACGCCGACGCTCGGATGACGTCGATCACGCAGTCGGCCGACGGTGGCGTCGACGCGGAGATGGGTGCTGTCGACGACGAAATAGTCGACAGCCAACTCGACATTCGGGAACTCGCGGGCGAGTACGACGACGAAATGGCCGGCGAGTACATCGTCTTCGGCGGCGGCATTCTCACCGACGAGATCGACGGCTCGATGGAGGACAGTCTGGCGATCGTCGGACCGCTCGCACTGTTGTTCGTCGTCGGTGCCCTGCTGGTCGCCTACCGAGATCCGATCGACATCGTTCTCGGCGTCGCGGGAATCGGAGCCGTCCTGGTCTGGACGTTCGGCTTCATGGGCTGGGTCGGGATTTCGTTCAACCAGATGTTCGTCGCCGTCCCCGTCTTGCTCATCGGGCTCTCTATCGACTACGCGATTCACGTCTTTATGCGCCATCGGGAGCAACGCGAGGTGCAACGCACCTCGGATGAACGAACGGGGAGCGAAGCGACCGGGGAGCAACGGGAGGCTGACGAGGCCACGGACACGGTTCGGGGCTCGATGACCGTCGCCCTCGCGGGCGTCGGCGTCGCGCTCGTCTGGGTCACCGCGACGACCGCGATCGGCTTCCTCGCGAATCTCGTGAGTCCGATCGGTCCTATCCAGGAGTTCGGCATCGTGAGTTCGGTCGGTATCGTCGCCGCGTTGATTGTCTTCGGCGGCCTCATTCCGGCGGCGAAAATCGAGATCGACACGTTCCTCGAGTCCCGCGGCTACGATCGCCGGAAACGAGCGTTCGGGACGGGTGAGGGGCGGTTCAGCGACGTTCTCACGGTCGGTTCGACCGCGGCCAGAAAAGCGCCGGTAATCCTCCTCGTGGCGGTCCTGTTGCTCACCGCGGGCGGCGTCTACGGCGCGAGTCAGGTCGACACGAGTTTCGACGAGGAGGACTTCCTCGCCGAGAGTCCGCCAGGGTGGACGGAGAACCTGCCCGGGCCGATGAGCCCCGGCGAGTATCAGGCGACCGACGACCTCGAGTACGTCAACGAGAACTTCCAGCGGGAGGATTCACAGGCTCAGATACTAACCCAGGGTGATGTCGCCCACGACGAGACGCTAGAGCGTATCCACGCGGCCGAAGAGGACGCTTCGGAGAGCGACATCGCGTACACGCTTCCCAACGGCGAGGCCGACGTTCAGAGCCCGCTTTCGGTGATGGAAGATGTCGCCGCCCAGAACGAGTCGTTCAACGAGTCGTTCACCGCGGCGGATACGACGGGTGACAACGTTCCCGACGAGAACGTCTCCGCGCTGTACGACGAGCTGTTCGAGGTGGACGAAGACGCGGCGAACGAAGTCATCCATCGCAACGCCGACGGTGAGTACGAGTCGGTCCGGCTCGTCGTGGCCACCGACGGCGACGCCGCTTTCGAGGATACGACCGATGAGATGCGCGAGATCGCGGCGGGGATCGGCGACAGCGGTGGCGGCGGCGACCAGTTCGTCACCGATCCGGACGAGCGCTGGAGCGCCATCGCGACCGGCGACCCGGTCGTCAACTACGTCGTCGAGCAGGACCTCCTGGATACGGTCCTGCAGAGTCTGATGATCACGCTCGTCTCCGTCTTCGTCTTCCTCTCGGCGGCCTACCGGCTCACGGGTAACAGCGCGACCCTCGGCGCGGTGACGCTCCTGCCGGTGGCGTTCGCCGTGAGCTGGATCCTCGGAACGATGTACCTCATCGGGATGCCCTTTAACGTCCTGACCGGAATGATCACGAGCCTGACGATCGGGCTTGGCGTCGCCTACAGCATCCACATCAGCGCGCGGTACACACTCGAGCTCGAGCGCCAGAGGAACGTCTGGCACGCGATGCGAACGACCGTGACCGGAACCGGCGGCGCACTGCTTGGCAGCGCGGCGACGACGGTCGGTGGCTTCGGAACGCTGGCGTTTGCCATCCTGCCCGTGCTCAGACAGTTCGGCATCATCACCGCACTGACGATCACGTACGCGTTCCTCGCGAGCGTCGTCGTCTTGCCCACCTTGCTCGTGCTCTGGACGCGGTATTTCGGCCCAGACGTCTCCTTCGATCCCTCTCGGAGTCCAACGTCGACCCCGGCCGCGAGCGACGGGGGCCGGGTCGAGTCCGAGGAGTCGGACGCGAATGCCGGCGGGGGTAAGAACGAATGACGACCGGAAGCGACGAAGCGCACGGCGGTGATGAGACCGGTTCCAACGACCAGGGTGCCGCCGTCGACGCGTTCGAACGCCTCGGACTCACCGGTTACGAGGCCAAGGTCTTCATCGCACTCCACCGCCTCGGTTCGGGAACGGCCCGGGACATCGCCGAGATTACCGACGTTCCCCGATCGCAGGTGTACAGCGTCGCAGAAAACCTCGAGCAACGGGGACTTCTCGAGGTCCATCACGCAAGTCCGATTCGGTATCGTCCGGTCAGCGTCGAGGAAGCTCGGGAGACGCTTCGCGAACGGTTCGAAAACGAACAGGAGCGCGCGCTCGAGTACGTCGAACGGGTACAGGAAGATACCCCCGCGGAGGAAACCACCGAGGAGATCTGGACCGTTCGGGGAAGCCGTCGGATCAACGATCGGGTCGCCGATCTGCTGGCGAACGCCGAGGAGCGAATCGTCTTCGCCGCTCGCCTCCCGAGCCTGCTCGATTCGTCGATCGAACAGGTCCTCGAAGAGCGTGCGACCAGCGGCGTATCGGTAACCGCGTTCAGCAGTTCGGAACCTGTTCGTGACCGGCTCGAGGCCCGCGAGAACGTTCGCGTCTACGAGCCATTGGAGCCGCGAGCGGAGGACGAACGCTCCGGTCGAATCGCGGTCGTCGACGACAACAGTATCCTCCTGAGCGTCGTCGACGACGACGGCAGCGAAACCGCAATCTGGAGCGTCGAATCACTGTTCGCCTCGGTCCTGATCCAGTTGATCGAAGCGAACGAAGAGACGCTCGAGCGAGCGGCCTGAGTATCGACAGGGTGGTATGCCCAGTAACAGTGCGACGTGGCCGAGGAGTTGCCGCGCGATAGTATCCGCATATAAATAGTAAAACCTATTTCATCGTCAATAATCCTGAGTTTTACTTGAATCGGAATTGTTATTCAAGTTGATTGTCACCGTGGTGAGTATGGGGGAAGACCTATCACGCCGGGATCTCATCCGGCACAGTAGCACAGGCATTGCAGCGGTGGGTATCGCCGGATTGGCCGGCTGTACTGGAAGCGTTCCGTTTCTCAGTGACGAGTACGATAGTGTACCGATCGGCAACTGGCTCGTCGATCCGACGCTCGAGGAGATACTGGATACGAGCCAGTACGAAGATCGGGTCGAAGACTTCGAGTTTTCGGATGGAAACCGCTCCGAGATGAGCTTCGAGAGTGCGGTTCCCGAAGCGATCTTCGATAATGCGGACGAACTCGACGATTACGGACCGCTCGAGGGAGGGTCTGTTTCCCGACTTCGGTCTCGAGTGAGCGCGCCAGCGTCCGAAATTGACTGGCAGCTGACCCAGTCCATGACGTGGGACTGGGAGTTTACTCACACACAGACATCGTTCGGCAGTCAGTCCGAAGCAACTGAATCGCAAAGCTCTAGCATCAGCGTGGACGTTATCGGCGGCTCGTTCGATCCCGAGGAGATCGAAGAGAACCTCGAAAGCTGGGCCGACGACAATCTCACGGATGAGGGCCAGTACGAAGGGTTTGACTTCTATGAAGCTTTCGACGCGGTGTACGGTGTCTCCGGCGAAACGATCGTCCAGGTCACGTCCGATCAGAGGGATATCGACCTCCTCGAGACGCTCGAAATCGTCATCGACGCAAACGTCGAGGGCTCCGACCGGCTCACTGACGACGACGATGCCAACGAACTGTTGTCGCAGTTCGACCAGGGACACGTCAATTCCGGGTTCTTGCTCGAATTCGATGACGATTCCGAGGAAACGGAGAACGAACAAGAGGAAACGGAGGACGAAGAAGAGGAAAACGACTGGCGTACGGGACTGCTGGGCGGAACGAGCGCCGAGTCGATCGACGGGCAGACGACGGACGTTTCTACCGTCTTCCTGTTCGATTTGGAGCGGTATGCGGTGGCAGACGACGTCGAAGAATACGTCCGCCGGAACCGAGATATCACCGACGAATTTGCGACCCTCGAGGACTACTCGGTCGAGGAAGACGGCCGAACGGTAACCGTGACGGGTACCGTCCAGACGCAGGCGTACTTCTGATCGGTCCGTCCATCGGCGAATTTCAACGCTAGAAAAGGAGAATCACGACCGAGGATTGCTTCTAGAACATGCTGAACGGATCGAAAACCCGTCCGATGTCGCTATCGGACGTCCTTCCGACTCCCCGTTATCGCCGTCGGATTCCGCCCGTTCGCCGTCAGATTCCACCCGTTCGCCGTCGAATC
Source organism: Halostagnicola bangensis (assembly GCF_054653435.1). Taxonomy (NCBI): domain Archaea; kingdom Methanobacteriati; phylum Methanobacteriota; class Halobacteria; order Halobacteriales; family Natrialbaceae; genus Halostagnicola; species Halostagnicola bangensis. The sequence continues at coordinate 3,155,772 of NZ_BAAIGG010000002.1, read as the reverse complement.
CGTTCAGAGGACAGCAATGCTCGTTGACTAGATAAACTCCCTTTCAGCCAGTTATACCCGCTCGACGAAAGATCGCTCTCCCGATGCTGTCGTTGGCCATCAGTTCGGTGCGGACTGTTTCCGGGAAACAGCCGGATCGAACACCCTCCGGAGAGGGTGACCGGCGCTCACAGGGCGAAACGATCAGGGCCGTTCGACCGGCCCCGACGCTTGCAGACAGCTCTCGCTATCGACGTGGACAGTGTGATCTTCGGGCGATCACGGGGTGTCCACACCGTCACCACCACGAACTCGCACCTATATATACACCGGCTGCTATCGCGTCAGGGAGCGGAGAACCTTCGTGGGTGTTTCACTACAGTTCCTGTATGCTGGCCGATCCGTCACTACAGCTAGACTAGCGTGAGAACTGACACGTTCGTTCGCGAAGCCGAAAGGGTACAGATCAGTCAATACCGGCCGTTAAACTGTCTCTCTGGTGTATGGATTCCTTTCTTGGGGCATCGAATACGAGACATGTCCCACCACTCGAGAAGTCATCGTTGAATCGACAGGAAAGCCAATCGCGTCATTCAGCTATCGACCGGGGGTCTATCGGCGAGGGACTGCTCTCAGTTCCGGATAATCTCGCCTCGAGGTTGGTTCAGTTGCTCCCCGGCGAGCACGCGGTTCGCTCGGCGAAGTCGTTCGGAGAGCGCCTGGTGAGAGATGTTCAATTCTCGAGCGAGTTCCTCCAGAGAAATCTCTCGCGGGACGTCGTAGTATCCCTGCTGGTAGGCCTCGGCGATCGCTTCACGCTGTGGTTCCGTTAGTGCGGCGGTCGCCTCGAGGTCAGCGTTTCGACCCGCCTCGACCATGCGTCGAACGTCGACGACGACGTCGTGGCGTTCGATGGCCTCCATCGCACTCGAAAGGCTCTCTCGCCGCGGAAAGAGCAGTCTGAGCGTCCACTGACCGTCGGAAACCTGCGCGTCGAGTATCGCCCCGTCGTGCTCGAAGACGCAGTTACACCGATCTGCGACCGCCGAATCGTACTCGAGGCGGTAGAGCCATTCCGCGCCGTCGGAACTGGTTAGCAGTTGTTGGAAACCGCCTACCGTCGGATCGTTCGTCAGTGCGGTCTCTAACTCGTCGCGTTCGGTGTTCGAGAACCACACGAGTGGCATCGTTTGTTGCCCTTCTCCGACCACGCTCTCGACTCGAAGCTCGAGATCCGGATTCGACTGACACGTCTCGGCGAGCGCGAAGTCAGCCGCTGTGATCGTGATCTCTGCGATCGTCGTCATCTGTCTCCACCCCCGGACGTGACTTTCGAGTCCGAGTGGGTATTCATACTACTGACGCGATCTGGGTGGGACTCGAATTGTATCATGGGTAGTCCAGTCGATCCTGCCGTCGGGACGAACGAGAGATGTGACCATCGACGGTGTCCCGTTCTGTTGGGATCGAACTGATGCGAACGAACAGCGCCAAGCCGGTTGATGAACGGGCTTGGGTACTCCGGTCATTTAAGTCAACATGTGGATTAATATAATTGTCTGTGTTAGGAACCGGTTACTACACCCCGACAACTGCGCACGTTTGTTCACCGTTTGGCCCCCGGGTCTTGTGAAATGAGATCGTATGGTAGTAGTGGCGGGCCGGCACAGTAATGTCGTTGGCACCGGCGGTTGGGCCAACACTCTCACGACAGCCGCTGGCGGGAGCCGGTTGGCACACTGTCTTATCCGTCGAGGGTAGCTGGCTGGCACACTATGTTATCCATCGCCGATAGCTGGCTGGCACACACGGGTATGCCCTCCGAATCGAGCCCTACTATTTTCGTTGTGTGCGTCGAGGTGGTCGTATGGTATCACCGCTCCTGAAAACGGCGGTCTTTTCGGTCCTCGTTCCCGGAACGGTCGCGGGGCTCGTCCCCCGAGTGCTGGCTCGGTACGATCGCCGATCACCGACCCTCGAGCGCCGAAGCGTGCGAACGGTCGGCTACGCGTTGCTCGTCTCCGGAATCGTTCTGTACCTGCACACGGCGGGGCGATTTGTAACCGAGGGCTCGGGAACGCCGTCGCCGAGCGACGAACCTCCGGAACTCGTCACAGGCGGTGTCTACGCGTACTCGCGAAATCCGATGTACCTCGGCGTCGTGCTGGCTATCGGCGGCCAGGCCGTCCGGTACAAATCGCTCCACGTCCTCTGGTGGGGCGTCGTCTGCTGGCTCGGGTTTCATCGGCGCGTTCTCGAGTACGAAGAGCCACACCTCGCGGACAAACACGGCGAGGCCTACGAGGAGTACTGCGAGCGGGTTCCTCGATGGTTCCCCGGGCCGGGTCGGCTCGGAGCAACCCCCATCGCGGGTCGAGATCCCCCTCTCGATTCGCCGTCGTCCGAGACGGAGTTCGAAGGCGAGTGAGTACACGTGGTGGATCGTCAATCCCTCGAGCGAATCGCTCTCTTCCTCGATTCCTCGCGCCGAGACTCGGTTTATCGATCGGTTTTCGGTTTTCGGTTTGGACGCACCGAACGCGACCGACTTCGGTGGCTCTTTCGACGGCGTTACGCGGAGCACGCCCCCTCGAGTTCGAGTGCCATCGCGGACACCGCTGTACAAGTGTCTCTGGCTATCACAATCCGTCGCGAACGCAACTCACATTGCGGATTCGAGCAGGGGCGGGACGGAACGCTCGCAAACAGGTACGCCGCAGTATTCTCCCCATAACAATCGAACGATGCCCCGTCGGTTCCAGCAGGAATGGCCGTCGAACAAGCGGTGGGTATTCGAGATGCGGAGAACGAAGCGTTCACCAGCGCCATGGTGGGCGCACTCATCGCAGGAGCCGCTTTCGGGCTGTTGTTACACGAAACGGGACGAATGGAGTCCGTCGCGGCTCTTTACGGACAGGACGGAGTTCACATCGGGTGGCTGATTCACACCGCTCATAGCATCTTCGCCGGGGTCTTTTTTCTCGGCGTGATAACACTGCTGAGCGCGACCGACCTACCCGGGGTGGGGGTACTCGAGCGGTACGCCGGCTTCCCGACCGTGACCGCTCTGGCCGGGGTAGTGTACGGGCTGATGCTCTGGGGTGTTTTCGTCGCGACGCTGATGCCGCTGTGGGGGTTCGCTGTCGGCCTCGAGCGACCGCTCCCGTACGTCCATCAACCGAGCCTCGTCGGCTTAGTGATCTTCGGCGGAATACTTGGGGTGGTCTACGGCGTTCTCTTTCGAGTGTTGACTCGGTTAGCCGGGTGAGAACGTCCGATAGTTTCTGAGGGACGAATCCCGTTCTCGCGGACCACTGCTCGTATCTGTTGATCGTCGTCTCCCTTGTCTCCAAGCGAAACGTCGACTTCGGCCGTATTGCGGTTGATTCCACGTCGTTCACCGCGTGGAGGATGTCAATTCAACGGACCCCACGAAGCAGTATCGGTAGATCAGTCTCCGGGTGACGAACCCAGCCGTTGATAGCCGGCCGCGGCGAACCGTGCTTCTTCTCGACGTCGCGGACCGATTCAGGGACGGGGAAATCGAGTAACGAAACGTAAGGGAGTGAGTAACGGGACTCAAGGCGAGTGAGTAACGAAACTCGAAGGGATCGATCGACGGTTCGGTCTGAAATGAAGGGCCACTCGATCACCGTGGCGGTCCCAACTGACTTGCACTCGGAGTTCGAACGGTCGGGCATGGGCGAGGACGACGCGGAGACGGTGACGGTCGACGAACTCGTCGAATACTGCCGCACGCAGGCGGGGCTTCTCTCCGGAGCCGTCGAAACGATGGGAGCAGAAGCCGACGAGTTACTGGACGAAATCGACGACGAAATGGCGGAGATCCGGACTCGCCTCGAGGGCCGATCGGACGCCGTGACCGAACCCGAATCGCCGTCCTCGGCGGCGGCTCCCGGCGGTCAGGACCCCGATCTGGATATCGCGGCTATCGAAGAGCTCGAAGCAGATCTCGAGGAAAAACAGACGATCGTCGAAGCCAAGCAGGTACGGATGAAGGCGTTTCAGGAACTCGCATCGGCCTACACTGAACTCGCCACGGAGCTACAACGAGACGCCGATGACGGCCAGGCGGCACTCGAGCGTCTCGTCCAGTTCGAGGCCGATCGCGACGCACCGGCGTACTTTCCGGACCGACAGACGCTCCTCGAGGCCGCCGTCGCCGAACCGGAACCCGACGAGGGTGCGTAACTTCCTTTTCGCCCTCGACGCGTCTGCTCGCCGTCCTCGAAAACCCGCCTTCGGACGGCGAGTGCGGAGTTTCGTCGTGCCCGTAAAGCCCGACCTTCTCCGGAGCTGTCAGAGAGTCGCGACCCGAATATCGAAGCCCTAGGCCGCATCGACGGTCCCATCGGGTCGGACGGTAACGACCGGAACCGGAGCCGTTCGAACGACTTTGTTGGTGACGCTCCCGACGACCATCCGCTCGATGCCGCTTCGCCCGGCGGTTCCGATGACGATCATATCGGCGTCGACCTCCTCGGCGTAGTCGGCGATCTCCTTGGCCGGCGTTCCCGTTCGGACGACCTCCTTCGCCTCGAGGCCCTCCGCTCGAGCCAGTTCTGCAAGTTCGGTCGCCCACTCGGCTGCGATATCCGTGACGTCATCTTTCGTTTTTGGCGGTCCCCCGCCGATCGAGGAGATCTGTGTCAAGTTCACGTCTCCGACGGACAGCGCGTGGACGGTCGCGTTCATCGTTGTGGCGATACCGAATCCAACTTCGGCCGCGGATTCAGCGTATTCGCTCCCGTCCGTGGGAATAACTATTGTGTTACTCATCGTTTGTGTTCTAATTTTGCCTTTCGGATGGCGTTCGTATAGTTTTTGCTACTAGCGTAGTTCTTTCGCACTCGAGGCCGTTCGCTCGTCCGGCACGCGCGCCATCCGAACTCTCGGATCCGCATAATTGGAGACGATACACAAGGCAGATTCTCCGCTCGACGGTCAGGCGGATCGGACGTCCGTCTCGAGGGACCCAAACGGGACTCCGACGGGAGCCGGAACCGTATCGGATCGGTTTCTCGCAAAAGTGACAATTACCTTTCCAGAAGGACAAATTTTACGGGTGGAACCGATAACTGTGCACTAACTGTATTCATTTATGACTCTTTATTCTGATACGATATCCGTATTACATGTCGACGATGACCAGCCGTTTTGCGACATGGTCGCGACGTTTTTAGAGCGGAACGATCCGCAGTTGGCGGTTCGGACCACGACCAGCCCTGTGGATGGACTCGAGGTCCTCGCCGAGAGGGATATCGATTGCGTCGTATCCGATTACGATATGCCGGAGTGCAACGGGATCGAGTTTCTCGAGCGGGTTCGAGCCGACCATCCGGAGCTGCCGTTTATTCTGTACACCGGAAAGGGAAGCGAGGAAATCGCAAGCGAGGCGATCTCCGCGGGCGTCACGGACTACCTACAGAAGGGGGGCGGAAGCGGTCAGTACGTCGTTCTCACCAACAGGATCCAGAACGCAGTCGAGCAATATCAGACGAGGCAATCCGCGAGAGCAACCAAGGAGAAATTCGCCCGGATCGTCGAGAAGACCGACGAAGTCCTCTACATGTTTTCGGCCGACTGGACCGAGCTTCTGTTCATGAACTCGGCGTACGAGGACGAATGGGGCGGTTCTATCCGAAAAATCAGCGACGATCCGATGGCGTTTCTCGAGCATATCCAGCCAGCGGATCGCGACCGAGTCCGATCGTTTATGGAAACGCTCTCCGGGGGCGACCGCGACGACATCGAGTACCGAATCGTTCTCGAGGAGGGGACGCGGCGCTGGATGCGGGAGGAGGCGACCCCCATCATCGACTCCGACGGCGACGTTTCGCGGATCGTCGGGACCATCCGCGATATTACCGCTCACAAGGAGCGCGAGGAGCAACTCCGCTCGAGTAAGGCCCGACTCGAGGCGTTGTTCGAGAACTCGCCGGACCTAATCGGGATTCACGATGCGGAGGGGAGATTACGGGACGTCAACCGGCGATTCTGTGACGAGTTGGGATACGAACCGGAGGAACTCGTCGGAAAGGCCGTTTGGGATCTCGATACGACCGTAGAGCCGTCCGAAGCACGGGCGTTCTGGACCGATCTTCCCACGAATTCGCCGCGGCGATTCGAAGGGGTCCTGGAGCGGAAAGACGGCTCGACGTTCCCGGTCGAGATTCACCTGATGCGACTCGATCTCGACGGAGAGGATCGGTTCGTCGCGATGGATCGCGAGATCACCGAACGAAAACAACGGGAGGAGGATCTCGTTCGGCAGAACGAACGCCTGAATCGGTTCGCAAGCGCTGTCTCGCACGACCTTCGAAACCCGCTACAGATCGCACAGGGTCGGTTGACGGTACTTCGAAGCGAAGTCGAGAGCGAACAACTCGACGACATCGACTACGCACTTCATCGGATGGAAACGCTGACCGACGACCTCCTCACACTCGCCCGGCAGGGCTCGAGCGCGATCAGTGCCGAACCCGTCGAACTGGCTCCGCTCGTCGAGCGATGTTGGAGCGCCGTCGAGACGGCCGCTGGTACGCTTATCGTCGAAACCGATCGAACCGTGTCCGCCGACGAGGATCGCCTTCGTCAGCTGTTCGAAAATCTGTTCGCCAACGCGGTCGAGCACGGGGGAAGGGACGTTACCGTCACCGTCGGACAGACGGAGACCGGTTTTTTCGTCGCGGACGACGGCCCCGGTATTCCCTCGGCCCACCGAGATGACGTCTTCGAGCCCGGCTACTCGACGGCTACCGACGGAACCGGATTCGGGTTGCGCATCGTCGAGCAGGTCGTTCAGGCACACGATTGGGAGATCTCTCTCGCTGATGGGCCGGCCGGTGGCGCGCTGTTCGAGATCTCGAACGTCGAGTCCGTGGACGAAAGCGACTAGGCGTGAGCGCTCGCTGCGGGTTGCTTCGACGCGCTACCGGGCGGAAGCGCCTGATAATGCAGTTTCCCGATCGTGAAGTCGGCGGTTTTCGGGCCAGTAGAGTTATCACGACACCATTGGAAATATTCGATAGAGAGGAGAACAGCGTGTCAGGAAATGAATTAGTTACTCGGTCCGATCCGATTCGGGTGTTACACGTCGACGACGACGAGGCACTGGTAGACCTCGCCGCAATCTTCCTCGAGCGAGAGAGCGACCTGATCGAAGTGACGACGGAGTCGTCCGTCGAAGACGCACTCGACGTTCTCGATGCCCAGCCGATCGATTGCGTGATCAGCGATTACGATATGCCGGGCCACGACGGGCTGGAATTTCTGGAATTCGTTCGGGCACGCTCGCCCGATCTTCCCTTTATTCTGTTCACCGGGAAGCCCGCCGAGAGCCTCGAAACCGCTGCGCTTCGTGCGGGCGCAACCGAATTTCGACGCAAAGGCACCGACGCCGACCAGTACACCGTCCTAGCCCAACGTATCACGGAAGCAGTCGGTAATTGAGGCGTCACTGCTGCTTTCGGAGGCAGAACGGAGTATCCATCGCCGGTCCCTCGAGACGCATTCCCCTCGAGGGGCGAACATGTCCATTTTCCCACCGTCATGGCCAACGCGTGGCCCGTTTTCGTCCGCCGATGGGCCCGAGGAAGGGCGACTCGAGTCAGCCGGCGCGTCTCGTTCGATTCAGCCGTTTGTCCTGTTAGTTGAACACCGAGTCGGTATCTGCCCGATAGAAACACTGATCCGGCGGGATTCCGTTGTTGTATCTACGAACATCTAGCGTATCGAAAATGTCCAGAAAACGGAGACGGTCCCGAGGGAAGACAGGGGTGATGAGCCGCCGGTCTATCCTGACGATGCTTACTGCCAGCGGGGTCGGACTCGGAGCGGTCCACGCGAGCGGGGCATTCGATGTCGCCCAGGCGTCTCGCCAGTTCAATCTCGGCATCTCGAGCGATGACGAGGCCCTGCTCAAAATCGAACCTAACGAGAATATTTCGGGGGAAGCAGGCGAGGAGGTCGAACTCGCGACGCTCACGAACGAGTTCTCAGGGACGCTCTCGTCCTTCGAGATAACGACGGATGACGGAGATCAACTGACCCTTGACAGCTCCGATCAACCGACGACACTGGCGTCCGGTGAGCGAGCACCAATCGTCGGTGAGCTATCGTGTGCGTCCACTGTGGCGGATCTCGTCTCGTTACAGATCGTCGCCGAGGGGCCCGATAACTCCGTCGAGTTAGAGCGGGATATCGACGTTCACTGCGAACCGGCCGACGAGACGTGCGTCGACGAGTACACCGGCCCGACGACGCTCTACGGCGACACGAGCTGTGACGTCGTGGTGGAGACGATGAACGCGCATCTGACGATCAATCCGAACACGACTGTTTCGGGAGACGTGTATATAGAGGGGTCACAGTCCGGTTCGCTGGATATGAGCAATAGTGCAATCGATGGCGATGTCACCCTTGTCGTCCCCGCAACTAACGGTATCATCGATCTACGGAATAGTACGATCGACGGCGACGTTACAATCGATGCCGGATCAGATGGGACACTGAATATGAACAACAGTACGATCAACGGCGATGTCGCTATCGATGCCGGTGTCAACGGGAACCTCTCGCTTAGGAACAGTACGATCGACGGCGACGCCAGTATCGATGCCGGATCCAGTACTAACGTGAGCAAAAATCCCCCAAGCACGATCACGGGCGACTCCCCCGAGTCGTGAACGCGTTCGGATCACTCTCACCGAAATTCGATATCGTCGCTTCATAGAAGCCGTTCGCAGGGGTTGTTTCTTTGGCTCCCGATTCGCGGTACTACACCGGCATATGCCGTACTGACGACGCTTGAGGCGTCTTTATCGCTGGCTCTCGACACCCTCGAACTCGAACCGCGCACCGCCGTCCGTTCCGTCAGTGACTCGAACCGTCCAACCGTGAGCCTCGGCGATCTGCTCGACGATGGCCAGTCCGAACCCGGACCCGCCGCCGTCCGTATAGCCGAGTTCGAGCACCTGTTCGCGCTTCCGGTCTGGAATCCCCCGGCCGTCATCCTCGATATAAAATCCATCCGCGGTATCGCCGACGCGGACCGTCACCTCGGAGCCGCCGTGTTCGACGGCGTTTCGAAAGACGTTCTCGAAGATGTGATAGACCTGGCCTCGAGCGGCGCTGATCTCCGCGTCGGCATCGACTGTGAGCGTGGCTTGCGCGGTCGAGACGGTCTGCCAACAGTCCCGCGTAATCGACTCGAGATTCACCGTTGACGTTTCGTTGACGAGCGTCCCCTCGGCGGTGAGCGTGAGCGTGTCCTCGATAATCGTCTCCATGCGGGTGACCATCTCCGTCGCAGTCTCGATATGCGGTGAGTCACACTCCTCGCTCGCGAGTTCGAGCGACCCGTCGAGGACGTTCAACGGGTTTCTGAGATCGTGCGAGACGATCTGCGTGAACTTCTCGAGCCGATCGTTCTGGTACTGGAGCTGTTGTTCGCGCTCGAGGCGATCTAACGCGCTGATGGTGTGACTGATCAAGAGTTCGGCGAGTTCGAGATCGGTTTCGTCGAACAGTCCGGGCACCTCTGCGACGGCCTGGAAGACGCCGTAGGTGTCGACCGGGATGCTGATCCCCGACTGAAACGGCCCCTGCGGGTTGGCTTCCGGGATTTCGGCGATGTCCTCGATCAACATCGATTCGCCGGTGCGGTACGTTTTGCCGGCGATCCCTTCTTCGATCGACATCGACGCCGTCTCGGCCTGCGCGACGTTTTCGGAGATCGCCGCTTTGGTGAGTCGGCCGTCTTCCTCGGTGTCGATCACGCTCAGATCGAACTTGAGGATGTCCTCGCTCGCGTCGATCGTTCGGCCGTAGATATCCGTCTCCGTTCCGGCGGTGTTGAGATCGACCGCGACATCGTTGAGCGCCTGCAGCGCCTCCTCGCGCTCTCTGTGTTCGGTGATATCCCGGACGAAGCCGACAGTCCGTTCGACGGTGCCGTCGTCGTCGAACACCGGTTTGATGTCCATCCAGACCCAGCGAGTTTCGTCCTCGATTTCGGAGACACGACATTCGATATCGACGGAGTGGCCCGCGGATAGTCGGTCCATCGCATCCCGAACCCGCTCTCGATCCGCCGAATGGATCGTCTCGAGAAACCGTTGAGCGTTCTTCCGTAGCTGGTCGGGCGTAAGACCGAACAGATCTTCGACGGCGTCGCTGACGAAAATCAGCTCCTGCCAGTCGCTAGAAGACATCCACAGCATGTCGTTCGATTTCTCGGCGAGTTCCTGCAGTTGCCGCTCGGAGCGCTCGGCCGCCTGTCTGGCGCGGTGTCTCTCGACGCCGTCGTGGATCTGGGTCGCCAACTGCGAAAACTGTTCGACGCTCCCCTTCGGGAGATAATCGGTGACGCCGGCGGTGATCGCGTCGCTGGCGACCTTCTCGCTCCCGGTCCCGGTAAAGAGGATAAACGGGAGATCTCCGTACTCCCGTCGAACCGTCTGCAGGAACTCGAGGCCGTCTCGTTCGGACAGCTCGTACTCGCTTACGATACAATCGATGTCGGAGGCGTTCGCCTCGAGGACAGCTACCGCGTCTTCGACGGTCGTTTCGGTGCTGACCTCCAGGCGATCTCTCTCGCGCTCGAGGTGCGTCGCTGTCAGATCCGCGAATGACGGATCGTCGTCGACGGAGAGCACACGGATCTGAGTCATCATTGTACTAGTATATGTATTCCTGAATAACGCTTTGGGTTATGGATATTTTGTCGATCGACGCGAAATTGTTATTCGTTCACCTCACACCGAATCCGCTTCGATTACTGGTCACTCAGAACCCGAGCTAATTTTGCAAAAACCCTCTCAAAGAGGTTCTCGGGAAGAATTGCTCCATCGGGATCGACGCGATCTCTCCGCCAGTTTGTGCCGGTCGACTGTGATCCGTCTTTACAATGTGTGTCATAGATGAAATGAAATAGTACTGGTGGGAAACGATACGTATCGGATACATCGGACGGATGAGGGCACGTGTTGTTGTTACCAATCGGCTCATCGCGAACGTGCGATTTTCAGTTGCACTACGGAAACGAGGCGTTCCGCAGTTACCGGTGTCGAACGTAGACGACTCCGGCGGCCACAATCCCGACGGGAATCGCCATCACAACGAGTGGAACCACGAGTTCACCGACCTCGAGCAACTGGAGCTCGCTTCCGCCTGCTTCCTGTCCGTTCGGTTCGGGCTCGCTCGTCTCACCGCTATCGGAACTGGGCAGGAACGTAATCGTGATCACCGCACCCAGGACCGTCATTACAACGTAGCCGATCGTGCCGGTCGCAGCGGCCGTAATCATCGACTCTCGCGTCTTCGAGATGTCTCTCGCTGCGAGTAAGCCGGTGATCACTCCGAACACCGGCCCAGAAAAAAGCATCACCGCGAGCACGAATAAAATAAGTGTAACCCCTAGCAATTGACCGAACGCCGAACCATCGAGTAACAGTCGGGCACTGAACGTACTGGTCAGGCCAAACCCGATGCCGGCAACGGCGAAGATTCCGACTCCGTTTACGAGGCGTGTCTTTGTGCTCGATTGTGAGAGGATATCCGAGACTCCCTGGGGACCAGATGACGGTTGCGTCGGTGGCTGGGTATCCGACGACAGCGACCCCTGATCGAGACCATCTGAAGTCCCGCCGAGCTGATCAGAATCGATAACCTCCACGTCGTAGTTGTCTGCGGCCCGTCTGGCATCGTTGGAAATCCCGACCGTGTGGGACAACAGCACGTTGTTAATCTGATTTTCCCGGCAGGTCTTGACGAGATACTCGAGATGGGTCGTGGTGGTGGTCGGTTCGGGCGCTGTTACGACGAGCCCCGCACACGTGTTCGGTTCCGAGTCCGCTCGAGTGCCCTTGAACAGGACGACTCCCTCCTGTACCTGGGTGGTTGTCGTTTCCCACCCTTGTCGCGATAGATACTGTCTAACTTTGCTTACGTAAGTGTTTGATGACATGTATTGATGTTGCTGTTTTAACCGTGGGTTCCGGTACACTCTATGCTTCTCCCGTGATGAAGGAGATCGCCGTGAGCAGTTCGCTCATCGTTTCGTGCGTGCCTCGATGCTTTCTTACCCCCAATCTCCGTCCTCCGGTTGACTCTCATGTAGGATTGGGAAATAAGAATATATAAAATGACGTGTTCGTCTTTCAGCAGTAGTGGTTATTCGGATCGGAGAATGGGTCCGTCCAGGAGGTGTGTTGCTGGAGTCCCAATTCGTTCCAGACCGTCACGCCGCCGACGGATACCTCGACTCGAGACGGAAAATCGCTAGCAGGGGCGCTCGCGTCGAAGGAAATCTCCGTTCTGACGTACGACGGGGCGAATGCTCGAGACGATCGTCGCCCGTGCGAACGCACAGTTCGCCGAATCTGCTCACCGCCTTCCGCGTTGTGACGACTCGCGCTCACCAACGGATGAAAGCGCACCTAACAGTACCTAGGCCAGGGGAAGCCACCCCCGGCGATCATTCGAGTTCCCGCTGGTCCAGAACGCGTTCTGGAGCCGGCCTCGGAGCTGATCGGCCGGCAGTTCAGGATCATGTGGGCTATCGGGTTCGGTTCCGGGTTCTCCCCTCAGTTTGTCCCGGATTGTTTCAGCCGGGGACACGGCGTTACTCACCACCGGCCCGTCGGCTGGTCGGGATAAAACGGGGTAGCCGCGTGCGTTCACGAGCTAATCGTGCCGTTCGTCAGGACATTCCGGATCGTCCCCGGCGAGTACCTCGTCGGAGAGACGTACGAGCGTTCTCCGTTTCATGGGGACCAAACAACACGACTGCGCGGATATCCCGAGCCGACAATACGTGTCCGTTTTTCACTGTATTGTCCGAGTTCTCTCGAGCGATAGCCGTCGGCCGAAAAGATGATGACACAACATCAAATTTGACCGATGGGAATACAACAGGTGTTATATACGATCCGTCTGATCTCTGAAACGCATGCTGACTGGATGGCGCTATCGAGTCGTCAGTGCTGTCGGAGTGGTCGGTCTGACCGTAGCCGCCGTGTTCATTGCAAACCATTCAGTCACCCAACAGTTCTTCACGAGCTACGTTCCCCTGTTCAATCGACTGGAGGTCCAGACGCTCGGCGGGAGGCTCTTTCTGTGGGCCATCTTTCTCTGTTCGGTCGTCATGCTCGGGTGTCTGATCCCGCTTTACAAGCCCCGGCCGCGTCGCGTCCTCGATACGATCCTTTTGACCCAAAAACGAGTGGTCACCGGCGGACTCGCCATCGCCACCTTCGGCTTTTTCAAGTGGTCGCACCGACTCCCTCGAGCAACCCTCGTGATGGTCGTCGGCTTGCTGTCGATCGCGATGCCGCTGTGGTTCGTCTGGATGCGACGCCGACCCAGCGGCGATCCAGGCCGGACGCTGATCGTCGGCGACGATCCGGACCAGATCCACCAGATCACACCCCAGGTAGCCGGCCCCGTGCTGGGCTATCTCTGTCCCACGAACGTCCGTTCGTCCCAGGGAGTCGAGGAGGGAGCCGGCATCGAGGCCGTCCCCGATGGCGGGGTGCAGGCAGGTGAGGAAGTCCTCCTCGAGTACGGCAGACACAGTAGTCTGGAACGACTCGGTGGCCTCTCGCGGATCGAAGACATCCTCGTCGAGTACGACGTCGACACCGTCGTGCTCGCGTTCCACCAGCCCGATCGGGCCGAGTTCTTCGGATCGCTGGACGCCTGTTTCGAGCACGGCGTCGACGCGAAGGTCCACCGCGAGTACGCCGACAGCGTGCTCGTTTCGGAGGACGAAATCGGGGAGTTAGTCGATGTCGACCTCGAGCCCTGGGACCCGCTGGATTACATGTTCAAACGGGTGTTCGACGTGGTGTTCGCGCTCGTCGGCATGATCGTGTTCGCCCCGCTAATGATCCTGATCGCGCTGGCGATCACGCTCGACAGCCCGGGCCCGGCGCTGTACAGTCAGGAGCGGACCGCCGGCTTCGGCGAGACGTTTACCGTCTCGAAGTTCCGAACGATGGTTCCGGAGGGCGAGTCTGCCAACCCGTCCGAAGACGAGGAAAACGACCGTATCACTCGAGTCGGGCGCGTGCTCCGGAAGACCCACCTGGACGAACTCCCGCAGCTGATGGCGATCCTGCTGGGCCGGATGAGCGTCGTCGGCCCGCGAGCGGCCTGGACCGACGAAGAGCAGGTCATCGAGCGTGAGACGACGTCCTGGCGAAAGCGCTGGTTCGTCAAGCCCGGTTTGACCGGACTGGCGCAAGTGAACGATGCGAACAGCACCAAGCCCGATGCGAAGTTGCGTTACGACCTCGAGTACATCCGCCGACAGTCGTTCTGGTTCGACCTGAAGATTGTGCTCCGACAGATCTGGAAAGTGTGTCGGGACACGTGGGCGACGATCCGGTAGCAGTTGTCGGGCACTCAGTCCGCTTTCCCTGTGAATTGTCGATCTTGTCTCGAGCTTCGTAATAAAGTGGATGCTACGAGGACAGGTAATTATGGCGTCGCTACTTGTAGAGACACGTATTAGCGAGAGCCACAGCGGAACGGCCGATTTGGGGCCGTTTGCGGAACAGCAGCGACTGTTCAAGCTGCTGTCACAGGATACGCGTCACCTCATCATCCAGGAGCTTCTGGGTCATCCCGCCCACCTTATGTCTCTCGCCGAACTCGAGTATATGATCGGGAAGAGCCAGGCAGCCATCAAAGACCAACTGGAGACGCTGATCGAGGCCGGAATCCTCGCACGATATACGCACGAACCGAGCGAGGAGAAACGCGCTCTTGCCTCACAGTTCTACGGCTTCACGGAGCGAGGCGGCGAGATTCTTCACGAGTACAAGTATCTGCGCGGCCTCCCAGTCGCCCGCGCCCTCTATGAGAAGACCCGCAAAACCGAGAAAATTGAACGCCACGAGTCGGCACCGCGCCCTAAGCTTCCCGAAACTGTTGGGAAAGCACTCGAGTTCGACGAGCCAGATCTTGATCCCGTTGACTAGGATATCGATCGTGTATTCCGCTCCATAAGAGATGGTTTCCTCGAGGGTGGTTCGGCTCAGTAGCTGTGAACGGTTATTTTTCACGCACCGACCACCGAACTCTCTCGGTGTTTCGAACCGAATAACATAACAGGAGAGTTGAGAATCAGTACCTAATGCGGATCCTTCGTATTGCACAGAAGATCTATCCGGACGTAAAAGGCGGCGGTCCCTACCACGTCCACGCGATGAGTCGCGATCAGGCCGCGATGGGCCACGACGTGACGGTGGCGACGGTTCGAACCGATCCCGAGTTACCGCACGTCGAAGAACGGGACGGGTATACTCTGGTTCGATACGATCCGGCTGTGAAGCTGTTGGGCAACGATATCAGTCCGGGGCTGGCGCGGTATCTGGCTGGAGCCGACGATTTCGACGTGATGCACGCTCACTCCCATCTGTACTTCGCGACGAACCTGGCCGCGTTGAAGCGATTTGTGGGAGATATTCCGCTCGCGATCACGAACCACGGGCTGTACTCACAGAACGCGCCACAATGGGTGTTCAACCTGTATCTGCGGAGTCTCGGACGGTGGACGTTCAACCGGGCCGACGTCGTGTTTTGTTATACTGAGACTGATAAACGGCGGGTACGGGAGTTCAGCGTCTCGAGTCGGATCGAGGTCGTTTCGAACGGGATCGATACGGAGCGGTTCACGCCGACCGGTGCGGAGAGTGAACGGGTTACATCGACGGGGCCCGCGTTGTTGTTCGTCGGCCGATTGGTCGAGGGGAAGCGACCCGAAGATGCAATTCGTGCGCTGGTCGACGTTCTGGATCGCTATCCCGACGCGACGCTGTCTCTATGCGGTTCCGGGGCGTTACGCGAGGAGTTAGAGACGCTGGCAGCCGAGTTGGGGATTCGTGACTCCGTGCAGTTTCTCGGGCACCTTTCCTACGACGAGATGCCGAAGGTGTATCGGAGTGCGGACGTTCTCGTCCTTCCGAGTCGGGCCGAAGGGCTCCCGCGGACCGTCCTCGAGGCCCAGTCCTCGGGGACGCCCGTGGTCGCCTCGAACCTCGAGCAGATCTCGAGCGCGCTCGGCCCGAACGGGCGGACCTTCGAGATCGGCGATGTGGATGGGCTTGCGCGCGGCGTTCTCGAGGCGCTCGAGGACGGCGGATCGGCCGACGGCGGGTCACAGGCATGGACGGAGACGGTGGACCGGACGACGGCGGCGCTGGCCTCGATCGTGGAGTGAGGGGTTGGTTGCTTGGGGGTTGGCGTTGTTTTGGTGTTACTCGAGGTGGAGTTCGGTGCCCTCGAGTGTGCAGGTCCTGTGGTTGGGATACAAGTCAATGGATATCCACCAGCTAGCTATCACCCAGACTATTAGAGTCTACACTATAATAGTCTAAACTATAACTCCGGAACAGTTACGAACAGTGAAACCAAAAACAGCATATGGACCAGTTCGTCAACCGTGTCTCAGAACTCGAACGATTGCGAGCGCTCTATGAAACGGAACATGCGGAACTCGCAATCATCTATGGGCGTCGGCAGATTGGAAAGAGCGAACTCGTCCGGCGATCAATTCGTGACCGAGACGATGCCGTTTACTACCAAGCTATCAAGGGGACACCAACGACGCAGAAATCCCGTTTCGTCGATGCGGCTACAACGACGTATCCCGGAATCACAGCGATCAAAGAGGAGTGGGAATCGCTCTTCTCATATCTTGTGGCGCAAGATGCGGTGATTGTAGTAGACGAGTTCCCGTATCTCATCGATACGGATGACAGTCTTCCGTCGATCATCCAGCATCTGTGGGACACAAATACGGATGACAGCCATGCGACGCTCGTTCTTACGGGATCTGCAATTGGCATGATGCACACCCACGTTCTCGACGGTGGGGCACCCCTGTACGGTCGTGTCTCACAGCGACCGAACGGGCAGATCGAACTCACGCAACTTCCCTTTGAGACGGTTCAGGAGTTCGTCCCCGACTACGATGCCGAAGACCGTGTATACACGTACGGAATCTTCGGTGGAACACCGCGATATCTGAAGCCGATCGATCCGACCAGTACGCTCGATGAGAACGTAATCCGACTTCTCTGTGATCCGGATGGATCGCTCCATTCCGAACCAGAAACCGTGCTACAAATGGAGCTCAGAGAGGTTGATCGGTATTTTTCCCTCTTAGAATCGATTGCCAGCGGAAACCGACGTCGAAACGAGGTTGCACAAGGCGCGGGAATCGATAGTACGAACACGTCGTACTACTTCGACCGACTCGAGACACTCCGGATTATCGAAAAACAGTATCCGGCCTTAGCCGATCCAACACGCAGTAAACGGACTCGATATCGGATTCGGGATCCCGTCTTCCGATTTTATTACAGATATCTGTACGGGCGGAGTGGACAGTACGAACTGTACGGGGAGAATGCATACGAGGATCATATCGAACCGGAGTTACCCGACTTCGTCAGTACGACCTTCGAATCGCTTTGCCATACGGCACTTCCGGAACTGTATTCGGCGTACAGACTTACGGAGAAACCGTCACAGTGGTGGTACAAAGGTCACGAGATCGATATCGTTGCACCGACCGATGGGAAGACGCTTCTCGCTGGTGAAGCAAAGTTCACAAACTCACCGCTCGGATACGATGTGCTCTCGAGACTCGAGAACACTGTCGAGTACATCGATTGGACGCCCGGGAGCGGCGGCGAGCCAAAATACGAGTATGCGTTGTTCAGCCGATCAGGATTCACGTCGTCCGTCACGGAAGCAGCCACCGATCGGGATGATCTCCGGCTGTATTCTCTCGGTGATGTCGTCTCCACCCTGGAAGCCTCGGACGAAGACCGCTGATCGTTTCTCATCGGTGCGACGGTTCGGGAGCGTCTCGATATTCGTGCCCCGTCTCGGAGAGAGCTCCATCTCACGTTACTCGAGTTGGAGTTCGGTGCCCTCGAGGACGTCTTCTTCCTCGACTTCTATTGTGTCGTCGCCGATCGTGTACTCGCCACTGTAGGGAACCGTTACCTCGAGGGTGCCGTCCTCGGGCTCGACCTCGCGTTCGTAGGTGATGGCCTCGTCGCCGATCGTTTGTTCGGTGGTGACCGTGACTGGTGAGTCGGAGTCGGTAGTGGTCTGGATAGTCGCTCCTGGGACGACAGCGAACGCTGTGGCGTCTTCGTTGGTCTCGAGGAGTTTGTAGTGGGCGAGCGCGTCGGCTTCTTCGTTGCCGGTCCCGAGGTTCTCGTGGAGTTGGTGCTGGGTCGTGTTCGCGGGGACGTCGGAATCGGTGTCGGTCATCACGACGTAGCCGACGTTGTCACTCTCGAACTGGTCGTACCAGGCGTCCGGATCGCCGTCTGTTTGGAAGTCCTGGAAATTGGAGTTGGCATAGCCGTAATGATCCGATTCACCGCTAACTAAATAGTTGTACATCCGGTTGTCACCCCACTCGCTCAGGACGAAGTTCTCCGGATATTCCCGGTCGATTGCTTCAGCGTGTTCATCGATCGCCATCGCGGCGTCGACCTGCCCGTCGTCGTGGGCAGTCTGTGCGACCAAGGAGGGGACGAATATCAGACTCATCCCGCAGACGATCAGCGCGATCAGGGCGAGGTGGAACACCGTCGAGAAATCGCTCGGGAAGACGATGCTCGGTTCTTCGTCGCCGCTTCCATCAGTTCTCGCCGTTTGGGTCGGGGCGCTTTGTCGACTCGAGCGGCCATCGGGCTCGTCTTCGCGAAACGGAACGGGGACTCGAGCCAGATCGACCCAAGCGATCATGTGGACAAGGCCAAGTCCGCCCAGTACGGACAGGGGCACCGCGAGTTGGGCGGCGAAACGAACTTGTATGGCTGCCATGGCGATCCAGAAGACAACGTAGACGCTGAGGAGCAACCAGGCGGGCTCGTACCGTTTGTACGCTACCCAGCAGGTCCAGAGGAGGACCGCGAGTGCGACGAAGAACTGAATGCCGAGCTGGGACAACGGGCCGTGGATGACGGCCATGTCGGCCGAGAACAGCGACGCCGTTTCGGTTGCTCCTTCTCTGAAGAACACATCGTTGGCTCGTTCTCGGAGGCGTGCCCAGTCCTCGGGGCGCACGTATCGAAACACGAGGACGCCGCCACCGGCCAGTATCGCCTCGAGACCGACCAGTCCACCAGTCGGCCACTCGAGACGTTGCCAGAGTTCTCCGAGGGCCATGAAGGCGAGGGCAGCAGCGACTGTGAGGACCGGAACGATGGCAACGAACGCGTCGTGCCAGCCCCAGCGGAAATGAAGGAACGCCGTAAGGGCGCTCGCGACGAGAAGACCACCAACGATGGGTAGATTCGCGATGAGTGGGGAAACGTCCTCTCGAGCATCGAGTGCGACTTTCAGCCCGACGTACGCCGCGGCGGGAACGAACATCAGCACCGAGCCACCCCATGCAAGGGATGAAAAACTCAATCCGGCTCCGAGTGCGACCGCCGTAACCCACGTCCACGGAGATTGCAGGTGGTCGCGAATTGCCGTGGAGACTGTCGACCGTTCTTTATCGGTTGTCGTTCGATCACGTCGGCGTTGCAGGTCGACGGCGAGCCAGGCGAACGCGACCAGCGTCACGCCGAGCCAGAGATACTGGTGGAGGCGATGCTCGAGGAATCCAACCCCCGAGTAGACCGCGTGGACCGGTGTGAGCGCGAGGAGGACAACGGATGCGATACCGACGCGGACATCGTTCGTAACGATCACTGCGAGCCAGTAGATGAGAAGTCCGAGGGCGAGGGTGGCGACGACGGGGAGCCACGCGGCGACCATATCCGCGGCCCACTGATCGCCGCCGAGCAGTTCGGCAAGGAACCAGTTCGCGGCGTTGGTGAACGGCCGCGTACGTGCGGCCCGATCGGGCATATTTGCAATCACGCCGAAATCCGTTATCCCGTTTGATTCAGCTATCAATTGTTCGGTCCAGTGACGATAGAAGTAGGGATCGTTCCCCGGCGAGACGACCTCGTCCCCCCGAAAGACGGACCGGAAGTTCAAGATCCGCATGAAAAAGAGGAATACGAGCGAGCCGAGAAGGGCTATCATCGTTCGGTTGTCGAACGAAATCGGGCTCGAGAACTCGTAGTCGGTCTTGGTTTCAGCGTTAGTTGTGATGGACTCGCCCTCGAGCCCTGCTCGAATACCCTTTCGGCTCGAAACTTTGTACTCGCCATCGACCTTGGTGACGAGATCTCTGGAGACTAGCTCTCCGAAGGTTCCAGAGTCGATTGAAAGGTCCTCGAACGTCCACGTCTCGTGGTTCACGTCGGTCTCGAGGAGTTCCTCGAGTGTATCCTCGCCGTCGACTCGTTCTTCGCAGAAGGTCGCCGCTCTGTCGGCGATTTCGGCGGGATCTGGGAGGCCAGCCATTATCGCGTACGACCGGGTGTGGCATGATCATCCTTTCGCTCTGTTGGGAATTGTGAAGGAGGGCACTGATAGGTTGAGTTGATTGTTATTGGATCAGTCTTCACAACATAAGCGGCCATCCGTGCTTCTCCTATCTGAATTTTAGTTCAATGGCGGAACACTCGTAGATGAGGGGGTGCGATCAATCTCACATACGATAGCAGAAGCTGGCGAAGTAGGCTATGTTGTCGTCACCTCGGGAGAAAATAATGATCGTAGCGATGATTAGAATACAATCGAAGATGGTATGATTATTGATGGTTGGGATGGGCATTCCTTGACTTTTCCAACAACCTAACTGAAATTGAAGTCGACGATATTTCAATATGAAATCTTGATTTCCGCACTGCTAGCAGCCAAGGATTTCAGTAAACAGGGACAATTTACTCATCAATAATATGCTGTTCCAACCCGACTCGAATAATGATATGTTAGTTAATTGGTCGAAGATGCCTCAGTCTGGGGGATCAAAGTGTCTTACTTGGAGTTCTGAGACGCCATTGCGTGACAACACATATTCTTCGTGTTGATAAGGATGCAGAAGACAGCATCACCGAAAATATTCATGATACAGCCATTGAGATCTCGGACAATGCTTCGAGTGTTGTTGATCTGCCAATACCATCCGACAAACCGAATGCATTCCGAACCCAGAAAAAACAAATACTAAGATGCTATAACAACACCTATTGTAGAAATGGATTATAGCCACTTGATACGCTCGTCAGTTTCTAATGAAGATATCTTGGAGAAAATAAGTGGCCGCGATTGGCACCATTCCATTCCATTCACCGAATCGATACAAACAGATGGATTTGTGCATCTAGGAAACCAGAAGTTGAAAACTAAACATCTTCCAAAGGACCTAAGCGGTAAATCTGTCCTTGAGATCGGACCCAAACATGGTTTCTACTCCATTGAAGCTATGAATAGAAATGCAGAGTCTGTCACAGCAATTGACATCCATCCAGAAAGGGAAGAAGTGTATTCTATTTTTAATGATATTTTTAATTTCGAACTCGATATTCAAATAGGCGATGTAATGGAATATGACTTTGATACTACTTTCGATGTAGTGATTTGCTTTGGTGTACTCCATTATATACAAGACCAAACTGCATTCTTGGATAAAGTGACTAATTTGGCAGATGAGACGTTATGTATTGAGCATCCGGTTACACCATCGGTCTTGAATCGATCTATCAGATACGACCCGGATGCCGATAGTGAATATGGGTGGTATCGTAGGCTGATCAACTCAAAAACTGAATATCATGCCCCAATTCCAAGTGTAAAATGGATTGAGAGCGAATTAGCAAATAGGGGATTTGAGGTCATCTCTAAGGACACTCACGTCGGTGTACTCCTCCAGAGGAAAATTCCAAAGGCAACATTAATCCCAGCTCCACACCGCTATTTGCCTTGTCGCTATATTGCACGAGCAGACCATCCTGAAGCCCATTAAAGATGTATCACTCGAAAGCAGGTTGCTTTGAATAAGTTAACTCTACCATACCAATAATGGTTATAAAATTGTTGTTTCGAACCGAATAACATAACACGTGACTCGAGTATTCGATTACCAATGCGGATTCTCCGGGTCGCACAAAAGATCTATCCCGACGTGAAGGGCGGTGGGCCGTACCACGTTCACGCGATGAGTCGCGATCAGGCTGCGATGGGCCACGACGTAACCGTGGTAACGATTCGAACCGACCCCGAGTTACCGCACGTAGAGGAACGGGACGGGTATACACTGGTCCGATACGATCCTGCTGTGAAGCTGTTGGGCAACGATATCAGTCCGGGCCTAGCGTGGTATCTGGCTGGAGCCGACGATTTCGACGTGATACACGCCCATTCGCACCTGTATTTCTCGACGAATCTGACCGCATTGAAGCGGCTTCTGGGAGATATCCCACTCGCGATTACGAACCACGGGTTGTACTCACAGAACGCGCCAAAGTGGGTGTTCAACCTGTATCTGCGGAGTGTTGGACGGTGGGCTTTCAACCAGGCTGACGTAGCATTTTGCTATACAGAAATTGACCGAGAAAGAGTTCAGGAGTTCGCTGTGTCAAGTCGGATCGAAGTTGTTTCTAATGGAATCGATACAGGTCGATTTACGCCCGAAGGACCCGAGAGTGGGTTGATTGAAAAAGAAGGTCCCGTAATCTTGTTTGTTGGACGTTTGGTTGAGGGGAAGCAGCCACTTGAGGTAGTACGAGCAGTAGCACAAGTGCAAGATTCCTACCCAGATATTGAACTATACTTCTGTGGAGAAGGGCCTCTTCGGAGTGACTTGGAATCAATTGCTTGTGACCTTGATCTGGAGAACCGTGTGACATTTCTTGGGCATATACCCTACGACGAAATGCCGGAGATCTACCGTGTTTCAAATGTCTTAGTTCTGCCAAGCCACTCAGAAGGCGTTCCTCGGACCGTTTTAGAAGCAATGGCCACTAATATTCCGGTTGTTATGAGTGACCTTGAACAAGTTTCTGAAATTATTGAGGGGGCCGGACGAACCGCTACACCCGGAAACACGAAACAATTTTCGACAGATCTTAAACGTGAATTGACGGGTTCAGACACCAAGTGCTCGCCTCGGTCGGTGATCGAAACCGGTGACTATGATTGGCAGAACACTGTCGATGAGACAACCCGGTACCTCCAAGAGATCGTATAGTCTAACAAGTCAACAAAGAACTCTACACCAAATCTTTGGAACTCAAATAGCATACTCATTATGATCGAAACAAAGTACCTTCCCAGTGTGTATACGGCAAAACGTGCCTTCCAAATTTTGCGGGAAGATGGTTTTATTCGCCTCATCCGGAAAGGTGGCGCATTCCTAAAATATCGGGGTCCCATTGGCCCTGTATATCGACGATACGTTCGATGGAAACGTACGAATCTGAGTAAGCATGATGCTCTCCCAGATCCATACAAGAAACTCAACGTTGACCCTGGCAAGATTCGTTATATGTCTGGGTTGGAATATGATGTCTCCAGTCTTGGACAGGTAGTTGAAGGCGACTGGGATCAGTCGACCGAATCCTTCCACGACTACGACATGTATCACGCTTTCGAAGATCGATTCGTAGACGGGGTTTCCTGGTCAGAAACCGAGTTCTATCGTCGAGTTGTGGCACAGATTGAATCGGGTGAAATGAAGTTCGGATGCGAAACCGTCGAAGAATTCGATCAACGATGTGAGAAACTTGAGGAACTGTACCGCTCTATTAAGGAAAACGGCTATCTTTCCGGTGAAGAGCGTTCAGGCAACGATCCATTGGACAATGCAAAACGAGCGAACTACCTTGTCCCCTCATTAGACGAGATCAAAGTCGATATTGGACGGAATGGAGAGTTCCTATTCGTCGATGGTCGACACAGACTGGCCATGACCAAGATATTACAACTCGAGTCGATTCCGGTTATTGTCCTACGTAGACACGTTAACTGGCAACGAGTACGAGACGCAGTATCCAATCACGATGGTACCGCTCGAGTCCCTGATCAATTGTCTGAATATACCGATCATCCTGATCTTCAGGATTTACAGCAATGACCGGAAAAACGGAAATTTGGTATCTCATCGGAAACCTCACGCAGGGTGGTGCCGAAAAAACGCTGGTAGATCTCGCAAATTCACTGCCCAGAACGGACTACGAAGTGACCGTTTGGACCATCCAAGACAGAGGTCCGCTCCGATCCGAACTGGAGGAACACGTTACATATCGAAGTATCGGTGCGGAAAATAAGACCGACATTGTAGCCATATTGTATTTCCTTCAATCTGTTCGCCGAGAGCGCCCACCAATTCTACAATCGTTTCTCTTCTTCGATAATACACTTGCTCGACTAGCAGGAGCACTCAGCCCGGAAACCATTGTCATCACCGGTGTTCGAGCTGTTCCGGATCAGCGACCGCTGTTTAGGTCGCTTATCGATCGGGCAACATTGCCACTCTCAGATCATATCGTCTCGAATTCGATAGCGGGTGCAGAGTGGATTGTAGAAAACGGTGCGAATCCCAATTCGGTTTCCGTTATATACAACGGACGGAATATTGAGCGCTATTCGTCGGCTGAAGCCCCCTCAGAACTCTCAGATAAACTCGCGATCGACAAAGGGCCCGTGATTGGGACAGTCGGACGGCTCATCGAGCGTAAAGGGCACTACGATCTGCTCGAAGCATGGCCAACTGTCTTGGAGAACTATCCGAACGCAACACTGCTCCTCGTTGGAGACGGACCGGAGCGAGAAGCATTGCAAAAGTTTGCGACAGCCCTTGGCTGTGCCTCGAGTGTTCGCTTTCTTGGAATGCGGGATGATGTACCGGAATTGCTTGCCCTATTGGACATCTTCGTTTTTCCCTCGCACTTTGAGGGATTGCCTGGGGCGTTACTCGAGGCGATGGCTGCCGGATTGCCTATTGTTTGTACTCCCGTCGATGGAAACTCCGAGTTGATCGTTGATGGGGAATCAGGATTATTTGTTACTGTGAAATCTCCGGATCAGATCTCGGGTCGACTCATAGCTTTACTCGAGGATATCGACAAAAGAGAACAGCTTGCTGAGGGTGCACAGAAGCGTGCAGAAACGAATTTTACTCTTCAATCAATGGCGTCGGAGTTTTCACAGTTATATGAATAGCCTGTTTAGCCGAGCGTGGGGTTCCACCTTGATAGATAGGTGTTGGGAACGTGACTTCAATACCAGCACGAAGTGGTAGTGTTTGAAGGGCCATTGATAACGACTGTTGAGGTTTCACAGCAGTTCTCACTTTCGGCTATTCTAGTAGGAGGTTAATTGGTATCTAAGGCGAATGTTTTATTTCTCTGCTTGAATAAATGAAGGTATCACAATGTCGGACAGGTTTGAAAACTCATTACCAACAGGATGGCCAGACTGGCTTAATACCACTACACATATTGGAAGTCATTATCCGTATTATAGGAATCCAAACCCAAATTATGTAAGTTTGGATATTGGTGATATAATTGAAAATATACCTAAATCAGAACGTGAGCTAGATGTTTCGGGTGTTATTGAAATATTGTTTTATCGACGACTATTTGCAGACAGAACACTTGTACAAGGGGTTAGAAGAAGTCCTTGGTTAGCTAAGCCTTCAGAATCAGGGTGGTCGTTTCATGACATTCCAAACCATAATACGAGAATTAGACCAGACAATGATATTGTAGATGAGCTAAAAACAAAGCTGTATGATGAAGCAAAAAGATACATTTCGAATGCAAAATCCGTGGGTATACTTCTTTCTGGAGGTCTTGATAGTAGAGTCGTTAGTGGAATTCTTCGGCAACTTCAGATAGAAGGATATATTGATTCAGTATCGGCATATACCTGGGGCATTAATGGGTGTAAAGATGTGGAATATGCAAAAAGAATTTCTGTAGACTTTGGGTGGGATTTTGAACACATTGAGTTATCTCCAGAACAGCTATGGGATAATATAATCCTCACTGGCAAACTCGGTGCCGAATTTGCGCCTTATCATCTACATGCACTTCCGGAGATCAGAGAGAAGAATAACGTTGATGTTATTATCGCTGGGAGTTATGGAAATAGTATTGGCCGTGGAGAATACTCTGGTTCAAAAGTGACACAACTGGATCCGATCATTCCAAAGCGGTTAAATAAATTTGGTCTACTACCTCAAAAGGTAATTTCAAAGCACTCTCATACTGTTTATGGAGATGGATATGGCTATCGATCCCGCACTAATCGGAGTGAATTATACCAGTATCAAGAGATCGAACAACAGTTACACTACATGCGGCGTGGTCTTCAATCATGTATGACTCATGTAGCTGAGCGAACTCCATTACACCAACTATTCACATCACCCGAGGTAGTGGAACTGATGTGGTCTTTAAAACCAGAAATACGCGGACTTTCTCATTATAAAAAACTACTAAAACAATTGCCAGGATCTCTGCATACTATTCCGGATGCAAAGCGGGGAAACTTATTCAAGGATAATACAGCAACTAATGATGAATTATACACACATTCTCACAAATATGGTGTTTGGTTACGGAATGATCTTCGAACCCAACTAATTGATCTTATCAATAGTGGGCCTGTAGTAGACCATCTCTTTAATGAACAGGCTATAGACCGGTTGTTTCGTATTTGGACACATGGATCAACAATTTCGATGAATAAAGTAGATGATATTGTCGCATGGCTAGCATCATTAACAATTTTCTTAGACACTTATTCGATTAACGTTCCAAATACAGACACAAGTTCCTTAGATCGTATTAATGGAATAATTGGTCCAGTACATGCTGCTACCTACCAAACTGCACGTAATATTGTGCGAAAGTGATGCCATATGTGTTCCAAATTAATAATTAACACATTATATTTCTTAGTAACCTCTCATATTTGCCAGAAACAGTATCCAAATGATAGTTTTTGGTAAAAGATTTCATTCCAGACTTTCCTAAATTCTTTCTCTTTTGTGTATCGTTTGAAAGTGTATCAACATGTGACTTAAGGGCTGAAAGGTCATTACTTGCATAGCCTGAACACTCAGTATCTGTTTTCAAGAACCGTTTAGGATCTATTTTCAATGACAGAACAGGTGTCGCATATCTCCATGCTTCAAGAAACGTGTTTGGAAACCCTTCTACCCTAGAAGTATTAATAACTGCAATTGCTCGGCGATAAAAATCATGTACTTCAGACGGTGGTACGTTTATTTCACATTTCACGTTCTCCATATCTGATGCACGATTGATGATTTTGTCTGCATATTCTGTTTGACCATCTGTAGAACCAATAAGAATGAATTTTTGATTGTGGAACTCAGCAGCAATATCTAAAAAGAGATGTGGTCTTTTTTCAACCTTATTAAGACGTCCAACCCAAAGATAGTGTTCTCGATTTTTGTGGAGGTCAACAGCATCAACAGAAGTATATCCATTCGGTATGGTAGTTGATGGCTCGTTCCAATTACTTTGGATTTGGTTAGCTTGATATGGGGTCTGTGTTACTATACTCAAATTAGAGTTTAAAGCGTGATCATACACCTTCTTTTGAAGGTTAGATATATCTAGTTGAGATCTTTCCACAAATGAGTCTGCAGCTACATGGTATACGAGCGGATGACCAAGGCAGGTGATAAGTGGATATAGAACAGACAATTTTCGAGGATGACACCTGACAATATACACATCTGCATCGACATCACGTAGAGACTCCCAAAGACGATAAAGTTGATTAATTCGTTGAAATGCAGATGCAGATCGATTAGGTGTGTAAGCTCGGTGTAGGGTTACTCCTTCCCGAATTTCAATATCTGGCTGACCATAATCTCCAACAATAAAATGCACATCAAAAACCTCTGTGAGTTCTGTGCTGATAAGATAGAGTTGGCGTTGTGCTCCTCCACCGGCACTTGGGTCATTATTAAAGTATCCATATGCTGATAAAGATATGAAGCACACACGCGTCATCTGTAGAGACTATATCGTCCAGTCATTAATAAGTTAAGGAGGGGCTGTATAGATGAGGGGTTGAAGAACGAGCGCACCCAAACACCCTGTAATGGGTTAGAGAAGGTTGCTTATCTCGATAACTCGTAACTCAGAATTTTGCTGAACCAGTTGGTGTCGTTGTTCAGCAAAATAGCCAGCAAGTTGAGATATTCTTGGAGATGATGCTTCAAGACGCCTGTGAACTTCGCTAGCTATTGGCGAAGGAAGCTGTGGCGCTTCTCACAACTGTTGACGTGAATGTCACCGATCACGTACGTGTCATCGTCGTAGGTCGTGTGCTCGTCAGTACACAGAATCACCGTTCCATCGCCCAGTTCAGTAATCTCTTTATCTACGTCCTGGAGATTCTCTCGAACCAAAAACTCAACTCGTCCGTCGGAGCGAGGACGAGCGTCACGACTGGCGGTTTGTCTGACTCGAAACTCGCTCGTCCCTTTTTAAGTCTGCGCTTGCGCGGACTCTCATCCTCGTTTTCGATGCCTTTCTCACCAGCTGCCACGTAAATCTCGTCGGCTTCACACATCCGAGAGCATGAGACCGTACAGTTCTCCACACCGTTCCTGTAAATCGTGGCGGAAGTTCAACCCGCTCGTAGTCCCGACCCAATTCCGAGGCGATCTGTGCGGTCGGCACAGATCGCATCTCCTTGATCGTATAGAACATCTCCTCGACCGGGAATTTGCGGTGCTCAAAAAACGTACCCATGGGATCGTTGAAATACGCCTCACACTCTTGACACCGTTACTGCTGGGCGTCTTTACAGGTCGTCCCCTTCTTGATAACTGGATCTCTCTCTGAAATAAACGCACGACACCGTCGCGCCTGCTTCGGCGCGACGGAGTCGCTCGTAGCAGTCTTCCGGCTCTGGAAGGAACACGTCTATCGAGTCCTGTCCATCAACAGCAACCAACGAACTCCTCGTTACTGGAAGTTACGACTGGTCGGGATGTGCGATCACTATCTTGGTGAACGAGCAGTAACACCCTTCTACTCGCCGAATTCTGAACTGTTCAAATCACGTCTAAATCATTATGACGCGAACCTCTTCGACCACATCACCGTCGTCGTCCAACACAGCGATGTACGAGTCACGTTTATGAATGTTAATTCTGGGGTAGTACATAGCTTCCTCTGAGATGGTGATACATGGAGGAGCTGCACCTATTCGAGGTCATCGCCCGACTGCCTCCCGGGCAGTCGGGCTTGGTCTCATGATGGCGCTTCCTTGGTATTTCGGCTAATTAGTGCCACGCGCTTCTGACTGCGCCGTCTAATTGTCAGCTTTTGCCATCCCCTTTCATCCATGCATGGGAACTTAGCAGACTCTCATCCCACCAGGCTAGTCAATCAGTTATTGACTTTGCTATAAATATAATAGAATATTGTAACAGATATTATAAACAGAATCCACGTAATCATTCCTCGATATACTAACCTAGGACTGCCATTACGAATAAAGAAATACGCAATGATGATAGTAAGGGAGACGTATATGATAAGAACAGTTGGATTGTCACGATTTGTGAAAAAAATCTCGTCTATGAATTTGAATAGGGTCCCTAGAAGCATACCATGAATTATTATTCCAATCCATCCACCAGAGTACCATGCGAAGGCAACAATACCCGGCGGAGTAGTACTACCATTTTCACCAACCATTTTATTAGTGTGTGCATCAAGAACGGTGTCCGGTGGTGCAATACCTAATACCCGCTCAGGAAGCAAATGAAATAGGCCAAGTATGTAATCAAGTACACCTCTATAGAGAATGCTATCTTGCTGTATTGCTAATTCAATACTGATATATATATGAGAAAATATTTGAATTAATGATACATATATCCCAAATAGGCTTATCTCAGATAGTTCTGTTAAAAACCTTTCAGGACCAATAAATAATGCAGAAAAGAATGCATTACCAAACACAAGGACACTAAGTGCGATTCCAGATAAGAGCGCTATTTTTTTAAACCTAATTCGTTCAGACCGATATAAAATTGTTATAGAAATAACTAATATAACATCGATTATGTATCTTCTCCCAGATAATAAAGTGAAGGCTAGTAATGATAAAAGTATTGTGATGGAACCAAATAAAATAACCCTACTGCTTGCCCCTTCTCGTAAGAATAAAGAATAGATAAGTAGAAAAGCTAGAAAGGAAAAAGGTACTAATGTCTTGGTGAAGACGAGACTCCCCCCTGTAACACTACCTGCCCTTATTAGAGCAGCATCACGGATGGGTACTATCATTGAATCAAATTGGAGCATATATACGATCATTGATATTGATGAGATTGTGATTAAAATTGCGGCACTTATAACAGTAAAGCGCTTAGATACTTTCGGTTCAAACTTTGGCTCAAGTTTTGGAATTGAATCGTAGACTATTACAACAACAATATAGAATACCGCTATAGCTAACACAGCAAGGATTGGATCCCCAGATGGTTGCATATAATGTGAAGGTGTGAATATGCTTCTCCATAATATTATATGCGCCGGTACAAATACAAATGCTCCAAAATAAAAAAGACTAAACACAAATAGCGCATCGATTTTCGATCTTCTCACCTCGTTAATAACAATAAAGATAGATAGGATAAAAAGTATTAAGATAGATATTGTCTGTTCCATGGATACTCTTTTATAATTGTCGCGGAGGAACATTAAACCTGAGCTTCTTGTATAATCTTGTAACTAAAAAATATATCTGATCATTGATAGTATTGGCTATCGGTACTGTCTAGTTTAGCACCTCGTCAGCTGGCATTCGTCCGTCGAGCGATTGATGCGGTCTTTGATGGTTGTAGTAATGTACGAATTGTTCAATCCATTCGCGTGCGCTCGCCCGACTGCCCACCCACGAGTTATGGAAACGATCAACTCGCATTTTGAGCGTGTGAAACCACTTTCGATGAAGTTTCGATCAGTATAGTCAACCCGACCGTTCAACCCCAATCGAGCAAGGGAAGTCCGATATCCAAACTGATCGACGAGAAACATGGTTTCGGAGAGATCGTGTTTCTCGTGGAGTCCATGCAGGAACGCAGCTGCCGGATCGGTGCCGTAGCGTCCGAACAACTAGGTGTCGAGAATCAACTTTGTGTCGAGGTCTATTGCAGTATACAACCAAGACAATTCGCCGTTAATTTTGACAGCGGTCTCGTCAACCGCGACCCACGTCGGCGAAGCCGACGGAGGGTCAGAAACGCTGTCAGCCAGGCGATGAACCCAATTCCAAACTGCTCCATGAGAGCGTTCCACGCCTAATTCAGCGAGAATTGCTGTTGTCTCCCGAAGCGAACAACCGGTGGCGTGGAGACGGACGGCGAATGCCCTAACGGCGTTGCCGTCCGCGCGTGGAGAGGCCACGCGAGTGCGACGGCCGGTCGCGCTCGCGGCCTTTCATCCCCTCATAGACGTAAACTTCGTCGATCTCGACCGGGTCAACGGGGTGAGCGAAGGCGCGCTGGTAGACCGTCTTGTACTGTACATCGATTTCGGGTTGAAGCTGGCGGAGACTCGTGTTAAAGCGGAGAAACGCGCAAATCGAGAACAGCCACTTTCTGAGCACAATCTTCGAATGGGCGAAGATCGTGCCAGTCTTGTCGTTGAACGTACGGTCGCAATTCTTACAGAGATAGCGCTGAAAGTGACCAAAGCTCCCGTTCTTGACCATGCGGTCAGAACGGCAGCGAGGACAGGAAACTCCGTTACGCCAGCGAATCTGCTGTAACAGGTTCACTGCGACCGATTCCGGTCCAAACACATATATCGGAATCATACGTATCGGACAACGGCTGACGCGGTGTTCTTGCCCTCTTCGATCCCACAACGACTACTGAACAGTATCAACAACCTCCTACAGAAGAGCGTAAATGGGTTAATTCCGATATCAAAAATACAAGTACCGAATTATTCTTAAGTAAAACGTGTGTCTATACACTATTATCAGATGGTAACGCACAGAGAATGTTGTACGGGTGATCTTTGTCAACAGACACTATATACCCATTATTCTCAAGTATCATACGAACCTCCTCATCTGTAGTTTTTCCATGACGTTCGGCATTACATGCACTAACAATTTTACCAATTTCTAACTCATTTATGCCCTGAACAACCTCTGGTTCAACCCCCTCCGCCTCAATTTTCAATAAATCAACTTTATCAACTCCGATATCATTGGCAATATTTTCAATTGTATCTACATTTATTTCAACTTTAGTTCCAGTTCCCCCATCATCCGGATCAATTATTGAATCCTCACTATTATGCTTTCCTTCTTGAAGTTCAAGAGTACTCGATTGATCCCAGGCGCCTACGTTCAAAACCTCAATATTTTCGTAATTCTGTGTGTTCTTATGAAGGTACTCGGCGTTTCTGGGACTTGGTTCAATAGCGTATACTTTTTTAGCCACGTCTTCAATAACTATTGAGCTTATTCCTAGGAATGCTCCAATATCAAACACAATGTCACCGGTCTCCACTTGGCAAGGCTCATTTTCGAAGTAATAGAGATGTGTCTTTTCTCTATATGGCTTAGTATACCGTAATGTATCCTCTAATTTTGGGCAGTGGAAGTGGTTTTCTCCGAAGAGATCATGAATAACCCAGTCACCATTTGATCTAGTGATAATTCGACCATATGGTAGCCAATATATGAAGAACATTCCTCTTTGAATGAGCCAATTATTCATGCTCATTCCGCTATAAAATAGTACGTATCTCCATATTTTGTGTATGAATGATCCAATGCCTTCTGATCTCGCTATCCGAAATCCCTTCAAGAACAATTCTATCATTAATGAGAATCAATCGCCAATATTATTAAATACTTTGTTGCTATCGAAACCTTGTCCTATACAAGCACCACAATTCACATCATGATTCTGTCCGCAAATGGTCTTAATTTAACAGTCACATATGGGCGTGTGTCATATTCACTCTGAATGGGTTGACTGCAATGAATACAATTCTGAGTACTTTCCTTCTCGAGACACAAGTCTCTTATGGGAGCCTGATTCAACGATATTTCCTTCTTCCATTGTGTATATTCTATCTGCGTTTGTCACAGTAGATAGACGATGTGCAATAACAAGCATTGCGTACTCTCGATCCATTGTTTCAATGCCCTCATGAACTTTCTTTTCAAGAGACGTGTCTAAGTCACTTGTCGCTTCATCCAAGATCAGTAAATCGGCATCCTTCAGCAGTGCTCTTGCGATAGCCACACGCTGGCGTTGCCCTCCAGAAAGCTTTACACCTTGATCTCCAAGGACTGTGTCGTAGCTATTTGGAAGATCATCGAGGAATTCAGTAACCTGTGCGATATCACATGCCTCTATAATCTCTACTTTTGTTGCATTTTGGTTTCCTATGGTGATGTTCTGTAGAAGTGTGTCATTGAATATGTGTGGTTCTTGTCTTACTACAGTCACTCTTGATCTCCACTCTCGAATGTCAAGGTTTTGTATAGGGATTCCATTTGCGGTAATTTCGCCATGGTCTGGTTCGTACATCCGCGCAAGGAGAGAAGCAATTGTGGACTTACCAGCCCCTGAAGGGCCAACGAATGCAACAAAGTCGCCCTCATCAAATTTAAATGAAATATTCTGAAGCGTGTTTTCGTTCTCCTCTCCATATGAAAAATAAACATTATTGAAGTGCGTATGTTTTATCGGGGACGGGGTTGCTACTGATTCCTTGTTAGGTTCACTATTTTGTACTAGCTCATCAATGAATTCTTGTGTTCTCACCAAATGTGGGAGTTCACTTTCGACGCGATACACGTACTTGTTCAGGTTACTTACTTTCGGACCTAACTGAAACATTGCAAAAAGGAACACACCCAGTTCAGCAAGGTTCATTGCCGAAAATGTAAGTGCAAGGTAAATTAGGACAAAGACTGTTACCGCTGTCGCCAATTGATAAAAATTAGTGATTGCCGCATCATTTCTCTCAACTTTAATTCGATTTGTCTCAAACCGTTCTGCTGACCTGGAGAACTCCTGTTTTAGTTCCTCAGTCATCCCGAACAACTTCACCTCACGAATTCCTTGCGTACCTGCCTGTGCACTCGATTGAATTCCCTCTTTAGCATCTGCGACCTGATCTCCAAGAGAGTAGCCAGTTTCGAGGACGGAACGAAATAGGAACGTCGCTCCACCGAGAAGAACCATTGTCAATATTGTAAGTGATGGAGATAAGATCATTGCAATTGAAAGATACATCAATGCAAGAAGACCTTGCTCTATTACATTAATCGTGTACCTAATTACCTGTCCCGCGTATTCTGCCTGTGTGACAATTGCGTTAAGGATATCATCTGACCCCTCTTCATCGAAATATGCAATTTCTGCATCTAATGCATGAGTGAACGACTCCTCTTGTAAATGTCGTACATACTTAGTTTCGATCGCAGCCCGAAACCATCCTACTAAAAAGGATGTCGTGAACCTCACGGTCATAATCAACGCGACACCAGCAACAAGATAGCCGAGCGTGAAATCAATTCCCAGAAACTCATAGACTGTAAAAAACGCGCCGAGAATCCCATCTGCATTCTCAGCAGCAGTCTCACCTTGCGCAACCTCGACGATCGGCATCAGAAAACTAAGCCCAATACCCTCGAGCAGCGCCGCAATCACAGCCAATACAATAACGCCGGCTGCGAAAAACGGCTGAAACTTCGCTACGCGATACAGCGCCTGGCCTTTTTCGCGCCAGGTTAGATCGAGGTCGCCATCAGTAGTTTCGGACATTGGAAGAGAGCATCCCGTGCGAGAACGCGCGGGTTGGATTATTCGGTACTCACACAGCGCAGTATAAAATCCCGTCGCTCTCTCCGGGGATTTGAAACGAGAAGGGGAATCGTACAGAGTTGCTGTTCGAGAAACGGTCCGACTACTCGAGAAACCAATTACTCGAGCAGGTTTCCACTCACTCGACAGCCACAGGGGTTGGCTTCGTGGTCGTGCGGACCGCGACTCGTGACGAGAAGCACGGGTTCCCCACAGCGGGGACAGAGCGGAAACGGACAGTCGTCCTCGCTCTGCTCCTCGCCCTCACTCATCGCGACGCACCCGTATTCCATCGGGAGTCACGATTAGCGGAATTCCCTGCACCTCGAGTCGGACCTCGATTGACTGATCGCCAGATTGTACCAACCGCTCGAGTGCTTCGGGATCGAACTCTGTACCCAACTGATACTCGTCTCGAGGAAGGCCGTGTTCCTCGAGCGTTCGCACGATGTCCACGACCAGGTTATCGGTAGTCGTGCTCATGGTGATCTCCCTCTGCTGAAAGCGCGAGTACCATCGCAGTGTGTTCGACTTCGATTCGTCTGTCGGACGGGATGTTTAAGCCCGCGGAGAAGTAATCCAATCATGGCAACCGATCCATTGTGCGATTGGAAGCCACGTCTCGGGTGCGTGACCACCCGGGGCATTTCAACGGAAACGCCCATCTGCGCTATTCATGGCTTCCGTTTGACCCAATGCCCTGTAGTGTCATATAACTACTGTTTCAAACTGGAAATTATCTCTCGAGAACAGCTACTCGAGTCCGGCTCACCGAACAGAAAGCTAGTCCGCTGGCTCGAGTTCCGAAATGTCGAGGTCGCCCGCTAAATAGGCTTCTCCGTTCGAACTGATCGCATAATAGCCAGCCTCGTCGACTTTCTCGATCAGGCCGTAGTCCTCGAGAACACCCAATCGTTGCCGAACCGTCGAGTAGCCGATCTCGTGGCCGTGGCGATTGAGATTCCGATAGAGTGGCTTCGCTGGTAGTTCGAGATCGTGCTCGGCGAGGAACTCGAGGATGAGCCCGTCTTTCAACGACATCCACTCTGGTCGAGGACGCATTCGAAGCAGTGGTCCCACCGACGCGCATTAACTTGATTTGGTTTTGTGATATCGTAGCTCATACAGTACCCAATAATAGCGTAAATACGCTAGTCTATAAGTGGGTGGGATTTGTTGGGCAACTGTACGGAAGCTACTCGGACTCATCGCTCAGCGGTCCAGATAACGGACTGGTGTTAGCCCCACCAGCCCGCGAAAAGCTCCCGTAACCACTCTACGGAAGCCATGTCAGACGACAATCCACGGGGTAATCAAAGTCCCGACCGACAAGACGCATCGACTCGAGACCACGCGACGCGACTCTTTCGAGAACGCCTCGAGACCATCGACCACCTCACAAACATCCTCCTCGAGGAGACGACCCGACCAACAGCACTCGAGCACCTCGAGTCGGCCGAACAGAGAGCTGTCCGCAGACGCCTGCGCGAGATCAGCGCGGAGACGAACCGCACCCTTCTCCTCGTGGTCGGCCCCGAGGCGACGATTCCAGAGCCCGACAACACCGACGACGACCCGCGAGGTGAGCGAAATGAGTGACGACCGATTCGCCGCCCTCGAAACGCGCGTCGAGAGCCTCGAGGCCGAACTCGAGACCAAAACCGACCGGATCGAAAACCTCGAGCGCGACCGCGACCGATTAACGGAGCGGGTCCAGTCCCTCGAGGAGCGACTCGAGGCGTGCGAACGCGAGCGCACGCGCTGTGAGAGCGCCGTCGACGCGGCGTTGAACAAGGCCGGGACCAACAAGGAACGGATCGAGGAACTCCAGGCGAGAGAACTCGAGAAGGGTGCCCACCTGCACGCGTCGAACGTGGCAATCCACGAACTCGACGTCCCTGGCGATCGACTCGAGCGGATCACCAAGGATGACGGAAAGACCTACTTCCGCGTTCCCGAAAGCGCCGACCCGCTCGAGAACGGACGGGTCTCGCTCGCCTACGCCGACCTCCTGCCGATTCAACAACTCGCCAGGATGGACGCGGACATGCGCCGTTCGACGGCGAACGCCTTGCCCTCGAGACTCGCCGCGAAACTCTGGGAGGCCCGAACCGATCCCGCTGTCGGCGACGATCCCTGGAAAACTGGGTGCAAGACGGTCGCGGAGTACGTCACCGCGAGCGATTTGAAACACTGGATCCGGCGACGGGAACCGGGCACGAGCGAGACCTACGCGAAGAAACTCGTCTCGAGAACTATCGACGCGATACTCGAGCTCTCCAAGCACCGCCTCGCGGTCCGCAAGCGAACCGAACGAAAGAACGGCCTCGAGTACACCGAACGGCGACTCGTCCTTCCCGCCGACGCCGACATTCCTGGTGAAACAAAAGGTGACTAAGCGCCGGTGACAGTTGGTGTCCTCGGATGACCGGGGACAGTGGGGAAGCGGTAGCCTCGAGAAAGGTTGAGTTACGCTCTGAGAAGTCAAACTCACAGGAAGAGCGCGGCTGTATGCAGGTTGGTTACCGGTTGGTGTGTCCCTCGAGTGGTCGTCGGTGGTTATACTGAAGGACGGGGATTGGTGGATATCCTGAAGACAACAGCTGTCACTGGAGTCTCCAACTCATCGGTTCCAGTCTCCTTCCCAAAAGAGCCGCTGCAGGAATTCCATCCACTCTTTCTGTTCGGAAAGGATGTTCTTGCAGTACGGACAGGCGGCATTTTTGACCGTCGGTACTCAGGCCGGCGCTTCAGTATCGCCACCAGTAACTGGCGCACGTACCGTCACGTCGAACTCGATCGTCTCGTACGGAACGAACGGTTGCTTCGATTGGCCTTCCTGCCGGAACTTCACAATGCCATTCTCCGCGAGTACCTCGACGTCGTCGTGGACGACCGAATAGCTGCGGTCTAGCCGGTTCGACAGTTCGGTGATGCTTTCACCAGGCTTCCCCATCAGCGACTCCAATAGCTCGAGCCGGCGGTCGGTAAGCAACCGTCGTATCCCTTTGGCGTTCTCGAAGGAGACGACTGCATCTGACTGTTCACCCTCTTCGGCAGCGCTTGCAGCATCGAGCGCTTCGTTAAAGGCATCCTCTGCCGAGGCGATTGTGATACGAAGCGTCTCGGGATAGTCCACGTTTCCAGGGACGGGGGCAGTGTGATTATCGTTGGGCATTGATCTGGAGCACCTCCTTTCGAAAGCGGGCAACATGGGCCTCGAAGCCATCGAACTCGATTCCGGACACAGCATCACCTTCGTGGCGGTGATGTGGGCCGACGTCGGAATCGTGGGCGTTATCGTACCGAAGGATCTGCTCGCCTTCGTCCGGCGCGTAGTACTGAAACCGGTAGTAATACCCACCAGGTTCGCTGGAGTTTTCGACTGCGAACAACCGGACGCGCGTCCCTTCACCAGCATCAACCTCGAAGTTTCGATCGAGGACGACATCTCCATCAGCCATGTTGCCCTTCGTACTATCTCCTATAACCCGATACAATATAATTGTGGTGGTTGCTGACTGCTAGGCGCAATCTCGAGGAGGTGTGTAGTGAACTGGACGCGTTGACGCTGTCGGACGTGTGTGAAGCCGACGAGATGGACGTGACAGCAGGTGAGAAGGGGGTCGAGAAAGAGGAAGACCAGAAGAGAATTCGCGCTCGCGCGGGCCCGTTCGATTGAGGAGAGGTCTCGCTCGCCTACGGCCACTTGCTGCCGAGACAGCAGTTCGCCAGAATGGACGACGAAATGCGTCGCTCCGCTGCGAATACGGTACCGACGCGGTTGGTAGCAAAGTTGTGGCAAGCGCGGACTGACGATACCGTCGACGATACTCCCTGGAACGACGGGTGCAAGAGCGTCGCGGAGTACGTCACCGCGAGCGATTTGAAACACTGGATCCGCCGGAAAGAACCCGGCACGAGCGAGACCTACGCGAAGAAACTCGTCTCGAGGACCATCGACGCGATTCTCGAGCTCTCCAAGCACCGCCTCGCGGTCCGCAAGCGAACCGAACGAAAGAACGGCCTCGAGTACACCGAACGGCGGCTCGTGCTTCCCGCCGACGCTGACATTCCTGGTGAAACGAAAAGTGAGTAAGCGCCGGTGACAGGTGGTGTCCTCGGATGACCGGGGACAGTGGATTACAGGACGCCTCGAGAGAGGCCTGGTGACTCTATCGGAAAACTAATTCACAGCACGAGAGCGGGTGTACAAGGGATTGTTACCGGTTGGTATATTTCTCGAGTGGTCGTCGGTGGTCACACTGACGGACAAGGATCGAAGGTGAATCTGAAGACAACAGCTGTCACTTGGTTGCTAGTCGCAGTTGCAGACGCCGCCTTCGCGGATCTGGTTGGTGACGTGACGGTGGATTTCACGAGCTAACCGATGCATCGTTTTTGCCTGCCGCTTCGTTGGGTGTCGGCCGCCATAGTAGCTGTCCGTCCGATTGTTCTCATACAGGTCTTTGAGTTCACGCGTTAGATCCCGCGTGAAAAGACCGAACCGCGCCGCCCGGTCGTAGCAGCGATCGTGGGAGTCCGTTTGGAACTCGCGCAACTCATCGCCACCCTCTGCAATGGCGAACGCCTCCAGCGACCGCTCAACGGTGCCAAAGCATAGTTCGACAACAGCGGTATAGTAGCCACTACTCTCGATTTCCTCGACGATGGCAAGGAGCCGACATCCCTTTGTGAGTTGGGTCTTCCAGTCAGCCTCCGTGTCGATCTCCGATTCTCGGGTCGGAATGCCGTGACCCTCCTCGTTGAAGGCGTCGACGGCCGCGTCAAGTGCCTCCCTGACAGTATTGGGATCACTCATCGAGATCACCATGCAGAACCATATCGCGGACGGTGTCGAACTCATTCGTTCGGTGGATGGCAATGCCGTCGCGAAGGATTTCCTGCAGGTCGTCCGCGTAATTCGGAACGGCTTGGAGGCCCTCGACATCAATCTCGAAGGCATAGCGGTTGCCGTCGAATGTATCCGCTTCGAGGGATTGCCTGACTTGGTTCGCCCGCCGTTGGTTACCCATCCTGTCCTCGCGT
Organism: Halostagnicola bangensis; assembly: GCF_054653435.1. Taxonomy (NCBI): domain Archaea; kingdom Methanobacteriati; phylum Methanobacteriota; class Halobacteria; order Halobacteriales; family Natrialbaceae; genus Halostagnicola; species Halostagnicola bangensis. The sequence continues at coordinate 3,115,943 of NZ_BAAIGG010000002.1, read as the reverse complement.
ACCAACACCCAGAGGTCGATATCGCTGCGGCGGTCGGCCTCTCCACGGGCGATGCTTCCGTAGAGGATGACCGCGAGGACGCCATCAAGTTTGTCCAGTAACACCTCAGTTGCGGCCTTCACCGGAGCGTGGAACTCCGATTGTGGAATTTCGAGGTAGGGCTCGTCTGGTCGAGTCAACCGGTCGCGGTTGATCTGCACGAGCCGACGCGACCCGTCGCGTTCTTCGACGACGAGGTCGTTGCTGGAGAGGACGTCAACTGTTTTCGTAATCGTCGGCCGCGTATAGTCGACAGCCTCAGCGATGTCCGTCATTGAGAACGACTCGTCGTGATGTCGTGTCAAAAATAGAAGGATGTCATCTGTGGCTTCGCCCTTGAATAAGCGACCGTCTAGAAGGGGTATATCGACCGTTATACAAGTACTATCAACTTGATTATCGTTCGATATTGTTTTCATCGTAAAGGATTACTTTGCACTACAACTTAAACCTTATTACAATACCGATATTAGCTTATAAGGTGTTACAAGTACAGTAACATCGCTTGAATTGGAACCACCGTGACCAGCCCCGACTTCTTTCACGGGGAGGTTTGAATAAGAATACTGTACTAGCAACAATGAGTATGGTTGGTAAGAACACACAATCGCTCTTCCGTAGGAAATTGTTGATACAGTTCTCCACGGTAGCGCCGGAACAGAGACTAGCGGTCTAAGGACCAAGCGACCGGGTTCTACTCTCGGTTGGGTTAGCATAGAATCGCAAGATCGCTCTACACCAACAATGTGCTAGACAAGAGCGATCCGTGGGAGAACGGGCGCAGAGAGATAACTGAATACATCAAAGCCAGTAATCTCAAACACTGGATCCGACGCCAGGAACCCGGCACCAGCGAAACCTACGCGAAGAAACTCGTCTCGAGAACCATCGACGCGATCCTCGAGCTTTCCAAGCACCGCCTCGCGGTCCGCAAGCGAACCGAACGAAAAAACGGCCTCGAGTACACCGAACGGCGGCTCGTCCTGCCCGCCGACGCCGACATCCCCGGGGAAACGACAGACGGTGACTAAGCACCGGTGACAGTTGGTGTCCTCGGATGACCGGGGACAGTGACTCACAGGACGCCTCGAGAGAGGTCGAAGGGCGTGCTGGGAAGCGTATTCCACAGCAAAAACGCGGCTGTATGCAGGTTGGGTACCGGTTGGTGTGTCCCTCGAGTGGTCGTCGGTGGTCACACTGACGGACAGGTCTTGGAGGGAATCCTGAAGACACCAGCTGTCACTGGAGTCTCCAACTCATCGTTCACTCAGCTAGATGCAAGCTCCCCTCACAGCGTTGGAGAACGTCTTTCTCTACCAACCGTTCGATCGCGTCCGTCACTCGCTCTGATTCGTCCTCGTCGAGTATGGCAACACTCGAGGTCACACCTTCTCTGATCGTCTTGGGTTCCATGATTCCATCGTCGATAGTTTGAATAACAACCCGCTCAAGCTGTGCATCCGTCCCAAGTTGGGTTACTCTCTCGGTGAAGTTGTCGGGAAGCCCGTCAAGATGGCTTACCGAAATATCAATTGCGAGTAGGGGATGTGATCCATCGCGTAGAAGTCTCGCTTCGTGACGACCCGTATTGAACGGCCGCTGATGTACGATTTCCCCGACCAAGAGGTCCCAATCAATACCTGCCTGAGCAGTCCGTAGTAGGTCGTCGATGTCAGTTCGCCGGCCAACCCCAATGTCACCACCTGAAACTGCCTTAAGTAGGAAAATATCCACCTCACTCAGCAGATGTGCCTCAATCCGCTCCCCCGTCCAGAACGCATCTGCCCGTTCTCGCATACGGTCCGTGATCCACACCTTCCCCACGACCTGTCGTTCGAAGATATCCACCTCAACGCCCGCATCGTCGTTGTACATCTTGACAGTCCGTCCAACTCCCTCAATCGACTTCGTCGGCTCTTCAGCAATCAGAAATCCGTTGTCTAAAAAGCGATTGAGGACGTGTTGGAAGTGCTCTTCCGTGCTGAATCCGAAGTCGATATCGTCTGTTCGAGGCTTGATCCGCCGAGCGGTCATCGCTGCCCCGCCCATCAAAGAGAGCGATACGTCTTCGGACAACCAGCCATCGACTGTCTCGAGAAATGATTTGATCTGGGTTGAGTTGCTGAATTCATCCATAATCATACACCATACTGGGCCTTCAGCTGATTGAACTCACGACGACTGGGTAATCTTCGAGATTCCCCCCAGTTACTACTCTCCCCAAGGGCCATACAGATCTCTTCGGCAATGTCCGCAATTCCGTACCAGTCTGCCAATTCAGAAATTACGTCAATATCGAGGTCGAGATCCACAATCACAAGCATCGCGTAACTAACGCGCCGAGGCTCTGGATCGCTCTGAATCACGTGGCAGACGACCTGTTCGGGCGAGAGTTCATCTTCTGGACCCTGCCAGAAGAGTGGCTCACTGGGTAGATGGAACGGATGGCCATATTCCTCGAGTGCGGCAACACCAGTCTTTTGCCAGCCATCTGCTCTTTCGAATTTTGCTGTCGCTTCCGGGTTATGAGAGCGAACCAGAACTCGCGTTGGTTCGTACCATTCGATAATCCCGCTACTCGAGACGTCCCGAAGTCGCAATCGATGACACTGGTGAACGAACGCATCTGCAAATCCTTGGAGTTGGAGAACGTTCTCCGAGAGGGCGTACCGTGGACCAGACGGTGAGAGCATGGCTCGGTCTGTTATTGGTTGGAGGGCCGAGTAGACTGCCCTCTCCGTCTTCCCCAACCGCTCCGCGACCGTGGCTATCTTCCGGGGCTCGTCTAAATACCAACAGACTCGAAGAAGAGAAGGCCTCAAAATACTCCCCCAGTCGACGTGGCTTGCGCTTACCGAGAGTCGCTGGAACGCTGTCATCATCTTCCCGGTACCAGGTTGGAAAATTCTCCGCTGCTTAGATCCTCGTCGCTCTGAGATTTCATTAAGCACAACCAGTAGATCAACAGCACGGTAAATTTGCTTCTTGGAATAATCCGTCTCAGATACTAGGCTATCGATCGTCACCTCTTGCTGGCTGTTTATAACATCGAGGATGGCCAAAGCAGCCCTCGGGATCATATTGAAATCTAATGTCTACTCATATAAATACGCTTGGACACTAAGATTCAACACTTGTAGTGAATATTACTCCCAATTTGCAGACGCTCTTCGACTGACCAAAATATCTCGGTGCTTGCTCGCATACTTCGATCCTCTCGTGTCTGAAACCCACTCGACGGCGTGGTGCGGCCGCTTCGTGAGGCTTCAAACCCCACAAGGGCCCGTCCGAAACCGTTGCTTCAGCAGTGCAGGACTAAACACGGATGCCCCGCGTCACCGTGCGCGGGGTACTTCATATGGGTTCGGTAGTGGTGGGTCCGTTTCTCGAGTGGTCGTCGGTGGTCACACTGACGGACAAGGATCGAAGGTGAATCTGAAGACAACAGCTGTCACTGGAGAATCCTGCAAAAAGAGACACGCAAAATGGACAGTGAACTACTCTAGAGAACCGACCCCGAGATACGACACCAGTTCTAGGACGGCCTCGTTGACGGTGGAATCGTCGAGTTGTCCGAGTTCTCGAGTGATGTGATCTGGACTGAGAGAGGCGACAGCCCAGGGAAGGATCGAACTCTGTTCTGGGAGCCCACCGTCGACAAGATCGGTTTCATTGATCGGGAGGTGCTCGTCGTACCAAGTCTTTGTTGTGAGCGTGAGAGCAACGTACTGATCGCCGTGAAACGGCATCTCAGTAGTGCTGATCACGACCCACGGTCGAGTTGCGTCTTCACCTTTGAAGGGATCGTCCCCGTAAACGATCGTCCCTCGCGACACCGTCATTCGTTTGCCTGCTCGCTCGCTTCGATCCACTTGTCGCGATCCTCCTCGCCGTAGAGGTCGTTAAAGAGTTGGTTGGATCGATGGACATCGTACGCCTGTCGAAGTCGCTCACTATCGTCCGTGATGGCCCAATACGCACCCTTGTGTCGGACAAGCCCGCGATCCTCGAGGCGGGAAAGTACTGGATGGATCGAATTCTCAGTAATCTCCGTTCGCCGGGCGATCTTCTTCGCCTTCCAGGCCTGGTCTCGGTTCTCCCAGAGAAATCGAAGGACTAACTCCGGATTGCTTATTTCCTCGAGTTCTTCCGAGGAGCTCTCGTTGAATCGATTGATATCGATCGACATGTACGTCTCATGGGGACGTTGTGTATTATTTCTATCCCCTGAATGTGGCGTATGATTGTATTCTCGATCGCCTCATCAAAGACGACGATGAGACGTCCTACCGACTCTCCGGGATTGCAGACCCGCTTGGTTGAGGTGAAGTCTAGCTCGCCTCCGAGGACTTGCTTATAGCCCAACAACTCGCCAGAATGAACGAAGAGATGCGGCGCTCAGCAGCGAATGCGTTGCCGACGCGAGTAGCGACGAAGTTGGCACGCACGGACTGACTCGAGTGTTGGCGATAATCCGTGAGAGAACGGGCGCAGAGAGATAGCTGAATACGTCAAAGCCAGTGATCTCAAACACTGGATTCGCCGTCCTCAGAAATCATAATGAATTAGCTAAGTTCTGGGAATGGGGTCTACCCCACTTATCGGCAGCTGGGGCCTGTAGTGGTACTCCCTCGTACAGCTGTTCCCAATACTTCTCTCGATCATTAAGATTTCTGATGGGCTGCACAAAAGCTTAATGAGTGACGGAAGTTATGGGCATGGGCTGAGATCGCCTCGCCGGTCTCCTCCCATTACTCGCCCATCTCAGCCCATGCCCATAACTTCCGTCACTCATTACGCCGTGCGAGCGTGGTCCTGGTTCCGTGAGTTCCGAGAGATCGCCCTGATTGTGTCGTCTATAACATCAAGCGAGCCGTGAAACAGTGAATCCTACCGCCTTATGGCGATTCAACACGGTCTCGTGAAGATATTGCACACTACACGTGCAAATGGAACGCTACATGTTCTATCAAATAGCGAGATTTTGGTGATTTAAGATGGATACAACAGGGGGGACGTGTGAAATTTAGTTCGATTTGCAAGAGAAGTGATCGTTCAGTACGGGCCCTCATGGTCAGTTATGGACTTGTGGGAAAAACACCGGGTCATTGCTCACTACCTTACTTCGAGTATCGAATCTCGCAGTAGAGGCCGTATCCGATCAATGCCAGTGTGAGGGTGAAAAAACCTGTTGCAGGAATTGAGGCACCGAGCACCGCGAGTGGTTCATCTTCTCCTATTCCCATGATTAGGAAGAGGATCCCAATACACATCGGAACTATCGATAGGACCACCGCGATTTTTCCTACTAAATTGAGTTCTTTTCGCAACAATTTTCGCTCTTCTTCTTTAGTTCGGAACTCAGGTGGTTTCATAGATGATGCGCTATCCGTTGTTAACGATCCCACTTTAGGATTCGGGCCCGCTCGCCTCATCACGGCCACGGATCTCAAGCGGGTTAACAGCGCGCTTCTATATCCTTTACCTCCACGCATACTGACCAGCTGATTTACGACATTTTGTGATGAATGATCGAGATACCTTGTGCTGCATCCATCCTCTGTGTTTAGCGCGCGTTTTTGGCAGTTATCATAGAAGTAGGTACTCTCCCAGTCATGTTTCCCCCTGTACTGAGCGCGGTCAGGATTGGTTCGTTCCGGCGTTTATGTTTGTCATCGAACCCTCGTCAAGTGCTTGTCGCCACAAGAGGTGAACTGCCCGGGCAACGATGTCAACTGAGGGTTCTCTGAGACACGATGTCTCTACGTGGGTATCCACGCTTGATGCGTCTGGTGGCGGGTGGAAGTGTCGGTCGTCGGGCGGTGCTGAAAAGTCGTGAGGGTGGATATCCCACCGAAGGTTGCGCCCGGACGTATCCGAGTAGTGAATATTGTAGTCGCCCGCTGTCGTCCATCGAACTGTGAATATAGTTGTATCTGCCTCCCCGATGCCATATGGTATCGTGAGCCGGAGTTCTCGGGGGTTGAGTCGGTCATCGATTTCGCCTGAGGCCATCGGTTCGATGGCGCTGAACGCATCTCGGAACGCATCGAGTTTCGTCACGTCGATAGTGCCTCGAAGTGCGTGAGAGTCGCCGTCTCCATTATCGAATTGCATCAGACTGCTTCTGTGCCACCAGTAGGGTTTTCGACCGCACTGAGCGCGAGCGCCACCTCAGCGAATGCGAGGTTCCGCCGCGTCGTTCGCCACTCTAGGAGCGTCTCTGCGTCGATATCCGTGTGGGATCGGACGGCGTCGTCGGGCGAGTTAGCGCCGAACCGGTCGCCGTACTCCTGAAGCTCCTCGCGCATCTCCAGAACGCGTGTCGAGAGCGTCTCGGTGTCCGTCTCGTCGAGGATACGTCGGGCCTGTTCGAGGGCGAGTGAGTCCTTGGACCGCTGATACAGCGTCCCCGCCGAGTCTGGCGACGCAGTCTCTGCCACGTAGCCGTGCTCGGTGAGCGAACGAAGATGCTTGCGTGCTGTCTGCTCCGACGTAAGGGCGTTCTCGGCAACGGTCGCCGCGCTCATGGGTTCGTACGCCGTGCGCATCACTGACCGTACACGGTCGAACGGGCTGGTATCACGTTTCCACTCCTCTTTGGCGCGTTCGTTCACGTCCTCGAACGCCGGGGCAGACTCTGGCATCGAATCAACGTACGAGACGTGAATATATCACTCTTCGGGATGCTATTCTCATCTCCCTAGGCTGTCGGGTGCGTATCAGTACGCCTAAGAGCCAATGAGTGGCTTTCCTCACTCTACACGGGTTGATGGAGGACTGCACTTCTCCTCTCACCAAGATTGCGAGGGCGTCTTCGCTGTCCAATACGATTTCTTGAAACGGCGGGAATTCGCCAGCCCGGTGTACGTCGAAGCCGTTTGGCTCCACCAACTCCGCGTCTCGATATCGCTGAAACCTGGCGTCAGTGACCGAACCCACTTTCATACCTTTTGGCCGCCCCGATGGAGAAGTTACGAATGTAAGCCAGATTGTTGAGTACTGTTATTTCTTTGAGGAAGTCACAGCGGCTGGTAATTGAGTATCGAATTGTTCGTTGACAAATTCAGCATTATACTCTGTTACTTCCCAATTGGTGTTCAACAATGACGGGACTACCGGGAGGAGTGATTGTAACGAATTCATGTAATAAACATTATGAAGATAGTGGAGATCGTGATACACTGCGTACACCCCATGATCTGGTGAATCATATATGAATACTACATCATCGTCACGCCTGAACTCCATTATTAGATCGTTCCCGAGACACGGTTCAGACAAATCATCTTCTTTTGGATCCCACGCTGTGAATCCCTGAAACCCATCAAATGGCATAACATACCGAGAAGGTTGATTCATTATAAAAAATATTTGCAAATCTGTTACGCCGAATCACCCGTAATCGATATCCTTTCAATATGCGTTGAGACTGAATGCAGCCCTTTGTAGGCGCAGAGCTAGTTATATTAGGGACGCAATATTTAACTAATGGTGGGTGTATAACTCAATAGTTGCAAATGGCACTGCAAGAGTTATCTGAGGAGGCCCCTGGACGACTTGTCCCATACGACCGGCGTCCATATTATAGTCCAGATCCGCTCCCGCCTGATACTGCACTGCAGTTTGAGGAGGATTTTTACGAAACGCTTTCGGAGGCGACGTTTTGGCTCGGAAAACTCAGTGGCTTTAGCCAGACAACTGATTTCGCTCCTGTCTTGTACACATCGCTGCTTCGAAAAGAAGCGATGGAGTCAGCTGAAATCGAGGGGGCAGATATCGATTACAACGCACTCTATAGTTTCGAAACCAGATCTCTAGACAATCCGGAATCCGACAGCGACCCAGCCAGAGCTGTCGACGAAACGAAAGACGTCCAAGAGGTCCTCAATTACGAACGAGCACTCGAGAACGGCATTGATGCGCTCGATCATGGGGACGACATCTCGGTTGATCTTTTTCATAGCCTTCACGAGACGCTCCTCACCGACGTTCCGGACGATCGGCGTGAAACGGACACCATCGGAGCGTTCAAAACGGTCCCAAACCACCTCGGTGAGTTTGTTCCTCCCGTTCCGAGCGTCGTCAACGGGCTGATGGATGCACTGTTGACGTACATCCGGACCGGCGGGAGCTACCACCCGCTCATCGATATCGCGCTCACACACTATCAATTCGAGACGATCCACCCGTACGGAGATGGCAACGGTCGACTTGGACGACTGTTCATCACGCTCCAACTCTATAATCAGGGGTACCTCGAGCAGCCGACACTCTATCTGAGCGAGTACTTCAATCGCTACAAGGAGACGTATGTGGATCGCATGACTGCAGTCCGGAAGTACGGTGAGTGGGAGAATTGGATTGAGTTTTTTGTGACGGGGATTCGCCAGCAAGCAGAAGAATCGCTGTTGCGCTCACAGGAGTTGTACACGTTGCAGCAGGAATACGAATCCGAATACGGTGACAACGCTGCTGCGTATGCACAACTTGCGTGTACCCTCTTCGAACAGCCGTATCTCACTGCGGCTGTGGTGAAGCAATTGCTTGACGTGACTGGGCCGACTGCCTATCGTGCGCTCGATCGCCTCGAGGAAGAAGGTGTTCTCGAGGAAACGACCGAGAAAGAGCGGAATCGGGAGTTTCGCGCACGCGAAATTTTCGACATTCTCGAGCGACCACCGCGAACATACTGAACTTCTATAGGTGAACCGCCTCGGGGTCAAGTGGTTCGAGACGCCTTCGGCGTCTTTCCTCGTAAAGGCGATGAGGAACTCCAAAGACAACGTCTTATTTCGATGATCTTTGAAGTGGTGTCTCTCTCTCTACGGCGGGGATTGCGAGTATGCCTGAAACGCAGACTGAGTTGTATCGTTCGGCCAGTGCATTATATGGTCAATCTGCCAGCAATGTGTGATGTTTTGAATACGGGTCAAGAGATGAGTTCCTAATAGAGCTGAGTGGAATATAACCGGTAAGATCGATCTGCCGAGCACGTATAAAGAAACGCGGTTATGTTGGGTTGAACGGGGCATCGACCCTGAAAACAACCCGGTGTTTATATAAAGGATCGGCAGATTAGCGATCCCACTTTGCTGCCCTCGATTGACCGTCGAGGCAACCTACCTGGGTTCGGTCGGACCGGGTGTAAATCGATTCGGGTGAACCGGATAATCGTCTCGGGCAATTAAGTGGGTTCCTTATCCGTATCAAGCACATATGTGGCTCTACACGGTTGAAATCGGCCGTTTCAGGAGGACGGTTCGGGTAAGTTTACATCATTGCCCCTCGGGTTGCTTCGGCCCTCTCACGGCAATGACCAGGGTTCGAATCCCTGTCGGAGCATTTTACGACGAACAAAACGGTGAGTCGTAAATGCGACCCTGGATTCGAATCACGGAAATCCGAGTGAAGCGAGGATTTACATCGGGTTCGAATCCCTGTCGGAGCACTTCTTTGCAAACAACGTCGTGAGTCGCAAGTGCGACGTTGAATTCGGATGAGAACGCTCACACGGCAACCATCGTTCTCGAGATCGGAGACGAGACCCGTTCCGAAATCGAGTGCATCCGCCGTGGGCTGATTCAATGACTGTGCTGTGTAACTGCCGACGGCCTCGAGCGGGCCAACGAGCGTCCACAGAAAGAACGCAGATGTGTCAAAACAGAGGCAGAACTGTCCGCTATCCGTTTCGGATCGGTCGTTTCTGTTCGTACCTGCCGTCGTGCTGGGCGGACCGAGTGGTAACCGGTTCGTTGGTGGCTTGATCCGGGAACGAACCCACCGCATTCTTTTCGAGGACGTAATCCTCGAGTACGAGGAGATCGAGCCCCATTCCGTAGAAATCTTTGACTGCTTCGATCGGCGTGTTCACTATCGGTTCGCCGTTGTCATTGAACGAGGTGTTCAGGAGGACCGGGACGCCCGTGATATCACCGAACGCTTCGATCAATCTGTAGTATCGCCCGTGTTGGTCCTCTCGAACGGTCTGGGGGCGCGTCGAACTATCCGCGGGATGAACGACGGCGCTCAATTCGTCTTCTTTCTCGGGTTCGATATCGAACGCCTCGATCATGAACGGAGATGTCTGACCGTCGATGAGATACTCCTCAGCCGCTTCTTCGAGCAAAGAGGGGGCGAACGGACGCCATTCTTCACGGTGCTTGACGAACCGGTTAACCTGGTCACGCGAGTCGATCGTTCGGGGATCGGCGAGGATGCTCCGCGAGCCGAGTGCTCGAGGCCCCATCTCCATTCGACCCTGGAACCACCCGACCAGCGCGCCGTCGGCGATCCGTTCGGCGACGTACCGCTCGAGATTATCCGGTTTGTTGTAGTCGATCTTGGTGGTCCGGAGCTGTGATTCGATCTCGTTCGAGTCGTACTCCGGACCGAGGTATACCGTCGATAGTCGGTCGACAGTGGCCGGTGATTGACCGACCCACCCAGCCCCGAGTGCGAGTCCCGCGTCGTTTGCAACGGGTTGGACGAACACGTTGTCGACGTGTTCCGATTCCCGAATACGCTTGTTGAGTTTGCAGTTGAGAGCGACGCCGCCGGCGAGAGCGATATTATTCGAACCGACGGTTCTCGTGTGCGTCTGTACGATTTCGAGAACGATCTCCTCGAGCAGTTTCTGAGCGGTGTACGCGAGGTCTTTCTCCCACTGATCGAACGATTCAGGCTCGTCCTTTCGAGTCCGGTCGAAGACTTCCTCCAAGAGTTCCACGCCGTGGCCGGTTCCCCATCGCTTCGTGAGTTCGGTTACGTCGTACGATTCTTCGACGTCGATCAGCGACCGTAACGCACGCTCGATCTGCGGATTCTCGTTCCCGTAGGGAGCCAATCCCATCACCTTCCCTTCCCCGTTGAACATCCGGTAGCCGAGATACTCGGTAACGATCGCAAAGAATAGCCCGAGGCTGTTCGGATGTTCGTAGGTCTTGACCCGCTCTAGCCCTCCCTGGTCACCCCGCCATACGACGGTCGAGTCGTACTCACCTTTCGCATCGATCGTCACGACGAGTGACTCGTCGAACCCGGACGGGTGGAACGCGCTTGCTGCGTGACATCGGTGGTGTGAGAGTCGCTCGATCGGTGGAACGGGCGTGTCGATTTCTTCGAGACGGGATTCGATCTTTCGCGTCGGAAGCAGTTGGCTCTGAAACTCGGTGACGATGGCTTCTTCGATCGCGGAGATTTTTCTCGTTATTCCTGGCGCGCGGATCGCATCGCCGAAGTAGTGAGATCGAATGTTAGACCGAAGACTTGGATCGTAGGGGAGGAAGATCGTGTCGAGATCGCTGAGAGCGAGTTGTCGGTAGTCCAGACAGGCATTGATAGCGTTCGTTGGGAAGGTGTCGGGGGCGTGTTTTTGGCGAGTGAGCCGTTCCTCTTCGACACCGAACACGGGTGTCCCGTCTTCGAAGAGGACAGCACTGGGGTCGTGTTGCCCGTACAGACCAATTGCGGGTTTGAAAGCAAGCGTATAGTCACTCATGGCTGAACAGAGTCTATCTATCACCGATAATATGAACCTGTTAAACGCCAAACGAGGTTCCAGAACGAGGAAGACGATGCTTCCCTACTGGATAGATGCAACTAGTAGAACCAACGTGCTCGTTTGGCCAGCCATTAATTCTCTTCACAACTGTGTCTTGTAAAGACAGGAAATAACGGAAATAGAGCCTCGGAAATCCGGGTTGTTGTTATTTCTATTGGCAATTTCCACTGGTGTTGAAGAGCGTTGTCCGTTTGAAACGGTCTTATAATCACTATAGTGAACCGCCCAGAGGAGAAACCATAATCGTAATGCATCCATCTACGCCATCGCCGATCGGACCAGCGGTTCGATCGAAGTCCCGACGCTCACTTTCAGGCCAGTGGCTGGAATACGGACGGCGATGGGCGATACCATCGGCGCTATCGGACTCTCTTGCGCTCGAGATGAATCGAGTCGGGATCTCGCGGACGGGAACCCGTCCGAGTCGGTAATCGACACGACAGTTATGTCTCCTAACGCTCGACAACAGGGTTCAAATACCCGTTCGATTCAAAGCAGTATTCAAATTCTGTTGACCGTCGTCGGTGTCCTCCTGTTACTGACAGGGCTCATCTTTGCGGCAAGCGGCGTGTCGATCAACAGTGCAATCGATTCGGTAAGTGACCGGTTCGGTGACTCCTCGGCCGGCGATGACGATGAAGACGAGGGTGATGGCGATGACGGGGATAGCGACGATGGAGAAGTCGAAGAAGCGGACGACGGGGGTGATGAGGACGACAGTGACGAGGAATCAGCGGCGGACGATACTGATGCTGACGAATCCGACGATGAAGCCGACGATGAAGCCGATGATGAAGACGAAGCAGATGATGAGAACGAAGCAGACGAAAGCGAAGATGACGAGCAAGACGAAGAACACACGCTAACGACCACGGTCGAGAACGATGACGGCGATGAAGTCGAAGACGCTACCGTCGAGGTCGACGGCGGGCCTGGTGTCAACGCGGAAACGACAACCGACGACGATGGTGAGGCGGCGTTTAGCATCGAGGATGGAGAGTACACCGTCACTGCCTCCGCCGACGGTTACGAAGCGGCGGAAGATTCGGTCGATATCGACGGTGACGACGAAGAGATCACGCTCGAACTCGAGGCGGAAGACGATGATGACGAAGACGACGATGCAGGGCTACACACACTGACGACCGTGGTCGAGGATGACGATGGGAATTCGCTCGACAATGCGACGGTCGAAGTCGCCGATGACGACTTCTTCGGTGCCTTCAGTGGCGAAGACCAGGAAGTTGACGACGACGGCGAGGCCGAATTCGAACGCGAGAACGGGGAATACATAGTCACAGCCGACGCGGACGGTTACGAAGAAGCGGAAGATTCGGTCGATATCGACGGTGACGACGAAGAGATCACGCTCGAACTCGAAGCGGAGTAGCCGGTTTGGCGGCGCGTCTGCGTTCGTCTAACCGGTATTCTGTTCGCTCGCCGTTGTTCGCTTGCACGGCCACAGTTTCCTCCGAAGCCGTCGTAATTGCTATTTGATCGGAGAAAGGCCAGTCGCTGTCGGTCCTATCCACGCGTTGGGCCAACTCGATTTTGGTCGGAGTGGGAGGCACCAGTCGTCGGCCCCCGAAAAGCGCTGATCACGCCGGGTCACGCTCGAGTAACGGCGTGTCGATCTACCCCACACCTCATCCGGATCCGGATCCGCGTATGCGAACCCGTCTGTCCGTTGTTGCCCTTCTGAAAGCGGTTGTTCGTCGGTGTCCCTGGTGCCCGAAACAGTTCCTTCGAGTGGCGTTGGTTTGGACAGATGCCAGAATAAACAGCCTTGGGCGCGGTGGCCCGAGGCTTTTGTAGTTCCTCAGCCGTGCGATAGCACCCTCTGCTCGATAAGCAAGCGGGATACAGTTGGGCGGCTTACGCGCCCCGACCCGGACAGACGCACCAACCGAACCTGCGGTTGGATTTTGTGAGTTCGGTAATTAGAGCGGGCCGATCACGTCGGGAATCCAGTGGGTGTGCTCGGCGACAGTAACGTGATTGGGTCGTCGTGGCACTTCGTCCAACTCGTCGATTCGAACTGATCTCTTTGAGACGGACGAACCCCATCCTCGAGTGGTTGTGACGTTTGTCCGCCAATCCCCTCCTCTTCGTGAACGCACCGTACGTCGCACTCGAGTGGACGTCGCTAAGAAGTGCTGATTCAGTTCGAGAACAGGCCACTACGAAGTTGATCGGTTAGCAGGAACGAAAACGTATCATTCGACCGTGACGCTCTTTGCGAGGTTTCGGGGCTTGTCGATCGGTCGATCGAGCAGTTTTGCCGCGTGGTAGGAAACGAGCTGGAGCTGAACGTTCGCGAGCAAGCCGGCCCAGACGGGGTGGGTGTCGGGAACCGAAAGATGCGTGTCGGCCACATCGACGAGCGAATGGTCGTCGGGACCGACCGCGACGATCGGCGCACCCCGAGATTGGGCTTCGATCGCGTTCGTCTTCGTCTTCTCGTCTCCACCACCTGAATAGACGGCAAAGATCGGCGTCTCATCGGTTACGAGCGCGAGGGGACCGTGTTTGAGCTGTCCAGAAGCGAACCCTTCGGCATGCTCGTAGGTGATCTCTTTGAACTTCAACGCCCCCTCGAGCGCGACCGAGTGGCTCAGTCCGTGGCCGATAAAGAAGTACGACTTGCTGTCCAGGCGTTCTTTAGCGACGGTCTCCGCTCGGCTCGATTCGAGCACCTGCTCGACGTGACCGGGCAAGTCCTGGAGCGTCTCGAGCATCCCCTCTTTGTCTTCCGCCGGCTCCGCATCGGGCAGGTCAGTGGCGATACGCTGAGTGAGTAACGCGAGCGTGACCGCCTGAGACGAGTACGTTTTGGTTGCGGCGACGCCGACTTCCGGTCCGGCCCGAATGTAGACGGCATCGTCGGCGGTCCGGGCGGCGGTCGAGCCGACGACGTTGGTGACCGCGAGCGAGCGAGCACCGCGACTGGTCGCTTCGCGGACAGCTTCCAAGGTGTCGGCGGTTTCGCCGCTCTGCGTGACTGCGACGACGAGCGTGTTCTCGTCGACCGGGCCGGTCGTCGATTCGTACTCGCTCGCTCGCAGGACTTCGGTACGGACTCCGGCCGAGCGAAGCAACTGGCCGCCGTACATCGCGGCGTGATAGGACGTGCCACAGGCGACGAACTGGACGGCGTCGATATCGTCGAACGAGCCCGCGGGCAGGTCCTCGAAAACGACCTCGCCGTCCTCGGCACGACCCTCGATCGTGTTCGAGAGCGAGGTCGGTTGATTGTAGATCTCTTTGAGCATGTAGTGGTCGAACTCGCCCTTGCCCGCGTCCTCGGGATCCCAGTCGACGATATCGGTCGAGCGGCTAACCGGCTCTCCCTCGAGATCCGTAATCTGATACGAGTCGGGTTCGAGCACGACGATATCCCCCTCTTCGAGGTAGATGACTTCGTCGGTGAAATCGAGGAAGGCTGGAACGTCGCTCGCGAGGAACCACTCGTCGTCGTCCAGACCGAGGACGAGCGGCGATCCCTTTCGAGCGGCGTACACCGCTTCCTCTCCGTCGACGATAGCGGCGATTGCGTAGCTTCCTTCGAGGGTCGAGACGGCCTTTCGAACGGCCGCTTCGGTGTCACCCGTCTCGTCCCGGTACTCGTCGATCAGGTGCGGGATCACTTCCGTGTCCGTATCGCTCTCGAATTCGTGCCCCTTCGATTGGAGGTCTGCTTTGAGTTCGTCGTAATTGTCGATAACGCCGTTATGGACGACGGCCACGTCGCCGACAGTATCGGTGTGTGGGTGGGCGTTCTCGTCGGTTGGCGGTCCGTGGGTACTCCACCGCGTGTGGCCGATTCCCATGTTTCCGTTCGGACGGACTTCGAGCTGTGACTTGAGCTCGGATACTTCACCCGAACATTTGTGGACTTTGACGCCCGATCCGTTCTGGACTGCGATACCTGCGGAATCGTAGCCACGATACTCGAGGTTCTCGAGGCCAGACAGTAGCGTTTCTGCGGCATCTCCGTGACCGATCCGTGCAATAATACCACACATTAGTGACACACCTCAGTCGCCGATACTTGTTGCATCCGTGCTCGTAGGCCAGATTTCAGTGTTCTGTTCGTCACTGTACAGTCGTTGGAAACGGGCCCCTTGGCTACGACGGTACTGAAAGTCCGACTCGAAAGAGTAGCCTCAGATATGGTGGTGTCTCGTATCATCGTTATCTCATACCCGTATATGGCGTCCGTTGAGGGACGACTCAGGTATCTACTAGCGCATATCCTTTTGGGGCCATTACTATAGTACAGGTAAGCCGCCACCTATCGAGTGTATAATGAGTGGTTTGTGCCGATATATTCCAGAAAAAAGCAAAAGAGAGTGTATTATTTGAGTATATCTGTGTGTATATTCGATTCTAGTTGGATCGAACGTCAGACAATCGACCCGCGCTCGGAAAATAGTTGCACTACGTCGATATGGAGTGTACAGCCCTTCTCGTTGGCGTTATCAAACTGCTAACCGAGGTCTCCAAACGAGTGCCGAGGATTGTTGTTAGATAGACACGATCAGCTGACTCCTGAGAGCGGATATACGGACGCGAAAAAACGATTAGTACCTTCGGTGAACGTGGCGACGCCGGGAGCTCCGAAAGCGGATAAGATGTTTTAAACGAGAGAGGATCTTGGACAGGAGTTCCCTCTTGACGCTGTTTGTCGGGCCGGAATACGGGGAAATAAAGAACGATATGAGATGAGTAATTGACAGCCGATACTGACAGCGTTACTATTCGATCGAAGCGAAATGAGGAAACGCGATTCGACACGAGAGGATACTATCGATCACCCACGAAGACCGATTTGGCGGGGTCAGGCGACCGGGTTACCGACGTTGTCCGAGTCCGACTGATTGTTTTCGTTGATTTCGTCTCTCGCGAGCGTGATAACGTTCTCGCGCCCGAGCGATGTCTTCTCGATCGTTCCGCTATCGTGCATCTTTGAGAGCGTTCGGCTGACTTTCGACTTCGACCATCCGGTTTCTTCCGCGATCTGGTGTTGGCGGATTCGACCGTGGTTTTCGACGAGCAATCGCACGACTTGCCCTTCATCGCTTAACAGTTCGGGCGGGGTCTCGGCTGAGACGACGCTTTCGTAGGCGGGTGGTTGCTCCCGCGGAGTCGTCTCGTTCTGTGGGACGGATTCGCGTTGCTCGTCGGAGGCCAACGCCTGTGTCGGCACCGAAAGTTCGCGATCCGACATCGCTTCCGTAACCCGTATACCAACGAGCGCCGTGATCATGAGAAAGAGGATCACGATCAGGGCAGCCTCCAGATCTGAAACCGTCCGAATCATCTGAATCAAGAGGGGAGGCCCTGCCGAAATTTCGATTATTTCTGGGACGTGAACCGTCGATACGTCCGGAACGTCGCCGAATTGCGAAATCGAACCCGGAACGGTTTCGGCGGAGTCAATACTAGTCACCGCGGCTTGGAAAACGCCGTTATCGGACTGTGAACTGGGCACCATAGTTTCGCCATTTGGGTGATCGGGGCGTGGCCGAGCTCGCCTCGACAGCACGCTGATCGTATTATGTAGCCGCTCTATAGCACCTTCATTATGGGTTTACACAGTCGCGTTTAACAGGCTGCTAACTCTCGAGGCGATACAAATCGCTGTTTGTGCGGTATTTCCGCTATTGTAGCCGCTATCGATAGGTTCGAGCACACGTGAGGGTGCCACAACTGTTTATCTGCGGTATAGTAAACCGATCAAACCTGCTTGTCGAGTGTGAAGCCGGTTCCACGAATACGGAACCGCCGTCTACGCGGTTCCGTCGCACAGCCGCGTGCGATGGACCAAAACGATATATTACCTATGACCCCAACAATTAGCGATACCGAGGATCGAAATGACGAGCAAGAAAGCGGCCATCAGACACTCAATTCCGAACAGAACGGTGTTTCACTCGAACACGGACAGGCCGCCGACAAACCGACTGTCTGCGTGGTCGGCCTCGGCTACGTGGGGCTTCCGCTCGCGGTCGGCTTCGCATCGTCTTCGTATCCCGTTATCGGGTACGACGTCGACGACTCGACCGTCGAGACGCTGCAGGGGGGGACGGATACGACCGGAGATCTGACGGACGAAGCGGTCCAGCAGGACGAACTCACGTACACAACCGATGCGGCGGCGCTAACCCAAGCAGAATACGTTATCATCGCCGTGCCGACGCCGGTTCGAGACGACGACCGCCCGGATCTGAGCTACGTCGAGAGCGCGGGGACGACGGTTGGATCGAAGATGGACGCCGGGACGACGGTTATTCTGGAATCGACAGTCTACCCCGGCTCGACTCGAGAGGTGCTCATCCCAGCACTGGAAAACGCATCCGGAATGACCGCTGGTGAAGACTTTTTCGTCGGGTACTCACCGGAACGTGCAACTCCCGGCGACGCGGAACACGGCCTCGCGGATGTCGTCAAGGTCGTCAGCGGTCAAACCGAGAAAGTCCTCGAGGACGTCGCGACGCTATATGAGTCCATCGTGGACGCGGGCGTTCACCGCGCCCCCTCGATCGAAGTCGCCGAGGCCTCCAAGGTCGTCGAAAACACCCAGCGGGATCTCAATATCGCCTTCGTCAACGAACTCTCGATCGCGTTCGATCACATGAACGTCGATACGCAGGAGGTCCTCGATGCCGCGAGTACGAAGTGGAACTTCCACGGATACCGACCGGGGTTAGTGGGGGGGCACTGTATTCCAGTCGACCCGTACTTCTTCACGTATCGATCGACTCAGGAAGGGTTCGTTCCGGAGCTAATGGAAACGAGCCGAAAAGTCAACGAATCTGTTCCGAACCACGTTGCCGACCTGACGATCAAAGCGCTCAACGACTGCAAAAAGGCGCTCAGTACGAGCCGGGTTCTGGTGCTCGGCCTGGCGTACAAGCCGGGCGTCGGTGACATCCGAAGTTCGAAAGTCGCCGATGTCATTGAAGTCCTCCAAGAGTACGACATCGATATCGAGGGCTACGATCCGTTCGCCGACAACGATGTCGTCCGAGAATCGTTCGGCATCGACGTCCAGGAAACCCTATCCTTCGACGGATTCGACGCGATTTTGCTCGCGACGCCACACGCCGAGTTCGAACACATCGACCTCTCCGCGGTCGCGACTGATGTCGCGGAGAACCCTGCGCTAGTAGACGTAATGGGCGCGCTCGAGGAGGCCGACGCGGCGGATGCAGGATTCGTCTATCGGAAGTTATGATGAACAACGCAACGCCGTTGATCGACTCGGCTGACGGATGCGGGATGGGGAGCACGAAACAAGCGAAACGATTCGACAACGAGGGGGAACACTAATGGACATCATCGTTACGATACAGCACCCGGGCCACGTCCACTTCTTTCGCAACGCCATCTCGGAACTGGATTCCGGAGGACACGACGTTCACGTCTTCGCTCGAGAGAGCGGGGTTGCAGTTGCCCTGCTCGAGGCCTACGGAATCGAGTACGAGCTTCTGGCCACGGACTCCGACTCGATGCTATCGCTCGCGACCGTCCAGGCGACCTACGAGGCACGATTGTTGTGCCGAGCCCAACGAATCCAGCCCGATGTCATCACCGCGATCGGCGGGGTCGCCGCGGCTCACATTGGGACGATCCTCCGGTCGAAGAGCATCGTTTTCTACGACACCGAGCACGCGGCGCTCATTCAGAAGCTCGGGTATCCCTTCGCCGACGTGATCTGTACTCCGGCGTGTTACGACGGCGAAATCGGTCCGAAACAGGTAACCTACCCCGGCTATCACGAGCTGGCGTACCTCCATCCCAACCGGTTCGATCCCGATCCGACCGTCCTCGAGACCGTTGGAGTGGATCGAGACGACACCTTCGCCGTCGTCAGACTGAGTAGTTGGGAGGCCTCACACGACGTCGGACAGGGGGGGTTCGACGACCCACACGAGGTCGTCGACCGACTCGAGGAGGCCGGTGCAAAGGTGTTGCTCACCGCGGAAGGCGATCCGCCGGCCGATCTGAAATCCTACGAATTTACGGCGGCTCCCGAACGGATGCATGATCTCCTCGCGTTCGCCGACGTCGTCGTCGGTGAGGGGGCGACGACGGCAGCGGAGGCAGCGGTGCTCGGAACGCCGTCCGTCTATGTCAATTCCCAACCGCTCGGATACACGACCGAACTCGAGGAGGAGTACGAGCTGTTGTTCGGGTTCAACGATGCGGATCGGCACGCGAAATCGCTCGAAAAGGCCGTTTCGATCGTCGAATCGGCAGACGACGACGTCGAAACGTGGGAGCGGCGACGGGAGCGTCTCCTGGAGGAACGCATCGACGTGACGGAACTGATCGTCGATATCATCGAAACGAAAGCAGGCGCGGTCGACCCGGATCGGTCCGCACTCGCGACTAACCCGAGCTAGCACAATGAAGGTACTACAGTTGGTCACGTCTCCGCGACCGTTTTTCGAACAACAGGTATCGGTTCTCGAGGACCGCGGTATCGAGTGTACGGTCCTCGGCGTCCCGGGCGAATACGACGGGGATTCGGGTCGAACGCCGCTCGACTACGTTCGATACTACCCAAAGATTCTTTCAGCCATTCGGTCGACTGACTTCGACCTGGTCCACGCGAACTACGGACTTACCGTTCCGTTCGCGCTCGCACAGCCGACCCGCCCTGTCGTGCTGACGCTGTGGGGAACCGATCTGATGAGCGACCAGAAGTGGCTTCGATCGATCAGTCAACACGGGGCCAGGCGATCGGACGCCGTGGTCGCTCCGAGTCGAGCGATGGCAAAGCGACTCGAGACGCCGCACGAACTAATCCCGTTCGGCGTGGATACGGATATCTTTCGACCGATTTCGCAGATAAAAGCGAGAAGGCGTGTCGGCTGGGATACCGACAAACCGGTTGTGCTGTTTCCCTACGACACGGAGCGGTCGGTCAAAGACTTCGAGCGCGCTCGAACGCTCGCCAAGCAAACGGAAACCGACCTTCAACTGCGGGCAATAAACGGCGTCGACCACGACGAGATGCCCTACTACATGAACGCGAGCGACGCCCTTCTGGTCACATCAAAGCGTGAAAGCGGCCCAATGGTCGTCAAAGAGGCATCCGCGTGTAACCTTCCGGTCGTTTCGACCGATGTCGGATTCGTTCGCGAGACCGTCGACGGCGTTTCGAACTGTTTCGTCAGCGACGACGACGACGACCTAGTTAACGGTCTCAGCACCATCGCCCGAAAGCGAGGTCGCTCCGATGGACGCGAGGTGATCGACGGGCTCAGCCTCGAGTCGATGGGTGAGACGCTCGTCTCCCTTTACAGACAGTTACTCGAAACGAACGAATCTGCACCGTCTCGAAGGGGTGTTGTCCATGGAATATAAATCCCTCTCGGAACTCAGGCCTCTTCGACTCGATACGGTCGCCGCGATCATCGGGCTGTTGATCGCGTTAGCGTTGTTGCCGCTCCAGTTGTTCGTTTCCCAGATCTATCTCGAAACGGTGCCGATTATCCTCGGTCTCGCCTGCGTCCTGTATCTCGTCTCGTTATACCAACAGGACGACGTAAACGAAATGCTGGCGCTCCCGTCGAGCGTCGCAATGGCACTGCCGTCGATCGTTCTCGTCGGACTCTCGTCTCTGGTCTTTCTGACCGTTTTTCAGGGGGAACGGACGATCCTGTTCTTCGCGCTCTCGAGTCTGATCGGGACGCTAATTCTCTGTCAGATCGTCTTTACCGATAGTCGGGATTTCCATCGCGGGATCGTGTTAACCCAGATCGTTCTGTTCGCGCTGGTCTTTCGCTTTACCGCATTGTACGCGACGCCGGGATACATCGGCATCGATATCTGGACCCACATGGAGTTCGTCGAAGCGATTTACGACGCCGAGATGTTGGGTGCGATTTCCCACGACAAGCACTACGGGTCGCCGCTCTATCACCTGCTGGTCGTGGCGAGTTCGCTCGTCTACGACGTCTCCCTTCGAACCGCGTTATATCTCTCGATGGGGATCCTCATGCCGTTCTCGGTACTCCTCATTTACGCGACGGCGAATCTCCTCGTGTCGGACCGATGGGCGACGTTGGCGGCCGCGTTGTTCGCGTTCGCCAGTCACGTCACGATGTGGGGGCTCCACCTCATCCCGACGAGTCTTGGTCTGGTGTTCTTCCTCGGGATGTTGTACGCACTGATCAGGGTGATGCGAGTCGAGTATACGATTCGCGACTTCTCGCTCCTGATCCTCTTTGGGATCGCGATAATTCTCACCCATCAAGTTTCGACGTTCATCATGCTCGTCCTGTTGTTGGCCGCGTTCGTCGCGCAGGTTATCTTCGTAATCGGACCGCTGGGTCTGACTCGACTTGATACCAGTGTCTTTCGCGCGAAGAAACCGGTCAACCTGTTCGGACTCGTCGTCTTCAATTTCGGGTTGACCATCTTCATCTGGTCACTTACTCCGTACGGAGAGAACTCGTTCCTCGCGACGGTGTTGCTTTTCTTCACCGACACGCTCGAGGAAAGTGCCGGCCTGCTCAATATCGCGAGTGGGTCGGCCGACGGCGGTGCTGACGGTGCCGAGCAGTCCTCGACGTTGCTCGAGCAGGCCGTTCCGTACCTGGACGCGCTCGGATTTTTACTCTTGCTCGGCGTAACGTTTGCAGGCTGTCTGTACGTCGTCCACAGGCGTCGCGCCGAGCAATCCGTCTTTACGCTACTGCTCGCTGCGGCGATCATGTTGGTGTTTGTCCTCGTCCTGCCGATGTTCGGCATCCGAAACTTCATTCCGACTCGGTGGTTCGCGTTCCTGTTCGCGCCGATGGCGATTCTCGGTGCTATCGGCCTTCGTTCGTTCAGACAAAACCTCTCGCCTGAGATCGTGGTTTGTGTCTTACTGGTGTTTACGCTCGTCTATCCGGGCGCGATGATAGTCGCCGTCCAGAGCAACGCCGAAAATCCGGTCTTCTCCGATCAACACGAACGTCTCGCGTACGACGAGGCGGAACTGGCCGCGGTCGAGGCGATCGGCGAGCACACCGGATCGCCGTCCGGAAACGAGATTCTTCCAGAACAACAGCTCCACACCGATCATCCGTATCACACGGTGATCAGTCGAACCGGCGCCTATCCATCTTCGACGGATGCGACGATCCCCGACGATGGGGCGGCGGATCACGACTATACCGTCTATCGATCGGCGCAGTCGACCGATGCCACCTACTTCGAAGACCTCGACGGCGAACAGCGGACCAAATCCATCTCACAAGAGCAACTCTGTCGACCGGACCAGGGAGCCGTATACACGAACGGCGAAGTAACGTTCTGTACGGCTTCGCCGGCGACTAACTGAACTCGGCGTGATGTCCTCGATTGGGACATCGAAACCAGGTTTGAGTGGCGGTCCCGTCTTCGCCTCGACGTCGGAATTTTTCTCGTTACAACGCGTTCGTCGGGTTTTCCAACGACCGACTCCAACTCTCGTACCGATCCGCGAGCGAGAGTGAGCGGTCCCACGAGCGGCTGTCGACGAACTGTGAGAGAATCCGAAATGGACATTGGCGTTTCTGCAGATCGGTTTTCTTTCGTCTCGAGCGCGCCAAGGAACTCCACTTCCGCAGTGAGGCGGCCAGTCCGTGACTGATCGGATTCGTTGCCTCGAGTGAGGTGTTGGCCACTTCGGAGTGAAAGTCCATCACACGGAAGCTGAGTGCGGGATAGTATTCGCGAATTCCATCCCGCTGGGAATTGCGCCGCTCGGATCTGTTTCCGGCGTTATAGTGGTTTCAATCACTGTTAAATTCTGCTGAGAATAGTCTGGATTATCACTATCGCGGGTACCGAGCACGTCTGACAGCTGGTAGTGTAGACTGTCGGCTGTACCTATGGAAAGATTCTCTCCCCCGAGGCGATGAGAATCGTGACGACGTACAGCCGACAGTATTACAACTCCTCACACGGATGAACTGATCGTGCCGGAAGCGCTGATCGATCGTTTGACATCCGTGAGAGAACAGAGCCGTAGAACCTCTTTACGTCCCACTTATCCATGTGTTAGATCTCGCCAGCTTCGATAACATGGTGATAATGAGACGGGGGTCTGAACGTCGTTAGAACCTCGCGGTGCAACCAAATACGGGCCGAGACGCAAGAATAAGACGTCTACTACTTACTCGAGTTCGATCGGAAGTGGGAGCGATTGATCGGCGGTATCAACTGCTGGGTCGGACGGGGAATCACCTTCGTAAAGCAATAATACCAGTCGGTGTTGTTCACCGTCCGCCGATGGCGTGATCTCCAGTGGTTGTTCGTGCGTTTCACCCTCGGAAACGCTCACTGTTTCGTTGGTGAGTTCTGCTTCCGATTCGACCGTCACCTCGCCACCATCGCCGTACTCAACCTGTTGAATGAGTGCAACGACGGTGTATGTCCGGTCGCCGTTCTCCTGGTTTGTAATCGAAATCGGCACTTCCTGTGGCTCGCCTGCAGTGAACGTCGACTCGTACATCGTTTCCGTCTCACCATCGAGGTCCGATGTTTCGACGGAGAACTCGGTAAACCCGTCCGGTTGTACCGGATTAGCAACGGCGAATCCGGCACTGGCAACCAATAGGATGAGACCAAACGCAATCGCGATATTGTACGGTCGCGTATTTGTTCGGTTGTACGGGGTCGACTGATCACCTGTAATAATTGGGAGGACGAGTATCTGTGATGGAGCGAATCGGTGGGCTGGCGAAAGCTGATACCGGGAGAGGATTCCGATGAGCGCGAGACAGATCGTCAACAATGAAATCCCGAAAAGCACTGGTTCGACGGTCACACCCCATGGGGTTACGGTCGTAATGAGGGCAATTCCGGGGACGAGTGCGACACTGAAAGCGATTGACAAAATGAAGCGTTCTGTGGGCTTAATACCGCCGCTAAGCAGTGCAGATTTATCGAACCCCGTTTGTTCTTCGTCGAACGAGTGTTGTTCTCCACTCGCATCACCGGGAAAGAGAGCCGCTACGAGGGCGTATCCGGGGAATAAGAGAACGAGTGGTATCGCTAACAGGACCCGAATAGCGCCCGAAATACCGCTAAACAGGCCGAGGGCGACGGCACCAGTAGCTGCAACGAGAAGTGCGAGGTCGAGAAACCACCAGTCGGTGTCACTCATATGGCGATCTACGGTCGGCTCACGGTTTATTATCACCCCTGTAAGCCCGGTAAATCAGGGGGTGCTTAGAGGGCTCTTTTCGGAATCATATAACGTATCTGGCAGTAATATGAGCTATAAGTGTTTCGCCGGTTCTGTACCGTTTCAAAATTAAGAACGTACATAAATTCAGTAGTAATGTCGGTACGGATCATATGGAGATACCATGGAATAATTTTTAGCTCGAGTGTCGGATGGTCCGGTTATTTGGACGTTACAGGCCCGTAATCGAGAGTATAAAATGGGCAAAAAACAAACTCGCATTGATGAACTGAATGAAAATAGATTCTCAAAAGATGTACGGTTCCAATCCTTTATTATCACCTTCTGATTAGTGAGAATCACCACGATGGAATCGACATATATCAGTTCGGAAGAACAGGGGGAATCGGATATGGATAACGAGGGTGAAAGCAGTTCGGAGAACGATACCTTCCCTAAAGACGAAATATTCCACCTACTGCAAAATGAACGCAGACGGCTGGTACTGGAGTATCTACGTCAAACTGAAGGCCCAGTCCGTATGCGAGACGTTGCAGAACAGGTTGCGGCATGGGAACACGAAACAACCGTTGAAGAACTGACTTCCACCCAGCGCCAACGCGTGTACATTCCGTTGTACCAGTCCCACCTCTCGAAACTCGATAAGGCGGGAATAATCGACTACCAACAGAACCGCGGAATCGTCGAACGGAAACCGCTCGCAGACGAGGTCGACCGATACCTTCAGGTGGACCCGGTTACCGAACCGACAGCTGACAACGAAGCCGAGCAGCGAGGCTGGGATGACGGGTACATCGGCGCAACTGTCCTCTGTTACGTAATACTTCTGGGGGCGGTGTTCGAAATGCCGATTATCTCGGTCTTCTCGGGAATCGGCCTCAGCGCACTTATGCTGTTGCTGTTCACCCTGATGACTGCTCGCCGCTTTTTCAACTAACCACGTAGCGGTCTCGCTACTGAGAGCGACGATTAGATAATAACGAACAGAACAACCAACAGCGTAATCGAAACGGCCCCGACGAACGCTCGAGAAACGAGTTGATCGTTCGGTTGGTCAGGCCCGAGAGCTGTGATGGTCCCACGTTCCGGATCGAAGTCGATATCTCCAGCGTCGTCGAGCGCGGGGAGTCGTTCCTGGTGGAGCCGTTCGTGGACATCCGCCCAGGTGTTGACTGAGGGGTCTGCTGGATGTACGAGAGAATCGACAACTTCGTCGACAGTAACTGGGGTCGTCAGTTCCTCAAGTACCGAAAGTAGAACAAGATCTGACGCGGGGATAAAATCTGTTGCTGTCGTTGCCGAATCCTGGTCCCCTTGTTCGGAATATTTCAGTTCCTTTTCACTCGTCAGACGCATGTTTCACGTTAAATCTTCGTGGTGTATAAGTATTCCCACGCTTCAACGGTGTTTCTTGAGAAATGGTAGCAAGATAGACCGTTTCACACCTTCCCTCATGGTTAATAATTTTGTTCTAAGTGGATTATACAACATCGTCGACTTGCGAATCCTCAACCGTTACCGAAGCGATCAAACCCGGAAACCTACTCCATCTTACTCGTCCGACGCTTCGTTCGTTCCGCCAGAACGAATGCTTCGCTTCGAAATGCTACAGAGAAGGTGTATTCGACGGGGCCAACCAGGGTGAGAGCATCTCTTTTCTGTCCGACCAGATGCCCAGCCAGCGTTGGATATCGTTGATTCGGAGTTTATGCCTCGCCGGAAGCGGATGAGTGCACTCGAGTTCGGGGAGGAGGCGTTGATCGAACTCGTACTGGTCAAACAGAACGTCACGGTTCGGCCAAGGGGGATCGAACGAGGAGAGAAACGGGGTCTTTCGCCGGACGAAGCTCTCCGCTTCGTTGAGGAGTTCCGTATCGTGGGGCCTGTCTGGTGGACGGTGTCGGAGCACGTTTTCGTCGATTCGTTTGAACGCGCGAAGGAACGTTTCCGTCGTCCGATACTCCGGTGGAGTCTGTAGATGCCACTCGACTAGCTCGGCGTCGGTAGCCAGAAATCCCGTAAAGAAATGATCCGAAAGGTGGTTGTGAAACGGTATCGACGGCTGGTTCGCTATTCCACAACCGGTAAGCTCGTTCTGCGGTTGATCGGCTCGGTCTGCAATCGAGTCGACCGCCTCACCGACCGTTTCTCTAACGTAGGTTTCGACATCGTGATCGAAGGACATCCGATCGGCGAGGTCGAGACTCGCTTCCGGGATATATCCGAACCGCTCGAGCAGGACTTCGACCGGGTCGGGGTTCGAATTCAGCCGATCGAAGCAGATCCGCTTTCCGAGTACGTCGATTCCGGCCTGTTCGGTAAAGTGGCCGCGAAAAAACGTATCGCAGAGGAGCCCGTGATGTATCGTATCGACGCTTATTTGGTCGGTGTATCCGGCGTGGTGGATATGCAGTGATTCTTTGATTCCCTGCGAGTAGCGAACTTTCGATTCGTGTGCGCGCAAGTACCGCTCGTCGGGTGGAAACGAGGTATGAGTTACGTCGTACTGCTCTGCGAGGCGTTTTGCACCGGTGACTTCCTGTCCCTCGGGATACCCCACGGTATAACACTGTTCGATGTCCGGGAGTTGCGACAGAAGGATACGCGAATCGTATCCGGCTGAAAGAAGGAGTCCGCTCGTTCCCGGCAGTTTCGACCGCCTGTCGATCGCCCGCTCGAGCCGATCCGCAAGTTCCTGAACGTAGTCGAAGTTCCGAGGTTCGTAGACGAATCGGTCTAACTGGGTGACCGAATCCGAAGTGAGTTGGCTATCCAGCGGCAGTCGGAAGAGCTCTTCGACCCACGTTTTCTCCCCAAGTGTCACGCCGAGGTGAAGAAAATCAAGTACGCCGTCCCGGTGAAGTTTGGGCGAGGCGAGCGTTCGGCCGACTTCGCTGGCATCGGTTCCGAAGACTCGCACACCGGGTCCATCCGTATAAAAACAGGACCGCGACCGAACCATATCGGTGGCGACGAACGCCTGATCAGTGGAATCAGCATCGAGAACCGCGAGATACGACCCGTTGAGGTTTCGAAGTGCGTCTTCCCCCTCGATCGAATACTGCTCGAGTAGCCAGCGCGCGGCGTTTGACCCCTCGCCCGGGACGTACGCTTCTCCCCAGATGAGACAGATACCGTTTTCATCGCTGTACGTCGCGCTCCAGCCGGGTGCTCCGAGACCGGAGTCTCTGATCCCCGCGGTTATCGTTTTTCCTTCGAGGATTTCGTCGAATTCGTCGTCCGATCTGAATCGCTTGAACGTCTCGATACCGCCAAATACGCCGAAGAGTTCCTTGTTCATCGTCTATAACCACCTCAGTGGACGAGCGAGCGGCGTTCGACAGTCACTGTGGCTGGTACCCCCGTCCAGTGAGCACCCGAGAGCGTGCACCTCGTTGTCTAAACTTCGGTGAAGCGACCATTAATTATGACTTAGTTAAGGGCTCAAACGGCCGAAAATCGATCCGTCCTCGAATGTGAGCCTCATTACTCCCCATATTCCCAATAGCGACGCCCTCGAACTGTCGACGCGCTCTGCCCAGCGTTCGACTATTGGATCTATAATAATGGGGCCTGTGGCGGTACAATCGACTCAGCAATGTCACGTAGACGAGCAACGCGACGACGAATCCTTACCCTCTCAGGAACAGCCGCCGCCGCGGGTCTTGCGGGTTGTAGCGAGCGGATAGACGACGTTACGAACGGATCCGACGACTCGAATGGAGAGTCCTCGGACGAACAGACTGCCTCCGCCCTCTCGGAAGGCGTTCCACCACTCGAAACGGAATACAACAGTCGGGAGGAGTACGCGGACCCGGGAGAGTCCTTCGACGATTTCGAAGACGTCGAGCCGTGGGAGGTTATCGAAGGGGAAGGCGAGGCCGACGAGGATCACGCCTTCGCCGGCGACCAGAGTCTGAAGCTGAACTCGGACGGTGAGGACAACATCCTCGTCGAACGTGACGTCGACGACGAGGACTTCACGGATCGAGATCTTTCGTTCGCCGTTCGGACGACTACACCCGGTAATATAACCATCAACGTGCATCTCGTCGATCGGTTCGGCGACGAAAAAATCTACTCGCTTCGTGAGATCACCTACCGCGAACCGGACGTCGGCTGGTTCCGATCGAGCCCCGGCGTGTTCGAGGAAACCGAGATCGAACCGGATCTCGGGCAGTTAGATCGAATCGAACTTCACGTCTTGCACTCGATGGACGAAGCCGAAGTGTGGATCGACGATATCCGCACACACGATACCCCTGATCAGGGGTACGTCATCCTGTGCTGGGACGATGGGTCCACCGACTACTACGAGACCGCATCGCCACTCCACGACGAGTACGACTTTTCGACCGTCCAGGCACCGGTCCCCCGGTGGACCGAGGAAGGGCGAGACGGAATCATGTCGGTATCACAGCTCCAAGAACGACAGGATGAGGGCGATCAAATCGTCGTCCACGGGACCCACAGCCCGCTTCACGAGGTCGAAGACGAAGACGACCTCGAGGCCCGACTCGGCGGAGACAAGAACTGGTTCATCGAGCACGGCTTCGAAGGCGCGAATTACATCGTCTACCCTCACAACAGCTTCGATCAAACGAGCCTCGAGTACATTACCGACTACCACTACTGTGGCGGCTTCAACCAGGCCGGGAACGTCAACACGACGGGGGTCTACGGCTTCGATCCGCTTGCGTTGCCCCGAACGATCGGTCACGACCTCGATATCGCGACGCGCTGTATCGACCTCGTCGAAGAACACAACCAGTGTTCGATCCTGAACTTCCACACGTTCGAGGCGGATAATACGATGGACGAAGACGACTACGAGGAGCTACTCGAGTACATCGACGATTCCGACGTCGAGGTCATCACGTTCGACGAACTCTGGGAGATGCGAACGTCGGTCCACTTCGACAACTAATCCGTTGACATCCACCCTGCCCTGAAAGGCGAGGTTGTGTGCCTGTTCCTCACAGAACTCGGCAAAAAAATTACGCCGGGGTGCGGTTCACTCCGTCGAGAGGGTTATCTTCGTTTTTCCGGTTGCGCCGGTCTCGTCGACGACGCGAAGGCCGACCGAGTACTCGCCGTCTTTGGCGATCGTCACGTCTATCGTTTCGCCAGTTTTATCGTACTGATCGTCGCTGTAAACGCTCCACTCGTATGCTTCGATTGCCTCGTTCGGCGTTTCGGCGCAGGTCCCATCGAGCGTGACGGTCTGTCCGGGCTCGAGCGAGCGGTCTTTGGCTCCCGCCGGATCGGTCTCGATTTCAGCGGTCGGCGAGTCCGAGGCGTCATCGTCGGTTTGCTCGTCCTCGGCGAACTCATCGTCTTCGTCGGCAGATTCTTCGTCTTCGTCGATATCATCACCGGATCCGTGTCCATTGTCCGGCTCCTCCTCCGGGAAGAGGGCGTCTTCGACCAGGCGTTCGACGATCACTGATTGCCACTCGACGCGCGTCTCAAGGTCGTGATCGGTCGAGAGCGTTTCGACCAGGAACGCGTCGGCGTCGAGATCGCGAGTCGCTTTGTGAACGAGCAGTCCGCTCGGCTCGACCCCCGAACGGGTGAAGTTGCCGATCTCGAATAATGGATCTGACTCGTCGACGTATTCGCCGTTGACGTGGTCGACTGCGTCCTGTGCAGTTGTCGTGGCATCGGGCGAGTTCGACCGGAAAATCGCCTGGCCAACACCATCGACGGGATCGCCCGCGTAGATACCCGTCGACTCGTGGAGATCGATAACGATGTCCGGCTCGTTCTCGAGGACGACGTCCCAGAGTCCCCGTGCGAGTTCAGTCTGTGGCTCGCTACTCTCGGGGAACTGCCGGTTAAGGTCGACACCGTCAGCGCCGGCACGACCTTGCTGATCGACCGCTGTCGCGTTCGCTTCGGGAATCGTGACGAGCGTTCCGGCGTCGATTGCCCACTCGGCGATCTCGTTTGCAGTTGCGTATCCAGCGACCTCGTTCCCGTGAACGCCGCCGACGACGAGAACGGTCGGTCCATCCGCCTGCGCTTCCGTCGTGTAGACCGTAGTTTCGTGGTCAGTTCCTTCGAGAATGACGTGTGAATCACGAGAGACGGATTCGTCGCCATCCACTTCGTCGTCTGCAGATGTCGTCGCAATACCAGCACCTGTAATCGCACTCCCGGCCACAAGCGCTAGCGCAGATCTTCGCGAAAGCGTATCTTGGAGCATTCCATCCGATGCTTTCGACAGGTTCTTGTTTGTTATCGTGAGTATAGTCTGTGAGAGACAGTATTTTAATACATTTAAATATGAAATGTAAATAGTATTGTGGTGGATTTTATCCTCTGATTTTGATTATGTAACTGTTGTCCTCCGGAGGGATGACAAGTATATAACAGACGCCGTACCGTTCGTCGAACCGTCGAACTGCGGGCCGTCACCCGGTTGGCTTCGAACTGCTTTTGTAGCCGATGAAAGAGGCGGGGATCGGACGGCCCAACGGCCCGCTTCCCGCTGATCTATCTGATTCGAACGATGCGCTGGAAATCGTTCCCGTAGTTGTCTACCGGCTTCTCGAGGTCGGGGAACAGCCGACTCGAGTCAAAAAGCCGTGACGCCACAGCAAGAGCTTGCGTCGAACGGACGCTGGTTCGGTCGATTCCCAACGGATGGTCTACGAGAACGCGGCGTCAACTCGTTCAGACCAACCCGGACAAGAGTTGGTCACATGGTGTCGACTACCGAAGCACTCGACGGGCGATCAGCGTTTGAACGATCACGGCCGCGAGCAAGACGAATCCAACCGCCGTTGCGATCGGAATCGGACGACGCCGGATACCGGAGCCGGCCGCCCAGCAGAGACCGGGGTACTTCCGGGGTGAGGCGTCGGCCGCTCGAAGGTGCCAGAGTCCGCGGAGAGGCTTTCCATCGGCAAAGTACCGTTTTGCGATGACGAGTTCGTGACTCGAGCGGATATCGAACCCTCGCTCTTCGAAATGTTCGACGGTTTCTTCGTGCATCGAGAGGTACTGACGGCTCGCCTCTTTGACGACGGCTGCTGGTGGGTGACCGGTCTCTTCGCGAACGACCAGCGGTTCGTCGACGTACGCGAGTTTTCCTTCCTTGAGAACCCGGATACAGAACTCCGGATCTTGAAATCGATCCAAATCCTCGGTGAACCCGCCGATATCGTCCGCGACGTCCGTTCGAACGAGCAGCGTCGAACCCGCACCCGGCTGGACGTTGTCCGCGAAAATCTCGCCAATCAACTCGTCGTTTCCTTCCGTCGTCGGCGTTTCGTCGCCAGCGGCCAGCGCGCTCGCAGCCGTACTCCGAACCAGACCATCAGCGCCGGATAACTCGAACGCCGAATCGCAGTAGGTGCCGACCCAGTCGCTCGAGCGCCCCTCGAGCGCCTCGAACTGTCGCTCGAGTTTCTCGGGAATCCACGTGTCGTCCGAGTCGAGAAAAGCGGTGTACGTACCTTGTGCGTGATCGATACCGGTGTTTCGAGCCGCGTTCGCACCTCGGTTCGTCGCGTGAACGACCGGCCGAACCCGCGGATCGTCGTACGCCGCGAGTACCGAACTCGTTTCGTCTGTCGATCCGTCGTCGACCACGACCACTTCGAGGTCGTCGACCGTCTGCTCGAGCGCGCTGTCGATCGCACGAGGGAGGGTTTCCGCTCTGTTGTACGTCGGAATAATTACGCTAACGCGAGTCATTTCGTCGGTTATTCCGTCCCCCAACGGATTATTATGCCACCGCTAAGCCTCGTTAGAATTCGGACTGCTCTCCCCCGTTAAATCACCGGTCGTCCCGGACATCGTCGGGGAACTCGTTGTTCTCGAGTTCCACGGAGCCAGAATCACTGCTGATGAAGACGGAGTTGCCGTTTTCGGACTGCGCTTCCGTGTTTTCTATCGTGACGTCGTCCGCACCGTTGATAGCGATCGACGTGTTCGACGTCTCGAACTCGCTGTTTGTGACGAGATATTCCGAGCCGCTGAGGTACAGTCCACCCCGTTCGTTGCTACCGGTTTGCTCGAGGGAGAACGAATTGAACTCGCAGTCGTTTCGTTCACAGTAGACGGCGTGTTGGATCGGGGTGCCGCTCGCGTCACCGGTGACGGAGACGTCTTGGAAGGAGACTTCCCCTGCGTCTTCGCCGAGAAGTCGAAACGCGTAGGCGCTGCCGTCGATTTCGACGTTGACGTCCGTAAAGCTAGCCGTTCCCATTCCTCGGTCGATCCGAATACCCGAACTGTCTCCTTGTCCGACGTAGACATCCGTGTTTTCGATCGACACATCATCGACGTCGTCCATCACCCGAATCGCCTCACCGTTCGGCTCAGCTGCGTGGATGGTGACGTTATCGATGTCGAACGTATCCCCTCGGTCGAGTCGGATCCCGTGCTGGCCGGGCGCGTGGTTCGGGTTTTCGTCGACGATGACCGTCGCGTTCCTAATCGCTCCGTGTGAGCCACTGAGGCGGATCGAGGCGGTGCTGCTGTTTGCGAACCAACCACCGTCGACGCCGACCTGTCCGTTCTCGCTGGAGGCGTACAGGCCGTTACCCGGGAAGCCGCCGAGGACGCAATTTGCGAAAATCAGTGTTCCCTGATGGTTGTTGTTGATGTGAATGCCGGTCGGGCCTTTCCACATGTTCCCTGCGTTCGGCGTATCTTCGACGTGGACGCCGCCGTCAGGTGCTTTGAAACAGTCGACGTATCCCTCCCCGTCCGGATCGGTAATGTTGAACAATCCAGGACCCCATGTTCCGGCGTCGTGAGAGCCGTGGACGATAACGTTTCGAACGTAGAGTCCGTCCTCGACTTCGGCGTTGAGGACGCGAATGCCCGTTTCTTCCGCAGTCTGGTCGACCTCGAACCCTTCGAATCGGAGGTTTCGTCCAGGGTTCGAGCTCGTTCCCATTCGAAACAGACGGTATTGCGGACCGTCGAAATCGTGATAATTCGCAGGGACGATGGTCGCATCGTCACCGACGAACCCGACGTTATCGAACCCGGTGAGACGAAGCTGTGAATCCATAGCGTACCGCCCTTCGGGGAACCGGAGCAGAGTATCATCGCCTACGTGCTCGCGGAGGACGGGAGTGATCGACGTTTCTCCGGTCGGATCCGCACCAGCGTCGACGACATCGACAATAGTTTCATACTGATCTTCGGTTTGCTGTGCCGAACCAATACCTGCGATTCCCAACGTCGAGCCAACGCCGACGAGACAACCTTTCAGGTATGATCTTCTACCAAGCGAACGTGATTGTGAATCTCCTTGCATCGCATGGAGGCGTTACCAGAGGGGGGATTTACATATATAAACGGTAACTGAAAATGAAATTATTGACTACGTGAATGGATAGAGAACAACTGTTTCATCGAGAACAAACAATCTTTCATTACGTGATGTCTTTCGGAGTATTTTGCCACTTATGACGGTGCTAATCGCGTCTGAAGCCCGTTCCGTGCGCCGAACTGCTCTCTCTGCCGAAGCGCTTAGCATACGGATAAGAAAGGGGAGCTGACTCGTTTTCCCTGTCGATGACGAACAGAAACCGACGATCGTTCATAACGACGGCTGCCGTCGCCGCGACGGCGGGGCTTGCAGGGTGTGCTACGGAGGTGCGTGAGTCGCTTCCGTTCCAATCGGACGACTCTAGCGATGGTGGAAACGACGATGACGACAGCGATACCGAAGAGGGGGAGACTGAAGCGGACGAACTCGATCACTTGCCCGGCGAGACCGTCGAGGATTTCGACGATCTCGATGATTGGGTATCACTGCTCGACGGCGGGGAGCTCGAGGCGGCAACGGACGACCCGTACGCGGGGTCACAATCCGCCCGTCTCACCGCAGGCGAAGAGGGCGATTATGCGGGTATATACTCCACGGTTTCCGGGGGACTTGATTTAGACGAGCAAAACCTCTCGCTCGCGGTGAAGTTCACCGACCGTCAACAGCTCCACCTCACGGTCGAGTTGTTCGCCCCGGATTCGAACAGCGTTCACTCGTTCACTCGGACGCTGGTCGGGCCGGCTGACCGATGGGTACGGGTCGACCTCGGCACCACCGGACTTGATTCGCACACGGACCTCAGTTCGGTCCAGGAGATCCGCATCGTGGCCCGCCGTCGCGGCGGGGAAGACGGATCCATCGAGTGCGAAATCGACGATCTTCGATCCGTTTCGCGTCCCGATCGAGGAAAGGTGCTGTTGCTGTTCGATGGCACGCTCGAGAGCCACCATACGGAGGCGCTCGAGCCGATGCAGGAACACGACTTCGTGGGGGTCGAAGCCGTTATTCCTGACGCCGTCGGGGAAACGGACCGACTTACGTACGGGTTGTTACAGGATTTAAACGACGCCGGATGGGAGATGATCGCCCGGCCGCAAACGGGGTCACAGCGACTACCCGACTTCGAAGCGGACGAACAGGAACGAGCGATCGAACAGACGAAATCCTACCTCGAGAGCCGCGGATTCGACGACGGAGCGGAGCACTTCGTCGTTCCTGGCAACATACTCGGAACGGATACGATCGATGCTATTCGAGAGCACCACGAACAGGCGTTTCGCTACGGCGGGAGCCCGAACGCACTGCCGCTTACGGATCCGCACAATATCGGCGTATTCCCCGGCACCGAAGGCGACGTGACGAAACAGTACGTCGATTACGCCGCCGAACACAGCCAGCTCGCGGTGCTTCGCTTCGAAGAGTTAGGCGACGACGGAATGGAACTCGAGGCGTTCGAGGATCTCCTCGAGCACATCGACGACCAGGACATCGACGTCGTCACGGCGACCGAACTGCGAGAAGATCGATGAACCGATCTTCCCCTGGGCCGCTCGGCGGCCATGCCGGCAAACGACACGACAGCCGTCACCC
Organism: Halostagnicola bangensis; assembly: GCF_054653435.1. Classification (NCBI taxonomy): domain Archaea; kingdom Methanobacteriati; phylum Methanobacteriota; class Halobacteria; order Halobacteriales; family Natrialbaceae; genus Halostagnicola; species Halostagnicola bangensis. Next base: position 3,080,261 of record NZ_BAAIGG010000002.1, on the reverse strand, counting down.
CGACGAACTCGATGGGGGAAGTATCGATTCGCACGTGAACCATCGCGGCGCTGGACGCGAGGGTAACGCCCCCGAGCTCGAGGTCGCCGCGAGTTCCGACAGCCGCGTTGGGCTCGGTGAGCACAGAGCGAAAACCGACGTCGACTCCCTCGGTGGATACTGATGTACCGAGAAACGTCCGTTGGTATCGTGATGCCCGCGTACAACGAGGAGGGGTTCGTCGGCGACGTTATTCGCGAGATGCCAGCGTACGTCGACCGAATGTACGTTATCGACGACCGCTCGACCGACGGAACCTGGGACGAGATTCTCGAGGCCGCCCGTGCCGATCGGGCAAAGCGTGCGAATCGCAGTGTCGACGGTGCTCGCGAACCGCCTGGGAGTGATCACCTCCGGGCTGATGGCGGTGCTGGAGCGTTGACCGAGCGAGCAACCGTTCACGAGTCGATCGGTCGTGTCGTGCCGATCCAACACCGGGAAAACATGGGTGCCGGCGGGGCGATCAAGACGGGGTATCTCGCCGCGCTCGAGGACGGTGTAACCGCGACGGTCACCGTCGACGCGGACGGCCAGATGGACCTCTCGCAGATGCAACGGCTACTCGATCCCATCGTAGAGGGGACCGCCGATTACACGAAAGGGAATCGATTGCTCAACCGCGAGTATCGATCGGCGATGCCGCGGTTTCGGTTCGTCGGCAACGCGATGTTGACGTTTCTGACGAAGGTCGCCTCGGGGTACTGGAAGACGATGGACCCACAGAACGGGTATACCGCGATCTCCCACGACGCACTCGAGGCGATCGATCTCGAGAGCCTGTACGAGTACTACGGCTACTGTAACGACTTGCTGGTCAAACTCAACGCGAGCGACATGCGCGTCGCCGACGTTTCGATGCCGGCGGTTTACGGCGACGAGGAGTCGAGCATTGAATACTCGACGTACATTCCGAAGGTTTCGTTGATGTTGTTAGGGAACTTTCTCTGGCGGTTGAAAACGAAGCATCTCGGGACGGACTTTCACCCGCTCGCGTTGTTTTACCTGTTCGGGGCGGGAACGGCCGCCGTCGGAACCCTCGGGATTGGGTGGGCGCTGTTCGATGCAATACTCCAAAGCGGGTCGATTCTCCTGACCGGGACCGTGAGTTTCCTGATCTTTGGGCTCGGAGTCACGCTATTGTTGTTCGCGATGGTGTTCGATATGGCCGAAAGCGAGCACCTCGAAAGTCAGTATCAGTAGGGACGATGCAAAAACGGGGCTGTCCCGACGGATTCAGCGTCCGTGAAGGGGAACCGTCCCGGTCGAAAATTCGATTTTGCTAGAGATCGCGGGTCGTCTTCGACGGTATCCCCTCAATGATAGTGTGACCTCTTCTCCACCCATAATCATTATATTATTCCATATAAATTAATATCTGTCAGTTAGATATTTGAAACGGTGATGGCCAGCGGAACCGTTCTGTTATATTAGTTTTTGTGAGCGTATATTCTATACGCGCACTATAATAATTCCCTCATCCAATCTATAATTTTCAGAGTAATGGCTACACAAAATCAAACTGGCGACAAACTCACGACCAATCGAATGGGTCTTTCCCACTCGTGGAGGTCGTCTATCGCCAAGTATGCACCATTAGCTGGTCTGTTACTAATTCTCGGCATTCTCGGTGTCGAATTCAATTACCGACTCGATCTCGGACAACAGCCGCTCGAGCCGTACCGAATCTTCTTCGAATTACTCGTCGCCGGGCTCGTCGTTGCAGTCCTGCGGAGCAAGGTCGGACTCGTTACGTACGGAATGTTTGGTCCAATTATTCTCGCGTTCATCCTCGTCGAGAGTGGCCTTTTCTGGGGGACGGTACTGTTCGTCAATATCTTTCTCGTCGCCCTCTGTACGTACCTGATTCTCGAGCCGTTCCGTCTCGGAACTGCCCACCGAATCGGTGGCCTCGTCATGGTGGTAACGATCGCCATCACGACGTTTCACGTCATGGGCGATACCGGCGTTCTCCCGGACCAGGTGGACGCGCTACAGGTATTCTTCCCTGCAATTGTCACGGCGTGGTACGCGGACCGGTTCGCTCGAGAACTTTCCGAACGAGGGTGGCGAGCGCCGGCCGTCCGGTTTACCTGGACGCTCGTCGTCATCGTGATCGCGTACCTTATAATTGCCCAGGAGGGCGTTATCACCTGGCTGATGCATACGCCCGAAACGTGGGCCGCTGTCCTCGCGGCGAACGTGTACCTCGGCGCACAGTCGAATATGCGAATCAAAGAGTATCTCCGATTTTCGAACGTCTACAGCGGATCGCGGTTTAGCGTGGCACGCGGTTCGATGTGGGCGCGGTTGCACAACGCCAAAGCGCGTATTCGTGGATTCTTCGGCGCTGACACGTCCCGGGTCGAGACGTCGACGGTAATGGCGATGAATCGCCGAAACCGGTTGATCAAAGAGTACAACCCGTCACATCTCAATCCGGAACTCGACAAGGCATCGATGAAACGGGCGTTCCACGGCACTGGGGTTCCGACGCCCGATACCTACGCTCTCGTCGAAACGCCCGACGAACTCGAGCGGGCAGAAGAAATCTTCGAGTCGAAAGACGAGTTCGTTATCAAACCCGATAGCGGCTACGGTGGCGAGGGGATTATCGTCGTCACCGGACGAACCAAAAACGGCTACTTCGAAACGTCGAAGGGCATCAAAACGTCGGAGCAGTTGCGCTCTCACACCCGTTCTATCATCGAAGGGCAGTACGATCCGATGGGCCTCGAAGGTGTCGCGGTAATCGAGGGGCTGATCCATCCCGACGATCACTTGCTCTCGATTGCCGGTCAAGGCGTCCCCGATATTCGAGTTATCATCTTCAAAGGATTCCCGATTATGGCGATGACTCGCCTTCCGACCGAAGAATCAGACGGCGCGGCAAACCTCCATATGGGCGCGGTCGGGGTCGGTCTCGGCGTTTCGAACGGCGACGCACAGGGCGGCTACCAGAGCACGAACAAGTGGTTCGACGAACACCCGGATACGAAGGTCGAACTCGACGGGTTCACCATCCCGAACTGGGGTGACGTGCTCTCGACCGCGGTCAAAGCCGCCGAAGTATCCCGCCTCGGCTATACGGGCGTCGATATCGTCATCGACGAGGAGCACGGTCCGATGGTCCTCGAGATCAACGCGCGACCCGGTCTCGGGATCCAGAACTCGACGTTCGACGGACTCTTAGAACGGACGTCGTTCATCGAAACGTTGCCGGACTGGTTCGACCTCAAGCCACCCGAAGAGAAGATTGATCTTGCCAGGCGGTGGGATAGATCCGACTGGGATGAAAGTGGTATTGAACTGTCGAAACAGTGGGATGCCCCTGCCTGGAAGCGAGATGCGAATGCGATCTCTGACGGTTCCGACGAGGCTCTCGTCGAACACGCTTCTCGTCCGGACGGTGCCACGGTTCCCGGCGATGAGGCGACGCCCGGCGAGGATAAGGAAGAGGCCCTTTCGGAGGTGAACCAGCGATGAATCGGGCCGCCCTCGGTTCTGTTCTTGCGATCGGGTTTTTGCTTCCAGGGGCGTGGATTGGAAGTGAGCAGACGATTACCGTCCCGATTCCCGCCGGACTCTCGATCACGGCCGAAGAGTCAGTCGTGGTCGGCGTCCCCGAACTGATCTTCGTCGGCATTCCGACGCTGTTTGTCGCCTTCATGCTCATCGAGGCGACCGGCCACGTCCGCGAACGGAAACCGCCGAGTTAATCGGGCTCCGCTCGAGTCGTCTCGCCCCGTAACCGTTCAACCGGTGGACGATTTTACCGACTGGCTTTAACGCCGGCAACGATTCTTACTGTCGGCTGTACCGCTGTGAAGATTTTCGCATCCCCCGGGCGACGAGAATCTCGAACGACGTAGAGCCGACAGTATCAGTCGCCCGTCGATTTTCCGCGGGAGAATCGCGAAGGAAAACCGGCTGGAAACGCGACCGGCCGACGGTGAGCGTCTTTGAAACACTCTTGTTGACGACCGGTCTCGCCTCACCAGAAACTCAGACTTCCGACGCCGGATCCGAACAACCCGAGGAACAGGCCGGTAATGAGTAGGGATAACCCGACCAGAAAGAGCAGGCTCTGTAACCAGTTCGTCGGCAAACCAGTAATTCCCAGCCCCTCGAGTCGGTTGTGGGCCGTTTCAGCCATCGAACCGACGGGATCGGGGAACGCACGTAACACTTCGAAGGGCTCTTCGGGGTCCATCGCGCCCACGAGAAGCCCGAAGGTGAGAAATATCGCGAGTCCGACCGGCGGCACGATCACGAGTGCGAGCCATGGGTTCGTGATCACCGAAGAGAGTCCGACGATGGGAAACGCGGCGAGAACTGTCGTCAACGCCGATCGGCCGAGTCGCGCATCGGCGAGCGGATCGAAGCCGATGACTCGAGCGCTCACACAATGGAACGCGAACATCGATCCGTATCCCACGCTCGTCGCGATGGCCGCACCGTGCATCCCGTAGCGTGGGATCAAGAGGAAGTTCAAGACGATGTTGATCAGGGCGGCAGCGGCGGTTGCGCCGACGGGATATCGAAGTTGTCCGTTCCCCTGCGAGACCGCGAGCACCGGACGCGCCAGTGCGAATCCGAGCGCACCGGGGAGTAACAACAGAAGTGGCGTGATCGCCGGAATCGCATCGGACCCGAAGTAAATCGGGACGACAGTGTCCGCCAGTGCTCCGAGTCCGACCGCCATCACGGCGGTCAACAGGAAGGTAAATCGCGTCGTTTTGGAGGCGAGGTTCGATATCTGCCGGCGCCTATTCTGGGACCAGAGTTCGGAGGTCGAGTGGACGAACACCGTCTGGAGTGCCAGCGGAACGAACCAGAGGAACTCGGCGAGCGTGAGCGCCGCCCGATAGTTTCCGACGATCGCGCTGTCGGTGTACCGCTGGAGCATCACGATATCGATGTGATAGAGCGACATCAGAAGGAAGATGAGCGCGATCGTCATCGAGTTGAACGTCAGCATCTTCTTTACCGGAAACCCCGAATCCGGGCGAGAGAAAAAGCAGGAAAGCGATACGCGACGGTGAACGAGCAATAGTCCGGTAGTGGCGACCAGCATACTCGCGAACAGGTGGCCCGCAAGCGCTCCGAAGACACCAAAGCCGAAATAGACGAACGGGATCGCGATGACGACGAACCCGACCGTATCGAGTATTTTCAACGGCTCGGAGTATCGCTCGAGACCGAATCCCATGAGCGTCTTTCTGGCGAAGTCTCGAAACTGGGCGGTGATCACGAGCAAGGCAAGCGCGTAGAAGTAAATCGATAGCTCGTCGCCGAACGCAACGCTAACGAACCCCACTCGAGCCGCCAGGAATAGCAGTATCGCTCCCAGAGCGGCGAGAAAAACGGCTAACCGGAAATAAAAGCCGACGACGTGTTCACTCCAGTTTCGCTCAGTGCGGTCCTCGGCCAAGAATTTTCGAACGCCGTCGGTAACCCCCGCACTCACGAAGATCATATAGATCGCAAAGACCGACATGAGGAACGAGTACTCACCGAATCTCGAGACCCCGAGGAGCCTGTACAGAAGTGGTGTCGAAACCGCTGTAATAACGAGGACGACAACCTTCGCGCTAATAACAGAGAATACTCCGCTTGCGAGACTCCTGTTCACAGGTCATCCCACCGGAGACGGTTCCGATTGGTCGTCTCCATCACCCACCCATGGTCGTTTTCCGGTGCAGACACAATATACGTCGACGCAGGAATCCGCCGTCCCTTATTATACCCGTCATAACGGCCTGAATTGGCGTAAAATACCTGGAAAACGTGCTAACCCGTGTCTCGATAATCAGTACATTCTAATTCCAAAACGATCGGTATAACGGTCCGTCCGTTCGGAATCGATGATCGCCAAGTCTCGTCAGAATCGGTTATCCGTTCGATCGTCTTGTTTCAGAATGTGACCGAGGGAATCGGTATCGCCGGGAAACAACACGACATCTCGAGCGCATGCTCATTCGTTAACAGCTATATAAGTAGGTGTGCGAGTACCGACGGTTCGAACAAGCAAATGGATTCAGAATCGAATCGCCGTCGCTTTCTCGGTGCAGTTGGGTTGGGGACAGTCGCGATGACCGCCGGCTGTACTGATATATTAGACGGAGACGATTCGAGCGGAGACGGCTCGAACGGAGAGACGGAAGACGACGAATCCGAGGACGGCACCGGCGAAAACGGGTCCGAGGACGACCACGACGACGTACCGGACATAGACGGCGGAGCCGTGGTCTTCGTCTACGACGACGGACCGGTAGAGGATTACGAGCAGGCGTTTCCGGTCCACCAGGAGTTCGACGCACCTGCCAGCGCAGGCATCGTCACGGAATGGGTCGGTCGAGAGGATTACAACGACAACGACTGGATGACCGAGGAACAACTCGAGGAGCTCGCCGACGCCGGGTGGGAGATCATGGCCCACACGACCGCCCATACCGCCCTCGGGGAGTTCGAACTCGTCGAAGACGTCGAACCCGATGACACGCGAATATATCCCGAAGCGCGAAATCACGGGTTCCACCAGGTCTTCGATCTCGAGATCACGGACGGCGATAATCAGGTTCGACGAACCATTACCGGGTCCGCCGAGGACGAGACGGGAGCGTACATCGAGTTCGACGAACCGATCGGCGAATCGTTCGCGGCCGGCGAGGCGGTCGAACGGTATCCCGAGGATCTCATGCACGAGTTCCTCGGCGACTGCAAACAGGACCTCGAGTCGATGGGGTTCGAAGTCGATACGCTCCTTGCGCCGTACGATATCGTCGACGACCGAGCCGTGGAGTTCGCCGAGGAGTACTACGATGGAATCGCGAACGTAAACCCCGGATCGATGATTAATGACGTGAACGATTTCGACCCGTTCGACACGAATCGAGATTACTTCATCGAGTTCACCACACCCGCGACCGTCCAGGACCAACTCGACCAGGTCGCCGGACAGGAAGGGATCGGAATTATCGGCGCGCACACGTTCAAGGAGGAAGTCACGGAAGAGGGGATCCGCGAAACGCTCGAGTGGGTCGAGGAGCGCGATCTCACGGTTGTCACGCTCCGTGACGCCATTCGAGCCGCTGCGAACGCTGACGAGTAACGAGCTGGTTGCCGGTGAGTTCTGGTACCGGTTCCGAACCGTGTTTTCCGCGCGGACTGCGTTAGTGTGAGTTACTGCGCTCCGGTGAGGTATGGCGACGAACCGATATCCGTGTTGTGCCACTGCCGAACGTTGTAAGCGCCGAGATCGTCGATTCCGTTCCGAACCTCGTTGTACTGAACCGTCGGGTTCGAGGCGCTCGAGTAGAGGCGAACTCCCTCGAGTGACCCATCCTCCGAGTCCATGATGGAGTTTCGAACGTTGTTGTTGTCCGCCTGGTCAATGTAGGGATACTGACTCGCGTAAAACTCTCCGCGGTAGACCTCCGTATCGTCTCCCGTCACGACGAACGCGTTTCGATCGACACCGTCGCGACCGGGTTGTTCGACGGTGAAGGTACTGAACCGGCAGTTGTCCCGACCGCATCGGATACCGTCGCGGAACCCGCCTTCGGCTCCCGCCCGACCCGAGATGTGGACCAGTTCGGTGAGCACTCGATCGTCATTGTTAGTTTCTCGGATCCAGATCGGATATCCGCCGGACGTTTCGTGAACGATATCGACGTCAAAGATGTGAGTGTATCCGGCCTGTCCGGAGACGACGATACCGTGATTGACTCGATCCCCTCGCATCTCGATCGACGAGTTCTCGAATCGCAGGCCGTCACACGAGTCCATCACCGATAGCGCGTGACTGGTTGGACTCGGTGACGTGATCGTTATGTCCGCACCGTCGACGGTCATGCCGTTGGCATTCTCGAGACGAATAGCGCGTTGACTGGCGCTGTAGGACGGCGTCTCGTCGATGACGACCGTCACATCGTTGATCTCGCTGTTGGTTCCGCCGAGTCGGATGCTCGCAGTACAGCTATTTCGATAGGTTCCGCCGTTGACGACAGTTGTTCCGGACCCCCCGGAGGCGTACAATCCGTTGCTCGGGAACCCGTCGAGTTCGCAGTCTTTGAACTCGAGGTGACCATCGTTTTGGTTCGCTTCGATCCCGATCGGGCCGCGCCACGCGTTTTCTGCATGGGGCGTGCGATCGGAGTGGACTCCCCCGTCCGGTGCACGGAAGCGTTCGACGATGCCCTCGCCGTCCGAATCGACGATTCCGAACAGCGCCGGCCCCCACGTTCCGCTGTCATGCGTGCCGTTGACGGTGATATCGCGAACCTCGAGGCGATCGGTAACGTTTGCTCCGATGACTCGAATGCCGGTTTCGGGGGCAGTCTGATCGATATCAAAGCCTTCGAACTGAAGCCGCTCCCCAGGGTTAAGCGACGTCCCGAGTCGAAACATGCGAAACTGTGGTCCGTTGAAATCGTGATAATTCGCCGGAACGAGGGTCGCGTTATGTCCGAAAAAGCCGATGTTTTCGTACCTCGTGTGCCGGAACTGCTCGTCCATGTAGTACTCGCCTTCTGGGAACTTGAACGCGGTGTTGTCCGCTCGGATGTTATTGAGGACCGGCGTAATTGACTCCTCTCCGGTGGGATCCGCCCCTGCGTCGACGACGTTTATGACGTTGTTATAGCCCTCGTGGAACGCGGTCGCGGATCCGCTCGTCGCCGTAAGTAGTCCGAGCGCGGAGACGCCGGCGATGGCGCTCCCGCGAAGAAACGACCGTCTGGATTTGCTCGAGTTCTGTTTGGCCGATTGGTTGGATTCGATTCCCCGCCCAGCAGACTCCTGTGTGTCAGTGTGTGGTAATGAGGTGGGATCAATGGGTGTTTCGTGATTCGTATTTTGCATACCGCTTCGTTTCGACATTGATGTTCACTTTTACAAGAGTAATGAAGGGGTCCAGTATCTATGGATTCGGATATCCAGCCTTTAAGTGAGAAATCATCATTCGCTGAACAAATCGACACAACAGTCACGCTGGATGAAACAGTTTGTCTCGTTGAAAACCAATAATTAATAGCGGGTTTCTTCCTCAACGCCATCGACGAGTAAGATATTACCTGCCTGCTAACTCGTCTCGCCATTTCTGCTTGCGACGCTCGCACCAACTTCGTTTCCTCGGTGAACGGGACGGTTCATCGATAAGCAGTACAATCGTACCGGAGAGCGCTACAAGTTCCTTCAGTAGCGAAGATTGCAGTCGATTCGTTTGGGAGCTGATCGCAGTCAATCCGCGAGGGGCGAGCCCCGTAGTATCAATCGTGCGGGCGGACCAAGGAAGGTGGTATTACTGTCGCTCCATGCCGGCATAGCTACTCTAAAGCGATTCCTTGGCCACCGAGCACGGAAACGCTCAATCGGACTGGAGCGGCGTCTGGCCGTCCTCGAGTATCGCGCTGAGGAGTTCGGCAACGGCTCGCCGAAGACGTTGTGAAACTGCCGAGTTCGAGATTCCTAATCGGTCGGCAAGGTAGTCCTGTGAAACCGAGCGCGGAATGTTGTAGTATCCCGCGTAGTACGCCATCGAAAGGATCTCTCGTTGTTGTTCGGTTAGCAGATACGATTCGTCGGCCGACGCCGTCGACTCATACAACTGTGTTATCCGAAACGAAACGTTATTGTCTCGACAATACTGTTGGAAATCTGCCAAGGCATCGCGATCCGGTAGGTGCACTCGGACGGTCCAACCCGGGTCTCCACTGATGATCGAAAAGACGTATATGCCGCGTTTGATGCATTGATCAGGGACGATTTTCCGCCCTAAATTGGACGTGACACGATAGATTGCGCGGTTTTCGAAGGTTGCAACACGGGTTGGGTCCGAAATCGTTCCGTCTCCTTCCATCGTTTCCTCCACCGTCGAATAGTCCTCAGCAAAGATGGAAACGAAGTACATCTCCGCTCCATCGATTACAGTATTATACTTGTATTTAATCGTGATCTCGGGATGACGTTTTATCGTCGGCACTAACAGAAGGTCGTCGTGAACGACATGGACTTCTGAAATGAATCCCATTGAGATCCCTGCCTGATTCGGCCACTCCATCGATTGGGCATATCTATAGACAGAGTAACACTGTTTCACTGAATGAAATAGAGGGCCTGAGGGGGCTGAACTAGTTCATATACCCGAGATCGGCAAGTCGTTCGGTCACGTCGTCGTCTGCGCTCGGTTGGCTCTCAGTACCCGTTTTCGCGTAGGCCGGATAGGAAACGGGGTCGATCGAATCGACGACGGGAACGATGTCACCGTCCATTCGGTCGCTGTAGGGCACGCTCATCGCGGCCAGCACCGTCGGTGCAACGTCATAAAGGTGCGCTCGATCGACGGACGCCTCCTCGTCGATTCCCTTTCCGGCTGCGGCGAAGATGCCGTCGATCTTGTGGTTCCAGGGCTCGGCTGGCCCGAAGTAGCCCTCGCCACCCAGTTGCTCCGATAGCGCGTGCTCGAAATCTGCCGGGATCGTCACGATGTCGACCGTGTGTTCGACGAAATCACCGTGGAAGTACTCCTCCCGAGGCTCGACCGTCTCGAAAACCGGGTCGCCGTCCGGCGTCTCGATCCCCTCGAGCGTTCGAATGAGATCTTCACGGACGTCTTTGTACGCTTCGGGCGAAACGACACCCTCGGGCTCTCTTCCCTCGAGATTGATCCGAACGCCGAGCTCGGTCCGAGCACGAACGTATGCTTTCGACTCGGCGAAATCAACCTGTTCGTTAGCCGTACGGGAGACGCCGCCAGGTGCGTACTTGATCGCGATCTCTGCGAGGCCGACGCGTTCGAGCGCTTCTCTGACCCGGCTCGCGGTGACTCCAAATTGGGCGGCGACCGACGCCGCGCGTGCGGTCGCTCCCGGTTCCCAGGTCTCTACCTCTTCTCCCTCGCGGAGGCGCCGGCGCATCGGCGTCCACGACGGCATCCCCTTTCCGCCTGTCGTCGTCTCGATGTACCCCTCGTCGCGGAGGAACTCGTTGATCCTGAACTCGTAGCCGTCGTACGGCCCCATGCCGTGATCGCTCACGAGGAAGACCCGATCCGGGTCGCAGGCCTCGAGCGTCTTCGCGATCTGGTCGTCGGTTGCCTCGTAAACGGCGTCGACTTTCGGTTCGTCTCCTGCGAATTCGTGAAAGACTGTATCCGTTTTCTGAAACTGCAAGAAGCCGAAGTCCGGATCGAACTCGTCGGCGAGGTATCGAAATGCCTTCCCGCGCATTTCGACGAGGTTCAGGTACTCGCCGATCTTTTCGTCCTCCGAAATCGTCTCGTCGTCGCGAGTATAGCTCGGATAGACTCGGTAGTCGCCGATCTCGTCCCGAACCTCGTCGAGGAGCCCGTCGGGATGACACGGCGGATCTTCCGGACCCAAAAACCCCGGAATAACAGCGCCGTCAAACTCGTCCGGTGGATGGGTTACCGGCGCGTTGACGACGACGCTCGAGCGCCCGTGCCGGTCGAGGAGATCCCAGATTGGATGTTCGTGGACGTCCTCGTTGCTCGAGACGTGGTAGTCGTAGCCGTCGTACCCGACGAACCCGACGACGCCGTGTTGGCCCGGATTGACACCGGTGTAGATCGACGGCCAGGCGCTCGGCGTCCACGGCGGGATCTGGGACTCGAGCGGCGCACGGATTCCGTCCGAACAGAGCCGGTCGATGGTCGGGATGAGATCCTTTTCTGACAGTCGTTCGAAGACCGGTATGCATCCGGCGTCGATACCGATGAGGAGCGTGTCCATGCCCCTCGACGCGGGGCTCTCGCCCGATGGGTCATCGCCTTCGTGTAACTCATTAGTCATGTATTTATAATGTCGTTTGTGTTGTCAATTCTCCCATTGTCGGTGCGGGACGCAGGGACTCGATTCGGAGTATCGTCTCACCTCGAGGGAGACAGCCAGATTACTTCATTATCTCACTGTTAAACGGGAAAATCGCCTTCTGCGGTGCAGATGAAAGCGAACGTATCAACGTGGAGACTGTTCGATCGCGTCGGGCGAGGAGACGGATTTATTGACGAGATCAACTGCATCGTCGAACAACTGGTCGGTTCGGGACCCGCTTCGAGCTTCGGCTGTAACCCGGATCACCGGTTCCGTCCCGCTCGCACGGATGAGGATCCATCCGTCGTCGTTGTCAACGTATACGCCGTCGAGCGTATCTACGTCGTCGTACTGATCGGCGACTCGATCGCGCACACGCTCCATCACGGCGTTCTTTTGTTCGACATCGATCGACGTTCGACGGATCGGATAGGTGTCGATTTCGCCGACGAGAGCGGAGAGCCCTTCCCCGGAACGGTCAGCGACGAGTTCGACGAGCTTGCAAGCCGCGAGGGGACCGTCCGGACACAACGCCTCGTCCGGCCAGATCCACGCACCGCTCGGTTCGCCACCGAAGACGACGTCCGGTCGAGTCGTCCGGTTGGCGACGAAAACGTCGCCGACTCGTGTTCTGGTCACCGACGCGCCGACCGGTTCGAGCGCGTCGTCGACGGCCAAACTCGTATCGACGGGAGCGGCGACGAGATCGCCCTTCACTGCCGTGGCTGCGTCGCGAGCGAACAGCGCCAACAGAACATCCTTCGGAACGAACGATCCCGTTTCGTCGACCGCAACCGTTCGGTCCGCGTCCCCGTCGTGGGCAATTCCGAGCTGTGCATCGGTTTCAGCGACGACGGTCGAAAGGGTTGAAAGCGTTTCCCGGGTAGGCTCGCTCGGCCGACCGGGAAATCGTCCGTCCTGCTGGCCGTTGAGCGTCTCGACGGCACAGCCTAGCTCTGAAAGCACTCGAGCGGTGATCGAGCCGGTTCCATTTCCAACGTCGACGACGACGCTCGGCGGCTCGTCGATCGATACGCTCCGGATCAGCTCCGAGGCGTGGCGATCGAGAACCCCTTGGGCACGCTCGATGGATCCGTGGCCATCCCACGCTTGGACGTCGTACTCCTCGAGTTCGATCCTCGTCGAAATCTCGTCACACTGATCCGGACCGAACGCCGTCCCGCCCGCGGACCAGAGTTTGATTCCGTTGTCCGTTTTCGGATTGTGCGAGGCGGTAACGATGACGCCCGCATCGGCATCGAACCAGTCGACCGCCCTGGCGATCGTCGGCGTCGGCGCGACCCCTGCCTCGAGAACGTCCGAGCCGCACTCTCTGAGCCCGGCCGTAAGCGCGTCGACGAGCACGTTTCCGCTCTCTCGAACGTCGCGGCCGACGACGACCCGTTCGTATCCTTCCGTCGCGACGGCACGGCCGATAGCTAGTGCGAGATCCGCAGTAACATCGTCTCCGACGGCTCCTCGTATGCCACTCGTTCCGAACATGGGAGCTTCCTTCGTCGTCCGGAGGTTTACTATGGGGTTGCTAATCCGGAGACAAGGGCTGATAGGGTCGATTGTACCTGTGTACCGGTTTGTCGCCAGAGCGGGGTGGCGAATGGCCGGAAATGACTGACAACCGAATCTATGAGGCGTGTATCGCGTATTTCCAAGCAATCGAACGAAACGACTCGAGGAGTAACTCGGCGGTATTGGCTCGGCTCGTCGTTATCGGTGCCGGCCCGCAGTCACCGATTCGAGGTTTGCATTCAGACTCGTCTCGTCGTTATCGATTTCGAGTCACGCGTTCGCCGGGTTTCGTCGTCGCTCCCGTCGAGAGCTTCACGCCGGCGTTCAGGCTCGTGTTGATCCCCGTTTTGACGTCGTCTCCGAGAACGACGCCGAACTTTCGACGGCCGGTAGAGACTTGCTCGCCGCGGATCGACAGTGTCACCGGTTCGTCGTCATGGCGGAGGTTCGCGACGGTCGTTCCCGCGCCGAGGTTCGCGTTTCGGCCAATAACGCTATCGCCCACGTACGAGAGGTGGCTGACGCTCGCTCCGGCCATCACCACGCTGTTTTTGATCTCGACGCCGTGTCCGACCGACGCGTCTTCACCGACGAGGGTCGCGCCGCGAACATAGGCGTTGGGTCCGACCGTCGCCCCCGATCGGATCAGCGCCGGCCCCTCGATGACGACGCCGGAACGAACGGTCGCCCCCTCCTCAACGACGACCGGACCCGAAAGCTCGGCGTCTGCATTGACGGTTCCGTTCAGTTCCGTCTCGAGGTCACCCAGCCGCCATTCGTTCGCCTCGAGCAGTTCCCACGGTCGTCCCACGTCCAGCCAGTCGTCCAGTTCGACGTGTCCCACGTCGGCGTCCTCGATAACTCGCGAAAGGATATCGGTAATTTCGAACTCGCCGCGGTCGCTTTTGGGAACGTCCAGGCACTCGAGCGCCCATTCGGGGAACACGTACGCACCGGCGTTCGCGACGTTTCCCGGCGGATCCTCGGGTTTTTCGACGATTCCCGTTACGGTGTCGTCGACCACGTCGAGGATGCCGTAGTTCGACGGATTGTCGACTCGAGTCGAACCGACGCTCGGCCCCTTCTCGAACAGGTCCGCGAGCGCGTCTTTCTCGTAGACGATATCGCCGTTCAGGACCGCAAACGGACCGTCGACGTGCGTACTCGCCGCCCGTAACGCGTCAGCCGTCCCCTCCTGGGTGGTCTGTGTCGCGTACTTGACGGGGACTCCCTCGAACGTGTCACCGAACGTATCGCGGACCGCATCCCCTTCGTAACCGACGACGAGAACGAGTTCGTCGGTTCCGGCCTCCACCGCCGCAGACATGTTGTGCGATACCAGCGAACCGGCGCCGACCGGAAGCATCGGTTTCGGCAGTGATTCAGAGAGCGGTCGCATTCGGGTCCCCTGCCCCGCAGCAAGAACAATAGTTTGCATGGTCGGTCGGTGGACACAGCGCCAGTTTCCTTATACGCACGATAATGAGAACGAGCCTACCAATAGGACGAGATGGACTGACGGGAGTGGTTCCGAAGAAGCCTGGGATACGTTGGCAACCTTCTCCCGAGGTCACCCGCGGGTTCGGGCAGAGTGAGCGTTTCGGGTGTGGGAATGAACCCAATTTTCGTTTGTCTCCTATTTAGTAACACAATCAGTAATATATCCAACTAATATTTTCTTATAGATATCTTCAACAAGATCGTAAGAACTGTTTATATTCACTATACAGATCTCTAACAGCTCCAAACTAACTTCCCCAGGTATTCGACTATCGTCGAACCATTGTACAAACAATAATCGTAGTAAAGATTTTAATTCCACCGGGTTTTTCAAGTGGGACGGTCACAACCATGTTATGGACCTGCACAACAGGGACGTACGTCAGGACGTTCGAGAACTGGGTGCGTTGCTCGGTGATGTCCTCGAGGAACAGACCTCTCGGCGGGCGTTCAACACGGTCGAGTCGTGTCGTCGAACCGCGATCGACTATCGCTCCGGCGACCTCGACAGTCGCGACCCGTTGGTCACCGAACTCGAGGGACTCTCGCCACACCAACAGCGGATCGTCGCCCGCGCGTTTACGAGCTACTTCGAACTCATCAATCTCGCCGAAGAACGCGAGCGAGTGCGATCGATTCGCGAAGGATCGCAGGAAGGCACGCTCGAAGATAGCCTCGAGACGGTCGCTGAGGACCTCGCCGAGGAAGACCTCGAGACCGCACAGGAAATTCTCGAAGACGTGCTCATCGAGCCGACGTTCACCGCACATCCGACCGAAGCGCGACGGAAAACGGTCAAATCGAAGCTTCGGGAGGTCTCGAACCACCTCGAGACGCTCGACGAACGGCTGTTGACCGACAAGGAACGCGGTCAGGTCTGGCGGGACATCGACGCCGAGGTGACGAGCCTCTGGCAGACGCCCCAGGTTCGAAAGCGCCAGCCCGAACCCGAAGACGAGGCCCGAAACGTACAGTGGTACCTCGAAAACACCCTCTTCGACGTCGTCGGGGAAGTGTACGACGAGTTCGGCGTCGCACTTGAGGAGGAGCTCGACGGTCGGGTCGACGTTCCGAAGCTGTTCGAGTTCCGCTCGTGGGCGGGGAGCGACCGCGACGGAAACCCCTACGTCACGCCGGAGGTCACGGCGAACACGCTCGAACGTCAGCGAGAGGTCGTCCTCGAGCGCTACCGGGAACAGCTCAAACGACTGTCCGGCGTGTTGAGCCAGGACGGCAGCCGGCTCGACGTCGACGGACGGTTCCAGGCGAGCCTCGAGGAGGACCGCGAACGACTACCCGGAAGCGCGCAGACGGCCCAGACCCGGTATCCCGGCGAGCCGTACCGACAGAAGCTCAAGCTCATGCGCGAACGGCTCGACCGAGTCGGAGACGTTCGTCCCGGCGGGTACGCCGACGTTGAGGAACTGTTAACCGATCTCGAGATCATCGCGTCGAGCCTCCGCGAAAACGGCGCGGAGACGGTCGTCGACGCACACGTTGATCCGATTCGCCGACAGGTCGCGACGTTCGGCTTCTCGCTCGCCAGCCTCGACCTTCGAGAACACCAGGCCAAACACACCGACGCGATCGCCGAGGCCCTCGAGCGCGAAGGGGTTGACTACCACGGGCTCTCGGAGGACGACCGTGTCGAGTTCCTGACCGACGCGATACTACAAGAGGAGACGGTCATCAACCTCGAAGGCGTCGACGATCTCTCCGAGGACTCCACGCGCGTCCTCACCCTCTTCGACGAACTCGCCGACTGGCAGACCGAGTACGGCGTCGAGGCGATCGACACCTACTGCATTTCGATGACCGACGAACCGAGTCACGTCCTCGAAGTCCTGTTCCTCGCCGACCAGTCGGGAATCGTTTCCCTGCCCGAACACTGCGGACTGGATATCGTCCCACTGCTCGAGACCGAGTACGCGCTCTCGGGTGCACGGCGGATTATGGGGACGCTGTTCGAAAACGAGGCCTACGCGCAGGCGCTTGAGGCCCGCGGGCGCACTCAGGAAATCATGCTGGGCTACTCGGACTCGAACAAGGAGAACGGCTTTCTCGCCGCAAACTGGTCGCTGTACAAGAACCAGCGTCGATTGGGCGAAATATGTGAGGACCACGACGTGACGATGCGGCTGTTCCACGGCCGGGGCGGCTCGATCTCCCGCGGCGGCGGCCCGATGAACGAAGCCCTGCTCGCACTGCCCAACAGCACGGTGACGGGCCAGGTCAAGTTCACCGAACAGGGCGAAGCGATCGCCGAGAAGTACGGCAATCCTCGCATCGCCGAGCGAAACATCGAACAGATGCTCAACGCGCAACTGCGTGCGCGACGAAACGCGATCAACCAGCCCGAGGAGGAGATCCGCGAAGAGTGGATCGAGGCCATGGAGACGATGGCCAAGTCCGCCCGCAAGGAGTATCGAGACCTCCTCGAGAGCGATGGGTTCGTCCAGTACTTCGAACAGGCGACGCCGATCACGGTCATCGAAGATCTGGATCTCGGCTCGCGACCCGCTTCCCGAAGCGGTGAGCGCACCGTCGAGGACCTGCGCGCGATTCCGTGGGTCTTTTCGTGGACCCAATCGCGCTGTATCCTGCCGGGCTGGTACGCCCTCGCAGACGGGATCGGTGCCTATCTCGAAGACGGTGGCTCGATGGAGACGCTCCAAGAGATGTACGACGAGTGGCCGTTCTTCCGATCGACGCTCGACAACGCCGCCCTGTCGCTCTCGAGAACCGAACTCGAGATCGCCGCGGAGTACGCCGATCTGGCGGACGAAGATCTCCGGAACGAGTTCTTCCCGCGCGTCTCCGAGGAGTACGAACAGGCCGCCGAGTACGTGACGACGATCGGTCAGCGCGACCAGTTACACACCCGCGACTGGTTGGGCGAGAACTTAGAGCGACGAAACCCCTACGTCGATCCGTTGAACGTTCTCCAGACGTATCTACTGGAACGGTCCCACAGAACCGACGTCGAGGAGCGAACGCTCCGATTGACCGTCAAGGGAATCGCGGCCGGGATGAAAAACACCGGATAGCGGTTTCGGTGTCGAACGTCTCTGGCGTTGAACAGTTATCGCGTCGAACGCCTGTCCGCCGTCAGCCAGCGTGGCACCGCCGACCGGTCGAAAGACGCTGATACTTATTCGTTTAATTCGTCGGATTCGGCATCGAGAGCCGTCGGCTCGCCCCTTTTACTCCGTCGACGGAGCCACTCGAGTCCGAGCGCTCCGCTGACGATCCCGGCTCCGGTGGTGAATCCAGGCGTGGCGTCGCCGTCGGTCTCGTTTTCGGTTCCGTCGGTGGACTCGTTCTGACTTACGTTCGCGGACCCACTCCCCGATTCGTTGTCGGCCCCGTTTTTCCCGTCGTCGACGGAGATGTTCTCCGAATCATCCGTGGACTCGTTGGTCGACTCCGTAGAAGAGCCGGTTTCGGATTCGTTCGTCGACTCGGCGATTTCGGAGACACCATCGCCGTCGTCGGCGCTTTCGTTGCTCTCGAGTTCGTCCTCGGAGTCACCGTCGGACTCTACGTCTTCGGACTCTACGTCTTCGGACTCTTCGCCGGGCTCTTCATCACCCTCTTCGTCGCCCTCTGGTGAGGAACGGATAGCGGCGAGCTGGCTGGGACTCGTGATGTATATCGTGTCTTCGGTGGCGACGAACGAGTCGCTCGGCCAGGTGTTGCCCTCGAGCGTGTTGATATCGATGCCGGTCAGTCGGAGCGCCCACTGTTGGCTCCCGTCCGCGATATCGAAACCGAAAATTGCCGGCTCGTCGGCCATCGAGTGGGAGGGCACGATGACGGTTTCGCCTACGATCACTGGCCGCCCCCATTCGTCAGTCGTGCCGCCGACGGACCAGCTGTCGCCTGATTCGTACTCCGATAACCGAACACTGTGTCTATTCGTTCGCACCTGAACGTCGTCGGTCGCTGCGAGGGGGAACCGATAGGAGGTGTAGGCGATCCGTTCTCCGGTTTGTGCGTCGAGTACGGGGTACTCCTCCCCGTCGGATATTTGTCCAGTATAGAGCCGCTCTGAGGTCGCGACGAGATACCCGTGGGGTTCGTTGGAGTAGCCCCACCAGTAGGTCCACTCCGTCGTCCCGTTCGTCGCATCGAGCGCGACGAACCCTGAACTACCGATCTCGGCATAGACGAGGTCGTTCGCGACGGCCACAGTCGTCGACCGAAACGAGACGGTTTCGTCGCCGTCAGTCGTTTCCACTTCGACCGAGGATCGCTCCCAACTGAGCGAGCCGGTTTCCGCGTCGAACGCGTACAGCGTCTCGCCAACGACGACGTAAACCGTGCCGAACGCGACCGTCGGACTTGGAACTCCCTCGTCGTCGTCGAACGATTCCTCCCAGCGAACGTCGCCGCTCGAGGCCTCGAGCGCCGTTAGTCGGTCGCCACCGACGAAGACGGCTTCTTCGAGCGCCGCCGGCGTTCCAGCCGCGTCTATTCCCTCAGCAATCCACCGTCGCTCACCGGTTTCGTCCTCGAGTGCGTGGACTTCGCCGCCCGTTCGGAGGTAAACTGCACCATCGAGTACCGCGATATCACCTTCCTCGTCGTACCGCCAGGCGACTGTATCCGGCGCAGAAATCGGTTCGTCCGTCGGAACAGCGGCGGTGTTTCCGGGGTTACCGTGATACGAGGACCAGCCAGTCGAGTCGTCCAGCGATAGTTCGGAGGAGTGTTCCTCTGCACGACTCAGTCCGACCGGAGCGAGCAATCCACTGGTAGCGATTGCTCCCCCAGTGGCCAGCACCGATCGTCTCTTCCATCCAGCCATACGCATACTACGAAATTTAACGCTCATTTCTATACCCGAAATAATTCGGTTTCAGTGAGTGAAATAAGCCGAAAAAGATCGTTCCAAACTGTTTACTAGCGTTTCGGTGGGAACGTATCGGCAGATTCGTGTCCTCAACCGCAGGCACTAGTCGGAGCGATATGTCGGGCGTTTACTCGAGCGTGGGAACGGGAACGGACTCGAGAACGTTCTCGACGATGGCCGATTTGTCGACGCCGTTGATGGTCGCGTCGGGAGTCAAAACGAGTCGGTGGGCCAGCACCGGCTCGGCGACACGTTTGATGTCGTCGGGGGTAACGTATTCGCGTCCGACCAGCGTAGCGTGAGCCCGCGACGCTTCGAACAACCGCTGGGTTCCCCGCGGGGAGACGCCGACTTCGACCCGGCCGTCCGCTCGCGTTTCTCGGACGAGTTGGGTGATGTACTCGAGGAGATCCTCGTCGACGCGAACGGATTCCGGGACGGAACGGAGTTCGGAGACGGTCTCCGACTCCAAAACGGGATCGACGCTCGGGCTCATGTCGTCTCGACCCGCCCGCCGTCGAAGGAGTTCGGTTTCGCCCGATTCGTCCGGATACCCCATCGACGTTTTGACGAGGAACCGATCGATCTGGGCCTCCGGAAGCTGGAAGGTCCCCTCCTGTTCGACGGGGTTCTGGGTTGCGATGACGAAAAACGGCTGTGGTAACTGACGCGTTTCGCCGTCGGTGGTGACCTGGCCCTCTTCCATCGCCTCGAGAAGCGCGGCCTGGGTTTTCGGCGGCGCGCGGTTGATCTCGTCGGCCAGCACGATGTTCGCGAAGATCGGTCCTTCGTTGAACTCGAATTCGCGCTCGCGCTCGTTGAACACGTGCGTGCCGGTGACGTCCGCGGGGAGGAGGTCCGGCGTAAACTGGATGCGAGAAAACGAGAGTCCGAGCGCGGTCGCAACGCTGCGTGCGGTGAGCGTCTTTCCCGTTCCGGGGACATCCTCGAGCAAAACGTGGCCGCGGCCGACGACGCCGACGAGGATCGTCTCGAGGAATTCGCGCTCGCAGATCACCGCGCCGCTGATCTCCTCGAGAACCGACTCGCACTCAGTGCTCGCCTGTGTGAGGTCCATGGCGGTATCCAGTGATCCGTCGCTCAAAGCTTTTCTGTTTGGTTGTCACGTTTGTCCGGATACAGCTCGAGAGAAAAATCGAAACCCGTAAAAACGTTACCCGGGTAGTATGTGATGAGCCGAGATAGCCTAGCCCGGCCAAGGCGGCAGATTCGAAATCTGCTGTCCCCACGGACACGGGAGTTCAAATCTCCCTCTCGGCGTTCTACGGCGACCAACTCCGACGAGCGGCGCGTAGCGGCGCGAGTCAACCGATCGCCGTAAACGACTACGGGAATTTGAACGAGAGAAGGCACGCACAACGAAGTGAGCATGTCTTCGCGTGGTTCAAATCTCCCTCTCGGAGTTCTTCCGCGAACAAACTCGCGAGCACCGCATAGCGTGTGCTCGCATTCGTGAGCGGAAGCCAACGTATAAGGAGATTTGAATCAGGGAGGTCGCAGCTCGCGAACGAAGTGAGCGGGACCGTCCGACCGTGGTTCAAATCTCCCTCTCGGAGTTCTTCCGCGAACAAACTCGCGAGCACGTCTCAACGTTGTACAACTCTCCCTCTCGGCGCGTTCTCGTCTTCGATACCCTCCTGTGGATGATCGAGAGGCGCACCGATTCGTTCAACCAGGTATGGGACCCGCAACCGGTGGAAACTCGTACGATAAACCTACCCACATACACGAACGTTGAAATATCCGGGAGAGTATCACTAGATGAATTCACATGATACAAGCGCTCGTGGTGGCCGTCATTATCGGGATTCTAATGATGGTAATATTGGGGTACGTAGCGAACTGGTGGGGAGACGGTGTACGGGGGAGTTGCAAGGAGTGTGGGGGTGACGTTTCGTACGACGAAATCGTTCGCCTCAGCGGTCCAGGGATCGAGAACGAGAGCATGTACTGCTCGAGAGAGTGCGCAAGGAGATCAGGGAAAGGAGACAGCGAAACGCCGAACCCACACGCCTAACGGAACTGAATCGCCTTCTTCTGACCCGCGTTATCTCTCGAGTGACGCTCCCGTTCGAGACGGCGAGGCGAGTATCACTTCGCCCTCGAGCGTGCGCTCTTCGAGCGCTCGACGCGCCGCGGCCACGGCTTCCTCGCCGTGGCTCTCGTCGGTAACGCCGTACACGACCGGGCCCCACGAGGATTGGCCGACTCCGGAGACGACGGGACAGCCGTCGAGTGACTCTACGAGTTCGCCCGCCGGGGGGCGAAACACGCCGCCCTGGGCGTCGGCATACCAGGCACCGTTCTTCCGCCCGATCTCGGCGATCGCTTCCCCGAAGGCCTCGAGTCTCCCCTCGGCGGCGGCGGGGAGGAGCTTCCCGGTAACCACGCTCGCGAGTTCGTCGGCGACGGCGGGATCCGCGCGTTCGACGACCGCACGCATGCTTTCGTCCTCGCCGTTTCCGCTCCGGCCCGGCGACGCGTCGGGAACGACGACGAGAAATTGCCAGTCGCTCGGCAGTTCGTGTCTGGCCACGACCGGTGGAACCGTCCAGTCGCCCTCCGAGGGCGGTTCCGTGGTGAACCGACCGGTGGGGTGGCCCGCATCCACGACGAAGCCGCCGTCTTCGAACGTCGCAACTCCGATCCCGCTTCTGCCGCCCCGGCCCATCGCCGGCGCTCGCGGTCGGATCTTCGGCTCGAGTCCGTACGCGGTCGCCGTCGCCGCGAGCACCGAAAGCGCGAGTTGGGTTCCGCTCCCCAACCCGACGTGTCGGGGCAGGCGTCGCTCGAGCGAGATCGAAACGCCGGGGACGTTCAGGATTTCGACCGCTCGAGTCGCGTAGTCGTACAGAAGCGACTCGTTCGCCGTGACGGTATCTCCTCGTTTGGCAGTGACCGTGACCCGTGGCTCCTCAAGGCCGATCCCGATCCCGCCGTAGAGTCGGTCGCGTGCAAGCGAGAGGTTTTGAAAGCCGACGTGGAGCCGTGCGCCGGCGCTAACGGTCGCCATAGCGGCGGCTACGAACCCGTCGGGGAAGGGGGTTACGACGTTGGCAAAGGGTGTCGTCGATCGGAATCTGCGCCGTCGACCCGAAGCGATGTCGCCGAAATCGGTTGACTAATGAAACGAACGGGTATTTTTCTCGAGAATGGATTTGGTGTGTTTCATCGTCGGGTGCCAGTTGCTAGTTGGGATGTGTCCAATACGATCTCTGAAGCTCGTTCATGTTGGGAATTCATCTCGTTCCGTGCCGTCACTGCGGCGTTTAACAGTGAGTTAACGCAATGGTTCCGAACTAACCGAGACATAATAAACTAGGTTCTCGCGGTAGGATGCTGTGTATCGCGCCGCTCATCGTTTCAATCTCACTCGGATCGAATACGAACGGACAACAGCATCGGGCGAATTGGCGGGCGGGATATATCTGAAGGGAGGCTGACACAGCAAAGGATCGAATTGATTCCTCTGTCCGCGACGACAGTCTCGACCATCCGGTGCGTTGCCCGCAAATACATGATATGGATCTAGCACATCACATGGTGGTGCCGTGAATCGAACGATTACGAGTGGAATCCTCACCGTTGCCAGCGGAAAATTCATCACGCTATTCTTGGGGATTATCTCGTCGCCGTTGCTCTACCGCTGGATGGGGCCGGCCGATTACGGTGCCTACGCGACGGTGCTATCTGCTCACTCGATTATCATGATCTTCGTGAGTACCGCTGTCGCCGACGGCGTCCGAAAGTACGTCGCCGAGGAGCGTTCGATCGCTAATTGGGAACGATCTGTCATCGGATTTTACCTCCGATTGGCGACACTGCTCGTCGTTATCGGGTCGACGATACTCGGTCTGGTCACCTACGCGGGCGTCTTCGAATTCGTTTGGGGGCCCGAGTTCACGCTTTACTCCTACGCGATGATCGCGATGGTAATCGCGTCCCAGTACATGATGTTCGCTCGAAAGTCGCTGATGGGGTTCGGCCTCGAGAAATATTCCGAGCCGTTGAAGGTTCTGTACAACGTCGCGTTCGTCGTCGTTGCCTTGCCGATGGTCTACTACGGGTACGGCGTCGTCGGTGCCCTCATCGGCCAAGCGCTCGCGGCTGGGCTGGCCGCCGTGATCGGACTCATCGTGTTACACTTTTATAAATCGCTCAGAAGCGTCTTCGAGTTTGACGGCGGAACGCTCCCCAAGCGGGAGATGATGTCGTTCAACACGCTCTCGATCGTTCTCGTCTTTCTGCTGATGTCGTTGTACCACGTCGACGTGATGATGCTCCAGGCCCTGGCAACCCAGGACGAGGTCGGCCACTACAAAGCGGCGCTCGTCTTCGCCGAGTTCCTCTGGTTCGCTCCGATTACGTTACAGACGGTCTTTGTCCACTCGACATCCGAACTGTGGTCGCAGGGGAAAAACGAACGAGTCTCTACGCTGGCAGCAAAAACGACCCGATACACGTTCTTGCTCACGGCGATCATGGCGATCGGGATGGCCGCACTCGCACACGATGTTGTTCCGGTATACTGGGGGCCCGAATCCGAACCCGCAGTCGAACCGTTGTTGCTGTTGCTTCCCGGCGCGCTCGGGTTCGCGTTAGCACGTCCGATTCTGGCTATCGGCCAGGGGAAAGGAGAACTCAAGTATCCGATCCTCGCGACGGGATCGGCCGCCGGTATCAACGTGATCCTGAACACCGCCCTCATTCCACTGTACGGGATGTACGGTGCGGCGGTCGCAACCTCCATCGGCTACGGGTCGATGGCTATCTTCCACGTCTGGAGCGCGTGGCAGGTCGGCTTCGATCCGGTGTCCGACGCTCGATACGTTCGCGTGATCGCGACCGGTGTCGTCGCGGCAGTGCCGATCTTCGCGCTGGCGTCCATGCTTGCGACGCCGATTACAGTTCCGCTCATTGGGCTCGTCCCGATCTCGATGTTCGTAGTCCCGCCCGTTGGACTAATGTTGTTTCTGGTTGTCGCCGTCCTGTTCGGGGCTCTCGACCTCAAGGAAATCTTTCAGGTCCTCGCCCAGTTCCCGGATCCCATCGGGTCGAAGGCCCAGCCGGTCTGTCGTCGGCTTCAGAATCGTGATGGGGATAGTGGCTTGACTCGATACTTTAAGTTTTGACCGGTTCGCACACCGTTGGAAGCGCGTCCCACATATCGACTCCTCTTTTGTTCATTTGAGTCGTCCGCTCTCGTTCACTCTGGTCGTTTCGAGCTTGCTCATAAGCGTAGATTCGTCGAACGAACTCGATGAACCGAGAGGTTATGTATCTCGTTTCCCAATCGATAGCCGTGTCAGTCGACAGTTCTCTCGGTGGCGTCGTCCTCGCAGGCGGCTACTCCACCCGTTTCGGTGAGGCGGACAAAGCGGTCGCAGAACTCGACGGAACGCCCATGATTCGCCGCGTCGTCGATCGACTTGCTCGGATAACCGACGACGTGGTCATCAACTGTCGATCGGAGCAAGAGGCGGCGATCCGCAAGGCGCTGTCGGGAGCCGAGGCGTCGATTCAGTTCGCGATCGATCCGGTTCCGGACCGCGGTCCCGTCGGCGGAATCCACACCGGGCTCGAGCACTCCGACTTCGAGTACACCGCCGTCGTCGCCTGCGACATGCCCTTGGTCGACCCGGCGCTTTTCGAGGAACTCTTCGAGCGGGCTCGAGGACGAGATGGGGCAGTCGTCGAGCTCGAGGCGGGTTGGCTTCAGACGACGCAGGCAGTGTATCGAGCGGATGCGATGGCTCGAGCCTGCGCAGAGACGATCGATTCCGAAGACAACCGCGTCGTGGCGGCACTCGAGAAGATCGACTGGGCTACCGTTCCGGAGGCGGAACTCGAGGACATCTCATCCGAGACGTTCGAGAGCATCGATACACAGGAGGCACTCAGAGAAGCGGAAGAACGACGCTGAATTTGTGGCCGGTTCCGCCTCGAGTCTCGTCGGCCGCGCGAACGAGAAAGGGTAACTTATGACCCCTCGAGTGCAGATTCGAGTATGAGCAGCGATAAGTTCGACCACGGGAAAGACGAACGGTTACAGAGCCGTGAAGTCACCGAGGGTGCCGAGAAGGCACCCCACCGAGCGATGTTTCGAGCGATGGGTTTCGACGACGAAGATCTCGGCTCGCCGATGATCGGCGTTCCGAATCCCGCCGCGGACGTGACGCCGTGTAACGTCCACCTCGACGATGTCGCGGCCTCGGCGATCGAGAGCGTCGACGAGAGTGGCGGAATGCCGATCGAGTTCGGCACGATCACCATCTCCGACGCGATCTCGATGGGGACCGAGGGGATGAAGGCGTCGCTCATCTCTCGAGAGGTCATCGCCGATAGTGTCGAACTCGTCGCCTTCGGCGAGCGCATCGACGGGCTCGTTACGGTCGCGGGCTGTGACAAGAACCTCCCCGGAATGATGATGGCCGCGATTCGGACCGATCTTCCGACCGTCTTCCTCTACGGTGGGTCGATTATGCCCGGCGAACACGAGGGCCGAGACGTCAGCATCGTTCAGGTCTTCGAGGGCGTCGGTGCGTACGGCACCGGTGATATGGACGCGGACGAACTCGACGAACTCGAGCGTCAGGCCTGTCCCGGCGCGGGTTCCTGTGGCGGGATGTACACCGCGAACACGATGGCGTCGATTTCGGAAGCGATCGGGCTCGCACCGCTGGGAAGCGCGTCGGCACCGGCCGAGGACGAACAGCGGTACGAAGTCGCCCGACGGGCCGGCGAACTCGGCGTCGAAGTCGTCGAGGAAGATCGCCGCCCGTCCGACATCATCTCCCGGAAGTCCTTCGAGAACGCCATCGCCGTCCAGACGGCCATCGGAGGCTCGACTAACGGCGTGTTGCACCTACTCGCGCTCGCACGCGAGGCCGGCGTCGACCTCGAGATCGAGGACTTCGACGAGATTTCACGGAAGACGCCGAAGATCGCCGATCTTCAGCCCGGCGGCGACCGCATGATGAGCGACCTTCACGAAATCGGCGGCGTCCCGGTCATCATCCGACGACTGCTCGAGGCTGGCCTGATCCACGGCGACGCGAAGACGGTCACCGGTCGGACGATCGAAGAAGAACTCGAAACGCTCGATCTGCCGGCCGACGACGAGATCGACGCCGACTTCCTCTACTCCATCGAGGACCCGAAGGAAGACGAGGGTGCGATCAAGATCCTCTCGGGCAATCTCGCGCCGGAGGGAGCGGTTCTGAAAGTGACTGGCGACGACGAGTTTTACCACGAGGGCCCGGCTCGCATCTTCGAAAACGAAGAGGACGCGATGGCTTACGTACAGGAGGGCCACATCGAGAGCGGCGACGTGATCGTCATCCGCAACGAGGGACCGAAAGCCGGCCCGGGGATGCGCGAAATGCTCGGCGTGACAGCCGCGGTCGTCGGTGCCGGCCACGAAGACGATGTCGCACTCATCACGGACGGGCGGTTCTCGGGCGGTACTCGCGGTCCGATGATCGGCCACGTCGCCCCCGAAGCGTACGTCGGCGGACCCATCGCACTGTTAGCGGATGGCGACACGGTGACGGTCGACATTCCCGAACGTAATCTCGAGATCGATGTCGCCGAGGAGGAACTCGAGACTCGACGCGAGCAGTGGGAACAGCCGGATCAACCCTACGATAACGGCGTCCTCGCGAAGTATACGCGTGATTTCGGCTCGGCGTCGAACGGTGCCGTGACGAATCCGAGCGTTAAAGAAGAGTAGCCCGATTAGGACCCTCGCGAGTCGACAAAATCGTCGTCGTTCGTCATCGCTTCAACGAGACTTTCGAATTCCTGCACTGCACTTTCGACCGCGTAGGAGAGAGACACACTCGAGTCTCATGTGTAAATACTGTCTACAGTGTGATTGGCGGGTGGGAAACTCCA
Source organism: Halostagnicola bangensis (assembly GCF_054653435.1). Classification (NCBI taxonomy): domain Archaea; kingdom Methanobacteriati; phylum Methanobacteriota; class Halobacteria; order Halobacteriales; family Natrialbaceae; genus Halostagnicola; species Halostagnicola bangensis. The sequence goes on along the minus strand of NZ_BAAIGG010000002.1, from coordinate 3,052,592 downwards.
GCGAGCATTCCGAATCCGAGGCCTCGAAGCTCGCGATAGAGCATTTTGTCGAAACCGGTCATGCGATCGACTCGCTCCAGCTTCCACCACCAGTCGTCCTGAAAAATTGAAAATGCCGAAAGCGATTCGTCTCTCTAGTTGAACGGCGGCGAGTTCGGAATTTCGCTGTCGAACTCGTCGATCGGTCGGACACCGAGACCGTGGAAGTCCGGAAGCGGTTCCGCGTCGTCCTCGTCTTCCTGTGCGGCCTCGATCTCGTCGTCGTCGAACTCGTCGATGGGTTCTGGTTCGACGACATCGACGATGTCCCGGTCTTCGACGTCGATCACGGAGAAGCCGGGCGTCACGCCGGTTGCGGCGTGGGGATCGCCGGACAGTGGTGCGGGACCGCGAAGGGTTACGAACATGTACTCGCCGTCCGGGGAGGACCACATGATGTCGGGCGAGTCCCGTTCGTCGGGGTTCTCACTCTGGGCCGGACCGTACGCGTCGATTTCTTCGATGACCGAGTCATCCTCGGGGTCGAGGACGATACCGTCGTTGGTCTCGCGGTTGAGGACCCACAGTTCCTCGCCGTCGGGCGTAAACCAGAAACCGTGCGCGTCGACGCCTTCGGTGCTTCGTTCCTCCTCGATAATCTCGTCCTCGGCGGTGTCGTAGACGTAGAACTCGCCGACGCCGTCTTCGCCCTCGTCCGGATCGGACGGGAGTCCGGCGGTGAGGTAGAACTTGTCCTCCTCCGGATGTGGCATCGTCCCACAGTTGGTCGGCAGTTCGTCCTGCGAATAGGCGATCTCGACTTCGAACTCGTCGTGGTCGACGATCACGAGGCCGGAATCGTGGTAACTCGGTCCGAGCGTGTGAATCGACCGCCCATTGCTGTCGAACTGGTGGCAGATCGGGCTCGCCGACTCGATTCCAGCGTCCTGGACCGTCTCGTCCTCGAGCAGTTCGAGTTCGGCTTCGATTTCGAACTCCTCGTCCTCGAGATTCGCGTCGATTCGTGAGATCGTCTCCTCGTCGATTACGTCCACGTGGATGTACTCGTCGTCGGGCGAGAAGACGGCCATGTGCGAGCCGGGACCGGTTTCGATGTTACCGACGAGTTCGTAGTCTTCGGTTCGGAAGACGAGCGTGCGTGCACCAGCAGTACAAGCGACTGCCGCGTACTCGTAATCCGAACTGAAGTCGATCATGTGCGGAACGACGCCTTCGTCGGGCACGTCCTCGAGATCGTTGACGTCTATCTCTTCGATGAGTTCGAACTCGTCGTCTTCGTCAGCATCTGGCTGGTAGACGTAAATGTCGTCTCGGCCCTGATCGAGTCCCCAAATCTCGTATGAACCGTCTCCGTTGTCGTCACCGTTCCCACCGTTTTCCTCATCCGTTTCGTCCGAACATCCTGCCAGCGCGATTGCACCTGCGGTCGCGCTTCCTGCGAGAAATGCTCGTCGACTTTTCATTGGATCAACCGTCATCACCCAAAGTCCGAACTCCACCCCCAAAAGTTTGCTTGTTTCAGCCCTTCTCCGTGGCAAATTCTGGCGTTCGGGATAGGAAGAGGCAAATATTAGCGCTACCGTATTTGCCCCGTCTTCTGAGGGTGGCATTGAACCACGGTTACGATAATTCCGTCCAGACTGGTCGAAAAGGTTGGCAAGTATTGCCCATATCTGTGTCGACAATCGAAACGACACCCGCCGTCGAAACAGCGCACGCTATAGTACGGACTTCTATCAGGATTCTCAACGATTACTACCGACTTCTATCGAGATTCCCAGCGATGAACCGGTATCCCGCTCACTCCCGTCGCTCGAGAATTCGATCGATGATCAGCCGCGTTGATAACAGTTCGTCGTCGTATTTCGGCTCCCGCGGATCCGCTCGCTCGACCGTACAGTCGATTCCCCGCCGTTCAAGTTCGGTTTCAATCGCCTCGTCATCGTGGTGTTGATCGTGGCCGAGTGCGATCACGTCGGGGTCGATCTCCTCGATCGGAAGGAAGATATCCTCCTCGTGACCGAGAACCGCTTCGTCGACCACCTCGAGCGAATCGATGACCGCTCGGCGCTGGCGACCGCTACAAACCGGGGACTCCTTGTGATCGACGTTGGTCTTTCTGGCCACGATAACGACGAGTTCGTCGCCCATCGCCGCCGCCTGTTCCAGGTAGTGAACGTGACCCGGGTGGAGAATGTCGAACGTTCCCTGGGCAACGACGGTCCGCGATTTCGGCGACGATTCGTCGGTTTCGTCGGCCTGGTTCACTGGTAGTTCACCTCCGAAACGGGGAAACGGAGCGGTCGTTCGGCGGAAAACTGCGGGCTCGATACAGCCGTCGTCGACTCGTCGATTCGAATCACTCCCATTGCATATCCTCGTCGATGTCAGCCTGTGTGAAATCGAAGAACTCCTCGGATTCGGGCAGTTCGACGTCGAGGACGTTCAACTGTGTCGGCTGTCCCTGCGAATCGAACGCCTGCCAGTCTGAGCGCCGATACGGCGCGCCGATAATAACGTGGACGCTGCCGCGGCCGAACGTTTCCAGATCCGCACTACTCGGTCGAACGACACCGTTGGGGTGTGAGTGGATGCTTCCGAGCGCCTTGACGTCGTTCGGAATCATGCTCGTGCGAACGGTCGCGCTGACGCTGTTGCTCTCGGTTCCCGGAACGACGAGAATGTCGGTGATAACGAGACCGTCTCGCTCGAGGCCGAGCGCGTTCGCCTCGGTTCCGCGGAGAAACCCCATGTATTCGTTCGGGTGTGTCTCCTCGGAGGACTCGAGTACGAACTCGAGCGTTTCCTCGGCGATACCGAGTATCTCACTCGAGCGAAACAACGCGTCGAACAGCCCCATGTACCCACCTCCGGGTTTGCGGTTGCTAAACGTTCCGAATGGAATCGGTGGCTGAGTGTCGGCAAAATCTGACGAACGCCCATCCGATATCTAATTATTAATAGTGCCGTACTGGAACCTATGTCAGATATACACATTCCACATACATTGTAGGTAGGCACTTTTAATTCGTGAGTTCGAACGGGTTCGCATGGGACTCGAAGAGGACGCGCTAGACTATCACCGCGAGGAACCGCCCGGAAAAATCGAAATTCGAACGACGAAATCGACGAATACACAGCGAGACCTCTCGCTTGCGTACTCGCCCGGCGTTGCGGGACCGTGTCGCGAAATCGCGGCGGACGCCGCCGACGCCTACCAGTACACCGCAAAAGAGAATCTCGTCGGCGTGGTGTCGAACGGCTCCGCGGTCCTCGGACTGGGCGACATCGGCGCACAGGCGTCCAAGCCCGTCATGGAGGGGAAAGGCGTTCTCTTCAAGCGGTTCGCGGATATCGACGTCTTCGACATCGAACTCGACCTCGAGGATCCGGACGCATTCGTCGAGTCGGTCGCCGCGATGGAGCCGACCTTCGGCGGCGTCAATATCGAGGATATCGCCGCACCCGATTGCTTTCGCATCGAGGAGCGCCTCCGCGAGCGAATGGATATTCCGGTGTTTCACGACGACCAGCACGGCACCGCGATCATCAGCGGTGCCGCGCTGTTGAACGCCGTCGAACTGATCGAAAAGGACCTCGAGTCACTCGAGGTAACCTTCGCAGGTGCGGGCGCGGCGGCGGTCGCGACTGCGCGGTTCTTCGTTTCGCTCGGCATCAAAAGAGAAAACATCACGATGTGCGATATCGACGGTATCCTCACGACCGAACGCGCCGAGGCTGGCGATCTGAACGCGTACAACCGGGAGTTCGCATCCGACATGCCGGGAACAGAATTGGCCGACGCGATGGTCGACGCGGACGTCTTCGTCGGACTCTCCGCGGGCGGAATTGTCTCCCCGGAGATGGTCCGGTCGATGGCCGAGAACCCGATTCTCTTCGCCATGGCGAACCCCGATCCGGAAATCGGCTACGAGGAAGCCAAATCCGCGCGCGACGATACGGTCATCATGGCGACCGGCCGCTCGGATTACCCGAACCAGGTCAACAACGTTCTCGGGTTTCCATTCATTTTCCGCGGCGCGCTCGACGTGCGTGCAAAGCAGGTGAACGAAGCGATGAAAGTCGCCGCCGCCGAGGCGCTCGCCGATCTGGCGAGACGAGATGTTCCCGACGCGGTCCTCAAAGCGTACGGCGACCAGCCGCTCCAGTTCGGCCCCGAGTACATCATCCCGAAACCACTCGATCCCCGCGTTCTGTTCGAGGTCGCACCCGCGGTCGCGGGCGCGGCGATGGAAACCGGTGCCGCACGAACGGATATCGACCTCGAGGCGTACGTCGAACGACTCGAGGCGCGTCTCGGAAAATCCCGCGAGATGATGCGGATCGTGCTGAACAAAGCCCAGAGCGAGCCCAAGCGGCTCGCGCTCGCGGAGGGCGGACACGAGAAGATCATTCGGGCGGCCTACCAGATCGCCGAGCGAGAGATCGCCGAACCGGTTTTGATCGGCGACAAGGACGAGATCAGGACGACCGCGGCGAACCTCGGGCTCGACTTCGAACCGGAGGTTGCTGATCCGACGGACGGCTCGTACGACCACTACGTCGAAACCCTCTACGAGGAACGGAAACGAAAGGGAGTCACTCGCAACGAGGCCAAGGAGATGATTCGCGAGAGCAACTACTTCGCTTCGGTGATGGTCGAGAGCGGCGACGCCGATGCGATGTTGACCGGATTGACCCATCACTACCCCTCGGCGCTTCGACCACCCTTGCAGGTCATCGGAACGGCGTCGGACGCCGATTACGCCGCGGGAGTCTACCTGCTCGCGTTCAAAAATCGGGTCGTCTTCCTCGCCGACGCGACCGTCAACCAGAACCCCGACGAGGAGGTGCTGGCCGAAGTGACCCGACACACGGCGTCGCTCGCTGAACGGTTCAACGTCGAACCGCGCGCCGCGTTGCTGTCGTACTCGAACTTCGGAAGCGTGGACAACGAAGGGACCCGAAAACCGCGCCGCGCCGCTCAACTGCTTCGGGACGATCCGGCCGTCGAATTCCCCGTCGACGGTGAGATGCAAGCAGATACCGCGGTCGTCGAAGAAATGCTGACCGATACCTACGAGTTCACCGACCTCGAGAAGCCGGCGAACGTCCTCGTCCTGCCGAACCTCGAGGCCGGAAACATCTGCTATAAGTTGCTCCAGCGACTGGGCGGCGCGGAAGCGATCGGTCCGATGCTCGTCGGGATGGACAAACCGGTCCACGTCCTGCAGCGGGATGACGAGGTGAAAGATATCGTCAATCTCGCAGCAGTCGCGACCGTCGACGCACAACGGCAGTAACTGGACGATTCACGGCCCGAGAATCCGGCCTCGGAACAATTTGCCGAACGCAGATTGCCACTGAGGGTATCGTGTCTTGACAAGGGTTATACGCTCCCATCTCAAATACCGGGTCAAGATGACACGCGAGTCTGCCGGGGTCCCCGGCGACGACGACGGGGATTCCGTCGTTTACGATCTTGCTGCTGATTGCACCGCTGAGGATCTCGAAGAAGGAAGCCCATATCTGGCCGAAATCAACGGTATCGTCGACTACGGCGTCTTCGTCGATGTCTCTGATTCCGTCTCCGGGCTCGTCCACGAATCCGTCCTCGAGGGTACCTACCGCGTCGGCGACGAGATCGTCGTCGAACTCGAGAGCGTTCGAGAGAACGGCGACATCGCCTTCGAGCCGGCCGACTTCGAATCCTACACGATCGAGGAGGTCTCCCACGACTACACGCTCACCGGAAGCAACCGACTCGAGGCCAACGTCGGCGACCAGATCCACCTCGAAGGAAAGGTCGTGCAGGTCAAACAGACCGGCGGTCCGACGATTTTCCACGTCACGGACGAATTCGGCGTCGTTCCCTGCGCGGCGTTCGAGGAAGCCGGCGTCCGGGCCTACCCGCAAGTCGAAGTCGGCGACATCGTTCGCGTCACCGGCACGCCCGAGCGTCGCGAGGACGCGGTTCAGATCGAAGTCGACGGCCTCACCAAACTCGACGACGAGATCGAAGCCGACGCCCGAGAACGCCTCGAGGAGGCCCTCGAAGAGCGATCCCAACCGCACGAGGTCGAACCGCTTATCGACTGGCCGGCGTTCGAGAAGCTCCGACCGAACCTTGAGGAGGTCGCGACGAAGCTCCGCCGAACGGTTCTCGAAGGACGGCCGATCCGCGTTCGCCATCACGCAGACGGCGACGGCATGTGTGCGGCGGTTCCGGTCCAGCTCGCACTGGAGCGGTTCATCGCCGATGTCCACGAGGACGACAACGCGCCACAGCACCTGATCAAACGGCTGCCCGCGAAAGCGCCGTTCTACGAGATGGAAGACGCCACGCGGGATCTCAACTTCGCGCTCGAGGACCGCGAGAAACACGGCCAACAGCTTCCGCTCCTGTTGATGCTTGACAACGGCTCGACGGCGGAGGACGTTCCCGCCTACGAGACGCTGGCTCACTACGATATCCCGATCGTCGCGATCGATCACCACCACCCCGACCCCGAATCAGTCGAGGGCCTGCTCGATGCCCACGTCAATCCGTACCTCCACGACGAGGACTACCGGATCACGACGGGAATGCTCTGCGTGGAGCTCGCGCGGATGATCTACCCGGAGATGACCGACGAACTCCGACACATCCCCGCCGTTGCCGGACTCTCGGATCGGTCGAAAGCCGACGCGATGACCGACTACCTCGCGCTCGCCGACGAGGAGGGCTACGACGAAGGTCGTCTGCAGGATCTAAGTGAGGCACTCGACTACGCCGCGTTCTGGCTCCGATACAACTCTGGCGACCAGCTGATTCAGGACTTACTCCAGATCGGCAGCGACGACGAGGAGCGCCACCGAGAGCTCGTCGAATTCTTCGCCGACCGAGCACGCGACGAAGTCGACGACCAACTCGACGCTGCGATGGCTCACTTGGAACACGAGGACCTCGATAACGGCGCGCACCTCTACCGGATCGACGTCGAGAACTACGCCCACCGATTTACCTATCCCGCGCCGGGTAAAACGACGGGCGAGATTCACGATCGCAAGATCGAAGAGACGGGCGATCCCGTCATCACGGTCGGCTACGGACCGGACTTCGCCGTCCTCCGAAGCGACGGTGTCCGCCTCGATATTCCCGTTATGGTTTCGGAACTCGAGGAGGAGGTGCCGGGCGGCGGCGTCTCCGGCGGCGGCCACCTCGTCGTCGGCTCGATCAAGTTCGTCAAGGGCAAACGCGAGGAAGTGATCGACGCGCTCGTCGAGAAGATGGCCGAAGCCGACATCGACGAGGAGCTTTCGACCGCGGCACCGATCGACGACTGACGACGCGTTTCTGAACTTCTCCCGTCTCGGACCCGTTTTTCGATTCTGATCAGCCACTCCTCGTTAAGACTCGAGCGCTAGCTGACTTCCCTGGGTCGCCGACCCGTGAGCACCTCCCGTCTCTCGACCCCTCGCCAACTCTCGAATCCCTGCCTATTCGTGAGCACTCGCCAGCCCTCGGGTCCGCAATGTTCAAATTCGAATCGGTACCGGACTTCGCCGTCTGCAAAACGAGACAATCCGTTTATCGAGAGGGATTGAGTGACGAACGATGAGCGGATTCGCCAACAGCTCGGGGACCGGCAACAGAATCGTTTCGATCGCGCTTGGAGCGGGGATACTGTTTGCTTTCGCGCTCGGAACCGTCGGACTCGCCGACACCGCATCGGCCGGAGACGGTCCCGCGGTCGTGACGCCCGAACCGGAGACGATCGAGGCCGATCCCGGCGACGAGTTCGCCGTGACCGTAAATATCGAGAGCCACGGCGGCTACGGACTCGAGTCGCAGGTCGAATCGGTTCGGTTGCTTGCACTCGCCCACCCGGACTATCTCGAGGTTACCGATATCGAGGCCGGGACGTGGCTTGAGGAAGAAGAGACCGAGGTCCGTACGGGGACAGAAATCGCCGACGACGGGTCGATCGCCGAGGCGTTACAATATCGAGATCCGCCGGCGGGTGGGACGACGAACGCAGGCGAGTACGCCACGCTCACTGTTCGGGTGGCCGAGGATGCGCCGCCGTCGGAGGCCACGCTCGAGTTCGACGAGACGGGTGTCATGCTGACGGACAGTTATCCGCAAGTAGTGACCGCTACCGATCTCATCGTCGAGATCGACGGCGGCGGCGACCACCACGATGCCTACGACCACGGCGATCTCGAGGCGTTCGGTCACGCGGAGACGTTCGCCGAGACGGGCGGCGGCGAGGAGATACCGACCGAACTCGCGCCGCCGGAAGAATCGCCGGGGGACGACGAGGAGAGTTCGGGCGAGGTGTCGGAGTCTACCGATTCGGCTTATGGATTCTCCTTTGGTACCGTCGGGCTGGCAGTACTGGTGACGATCGTTTACGGATCCTCGAGGAGAATAACCAGAACGAACCGCTAACGCGGCCGGTACGTGCAGAATCCCCGCGGCGTGACGGACCTGGGTACGTACGATAGGCCATACGAAATCGATCGGGAAGAGAGTCACGTCGAAGAACGAGCGCTCGCGACCAGCCCGAGGAAGCTGGTTTCCCCTTTGTGTTGACCGGTCGCGATCCCGGCGGTTCGTTTTCGCGAGGTGTTGTGTTTCACTCGAAACGAGGAGTGTCTCGAGCCTACAGCAACCAACAGTGCCAGTCAGTCACTGGTCTGTCACCCAGATGAGGGTGTCTCCTGCTCTGGCTCCGCATCTTCATCAGCTGTTCCTCCGACGACCTCCTCGGCTGAGAGTTCTCGCAGGTCCGTCCCGCCACAGTTTGGGCAGCCCACCGTTCCGACGACCTGCATGCTGCCGTCCGCGATGTATTTCGCGGTACTCGGCCTCCCACAGTCCCGACAGACGGCCAGTACTCGCTTCGTCGGGGACGTGTGGTCAGTGCCGTCAGTCTCGGTCTCGGTCTCAGTCTCGGGATGGTGTTCAGTTGTCATGGTCCTGATCTTCCTCGATTTGCGCAACCGTCTGTGCGGAGCCGAGCGAGGCCTGCCCGGCTGTGTGCAAGTAGTCGTTGGCCTCCGTCTGCTTGGCGAACTCGAGATAGGAATCGAGGTGTTCGCCCTGCTCGGTGAGTGTCACCGTGCCGGTCTCCCGATCGAATTCGATGAAACCGTAGTCTTCCAGTTTCGGTAGGTCCGCGTGATGAAGGCCAGCGTACACGCGGTTCGACAGTTCTTCGGTTACCAACTCGACGGTCGTCCGGTTCTCCCACGCGGTCACTTGCTTGGCGATTTCTTCGTGGGTCGCATTCCCACCGTGGTCGGTGAGATAGTAGAGGGTGTATCGCCCGCGCTCGTCCGCAAGGATACCGAATACGACACTTGGCGAGGCGGCCGTGTCACGCGCCGTTTCCCGGTCGGTGACACGGCGGTCGGGTGAGGTATTTGTATCATCGATCGCTTTTGCTTTCGCAGCCGCGTCCGCTTGTTCTTCTGTCGGGTTGAGCGATGCGTCGTTGGTCGATTCGTTAACTGGATCATCAGACATGGTGGCTCGCTCGTCTCGAGTCGACTGATCCTGACTAGCTGCGTCGGGATCTCCGTTAATTTCCAATTATACCCCGTTGAGATCGTCTGGCATCCGTAGTAAAACTGTACAGTCGTAGCGGGGATAAGGACCACCTTCGCAGGCGAAGCCCCTTACCCGGAAAGAGGGTAAATTCGGCTCATACACAAGAAACGACGCTCCTACCTTCGCAAGCGAAGTCCCCATCGGTAAGATATAACTTTGACCCGCCGCTACCCTCAGTATACCACTCCCTGGCTGTGACCACTCCGAACACGAGGGGAGGGGGACAGCCACGAACACACAAGTTGAACATGCTATGATCGTCATTACCGACATCAGTATCCCGGCCCATGCGTTCCCGCTAGGGCGAGTACTTGAAAAGTACCCGAACGTCGAGATCGAATTAGAACGAATCGTCCCGTTGAGCGAAGCGATCATCCCCCTGTTCTGGGTGGATGCTGAGAACGCAGACCACATCGAGGAGACACTCGAAGACGATCCGTTAACGAAGAACGTCGCGCAACTCACCCAGACTGACTCGCGGATCCTCTATGAAATCCAGTGGAGTCCCGACATCAATGGACTCGTCCAGTCGCTTATCGAGAACGATGCCCGCATTCTGGAAGCCGAGGGCACCGCCGACGTGTGGGACTTCCGATTGCAGTTCAGAACTCGCGAGGACCTGAGTGCGTTTCGTGACGCCTGCGAGGCCCACGACATCCCGCTCACGTTGCGACGGTTGTACAATCCAGCGCTGCCCGAAGACGGTGGGCAGCTATCGTCCAACCAGTACGAGACGCTCATCGAGGCCTACAGAGAGGGGTATTTCGAAGTGCCGCGCGGGACCTCAATGGATGCGCTCGCTATGGAGTTCGATATCAGCGACAGTGCGGTCTCCCAGCGGATCCGTCGGGGGACGTCCGCGCTCATCGCTGAAACCCTGCTCACGAACTACAACAGCGGGCATTCCTGACGGCTCTCTCGAGTGGCTGTCTCGACAATCGTGTATTCGCCGACCGATGGACGAATTTAGCGCAGACGTCGATCCAGTCGAACTCGAACGCCCGTTGTACGAGGTGATCGACCCGGACGCATTAGACGCACTCATTTTCCACCACGGACAGGGATGGCTCGTTCGGATGGTCAGCTCCAGTTCAGCTGCTGTGGATACGACGTTATCGTCAGGAGTGACGGGTACGTTACTGTCACCGATCCAGCCGAACCATCAGCGTAGATTAAACGAGAGTAGACTGCACTACCGAAAGCAGTAGATCCATCACCAGCAGTACCTTCGAGAGTCCATATTGGGCCGGGAATATTACTTCGCTACCGAAGGTAAGGTATGTCCGTGGGGCATGTATTGTACTGGTATGGGACGCGAAGACCATGCGTCGATTGATGACACCTTCAGTCTGATCGCACATCCGCGCCAGCGGCTCGTCCTTCAGTATTTCAAACAGCACACGAACCCCGTGGCACTCGATGAGCTCGCGGCCCGGGTTGCCCGCTGGGAGCAAGCTGCGACCGACCCCTCAGATGAGGAGATCAGTCGCGTTCGAACGACTCTTCAGGAGACACATCTCCCAAACCTAATGGCGGCGGGATTGATCGACTATGATTCCGACGATCACACGATCAGGCACGATAGGGCCGCGATTGCGGCGTCGATGGAAACCGCGAACAGCGTCATGGAATTTCTGTGGCACCCCGAAAAAGGGGACGGGAACTGATAGTTTTACTCTCGGAGGATTTGTGTTCCTTGACGGTGAGCCGGTCAGAACTGGTACCGTCGTTCGTCGTCCATGGAGGGATAGTTGTTTGCGCCGGTCATCTCCTCGAAGGTCATTCCGGATAGATATTCGTCGTAGGTCACGTCGTACCCCGAACGAAGGTGGAAATCGAGGGTTCCAGTTTCGACGGTCGACTGAAAGAGCATGTGAACCGCACGACGAACGAGTTCGTCCGTTGCTTCGGGTTCTAAGGCGGTCTCGAGCAGTGCGAGTTCGTTTCTGGTTTCGCGATCCAGCGCGACGTCGAGGTCGTCTCCCAGCTCCGAATACGATTCCGTGATTTCGTCGTTCAGATCGTCGAGGCTCATATGCAGGTGGACTCGAGAACGCCGTATATGGCTTTCGTGCTCGCCTCGCAATCGCCGAGCGGGGCGAAGATCACCACGCCTAAGCCGTCCCTTCCCTAACCACCGGCGATGACAGACGCGGAAGCGGATCAGGACCGACAGTCTGCGTGGACGCTTCCCGACGACAGAGCGGCCGTTCGATCGGCCTTGATCGAGTGGTACGAGGACGACCACCGATCGTTCCCCTGGCGCGAGACCGACGACGCCTACGAGATCCTCGTCAGCGAGGTGATGAGCCAGCAAACCCAACTCGGGCGCGTCGTCGAGGCCTGGGAGGAGTTTCTCGAGCGCTGGCCGACGACGGCCGATCTCGCGGACGCGGATCGCTCGGAAGTCGTCGGCTTCTGGACGTCTCACAGTCTCGGCTACAACAATCGAGCGAAGTACCTCCACGAAGCCGCGGGCCAGGTCGAAGACGAGTACGACGGCGAGTTTCCGGAGACGCCCGACGAACTCGAGAACCTGATGGGAGTTGGTCCCTACACCGCGAACGCGGTCGCGAGCTTCGCGTTCAACAACGGCGACGCTGTGGTGGACACGAACGTCAAGCGCGTCGCGTACCGAGCGTTCGGTATTCCTGACGACGACGACGCGTTCGAGGAGGCGGCGAATCAGCTCATGCCCGAGGGCCGTTCGCGGGTCTGGAACAACGCGATCATGGAACTCGGCGGGGTGGCCTGCGAGCAGACCCCGCGATGTGACGAAGCCGGCTGTCCGTGGCGAGAGCGGTGTGGTGCGTACGCGACAGGGGACTTTACGGCACCCGACGTACCCACACAGCCGTCGTTCGACGGCAGTCGACGGCAGTTTCGCGGGCGGGTGATCGGGACGTTACAGGAGTACGACGAACTCGCAATCGACACGCTCGGCCACCGGATCCGCGTCGACTACACACCCGACGGAGAGCACGGACGGGAGTGGCTCGGGGGAATTCTCACCGACCTCGAAAGCGACGGGCTGGTCGAACTCGAGCAGGGTGAGGACGGTCTCGTCGCGCGACTGTAGATCGACCGAATCGCGGCAGAACACGGGCACGGGCGTTCCGCGGACGTTCGGGCGTTGAGCGCTCGAGCGCAGACTGCGCAAGATCCGACTATCCGCACGGACTCACGGCTCGAGAGTGATCGTGAATCGCTGTTGGTGGGCAAGAAACATGACGAGTGCGAACAGTGCGAACCCGACCTGAACGGCCTCGATGTGGAGGATGATCTGTGTCATCTCGAGTGATATCGGCGGTGAGACGACCGACCAGTCGACGAACCAGACCGACGACAGCAATGCTGTGGCACCCGTCGCGATGAGAAATGCGGGTACTACGGCACACCGAACGCGGGGGAGCCGACTGGAGGGGCGGGCTCCGTGAAACACTCGCCGTTCCAGCGAAAAGTGAGCCGTCAACATCGTAGCGAGGAGGATACCGGCCGCGAGAACGCCGGTGACGCCGCCGACCCACTCGGCGACCAGCAACCAGAGGGTCCACCCGGCGGTGACGAACACTGCGGTACCGAGCCGACGCGGTTGGATGACATCCCCGAGTTGGCTCGTCGTCGCTCCGAAAACGGACGCCCGCACAAGCGAGCCACAGAAGAGAATCCCGATGCCGGCGAGGGCCGTTGAGACGGTCCGCGTCTCGAGGACGACGAGAAGGAACCACGATCCGATCGCGATGGCTTCGATTGCAGTCGTGAAAATTGCGGCGGTCACCCCGATAACCCGTCGTCTCGTCGTTTGACCGAGAACCTCGGGTTGCCGGATGACGCTCATGACAATCACTGGGTTCGGGATGTTCCGGTTTCGTTATGTGAGGCTTTATTCATCTTCAGTTAATTCGGATTACAGGACGTTCCGAGCGGACCGAATTAACAACACACTTAACGACGCGTTTCCCCGTTGAAATCGATGCACGCGATCACGAACAGCGGGTGGATCGAAGTCATCACGGGGAGCATGTTTTCGGGCAAAACGGAGGAACTCCTCCGCCGATTGCGCCGCGCGGAGATCGCGGGCCAGGAGGTTGCAGTGTTCACCCCCGCTATTGACGATCGATACGGAGACGACGTCATCGGATCCCACGACGGCCGGAGTTGGGATGCGACAGCGATCGACCCCGAGACGGATCTCCAGCACATTTTTGCGGAGTGCAACGGGGAGGCGGTCGTCGCGTTCGACGAGGCCAACTTCTTTTCGGACTCACTGGTTGATATCTGCGAAGAACTCGCGGCTGATGACCGACGCGTGATCGTCAGCGGCACCGATCAGACCTACCGCGGAGAACCCTTCGACCCGCTCCCGCAACTGATCGCCGTGGCCGAGTACGTAGAGAAGTTTCGGGCGATCTGTGCGGTCTGTGGCGAACCCGCAACGAGAAATCAACGGTTCGTCGACGGCGAGCCCGCACACGTCGACGACCCGACCATTCTCGTGGGTGCCGAAGAGTCCTACGAGGCGCGCTGTCGTCACTGTCACACGCTTCGAGACGACTAAACGCTGAAATCGATGTTCTCGAGCAAACCCCTCGAGGAACCCGAACTCAAGCCATCCCAACCTCGAACAAATTCGAGTAAGCACGTCTTACTCGCGACTCCGGTCGAGTACGTGGGCGCTACGGTGGCCCGAAAACGGCGATGCGATCGAAACGTTGGACAGAACTATTTAGAGGGATGTTGTCGGCCAAATTATGCCCGACATGGAACAACAGGACGAGTCGCTATCGACTCTCCTCGTCAAGGAAGCAGTCAGTAAAGGAATGGATTCCCCGATGCGAGAACCGATTCTTGAGGCGGTCGAGGAATCCGAGGGGTCTGGGTCGATGGGTGGCCGGGCGCTCCCGCTGGCGGGCGGGCTGATCGGACTGGGTGTCGCGATCGGCTACCTCATCGGTAGCGGCGAGCTGGATACCGACGAGACGCCGCTCGAGGATATCGAGAAACCAGGGCCACTCAGCGAGGCGACCGAAGAGGTGAGTGAAACGATAGAAGAGACCGGCTCCGAATCCGAAGCGGAATCCGAGTCCGAAGCCGATGAAAAAGGCGGATCGAGTCGATTGCCGCGGATCTTTCTCCTGATCGCCGGCATCGTCGGCCTCGAGTTGTTGCGCCGCCGCCGAGGATCCGACGACGACGAAGAGTGGGAGCCGATCGAGGAGTTCGAACCGGCGACGAGTGCGTCGTTCGACGACGAATCGGAAAGCGAGGACGAGCAAGAAGCGACGGCCGGTGACGGTGAGGACGACGACACTGACGAAGCGGTCGAAGAATAGCTGGCGTGATTTATTCGAGTGGATTATTTCGAGCGAACCGACGAGATTCGACAGTCCCTATTCCGTCGACGGTTCGACCTGAAACGTGACCGACACCGAAACGGACGGCCCGGTCAAGTCCCCGCTCATCGATATCGAATAGCTGGCGGCCGACTGTGCGCTCGCGAGGTCGTCGAGTCGTTCCCGAAGCCGCCCGAGCCACTGCTCGAGGTCTCCTGCAATTTGGGGGCTGGCTTCGGCAGTCGTCTCGGGAAGTTCGATCGACGGCTGGTCTTCGAAGTGGGCGTTCGCCAGCATGACGTGTGCCTGTAGCTCCTCGAGCGAGTTCGTCGATTCCAGATCCTCGAGCAATATCGAAAGGCCATCACTATTGGACATACATCACATCGAACCTGACCGGTAAAAGCCATTACGGGGCCCTGTCCATGGTCTATAATGAGAGGGGAAAACCGAGTTATACCGCGCCGCCGGCCTGGTACTCGCCGAACTCATCGCGCATCACGTTGCAGATTTCTCCGACGGTCGCGTAGGATTTGACCGCCTCGATGATATAGGGCATGATGTTCTCGTCACCGTTCGCCGCCTTGCGAAGGGATTCGAGGGTCGCCTCGACCGCTTCGTCGTCGCGTTCGGAACGGACGTTTTCGAGCCCCTCGACCTTTCGGCGTTCGTCTTCCTCGGTGACCTCCTCGACGTCCATCGCCGGATCTTCGTCGACCTCGAACTCGTTGACGCCGACGATGATTCGCTCTTTCTCCTCGATTTCGCGCTGTCGATCGAAGGCCGTATCCTGAATCTGGCGCTGGACCCACTGTTGTTCAACCGCCTCGAGCATGCCGCCGCGTTCGTCGACCTCCTCGAGCAGTTCGTAGGCCTCTTGTTCGACGTCGTCCGTCAGGCTCTCGACGTAGTAGCTACCCGCGAGCGGGTCGATGGTGTCGGCCGCGCCGGACTCGTGGGCGAGGATCTGCTGGGTTCGGAGTGCAGTTCGGACGGATTCTTCAGTGGGGAGGGCAAGCGCCTCGTCCTTGCCGTTGGTGTGAAGGCTCTGGGTTCCGCCCAGAACCGCGGCGAGCGCCTGGTAGGCAACCCGAACGACGTTGTTCTCGATCTGCTGGGCCGTGAGCATCGATCCCGCCGTCTGGGTGTGGAACTTGAGCTGCTTGGATTTCGGATCGTCGGGATCGAACCGCTCGTCCATGATATCGTGCCACATTCGCCGGGCCGCGCGGAATTTCGCGACCTCCTCGAAGATGTTGTTGTGGCCGTTGAAGAAAAAGGATAGTTGGGGAGCGAAGTCGTCGACATCGAGTCCGGCGTCGATCGCGGCCTCGACGTACTCGATGCCGTCGCCCAGCGTGAACGCGAGTTCCTGGGCGGCGGTCGCGCCTGCCTCGCGGATGTGATAGCCCGAAATGGAGATCGTGTTGAACTTCGGCGTTTCCGCGGCACAAAAGTCGAAGATATCCGTGATAATCCGCATCGACGGCTCGGGCGGGTAGATGTACGTGTTTCGCGCGATGTACTCTTTGAGGAGGTCGTTCTGGATCGTCCCGCGGAGTTCCTCTCGGTCGACGCCCTGGTGGTCGCCGACCGCGATGTACATCGCGAGCAACACCGATGCCGGGGCGTTGATCGTCATCGAGGTGCTCACTTCGTCGAGCGGAATCCCGTCGAAAACGGTGAGCATGTCCTCGAGCGAGTCGATCGCCACGCCGGCCTTGCCGACCTCTCCTGCGGCCATCCCGGCGTCGGAGTCATAGCCCATCTGGGTCGGCAGGTCGAAGGCCATCGAGAGTCCGGTCTGGCCCTGATCGAGCAGATAGTGGTAGCGTTCGTTCGTGTCTTCGGGCGTCGAGAATCCGGCGTACTGGCGCATCGTCCAGAGTCGCCCTCGGTGGCCCGTCGAGTAGACACCCCGCGTGTACGGCGGTTCGCCCGGATAACCGATATCTTCCTGGTAATCCAGATCTGCGACGTCCTCGGGCGTGTACAGTCGATCGACCTCCTGTCCGCCCGTATCCGTCGTAAACGACTCTTTTCGTTCACCGAACCGTTCGATCACCGGTTCGACTTCGGTTTCCTGCCACTCTTCGCGCCCGGCGCGGATTTCCTCGAGATCGTCAGGGTCGAACATTATGGATTTCTTGACGGGGGAGGGCTTGAAGGTTAATAAACGCGCGCGACTTGCCACTCGCGGTTCCGGTTCGCTTCGTTCGATCCCGGTCGAAGACTTCGGCCACTTGATCGAGAACCGACCCGTCAACGCAATCTTCCTGCCTCTTTCGAGGGTATCCTACCTGCTTCATGTGCGTATTATCGTCCCGTATCATACTTGTAGGTCGCCGAGTCGGAATCGATCCCGAAGTCTTCGGGGGACTCTTCGGTTGACTCCGCCGATTCGTCGCGTTCGGTTGCCCGCTTGAACGCCTCCCTGAGCCGTTCCGGAAGCTCGAACGATTCGATGTCGAGGACGAGTGGAATCGCCTCCGGGTCGATTCCGTTTCGCTTTTCCTCAAGTCTGTTGACGAGCGGTTCCGGAAGCGAACTCTCTTCGATCCGGTGGAAGCCGAACTGCCGCAGGTAGTCGGCTTCGCCGGTAAGGGCGTAAACGGTTTCGAAGCCGTCGTCTCCCGCGTACTCGACGAGGCGCTCGATAATGTGTGCGCCGACGCCCTGTCCGCGCCAGTTCTCGAGGACGCCGATACTGGTAAGCTCACAGCACTCGGTTGGTTCGTCCTTGGGCGACTCCGTGTCACCGCCTTCCGAATCGACGTCGGTTTTGTGGACGCGAATCCGGGCAAATCCCGCTTTTGCCCCCGACTGTTCGTCGATCGCGACGACGTAGTCTCGAGAGCGAAACGACGTTTCATCGAGACCCATCGCCTCGATGTGATCGAGAAGCCAGACCTCCTCCCTGTTTTTCGCGTCCCGAACGTACATGATTCGACGTACGTGACCGGCACCCTAAAGCGTTTATGGGGGACAATAGCGGGATTCGAACCGATATCGACCGCGAATTGGAAAACGAAACGAGATCGAGTGGCTATTCGTCCTCTTCGACGACTTCCGGATCGCTCATCGCGCTCTGTAAGCTATCGAGGCCGTTGATCCACTCGGTGACGAGGCCGTACTCGAGTTCCTCCGCCATCGTCATGTCGAGTTCTTCGCCGTCGATGATCAGCGTCCCGGCCTGTGCGGCGTAGCCAAGCGCCGCATCGAGATCCTCCTCGGCTTCGGCGTCGGCCGCCGCGCCGACGTAATCGTTGACGTTACCGTCCTCTGCGGGGCCGTCTGCGACGTACTCCTCGGCGGCGAAGAAGACACAGACGAGACTCGTCTGGACGCCGTCGACGAGGATCAGTTTCTCTTCATCGTCGATGTCGACTTCCGAAAGGACGATCTCTCTGACGTCCTGGATCTCCTCGAGTGCGGTCTCCTGATCGATCTCCCCGTCGTCGTAGGCCGCGACGATTTTCGCGATGGCGATCGCCGTGTCGTCCTGCAGGTTCAAGAGCAGGCGCGCGGACGATTCGTCTTCCGGATCGATATCCTCGTCCTGGATACGACCGATCCAGTTTTGCCACCGTTCTGCTGAATAAAACTCCGTCGGGGGATTGCTCATACTCACACCTACACCGGCCGCTTGAAATGCCTTTCTCTACATCAGTCGTTCCCTGGAAGTGTCAAACCGCGAGTTTGCCGGGCGCTGCCCACGTTTCGAGCAGAACTACGGTCGAGCCACGCCCGCGCCTGCTACGTGTTTCCGAGCGTCGCCTTCGTATCGATTCCGTAGACGCGTTCCGGCGTCTCGAGGTGGGCAATCCGGACCGCATCTTCGAGGCCCTCCTCGAGCAGCCAGCGAACCCGCCGGGGAACCGTTTTCGGCCCGAGCACGGCACCCGGCCGGTCGGGGTCGTCGACGAAGTCGGTCTCCATCAGGAACGGCTCGCCGCGCTCGGCCGCGACCTCGAGTCGATCCTTCTCGCTCATGACGCTCGGCGTCGGCCCCTCGAGCCGACCCGCGGCGTAGTGTTTGACGACGCGATGAGCCGGAAGTCCCGCCTCTTCCGCCCACGCGGCGACCTCCGGAAGCGATTCGCTCGCTTCGGTGTGCAACTGAACCGCACACTCGAGGGCCGCGCCGTGGTCGAACGCGTGGCGCATGACGTCGTTGGAGGCGTCCCAGACGGCGTCGTCGACGTCGTAGTGAGGACGCCCCGACTTCAGCGCCAGCGCGTCGCCGGATTCGACGTACTCGGCGGCGAGATCGATCCCACCTTGCATAACGTCTCGAGCGGCTTCCGGTTCGTATTCGCGCTCGTCGACCAGCCGCGAGACCAGCCCGGGGTGGACCCCGAGGACGGGCCAGGCTCGCCCATCGAGCACCTCGGAGGCCTCCTCGACGACCTCGATCGTTCGCTCGAAGACCGGGCGAAAGTCCTCGCCGGTTTCTGCCTCGACGCCGAGGTACCACGAGGGTTTGTTGACGACCAGTAGATGCGTTCCGCCGAGTCGAGCGAAGTCTTCGACGGCGTCGATACCGCGACCGTGGTCCGGATCCAGATGCATGTGGTTGTCCAGTACCGGCGTCTCTTCGTCGATCATGTGCGGATATGGGCCCGCCTCGAGTGAAAAGTCACCGACTTGCTGTCGACTCGAACGAAGGCGACAGTCCGACATTCCAACCAGTAGAAATACACACGAGGATTGCATCTACCCGACCAATGAGCGTTCGATCCGCGATCGTGCTGGCCGCGGGTGAAGGAATTCGTCTTCGTCCGCTGACCAGACATCGCCCCAAACCGATGTTGCCAGCCGCGACGAAGCCAATCCTCGAGCACGTTTTCGACGAACTCATCGACGCCGGCATCGAGCGACTGACTGTTGTTGTCGGCTACGGACGGACCGCCGTTCAGTCCCACTTCGGGTCGACCTACCGGGACGTCCCGATCGAGTACGCGATCCAGAACAAACAACTCGGCAGCGCCCACGCGCTCGAAGCGGCGCTGCCGACCGTCGACGAAACGTCGCTCGTCGTCAACGGCGACCAGCTCATCGACGCGTCGATTATCGAGGATACGATCGATCGCCACGACTCGGATGCGGCCGGAACAATCGCGGTGATCTCCTCAAGTAACGTTACGGAATACGGCGGCGTCATCGTCGACTCGGACGACACCGTTGCCGAACTCGTCGAGAATCCGACCGACGACAGAAACTATCGGCTCAACGCGGGCGTCTACGTACTGGAACCGGAATCAATCGACATCGTGACGACTGTCGACTCGTGTCACGGAGAGTACTCGCTGATCGATGGATTCTCCAGCCTACTCGAGCGGGGAGAGACCGTCAACGCGGCCCGAACCAGCGGGGAATGGATAGACGCGACGTACCCCTGGGATCTCCTCGAGGTCGCCGAAACGCTGTTCGAAACGGGGACCGTCGAGAGCTGTATCGCGCCCTCGGCACAGGTTCACGAGTCGGCGACGATCGTCGAGCCGTCGATTATCGCTCCGGACTGCGTGATCGGCCCCGGTGCGGTCGTCGGGCCGTACGTCTCGCTCGGCGACAATGTCACCGTCGGGTCGAACGCAACGCTCGAAACCAGCGTCATCGATTCGGATACCCGGATCGGAGCGAACGCGACGGTCGCCGACTGCGTCACCGGCCGAGGCGTCGAAATCGGGACCGGATCGACGGTCGTCGGCGGGCCTGGTGACGTCCGAGTCGAAACGACGGTTCACGAGGGAGAACGGCTGGGTGCGTTACTGGCCGATCGCACGCGAGACCAGGGCGGCGTCACCTACGGGCCGGGGACCATCGTCGGTTCCGAGGTGACGATCCACGCGGGGGCGACGGTGAGCGGGTCGATCGACTCCGAGACGGAGGTCCGGTAGGAATGTGTGGCATAATCGGTTACGTCGGCTCGGCGGACGCCAACACGCCCGACGCGATCGACATCCTGCTCGACGGGCTCTCGGAACTCGAGTATCGGGGATATGATTCCGCTGGCGTCGCGCTCGCCAACGCGGAACTCGACGTGTACAAATCCGAGGGCGAACTCGAGCAACTCGTCTCGTCGCTTTCGGTATCTGAGCTTCGCGAACCCGGGGTCGGCATCGGCCACACGCGCTGGAGCACCCACGGACCGCCGACGGACACGAACGCGCATCCCCACACCGACGACGGCGGGCGCGTCGCGGTCGTTCACAACGGAATCATCGAGAACTATCAGACGCTTCGAGACGAGCTAACGGCTGAGGGCGTGACCTTCGAGAGCGAAACCGACACCGAGGTCGTTCCGCATCTTATCAGTCTGTATCTCGAGTCGGCCGAGAACGCAGACGGCGTTCGGAGTGACGGGGGGAGCATCGTCTACGAACGAGCGTTCCGCCGGGCAATCGACCGGATCGAGGGCAGTTACGCCATCGCGGCCGTCTTCGAGGGCGACGAGACGGTCTACGCGACGCGAAAGGAGTCCCCGCTCGTGCTCGGCATCGAGGAGAACGGCGACGGACGTGCCGGGGATGCCGACGGACAGTCGGCCGGAGCCGAAGGTGGCTACTACCTCGCCAGCGACGTACCGGCGTTCATCGAGCACACCGACCGCGTCGTGTACCTCGAGGACGAGGAGTTCGTTCGCCTCAACGGTGACGGATACGAGGTTAGCGATGAAGACGGAACGACCATCGAGAAGACGGTCAAAACGGTTGATTTTGACGCCGAGGATACGGGAAAAAGCGGGTACGACCACCACATGCTCAAGGAGATCCACGAACAGCCCTCGGCGCTCAGGCAGTGTCTCCGCAGTCGAGTCGACGAACTGGCGGGGACCGTCACGCTCGAGGAACTCGATACGTTCGTCGAGCAGGAGTTCGCCGCCCCGATACAGTTCGTCGCCTGCGGAACCTCGTACCACGCCGCCCTCTACGGAGCGTCGCTGTTGCAACAGCGGGGAATACACGCGACCGCAACCATCGCGAGTGAGTACACGACTGACCGCGTTCCGGTCGACGACGACACGCTCGTCGTCGGCATCACCCAGAGCGGGGAAACGGCGGACACGCTTCGTGCGCTCCGCGAGGCAAACCGCGCCGGCGGGACGACCCTCGCCGTGACCAACACCGTGGGAAGCTCCGCCGCTCGAGCGTGCGACCACGCGCTGTACATTCGAGCGGGGCCGGAAATCGGCGTCGCGGCGACGAAGACGTTCGCGAGCCAACAGCTGACACTGTTGGTCCTGAGCGTCGCCGTGAGCAGTCAGATCTCGCACGACGAGATCCAATCGTTACGCCGCGTTCCGGATCAGGTACGGACGATACTCGAAACAACGAGCGCGCGGGCGGTTGCCGAGGAACTCGTCGGCTCCGATGCGTTCTTTTTCATCGGACGCGGCTTGCACTACCCGGTCGCACTGGAGGGCGCGCTGAAGTTCAAGGAGATTACGTACGAACACGCCGAGGGCTTTGCGGCCGGCGAACTGAAACACGGTCCGCTCGCGCTGGTCACCGAGAACACGCCCGTCTTCGCGGTCGTGACGGGAGACGGCCAGACGGCACGCAAGACGATTTCGAATATCAAAGAGGTCGAGGCTCGAGACGCTCCGGTGGTCGTCGTCACCGACGGCGCGTCCGACGTCGAACGGTACGCGGATTACGTTCTGGGAATCCCCGAAACCAACGAACGCTACGCGGCCGTCCTCGCGAACGTACAGTTACAACTCATCGCCTACTGGGTCGCCAACACGATGGGGAGATCGATCGACAAGCCGCGAAACCTCGCCAAGAGCGTGACCGTCGAATGACCGGCGACTTGTCGGCAGGGCGGTGGGGACCGGACCGATCTCGGGGGGAGAGGTTCCGATGAACGAGTACTGGGACCTCATCGTCGCCATCCTCGCCGGGGTCGTCCAGGGCATCGTCGAGTGGCTCCCAGTTTCCTCGCAGGGGAACCTCTCGCTGTTTCTCACCCTGATGGACATCTCCCCGGATCACGCCCTGCAACTCGCGCTGTTCTTGCAACTCGGAACGACGCTCTCTGCAACGCTGTATTACCGCGACGAAATCCTCGAGAGTCTCGAGGCCGTTCCCCAGTGGCGACCTCGGTCGGCGTTTACCGGGCCGAACGCGGTGACATCGTTCGTGGTCGTCGCGTGTTTTGCCACCGGGCTGATCGGGCTTCCGATCTACTTCCTCGCCGTCGATATCGCGAGCGAACTCAGCGGCGGCCTGTTCATCGCCGCAATCGGCGTCTTGCTCGTCCTGACCGGCGTACTGGAGTTGGCCTCGAAGTCGGTGGATCTCGCGGATCGGGAGGATCCGACGTTTCGCGACGCCGTGATCGTCGGCGGCTTTCAGGGACTCTCAATACTCCCCGGCATCTCCCGCTCGGGAGTTACCACGAGCGTCCTCCTCTTTCGGTCATATCAAGCACCCTCAGCGTTCCGTCTCTCCTTTCTCCTCTCGATTCCGACCGGGATCGGCGCGGGCGCATTGATCTTCGTTACAGAGGGAGGTATCCCGGGGGTGAGCCTCGAGATGGCCGCAGTCGCAGTCCTCACGAGCGCGGTCGTCGGCTACGCGACGATCGGGATCCTGATGCGAATCGTCGAGCGAATCCCCTTCTGGATCGTCTGTTTCGGCCTCGGCGGACTGGCGATCGTCGGCGGAGGCGGTGTGACGCTACTCGTGGCTTGAAAAGCGGCGGCTACAGATCAGACAGGTCGTGTTAGTCCTCCGCCGGATTCTCTTCGATACTGCCGCGTTCTCGCATCATTGAGGTTCCCCGATCGATCCATCGACGGCGATAGAAGACGACGCCGAGGTAGGCAACCCGGAAGACGAAGTCGAGGACGACCGCGACGTAGGCCGCGACGACGCCGTACTCGAGGACGACACCGAAGACGTAGGTAAAGCCAAGCAGGAAGACGAAGGTTCCGATGACGCGTGCGATAAAGGGTGGGATCGTCTCGCTCCCCCCGCGGAGCGAGCCGGCGAGGGTGAGGTAGGCGGCGATCAGGACCGCCGCAATGGCGTACGCCTGCGCGAAGCCGCTCGCGTAGCCAACCGTCGCCGGATCGTCGGTAAACACGAGGACGAACTGCTCGGCGAAGAAAAAGAGCAAGAGACAGAAGCCGCCGACGGTGAGCGTACTCAGTGCAGTTGCGGCCGCGCCGTTGTAGAACGCCGTTTTGGGTTCGCCTCGGCCGAGTGACTGCCCAACCATAATGTTCGCCGCAACGCCGTAGCCACGGGCGAGCGGCGAGGCGACCTGTTGGTACATTCGGCGGCCGATGTGGTAGGCGGCGTTGACCTCGGTGCCGAACGCCAGCAAAATCGCGTTAAACGGGAATTCGGCGAACATCTCGGTGAGGCCCTCGGCGATTCGCGGCCAGCTGATGAGGATGAGCTGTTTGGTGATGACCAACTGTCGCGGAACGACGTACTGGATCTCGTTGAGCGGCGACCAGAGAATCAATAGGAAGGTAAGCGCGCCGAGCGTGTCCGAGACCGCTGTCGCGAGCGCGATTCCGACGACACCGAGTTCCGGAAACGGGCCGAGGCCCAGCGCGAGCCCGACGGTCGCGACGATGTTGAGAGCGTTAACGACACCGTTTACGTACATCGGCGTTCTCGTGTCGCCGGTGCCGTGGATCGAGCGCGCGGCGATGAAATTAACGTGGATCGCGGGCGCGGAGACCATGATGATCATGAGGTACGTGCTCCCGTACTCGATCACGTCCGCCATCGCGCCCTCTTCGGCGAGCGAACCCAGAATAGCGATCGCGTACTCGTTGAGAAAAAGCCCGAACAGGATGAACGGGATGCCACCGAGAAGCCCGATCAACAGCGCCTGTGTCACCGCCTGATTTCTGTTAGCGTCCGCATCAGCGCCGGTATCCTGACTCGAGAGGGCGATCGCACCGTCGCCGATACCGATTCCGAACCGAAGCGGGAATCGAGCGTAGATATCCGCGAGTCCGACTGCGGCGACCGCGGCCGGTGAAAAGAGTCCCGCGACGATCAGATCCGTCGTCCGCATCAACGTCCGGAGCACCTGTTCGGCCATCACCGGCCACGACAGGCTAAAGACGCGTTTCCAGACTCGCCAGAATCGGTGGCTGGCCAGCGACAGGACGACGACGAACACGGTTGGGATTCAAACGTTCGAGGATTAAGTATTGAGTTGGCGGAAAGGTGACCCGGAAGTCCCATCGGCGGTTTCGGACCCATTCTGTTCCGATATCGTTGCAATCCTGTTCCGATATCGTTACAATTCGATGGGAAACAACGAAACCCATTACCACCTCCAGTTGGTAGGTCGAGCACGAGCGATCTCTCGAGGATGAATTTCCAATGGACCCGTTCACATTCCTTGGCATCGACGTGGCGTTGTTCCTCCTTATCGGCGTCCTCGCCGGAGCCCACTGTATCGGGATGTGCGGGCCACTGGTAACGATCTATGCGGGAAAGATGGACGACGGGCAGTCGGATACTCGAGCGAGCGGCCACCTTTCGACCTACGAAGTCCGTCAGCACGCGCTGTTCAACATCGGTCGAACGGCGAGCTACACCCTTCTCGGCGCGGCATTCGGCGCGCTCGGGAGTCTGTTGTTCGTGACGGCCGACTCGCTGACGCCCGTCGTCGATCTCGCCCGCGGCGGTATCGGTGTCCTCGTCGGCGGCTTCATCGTCGCGACCGGCATCTACTATCTCCTCGGTCGGACCACTGGCGGCGTCTCGGTTCCCGGCCTCGAGCGGGTGAGTGCCTGGCTCGCTACGCACGTTGACCGGCTCGCGAACGGTCCCGGAATCGTTGGGCTCGGAGCCGTCCACGGATTGCTCCCGTGTCCGATCCTCTATCCGGCGTTTTTGTACGCGTTCGCAACTGGCTCACCGCTGGGCGGCGGGATTGCACTCGCCGCGCTCGGGATCGGAACGATCCCCGCGGTGTTCGCCTACGGAACCGTCATCGACGCCGTCAACGCGGTTCACCGACGCCGGGTCCACCGCTTGCTCGGCGTCGCGTTCGTCGTCCTCGGCTACGTGTTGCTCGCCCACGGACTGATGAGTCTCGGATACCCCGTTCCGCACCCGGAACTGCCGTTTTACGACGGTATCGACGCTCCGGGAGCAGGAGGTCACGAGCACCACTAACTGATCGGATCGTCACGAACCAACCGAATCACCACAAACCAACCGAATTACCACGAACCAACCGAATCGCCACGAAATAACGAACCGCAAACTGATCGAATCACCACGAACTAATCGAACCGCAAACTCACCGATGACAGCAACCGACCCACCCGCGCCCGGCTGTACGCTCTGTGCCCTCCCGACCGAGGGAGTCGATGTCAGCGACGGCGACGGCAACCAGTTCTGCTGTGTCGGCTGTCGAGACGTTTACGACGCGCTCGGCGATCTTGAGGACGTCGACGCCGCCGACGTTCGGGAGCGGCGGAACGAGGCCGAACAAGGCGGAGAGGAACTCGAGCCCGGCACGGAGATACCGGACGACCACGACGCGACGTTTCTCGAGGTCGACGGGATGCACTGTGCGACCTGCGAGGCGTTCATCGAATCGGCGGCCATGTCGACCGACGGTGTCAGCGGGGCCAGCTCGAGTTACGTGACGGACACGGTTCGGATCGATCACGACCCCGATGCCGTCTCCGAAGAAGAGCTACAGGACGCCATCAGCGGGCTCGGCTACAGCGCCTATTCTCGCGACGACGCGTTCAGCCGTCGGCAGGCGGACAACTGTGCGATGGGACGGGTCATCGTCGGCGTGTTGATGGGGATGATGGTAATGCTCCAGTACATCGTCCTCATCTATCCGGTCTACTTCGGCGGCCTCTTCTACGACGAGCAGACGACGGAGTTCATCGAGAGCGCGCTGGCCAGCGAGAGCGCGACGGTGTTCTACCTCGTCATCGCCGCGCTGACGACGATCATCCTGGCGATCACCGGCAAGCCGATCCTGCAGGGTGCGTACGTCAGCGCGAAGACCCGTCAACCAAATATGGACCTGCTCGTGGCCATCGCGGCACTCAGTGCCTACCTCTACAGTACGCTCTCGATCATCGTCGGTGGCCCCCACATCTACTACGACGTGACCGTCGCGATCATCGTCATCGTCACCGTCGGGGGCTACTACGAGTCCTCGCTCAAACGCCAGGCGACCGAGCGACTCTCGGACCTGACCTCCGTACAGGTCGACGAGGCTCGACGGGTTCGCCGCGGCGGATCGACGGACGCCGACCAACTCGAGGACCGATCCGAAGACGTACCGCTTGAGGAGCTCGAGGCAGGCGATCACGTGCTGGTTCGCACCGGTGAGCGGATCCCGATCGACGGCGAGGTAGTCGACGGCGACGCGTCGGTCGACGAGGCGGTCGTCACCGGAGAGTCCCTGCCCGTTCGAAAGGCCGAGGGGGACGCAGTCGTGGGCGGTTCGATGGTCTCCGACGGCGCGGTGACGGTTCGCGTCGGTCCCGACGCGACAAGTAGCCTCGACCGGATCACCGAACTCGTCTGGGACCTCCAGAGCGGCACCCACGGCATCCAGAAGCTGGCGGACAAACTGGCGACGATTTTCGTTCCGCTCGTCCTGGTCCTCGCAGTCGTCGTCACCGCCGTCTACCTCGTACTCGGCGCTGGCTTCGCCGGCGCGTTGCTCGTCGGGCTGACCGTTCTGATCGTTTCCTGCCCGTGCGCGCTCGGGCTGGCGACGCCGCTGGCGGTCGCCGCCGGCATCCGGGACGCGCTAGCGAACTCCATCGTCGTCTTCGACGACAGCGTCTTCGAACGCATCCGCAACGCCGACACGGTCGTCTTTGATAAAACCGGAACGCTGACGACGGGCGAGATGAGCGTCATCGAACCGGATTCGGGCGACGGAGACGGACCAAACATCGACGATGACCTCCTCGAGAAGGCCGCGGCCCTCGAGTCCCGATCTGCCCATCCTATCGGCCAGGCTATCGCGACCGCCTGGGATCGGCCGGATCGGATGACGGACGGCGGAACGCCTCGAGAGGAAGTTCCGGATGATGGACCGTCCCAGGAGCGCCTCGCGGAGGAGGAACGATCGCGAGAACTCACGGCGTACGAACGCCAGCAACGGCGAATAGAGGGCGAGGAGGGGGACTCGATCGAGGGTAACGTGGGATCGGATTCCGACCCCGAGTCAGCCCGAACGAACCCGTCCGACGATCTCGTCGACTCCTTCGAAAGCCATCGGAAGGGCGTTTCGGGTGTCGTCGCCGGCGAGGACATCGTAGTCGGTCACCCCGACCTATTTGCTGAATTGGGCTGGACCGTTCCGGCGGAAATCCGTGAACGAATCGCGAGCGGTCGCGAGACGGGGCGGGTTCCAGTTGCAGTCGGACGCGACGGGACAGCCGAGGGCGTGATCGTCGTCGGCGACGAACTCCGCGAGGAGTGGCACGAGACGCTGACCGCGATTTCGGATGCCGACATCGACGTCGTCGTTCTGACTGGCGACGACGCTCGAGCGGCGGGCCGATTCCGAGAGGACGACGCGGTCGATCGGGTCTTTGCGGGCGTCCCGCCGGAAGGGAAAGCCGAGACCGTCGAGCGGCTGAAACAAACGGGGCGGACGGTCATGGTCGGTGACGGCACCAACGACGCGCCGGCGCTCGCGGCCGCCGATCTCGGTATCTCGCTGGGCGGGGGGACGGCGATGGCGGCCGACGCGGCAGACGTCGCACTCGTCGACGACGATCTCACGTCGGTTGAGACGGTCTTCGAACTCGCTCGAGCGACCGACCGACGCGTCAAGGGCAACATCGGCTGGGCGTTCTGTTACAACGGGATCGCGATTCCCCTGGCCGTGACGGGTCTTCTCAACCCGCTGTTCGCCGCGGTCGCGATGGGTGCAAGTAGTTTGCTCGTCGTGACGAACTCCTCTCGAGCGCTGCTCGAGGAAGAATAGATCGTTCGTACTCAGTTTACAACCACGGAAACAACGTTCGACGAATTCGACCGAGTGTCGACTCCCCACCGTGACGGACGTAAAGCGTCGTTCCGTCGGCGTCGAAGGAAAGTTCGTTCGCCGGGAGCGCCTCGCCGTCCGGCAGCTGAATCTTGCGGTCTTCGGCCGGAACCGGGCCGCTGGTACTGGTCCCGAACAGCGTCGAGGACTGGACCTTCGGCTCGGTGACAGGGTCGCTGTATTCGATGGTGTAGACCGGCGTTCCATCGTCCTCGGATCGTTCCCAATCGACGATTTCGCGGTCCGGTGTCGTTCCGATCATCTTCGGGTCAGCTGGTTGAACAAAAGCCGTTCAACAACTTATATTTTGGTCATGGCTTCCGACCGCGCCGGTCACTCGGATCGGTCTTCGTCGGTCGTCGTCACGTCGAGGAAGACGTCCTCAAGCGTCGAATCCTCGCCGGTTTCCATGCGTTCGACGAGTTCCTTGGGCGCTCCCGCTTCGACGAGTTCGCCCTCGTAGAGGATCCCGACCTCGGTGGCGAGGTGTTCGATAACCGGGAGCAAGTGCGTCGAAAGGAAGACGGTCGTCCCGGATTCGGCCAACTCCGTGATGACCGCACGAACGGTTCGGGCCGCCCGCGGATCGAGCCCCGACGTCGGCTCGTCCAGAAAGACGACGTCCGGTTCGTGCATGATCGCCTGGATGAGCCCCGTCTTCTGGCGCATTCCCTTCGAGTAGGTCACGATTCGGTTATCGGCGTCTTCGGCGAGGTCGAGTCGCTCGAGCAACGAGTCGATTCGCTCCTCGATTTCCCGGGGTTCCATGCCGCGCAATCCGCCGTGGTACTCGAGTTGCTCCCGGGCCGTGAGTTCCTCGTGGATCGGCGGCGATTCGGGGAGGTAGCCGATGTGGTCGATGAGCGCCTCGCGGTCGGTGATCGAGGCACCCCCGACGCGACCGGAGCCGCTGGTCGGCCGTATCAGTCCCGTCAGCATCTTGATCGTGGTCGTCTTTCCCGCACCATTAGGCCCGAGAAAGCCGTAGATCGTTCCCGGCTCGATCTCGAGGGAGAGGGCGTCGACAGCGGTCGTCTCGAGGTACTCTTTGGTCAGTTCGTCCGTGGCAATGGCGTGTTTCTCACTCATTTCGATGGTACTCTCTTGGAGAGTTGGTCCGCGCTGAAGCTGTTCTCTCGGTCGTATTCATCGGCTCATCGGATCTGATACTGCTGATATCGTTCTATGGCCGTCTGATACGCGTTGCGTGCGATCACACCGGCGAGACAGATCGCCAGTAGTAACGAGCCGAACTGGATCCATCCGGGCGGGACGCCGAACGTCGCCGCGGTTTCGTAGACCGGCTCGAGGTTGCCCAGAAGCGCCGGCATCACAGCGATCGACACGACGACGAAGATCCTTCCAATTCTGCGGAACCCCTTCGACCCCATCTCCGCAAATATCGGCGCGTCGGTGAAGAAAAACGGGACGGGGACGAACTCGTAGCGCTCGACACCCATCCCCACCGCGAGGCTGACGGAAGCGGCACACGCGCTGATCGCGATGGTACCAAAGACGATCACGACGGTCTCGAGAACTCCGACTGGACTCGCGAATCCGATCAGGGCGAGGAGGACCGCAAGGACGACGCCGGCGACGGTCGAGGCAAGAACGAGGCCAGTGACGAACTGCCTCGCCGGGACCGTGGTCAAGAGCATGGGCATGACGCGGTACTCGGTGCCGACCGGATCGGATGCGAAGGCGAGCCCGACCGAGAGACCGATCATAAGCGCGAAAAACAACAGCGGGATGTTCGCGCTCCCGCCGAGGACGAACGCCGGTATCGCGAGGACGCCACACCACAGAAACGCGTAGCCCGCCGACAGCACGCCTCGCGGAACGCGCCGTTCCATGAGCCAGCGCTCTCGAGCGACGGTGAGTGCGGACCGAGAAACGCGATCGCCGAGCAGTCGCTCTATCCGTCCCTCCTCGAGGAGCGAGTGCGAACCGTGAGAACTCGCCGAGCTGTCCGGTTCGCACTCCCAGATCCGACGAGCGAGCGCGGTCGTCGCACCGACGAGGACTGGAACTGTAAGGAGGATCCCAGCGATAGCACCCAGTCCGCGACGGGCATCGACTCCCAGTTCAGTCGCGCCGAGGAACGCGAGGTCGACGGTCCACGTTATCGGAAGCGCCTCGAGACGTCCAACCAGTGGCGCGAGCGACACGGATGTCTCCTGTAAGACGAGCCAGCCAACAAGAAGCGGTAGCCAGCCGAACACGACGGCCAGATCCCTGTAGAACCCGCCTCGAGTCAGTCGCTGGCCGACGAGCCCGGCGGCGAGTCTCCCGACGATGCCGAGGCCGACCGCAACCGCCGCCAGACCGCCGATCGCCGCCGTGATCGTGAGTGCAACGAGGGGTGACCGAAGCCCGATCGCAGTACCGACCGCGACGCCCAGTGTCGGCCCGGCCAGAAAGAGAGCCACTCGAGCGGAGACGAACAGAACCAAGCCTAGCGCCCCTGTCCTCGCGGAGACGGTCGTCAACAGGAAGTCCGGATTCAGCCGCTCGAATCGTCGATGCGTGATCTGTGAACTCCGCCAGACGAGCGAGACGAACGCAAGGCCCGCAACGATTCCCAGTTCGTCGACGGGGATCGCCCCTTGCGACGCGATGGTCGTTCCGACGGCGTGGGAAGCCGCTCCGAGCACGCCGCTGATGGCCAAAAGCGCGACGAGGAGAAAGCGCCTTTCAGCCCACAGCCGTCCCGAGTCGGATTCGCGCCGGAGGCGTTGCCACTCGGTTCGGGCGATCAGGACACTCCCGTCGATCCAGTGTCCCTTCATACGCGTTTTAGAGTGAGTCGTACGGCTTCATGTCAGATACAACAAAAGCGTTGCTGTGGAAGATGCATATTCTTTGTCATTCGCTGGAGTGTCGTCAGGGCGAGTCAGGACGAGAGAGCGGGGGTACCGTCTGTTTCCTGCTCAAGGCTTACCCAAGTAGTTGCCGTCCGTCGGGATATGCTCGAGTTGTACCAGGCCGAAGGCTGTCCGCACAGTACGAACGTTCGCGAGAAACTCACCGATCTCGGGCTCTCCTATGTTGTCCACAATCCTCGGCTGCCCGGCGACGAGGGAGGCGACGTTCTCAACGAACAAACCCATCGGCGATGACCGAACTAGGCGGCGAAGACCAGATCCCCTATCTCGTCGACTCGAAACGAGAAGAGGCCAGATACGACGGCGACGAGATCATCGAATACCTCGAGGCGCACTACAGCTGAGGGGGGCTATAGGTAGCTGAGCTTCACCCTTGTCGCCAGAGAAGCCGGCACTTGCCGACGAGAATCAGCAACGCGGTTTTCTGCCTCGAGAGCAATTTCTCTCCTCAAGACGGAGTTGCCAACCCTTGCGAGTTCTTGGCAAACAGTGTTACAATAGTCTTGCGTGTACTCCGATGGCCCGCGAAGGGCCAGAACGCGATAGCGGTACGGTACCCCTACCCAATTGCCCGAACTCCAGATGTGACCGTGAGACCGTCAGGGCGAATACCATGGGTTTTCCACCTGGACAAGGCACTACCATCACCTTGTTCAGGGATGCGACTTCCGGCGAGGCGACGGCTTCGACGTTCCGTATTGGAGACGACGAGAGAGCTGCCGAGAACCAACTGGATCTATTACGGCCAATGAACACGTTAAGCTGGACGTGAAATAATTCTGTTGACAATCATTAAGTAATCGCTCGTGCTAGGTCTATTGGTACTTGGCACCAGTGAACACACTACAAGTACCAATCAGCGCTCTACGCGGAAAGAGCGGGAGTGATTCCGATGGCAAAAGCACACAAACTCGATTGCGAGTCGGTATCGGACACGTGCCGGTTCATCATCCAGTCGGAAAACGAGGAGGAAGCGGTCGAATTGGCTCAGAAACACATGGAGGAGGTCCACGGACAGGAATTTTCGGACGAGGAACTTCACGAGGACCATCTACAAGTTGTCTAACGACCGGCCGAAGTCGGTTCACGAGGTCTCTCTTCTCTCTTCGCTATAGTGGTTTTGAACAGCTACTTGAATCCCGATCAAAACCCGGGCATCAGTTCAGCCGGGCCGAAAACGCCGTACTCACCGGATCGGTTTCGACGAACACCCGTCTTCAGGTAGCCGATCGCCGGCCCGTTGACGTTCGCCGCCATACTCGTGGCGTCGTCGAGTTCGAACGTGTTGGTTCCCGTCTCGCCATCGAAGGTGGTTCCGGTCACCGAGACGGTCGTCGTCGTCGGTTTCTCGTCGTGTTCGACATCGAGAATACCGCCGACGGTGACGTCTTCGGCGTCGCAGATCCCAGCGCGCTCGAGCAAGACGTCGTCCGCGTGTTCCATATCCGTAAACTCGATAACGCCGTCGTGATCGTCGATGATCGCCTCGATTTCGGCCTCGGAGAGGTCGCGTGCAGTCTCGATATCGTACTCCGGCAGATGGGCGATATCCTCGCGAACCGTTCCGCGATTGTCTTCGTACCCTGACTTCAGGCCGACGCCCCACCAGATGTCGACCGACTCGATCTCGACGAACGACTGTGCGGCGAGCGCCGCTGCCCCGGTGAGAAGCCCCGGCGTTGCACCCGCTCCGCAGACGAACGTGATTCCGGCGTCCTCAAATGCTTCTGTACGGTCGTCGAGCATTCCGATGACTCGAGAACGCTTGAGCACGTCGACCATGACGCCGGAGTACCCGCCCTCGAGGAACCGATCGGCGACCCGCGGGATGAAGTCGTGTTCGTAGTTCGGCAGCGCGAGCAGGACGGCGTCGATGCCGTCGCCGTGGTCGATGATATCCTGGATCGAATCCTCCGAGGGGCGGGCCTGCTCGGATGCGACGACGCCCGCGTTCTCGCCGTGTTGTTTGACGCCGGGAGTGGCGGTTGCCCCGCCGTCGGTTTCGAGGGTCTCGTCTCGCGGGTCGTCGTCTCGAGAAGTAGTACTCTGTGGCCCGCTGTCGATGTTCCCCTCCGTCGCCTCGAGCAGTTCGTCGACGTCTAACCCGTCGAAGTCGATCGCGACGCCGTGACGATCACACGCCGCGACCGGCGTAAGTCCGTCTTTGTGCTGGCTCACCTCGAGCGTTCGTCGGCCGATTCCTCCCGTTCCGAGCACCGCAAACGTCGTGTCGTTCATCGTTGAGTATGTTGTGTGGTCGGTCGCCTCTTAGTCGTCGCTCGATTCTGCGTTCCTCGCGTCCGCGTCGGTCGTCGCGCTCGCGGCCGTTCCCGCCGCCGTCTCGGTGGCCGTCCCTGCCGCCGTCTCACCGACGGATTCCTCGGTCGCCCGCCGCTCTCGAGCTTTCACTTCCGCCGGATCGAACTCGTTGACGGACTGATTCGGCTCGAGTCCCGCCCGCTCGATGATTTCGATATCCTCGCCGGCCGACTGTCCCTCGGTGGTCAGATAATCGCCGGTGAGCAGGCCGTCCGCACCGGCCTCGAGGGGCAGGTGTTGTTCCTCGGGCTCGAGATTGACCTCGCGCCCGCCCGTGAGTCGAACCCGGGACTCGGGGTGGAGCAGCTTGTAGACCGCGACGGTTTTGATGATCTCCTCCGTGCTGATCTCGACGCCCTGCTCGGCCAGCGGGGTCCCCGCGACGGGGTTGAGCACGTTGACCGGGAGCGAGGAGATGCCAATTTCCTGGAGCGAGATCGCCGCGTCGACGCGATCTGTTGGGGTTTCGCCCATCCCGAGGATGACTCCCGCACAGAGGTCCATCCCCGCTTCCTTGGCGACCTCGAGGGTGTGTACCCGTTCCTCGAAGCTGTGCGAATCGATGATCTCGGGGAAGTATCGCGGCGAGGTCTCGATGTTGTGATTGTAGTGATTGATCCCCTCTTCGGCGAGGATCTCGGCCTCTTCGGGGGTGAGAATTCCCAGCGAGGCGTCGACCTCGAGGGCACACTCGTCGCGAACGGCGCGTATCGACTCTATGACCTCCCCCCACTCCTCGGGGCGGTGCTCCTTCGAGACGCCGCGTTCGGCGACGACAATCCCGAACCGCTGTGCACCGTCGCGCTCGGCGCGTTTGGCGGCCTCGAGGATCTTCTCCGGGCCGAGGAAGTCGTAGGTATCGATGCCGGTGTCGAAGTGGACCGACTGCGCGCAAAAGCCACAGTCTTCCGCACAGTTGCCCGCCTTCGCGTTGACGATCGAGCAGGAATCGACGGTGCCGTCGCCGAAGCGATCCCGGACGGCGGCCCCTGCCTCCGCGAGCGGCTCGACCGGCTGGGCGATCAGCGCCAGTCCGTCGGTTCGATCGAGGCGTTCGCCGGCGAACACCCGCTCGAGTGCGTCGTCGATCGTCTGATTCTGCGTCTCGTAAACCACGAATCCTAGGTCGGTTAACGGTAATATAATTCTTGGGGACAGTCGCTCTCGAGGAACGGTTGGTCGGTGGCCTCAAGTTTCGGTTGCGCGTGTGGACGAGCGAGTCGGCGGTGTCGGCCTACTTTTTGAGGGTGTGGTACTATACTGGCTGTCCGCATCCGGATAAGTATGAACGTCCGTGGAAACCTCTCGAACGACGCGATAGCGACGTTTCTCTCGGAGGAAACGGTACCGATTCGAATCGGGTGTCAAACGCCGTCGGGAGCTCCATGGATGCTCTCGATGTGGTATCGCTCTCGAGCGGTCGGCGACGATCCCCACGAGGAGTGGGTCCTCGAGTGTGCGACCGGTTCGGAGGCGAAGGTGGTTACGTACGTCACCGAAACTCCCGAAGTCTCCTTCGAGATTTCGACGAATCACCCTCCGTACACGGGCGTCCGCGGACACGGAACCGCAACCGTCGAGTCCGATCCGGAGAAAGAGGTCCTCCGGTCGCTCATCGGGCGTTACCTCGGCGGGATGGACTCGAGGCTCGCACGAAACCTGCTTCGCGACGAGCGCGACGAGGTCACGATCACCATCGAACCCGACGCGATCTACGGCTGGGATTTCGGCGATCGCATGCGCGACGTGGAGAATCGTCGGACAGCGAAGAACTAGGTGTTCGTCGCAGATGGGGGCAATTTCACCCCCGTTCGAACGCATCAGTCTCGCTCGTTGAGTGACTGCGGAGCAAAAAATACCGCCAGTTCCAAAGAGCGTCCGGACTACTAGAGGAAGCTCTCGACGTGATCTGCGACTTCCTCGGGCGTGTCGCCGACCGGAACGCCGGCGTCGTTGAGCGCGTTGATCTTGCTCTCTGCGGTGCCGGTTCCGGAGCCCGAAACGATCGCACCGGCGTGGCCCATGCGTTTTCCTGGCGGGGCCGTTCGGCCAGCGATGAAGCCGGCGACGGGCGTGTCGACGTGCTCGTCGATGTAGGCCGCGGCTTCTTCCTCGTCCTCGCCGCCGATCTCGCCGCACATGGCGATTGCCTTCGTGTCCGGATCGTTCTCGAAGAGTTCGAGGGCGTCGACGAAGTCGGTGCCGATGATCGGGTCGCCGCCGATGCCGATCGCGGTGGTCTGGCCGATACCGCGGTTGGTGAGGCTATCGACGACCTGGTAGGTTAGCGTCCCCGAACGGGAGACGAGTCCGACGTCGCCCGAGGCGAAGATGTTGCCCGGCAGAATGCCGAGTTTGGCCTCGCCGGGGGTGATGAGACCGGGACAGTTCGGGCCGATGAGTCGGGTGTCGGTCTCGGTGAGTCGCTTGTTCACTCGAGCCATGTCCTGGGTCGGGATTCCTTCGGTGATCGCGACCGCGAGGTCGAGGTTCGTATCGAGCGATTCGAAGATTGCGTCGCCGGCGAACGCCGGCGGGACGAAAATGACCGACGTGTCAGCGTTCTCCGCTTCGACGGCTTCGTCAACGGTGTCGTAGACGGGGACGCCGGCGACTTCTTGTCCGCCTTTGCCGGGAACCGCACCGGCCACGACGTTCGTACCGTACTCCATCATCTGTTCGGCGTGGAACTTGCCTTCCCCGCCGGTGATGCCCTGTACCACCACGCGCGTGTCGTCGTCGACTAATACGCTCATTGTTCGTTCACCTCATCAGCGTACTCGACGGCACGCTGAACCGCGTCCTCGAGGGTCTGCTCGACCGTCACGAGGTCTTCGTTGAGAATTTCCATGCCTTCCTCCCAGTTGGTCCCGGCCAGTCGAACGACGACCGGCTTCGGAATCTCGTCGAACTGCTCTAGGGCTTCGTTGATCCCCTTGGCGACCTCGTCGCCACGGGTGATGCCCCCGAAGATGTTGAACACGACCGAATCGACGTTCTCGTCGGAGAACACCATGTCCAGCGCGTTCGCGATCCGGTCCGCTTTCGCGCCACCACCGACGTCGAGGAAGTTGGCGGGCTCACCGCCGTAATGATCCACGAGGTCGAGTGTGGTCATCACGAGGCCGGCACCGTTGCCGATGATCCCCGTGTTGCCCTCAAGTCGAACGTAGTCGAAATTGTACTCGTCGGCTTTCTGCTCGAGTTCGTCGCCACTTGCTGCCTCGTCTTCCATCTCGGCGAGTTCGGGCTGGCGGAACAGCGCGTCCTCGTCGATGTTCATCACGGCGTCGGCCGCGATGACGTCGTTGTCGCTGGTGACCATCAGCGGGTTGATCTCCGCGTCGGCACCGTCCCGGTCCGACCAGAGCTGGTAGAGGGTGGTAAGAACGCTCGAGACGTCCCGTGCAATCTCACTATCGACACCTGCGTCGTAGACCGCCTTCCGGGCCTGGTAGGGATGCATCCCGAACGAGGGGTCGATGTGTTCGCGCGCGATTGCTTCCGGCGTTTCCTCAGCGACTGCCTCGATATCGACGCCGCCTTTCGTCGAAACCATCGCGACGGGTTTGCCCTCGCCCCGGTCCATCGTGATGCCGACGTAGAGTTCGTTCGTGAAGTCGACTGCCTCCTCGACGAGGACGCGGTCGACGTGGTAGCCCTTGAGATCCATTCCGAGGATCGAGTCGGCAGCCTCGCGGGCTTCCTGCTCGTCGTCGACGAGCTTGATTCCCCCTGCCTTCCCGCGGCCACCGACCTGTACCTGCGCTTTGACCGCGACTGGGTATCCAATCTCCTCGGCCGCGGCGACGACGCCGTCGACGTCG
Organism: Halostagnicola bangensis; assembly: GCF_054653435.1. Taxonomy (NCBI): domain Archaea; kingdom Methanobacteriati; phylum Methanobacteriota; class Halobacteria; order Halobacteriales; family Natrialbaceae; genus Halostagnicola; species Halostagnicola bangensis. The sequence goes on along the minus strand of NZ_BAAIGG010000002.1, from coordinate 3,014,608 downwards.
GAGGCGAGCTTCGACTCCGGCGTCGGGACCCCGGCGTCGGCGAAGACTTGCTTCGCCTGATACTCGTGTAGCTTCATATCCATTCGAACGGCTGTTCCCACGTCGCTTAAATCATGGCAGTTTCCACTCGCGAGAGCCGTTGCCCTGTCACGCACCCACGTAAGTTTATATTAGGCCAATACCATCGGTCCCACGCCGAGATATTCTAAAAAATTCCAATCATCTGATTGTGTGAACCACGTTTTTGGATTTATGAGGGAGGACGATCCTGCGGAAGATTCCTGTTATCATTGGACACGAATTGTCTCGAAACCGGCCAATTTTGCGTTTGGCGCCGACTGGGAGCGCACTACAATTAGTCCCCGATCATCGGACACCCCCGAACGAAAATAGGCCGCCTCGAGCCTGCCATCACCCCAGCATTAATCAGTTCTCCTCACCGGCATCTACTCGAGAACGTGACGCGCTCTACGGCGTTCGAGCGGTTCGGTTCGATTCTTTCCGAGCCGAAAGCACTCGCGCTCTTGCTGGTCCACAGCAACGTTCACATCTCGCTTTCTGCGACGAGCATCGCACTCGTTACGATGGTCCTGTTGGACCTGCGGATCGATCCGATCCCGTTGTTCATCGTCTTCGCCGCGACCATGTTCGTCTACAGCCTGAACCGATTCACCGATCTCGAGGAGGACGAACGCAACGTCCCCGATCGCGCGGCGTTTACGAAACGGTACGGACGGCTCCTGTTAACGCTCGGGGTCGGACTCTACCTCGTCGCAATCGGCGTCGCGGTCGTCCTCGATCTCCCGGGTGCCGGATACATGGTCATCCCGTTGCTCGTCGCAATCGCGTACTCGCACTTTCGGCTCAAGAAAGTCTTCCTCGTGAAAAACCTGACCGTCGGCCTCGCCTGGGGACTCATTCCGCTCGGCGTTGGCGTCTACTACGAGGTCCTCGAGGAACCCGAGCTTCTCTTTCTCGCCGGTTACGTGACCGCTATGTTAACGGTCGCGGCCATCATCTTCGACATCAAGGACATCGAGGGCGATCGAGAGGAAGGGATCAGAACGGTTCCGGTCGTGTTCAACCCGGAGCGAACTCGACTCATCTCACAGGGATTGAACGTCGCTATCGCCTCGAGCGTTCTCGTCGCCGCGCTCGCCGCTTTGATCCCCTCGACGTTTCTCGTATTGTTGGCCTTTAACGCCTACGTGGGCGGCTACATTCCGTTTGCAACCCGCGATCGAGGGCCGCTCTTTTACGGGTTCGTCGTCGACGGCGAACAGATTGTTCTCGTCTGTTGCGTGCTCGTTCTAGACATTCTGGTCTGGTGAGTGTCCCGTTCTACGAGTGCTACCTCGACGAGAGCGCCCGAGGTTAATGTGTTCGACAGTCGACTCGATCAGTCCCTGTCGGTGTTGCTCCAGTCACACTCCTGGCACTTCCAGCCGGTCACGAACTCCGTGACCGAGGGCATGTAGCCGACTTTCAGGACGTTTTCCCCGCATTCCGGACAGGAGCGGTCCGCCTCTTCGATGGAATCGGTTTCCATCACGGAGTCGTCCTCGATCAGTTCCGCCAGTTTTTGCGCGTTGACCATTCGCCCCTGAACGACTCGATTTGCAGTCATGCTCACTCGTCTGTGTGCAAACCCCGTAAGCTTTTCAACGCCCCGACCGATTCGTCAGAGACACTAACTATATAATAATATTATCATTATGGTCCTATGTATTATGGCTCCATATCGGAGTTTTTAAGCCAGCTACTGCTCGAGATTAGATAATGGGCCCGGGTTCTTTCAATTCATATAATAGTTCTACAACCGGTTATCCGAGCGCCGTTATCGAAGGGCTTCTCTCGGATATCGATGTCGCCAGCTTCCAGTTGACAGAGCACGGAACGATCGCAACGGTCAACCGTCAGTTCTGTTCGATGGTCGGAGAGACAGCGAGCGAACTGGTCGGGAATCCGTTCACCTCCCTCGTTAAAAACGGCGATTTTACCGGCCGACAGACGATTGACGAACTCGTCTCCGAATTTCGGGAGTCGGTAACGACGACGGTTAGACTCGAGACGGTCGACGGTGTCTTTCCGTGTACCCTCTCTCTCCGTCGGGTAGATAGCACGACCGAAGGCGGTCGCCCAGCGGTCCTCGGTGCAATCACGGAACGCCAGGGAAAGACCGGTTCGCCGTCCCAGACCGAACTCGCGTCCGGCGAGACGTTCGCGGCGCTGGCGGAAGCCTTGCCTGACGGAATCATCGTCCTCGATTCGGACAGCGTGTTGCAGTACGCGAACCCGGCGGTCGAACGGATTCTGGGGTACACACCCGAAGAGCTCGTCGGTGCCAGCAAGGTCGAGATCATTCCGGAACGTCTCCGCGAGAATCACCTCACGGCGCTCAGTCGATACCTCGAGACCGGTGAAAAACATATCAACTGGACGTACGTCGAACTGCCCGGCCAGCACAAAGACGACTACGAGATTCCGCTCGGTATCTCGCTAAACGACTTTACGTACGACGGGGATCGGTACTTCGTCGGCCTCTTTCGAGACGTTTCGGATCGCAAGCGGGCGGAACGCGAACTCTCGGCGAAAGCGGTCCAACAGGAAACGGTTGCCTTGCTCGGCCAGCGAGCCCTCGAGTCCTCGGAACTCGACCAGTTGTTCGAGAAAACCGTCGACCTCGTTACGGCGGCACTCGACACGTCTCACTGTGAAGTCCTCGAGTTAGATACAGACAGTGACACGCTAGTGCTTCGCGACGGAGCCGGCTGGGACGACGGCCTCGTCGGAAGCGAAACGCTCTCTCCTCTTCCCGCCGATTCACAGGCGGGCTACACGCTGGATACTGCTCGGCCAATCATCGTCGAGGACCTCGAAGAGGAGGATCGGTTCGATGACAACTCCTTGCTTTCCGATCACGACATTCGAAGCGGAATAACCGTCGTAATCGGCCCGTCTGACGATCCGTGGGGCGTCTTCGGCGTCCACGATACGGCACCTCGGAGGTTTACCCACCACGTCATCAATTTCGTCCAGAGCGTCGCGACGATTCTCGCGTCGGCAATCGAACGCGCCGAGTACGAGCACCGGCTCAACGAAACCGTCGACGAGCTCGCGGCGTCGAACGAGCGACTCGAACAGTTCGCCTCCGTCGCGTCTCACGACCTTCAGGAGCCGCTTCGCATGGTCTCGAGCTATCTCACGCTTCTCGAGTCGAGATACGAGAACGAACTGGACGAAGAGGCGCTCGAGTTCATCGAGTTCGCCGTCGACGGCGCGGAACGAATGCAAGGCATGATCGACGGACTCCTCGAGTACTCCCGCGTGGAGACGCGCGGTGACCCGTTCGAAGCCGTCGATCTCGACGAGGTCATCGATCGGATTCGGACGAACCTCACGGTACAAATCGAAGAAACCGATGCGGAGATGGTCGTCGAACCGCTTCCGACGGTCGTCGGGGACGAAAAACAACTCGAGGCGCTCTTTCAGAACCTGCTTTCGAACGCCATGACCTATCAGGACGAACAGCCGGTCCGCATCGAGATCACGGCTTCGGAACGATCGACGGCGTGGCGGATATCGATCGACGATAACGGGATCGGTATTAGTGACGAACACGTCGATCAAGTGTTCGATATTTTCGAGCGACTTCACTCGCATGCGGAGTTTTCGGGAACGGGTATCGGCCTCTCACTTTGTCAAAAGATCGCCGACCGCCACGGCGGGGACATTCGAGTCGAATCCGTTTCGGGAACCGGGTCAACGTTCTCCGTTACGATTCCAAAGCGGGACGACTGACGGAACGCATTCGTACAGGGCCGACTAGATTGGCACACCAGAGGATTATCCAGAGACTCCACTCACTAACGGGACTACCGGTGGGAAGACCGATCGGCGAGTGGGCTATCACCGACTGGAACGATCTCTCACATGAATTGCGATTCCCACTCGCGGCGCTCGGTTATCTCCTGTTCGCCAGCGTCTGTAATGGCGTAGTAGTTCGTTCGCCTATCGAGTTGCCCTTTCTCGACGAGTTCTTTATTGACGATCGTATCGAGATTCGGATACAATCGACCATGGTTAATGTCTGAACTGTAATACTTCTCGATTTCCTCTTTGATATCCTGGCCTGACGGTTGATCGGCGCCGGCGATTACGTACAACAAGTCTCGTTGAAACCCGGTGAGATCGTTCATTCCACGAATCCCTGCCACTGATCTAGTATTTGTTATTATTTTCGTACGGGATCGTAGGGAATCGTTCGAGTTGTTAAGCACAGCACATCAACGGGTAATCTACGCTGACAGTGACTGTGTGATTGAATCCCATCTCGGCGCATCCATATTATCGATCTGTGGGCCAGTTCGTTGCTTCCTCCATTACTGTCAACCCCGGTTAGGTACACTCTACTCCGCAGGTGCGTGGGATAGCCCGTGCTTAGGGGCCGACGATTCGTGTCGTGGTCATACAGTCCGTTCCGAAACTGGTTCGAAGGAATAACGTAGGGGAACTGACCTGTACAATCAACACTGCAACGGGATGTGAATCGTCTCGGAATCAGGTGGTTCAAGTTTCACCGCCCGCTCCGCGTGACTGGTCTCATTCAAATCCTATGTCACAGTACCGATTCACGAATTTGTTCGTCGAAAAATGCTCCGTCAGGGATTTGAACCACTCCCGAGAACCTGCTCGCTCCGCTCGCAGAACCTCGGTTTACTTCAAATCCCAGAGCGTACGCTTCCTTCGTTCACTCACTTCGTTCGTTCAGAAGAGTGCTCCGTCAGGGATTTGAACCCTGGTCATCGGCTCGAAAGGCCGAAATGATTGGCCGGACTACACCAACGGAGCTCTGTCGCTTCGTCACCGTACCGTCGTTCGGTGCGGCCTCGTGAAGCTACACCCAATCGTTGCCGGGGGCTAGTAAAAAGCGTTCCGTTCCGCTCCTCCAATGGGAGGGAGTGACGCACCGGGCGTTCGTCCGAGGCCGAACGCCGCGAGTCACACACCATCACCCCTCGACGAAACGCGGGAGGGCGTCCTCCTCGAGACCGCGACAGCCATCGTATTCGCCGGAGGCTTCTACTGGTGAGTCGGAGGGCCGCTCCGACGCGCGTACACGGATCCGGCCCCGTCGACGATTGGGCCGGCCGTCGGCGCGTGCATCCTCGGCCTCGTGCTCCTCGACGCGGCGTTTGCCGCCGCCGCCGGGCTCGAGTGGGCGCTGGCGGTTGCAGTCTTTCTGGTTCCGGGCATCGGCCTGTCTCGAGTGTTCGACGTTACTTGATGCCACTCGAAGGCCACTATCGCGTCAGGTCCGCAAAAAATAATATGTGGATTCCGTCGTTGTGCGTTTAGGTACGCCGTTTTACGCTCCCGTTTCGGGATCCTCCTCCGGCGCTTCGGGTTCGTCGACCGGATCTTCGTCATCTGGCGCTTCGGGTTCGTCGTCGGGGTCCATTTCGTCGTCCGGCGCTTCGTCGACCGGTTCCGCCGGGTCTTCGTCGGCTGGAACGAGACGGTGGACTTCGCCGGTGCCGCCGCTCGGGAAGTTTTCCTCGGTGGTGAGGACGTATATCTCGCCCTCGGCGTCTTGACCGAACGCGAGCACGAACCGATCGAGTTCGTCCTCCTCGCGGACGAGGTCGTCGTCGGCGTCAATACGAAGCTGTTCGACGGGCCAGAGGTCCTCCCAGAGTTCCTCCTCGTACAGCGGATGGTCGGTGCCTTCGGGAACCTGATCGGCGAAGGACTCGGCTCCGGCGTCCGTCGGCCGGTCCCCGTCTTGCCATCCGTCGGGCGGGTGCGAGACGAAGAGTTTGCCCAGCGGCTCCTCGAAGCTCTCGCTCCAGTCGCCGAAGATGTATCCGTCCTGCAAGTCCTCGAGGCCGCCTTCGGTGTACATTCGACCGCCGACGACGGCGCTACCGATGTTCTGGATGTCGTACTCTTGCGGGTAGTCGATCACGGGATCAAGCAACGGTTCGCCGCCGCGTACGTCCTCGGGCGTCTCGTCGGGACACTCTTCGGGCGGCTCGCCGGGGTTGTCGGTGCTGAAGCAGTGAACGCCTTCCTTGACGTTCCAGCCGTAGTTGCCGCCGCGCTCGACGTGGTTGATGATTTCGAACAGCAGCTGTCCGACGTCGGCGGCAAGCAGTTCGCCGTCGTCGGTGAACGACATCCCCCACGGGTTGCGCATTCCCCAGGCGTAGTACTCCGCGTGCCCAGGTTCGCCAGTTAGTTCGGGTTCGTCTTCGACCTCCTCGTCGTCTTCTTCGACTTCCTCTTCTCGACCGTTCTCGTCTACCTCGACCTCCTCATCGGTCGTCTCTTCCTGGACTTCATCCTCGCGGCCGTTTTCGTCTACCTCGATTTCCTCGTCGTCCTCGTCTTCGAGACCGTTCCCGTTATCCTCGAGTTCGTCGTCGTCATCCTCGAGTTCCGCATCAGCTTCGTCGACCTCCTCGTCTACGCCTTCTTCCTCTTCGGGTTCTTCGTCCTCCGTCTCCTCGAGGTCCATCTCGTAGAGCGGGTTGTCCTCGGGGATGCCGTAGGGCTTGTCGAACTCCTCGGTGTTGACGTCAATCCGGAGCATCCCGCCCAGGAGCGTGTCTCGAGTGTTCTGTCCGCTCCCGCCTTCGTTCTCGGTGTACCAGTCTTCCGGGTGGCCCGGTCCGGTATCGTCGCCGTCGCCGCCGTCGCCGATCGCGACGTAGAGATAGCCGTCGGGGCCGAACGCGAGCGGCCCGGCGTTGTGGTTGAACTGCGGCTGGGGAACCTCCATCAGTCGGCGTTCGGAGTCGGGATCGGCCGTCTCGAGGTCGTCGCCGGTCTGGAACTCGGAGACCACGAACGTGTGACTGTAGGATGCGGGCGTTACTGTCCCACGATACCCGCTGTATCGAACGTAGAACCGCCCGTTCTCCTGGAAGTCGGGGTGGAACGCGAGACCGAGCAAGCCGCGTTCGTCGAAGTCATCGACATCGATCGAGACTCGATCCGCGATGTCGAGGAACGGTTCGTCCTCGAGGCCGTCCGGGCCGTGGACGTAGATCTGTCCGGGCTGGTCGACGATGAACCGCCGGTCGGCTTCCTCGTTCGCGACCTGGAAATCTATCGGGGAGTCGAGTCCCTCTGCAACGGTCTCGAGGCCGACCGTCGGCCCCTTCTCGATGAGAAGCTCATCGTCGGGTTCCTCGTCCGGGGTGGGTTCCTCGACGTCGGCCAGCTCGATGTCGCCGCGCATCTCGGCCGGGTGAACCGAGCAATAATACTCCGCCATCTCTTCGGTCGCCTCGAACTCGAAAGTGACGACCTCTCCTTGCTCCGTGACGATTTCGGTGCCGTCGATCGCGTCACCCTCCGCATTCAAGATGACGAAATCGTGCGGTGTTCCGTCGGCGTTCGTCCACTCGACGACGTAGGTCTGTCCCACCTCGAGCTGGAGTGTTGGGTTCTCCTCCTCGGCGATTTCGTCGGGAGCCTGGCCTACCCAGCCCTCGGAGAATCCGTCGAGTTCGAACGTTTCTCCCTCCTGTGCCGTTCCGATAGTGGTGAACGACGCGGCCACGCCCGTTGCCGCGGCGGATTTCAGCACCGTTCGCCGCGTCGGGGCGAACGGGACGCCGTCCCACGTGCTCTCACTGTTTGCATCGCTATTTCGTTGTGCCATGATGCCAATCAGCAATAGATAACTGGCAGAATAAGCAGAGCCATCGTTTTGGAACGAAAACGCAGACTTCCCTGATCGGGAACCGCTCGAACGGTATACATCGCTTATTACCGCTCGCTGTGCAGTTTCGTTCGTTCGGACCACGGATCGGGCCCCAGTGGTGGGTTCGGCCACGTTCGCCGGTCGGAACTGTCGTTCCACGACGAAATAGGCGATTTCGGGCCAACGAATTAGTATCTCACCGTGGTACCGGTGATATGACCGATCTCGCTTTTTCGACGAACGCCTATACGCGATTTCCCCTCCCCGAAGCGGTTCGCCGCATCGGGGCGTACGGCTACGACGGCGTCGAAATCCTCGGCGACGAGCCCCACGCCTACTTTCCATACTTTACCGACGCCGACCGGGAGTCGCTCCTCGAGGCGCTCGAGGAAACCGACCTCGCGGTCTCGAATATCAACGCCAACACGGCGATGGGATACTACGACGACGCGCCGCCGTCGTCGTTTTTCGAACCGAGCGTCATCCGAGCCGACGAGGAGGCGAGAACCTGGCGCATCGAGTACACCAAACGAGCGATCGACCTCGCGAGTACGGTAGACGCACCGGCGGTCTGTCTCGCGACGGGTCGCCCGCTCCCCGGCACACTCCCAGAGGACGCTCGGGCATTACTCCTCGAGTCCCTCGAGGAAATACTCGAGTATGCAGAGGCTAACGGGGTCGAGGTAGGTATTGAGTTCGAACCGGAGCTGCTGATCGAGAACACGGCAGAAACGCTCGAGCTCATTGAGGAGGTCGGCCGCGAGTCCCTCGGCGTTAACCTCGACCTCGGCCACGCTGCCGTCTACGGCGAAGACGTCGTCGAGAGCATCCACGACTGCGCCGGATCGATTACGGGAATTCACCTCGAGGACATCGTGGGCGGCAGACGAGGGAAACACTACCACCGGATCCCCGGGGAGGGCGACCTCGACTTTCGCGCGATTTTCGACGCGCTCGACGACGTCGGCTACGACGGGTTCGCCACCCTCGAACTGTACACCTATCCCGACGAACCGAATCGGGCGGCCGAGGAGGCGTATGCGGCGCTTAAGGAGTACGTGTAGCAACGTCGAACGGGACCGACAGCGGAACGGAGCGAGGCTGGCAGTTAGTAGTCGCTCTCGTTGCCGTCGTCTGCCTCGTAGTCGTCTTCGGCGTCGTCGTCCGGCTCGGCTACTTCTTCATCGTCGGGCATCTCCTCGTCCTCGGGGGTCTCGTCGTCGGCTTCCTCGGGCGTTTCATCTTCGTCGGGCATCGCGTCCTCGTCGACCGTTTCGGCGTCTTCGGGTGCCGGAACATCTTCGCCCTCGTCCTCGGGAACGATTCTGTAGATCTCTCCGGTTTCGGCGTCCGGTCGGTAGTCCGAGTTCGTGAGGACGTACAACTCGCCGGCCTCGTCGCGCATGACGTTGTAGACGTACCGGTTGAGCGACTCGTTCTCGGCGTTTTCGATCACCAGCTCCTCGAGATCCCAGCGCTCCGGGAAGGGTTCGACTTCTTCGGGTTCCTCGTCGCCCGGCGGCGTGACGGTCAACAGTTCGCCGTCCGCGGCGACGACGCCTTCGGCGCTCCAGTTGCCGAAGACGTACTTACCCTGTAGTTCGGGGATGTCTTCGCCGTCGTAGCGGTAGCCGCCGACGACGACCGAACTGTCGATGAACGCCTCCGTGCCGCGCTGGTGTTGGTACTCCGCGATCGGGTTCCGAAGCGGTTCGCCGCCGCGAACGTCCTCTGGCGTCTCATCGGGACACTCTGCGGGCGGGTCGATCGGCGTTTCGGGACTGAAACAGATCGATCCCTCCTTGACGTTCCAGCCGTAGTTGCCGCCGTACTCGACGATGTAAACCGATTCGATCAGGTGCTGGCCGGCGTCGGCGACGAATATCGTGCCGTCGTCCTGGATCGTCATTCCCCACGGGTTCCGGAAGCCCCACGCGTAGTACTCGTCGAGTTGATCGTCGAGTTCGACGAGCGGGTTGTCGTCGGGGATGCCGTACGCACCGTCGTCCGGTCCGTTCGCTTCGGCCTCGGTCTCCGCGTCGACGTCGATACGGAGAATCCCGCCGAGGAGGTTCTCCTGGGTATCCTGTCCGTTGCCGCCCTCGTTTTCGGGGTACCAGTCCTCGACGTGGCCGAGTCCGATATCGTGGACGTTGCCGCCGTCGCCGATCGCGACGTAGAGGTAGCCTTCGGGGCCGAACTCGAGTGCGCCCCCGTTGTGGTTGTCCTGGGGCTGTGGGATCTCCATCAGGATCCGCTCGGAGTCGGGGTCTGCCTCGCCGTCGTCGTTCACCTGAAACTCCGCGAGGACGTCGGTGTGATCGTAGTCCTCCGGCGTCCCCTCGCGCAGTTCGCCGCTGTATCGGACGTAGAACTGGCCGTTCTCCTGAAAGTCGGGGTGGAACGCCAGCCCGAGGAGTCCGCGCTCGTCGTAGTCCTGCAGATCGAGGATACCGAGATCGACGATGCGGTCGCTGAGGTCGATGAACAGCTCCATGTCATCCGGCGTCCCGACCTCTGGGTCCGTCTCGTCGTCGATTTCGTCGTCCTCGTCGTCTTCGAAGACCGGTTCTTCGTCCTCATCAGGATCTCGAGGTTCTTCGTCGGCGTCTTCCTCGAGATCGTCGTCCGTTTCGTACTCGTCTTCCTCGTCGTCCATCTCGACGTCGTCTTCCGCTTCGTCGTCGAGGTCGTCGTCGACCGCCGCTTCGTCCTCGTAGTGGATATAGACCTGACCGGTCTGTGTGACGATGAAGTTCCGGTTTTCTTCGTCGCCCTCGATGTACTCCATGCCGGTCAAGCCGGGGAGATCCTCCGCGACCTTTTGGAGGCCGATGCGTTCGCCCTCGGGGAAATTTCCGGCGACGGGAATGTCCTCGAGCGGTTCCGGATCCTCGTCTTCCGGTTGTGCGTCACCGATGACGAGGTCGCCGCGCATCGTATCCGGATGCATCTCGCAGTAGTACTCGGCCATCTCCTCGGTGGCCTCGAACTCGACGGTCTGTACCTCGCCAGTCTCTTCGGTGATCTCGCTGCGAACGAGTTGTTCGCCGTCCGCCGAGAGGATGGCGAAGTTGTGGGGCAAGCCGTCGCTGTTCTCCCACGTCACCTCGTATGTCTGGCCCGCCTCTAGCTCGAGGGTCGGGTTCTCCTCGTCCTCGATCTCGTCGGGTTCGACGCCGATCCATCCCGGCGTCGGCCCGAGAAGGACAATCTGTTCGGCCTCGGCTTCCTGCGCGCTGACGACGGTTCCGAGGCCGGCCGCGGCTCCGGAGGCTGCCAACGCCGAAAGAACTGTTCGTCGCGTCTGTGCCGTGCTCCTGGCGTGCTCGCTGTTGGTGCGTTCGGTTGGTGGATTCATGGTCTCTCGTGAAGTGGTGGACGGGCGACGCAGACAACTGAAACAGCCGCGCGTCGAACTGGAATCGCGTTCGTGCAGTCGGATCCGGAGCAATCGTGAAATCGTTGTCGCGCCCTGATTCGATTGCCCGGCTCCCGCCGCGAGTCCACCCGTCCTACGCGCGCAGTCTCCGGGGAGGCCAATAAGATACGACAACGATTTCGCGAGTAACAGCGTCGCTGTGGACACTTCACCGATTTAACGGCTGGTTTTCGTCTCGCACGTCCGGATTGAGTGATCGTCAGGCGGTGCATACTCCGGTCGAGGAGGATTCTTACGCCGGTTCTCGAGGGGTATCGAAACGCGAATCGAAACTGCGTTCTGATCACTCGAGAGACCGCAATGATGACGAAAGTTCTCAGTTCGCTGTGGTGCCCAAGCAAGCGCCAGCGGGTTCGCCCCTTCTCCGCCAGGCCACACCACAACATCCAACGCAGGCCTGTCCTCGTTCGCGCGAGCGAAGCGAGTACGAGGTCGGAAGAGCGCGCTCTTCCGGTGGGTCGCACGTCTCGCAACGTTCGCGAGACGTATCCTCGGCCCCTGCTCTGGTCCCGTCAATTACCACTCCGAATCAAGTCTCGACGAACGTCCGGCTTCTCAACGTTTTTCTATCCCTACGCCGAACCTCAGCGTATGAAATACGTCCGATTCCGCGACCCGGCCGGTGCGGTTCGAAGAGGCGAACTCGAGAACGGAACCGTCCACTTCGCGAACGAGAGTTACGATTTCGACGGCGACGAAATCGACGTGCTCCCGCCGACGGAGCCCTCGAAGATCGTCTGCATCGGACGCAACTACGCCGACCACGCCGACGAGATGGGATCGGATCTCCCGGATCGTCCGATGCTCTTCTTGAAGCCGCCGAACACGGTCTCGAGCCACGGTGACACCGTCACCGTCCCGGCGGGAAAAGACCGGATCGACCACGAGGCCGAACTGGGAGTCGTCATCGGCGAGCAGTGCCGGCACGTCCCGGTATCCGACGCCATGGATGTCGTCGCAGGGTTCACCTGCGTCAACGACCTCTCGAACCGAGACGATCAGTCCGAAGAGCGCAACTGGGTCCGGGGCAAGGCCTTCGACGGAGCCGCCCCGATCGGACCGGTTCTCGCGACGCCGGACGAGGTGCCCGACGACGCGTCGGTTCAATCGCGAGTCAACGGAGAGTTGAAACAGGACGGCTCGCTCGATCAGCTCATCTTCCCGATTCCGGAGCTAATCGCCGAAATCACGACCTACCAGACGCTCGAGGAAGGCGATGTGATCGCGACCGGAACACCGGAGGGCGTCGGCGCGCTCTCGGACGGCGACGAGGTCGAAATCGAAGTCGAAGGCGTCGGAACGCTCTCGCACTCGGTTCGAATTCCCTGAGCCGGACGACGGAATACACTCGGAGACGAACGTTTTTCGACGCGTCGGCCGAACACCCGTTCATGACCGTCAGCTACGGCGCGGTGACGATCGACTGGCTCGGCCACGCGACCGTGCGACTCGAGGGGCGGACGGGCGCGGTTATCTACGTCGACCCCGTTCGGGATGGCGCGCTCGAGGAGGCCGACCCGCGAGACGGCGATTTGATTCTGGTCACACACGAGCACCACTACGATCCGGACGCGATTCGGCGGGTCGCTCGCGACGACGCGATGGTCGTTATCCACGAGTCGATAGACGGCCGGGGAGACGACCGGTGCGAGAGGGATAGACGCCGGGGGACCGTCGAGCGCCCGGCGAAACTCCCCTGTGACGTCGAGAGGGTCCGCGCCGACGAATCGTTCGTCCTTGGACCTCTCGATCTGTTCACGACGCCTGCTTACAACGAACCGGACGGCCCTCACATGCGCGAAGATGGGTCGCCGCCCCATCCGGAGGGAGAAGGCTGTGGCTACGCGGTCACCATCGACGGCGTGCAAGCGTTCGTTCCGGGCGATACTGACGCCCTCGAGTACCACGAGGAACTGGAGGTCGACGTTTTCTTCCCGCCGATCGGCGGCGGTGTCACGATGGATAGACGCGAGGCCGCGGCGCTCGCCGAGCGGATGAGCCCACGGCTCGTCTGTCCGATTCACTACGATACGTTCGATTCGCTCGAGACGGACGAGGAGGCCTTCGTCGTCGACGTGGCGACTCGCAACGTTCCCGTGGTTCTCGAGGATCCTGAGCGGTCGGCTGTCGCGCTCAAGGAACCGCAACCGATCGACTGAGGGACTCCGGATTCCTGTTCCGGACGTTCGTTTCAGGTAGTTGCTTCGGATTCAACACCGACTACAGCGACGTGTTCGGAGTCGAGCTAACGCTCGAGGTGAGAAACTGTTTGGTCTGGAGCCCTGTCTGGAACCGTTGCATGATCTTCGATTGGTGTTCGGGACACGCCATGACGATGACTGCCCCATCTTGAACCGGTATCATGGGTTGGGCCGCGTTGTGCGGTGCAAGACGACAGCCGGGACAACGGATTCCGCCGGCTGGGTGGTGATGCAGGAGATCGACCGACCCGTCGGTTGTCAACCCACAGACCGAACTGAACCGTTCGAGGTGGTCGTCACAGCTGATAACGGGAATCGTGAGTTGGTCCAAGAGGAGAAACGAGATGGCACGTTGACTATCAGATTCGAAGGCGGACCGACACGCATCACACTGGACGGGCGGATGGCCTTCGTCAGCACCCGGCTCCGGGTACTGTAAATCTGCTGCTGGCATTCGTGTCTATCGGCGGGTCGCCATGCAGGTAAGTGATTGGATGTCGGAGACTCGCGCGCTATCGCGAACACCTGCGTTCATCCGCGGGTCGTGATATACTGCCGGCTGTACGTCGTTCGGGATTCACGCCGCCCGGGGTTCGAGAATCTTCACAGAGGTACAGCCGGCAGTATAGCTATATTCTCTTCCGGGTCGACGGTCGGACATGACCAACGCAACGGTCTGTGTCTCGTATCACTTCGATGCCGTCTCGACGTGGCTCTGGGCGTTCGACGCCTGGGACATGCCGACCCGACACTCTCGAGGAGTCTACGGCGCGGACGTCGGAACACCTCGACTGCTCGGCCTCCACGACGACTACGATCTGCCCTCGACGTGGTGCATTCCGGGGCACACGATCGAGAGCTTCCCGACGGCCTGCGAGGCGGTCGCCGACGCGGGTCACGGAATCCAACACCACGGCTGGACCCACCGCGGTCCCTCGAGCTACGAGAGCAGGGAGGCCGAGAAGGCGGACATCGAACGCGGCATCGAGAGCATCGTCGCGCTGACGGGAGAGCGCCCAACTGGCTACGCCTCGCCCGCATGGGACTTCTCCGAGCACACGCTCGATATCCTGCTCGAACTCGGCTTCGAGTGGGACTCGAGCGTGATGGCCGCGGATTTCGAACCGCACTACCTCCGCCGGGGCTGGCGAGCGCCCGAGGACGCACCGTACGAACGCGGTGAGCCAACCGATATCGTCGAACTCCCGCCGTCGTGGGAGCGCGACGACTTCCCGCCGTTTACCTACACGTGGGCGAACCCCCACCGGATGGGCTACACCGACGAAGAGATGATCTTCCGGAAGTGGCGCGACCAGTTCGACTGGATGGTCGAAAACGTCGATAACGGAGTCTACGTTCTCACGCTCCACCCGCAAGTGATTGGACAGGCCCATCGGATTTCGTGCCTTGAGAACCTGTTCGAGCATATGCTCTCTCGAGACGGTGTCGAGTTCGAGCGAATGCAAACGGTCGCGGATGACTTTCGAGAACGAAATCCGTCCCCGACCCCGTGATGCCTCGAATCGATGTCGTCTGGTATACGTCCGGCGCGTACTCGTTTCACTACACGAATTTAGCTGACGTGAACTGGCGATTCGATCACCATCCAAACCCGCATTCGCCCGCAAAACAGTTCCACGCGCCTCCAGACTCACAATCCCACGTCGGCGAGCGATCGTGCAATATCGTCGAAGAACCGCGATTGGTCGCACGACCGGTTTTGAAACTCTGGCGACGAGCGTACGAGGCCGATTCGCTGTCCGAGATCAATACGGCAGAAAACCCGCCGTGAGTACGACGGCCTAGATAACGTCCATCGCCTCGAGTCGCTCCGGCAAGTACGTCTCCGTCACGAAGTCCAGTCCGCGAGCGGCGAGTGACTGCTGTTCGGCCTTCTTCCCGATCTCGAGTTGAAGTTCGATCTGTTCTTCCCAGTAGTCGGTCTGGAATCTGGGATCGGAAAGTTCGCTCTCGAGGGCGTTGATATCCGAATCCGAGAGCGGGTCGGTCGGCAGGTCGTACTCGACGATGTCGGCGGGCTGGATCCCGATGTACTGGGCTTCCGGCGTCGCGAGGTACTCCGAGAGATGGGCGGACTTGATCGAGCCGTAGGCGATCGAACCGAAGATCCGGTAGGACCACGGGTCGCCGTCAGCGAAGACCACCACGGGGAGACCGAGCTCGTCGTGGAACCGCTTCGTCAGTCGGCGGGTGGCCCGAGCGGGCTGGCCGCCGAGGTGGACGACGATCGCGTCGTACTCGTCGTCGAAGCCGTTCTCGACGAGTCGATCGCGCATACCACCGGTCTCCACGCAGAGGACGAACTCGGCGTCGTTGTCGAGAAACTCGATCATGTCCGGGTTGTTCGGGATCTGGTACCCGCCCTGTCCCACGTCGAGCTGACAGTGGATGTCGCGATCGCCGCGTTTCGTCTGCTCGCGGATGTGAAGCGGCCCCATCACCTTTGCGCCGGATTCCTCCGGACGCATGTGGAAGTCTTCGCGGGTGACCCCCGAGACGATCTCTAGGTCCTCGACCAGGCCGTTCGACTCGTCCTGATCGTTGAACTGGGCGTTGTCGTTATCCCAGCTTTCGGAGAGGTAGTACAACTCACGCAGGGTCGAGGAGCGGTCTTCCTCGAGTTGATCCGCGAGGAACTCGATCGTGTACGTCGCCTTGAGGAGCTTCCGCGCGCCTCGAACGGAGTTCGCCGACCGCGTCGAGGTTCGATCGCCGTAGACCCAGACCCCCTTCTCTTCGTCGTACTCGATGTTGCTCTTCGTCCGCGTCGGGAGGGACATACTCGGAATCTCTCCCGTCTCGAACTGATCGTAAAACTCCGCGGCGAGGTCGATCAACTGTTCTCTTGCTTCCTGGTTGGTGTCCGTACTCATTGGTCTGTCACGGTGAGTTTCTCGCTTTCTACGCCACTGACGTCGAGATCGAACGAGGCGTCGGTGTCGACCTCGTACTCGAGAACCGCTTCGTCGCCACTCGAGACGTCGCCGTCCCACTTGACGAACCACTCGCCGTCCATCTCGACGACGGTCGCGCCGTCGGAGAGCCCGCGCGGCTCGGCCGAAACGATATCAGTTAACTCGAACGACTCGGTTGTATTCGTGTGGTTCTCGACGACGACCGAGACCGCCTGACCGTCGCCGTTCTCCTCGAGTTCGCGCTCGACGAGGACGTTGTTCATGATCCGAGCGACGGCGTCGTCGATGTCCGGTTCGGGGTTGCCCGTCACTTCGGCGACCTTTTCGGCCATCTCCGGGAGGATCTGACCGAGAACGCTCTGTTTGCGCCGGCGTTTTTCCATCGAACGGCGCTTGTTGAGATAGCTCTTGAGTTCTCGAGACGCTTCGCGAATGGCGAGTTCGATCTCGTCTTCGATTTCGGGGACGTTCGCCACGGCGTCTTTCGATTCGCTCGTAAACGGTACGTTCGTCGACGCCACGTGGACCATGATCACGACGGGGCCGTTCGGAATCCCGGAGCCGCCCGGTTGCTCGAGCCCGTAGTTTCGCCAGCCGATCTGTTTGACCACGTCGGTCGTCGCACAGGCACCGCGCTGGTAGACCAGCGGCACGCGGTTCGCAAAGCGGAGTACGTCTCCGCTCCCTTCGGCTTGCAGGTCGCCACCGTAGGCGATCCCCGCTTCGACGATAAACGGATCGCCGCCCGAAACTTCCGCGTCGCGGGTCGCCGCCGCGTAGAAGTCAGCGTCGAACTCTTTTCGCAGACCGGCTTCGATGAGTTCGTCGGTGATCGGCGAGAGACACCGCGTCGGCGGTGCCATGATGTCGGTTGCACGCATTCCGTCGACCAGCTGGCTCGAGGCGTCCCGGCTCTCCGCCAGTTCCCGAACCAGCGGCGGATCGTCCGGAACCGTTCGCATGGCGGCCCAGATTTTCTCGACGACGTTCTCTCGAGCGGTGTCGCCGAACGCGGCCTCGTCGTACTCCTCGGTCAGCTCCGCGGCGCGGTCGACGGCCGATTGGAGCTCCCCGTGGGTGAATCGATGGCGCACGTCTTCGGCGTCCTCGAACTTGCCAGCCAGCCGCTCGGCGAAGGCGTGAATCACTTCGTCGTCCTTTCGCGTACTCGTCGCGTCGTCGGCGAGTGCGTAAATATTGGCCGTGATCCGGGAGTCGTCGTCCGATTCAATGTCCGTCGATGAGGTGCCGTCGTCGTCGCTTTCGTTCGACAGTCCGACGATCTCGCGCCACGCCGCCTCGACGGCGTTCTCACACACCGTGTCGCCGAAGGTCGTTCCGTGGTCGTCTTCGGTCGCTTCGGCCGCGGATTCGACGATATCAACCAGCTTGTGGTGGGCGATTCGTTCGCGGTTACTGACCGTCGTCGCGATGGTCTCTGCGAAGTCGGCCGTCGCGGTCGCACCTTTGTTCGCCGTCGCGGACTCGATTGCACCGGCAACGTCGGCGCTTTCGGTTGCCTCCGGCGGTTCCCACGACATTTCTCGACCGAAGTGTCGGTCGCGGAACTCGTCGATAACCGAGGTTGCGGTCTTCTTGCCGACTCGAGTGAACTCCTCCTGGAGGAATCCAGAGATGCTGTGGGAGTCGGTCGCCGAGAGCATCTTCATCACGGTGCCGAGTTCGACGCCGTGTGGGTGGGGTCGGATCTCCTCGGTCTCCTCGGGAAGGTCGTCGGTCGCCCGTTCGGATTTGAAGTGCGCGCTCGGCTCTTTGAGCTCGAGACGGGCGTGCGGGTTGACGACCGCCGTGTGTTTGATGTAATCGTGAAGTTGGTTTCGCGCCCGCATGTTCGCCTCCATCTCGAGTTCGATGCGGGTGCCGTGGGGACGGTCCCACGAAGCGGTTTCTTCGACGCTGATCTCGGGTTCGTTGTCGTCGGTGTCGATGATCAGTTCGAAGTACTCCGCCTCGCTCGAGCCCTGCGTTCGGCTCGTGATCTTGGCGGGTTTCCCGCTGGTCAGCTGGGAGTAAAGCACCGCCGCTGAGATACCAATCCCCTGCTGTCCGCGCGATTGCTCCCGAGCGTGGAACCGGGAGCCATAGAGCAGTTTTCCGAAGACCTTCGGTAACGATTCCTTGGTTAATCCCGGTCCGTTATCCTCGACGATGAGCCGGTAGTAATCTCCATCCTCCTGAATTTCGACGTAGATATCTGGAAGGATACCGGCTTCTTCCGCGGCGTCGAGTGCGTTGTCAACGGCCTCCTTGACGGCCGTCACAAGGCCTCGAGCGCCGCTGTCGAAGCCGAGCATGTGCTTGTTCTTCTCGAAGAACTCGGCGATGGAGATCGCGCGCTGGTTTTCAGCCAGCTCTTCGGCGATCCCCTCCTCCTCCTCGCCGAGTGTCGACTGGAACGACGTCATCGTTTCCTCTTATTAGCGGCGGGGCTAAAAGCTGTGCGCTACCGCGGTGAAAGTGATTCGTTCGATTTGTTTCGGGGCGGAGTTGCTTTTTGATGGATCTGTTCGATGCTCTTAGCGACTGCGTTCGAGGATTTCGGAACTGCGACGAGCGGTTGCTACCGGTTATAACGCAACTCGAGTCATCCTACTGATAAGTTACTAGTTGCACTCGAGGACGCGGCGCGTTCGACCTCGCCGTTATCTCCTCATTCTCTCCGTTATCTCCTCATTCTCTCCGTTATCTCCTCATTCTCTCCGTTATCTCCTCACTCGACGGTCGCCTGAGCCTCGGCCGCCGACGGCTCCTGTTCGTCCGCATCGAGGCGAACGGTCAGGACAGGGACCGGACACTGGCGGACAACGCGCTCGGTAACGCTCCCGAGCAATAATCGATCGATGCCGCCGCGGCCGTGGGTTCCCATCACGACGAGATCGCACTGCTCGGGTGCGGCTTCGTCGACGATAACCCGACTGGGCGACCCCTCAAGCACGATCGTTTCTACGGGGACGTCCTCCGGTGCGAGCTCTCTCACCCGCCGGACGGCCGTCTCGCCCTCTTCCCGAAGGGCGTCACTGATGCCGTCCCACGCGGTCTCCATCGGCAGCCCCCCGTAGCTCGCGGCGTTGACGACGTACACCGCACGAATCGCCGCGTCGTGCGTTCGCGCGAGCTCGATGGCGTACTCGAGTGCGTGCTCACCCTCTGCCGAGCCATCGGTCGGGACGAGGATTCGATCGTACATCGTGGTATATGATGACATACTACGCCCGACAGTAATAACGTTGTCGAGTGAGTGGCGGAGTTTCAGGCGTCGATCTCCTCGAGAACCTCGCTGTCGAGTTGCTTCGCGTCGGTGAAGACGCGGCGGCTGATCAGGATCGTGTTCATCACGACCGTCAAACCCCCGGCAGCGAAGATCATTAGCATGATCACAAACTGATACTGGGCCGCGTATATCGGGTTCGAGCCGGCGATGATCATTCCCGCCATCAGTCCCGGGATCTGGACGATTCCGAGGCTCTTGATGCTGTCGAGGATCGGGATGATCGAAGCGTAGACGCTCGTCGACACGTACTGGTTGATCGCCTGTTCGGGCGACCCGCCGACGCTCAGCATCGCTTCGATCTCCGCCCGGTTCGAGGCCAATTCCCCCGTGAAGCGATCCAAAACCAGCGAGTTCGTCTTCATCGCGTTGGCGATGATCATGCTTCCGATGACGATCAGGTCGCGCATCGTCGTCTCGATGGCACCCGCGAGCGTCATCATCACGATCACGAGTCCGGCACCGAATCCGATCGAAATGACGGACGTACGGAACACGCCGGGGATCGCACCGCCGCGCTTGTGAGAGATCCAGCCGCCGACGCAGATCATGAACGCGAGCACGACTGTCGCCCACGCGAGGTGGGCCGCCAGTAAGACGCCGATAACCGCCCCCGCCGCGACGACCTGTATCAACCCGCGACCCGACGTCGTCACGGCTTCGCGGCCGAAATCGAGGTTCCGGGCGTACACGACGCCCAGTACGATCGCGGCGAGCGCGGTTGCGACGATAATCTGCACGAAGCCCGTGAGGATAACCGGGTCCGTAGCCTGCTCGACGAACGTCTCGAGGGCTGCGTCGGTCATTCGAGTACCTCCTCGGGCGTCCCCTCCGCGACGATCTTCCCGTCGTCGAACTCGACGATGCGCTCCCCGAGTCGCCTCGCCTGTGCGGTGTCGTGCGTGACGAGCACGCATGTCAGCGATTCCTCGCGGATCAGTTCGGCCAGCAGATCCTCGATTTGGGCCTCGATCGCCGTATCGAGGTGCGCGGTCGGCTCGTCGAGGAGGAGCACCTCGGGCTCGACGTAGAGCGTTCGCGCGATGGAAACGCGTTGGCGCTCCCCGCCGGAAAGTTCCTCGGCGGGACGGTCCTCGTACCCCTCGAGCCCCATCCGCTCGAGGAGCGCCCCCACGCGGACGCCGTCGATCGGCTCGTCCCGTATTCGTGCACCGAGCGAGACGTTTTCGAAGACCGTTCCGCGGCTGAGGACGGCATCCTGCGGTATCAGCCCGATTCGCCGGCGCACCGTTTGTGGCTCGATCTCTCGGTAATCGGTTCCGTCGAGGTACACCGTCCCGGCAGTCGGTTCGTCGAGCCGGTTGAGCAATCGGAGGAACGAGGACTTGCCGGACCCCGACGAACCGACGATGGCGACGACGGTAGATTCCCGAACGCGCAGCGATACCGAATTGACGATCGGATCGCCGTCGACGATCCGAGTGAGCGAATCGGCTTCGAGTTTTGGCCCCATTGTGCGTTGCTAACTCGTCGTTCAGTCAAAAACGACGTGTTCGGGATCCAGATACCTTACCCGCCGGATCCCATGTGGGACGAACCCCGACCGACAGCATTTTTCACCGCCACCCCCTTCACGAATCCGTGAACGTACGCGGTACCGTCGCGGGCGAGGTCGACGTGCGAACGGTGACGACGAGCTACGGCGAGAGCGACCTCGCGGAGGTTCCGCTCCGGTTCGATCGCCTCGAGCGGTCGTCGAACCCGCTCGAGGGCCAACGCTCCGGTGATCTCGAGGACCAGGATTCCGGCTCGTTCGAGGGCTCCGAGGCGATGACGGTCACCCTCTGGGGCAAGTGGACCGAGTCGGCGGAACTGCTCGAGCAGGGGATGGAACTGCTCGTGACGAACGCCGAATCCGAGGAGTATCAGGGCGAAACCCAGTACTCGACGACGGGCGACTCCTATGTCGTCGTCGAGCCGGGTTTTCTGGTGAACGTGACGGCCGTCCGCAACTGGGTCGAGTGTCCGCGTCTCTACTATCTCAACAAGCTCTCCGGCGTGCCGCTTAACTACCCCGTCCTCAAGGGGACCATCGTCCACGAGGTCTTCGGCGACCTGCTCCGCGGGAGGGACCTCGAGGCCGCAATCGACGAGCGAATCGACGAGCGCGGGCTCGAGCTCGGATTGCTCGGCGAAACGCCCGAAGCCGTCGCCGAGGACGTTCGGGACAACGCCGCCGCGATCGAGGGCTGGCTGGAGCAGGGTCGATTGACGGGGGAAGGGAGGGCGGCGACAGCCGCCGATAACTCGGAACGGGCGTTTTCGCCCGAGGAGAGCAGTTGGCGATCCGAGCAGTTGCTTATCAGCGAGACGTTCGGCATCCGCGGCCGAGCCGACGCGGTTCGTCGAGGCGCTCCGGTCGAACTCAAGACCGGGAAAAACCTGCGCAAGGATCCCCGGTTCAAGGACAAGGTTCAGGCCGCCTGTTATGCCCTCCTGCTCGAGGAACACGGCGGCGACATCGACATGGGAACGCTGTTGTACACAAAAAACTCGGCGCTGGATCGGAACGAGGAAACCGGCGATCTGACACCCGCAAAGGAGTTCACGATGGGCGACGGCCTACTGAAGTTCGTCGTCCGCGTTCGAAACGAGATCGCGGCGATGGAGGTTTCCGGGGACGTACCAACCGGATACGAGGCTGATGCGAAGTGCGAGTACTGCTTCGAACAGGACACCTGCATGGTCGTCTCGGGTCGCCTCGACCAGGAGTCGAAAGCTGGCCAGATCGGACAGTCGCTCCCCGAGGACGAACTCGAGTACTTCGATCGGCTCTACCGCGCGATCGAGGAGGAACGCCGGGAAGTCCACAAGGAGTACGCCAAGCTCTGGGAACAGAGCGCGCAGGAACGAGCCGACGACGACCGAGCGATTATCGACCTCGAGTTCGTAGAGCGCCGCGAACTCGAGGGCGGGCGGTGGGAGCTTCGGGCCCGACAGCAGGGTACGGTCACCTCCAAGCTTCGAGAGGGGGATCTCGTGTTGGCGAGCGATGGCCATCCCGTGGGCGGCAATTCGGAGCTTGCCCGAATAGAGCGCCTCGACGACGAGATAGTCCTCTCGACCGACGAGCCGGTCGAAGTCACGCGACTGGACGTCTATCCCTCCGAGATCACGACCGACCGATTGCTCGTGGCGCTCCACGACGCCCTATTGAAAGGAAGCGATCGCCGAAAGGACGTTCTCTTCGGGCGAGCCGAACCCGAGTTCGAAGATCCCGAAGAGACGTTCATCGACAACAACGAGGCCCAGGACGAAGCCGTTCGAAAGGCAGTGGGCGCACAGGATTGCGCGTTGATCCACGGCCCGCCCGGGACGGGCAAGACCTACACCATCGCTCGAGCGATCCGCGCAATGGTCGAGCGCGGCGAGCGGGTGCTTCTCTCGGCGTTTACGAACCGAGCGGTCGACAACGCCCTCGAGGCGCTTCTCGAGCAGGGGATCAACACGACCGACGTGGTTCGAGTCGGCTCCGAGAGCGGCGTCCGCGAGGACATGCAGGCGTACCGACTCGACTACGCGGGCGATCCCGAGGAGCGTGTCGCCGAGTTACAGAACGCGCAGGTCGTGGCGGCGACGACGGCGACCTGCGGGTCGCGGGTCATGAAAGAACAAGCCTTCGACGTGGCGCTGGTCGACGAAGCCGCGCAGTTGACCGAGCCCGGAACCTACGCCGCGGCGAATTTGGCGGATCGGTTCGTCCTCGTCGGCGACCACGAACAGCTTCCGCCGGTCGTGCGAGCGGAGAACGACCTCACCGAATCGCTGTTCGAGCGCCTCGTCGAGGAACACCCGGATGCGGGCATCATGCTCGATCGGCAGTACCGGATGAACCAGCGGATTCAGGCCTTCGCTTCTCGAGAGTTCTACGATGGCGAACTTCGCCCCGCAGAGCCCGAGGTCGCGACGCGAACGCTCGACGACCTCGAGGGCGTTTCCCGCGAGAAACTTCTTCCCCAGCTTCGGGACCCAGTTAGCTTCGTTGCCGTCGAGGGCGACGACGGTCAGTATACCGACGACGAGGAAGCTGTTCGGATCTCGGAGTTGATCGAACGCTACGAAGAAGCCGGCCTCGAGCGCTCGGATATCGGCGTCATCGCGCCATTTCGGGCACAGGTTTCGAACATTTCGAATCACGTCCCCGACGAGGTCGCCGTCGATACCGTGGATCGATTCCAGGGCTCGAGCCAGGAGGTCATCATCGTTTCGTTCACCGCGACAGACACGCTCGAGGGGCCGATCTTCGAGGACTATCGCCGGATCAACGTCGCGCTGACGCGACCGAAACGGGCGCTCGTGCTCGTGGGCGATTCGAACGCGCTCGAGGCCGACCCGGTATATCGGCGGATGCTCGAGTGGGCCCGTCAATAATCGTTTTGGCAGTCTCGAATGGTGTCGAACACTCCCTTCGTTTCGGAGAACGACTAGTTGTGACGTTGCGGAACGGACGTCTGCGAATGCATCCGTCTCTCTATACTCAATCCCCAATACCGAGGGAACATATAAAAAGAAGAACAACAAATTGGAGGTATGAATACGGTGACCCTCTACTATGTATCGTTAGCCGTTTGTGGTGGTGTTCTTGGACTGATGGGACTCTCGAGTATTCTCGCTGGTAGTGTCGCACTTGTCCCCGTTCTCTTAGTAATCAGTGGGATTGGAATGGTCATCGGGGTTGCCTACGAGGTGTTCATCTCCCCGCCTTCAACCGATTCGGCTCCTGATGACCGATTAGTGTGGATTATGACTGGTCTCGCCGCGGTTGGCGTTATTGGTGGCATCTGGTCTTTACTTGGGTGATCCCGAGTGAGAACTGCGTGAGCTGTAGCTCTCGACCGTTCACAGTCACGACGAATCGAAATCCCGTAGGACTACCACCGGCTACGGTTCAAATGGCTCGGGTTCCTCGAACAAATCGACCGACTCGAGGAGAACTCTCACTTTGCTACTATCGTGAGGCTGTTGATTCACTCCGCTTCGCCGTCGACGATTTCAACAAAGCCGGTCATCCCTTCCGTATGCGCCTCGCAGACGTAGAGATCCATCTCCGTCGTGGCCTCAAACTCGAGGGTCTGGGTTTCTCCGGTCCCGCTTACGAGTTCTGTCTGGTACTCCTCGACGATCTCCATCGCGTCCGTCCTGAGCGCGATATTGTGCTGGTTTCCATCGACGTTCTCCCACGTAATTTCGTACGATTCGCCCGCCGTAAGCATGAGGGCTGGGTTTTCGTCACCGTCGATGAGTTCCGGTTCGACGCCGGTCCAACCCGACTCCTCGGCCTCGAGCATGATCTCCGAGACGTCTTCCCAATCGCTGGCGTCTCCGGCCGGTTCCTCGTCGTCGACCAGTGGGGATTCATCATCGTCCTCCTCGGTGTCGTCCTCGCCCAGTCCTCCACAGCCTGCGAGACTCGTGACGGTCGCAATCCCGCCGAACAGTAAGATCGTCCGACGACGGGAGAGACTCGTAGCTCGGTTCATACCGAACAAACCCTGTCACCGAACAAAACCCAACGGCCGTCAGTTGCGGGGATGGTTCTCGAGCGGGTTTCACTCGATTGGGATCCGTCTCGGGGATGAGTTCGGGGTTCCTATCGCGGTTTTAGTAGTCAGTGCCACTCCTGTAAGGAGACGACCGCAGGACACTGAACCGAGAGCCACGCACCGTCTTCGGTCCGTTCGTCGAGTCGAAAACGAGGGATAGAGTGCCCGTGGTCGACCGATGCCCGCACCTCCCGTTCCGTTCTCGCGGCGTCTGACTCTCGAGGACCATTTCTGCCCATGGGTGGTATATAGTAGCACACAATATAAGCTCTCCGTGAATCCTGGATCGTATCGGATCATTCCGAAGATGCATTCGGTCGCGACACGGACGCATTTGGTCGCGACACAAACGCATTTGATCGCTTCGTCAGTCGTCGCCCAACGAGACGGTTCGCTTGAAAACGGAGCGTTCGGTTCCGGTCTCGAGGGCGGTCATCCTCAGCCGGACATTGAATCGGACTGCTCGGTCACCTCGGCATTGGGGGCGTTCCGGAGCACGCTTCGAATGCCCTTTTTGGCATTTTGCTTGGTCGTATACCCTTCCCCACTGGTCGCGATGATGTTTCCGTTTCGATGAACCAGCCGCCAGCGCCACTCGCCTGCACGGTCCTCGAACAACTGGAACGTTCCCAGACTCTCGCTAGCCTGCCGTGTCTGTTCATCGTCGGAGACGGTCCCAGCCTCTCGAGTCGCCGTTTCTTCTGATTCGGAATCTCGTTCCCGTTCATCCGCCGAAGGGGTATCGGTACGATCCTCGAGGTTGTGTGGCTCTCGCCACTCGATTTCGATCTCGAGTTCGATTTCGTCCTCGGAATCGTCCTCGTCGTCGCCCGGTTCGCGTTCGATCTCGAACTCGAGTGAGTACGACTCAGCCGCGGCGAGGGATACCGATTGATCGCCGAGGCTCACCCGAAGCGTCTCACCGTTGTCGAATTCATCGGCGATGGCGTGTAACATCGATGCAACGTCCGCTCGCGAACTGGTCGTTTCGAACGAAAGGAGTTCGTCGGCCATAGGGAGTGTTCTCCGAACCAGCTCAAATAGGCCAGTTGCGCCGCAGCCTGAACGTTCACGGTCGGTACGTGTTCTCCCCACGTCTCCGCAATATCCAACCGGATCGAAGGGGTTTCGGTGGGGCATGAAACCCGAATAGTCGCTCCCCGACAATAGTTGATATTTCATTTTTGGCTAGAAAAACCCCTATAATAGCACCCTTCCGAGTAGCGACAATGGGTTCTGGGACTCCCGTCATCTCGAAAGTCGGAGGTCGACGAACCATCATGGCCCTCGGCGTACTATACGTCGTCCTCGCGGTCGGATGGGGGCTCATCCAAACTATCGACGGCGACCCCCTCCAGAACGTATTGCTCGTTTCTCTGTTTGTTGCTATCCCAGGGTTCGGCCTGTTCTGGGGTGGATATCGACTGCCACGGACTGATATCGATCCGGAATTCTACCCGGTGATCGGACGATGGTGTCTCGGAACAATCGGGATCATGTTCGGAATTCTCGCGATCTACCACGTTCAACCCGCCGACAGCCTCAACAACCCGGATAGAAGTATCCTGATCCTCTCGGCACTCAGCAGCGTCGCCGGATTCAGCGTCGGCTCTCACGACGCACGAGCGAAAACGCGAGCGCGCGAGGTCGCCCGCCGAAATCAGGAGCTTCGGAAGACACGAACCCAGCTCTCCGAGTCGAACGAGCGACTCGAGCAGTTCGCCTACGCCGCGTCCCACGACCTCGAAGAGCCCCTCCGGATGATCACGAGCTACCTCCGACTGCTCGAGCGCCGATACGGCGACGACCTCGACGAAGACGGCGAGGAATTCATCGAATACGCGGTCGACGGCGCGGAGCGAATGAAAGAGATGATCGACGCGTTGCTCGAGTATTCTCGCATCGAAACGCGAGGCGAGCCGCTGGAACCCGTCGATCTCGAGGAGGTGCTTGGTACCGTCCTGAAGAACCTCGAGCTTCGGATCGACGAACGCAATGCCACGGTCGAACTGGGGAAGCTCCCCCGCGTGATGGGTGATCGACGACAACTGCGACACGTGTTCCAGAACCTGCTGAGCAACGCCATCGAATACACTGATGACAAGCCGCCGCATGTTCGCGTCTCGGTCCAGCCGACGGGTTCGAAATGGCGGGTGTCCGTGAGCGACAACGGTATCGGGGTTCCGTCCGACAAGCACGAAGCGATTTTCGACGTCTTTCAGCGTCTTCACACCCACGAGGAACACGCCGGGACCGGAATCGGGCTCGCCCTCTGTAAACGGATCGTCGAGCGCCACGGCGGGGAGATCTGGGTCGACTCCGAATACAACGAGGGGGCCACGTTTTCGTTGACACTCCCCGCGGTCGCCGCCGATCAGGACGACTCTCGAGACGGAAGCGCCTGAACGGGAACGGCTGTCCCTGCAAGCACCAGCTACTCACCACAGATAGCCATCCGTCCGGATATGCAGACCGTCGTTCACCTCCTCTCTGGAGACGAAGCCGAACAGGAGACCGCGCTCGCAATCGCACGAAACCTTCTCGAGGACGAAACCGACAGTATCGACGACGTCGCGATCGTCGTCCAGTCCAAGGGAATCGCGACCGTCACGGCCGACGGGGATTCCGTCGAAGACGTGGAAGCGTTACTCGAGGACGGCGTTTCCGTCCGCGCCTGTTCGAACACGCTCGAAATGATGGATCTCGAGGAGTCGGATCTCCTCGAGGGCGTCGAAACCGTTCCCGAAGGGGCCGTCGAGGTGACCCGACTGCAAGAAGAAGGATACGGCTACCTTCGGCCGTAGCCGTTCGACACTCGGAGTCCAGTGGAATGGCCGGCCGAGTCGGCGACGCTCGAGAACCCGATCTTCGCGCGGCGACCTCGGGAGATACGGGCGGTTTGCTCGAGATATAGGTGTCCCAGACGTATTTTTGGAACCGTCTCGAGGGCGGAACTCCAGATATTATCAACTAACTGTCTCGTGCGTTCCTCGAAACTCATCATTATAGTCGCTGAATCTCTTGCCTACGGTATGGAGGAATCCGACTTCGTATCAGGCGTTCGTGACGTTGCGCCTGCGCTGCCGCCAAACATCCCGTTTGGGCTGTTGTTCGGAGCGACGGCCGTCGAGGTCGGGATCGGGCCGGTGCAGGCGACGGCGATGTCCCTGTTCGTCTTCGCCGGGGCCGCCCAGATGGCCGCGGTCGACCTACTGCGCGCGGACGCGGCGTTGTCGGTCGTCCTCACGACGGTTCTGGTTCTCAACCTTCGGTACATGATGTACGGAGCCTCGCTCGCACCCACGGTTCGCGAGCTCCCCGCCCGCTGGCGAGCGACCATGGGATACGCGCTGTCGGATGTCAATTACGCCCTCGCTATCGCAAAGTTCAGCGACGACCCCGCCGATGACTCGAGCGCCAATCCTGCCGATGACGAAGCCGACGACCCCTCCGATAGCTCGGCCGGCGACCGCGCGACCGTCCATCAGGGGTGGTACTACCTCGGGCTGACGGTCCCGTTCGTTATCTCGTTCGTCGGTGCGACCGCTGTCGGTGCGGTAGCGGGAATGTCCATCGGCGACGGACTGAATCTCGACTTCGCTATTCCGCTCATTTTTATCGCGTTGCTCGCACCGGCGCTCAAACGGCGCGGCCCCGTCCTCGTCGCGGTAACCTCCGGGATGGTGGCGGTGCCCGCCGCCGGGATTCCGTTCAACCTCGGGCTGTTCGTCGCCGCGGGAGCCGGCATCGCCGCTGGAACGCTATTCGACCGACTACGTACCGGACCGGGTGGGGCGTAACTCCGATGGCGAACGTAGACTCGACCATCATTTGGATCGCCATTGTCGGCATCGCCATCGGAACATACATTCTTCGAAGCGTGTTTTTGCTCGGCATCCAACGGTTAGGGGACATCCCACCCGCGATCAGTACCGTACTGCGGTTCGTTCCGATCGCCGTCTTCGCCGCGTTGATCACCCCCGATCTGGCCTACCTCGATGGACTTCTGGTCCTCTCGCCGAGAAACGAGCAGCTGATGGCCGGGCTGGTTGCGTTCGTCGT
This sequence comes from Halostagnicola bangensis, assembly GCF_054653435.1. NCBI lineage: Archaea > Methanobacteriati > Methanobacteriota > Halobacteria > Halobacteriales > Natrialbaceae > Halostagnicola > Halostagnicola bangensis. The sequence continues at coordinate 2,985,400 of NZ_BAAIGG010000002.1, read as the reverse complement.
CGCCTGGTACACGGAGAACATGCTCCTGACCGTCGGCGTCGGAATGGCCGTCCTCTGGTTCCTCCAGTGGATATAACGGACGCGGACGCGGACTCGGTTCCCGAAATTAGTTTGGACGAGGGAAGTCGTCGAAATTCGCGAAACGGCCCTGTCGATTAAGCGACCTCGCTTTGAACAACACCACATGTGCGCTCGAGTCACCGACGTGATGACCGAGGACGTCATCACCTGCGGGGCCGACACGTCCCTCGAGGCGGTTGCAGAACGGATGCTCCGGAACGGGATCGGAAGCGTCGTCATCACGACCGACGGAAACTCCTACGGCATCGTTACGGAGACGGACATCGTCCTCGCGACGTACAAAACGGGTAAGCCGCTCGCGGAGATCCCGACGCAGGCAGTCGCGAGCCATCCGGTCGTGACCGTCGAACCGACGCAGACGCTTCGCCTCGCCGCAACGCGAATGCGAGACGAGGAGATCAAGAAACTCGTCGTGGTTTCGGGCCTCGAAATCGAGGGAATCCTCACGACGCAGGATCTGATCGACCACTACGGAGAGTTGACGAAAGACATCCAACAGATCAGACAGCGAAGCCAGCCCCGACGCGAGAAATGGCCTCGAGAGGACTTCTAATAGGGATGTTCGTACCTATTTTCAGCCAGTCTGAGCAGAGAACGAGGTTCAGGGGACGAAATCGGCGATAGAGTATCTACGCTGGGAGAGAATTACGAACGACCCTATAATTACTGCTCGAGGATGTGGATGCCGTCCGGCTCGAGGCGAACCCCGACGCCGTTTGGTTTCTCCTGGAAGACTTCCGCGTGAGAGTCGATATCATCGACGCCCGCGCCGACCTCGAACCCGCCGTTATCGGGAAGGCAATTGAACTCGCGCTGTTCCCCGTCGGCGAGGCTGATATCCTCGAGGAAAACGACCTCGTCCGAGTCCCGTACCCGGAGCCGGACCGTCGCATCGCGCGAGAGTCCGTTCTCGATCACGACCGTGTCACCCCCGCCGATGACCCGCTGTACGCTACGATGTGCTCTGGCCGTCAGCGCGGCGGCGCGCGCCTGAAACGCCTCCGGATCGTCCTGATATTTGAGGAGAAGACCAAGGACTGCAAGTAGTCCGATCACGAGCAGTCCGAACTGTACCGGCGAGATCCGATCGAGCAGCGACTGATCGGGTTGATTTTCGATCGTCGCCGTCCGTTCCGCGGCCGTGGAGGCATTTAGCGACTCGTTGTTGGTCGTAATCCCGTAGGCGTACTCGCCGCTTTCCTCCGGCGAATCGACGACGGCCGAGACCAGTTCAGTCTGTTCGGGCTCGAGTGTCAGTTCTTCTTCGGCCGCCGTCTCACCGTCAAACACGAACTGGACGGTTTGCGTATCCGATAGCTCTCCCGTGTTCGTCACGTTCCCGGCGATAGAGAGCTCCGAATCGGGGTCATCAGCGCCGCGTAACTCGACGTCGGCGGCCTCGAAGACCGATCTGTTCGTCGTCACCGTCTCCGAGACGGTGCTCGTATTCGCGGTGAGTTCGACGCCCGACGACGCGTCGGCGGTCAACTGAAACTCGAACGAGTGCTCGACGGTTTCGGATGCGTTGAGCAGGAACTCCTCGCTCTGGGTGGCATCCGATTCGACAGTATCCGAATCCTCGACTCCGACGGTGAGGTTCTGGAACTCGGGTACTTCGCCATCGTTTTCGATGCTCACCGTCGTCGACAGCGGCTCGCTCGAGGAGAACGTCTCGTCGAGGTCGCTGAACTCGAGGGTCACGTTTCGGTCGAACTCCGTGACGTTGGAGCCGCCGGGCGTCTCGAGCGAGACGTTCTCTATGGGGAGTTTGCTCTCGGTGAGATCGTACGTGAACGTTTCCTCGTACGGCGATTCGTCGATAGTCACGTCGCGTTCTTCGACGACGGTTCCGTTGACGAGGAACTCCGTTGGGATGTCCATTTCGCCGTTCGGTATATCATCGTCATATTCGAACTCACCGGTTATCTCGAGTTCCTCACTAAGGTTTCCGATTTCAATTTCTGGAATTCCGACTCCCATATTGTCTTCGTGGTCGTCGGCATCGAGAACGATCGCTTCGGTCTCCGCGGATTCGCCTATCTCCGGGATTTCGACTGCGACATCGATCTCCGGAACGTCGCTAGAACTCGTTTCGTAGGAAATTTCACCTTCCGTCGTACCGCCGGGGTCGATCTCGAGGTCGTCCGTTTCGACGGTTTCGTTCTCGACGATGAACTCGACGGTCATATCGTCCACCGGAACGTCTCCGATGCGTTCAATTTCGACGCCGATATCCAGTTCCTCACCCGCAATAGCCGTGGTGGTGCCGATTTCGTTGATGACGACTTCGGCTTCGGCGATATCGATATCTCGAGTGTCGTCTACTCCATCGATCTCGAGTTCTACTTCAGTAATCGAGCTATCGCCTTCCTCCGTTTCAATGACGAACGGTTCGTTGATATAGTTGCCAGGGTTTACGTTCACGACCTGGCTGTCAGACTCGTCCCCCCAAGAGAGAGTTCGGTCGCCGACGTAGTTGCTATAGCCGTGATTGGTGATCGTCGTGTTAACGATGAGATCCTCTCCTTCAGCGGGTTCGTTAACGTTGGTTATTTCGGGTTCAAGAACGGCTTCGTCGTGATTATCGTAAATGATCGGATCACCTTCGCCGCGGGTGACAATGGGTGCGGATTGGTCATCGTCAGTCCGTACTGTTCCGTCTTCGGGATCGATTTCAATGCCGATCGAGCTATCCACTACCTGCAAGTCCGGCGAAGCGTCTTCATTACGTTCGATATGACTTCCAGGCTTGTCGTCGTGTTCCTCACCAACTTCGACTGGCTCGCTGCCCAGTTGGAGAACTGGGTTATCGTCGTCCCACGTAGAGAGCACGAGGTAGTCGTCATTATGCGTGATAAAAGCCTGCTCAGGGGTGTTGTTCGTTGCCTGCCCACTTACGACAGTGTTGTTCTCGAATTGAACGACGGCGAAGTCATCCTGCGGGTCTGATGCGCTCGCGAGCGTAGCCGTCGTTTCGTCCGCCGGCCCGTCGAATGCCTCTTCGGACCCCTCGAGCGAGGATTCACCGTCGTTATCTGCAGCCCCCATCCCGATAGTCCCGGCACCAAGCACCGCCCCGACCACCACGAGACTCACGATCAATCCAACGAGAGCGTGTTCCGCAAACTGGGACGCACGACGCAACCGAATAGAACGGGACCAGACGTTCGTGAGCATAGTGGTGACTCTGGAGAGGGTGGCTTGCAGGGTGGATGGCGGATTCGCATTCATCGAAACGACACCGATACTATGTTTCGACCTATTTCGATGGCTTATTGAAATACTCTCTGGGCGATTATTATAATATATCTTTATATTCAGTACTTATTGAATATCTTGCGTGTATCGAATATACAGACATCGTTGCGCTCGAGCGATCTACTGCTCGAACGCCGTTTTAGATGGCTGCCGTTTCGGCTGTGACAGCCCCTCGCCTACCCGAGGGAGGCCACGATGCAGTTCACGTACCTATTTCCTCGAGCTTTCGAAACACCACCATATGTCACAGGAGGGATTGAGCGAGACCAAGCTATCGAGCGAGTACGAAATCGGCGACGTTCTGGACCAACTCGAGGAACTCGAGGAGTCCGTCTCCAGTCCATCCGAGCGACGGGACGTTCAGTCGGTCAAACGCATGCTCGAGGGAGTTCCGGGTTCGGAACGGATCAAGAAGTACACGACTCGGGACGTAGCCGAGGGGTTCGTCGGGGGGATCATCTTCTCGTTGCCCCTGCTCGTCGAGGACGGCGTCTTCGAAATCGCCGAGTGGTTCGTGTCGACGGCGGTCGGACCGGTCCCCGTCTTCTTGCTGGTGAATATCCTCTGTACCGTCCTGCTGGTCGCCGGGTTGTTACACTACACGGACATCCGACAGGTCAAACCCAGACTACTGTTCGGCGTGCTTCCAAAGCGATTGACCGGCATCCTGCTGATTTCGTTCGCCGTCGCGCTGGGTTCGATGTTCCTCTGGGGGCGACTCCACGCCGAGGACCCGACGCGGCTCGAGGCGTTCGCTCGGGTCGCCGTCATCTGGACGGCTGCTGCGGTCGGGGCCACGCTCGGCGATATCCTGCCGGGGGAAAGCCGCGGGGAGGATCTCATCGAACAGCGCTCGTGAGGGAGCAACGAATCCGTTTGCGTAGATAGTTGTCCCCTTTGCGTAGGTGGTTGTGCCCGCTCATCTTCGAGACATGAGTCAGTTATAGTCGCGCTCGAGTTCCCTCGAATCGGCGTCCATGATATCCTCGAGTTCCGATTCGAACTCCTCGTCGGATAACGCGTCGTCGGTGTAGGCCGCTTTGGCGTCGTCGACGGAGTCGAAGGTGCTGGTTGCAGTCGACTTTGAGGTGGTCGATTCTCGAGTGCGGTGAGGGTGTTCGTCCTCGCCGCCGGCCGTCCAGCCGGACCATATTTCGTACGCGCCGTAGGCCATCGCGAGGAGAATCGCCATCGTCAGCCCCCACGTCAGCATCCAGGTGAGCCGACGGAGGACCTGTCCGGCGATCAGGGCCACGAGAAGGAAGCCGAAAACGACGATCGCGAGCTTCACCGCCCGGAGGTTGACCATAGCAGAATGTGTCGAACCAATCCTATAGAACGTTTGGATGCGTAATTGATGAATTTAAGCCAGTGTATCGCTCGAGGGGCGAGTCGAAAGCGCAACCGGTAGACACGCCTGCGCTCTTTGCAGTCGTTCGTCTCATTCGGATCCTTCCCACGCGCCTTGTGTCTCGTTCCGCGTAGCCCTTCCAAGCGTGATGAAGATCGACCGGGAAGAACGGGCTACATCTCTTTCTCGCGGACGATCCGCTCCGTCTGTTGATCCGATTCGATCACGGTCGTGATGGTGACCCGACCGTCGTTTTCTCGAACAGCGAGGAGATCGCTGAAACCGAGGTCGACGCGTTCCGTCCGGGTAATCGAAGCCCCGGCTTCGAACTGATCAATGGTTTCGTCGGTCTCCCACAGGAGAGCGCCATCGGCGGAGAGTTGCACGGTCACATGGACGCCAGTCGCGTCCGTGTTGCCCGTATGGGTGACGGTCGTAGTCGCTTCGCCGCAGGTGGTGCCACACCGGCTCAGTTCGTAGGGGGCCAGCTCGAAGCTCACGTCCGATTCCGCGGTGTCGTCGTCGCGCTCAGCCGCAGTGTCAGAATCACCTCGAGAGAGATCCGAGGGGGGACTGCTGGGCCCGGTCACCTGCTCATCGTTCCTGTCGACGTTGCTCCCTGTGAGGGCTGTGAGACCCGTGCCTGTGATCACGCCGATGGCCGTTCGTCGATGCATGTGAGTCACCTGTTCTACCGGTGGTTCGCGCGCTCGATGCGAGACGCCGTTGAGTCCTATTCGTCCGGGTTCGGGTATCCTGCTGTTCTCCGACGAGAGCACGCGCCATATTACTTGGGCTATCTTTCATCAGCCCTAACCACCATAGGCGTACTTCGTCGCCTGAACGGAGGATGCTCCGAATAGTGGCCGTCGGGCGGCTCTGTTGAAATCCCATTCATCAGGCATAGTGACAAGTAGAAACAGACTGATACTAAAGAGAGTATCTCGGTCAGAAACAGGATTCCTTAGAAGATTCCAATAATGAACGCCAGTCCCATGCCCACTAGTACCGTCGCTGTCAGCAACGGCAGGTATGGCGTATATCGTTCAACTGTTTCCCGGTGGCGTTCATAGCCAGCGATCAGGAGGAGCGTCGGAATGAGAATTGCAATGATAACTACTAACGAGTGACTTCCTCCCCACCCTACTCGCTCACGGCCGACGCCGTTCGCTCCTTGAGGGTAGCGTGAGACCTTCGGTCTCACGGACCATGCGAACGGGCGCTTTGCGCCCGTGAGCAGATGGGGCTTCCTGTTTCCACGACGCGCTTTGCAGGAACCGAATCGGTCCCCGTAGGGAGCGCAGTCTCCGCAGGCGTTCGAAAATCGCTGAGCGATTTTCGCAGCCCATCAGAATCGCTCTGCGATTCTGAGGACGTTGATTCGGGACAGCCCGTCCCTACTTGCTTCAGTCCGCGTACTAAGATGTTGTAGGCCGCGTTCCAGTCCCTGTCCGCTGTGAAGCCACAGGACGGACAGGAGTGTTCGCGGACCCACAGCGGCTTGTCCGTCGAGACACCGCAGGCCGCACACTCTTTGGTCGTTCCGGCCGGGTCGACGGCCACGAAGTGCGTGCCTTCGCGTTCGCACTTGTACTCGAGCATCCGGAGGAACGTTCCCCACGCAGCCCCGGCACGGTTGCGGCTGTTCGACGGGAGTTCCATCAACCCCTTGGCGTCGAGGTCTTCGACGGCCACAAGGTCGTACTCTCGAGCGTAGTGGTTCGAGAGCTTGTGCAAGAAGTCCCGGCGTTTCCGTTGCAGATCGGCGTGACGTTTGGCGACGACACGCTGTTGCTTGCGGTAGTTCGCCGATCCGTGCTCTTTGCGTGAGAGTTTCCGTTGCTCGCGTTCCAGCCGGTCGCGTTCGTCGGACAGGTCGGGACGTTCGACGGCCGTACCGTCGGTGTCGTGTGCGTACTTGAGGATACCCACGTCGATCCCGACACAGTCCTCGAGTTTCTTGGGCTTCTCTGGGGCTTCGTCCTCGGTTTCGATCCCGAGCACGGCGAACCACTCGCCCGTCGGTTCTTGTTTGACGACGACCTCTTTGATCGTTGCGTCGTCGGGAACGTCGCGGTGGTAGACCATTGGAATATCGCCGATTTTGGAAAGAGAAAGTACAGTACGGCCACTCGTGTTGTTGAGTTCGAAGCCGGTTTGACTGTACTTGATCGAGCGATATTCCTGCGGGCCTTTCCACTTGAGTTCGCCGACGCGGTAGCCATTGTCTTTCCGCCCTTTCAGCGTCGAGAGGTTGTCGTACAGCCGCTGTACGACCTTCTGCAGCACCTTCGAATGGACTTGTTTCAGATCGGTCCACCAGTCCTTGAGGTCGGGAAGAACCGACTGCTCGGCGTAGGCCGACGTGCCGTCCTCGCGGTTAAGTCGGTGCAGAAAGTGGTTGTAGACCTGTCGGCAGGTATCGACAGTCCACGCTAACCGTTCGTGGAGTTCGTCGGTCGGGTTGAGTCGATACCTGTAGTTGTAGCGCATGATCTACTCGCCTGAATCGACGTCGGGTTCGGAAACGCGGACGACCTTCACGTCCGCTCCAATCCACCGCTTGGGAACGAGCACGTGCGCGCCGTTTCCGACCGGGCGAACATCTCGGTCGAGCACTTCGCAGCCCTCGATTTCGTGCCGATCCATTAACTCTGTATATACTCTGTTGCAACATAAAGGTACCGATAGCGTGGGCCTGCGGGCCTGCTGTAGAACAGTCCAAGAAACTCTTGTGGCGTTGACGAGACTCCGTCTCGTTCGCACACCAGAAATCTCCGATTTCTGGGGACGCTGTATCCCCTCCCTGCTCGCGCCTTCGGCGCTCGCTGAGGAAGGGGGCATTAGCGCCTATTTTCAGGTAAACGAGCATCAGCTCCAAGCAGTAGACCGTCCCCGCACAGATCGCCAGAATTTGAATCGGTTCTTCGTTGGCAAATCCCAAAAGGAGAGCAGTCGCCCCGAGGGCCATCAATCCCCGTTCAGCGTCTTCTTCGCTCAAATGACGGTGCCCTCCGCTGAACAGTCGCTCTCGAATCCGAGTCATCGTCCCACGCTGGGAGGTTTCTCCCGAATGGCTGTGGTCGGGCGAATGGCTGTGATCATGATCGTGAGTGTGAGCATGGGCGTGGTCCTGGTGAGACTCGTCGGGGGTGTGATCGTGTGCCGCCCCGTGTCCACCATTCCGATATTCGTGAATACCCAGTAGAATCAGCATGGTCCCCGCGAGATACCCCATCCACGGGCCTTCAGCGAATTCACCGAAGCGACTGAACCAAAAGTACGCCAGTACCAGAACGACGCTACTAATCAGATGTCCAACCCCGAGAATGAGCGCTGCTGCTGTCCCATAGAGCCACGTCCGCGACCGGTTCAACCCGTAGGTCGCAGCAATCGGCCACCCGTGATCCGGGAGCACACCGTGGATAAACCCTATCGCAACGACACCTGCAATGAGCCGACATCCATACAGTACTCTCGGTAGAGACGGCACAAATATGCTGTTAGCACCGAGATGAGGGGATCGTAATACCAGTCAGCGTGAGAAAACCACAACCCCATTCGTTCTCCCCGCTAGTTCCAGTGTAGACAGATGCATACCAGATTCAATATTCCAGATTATTTATTGTAGAATTTAACCAGGCGTGACAGGCTGAAGGAACCCAACCGAAGTGAAACTGGATCGATTTGAAACTGAGTCGAGTCCGGAACGAGTGTTCTCTTTCTTTGCAATCCGACGCTAAAAAGCTCAGATCGTCTGAGAAAGCAGTTTTCCGGAGGGTTTATTTATCGTATCTCGGCGCGTTTTATCGTGTATGGACAGCATGGTACTGCGCTACGACGTCCTCTTGCTCGTTCAGGTTCTCGGAGCCGTGATCCTGGTCGGCAGTCTGTTCTACAGCGGACTCTCCGTCATAACGGTATTCGGTGGAGCGCTCATCCTCGTCGCGGTCGCCGGACTCGCACTCGCGGCGGTGTTCGATCAGGAAGAGTCCGTCGAGCTGTCGACTCGAGACGGCGACCAGTCGGTCCTCGAGCGTGATACCAAGCGGTGAGTTGGCGGCGGTGAGTCGACGGCGGCGAGTTACTGAACTCGGAACAGCGCGCTGATTCTGTTAATGGGGCAGATCCGATAAAACACGTCTCGAGCATCGGTGCGGCAGTTCTCCGTCAGGCAGGTTGGCGACTCTCTCGACGGAACTCCGCGAGCGGGACGAACGTCACCCGACGCTCGAGGCCGTACCAGCTCAGCGCGGCCGTCGCTCCGAGCGCGTTGATTACCACGTCCGCGAGCGAGGCGACGCGGTCGGGCTGGAACAGTTGGCCGACTTCCATGGCGATCCCGTAGCCAGTCGCGAGGACGAAGGCGATGACAACCGTGCGGGCCAGCGACCCCCCGCGACCGGCGAGCGCGTACACGAGACAGAGCGCGAGCGTTGCGTAGGCGACGGCATGGCGGGCCGCGCCTCGAGAGATCCACTCCGACGAGACGGAAAAGCCGCTCGCTGTCGCGGCCCTGGTACCGGCTATGGGTCCCCCTTCGAGCGGCTGGCCAGCGGTGGTCATCGTCTCGAGCGGTATATGAGCGAGGACCGCCATCTCGAGTGCCAGACTGGCCGGCGGCGCGGTCACGAGCGACCAGTACCAGATCAACCCGGCGACGACTCCAGCTGGAAGCCAGCGGATCGGTTCGGGGAGGAGCGGAACGCGCAGTGACACAGTAGCGCCGCGTTCGCTCGAGCGAGGTTTAGTTACGAGTTCGTTGGCAGAAACCTGACTGTCTCGGCCGCGTGGTAGTTCGTCCGTAGAAGTCGGTAGTCGGGCGCTTCGATACAGTCGGCGGTGGTCCAATTCATCCCGTGAGCAGTCGTCGCGATCTCGATCCGATCTCGCTCGACGGGGAGAACCGATTCCAATTGATGTCTCTCTCGAAGTGGTATCCAAATCGCCAATCGCCAGTGTTACGCTTCAGGATGGGGCTTCTCCTGAGTTTCAGAATTCTAAAAACACGACCGGGTTTTTATACTCCGCTACGGGAGTAAACAGTACCCCGTCCCGCGAGTTCGCCCGGGTTGCTCTCTTCAATGTCAGAAACTGATACCCCTCCCGTAGATCTCACCTGGCTCGAGAAAGGTCAGGCGCTGTATCGAGTGGCGACGTTCCAGCCAGTGTTTGCAACTGGCATCGTCGTTCTCGCCGTAATTGCAGCCTTGCTCGAGGGGATCGGTCTCAGCTTTCTCATGCCGATCGTCGAGATCGCACAGGCCGAAACGCCGGCCGAGGATGCGGATGGGATCCTCGGGGCGTTCCTCGGTTTCTACGAGTTCCTCGGCGTTCCGTTCTCGCTGGGCTATCTCGTTGCAGGTGTCGCAGTGGTGATGTCCGTCAGGTACACAACGTCGTTTGTAGTGGGCTGGCTTCAGGCGGCGATCGAGACGAAATACGTCCGACACCTGCAGGAGGTATCCTTCGACCACGCGCTCGATGCGGAAATCGCGTACTTCGACGAGGAGGGATCCGATGACATCCTCAACGCGATCGTCACGCAGGCTGAGTACGCAGGAAGAGTCATTCGATACGCGATCAACGTCCTCGAACAGGGCCTACTGGCAGCGATGTACCTCACGATCGCGATGATCCTCTCTCCCGCGCTGACTGTTCTGACGGTGGTGTTGCTCGGCGGCGTTACGTTGCTGTTCCGCACCGTCCTCGACACCGGGTATTCGTTGGGTGACAAGGTGGCCGATGCGAAAGAGGGGATCCAGTCGAACGCCCAGGCCGGGACGCAGGGAGTGCGCGAAGTGAAGCTGTTTGGCATGGTCGACGAGCTTCGAGCCGGGTTTTCAAACGCCGCAGAGCAATTCGAGACGAACCGAATCAAGCTCCAACGAAACAGCGAGGCGATCACCAATTTTTACCAACTGACGACCGCGATTACCGTCTTCGTCTTGATCTATCTCGCGCTGACTTTTTCGTCGATGAATCTCAGTCAACTCGGCGTCTTCCTCTTTGCGATGTTCCAGCTCGGACCGAAGGTGAGTAACCTAAACAAGTACGTATACCGGGTTGAAAGCGAACTACCGCATCTGGTGCGAACGCAAAATTTCATCGACGAACTCGAGCGGAATAGCGAACCGGATACGGACGCGGAGCCGGTGCCGAGCCCGATCGAGCGAACCGAGTTCGATGACGTCCAATTTCGTTACGGTTCCGAGGACGAACCCGTCCTCCGGGAAGTCTCGTTCGGGTTCGACCAGGGCGAGTTCGTCGCGTTCGTCGGGCCATCGGGTGCCGGCAAGTCAACGGTTGCCTCGCTGCTCGGTCGACTGTACGAGCCCGACAGCGGGCAGATCACCGCGAACGGCATCTCGATCGACGAATTCGATATCCGCGAGTGGCGTTCTCGAGTAACGGTCGTCAGGCAAGACCCGCACGTGTTCAACGACACGCTTCGGCGAAACGTGACTGTCGGCAATCGAGACGCTTCGTGGGAGGCGATTCGTTCGGCCTGCGAGATCGCACAGGTGACCGAATTCCTCGATGATCTTCCGGACGGATACGACACGGTGCTCGGTGACCAGGGGGTGAAACTGTCCGGCGGTCAACGACAACGAGTCGCCATCGCTCGAGCGCTGCTCAAAGACGCGGACTTACTGATATTGGACGAGGCGACCAGCGATCTGGATACGTCCCTGGAGAAGACCGTCCACGAGGGCATCGAACGGATGGATCGGGAGTACGCGATGCTCGTGATCGCCCACCGGCTCTCGACGGTAACGAACGCCGACCGGATCTACGCCATGGAAGACGGGACAATTCGCGAATCAGGATCCCACGAGGAACTGCTTTCGAACGCTGGTACCTACGCCTCGCTCTATTCGGTACAGGTCGGCAGATAATCCACTGCTATCGACGAGAGCGTTTCCTTCGGTCGAGTGAATCGAACGGTCCGTAATTGGGACCACCGGTCCGTTCGGGAGCACTACTACACGAGTGACTTGGCAAGGATTCCAAACACGGCTACGTCACGCGGTTCGTAGGACAACTGTAGGACGATATTTCTCCCCGTAACTGCGCTGTATTCCTCGAGGGGGACGAGTAGTATCACGTAAATATCAACTTTCGACGATCACACGATACGGGGTATTATTATCCGTTTTTATCCAGTATCCAAGGTGAATGCTGACCGGGTGGCACTATCGAGTGACGAGCGCCGTTGGTGTGATTCTCCTCTCGAGCACCGCTGTCCTCCTCGCTAACCACTCATTTGCACAGCACCTCTTTACGACGTACGTTCCGGTGTTTAATCGATTAGACGTGGTGACGCTGACCGGAGGGTCGCTGGTGTGGGCCGTTCTGTTTTGCTCTGGTGTCATGCTTTGCTGTCTTATTCCGCTGTACAAACCTCGACCACGCCGAGCCCTCGAAACAATTTTTCTCACCCACAAACGCGTGATAACCGGTGGACTGGTGATGGCGACGTTCGGGTTTTTCAACTGGTCTCACAGGTTGCCTCGAGCGACGCTCGTGATGACCGTCGGGTTGCTAACGTTATTGCTGCCGATCTGGTTCGTTCGGACGCGTAACCGTCCGAACGGGCATCCGGGTCGAACGCTCGTGGTCGGTGACGACCCAGACCAGATCAAACAAATCACACCGCAACTCGATACCCCGGTGCTCGGGTATCTCTGTCCGACCAACGTCCTCGCATCGCGGCTGACCGATAGTGGGGAACGCGAACGGCTAGCGATGGCCTCCGATGGTGGCGTGCGAGGGGTTGACAATTCCGCCGGCGAGTCCGGTACGCTGGACGATCTTCGTCATATCGGCGGCCTCTCGAGAACTGAGGACGTATTGGTCGACTACGACATCGACACGGTCATACTGGCGTTTCACCAGCCCGATCGGGCGGAGTTCTTCGGGGCGCTTGACACCTGTTTCGAGCATGGGGTCGATGCGAAGGTTCACCGCGAATACGTCGACAGCGTGTTGGTTTCGGACGGCGACATCGGCGAGTTAGTGAGCGTGGACCTCGAGCCGTGGGATCCGCAGGATTACCTGTTCAAACGGATCTTCGACGTGGCGTTCGCTGTCGTCGGAATCGTCCTCTTCGCCCCGCTGATGGCGATCATTGCACTCGCGGTCGCGCTGGACAGTCGCGGACCGGTGTTGTACACGCAGGATCGGACGGCTGGCTTCGGCGAGACGTTCACGGTGACGAAGTTTCGGACAATGGAACTGGCCGGAGAAGCCGCGACACCTTCTGCGGACGGAGAGAACGATCGAATCACTCGAATCGGACAGGTTCTCCGGAAGACGCACCTGGACGAACTGCCACAGCTGGTGGCGATTTTGTTGGGGCGAATGAGCGTCGTCGGGCCGAGGGCGACGTGGACCGACGAGGAAAAAGTTCTCGAGCAACAGACGGCTTCCTGGCGCAAACGCTGGTTCGTCAAACCCGGATTGACGGGATTGGCACAGATAAACGACGCGAAGAGCACGGAGCCGGACAAGAAGCTCCGCTACGATCTCGAGTACATTCGCCGCCAGTCGTTCAGATTCGATCTGCAGATAGTTATCCGGCAGGTATGGAAAGTCTTCGTCGATACGCTGCAGACGATTCGATAGGCCGTGCCCGTCGACGGCGCTCGAACCCGCAGTAACAGACGTTTACGGAGACCCGTAACGGTCTCCGGGAACACGGACAGATCGTCTGATAGCTGTTTCGGACTGAATAACATAATACCGACTCGGGAATACCTACCCATGCGGATTTTGCGCGTGGCGCAGAAGAGTTATCCCGACGCGAACGGTGGCGGTCCCTACCACGTCCACGCGATGAGTCGAGACCAGGCGAAGATGGGTCACGACGTAACCGTGGTGACGGTTCGGACGGATCCCGAGCGACAAGCCGCCGAGTTGGGTATCGACGACGACGTGAATTTTCTCGGTCACGTGCCGTACGACGAGATGCCGGCGATGTACTGGAGCGGCGACGTTCTGGTGTTACCGAGTCGGTCCGAGGGGGTTCCACGATCGGTCCTCGCGGCGATCGCATCGGGTGTCCCGGCCGTGTGCTCTCGGCTCACCCAGCTTCGTGAGCTCCTGGAGGGGCGAGAAGCGTTAGTCGGCACGGAATCCGGATCAGCTTTCGCGGAGAGTCTCGAGGAGTGGATCGCGTTCGACCGGCCCGTCGAGCCGGTGGACGAACGGTACGCGTGGGACAGCACGGTCGATCAAGCGACTGATCACCTGAATGTGATCGCTCACTAACGCGACCATGAACTACTCTTTCCTACTCGCTCGGTTCCGGTCGCACTGGTTTGATTCCGGGTCACAAAACCGCACGTCTGCTCGTACTCAACGGGTCGGCGAAGGCGACGGCACGACGCCGTCGACCCTCCCATCGCGGTCGCGAGATGAAACGAATAAGACGTCGTTGGTGTACATAATCAATGCGCTTCACACGGGTGGTGCAGAGGTCGGCATGTGCCGGTTGCTCAACGGGCTAAGCGAAGACAAATACGAAATAACGGTTGTGACTCTCATCGGGTACGAGGAGTCGTTCGTCCGGCAACGGATCCCCGAGGCGACGATACTCGATTGCAAACAGATCCGGAGTCTGGACGATATTTCACGGCTGGTATCGACCGTTGCTAACGCGAACGTTATCATCGGGTCGCTCTATCATTCCGTGCTCGTCGCTCGACTCGCCGGAATCGTCAACCGGCAGGCGACGGTCGCTACCTGGCAGCACAACGAACGGTTCAAGACGCCGTTGCGAAAACGAATCGTCGGGACGACGAGTCTCTTGAGCGACGTGGCACTCGCAGACTCCGAACCCGTCGCGGAGATGCTTCGCGAAGAGTTGGATCTCCCCCCTGAAACCGTTAAAACGCTCCCGATCGCCGGCATCTCGTTGAGCGAGTTCCAGGCCAGAACCCACCACAACAGCGATGACATAGTCGTCGGGAGCGTCGGCGTCCTCTCCGAGCAAAAGAATTACGCTACCTTGCTCACCGTCGCCGACGAACTCGCTGATGAGGATATCACGTTCCGAATCGCCGGTGACGGTCCGAAGCGGGGCGAACTCGAGCGTCAAATAGAATCACTGGGTATCGATAATGTCGAACTGCTCGGTCGAGTCGATGATCTGCCCGAGTTCCTTCAGTCGGTCGACGTTTACGTCCAACCTTCTCACTACGAGGGGCTCTGTATAACCGTCGTCGAAGCGATGGCCGCAGGCCTTCCGGTCGTTGCGAGCGCGGTCGGGGGAATCAACTACACCGTAACGGAGCGCAAGAACGGATTCCTGCACGACCCAACCGACATCGCGGGCTTTTGCGACTCGATTCGAGAACTGGCCGAAGACCCCCCAAAGCGGGAGCGGTTTGGCAAACGGGGCCGAGCTATCGTCGAAAACCGCTATACGCAGGACGTGTTCGTCGAACGGTTCGAACGAGCGATCCACGAGGGAGTCGTATGAATTCGGAATCGGCCGCACCGATAACTCACCCTTTCGACCGATTGTCGATTGACCATGCGAACTTTCGATAGTGATTGGGGTTTCGTCACGCGCCAGCGACGCCCGGAGTTACATCGACGCGGCGTGGAACCGTGATGTTGCTCGCGTCGATAGTAACAGCGTTTCTGTTACTGGTCGTCGTGGTGGTGATCTACGACGATCCGCTGTACAGACGAGTTGCACCGGTTGCCTTCTTCGTGCACCTGGGTATCGGTCTACTGATTATTCCGCTCGTTTCATACCAATGGGATATCATCGACTTTCATTCGACGGCGATCGATCTCCTCGAGGGAACTCCCACCGACGCCTCCGAAAAAGTCGTCGCGTTCTCGACGTTTCAGGCGTTCTTGTACCTCCTCTTCGAACCGTCCGTCGAGATTTTGATCGTATTCAACAGTCTCCTCGCGGTACTCATCGCAATTCCGGCGGCCTCCCTCACAAACCACCTCTATCCGTCGGTAAACGGGACGAACGCCGTAACCATCTTCGTCCTGTTCTTGCCGTTGCCCGCCTTCTTTACCTCCGTTCCCATGCGAGACGCTTTCGTATTAGTACTGACATTCACCGCGCTCGCTCTCGTCGTTCGATGCGTTCTCGAGACGTCGATCCGCTCAGCCACACTGGCGGTCCCGATAGTCGGATTGGTGTACCTGGTTCGGACTGAAATCGCGTTACTTCTCGTCCTTGCGGCGCTCGGAGGCGTCGGGACTCGACTGCTGGCCCGGACTGTAGACCGTCGGTTCGATTGGAGGGACGCATCCGTGGCGCTTCTGTGTGCTACTCTGGAATCCGTTCTGTTCGGTCGGTACTTCCCGCTCGAAACGCTGAACGACCAGCGCGAAATTCGAAGCGGGGGAAACGCGGTGTATCTCTAGGGTCTCGCGTACGATTCGTGGCTCGACGTCGCGCTTTCGATTCCGATAACGTCGATCCACTTCCAGTTTGCACCGTTCCCGTTACACGTCGACTCACCGATCCACTTCGCCGCCGGCGCGTACAACGTGATCGTGATGGTGTTGTTCGTGAGCGCTGTTCGTTCGCTTCATCGGCGAGAGACAAAGACGGTCGTCACGTCGATTCTCGTCTTCACGTATGTCGGTGGGATCGTCGGCTACGGACTCTTTAGCAGCAATTTCGGGACGACGACGAGACATCGTGTCCTGTTCGATTTTCTCCTTGTCATCGTTGCCGCACCCGTTCTCACGCGGTGGTATCGCTCACTCCTCGAGCGGATCGGTGATCGGCCACGTGAGCAAAACGACGAGCACGAACAGAACGAAGAAGCTGGCGAACTGAACGCTCGCCTCGAGATTGGATCGCAACACCCAGACGACGCTCACAACGGTGAACGAAAAGACGAATAACTGGACCAACACGCCGGGACGTACCCACATTTTGTGGGCTTCAACGGCCCCTCGTAAGTAGACTTCGCCAAGTTGGATTGCCTTCACCTGGCTGGACCCGCCCAGGTCACGGCAAACAGATGCGACAGATGGCGTACAACGAGTCGATTTCGGTCCATCGATCGATTTGTGATCGGTTGCTCGGGAGTACTTGCGGCATATTTCGAACCGCGATATAAGTGCGAGTTACTCAGCGAACCCCGAGATAGAAAGCAGAGAACGGTAATCTCGCCCGAAAGACGAGAAATGATTCCCATAACAAAGGGAGTGTACAATCGTAGTCGACTCGATGAGCAAAGCGGAACTGGTCACCGTCGTCATTCCGACGTACGATCGCCCGAAACTGCTCCGCCGAGCCGTACAGACCGTCGCCGAGCAGACGTATGATCGAGTCGAACTCGTAATCGTCGACGACTGTTCACCGGTTCCCGCTTCCGACGTGCTCTCCGAATTCGACCCGTCGCTCGAGGCAGTCACAATTGTCCGTCACGGTGCGAATCGGGGTGCGAACGTGGCGCGCAATACCGGACTTCACAAAGCACGTGGCGAGTACGTCGCGTTCCTCGACGATGATGACTGCTGGGACGAACGAAAAATCGAGAAGCAGGCAAACGCCTTCGGAAGAGCACCGGAATCCGTCGGCGTCGTCTACACGGGCGTCGAACACGTCGACGAAAACATGCAGACGAACGCCGTCCTCACTCCACAAGTCGAGGGAGCGGTGACGAAACGATTGTTGTACGGGAACTTCCTCGAGACGTTTTCGGTCGCGATGATCGAGCGCGAACTCTGTGAACGCGTCGGCGGGCTGGACGAGCGATTTCCGAGCTGGCAGGACTGGGAATTTTTCCTCCGGCTGTCGTTGCGGTGTCGTTTTCTCGCCGTTCCCGAACCGCTCGTCGTTCGTCACAACCGACCGAACGGACAGCTCAGCCACGATTACGACCGAAAAACCGAGGTGACGGCCCCGCTATTTCGAGAGGTGGTTCGACCGATCGCAGCGGAGTTCGACGACATCGACTGGACGACGGTAGACGCCTCCCTCGAGTACCACCTCGGCCGGGCCGCGATGCGAAATGGTCGGTACAGCGCTGCCCGACGCCATTTCGGGCGAGCGATCCGTCAGCGCCCGCTCGAAGTACCGTACTACGTCTACCTGGTAGCCGCCTTTGGGGGAAAGCGAACCCATCGGCCGATTCAGCGGATAAAACGGCGACTGGTACGGTACGGTCGATAATCAGTGCCGGTGGATCCCCGATTTATCACTGCACTAAAAATATATTATCTGGTAGATTCGTACTACCACCGCTCGAAGTGCGGTGTGAAATATGCGCTCTCTCCCCACATGAGTTCGGTTCTGGCAGCTTGAACAACCGAGTGAGGTTTTTTCCGTCATTCAGACAGATCCAGCGCTGTTACCACCCACTACTTAATTACCTCCACATGGAACGACCGGACCATGTCCAGAACAGTCGGTCACTTCGTCGGATCTTACCTCCCCCTGACGGAGACATTCATCTATCAGTATCTGTCGAATTACAAACGATACGAACCGTTCGTTTGTGGGAAGGATGCCCGGAATCTGGATCTGTTTCCGTTCGAACCGCGGTACCTCTTCTTCGAGTTGCCCCAGTGGAGTCCCCGGTTTTGGCTGTACGGTGGTCTCGCAAAACTCAACCTCCGCGGACTCACCCAGACGTACTATCGACACGTGGCCGAAAAAACCGACCCCGATATCATCCACGCGAACTTCGGCCCGAATGCGGTGGGACTCCTCCAGCACCGATCACCGGAACGCCCCCTGGTTACAACCTTCCACGGCTACGACATTTCTGAACTGGTCCATCGGAACGACTCGATGAGACGCCAGTACGAGCGCCTCTTCGAGACGGGCGATCTCTTTCTCGTCGAGGGGCCATCCATGCGCGAGAAACTGCTCTCGTTGGGGTGTCCGAAGGAAAAAATCGGTCTCCAGCGCATCGCGATCGATACGGACCGAATCACTCCCGACTATCCCGAGCCGGACGGCGAATGGCGAATTCTCACCGCCGGGAGATTCACCGAGAAGAAGGGAATTCCCGACGGTATCGAAGCGTTCGCCGACGCGTTCGCTCGAGAGTCGGCTGCCGAACTTCGAATCGTCGGCGGGGAATCCGATGACGCGGAAACGAACTCGGGTGAATGTACGCAAGCGGAACTCGAGGAAATCGCGAGCCGGAGAGGGGTTCGCGATCAGGTCACGTTCACCGGCTTTCTCGAGTACGAGGAGTATCTCGCAGAGATTCAACACTGCGATCTGGTGTTGGCTCCCAGTAAACGGGCAGAATCCGGCGACTCCGAGGGTGGAGCGCCGACCGTCCTGTTGGAAGCACAGGCCAGCGGCAAGCCCGTCGTGTCCACGACTCACGCTGATATTCCCTCCATCGTCGAAGACGGCGCTGCTGGGCGACTCGTGACACCGGGTACCGTCGACGAACTCGCCGACGCCCTCCGATGGTGTCGAGCCAACGAAGACGAACTCGAGGAGATGGGGCGTGTCGGTCGCGATAACGTGGCTCGCGATCACGATATCCAGAAGTTGATCGACCAGCTCGAACGCCGATACGACGAACTGTTAGCGTAGAGATGCTCGGCACTATCGACAGAGCGTACGAAAAATTACAGAACGACGGATCGATCCCGCTACTACACTCAGTCGCGAACCATCTGCAGGATGCTGGACGGATGTACGCCCGCGACACGTATCAACGGGTACGGTTTAGAGCCCGCTACGGATCGGCTGCACCCGAACCGTATCGCTTGATTCACGTCGATCCGGCTACCGTCGAACACATACTATCCCCGAGGTTTTATTCGAATATCGGGACGTACGGGACGTACGTGCTGGGCGGGGACTGGGATATCGCTCGAGTCGACGACTATCTGCCGTTCTACGAGGACGTCGAAGCTGTATACGGTCACCGCGCCGTTTTCAGACTCGAGAACTACGAACTATACCGCCTCCTGGTCGAACGGTTCGAGAACCATACGCCGTGGGAGGAGACCGAATTCTACGCCAGATACGCATCATTGGCTGAGGAAGAGCGCTGGGACTCACAACGATACGGTCCGGAGAACATCCACGAGCGGTTCCGGTACCTCGACGACCTGTACGAACGCATGAGCGACGGAGGCTACCGCACTCAAAGGGAGTTAGTGAGCGACCCAACGGGTCTCAAACCGCCGGAGGTCGACGAAGTGATACTTTGCATCGGAAGGGACGGGACGCTCATCCAGGGCGGCGCAGGCCAACATCGGCTAATGCTATCGAAAATTTTAGACATCCGTCGAATACCCGTTCGGGTGTTCGTCAGGCACGAAAAATGGCAACGCCTACGCAAGAAGGTCGCCGATCACGACGCGAGTGAGAGAAGCGCCGAAATTGAGCGCTATTCCTCGCACCCCGACGTCCGTCACCTGAATGGGTCCTGTAGCGATGGTCTGTAGGCGTATAATGGGCCGGTATTAGCTTGTTGGCGGGTTGTATCGGATCGTTAGTGGATCGTTTAGAGAGAATAGCTTTCAACGAAGAGGTACCACACCCTTGATATGGCGTTCCGGTTGGTGGCGAGGGCGAGGAAGATTCTCAGAGAGGAGGGTCCAATTCCGTTGATACGCTCCTCGAGTCGATACACGATGTCGCGAATCACCAGAGAGATTCTCAGGGCCAAATACGCGATGCGGTACAAAGCGCTAGCGCCCACGCCGACCGAAACAGTGTCTATCGATCCGAAACGAATCGATTACAGTCTCGGCTCGAGACACGTTCCCGAGGGATCACCACAGTTCGGTGTCTTGTCGGGTGATTGGGACCTCCAAAAAACGCACTGGCGGGAAGGGAATTCGAGTTGGGAAGAATTGAGAGAACGGTTCGAAGCCGGAAAAGCGTGGGAAGAGACGGAATATTACCGAACTGCCGTCCGGAAGTTACGATCGGGACAGTCCCTCGGACGACTGGACGGGCCACAAACTGTCGACAACTTCCGTACCTATCTCGAGGAGTTAGACGCCTTATATGAAAACGTCGCGGCTAACGGGTACGACGATTCTTCAGTTATCACCGTGAGTATAGGGAGAAGGGGGGAGTGGATGGTGAACCACGGAAATCACCGACGAACGGTCGCGCGACTCTTAGATGTCGAATCAGTCCCCGTCCGAATACGGTATCGACATCGGCGGTGGCAGCACATCAGAGAGCAATTTTATCGCACCGATTCGCTCGACAGCCTAAACGTACCGGAACGGTACATCGACCACCCAGACATTCCTCGAGACGAGCCGAAAATAGGTGACAAAGTTGAGGTCGAGTAACGAAGGTGAGCTTTCGCACTTCCTAACGCCGAAGATTCACCACTCTTCGGATTTTCCAACCGCGGACGCTGTACGGATAAGTCGAGCCGGTTGACGGTGGTCGTTGCGTACTTTCAAAGCCGCTTCGCGTGCCGTTCGACTTGAGGGGAAGCGGGTTCGAACGGCTATCAGTACGTTACTTTTTCGAAATGGTGAAAAATGATTTATGTATTACGTTGATCTCTGGCAGAGTGATGCCGACGCCGCCAGCTCGATTACCACGTCGCGCCTTCACTATTTTCCGTTCGAAGGGAGCTCATTCTCTCGTACATTCTGGTCTCAGGTACGCGAACAGCGCACTCGAGATACCCGCGACAAAATTGCGTCACGTCCGATACGACCTCCGCTGGAACGACAGTTCACCCGAACCGTATCGGCTACTGTGGATCGACCCGGATGAAATCGAGTACCTAATCGTCCCGTCGATCAAGGATGATCTGATAACCAGGGGGACACACGTCATCGGCGGGGACTGGGACAGGACGATCGTCGATACGTCGTTCGCGACTTACAAGGAATTAGTCGACCGAATGGACGGCGACCTACCCGTTCTGGCCCCCTTCTCGAGGTACGGCTTCTATCGAGCGATACGCTCGTACCTTCTCGAGGGAGAAGACTGGACCGAAACCGAGTACTACCAGTCTCAGCGGACGTCGGGCGTATCGGCGTCGAAGTTAGAGCGCTACCGGCGCTCGGTCGACGACCTCTACGACTCGATCGTCACCAACGGGTACAAAACCCAGGCTGAGCTTCCGGAATCGGCGCGAGTGATGAAAGAAGGGCCGCCCGAGTACGATGAAATTCGGGTAAACATCGCTCGGGACGGCACCTTCGTGTTGGACGATTGTAGAAATAGACTCTCGATAGCGAAACTACTGGAACTGGACGAGGTCCCGGTTCGCGTCCTCGTTCGTCACAAACGCTGGCAAGAGATCCGAGAAACCGTAGCGACCGTCGATCACGCGGACGAATTGTCGGACGAGATGACGCGGTTACTCGATCATCCCGATTTACAGGACGTCATTAGCGAGTCCGCGACAGCCACCGGTAAGTGACCGCCGGCAGTTAGTGAGCGACCAGCGACTGATGAGCGAGCCGTCCGCGAATTTACAACGGTTTGAAGCGAGTACTCGAGGAAAGCTGGGTGGCTCGGTTCCGGGCTGAAACCGGAACCGACCGGACCGTGGAGGGGTTGTAAGCTTCCGATACGAGCAACACCCGCGGACGGTCGACGTTGTTCGGCGGCTTCGACGGATCGTCGATTCAGGCCAGTGAAAAACGGTAGAACCCTTTTGTACTTTGCAGTGGCCGTATGGGTATGAGTGATGCGAAATGACCGTTCTCGTTACGGGTGGCGTCGGCTATCTCGGATCGCGGCTGATTAGGGAACTCCCGGACCATCCGGCGTTCGCCGGCGAGCGGATCCGGATTCTCGATAACCTTCGCCAACCGCGGTATCACTCCCTCTGGGACCTGCCCGCCCACGCTGAGTACGAGTTCGTCGAAGGCGATGTCTGCGACCTCGAGACGGTCGAATCGATCATGGAAGGGGTCGACACCGTTTTCCATCTCGCCGCTATCACGAACGCCACGGAAACGTTCGACATCCCGGAAAAGACGTGGGAGGTCAACTACGATGCGACTATGGACATCTACCGAACGGCTCGAGACGCGGGCGTCGACGATTTCGTCAACGTCTCGTCGTGTTCGGTCTACGGGCCGACCGACGAGGAAATCGAGGAGGACTTCGACTGCGAGCCGGAATCCCCATACGGAAAGGCGAAATTGGCGGCGGAACAAGAACTGCTAGAACAGTACGAGGGGGAGCTGTCGGTGACCGCACTCCGCCTCGGAACGGTATACGGCTGGTCGACCGGGATGCGGTTCGACACCGTCGTCGACAAATTCTCGTATCTCGCGGCGACGGGCCAACCCCTGACGGTGTACGAGGGGGCGGAAAACCAGAAACGACCGTACCTTCACGTCGGAGACGCCGTCGAGTCGATGCTGTTCGCTTCAACGAACCTCGGCGACGGAGAGGCGTACAACGTCGTGGGACAGAACGGGAGGCTTCGCGATATCGTCGACGCGATAGAACGATACTTTCCGGGCGTCGAAATCGGCTACACCGAAGCCGAACAGCTCAACCAACTCTCCTATGTCGTTTCGGACCAAAAGATTCGAGAGGAGGGCTTCGAGACGACGTATTCGATCGACCAGGGAGTCAGGGAACTCGCTGATCGGTTTCGGGTGCTCGCTCGTACGCAGACGAGGAGCGATTGACGTACACAGACGAGGAGCGATCGGCATTCTTCCCCCGCTAAGGGGCAGGATTCCTCACGTCGGGGTCGGTTTCCTCCGCCCGAACCCCAACGGGCGCGAGACAGCACGTCGGGGATGTAATGCGGTCTCCGTTCATCCACAGTCCGAGGGCGCTTTCGGTGAGAACGGGTCTATCGTCTCCTGAAGCACGAGGCTAGGTTTATCACAGGAGCTGTGGACAGC
Organism: Halostagnicola bangensis; assembly: GCF_054653435.1. Lineage (NCBI taxonomy): Archaea > Methanobacteriati > Methanobacteriota > Halobacteria > Halobacteriales > Natrialbaceae > Halostagnicola > Halostagnicola bangensis. The sequence goes on along the minus strand of NZ_BAAIGG010000002.1, from coordinate 2,961,888 downwards.
CAGACCATGAAAGGCGTGCTGTTAGCGGGAGGGAGAGGGACGAGGCTGCGTCCGATCACGAATACCAGACCGAAGCAGCTCGTCCCGGTTGCTAACTCCCCGGTGATTCAGTACGGCATAGAGGCGTTTCGGGAGGCGGGAATTACCGAAATCGGCGTCGTTCTGGGCAACAAAGGCCGTGAGCGCATACAGCGGTTTCTGGGCGACGGTTCGGAGTTCGGTGTCGACATCACCTACATCATCCAGGGCAATCCGCTCGGCCTCTCCCACGCCGTGGGCTGTGCGAGAGCGTTCGTCGGGAGCGACGACTTCGTCCTGTACCTCGGCGACAACATCTTCGAGGACGATCTCTCCGAACTCGTAACGGGGTTTGCGAACAGCGAGGCGGTTGCAAGCGTCGCACTCGGGAACGTCGATAACCCACAACGGTTCGGCGTCGCGGACGTGGACGACCAGCGGAACGTGACTCGAGTGGTCGAGAAACCCGACGACCCGCCGAGTTCCCTGGCCGTACTCGGCGTGTACGCGTTCTCGCGGGAGGTTTTCGATGCAATAGAACGCCTGGAACCGTCCTGGCGCGGCGAACTCGAAATAACGGACGCCATCCAGCTTCTGCTCGAGGACGGACTCACGATCCGGTCACACGTCGTCGACGGATGGTGGATGGATGTCGGGAAACCAGAAGACGTTCTCGAAGCGAATCGTCACCTCCTCGAAACGAACGGACCCGCTCGAGCCGACGAACGAGTCGACGAATCCGAAATACCGGACGGCGTCGAGGTTCACGAATCAGCGACCGTCGAAGATGGCACCGTCCTTCGAGGCCCAATTTCGATCGCCGGTGAGACCACAATCGGCGACGGTGCATCCATCGGCCCCTATACCTCGATCGGCCCGGGAACGACCGTTCGGAACGCTCACATCGAGAACAGCGTGATCATCGGGGACTCGAAAATCACGACCGAAAACGAGGTCGTTAACAGCCTGCTCGGGCGCGGGTCGACGGTGAAAAGTGCGAACGGTATGCCCGCCGACAGTCCACGATTGACCGTCGGGGAGAACTCGATTATCACACTTTGACCATGCGAATCATCGCTCTCACCTGTCCCAGTTGTGGAACGATCGTGGCGGCAAACGAACTCGAGGAAGCGGTGTTGATGACCTGTCCGGGCCTCGAGTGCGAGGAAACGCTCGGGTTCGACCAGTTGTCAGAGGCTGACCGCGAACACTTCATCGAACACCTCGATCAGTATCGGCTGTGATATCCGGGGTATTCAAACGCTACTCCGGACGGCCGCCGATTCACGCCTCGAGCATCCGGCCGAAACAACGTATTACCGTCCCGTTGGGCCGTCGGAGAGCGTGTAATGTCGGAACTACCGTTGCAGTCACGACATAGCTTTTTTAGTGCTGATATGGTGGCTGGGGTATGTCCGATTCGAGGCAGACGTGGAGGGGCAACGTGGACGAGTATTACTCTCACGACGGCGCTCTCGACAAATACGCCGCCCTCGCGGAGGAAGGGTTGTTCGATCAGGAAAAGACGGTCGTCGATCGGTATTTCACCAGGGACGGTGCGAGCGTGTTGGACCTCGGATGCGGCGCGGGGAGAACGACGCAGGCACTCGTGAGCCGCGGATTCGACGTCGTCGGCGTCGACGTTAGCGAACCGATGATCCGAAAATCCAGCTCGCTGTTTCCCGATCTCGAGGTTCGAGTGGGCGACGCCACCGACCTCTCCTTCGAGACCTCCACGTTCGATTACGTTCTCTTTTCGTTCAACGGCCTCGATGACATCACGCCGGAGACGGGGCGGTACGCGGCGCTGGCAGAAATTCGTCGCGTGTTGAAACCGGGGGGGACGTTCGCGTTTAGTTCCCGAAATTCGTTGTACTACACTCTCCTTCGGGCGCGGCCGTTTTCCCCGGGGACATGGGTCGAGTTGGCGAAGTTCTGGGCGAAAAACCGTTCTGCCAAGAACGCCCTGTCGAACTACAAATCGGACGACCACGAGTTCGGGAGCGGCGACGCCTACTACAGTACTCCGCTCCATCAGAAACGCCAACTTATCAACTGCGATTGTGAGCCCGTCGACGTTATCAAGAAAGAGGACAGCTTTTCGGTCTATACCGATCCGTGGCCGTACTACGTGGCGAAAACGCTCTAGGGATTCATCGTGATGTTTCGAATGGGGTTGTCGACATCTGCGCGACTGATCTGGAATTTGATGTTACTTCCATCTCTCTGAGACGAGATGGCTGTTTGATACAGTACTCCGGTTGTAGCCCTCGAATCGTTTCTCGGTACCGCCACGAAGCCTACCGGATCGTCTCGAACACTTTCTTTGCGTAGCGTAATTTCGCCGCGGTGTGTTGCCAACGCGTGACATCGCGTCTCCTGGTCGCAAACTTACTCTTGTACGATACGACCCCCTCGTGTCCACCGCTCGGGTTGAAATCGTACCAGTCGTAGCCGCGCTCGATGGCGTCTCTGATAACTTCCACGTCGAGTAGATCCGACGGGTTGTACGCAAAATAGTCGCTGTTCGAGGCGGCGTGCCACGGGACAACGTGGTCGTTCCAGTAAAACGTGAGTTGGCCGTACGCGAGGTCACCGTCCACCACCGTCCCCCAGAGCTTGACGTTCTCGTCGTGTCGCTGGGCGTAGTCGTACACGGTTTCGAATAACTCCCACGGGTACTCGTTCGTCGCATCCTCGCCCCACCGCTCGAGCGAATCTTGGTATACGGCAAAATACTCCCGATATCGCGCTTTCTCCGTCACGGGTTGTACCGAAGCACCCATCTCGCGTGCCTTGTGGCTGTTCTCTCTCACGTCGCTCTGAAACTCCTCGAACAACGTCTCGAAGTCGGTCCGTAGATCCGTAACCTGGGTAAAATCGTTCGTTTTTTCGACCACGTCGCCGAGTTCTGTTCCGATGTTCGACCGGTCGTTCGCGAACGGGTTGTCCACGACGGTCAGCGTGTCACCCTTCGAAAGGGCCGCGTCGTACACGTCGGTCCACTCCGGGGTCAACGGGCCGTCTGCGATAATATCGCCGTAACACCCCGCGAACGTCGAATCGAGGTGGGTGATCTCTCGAGAGACGCCATACTTGGTCGCGACTCGGCTTTTTTTCACGAGGGGTAATATGACGCGAGTCCCGTTGTCCAACTCTGCTCCGATCGGCGCACTCGAGTACTCGTCGAACGTCTCCGAGACGATGTTCCCCCAGATTGGGGTGTGAAAAAACGTCGCATAATCGCACTGTTCGGCGACCGATCTCCACGTCGAATCGGCGGGAGACTCGAGAATCTGCATACGAGCCCCTCCAGACGGCCGCTAATAAAACCTGTATACCATGAACGAGGATATTCGTCTACAGGAGAACGTTGTTCGCGGTGGCGAATACGGCGACTAGAGTAGCGGGATCGATTGCGCTCGTAACCACTACATTCCGACGGATCTGTGACCGCCTACCACAAAACGATACAGAGCCCCCGTCGCGATTTGTAGGTCCGAATCGGAAAGCGACGCGACAGAATCAGGGAGTTACCCACCCTGCTCGCTTTACGAGTCGGATCGGCGGAACACACGAACAGTGTCTTCGGGGACCGAATCCTGTTCGACCACGGTGTTCGAATCAAACCCGTACTCGGAGAAAATATCGCTCCACCGTCTTCGGAAGACGGGGAACCCGTCGGTTTCTCGAACCGGACGGTTCTGAATGGGGCGTCCGGTCGGATTCGCCGGCTCTTCTTCGACCGTTATCAGCGCGTCGTCGGTGATTCGTGCTATCTCGCCGAAGACCCAATCATTCTTCGGCGGAATTATCTCGAGCGTTTCTACGGAGTAGACGACATCGAATTCACCGTCTTCGAACGACTCTACGATGTCTTCGACCGCACGAGTGTGAATCCGAGCGTCGGAGGACAGTTGCGGGAAATGTTCGCCCATGACCTCGACCGATCTGTCGTTGATTTCGATCCCCGATAGATTTTCGTAACCGTTGTGATAGAGGTGGGCGAGGTGCCGTCCCGAGCTGCACCCGATCTCTAAAATGTGGTCGTCCGGCTCGGCGGCGGACTCGATGACGTCTAAAACGAGTTCGCTCGTCTCGTCGATTCCCTTCGATGCGTAGTACTCCGGCGAGTACTTGCCTTCCTTCGATACCCAGATTTCTCGAATCTCCTCCGAATCAACGAACATCGCTTTGATATCGCGGAAAACGGTGCCCGCGAAGGATCGTACCGTCGGCGGGATTTTCTTGAGCACCGCTCGGAGCCCTTCTTCCTGATAGACATCGCCTCCCCTCCTCACCAGGGACGTACCCGTTTTAATAACCGAAATCCAATATGTCAACAGAGTATGTACTTTTACCATGAAACGACGTACCATAACAACCGGTAAAAAAGTACCCCGGGGACCACGAAAACTGATATATTTCTTCGCCGAGGCGACGCTATCGGAGCGATTTTCCTGGAAATTTTCGTATTAGTCCCTCCTTTCGCCCACCTTTCGTAGCCACACGTTCGGACGATCGAATTTCGACGACGTCCCGGCCGACTCGACCCGTCGCAGACACCGGGTGCCGGTCCGTTCCGTCGCGAACGAGTCAGACTGCTTCGAGCGCCCGAACTACCCGCTGTTGGGTATCCTCGCTCATATCCGGATACATCGGGACCGAAAGGATTCGCTCCGCGAACCGTTCGGCGTTTCCGTACTCGCCTTCGACCGCCGAGTACGACGACAGTGCGGGGATCGGTGGGTAATGGACGCCGGTCGTGATTCCGGCGTCTGAGAGGCGGTCGTACACCTGATCTCTGTCCAACGGATGGTCCTCGAGCACCTGAACGACGAACAAGTGGAACACGTGCGTTTTTTCGGGCGTTCCGCCGTTCCACGTTATCCCCGGAATCTCCTCTATCGCATCGATATAGGCGTTCGCAACGGTTCGACGGCTTTCGTTCATCGACTCCAGGCGGTCCAACTGACCGAGACCGATCGCCGCCTCTATTTCGCTCATCCTGAAATTGAGCCCGATCCCATCGACGTCGTACCCCCAGGTTTCTCGTTTCTCTGCCGGCGACTTCGTCTGATAGTGATTTCTGATTCGTTTCGCCTCGTTGGCAACCTCCTCGTCGTCCGTCACGATCATTCCTCCCTCACCGGTCGTCATATTCTTCGTCGCGTAGAAGCTGAAACAGCCCGCCTTCCCGAACGACCCCGCCGCCTTCCCATTGAGTTCGGCACCCGGAACGTGCGCACAGTCCTCGATCACCGTCGCGTCGTGTTCCCTCGCCAGCGCGACGATTTCGTGCATGTCACAGGGAAGTCCGTAGAGGTGGACGGGAACGATTGCGGAAACGTCGTATCGCTCGAGCAGATCACCGAGTACGGTGGGGTCGATATTTCCGTTGTCTTTGACGTCGCAAACGATCACTTCCGCACCCAGGTGTCGGACGACGTTCGCGGTGGCGGCGAAGGTGATCGCGGGAACGATCACGTTGTCACCGGGACCGATGCCTCCCGCGCGCAGGCTGGCGTAAAGCGCCGAGGTACACGAATTGACGGCGACCCCGTGGGCCGCGTCGTGACGGGCCGCAAAGCGCTCCTCAAATTTCTCCGTCCAGGGCCCAAGCGTCAGCCAACCCGATTGCAACACGTCTCCGATCGGCTCGAGGACTTCGTCTCCGATTACGTTCTCGACTTTGTAGAGCGGCACGCGGGAACTCATATTCAAGAAGATTGTCAGAGACGGGCTTAACCCTAATTCACGAAGTGTTATGTGTCGGCCGACGGGACTCGGGCCGCCCCTCCGAGTTCGGGTTGCCGTTGGCACGAACGTACCCAGGGACAGGGCGTGGTCGCGGTGTATCCACTCTGGCTTGGCTCGCCGTCGATCCCCTGGGAGAACGCCGCGCTCGATTGGTCGGTTCCCCGCCGTTCCGTACGGTTCGTCGGCCCGTCTCATTCGAATTCGACGACTTCCCCGTCGAGAACGGCAGTTTCATCCACGGTCACTTCCGTCCCGTCGACCGCGTAGTCGCCAGCGTACGGGACGACGACCTCGAGTTCCCCGTCGTCTCTGACGTCGACTTCCCGCTCGTACTCGACGGTTTCCCCGTCGACCTCCACTTCGGTACTCACCGTGACGTGGTCGGTCGCCTCGACAGGTCCTTCAAGCGTCGCACCCGGAACGATCGCGAACGCCGTCGCGTCGTCGTCAGCGTAGAGTAGTTTGTAGTGTTCGAGCCCGTCATTTTCGTGGCCGCCTGCGCCGAGTTCCTCGTGCAGTGTTGCCTGTGCGGAACCGTCCGGAGACTCCCCAGCAGAATCGGTCAAGACGACATAGCCGACATCGTCGTCCTCGAACTGGTCATACCAGCCGTCCGGATCGTCGTCGGTTCGGAACTCCTGGAAGTTTCTGTCGGCGTAGCTGTACCCGTCAGCGTGTCCGTTGACGAAGTAGTTGTGCATCCGATTGTCGCCCCACTGACTCAGCACGTAACTCTCGGGATACTCTCGGTCGACGTCCTCGGCATGCTCGTCGATCGCGATCGTCGCCTCGACTTGCGCGTCGTCGTAGGCCGTCTGTGCGGCAAACGACGGCGCGAAGACCAGGCTCATCCCGCAGATAATCAGCCCGATCAGGGCCAGGTGAGCTACCGTCGAGAGGTCACGCGGCAGGACGATAGACGGTGTTTTCGTTCCACCGTCGGCGGTGAGGTCGCGCCTTCTCCGTTTGGTCGTTTCATCAGGCTCGCGAAACGGCGCCGGGAGGCGACCGACATCGAGCCACGCGATCAGATACACGAGTCCGAAGCCGCCAAGCACGGAGAGCGGTACCGCCAACTGCGCCGCGAATCGAACCTGGAACGTAGCCATCGCGAGCCAGAACGCGACGTACGTCGAAAGCAACAACCAGGCCGGCTCGTACCGTCGATACGCGATCCAACAGGCCCACCCCAACACGACGACTGCGACGTAAAATTGAACGCCGAGTTGCGCCAACGGCCCCTGAACCACCGCTTGATCCAACGCGAACAGCGACGCCGTTTCAGTCGCACCCTCCCTGAAAACGACGTCGTCGGCACGGGCCCGAAGGGTCGCCCAGTTCTCCGGGCGCAGATAACTGAACGCAAGTACACTACCAGCAACCAACACGCCCTCGAGGCCGACTAATCTTCCGACAGGCCACTCGAGACGCCGCCAGAGTTCGCCGAGCCCGATCACGCCGAGGGCTCCGGCGAAGACGAGCATCGGAATAATCGCGATGAACGAGTCGTGCCATCCCCAGCGAACGTGTAAGCCAGCGGAACACACGCCCGCGATAAGGAGCCCGAGTATCACCGGCGCGTTCGCGAGCGCGGGCGAGAGATCCGCTCGCGCATCCATGGCGACTTTGAAGCCGACGTAGGCTGCGGCCGGGATGAACAGCAACACCGAGCCACCCCACGTGTGTGCGGAGACGGTCAGCGCGATCCCCAGGACGACCGCCGCGACCCACGTCCAGGGCGACCGGAGGTGCGCGCGGATCGCAGGAGAGAGGCCCGGGATCCGCGATGAAGTCCGTTGTTCCGTCCGAGACTCTCGACAGGACTCGAGATCGACGGCAAGCCACGCTAGGGTGAGCAGAGTCACCCCGAGCCAGAGATACTGATGCGGGCGATGCTCGAGGAAGCCGATTCCGGAGTAGACGGCGTGAATCGGGGTCAGTGCAAGCAAGATGACTGACGCGACGCCGACGCGAACGTCGTCGGTGACGACGATCGCGAGCCAGTACACGACGACCCCGAGGACGAGTGCCATCGCGACCGGTAACCAAGCGGCGACTACGTCCGCCGCCCACTGACCGCCGCCCCCCAGTTCCGCGAAAAACCAGTTCGCGGCGTGCGTGAACGGCCGCGTGTCTGCGGCCCGGCCCGGCATATCAGCGATCACGCCGAAATCCGTTACGCCGTCGGACTCGCTCAACAACTCCTCCATCCAGTGGCGATAGTAGTAGGGATCGTTCTCCGGCGAGACGACCTCTCCACCTTGAAACACGGATTGGTAGTTCACGATCCGCATGAAGAACAGAACCACGAGCGCACCGCCCAGGGCCAGCGCGGCCCGCGGATCGAACGCGATCGGGGCCCGCAGTTCGAATCCATTGTCGTTTTCGCTACCGTCGTTTTCGCCACCGTCGTCGTTTTCGCCATCGTCGCCGACCACCTCCTCCCCCTCGAGTCCAGCTCGAACCCCCGTGCGATTCGAAACTCGGTACTCGCCGTCGGTTTTGGTCACGATCCCTCGAGAGACCAGTTCGCCGAAGGTCCCCGAATCGACGGGCAGGTCGTCGAACACCCACGTCTCGTGTTCGTCGTCGACGGTGAGTAGCGTCTCGAGCGTCTCTTCGCCGTCGACGCGCTCCTCACGGAAGGTGGCTGCCGCGGTGGCAACCTCGGCGGGGCCCGGATCCTCGGCCATTACACCTACGACCTGACGCGGCGTGATTATGCTTTCCCCGCAGTTAGCATTCTGAGATTCGAGAGGGGCTCGAGGCGGTGACAGTCACGTCTTCGAGAACGCGACGTGACTTACAGATCTTCAAGGCGAATGCCACGGGGCTTGACCTCGAGGCACTTCACCAGTCGGCCCTCCATCCGGCATCGAGAGAGAGGCGTTTCTCAGACCGATGGCGAGACGATTTGAGGCCGACGATAGCGCACGCATGGCATGATCGGGCGAGACTCCCGAGGGGCAGGGAGACGAATAAAGGACCGCGTTGGTGGCGAAATTCTTACTCGAATTCGGTAACCGTCCCGTTCACATCGATCCGGTCGAACTCGAGGGTAATCGATTCGTTCTCTCGAAGTTGGTCGCCGTGGAACCTGATACCCGTGTCGGTCTCGAGGGTCCGAAGTTCGACCTCGAGGGTCACGTCTCGGTTCGTCGGATGCTCGCGGAGGTGGATATTCCCGTCGTCGCTCTCGAGGACGACCTCGGCGGGTTCGCTTCGAATGGACTCGATCGTCGCGAATGTCTCCCCGCGGACCGTTTCGGTCTGTCCGACCCCCAGGCTCTCAGCGACTGTCGGGCTAACTGAGTCGAGTTCGATCGTGGCCCGGGTCGTCGTCGGCTCGCCGGCCTGCTCGTCGGTTCCTCGCTGGCGAATTTCGCCCTCGAGGTCGTAGGCGTCGGTCTGGAGCGTGAGTTGGGTTCCGATGGTTACCGGTTGGGTGCCGTACGTCGGCGTGGTGCCCTCGGTGAGTGTCTCGAGTTCGGCTCCGACGAACGCCCGGTACTGATCGCCGCCTGTTGGATAGAGATCGACGGCGGTTACGGTGGCAGTTTCGTGCGGACCGAGCGCGACCGTGTCGCCGGACTCGAGTTCGGCTGCGGTTCGGTCGTCTACCGTCGTTTCGAGAAGGACCGGGGTTGTGTCGGTCTCGAGGGCCGGGTTGTCGAAGTCGATGTCCGTCACTTCTCCTTGCGTGGTGTACTCGGCCGTGGTTAGTTGGAGGTCGGTTCCGACGCGGAGTTCCTCGCCGGCGTACTGGATGCTCGAGGAGTCGTCATCGGGGTCTGTCAGTTCGCCGTTGATTTCGGTTCGTATCGTGACGGTGGGTTCGCCGTTGCTGGTCGCGTCCGGCGTGACGTAGACGTCCGTAATCGTGAGGTTGTGTGGGCTGTCTTCGTGCGTGACGGTATCGCCCTCGTCGATTCGATCGACGACGTAGGATGGCTCGTGGCCCAGTTCGATCGTGGCGTGTCTGGTCTCGAGGTCTTCGTCGGGGTCGCTCGAAGATTCATCGGGCTCGCTCGAGTCGCCGATTCCGAGGACGCCGACGACCGCGACGCCTGCGACGAGGACCGCGAGCACGAGGACGATGGCGAGGGCGTCGACGACGTTGATGGCACCGAAGAGATTCCCGTCTTCGTCGATGACATTCACGAAGACTCACTCTGCATTAGAACCTTCTCTCCAGCGAATGTAAATAAGACCTCCGGCTTTTACGAGGCCTGAGTTCGCTCGAGCGGACTCGAGGATCGATTGTCGGAGTGTTAAGACTTATCATGCACCATGATAGTCGATTCGCTATGTGTGGATGGGGGAAGAAAAACCACCAAGGACAGAGGAGTCGACGGAGCGTTCTCCAGTCGGTTGCTGGAGTCAGTGCAATGGCAATTGTCGGAGGAACCGTTTCGGGGACTGTGGCAGGGACCGTTCCCGATGACTGTGATCGCCCGGCGAGAGCCGACGACTTTGAAGACGGGCTGAATAACTGGGATGTCGGCGGAGACGTCTCGAGGACGACCGAGGGTGTAGAAACCGATACCGCCGTCAGGATCACTGACGCCGAAACCGAGGAAGACAGCGTCGGTCGGATCAAGTGGGAGTGTGCGGGCGAGTTCAGCACGCACGACGAGTTCGAACTACGCGGCGTCTACCAAGCCGTTTCGGACACGCCGTACAACTACCGGTTCGGTATCGAAGGCGACGATCGATTCCTCTTGAAAATCGATCCCTCGAGCGACGCCATCGGGTTCGGCGACACCACCTGGACCTCCGTCTCCGGAGAAACGATCGACAGCGCATTTATCGGCTCGTGGGTCGAGTTCCGACTGGCATTTGACGGCACCGGCATCGCGAGTGCAAAAGTCTGGGAGCGAGGAACGTCCGAACCCGACGACTGGCAACTGTCGACGGAAGCCGACGACGTTTCCGGCTATCTTCGCGCCTCTGCAGGACAGAACGACCACGGGCGCGAACTGCTCGTCGATACGGTTGAACTGCACGTTCCCGGCGAAACGGAGTGTGTCGGCGACCCGACGTTCGACGATTTCGAGGACGGACTCGGTAACTGGGAGACTGGCGGTGACGTCTCGACCGTCGATGACGGAGTCGTGACCGAAACCGCCGCTCGACTGACCGACTCCGAAGCGGGCGAGGGAAGCGTCGGTCGACTCGAGTGGAAGTGTGCCGGCGAGTTCAATACGCACGACGAGTTCGAAGTCCGGGGCGTCTATCAAGCGGTGTCCGACGCGCCCTACAACTATCGATTCGGTATCTCGGGCGAGGACCAACTGTGGTTTTTGATCGATCCCTCGAGTGATGCGATTTCGTTCACGTCGTCCCGTCTCGCCTCGCCCGCCGAGGAGACCATCGACGACGCGTTTATCGGCACGTGGGTCGAGTTCAGGATCCAGTTCGACGGAACCGGTTCGGTCCGAGCGAAAGCCTGGCGATACGACAGCCAGGAGCCAGGCGACTGGCAAATCGCGACTGACGTTGCCGAGTTCACCGGCTCAATTCGTATCGGAGCGGGCCAGAACGATCACGGTCGCGAGATGCTCGTCGACGAAATCGCGATTACGGCCGTTCAGTCTGACGATGCAGACGGGGATGACGAGGAATCGGGCGAGGACGAACACGACGGCGAGGAGAAAGACGGAGAGGAAGGCGAGCACGACGAAGGCGAAGAGGACGAACACGGCGAAGGAAATGAGGACGAACGCGAGGGGGAGGACGAGCACGACGACGGAACCGGCGATCCGGACGACGACGGGGGCGAAGATCAAGACGAACGCGACGGTGAAGGCGATGACGAGTCCGACGAATCCGATGAGTCGGAGTCAGCAGCACCGACCGCGTCGTTCGAATACACCCCGTCTTCACCTGAGACAGGAGAACAGGTTGCGTTCGACGCGAGCGACTCGAGTGCGCCCGCCAGTGACCTCATCGACTTCTCTTGGGAGTTCGGCGACGGGAATTCGGCGTCAGGAGTGACCGCTTCCCGCGCCTTCGACAGCGCTGGCGGTTACAACGTCACGCTCACCGTCACCGACGATACCGGGGCGGAGGATACGGTTACCGAGCAACTAACCCTCGAGGAGGGCGACAGCGATTCGATACCGGGATTCGGACTCACCGGCTCGCTGGCAACCCTCGGCGGCGTAGGGTATGTCATAAAACGCCGTCTTTCGACGGGCGAATCGGAATCGGAGTAGCCACTCTGCACTGGATGTCTCTGTCGCACGATAGCTTCTCAATCGCTGTCGGTATCTCCCGTCGAGGCGTGGGTTTACTCGAACTCCGTCACTTCGCCGTCGACAGTTATCCGATCGAAATCGAGGATGAGAGCGGAGCCGATCTCAAGTCGATCGCCCTGATAGGAGAGCGCCGCTTCGGTCTCCGTGGTTTGTAGTTCGACCGCTATCGTCGCGTCCTCGTTCCGGGGATGTTCCCGTTCGTGAAGCTCCCCGTCATCGCTCTCGACGACGACAGTTACGGGTTCGGTTTCGACAGACTGGATCGTCGCTACCGTCTCACCCCTTGCGGTTTCGGAGAGCCCCTCCTCGAGTTCGGCCGCAACCGCGGGGGAAATGTTCCGGACCTCGAGTTCGGCCTCGGTCGTGGTCGTTTCGAGGTCGGTAGTGGATTCGTCCCGCTCAAGGGCGGTCAACGTGCCGTTGGTTACGTAGGTGCCGCCCTCTAGCGTGAGGGCGGTGCCGAGTAGTATCGGCTCGCCGTCGACCTCGAAGCGCTCTCTCCCGTGATCGTCCTCGGTGGCGACCCCCCCGATCTCGAGGTGGATCGTCAGGTTCGCACCGTCCGCGAGCGAGGCGTTCGCGCCGCTTGCCAGCGAGGCGTTCGATTCGGTTTCGACCGTGGCGGTGTCGTAGATCCCCGTTACCGTTCCGTCCGCGGTTGTGCCGTCCCCGTCCCAGCCGCTGGTCTCGAGGACGTCGCCTTCGTCGAGGTCCTCGAGGACGTATTCGGGTTGCTCGCCGAGTTCGATAGTCGCGTATCTCGTTTCCGATTCGGGCGATTCCCCGGGCTCGTCCGAACCACTGCCCGAGATGATCGCGACTCCCGTGATGAGCACGGCGACGAGTAACAAGACGACGAGCGCGTCGATGATGTTCACCGCGCCGAAGAGCTTCCCATTGTCGTCGATCAGTGGCATGGCTCTCTCGAGTCGCGTGGTGTCAGCGGTCGCGGCATCGAACGACCGGGAGTTTGGTTGCCGGCGCTTCGACAACGGCGCGTCCCGCGTGGTGACGGGCTGAGCGGTGACATACCGTACCGCCACTCTCGATCACCATAATTAGCGAACGCCTACCGGCGACGTTGGGAGGGAGTTTTCCTTCGTCCGGGCCTCGGTTCCGTCTCACCGCGAGGGGGATTCTTCGAGAGATCCAAAAGCGCGTCTATGGTTTGTTGGCCGCACAACAGGCAGAGACACAAGCTCAATCCGACGCAAAGACAGCAGCGAGTTCTCCCGGAGAGTACAGATGAGGGTCCGGACGTTCGTTTGCAAGCGTTTCCAACTCGTCGGTGAACCCAGAACGCGAAAACAGCGCGTACTCAACAGTGCGATCACTGCCGTTCCATCGCACGTCCGGTTCGAGCGCTTCGATATCGGTTAGCAAACTGGTTCCGACAGGAGTATTGGTCCACTTGCACTCGCCGAGCAACAGCGTATTCGTCTGTGGATTGAGTCCGACGACATCGATTTTCGCTTCCTTGTCCCACCACCGACCGACACGCGAGCACTCGACCGGAAACGAAGCTGTCTGGACCGCCTGTTGACAGACCTCATCAAATGTGGAAACCATTAGCCGTGGAGGCCAGCTGTCACTGGATCCGCTTCAGTACTCTCGTTTTCTTGCTCAGTTGTCCCTGAAATCTCGACACTCTCGACGAACAAGGTATCTCGTCGTTCAGGTCCCGCATCGACGCCCACCAGTTTCACTGGTTATTTTCCAAACACTCGCGAACTTCACGGAGATACTGGACGAACCATTTGAGTTCGTTCTGGAGGTGGTGGTAAACAACGGCATCATCGATATCCTCACCGTAGTTGTGTGCGAGAATATTTCGAAACCCAGCTGCTTTCTGCATTTGCTCACTGGTTCGCTGTGACAAAATATTGCTCTCTCCGAGTTGTCTGAACCGTCCCGCGTTTGTCTCGGCTATCGGTTCGTTGATGGACGTAATCAGAATAGCTGCGATATCGAGACACGCTTCGATTGCCGTCTGGAACTCTCGTTCAACGATCGCTCGCTGTTCTCGACTGTGTCGATACGTACTTTCGTCGAGAGACTGTTTTCTTGCTAAGACTGTCATCGATTCCTGAACATACTCCACTTTCTGCAAAATACGCGCCTCGCCTTCGTCTGAAACCGTCACGCTACGTTTGCCTCGAGTTGCTCGAGTATCGAGTCGAATCGTCGCATTCGATCTTCGTGTGTTTCCCCATCAGTGGTCACTTCCTGCTCGAGGTCGCCGAGGAGATGTTGAACCTGATCGTTCTCACCGACGAGGACGGTTCCAGTTTGAAGAGCAGCGATTCCGATACCGGGTCGAATCGACTCAAAATCTGCGACGTCCACCGCATCCATTTCGAGTGCTTTCGTCAATTCGACGACGAGGTCGATTCGCAACTCGAGTCGTTCCTGTGGGGACCGATCACCGTCGAAAGCCACTGCAACGTCGATATCACTCTCCGGTGTCTCTGTCCCTCTTGCATACGATCCGAAGAGAACAGCAAGTTCGACTGGATACTCTTCGACAACCTGCGTAACAACCTCTTCCACTTGGTGATTCGCAGAGGGTGTCGAGTTCATTTTCAGTTAGATATACGTCGTGATCACATAAACCAGTTCCTCCACATCGACCGAAGATTGCCTGCGCCCCATGATCTGTGGACAGCCGTCGTCTTCGGGCACTGTATTTGCTACCGTCCGCAGCCATGACCACCGACGACCACTCGAGCGATAGACCCACCGGTAGCCCACCCGCCTACACCCGCGTTTTTGCTGTGGGATACGCTTCCCAGCACGCCCTTCGACCTCTCTCGAGGCGTCCTGTGAGTCACTGTCCCCGGTCATCCGAGGACACCAACTGTCACCGGCGCTTAGTCTCCGTCTGTCGTTTCCCCGGGGATGTCGGCATCGGTGGGGAGGATCACCCTGCGTTCGGTGTACTCGAGGCCGTTCTTTCGTTCGGTTCGCTTGCGGACCGCGAGGCGGTGCTTGGAGAGCTCAAGTATCGCGTCGATGGTTCTCGGGACGAGTTTCTTCGCGTAGGTCTCGCTCGTGCCGGGTTCCTGGCGTTCACAAAAGCATAATGATCAAGATAACTTTTGCAAATATGGACTGAGGAACTGGTCGATCCAGGACTTGGCGAATCCAAGTCGATTCGTAAGGGTGTTGAAGAGACGGCGAGCGAGAGTGCGGAACGCGCTCTCGCTCGCCACGACAATTGGTGAAGCGTTCCGTTTGAGCACTTTCCAGACCTGCTCGATTGGATTGAGATGCGGTGAGCCGACCGGAAGAAAAACGAGATCGATACCAAGTTGATGTGCGCGCTTGCGCGTGTGTTCACAGATGTGAGACGAGAAGTTGTCCAAGACGAGCAGAATCCGCGTTCCCGGATTCTGCTCGCGGACCTCCTCCAATAGGGCACAGATGTTCTCTTTCGATTGATCTTCAGGAAACGTTAGGACACTTTCACCGTTAAGCGTATAGCACCCGACCGCTGGTTCGTCAAGCTTCACCAGCGGTCGTTCCAGTGTCGGATCATCGACGTACCACAGTCGATGCGAATTGTCGTATGGTTGCGGATGCGAAGCGTCACAAAAACCGACGACAGTTCCCCCATCTGTACAGATATCGTCGTCGAGAACCCAGCCTTCGTCCTCATCATCAGGACGCTTGTTATGTGCTGTCTCTGGTTCCTCGTCGAACGCGTCTGCGACGCGTTCTTCGAGGATTTCATCGGCGTTCTCTGGCCGAGAGGGGCGTTTTGGACGTGGTTTCGCGTAGGATAGTCCAAGGTTCCGGAGGAATCGACCGAGATAATCCGGATGGTACTCAACATCGAACTCTTCGTCCAGAAGCTGATGAACTTCCTGTGCTTTCCAGGGCTGTCCCTCCCGGAGAAGTTCTAGAAGACGCTCTTGTTCCTTGTCACCGACCTTCGGGGGCCTTCCGCCCCCGAAGTTCGGTGTCAACTGACCTAGTCCGCCATCGTTCCATCGACGTGCCCAGCGACTTCCAGTCGACGCAGATTTACCAACGTCGTCGGCTGCTTCCTCGTACGTTGCACCCTTGTAGAGACGTTTGACAAAGGTGAGCCGTTTGATTATCTTTGGATCGTCTGCTTCGTCCAGCAGACGATCCAACTCCCCCTCACTCAGATGACGAACGAGATCGCCTCGCCGGTCTCCTCCCATTACTCGCCCATCTCAGCCCATGCCCATAACTTCCGTCACTCATTAAGCGGTTCTGATGATGCCAAAAGGCCACCGTCGCGGGGTTTCACCCCCCTTCGGCGGGGAACTGCTCGCTTCGCTCGCAGATGCTGCGGCTTTCCGCAGCGGTTACTTCGCACACGTAGTTACCGATCTGCCCGATTCAGTTTCACCTATGATTCTGAACGAAGAAACCGTACTACTATCTGTTGCTACAGTCACTCAAATCACGTGTTAATACGTGTTCACGGCAAGAGATTCAGGTGTAATCTCGCATGTTAACTTATGAGTTAACTCATAAACATTGAACCAACGTCGTTGACAAGTTACGCGGACTCGCCTTCGACGATTTGCAGTTGGTATCCGAGCTTCGCGCCTTCCGCGACCGCTTCGTACTCGTCTCGTCTGTCGATGAGCTTACCCACTGTTGGTGGGCTCCACGGGACGTCCTCGGCGATTTCTCTGTAGGACAGTCCTTGGTCTCGAAGTTCAAACACTTGACGTACGTCACCGACCTCGTCCTCGTCCGCCACGAGATACTGCTTGTTCTCGGCGAACAAGAGTGCTGCCGGGGCTCGCCGTGATAATATCCGGCGTCAGTCCGCTTGTTGGTTTCATCGATTGATTTTCGATGTATCGTTGCATCGCTTCGTGTTCGCTCACCGCCTGCACGAGCTCGATTGCAACGCTAAGCGGATCATCTAAATCGAGTGGTCCGGTCCCGACGTCGTGAAGTTCGACGTTGTTCGATCGGCACGCCATGGTGAGCTCCATCGTATCGTCGAAGTCTCGGGCAAACCTGCGCTTCCCGTCGGCCTCATACTATGTCGGTTTCGCCGTTCTTGAGCCGATCAAGAATTTTTTTCATTCCAGTTCTCGGCAATTGGGTATTCATTCTCAATTTCAACGTATTATCCAATGTGGCCAACCCCGAACCTCACCGAAATTACAATAAGACACAAGGAGCTACATTGGGACACAACCATGCCTGTCCACCTTGACACCCACGAACCCGACGTCGAACTCACGCCCGGGACAGCCAAATCCGACATAATCGCATTCCTCTACGACAACACCGAACTCGGTTTCAAACCCAAAGAACTCGAAGACCACCTCGAACTCCCCCATGGCACCGTCACCACAACGCTCACCCGGCTCTACAACGACGGCTTCATCGGGAAAACTCGGGACAGCCACTACCACGCGCTCGATCACCGTGAAGACCTTCACCGATACGTCGCCAGCCTCGACCAACTTGAGAGAATATTCGAAGACAAAGAATACGTAGGAACTCCAACGGAAGACGTGGACGAAGCCGAGCTTGACGCCGAGATTACCGAGTTAGAAGCCGAGCTAGACGATAAGTAAATATCCGATAGAGACAATCTGTTGGACGGTTGATGCAACCGGTGCCCTAACAACGTCCTGTCGTTATTCTCTCACACGAAAACACCCATTTAGCGCCAGTGACTGTACAGTAATGTGTATCGGGACAAGCGCCGGTGACTACGATCACTACTCACCAGAACTCAAAGACAAACACCTCTCAGGGATCAGTTTCGACAAAACGAATTCCCTTATGCCATGGGCGCTCCACACGATCCCTCCTAGTGGACTCATTACCACTCGAACAGGAGCTTACTGAGGACGGCGAGAAACTCGTGAAACGAGCCCTCCTCTCCCTCTTCAAAGTTTGACATACTTTCCCACCTGAAGATGCGGGAATCCCGACCGCGTTGGGATACGAACCCGGTCGAACAGCTTCTCACCGCACCACCACGTACCGCGCAGCTCCGCGCCCGCGGGGTGACTCGGCCATTCTTTCGGTGGTCGCCTGGCCGCCGTTCTGGGACCCCCGGCGGTCGTGCCGCTCCTTCCTGCGGGAGTTGCCGGTGACAACAATGACAACTTGGTCCCCCATCCCTACGACGACGTGGTGGGTTGGGTGAACTGCCTCTCCCATGCACCCTACCCGGAAACCCCAATTTGAGAATCGAAGACCAATTACCGAGGACTGATTCACCGCGCCCTTCGGTGCTGAATCCGCTTGACCACCACACGTCATTGTAGATCTTGTTTAGTCGACCGGTGGGTGTTCTTCGCGGGTATTGATCTCGTCTTCTACGCTTTGATGGCCTCTTTCTGGCGCGGAATTGACCGATCGCTGTCTTGTGAGAGTCGAGTGTATCCTTCGGCGATTAGTGTTTTTTGTTCGGCAATCACTGTCACACCATCACTCACTTCGTTTGTGGATTGTGACTTCCATCTTGTTCGCTGCGCTCCCGGCGGACCATTCGAGTTCGTCGCTTTGTTCTAGTCCGAAGAACTCAACAGTGTCTTTTGGGATGGTTACTCGGTACTGTCTCGTCTCTCGAGTCTCCCCGTTCCGGTTAGTAACCTCTGATTCAGTGATTTGGACCTTCGTTCTGGGCATCTTCCGTGTAGTGTTACGGGGAGTGTTATAGCTACACCCCCAGTGTTAACGCTCCTCTCCGACCTCTAACAAAATCACAGGAACCTACGCGTCGTCGTCATCCTGCTGTAGGAAATCGCTGGTGTCAATCTCGGTCGCTGCCGCAAAGGCTTCCCGGTCTTCCCGCATTCCGTCGATCACACTGTCACCAAGTTTCTCCCTCGCTTCCGACTCGCTGGTTGCTCCTGCAAGGTAGCGTTCGTACGTCTCGATTTTCTCTTCCTCACTCAACTCATCCATAGGTGGTGTTTTCTTCGCCGGTTCCGAAAACGTTAGCTTTCCTCAGTTGTGCTCTTGTCTGATTGATTCGCGGTGCCTCTCAATCGCGTCTCTCATCTCGTCCTGTTCAGTAAATTCGCTGAATCGGCGAGTGAAACCTCGCCAAGCGTCCTCTGTTGCGCGTGGTGTTCTAAAGTATTCGTTTCTCATCGTCATCATGATTGTTGAACTCTTGAGGGATAAGAGAGGGGGCTCGATTCACGTTGACAACTTCGCTGCGACGGTGGTCCTCGCGCTCTTCACGGAGCAGTTCCGTGGCCGACTTCTCATGTTCCGTCTTCTCGGATACAAGTGCGCCTCGAAGTTCGGACGGGCGCTTGACTGGTCGAACCACAATCTCCCCTTTTCGTTCCCGACGAATCGGACTCGACAGTGATCACTCGCGCCCTTGTCGAACCCCCTGAAAAACACGCACATACCCTCTCTCCTCCACGGATACAACGTATCCTTCGTATTTGAATACGATTTGCGCGTCGCCTTCGAGCGCCTCGACAGCTTCGGTATCGACAGTGTTGTGCAGTGGTGGTAAGTCGTCAGGGTCGCAGTCCTCCCGGTCGGCGACTGACTCAACGATTGCCGTCGTAACACTGGTTGAGTCGTTGGCACTCATTGTATTTTGGTTACTGTGACTGCGTACACGGATTCGCAGTCTTGGCATTCGATGTTCGCGTTCGTTCCGTCTTCCTCTGGGGAGTGTGTTATTGTCGAGTGACACTCGTTACATGTTACTGTGATATTCATTGTTCGTTTTTCATTCTGGTGGGTCCCCAGGGAGCGGTCATCAAACGACGTCGGCACATCTAAACCATCGCGGTATCTACTATCTGGTGCTCCCGTACGGGAGCCGCGGCGAGAGGGAGGCTTGCTTGCAGGCCAGACTCCCTCTCATACGCGCTTTCGCGCGCATGAGGTCGTTCGAAAGTCATTCAAATAAGGATTCGTGTTTCTATCTCGTTCCGTAACCGATTAGAAATGCAAAACTACTTTCTAATCGACGGGAGCGTGCTTGCATGCCTCGCGTGCCCGATCGCTCACTTCCATGTCGTCGTCTTCGATCTCTGCAAGCACATCAACGAAATCGATCGTCTCTCGTAACGGTCATTTCACATCCTCCGGTTCACACGTCTCTCACATTAACCCTCAGACCACTTGGACCACCCGGGACAACCCCTCCCACTTACTGCGGTTTTAGTGGTCCAAGCAGAATTTGAGTGGTCGGGCCACCCTGGACCACCCGTCATTGTGAAGGGAGGGGTGTCCCGAGTGTAACAGGGGGGAAGGGAGCATCGATCCCATCACCGGGGTGAGAGAAAGAGGGGCAGAACAACCATGATGAGGGTACGGGTAGCAGATTGACAGCACCGTTGTACTACTGGCGTGAGAGGTGTCTCGGGAGGAACGAAAAAGGTCGAAGGAGTGGAATGGTCGTATTGAGATTACGGGGGTCAGACTGGCAACACGACCGTACCGGGTGGTGTGATTGCACCGTTACTGGTCGAGTGCGTACAAATCCGTCCGTTCAAGCGCGTTCGTTATCGTTTTCCGGGCGCAATCAAGCTTGTGCGCAGCTCGCCGCTTCGATCTCTGGCCATCGCGCACATCCAACAACACCCTGCGCACGTGCTCGAAGTCGTCACCAGGCCGTAACATGCCATCTTCGACCTTGCAACCGATCGGTGGACGTCCACCAGCGTGTGGAATCCCTTGGTTGAGCGCGTCCGAGGAGTGGTCGGTGCCCGTCAGGATTCTAATCACGTGCATGATGTGATCCTCGATGTCATTCCGGGCTTCTAACGAGACGCCGTCTCGCGCCAAGTGTAAATCCGCGCCGCGTTGGAGTACCTACGTGATCTGTTCCGATGGGACGTCCTTGCCGGCCGGGATCACTATCGCCGAACAGTTACCGTCAGGCCCGGTCGAATCCCACGCGAATTTACTCGGCTTCTTCCCATTGCGATCGGTGCCGTCGTTACGTGTAACGGTGACGTGCACCTCCTTCCCAGTGTCCCGATCGGGGATCGCTACGGCCGTGACGAGTTCGTTCACAGCCTGTTTTGCCTTTCTCACATCCGGTTTCTTGAAGTTGTTTATCCCTTCAATTTGCCGAAGAACGTACCGTAAACATTCGTCGATTTGATTGTTTGCAGCGTGGTCTGAAGACGCAGTCACCCATACGATTACGTTGTTTGTCATGTTTGTAAGTGTAGTTACTGGCCGCTCAACCATAACTGCTCGGGGCTAAATCCCACCGTTCTACCCATGGGATTTAGGGTGTTTGAACACGGTCACATTCACTCTAAGGTCGCAAACGCTCTAAAATACTTTTTCACCAGGTAACAGCGTTCAAAGCCATATTTCAGCCTGTAAAATAACATGGTTTTTTCGCTCGAAAGTGTGTGTTGGTGTAGGGATGGGGGATTTACCCCCCGGGTGTGTGGGTTGCGCTGGTGCTTGGGTTTGCTTTTCTCAGTCGCCGGTCGGCTTGGTGTGTTTACTTTTTTGACAGTGGTCAAGTGCGGGGGTCGCCCAGTTTCCGCGCCGGCTCGCCCATCTATCGCCAGGAGAGCGAGAGTGTTGCACTCACAGTCAGGGGTGTTCACTCGCTCACACCTCGCTGGTAATCCTCGCGTATTTACTCGTCGTCATCCTCGACGTACTGCATAGTCTGTCGATCCTGTCGTGTCCCGAGAGTCACTGTACTTGGTGGATATCTAACTCGCCTATGTTGTTGACCAATGAGTAATCGCATTTCTTCGGACCCGGTGTGACGTGACAAACCATTCTTTGATTTCTTCGTCTGCTGAGGGGTTCACGGGACGCAATGGTCTCTGTACGCCTGCGTCTCTCGCAACTTGTTTAATTATGTCATTGACATGTGTTGGTTGTATCTTAGCGCTATGAGTAGTGACCAAAACTCGCACCTTGCCGGGCTCTGCGGCTGCATTATACGCGTGACGATCCTCGATCCACAAAGTCATTTACATTTACCGGTGATGATTTCCCAGAAAAACCGCTCCGAAAATATTTCACTCCAGATTATAGATAATGGTGTATGCCGATCGAGCCCCGCTGGAGCGCGAAGATCGATGAACGGGGAATGCCCGCGGATCCGTTGAATGCGAACCGGTCACGGAATCGGTTTCGGAATCTGTTCGCCCATGGGTCGATTACATCGATCACGCTCCGACTTCGATACCTGTCGATTTTCTGTTGGGCATTAGAGGAACTGGATGCAGATGCAGACAATCGATATCAGCGGGTGAAAAACGTTGAGAAGATGTTCTGTCTTGCTAGTCGGTACCGGCAATTAGAAACGGACCAAGGCGGAGAAGCGCTCCGCGGGATGGACGGCAACTCTCGGTTCAACTTTGACCGTGAGGAGTTTGAGGAGTTTGATCTCGACGAGTTGGAACTGTTGAAGAATGATGGCCACGCGTACGCTCAGTTCTACCAGAACCAACTACAGAATCATCTGTTAAAACGAGGGGATTTCGAGTTGACTGGAGCTGGACGCGAACTCGCAGAGATTGTTGATCGAACCGTTGGTGACGAAGGGGACCGAATTCTTTCGTGCGCACGCAACGGGCGGGCTGAACGCAGTGATTTTGAGGCGATTGCACGGGACTTTGCGAATCAGTCAGTGTATCTGGAGGATGACTTCGAGTCAGAGCGGCGAGCGCTACAAAAGATCATGCTCGGATTTGTGAACTGGGACGGCAACAAGCAATCAGGGACAGTCCAATTGGCAGATGGGTTTCCCGACCATCTTGAATTGGATGTTCTTAATCATCTGAAAACGACGATAGAAGAAGGTGAGTTCGAGGAGGCCGGGGCAAGTTCGCTGTATCAACGGTATTTCCGCGGGTTTCACGAGATGCGAGCGGCCTATGCGTGTTTCCTGTGTCGATTCTGGCAGTTGTATACTGCTGATGACGACGATCAGTTGCACTTGACTGCGAGTGATGCGAAGCGATTCAATCAGTATCGAGAGTTGATGCGGTTGTACTGGTTGCAGAGTTATGCGGGACTCGCTATCGAAGGGCAGTTAGAAGCCGCGTGTACGTTCTTGAATGCACGCATACCTCCGCGAGCCGACTACGAAACACTCCTGACAGCGGTGACAGACGAACCCGGTATGTCTGCAGCATTCTCAGCAGTGGCCAGTGGTGTTTCAACGACACAGAGTGAAGAGACGACTGAGCCAGTTAACGCGGTGCGTGATTTGATGCTGTACGGGAGTGCTGAACGGAATGATCTGTCCATTACTGTGCCTGAGGACACCGCGGCTGAGACAGTGACGGTCGGCGAAGCGATGGCAAACATTGAGTCTGTCGTGTCCAGAGGGTGGAAAGCAGAACCGGCTGTAGCCGGTGGGACCCATTTGAATGAGGCTCTACTGGGGCAATCGCTTCGTTCGTCGTTGAATCAGCTGCACGACGAGATTGATGACGAGCAAGCTCAATTGGAAGCCTGGACAACGAGTTTAGCGCGGTCGGTTGCATTACTCTTGTTGGTTGTGGCTCGGTTCAAACAGGTGCAATCAGAACGTGAGTGGCTGTACAATTATGCGTATAACCGGTTCGACTCGCCGTACACGTCGCTCTCAGAGCTAACTCGGTTCGTCGAAGCCACTGACGAGGAACTGCCATTATCTGAGTTCGCACGGAAAGTGCTGCACGAAAAGGTGGTACAAACCCATTTAGAAGTATTTTACAGTCGGCTGAGTCCGGGGAACCTCAAACGCGCTGTGTCCTTCGATCAGGATGAACGGCTGTGTCTGGAAGCAGATGTCGAACGTGGGTCCCGACCGTTTACCGCCCGGTCGTCGCTCATTCGCTTTAGTGAGATGAACACGCTGCTCCGCGATGCCGGGCTACTGACGACGACAGAAGACGGGTATGCACCGTCTCCAGCTGCTTCCGACGTGTTGTCCCGGCTCGTGGAGGTGGATGACGCGTGAATCTCTTAGATATACTGGATGGCCATGGATGGAGTATCCAGCAAGCGATTCAAACGACGTATCCGTTTGATCCACAATTCTACAGTAGCTACGTGCGTCCGCGGTTACAACGCCGGAACTGTGAGTTACCGCTCGTCCTTGTTGACGGCAACCGATATGAGCGAGAAATCACGAGTGCTGACTGGCGTGAAGCCCCAATTGGAACGGACTACCTGTTAGAGCCAGTCCAGTCACCAGGAGTGTTTCACCCGAAAGTGAATCTGTTCGCGTCAGAACGAAGCGTATTCTACTCGGTAAGTTCTGCAAACCTCACTCTCGAAGAATACTGTAAGGCCGCCCAGATCGGGTTCGCAGACGGGTTTCAAAAACCAACCGCCGAGGACGAAACAGAGCAGCTTGGCGAATCGTACTTCGTTGCGAAATCCATCCGTGATTTTTACACCGAATTACTCGACTACGAGGACTTCATCACCGGGCAAGACGCCCGAACTTACATCACCGAAACAGCAGAGACGCTCGCATGGCTCGACGAGATTGAGAGTTCTACTGTCGATGAGACTGACCGGAATACTTGGTTTGTGTCGAACCTCCACGACCCGATCATTACGCAACTGCTTGACCGAGTGACAGATAACGGTACTCGTGAGATTGAACGAGCCCGATTGTACGCGCCGTATTTCGGGTCGCCGACTGTACTTCGTGACCTTGCAGAGCGACTGGATGCCACCCACCTCGAATTACTGGTCGAACCGGAAAGCACTGCCCTCACCGTAGACGAGTTAGCAGAGACGCTTTCCCCATTCGAGTACTCTGTGCGCCGACTACAGCCGGACCGAACAACTCGATGGGTGCATGCAAAATTTATGATACTTGACGGCGAATGGGGCCAGGCATGTCTCTACGGCAGTCCGAACATGACCAGTACCGCGCTGACAGCATCGGCATCACACGGGAACGTCGAAGCTGGCTTAGTGACTGTCGCCCAGGAAACCGATGAAGAAACACTGGAAGAGGCAGTTTTTGACTCGTCAGCATTCCGGTTCACTGTGTCAGAACCAGTCGCTAATCCAGCAGAACTGGACCTGCGATCGGCAAGCTACGAAGACTGGGAAACACGCACTCCAACCAAGGAAGGAGGGGTTCGGTTAGAGGATGCACGAGTCACTCAGCCTGGCTCTGAAGGCGACACTGAGCTCATCTTGACCGTCGCTGGACTGTCAGACAACCCGGAAATCCGGGTACACACGGACACTGGTGCTGAGAAAACCGTCGAGGTCCCCGACGATGAGAGTCCTCAAGAGGTGACACTCCTGCTCACAGCAGCTGAGCGCGAACAGTGGACCGGCACAGTCGTTACTGTCACAGTCGCCGGGACTACCAGTAATCCACGGCGCGTCGTCGAAGAGATGCAGGCATATTACCGTGAGTTCCGAGAGATCACGCAGAGTGCCGGCACCCAGAGCTCGAACACATTACTGCGAGAAGTGCTGCAGAACCCGGACACTGCAGCCGTCAACGTCTTTGACATCGCGCTGTCCGAATTACAGAAACGAGCAAAGCAAGCAGGTGACGACAGCCCTCAGACAGACACACGCTCACAGAACGACCCAGACGGTGAACGCCCACCGCCAAAGATCACCGAAGGAGATCGATCGCTGCCATCACTCCACGCACTGGTTGAGGACCACTTGTCCTACCATCGTAAACAAGCACTGGCTGCGCTGACAGTCACGGACCGGCCGGAGCCAGCGACACTCGACGCGTTTACCGACCACACCCAGACGTTCTGGGAAACAATTGAACTGTGTTTTGCACTCGAGCGACTCGGTCGCTTAGACACAGACCGTATCGACACGGAGAACCTATTCGAAGCGTGCGAATCCGAGATCAACGCGTGGCTTACAGCACTGACGCAGGTGGTTCAGCGGGTGAATGGGATAATCAATCAAGCTGAGCAGAACCCGGATGTACAAGAACTATTATTCGGACATCATGACCAACCTATCATAGACGAGCCAACGTGGCAATCACTCTGCGAGATCCTCTTCCTGCACCCTGGCATCGTCCTCGAATTCGATCACCACTCAGACTACACCGTCTTCCGTTCACAGAACAGGCTTGCCAGCCGCCTGGTCTCTGTCTTCATAGACATACACCCGTACATCGGCCAGCATCTCTTGACAGGCGCACCACTCATCGAGCAAGTAAACACGCTCCTCAGCAATCTCACAGTTGAACTCGGTGACGACGACAGCGAAATCGAACTATCTGGCCGCGGGATTCAAGCACTGCTTCTCTATCTGCTCATTCAACGGTTTGCGAGCCAAGGCGCATTCTTCGACGGAGCAACACCGCATCCAGACACGTCGCAGGATGAGACCTCAGCAGTAGCAGGATACGTGATTCAAGCCGAAGACGCACTCGTTACCTACGAACTCATGAGTTCACTAATGCTGACAGTGACTATCAAAAAAGAACTCGACGACATCAAATCCTTAGCAGCCCTGTGACAGCGCCACCGGCTTATGTAATTCTCCTGGATTCCGTTACCCGCGTTCTAACCGTCGAACACACAATTACCCGAACAGCTGTTCACGAGCACTGTCTCACATGCTCGCATCCCCGTTCAACAACTCATCCAAATCACTGTACGTCTCATCAGGCTCGCCACCCCACGTTTCAACACGTCCCAAATCTCCCTCAGGCACCTCTTCGTCCGTCGTATCATCTTGTTCAACGGGCCGACCACCACGATTGAATTCATCAAGCGGGAACGCGTACGCTGCCGCCCGGTACTGCTTGTGGAACGTGTTCCGCCGCGTCACCCCGAACACGGACCCGACAAGTTCCCGGTCACAGCCGCGGTCGAGTGCGCGTCGCACTAACTCGTCTTCAGCGCGTTGGAACGCTAACGCGCGGTCATCCGGAACGTGCTCGCGTGCCGACACGTCCACATCTCCTGGGAACCCCCATGCCCCGCTTTTTGCATCCTGATCGACGAGTTGCTCGTCACGTCCCGACACGACCTGGTCTAACCCCATTAGCACCCACAACCGCTCCCGTATCGCCGTCTCCGACAACAATACTTTCATTCGTACGAATACGTCACGGAACGGTGCTGGCCCGATCTCGTCCAGCACGTTCAACAACAACACGTCATGCGGCAACAACACCTGCATATCTTCGCGTGTCAGGGGGACCGGGGCGTCCGTTATCATTGGCCGATGATGGAACCAATTATGACACCCTCGGCACGTCACCGCTAAGTTCATCGGGTCATCCACCGGCACATCACTCGGATCGCGTTTAATGTGATGGACGTGCAGTATCGCTATGCCGTACGGCGGGCCACGCGCCCCACACCACTGACATCGATTCCCGCGTTTAGCCAACATTACCGCGCGCGTCGCCGCATCCACCGTATCCGCCCCATGATCCCACTGACTCACGTCCCTGCCCTCCCAGTACATCGCACCGTCATCATACTCGATACACCTCGAATCTTCTGCCGTCGTGTCTGTAACTCACTCATTCGATATCGTGAATCCGCATTCATTGTCCGCGCTCCCCGGCACTCCATGACGTATCGCTTCAAATTTCGACCTGTGAGGCTATGTGTCGTGAACCGTCGGTGTTAGTGATTTCAACGAGTAATCCGATTTCGAGCAGTACCGCCGCGTCAACTGGCCTAATTCCCCGGTTCGCAACACATCAACGACGTTGTGCGTCACGAGGTCAGCGTACTGCTGGTTCTCGAACGCCGTCACCGCTGTAGCGCTGTCATCGAATGGGTCCCGCTCGTTGAGATCTCCCCCGACAAGCGTCTCATATGATGCTGGCAGGCTCGACTGTTTCTCATCATCCACGACGAGATTGAACCGCCGCGTCACGACTGGCAACAAGTCCGCGTACGGCATGT
Source organism: Halostagnicola bangensis (assembly GCF_054653435.1). Lineage (NCBI taxonomy): Archaea > Methanobacteriati > Methanobacteriota > Halobacteria > Halobacteriales > Natrialbaceae > Halostagnicola > Halostagnicola bangensis. Next base: position 2,934,011 of record NZ_BAAIGG010000002.1, on the reverse strand, counting down.
CGCGGAACGGCCACTCTACATCCGTCGCTGCCAGTCGCGTCCGCAAAAACGGTAAGTCAAACCCTCCCTTCCACCGCTCGCCATTAAACGCGACCAGTAGCACATCCTCACCATGTAATCGCTCCTGCGCGAACATACCAACTGCTTCCAACAACGCCGCCTCCGACGCGTACACTGAGAGTTTCACGTGCGTTCCACAGCGGTCCCCAACAACCGCCTCCAACGCAGCCAGGTCACCGTCCAGTGTCTCCTCGTCCGCCTGCAGGAACACTTGACACCCAAGCGGTAATTCGATCCCGACCGTCGTCACCACGTCATCCACATCGAACCCGGTCGTCTCGATATCGAACGCGACGAACTCAAGGTCAGCCATTAAGCCCCCGTCTGACAGCGGCATGGACCGCGTTCAGATAACCGACTAACTTGTCCAGCGGACTGGGGATCTGTGAACGCCCGTTCAATGATCGTTCCTCGTTCATTGGTGCCGTTATATCACCTGTGAGTTACCACACACCATTCTAATACATATGTCTTTTCTAGCGACAATTTCGCATCCCAATCCGGCGATACATGTTCAAAATATGGTGCAATACCGACTGAAAACTCCTATATAGGGCGAATATTTTTAAACCCTTGGGTGCTCAGAAAAGCCCATAAATATGATTTATTCTAACTGTAGTAACGAAATCCGTCCGAAATCATATTTGGACTGGTAGTTCAGAGTCCACCGGAAATCGGGTGTTCCCAGCTGCCCTCACTCACCAGGCCGCACATTACTCGCCATACCCGACTCCAACGCCATTACCGACCACCCCCAGCTAGCTCCACTCGACTATCGCTAACCGGCCGGACACGACACTCACCGAATCCGTACTTCGCATGCGTCCCGACGCGCAACACCCCGTTCCGCGCCGTCTCCACCGGCTCACTCCCCGCGTACCCGACCACCTGCCCATGATCGACCGTTTCGACTCGATATGTCTCCCCACCGTCAATGAACCGTGTTTCCCGTCGCCGCAACCCGTCATCACGCCGCCCATCCGTCGCACCCGTTCCTGTCTCGATCATCGGCGATGTCGTCTCCGAACTTGCATCCCACCACCACGGCACTGACTGGTCATCCCCAGCCGGGCACTCACTCGAGAGGACGTACGGCGACACGAGTTCGAGGACGTACGCATTCGACTCCGCATCCGTGAGTCGGCTGTACTCGAGCGCATCGAGATCAACGACCTGTGAGTCTGCCAGCGACAGTTCACCAAACCCGTAGTTGCGCGCCCCGCCAACCCGAATCCCGTCAAGCACGTCGTCACCAACAGGGACACCAGCATCGTCGCCCCGCCTGCCATGCAGGTAGCAGTGTACGAACCACTGCATCGATCGCTTCGAATTCCGCTGCTCCGGCGGTCGCCCGAAAAAGCACGCCGGCGCAAACGCGATCCGATCACCGTGGCGTTCTACGTCATGCACGTTATGCGCATCCCGCGGCCGTGAATCTAACAGCCACCGGTGGGCCACATCCCGGAACACAAACAAATCGTCGTATGACTCGACCGGAGGAAGCGACCGACCGAGTTTCCCCGCGTACCCCGACTCCGAATGCGAATCCGGGTACTCACCGTACTCACCCGGCACGAACACACCGTGACTCACGTGCAACGCCCGTCGCGTCCGCTCGTCAACACGCCGCGCAATCGCGTTGAAAAGTGCGTTCCCCGTCACGAAATACGGATGCCCAAGATACGACACATTCATCTCGAACAACACTTGCTGATTGACATCCTCCCGCGCCTGAAGACGCGTGAATCCCACGGTACCACACCGTTGGATTGGGATATTAGGGTTTGCAGTCTACCACTTGTTCCCTCGGTGAGAATCCGTGGGACAAGTCATGAAGGTAGACTCCGGGCTGTGCCAACCAGCCGGTACTCCTATCCCCGCCCAAACTGGCCGAAGACTCGGAGTTACTTTGGTTCAGGTCGAGACGGATGTTCTCCGCCCCGTTCACATCTGCGTTGAACGCCGCATTGCACTCCTTACAGACGTACAATCCACGTTCAACACGCTGACTATCGTCTTCCGTACCGCACACACAACACGTCTTGCTCGTGTCGCCCTCTGGAACTTCTACGACTTCGATCCCCTCGACTTTCGCCTTGTACGTGAGGATGTTTGTGAAGCGGTCAAACGCCCACCCGTGCAGGTCAAGATTGCCGTGCTTGCCCCAGTTTTTCGACTCACCATCTTCGTCTTCACGGACCCCCTCCAAGTCCCCGACATTGATGCGGCCAACATCTTTCTCGACACACCGCTGGACGATGTGTTTGGCGAGACTGTGGAAGAAGTGAGTCCGGCGCTCCGACCACTTGTGATGAAGCCGCGTGGCTTCGTCGCCACCAGAATTGTCGCACTTGGCAATCTCCTTCGGGAAGTAGTACCCATCTTGCTTCAAGCGGTTGCCGGGGTACAGGTCGGCTTCCTCGGTGCTGTACGCAACAGCGGCGAAGTTACAGATTCCGAAGTCAACACCTGCGGTCTCGGTGCCTGGTGCGTTGGCTGTCTCGATTTCGTCTTTGCACACGAATACGAGTTCTGTACAAGCTCAAAGTAATCCTGAATGGGTGATAAATACGTGTTGGTAATATTCTATGTCACAAGAATATTGAATAGTACGAACAGATAGCAAGCGAATATGAGTGATACCAAATATGGTCCTGGCCCGATCAAATGCCAGGAGTGCGGTACAGAACTCGAGACCATTGAGAAGGGGCATCTACAAAGCCAGAACTGCACCGGAGCTGTAGATGACGTAGAAGACTACCAAGCCAAATACCCAGACGAACCGACCCGGACCACTGAGATGCGGGACAAAATCAGTGACAAGATCTCTACGGACTAACGAAACAGGGATCTCGCCTTCTCTTTCACCGACTTCACTGCGCCCCTAACCCTATACAACACTGTATCGAACAAAATCAGCCGGACAGAACATGCATCAACACCATTCTCGAGGAAGACACCCGGTTCGTTGCCCTCGGCGTCACTGACTGGAATGAGCAGCGACCCGTCACCGAACTCGAGCACGACCGTTGTCGTGTCGACGGGGCCCTCCATGCCAATTCGTCGGGGGTATCGCCGGCCAACTGCCGTACGCCCATGATAACCTGACCTCCGATGGCATCCATACCAGTTGCGTTGAAGACTGGGCGGATAAACATTGCCGACGGCTGGACCGGGAATCGTATTCAGTCGGTCCAAGTTGATGTCTGGGTTACACTCCGAACGTTTGGACTGGAAATATCAGTCACCAAAATAGGCGAATGTGAAGAGGAGAACTACTACTCCGAGGACCCCGGTCCACAGGTTTGCCAGAAGTAATCCGATGAGAAGTAACGCTCCGCCACCTACCAGTCCAGGTAACGCGAATATGCTTCCGCTTCGTTTCGGTTCAGAGGCGAATACCGCCCACTTCCCTGCGTGGTCCTCAACCTCCAAGAGAAAATCGCCGTACATGGTTTCGATGTTTTCGCGGTCAAGGTCGGAAAAACGCCCATTTATCGGGTCTTCAATATCTTCGGTATGGACCGTATGGATAACGGTTCCTTCGATCTCTTTGACGCTTCCCTGACCGAGGTTTTCAACAAGGCGATTATACGGTGTTTCATCTCCTGGTCCGTCTTCCACTGGAACCGTGATTGTTCCCCACCGACGTTCTAGGTGAAGGACTAACTCTCCATCAACCACGTCTAAATCAGTGACTTGAACTTGCTCGCCGGTTTCACCGGGATTCGCAAGTCGATACGTATAGAGCCGCGAGAGTGACATCGCAAGATCGTCAGGTAACGTTGGCTGGAGGGTTGGCACTGTGTCCTTGTCGATAACCCTGGTCCGGATTCGGCTTTCTCCGTCGTGGAGGATCACGAACTCGTGTTTACTCCCCTGCTCAATCTCGGTACTGACGGTGGTTCCACGGAGTACCGAGAGGTCTTTTTGCGGCGGGTGTCCGAGCCGTTGGCATAATTCGACGAAATCGCCGCCGTATCTCTGATCCGCAAGTCGTTTGATGAAGACAAAATACTCGGTCGTGCCGGGTACTGATAACTGGAGGCAAATATCCGCGGTCCTGTCGGTGTTGAGTTCGTCCGTCCATCCGGCTGCAACGATTTCAGCCTGTATGTCTGTCTCGCTCTGGAGAACCTTGTTTACCTGGTACTGTTCTTCAAGCGCATCCACGCTATCACCCGATTCTGGGTTGTTCTCCTCTGGTACGCTGTCAATATTCTCACTCATGTTTGGATCAGCATGAACTAGTTCAACAAACGATACACTCCTACGATTTGTATTAAAAACCCTTGCCGTACAGCACTTTGTCTTCCACCAGTATCTGTGTCACAGCAGTCCGTCACTGTAGGTTAGAACTAGGTCTTCAGCGTACCGATCGCCGCCCATATTCCGGAAACGTATCCTTGAGCACCCCTCGCACGTCCCGCTTAGTCCACACGACAGAGTACTCGTCCCGCGCTGATCCCGGGGACGCGGTCCCGTCTCTAGGAATAAGCAGGACGCATCAAGCGGCGTTTGATCGTGGCCTGTTCACGATCGGCCGGGACTACCGGTTCCAGGTGAATCCGTCGTTTGAGACGCAAAGCGAGTTGTTGCAGCGAACGGTTTGTAACCGGGTCGGTGAGCGATTCCCGCTTCCGGAGGATAGCTTGAACCCGGAGTACCTCGCATAGCATAATGCAGCGCTCGCGTGGATGTAACACGATACTTGAGGAGACGATTATGTCGGAGCGTCGCTTGTGCTGGTATGATCATGTTCCGGCGGTTGTTCTTGGAGTTCAGTTAGTTCGGTCTCTCCGTGGATAACGAGTTGGGGTTCGTTGTTCACGCGCTGGATGGTAACGTTTTCAAATTCGTACCAAGAACCTTCTTCGACAGTTGGTGGATTCTCGTCGGCCCACGATGTGAACGAAAGTGTCTGATCACCGTCGTACAGTTCTCCAGCTTGGTGTTCGATTTGCCCGGCGGTTTTCGAGATCAGGATTACTCGCGCTACAAATTCGTCGTGACCACGGTCGGCGTAGTTGCCTGACGGAGTTGGAAGCGTGATTTCAGTGGCGAAGGCCTGTATTTCTTCAACGAACCGGGATTCCTCGTCGCGTTGGGTTTGAATCAACAAGTCGGTTTTTGCCCGAGTCAATGCAACATAAAAGAGCCGCCGTTCTTCTGCTATCGGATCGACATTAGGCTCATTAACTGGCTGTGTTAGTTCGTTGCCACGGTCTAGATCAGGGAATCCCATGTCTCCCTCAACCGCGTTAAGTAAAATGACGTGTTCAGCCTCTTTTCCTTTCACTTTATGAATAGACTGAACATCGACACCAGTATCATACTCGAATTCGTCTTCGGCCCAATCGGGTGTCTGGGAAGGGTGGTGACGTTCGTTTTTGCTCCAGTACGGGATGCCTCGATCAGCGAGTGCGGTTTTGACCGCGTCTAGGTGTTGGGTTGCATCGTCATACCGGCATAGAATCAAGATTTCGTCCGGGTTCGCGCCCTCTGAAATGTACGTTTTAGCTTGTTCAGCAGCGTATGCTCCTGACATTTCTTCTCGATTTTCACTGTCAGGGATTGCATGCCACTTAATGGGGTCAACGCTCGTGTTTGAGTCCAGCCCAGTAACTCGTTTGTTCGTCTGATTCTGATTCTTCGCTATCAGCAGATTTCCGGCATCAACGATCTGTGGGGGACAACGATAACTCTGGGTCAGATCCGATGTAGTCGCCGGACCGAATTCTTGTTCGAACTGGGTGAAGAGTTCGACGTTAGCTGCGCGGAACCCGTAGATACTCTGCCAATCATCTCCGACAGAGAAAAGCCGCGCATCGTTTGGCCCTGCAAGCCGCTTGATGAACTCTATCTGTCGTTGTGACACATCTTGGAACTCATCGACCAGTATATGACTGTACTCATCACCAAGCTCTGGTCGTAAACTGAGGGTTGTTGTTCCCCTGTCAATCATATCAATAAAATCGACCATATCATTCCGACCAAGATACTTTTCGTAATGTTCCATCAGGATGGCACCACATAGCGCGAAGTGGTACTGCCGAGGGTTTTCGGGGTTTAGCCGTGATTTGATCTGATTAGGTTGGATGTCGAAGGTTTTCGCAGACCAGATGAACTCTCTGAATGTTGTTCTGATCTTTGAGTCTCTGTGTTGTTCTTTAAGATAGTCACTAAGTTCTGTCATCCCCAATGGTTCAACATCAACACCAGCAGTTGACAGTCGGTCTTCAAGCACTGTCCTGATGTGCTCGGGATGGAGTTGATACTCGAAATCGTATGTCTCCACCAACACAGGATCGATTTTCGAAAATTCGTTCCGTTTCCATTCAAGGTCTTCAATATATTCCTCGCTACTCACTGAGAACCAAGGGGCGACTTCTCCGCCCTCATCCAAGCCCCAATGTTCAATATAAATTTCGTGGTCAGGGAGGTGAAAATCGGGCGTGTACCGGGATTTGTCGTCACTTCCAGAGATTTCGTCGACTAATGCTTCGTACTGGTACTCAATTCCGTGTGTAAGCAAGAAATCAGCGATCGTTTTTTCTGCGCGGGACGCAACGCGTTCTCCTGCTAGTGTTTTGTAGGACTCGCTTTGGCGGCTTGCTACGTATTCTTCCCAAGAATCGGAGTTGAACTCGGTCACGTACGATTCATCGTAGTGAGAAAGGAATTGCAAGTAGTGGTAGTGAAGATCTGATTCCGGTGAAACAAGGTGATCTGTAAGTTCTCTCCGAACGAAGTTTTCTACCGATTCTTGATCTGCCACGTCCATATACACGTTAGATCCTTCCTGTACTACATCTAAGGCGAACCCGTGGATCGTATCGACTGTTACATCGGTGATGGAAAATTCTTCTTCTAACCGTGTTTCCATCTCCTCAGCTGCCTTGTTTGTGAACGTAATCGCAGCAACCTGATCAGGTGGAACACCACGTTCTTTAACGAGATAGGCGACGCGTGCAGTCAACACCAACGTCTTGCCTGTTCCGGCGGCTGCAATAACGCGGTTATACGTGTCGTTTCGTACCACAGCTCGCCGCTGCTGAGTATCTAGTGACAGGGCTTCTTCGCCGATCTCTTCGAAGAACGGTTGTGAGCGATCGAGTTGGCGTTCTACGAATTCCTTGTTGTATTCGTCCGACCGGGTGACCCAGTTCTCTACACGGTTCAGACATTCAGTGATGTTTCTGTGTTGTTGGTGAAGGCTCGGGAGAAGCAGGAGTTTCCACTTTAGACTTCTGGTGATCGGATACTCAGAACGAATCTCTTCTATTTGGCGTGTGACTTCTATTTTTTTGTGATGTGTGAGGTACCGTTGGTGCGTGCTGGATACCGAATTTTCTGCTACTGGATCACCGATGAACGGTTCCACTTCATTTTTAATCGTGTTGACTTTGGACCCAACACGCTCTATTCCGCTTCTAACTGTTCTATTTAACTGCCAAACAATCACTAACGTGGAAACCAAGACTACCGAGGCCACAAATATTATAGATGAATCCATAACCGCAATTGATATTCAATTTCTATTGATGTCAGATAGCTTCTTTGGCAAAGAGAGCACTAGCACGTTCCAGCAACCTCCACCAATCCCAGTCTATTGACCCTAATAACTAGGCAGACTCCATCGTCTTCAGAATTTTAGGGGGCGTACGGGAGAGTAAATAAGGTAAAAACAAGGGATATTTGAAGAAACCTGAGTCAATCGTCCGCCGTGTGTTGTTTCGATTATATCGTGGGTCGTCAATCGTGGAAGCAGGTCAGACATATTGGCTCACCCATGCTTGAATGGCCACGTGCTAAACGACGGTCGGGGCGAAGAGTGCTGTTGGGGGCTGCTCTAGCCGGAGTACTCGAGCGAACCGTTCCGACACGTGGCCGTTCGTGTGTGCCATTTTGATTACTTTGGAGAGATAGCGGTTGGAGGGATCTGTTCCCGATGGTTTGGGTCCTTCCGTTTCTGAAACTCAAAATCAGCGCCGACGGTCATCTGCCAAATGGTATTGATGATGTTCCCAACGCGATCGAAAAATCGTGACGTGAGAGTCGACAGTCCATCGTCGGCGAGTACGTGATGGAGTTGGAGTGCACGTCAGGGAACTGATTGGGAAACGCTGCTAGTTCCAACTGGGAGACAATTCAAACATCGAAACCAGCGGTTTGAAGCGCGTCTGAAATGCTGCCGAACTCATCTCGATACGCGAGGTAGCCAAAGTCTGTCTGTTCGTCCAGTTTCTCTGCAGTCGGTTTGTGGCCAAGTTGCTGGCACACCCCTATTAGCTGTACGAGCATCTGTTGTGTATCTCGCTCAGTGCTACCAGAGTTCCCGTCTGCTGTCTCGTCTGCCTGTATGGTTCCGTCAGACGTCCATTCCAACCCAACGTCACCGTCTCGAATGTGCTCGATGTTTTCTACGACTGCCCGGTGTTCGGTTGTGACGTCTCGTGGACTCGGGAGGTTCCCGTCCGATCCGAATCTCGCGCACGATGGGCAGACCTGCAACGAGACACCGAGATTGATCTCCCAGGAAACAAGTTCAGTGTCGAATCGGTGGCGACAAACATCACACACTGTCGAGTCAGCCGTCTGCTCGTCGAACGAGAATACTTCGAACGAGTCTGCGAGAGATTCGTACTGTTCCGTTGCGTTCTGATACTCTTCTAGTGCGACTTCGTATTCTGATTCCTGAAATGCACGATCGCCTGCAGCGGCGTGATCGCGGGCAGCAGTAACGAGTCCCCGGATCGTCCGGTGGGCTTCGGACAGATCGAGACTCTGTTGGCGTACTCGGACTCTTCGCAGGTGTCGTTCGATGGTCGGTACTCGATCGGGAGCCAGTTCAGTCGCTACTGTCATGGCCTGTTGGAGCGAAAGGCTAGCCTCTTCGTAGGCCTGTGCTGCCGAGTCATGGTCGGCTTCGAAATGTGCCTCGTCGCCGTCGTCGATGGCGTTCTCGGCTGTGTCAAGGAGGTTGGTGATTGTTTGTTCCTCTTTACTAGTTTTGACCTCGTTGATCGTTTCGAGCACCTCTCGGTGTTGGTCGTCGATGGGTGCTGTGTCGTCTGAAAACAACTTCGCACGCTGGTAGTGATACAGTGCGTCCTCCAACTGTTCGATCGCTGTGTCGAATTCGCCGTAGTCCCTCGTCTCCTGAGCAGTTTCCTGTAATTTCCGACCTCCTTCCCAGTGGGCATCGTAACGGTAGTGATCAGCATCGTCGTATCCGAGTACCTCCCAACTATGCGCCGCGTCGCTATTCTCCGCTATGTGGTTGGTTACCGCTGCAATCGATCCCTCGAAGGAACACGTGTCTCCGGGACAGCCCACAGTACCAGTCATGCCGTCCCTGATTTGCTGATCGGTTCGTCCATCATCATGTCGTACTAACTTGTTGTGCTTGAAACTAGGTGTTAAGAGCACTGAGTGACTGGCCATAGATAGAAGTCAGTTAGCGATAATGACTTATCCGAAATGAGGTCACAGTACGTTGGCGTTGATTGGTCGTCCGGTGCGTGGGTTGCACTTGTGTATTCTGAGACTGAGACTACACCCACGGTCGACGTGTTCGAGGAGATCCGTGAGGTTTGGGATGAGTATGGCGAATCGGCGCAACGTATTGTTGTCGATGTCCCGATCGGACTCTGTAACTCACTCGAATCAGATTCGTGTCCGTGTGTTGAGGAGGGCGGGGAGATTTCTCGACGGTGTGACGATCTCGCCAGAACCGTGATCGGATCTCGATCATCCTCAGTGTTCACAGCACCAGCACGTGAAGCCGCGAGATTAGCATCAGAAGGGACGGAGTATGCCGACGTGAGTTCGAAAAACAACTCTCTCACTGGAAAAGGGTTGACACAGCAAGCAGCCAGCATCTCGAACGGGATCGTCGAAGTTGAGGACCTACTTCTGAGTGACGGTGATTCAGATATACTCGTCGAAGGCCATCCGGAGGTCTGCTTTCGCGCGTTCAACGGAGCCCCGCTTGAACACAGCAAACATACCGCTGCCGGCGTTGAAGAACGGTTGTCTGCGCTGAAGTCCGTTCCTGAATACGAGGTCGGTGACTGGCGAACAATTGCTGAAGAGCTTCAAGGTTCGGTGTACAAGATTGGTATTGACGATGTGTTAGATGCGATCGCCTTAGCGCTCACTGCGTGTGCGCCTCACGATGAGTTCCAGCGGTTGCCATCGGATCCACCGGAAGATACGCGTGGGTTACCGATGCAAATGGTGTACCGAAGCGAAACACAGCTACGCCGAGAACTTGGTCCGTAGCTCTGCGTGAGACACTACGTGACTGGCCCGAAATCAGCGAACCATGTCAGGGTGTTCACCCATGTCGCTGTTAGCGGTCTCGATAGTGTCCTCAATGCTCTGCATCACCTGAGCCACGACCGGTGTCCGATCGGTCGTGGACACGTTCTTGCTCTGTTGATCGTAGTCGACGATCCCGTGCTCTGCAAGCACCGGGAGATGCGTGTGATGGAGTCCGATCTTGGCTTTGCGTTGGGCCGACTGACCGACTACAGCGGAGTCCACACCAGCTTCGATCGCTGCGACTTGACGAGCGAGGTCGCGTGCGTGGACGGTCACTTCGTCGTTGGATTCCTCTCGTTGAATCTCCGAGAGGACGTTGAGGACGATGCGACGGCGTTCAGATTTGAGGACCTCCAAGAGGTCGTCGAGTTCGTTACTCATGACTGTCCTCCGGTGACCAGGTGTCGATAGTCGGTTGTGGGCTCGTTCTTGTGGATGGTTTGTGCTGCCGCACACTGCGGTGGGTGGATTGTCTGCCGTCATCAAGGTCGAGAGGTTGCTCGTTGCCCGTCGGTCGAACAGAGTTATCACTCTTGACCTGCGTAGGATTGGTTGCTGTCATTGATGGGCAGCGCGGTGCTCCGGCGTCTGAAGCGCCGGGCCCGTTTTGGGTGACCACGCTATCACTGGATGGGTTACTAATCATAAAAAGTGCTTGTATTTTTAAGTACTAACTATACAGCCATGGAAATCACTCATCAAGCGATCAAATGTATGGCTGCGACCTAAGATAGGGCAGTCAGCTCATTAACACTATATCAACCCCAATCCACCTCCCCGAAATAACCGTGTCTATAGAGGTATAAGGAGCCAACTAGAGTGCTGTGCTCATATCGTTGAGTCCCCTCTGAAGTATTCTATTATTCAAAGAAAGAGCATAGTCAAGTAATATTATTATCTTTGTATGTCTATAGATTGCCTCCGTTCGATCGTCCCGATGTTGGCGGCGGAACGAACTACGTCAACACCCTCAATGCGATTCTTCACTACGTCGACGAACAACAGCCGACGGCAGACGAACTCGAAGCGACCATTCACGACATCTACGTCCAGGCATTGTACGACACCATCGGTGATCACCGCAGCCTCCGGACTCTAAACCTGGAATACGCAGCGGAGGTGGCGCTTACAGGCTAATAACCGGGACGGCGTGTCGCGGTGCGATAACGCGGTGGGGTTTCGCTCGCAGACGGGCAAATAGACAATACTCGAAGCATCACGGCTAACGAGGCAATCCACACTCACCTCTCAGTTCCGGTTACAGTATTCATGAACATGCTCCATAAGATCGACAATCTTTGTTGGGTGTTCCACATCGTCTAATCTCCCCATCCTAAGTCCTATGTTAGGTTTTGTCACACTGGGGCAGTCTTGAATATTGCGCGCGCAGCCACTTTGAATGATATTAACGATTTCTCCACTCGGTTTCTCCGCCTCGTCTACTGACTGAAAATGGATTTCAGCCCAGTCATTGCCATCTGCACGCGGCCAATGTTCTTCAGCGAGTCGGGCTAAGTCGTCTTTCTCCCACGTGTCTTCAAGTTCCTTGTCACCGACCCAGCCGAGTTCTGGTTCCGAACCTCCCACTTCGTACATATCCTCAAGATGGTCTTCGAGAGTATCCTCAGAATAGGTCCGCTCTTTTGCATCGGAATCCAGGATGACGAATGTTCGTGCTCGCCCGCTATCCCGAAGGCGCTCAAGGGTTTTTACGATATGGCCACACCCCTGACTATCCCAGACTTGGACTCCATCCTCTACAAGGGTACTACCGGTGACTCGGTGGTATAGTTCTTCGACATATTTGTGTTCAGTTGCACCCTCTACGACAATCATCGCTCGTTCGAGATAGACCCAGCTAGCAGAGAGTCCCAAACCTGCCATGATGTTGCCCATGAAATCCTCAGCCTCTACTTCATCTTTCGAAACTAGTGGAGCTCTTTCGTCGTTCATATCCACTTCTTCAGGGAGATATACCACTTCGTGTAAGGGAGTACCATCGACCATAATCAAACTATGAGTCGAGACGATACACTGAGAGAGATAACTATCTTCATCCGAGATGTCGCTCCGGAGAAGATTGATCAGTCTCCGTTGGACGTCAAAATGGAGGCGGTGATCCGGTTCATCCATCGTCCGGATGACGGATTCTTTTCCTTCATTGGCCTCTGCGCTCCATTCAAGCATTGAGAGGGCTGAGCGGGCATTAGTTCCGCCACCCAGTTCTTGAAGCGGGATCTGTTCACCATCCCGGCGAAGCACAATATTGGAGAGATCTGCTCCGTTGACAAAACTCCAATCAGGATACACTGTGATCTGATCCAGACCGGGGAGGTATCGTTCCATCCTGTCGGAGAGGCTTTCGAGTCGTTCGTTAAGCGCATCTGTTGCTTGCTCTTCAATTTCGACAAGTTCGTCAACTCCACTCTTCTCACCATCCTCATCCTCGGCATAGAGGAAGGATTTGGTTTCTTGACGGAGTAGTTTTGAGAGTAACTTGATTGGACTGTCTACATCCTCGGTATCGATTTGCTCACTGGCTGGAGCTAAACGGCCGAATTCTCTGGTTCCGCAAGAGACCCAATCAAGACTAGTGTCTTCGGGATGTTCAAGGATCTCAGCCTTCAATTCCTCGAACTGTTCTTCCCGCTCATCGGCGTTACTCCCCGGGTCAATATCGTAATCATCCAAGATTTCTCGTTCTTTATCCGCTAAATAGTTCCATTCGTGGAGCCGCTCATCTTCGGGAACCCGTTCTCTGAGATAGTGGTCTGGAGACTCCAAATAAACATCCTCTTCTGAATCTCCAATTACTTCCCATTCCATCTTCAGCCCTGCAGCATCATCCTCCTCAAGATTGGCACGGTCTGCCAGATCGTCCGGCGGGTTTTCAATGACTGCCTCGATTGAGGCGTCGAGTGCTCTTCCAGTGTCTTGTGTCACATCACGCCGAATCTGTTCAATGTCCAGCTTCGAATGATTGCATACAGTCTGTAATGCCTCTAAGAGAGTGGTTTTTCCAGCGTCGTTAGGACCCACCAAGAGTGTGAACGGGGTCAGTTGGAGTGTTAAGTCCTCAAATTTCCCGATGTTCTCAACTGAGAGTCGTGAAACGTGCGTCAGTCCGTCACTCACGGCTCCGCCCCCTCAATTCGGGAAGCTTGGACACGCAATAAATCGCTGCGCATCATTTGACCTGATCGTAGCGATATTTATCTTCGATATTCCGATGGAAGTATTTTCCGTGCGAATTGGCATTCATGAGTTCCTGGTGAATCCGTGGGGGGACATCGAAATACTGGTAGACTCTTGCACCGTCGAACTCAATCTCTAGAATCTGGTTCGACTCGTCATACCCAACACTGCTGAGGTTACTTGAGGATACAGGGACCCGCTTCATACTGCATGATGTGGCAGAATAGTCATTTAGTTCTATCTATTAAATAATAATTTGTCTAGAATTCCGGTTACTGTGTAGGGCGAGGTAGTACGGGAGAACGTTGTTTTCGACGGCTTCAGTGTTGGATGCTTTGATGACTGCTTGATTTTCACTGTATTTGATTTGTCTCGTAGATGGTGTATGCGAAGCTGAGGTCGCCGTCGACGTGGTCGTAGATTTACCTCGGTCATTCTACTCGGAAATTGGGAAGGATTGATGGTCTTGCTGTTTAAACTCTTACAGCAACTATGGATGGGGCTAGCGCATTGGAAACGCTTGGGTGTTCAATACCGTTCTCAGATCAGGGTGGGTCTAAGAGATGACATCGAAATCAAAAACGATAGCGGCCTTGCTCGCCATTTTTCTTGGCTTGTTTGGCGCTCATCGGTTCTATCTACGATCATACGGTTGGGGTGTCCTCTATCTCTTATTTTTCTGGACGCTGATTCCTGGCCTGATTGGGTTTGTGGAGGGGGTGAGGTACTTATTGATGGACGAGAGCAAATTCACTGCTAAATACACTGAAGAGTCCGAATCGGTAAATGAAGCAAAGCCGAATGAGACTCCGTCGGAGTCAGAACGCCGAAGCGCAAATACCTCGGTTGGTTTCACTATGGAGGTGTCCGTCGGTAATGGAGGCGAGGTTTCGGTTGGGTCGCAACTCGACGAGGAAGAGATGTTTGATCAGTCTTCGAAAGCGTGGGTTCCGCCGGGAGAGGAGGTCTCAATCAATGGGTATGAGATTCCTGGTGGGATGGTTTACATTGGGACGGAGCTAAGTTCGGTTGATGGGGTTCGCGGAGTAGATGCGTGTCTGATCGATTCGACGCTTGATGTTGATGCTAGTGCGTCTGATCCGGATGGGACTCGAATGTCGTATTGGCCGTCGTATTCGAGTATTGATTCGGGTTGTCGAGCGACGTATCTTGAGTGGTTGGCAAATGGTCGGCGTGATCCCGACGTAGATATCGGGTACGTGTTCCTGTTTTTCTATGGTCTCGAACGACGGGTACTCTTTGATGCACGGCATTCGAGTCAGGCGCGTTCTGAGATTCCACGCATTCTCGCCGAGGTGGAGGAGTTGCTGGAAGTATATGGTGATGAGAGTTCCTTCCCGGGGTACGCAACACGGTTTTTGAATGCGGTGCGCGCTAAGTACGACCCTGAGTCTCTTACGAAGATGTCTCATACGAGCCGGGGACGAGAGATTCCATTAGGAGAACGGGTGAGGATTGGTCGCCAGATAGTCAATGAGGAACCGTTAGATCCTGAAGTTGCGTTTGAGTGGTTTGAGAAATCGTCGAACACGTATTCGCGGACGCCAGGGAAGCGGTGCGAGGAGGAGTTCAAGTCGCTCTTCTTTGCAAAGTACGAAGAACGCTTTGAGGAGGGATTGCTGGAGAATCTCGATACAGAACCTCTCACGGTTAGCTACAGGTCTGCCAGTCGTTCACTGCCGGACTTGGGGGAGGTCGAGATTGATGGTCTGCCGGATATTGCTGCCCTGTCGGAGCCGCTAGATGCCATGCAGGAGTTGGCTAACGAGTGTTGTGATGATTTAGACTCGTACTCTCGACACGTCGGGAAAAGCGATGACCGAGACAGTTTAGAGGCAGTATCATTCCTTCCCGAATCGCTTCTCGATGATCATCAATCCGAGCCACTGACTGACTGTATCCGGGCGATTGAAACCGAGCTGAGTGACTCAGAGATGACCGAGACGGACCTCGATCTGTTACTTGAAAATTGGCCTGTCGACTCGCGTGGAGATGTTCGGAAGCGTGATCTGCGTCGACTGGCGAATTTGCTTGAAAAGCTCGGGTTTGGTGTGGAGCCTGACACCCGGTTTTCTGCCCCCTCTCGCGGATGGGGTGATCCCGCAGTGATCTACCGGCTGCCACCCGAGGCGAGTGCTGAGACGTCTGCGGTTTCAGAAGGTATCAGACTGATTCAAAAGCTTGCCGTCAAAGTTGTATTAGCTAACGATGAGGTAGCACCTGAGCAAACGGAGTACCTCGCAGAAAACCTCGGATCGTTCCTCGAATTAAGTGAGTCTGACCGGTTACGACTGGAAGCCCATCGGAAGTGGCTCGTTCTTGATTCGCCGACTCTGCACGGTGTCCGGCAGCGTGCTGAGGATCTTCCGGATGAACAAAAGCCGCAGATTGCGAATTTTCTAACCGCTCTTGCGTGCTCCGATGGGAATATTGATTTGGACGAGATTCAGGAGCTATCGAAGATATATCCAATGTTGGGATTAGATGAAGGCGTAGTCCACACGCACGTTCATCAGCTTCAGACGAGTTCATCCGAAGCAGATGACGAGCCAGTGACTATCCAACAGCCAGAGTCCACCAGTGAGGATTACGAAATTCCTGAACCGGAGACTGCGGAGGAACCGAAGGCGGAGGAACCGGATACATCTGGAATCGAATTAGATCAGGATCGAGTGAGGAGGACTCTCGAAGAAAGTCAGGAGGTGAGTGCGTTCCTCGCCGATATCTTCGAGGATGAAGAGGAAGAAGATGCACAGCAGGAGTCCCAGTCACTAGAGGATCAGTCCCCTGATCCAGAGCCGAGCTCTACGGACAGCGAGGTAGAGCCGTTAGATGAGGACCACCGTCTGTTCCTCGCTGCCCTCTCGCAGAAGCAGCAGTGGGATCGTGAGGAGGTGGAAGAGTTGGCTCGTGAACAAGGGTTGTTCCCTGGAGCGGCAATGGAAGTGATAAATGACTATGCATTCGAACTGGTCGAAACACCCGTTATTGAAGGAGCTGATGAGATAATGGTCAATGAAGAAGTATCCGGGGAGATATTAGAATGAGCGACAATAAGTCTGACCTCGAAGCAGCAACGATTCGGGCCCGTGACCGTGATGCAATCGTTCAGTCCCTCCAAGCGGGTCTTGTACCCCGGCGTGGCTTACAACATATCCAAGTCGGGCGTTCGAAAGAGGTGAAGGCCGTAACTGACGACTTAGATCGGATTGCTGACGGAGGGTCCGCAGTTCGGTTCATTATTGGGGAATACGGGTCAGGGAAGACGTTTTTCCTCAATTTGATGCGGTCAATTGCGTTGGAGAAACGGCTCGTCACGGCGCATGCAGATTTGACACCCGATCGGCGCTTCCGATCAACGTCAGGGCATGGTCGCGCGCTTTACCAACAGTTAGCTCAAAACCTTTCGACGCGCGCAACACCGGACGGTGGAGCACTTCGAAGTATTGTTGAACGATTCATTGCGGAGGCTAATCGTGAAGCGAGCAGCCAAGATGTCCCGACTGAAGAAGTCATCCGGGACCGGTTAGACGAGCTTTCAGAACTTGTTGCAGGGTATGCGTTCACGGACATCATTGCTCTATATTGGAAAGGATATCAGGAGAACGATGATGAGCTGCAACATGCAGCGTTACGGTGGTTACGTGGTGAGTACGACACGAAAACAGAGGCGCGGAAGGTTCTGGATACACGCGTTCCGATTATTGACGATTCGAACTGGTATGAAATGACGAAGCTGATGGCTCGATTCGTTGATTTGGCAGGTTATGAGGGGCTGTTGATCAACCTCGACGAGATGGTGAACCTCTACAAACTGTCCCACACAGGGGCGCGGAAAAGCAACTATGAGAAGCTGCTATCGATTGTGAATGACGGGCTGCAAGGCCAAACGGTCGGTCTTGGCTTTCTCCTTGCGGGAACACCGGATTTCCTCACCGATACAAAGCGCGGTCTGTACAGTTATGACGCGTTGAAAACGCGGCTGGCTGAAAGCACGTTCGCTTCGGATGAACTAGTGGATATGAGTGGACCAGTCATCCGCCTCTCCAGTCTCACACAGGAGGATATGTTCGTGCTTCTCCAGAAGCTTCGTCATATTCACGCTGGCGGGGATCCTGATAATTATGTTATCCCGGATGAAGCAGTAGAGGCGTTTATGCGCCATTGTAATGACCAAATCGGGGCCGCGTACTTCCAAACTCCTCGAAACACGATCAAAGAGTTCCTCAGTTTTCTCGCTATCTTAGAGCAGAATCCCGAGGTTTCGTGGGAAGAGTTGATCGGGGATATCCAGGTTGAATCAGATGGTATTGAACCATCTCAGGCCGAGGATTCAGAGTCCGCTGGGGACGACGAGGGTGATGATCTTGCCAACTTCAAACTCTAGTGATGATGAAGACAGGTCTCGTCAGACGGAGTCCTTCGAGCTTCTTCACGAGTCGATGCAGCGATGGGTTTGGAAGCAAGGTTGGGAGACTCTTCGCCCAATTCAGGAACAAGCGATCCCTGTCGTATTAGACGGTGATTCGGACGTTATTTTGTCAGCACCCACCGCGTCAGGAAAAACCGAAGCTGCGTTCCTACCGATCCTCTCAGAGATTACGGTTCAGCGTGAATCGTCTCAGAGCCCCAGTTCGGGGTTCGACGTTGTGTATATTTCCCCGTTGAAAGCACTGATCAACGACCAGTATGACCGTCTCCAAGAGCTCTGTGATGCTTGTGACCTACCCGTTCACCGATGGCATGGAGACGTCTCTTCGAGCAAGAAGCACAAAGCTCTCGACGAGCCGAACGGGATTCTTCTAATCACCCCAGAGTCAGTGGAGGCGCTGTTTGTTCGTCGACCATCGGTGTTCCATCAAGCTTTACAGAACGTCTCTTACGTCGTAATTGATGAAATACACGCGTTCATCGGGACACCCAGAGGGAAACAGGTTCAGTCCCTTCTCCATCGTATTGAGAAAGCCAAAGGCGAGTGGATTCCGCGTGTTGCGCTTTCTGCCACAATCGGGGATCATGTGATGACCGCAGAGTTCTTGCGTCCGAAAGCAGGCTCCGAAGTTGAGATTATTGAGCCTGATGGTAACCAACAGGAAATCCGGCTTCTGGTAAAAGGGTACGAAAATAAGAACAACGGAAGTAACGAAGAAGACGAGGATGGCCCCTCGGGGACAGTTGTTGGTATTGCCGAGCAGATCTTCACAACCCTTCGTGGACAGGACAATCTTGTCTTCGCAAATCGTCGGATGGATGTTGAACTCTACACTGATCTGCTAAAGCGAGTCTCAGAGGATAGGGGTGTTCCGAACGAATTCTACGCACACCACGGAAGTCTGTCCAAAGAGATTCGGGAAGAAAGCGAACGACTGCTGAAAAACTCGAAAGCACCTGCAACGGTTATCTGTACCAGTACGCTCGAATTAGGAATCGATATTGGATGGATGGACAGCATCGGCCAAATCGGTTCACCGCCGTCCGTTTCCAGTATGCGGCAACGATTAGGCCGATCTGGACGGAAAGATAACCCTGCAGTCTTGCGAGTGTATGTTCAAGAGCCGGAGATTACTGATTCGACACCACTTGAGGATACACTACGCCCTGAACTCGTTCAGACGATTGCGATGGTTGACTTATTACTTGAGAAGTGGTACGAACCACCGAATCTGGATGCGTTGGAACTCTCGACGTTGATTCAACAACTTCTCTCACTCGTTGCTGAGCATGGTGGGATCAGAACAGAGACTGCCTACCGTGTTTTGTGTCAAACGGAGCCGTTTGATAAAATCACGATTCCTCAGTTTAAATCGTTGCTACGGGGGCTTGCAGACCAGGATCTACTCAATCAAGCGGGTGATGGTGATCTCATAATGGGGTTGACCGGCGAGAAGGTCACCGGGCACTACGATTTCTATGCCGCGTTCTGGAGTCCGGATGAGTACCGTCTCGTCGCTAATGAGAAAACGATCGGGACACTCCCGGTTACGAGTCCTTTGGTGGATGGTAAGTTGCTGATATTTGGTGGACAGCGTTGGGAAGTCGAGTCGGTGGATCAAGAGAAGCAAATTGCGTTCTTGAAACCAGCTCCTGGGGGGAAGGTACCGAAGTTTGGCGGGGAAGGTGCCCTCGTCGATACTCGCGTTCGTGAAGAAATGTACAGCACATATACCAGCACGGAGGTGCCGAGATACTTGGATACGGAAGCAGTGAATTTGCTTGAAGAAGGTCGAATGCATTTTGAACGGCTAGACCTAGAGATCCAAAATCTAATTCAGCAGGGAGAGCACACGATTCTGTTCGTTTGGGCTGGTGACCGTATCGTGAATACGATACATCTGCTTCTTGCAGAAAGAGGCTATCAAGCATCAAAGGCGGGTATGACGTTACAGGTCCGGAATTGCCAGTCTCCGGAGCTATTAGAGGAGCTTTGTGAAATAGCGTCGTTACAGCCTCCTGAACCAGCTAAGTTAGCGGAGACCGTCGAGAACAAGATTATCGATAAACACGACCGATACTTGCCAGAAGAACTCCTAAATTCGAATTATGCGTCTAACCGGTTGGATATTGAAGGTGCGTTGAATCAGGTCAAAGCGATTGTGAGCAAGAACTGATTTTTCTCAGAGTAATCGGCATCATACAGATCTCGCCTTTTTAGATTACTCATCCTTCTAATAAATATTATAGATGATGGATTTCTGTTCACTTTCTCGTCGATTCGATCCTCTGGTGATAGCTGCGGTATCGTCGATCAAATCACTAAACTTCACAAGCAGCAATCGACAAGAACCGGTAGATGAAGGATCGACCCAGTATTGAGGAGACGGTCGAATGGTTACGGGGTCGAGGCTATTACGCAGGACAGATCACGTATCAACAGGTTGAGAAGGGACAATCTGCGGAGACAGCTGATATCGACGTTTCTAACCCGTTATCGATTGCACTTCGACAGTCCGGAATCTCGAGTCTGTATTCGCATCAGGTTGAGGCCATTGAGGCTGTCCAGTCTGGTGAGAACGTGGTTGTCGCAACGCCAACGGCATCTGGCAAAACCCTCACATACGTCGTTCCCGGTATCGAGAGAGCGATCGAAAACACAGGAAAAACACTCTACATCGCCCCGTACCGCGCACTCATTAATGATCAAGCCGACACGTTCGAAGCGTTCGATACTGAGTTAGGGTTTGGTGCTTCGATCGATATAGGTGTTCAAACAGGAGAAACATCGAGAACGGTTCGGCAGGAAATCAAGGGTTCTCAGCCGGATGTTCTTCTCACAACGATCGATCAACTCCATCTTAGTCTCCTCCCGTATGCTCACGGGAGGGATCATTGGCGGTGGTTATTCCAGCAGTTGGATACCGTGGTCATCGACGAGGTCCATATGTATCGTGGGGTCTTCGGGAGTCATGCCTCGTTGATTTTTCGACGGCTCAATCGGTTGTGTGACCATTATAATGCGTCTCCACAGTACATCTGTTGTTCAGCAACGGTTGGGAACCCCGTCGAGCATGCAGCAACTGTCACTGGCCAGAACGAAACCACGTTCAGACTTGTTGATAACGATGGGAGTGCATCGGGCGACCGTCACTGGCTGTTCTGGAATCCACCGCTCAAACAAGATGGCGACGAAGACCGATCGATTCCGGATCCGGCTGTCGACTCAGACGGTACTGTCCGTGCTAGCCATGACGAACATCCACCTGAGCAGATCGCAGCCGCTATTGAGACTGCTCCGAGTTCGACGACTGACTCACAAGCGGAGCGAGACGGATCACCGGAGCCTTCCGATGAAATTACTCTCCCATCCCATCAGGAGGTGGTTGGTGGGGAACGACAATCGAATCACGTCGAATCCGTGCGACTGTTCAGCGATCTCGTGACCAGGGGTTATCAGACGCTCGTCTTCACTGCTGCCAGACAGGGGACGGAACAGTATGTTGACTGGTCGGACAAAATGTTGCGTGAACGAGGCCAGCACGATCTCGCGGACAGCGTCCACGCCTATCATGCAGCACTCAATACGGACCGACGCCTCGAACTTGAAGAGGAGCTTCGCAGCGGCGATGCTCGTGGCGTCTGGAGTACGAACGCGCTTGAGCTCGGGATCGATATCGGGACTCTCGACGTCGTCTTGCTCGATGGCTACCCGGGAACGTCAATGAGTACATTCCAACGAGCCGGTCGAGCTGGGCGTGGTGAGGACGCCTGCCTCGTTGTTTTCGTCGGAGCAGACGATCCACTGGACCAGTATACGATCCGAGAGCCCGAGGAATTGTTTGAGACCGGTGCTGAACAGGCTGCTGTCAACCCTACTAATGATGCGATTCGCCCGGATCACGTTGTTTGTGCGGCAAGTGACCATTTCTTATCGCCAGATGACGAGGACTATTTCGGCTCCGATCTGCCTGGTGTCGTCACGGACGCAGAAGCCAATGACCGCCTTCGCCGTGTAGAGAGTGGTGATCGGATTCAATGGCGTGCCACGGATTCAGATGTCCAGTGGAATACAAATATTCGAGCGATCGATGACCGCGAAATTGATCTTATTGACCGGAACCGGGACGAGCAATTAGCATCGCTTGAGTTTGGAGCTGCGGTGCGGGATGCACACCCGGACGCGATTTATCGCCATCAGAAACAAACCTATCGAGTTGTCGACTTAGATCTCGAATCCGATCAAGCGTTGCTCGAATCAACGTCTACAGCAGAGTACACGCGTGCGCTTCGAGAGAAGTCCGTGGCTATTGAGGATACGTACCGGCAGTCATCCGTTGAGACGCATGCAATGGACGCTCAGGCGACGTTAGGGAAACTCACGGTAGAGGATACGGTCACGGGATATTTGCTGTACAGCAATCCCAGTGACGGCACTCCACGGGAGTGTGAGTTCGAAGAGCCATTGGAGTCACGAGCTATCGAAACTACAGGACTGTTCATCACCGTCCCCAGCGACGTCGAGGCGAGGATTATCGATCAAGCAGAGTCACAAGATGAGTATCTCAGTGCGCTCCACGCGATCGAACATGCTTTGATATCGCTGTTTCCCATGGAGGTGCTGTGTGATCGAGGCGATATCGGCGGTCTTTCAACTGTCGGTCACGGGCAGACAACTGGTGGAACCATCTTTATTCACGATGGCCACCCCGGTGGAGCCGGGCTGACACGACAAGCATTCGATCAACTTGACGTACTGTTAGAAAAGACGTTCAAACTGCTTCAGGACTGTAACTGCCGGGATGGATGTCCATCTTGTATTCATTCACCCCACTGCGGGAATGCGAATCGAAGTCTCAACAAACAGCTCGCACTACAGTTGTTGTCGGAGTTGCAATAGGCAAACTACCCTGCTCGCGCGCAGCTGACGGCGATCGATGCTTAGGGGGTAGGGATTCCGGTTTTACGATATGGTCCGCTACTTCTGAAATCGAACCGACGAATGAACAGGACTCTATTGGGTTGCACACGGCCACCACATGAGATCAGTCATAGTCTCCCGGTATGCCGGCTGATCTAATCATTATCACTTTCTACTGATTTGTTGTGCTTGAAAGTGGCTTGCTCGGCACTAAGGTATTTGTATTGACAGCACAGAGTTTGGTAGTGAACCACAAACTCTGGGCGAGTATAGGGCTCGCTTCTGCAGTGTACCACCATGTTCGTGATCGGTTTCAGAACGCTTGCACTGTAACACTCAAATATGAGAAGGATTGACAAACTGGCTGATGAGAAAACGTCGACTGTAGATGATTCGGAACAGTTCCACGATGAACGATTGGTCCCGTATAGTCGTGATGAGTGGCCGTCGCGTATTGATCGAGCGGCGCTTGACGTGCTGTTCGGTGTTTCGATCGGGTCGGGAGACAAGAGTGATGATCTTGGCGGTACGATCGGGAAACTGAATTTCGGTGATGCAACTGGGAAGCACTATGTCAACGGACTCACTGAGTTAGCTGACGCTCAGTCTGACCTGCCGAGTTTAGTAAAGCAATATCGGCGGGAGAATGGGGCTGATTCGGTGGGGGAACTCGCGTTTCGGCTGAACGAGCTTCGATACGAGTTGGAGCAGCACCTAGATTCGAAGAGTGAGATCCGGAATCTCAATCGGGCTGTTGAGGCGTTGATTGACAAGCTTGCTACGACGTCGATGTCTGAGAGTGTGACTCGGCAAGCACTGCGGGACCCAGAGTCCATCACGGATGCGATGATGCAGCTCTTTTCTGACCCTGCTATCGTCGAGTATGCGGACGTATTGACGGAAACGATGGACGAGGTCGCCCAGACGGAATCGTTCCTTGAGCGGCTTGACGCGCCGCACATGACGACACCACTGTGGAAACACCAACGTGACGCGCTCCGCGAGTGGGTCAACCACGGCTGTAAAGGGTACGTCGATATGGCGACGGCGACGGGAAAGACTGTTCTCGGGTTAGCTGCTGTTGCGGGTCTCTACGGGGAACTCCACCCAGATGATACAGCGGAGATATTTTCGAACACCACTGCAGAGACAAAGCAGCAATCACTCGCTGACGAACTCCCAGTTGATCCTAATGGTGAGTATGCTCAGGTGCTCGTCGTTGCTGGACAAGAACTGATTCTTGAGCAGTGGCAGAGTGAGTTCGACGAGCACCTGAACATTCCACGGGAACGTACGCAGACGAAGGGACGGACGATGGAGTTTTCGTGGGGGCCGATCGAGTTCCGGTCAGCTCCTGACTTGCTTCAGATGGACACGTTAGGTGGGTATGATCTAGTCGTACTTGACGAAGCACATCAGTATTCTCGTGGAGGGCGAAGTGGCGGGTGGCAGCCGGTCTTGGAAGAATTAGCGGGGAAGAGCGATGCGATCCTCGCTATGTCTGGTTCAATTGACACTTCGTGGCAAGGTGACTCTGCGGTGAAACGCGTGTTAGAAGAGCACCTACACGAGTGTAAGCGATTCTCCGTTGACGAAGCCAGAGACGCTGGTGTTGTCGCTGATTTCGGGTGGAATGTATATTACGCTCACGCAGCTGATTCAGCGTCTCAAGACGGAGTGGTCGAATCGACAGCTTCGATCAGGAAGGTGTACGACCCGGAGCAGCACAAGATTCGCGTTGATAAGCTCGACGGTGATGTGCCGTCGAACGTACCGGCGGGGTTTGAAACGCTGACGGATCTGCGTTCGTTCAGTCAGTCGAAGGAAGGGGCGGATGCTCGAGACGCATCAGATGCGTTCGATAGACTCGCTACTGACGCGTTCACGCGACGGCCGAAACGGTGGCAGTTGCATCCGCCTATCCAGACGCTGGTCGAGTTGATTGGTCAACACGCGCCTGAACAGCAATGTGTTGTGCTCGTTCAGAGTTACGAGCAGGCCGATCAAATCGGTGACGTGCTCGAGGATCGCTACGGCGAGGATCTCGTCCTCGTTCCAGAAAGCGGGGCTTCGGAGCAGTTTGCAGAAATTGCCTCGTTTAAGGAGAAAAGCCGCGGAATCATTGTGGGTCCTGCAAACGTCCTCGGGACGGGAGTGGACTTACCGAACGCAGAGGTAGCGATCAACCTCTCGAAAGGAGGTGTCAACGCATCGCTCATCCAACGCATCGGGCGTGTCTTACGAAATCCTCACGGCGATAAAGAGGCGATGTTCTACCAGGTAGTGACGCTCCCGTCAGACCGGCGCGGGTTGCTTCCTGGAGAAGACGGACGCCGATTACTGCGACGTGCCAGTGAATTCCGGGCACTCGGGGCTCGTCTCCGGCAACTCCCAGGGTACGACGTTGCAGACGAACCAACGAGTGAGACGCTCTTAATGCTCGAACAGCACGGAGTCGGTGGCGTACTCCGAGATAACCGGTCGATCGACGAGATCGTGGAAGATGAGGTAGCGCAAGGGTTCCTTCGTGAACTGTGCAATTTGATCTCGTCTAGCAAGGATGAGAACACTGAACAGCCTGTTCTTCAAACGTTTAATGGAAGTGTTCTTGATCGGCAGGCTCGTCCGGTCGCTGAAGCGATGAAAAAGCATCCCCGCACAGCAGCATCAAAACCGGAAGAGGATACTGTGTCGACAGGGAATAAGTCGGAATCGATGTCCCAGTCTTCAAAATCATCAGAAACGTCAAAGTCGAGTATGAATACGCACGCTATTGAAATCGAGATTTCGCCGGCCCTCAATTATCTGGTCGAACAGGAACTGGAGACAGCAGCTTACACGTCAATCGACGAGTTCACGGATGAAGTCGTCGGTAAATATGTGTCCTCTGAATTGGATGGCTCTGCCCCAGAGACTACTTCTGACGATGATTTCGATGTGAGCCTCCCACCAGATATCGAACGTGTAATCGAGGAAGAGTACGTTGGCAGTGGAGCTGATTCAGTGACGCAGTTTGTCGAGGAAGCAATCTACACCCATCTTGATCTGGCCACTGGATCTAAGATGCTCACCGTAAACCTTGGAAGTGGCCTCTACCAGGTTTCCACGACTCTTGCCGAGAATTCCGAGGGACATGGGTCAGTTGAAGAGATCGTTGCAGAGGCGATCCGGAGTGAGTTTGTTCGATAACTGTTGACGTTCTTCCGTAGGAGGTTATTGATACAGTTCTCCACGGCAACGTCAGAACAGAGACTAACAGTCTAACGACTAAGCGACCGGGTTCTACTCTCGGTTGATTTAGTATAGAATCGAAAGATGGCTCTACATCGACAATGTGCTACTCAAGAGCAACTGAAGTTAGTTAAATTGCCATGTGGAGAAATCCCGACACTGTCTGGTGATTCAAATCTCGAGATCCGCGATCCTTTATTGCAGGTCGGACTTCGACAGTGCCCACCACGAGACCATCATAGAACCCGATGGAGGTCGTCACCAGACCAAAATAATCAAGACTTCAGTGGGTAGACGTAGCTTTCCATTCCTTCAGACGGCATGTACCAACAGGTCCCTCTAGGCTGGCGATAGAGTGACCACGCGTTGTAGAGGTCACCACCTGACCCCACTGTGTTCAAAATGAAAACTGATCCAAAGAAGAGCGCTATCAACGGGTTCGAGACCAACTGTGCAATGGCGAAACTAGTCGGTGAGATAATAACCAACGGTGCAAGGAGTGCAACCATCGAGTGAGACCGCTGCACGAACTCCCCTCGGACGGTGACGTTCGGATTAGGGAACTCCCACGTGGTCTGTGGATTGTACCCGTACCACCGGTTCACAACTGCATGGAGGTACTCATGTGCTGGAAGAAATACAACGCTGGTTAGAAAGACGAGCATCGTCATGATGCCGCCGATTATTGGGGAAGAAACGCTATGTATAGTCGCTTCTACATACACCGAGTATCCAACCATCCACCACGCAATCACGCCGAGCATCACTCCACATAGTATCTTTGTAAGGTGAACCCAAGTGTCGCCCTCATCGTAGGCCTCAGGAGAACCGTAACCATCGGGTGGGTCTGGTGGAGAGTCCATTCTCTTACCGAACAATAAACCCATATGACAAATATTAGTTGCCAAAAGAACCCGCTGGAGTCTGGTCTCATCTATTAAGATTCACTCAGTATTCACAGCACCAGCACGTGAAGCCGCGAGATTAGCATCAGAAGGGACGGAGTATGCCGACGTGAGTTCGAAAAACAACTCCCTCACTGGGAAAGGGTTGACACAGCAAGCAGCCAGCATCTCGAATGGGATCGTCGAAGTTGAGGACCTACTTCTGAGTAATGGTGATGCAGATACACTCGTCGAAGGCCACCCGGAGGTCTGCTTTCGCGCTTTCAACGGAGTTCCGCTTGAACACAGCAAACATACCGCTGCCGGCGTTGAAGAACGGTTGTCTACGCTGAAGTGGCTCTGTTGAAATCATTCAACTCTGATACAAACCCCGTGCTGAATATACAGCGCGAATATGGCACAGATTGAGAGGTAATTTGCGAAGGTTAGTGATCGGTCACTACAGGATAAACAGTTATCAAGGTGATTGTCAGGCCGTAAATAGTATATCAAATATTTTGTTGTATGTGACAAATCGAAATCGATCTTTCCGGAGGCTTGTACTGAACCAACCACTCAGTAGATCACCACAAGACCTTAGATATGATCATACCATCTCATAATAAAGATGTTCGAATTAGAGAGTGACCCCGGTGAACATGATCAGTTCAAGCCCTGCCCCAAATGTGGAAAAGATCAAATATACCGAACAAGAGATAGCATATTCGACTTTTCAAACGGGCGCTTTTTCACTCCTTTCGACTATTACTGTGATAATTGTGGGTATGAAGGTTCAAAAGATGAGATCACCAAATCCTTCTCTCAACTTGTAGAAGATGTCAATTCAAGTAATGAGACTGACTTAGGTGTGATAAATGAGTCTGATCTAAGACAAGAAGTTGAAGATAGACAAGCAGAAGGTTGGAAGGTCAGGGAGATAGATCAAGAAAATTGCCGAGTAGTGATGGAAAATTCTAAAGGAGGGTCAATAGGTGGTCATGCATTAACTGGCCTGGTGACTGGATTATGGACGTTTGGTGCTGGTAACATAGCCTATGAGAAGTTGTCCAAGAAGAAGAACAAAGAGAGAATCGCGCTAAGCTCAAATGAAGCACTTGCGGAGGATGCTGAGGAACTGGAACAAATAGTGGATGTTTCTGAGAAGCTTCGAAATCTTAAGGATTTGTATGAGGAAGGAGTTATAACTGATGATGAATACAAGAATAAAAAAGCTGAATTGCTGGAGAGGATATAATCTAGGATAGGACTGTGAGGAATCCCTTCTCTGTATGCAGCACGATACGTAAAACCTATAACTTCCTGAGGATTTCAACAGAGCCGCTGAAGTCCGTTTCTGAATACGAGGCTGGTGACTGGCGAACAATCGCTGGAGAGCTTCAAGGTTCAGTGTACAAGATCGGTATTGATGATGTGTTGGATGCGATCGCACTATCGCTCACTGCGTGTGCACCTCACGATGAGTTCCAGCGGTTGCCATCGGATCCACCGGAAGATACGCGTGGGTTACCGATGCAAATGGTGTACCGAAGCGAAACGCAGTTACGTTGAGAACCTGGCCCATAGCTCTGCGTGAGACACTACGCGACTGACCCGAAATCAGCGATCCATCTCAGGGGGTTTACTCATGTCGCTGTTAGCGGTCTCGATAGTCTCCTCAATGCTCTGCATCACCTGAGCCACGACCGGTGTCCGATCGGTCGTGGACACGTTCTTGCTCTGTTGATCGTAGTCGACGATCTCGTGCTCTGCAAGCACCGGGAGATGCGTGTGATGGAGTCCGATCTTGGCTTTGCGTTGGGCCGACTGACCGACTACAGCGGAGTCCACACCAGCTTCGATCGCTGCGACTTGACGAGCGAGGTCGCGTGCGTGAACGGTCACTTCGTCGTTTGATTCCTCTCGTTGGATCTCCGAGAGGACGTCGAGGACGATGCGACGGCGTTCGGATTTGAGGACCTCTAAGAGATCGTTGATCTCGTTACTCATGACTGTCCTCCGGTGACCAAGTGTCGATAGTCGATTGTGGGCTCGTTCTTGCGGATGGTTCGAGTTGCCGCACACTGCGGTGGGCGGTTTGTCCCTCTTCGTTGAAGCCAAGAGGTTGGTCGTTGCCTGTCGGTCGGACAGAGTTATCACTCTTGACCTGCGTAGGTTTGATTGCTGTCATGGTTGGCAGCGCGGCGTTCCGGCGTTGCATCGCCGGACCCGTTTTGGGTGACCGCGCTATCTCGGGATGGGAGAGTTATCATAAAAAGCGCTTGTATTTCTGAATACTAACTATACGGCCATGGAATTTATTCACCGAGCAATTAAATGTATGGCTGCGACCTAGGATAGGGCAACCAGCGCTCATTAACACTATATCAACCCCGATCCACCTCCCCGAAATCAACCGTGTCTATAGAGGTATAAGGAGCCAACTAGGGTGCTGTGCTCATATCGCTGAGTCTCCTCTGAAGTATTTTGTTATTCAAAGAAAGAGCCATAGTCAATTAATATTATTATCTTTGTATGTCTATAGATCGCCTCCGTTCGATCGTCCCGATGTTCGGCGGCGGAACGAACTACGTCAACACCCTCAACGCGATTCTTCACTACGTCGACGAACAACACCCAACGACAGATGAGCTCGTCGGGTGGCATCGTGGTTCGTTTGCAAACGTGTCGAGTCGAGAGTCTCCCGGGCCGGACGTGTTCGTCGTTTACAACTGGTACTGGTCTTCGAAAGCCTAGTGGTCTCTGTAGGACGAATTATACAATTAGAGTTCGTGGATTTGGTTTCGTTGTTGTAAGTAGTATGGGTGTGGTTGGAGTGATCCGTCTGTGGGTACGTGCAAGTACGCTCCGTCGTATTGTCGCAACTCGTCGTAACCGTGGAGTTTGGGATGTTCTCGGACACGGATTTCGTAATCTGTATCGATTTCGAACCAACCGTTGATGAAGGACCAATGATGATGTGAGCAGAGTCCGAGTCCGTTCTGGAGTAAGTTTGGCCCGTCGTGGTCCGTTGGCAGGATATGAACGGCTTGCAAATCTGTACTGCCGGTTGGAGATTCGAACAAGTCACCGCAAATTGCACACCCTCTGTAAACCTCGTTAATCCCCTCTTTGAAAGCAGTATTACGCGTTTCTCGGTTTACTTCATCAAGGTCTATGTCTGCCTCGGAGAGGGGGATATCTTTTGGGGTTATCTGGAACAAGAGGTTGAGAACGTCTTCGACTGACGAAGTATCCTCGATATCACCATTGGGTTGGGAAGGAGCTGACGATGAATCATGGTTGCGTATGTATGACTCGAAGTTCCCGTACTTGTTCAAAAGCGGATTCAAGGATTCGTTGTCGAGTCGTTGTATTGATTCCCCAGTGAGGTTAGTCTCGATTTCCTCGGTGAGATCCTCTTCAGGGATGCTGGTTTCTTGTACGTCCTTCCCGAGTACCAGGTACGGCCATGGCTTGTCAATTCCTCCGCTCCGGACCCCGTTTTCATATTCGACCCACAGTTCCGTCATGACATCCGTGTTTTCGAGCGTTTCGAGAACCGGGACGTAGTGGGTGAACACACTTGGCCGGGTACTGAATAATAGTCCGTCCGCTTCTGTGAGTTTTTGCCATAGCCGTTCATTGTCTCTCGAAAATCCCCAGACTGGGTGAGAACCCGCATGATTCAGTTCTGCTACCGGAAGTTGATCTATATCAACTAATGTGGATACAGAACTATCGAAACAGTATTTCAGTTTGTCTTCTTCGTGAACTCGTATCACGACCAGGTTTTCGAACGTAGATTGCGGGATCAATCCTTCTTCTAGTAGTTCGTCGACGATTTCCCTCCCGGTTTCTTTCCACGATGGCTGGTGGTTTTTAATTTCCATTTTGATGCCGTGGGCATCCCGATATTCCAATACGTGGGGGTTGTGTTGGAAGAACCGGCGGATAACCAACTCGGGTGCGTGTTCATCATGCATGTAATAGATCGAGTCTGCTGGTTGTGTGGAGCCGGAATTGATGGTGAACTTCCATACCCCGCGCTGTCGATCTTTAGTACTCCGGCCTTGCGGTAGTTCTGAGGACGGCGTAGGACCATTGTTCCGGAGTTTCTTGATGTTTTCGGATCCTCTCTTTTCTTCAGGAGTTTCGACCGAGCTGAATCGATACTGCTTCTCATCAGGCTCTATCCCAGCTGCCTTGAGTGCATGAATGAAAGACTCGAACTGTTCGTCGTAGAGCGTGTATGGATACTTACCGTGCTCATCGACATCGGTACGACGCGGTGGCCGGTTCGTTACCCCGCCAACCTTCTTGAGTTCCTCTATGAGCGTTTCTCGGTCAACATCTGGGTCAACTCCGTGTGTCGGTTGGATGCCCGCTGCTTGTAATGCATCGTGCCAACTACCGAACTTCTCTTTGTAGTAGTGAGGCGAATAAGGACCCTCGTTTCTCATTCCGCGAACAGTCGGTACGCCGTCTACTTCCTTGTTGAAGGATTGGAGTCCTTCAATGAGACGGTTTTTCGAGGGGATCGTGTCCATTACAATTGAGAACCCTGTCAGAACATAATAAAATTATTCAACGCCTCTTCTGGTCTCTGTGTACTCCATGATCGGATTTCAACAGGCCCTGACACGGTCTCGGTTGTTGGACATGGCGCATGTGTTATCGTGGAGTGACTACCCGGAGTACCGGGCGGATTTGACGAACGTACTCCCGCTGACTAAGACGCATCATGCTGCATTCGACCGTGGGCTGTACACGATCGGGATTACCGGTTGCAGGTGAATCCGTCGTTTGAGACGCAAAGCAAGTTGCTGCAGGAACGGTTATTGAGCAAGATGGTGAATGAATCGCGCTTCCAGATGCGATCCTGAACGCGGAGTATTTTGAGCACAGTGAGTTCCTGCGGTGACCTTTACAACTTGTGGCCACTCTATCGTCAGCCTCGAGAGACCTGTTGATGCATGCCGTCTGAACGAATGGCAACCTACGTCTATTCACCAAAATAGAGGGTTGTTTCGGATAGAAGATGTGCTGCCGGTTTTTTCCATACCTCACTTATCACCTGGTAAAATGAAGAGCTGATAGAAACGATTCAGTTCATCAGCTATTTTGCCAACTGCGTCTTGTTGGTTGAGTGTATCGAGCTCGAATTCCCCGGTCAGATCAAACGATCTGCTTACCAACGTTCTTGACAGTGAATTCGACCGTGAACGTCTGATTGATGCGAGGCGGTGGGGTAGAATGAATCTCATAGATGGTGTTGTGGCTAGCGGCATCGTTTCCGCGGTGATGATTAGAGAGTGCAACAGCCGGACGAAGAGCGTGTCATAGAATCTAACTCATAGCTTGAGTTTCTCACGTCCTGGATCAACTCCTCGCTCGTAGTTGGTGATTGCAATGAGGATCCGGAGACACAGAGCAACGAACACTTACGTCTCGCAGGGTTGCGATTGTGTTAGACACACTTTCCGCACCTTACTGCTTCGTACGTGACGCTTTCTATGACACGCTCTTCGGTATCGTTTACTTCGGGCATGCAGCGGTTCTCGATAGGTGATCGCGTCCGGATTGATATTCCTGATGAGACCGATTCGGATCACGAACAGTATCACGGTACACACGGTCAGATTGTTGCAGTACTGGCTGATGATGCTGGGTCGGTCACTGCCGAGATGCGGGATTCTCATTTGTATCGAGTCGCCCTTGATCCCGGTGGGGAAGCTGATTTCCGCTGGCGAGATTTACGGCCGCCGATTAAGGACACGTCTTGGTCGTGAGGAGGGATGTCTGGATCTCTCGGCGAGGCTGAACTCAAACTTTGTATCCCACCAGCACAGGAAAACTACCAGCAGAGGGGTGTAATCCTCGGGTCTCCAAAGATCATTTTCCGGTATAGGGCACTGACCTGACCGGCAGTTACATACTATCACCGTGTAACAATATAGTAACATGCCGTTCCGGGCTTTGCGAAATGGGAAGACCGTGGTCCCTGCCATGGTCCCGAACCAGGTCCCGGTCCGGTGCCCAGAGTGCGGTGGCACTCTGTATGCCCGCGGTGGCACAAAACGGGCCCGTCACTTCTATCACTTCAATGAGACCGCTGGTAACTCGTGTTCAGCTACGTCCACCGGCGAATCAGCGACTCATGCCCGGTGCGTTGCACTCGCTGTCGCAACACTTCAAGAAACATTCGCCGGCCAAGCTGACCGGTGCGCTGCAGAGGTCGATATCGATGTCTCTGACAGCGGTAGCGGAAACCGTACTCGCCGGGCAGACGCACTGGTTGAATTCTCAAGAGAGAACCCGTTCTTCGGGAATGGTCTCGCCGTCGAGGTCCAGCATCAGCACCATGACAAGGACGTCCGGACCACGACACACGATTATCTCTCACTTGGATATTCTGTTGTTTGGCTCTCCTCTGCGGATTTTGGAGAACACGAACTTGACTACACAGTTATCAGTAATGCCTTCGCCGCACGGGATGGATCTGGATACAGCGTCCGTAACAACGCTGCTAGACATTTTTTGAACTGTGAAAGCTACAATCATACCGAGGAACACAGCTGGGGAACCGTCCCAGGATACGTCCTAACCTGTGAGGAAGACTATGAGATCTGTACGAGTCGGCCCTGTACCCTTCGACGGCGTTACGATGAGGAAGCTGACGAATACATCTACGACTCGGATGAGATCACGACTCCTGACCTTCCACTCAAAGTGTTAAGGGACACGCTTATTACCCGATCTCTACGCGGCTATTTTGAAGAATCGCTGAAGCAACGGTACGTGGATGGGGTTCTGGAGAAGGCACTTGCGGACCGGCCTGAAGTCGCTTCCTGTCTAGGGCCGAAAGGATTCCACGAATGGCAGTCATCGGAATCTGTCTATGACGGTTATACTCGGGTCGAACTGCATGGTTGTCAGCACTGCCCCGTCCATCTGCTCACAGACTTCCGCGGATATGGACGGACCGACCTCTTC
The DNA here is from genome assembly GCF_054653435.1 of Halostagnicola bangensis. Taxonomy (NCBI): domain Archaea; kingdom Methanobacteriati; phylum Methanobacteriota; class Halobacteria; order Halobacteriales; family Natrialbaceae; genus Halostagnicola; species Halostagnicola bangensis. The sequence goes on along the minus strand of NZ_BAAIGG010000002.1, from coordinate 2,899,946 downwards.
TTCAGTGAACACCCAGATCCTGACTGGGACCTTCTAACACTGGAAGCAGACCCGAGACAGTGCGAGCATCGAAGCCATACAAAAGGATCCTGGTACGAATTTTGCCCTGACTGCGGCGTCACAAACCCCCAGTAAAAACCGAATCAAGGCAGCGCGAAAGGACTACCCACCTTCTCCTTTTTGAAATCGCTCAGTGGTCGTTACGGTGTAACTCGATAATATGGTCGGTTTCTGGCGTGAACCATTAGCAAATCGGACGGCTTACCTTCATAGGGCTTTGGTGAATCGCCATACTGCGTCGAGATAGAGTGTCTAGCTGTCTCTCTGAGATCGGTCAACTGGTTGGTCACCACAAGATACCTTGAGACGCGATCTCGATTGTTCCAGCGTGATGCCTCGAGTGATGAGGTTTTCCCCGGTAAATCACCGCCGCCTAGTGATTCACCAGAGCCGTTCACTCCAAAGCAACGCTTGTGGAGACTGCGACCGCTGTGGACACTCGTTGTGTGCCTGCAAGTCGTGTCATTGAAACAGGAAGCCCCTGCCTCAAGGAAGCCGCGCCAGCGGCTGAGTAGGCAGGGGTAGTTCACAATCATTCTTCCCACTGTGGTCTCGGAGAACCTGGTAATTCATCTGTTCGTTCTACCAACTCATCTTCGGTTAGCCACGGGTAGCACCGATCCTGTAACTCGAACAGTCTGAAATCGTTCAACTGAACCCAACTGTAGGTGGGAACCGCTAATTCATGATCGGCAAGCCACTCTGTGAGGTCCTCGACAGTCACATCGATCCCAGCCGCAGAGGCTCGGTCGACAAGTTTCGATAGCTCGGACTGTGTCGTCTCCTCGTCAGCACCAGTTGCGGCCTCGATTTGAGCCGCTGCAGCGAGGACATTTTCCCTGTCTCGAAGATTTGGTTCTGTGTCCCACCGGTAGCCTCGCGGCAGAACATACGCCTTCCTGAAATATTCTGTCTCCGAAAGTTTGCCCAGTTCGTTAATCTCGCCGCCTGCATCCTGCTCGATAACGGTCGTGATGTAGTCGGCGAGTGCCGCTGTCAGATGAAACTTCACGCGAAACTCGGGAAGTCGTGAGACATCGATATCGTCCAGATCACCGATCAGGAATGCATAGGTCCCGTAGCGGCGATTGAGTCGATCACTTACCGACCGAACCCGGCGGATATAGGGGGACCGATAACTTCCCAAGACGAGATATGCCGTCTGGTCCCGCTCGTAGATGGCAGGGAGTTCGTCCTGCGCCCACGAGAGAATATCCATCGCTTCTGCCGGTGTGACATCAACATTGCGCAGAGCGCGACGGACAGCACCCATGATTTGTCCGGCGTTCGGCGGTACAGATGGAGTCGTCATATTTCGCACAATAACTGGTACAGTGATACGTCTTCTGATTGACTTAGTCATTCTGGCGATCTACTCACTTAGTTGTCCCAAATCGTTAAATGCAGAGCTATGCTACAGTCCACTATGAGCCATACGGCGGACGATGTCTTCGACGATCCTTTCGCCGAGCAACGCGAAATGCGGGAGCTACTCTCCCAAGAGACCCGCCATCTGATCGTCCAGTGTCTGCTGGGCCATCCTCACCATCTTGCGTCGCTTGCCGAACTCACCTACATGATCCAGAAAAATGAGGGAGCGATTCTCGATCAACTCGAGACGCTTCAAGAGGCCGGTCTCTTGGACGTCTACGTCCACGAGCCGAACATATCCACACGTGATCTGCCGTCTCGGTTTTGGGGACCGACCGAACGTGGTGTCGAAGTACTGTACGAACATAACTTCCTTCGTGGTGTTCCGGTTGCCCGAGCAGTCTACGAAGAGACGAGCAAATCAGAGAAGGTTCGCCGGCACGAAACGGCTCCACGACCATCGCTTCCTGATGCCGTCCAAGAGGCGCTCCAATTCGAGGAACCAGCGCCTGAAGAGCTAGAGTAGGGCCCAAATCCATCAATAGAGGGTGTCTCGCCGCTCCCGCCTTACCAACCGATTCGAACGGAAGTGGTCCAATTCCTTGGTAAGAGCGTGTCATAGGATCGATCACAGGCCTATTGGACTCCGTAGTGATTGCTCAGTACAGGGGAAAGAATGAACGCACTGTAGTCTGATCTATCCGGGATCTGCTAAGAGCGGCGTGCAAGATACAGAGGATAGATACAGCAGAGTAAAAGAGGTGTCTGCGTCGCTGGTTAGTTCTCTTGTCGGTCGGGGACGCCGTAGTTGATGTGGACTTCTGGTGTGCTGGACGATTCCGGTGCAGAGACGGCGTTCCAGTCGGTCACGTGCACGTTCGCCATCTGACCGGAGAACCGGAACCGCATCACGCCGGTATCCACTGCACCTTCGGCGGCGTGGTCTGTGACGACCGTGGCTTCCTCAAGTGGGTCAGTACCCACCAGTTCGATGTTGCCGTCAACGGTAATTTCGTAGTTCGATGGCACGTTTCTACCGACGATGGTAACGAGATGTGGCAAGCTCTCGTCATTCTCGGTGGACATACATCGATAAATCTATTCTGCCTCTATAAGCCTTCTTTTTAACAAAAGAGTAGGTATAGGAGAACGTACAGCCCGGCCGAATACGATTGTATTTCAGAAATCAGTGTATTGGTTCTCCCACTCTCGTCGCTCTTGGATTTTCTCTCTCCCTGCGTCAGTGATCGCATAGTAGTTTGTCCGGCGATCGAGCTGCCCCTTTTCAGTGAGTTCCTTGTTGACCAGCGTATCGAGGTTCGGATACAAGCGGCCATGATTGATCTCGCTCTCATAGTACCTCTCGACATTGTCCTTGACATCTTGACCGGACGGTTGATCGGCACCTGCGATCACGTACAACAGGTCGCGTTGGAAACCAGTGAGGTCGTTCATCCTGCAAGAGTCTTCAACGATGCTGTATTTGGCTTCTTTTCCGAATTAGGTCATATGTAGCTACTGTGTGAAAATCAGCGTTCGAAAACGGTCTTATTCTGGTGAAAATAATGTAGAAATCCCCTTGCTTTCGATCTCGAACTACCGATACGGACAGGGGACGACATTACCGGAGTGGCTCCCCAACTATATTCTAAGTACCGTTTATTCCAGGATGCCAACATTGTTCAAGCGATCCTCGACCATGACGAACGTCTCGAGACACTGGCGTAGCTCTCTTCCGATAGTGAATAATCCCTGTCGTTCACGGCACAGAGAATGTTACCCGGAGTGAACTAATTGTAAGTACAAGGAATTCAAACAATTCGTTGAAGAATACGATCGACTCAGACGAGCAGACACCGCGGGTGTCTGGAGGGACAACCATGCCTGAATGTCAAACCTGTAGATCACACGTCACGGCGCGGTTTGAGCGAGTTTTCGGCGATAACGACGGCGTCGTACACGGATGCCGGGAGTGTATGGGCACGACAGAACTAGTAAACGGTGAGGCACTCGAGGACCATGACCGACGAACCGTCTAGCGGTTCGACCCGCGGTCATCCCGAGGATGAACGAGTTCGTGACGACGATTCCACGACAGTACGTGAGTTTCTCGAGGAGGTGGGTGTCGACCCGACCGACCTCGAGAGTGTTGCAGAGCTTCAGGACGTCGTCGATCTGGACCTCTCTACCGAGGGTGAGACAGTTGATCCCGACGATGTCGACCTGGAGGATGTCCTCGATGCCCCTGTCACCGTTGAAGAGAACCAGACACCAGCGGGGGTCGTTCGCCAATCGACACAGGACTACCCACCAGATTGGGACCGCCGTCGACGGCGAGTGTACGCCCGTGATGACCATCAGTGTCAAAACTGCCGTCGCCGAGGCGGCCCGTATGGTGACGTCGAATTACACGCCCACCACATCGTTCCGAAGTCACGCGGTGGGGTTCACCGACTCGAGAACCTCGTCACGGTGTGTAAACCATGTCACGACGCCGTTCACTCGAGGAACGCGGTCGCACCGACGGCGATTACGGACGCCGAAGCCGAACCTTCGACACTCACGGAAGTGCTTGCCGGGATCAAGTCTGCGAAAACGGCCTTCCGACGATGGAAGCGGATGTACCGGAAGTTCTCGAGACTTGGCCCATGACTGACGATATCTCTCTTCGGCCTTGGTAGAGAACCCAGAGAACTCGACTTCCCGTCATAGCTTCACCTTGTGGCCAGAAGGACTTACACGAGAGTTAGTCCCGGAGATTGGTCAAATGCGACGTGTTTTTGAACTATCGGTCGCGTTGCGAGGTGCGCTAGCTTTTCCGGTTCGTCACCTGAGTACGCTTCTTGCGTTTCGACCTTTGATTTAAGCGTTTCAGTATGTTCCCACCCTAACAGGATCAGCGCGTCCTCGTTGTCTCAATGCCAGACCATCACGGTGATATCGTCGTCAGGGTCGTTATCCAGCAGGTTCGCCGGGCGAAACGCAGAGACGTCCCGCGACATCTTCACGTCCACATCGTACCCGAACACCCGAAATCGCGCCCGGAGAGACTCTCAGGATTACACCGCCGAATAGCGTCTTCGTTCTGCCACTCCCACATCTCGACCGGAAGGTACTCTCAGACAGATTATCGAAGCCAGTTCCACAAACAGGTTGTTCCAAACTGTTTGCTTGACGGTGCTACTCGTCGATGTCGAAGTGTTGGTGGAGGTGTTCGATAGTGTACTGGTTGCGGAGTTTGGTGACGGTGTTTTGGTTGGCGTACATGCCGGATTCCCAGTACGCGTCTGTGGCGGATCGCGTGTCGATCCAGTCGATGCCGACGAGGTATTCTCGGAGTGAGTTGTCGTCTTTGTTCTCGTCCATGTGCGGAGCGTCGAGGTCCGTTTTGAGGATGTTGATGGGGCCGTTGTCAGTACCGATTTGGAAGTCGGTGACTGCGGTTTTCTCTTGCGTGATGGTTCCGACGCCGACGTAGCCTTCGCCGGGGATGTGGACGAAGACACGGTCATCAATGGAGAGTTGGTCGAGGGTTCGACTGTACCATTCGCCTTGTCCGGCGGAGATGAATCCGTATTCTTGCGCGTCGGTCCAAGAACGGTGTTCGCCCTCGCCGAAGGAGACGTAGTAGTCTTGTCCGTTCCATGCTTCACGTTTCGTAGGTGGTTCGGGGGTGTCGTGTGGGTCGATGAGCCAACTGCGCCCGATGTATTCGCGGCCATCGTCTTCGTAGTAATTGAATCGGACAGCGTTTACTGGGACACCGTATTCTTCAGCGAGGTACTCGATGATTCGCTCCGTGCCGGCGTCGAGTTCGGAGGCGACGATCGTCAGAGTGTGTGCTTGATTAACGTCTTCCGGGATTCCGGATTCACCGTCTGGTCGTCGTGACCCGAGTTTGTCGCTGAACGCTTCTTCGAGTTCTCGATCAGCGTCAAAGTCACTGTAAATCTCGGTGAGATCATCGTAGGTGAGGGTTCGGACCCAAGAGGCGTAGTCGAGTGCTTGCGCGATGACGTCTCGTGGTGTGCGGTCACGTTTGAGTTCGATGATGTGCAGATCACCATCTGCGTCCATTCCAAGGAGGTCCACGCGTTTTCCACTCGCAGTGCGAACTTGTTGTCCGATGATCAGTAAGTTCCGGCCGAGTAGATTTGGATCTGTCTTTAGGAGTTTCTCAAGTCGTGCTTCCTCGTCGAGCTTCCCGCTCGGGATGCGAGTGAACTTGTCATCGTCGATACGCCATAACCCGAACTCAATCGGCATACGTGTACCACGGATAAGTCACACTTAGTGATTCACGTCTATTCGAGTCATTCTACGGTGAGCGGTGCACGTGAAGTTGATGGCTCAGGAGATCTGGAGGTTTCGAACCAATGCGAGTACTCATTCTCGACAGGTGCGTCGTCGATACTAACGGTTTGAATTTGTGGTGTTAGAGTTGGGTGAGCCGGGATTCGATTACGTCACGGAACGCGTCCATCTGAGTCGTTCCCCAGTCGATCAGTTCATTCTGTTCTTGTGGAGTTAGTTCTTCAACGGGGGCGAGGGTTGATCGTGGAACTTTGATTCGGCATGCCCGCCCGTCGGGAAGCGGTTCCCAGACGACGTCGGTTTCGAGATTCGATTCAATGGTCGTCCGGTCCTCTTTGAGCGTTTCGAAGATCGTTTCGTTCTGTTCGGCATCGCCAGCATCGATGTATAATTCGACGGAGAATTCCGTCTCACCGTGAAACACCCATCCGAACGAGATGCCACTGATTCCCGCGCCGAACGTCAAGTACGACCGTGGTTGCGGGGTTAACCGATTCCAACTTGGACGGTGATCTGCATAGGCCTCAACGAGAGCGGCGAAAAAGTCCCGGTATCCTTGTTCCCGATCGGAAAGTGGATCACGGAGTTCTCGTTCCCAGTCGTTCGGCTCAACGACGACTGTGAACTCGAACCCGAGAGTAGCGTCGTCGGTACCGACGCTGACGATGCGGGGTCGGACACCGAAGAACCGAGCCCCAGCCGAGTCACGGGTGTTCAACCAGTCGAGAACGGATCGATGTTCGTCTCGGAATCCTTCAGCAACCCACACGACGAATCCCGCGTCAATACCGGCGGCATACGTCAGTAACTTCCCGAGGTGGTCGTGGTCAGTTGGTCCGAACTGGTTTTCGATCACGACCGGATCGCTCGTTGTGGGTTCTGTCCCGACAAGATCAGCGGTGTAGTTTCCAACTGCCGTTTCTCTATTGACGTCCTCGATTTCGATGCCGATCAGCGACGCGAGTTGATCCACGTTTTTGAGGAGCCATGGTGTGAAATCCTGTTCTTCGTGGTCCCACACCTCACGTAACGGGACTTCATCAATTTGCTGGAGGTCACTGGTATCCATAGTGACTGTTTCGCGGAAATCGGTATAGGGATACTGGTGTTTATTCCTATTAACCTCTCGATAGACTCGTTACGAATATCTACGCCCCCATTTCTATCGCAAATACTGATTTTCACTTTCACTTTGGTTGTCTGATGTTTAATAGGTGTCCGGACACATGTAGCCATAGATGCTCAGTCACGTGATTTGGTAATAGCCTTGACTGAATACTGACTGACTTGGATTCATCCACAATGTTAACATTTGGACACATAGCGGATACACACCTCGGCCATCGACAGTATGGACTGAACCAACGTGAGGACGACATGGTGTCATCTACAGGCACCGCTTTTCGAGAAATGGTTGAGGAGCGCGAGATGGACGCGATCCTGTTACCAGGGGATCTATTCCACTCTCGGGACCTTCGACCAAAAGTTTTCCATCAGACCGAGCAAGAACTTGACCAGATATCGGACGATGTTCCAGTTCTGGTTTCGCGTGGGAACCACGACGAGAATTTGACGCCGCGTAACGTAACGTGGCTGAATTATCTACACCAGCGTGGTCAGGTTGTCTTTCTGAAAGCCGATCTGGACGCAGATCCGGATACGGCTCGATTCAAACCGTACGAACCCGATGATCCGGGTGAGTACGCGGGGTTCTACGATATCGAGGCAGAAGGGTTTGATGGGCCTGTTCGTGTGTTCGGGTTGCAGTGGCGTGGGGCGAAAGCCGGGAAGGCACTCCAGAAAGTGGCGAACGGGATCCAAGCAACGAACGAAAAGTATGGTGAACCGGCGTTCACAGTGTTGCTTGCGCACTTCGGGATGGAAGACGAGGTGCCGACGTTGGGTGGAACGGTGACGCACGCGGAGCTGCGAGATGTGAAGGAGGTCGTGGATTACCTCGCACTCGGGCATATTCACAAGCGATACGACGCCGGTGACTGGATCTACAACCCCGGTTCACCGGAGGCACACAGTACGCGTGAAGGACGGAATGACTGGGAACACGGATACTATTCAGCGAGTCTGAGTCCCAACGCGTCCGAAGACGACAATCTAGTTGACTTCGAAGTGGTGCACCACGAGTCGAAGCGCCGGCCGTACTACCGTATTGAGTTCGATGTGACGCCGTATGAGTCACCAGGCGAATTAGAGTCGGTGTTCCAGGAGCACGTACAAAGCGAACAGTCAGCGGTCAAGGAGTTCTGTAAGCAGTCGAAGTATACAGCACATGGTGAACCACGAGATCCGATTCTTGATCTGCGGTTCACGGGGACGCTGCAGTTTAGTCGCGGGGACTTCCGAACAGATGAGCTGGCGGCATACGCGGAAGAGACGTGTGATGCGTTGTACGTTCAGGTGAACACGGGGATTCGGACTGCGAACGTGCAGCAACTCATTTCGGAGATTGATGAGGGAGAAGTGTTCAAAGACGGGCAGTTGAACACGGCTGCGTTGGAGGATAGCGTGTTTGAGACGATTGCACAGGAGTCCATGTATGCTGAGAACGCGTCGGATGTGGCTGACGTGCTGGGGGACGCACATCAGATGGCACAAGCAGAGGAAGCGGTCGAGGACATTCAAGATTCGGTGAGTTCGGCGCGCCGGAATTTGTTCCCGGAGTTAGCCGACGATGTAGTCCTCGATATTGATGAGGATCCGTTCGCGGATGGTGGCGCTGCGGGAACTGAGTCAGGAACTGCAGGAGAGGAGTCACCTGCTGAGGCTGATGAGGCAACAGGGGTGGTGAACGAATGAGAATCACGGAAGTCGCGTTAGAAGACATCAAGTCGTACAAAGGCCGGACAGAGGTACCGATCGAGGGCGGTGTAACGGCGATTCTCGGTGAGAATGGGGCAGGGAAATCGACGATTCAGGAAGCGATCGGGTTTGCGTTGTTTGATTCGCTGCCATTCAACAACAAGGACTTCGTTCGAGAAGGCGCGAGTTCGGGGACTGTCGAGGTCACGTTCGACACGCCGACGGAAAACGGGACAGAGCGGTTCCGAGTAACGAGGTCAGTTGGCCGGTCGAACTACGGGGTGCATCGCTACGACACTGAAAGTGATGAGTGGGTAGACCTTGACATCGATTCGAAAAGCCAGTTGATGGACTGGGTGTGCGCTCGGTTCAGCATTGAGGACGGGGATGAGTTGCAGAGTCTGTGGGAATCATGCATCGGGGTACCGCAGACGCGGTTTCTGTCTGACTTTTCGCAGACGGCCCGGAATCGAAAATCGACGTTTGACGCGTTGCTGAATCTCGATGCGTACGAAGAATCGTGGAAGCAACTCAAAGACATCCCGGACGCGATTGAGAACCAACAGCAAGACTTTCGCAGCGCCATCAATACGCTCACTGGTGAGGTGCAGAGCCTGCCAGAGGAGAGAGCAGAAGCGGAATCGTTGACTGAAGAAGTCGATAACATTGAGGCGCGTATCGAGCGGAAGGAGAGTGAGTTGTCAGAGAAGGAAGCGGAGTACGAGGAGTTAGAGGCTGTACAGGAAGAGATTGAATCTCTTGAAAACGAGGTTGAGTCTCTGGATCGGGAAATCGAGGCGACAGAAGACCAGCTGGAAAATGCTGAGGAGGAACTTGAAGCTGCCGAGAAAGCCCAAGAGAAGTGCGAGGCTAATCGTGACGGGTATCAGCAGTATCAGGATGCGAATGAGCGACTGAACGAGTTAGAAGAGGATGAGAAAGAGCGGGACGCACTTGAGGAGCAACGTGACGAGCAGAGAGAGGAGATTCAATCGATCGAGTTCAAAGTTGACCAGCTTGAGGAGCAGTTGGAGACGCTGAAGGAAGCAAAAGAGACGCTGGAATCACTTGAAACTGAGAAGGAACGGTATGAGGAACTGGATGACCGGATTGAGTCATTGAAAGATCGTGAAGACGACGTCGAAGAATTCCAGCAGGAGATCGAGGGTCTCACTGTGGATATCGAGGAGACGGAAGAGGAGATTGAATCGTTAGAAGAAACGATTTCTGAAATCGAAGAGGAGTGGGAGGAGACGACTGATCCGGACGAGATCGGGGAGGAGATTAACGAGAAAGAGGTACGTCGGAAGCAACTGAAGAGCGAGCAGGACCGACTCGAAGAGCAATTAGAGCGCTTGCGTGATACGGATGCTGATGCGCCGTGCCCGACGTGTACTCAGCCGTTAACCGAGGAACACCGGTCGAAGACGATCGAGCAGCGAGAAGGGCGAATTGAGGAGATTGAAGCGGAGCGCGCTGATCTTACTGAAGAGCTCGGGGAGTTACGTGAGCGTCAGGAAGCGGCGAATGAAGTCAAACAGCGCGCTGATAAGCTCCCTGTTCACCGGGATAGGGTCGAGTCATTAGAAGATGACCTCGCCAGTCTCCGCGAGGAGAAAGAGGAGACTGAGAAGAAGTTATCAGAGTTAGAAGATGATTTGGAGGAACTCCCGGCCCTCGAAGCCGAGCGAGATGACCTGAAAGAGGCGTATGACGAGTATCGGAAGGCAGAGTTCCGGGTGGGCGAGCATGCGGATGCGCCGGAAGAGTTGGAAGAAAAGCGCGCTGAGTTAGAAGAACAACAGTCGGCGCTTGAAGAGATTGAGGATGAGTTAGCTGAATTTGAAGGGTTGGATGAGGAGATCGACGACATAAAGGAAACGATGGAGAAGACGGAGTCGGCGTATCAGACGTATCTGCAGCACGAGCAGCAGGCATCGCAGGTTACGGAGCGTCGGGAGAGAGTCGACGAGTTAGAAGACGATCTTGAGGAACTCGAAACCGACTTCGAAGAGATAGAAGCAGAACTGGAGGAGACACGAACGTCGTTTGATGAAGAACGCTTTGAGGAACTTGATGCAGAGATCGATGATCTCAATGGCGAGATCCAACGTGCCAAAGGAACACTTGAGGAAAAGGAGGAGAATTTGGAGCGAGTACGCGAAGAGATTGAGCAGTTAGAAGCGAAGTTGGAGGAGCGCCAAGAGAAGCTTCAGCAGTTGAAGGAACTGAAGGCAGATCAGCAGTTCGCCACGTGGGTGCGTGAGAACGTGCGGGAAGCCGGGCCGAAGATGCGTGAGATCATCACGGACCGGATCGGGACGCGAGCAAACGAGTTGTTCCGGACGATCCGTGGCGCATCCGCGGAGACACTGGAGTGGACGAGCGATTACGAGATCGTCGTGCACGATGCAGATGTGCGGAAGTCGTTCTCGACGCTGAGTGGTGGTGAGAAGATGGCGGCTGCGCTTGCAGTGCGACTCGCCATCCTTGAACAGTTGGCGTCGGTCGGTGTGGCGTTCCTCGACGAGCCGACGGCAAATCTGGACCGAGAGAAGAAGCGGAACTTGGTTACGCAATTGAAGCAGTTGGAAAGCTTCGAGCAGCTCACGGTCATTAGTCACGATCAGACGTTCGATTCGATGACGGATTACACAGTCACCGTGGAGAAGGACCAGCAGTCATCAGAGGTGACCGTGAATTAATGACGATAGACAAACACGGGGTTGCTGCCGAGTTGGAGTCCAGCGTTGAGACGATCGAAGCGTATCTGCACGATGGTACAGGGATCGTCGAACGGTATCAGGATGTGTTCCAGCGGCTTCCTGATGAGTGGACAAGCGAGGAGATACGTGACAAGTTGCAGCGAGCATCATATCCCGGAGCGTACCCGACCGACGAGTTCAATTCCGCGAGTAGTCTTGTTTCCCCACATTCCGAAAGTGATGGGTGGGAAAATCACGAGGAGATTAACGAGTGGGCGCGCGATATTCTCAGTGATGTGCCAGTGTTGGCTGTTGACGGGTCGCAACTCCCGCCGACTACGGAGTTCAACGTACCGTTGGCGTACGTACAGGCAGCTTGGGCGGTCAATTACCATCACACCGACGGGCGACTCGACCGAGGTGTCGACGGGCAGCTGTTGACGCCCAACGAGATCACACAGGAATCGGAGGATGGGGATTACCGGTTCGTTGATTCGCAACTCGTCGGTCACCACCGATTCGAATACGAGGGATCACTGCTCGTCGAACAACTCGTGGACCTGGCAGCTGCTCGTGATGCCGGTGACATCGAGCACACGCCGGTCGTGTTCTATGACGGACCGCTGATCGCATCGTTTGCGAATCCGTTGAAGCCGGAGACACGCGAGCGATACATCTCGACGTTGAGCCGGGTGATCGCAGCGAGTCACCACCATGAGATACCGTTGGTCGGGTACGTCGCGGGCTCGAGCGCGACTGAACTGGTGAAGATGACGCGACTCCTGTTGCAAGATAAGTTCGAGACTGACCGTGTCATTCCGGACGCGCATGCCTTGACCGAGTTGATGAGTCCATGGGGCGATACGACGATCCCATTCATCTCGAAGCGCGACGGGAGCATCGACGCGTTACAGACGACATACGAAGGCAAACGGTACGAGTTCCAAGATGATATCCTATTTTCGTACCTGAACGTCCCACCTGGTGCTGGGCTCGATCGGATCGAGTTCCCTGGATGGCTGTGCCGCCGCGACGGGCCTGAGGGGTACGATTCGATGTACGAGTATACTGTCGAGATCGTACGGGCTGAGGCTGGTGTCGGGCGTGGATACCCCGAAATCTTACAGCAAGCCGATAGTGACGCTGTACTTGACCACCAAGACCGGCAACAGTTCCATCGGATTGTCCAGCGGTGGGCTGACTCAAACGACGTCCCGCTTGAATGGAACGCCAAAGCACTCAGCAAGGAACTCCGCCGCCGATGACTATGATCGTGCATCACATTGGCTTGGTAGCCCACATTGAGCAAGCAACACGCAATAACACCTCTCGAAAACCATGACGAACGCATCAACACCTAATGATTCACCGGACATCGATTCGTGTGTCCGGATTGGGAGTATCGTATCCTCGAACAGCCACCTCGATTACGTCGCGGAGGTGTACAAGGAGCGGGACTGCGACCGACCGCCGGAACTGCACGAACGCGAGTTTGGGCAACCGGTCTTCATGAAGAAGACTGTGGACGGGACTGAACACGCGATTGTCGGCGTGATTTACGACACGCAGTTAGTAGATCCAGATCAGGGGCGAACTGGGCCACGATTAGCTCAAGATGATCAGGCACAGTTCACTCCAGGATACCTTGAGGAGCGAACGACGCTCGTCGGGATTGCGTTGCTCGGCACTGCGGTCATCACTGACGACCGGGCGATTACGGATCCAAGTCACCAAATGCCGCGATGGACGCTGGAAGTCGACGACACGGTGTACCACTGTCCGAGGGACTTCGTTGAAGCGTTCCACCGCGTCGACGGGCAAATACAGTTGGCGTATATGGATCGACTCGTAGATATTGCAGGTGATTTCGGGTCAGAAGTAGTCGTGACGATCATCGACGGATTGCGTAGAATGCTTCCGGAGGACGATTCGAGTCAGCGCGTATTAGACGTGGTTGAGCAGAACGTGAAATGGCAGGCGCGCCAGCAGCGAGGGGTAGTCTAATGGCGGCCCGCTCGAACGTCATCGGGACGGTCGCCGGCCCTGGGGACGGACCAAACGAATTTGTCTTCGTTGCACCAGCGGAGAGGACGATCAAGACAGGTGAGTTCATCACGTACTCGGTCTCGGTCGAGAACGAAACCCGATCGGTGTTTGCTCGCGTGACGAACCGTGAGTTAATCAGGGGCCTTCCGGAGGGTTTCCTCGCTGATCCAGGAGTTGCGCCAGACACGGTCGCGGCGACACTCGGTGTCCCGAACGACGACACGGAATTGTACCGTTTGACAGCGACGGTTATCGGGTACTACGATACGAATATGACGACGTTCGCCAACCCGCGGCAACTTCCTGATCCGGGAACGCCACTGTCTATCGCACCGGACCCTCAGCTCGAAACGGTGCTGCCAAACCTCGGTTGTGAAACCGACCGCGCCAACGTGGCTGAGTTGGGAGGCGTCGCACACATTGGCTGGTTACTAAATCGAGCGGAGGAAGCAACAAACATCCATGTTCCTATTGAGGAATTCGTCTCGACACACTTGGCGATTCTCGCAGAGACTGGCAGCGGGAAATCATACACCGCATCCGTCCTGATTGAGGAAATGATGCGGCCCAGTTCCCGCGCATCATTACTGGTGTTTGACCCACACGGCGAATATGATACGCTGAGCGAAATGCAGGGTCACGAGGCGTTCCAGGGAGAAGACGGGTACCAGCCGGACGTCGTGTACTACGATCCGGATCGGCTCCGTGTTCGAATTTCCGAGTTGAAGATCGGGGATGTCATGGCGATCTTGGATAATCCGAGCAACAGGATGCAAGAACGGCTCTCGACAGCGTGGCGTTCGATACAGAACCAAGAGAGTCGTACCTGGGGAGTCGATGATCTCATCCACGAGATGGAGCAAATTTTCGGTTCGGATGACGCCAGTGTCGGAGCGTTAGAGTGGCGGCTTCGACGGTCGATCCAACGGAACGACTTGTTCCACCCTGAAGAGAACGTTCCCCTGGACGAAATCGTAGACCCTGGTCAGTGTACGGTCCTTCAGATGGACACGCTGGACAAACGGGATCAGCAACTCATCACAACGGTTCTCGTGCGGCGACTGTACCGACAGCGCCTCAACGACGTGCGAGGACGTGACTCTGAAGTCGATCATCCGGTCTTCGCGCTGTTTGAGGAAGGCCATCGGTTCGCCCCTGCGTCCGGCGATGCCCCATCGCTTGGGATCATGCGGACGATCGCGTCCGAAGGGCGTAAGTTCGGGTTCGGACTCGGAATCATCAGTCAACGGCCGTCAAAGATTGACCCGGACGTACTGTCGCAGTGCGGGACACAGATCTCAATGAAGATTCGGAATCCGAATGACCAAGACGCGATCAAGAAGTCTGTCGAGGCCGCTGGTGAGGATGTCACCCGTGAACTACCTGGATTGACGCCTGGGCAAGCAATTGTCTCCGGCGACGCCATGAACACACCGGCACTCGTTCAAGTCCGGCGTCGATGCACAGAGCACGGTGCCGAGAGTCGTCCAATAATTGATGACTGGCGTGAAGCTTATGAGCAGCGACAGCGCGAACCCTCACGGTCTGAAGAAGCTGACTTCGGTGGAGGTGATTCGACTGGTGTTCAGAGCCTTGATTAACCGCGTTCGGCCCTAATAATAGGCGATTCCGACGAACTCACGACACTCTACAGGCGGAACGGTCCGAATGCCTTGGGGCGTAATCCTGAGGCGGTTCACTTAGTGAAACGCTGGGTAATCCGTTGGAACGGTGTTTGCTGAACCCAGGGTTCACCTCCCAGCCAGGTTTCGAATGCTACTGGTTCACGAATGATTACGTCAAGGCCACGCCGGTCAGGCCGACAGTACAGCGGAATTGCTCTGATGTACTCAGTGTAGTCGAAGCGCATTTCCTTATCAAAACGGATTTGAAGTCCTTCATCGACAGTCGAAACAGTTACTCGGTCAGAGGTGAGCAATTCTTCCCACCGATCACGACCCACGTCATGCACTGTCTCTGCAGGGACGTCGGGGAAATACTCAGGAAGTGGGCGTCCAGCGTATGCATAGAGCTCCTGCATGACGTCCCTGATCTCGACAATTGGTGGTGCGTGCGTTCCTGACGGCTGCAGGCTCAGGTCAGTACGGAGGTATTGGTACGCAAACCAGGAGAACAGCGGATTATCAGTCGCAATAAGACGGTTGACCTTTGCCTGTCCCTCCTGATCAGACGGATCGAAGTGGACATCGAAGTGAAGGAGACGCATCCGTTCGCGTTCGGGACCTTCTGGCCGCTTGTCGTTCGAGATGAAGCAGAATCGTGGGAAGTGCATATCGGGCTCCCAATGGTCGGTCCAATAGTTCCGGAGGAGGGTGAGTGAGTTCACTCGATCGGCTTTGATATCGTCGACGATGAGTGGGAAACACGTATCGGCTGCTCGTAGCAGACGCAATTTCCGTACGGTGATGTCATCAGCGTCGATAGGGCGATCAACGCGCCCACGGGAAAGTAATGACAGCGCGAATCGGGCGAATGTCCCTTTGCCGGAAGATGGGTCGCCATGAATGTACAGCATTGGTAAGGTCTTGTCCAGTTCCTCAAGCCCAGCAGATCGATAGAACTCAGCATGGCGCGTGGCGAAGGGAGCCCAAAACATCCAGAGCAACGCTTCAAAAAGCGTTGCTCGGAGGGGATCTGCGTTGTTCGTTCGTCCGTACTCGGCAACGAGGTCAAAGTACGATTCTAAGTGAGCCAACGCAGCATCGACTGCTGCGGGGTCGTCAGGAAGCGGTTCGGAGAGGTCGTAGACACGGCCATCAGCGTGGAACCGGAGTTCAGGGTGACCATCAACATCACGATACCGCATTGGAGGAACGCCAAACCGTCGTGTAGAGACGTCTTGGAAGACACCTGGCGTGAGCGTGAGCGTGTTTTTCGTAACGCTCCCACCAGCGGCGGTGAACTGTTTTGTAATTTCGTCTCGGGCCGTCTGGTCAAGATGAGCGAGTGAGAGCGAGACACGGTGGTCTGGAAGCCCGTCAATAGGTACAGTATCTGATATCGGTTCATCATCCTGACTCACAGCGGGACCTTCATCGAGAGAGACTGCAATCGAATCAGCGTCGACTGTTTCATCGATATGGTCGGTTACCTCGGCAAGGAATTCTGCTTCAGGTGTCTGCTCAGTCGTTCCGACGTCAAGCCACGTTTCGATGACCGCTCGACGCTCCTCAACATCCGTCTCGTCGATAGCAGCAGTTAAATCTTCCATGAACGGTTCGGCATATGCTCTCTGGATGCTGTCGAAATAGGCTGTCAGGTCTTTATCGATACGTGACTTAGCCGACGTTTCGAGAACTGTCGTGCTATTGTGCTGACGACTCCACCCGTTCTTCGAAAAATTAACTGAACCGATGAGCCAGGTGACTTCGTTATCAGGGAACGAAAGTCGGTAGAGCTTATCGTGGACGTTCCGGTTCGGGCACTCGAAAATCGTGACTTGTCCGTCTCGACGGAACTGCTCGAGGCGATCGGCCAGTTCAACACTGTCTTTGAGTTGCTTACGATACGTCGTCGCATCTCCGATGACTATTTCGAGCTTTGCGTTCGGTGCGATGTCGTCGATTGTCTCGATGAGATACTGTGGTGTCGTACAGAATGAGATAATGCGAAGTGCAGTGACGTCAGTGAAGAGTTGCTTAAACGTGCGGTAGCTCTTCAGTTCAACAAGTTGGTGAGTGTCTTCTGTAGAGAGATTTTGAAGGTCGATTGCCATACGTTAACATGAGTCCCGAGCAGAGATAGCTTAGTAGGACTCAAGACAAAAATCCTACCGGAAACCAGTAAATAGGGGTCTGTACGAGGCAGAATAGGAACCTCGAATCTGTGCACTACTGCTGATAGTGAGAGCGACGAGTCCTGTCCCGATTGTGAAGAGAAGGTGAACGCAAAATGCCCAGAAGCGGTCAGTCTCCACGCCATTCGCCATGGGAGCATCATCCATTTTCTCTCCGAAGATATCCTAGTAGATATCGTGAGCGATCGCATGAACGTGAGCCGCCGCATCCTCGGTGAACATTACGTTACACGGAAGTACATCAGAAACTGCAATCAATTGTCGACGAACAGTCGGAAGTCCTCAACAGCGTTCGGTCGTTCCTCCGGAATATTTCAGAGTAGAGCGGCTGATACCGGAACCTCGTGGTTCCGATTGAGTGCTGCCGTCCCGAGAAGGAACGCTGTCATCGATTCAACCTTGCGGTGTGCTCGGATCCCAACTTTTTAGACACTATTTCGAAACTATGCACCATGACTTCTGGGCTGGATCCAACGGAAGAATACGACGGATCAATCCGAGTTCGGCTTTTAGATGATGAATCTGGAACGGAGGTACTCAGTTGTAGCTCATACGAGGGTGCGATTGACATCGTCAAAGAGAACCAATACTCGGTGACGGTAGCAAAAATCGTGGATCGAGACGATAACGTCGTTTTCACGTCTGCCGATATGAATATCGACGACTGGGAAAGTGTTTGGCGGCAGGAAAAACGCCGTCAGTCTGTTCACGTAGAGGAATACGACTGTCCGTACGACAGTGTCTCGTGCTTTGCTGATGATCTCTGTGTCCAATGCAAGATCGATAAAGTCCAAAATCAGTACTGAACAGTACCGCCCACCTCAGCCGAACAATTGCCATCCGACTCTTTCTGAAATTCTATAGGCGGGTCGAGGCGAGTGCCTCGGGGTCAAGCCCTGAGGCAATTCACAATACCTGTGTGTATAGCGGAGGAAACTGAGTATCACGGAGCCCTTGATACATACCTGGATGTCTAACGAGGAGGTGAGTTCGTTGGCTCTGCTGGGACCGTCATCAAGGAGGATCTGCAGTTGGCTTGAAGCGAGAATTTTGATCGGTGCCGTTGTCGGTGCAATCGCATGCGCGCGATTTGGAGTCGAGGCACTTCCTGAAGGTGGCTAACCGCGATTGGTGAAGAAGACGAACTTCAGCAGTTAACGACTGAGTTGATTGAATTGCAATCGAACTAGTTACAACAGACGTGTAACTCGGCGACCTTTCCTCTCTGAGAATGGTCGGTGATCGTCTTCGGTCTGTCTCGAGTGTCTACTTGTTCACACTCCATGGGGCGTCCCCCTTTTGCAAGTCATTAAGTGAGGGAGACTACCAACCTGTTACATGAGGTACGACAAATCGGCGACAGGATGCCAGTTAACCCTCCAACTCGAGGAAGTAGCGGTACCCACTGACGAGGCAGATCATGAGCAGTTCCTTGACGATCTCGAAACCGCTCTTGAGGCTGTGCTCACTGAACACGGTTTGGATGCGGATCATCTCCGAGCGATCGGCGGCCACAGCTACTCAGCAATCGATGATCGGTGTCCGGTGTGCAGCAGTGAGTTGAAGCTTATCGAGCCGGCACTTGATCCGTACAATGGAGCGCACGCGCGAGCGAGTTGCGAATGTGGATGGTCTGGGGAAGCCGTCTATCGTTTGATCGATCTTCACGAACCCACATCGGGTAGTGACGAGCGCAGTGTGGTAGACAACGCTGAGTCAGGGACTGAGGTTTTCGATGAGAACAGTAGCGTCTCGCTGTACGATCTCGAGCCGAAGTACTACCCTTACTGACGACTGGCGGGAAATGCCACGAGTCAGCAACATACGAACACAACCGGAGCTCCAAAGAAGTCAAAGCTACGCATGACAGGGAATAAACAGTCGCAGCAGTTGCGGTGATCTCTGCTCGAGCGTCCTTCCTAGTGGCCCTGGTTTCTCAGACGGAGAGGGCTGTGAGTTGGTAAATCTCGGTTATTGTTGATGATTTCAAGGATTCCATTGTTTTTGCTCTCGATCGATGTGCTGGCGCGCGCGTTCCCATACATCAGCATGGGTTTTGCGCTATTCGTTCACCGGAAAATTTCAATGATATCTGAAAAACTCGGGGATGGCTCTGCTACTAGGTGCTGTTTTGAGTTCTCGGTTAGAGACACCACTAGTTTATTCCACCCCACTATTTTTGGATTGTATTTCGGAAGGAGGAATATTGAGTGGACAATCTTGATTTGTAGCGGTATTATGGCGGTTTGATCGGATAATGATACCAGCTGAGGGCTTACCTTTTAAATAGCGTGTAGATTACAACGGTTTGCGAATATGACAGACACACGTGATTCCGAACCGGTGCAGTGCAGAGATATTGATCATGAAAAACTCGTCGAACAGGGCATAGCCCCGGAGGCATACCATGACTTTCAGGAGGTAGTTCAGGGCTTGATCTCTGTCCAAACCTGCTGTGAAATCGGTTACATTGAGGAACGATGCTCGCGTTGTTCAGCCAGGTTATCCGGCCTTCAGATACTTGGTGACGTCCCGGAGTCGATGCAGGATCTCAAGTGGATCACCGATGACGTGTACGATACGTTTTACGAACATCCACGACCCGTTCATCACGTCGCCATGGGGCCAGATGTAATCGAGTTGGGGCAAGAAGCAATAACGGAGTTGTTCAAGTTGCTGCAGCTGACTGCTGGACTTGCCCGTGAGGACAAAGAGGACGGGACTGGTAAACGATCCAAACAGGATCTCTGGGCACGCGTGCTCGGCCCGGAATACGCAAACACCGACTAAGTTAACACGACCAGGCCAGTTGCACGTTAAGTAATGAGCATTCTCTACCTTCCTTTTGGGCCATGGCGTGCGTTGACGAACCAGTCGGGCTATCGATTTTAGCTAAGGAAAGTCGACAATATTGACAAGGTCCTCAGCCAGAAATCATGACTAGTACACTAGCAGGCCGTGCGCAATAATTTGAGGAGAGGTAGAATTATTATGCTCAAGCGGCTACTGTAGCGTATGCCGCCCGAAAATACGTCCGGCGACGAGACAGAATGGGTAGGGGCGTGGAAAGAGCACGCGTCGGCGTTTGATCGGGTGAAGTCGGTCACGATGACGCTTTCGGAGTCCCGACCCGCCTCTTGGATCGCTGAAGAGGCAGCCGTCTCTCCGAATACCGCGCGGGACCATCTCCGTCGACTCATCGATCTTGGTGTCGTGATGGCGACCGAGCAGGACGGGGTCCGCCACTACTATCCGGATCCGCTGTACACGCGACTCCGAGACGTCCGGGAGTTTCTCGAAGACACGACAAAACGGGAACTCTCAGAACAGGCAGCGGCGTTGAAAGAAGATATCGCAGAGTGGAAAGCCGAGTATAACGCTGACTCCCCCGACGCACTCCGTGAACAAGCAGCCATGGACGATGTCTCTGCTGAGCTCGCATACGAACTGACGCGGGCAGCAAGCGACTGGGAACTCGCCCGGTATCGCCTCTCGCTCGTGCAGGACGCGATCAAGAACTACGACACCTGGACGTCTGACCCGTCGTCGGTCACCGTATGACCGGCGACCGGAATGCGTCAAAGAACCAGTCCGACACTGGCGCCCCCCGACGCGCTACGCCTGATTCCTCCCGAGGACGTGTTCGCTTCGATGGGGGTTCGGATCCGGGTCGTGATCGACACCGCATTTTGCGCGAGTTACGTGGCGAACTGGCGCGACACCCTGCCGTTCGGTCCATTGAGGGGGAACCACCGGACGAGTACCAGGAATTACGGGCCACGCTCGGTCCATCGTGGTTCGGTCGCACAGCAGAGACCGCGTCTCTCCGGGTGACGTGGATCCCGGATCCGTCACCCGGTCCCGAAGCGGCCGACCGTACGAACGATGCCTGGATGCGGACCCCGATACAGGCGTACTACACCATCCATTACAGCGAATCGGACGGGTTCGACTGCGGATTCCACTGTGAACCAAACCCCCACGTCGATGGACTCCTCCACTATCAGGAACGCGATGACGCGGATGACACATACACCCATGAGCCGGTTTCGTTCGGTGCACGATCGGTGTCCGGTCTCCTGTGGGAATTGATGGACGCGCTCGCCGACCGGCTTGACGACTCTGAATGACGCACATACCGGTCCGGTTGCCGAAACGATGCGCGGTTCGAACGGCCTCTGCTCAGAGCAGAGAATAGCTGGCCGTTCCTGCTGCGCACACGCAACGCTCGCAGGCATTTGAACCGGTTTATTACTATCAAGCACAAATCGATGAATCGAATCAGTTCTGTAACTGTGATCCGGTACTGAAACTCGTGAGATCATCGATACGGTCTTCGAGTGCTTCAATTTCGCGTCGGAGATCGTCGGTCTCTTTTTCTTCGCTCGCTGCCAAGCGGTCTTTCAGCCCCTGGAGACGCGACTCTTTGACGTCCTCGTCGACCTCGGCTTTCCGGACGTATTCGCTCTCGTCGATCTCGTAGACGGCCGACTCCGGGAGTTCCGTCACCTTTAGAGCCTCATCGACCTTGCTCGAATCGACGCTCGTCACACGTTCCCGATCGATTCTTTCATTCCCCAGCGCGGCCAGTACTTCCTCTTTGCCCTTGAGCGAACGGTTGCGGCGGGACGTTCGCTGGACGGACCCGTACTGGCCGTGGACCGGTTGGTTGTGATGGAGTCTGTCGAGCAACACGTCGGCGGTGTTCTGTCGGAACCCGTTGGCGTTTCGTTGGACGTCAGAGCACAGCGTGTAGAGATTCACGAGTGCGTCAGTCTCCAGTTCGGACAGATCGGATACGTCGTGACGTTCGAGCGCGTCGATGAGAAGTAACGCATCCGAATAAAACTCGCGGTAAGTATAGGTGGAGAGGTGACGGAGTAGCAATCAATTTCACCAATAGAAGATTAATATCCGAATCTAAGCAGCCAATTAACCGAAAGTGCAACAAACACGCTTGCTAGTAAGACCACGAGAAAAGTGATCGAAGCTTCCCACCCAAACAAATCAGCAAATAGTCCTACCATCACCGAACCTAAAGACGCAACAATCATGTAGATGGTCCGAACGAGACCAAGACCAATATTTTCCTCTTGAACTGCAAAAACGTTTAGAAACCTGGGTAGAAGGGCTGAAGCAAAACTCATAGCAACACCAATAAACGTCACGCCGATCATAAATGAAAGAAGATCAGACCTCATTACGAGAACACAGAATCCGATGACGCCAGTCAGCATGCAACCGGCAATAGTTTTGTCACATCCAATTCGATCAGAGACAGCGCCAACGCTGATTTGACCGAACGCTTGGATGAGAAAATAAACCGAAAAGAGACCACCAGCAAAGGTCGTAGAAACATCATGGTATTCCACAAAGAATGTTGGTAGAAAAGTCGCTGTCCCCTGCCATACAAATTCACAAATTGTAGCAATAATGAGTGTAAACAAGATTGATGGTCGTGTGAGTATTCCTCGAATTTCGGAACCTAGAACTCGTTCCCGAAAAGGTGTTTTTGAATGACGTGGTTCCATCTCTCGGATTTTCCATGCAAAAAGAACTGCTATCGGGACAGCAAGTAACCCAGCAGTAGCGATACTAACTCGCCACCCGAATCGGACCGCAATCCAGACGAAGACAAGAGGTGCGAGTAAACCAGCAACCGTTGCTCCAGAATTGTGAACGCCAATCGCAGTACCGACCTCATCGTGAGTCCGTGAGAGCAGTGTCGTTGCAACACTGTAGTGAAGTCCTGCGACTCCACCAAGTAACATCACTGCCAAGAAAAACAATCCAAAGAAAGGCGACGCTGAAGCGGCAAATATAACAATTGCTGATCCTCCAACAGAGAGAAAAATTATTCGGCGTTCCCCGAATCGGTCTGCGAATAGTCCGCTTGGATACTGAGCAAGACCATACGCGAACCACATCCCAGTCAGTGACAATCCAATGATCGTATTTGAGACAGAAAATGTTTCGGAAATTTCGGGAATTAACGGACTAATCCCCAAACGCCCCATCGTGGTGATAAAAAATGCCAGCGTACATAGAGTAAGAACCGTTTCTCGATATCGCCACTGCATTATTAACAGGCCTATTATCTGAGAAGAACAGAAGACTACTTATCTTACTTGATTCTCAATTGTTCCCACCTATAAAATCAAAATTTCTGAACAGATATAGATAATAAGTACATGACATAGGTTGACAATCAATAAAACAACTTTGAACCATTTGTTTCAAACCATCTGTTGCATATAAAGTCCTTTCCAGACATTCATCATGGAAATTGATTGGATGTTGTCCCTCAACTAATCTGTGATAACCGATCGCAAACCCCGCAGATCCCAACTCAGGCTGTGCAACATTCGCGCATTGTATTCAACACGATTTTGAAAGTCTATCAGGGCTGACAAACCGTCCAGCGTTCAATAAGCACCTGTAGTGAGCGGATGGTTCAGCGCCTTCAGCGTGAAACAAACGGGGTCGTCGTGGGCATCCATCCTCTATATTCAGCAGATTGTTTCTGACGCCTATCCAAAGGTTGGGTAGCTGCTCCGGTAACACCTTCGGCTCTGCTGCTCTTTCCGAAGTCTGTGCAAAGCGTTCTATGACATGCTCTCTAGGGGCAATCCTTTATAAGTGACGACTAGTTTAACCTATGCACTCCACAGATGAGTGCATCACAACAAAACAAGGGACTAAGCGAACCATTAGTCGAAATGTTAGGAAAAGATGCGGAGTCCGTACAACAAGAACGGCAGGCCTTCTACAATTGGATGATTGAGAAGGGAAAGTCTCCGCTCAAACATGATCCGTTGTCGAAAGCGAACGCGGATAACTACTACCGCCGTCTCGACCAGCTACATCGAACTGCGATCGAATCTTTCGATCCGGAGGATAAGACCCGTCTCACCACTGATCAGGCCGACGAGTTACTGTTACTACTGGCGCGCGACGAAATACAAAAAGTGGACGGCGGCGATTACACCGATGCCTCGAAACGGAAATTCACTAACGCACTGGCAAAATACTTTGAGTGGCAGTACCACGAGGGGACGCTTGAGTTCCAGTGGCGTCCGCGAGTTAAATTCTCTGATGGACCCCACACGTCAGCAGCCGAATTCACATACGAGGAGGTTGGCCGGTTACTGAACGTCTCGAAATCGTACGGTAAACTCCCGTCGTACTACGAAACGTCGCCGGAGGAACGTGATCGGATACACGGTCTCGTCGCACAGCGGTTGAGCAAACCGAAAACGGATGTTACGCGACAAGATTGGCAGCGAGCGGACCAGAGTACCAAGATTTGGACGCTCATCAGCGTCGGATACGACGCCGGGCTCATTCCGGCAGAGATCCAGGAGGCAGAGGTCAACTGGTACAAGCCCGAACAACAGATTCTGAAGGTCCCCCGCGAACAGGCCGCGAAAGAGCGAGAAAAATACATAATCTCGCTCTCCGAGGAATCATGCGATGGGATGAGTCGATGGATCCGAGAACGGCGACATCTCGAAAAGTATGACGGATCCAACAAACTCTGGCTCAACAGGGAGGGGAACCCGTATCAATCGGGGAGTCTCTGTAACCTCTTACGAAAGCTCTGTGAAGAAGCTGACGTGCCGACCGAGGACCGAGAAGTGAGGTGGTACAGTCTGAGACACACGCTGGGTCGGCACATGAAATCCGATGGAAGTCTCACGCAGACGAACGATCAACTACGCCACGAGGTCTTCGAGACGACCGCATCCACGTACGGAAACTCGGCCGCCGAGGAGCGACAACAAACTCTCGATAAAAGCCGTCGGAAAGCGAAGCGAGCAGCCGAGGATCCAGAGTATAACCCGTACGCCGAAGACACTGACACCACGACTGCAGATGAAGGATCGACAACGTCGGGTGGCACGGATGCAGTCTTAACAGATCTCGGCGGGGGGACACTGCACGCAGACACTTATATTGAGGATACGACCGAGGCAAAAGTCGACATCACTCGAAAAATACTGTCGGACGACGACTCGCCCGAAACTGCTGATTAACCCATTCGATCCAGCGCGTTTTTGCGGTCCTCTACCGGTGCCTGGTCGTATTTCATTGTTGTCTCAGGGGATCGATGTCGGAGCTGCGTTTGTGCCGCTGCGAGCCCTTCCTCTCTGGCCATGTACGTGCCAACCGAGTGTCGGATTGAGTACCAACTCATCTGTCGGTTCTCGACCGAGATGTCGGCGATCTCACAGAGGTTGTGGAGTAAGCTCCGTAATGACGCTGACTGGTATGGGTTGCTCCGTCTCGTCAGCCACAGTGCGTCGGTGTCGTCGTACTTATCGATGATTTTGCGTTGTTCGAGCCATTTCTCCAACATCTCGACGGTCTGGTCCTGCATGCTGACGATCCAGTTACCCACGTTTTTCGACGATTCCTCGCGCGGGATTCGCAGTACTGCGTTCTCCAGATCGACCCATCTCGTGCGGGCTCGTTCGACTTCGATCGGACGGAGCCCCGTGTCGAGGCTGACGCAGACCATACTTGGGATCTTCCAACTGTTTGCCCGTTCCCAATCGTCCTCAGTGAGTTCGGATTTCGGTTTCTCGAACCGTTGGGCGAGGTACGATCGCCACCGGTCACGCTCGTCACCGTACACGTTCTTTCGGCTTGGAACGCTCCCGTATTCGAGCGCTGCGTTCCGGATTTTCGGACGTTCCTCCCGAGTGAGGTAGTCCCGCGGTGTCGTCGATTGGTTCCTGCGAGAGAACGTGATTTCTGGCTCCCACTCCTCGCCGCCGCGCTCGTGTCGTCGCCATTTGTACAGCATCATCACCGCCTTTCGACAGGCGCTCTTGTGTGCGTTTGAGTTTTCTTGGCGAGCAAGGTGTTTCAGGTATCCGTCAGCGTGATCGAGGGTAAGCCCAGACGTGTACCCGCCCTCTTCTTGCCAGACCCAGCGGTAGAACATGTCCATTCGGTATGTTCGGTTCTTGACCGTCGTCTTCGCGTATCCTTCCGCGTGAGACGGGTCTTTGCCGAACGTCAGCAGCCATTCGAGGCACTGTTCGCGCTGCGTTCGGTAGTCTATGAGCTGTCGCTGGTTGAGTAATTTTTCCGAGGGTTCCGTGACGACTTTGACCCCGTCGAGGGGGGTAGTTGCCTCGTCGGCGTTATTCATTGCCTGCCCTCCAGTTCCGAACCCAGGTCATTGCCCGTCGATTTTGCCAATCGCAAGACGGCGTTGGATTGTGCCCGGTGAACTTCATTGCCCTGGATTTCAGGCGAATCGCAAGAGGGCGTGGACTTCGATACGTCTTCTGAACCGCATTGCCCATGAACATGAGTTAATTCACTAGTTGTTCACGGCTGAAAACTACCGGACGGGAGGAAGGTGGGGATGCTCCGACTGGGATTCGAACCCAGGTCATTGCCGTGAGAGGGCAATATGATTGGCCGGACTACACCATCGGAGCGCGTACATATTCCTACTGCCGACTGTTGTTTAAGGATTCCGTTTCGATACAGGAGTGGCGTTAAGTAGCATGCACGGAGTTCGCTCACTCGTCGAACGGCGACTTCGTCGCCTCCGGCTCGTGGCCCTCGAGACTGATGATGTTCTCTCGGCCGACGCGGAGTTTGCTGATGGTTCCACTGTCTTCCATCTCCGAAAGGAGCATGCTGACTTTCGATTTCGACCAGCCAGTTTCGTCGACGATCTGAACCTGTTTCATGCGGCCACCGTTTTCCTCGATAAGGTTCACGACACGGTCCTCGTCGGTGAGAAGTTCCGTTTCCTGGAGCTCCTCTGTTGGCTCAGTGGTGGTCGCACCCGCTTCCGTCGGCCCTGGTTCTTCCCCGGCGGTCGATTTTACCGCTTCGTCGTCCGTATCACGGAATCGGACGAATGTCCCGATGCCGACCAGCACAGCGATAATCATAATGATCGCCAAGAGCGGGCTGAAAGTACCGTCTTCGAACGTGTCGAACGAACTCAAGAATCCGCCTTCGTTGGACTCCTCCGGATTGTCGAGAACGATGCGTGGCTCGCCAGGGATGAACTCCATTTCACCGGACCAGGTGACCTTGTTCGCATCTGCGAGTAACTCCCGGTTGTACCGGCCGTCTTCGTGCACCGATTGGAACTCGAGGGAATCGTCGGTACTGACGGTAAGTCGCTGATCCTCGAGGAGGACCCACTCGTCGAACACGTCGCCTGCTCGGACGGTTCCGTCGTCGTCGACTGCCGCAAATCCTTCCCAGACGAACGACATTTCGACGACGCCCGTGTTGTTTCCGGTCTGGCTAATTCCTTCCTGGTCGACGTAGGCTTCGCGCTCGAAGTTCGTCGCCATCCCCTCCCGGTCGGAGCTTTCGACACCGGATTCGGTCAGGTTTTCTGCCTGATACTGAAATCCTCTGTAGAGACTGGTGTTTTCAGACTCGAACTCGTCTGCCCAGTCTTCGAACGCCTGAACCTCGTCTCCTTCGTCGTCGTCCTCGTCCAGTGCGCGTTCGTACTTGAACGTCCAGGTCGCACTGCCGTTCTCGTGAATCGTCACCTCGAAAGCCGTGTCATCGAACTCTTGGCTGGTCCCCATCGAACCAGTGTTCGGTTCGACGCTTTGTTCGGTCGCCGTGTGTTCGCTCTCTCCGGCCGTTGCTGCCGTCGTACCGCTCAGCAGCAGCGTCCCACCACCACTTAGCGTTCCTACCACGACGAAGAGGACGAGAAGTCCAATCAAAGGCGACCGAGTCATTCGTCTATTACTACGTGCCAGTGCTAAAAATCCTTGTGAATAGCAGTCTGTGTACACTCATCGTATCCTATTCATGCTCGTCGTATCCAACTCGACCCATTCGGAACCGGCTCAGAAACATCACTGACCGCCGAGACAGTGATTCAGCCGAGAACGGCCGCCCGTCTGCCCGGGACCGTAATCGGTGACCCAATCGAACAGCCGATGTCGACATACACAACATGGATCAACCCATACTCCCGGTATGGTCGATAATCTCGCCGAAGGCGTACACGCATTTACGAGCAACGTGTTCCTGGTGACGGGCGAACGAACGGTCGTGGTCGATACAGGTGCAAACTTCGACGCCGTCTCCGAGATCGAATCTCGCGTCGACGATCTCGACGCCGTCATCCTCACCCACACCCACAAAGATCACGTCGGAAATCTCGAGGCGATCAAAGACGCGTTCGAGGTCGATGCGTGGGGATTCGATTCGTCGGTCGACGGTGTCGATCACGAAATCGAGGACGAAGGGATCGTTACGCTCGGTGACCACGAGTACGTCGCGATGCACACACCGGGCCACAAAAACGACCACCTCTGTTTCTACGCAGAAGAGCCGGGGATTCTCTTCGCGGGGGATCTCATCTTTCAGAAAGGGAGCTACGGACGGACCGACCTGCCGGAAGGAGATCACGGAAAGCTCGTGTTGAGCATCCACGACGTCTTCGACCGCATTGACGAGGATCTTCAGGCGATGCACGCGGGCCACGGACCGAGCGTCACCGACCGGCCGTACAAACACGTCGAACTCACGGCGGGGATCGTCCTCGACGAAGCCGAGTGAGTCCGGCCCGCTTACGAACGATCTTCGGCCGCCTCGAGAAGCGCGTTGTAAGCCGGCTCGTACGCCGTCGCAATCGCCGTTGGGTCCCGGCGCTGTTTCTTCGGTAGTGGAGACAAGGGCACACGAGCGACGGGATCGATCGATCCGATGACGTCGGGAACGCGTTTCTCGAGCGTTCCTTCGCCCGGACTCGAACTGGCCACCGTACAGGCCCGACAGAACCGAGAGCCGCGATAGATCCGTGCCCGACCGGGTTCGACGACGGCTACCGCCGAAACGAGGTCCTCGCCGAGCGCCTCGAGCGGCTGGGCGATGTCTCCGTAGGATTCGACCACGGCCAGTTCGGCGGACGCGATTTCGCTCGCCAGCGTTTCGAACGCCGAAGTATAGGTTCCCTGCATCAGTTCGTTGAGTTCCTCGACCGACTCGACGGTCGGCGAATCGGACAACGGGAGCGCCTCCGCAACGGCATCGGGGATGTCGGCAGTCCCATTGCGAACGAACAGCGGTTCGTCGTCATCGGGCCGGTTGACTCGATCGACGACGAACTCTCTATCGGTTCGTCCGAGTATCCCTGCCGAGCCGTCAGGAGCTGGTTGCCACAGTCTGTGAACGGGGTTAAGGGCTTCAGGAGGTCTGTCGTCGTCTTCCGCTCTGGACAGTTTCGCCGCATCCTTCCCGTACAGTCGGCCGTCGACGAGCGCGTCGAGACAATCGTCGTGGTCGAACCAGTAGTCGTTGCCCGCTCGAGGTTTGAAGGCAACGCCACCGGTTCGTTGGACGAGGCCGGTCGAGAACGTGGTTTTTCCTGCGTCCACGTGATCCGCGCCAACGATGAGAAAAATCATCGTTGCCGACTACACCCCGTTGCCATCTCCTGATCGCCTATTCGACACGAGAAGGTACAGCGAGAGGATGACTCGAGTCGTCGTAACTGGGTCATACTGTAGCGTACGTACCTCGAATTCTGTCGGCCGACGTGATCAGTCTTTCAGTCCGTAATAGCCCGGTTCGTCTTCGTCGCGCGGCTCCGCGACGACGAGTTCGGCGGCGTTCGTCATAACCCACGGAATCGCCCAATCGAGCAGGATATCTTCGGTGTCTCGGTCGATATCCGCGTCCGCGTCGAGCCCCTGCAGGAGACGCGCGATTTCGTAAATCGTATACATCTGATCCTCCTCGAGGAGCTCCGTCGGCGTGTAAAAGTCACAAGGTGGTAAGCTGTCGAACTCTGATTTTGGGACAGGCATACGTCGGCGTAGGTCAGTCTCGCGGGTAAACTGTATGGTTTGTTGCCGAGAAGTACGGGTTGGTTCCGAGAGCGAAACGTTCGGCTGGATACGACGAACCACCTGCTACGGGTAAACGGACTACGTCACAAAAATGGATGGTGTTACTGGAGACTTATTCGAAGTGGTCGAGACAGGTTTCGTACTCTTGGGCTGCTTTGTCCCAGTTGACGACATCGAAGAACGCGTCGATGAAGCTCCCGCGGTCCGGTCCGTAATCGTAGTAGTAGGAGTGTTCCCAGACGTCCAGCGCGAGAATCGGGTGCGAGCCCCAGAGTGCGCCCTGGTCGTGCTTGTCGACGGCGACGTTGCGAAGCTGTTTTGCGACGGGATCGTATACCAGTAGCGCCCAGCCGCCCGCTGCGCCGGCAGCAGCTTCGAACTCGCCTTTCCAGCCCTCGTAGGAGCCGAAGTCTTCTTCGATGCGGTCGGCGAGGTCGCCGGTTGGCTCACCGCCACCGTCGGGGGACATGTTCTCCCAGAACAGCGTGTGGAGATAGTGGCCACAGCCGTTGTGAGTCACGTTGCCGAGTGCACCCGGCGTCGAGTCGAAGTCACCGCTCTCGCGGTTCTCCGAGAGTGTTTCTTCTGCGCTATTGAGGCCATTGACATACCCCTGATGGTGGGTATCGTGATGCCAGGTCACGACCTGTTCGGAGATCGATGGTTCGAGTGCGTCGTAATCGTATGGAAGTGGTGGAAGTTCGTGATCAGTCATAATTGCACACCTCTAACTGGTCTGTCGGCCGCTCACCTGTTAAGTTTTAAGGAGTGAAATGATACCACATCCCACGATAAGCTCGGTAGCGGTATCACAGATGGTCACTCCTGACGAAATCAACGACGGTCGTTCTGTTAAAGCTTTCAGGGAACGTGTCGGACACAGTGTACGATAGGCCCATGAGTGACAGAACTGGTAACGTCAACGTGCTGGCAACGTTATAGGCTGGACATCAATGTCTGCCGCAGAGTCGGCGTCACGCACACACACACACGCCCTAGTCGAGGAACTCCTTGTGACGGGCATGCTCGAGCCACTCCTCGAGCGTCGGCTGTTCCCAGTAGCGAATGGTATCGCTTCGAGTATCGTACTCCAAAATTCCCGCATCCTCGAGGCGCGGCAAATGAACGTGTTGTAACGATGTTTGTATCTGCAACCGGTGATCTTCTCCGTGATCGTCTTCTCGTGTGTAAATATTGTCAACCAACTCGTCGAACGTCGCAATTCCATCGTCCTGATCGGCGAGATGATACAGTCCATATCGCCGTCGCTGGACCGAAAGTAGATCGAATACCAGATCTATCGATGGTGCTGCTGTCGTTTCAACGGCCGTTGATTCACGTTCTGTCTTACCCATCCAGTAACCACCTACCGTACGTTACCATTCGAAACCACCACTAGCCCCTATTGCAGCCGACACATTAGATGTTACGCTATTCGACAATATTATATATTTAAATTTGGACAGTTCCTGTCGAGAGAGGTTTTGGAAGAATTGACCACGTGAGTTGTCGAATAGCGCGTCCGGCAACTACTTTCGGTTTCGACGACGTGTACTGTGTCCAATATGACTTGTCAATACATCCCTCTATTTGGATGTGGTCCGAAAAATAAAACTCGGAAAACGAACGACCGGCGCTACCGAGCGGCTCGGTTATTCGTACAACCAGCTTGCGTCGTGTTGCTCGTAGTCGATCAGTTCGTCGTCGTCGAAGTGAATCGCAATCTCTCTCTCGTTTGCGCCCTCGTCCTCGTGGTCAGCCGCGTGAACGACGTTGCGACCGAGATCGAGTGCGAAGTCTCCGCGAATCGTTCCCGGGGCAGCCTCGAGCGGATCGGTCTCGCCGATCATCTGGCGGACCTGTCGAGTTGCATCTTGGCCTTCCCAGACCATCGGAACGACCGGACCGGCCGTGATGAACTCGATGAGATCATCAAAGAACGGCTTGTCCGTATGTTCGGAGTAATGCTCTTTTGCGCGTTCCTCGGGCATGTTGATGACCTTGATCCCAACGAGCTTGAGGCCGCGGTCCTCGAGACGGGAAACGACGTTTCCGACGAGACCGCGAGCGAACGCATCCGGTTTGATCATCACGAACGTGCGTTCGTGGTCGCTCATTGGTCGTCCTCGTCTTCCGCGCCGTCGTCTTCGGCGCTTTCCTCGTCTTCGGCGGACGATTCGTCCGAGTCGGCTTCTTCGGCCTCACCTTCGCCAGCCTCGGCTTCATCGTCTTCGCCCTCTTCGGGCTCGGAGTCGTCCTCATCTGCCTCGAGTTCGGACTCCTCGGAAAGGTCTTCGTCCTCGCTCGTCCCGTCCTCGTCGGTTTCGGTCGTTTCGTCGGCAGCTGTCTCGGCCTGTGCCGGACTCTTGCCGCGACGACCTTCCTCGGTCCACTCGAGGTCACGCGGTTCGCGACCGAGCTTGTAGTTCTTTTCCGCTTTCGAGTCGACGAAGTGGAGCACGCTGCCGTCCTTGCGGACGTACATGATGCCCGTTCCGGGCTCGATCTCTTCGCCGGTGTAATCGCAGGTTCGTTTCTCGACCATTGTTACTGTCCTCCAATCGAGTCGGCCTCGCGGGCGGTCTCGCGGAGCTGGAGTACGTCCCCTTCGCGGACCGGTCCGAGGCAATTTCGGGTAATTATGCGACCTTGGTTCTCGCCCTCCTTGATTCGGCACTTGACCTGCATGGCCTCACCATGCATTCCGGTCTTGCCGACGACTTCGATAACTTCGGCGGGCGTCGAGCCGCTTTCTCCCTCTTCAGCACTCATCTTGAGTCACCTCAGTCGAGATCCTCGATCTTCCCAGCGATGTCCTCGACGTCGTCTCCGGCCTCGCCGGCGTCGACGATTGCCGCGGCGGCTGAGCCGACCTCAAGCCCGGCGGCGTGTCCGACGTCGTCCTGCGTTTCGACGAAGACGACGGGGATGCCCTTCTCGTCTGCGAGTTCGGGGAGGTGCATCACGATTTCCTCGGGGGTGACATCCTCCGCGACGAAGACGAGATCGGCGTTGCCGCGTTCGATCGCTTTGGTGGTTTCGTTCGTTCCTTTCTTTACACGTCCTGTGTCTCGTGCGACCTCGAGCGCCTCAAGGGCGTCGTCGGCGAGGTCGGCTGGGATTTCTGTAGTTACGTAAACTGCCATTGGTTGTTCACCTCTCCTACGCGCGGGCTCTCGCTCCCCTGCCATCCGGGCGCTGGGTCGCTGTCGGTGTGTCGGTTCGTATCCGATCCCCTGACATCCCGGGCCGGTCGATCCGGCAAAAGTCCTGTGGGGCTAGGAGCATCATCAACCCCGCGTAGGGTGTACACTCGAGTAGCGTAGCCCCCCTTAAAAGCGTGTTCAAACGAACGGGACTGTGCCAGCTACTCGCAAGCACTGAGCCGGTCGAGACAACAACCCGGGGTCGGGAGGTTTTACCCCCGCGAGCGTCACACTCGATACATGAACGGCGTCTCCCTCGCGAGTGCGCTTCACCGCGAGGCCAGCGCGACCGACGAACGACGGGCGATCGTTCTCTCCGGTGAGCGCGAACGTGGCTACGAGGTGCTCGACTCGATCCTCGCCGCCCTCGAAGTCGGGATCAGCGAGACCACCCTCGTCGGTCCCGACGACCGGCTTCGATGCGAACACCGTCCACAGGTCGGCGCGGACGAACTGCTCGGAACGACCCACGAAGTGATCGTTCTCGACGCCCACGCTGATCTTCAGCCGAACGCCCTCGGGAGGATCGTCGGGGCCGTCAACGGCGGTGGATTGTTGATACTGCTCACCCCCACGCTCGAGGAGTGGCCGAACCGCCGCGGTCGCTTCGCCCGTTCGCTCGCAGTTCCGCCGTACTCACTCGAGGACGTGACGGGCCACTTTATCAAACGACTCGCGGAGACGATACGTGCGCATCCAGGAATCGCCGTTCTCAACCTCGACAGCGAGACGGTCGAAGACGACGGCCTGCTCGAGCCTGCTCCGAAACGGTCTACGAAATCGGGACCGATCGAGCACCCACCAGATCAACGGTTTCCGACGGCCGCTTACGAGGCCTGTCTCACCGGTGATCAGGTCGATGCGGTCGCCGCGCTCGAGTCGCTCTTCGAGACCGAGCGGGCCGTCGTCCTCGAGGCGAATCGAGGCCGCGGCAAATCCAGCGCGGCGGGGATCGCGGCGGGCTGTTTTGCGCTCGATGGAACGGACGTGCTCGTCACCGCACCCGACGCCCGAAACACGACCGAGCTGTTCGACCGGGCGCGGGAACTCGTCGCATCAGTCGACGGATCACAGGACGATTGGGGAGCGAGGGACAAGGAGGATCGCGTCGACAGTTCCCGCGAAGAACGCCACCATTCCGAGGTCCGAACGAACGTCGGCGGTCGCATTCGTTTTCTCGAGCCGGACGCCGCCATCGAAACGATTTCGGGACGGAACAAAGGGGCCGACCGCCCGACGGACTTCCACCCCGAAATCACGATCGTCGACGAGGCCGCCGCCCTCCCTGTCTCGGTGCTCGAGCGATTTCTCGAAGCCGACCGCGTCGCGTTTACGACCACGATACACGGCTACGAAGGCGCGGGCCGCGGGTTCTCCGTTCGGTTTCGCGATCGACTCGAGGAAAGCAGACACGAGGTAACCGACCGCTCGATGGCCGACCCGATCCGCTACGCCGCCGGCGATCCGATCGAAGTCTGGTCGTTTCGCGCCCTCGGACTCGACGCCCGTCCGCCCGTCGATCAGCTCGTAACGAACGCCGCTCCGGAGACGGTCGAGTACCGGCGACTCGAGCCAGCAGATCTGCTGGCGGACGAATCCTTGCTCCGCGAAGCGTTCGGCCTGCTCGTCCTCGCACACTATCGGACGGAGCCCAACGATCTTGCCCGCCTGCTCGACGCGCCGAACCTCGAGGCGCGTGCGCTGGTCTACGAGGGCCACGTCGTCAGTATCGCACTGCTCGCGCGAGAGGGGAACCTCTCGAGTGAGACCCGTTCGAAAATGTACGAAGGGAGCCGCGTTCGCGGGAACATGCTCCCCGATATCCTCACCAGCCAGCTTCGTGACGAGAGCGCTGGCGAGCCAGCTGGAGTTCGCGTCGTCCGAATCGCAACCCACCACGCCGTGCGTTCCCGGGGATTGGGATCGAAACTTCTCGAATGCATCCGCGACGAATTCGAGCCCGATATCGATTGGATCGGTACCGCGTTCGGTGCGACGCCGGGGCTTCTCGAGTTCTGGGCGAAAAACGGGTTCAACGCGGTTCACGTCTCGACGACGAGAAACGACGCGAGCGGCGAGCATTCGGTCCTCATGATTTCGCCCGCGAGTGATAGTGGACAGGCGCTCGCCGAACGTCATGCCGGCTGGTTCGCCCGACGATTCCCGGCGCTGTGCTCGGATTCGCTCACCGCCGTCGATTCCGACGTTATCCGCGGCGTCCTCAGAACGGTCGACGCGTCGCCCGAACTCGAACTGTCCGACCACGAGTGGCGGGTGGTCGCGGGGGCCGCGTACGGTCCAGGGCGATTCGACGTCGATCCCGGACCGTTTCGAGAACTCGTCCTTCGTTCTCTCCTCTCAGATTCGCGGCCGGACGACCTGTCTGCGAGCGACGAACGGCTGCTCGTCGCTCGAGTCCTGCAGGGACTGGCGTGGGAGTCGGTCGCCGATCGACTCGGGTACCACTCGGCGAGCCAGTGCCGACGTGCCCTCGGGAACGCCCTTGTTTCGCTCGTCGAGGCGTACGGAACCGACGCGGCGTTCGACGTTCGCGACCGGTTCGCCTAACAGAGGCGGCCGCTCACGCAAACAATCGACGAAGCACGAACTCCGGTAGTAGCTTGACGACCCACGCGACGAGTCGCCAGCGCCGGGTGATGTAGGCGTGGCGCTCGCGCCGTCGGATCGCTCGAGCGATCTGCGTCGCCGCCTTCTCGGGAGAGGCTTTCCAGAACTCGCCCATCGTGAGCTTCGTATCGACGTACCCCGGTTCGATCGTCGTGATCGTAACGGCCGCGTCCCGTCCCGCCTGTCGGTACCGGAGCCCTTCGAGGTACCTCGAAACGAACGCCTTCGACGCGTTGTAGGCCGGAATTGCTCCGTTTCCGAGGTGTGCCGCAACCGACGAGACTCCGACCAGGTGACCGTCCGGTTCGTCCTCCGGCGTGGGATTCGCCTCAAAGTACTCGAGCGCCGCGGTCGCAACGGCGACGAACCCGCTAACGTTTGTCTCGATAGTATCGTGTTCGGGTCCCCACTCGAGGTCTCGGTTGACGACTCCGATCCCCGCGTTGGCTACGACCAGGTCGACCGACTCCATCGCCTCCGCCAGTTCGAAAAAGCCCGCTCGAGCATCCTCGGTATCCGTAACGTCCATCGTCGCGACGTACGATTTCGTCGGAAGCTCCGCACCGATCGCTTTCAGTTTCTCCGTCCGCCGCGCGGTCAAACCGAGTTCGTACCCCTCTTCGGCCAGCTCTCGAGCGAGCGCCTCACCGATACCCGACGACGCGCCGACGACGATCGCACCCCGTGTCATACCGATGACTTCTCAGTCGATCCGGTAGTACTTTGCTAACTCTCCCCTCGATACGAGTATGGTCGATGCGCTCGTGCTCCTCGCCGTCGCGTTGCTGATCGGCGGCGTCGTCGGAACGGTCGTGCCACTCGTCCCTGGCGGCGTGCTCTCGCTCGTCGGCGTCTCTCTCTACTGGTGGCAATCCGGGTTCACAGAGCCCGGAACGCTCGCCCTCGTCGTTCTTACCGTTCTGGGTCTCCTGGCCGTCCTCGCGGAGTTCTTCGGCGGGGCGATCGCCGCTCGAGCGGGCGGTGCGTCCTGGCGGACGACCGCGCTCGCGGCGCTCGTCGGCATCCTGCTGATGATCGTCACCGGCCCGCTCGGGCTGCTGGTCGGACTGTTCGGAACCGTCTTCGCGCTCGAGTTCGCCCGGAACGGCGCGATCGATCGGAGCGCTCGCTCCGCAACGTACGCGACCGTGGGGATTCTTGCCTCGACGGCGGTACAGGTGTTACTCACGACATCGATTCTGTTCGGGT
The DNA here is from genome assembly GCF_054653435.1 of Halostagnicola bangensis. Lineage (NCBI taxonomy): Archaea > Methanobacteriati > Methanobacteriota > Halobacteria > Halobacteriales > Natrialbaceae > Halostagnicola > Halostagnicola bangensis. The sequence continues at coordinate 2,862,913 of NZ_BAAIGG010000002.1, read as the reverse complement.
TCGTTATCGCGGTCGTGCTATTCTGATTTTGTCGTTTCACTCGAGCGAACCGCCGACCCGTGTCCAAGAACGCTCCACACGACTCGATTCGGGGGAAACACTGAAAGTGTGTCCGTTAGTCTCTCACATATGATCTGTTCCGAAGACGACTGCGACCAAATCGCCGCGGTCGTGTTGCACATTCCCTGGGACGAAAATCGGGTCGTCTGCGCCCCTCACGCTCGGGTTCTCGGCCGAGAAGACGGCATCGTTACGGATCCGTTGCCGGACAGCGCCGAGGATCTGCTCGAGTGACCGAGAGAACACGAGATAGAAAGCAAGAACAAAGTGACAGTCGACGCGAACCGACGGCTACGGATGCGCGTAGTAGGTCACGGTCTCGTCGTCGTCATGGTGATCGATCCGCGCGAAGCCGACGCGTTCGAACTGCACCATCTCGTCGGGCTCGAGCTCCGCGACGGCCGGCTCCGCCCGACCGGTGACGTCGCCGTCTATCGTCCGCATGCGGACTGGAACGCTCTCTGTGGCGGGCACCCAGTGGATGACGTCGACGTCGCCTTCTCTTACCACGTCGATATCCTCGCCTGTGTACTGGAGCGTGTCTCGAGTGTACTGGAAACAACCCAATCCTTTCAGCCAGATGCGCTCCTCCCGGGCCGGGAGGTCGTCGGGCTCTAGGAGAACGGAGCCGCCGACCGGAATTTCGCGGACGCCCCGATCCTCGTGGTTCGGGTGAAGCGGCGGATTCGCTTCGTCGGGCGGACTGCCGCCGAGGGGGATCTGATTACCGTCACGAACCAGAAAGCGCCGATCGGTCTCCTCGTCGATCCGATCCCGGTTGGCCGCGTATACCGAACTCATCGCGAGGTCGACATCGCTCGTGGACGTTCCTAACTGCACCATCGCGTCGGTGATCGCCTCGCCGCGAATTCCGCGCCGGCGAAGGCTCTTGAGCGTGGGCGCTCGGGGGTCGTCCCAGCCATCGAGTTCGCCGTCTTCGATCAGTCGCTTGATCGTCGACGTGCTCATCTTCAGATCGTACTCGTCGACGTTGACGTGGCCCCAGTGGAGGACTTCGGGATACTCCCAGCCGAAGTATTCGTAGACGAACCGCTGGCGTTTGGCCGAATCCTGCAGGTCGATTCCGCGAATGATGTGCGTGATGTCGACGATGTGGTCGTCGATCCCTGACTGGAAGTCGAGCATCGGCCAGCACCGGAACTCCGCGGCCTCCTCGCGCGGGTGCGGGGTGTCGATCATCCGGAACGCGACCCAGTCCCGAAGTGCCGGGTTCTTGTGTTCGATGTCCGTCTTGATCCGGAGAACCATCTCGCCGCTATCGTAGACCCCCGCGATCATGTCTTCGAACTCGTCGAGCACCGTTTCGGTATCCTTGTCCCGGTGTGGACACGCCTCGCCGTTGTTCTTCAGTTCGCTGAACGCCTCGGCGGAGCATGAGCAAGTGTAGGCACCACCCAGCTCGATCAGTTTCCGCGCGTGATCGTAGTAAATCTCGAGGCGGTCGCTGGCCTTGAACGTGGCATCCGGCTCGAAACCGAGGTACTCGGTGTCCTCGAGGATCGCCTCGTAGGCGTCGAGATCCGGTCGTTTCGTCTCGGGGTCGGTGTCGTCGAAACGAACGCAGAACCAGCCGTCGTATCGCTCCTTGTAGGTCCCGATAACCGCCGGCATGCGCGCGTGACCCATGTGCCACGGCCCGTTCGGGTTCGGCGCACAGCGCATCCGAATTTCGTCGTACTCCTCGACGTTCGGAAGGTCGGGAAGCGGATGGTCTTCGCCCTCGTCCTCCGCTTCGATCTCCGCCAGTTCCTCGGGTGCGAGCGTCTCGAGTCGCGCTCGGCGCTCGTCGTGCTCGAGTCCGTTCACCTCGTTTACGACGCCGCCGATGACGCCGGGGATCGAATCGGCGTGTTCTCTGAAAGCCGGGTTCTCGCCCATCAGCGGCCCCATTACCGCTCCGACGTTCGCGTCGCTTTCGTGTTTGACCGCGTTCAATAGCGCGTGTTTCTCGGCTTCGCGCTCGACCCGTCCGCGTAGATCGTCGTCCATTGAGTGGACGTATTCGCGGCCGACCCAAAACTGTCGCGGTGTCGGCTCGTTCGATACGCTCACGACGAGCCACTCTGTGGAACAGTGATCGTCGACGCACCAAAAAAATCTCCCGAGAAGGGCCTATGTCCGTTGGTAACCGCGCTGAACCGAGGTTAGTAACCGCGCTCGATCAGGTAATCGGCGAGGTCACACAACTGCTCGCGAGCCTCGTTGTCCGGCAGTACTTCGAGCCGGTTCTTTCCCTGCTCGACGAGGTCTCTGGCCGTCTCGTTCGCATACGAGATCGAACCGACAGCCTCGAGTTCGGCGACCGCATCGTCGATTTCCGCTTCGGTTACGTTCTCGACTGACACCGTTTCGACCAGCCCCTCGATGTCGATCCCTTGCTTTCGGGCGTGGACGGTTATGAGCGTCTGTTTGTTCTCGACGAGGTCGCTTCCTCGCTGCTTGCCGAGTTTGTCGCTCGGAACGGTGAGATCGAGCACGTCGTCTTGAATCTGGAACGCCCGACCGATATCGAGCCCGTAGCCGTAGAGAGCGTCGACGGTTTCCTCGTCGGCACCCATCAGAACGGCCGGAAGGCACGCCGAAGCGGCGTAGAGCACCGCGGTCTTTTGCTCGACCATCTCGAGGTACTCCTCGGGCGTGACATCTTCGCGTTGCTCGAAGGTCACGTCGAGTGACTGGCCCTCGCAAATCTTCGTACAGGTCGTCGCGAGGATATCGAGTGCTTCGACGGCTCGGTCCGGGTCAGCACCCGCCTCGAGCATGATTTCGAACGCTTTCGAGTACAACGTATCTCCGGCGAGGATCGCCGTCTCGATATCGTACTCCTTGTGGACCGCTGGAACCCCGCGTCGGAGGTCGTCGTCGTCCATGATATCGTCGTGGATCAGCGTAAACGACTGAATTACCTCGACGCTTACGGCCGCGGCCATCATATCAACGACACCGCCCGATAGCGTCGGGAACTCGCGGTACGAGGTCGAAAGTGGTTCGATATCCGCGAGCGCTTCCGCGGTGATCAACAATACCGCAGGCCGAAGCCGCTTGCCGCCAGCGTCGAGCAAATATCGAGATGCTTCGTAGAGCCGTTCGGGGCGTTGAACCGGAAGCTCGTCAGGAACTGCGTTGTTTACTTGTTCGCGTCGCTTGCGAACCCCCTCGAGCACGGCTTGTTCTCTCGCCTCTGAAGTTGTCATATCAATCGACTAGCTGGATGAGGTTTCCGTTACTCGAGACGTGAATATCTCGTCCGAGTTTGTACCCTTCGCTCTGACAGAGACCGACGTATCCTGACAGTCCTTTGAGGTCCTGGTGGGCGGGGATGATGTTCTGTGGCTGGAGGGCATCGAGCATCGTGTAGTGACCCTCCTGATTCAGGTGACCGGAGACGTGGATCTCGTCGTAAATACGAGCGCCCTGCATGCCGAGTAGACGTTCGGCCTGGTAGCGCTGTCCTTCGTTGGTCGGTTCCGGAATAACGCGAGCGGAGAAGATGACTTTGTCGCCATCGTCTAGCTCGTACGGCGTCTCGCCGCGGGCCATCCGGGTGAGCATTGCGCGTGGCTCGCCCTGGTGGCCGGTAACGACCGGCAGGAAGTTCTCCTTGCCCTCGTTCATGATCCGCTTGAAGGTGCGGTCGACGGACTTTCGGTGGCCGAACATCCCAAGGTCGTCCGGGAAGTCGACGAAGTCGAGTCGTTCTGCGGTACCGGAGTACTTCTCCATCGAGCGGCCGAGCAGGACCGGCTGACGGCCGATATCCTTCGCGAATTCGACGAGGCTCGTGACACGTGAAATGTGACTCGAGAACGTCGTTGCGACGATACCGCCGTCGTAGTCCTCCATACTGTAGAGGACGTCACGAAGGTGTTCGCGTGCGACGTTTTCCGACGGCGTCCGTCCCTTCTTGTTCGCGTTCGTACAGTCCTCGATGTAACAGAGGACGCCTTCGTCTTCGCGACCGATCTCTCGGAACCGCTTCATATCGATCGGGTCGCCGACGACCGGCGTGTGGTCCATCCGTTTGTCCAGCCCGTAGACGATTGCGCCTTCGGGCGTGTGGAGGACCGGGTTGATCGCGTCGATGATCGAGTGCGTGACGTTGACGAACTCGAGTTCGACGCCTTCGTCGCCGATGGTCATCGACTCGCCGGCACTCATCTTGACAAGATCGTTCTCGACGCCGAACTTCTGCTCGCCTTCGATCTGCTGTTTGACGAGTTCGATCGTATACGGCGACGCGACGACCGGTGCGTTGTATCGGTGAGCTAGCTTCGAGATCGCACCGATGTGGTCGAGGTGCCCGTGTGTCGGGACGATCGCCTGAACGTCGCCCTCGAGTTCGGACATGATCCGGTCGTCCGGAATCGCGCCCATGTCAATCAGGTCGAGGCTGTGCATCCGTTCGGTCTCGACGTTGTCGTGGATGAGAACCTTCGAGAGGTTTAGCCCCATGTCGAAGATGACGACGTCGTTACCCGCGCGAACGGCAGTCATCTGCCGTCCGACTTCTTCGTAACCGCCAATAGTTGCAATTTCGATTTCCATGATTGTAGCACTGAAAGCCGTATGGACTCTCATCGAAACGGTCCGCGGACTCCTGTTTTCTCGGCCCCGGCGTCTTACAGCTCGTCGGCCATCCCGCTATGCGCTCGCGGAGGTTATTTCCTCCGTCCGACCCACAGCACCGCTGTGAGACGCGAACGCACTTGCCCGCGGGTTTCGCTGTTTGAGTGTACACGCTGGGGTGTTAAAAACGCAGTGGGTTGGAAACATCCGCGCTCGAGCTGTCGCGACTCGATCGAGTTACCTCTCGAAACAATCTCGCTGTGGAGAAAATCAAACGAATGTTTTCCAATTATCGATATTGGTTCCTGGATCATCATTCCGTTTGAGTTCTCCCAACACACGGTTCTGAAATCCGAAGTTTTCTAACCCACCGTCCGAAACGTCCCCCTATCTAATGACGAAAGACCTCGAGCGCGACCTCGGACTTTTCGCCGTTATCGCGATCAGCATGGGCGCGATGATCGGCAGTGGTATCTTTATTCTGCCCGGCATCGCGATGGCCGAGGCGGGGCCCGCCGTCATCCTGGCGTTCATCATCGCGGCGATACTCGTCGTCCCTGCGGCGCTCAGCATCGCTGAACTCGGGACGGCGATGCCGGAAGCTGGTGGTGATTACGTCTTCATCGAACGGGGCATGGGGCCAGCCGTCGGGACCATCGCGGGCCTGGGGACCTGGCTCATGCTCATGTTGAAAGGATCATTGGCGCTCTACGGCGGCATGTTCTACATTAACTTCGCCTACCAGTTGCCCACGTGGGACTTGGTAATCCCAGGACTCGAGATGGCCCTAACGATTCCGGGCGTTCGAGCGCTCGGAATCACCTTCGCAATACTGCTCATCGCCGTCAATCTCGTCGGTGTCAAACAGACCGGGGGACTCCAGTTGATAATGGTGATCGTCATGCTCGTGATCCTCTCAGGATTCGTCATCAGCGCGATCACGAGCGTCGAAGCCGCGAACTACGATCCGTTCTGGCCCGGTGACGACCAGGCAGGCGTCCTCAGCGCGACCGCGCTCGTGTTGGTCTCATACGCCGGTGTGACGAAGGTCGCCGCCGTAGCTGAAGAGATCGAAAACCCCGGTCGGAACCTTCCGTTGGGTCTGCTGATCTCGCTCATTGCAACGAGTTTCCTATACGCACTACTCGTGTTCGTCCTGGTCGGTGTCGTTGAGGGCGAAGCGTTACAGGGGACTGAAGAGCCCATGGCCGAAGCGACGGAGATCCTCTTCGGCGGTCTCACAGCCACTATTCCGGCGATCGGTGGGTCGTTCCCCATCGGCTGGGCCGCGGTCATCGCCATCATTTTCGCCGCCCTCCTGGCGCTCGTCAGTACCGCCAACGCCGGCATTCTAACCGCCTCGAGATATCCGCTCGCGCTCAGTCGTGACAACCTCTTCCTCAAGAAATTCGAGTACATCCACCCTCGATTCAACACGCCCTTTATCGCCATCCTCTCGACGGGTGCGTTCATCATCTTCATCGTCGCGACTCAGGAAGTCGACGAAATCGCCAAGATGGCCGGTGCGTTCCAGATACTCGTTTATATACTCGTCTGCGGAGCGCTGATTGCGTTCCGTGAACGCGATCTCGAGTGGTACGATCCGGACTTCTTCACGCCCGGCTATCCCTGGGTGCAGTTGTTCGGAATCGTCTCGGGCGTCTTCATCATCACGCAGATGGATCTCCAGGAGATCCTCGGAACGATCGGGATCGTCATCTTCGGTTTCGTCTGGTTCAAATGGTACGCCGAGAATCGCGTCGAACGCGAGGGCGTCGCGAAGGGGCTCGCTCGGCGCGAAGCCGGGAAGCAGTTCGTTCGCGATACCGAAGAACAACTCGAGGACGACGATCGCTACGAGGTACTCATCCCGATCCGGCAGGATGTCACGCGCGAGCAGGAGGACGCGCTGATCAACGTCGCCGCGCCGATCGTCAACCGACGTGGCGGACGCATCCGCGTGGTTCGATTCGACGAGGTTCCGGATCAGGTCCCGCTCGATACGGCCGCCTCGGAGCTCACCGAAGGGGATGTCGAGTTCGAAGAGCGAACCGACGAACTCGTCCGGTACCTCGAGGCACCGGTCGAGGTCGGCGAAGTCGTGAGCCACGACACGCGCCACGCGGTCGTCAACTTCGCAGAGCGGACCGACGCCGATCTGGTTCTCGCTCGAGAAGAACCCACCAGCCGGCTCGGAACCCTGTTCGGCCGCGACACCGACTGGATCATGGAACACGCGCCGTGTGACGTGGTGTTCGCCCAGCACGAGGAGCCCGTCGACGTCTCCGAAATCGCGATCGTCACCGATCGGAGTCCGTTCAACGACCCGCTCAAAGTCGAACTCGCCGATGCGATGGCTACCTCCGTCGGGGCGAGCATTCGATTCGTCTACCCCGTCGGGGAGGATGCCCCCGAAGAGCTACTCGAGACGGTCGAGGAGTATCACGATCAACTCGACGACCTCTGTACCGTTCCCGTCGAATCGACGATCGTTCGGGCCGATGACGCCGTCGAAGGCCTCAAATCGGAGCTCGAGACCGCTGATGTCGTCATGTTGAGTACGGTTACGCACAGACGGCTTCCGGACCTGCTCGTCGAACAGCGATCCGATCGCATCGCCGCATCGCTGGATGCACCCGTCCTGCGAGTCCACTCGAAAGAGACGCGACGAGGATCGTTCCTCCGACCGATCCTCGATCGGGTTCTGTTCGACTGAGCTGTCGTCGGTTCTCGGTGACCGCATCTGAGAAACAAGTCGACGAAACGCGAGTGCACGACGAACGAGTCATAGGGCCGGTTGTACCTGTGTACCGATTTGTCGCCAGAGTAGGGTGGCGGAGGCCAGAAATGACTGACAACCGACCCTATTAGACGTGTTATTCGATGCGTGTTCCAACGGCTTCGCCGGCGAGGAACGCGTCGATCGACTCCAGTCCGAAAATCGAGGCCGGGGCATCGAGCTCGAGTAACGTCCGTACTTTTCCCGCCATGCCGCCGGTAACGTCCGTCGACTCGCTTTCACCGAGAATTGAGTCGACATCCTCGAACGACGTGATTCGGTCGACGACCTCCTCGTTGTCGTCGAGGACGCCGGGGACAGTCGAACAAAGCCCGATACGATTCGCCTCGAGCGCTCGAGCCAGTTCCGTAACCAGTTCGTCGCCGCTGACGATCGTCGCCCCCCCGCCAGTATTTACGACGAGATCTCCGTAGAGCACGGGAACGAAACCCTCCTCGAGCATCGTTTCGATCTGTCCGGTCGGCAGGTGAAGCGTTCCGGATTCGTCGCGATGAGCCACAGAAAACGGGTGCACCGGGATCGCCGGAACATCCTGTTCGTGCAGCCGAGAGAGGACGAACCGATTCAGCGTTTCCATCGCGCCGTGAATATCCATCGCCGGTCCGATCTCGTCCGTCCCCTCGGTCGTCGTAACGCCGTGCTCACTCGCGTGATGGTGACCGAAGCTCCCGCCGCCGTGGACGATAACGAGCCCGTCCTCGAGCGCCCCGTCGCCCATGGCCGAAGCGATCGCGGTTGCCGATCGCTCGAGGGCAGGTCCATCGAGCGTTTCGGCGCGATCCTTGTCGGTAATGACGCTTCCGCCGAGTTTCAAAATGGTCGTGCTCATTCCAATCTTCGCACCCCGTCCTCGGCGAGTTCCGCGCGAAACGCGTCTTCGCACCCGGGGGTGAACTTCAGCGCCGTTTCGGTCGCTTCGGTGGGATCGAGGGCGACGATACAGCCGCCGCCTCCCGAGCCAGTCAGCTTCGCGCCGTAGGCGTCAGCGTCTCGCGCCGCCCAGACCATCGCATCGAGCGAACGCGCCGAGACGCCGAGCGCAGAGAGCAGTCCGTGGTTGAAGTCCATCAATCGACCGATCTCCTCGATATCCCCGTTCTGGAGCGCCTGTTCACCGTTTCGAACGATGTTCCCGATCGACTCGACGGTATCGGACGCGAACTCGTACTCCTCGCGCAGGTCTCGGACGCCCGCGACGAGTTTTCCCGTGTCACCCGCGCCGCCGTCGAACCCGATCACGATCGGGAGATCCGGCGCGTCGATCGAGCGACAGTCGTCGCCTTCGACCCGGACCGCACCGCCGGTTGCAGAGCAAAACGTGTCCGCTCGCGAGGCCTGCCCCTCCTGGACCTCGTACTCGGTCTGGAACGCCCGTTCTGCAATTTCGTCGATCTCGAGGGTGGTGCCGAGTTCTCGCGTTCCCGCATCGATCGCCGCGACGGCGACAGCGGCCGAAGAGCCGAGCCCCGCCCCGAGTGGGATGTCGCTCTCGATCGTGACGTCGAAGCCGACATCCTCCCGACCGGTTACGGACCGAACCTGCGAAATCGCTTCGTCGACGTATCCCGTCGCCGCCGCGAGTAGCGACTCGGAAACGTCGATATCGGGCTCTTCTTCGGTCCGTCCACTGTACTCGACGGTAAACCCGTCAAGACTGAGATCCTCGGCTTCGACCCGAATCTTCTCGTCGTCGCGTCGTTCGACGTCGACTCGCGCCCGTTGCTCGATCGCACACGGTACCGCGGGTTCACCGTAGACGACTGCATGCTCCCCGAATAAATACACCTTGCCGGGAGCGCTCGAGAGTGCCATTAGCGACAGATTCGCGCCTCCCGGCTTAATACCTGTCCTCTGTCCGCCCCCTGCAATCGATCCACATGCCAAGTGGTCCGGGCGGTCGCCTCGAGGAAATTCCGCCTCGATAATTCGTCCCGTGGCTGGTTACGGAGAATCAAGGAGAAAGCCTCGCGCTTCAGCGCGGGGAGGATGTCAAAGAATCAACGCAGCCAGAAGCTGGTAGGCGATCCCGATCGCGAAAATCGCGAACAGGATACCGGTAGCCAGTATCACTGCCGGGGGCATCCGTCCTTTCTCGAACGTGAAGAGATACTGTCTCATACGTGTACTGTCGGGTCTCTGTAGGTATGTCTTTCGTTGCCCGATCCGCCGGTTGTTGGTAGCTGGTCCGATACGGTGTAGTCGGACTTATGGCCCTGTCACTACAACCCTCGAGCAAATGTCGCTGGTCCTGCCGAGCGAACTCGTCGTCGATAGATTTCTTCCGACGGTTCGAGCGATGCTCGCAACACGCCTTTCCGAACGCGGAATGACACAAAAAGAGATCGCAGCCAATCTAAGCGTTACCCAGGCTGCGATCAGCAAATACGTCGCAGGGGAGGCAAACGGAGACGAACGCTTCCGAACCGATCCGGACACGGTGGCGACGGTCGACCGACTCGCGGAGGGACTTCACAGCGGAGAGATGGACGGCTACGATGCGCTCGCGGAACTCCTCGCGCTCGTACAACGACTCGAGGATCGGGGCCCCATCTGCGAACTTCACGAAGAGGAGATGCCCGAACTGCAGGGACTCGGGTGTGATCTCTGCGTTCGGGGACTCGATACGGACGTTCGAGTCGAACGAGACGTTCTCGCGAACGTCCGGTCGGCCGCGCGTACGCTCGCGACGATCCCCGGCATGGCCGAGTACGTTCCGAACGTCGGAACCAACGTCGGGATGGCGCTACCGAATGCGGGCGACGAAACCGATGTCGCCGCGATTCCCGGCCGAATCTACTCGATGAGCGGCCGCGTCGAAGTGCCCGCAAACCCCGAGTTCGGGGCCTCGAATCACGTCTCAACCGCACTGCTGGCGGCCGGTTCGACCGATCCGGAAACCCGAGGCGCGATCAATATCGCGACCGACGACCGCCTGCTCGAGGCCGCGACCGCGCTCGGGTACGAGCCCCTCGAGTTCGACGCCGACTACGAGGATCGCGGCGAGCACCTCCGTGATCGGTTCGAAGAGCGAGGTGGCGTCCCGCTGGTGGCCTCCCATCGAGGTGCGTTCGGAATCGAACCCATCACGTTCGTGTTCGGAGCGACGGCAGCAGATGCCGCCGAGCGCGTCCAAGAACTGGTCGACGCGACCGCAAACTGAACCCCTATCAATCGTTCGTTGGCACAGTATCCGAGTCCAGCAGCTATCGTGTTCCCAGCGGACGCTCAGCTATCGGTGGATTACAGAATAGTGAAAATTCGCGCTTCCTTAGACCATACTCTCGAAGTCCTCGAGGGAGTAGGACGGTTCGGCACCGCGCTTGTCGAGGACTTCGTTCGCGAGCAGCCAGTAGACGACCGAGAGCGCCTTTCGGCCCTTGTTGTTCGTCGGAACGACGAGGTCGACGTTACTGGTCTGGTTGTTCGAGTCACACATTGCGATGACGGGAATCCCGACGGTGATGGCCTCCTTGACGGCCTGGGCGTCACCGATCGGGTCCGTGACGACGACGACATCGGGTTCGATGTAGCCGTCGTACTTTGGATTGGTGAGCGTCCCCGGGATGAATCGACCCGTTCGCGCTCGAGCGCCGACGGCCTCGGCGAACTTCTCCGCCGGGAAGCGGCCGTACTGGCGACTCGAGGTGACGAGGACTTGCTCGGCGTCGTAGTTCGAGAGGAAGTCCGCGGCCGTTCGGATACGGCCGTCGGTCTTCGAGACGTCGAGGACGTAGAGACCGTCGGTTCGGACGCGGTGGATGAACCGCTCCATGTCGGCGGTCTTTTGCTGGGTACCGATGTGGACACCGGCACCGAGGTAATCCTCGACGGGGATGAGCAGATCCGCTTCCTCGTCCGACATTACGTCGTCGTCGAGAGTTGGACCTGCGTCTTCCTCGGTTGATTCGGCCTCGGCCGGTTCGTCGGCGTCGGCGGACTGTTCGTCTACTGGCTCGACGTCGTCGGCGGGATCGGCGGCGGGACCAGCCCCTTCGGCTGGCTCCTCGTCGATCTCCTCCTCGGCGGCGTCAAGCCCTTCCTGTTGTGCGTCGTTTTCAGTCATGTCGCGTCGTCTGCGATTCTGATGAGCTCGTTGAGCTTTGCGGTTCGCTCGCCGCCGACAGCACCCGTCTTGATGAACGGGGCATCGGTCGCGACGGCGAGGTGTGCGATCGTCGTGTCTTCGGTCTCGCCCGAACGGTGGGAGACGACCGAATCGTAGCCGTTCTCGGTCGCGAGTTCGATCGCGTCGAAGGCGTCGGTGAGCGTCCCGATCTGGTTCGGTTTGATCAGGATGCTGTTTGCCGCGCCGCGATCGATCCCGGTCGCGAGTCGCTCGGTGTTGGTGACGAACAGATCGTCACCGCAGATGAGCGTTCTGTCTGCTCGCGGGCCCTGCCCGCTCGCACTATCCGCGGCATTACGCGCCGCGCTGCCGACTCTGTCGGTCAGCTTCGCGAAGGCATCGTAGTCGTTCTCGTCGAGGGGATCCTCGACGTAGACGAGGTCGTATTCGTCGACGAGTGTTGCGATATATTCGATCTGTTCGTCCGTGTTACAGGTCGTCTCGCTGTACTCGTAGACGCCCTCGTCCTCGTCGTACATCTCCGCGGCGGCGACGTCAAGCCCGAAGCCGATTTCGAAGCCGACCTCATCGGAGACGGTCGAGACGGCCTCGTCAACGAGTTCGAACGCTTCGTCGTCGTCGATCGACGGTGCCCACGCGCCCTCGTCGCCTTTCCCGCAGGCGACATCGCGTTCTGCGAGCAATTGTGCAACCGTCTCGTGAACGGCCGCGTTCGCGAAGACGGCATCGGCGACGCTCGGCGCGCCGACGGGTGCCGACAGGAACTCCTGGATGTCCGTCGCGTCGGCGGCGTGTTCGCCGCCGCCGACGACGTTGCCCAGCGGAATCGGGAAGTTCTGCCCGCGGAAGGTTCCACCGAGATGCTGGAACAGCGGGGCACCAAGCACGTCGGCACCCGCTTTCGCCGCGGCCATCGAGATGGCGACGGCGCTGTTGGCACCAATCTTCGAGAAGTCGTCGGTGCCGTCCGCGGCGCGGAGTGCACCGTCGACCTCCCGCTGGTTGCCCGCATAGGTTTCACCGACGAGTCGTGGAACAGCATGTTCCCGTGCTGCTGCGATCGCCTCACTGGCTGGGCGTTCGATCGCTTCGTATTCGCCCGTGCTGGCTCCCGACGGAGCCGCAGCACGACCGAATCCGCCGCTTTCGGTCAGCACGTCAGCCTCGACGGTTGGGTTCCCCCGCGAGTCGAGTATTCGGCGGAGCCGAACGTCGGTGATCAGCGTCATTGGTTCCCTCGTTTGACCGTAAACGGCAGTGCATCGGCGTCGTACTCTTCGGCGGCGACGAGAATCGGCTCGGTCTGGTCGGTGTCGATTAGAACGGGCGCACCGTAGGACACCTGCAGGGCTCGAGCGCCGAGGATTCGTGCCTTCTCATAACGGTTGTAGTGTTGCTGTTGCATTACTGGTATGGTGAGACGACGTCGACGAGGTCACGGTGAGAGACGAGCATGCGCCGACAGCAGTAGCGCTCAACCCCGAGTTCGTCCAGCACCGCTTCGGGATCTTCGTCTCCGTCGTTTGCTCGCTCGTCAAATTCTTCCCAGTGTTCGGCGACGACGTTACCACACGTGAAACACCGGACCGGTACCATCATATCTGAATCACCTTAGCGGTACGATTTCTGGTAGCGGGCCCGAGCGCCCGGGCCGCCCCACTTTTTGGGTTCGGACTGTCGAACGTCGTTGACGAGCAACGACCGATCGAACTCCAGGTACGCGTCGCGGAGTTCAGCGTCGTTCGAATGCTGAACGATGCCGCGTGCGATGGCGGTTCGGACGGCGTCTGCCTGTCCGCTGATTCCGCCACCCTCGACGCGAACGTCGATGTCGACCCCACTTCGGAGGTCGTCACCAGCGATACGGAACGGTTCGAGCATCTTGAGCCGGGACATTTCCGGCTCGACCAGCTCGACCGGCTGGGAGTTGATTCTGACACGACCCTCGCCGTCCTGTACGGTTGCGCGAGCGACGGCAGTCTTCTTTTTACCACTTGTGTTCGTTACCATGTGACGTTAGCACCTAACTGTTCTGCGACTTCGTGAAGGTGAACGAAGCGGATGTTCGAGAGGCGATCGAGCGACGTATCCTCGAGAACCTCTGCCTCGTGGTCGTCGTTGTGTTCGTAGGGGTTGCCGACGTAGACGCGAACGCTTTCGAACGCCTCGCGACCGCGTGGCTTCTTGTGTGGCAACATCCCTCGGATGGATCGCTTGAAGATCATGTCCGGACGACGTGGGTACGCAGGATCCTTATCCGAACTGAGCTGGGTCCGCGTCCGGTAGTTGTCGAAGACGTCCTCTCTGTCGCCGGTGATAACCGCATCTTCGGCGTTGACCACGGCAACGGTCTCGCCGTCAAGCGCACGCTGTGCGACCTGACTGGCGACGCGACCGAGGATACAGTCTCGGGCATCGACGACGACGTCTGCATCGAACTCTGCGTAGCTCATGCGATCACCCGGACGTTGCTTCCTTCTGGGTTTTCTTCGAGCACTTGCTCGAGCGGTACTGGCTCGCCGACCTGGTCGATCTTCGTCTCTGCCGACGACGAGAAGTCGACGGCGGCGACGGTGACGTTTTTCTGCAGTGCGCCTGAACCCAGCACTTTGCCGGGAACGACGACTGTCTCTTCTTCTCGTGCGTATCGTTCGATGCGACCCAGGTTCACTTCCGCGTGACTCCGTCGGGGTTTCTCGAGACGATCCGCGATATCACGCCAGACATCTGCGTCCGCGCTACGTGAGGCGGACTTCAGCTCGGCGATAAGATCGTTGAGCCTCGGATTGGTTTTACTACTCATTGGTGTCCTCCAAATACTGCAAAGCTGGGACTCTCGACGTGAGAGTCCCGAAGAAGTGATGCAGGGAGCAGGATTTGAACCTGCGGACTCCTACGAGACAGCGCCCTGAACGCTGCGCCGTTGGCCTGACTTGGCTATCCCTGCCCGCACTTCCATCTACCCCTCGCCCCTTCAAACCCCTTTCGATTCGAGTGACTGCAGGCGCGCCGCTCTCGTAGCGTACGGCGTCGGCGGCCATCGTCTGGGTGTGAGAGAGTTGGGGTAGTGTCATCCGTTGATTATAGCTGTACTGCTTCTTCGAGTTCCGTCGCGCGAGCCTCGAGCGATTCGACGGCTCGGGTGACGAGTTCGTCGACGGTAAACGATCCGTCGGTTTCGACGTGGAAGACGAAGGCGTCCGGCACGTCTTCGACGCTGACTTCCTTGCCGGGATACCGGTTTGACAGATCGTCGTCGAACTCGCTCGTCGGGACCAACTCGCCGTCGTCCTCGATCACGCCGCGAACGATCTGGGACCGTTCGTCCTCGAACTCGGGAAGGTCGCCTTCGACTTCCACGCGCTGGAGATGTCGGTAACCGACCGCCACGCCGCCCTGATGTTTGGCGTGGTCTTTCCCGCGTTCGATGAGGGCGTCGGCCTCGGCTTCGAGACGCTGGTCGTCTTTGAGATCGATGATCGGAACGTTGTCCTCGGCCGGCTGGACGAGGCTGTCACTCGAGACGAGATCGCCCGAGTATGCGGTTCCTGGCCCTTCGACGTCGATCGAGAGCGTGACGGTATCGCCGTCAACGAACTCGCCTTCGGGTGGGGTCGTCAGCGGGACGAGCCCGAGTCGAAGTGCGAGCTGTTCGTCGAACATCACCGACGAGTTCTCGATGAATCGCACTTCGTCGATAGCCATCGTCGGCACGTCGGCGACCATCGCTCGACGGAGGCCGTTTGCGAACGCGGGTGTGACTCCGCGGACGAGGAATCTGGCTTTTCGATCCCCGGTTTCGACGAACTCGACGTCGTACTCTTCTGTCATGGGTTTAGTAACCGCCTTTGCCTTTCGGTGCACGCGATCCGTCGTGCGGGATCGGCGTGACGTCTTCGATGCGACCGATCTCGATGCCGGAGCGGGCGAGCGCGCGAATCGTCGCCTGTGCGCCGGGACCGGGTGACTTCTGTAGGTTGCCACCTGGGCCGCGAACGCGGACGTGAAGGCCCGTGATACCGGCGGCTTTGACTTCTTCAGCGACCCCTTCGGCCATCTGCATGGCGGCGTACGGCGACGCTTCGTCGCGGTTTTGCTTGACCGCGGTCCCACCGGAGGACTTCGCGATCGTCTCCGCGCCCGTGAGGTCGGTCACGGTCATGATGGTGTTGTTGAACGATGCGTGTACGTGGGCAACGCCCCATTTTTCGTCGTCTGCCATGTTATTGTCCCTCCGCTCGTTCCGGGTGCAGTTCGTCCGCGAGTGGACTGTTCTCGTCGAACTCGATGTCGTCTTCCTCGTCGATGTCGACGACGTAGGACGGCACCGTGTGTCGACGGTCGTCGACCTTCACGTGGCCGTGACCGATGAACTGGCGCGCCTGCTGTGGCGTGTTTGCCAGTCCGTTTCGGTAGACGAGCGTCTGCAGACGACGCTCGAGGACATCCTCGATTTCCAGTGAGAGGATATCGCCGAGTTCGTCCGCTTCGTCGAGGTAGCCGACACGTGCGAGCCGACCGAGGAACTCCTCGGTACGGCGGGCGACGACTTCGTCGTCGGCAGACTGTGCGAGCAGGTCACGAGCCTCGCGTCGGTAGGAGCGAAGCTGGGACTGTGCACGCCAGAGTTCTTCTTTGTTCGCCAGCCCGTAGCGGTCGAGCAGCGAGTGTTCGCTCGCGATACGCTCGCCCTGATACGGATGGTTCGGCGTTTCGTAGTTTTTGGTGTTGGTTCCGAGTGGCATTATTCGTCATCCTCCTCGGCGGCAGCTTCCTCTGCCTGCTCTTCTCGGATCTCTTCGACGTTGACTCCGATGGTCCCCTCGGTACGGCCCGTGGACTTGGTTCGCTGACCGCGAACCTTCTGGCCCCGCTTGTGGCGGGCGCCTTTGTAGGAGTCGATCATCTTCATCCGGTTGATATCTTGCTGTCGAGTCAACTGGAGGTCGTTGCCGATCTCGTGGGTGGTTTCGCCGGTGTAGAAGTCTCGCTGGCGGTTCGTGAGCCACTCAGGGACTTCATCGGCGTAGTTTTCGACGAGTTCGACGACCTCTTCGATGACATCTTCGTCGAGGCGACCGAAGGTTGCGGTCCGGTCGACCTTGGCTTCCTCCGCGATGATACGGGCGGTCCGTCGACCGACTCCGTTCAGTTCGGACAGGGACCGTTCGACGGATTTCGTCCCGTCGAGGTCGGTCTGGCCGATGCGGACGAAGTACTGAAGATCTTCATCGTCCTCTTGTTCTTGTGGTTCTTCCTCGCTCATATGTCGTGTATCTCTGTCTTTCGTTCGCGTACTGCGGACTGACGCAAGCGCGTCAGTGATGTGTATCCGACGTCGTGGCGGGGATTTGAACCCCGGAGGCTTGACGCCACATGGTTAGCAACCATGCGCCTTGGGCCGCTTGGCTACCACGACACCGTGTCTCGTATTATCGCCCTTCCGGACTCGGGGACTCGTCCCCTACACGTATCGCATTGGTTGCTACCCTCGTCGGGTACTTAAGGGCAACGAAAGGAACTGCACGAAGGGCCCGCCCGCTCGAGCCGACGTCGTCTTCGTCCGGGAACTCATACTTCCGGCTGTACGTCGTTCACCATTCTCGTCGCCCCAGGGGTGCGAGAATCTTCACATAGTTACAGCCGTCAGTATCAATCGTTCTGGCATTGGTGTGAACCAATTGAACTTATTGTGGTCGAACCGAAAGGCGCAGTAACTGGTGTCCCGAAACGATCTCGCCCTCCGAGTCGGTGCCGCGCTGGTCGCCATCGTCGCTATCGGACTAGCCGCAGCCACTGTCCGCTCTCCCATCGAAACCGGCGGATCCGGAGGATCAGGCGGGGGAAGTGGGACCGGAACTGGCTCCGGGAACGGACCAGCGCAACCGGGAGTTAGCGGTGAAGGCGTCCCACAATTTTTCGAGTACCTCGTCTACGCGTTACTCGTTATCGTCGCGATAGCGCTCGCCTGGTACCTGCTCTTCCATCGGCGAGAGCTCCTCCGATTGGCTGCTGTCGTCGTCGCGGCGTGTATCGTTCTCGTTGTACTGGTGTGGCTGTTCACCGAGTTCGGTCCCGAACCGAGCTTCGAACTCTCGAACGAGACAGTCGACGAACCGGCTGCGGAAGGCGGCGGTGATCCCGGCGAAGGAGAAGGGGACATCACCCCAATTTCGCTCGCCCCATTGCTGGGTGTGCTGGGAGTCATCACCGCTATCTTCGTCGGCGCACTCGTGCTCACGAATCGGCGATCCGACGAGGACGAGCTCGCCGCTGAGGCAAAGTCGGCTCTCGAGGGCGAAGACGACGCCGAGCAGGCCGCCGTCGGCAAAGCGGCCGGGCGAGCTGCGACGCGGATCGAAGCGACTGACGAGGACGGAATAGATAACGAAGTGTACCGCGCGTGGGAGGAGATGACCGGACTTCTCGAGGTCGATCGGCCGGAGACGAGTACGCCGCGGGAGTTCGCGGATGCGGCGATAGACGCTGGGCTAGCCCGCCATCACGTCGAAGACCTCACGCGGTTGTTCGAGGACGTCCGTTACGGTGGCGCGGAGACGACCGACGAGATGGAAGACCGCGCCGTTTCGGTTCTCCGACAGATCGAAACGGAGTACGCGGTGGATGGGGCCCCGGACGAGCACCCGAATGGGGGCGCTGGAGCGACGGCGACGGAATTCGGGGGTGACCAGCGATGAGCGTCCGAACCGGGTGGCTCGCGCTCGGCGTCGTCACGTTCCTCGGCGCGTTAATCGTCCTCACTGGAGTCTATAGCGTCGGTATCGGTCAGGGCTCACTTATCGTGGTCGGCTGTGGGCTCTTGCTTGGCGGCGTCTCCGCGCTCTCTCGTCGACGCGGTGTCAGGGAACAAACCGGAACGCCGGATCCCGAACGAACCTATCACGTCCCAACGCCGGGGACCTCGCTCAGGGAAACGATCGGTCAGTTCCGTCAGGCGACTGGAGATTACACCGTCATGAGTCGGCGGTTCGTCGACGGACTCCGCGGCGGTGTCGTTGCAGTCCTCACGAGGTTCGAAGGCCATTCCGTCGAGGAGGCGACGACACAACTCGAGACCGGCGAGTGGACGGCCGACAAGGAGGCGGCCGCCTTTCTCTCCGAATCGGTCGACCAACCGTCGCGCCCGCTCCGGAAGCGACTCGCAGCCGCGCTCGACCGAGAAACAATGTTCCGTGTCGGTATCCGCCGTGCCGGGGCGAGCATCGCTGCTGTCGGGTACGGGAGAGAATCAGCTCGCTCGGTTCCGGATTCGCTCCCGAAATACGAGGAAGCCGACGAGGACGAACGAAACTCACGAACGACGACCAAACAGATAACGGGCACCGAACAGTCCCGTCGACGATCGACCGAGTACTGGACCGGCGTCGGTGCCGTTGCCCTGTTCGCGGTCGGTCTCGGCGTTCTGGCGGAGTCGTCTGCCGTCGTCCTCGCCGGCGTTGTCGGCGTCGGCTACGCCGGCTTCGCTCGGGCCTTTGAGCCGCCGGTCCCCGAAATCGACCTCGAGCGGACGCTCGGAACGGAGGAGCCGGAGCCAGGCGATGAGGTCGACGTCGAACTGACAGTGACCAACGAGAGCGGCCGATTACTTCCGGACGTCAGACTCATCGACGGCGTTCCGGCGGGTCTCAACGTCACCGACGGGACGGCACGGGTCGGAACCGCGTTGCGTCCAGGCGAATCGGTCACGCTGGAGTACACCGTCACCGCCCGTCGCGGTACGCACGACTTCGATCCCGCGCTCGTGCTCACGCGTGATCTCTCCCGCTCGACCGAGCAAGAGTTCTATATCGAGTGCGAGACGACGGTCGCCTCGAATCCCGTACTGCGCCCCATCGCATCAGCGGTGCCGCTTCGAGCGACCGCGGCGTCGTTTTCCGGTCGCCTCCAGACGGCCGACGGGGGATCGGGGACCACCTTCCACTCCGTCAGAGAGTACCGCCGAAACGACCCGCTCAACCGAATCGACTGGAATCGCCACGCGCGGACGGGCGAACTCGCGACGCTCGAGTTTCACGAGGAACGTGCCGCACGGGTCGTTGTTCTGCTCGACACCCGGAAGGCGTCCTACCTCGCGCCGACGCCCGACGAACGACACGCCGTCGATCGGTCAGTGGCGGCGGCAGGACGAACGGCCGCGACGCTCCTCGAAAACGGCGATACCGTTGGTCTCGCCGCAATAGGTCCGAGCCGATCGACGAAACCCGCCGCCTCTTCAACCCACGATCCTTGCTGGCTGGCACCGGGAGCGGGACGGCACCACCGAGTTCAGTTCGAGCAGTTGCTCGCATCGCATCCGCAGTTCTCGACCGTTCCGCCGGAACGAGAGACCCACTGGTACGGACAGCTTCGAACGCTCCGTCGACGGTTCTCCTCGGAAACACAGGTTCTTCTGTTTTCGCCGCTATGTGATCCGGAGAGCCTCGAAATCGCCCAGCGGTTGGAGGCACATGGACATCCGGTGACCGTCGTCTCCCCCGATCCGACGGCCGAGCGGACGACTGCCCAGCAACTGGCTCGAGTCGGCAGGCGGATCAGGCGGTTTGACCTCCAGCGGGCGGGGATTCCCGTCGTCGACTGGGCCCCCGAAGAGACAATCGATGAAGTGTTCGCGCGCATGCACGCAGGTGATCAGCGATGAACGAACTCACGCGCCAGCCCACCACGCTCTCCGGATCGGTCGCAGTCGCCGGTGCGGTTGTCGCAGTGCTCGCCGCCGGCATCGGATCGGGATACGGACTCGGCGTCGGGTTCCTCGGATTGGCCACCCTCGCGTTCGGACTCATTCGAGGACATCGCGGTGCCATCGACATCGGCTCGCTGACGATCTTTGTCGGCGTCGTCGTCAGCGGATTACAGGGAGAATCCGTCGAACTGACCGTCCTCGCAACTATCGGTGTCGTTCTCGCGTGGGATCTCGGTCAGGATGCGACGGATCTCGGCGAGCAACTCGGGCGGGAAGCCGAAACGAGACGGCTCGAGGCGGTCCACATCATCTCGAGTATCCTGATCGGCCTCGTCGCGGCGACGGTCGGCTACGGAGTCTATATCTTCGCATCCGACGGCCAACCCGTTGCCGGCGTCGTCTTGTTGGTCCTGGCGGCGGCGTTTCTCGTCGTCGCCCTCGGCTCGAGTCAACGGCGAGGAGAGTGGAAGGGGAAAAATCGATAGCTTCGCAGGAAGTTGGTTCGGCGGCTATTTAGCTAATTACTCGCCGTCGAAACGTCTGGACCGTCGTCGAGGTACTTCTCGTTGACGACCCAGTGGCCGTCGTCGTCCCTGACCATGTACTCGCCGTAGTACGGAACTCGGCTTTCGACGACGTCGTGGAACGCGTCGCGGATTTCGGGTTTGGACATCTCACCCATCGGTTTGAGGTCGTCGTTGCGATTGAGACAGCCCTTGAGATAGCCCTCGTGAGTCACTCGCACACGGTGGCAGTTCGCACAGAACGTCGGGTTTTCGACCGGATCGACGATTTCGACCATCCCTCGACCGGATTCGGACGGCTCCGGCGCTCCGTCACTCGAGTCCTCGGCACTGATCCAGTAGCGTTTCCGATCGTGCATCTCCCGGTGCTTGACCTCGTCGGCCTGTTCTTCGAGCCAATTGTGGACGCGGTCGATGTCGATCGCCCACTCCGGCTTGCCGGTCAGCTCCGGCATGTACTCGATGAGCTGGAGCTGGAGACCTTCGTTTTCGGCGACGTGATCGACCATCTCGGGGACGTACCCCGCCGTGTGTTCGAAGACGACCATGTTGAGCTTGACCGGATCCAATCCAGCCTCGAGCGCCGCGTCGACGCCTTCGAGGACCTTGTCGTAGGCCCCGCTCTTGGTGACCGCGGCGAAGTCGTCCGGATCGAGCGCGTCCTGGGAAACATTGACCCGCTCGAGTCCCGCCTCGACGAGGTCGGGCGCGCGCCCGGGGAGAAACGTGCCGTTGGTCGTCAGCGAGACTTCCATCGAATCGGGCGTTCGAGAGATGATTTCCTCTAGATCCTGGCGAAGCATCGGTTCGCCGCCGGTGAACTTCACTGCGTCTACGTCGAACTCTTCGGCGACCTCGAGAAATCGAACCACGTCGTCGGTCCCCATCTCGTCGTCCTGTGGATCCATCGGTCCACGGGTATCGCCCAGCCCTTCGTTGTGACAGTAGACACAATCGAAATTACACCGATCGGTGAGTGAAACGCGAACCCCAGTGACGTCGCGTCCGAACTCGTCGGTGAGCATACTCGTCCCTTGCAGACGGATCCGCTTAAAGACGCCGGGAAATACCGACACACGTAACCAAAATAGGTTTCTCCTTTCAAAAGTCCGACGACCGTTCGCTAGGGGGAGTCCTTCTTGAGTGTAGTCGTCGTAGTTCGGTGCATGAGTACGATTGCGGAACTAACGATCCCCACCGATGAATTCGCGCTCCGTGAAACCCTCGAGTCAGTCGACGACGTTTCCGTCGAAATCGAACGCGTCGTCGCTCACGGCCCCGATCACGTCATGCCCTATGTCTGGATCTCCGGGACCGAATCGTCGATGTCGGGGATCGACGAGCTGCTCGAGGAAGATCCGAGCGTCGACGAAAGCGACCTTCTTACGGATCTCGGCGACGAACGACTGTATCGACTGAGCTGGATCGACGACGTAACGATGATCGTCCACATCCTCACCGAGGAGAAGGCCACAATCTTGCAGGCCGCGAGCGAAGGACGGTGGTGGCAGTTCCGAGTCCTCTTTCCCGAACGCGAGTCGCTGGCTAACACCTACGACTTCGCGACCGAGCAGGGGTTTTCGCTGGATATTCAGAAGATCCACCAGTTAGACGAGGGGCGGCAAGGCCGCTACGGATTGACGGACGCCCAGTACGAAACGCTGGTCGCGGCGCTCGAGGGTGGCTACTACGAAATCCCTCGAAACGTCGATATGGAGTCGCTCTCGAACGATCTCGATATTTCACACCAGGCCTTATCCGAACGACTTCGACGCGCGCATCGGTCACTGGTCGAAGAGGCGGTCACGATCGGTCACGGCGAGGAGGACTCGGAAGCGGCCAAGGGAATCGAACCCGACGCGACCAATTAACGGGACCGGGAGATCGACACAAGACATACCACCGAACGGACTGTACGAGCGAGTATGAACGAGGATATGCTCGAGGACCAGCGCCAACTCGTTGCTCTACTGAGCGAGGAAGGCTGGGACGTCACCGATCTCGAACTCTCGGCCTACGACAGTCCGTGGGAGGATTCGAACGATCCCGAGGCGACGATCACGATCACGGCCCGAAAACCGTACGGAGACGACGAATCCGAGAGCGAAGGTGACGGGGCGGGAGACGAGGACGACAACCCATTCAGGGTGAAGTAATCGTCTCGGATGCCTCTTCCGGATGGCGTCTCGAGCGTCCGAAAGACTCCCCTGACAAACGCACCGAGAGACGCGTTCTCCCGAACGACAACGAGACCAACGCGGCTCGCCATGGCGCTTTAGCGCGGGGATATCAAAAGAAATCGAAGTGACGGATTAGATCATTCGGTCATCGAGTCGAACGTCGCGTCGGCGTCGGCCGGAACGTCGAAGTCGTGGAAGTTCTCGCCCTTCTCTTTCGAGAGGATGTTCAACGCGGCCGCAGCGCCGTCGCCCGCGGAAATTACCGCCTGCCACTCCTCGGGTCGGCCCATGGCTCCCGTCGCGTAGGCGTCGTCGATGCTGGTTTCCATCGTGATATCGACGTCGACGACATCGCCGTCGAACTCGACGCCGAGCGATGAGGCGAGGTCGCGGTTCGCACCCGTCGCGAGCACCACGTAGTCGGATTCGAACTCCTCGTCTTCAGTCTCGACGACGAACCCGTCGTCGGCCTCGGAAACGTCGGTCACTTCCTCGCCCTGTCGAAGCTCGACGCCGAAGCTATCGACCTGCCGACGAGCGGTCTTCATGAACGCCGTTCCGTCCTCTGAACCGATTCCGAGGTAGTTGAACAGGTGGGCCTTGTGCATCCACGTTGCGTCGGTATCGAAGACAGTCGTCTCGAGGCCGTTTTTCTGCGTGAACAATGCCGCACTCAAGCCGGCGGGGCCGCCGCCGACGACGATTACGTCTGTCATAGCAGTTGCTACTACAGGACTCACCGTGGTTAGCTGTTGGCGTCACCACCACAGCCTGCCGCATGGGAACGGGTCGGGAGAAAGAGGGTGTTCCGACGATTCGGTGGTCGGAGCGGACGACCGGCGAATCGTCTTACGGACCGCCGTAATCCGGTTTCCAGCCGCGTCGGGCCGGTTCGCCGTCGCTCGAGGCGAACACGCGGTAGAGAACGTACCCGACGACGATCACCGGGAGCAACGGCAACAACAGGATGGCGATCAGAATCGCGACGATATACCCGAATGCCGACATCTCGAAGTTCGATGTGTACCCCGTCGATTCGGACACGTCGGTGGACATACGTGACGATTGGGGCCCCACAGTAATCCCCTTTTCGAAGCCAGCGAACACTCGCGGCCGTCGATATGGGGGAATGGGTTTGAATTGGGTGCCGTTGCAACCGCTTACTATCCCGTCTCGAGCCCCTTTCGTCCCGATTCGTCCTCGTCGAGCACGTCGCTCGAATCGTCCTGCGGGCGATACTCGAGGCTCATCAGCGTCTCGGACAGCGACAGGAACCGACCCGAGTTTTGCGAGATTCCGTGAGCCACGACCGGCGAGCGCTCGAGTGCGCTGGTCGCGGCCCGGTGGATCACCCGCTGGCAGTCCTCTGGACTGAGCCACATCGCTCGGGCGTACCGTTCACCGGCACCGTCGCGTTCGTCGCATTCTTCGCGAAGCTCCTCGCGGGTGAGGAGCCAGCCGATCCGGAGGTGGACGACGTCTATTCCCTCACGGGCGGCGTAGTAATCTCCTATCGCTTCGCCGAAGACCTTCGTGACCCCGTAATAGGTGTCCGGATCCGGCGGATCGTCGGGACGGACGATGGTCGGATTGCCGACGGTCGATTCGGGGCGGATCGACGAGACGGTGTTTCGCATGTTGACCGCGTGGTTCGAACTCGCGAAAACGACGCGCTCTACGTCGTTCTCGACCGCGGCCTCGTAGGCGTTGTAGAGCCCGTCGATGTTGGGTCCCGAGACCTCGTCCCACTCGGCTCGCGGATCCGGATTCGCCGCGAGGTGAATTAGCACGTCCTCGTCGGAAAGCGCGTCGACGAACGCCGATCGATCCTCAATTTCGAGCGGCGTCGTATCGAGGTCCTCGGTCTCGCTGTGGGAGAACAACGTCAGCGAGTCGTCGGGAAACACCTGGATCGCTTCTCGGCCGACTCGTCCCGATGCACCCGTGATCGCGATGTTGGCCATGAGGCAGGGACACGCGCTACGGAGAAAGAAGACGGGTTGGCGTGTGCTGGGAACGGATCGGGCGAAGGCAGCGGGTCGTGGCAAGCGAACGTCCTCGAGTTGCCGATTCCGGCAACAGGCATTTTGCTCTCGTCCCAATCATAGCAAGTAGCCGTGACCGAACCCGCGACCTGGACCGTCGAACTCCGTGTTCCGGACGAAGCCGACTTGGACGCCGCGGGTGAGTCCCGCACGCTCGAGGTTCGCGAGGACCAATCGATCCTCGCCGCCGCCCGGTCAGCAGGTATCTGGCTGTCCGCCGACTGCCAGCAGGGGTGGTGTATCACCTGCGCGGCGAAACTCCTCGAAGGAGAGGTCGATCACAGTAACGCAAAACGATACTATCCCAGCGACGATGAGGCAGGATTCGTCCTCACCTGCGTCGGACAACCTCGATCGGACCTCGTGCTCGAGGTCGAACAGTACGACGAACTCCTGAGACACCGCGCCGAACACGACAAGCCCCCGGGTCGATCCAAGCTCGGGTGAGACGACACCCGTCCGAACTACCAGCAGAAACACACGCGCCATGTCAGGATCCACGTTCACCGGAATCCTCCTCTACGACGGCGACTGTCCGTTCTGCTCGGCGGCCTCGACGGCGATGCGCCAACTCGAGTCCGTCGGCGTCGTTCCGTGGGACGATCCGACCGCACAGGCGTTTCTCGAAGCGCAGTTCGACGACACGCCGTTCGCCCTGTTTTTCGTCGACGGAAACGCCGAGGTGGTCTGGGCGGGTCGAGCCGCGGCCGGCGAACTCTGCGACCGCGCCGGGATGCCGGTTCTCGTCCAGGATATCGTCGACGAGAACTACGAACGGTTCGCCGACGCGATTCGAACCGTCTCGGGGATCGACCGCGACGTTGACCCGTATCACGGCGAGTATCAGCTATCGGAAGCGGCGACGGCGTCGTTCGACGAACTGGCGGCGAACGGAAATCGAACGCACATTCCGGGTGGATAGCGACATCGCTTGCCAGGTAACGACGCCGCTTGCGGCTATCGCCAACTCGAGAACGACGCTGACCGATGTTCGCCGCGTTCGATCAAGAACGCTGACTTACCAAATTGCCAATCAACAAACATGTATAAGTAGCGGCTAGTGGCAGTAGCCCGTGACATGTCCGACGACAAACCACACGCCGCGGGAAACATCGATGCAGGGGACACGAGTGAACGAGTCGGGATGGCCGTGCTTCGCGAGCGGGGGCTCGATCCCGAGGAGCTTCGAGAGAAACTCCTCGACGCGATCGGTGCCGAGTTCACCACGTACTACTACTACACGAACCTCCGGATGCACCTCGCGGGCCACGAGGACTACAAGGAGATAACCGAGGACGCCCGCCTCGAGGACCGCGCACACTTCGAACTGGTCGCCCCTCGAGTGTACGAGCTCGGTGGTTCGCTCCCGAACGATATCCGGGACTTCGCCGATCGGGCCTCCTGTCCCGATGCCGAGATGCCGGTCCCCTACGAAACTGAGGGGTTCGAACTCGACGAACTGACCGCCGAATCGATCCTCGAGGTGTTGCTCGAAGCCGAACGTTGTGCCATCCGCACCTGGTCGGAAATCTGTGACATGACCCAGGGCGTCGATCCGCGGACCTACGATATGGCCCAGCGTATCCTTCAGGAAGAAGTCGAACACGAGGCCTGGTTCGTCGAACTGCTCTCGATGGAGCGCGACGGCGAGATTAACCCGGCGGGCCACTTCGTCCGAGGAGAGCCGGGTGACGCCCCGCTCTCGACGAACCGTCGATTTAACGACAGCGCCTAGGCACGCCTCACCCTGTCACCGCCTTCGCCAGTAACTGATCGACCGCCCCGCCGACTCTCACGGCCATTGATAGGCGATAGGCGCATGTTCCGTCGGATGCTATCCTCTCGCATGTTCAATATCGAGGCCTTCGAGGAAATCGACGCCCCGCCTGACGCCGTCTGGGAGGTCCTCCTCGAGTTCGACACGTATCCGGAGTGGAACCCGTTCGTCCGTTCGATAACAGGCCTCCCCGTCGAGGGTGAACGGCTCGAAGTCACGATCCAGCCGCCGGCGTCTCGAGCAATGACGTTCACTCCGGACGTCATCGCCGTCGAACCGAACAGACGACTCGCGTGGCGCGGACGGCTCTTCGTTCCGTTCGTGTTCGACGGCTACCACGAATTCCACCTCGAGCCCGTCGGTGACGACAATCGACGAACTCGTTTTCTCCAGCGAGAGACGTTCCGCGGGGCACTCGTCCCGATCCTTCTGGACGAGGACAAGATCATGCGCGGATTCGAAGCGATGAACCAAGCGATCAAAGAACGTGCCGAGCGGCGACTTTCCGTCGAACGGTGATACTGTCGGCTGTACGTCGTTCATGATTCTCGTCGCCCGGGGGACGAGAATCTTTACAGAGGTATAGCCGGCAGTACGAGAAAACCCAACGGCCGGACGACGAAGTCCAATTGCCGGACCGTCATCTGGCGGGAACGATCTGACGCTGAGTGTGACCTGATCCCGACGTTCAAATAGGGGGGCGAGCCCAAACCGGGTGATGAGCCCCCACTTATCGTTGCCCGGCCGCATCGGTGCCGACCACCCGCGTCCTCGCTCGGAGACGAATGGGACATAGAGCGCTCGTCGCCTACCGGCGTCCCGATCACCTCTACGACCTCCGGTACAGCCACTGGGGCGCGGCCGACCTCGAGCTAGCGGAGCGAATCGACGCCGACGCCCCCCTCGGTTCCGGGACCGTCGATTCGTCGCTGCTGGCCGACTCGGTCGCCCTCGACCGCGTCCTTACCAACTATCTCGATCCCTGTACACACGAGGCGCTCTACCTCGTTTCAACCGAGTTCGACGTCAAATCCTACCGCGTCTGCTGGCTCGAATGGGGCGACGGCCGACAGAACGGACGAGGAGCGATCGTCGAACTCGCACCCGACGCGTCGGATCGCGAGGCACTGATCTGGTTTCGGGCCACGAAGACCGTCCTGGCGGACATCATCGAGATGGGAGCGCTCTCGAGACGGGCCGCCCAGTCGTACCTCGAGGCGCGAATTGCCGAAGACAAAGACGGCCACGTCTACACCTATCACGGAACCGACGGGGAAGCCGACGACGAGGGGTACACCCCGACGCCGGACCAGTGGCTCGACGAAGACGAATGGTGAAACCAAATAGCGAGTCTTCCCTGCTCACTCGGTCCATCGCGCATCCGCGAGCGTCCGCTGGACGACCTCGTCGCCGACGGCCTCCGCTAGCGTCTCGAAGCCGGTCCGTTCGGTTCGGTCGGTCGCATTTGCGACCAGCCTCGAGACGATGAACTCCGGCGTCGAGCGCCCCACGGTGTTAAACCGCGGCTGGTAGTCGACGAGCAACTCAAGGTCGGGATTGAGTCCTTCCGCGAAGATGCCGTCGACGCGAGCCGCCTCGGGTAACGGTTCGAGATCGTCGGCGAGATGCGTGACGAACACGCCCATCGCGTCCCTGTCGACCGAGAGCGTCACCAGCCCGTGCAACAGATCCGCCGCGCTCCCGGGCTCGGTGATCGCCTCGAACTCGTCGACGAGCATCAGCGTTCGCCCACCAGAGGACAGCGGCGGCACGATAGATTTCAACGTCGACTCGAGCACGCCGGCGTTGAAACTCGCGTGTCGCCTGTGGAAGACGAGCGAATCGACGGGCGTCACTTCGGCTCGATCCGCGGGAACCGGAAGTCCCATCGAGGCCAACAACACGACCTGACACAGCGTCTCGAGAAGCGTCGTCTTCCCGCCGCTGTTGGCTCCCGTGAGGACGGCGACGTCCTCCTGACCGGGAACGGACCCGATGTCGTCGGGCACCGTCGTCACGTCGTGGTCCCCGAGCCCGTAGGTGACCGGCTGGACCGGTTCGTCCTCTCGAGCCGCCAGCGAGAGGTTTCGCGCGTTGATTACCGAAATCGCGTCGCTATCGCTCTGTTCGTTCTCGTCTCCGACGAACGCCGGTCGCGTACAATCGTAGGCGAGCGCGAATCGCGCAAGCGAGAGGTGCAAGGCGATCTCGTCCACTGCAGAGACCGCCTGCTCGACGACTTCGCTTGCGTCCTCGAGCGTCTCTTCGAACTCGCCCGCGACAGTTTCCTCACGTTCGTCGACCGCTTCCGTGAGGTTCGACCGGAGCCCGCGAAGCGTTCCGGCGACGAAATCGTTCGCGTCCGTCGCGTCCGCCGGCATGGCCTCGCGAACCTGTTCGATCGTCGCGTCCGTCTCGCTCAGGAGGCGATCCTCGAACGCGTCCCGGAACCCCTCCACGTCGCGGACGCCGTCGTCTCGAAGCTCCTCGATGAGTTCGAGCGCGTTCGCGTCCATATCTTCGACCGCGCCTAGCGCGGCCCGAAGCCGATCGAGTTCGTCGTCGGCCCCGTCGCGGACCCGCCCGCCGGCCAACGCCCCGAGCGCGTCGGCCGCGTCTTCGAGCGTCTCCCGCTCGAGGTTCGCGATCGTCTCGAACGGCCCCGAATCGACTTCGGCCCCGAGCAACGCGAGGGCAGTCTCGACGGCCGCGTGTTCGCTCTCGTCTCGATCATCGTATCGGTCGTACGCCTCGAGAACCCGTTCTTTCTCATCATCCTCGAGGCTGGCCCAGGCGTCGCGCGCGGCCAACACCGAGTCGAGGCGCTCGTTCATCTCCGTTCGGTTCGTCCGTGGCGTGAGGACTCGAATCCGATCTGCGGCGCGCTCGGTGACAGCGTGCTCGACGGCGAGATCGAGCAGTTCCTTGTACGCCTTGCGGGCGTCGCTCGTCGCGAGAATATCCATTCCGGCACCGCCGGTCGCCCGTCGGAGAATCCTGGTCGCCCGGCCGCGGGGTAACCCGGCCTCCGAGAGCGTCCGAACGTCGCCGCTCTCGATCGCCCTGATCGCTCGTTCCCTGCCGAGTTCCGCGACCAACGTCTCGCGAGTCTTCGGCCCGACTCCCCAGTACTCCTCGAGTCGCATACTCGAACGTTCGAGGGAACTACCTTGAACACTGTGGCACCGCTCCAGGCTTTTGCCAGTCAGTTCGGGCTATCCTCGAGTGGAGACGGACGCTCGTCTCTCGATAGCCAAAAACGGCAGCTGTAGCAACTACAGCAACTCGAGGACGGTCAACGTCTCGAACGGGAACGACTCGTCGGCGACCGCGACGGCGCTGAATCCGTTCTTACCGGCGCGTTCGACGACCTCGTCGACGCCCGTGAGACTGCTCACGAGCAAGAGGACGACGCCGTCGGGTGCGAGAACGCGACCGACGGCGTCGAGGAACGGATCGATGACTTCGCGGCCGTCCTCGCCGCCCGAAAGCGCGCGTTCCATCCAGTCGTCCCACTCGTTCTCCGACTCGGTCGGGAGGTATGGCGGATTGAACACGACCGCGTCGAAGACGTCGTTTGCGAACGGGCTCACGAGATCCGCCTGAACTGGTTCGACGGCGTCGCCGCGGGCCTGTTCGAGCGCGTGGGGGTTCACGTCCGACGCGATCACGCGGCTTCCGGTCTCTTCGGCGATTCGCGTCGCAACGTACCCCGAACCGGTACCGACCTCGAGAACCAGGTCCCGCTCGTCCAATCGGTCGCAGGCCGCTTCGGCGAGTAACTGCGAGTCCTCAGCCGGCTGGTAGACGTCCGTTTCCACTCCGCGTTGGTTGGCGAGATCCATCTAGTCGTCCTCCCGGGTTGCGACCTGTTCATCATCCGAATCGGAAGTGGATTCGACACTCGAGTCGGTGCGACCGCCGCCTCGCTCGTCGTACTCCGTCGACGTCCTCGCTCTCGAGTCGCCGTCCGGTGCGGACTCGCCGTTGCCCTCGGCCGGAGCCGAACCGCGCACCTGGTCGGCGATTTCGAACCCGCCGCGTTCGGCTCGTCCCGAGAGTTCGCGCTGTGGATAGGGGATTTTGATGCCTTCTTCCTCGAACGCGTCCTTGATCGCACCGATTGCGGCCGTTCGAGCTTGCCACTGCCGACGCGCGCTCGGCTTATCGATCCAGAATCGGGCGCTCAGCATGATAGCCGAGTCTCCAAAGCCCTTGGAGACTACCTGTGGAGCTGGAGCCGCCTCTGCGAGGTCGAGATCCGCCATCGTCGTTTCGATCAGCTCCGACGCCCGCTCGACATCGGACGTGTAGTCGATTCCGATCTCGATTTCGACGCGGAGTCGGCCGCGCTTCGAGCGGTTGATAACCATGCTCGAGGCGATGAGATCGTTCGGGATCATGATGTACTCGCCGTCGAACGACTGGACCCGCGTATTGAAGATCGAAATGTCGGTGACGGTCCCCTCGCTGTCTTCGACTTCGATCCAGTCGCCGATCTCGAACGGACGGGCGAACATCAACACGAACCCGGCGAGGATCGAACTGATCGTCTGTCTCGCGGCCATGCCGAGTCCGGCACCGAACAGTCCTGCACCGACGAGGAGGCCGCTCAGGTCGTCGATCCAGACGCCGAGAATGACCAGCAGAGTGATTGACCAGACAGCCACCTGTGAAATACGGTGTGTTACCTCGCGCTGGTGGTCGGTGACCGCCGTCGACGAAGCGAACACTTCTCGAATCACCCGGCGAGTGAATCGGTTGACGATAAGCCCGCTCAGGAGGATAATTGCCGAAATGACGACGCGGGCAACCGCCGGCGCACCGAGACCGAGCTCGACATAGATGTCTCGAACCTCCTGGGTTTGTTGCCAGACCCCCAGGATAATCGCGAGCGACAGGAGGCAAGTTCCGACGAGGACCCCCATCGTAATCACATCGACGTACAACGGGCGGACGCGATCACCGAGCCACTCCTGAAGCCTCTGGTACGACAGCAGAACAGCGACCAAAACCCCGACCGCCACGACCGTCACCGCGAGACGCTGATTCGAGGTTGCGAACTGTTCTCCTAGCCAGTCGAACCCAAAGAGAGTCTCGAGCATCTATTCACCGTTGAACCGAATCGTGGCTGCACTCACCTGTATCCGTCGGTCGAGGACCGGTCGACTGACGGCCAGGCTTCCCACAGACCGTTCGTCTACGGGCCGTTGTGGCTTGTTACCCGTCATCAGTTATTCGCGTCACATCCGTCGCGAGTTCGGCGAGTGCGGCGAACTCCGTCGGCGTCACGGCACCGGCACGCTTTCGAAGGAGTTCCTCGTCAGCCGCCTCGACGACCGCATCGGGGTTCTCGAGCTTCGAGATGTGTCCCGTGTTTCGAATCGCGTTACGCATGGTTTTCCGTCGCTGGGTGAAAAGCGCCTTGACGAACCGAAGGAAAAATTGCTCGTCGTCGACCTCGTAGTCCGGGTCCCGGGGTGTTGCCCGAATGACCGCGCTCTGGACGGCAGGCGGCGGGGAAAAGGCCTCCTTCGGAATCGATTCGACGAGTTCGACGTCGGCGTAATGCTGGGTCGAGACGGACAGTCGACCGTACTCGGAGGTCCCGGGTTCCGCGACCATCCGCTCGGCGAACTCCTGTTGAAACATCAACACCAGTGGCCGAGATTTCGGAAGCAGTCGAAACGTGATCTCGCTCGAGACGCCATAGGGAAGGTTCGACACGGACGCGGTGAAATCGGGCAACTCGACCTCGAGGGCATCTCCCTCGACGACCGTCAGTCGATCCGCCGCGATCTCATCCGCGAACTCCTCGCGAAGAAACGACGCCAGCTTTCGATCGCGTTCGACGACAGTTACCCGCTCGCCCGTCTCGAGCAGTCTGTCGGTGAGCGCGCCGGTCCCGCCACCGATCTCGAGCAGGTGAGATGTGTCGGCGTCGGTTTCCGTAAGATACGTCGGCAACCGGTCCAGCACGCGGTCGTCGATCAGAAAGTGCTGGTCACGGTCCGGATCGCCGCGAACGCCGGCTCGAGCGATCAGGCCGTCTGGGTCTCTCATTGCTCGCCGCTTTGGGACCGGCGAGTGTAAACGCACCGTCTCGGCTCGAGGAGAGTGAACCGTTGTCGGTCGTGTTGGCCGACGATCAGTCGTGTTGGCCGACGAACGTCTTGTATTTCAGGTCGTCGTCACGCAACTCCTGGATGATCCGTTCGACGAGGATTTCGTCCGGGTCGTGCAGGCCGGAGACGCGATCCTCGAGGTCTTCGAAGCTATCGAAGGGCTTTCGTTTGCGTTCGTCGAGGATGCCGTTTCGGAGTTTCTTCCCGATACCCGGCAGGAGGTTCAGCTGGTGGAGACGCAACGTGATTGGCTGGGCTTCGTTATAGAAATCGACGAACCGCTCCTCGTGGTCCTCGACTAAATCCTGGACGACGTATTCCAGTTCCGACTGGGCGCCCGAGGAGAGCGCGTCGTACTCGACCGAATGGGCATCGACGACGATATCGCGTTCCTCGTCGGGCTCGACGACGACTTCGCTGCCGATCGTCAACCGCTCGTCTTCGTCGAACGCAACCTCGTAGAGCCCGAAATCTTCGACATCCATCGCGTACCCCGCGGGAGACTTCGCGTACTGTGGGCGGCCGTCGTCGGAGAGGCCGTGTGCGAGGTAATCCAGCACAACCGTACGGCGAACATTCGTCTCGTCACGCTCGGCTTCGCTCATTAGGTTCCGATACGGTGACGGCGTACTTAAAGAGTCGGCTCGCTATCACTCGGCTCCGAACTCAGGCGTACTGGGCGACGGTGTTGAGAATCTCGTCGAGTTCGTCCCCTGACAGCGAGTACCGCTGCTGTGCGTAGACCGACCGCAGTTCGTCTCGGTCCTGTGGCAGGAGGTTTGTAATCTTGTACGCCGTTTCCTCGTCGACCTTTTCAAGATCCTGCAGGTCGTCGACGAGCGCTCGAGCGTCTTCGGGCTCGAGGACGGTGAACCGGTTGACGTGCTCGATGGTGCGGGCGAGCTCGTAGCGAAGCTCGCGATCCTCATCGAGCGAGCGTTCCGTTTCGATGTCGGCGAGGTGTTCTTTCACTTCCGAGACCGTTAGGAACTCCTCGTCGACGATCGTTTTGAAGATCGTCATTCCTGCGCGCTCATGTGAGCGGCCGAGACGAGTACCGTCTTCTCCTTGCCGCCGTCGTTGATCTGAACTTTGAACGCACTTCCCTGCTTGCCGATGACGCTACCGGTCTGGCCGTCGAATCGAGGGTGGAATCGACCGTCCGGAATGCTTGGGTCGATCTTCAGGTGGACTTTCTGGCCCTCGTCGTAGTCCTGAATCGCACGCTGTGGCGGCGACGTTCCGCGGTCTCGAGGGTTGTTCGCGAGCTTTCTCCGAGTTCCTTGGCGTGGCCCATTAGATTTCGGCATAGTCGTACGACCCTTTTGAGCGGTGACGGTTATAAAACGCACGTCTTATCGCTCCGGCTTCGATAGCGCGGCGGTCACCGAACGGAGCGGTCACCACCGCCGAATCGCAAACCTCGAGTCGCCGAGTCGTGACCGGATGCCCTCGAAATCGGGAATTTCTCGACGAGAAATTAAACAAGTACGTTAATTATCCCCAGTTGAAACGAGTGAGTATGGACCGCCCTCCTCGAGACGACCCGCCGTCTGAAGCGTCAGCACGGAGCAGTGTCGACTTGTCTCCTCCATCTGCAGATAACGAACCGGTTGCGGACGATACTTCCCTCTCGGGGCCGTCATGGCCCCGCTATCTCGCGATAGCACTTTTGTGTCTCGTCGGGCTCGCGCTCGCCGTCTCGTTTGCCGTGGTGATGGCCGCCGGAGACGACCTGACGTTTACGGCCGAACCCTCCGATCCTGAAACGGAGTCGTCCGAGGCGGCGACCGCACAGCAGGTGATCGACCTCGAGCAACGCGCCGAAAACAATCCGGCCGGCGTCGCCGACGCCTTCGACACCGCCACCGAGGAAGGCGTCTACGACGAGCCGGCAAGCGCCCACCCGGACGAACTGGTCCGCATTGCCGATGACGACGATCGGTACGAGTACGCCGTCTACGGCGGCGAGTACTACGAGTGGGAAAGCGCCGTCGGCGAGAATTCCGATCACGTCCTGATCGAACTCGAGCCGACAACTGCTCAAGAGGTAATAGATAGCGTCGCGGTTCCGTACGAGGAGGCCTCGAACGAGGCCCAGTCCGCCGTCGACGGCGAGGAGGCGACCGGATTCGAGATATCCGAAAAGATCGTTGACGACGACGGAACGTACTACGCGGTGTCGATGGCAAACCCCGGCGTGGTCATCGTACAGTTGTTCGTCGCGCCAATCACCGCCGTCCTCCAGTCGGTCGGTATCGCGTTCCTCGTCGTTGGCGGCTGGCTCCTTCGGAAAGCCGTTGGCGGCGTCTCGAGGCCATTGTCCGTCAAATCGATCGCAGGTCTCGCCGGAGTTGCGGGCGCGGCGACGGTCGGAATCGGCGTGCTCTCCTCGTCTTTCAGCGCGTTTTCGCTCGCCTCCTTGCCGGCGATAGCCGCCGCGGTCGTAACGCTCTCGCTTGTTGGGTTGTTCGTCCGAACGCGACAGTACGGCCCGCTCGCCGGCGTGTTGTTCGCGGTTCCGATCGCGACGATCACCCTGGCCGGCGTTTCACACGCGCTCTTTGGCGGCGTGGGGGCGGGGCTGTTCGGTGGGGTACTGACGCTGTTCGCGCTCGTCGGTGCCGGTCTGTTCGGCTGGCCGCTGATCGCGTACGGCTACTGGTTTAGCTCGACCCCAGACCCGACGTAGTTCGTGGGGACCGATAGTTCGTCGTCGGCACGAGACGCTCGTTTCAGCGGACTCCTGGCACAACAGTAATCCGCCCGGGCGACGCGCACACGCATATGGATAACTCGAGCGAAGAGGACGGCACCGAGGACGACTACAATATCGAAACCAGATCGATCCACGCCGGCCAACACCCCGACGAGGAAACGGGCGCGCTGATGACGCCGATTCACGCGAATTCGACCTACGAACAGGATGCTCCCGGCGACCATCGAGGATACGAATACTCCCGAACTGGAAACCCGACCCGGACGGATCTCGAGGAAAACCTCGCAAGCCTCGAGAGCGCCGAATTCGGCCGCGCGTTCTCGAGCGGGATGGCGTCGATCAACACCGTCTTGAACCTCCTCGAGTCGGGCGACCACGTCGTTACCGGCACCGACGTCTACGGCGGAACACACCGGATCTTCACGCAGGTCTACGAGCAGTACGATATCGAATTCTCGTTCGTCGATATGACCGACCTGTCGGCGCTCGAGGGTGCCTTCCAAGAGAACACCGAACTACTCTGGCTCGAGACGCCGACGAACCCGCTCATGTCCATCGTCGATATCGAAGGGGCGGCCGAGATCGCCCACGCAGAAGGCGCGATCTGCGCCATCGACAACACCTTCGCGACGCCGTACCTCCAGCGACCGCTCGAGCTGGGCGCGGATGTCGTCTCCCACTCGCTCACCAAGTATCTCGGGGGCCACTCCGATGTCGTGGGCGGGGCCCTGTTGACCAACGACGAATCCCTGGACGAGCGGTTCGGCTTCTATCAGAACGCCGTCGGCGCGACGCCCGGTCCCTTCGAGTCCTTTCTCGTCCTTCGGGGGACGAAGACGCTCCCCGTTCGGATGGATCGCCACTGCGAAAACGCCCGTGCCATCGCGGCGTGGCTCGAGGACCACTCCGACGTCGAACGAGTGTACTACCCCGGGCTCGACTCGCATCCGGGACACGAAATCGCCGCCGACCAGATGGACGACTTCGGAGGTATGCTGAGTTTCGAACTCGACGCCACCCTCGAGGAGGCAAGCGCGGTCGTCTCGAACACCGACGTGTTCGCCCTCGCAGAGAGCCTCGGGGGCGTCGAGAGTCTGATCGAACAGCCCGCTCCAATGACCCACGCCGCGATTCCCCGGGAGGAACGCCTCGAGGCCGGGCTGACGGACGGACTCATCCGCGCGAGCGTCGGGATCGAGCACGTCGATGACCTGATTGCCGATCTCGAGACGGCCATCGACGACGCGCTACACTGAGTCACGTCGTATTTTCCGGGCGACGGGCGAGTCGCCACCCCATCGCTCACCCTACCAGCCCCGGCCTACCCTGTACGCATTTGATCCCATAGTGTGAACACCTCCCTATGTCATCAGCAGAAACGGACGCCGGCGTTCACGCACTTGCACTCACGCTCGAGTTTCACGGTCGGGAGCTGACGATCACGCCGACGGTCGTCGAAACCGATCGAGGACTGGTCCTCATCGACGTCGGTCCCGAAGGTGCGGTCGGCCCCCTCGAGACCGCGCTGTCGGATCTCGGCTTTTCGCTCTCGGATCTCTGGATGGTCGTAGTGACCCACCACGACGGCGATCACGCGGGTGGGCTCGCGGAACTCCGCTCGCGCGTCGACGTCCCGGTGGCGGCCCATCCCGAAGAAGCGCCGTACATTACGGGAGCGAAAACGCCGATCAAGGGCGACGGGGACCGCTACCCGCCGGAATCGGTCGATATCGAACTCGTCGGCGGGAGTCGACTGTCGACGGCTGTCGGTCCGATAGAACTCCTCGAGACGCCCGGCCACTCGCCGGGCCACCTCTCACTGTACGTCCCCGACGAACGGCTTCTGATCGCTGGCGACGCGCTCGTCTCTGACGGAACCGAAGTGCTTTCCGGCCCGAAACCCGAGTTCACGCCCGAAATGGACCGCGCCCTCGAGTCGGTCGAAACGCTCGCCGCCCTCGAGATCGACCACGTGCTCTGTTTCCACGGCGGGTACAGCCGAGCGGGCAGCGGCCGAATCGCCGAAATCGCTCGAGTGAACTCGAGCTAAGTCGGCATTTCACACCGCCCAGCGAAGCGGAAATCTCATCGGGCCGGGGCCAGTACGATAACCCATGCAAATCGAACTCCGCGTCTGTCAGCACTGTCTCGACGGCGACCACGGCAACGAGAAGCGAACGGAGGTCATGCAC
The DNA here is from genome assembly GCF_054653435.1 of Halostagnicola bangensis. Lineage (NCBI taxonomy): Archaea > Methanobacteriati > Methanobacteriota > Halobacteria > Halobacteriales > Natrialbaceae > Halostagnicola > Halostagnicola bangensis. Next base: position 2,825,113 of record NZ_BAAIGG010000002.1, on the reverse strand, counting down.
GACATGGTCAACTGCGCCGAGAAGATCAAAGAGCACAAAGACGTTATCGACCTCGATGCGGTTCACATCCGGAAAGTACGGGAGGACGAACACGGGAAACCCGAAGCGCTCCCCGTCGTTGCCGCGTCGATTCAGAACAATCAGGTCGCCTTGAACGACCTCCAACTCGTGACGGAGGGCCAAGACGGGAACATGCTGATCTACATCGACCCGCAGGACGTGTTGACGGTTCTGGCCGGAAACCTCGACGAGATCAGCAAGGCCGTCACCGAAGACGTGACTATCGACCTCTCTTCGACCGGCGCACAGATGGTCTCGGAAGCCGACCTCGGCGCTCGAGGTCCGAATAACTGAAGGCCGTTATTCAGATTCGCTTTGACGAGTCTGCCCCTTCGGGGAGAAATTGGTTCTCGAGAGACGATTTTCGGAAGACGAACGGCTTTGAAATCACCCCTCCGAGCGCCAGCGAGAGACGACCTACTCGAGCGAGACGGAGCGGCCGCTTCGGGGAGTAGAAAAACGATCGAAAAACGGAGTCGTGTTATATCCGGCCGACGTTCTCGACGCCAACGCTTTCGACGCCTTCGACGTCGCTAAAGTTTTCTTCGACGGTTTCGGTTCCGCCCGCTCCGTCGGGAACGATAACCGTCGCGTACAGGGCGACGAGACCGAAGGCGACTTCCTCGCGTTCGGTTCCGTTGATCTTGGCACCCTCTGGAAGGGCGGTCTCGAGTCGCTCCTGAAGCGCGTCGAGGTCGATCTCCGGGCTGTTCGGCATGACCTTGATTTTGGCTGCTACTTTTCCCATTGTATCCTTATGGACCGGTGAATCCGCAGTCGTCGCACTCATAGAGGTTGCTCTGTTTCCGGCACTTTGCACAGCGGTAAATCTGTTTACCGCACTCGGGGCACTTGAACGCTGCAGCGTTCGTTCCCGCGATGTTGATCCCACAAGAGACACACGAACGCGTCTCTCGTCTATCCGTGGAGCTCATACAGCCACCTTCCCTCCCGCCGTTTTTAACGGTTGTCTTTTGCTACTCGAGCGGCGAGACCACGCTGAACGGACGCGAAACGCCGGGGCGGTTCAATCGTGAGGGTGAAATCGGCGGACGGCCGACCGAACGGCATCGTCGCGACCGATAAACGTCACCCGGTCTCCCTCCTCGAGAACGGTGTCCGCACCGGGGACGTACGTCTCGCCGTCTCGAGCCAGAACGGCGACGATACAGCCGTTGGGTATCTCGGCGTCGAGTTCGGCGATGGTCGAGTTCGGGAGATCCGCCGCCGTTACCGTGATCTCCTGTGCGTCGTGTCCCTCGCCGAGTTCGGTCATCCAGTGTGCGAGCGCGGGTCGTTCGATCTCGTTGTCGATAGACCACGCGGTCGCACTCGAGACGTCGATAGCGCGGACCCCGAGCGTTTCGAAGGCGTCGACGTTCTCGGGAGAATTTACGCGAGCGACGACGGTTTCGACGTCGAATTTCGTTCGTGCGAGCTGCGAGACCAGCAGGTTCGTATCGTCGGTCGCGGTCGTCGCGGCGACGATCTTCGCGTCCTCGATACCCGCTTTCTGCAGAACATCGTCGTCGGTTCCGTTACCCGTGAGCGCGCTGAATCCGTTCTCTTGCAAACGGGTTGCGACCGCGGGATCCTCATCGATAAGCACGATGTTTTCCCCTCGTTTCTCCAGTCGCGTGGCGAGCGTCCGGCCGACCCGACCGCCGCCGACGATGAGTGTGCGCATTGGAATAACCTGAAAGTACTCCGCGATTTGCCGGGAGAAGCCCGCTTGAATGACGACGGTGATGAAGATGACGAGAAATACCGTTCCGGCCAGCGTCTGTGAGGCTTCGAACTGCCCGGCCGCCTCGAGCTCGAGCGCGAACAGCGTCGCAACGGACGCCGGGATGATCCCCCGGGGACCGACGAACGAGAGGAAGAGCCGTTCCTCGCGACTGAACCGCCGATCGGTCGTCGCGAGGGCGACCAGAAGGGGTCGAACGAACAGTGTTACCGCGACGACGACAGCGATTCCACCCGTTCCGAGCCCCAACAGGGAGTCGAAGTCGATCAGCGCGGCCAGGGAGATGAAGACGAACGAGAGAACCACGAGCGTGAGATCGCGATTGAATTCGAGGATCTCCTCGCGGTAGGGGAGCTCAACGTTTCCGAGGACGAGTCCAGCGGTCGCTGCTGCGGCTACGCCGGTCTCGGAGAACACCGATTCGGCGAGCCCGAACGAAACCAGCGCGCCCGTCAGGGTTACCAGCCTCGCAACCTGCGGAGCGTTCCCGGCCGGTTGCTCGACGGAAACGAGTAAGTAACGGACGCCGACGGCGACGACGATACCGATGCCGATCCCCGCGGCGAGTCGCTGAAGAAACGCCAGCGGGATCGTTTCGGGAGAGTTCCCGACGACGACGGCCTCGAAGATCACGATCGCGAGGACGGCGGCGGTCACGTCGTTGATGATTCCCTCCCCCTCGAGCGCGGCGGTAACGTGTTCCCGGACGGTTATCACCTCGAGAATCGGCGTGATAACCGTCGGTCCCGTCGCGACTAACAGCGCGCCGATCAGGAACGCGAGGCTCCAGGTGGTGTCGAGAAAGTATCTGACGGCGATGCCCGTGCCGACGAACGTGACCAGCGCTCCGATCGTGGTCAATCGGAAGATGGCCTGTGGTGCCATCGCGAACTTCTCCCGTCGGAGGTGGAACGCGCCGTCGAAGATGATGATCGCGACACTCAATCCGACGATCGTCGAGAGCCCGTCCCCGAACGTCTCAGCCGTTACGAACGAGAGTCCCTCGGGACCGACGGCTACGCCGATGAGTATCAAAAACAGCACGCTCGGAATTTGTAACCGCTTTGCGAGTATCTGCGCGCCGATACCGAGCGCCAGAACACCCACGACAACGAAGAGGATCTCGTCCGCCACTGGCGGTACGTCTACGCGACGTGTGTTAAATGGTACCACCCATGTACGGCCACCCATGTATGGGTGCTCCCCGTGTACGGGAACGTCGGCCTCGAAATAGTTCGTAAGCACCTCCCGAGATCGGTCGAGCCCCCTCCGAAAACTGGTCGTGAGACCCTTCGGGTCCGTTGGATCGATAGTGAACTCAACATTCAAACCCGTCCCGTTCGTAGGGCCGCTAATGCGCCTCGACGACTACATCGAGGAGTTAGAGCCCGACGAGGAAGCCGAGCGACGGCGTCTCGCGAAGGAGAAATCCTACGCGATCACGGACCATCTCGAGGACTTCGAGCGGAACTTCGAGCGGTCGCTCTCGGGCGATACCCTCGTCGGATCGACGGCACCCTCCATTTTCGTCGGCCGATCGAACTATCCCGATATCCCGATCGGCTTGCTCTCGCCCGTCGGGGACGAAGAGCAGGCCGAGGAGTACGTTACCGACGGCAAGTGGTACCAGCAGGGATACGCCATCGACGATGTCCTCCAGCGACGGACCGGCCTGTTGAACTCGAGCAAACCCGCGAACGTCGACTCGCCGAGTATCGCCAGTCGACTGGCACCATCCGTCGACGACGTCTGGGACGGCTTCGTCGGCGTCCAGCGCGAGGTTGCGATTTCTGACCGTCCGGTCGATCTCGAGATCGGCCTCGACGACACGCCCGACCTGGGCCTCGACGCCGGGACTGACGTGGCGACGCCGCGCGGCCCGCGAGCCAACGCGAAAAACGCCGATCTGCGGGAGAACCCCCACGTTCCGAAAGCAGTGAAAAAGACCTTAGAGGACGACGACTGGCAGGCACAGGGGGCGATGACCTACCTCTATCGGCGCGGCTTCGACGTCTACGAAATCAACTCGATCCTCTCGGCCGGTGCGCTTGGCGAGACGGAACAGCGCCGGCTCGTTCCGACGCGGTGGTCGATCACCGCCGTCGACGACACCGTCGGCCAGTTCGTCCGCGGCCAGATTCGGACGAATCCGAGCATCGACGAGGTCCAGGTCTGGGCCAACGAGTACATGGGCAATCGCTACTGGATCATCCTCTCGCCCGGCCGGTGGGAGTTCGAACTCGTCGAGATGAAAGCCCCCGGGAGCATCTGGAACCCCGATCCCCACGACTCGGTCTGGATGGCGAGCGCGAGCGAGGGCTACGAGGGCCGAACCGGCTACGTCGAGGAAACGGCGGGAGCCTACTACGCCGCCCGGTTAGGCGTTCTCGAGCACTTAGAATCCATCGGCAGGCAGGCAAAGTGTCTGGTCCTGCGCGAGGTGAGTGACGACTACTGGGCTCCCGTCGGCGTCTGGCAGGTCCGCGAGAGCGTCAGGAACGCGTTCGAGGGAGCGCCCGGAGACGCGGGCGATCAAGGGCCCGGCGGCCGAGCGTCGATCGCCGGCGAGTACGGCGAGGCCGAAACCTTCCACGACGCCGTCGCGAAAGTCTCGAGGCGGCTCCCCGTTTCCCACCAGCGACTCCGCAGAAAATCGGAACTCGCCGCAGGATTGCAGTCCAGTCTCGACGCGTTCTCGAGCGGGAGTTTGACCCGCTGAGCGTGTGGTGGCGTCCACTCGTCTTCCTCGTCCGCTATCTCCCCTCTCGAGAGCCCTCAACCGCTAGTCGTCGACCGCAACCGCGACGAACCGGAGTCGGCGATAGTCCGCGGTCCACGAGCCGTCGCGAAACAGCGTCGGCCTGAGTTCGTCCTCGACGGCGGTAACGATTTCATCCCGCTCGTCGTCCGGAACGCCGCCGAAAAACTCCGCTCCGAACATTCCGATCCAGTTGGCGAGGCCGTCCTCCCCATCTTCGAGGGTCGTGGGCCGGTCGAACAATCGCGCCATCCGAACTTCGAAGCCGTGGGACTCGAGTCGCGGTGCGTATTCGCTGATCGACGGAAAGTACCACGGGTGTTCGTTGTCGTACCCGCGACTGCGCAACTCGGTTTCGAGGGCGTCGACGATCAGTTGGACGTTGTTCGCCCCGCCGAGTTCGGCGACGAATCGACCGCCCGGACGGAGCGCGTCTCGAGCGGACTCGAGGACGCCGTCCTGATCGGTAATCCAGTGCAACGCCGCATTCGAGAAGACGGCGTCGAAGAGCTCGTCCGCGCTGAAATCGGTCGCATCCGCGCGGACGAACGAACAACGTGAACTCGACGAGTCCGAGGTCGGATTTGACGACCGCGCCTGTTCGATCATCGCTTCGGATTGATCGATGCCGACGACCGTCGCCCCGGTCGCCGCGATTTCGTTCGTCAAGTGTCCCGTCCCGCAGCCGATATCGAGTATTCGATCGTCCAGTCCGGGGTCGAGGCGATCCAGAAGCGATTCGCCGTACTCGTAAACGAACGCGTGCGAGCCGTCGTAGGCGTCGGGATCCCACGGCTGATCGTCTTGGTGCGGTCCCATCGTAGTCCATCAACGAACGGAATCCCTTTAGCTGATCCGGGACAGAACGAGCGTATGACAGTTCCAGGAGCGATTCCGCCCGACCTCTTTACCGCGCTGGCAGCCCTCTTTTTACTGCTGGGTGTTCCGCTGATCCTGTTCGCACTCATCATGCTCTATACGGGGTACGTCCGATACGACGCCGAAAAGTACCTCGAGGAACTCGAGGAGGAAGCGGACAAGCGGGGCGGTAGGGGCGAACGGGCCGATAACGGCGAACGTCCAGGTCACGACGAACGAACGAAAAGCGAATCCGCGGGAGGGGACCGTTCAGAATCCGCGACGGCCACGGACGAGGAACCGTTCGGCCGTCACTCGCCAGCGACGTCCGAAGGGGGCGTTGCGGACGACTCAGACGACGGTTCGACCGACTCCGTTGTGGAAGACGATCCGAAATCGCCGTAAGCGTCACCGAAGACGTTCAGCCCCGCTTTGAAGACCGCGAGCAGGACGGGGCCGAGGAAGAGTCCCATAATGCCGAGCAGATAGATCCCGCCGATCACGCCGACGAGGACGACTGCTGGGTGGAGCCCCGATTCTCGGTCAACGAAGATCGCACGCAGGTAGTTGTCGACGACGGAGAGGACGGCGATACCGTACACCAACAGAATAGCCGCGCTCACCGGTTCGCCAGCGACGAAGAGATAGCCGACGGCGGGCCCCCAGACGAGCCAGATTCCGACCGCCGGGAGGAACGAGACGATGATCATCACGACCGTCCAGAAGGTGACGTTTGGAACGCCGAGGAGCCAGAGACCGATGCCGCCGAGAATCCCCTCGACCAGCGCGACGAGAACGTGACTGTAGATAACCGCCCAGGTGACTGTTTCGACTTCATCGAACAGTTCTTCGCGAATGTCGGCCTCGAGCGGCGCGATCGAACTCACCCAGGCGACGAACTCGGGGCCGTCGACGAGCAGGTAGTACAGCAAGAACAACAGCACCATCAGCCCGAGCGCCATTTCGATCGTCGTATTCACGAGCGTGATCAACTCGGCGAGAACGAACTCCACCGATTCGGAGAGGAACATCTCGAGTTCCGTCACGAGGTGGGTCTCGATGGAGTCTATCGTCTCCTGTTCGACGCCGAGTTCCAGTGCAAGCTCTCGAACGGTCTCGATAGCCGCGAGTTCGTCGAAATCGTTCAGGAACGAAAACACCGTATCGAAGATGACGATTGAAAAAGCCAGCAACGGCACGACTGCGGCGACGACGGCGAACGCGGTGAGCAGTAACGCCGATACTCTGGGACCGACTCTCTCCTCGAGTCTCCGGTGGGCCGGATAACACACGAACGCGAGAAGACAGGCGGCGATGATATACTGAGACAGGGGCGCGATCATCATCGCGGTGACCGCCCCGAGGAGGACCAACAGGAAGGCGAAGAAGCCGGTTCGAACGTCCATATTCGGATATCTCACCTCGGGTACGTAAACGTTGACACTCCAAACAGTACCGTTTTCTTATGTGACGAACTGCGGGCGGGCCACAATGGAATGCAGTCCGGCTACGACGAGGGACAGTCCGACATGACGAAGTGCAGTCCGACATGACGAAGTGCAGTCCGACATGACGAAGTACAGTCCGACATGACGAAGTGCAGTCCCGACGGGCTAGAGGTTCGCGTACGCGCTATCGACCATTTCGCTCGTTTCGGCGACGATTTCCGCCCAGTTCTCGTCGTCAGGAGCAATGCCCAGCAGCCGGGCGATTTTCATTATCGAAATGTGGTAGACAACCTGTTTTCCCGGTTCCTCCTGCCAGACGATCACGTTACAGGGGAAGAGTCCGCCCATCTTCTTCGTCACGTCGAGTACCCGATCAGCTATCTGCGGATTACAGGCTCCGAGGACGTAGTAGGGGTCTCTGTCGGCGTCGACTTTCTCGTTTAACAGTTCCGAGGGCGAAAACTCGGCGGGAACGCCGAATCCTTCCGCCTCGAACACCTCGCGCGTGTGTTCGATCGCCTCCTCGTGGTCCATCTCGAGGACGGCTCGGTGTTCGCCGTAGTGTTCGGGATCGATTTCGGACGGGTCAATTGGAAGACTCATAGCTCTTGGTTCGTGTTCAGGACGGAAAAACTGTCCCCAGCGAACGGTTCGTTTCCGGGACTGTTCGGAAGCGGGCTCGAGGTGGATGCCATCCCCCATCCTGGGTACCGTATTAAGCCGAACGAGGGTGTTGAATAGCTACCATGTCCGAACACGTCCTCGTTCCGATCGACGAGACATCGCTCCTCGAAGACGTCGTGGCCTACGCGCTCGAGCGGTATCCCGAGGCCGACGTCACGGTATTACACGTCCTCACCGTCGCCGAAGACGCCCCGCTCGAACTCGATAGTGCCCCGGCCGCAGAGGAGTGGCGCGACACACCACTCGACCTGTTCGAGCGCGCCGAGGAAGTCGCAAGCGACTACGATCGGGAGATCGAGACGATTACGCTGTTCGGACAGACCGCGCGGACCATCCTCGAGTACGAGCAAGAAGCGGGTGTCGACGCGATCGTCCTCGGGAGTCACGGCCGACACGGGTTAGAACGATTACTTATCGGGAGCGTCGCCGAAACGATCGCACAGCGCGCCTCCGTCCCCGTTACCATCGTCAGATGACGTCGGTGGGCGAAACAGCGATCCGATTCCAGACCCCGATCAAAGCGGAATCGGAAGCCACTCGAGGTACTCGAGGATTCCCGTCGGATCGAACAGCGGATCGTGAAGCACCAACCAGTCGAGGAAGACGAGGCCGACGCCGTGGGCGATCACCGAGGGGAGGATCGAGTTCGACTTGTAGTCGACCGCGCCGAAGAGGACGTCCGTGGGTCCCGAAAGCAGGAACTCGATCGGCGGTTTCGAGGAGTGGTGGATCATGTAGACGATCGGGCTGATGAGAACCGCCTTGAATCCGATCTCTTTGACGCCGACACAGAGCAATCCGCGGTAGTAGGTTTCCGCCGCGAGCGCGAGGATGAACAACTTGATCGCGTGCGGGATGAACTCGCCGGGAGCCGCCGACGTTTCCCACATCGGATAAAACTGTCTGATCGTGGGAAACGTCGAGCCGACCAGGTAGAACGGGAGCACGAAAAGTGAGAGCAAAATCGCGTTTCGAATCGCGACCCGATTGATGGTCCAACCGATCCGACGACCGTGGGAGAGGCCGAGTGCGAGCGGGCCGACGATCAGTAACAATCCGTCGACAACGACCCGTTCGTCCAGTCCCGACGGAACGGTCCGTGTCCACAGAATCGTCAGTATCGCGCCGGTAAGGAGCGACTTTTGAAACCAGGATAGGCGATTGAACTGGTCGCGTATCCAGCGAACGCTGCTGCTTTCGTCCTCGATTGCCACGGCTGATTACTCGCTCGTGGTCTGGACGGGCCCAGTCCCGATAACGTCCCTGACGTGGCCGTCGAACTCCTGATGGCGCTCGAAGTACGTCTCGTCGACATCGACGAGGACGTCCGACAGTTCCCGCGGTCCGTCAGGTGTTCGGATGACGCTGTCGCCCTCGAGCCGATCGATCTCGCTCTTTTCTTTCGGCCACGTGAGCCGGGAGCTTACTCGAGCCAGCGGTGCACCCTCGACCGGCGTCCCTTCCCCGAGGGATACGGCGGGTTCCGTCTCTTCTTCGTCGTCGCTCATACTCGCCACTTTGCAAGCGTCTCGATTCAAACTTTCGCTTCGAGTGGTGTTCCGATGATCACCGAACGGACAATCGCTCCGAGCGAAACCGCGTTCCGCCTACTTTCTACGATTCCTCTGTACTTTCCGCGATTTCTCTGCCAACCCTCGTTCACTCACAATATCTCTCTTCCTCCCGACATGTGTCTGACGTATCGTTTTTTGTGGTGTGAGTACGAACCCCCCCACTATGACCAGCCTGGCGGAGGTATATCAGGGGAACGAACGGGAGGTGTCGAGCCTCCGACGGCTGTACGCGGGAACGATACTGGTCGTTATCGGGGCGATTCTGGCAGTCGTCGCCGTGCTCGTCGCCACGACAGAACTCTTTTCGGGATACTTCGCCGATCAGTACGCCGCGCTCGAGGCCGCAGGAATTCTGGCGGGTATCGGCGTTCCGGCTGCGCTCGTCGGCGTCTTCATCGTGTTACCGGCGTCTCGTCGAGTCAAAGCCGCGGCCGCGATCGGTGCCAGTCTCTGCCTGCTCGGCGTGGCCTTGTTCTGGCACGCGTATCCCCACCACTGGCGTGGCTACGGTGACAACCTCACACTCCACGTCTCCGCCGTCTACCTTCTGGGACTTTTCATCTCGGTGTGGTGTCTGTTCACCGCCGTCGTCAACTTCAAGACCAGAAACGACCCTGGCGGGATGCTCGAGATGAACGTCACCCGGAAAGGGGAGACGAAAATCGTCGAAGTCGACAACTCGAGCAGCGGCCCGCTCGGCGGCGTCGGCCTACTGGGGAGCGATCCGGACGGCAACGTCGAGACCCAGACCAACGTCGAATCGGAGTCGCCGTCGTCCTCGAGCGGCGGATCGAGCGGAACGGGCGACCTTCCCGGTGCTGGCACCGTTACGACCAGCGACGGCGGCTCGAAGACGGCGGATATCGATTCGCCGCTCGGGACCGGGGACGGTCACGATGCCGAGTTCGTCGACGCCCCCGTCGAACCCGACGAGCCGGTCGAGACGGCGGATCAGTACTGCGGCAACTGTCGGCACTTCGAGTACGTTCGGACGTCTTCGGGCATGGTTCCGTACTGTGGGTATCACGACGGCGCGATGGAGGATATGGACGCTTGCGACGAATGGACGCCGAACCGCCGTGACGCCAGTCTCGACTTCGACTAGCGAACCCACCAGCGGGTCGGTTCGGCTGGTTACGAGGTTCAAACGGCTGAGTGCGAGATTTAAAACGGGAGACTACGACATTCAGAACGGCTGAGTACGGGATTCAAACGGCGACAGGTCTTCGGTTGTGTATCGAGGATACCTCACTGCTGTTCGATGCTGAGACGAATCGCCACGCTCGAGCACTCGTTCGGGGTCGACGTCGTCTCGACAGCCCCTCCTATAGCCACATCCCGATCGCCTGTTCACCCAACTCGAGTCCCAACTGGGGCACTTGATAGATGATAAGCGCGGCCACGACGAGTTCCAGCCCGGTGACGATGACCGTAACCAGATCCGCCATTCTGCTCTTGACTGTGACGCCGATCGGCAGGCCGAACTCCTCCTTCCAGAGCGGGTAAAACAGCGCGATACCGCGCTTGCTTCCCGCAACGTCTAACACGTAGTGGGTGAGGATTCCGATCCAGACGTACTCGAGGTTTGCGAAGAAATACGGAAAGGCGATAAAGGCGACGAGAATCGGTAGGTTGTGCAACGTTTTGCGGTGCTTGCCGAAGGCGGTGTCGACATCCGGAAACAACGCGCCAAGAGTGACGGGAACGCCGATCATCAGAATCGTCACGAACGTCTCTTCGGTCCCGGCAGGCTCGAGTAGATACCCCAACCCGATACTCAACAGGACGGCGTTGAGAACGTGTCCCTTCTTGTTCATCTACTGAACGCTGGGAATCGGAGGACGGAATAGCTTTCTGTCGAGACCCGTCGTCGATCGGACTCGTTCCGACGGGAGCATCCCCGACAGGTGTCTCGTTCTCAGTGAACTCGATCAACCGCCGCTAACAGGTCTTCGAACGCTCGTTCGACCGTCTTCGCCCGAACCGTCGCCCGGTCGCCGTCGAACTCGTATCGGGAAACGGTCGCCTCCGAGGCGTTTGTCCCCCACGGCCCGGCATAGGAGATACCGATGTAGACGGTCCCGACGGGATCGGCTTCGGTCCCGCCCGTCGGACCGGCGACGCCCGTCGCGGAAATCCCCCAGGTCACGTCGGTCACGTCGCGGACCCCCTGTGCCATCTCGCGCGCGACGGGTTCGGAGACGGCCCCGTACTCGTCGAGCGCCTCGCGGCTAACGCCGAGATGTCGGCGCTTGGCGTCGTAGGCGTACGTCGTCAGTCCGGCGTCGAAGTAATCGCTCGCGCCCGGAATCGTCGTGATCGCCGCGCCGATCAGCCCGCCCGTACAGGATTCGGCCACGGCGAGTGTTTCCTCGGCATCCCGCAGGGTGTCGCCGATCCGCATCGGAAGCTCGCGGTCGATATCGTCGTTCATGCTCGAGGAGAGGGGAGCCGGCAGTTTCAATGGAACGGTGAGTCGGTCGAAACCGCTTTTCGGTCGCGCTCTGTCTTCCATTCGTGTCGAAAGATCCAACGCCCGTCGGCTCCCAACGGAACGCATGGACTACGAGACGCCGCTTTTCTTTCGCGTGATGCAGTACGCCTCGAGGGCCGAGGGGGACGTGATCGACATGGTGAGCGGTAATCCGGACTGGGAGCCGCCGGCGGCGCTCCGAGAAGGGCTCCACGAGTACGCCGACGCGGATCCGGACCGATTCCAGTATCCGCCGAGCGACGGACTCCTCGAGTTGCGCGAGGAGATCGCCGCTCGCCGAAACGTGGACGTTTCCCAGGTCGTGGTCACCAACGGCGCTGGCGAGGCGAACTACCTCGCGATGGCTCGAGCGCTCGAGCGCGACAGCGGCTCCGAAGTCGTTCTGACCGACCCTGTCTACCCCTATTATCCGGGGAAGACGACCATGCTCGGCGGGACCCAGACGTACGTCGAGGCGGACGAAACGGGTCAGCTCGATCCGGACGACGTTCGCTCGGCGGCGAGCGCGGATACCGCGGCGATCGTCGTCAACTCGCCGAACAACCCGACCGGGGCGGTCTATCCGGAGGAGACGGTCCACGAACTCGTCTCGATCGCCGAATCGAACGATGCGATCCTCGTCAGCGACGAGGTCTACGACCACTACGACCTCTCGGGTACCTTCACGAGCGCGCTCTCGGTCGACTCCGAGCATCGGATCGTTACCAACGCGTTTTCGAAGTCGATGGCGATCACGGGTTTTCGGGTCGGTTACTCGATCTTCCCGGAGGAACTGGTCGAAAGCGCGAGGAGCCGCCACATGCTGGTCAACGTCGCCGGGAGTCGACCTGCCCAACACGCCGTATTGCACGCGCTCCGGGAAACGGGGCCGGAGTACTACCGGGCCAATCGGGACCGCCTCCGTGATCGCGTCGACACGTTCACCGACGCGCTCGAGCGGGCGGGTGCGGAGTACACCCGACCCAACGGGTCGTTCTACGTGATGGTTCGATTCGACGGGTTCCCAGGAACGCTCGAGAACGTCGAACGGCTGATTGACGAGGCCGGCGTCGCCGGAATGCCGGGGACGGCCTTCGGGAGTTCTCGAGAGCAGTGGCTTCGATTCGCGCTTGTGACCCCGCGGGTCGAAGAGTCGGCGGAGCGGCTGATCGAGTACTTCGAGTGAAATCCATTCGATTCGGACGGGGAGTTCGATCGGTCCGAATCGGATGGCGGTGCGGGCGTTACCGAAGCGATCCCGACCACTTGCAGTTTGAACACGCAAAAAGGCCAGCGCCGTTTATCGTCTCGCTCCCGCAGTCGGGACAGGTCGCCGATCCCTCCAGTATAGCGGTGCCGTCGCTCGAGTCTACCACACCCCGAGCGAGAGTGCAAGCGAGGCGACTTCCGGGATCGGTTCCGTCGTACGGGAACGGGGCATCGTTCGCGGTCTCGAGTTTCGGATCGGGAGAACGCGTTTCGTGTTCTGAATGAGTCGGAACGGTGTCGGTATCCGAATTCTTCGGCTCGGTGCGAAGCTCCGGATCGGTTGCGGCGGACTCGGTCGCGGCGGGGTCGGATGCAGTGGGTTCAGATGCTGTTGTCATTGTTTGGGGACGCTTGGCTCGTCAGTCCACGATCTCGTATATAATGGTATCCACTAGAATAACAAGTCCGTATACCGATGTTAATATCCCTAATACAGCCGGTTGGCGCGCAGTGAGACTGCAGTTCGGTTAGTCTCCCGCTTGGAATTGGACCGACGATTACTCGTGTCTGGGTTGGGTATTGGCTTGCATGAGTGGACTCGACGTCGATCCGGTCGAAGAGACGAACGAGGACGGCGACGACCACACGATCGAAGTGACGCCGACGGATTCCGTCGAAGACGAGGAAGAACGACGGACGATCGACGTCGAACCGAGCGACGAGCCGGTCGACGGACCCGAGTACGTCCTATACGGCGGCAAAGGGGGCGTCGGAAAGACGACGATGGCGGCCTCAACCGCCCTGGATAGCGCTCAGCGAGGCGTCCGAACGCTCGTCGTCTCGACGGACCCGGCGCACTCGCTCTCGGATACCTACGAAACGGATATCCCGGCGAAGCCGACGCGCATCCGCGATGACGTGCCGCTTTTCGCGGCCGAGATCGACCCCGAAGCGGCGCTTGAGGACGCCGAGACGATCTTTTCACAAGGAGCCGGAGAGGGTGGCGATACCGCAGGTGGTGCCAGCCCGAACGCAGGAGCTGGTGGCGGCGCTGGAGACGGATTCGGAAGCGATCCGTCGGCCGGGACTGACGGGCCGCTTGGCGATCCGGACGGCCCGCTGGGTGGAATGGGCGAGATGCTCGGCGGCGATTCCCCGATGGACGCCATGCTCGGCGGCGGGATGCCCGGCTCTGACGAGGCGGCAGCAGTTCAACTCCTACTCGAGTACATGGACGACGAGCGGTTCGATCGCGTCGTCGTGGATACGGCACCGACGGGACACACTCTCAAGCTCCTGCAGTTGCCGGAACTGATGGATTCGATGATGGGCAAGATGATGCAGTTCCGCCAGCGAATCGGCGGGATGATCGAGGGTGTCAAGGGGATGTTCGGCGGCCAGGGCGGCCCCGAACAGGAGCCCGGAATGGACGACCTCGAGGAACTTCGCGAGCGAATCGAACGCCTGCGGGCCGCGCTTCGAGACCCCCAGCGAACCGACTTCCGTATCGTGATGGTCCCCGAGGAGATGAGCGTGCTCGAGTCCAAGCGGCTCCGCCAGCAGTTACGCGAGTTCGAAATCCCGGTCGGCACGCTCGTGGTAAACCGCGTAATGGAACCGCTGATGGACGTCACCGACGACGTCGAGGGCGAGTTCCTCGAGCCGAACCTCGAGGAGTGTGAGTTCTGTCAACGGCGCTGGGATGTTCAACAGAACGCGCTGATGGAAGCCCAGGAACTCTTCCGCGGCACCGACGTTCGACGTGTCCCGCTGTTCGCCGACGAAGTTCGCGGCGAGGAGATGCTCGAGGTCGTCGCGGCCTGTCTTCGATAGGAATCGGCCAGTTTCTCGAACGAGTCGATAGAGAGCTTCCCGATTAGAGAGGAACCCGATAGAGCGGAGTCCGCACGCGGCTAAAAGAGGCGGAGTCGACTGCTCAAACGAACTTCCGCAAGAGACCGTAGGCCGCGTCTCGGAGCCGGTCCGGGAGGAATCGAACGTAAGAGCCGTACTCCGCAATCGGGCCGACGGGGTACCGCGCCGGGGGCTCCGGACAGGTACCTGCGTGGAGGATCGCCGCCGCGACCTCCTCCGGTTCGATCGCGAGCGGACCACCGCCGCCGATCAGTTGCGCGTCGTCGTAGATCTCGTACAGTGTCTCGTAGGCCGGCGTTCGATTCTCCGGCAGTTCGTCGTCCGTACGGTCGATAAACTCCGTTTCGACGGTGCCCGGCTCGATCAGGACGACCTCGATGCCGAACTCCTCGACCTCCGCCCGGAGCGAGTCGCTCATTGCCTCGAGGGCGTGTTTCGAGCCCGAGTACGGTCCGGTTCCAGCGAAGGAGAGACGGCCGAGGATGCTCGAGACGTTGATGATTCGGGCTTCGTCCTGGGCTCGCATGTGGGGAAGCGCGGCTCGAGCGAGACGGTGCGGGCCGTAGACGTTGACGTCGAACTGGCGGTGGAGATCGAGCGTGGAGACGTCCTCGATCGGCCCCATCTGCGCGTAGCCGGCGTTGTTTACCAGACAGTCGATCGCGCCGCCGATTTCGACGGTCTCCTCGACGACCCTCGAGACCTGATCTGGGTCAGTAACATCCAGCTCGAGCGTCTTACAGCCTGCCTCGGCGAGATCCGCGATGTCGGCGGTGTTGCGCGCCGTTGCCACGACCTGCCAGTCCTTCTCGAGGAAAGCCTCGGCCGTTGCTTTCCCGATACCCGACGAACACCCGGTGATGAGGATGCACTTCTTTCGGGTGTACCGATCGTCGGCGTCCTGGGTCGTCGTTCGGTCCCGTTCGTCGCTCGAGGCCGTCCGTTCGCCGGCCGTGGTGTCAGTTCCGTACTCGTTGCTGGCTCCGGGAGAGTCCTGATCCCCGTCATCGTCCGTTCCCTCGGCTTCCTCAGCAATGGCCATACAGGTTGGGTTCGTGAGACGTCACCTAAGTACCGACGGTTTTTCTCGCCCGTCGTTCGATGGCGTTCTGTGTCCCAGAGATCGACACACTGGGGTGCGCCCCGAAACTCGAGGAAGAGGTTTGAATCTCGAGTAAACTCCCCACGGGTGAGATCCTCGTCATCATGAGAGAGCTTCGCTCTCGACCTATCCTTAGGCTTCCCGATTCAATGACGTGACTTGCAGGCACGAACTCAAACTGAGTCGTTCCGTAACGGCCACAGTCCCCACAGGCGTATATTCGAGCCATCCTGACCTTTCTCGATAAATGCACGTGAGAAGAGTCCGTCACGTCGAGAAGGCTCACCTTATGAGTCGATAAAATTGTCGCCTGTTCGCGTATCGAACCCATACCGTTCGAGCGTATCGAGCGTTTCCAGATGTCCGTCTCGAAGGTCGCCCTTCGTGTATTCGTCACTGAGGGATCGCTCAACTATCTCTGTGAGTTGATCGGAAGCGAGCACGTTCGGGACACTCACGTATTCGGCACCGTTCTGAAGCAGTTCTCGAGCAGTTGCCGACGTGTTTGCCCGAAGGATAATGTCGGTATCCGTTTCGAGTGACAGAATACGCTCGGAAACGGGGCGGTGAGCGACTGTCGACATAAGTAGTGATGCATCGTGGATATGTGCTTTTTCGAGTGGGTAGGTCGACATGGCGTCACCGAGGACGTAGTTCTGACACTCCGCTCGTAGATCGTCCCAGAGCACCGGATCGTTTTCGATGACGACATACTCTTGATCGAGTTGTTCGCATGTCTCTACGACCCGGCGACCTTGTCGACCGTAGCCGATGATGACGACGTGACCCTCGAGATCGTCGCCGACGTAACTCCGTTCGTCGATCTTCCGAGTAAGATGACCGGCGAAGAAATCCTCGACGAACGTTCTATAGACCGTCTCTTCGTGGCGGCTAGCGACGGACGTCAGGATCATCGTCACAGCTGCAGCGAGGATGATCGCTTCGAAGAGCGTGTCCGAAATCGAACCGGCAAACGTTGCCTGGATTGCGATTACCAGCGACAGCTCACTGACTTGGTTGAGTGTCGAGCTCGAGAGGAACGCGGTTCGTGCGTCGTACCCCTCGTACACAAACGAGAGCATGATAACGAGGGGATTGACGAAGAGCACTAGCGCCGTAAGTGTGACTGCGACGAGGAGCACTTCCAGATCCGGAACCTCGACGAGCGCACCGACCGTGACGAAGAAGATTGCAACGAAGAAGTCCTTGATGGATTCGATCCCGTTGCGCACGCCGATCGTCGACGCGTCGCCGCTACGGATGGAAATGCCGGCCGCGAACGCGCCGACGACGATCGAGATTTCCGCCAGTTCTGCCGCGGCGAGAAACCCGATCAGTATCGAAATACTGCCCATCATGATGAGTTCGTCCGAATCACCTGATAGCCGAACGAGTAGCGGGAAGACGTGTCGATAAACTAATAATGCGGCGATCAGAAAGAGCACGCCGAACCCGATCTGAGACGTGACTAGTGTCGTCGTGTACGTCTCGGCCGAGAGGATGAGAATGAGCCCGATGGCAAGGAGATCGTCGAAGAAGTGGACGGACGAGGCCAGACGACCGTGAACGAGATTGTCCCGAATTTCGTGCTCGAGCAGTCCGGCGCCGACGATGGTCGAACTGAGTGTTGCGGCGACGCTAAAGTAGACGGCGTTCTGCGTGTCGAAGCCGTAGACCGTTGCAACGGCGAAAGCAACCGGCGCGACGACTATCAGCTGCGTCACCGCCGCGGCCTCGCTGTCCCTGATAACCGCCTGTAACGATTTGAAGTCGACCGTAAACCCGAAGACGAAGACCAAGAACGCGATACCCCACTGGGCGAGCTCGATCAATTCCGGTTGATCGAGAAATGTCCCCGCGACGAGCCCGGCCAGAATGTAAAACGGAACCGGAGAAAGTGAAAAATGATTTGCAACCAACAGGAACGCACCAGCCGTGACGAACAAGACGGCGAGGGCGGTGATGAGTTCAGTCATCGTCGTCACCCCCCGTCTGCTTCCGGAGGTCGCCCTCGAACCCGACTGACTCTTCCCGCTCTATACGTGCGATATCGCGTTCGAACGACCGTTCGAGCGATTCCCGATCCGTAAAGTACTGCTCGAGGTATTCACTCAATTTGGCCGCGGTCAGGTAGGTGCTCATAATTACGTAGTCCGCACCACGGTCGTAGAGTTCACGCGCGTCGTCGATCTGTTCGGCTTCGGCGAATACGATTGCATTGTCGCTAACCTCCTCGAGCAGTGCCTTGTTAACATCCGTCTGCACCGTCGAACTGAGGACGAACGACGCCTTCTTGAGGTTCGCCGCTTTTCGAATCTCGCCGTGGCGGAAGTCGCCGTAGATGTACTCGTACCGGCCTTCTTCCTCGAGAGCCTCGATATGTTCGGTCTGGCGATCGATGATGACGACTTCGCCGTACTTCTCCTCGAGCATTGGCAGTGCACGTTCGGTGATCTCATCGTAGCCGATCGTAATCGCATGATTTTCGTACACGTCGAGATCGACATCTTTCTTGTCGTCGGATTCGAACCGCCTGAACCACGGCTCTAACTTAGCATAGATGGTATGGTTATGGGCGATAATATACGTCGAGACGCTCATTGTTAATAGCGCCATCAGGCTGAGATAGCCGAGAATTTCGTTCTCAATGAACTCTTGGTTCACCGCCAGCGCACCGACGACAAGCGAGAACTCGCTAACCTGGATCATGTTAATCGAACCGAGGAACGAGGTTTCGACGCTGAAATCTTCGCGATAGATCAAGTAAAACATGATCCAAAAGTTACCGACCATCAGGATGACTGAGGCGATCACCGCCTCCTGCCAATAGGTGAGCAGTTCGCTCGCTTCGAGCTGGAGTCCAATGCTGGCGAAAAAGACGAGGATAAAGAAGTCCGTTATCGGCGTAATCCGATCTTCGAGTTCCTTGCTGTAGGGCAACTGGGCGATGCTGATGCCGGCGAGGAAGGCTCCGACCTCGAGCGAGAGGTTGAAGTACTCCGAGATGGCGATAAAGAGGAACGCCCAAGCGATGGCGATGATGAGGAAGACATCTTTATTGTCCGCGACGCGACGGAATAACCGCGGGAGCAGGTAGCGAGAGGAGGCAATCGAGAAGAGAGCGATGAACGTCATCATGATGGCGATGACGCCGAGCGTTTGGGCGATTTCGGTCGGGTTTCCGAGCGAATCTGCGCCGAGGAGTGCGAGAACGACGACAAGGTAGATATCCTGGACGATCAGGACGCCGACATCGATTCTCCCCGGCAACGACGTGATCTCGTCCTTGTCGGTGAGGATCTTGACGATGATCGGCGTCGCGCCGAAGACGGTCGCGAGCGCGATAATGATAATCTCGGTGGGATCGAATCCGAGCGCCCAGGCGACGGCGAGGGCCAGCGCTGTTTGAAGGATCGTTTGCCAGACCGCAATATTGATTATCGGACGCAAAATTTCGCGAATATCGTCGAAGCGCATCTTCATCCCGAGCAAGAACAGGAGGAATCCGAGGCCGAGTTCGGCCATGTTCTCGACGAGTGCGTCCTCGGTGACGACATCAAACATTACGGGACCGAGAATCAGGCCGGTGAGGATGTACGCGATAATTGTCGGCTGACCTGTTTGACGTGCGATCAGCCCAACTATTGTCGCAACGACGACAATTATAGCAAAGTCCGCTGCGAGCGCAATCTCATTCATCGCGTACCCAACTCTTGGATTCGCATTTGGGGATGAAGGGTTTATATATTCGCTTTTAGAAACGTATGTCAGACGATACCAGTTATCGGTCTCGGAGGATATGTATAGTGGAGCTTTTGCTCAAGCGATGACTCAGTTCGTCCGCTCGACGATACCGAGACCAATCCACGTGATGACCGGCTCGTCGTCCTGATTGTACGCCGTGAGTTTCGTATCGACGTGGCCGATACTTGGATCGTCCTCGAGCGGCCGCTTGTCGACGACCTCGACGGTGACCGAGAGCGTATCGCCGGGCTTGACTGGCTTGATCCAGCGGAGTTTATCGATCCCTCGAGCGCCGAGCCAGGCGTCGTCGGCGACGTGTTCGACGAATTCGCGCATGCATAGCGAGGCCGTGTGCCAGCCGCTGGCGATCAGTTCGCCGAATATTGAGTCCTCTGCGGCGTCCTCGTCGACGTGGTACGTCTGTGGGTCGTACTGCTCTGCGAACTCGATGATCTCGTCTTTCGAAATCGTTCGGTCGCCGAAGGATTGCGTGTCGCCGATTTCGAGGTCTTCGTAGTACGTCGGCATGCCTCGAGAACGTTGGTGGAACGAGAAATAGCTTGTTGGTGAGGATACCGTCGGGTGTCGGCCGAACCCCGTCGACCGCTACTCTCGGTTGGCGACACCCTCGAGCAGGTACTCGGCCGTCTCGAGGTTCGTTGCCAGCGCGGTATCGTGAACGTCACAGATACGCAACAGGGCCGAGATATCCGGCTCGTGGGGCTGGGCTGTCAGGGGATCCCGGAGGAAGACGATCCCGTCGAGTCTCCCTTCCGCCACCTGCCCGCCGATCATCAGGTCGCCGCCGAGCGGGCCCGACTCCATGCGTTCGATTTCGAGTTCGGTGGCCTCCAGTAGCCGTTTCCCCGTCGTTCCGGTCGCGATAAGATCGTACTCGAGCAGTTGCGATTCGTGGGTCTGGACGAACTCGATGAGCTCCGATTTCTTCTCGTCGTGTGCGATAAGGGCCAGTCGCGTCATCTACCGATCGTACGGCGAGTGCCGTGATAGTTTCTGGTGTCGCCGTTCCGGCACCGTCGCACCGTCTCGCGTTACTTCCACAGGATCGGGGAGGATCTCGCATCACCGCCATCGGGGGCGTGATCGATAGCAACACTTTCGGCCGTCGGGTCTGCACTCGAGTGCATGAACTTCTTCGACCGGCTGCACGACCGGATCGTCTCGGTCGACAGTGTCGTCAGCGTCGGGTTAGACCCCGACCCGAAACGCATCCCGGACCACTTAGAGGAATACGACCTTCCGCGGTGGGCGTTCAACCGCCGGATCATCGACGCGACCCACGAACACGCCGCGGTCTACAAGCCCAACGCCGCGTTCTACGAGGATCCCGACGGGTGGCGCGCCCTCGAGGAAACCGTCGCCTACGCCCACGGTAAAGGCGTCCCAGTTCTGCTCGACGCCAAGCGCGCTGACATCGGAAACACGACGCGCCAGTATGCGAAGGTCCTCGAGACGGTCGACGCGATAACCGTCAACCCCTACATGGGCAGAGACTCCCTTCAGCCGTTCCTCGACGACGAGGAATCCGGCGTTTTCATCCTCTGTCGGACCTCGAATCCGGGCGGCTCGGATCTGCAGGATCTCGAACTCGAGACGGGCGAATCGCTCTACGAGCGCGTGGCAGCGCTGGCGGATCTCTGGAACGAAAACGACAACGTCGGGCTCGTCGTCGGCGCGACGAAGCCGGAGGAACTCGAGGAGCTCCGCGAACAGGTCCCGGAGCTTCCGTTCCTCGTTCCCGGAATCGGCACGCAGGGCGGCGACGCCGAAGCCGCCGTCGAGCATGGACTCGCAAACGGCGTCGGACTCGTCAACTCCTCTCGAGGAATCATCTTCGCGGGAGAGGACGCAGGTGAAGAGTTCGCGCCAGCGGCCGGCCAGGCCGCAAAGCGGTTAAAAGTGCGACTGAATCAGTACCGGGAGTAACGAGTCGGCTGACCGTCGCCGATTCTCGTCCTCACTCCGCGTCCACGACGCGACCGGCGACCCTTCCGTCGACGATCTTGCCGACGATTTCGATCGTAATCGGTTCCCCCGGCAGCTGTTTTTCGGGAGGGTTCGCGAGACGGTCACAACCTTCGACGACGGCGATATCCATCGGGCTCGCGTCGTAGGGATGAGACGCGACCAGGTATCCCTCGGATCTGTCGATATCCAGCTCCCGAGGCTCGATGTGAAACCGCTCGCCGATACCCAGCGATTCGCCGAGCATGTCGCGAATTGATGTCATGGAAGGGAGGTCAGGATCATTGGGTTCAGAGTAGGGAGTTCGGTATCACCCGGTCGCGGTCAGAACCGGTGAATATCGGTTTCGTCCGACTGCTCGCCGGGTTGCGCCTGCGCGGCGCAGTCGGCACAGAGCCCTAATTCGCGCTCGTAGTGTTGTTCGCAGGTTAGCGTCCCGCAGTTGTCACATCGGGCCTGGGCCGGCCGCGATTCACAGATCTGGCAGAGACCACTCACGCTCATACGTACCAGTAGGGACTCCAGACGCTTGAAGCCGCCCCCGGAATAGATCGTTCGTCACGAACCATCCTCGAGAGAAACCCGCTGAAATCACCCTTGGCTGGTGTCAACAGGTGACATTCAACGAGAAGGCTTTTGCTCTGTGACTCTCTAGCGAGGCACATGAGCCGTGACCGGGTCTTACTCGAGCGGGCCCTGGAACGTGGTGAACAGGACGGCGGCAGCGTCGAATTTAAAGAACGCCTCATCCGCGACGTCCACCTCGAGGGTGGGCGTCGGGAGAGTTTAGCCGCCCAGCTGCGACACCGCGTCCTTTCCGGCGATGGCGAAGCGACCTACGTAGTCGGCGTAACCGACGACGGCGGGCTCGCGGGGATCGACGCCGAGACGTTCTCCGAATCGATGGACATCCTCTCGTTGCTCGCCGAGGAAGCCGACTGCCACATCGACGACGTGCAAACGTGGGGTGTCGGTACGGAGGTCTCGATACCTTCGGACAGCGATGACGACTCCACGAAAAATACCACGGCGGATTCCTCCCAGGGGAACGGCCTCGTCGGCGTCGCCCGCATCTGCGAAGGTGCCGTCCTCGAGACCGACGACGAGCACGTCGTCGTCGGGACGGCGGGCCACGTCGACCACGGAAAGAGTACGCTCGTCGGCTCGCTCGTAACCGGGAAGGCCGACGACGGCGACGGCGCGACGCGGGCGTTCCTCGACGTCCAACCTCACGAGGTCGACCGCGGGCTTTCCGCGGACCTCTCTTATGCCGTCTACGGCTTCGACGACGACGGACCGATTCGAGTCAGAAACCCGAATCGAAAGAGCGACCGCGCGCAGGTCGTCGAGGAGGCCGACCGACTGGTCTCGTTCGTCGATACGGTCGGTCACGAGCCGTGGCTTCGGACGACGATTCGCGGATTGGTCGGCCAGAAGCTCGATTACGGCCTGCTGGTGGTCGAAGCCGACGACGGCCCGACTCGAGTGACCCGCGAACACCTCGGAATTTTACTCGCGACGGAACTGCCGACCATCGTCGCGATCACCAAAGTCGACGCCGTCGATGAAGAGCGCGTCGGCGAAGTCGAACGGGAGGTCGAACGACTACTCCGGGAAGTCGGCAAATCGCCGCTCAGCGTCGAACGCCACGGCATCGACGCCGCGATCGAGGAGATCGACGACACCGTCGTCCCCATCGTCGGCACCAGCGCGATCACGATGGAGGGCCTCGAGACGCTCGACGAACTGTTCGACAGGCTTCCGAAGACGGCGGGTAACGACGGGGAGTTCCGAATGTACGTCGACCGGAGCTACTCCGTGACCGGCGTCGGTGCGGTCGCCTCGGGAACAGTTATGTCGGGATCCGTCGAGGCGGGCGACGAGTTATTGCTCGGCCCGATGCCCGACGGCCGATTCGAGGAGGTCGAAGTGCGTTCCATCGAGATGCACTACCACCGGGTCGACCAGGCTCAGGCCGGTCGGATCGTCGGCATCGCGCTCAAAGGAATCGAGGAGAACGCCATCGGCCGCGGGATGGTTCTCTTGCCCGCCGACGCCGATCCCCAACCCGTCCGAGAGTTCGAAGCGGAGGTCATGGTCCTGAACCATCCCACCCGCATCGGCGAGGGATACGAACCCGTCGTCCACCTCGAGACGATCGGCGAAGCCGCTGCGTTCTATCCGGAGAACGGGCGGCTCCTGCCGGGGGATAAGGGGAAGACGACGGTCGAGTTCAAGTTCCGCCCGTACCTCGTCGAGGAGGGACAGCGGTTCGTCTTCCGCGAGGGCCGAAGCAAGGGCGTCGGTACCGTGACGGACGTCCACCCTGCAGATTGATCAGTTAACCTCCATCGCTCCCCGCATATCGACCGGATGCGGCTGACAGACGTATTCGGCCATCTCGTCGGTCGCGGTGAACTCGACGGTCTGGGTTTCGCCCTCGTCGCTCAGCAGGTCGGACGCGAGTATCTCGTCGCCGTCGGCGTTTTCGATCGCGAAGTTATGGGCCCGTCCGTCGGTGTTCGTCCACTCGACGGTGTACGCCTCGCCCGCTTCAAGCGAGAGCGTCGGGTTCGTCTCGCCGTCGATTGCTGATGGCGACGTCCCCATCCATCCGCTTATCTCTCCGTCGAGTTCGATCGTCCCGTCATCACCGTTTTCACCGTCGCCGTCGTCGATCTCCTCGCGGATTTCGAACCCGCTAAATTTCGTGTTGTTCGCGTGAGTCTCCGAGGAGATAGACAGTATTCCGTCGTTCACCTCGACGTCTTCGACCGTGATCGACGTCGCCGTGAGGGCACCGACCTCGGCGTAGATATCGTAGTCCTCGCGGATGGGTTCGCCCTGAACATCCAGATCGAACACGCGGACGCCCTCTTCGAAGGCGCCGTCCCAGTGCTCCGCGAAATGGAGTCTCACGTCGTAAGTGCCGTTAGGAAGTGCGATATCGTATCCGAGGTTCTGGCCGTAGTGTTCGCTTCGATAGAGCGCTTGATGGTCGGTATCCTCGATCGATTCTCCCGTAGAGTTCGGATTTAGGTCGTCGGTGGGCGTCACGGACGAGTTCGGCAACGTCTCGAACTCGAGGCCGTCGATCTCGACGGACGGATCGTCGATGTCTTCGCCACCTGAGTTGAGTCCGTACGGAACCGTCAGGGGTTCGGAAACCGCGATCGAAGCGCTTCGGATAAACTCCCGTTGCTCGCCGTCTTGGACGAACGTAACCGTAGCAGTCAACTCGTATTCGTCGCTGGGAGCCTCCGCAGTCGCCGTTACCTCCCACTCGACCGACTGGGATTCTCCGGCTGGGAGCGTTCCGACGTTCGTCTCGTCCACGGCGGTAACCTCGAGATCGTCGCTTTCTGCGGTCACCGCGAACTCGAGGTCCGCCACGTCGATCTCGAGCGTGTTTGTGAGCGTGGTGTCCGCTGACGCCGACTCCTCCCGCGCGATCGTCTGGTCGTCGAGAGAGAACGAGAACGCGGCAGTTCCGGTTCCGTCCGCCGTGTGTTCGATTCGGTAAATACCGGGGCCGTCACCGTCGAATCCGGCTCCCCACTCGATATAGTGGAACCGACCGTCCGGTCCGATCTCCATGTCGTGCGGGCTCTCTAGGTCCAACTCCGGGAGGAACGGCGAGATCTCGAGTAACTCGCCATCGTCGTCGAACGAGACGACGTGGAAGTTGCCGTTGTTCCACTCGCCGATGAACCACTTGCCGTCGAAGTAATCGGGAAGTGCAGTATCCGCACGGTCGTCATCGAGTCGAACCAGCGGACCGCCGTTCGGCGCCCCGTCGGATACCTCGGGATGGGGTGCCTGCTCTGGTACGTCCCAGATGCCGTCCTCTGGCGCGTCGAGGTAGTCGTCCCAGCTGCCCTGCGGAACGTAAAACGTTGATTCTTCGACCGGCGGCAGTTGCTCGAGCCCGTCGTTGTTCACCGAATCGTTGATCGGGCCGTCCGGGTCGAACGGCTCGCCGGACTCGCCGGCGGCGAAGTCGTACTCGTAGTAGGGGTATCCCGGTCCGCGAACGAACGGCCAGCCCCAGTTGCCGGCCTCGCGGATCTGGTTGTACTCGCGGATGCCGATCGGACCGCGGTCGTCGCCCCACTCGTTGGAGTCGGGGCCGTAATCCGACATGTACGTCCACCCCGTCTCCTCGTCGACGCTGAACCGGAACGGGTTCCGAAAGCCCATCGCGTATATCTCCGGCCGGACCAGCCCCTCCTCGAGTTCGTCTTCGTATCCCTGCGCTTCGGTGAACAGGTTGTCGTCGGGAATCGAGTACGAACCGTCGTCTTTGGGGGTGATCCGCAGGATGTTCCCCCGGAGATCCGACGAATCGCCGGACGTTCCCTGTGCGTCGGCGATATTGGGGTCGGTGCTCGTCTCGTCGATCGGCGTGAACCCGTCCGACTCAAAGGGCGTGACGTTGTCGCCCGTCGACAGATAAAGGTGACCGTCCGGTCCGAACTGGATTTCGCCGGCGGAGTGACAGCACTCCTCTCGTTGCTGGTGGACCCGAAGTAATTCGACCTCCGAATCCGGGTCGATCTGGTCGCCGTCGACCTCGAACCGAGACAGCAGGTTGTACGGCATCTCGACGTCTGGGTCGAGCTCGTCGTCAACCGGCGAGTAGTAGAGGTATAGCCAGCCGGTGTCTTCGAAATTCGGATCGAACGCCGCGCCGAGGCCGCCGTCCTCGTGACCGCTGTAGAACTCCCGCTCGAGCGCGGTGGTGACCTCGTGAGTGTCCGGATCGATGGCCACGACGTCCTCGTGGCGTTGGATGACGAACGCGCGCCCGTCGGGTGCGATCGTCATCGACATCGGCGCGTCCACCTCGTTGGTGAGTTCGACCCGATCGTACGAATCCCACACCGTCGGGGAGCTGTCACCCTCGACGAAGTCGCCCGACCACAGTATTCCGTACAGCACGTGCTCGAGGAAGTCCTCGTCCTCGAACACCTCTTCGGTGTGACCGAGGCCGGTGTACCACGATCGCCCGCCCTGATACCGGTGACACCAGGCGATCGGGTGATCGGCGCGACTCATTTCAGCGCCGTCGTAGCTGTCCTCGTCCAGCGTCGCGAGGACGTGTACGTCGCCGCGGGGGTTCCGATCGAAGTCGTAGTACTCATCGTACACGTCCCACCGCGCCGGCAGGTGTTGTGTGGACGGATGTACCTGATCCTCGACGGCGACTTCACCCTCCTGTATCTCGGGATGGCCGTCGAAATACGCGCCCACCAGATCGCCGTACCACTCCCAATCGTAGTGCGTGTCGGACGCGGCGTGGATCCCGGCGTATCCGCCGCCGGACTGGATGTACTGCTCGAAGGCGTCACGCTGATCGGCGTCCAGAACGCTTCCGGTGGTACTGTTCCAGACGATCGTATCGTACTGCTCGAGCTCATCGACAGCCGAAGGGAACGCGGAGGCGTCACCGTCCGGGTCGTCGATCACGTCGACCGTAACCTCCTCGGCGCCGGTTTCGGCGGCGATCTGGTCGTCCATCGCCTGAATTTGCTCGTTCGCGAACTCGATGATATCGTGCCTGAATTCGTCCGTGACCGAGAAAACCAGCACGTTGACCTCGTCCTCCTCCGACGGTTCGACCGTGAGCGTTCCCGACGCCTCGTCGTCGTCGCTCGCGATGGAGTGGGTGTACTCTTCTGCAGGTAGGTCGATCGTATCCACGTCCTCAAACGAAATCGTCGCGTCTTCGTCCGCCTCGAGCGTGAGGGGGCCACCTGTGATCGTATCGCCATTGATGCGGTACTCGATCGTTTGTGCCCCGTAATTGCTACCGGTGTTGGTGATCGTCGCGCTGACGTCGATTGGGTCGCCTCGAGTAACGGTGATATCGGTCGGATCGAGGTCGCTCACTTCGAAGACGGCCGGTTCACCGACTTCGATCGCCCCCCGCATCTCGTCGGGGTGTGGGTCACAGAAATACGCGGCCATCTCGTCGGTTGCGGTGAATTCGACGGTCTCCATCTGACCTTCCTCAGAAACACCATCGGACGCGAGAAGTTCGTCGCCGTCGTCGTCCTCGATGACGAAGTTGTGGTACTCGCCGTCGGTGTTCGTCCACTCGAGGGTGTACGCTTCGCCCGCAACCAACGAGAGCGTCGGATTCCGTTCATCTTCTATCTCCGTTGGCGAAACGCCGATCCACGCGTACTCACAGTCGCCGTGACCCGGCGGCCCTGCGTGGTCCGGTGGGCCCGCGTGGTCCGGTGGTCCCTGTCCGTTCGCATGGTCCGGCGGCCCTGCGTGGTCCGGTGGGCCCGCGTGGTCCGGTGGTCCCTGTCCGTTCGCATGGTCCGGCGGCCCTGCGTGGTCCGGTGGGCCCGCGTGGTCCGGCGGTCCTCCGCCGTGATCACCACCGATTTCTATCGACTCGAGCTCGATCACGTTCTCGGCCTGCGCTCCGGCCTGTCCGCTTATCCCGATGAGTCCAGCGACGCCAGCCCCGCCCGTCGCTTGCATGAACAGCCGCCTATTCAGGCGAATTTTCCGTTCGCGGTCTCTTGTATCACTCATGTCAACACACACCATAACCAATAATAACATCCTATAAATACATTATGGATAAACGTTCATCAAACAATATAATCGGTCTCAATAGCTTATAGTGCTTCTGCAGAGGAATTATGCCGGGTCACCGTTTGTCACAATACGCAACGACAGACGCGTCAATCAGGCTGTAGAACGTATCAATCGATCTCGCCAATTCCGACGGCATCCGCCTCGAGCACCGTTCCACCGAGCGTAACCGCATTGGGATCCGCAAACAGAATCACGTCGTCGGGCATCGATACGTCCGTTCGGATCTGCCGCTCGAGAAACGGCTCGGTAACGGCCGACGGCTCTCGATTCGCGAGCGTGCGCTCGAGATCTCGCCGGACGTTGTGACTCATGACGAACTCGCAGCGAGCCGTCTCTACCTGGCCGTCGACTCGCTGGAATAACGAGCGACAGACGGCGAACGGATCGGCTCCCGTCACGGTCACCAGGCCGTTCGACTCGCCGTCTTCATCGAACGCCCGTACCTCCGCGAGGAGTGCGCTGAAATTGATCGCGCGGTCGGTCATCGTCTCGACATCGAGCGCCGCGGACAAAAACAGGCCGACTCGGTCCCGAGAAGGTAGCCGCTACCGGAGGGTCGTTCGCAGTTCCTCGAGCGATTCGAGGACGTAGTTGGGCGTCGGCTCCGGCTCCGATGTCGTTCGACTCGCGCCGTCCGTCGGTACCCACACCGCCCGCATTCCCGCGGCGCGTGCGCCGCCGACGTCCGACTCGAGGGAGTTCCCGACGTAGGCGCTCCGTTCCGGGTCGGCCTCGAGTGCCTCGAGAGCGACTTCAAACGGCTCGGGATCGGGTTTGGCTCGCGTCTCGTGACCCGCGTAGACGACCGTTTCGAAGGCGTCCTCGAGACCGATGGCCTCGAGTTTCGCCCGTTGCATCCCGGGTGCGCCGTTGGTTATCAGCCCGAGCCTGTACTCGTCCTCAAGCGCCTCCACCGCGGCGCTGGCACCCGGGAGGAGATCGACGCTCGTCTGATCACGGATGCTCGCGAACGCGTCCGCAACCGCACGACCCGTCTCCGGATCCCGTCCCGAATCGGCGGCGAGATCGGCGAAACACGCTCGCCGGAGCGCTCCGATCCCGTCGCTCTCCTCGAGGTAATTCCTGTATCGGTCGTGATACGCCCCGATCGGAAACAGCGGCTCGACTCCCGCTCGAGCGAACGCCGCCTCGAGAACGTCCTCGCTCCGCTGGGTGTACGTACAGAGCGTATCGTCGAGGTCGAAACAGACCGTTTCGATCGCGTCACTCATCGATATCGGCGTTTTCGGCGAGCCCGTAAAAAGGTAGTTACCGCGGCCGATATTCGCCTTCCTCATCGTCGACGATTCCGAGGAGGGCCGCCCAGTCGAGGAGTCGTTCCGCGCGCTCGAGTGGTTCTTCGACGGTGGTTCGCCCTCGAAGTTGGGTGCTCACCTCCCGAACCTCGAGCGGTCGATCCGTCGTTTCGAGATACTCGAGGACGGCGTCCGCACCGGCAACCCGCTCTCGAAACGCCGCCCGAAGATGCCCGGCGTCGATATCTCGCGGCGTTCGAGCGAATCCCACGGAGCCGTTGGTCGCTAGCTCGAGCGCCCGGAGAAACGTCAACCAGTCCGCCGCCTCGTCGCGGTCGGAGACGTGACTGTGCCCGATCAATCGAGCGCAGCAATCGACGTTCTCGTCGGGAGTCGCCGGGACCGCCGCTCGAATCGCCTCGAGTTCCTCGAGCGTGTCGGGCGGTTCGGGGACGGGTTTGAATCGCACGGCTACAGATCGAACGATTCGGCGAGCAGCGACTCGTTCGTCTCGCCGACGACGTAGGTGGGGCCGCCGAGTACGTCGATCGTCACCTTGCCGGGCGCAAACAGATCGGCGGGAACCTCGGAGAACTCCCAGTCGAGGTCGTCGAAGATTTCGGCGAACGGACGACCGTGATCGTCGGCGGCCGTCGAGGGAACGTGCTCGAAGACCTCTGAATCCTCTCGAACAACGAGGTGGGCCGTTCCGCCGTAGGCAATCGCGTCGTTCGTCCGGGCGATCGCCTCGCGTTCGTCCTCAGCGACCGGCGCGACCGGCGCTCGTCCCGTCGCGGAGACGATATCTCGAGGATCGTACCCCAGTTCGGTGAGCCGGAACGTCGCCAGTTCGGCCGCTCTGGCCGCGCTCGTCACGCTACCCACAATGCTTCCGGTCGAGTACGCGAGCAGGAAGACGCCGCTGGTTTCGACCTCCGCGAAGTCGGCGACCTGCGCCGCCGCGGCTTCGGTCGGTGGTTCGTCGGTTTCGACCGCAAGCGCTGTGAGATCGAACGCGTCGGTGTAGCCCATCTGTCGGAACTCGGTTTCTTCGGCGACCAGCGCTCGAGCGGGGCCGCTCCCGAGGCCTTCGAAATCCTCCGTCGTCAGTTCCCAGCTCGCCTTCTGTGAACACAGGAGTGCGAGTGCTGGCTGATCGGTCGATAGATCGATGTAGGGAATCGGTGCGCCGTCGACCTCGCCCAGTTCGTTGCTCGGGGTCGCCAGTCCGGCGGTCTGAATTTCGGTCAGCAACAGTCCCGCTTCGATCCCGCCGTCGAACTCGACGCCGAAATCGAGCACGGTCGACTCGTTCTCGAGGTCGTAGCCGCCGATGTTCAGCTCCTCGGCGTACTCGAGAGCTTCGTCGACGAGCTCAATCGCCATTCGGTTAAGACTCTCCATGGGGGTCGCTTCGCCAGCCTCCCTAAAACAGTTTGTCAGTCCGAACTGCGTTCCGGCTGACGCGTGTCTTGCGTTCGGCTAGAATAGATCGTTCTCGGGGACGGCCGGCGTCGAATCAGGCGACCTCTTCGCGCTCCGCTCGGTCGCGGATCACGTCACGTAGGTCGTCGGCTTCGCGCAGTTCCTCGAGTTCGTCGCGTTCGACGAGTGCGGTGCCGTTGACGGAGTCGCGCTTGGCTCTGTCGACGACGTAGACGGACTGGGTTCGCGTTACCCGTCCGATCGAACTCATGATTCGGGCGCGCTTTTCGGCGGCTTTCGTGAACTCGGAGTGGCCGGTGAGCACGACCTCGTTGTCGTTTTCGTCCTCGTCTTCGCTCACCGCCTTGAACGGCGATCGAAGCGTCGGGTGGACGCTGTACCCGGCTCTCGAGAGCACGGCGACGACCTCTTCGTCGTCCGGATCAGCCGCCGGATCCTCCGGCGTCGAGTCGCTCTCGTGGACGTCTTCTCCTCCCTCGAGGACGTCGACGGGGCTGGTAAGCTCCGACGTGAAGATGTCCTCGAGGGCCATCGCGACTTCGATGGAGGCGTTCATCCCGTCTTCGTACTTTGAGACGGTGCGCCGAGAGACGCCGAGTTCGTTCGCGAGGCGGCCGAGGCTCCACTCGCGGTCTTCGCGCTCGTCTGCGAGCAGGTCGCCGTCGATGTTGACGTACAGACCGCCCGGTGCGGCGTAAATCAGCGGCGGAACGCCCTCGATGAAGAGGTTGTAGGCGGTGTCCGGACTGAAGACCGGAACGCCGTGACGGAAGTAGACGACGTCGGGTTTGAGGTCCTCGTCGCGACTCCGGAGGCCGATGACCAGCGGCGTCGCGTGCAGGTAGTTTCCGAGTCGTTGCATCTCGTGGCCGGTCGCTCGATTGAACGCGTCGATGTTGCCGAGGATCTTGACGAGAAGCAGGTCTTCGCCGCGGCGTGCTGCGATATCGAAACTCTTCGGTCGAATCGCACACCGGTCGCTGACCACAAAGTCCGCGTCCTCGAGCATCGCGGTAACGTTACCGACCAGTGCGGATCGGGACATAGGGTAAAGTAAGCGACTCATTATACATAAGTGTTTCCCCGTTAACGGGTCCGTTCCGTATTGCGTTTTTCCGAAATATCGGCAGTATATTTATATAGTATAATCCTTCCCTTTCGGCGACCAATGGGACCGCAGTCGTCTAGAATTCAGCGAGTGTCCAGTGTAACGATTTCCGGTTGTACCCCGAACGGACGACCCATTGCTCGAGGCCGAGAAAGGGACGCCGTTTCGGCTTCCAGCGCACGCGCATTGAGAAATCCGTTCGACAGTTCGTGACCGTTCGACAGCTCGTGATCAGTCGGATGGTTTTTCGTTCGCATTCACGCGACGACGCAGCCACTCGAGTGCCACCGCGCCGCCGGCGATTCCCGCGCCAGCAGTGAATCCCGGTGCTTCATCGGAACCGCCATCTTCGCCCGTATTCGATTCGTTATCGCCGCCTGTCTCGGATCCGTTCCCGTCGCTGTCGGTGTCAGCGGGACCTTCGGATTCGGACGACTCGTTCGTTGTTTCGTCGTTCTCGCCGTCTTCGACGTCTGCGTTCTCGTCTCCAGTCTCTGTGTCGCCATCCCCCTCGCTACTCTCCGCCCGAATCGCGACCAGTGTTTCCTCCGTGCAGGCATAGAGCGTCTCGTCGGCGAGTGCGACCGTCGGAACGTCGTCGGTTTCGATTTTCCACGAGGTCTCTCCGCTGTCGTCGAACGCGTAGACGCCGATTCCGGGCTCGGGAGCCTCGCCAGGACCGTACACCTCGCCGTCGACCTGCAGGCCGGCGAAAACGGCGTCTTCGTTACTGACAAGCGAGGAAACGACATACGTCGAGACATCCGTCTCCCACGTTTGCGACCCCGACTCCCTGTCGTACCCTCGAACGCTGTGGGTCCCTATCCCGTAGAACCGATCCTCAGTGATCGGGGCGGGCTTGAGCGGCTGGCTTTCGCTCTTCACTCGCTCTTTTCCGGTTTCGGTATCGAATAGGACGATTTGCCCGTTTTGCCAGATGCTCGCTCCGGCGGGATTGACCGTCCCGACAGAGACGACGTCGTCGGTTGCGACCGGATACCGGACGTGTCTCGGATTCGGCTCCGCGAAGTAGCTGTCCGCCTGTCGTGGCGGGTCGTCAATCGTCCACCGTTCGGTTCCGTCCTCGAGTTCGAGCGCGAAGACTCGAGATTTGCTCACGGCGAAGACCGCCCCGTCGGCGACCGCGACCGGTTGTTCGTACAGTGAATCGCCCTCCGGGTCGAACTCCCATTCGATCTCCATCTCGCGGCTGTCTACGGCGTAGAGAACGCCATCGGCGACGACGAGTGCCAGATCGTTCGCGACGACAGGAGCGGGAATCGTCCTGTCGTACTCGAGTTCTGCGTAACAACAGATATCCCCGTTTCGCGGGGAAATCTTGGTCAGGCGTTCCCCGCCGACATAGACGCCGTCGGCAGTAACCGCAGGCGTTCCACCGGCACCGATATCGTGTGTTTTCCACTCGAGCGATCCGTCAGCGGCCGCGAGGGCGTGAACGGCTCCGCCGGTGGACAGGAAAACGATGCCGTCAACGATCGCGACGGAGCCGCCGTGGTCGTACTCCCAGTCAACGACGGGCTCGTCCGGCCCGTCCGTTTCTGGGACGTACCCGTTGTTTCCCGGACCACCACCAAGAGACGACCATCCATCGACGCTCGTCACTGACCCGGATTCGTCTTCGCTCGTTCCAGCCGTGTCACTGCGAGCTGCGCCGGTCGTGGCGAACAACCCACCAGTTGTTGCCGCGATTCCGGCGTACTTGAGGATACGTCGCCTGCCGTGGTTGGTCATACGAACGAGAGATATCGATCGTTCTCCCTTTCCTATGGACTCTGTAGGGACTGTTGCTGATAGTCAAATGATAGCTTTGACGCTCTCTCGCTCGAAAAATGACGTGAAAATAGGTGAAACGTGCGGTCGTTTGCCAGCGCCGTCGAAGTCGGTGACGTGGCTCGTTCTTCGTCAAACGAATCACCAGCGACGCTGCTACGTGGCAGTCTCCCAGAACGAGAAACGGGCCATCATCGGCGGTTTTAAGTTCTCCCTGTTCATTTGTTCGTGTACAATGGCACGAGATACCATCTCAACGCCGAACTCCGAGGATAGAGGAAGTCGGGGCGACCCGGCTGGATGCGAAATTCCGCGATTCTGATAATCGCAGTTCATCACTCTTGCCTGTAACTCACACCCCCGAACAGACGATTCCGTCCGATCGTACCGTCCGCCTTCTCGATACCACCTTGCGCGATGGCGAACAAGCACCCGGCGTCTCGCTATCACCCGACGAGAAAGTCGAAATCGCTCGCGCACTCGAGCGAGCGGGCGTTTCGGTAATCGAGGCCGGAAGCGCCTGTACCGGCGCGGGCGAACGACAGGCCATCTCTCGAGTGACCGACCTCGATCTCGACGCACGCATCACGAGTTTCTGTCGCGGGATCCAGACCGACATCGACCTCGCGCTCGAATGCGAGGTCGACGGTATCCATCTCGTCGTTCCCGCCAGTGATCGCCACGTCGAGGGCAAAGTCGGAACCTCTCGAGAAGACAATCTCGAGAAAACCGCAGAGCTCGTCTCCTATGCCAAAGAGCACGATCTCTGGGTCGAAGTCATCGGCGAGGACGGCTCGCGGGCGGATCTGGATTATCTCGAGACGCTGATGGAGACCGCACTCGAGGCCGGTGCCGATCGAACCTGTTTCGCCGACACCGTCGGCCACACGGGTCCGGAGCGCACCGCCGAGGCGGTCTCTCGACTCGCTGAACTTGGCCCCGTAAGCGCCCACACCCACGACGACCTCGGACTGGGCGTCGCAAACGCCCTCTCGGCCGTCTCCGCGGGTGCCGACCTCGTCCACTGTACAGTCAACGGGCTGGGCGAACGGGCGGGCAACGTCGCCTTAGAAGAGGTCGCGATCGCGCTCGAGCACGTCTACAATGTCGAAACCCTCGATCTCGAGCAGGTGTACGACCTTGCGCAAGTTTGCTCGCGGGCGACGGGGATCTCCCTTCCGCCGAACAAGGCCGTAATCGGGGAGAACGCCTTCACCCACGAAAGCGGGATCCACACCGATGGCACGCTCAAGGACGACAAGATGTACGAGCCTTACGAGCCCGAAACCGTCGGCCGCGAACGGCGGCTCGCGCTCGGTAAACACGCTGGTCGAGCCGGCGTGCAGGCGGCACTCGAGGAACACGATGTCGACGCGAGCGACGACGAAGTCGCCGAAATCGCCCAGAAAGTGACCGAGCTCGGCGATCGTGGTCGACACGTGACGGATGCGGATCTTTTAGCCATCGCCGAGGACGTCACCGGCACGCAGCGCGAGCGCGTAGTCGAACTGATCGATATCGCCGCCTCGAGCGGCGGTCCCGTTCCGACCGCGAGCGTTCGACTCGACGTCGGCGGCGAGGAACGGGTCGCCAGCGGAACCGGATCCGGTCCGGTCGACGCTTCGGTTTCGGCCGTCCGTGAGGCGCTTGGTTCGGCGGCCGATGCGGAACTCGAGTCCTATCACGTCGACGCGGTTACCGGCGGCACCGACGCCGTTGTCACCGTCGAGGTGACGATGAGCCGCGACGACCGCACCGTCACCGTCGCCCGAAGCGAGGCCGACATCACCCGCGCCAGCGTCGAGGCGATGGTCGACGCCCTCGATCGACTCCTCGAGTCCGATCAGCAGGCCCTCGCAATGGCCGACGACTGAGTTCGCGTCCCGGCGTCCTTTTCGATGCGAGCGGTCCGGATATCGGGTAAAACCCGGGCTACGGCAGGCTAAGTCGAGTGATCTCTTCTATCGTATTATCCGTTACCGCTCAGTCGAATCCCTTCCCGCTGATTATTCCCCGGGGGTCGAACAGATAGATAGCCGCCAGAAACAGCGCCATTAGCACGACGAACACCCGGAGGATTTCGCTTCCGGAGGTCGGGACGGCCGGCTCGAGCGTGATCGCCATCACACCCGCAACTGCGATCCAGATCGTTCCGATAACGAGGCGTGATCGTTTGTCCATAGGTGGTCGTTTCGCTTCAAGGATTAGAATAGATTAGGTTTCGGTCGGTCACTCGAGCCGGTACCGCAACAGCGCCGCGATACCGCCGAGATTCGAGAGTTGTTGGCCCGGTGGGAACTCGCTCGAGAAGACGGTCACGTCGCCGCCTTTCTGTTCGGCGGTGCGGACGATGTTGTCCACGTTGAGTGCCCACTCGCCGTCGGGACCGCGCTCCTTTCGCAGTTTGTCGTCGAGGATCAGCAGTTCCTCGATCGCCCCGTACTCGGCGGCTTTGTTTACTTCCTCGGGGCCGTACGCCGCTTTGGCACCCTCGGCAATCTGGCGAGTGAGTTCGTCGATGGCCTCAGCTTCGCTCTCGATTCGCGTTTCCTGCTGGACGTCCGCGACGGCACCCCGTTTGAGGACCTCGTGAACGCCGCGGTCGCCGACGGCCGATGTGTCCACCATCGTGATTAGGTCCGTTAGGTCGGCATTGTTCTTCTCGAAGTGCTTCAGCGCGTCCTGCTTGGTGAATCCGGGGCCCGCGAGGATGATCGCGTCGACGTCCATCCGCGAGAGTACGGCGGCGAGTTCGTCGAACAGCTCGGAGCGGTCGCGGGCGAAATCGCCTTTGCCGGTGGGTCCGGAGATCGTCGCGCGCTCTTCGGTCCCGTACTGGGCGACCGTGTGGACGTGAGCGGCTCCCTCCTCGACGGTGGCAATCGCGACGTCCGGGTTTTCGGTCGCCTCTTCGGCTTCCTCGAGACGGGCCTCCTGATCGGGTTTGAACCGCTTCTCGATCGAGAGTTCGTCGCGCTCCTCGACGTTTAAGGTGTGGTGAAAGCCGAGTTGGTCCTCCCGCGAACAGGCGACGATTTCGCCGCCGACGCGCAGGCGGTTCGCGAACTTGTGGAACTCGATGTCGTCGACGGCGATGGCGACCCACATCGGCTCGCGCTCACCGCCCGTATCCCGCATCTGCTCGTCATTTCGCTGAATCCGGCGCGTCGTATCGCCCGCGACGCGGTCGCCGGGCTCAAGGACGTACTGCAAGTGCCAGAGGTCGTCGATGCTCTCGGGGACGACCTCGACGCGCTCGCGGCCGCCTTCGACCTGCTCCCGGCTCTTGATCTGCATGGGAGCATGTTCCGCGGGGGTGGGTAAGTGCTCTGCGATCCCTCGAGACGGCCCGGTGTGAGTTTTACCAGAAAGAGATGTCGAACCGATTCATCGCTCGTCAGTCGTCGGCGTGGAGGGTCGTCCCCTCGAGTTGTGGGCGGACCACGTCGCGATCCGTCTCCTCGCCCTCGATATCGTAGGGGTACTCGCCGGTTACACAGCCCATACAGAGGTCGTCGCGGTCGTTCTCGAGGACGTTGGCGACGCCGTCGGTCGAGAGGTACGCGAGGCTGTCGGCGTCGATCTCGTCACAGACTTCTTCGGTGCGCTTGTCGGCGGCGATGAGTTCGTCGCGGGTCGCCATGTCGATGCCCATGTAACACGGTGCGACGATCGGCGGGGCACCAATGCGCATGTGAACCTCCTCCGCGCCGCAGTCTTTGAGCAACTGCACGAGCTGCGTGGAGGTCGTGCCACGAACGATCGAGTCGTCGATGAGCGTGACGGTCTTGCCCTCGACGGTCGACTTGATCGGATTCAGCTTCAGGCGAACTGCGCGCTCGCGTTCGTCCTGGGTC
Source organism: Halostagnicola bangensis (assembly GCF_054653435.1). Classification (NCBI taxonomy): domain Archaea; kingdom Methanobacteriati; phylum Methanobacteriota; class Halobacteria; order Halobacteriales; family Natrialbaceae; genus Halostagnicola; species Halostagnicola bangensis. The sequence goes on along the minus strand of NZ_BAAIGG010000002.1, from coordinate 2,787,519 downwards.
GGCATGATAAACGTCCGGCCAACGTACCGGTTTTTCATCAGTCCCTCGGCGAACTCGACGCCGTCGTCGTCCTCGGCTCGAGGGTCGCCGTCGGCGGTCGTCTCGCTGGCCGCGTCCGCGTAGCCCGACGCGAACGCTCGCCCGGAGTCCGGAACCGGCATCACGACGTCGGTTTCGACGCCGCTTTCCTCCCAGAGCCGGCGACCGAGTTCGCGTCTGGCCTCGTAGACCAGCGTCTCGTCGATCACGCTGTCCGGGCGTGCGAAGTAGACGTGTTCGAAAAAGCAGTGGGCCGTGTTCTCCTGTTCGATCAACTGGTAAGAATCGAATCCTTGCCCGTCGTCCTGCAAGACGACGAGTTCGCCCGGGCGAACGTCGCGGACGAGTTCGCCGTCGAGCGTGTCGATCGCCGCGGATTCGGAGGCGATGATGTACCCGTCCTCGAGCTTCCCGATACAGAGCGGGCGATTCCCCTGCGGGTCGCGCACGCCCATGACCGTTTCGTCGTGGCTGATCGTCAGCGAGTACGAGCCGTGGATTCGTTGCATCGTGCGCTTGACGGCGCGGACGAGGTCTTCCTCGAGAAGATTTCGCGCGAGGTCGTGGGCGATCACCTCCGTGTCGCCGTCGCTCGTAAAGGCGTGGCCGACGCTCGCGAGTTCGTCGCGGATCTCCTCGGCGTTGACGAGGTTACCGTTGTGAGAAAGGCCGAGCGAGCCGCTCTTGAACGAGACCGAAAAGGGCTGTGCACAACTCGAGTCGACCGATCCCGCCGTGGGATAGCGGACGTGACCGATGCCCGCAGCGCCGTTGAGTACGTCGAGATCGTCTTCGTCGAACACGTCTCCGACGAGCCCCATGTCTACGTGGCTGTGTTGTTGAAACCCATCGTGAGTAACGATCCCTGCGGACTCCTGGCCGCGGTGCTGGAGTGCGTAGAGTGCATAGTACAACGGTCGTGCCGCGTCTCGACCGTTCAGTGCGACGCCGACGACACCGCACTTCTCGGTCATTCCTGTTCGCCGGGGAGTTTCGCCCCGCGCTTCAGTCATGAATCACTCTACGGAGCCCAACCGATAAAAAACCTCCTTGTTTGTGCTCGAATCGTGCTTGAAAACGTGAAAGATATGCACCCCTGTGTATATAATCATCTCCTCGGACTGTTTTCGAGAGCGGGAACTACGCATCGAAGTACTTGCTCGATCACGCGTCTCGCTCGACTCGAGAGACGCCGTAGGCCGCTCCCATTCCAGCCGGATGCTGGACGATTCTCGAGTGCTGGGACCGACTCGGATAACCTAAATGCGGGCGATTCTAAGCGGCGAACGAACGCCTGTGTCGTCTACTACACACACATCCGATTCGACAATGCGCTCGCTCCGCAATCGGTTCGGCTTTCGGCATCTGTTAGCAACGACGCTCGTGCTGGTCGGTGCAACGATCCTTCTCGGCGTCGCGGCGAAAGCGACGGGGGCCGGACTCGGTTGCGAAGCGAACTGGCCTCAGTGTGATGCCGGCCCGTTCAACCTGTTTCCGGCACACATCGTGAGTTTCTACGAGTGGTTCCATCGCTTCGTCTCGATGTTCGCCGGGTTCGCGATCATCGGAACCGCAGTCGCCTCGCTTCGCCTCTCCTCGGTCGACCGCCGCGTCACCGCGCTGGTCGTTCTGGGAACGGTGTTGACGCCGATTCAGGTCGTCCTGGGCTGGCAAACCGTCGAACAGTACACGATGGACATTCTCTCGCTTCACTTCTGGACGGCCGTCCTCATCTTCACGCTGTTCGTCGTCGCGACGATTCTGGTCTGGGCACCCCGGCTCACGGCCGGCCACGTCACCGCCGTCCTCACGCTCGGTGCCGTAACGGTGCCGTTTCACGTTGCGCTCAGTCCGCTGAATCTCACCGATATCACCAGCTATTCGCCGAGCGTCCAGATTGCCCAGTACGGCGTCTCGCTCGCACTGCTGTCGGCGGGTATCTTCGCAGCGATGGTCGGCCGTCGTCGCTTTGAGCGCGCTCAAATCCGCAGAGTACTCCTCGCAACCCCGATACTCGCGTTCCTGATGATATTTTTCGGTCGCCAATCGGGTTCGGGATTCGACCAGCTGATCGATCTGACGTACATCGGAATCACCGCAGTACTATTCGTGACCATCATCGCTGGAATCTGGCTCACGAAGACCAAAAGGAGTCAGTAAGCCGGTAGCGACGCCACTTCGATATTCTCCGGGTCGGCAGTATCCGAGACGGCGTTTGCAATACGGACGATGCGAAGCGCGGCTATCCGAGAACTGAAACGAGCCACACAGCGCCGGCCGTCGCACAGACGCCGAGTCCGAACAGCGCGTAGTTCGCGACCGGGTTCGCCGCCGGCGTCAGTTTCGCCGTGTAATGGTAGCTCGAGAACGGGCGAAACGGGCGGATTCCCATCGGCGTGATTGCATCTGCGAGCAGGTGCGAGACGATCGAAAGCGTTCCGACGACGAACGCGAACGGGACGATCGACTCCGTCACGAAGGATATTCCGGACGTGAGGAGCATCGACGCCGCCGCGGCGAGCGCACCGCCGACGAGGACCGCGAAAGCCAGAGTGTGCGTGATACCGCGGTGCTCGAGAAACGCCACGTGATGGTCACAGTCCGGAAGCGTCGACAGCGAGACGCAGACGAGCGCGCCAGCGACGGCGAGCACCTCCGCACCCGAGAGCGCGACGGCAACGCCGAGTGGTGCGTACGCGAGGAGGGCGACGCCGTAGTGACCCAACTGGTACATTCGACCAAGGATTCGGTCGCGGTGACTATACCTTTCGTGATTTTCGGGGCCAAGTTATACTGTCGGCTGTACGTCGTTCGAGATTCTCGTCGCTTCGGGAGTGTGAGAATCGTTTCATGGGTACAGCCGACAGTATTAGTCCCGGCCTGTCCGTGCCACCCGTCGACTCGGACCCAAAACGAGACCGCGAACTCTTTTTTACGGCCGTCCAACGGAAACCCATGCGGACGAGTCTTAACATTCCGGACGACATGCTCGCCGAGTTCGACCAGACGTGGCAGTCGGAAGGACTCGAGTCGCGGTCTCGAGCCCTTCGCGAGGCGATCCAGGAGTACATCGAGTCACACCATCAACTCGAACAGATCCGAGGAACCGTCGCCGCGACGGTCGTCTTCGATTATGTCCACGACGAGATCATCGAATCGCTCCACGAACTGCAACACGAGTTCCAGACCGAAATCGATACGACGAGTCACGTCCACCACGGCGAGTGGTGTCTCGAGACGGTATTCTGTCACGGCGAGGCGTCTCGTATTCGGGAACTCGTCTACCGACTGAAAGACTTCGATGCGGTCGGGCGCGTCTCGGTCCTATCGCTCCGGACGGCCGGAGAGACAACGGCCGAATTCGACCAATGATGGCAGTATTCCTCACGATAGATGATCCACCGCTCCCGAAACCGCTCGAATTATTTGTTCTGCACTCGTTTCGTCTCCCGTGAAAAACGTCACCGATAGAACGAGCAATCCCTTCGGTATGCGGCCGCCGTTCAAGCGACAGGATGCGGGAAACCACCCCGCCGTCTTCGGCTACGGTGACGCCAACGCCGACTTTCAGGTGATCGGTGATCATCCAGGCCGCCACGGCGGCGAAACGACCGGGGTTCCGTTCACCGCGACGGACGCCGGAATCGGCGTTCAGAACCTCTTTCGAGACGCCGGTTTCGTCACAGGCCCACAGGACAGCCCTCGCCTCGAGGATCTCTTCGCCGACTACATCCACATGTGCTCGCTTCCCGACGGTCGCGAACCGACGCCGGCAGAGTACGCCGAACTCGAGCGGTACTTCGACGCCGAACTCCGAGCGATCAACGCACACATCCTGCTTCCGGTGGGCGAACGCGCAACCGATCACGTGCTCGGTCAGTATACGACCCAGCGTAGAAAACTCGACCTCGAGATGGAAACGCTCCACGCCAGCGAAATCCGCGGCCGAGGATTCATGGTCGTGCCGATTCGGAACCCGACCGAGTGGGAGGAGGCCGATCGAGAAACGATCCTCGAGACGCTCGAGTCGATTCTGGCGAGCGATTATCGTCAGACGAAGGGTGTCGCGACGACCGTCGGCTAACACTGCTGGCTGTACGTCGTTCGGGATTCTCGTCGCACCGAGGTGCGAGAATCTTCACATAGTTATAGCCGGCAGTAGAAGGCCCGAGACTTGATATTGGGGTATTTCGGCTTGACGCCTCTCCCCGTTCGAACGACATTGGGTGCTTCTCGAGACAATCTCTGATGCCGGATAGACGAACGCGACTGAGAGTCTCTCTAACAGATGTCGTCGGATAACGGAAAAAAGGTATTACAGATGACTCTCGAGTAGGTGATGAGATCGATGGGCTCGGCGATTTCGAGCGGAACAGTGGCGTTCCTCTCCCTGCTGGTGGTCTGCTCGATGGTCGCAGGAGCGACAGGAATTGTAGTGGCAACCTTAGCGGCCAACGGATCGCTCGAGGATGTCAGCGGGATCGACGGTGATACGTCCAATACGGTAGACGAATCCACGGACGACGTGACGAGCGATGGCAACGAGACGAACGTTGAGACGTCTGATACCATCGACGAAACGACCAACGATTCAACCGATGAGGCGGCCAATGATTTAACCGATGAGGCAGACAACGGCTCGACCGAGCTACTAGACGATACGACCGACGCCGTAACCGACACTGGTGATTCCGTCGATAATACGTCCGATGAGAGTATCAACGAGACGACCGGTGCGATCGAGAACGCGACGGCCGAACCCACGGAAACGGTAGAAGACGCAGTCGATGAAACCGCGGACGGACTCGAGGAGACCGTCGACGAGACCACCGACGGAGTCGACGACGTGACCAACGGCACGGCTGACGAAGCGGATTCGTTCCTCGAGGAGCCGGTGGACTCGACGACGGATGCGCTCGAGTCTGCGGTAGGCGGAGTCGAAGACGCCATCTCGTCGCCAGTCTCTACGGCCGCGTCGGTTCAGATTCCGGGAACCGACGTCTCGGTTTCGTCGATCGTCGACGGCGAATCGGCGCTCGGAGCGGTAGCCGGCGGAGCACCGACGGATCCCGGAACCGGCCAGATCGCGGCCGATGCGGTGCTGGTCGGATTGATGGGAGCGATGACGGCATCGGCAGGAGCGGCGGGCGGGATCGGTGGCGCAGGCGGGGCAGTCGCTGGCGCAGGTGCGGCGGGTGGTGCAGGTGCGGCGGGTGGTGCAGGGGCGACGGGTGGTGCAGGTGCGGCGGCAGGTGCTGGTCTCGGTGGCGCTACAGCAGGTGCCGGCGCGGCTGGCGGAGCAGGCGGAGCGAGCGGCGGCGGTCTGGCAGGCGGTGCCAGCAACGCGGTCGCGAACTGGTCAGCATCCGGCCGCCGGTCACTTCGTCGCGCACTCGCGGCGATTCCATGGGAGCTCATCCCGATTTTCAAGTACAGCAGGTACGACGATTCGGACCCGCTCGAGAACGAGACGCGCCAGGCGATCTACGAGACGCTCGAGGCGGATCCGGGACGGTACCTCTCCCAGATCAGCGACGAAATCGACGTCCCGCTGTCGACGGTTCGTCACCACGTTCGGATTCTCGAGGAGGAAGACCTGTTGACGACGGCCAAAATCAACGGCAAGCGACGGTACTACCTCGAGGAAATCGATTCCGAACTTCAGGCCGCACTCGAGGAACCCGCTAAACGCGACGTACTCGAGGCGCTCGCAACGCTCGAGCGAGCGAACAACAGCGAACTCGCGGCGGAACTCGACCGCGATCCGAGTACGGTTACTCACCACCTCTCGACGCTCGAGGACGACGGATTGGTCGTTCGCGAACGCGAGGGACGGTCCATCGTCAACGAACTCGCGGCGGCAACGAGGGCGGCGCTGTTCGAGGACGAAAACACGACGCTCGATGATCCCTCGCCACAAGCACCGGCCGATTGATCGATCGAGAACGGCCACCGAAGCGTCCGACGATTTTCGTGACTACGCCGTTTCGGTTTGGTTTCGAGAGTGATCGGAACGCGTGATCGCATCAAATACGAACGGAGTGTCCGGTCAAATCTCGAGGCGTTTAAACCGGACGTATCCCGCGGCGGCGGGGACCACAATCCAGAAGCCGAGGATCGCGACCGCGAACCACGGCTCGAGGTAAAACGGCGTTTCGCCGGCCGTTCCCGATACCTCAGCGAGCCCTGACAGAAACAGATCATCTTCCGGAAGCGTCGCCGTCGCCACGATCTGATATGCGACCGCGGGCGAGAGGCGGAAGAACAGAACGAACCACTCGGGGAGCGGCGGCTCAATTGACGTCGTTCCGGTGTGGAGAAAATGCAACAAAAAGGCGAGTAACTCCCAGAGGAAGTTGAGCACGACGAACGTTCCGAACGCGCCCCAGGCGGCTCGAGTCGTCGAACCGGTCGCCGAGGAGATCGCGACGGCGAGGCTGACGTACGCGACGCCGAGGAGTAGCGTCGCTCCCACGAAGACGAGAAACTGAACTGGTCTGATCGTCCCTGTGGCGGCGACGAGTGCAACTGCTCCGGCCGAAAACCCGAGGACGATCGAGACGGCAACCACGCACGATCGACCGATAATCTTCCCGAAAACGATGGTGCCTCGAGAGTGGGACATACCCAACAGACTGTAAATACTCCCGCTTTCTCGCTCGGCCGCGATCGCCTTGTATCCGATCAACGTCCCGATAATCGGAACGAACATTGCAGCCGGTGACAGCAGTCCGAAGAGGATGCTAACGGTGTTACTGTCCGCGTTCACGAGGTTCCCGAACTGCGCCGCGAGAACGATCCCGCCGACGGTAAAGAGGACGAACAACGCGATCAATCCGAGGAGCACTCGCGACCGAATCGCAACCAGAAACTCCTTTTTTCCGACCAGCATCGCCCGCGTCGTCCACCGTCCGACGCTCATGGTTCACCGTCCGAAGACGACGTGTGTGCGACGAACAGTTCCTCCAAGGACGGTTCCTCGGTATCGAAGGTGTTGACCGACGCCCCGGCGGCCTGGAGTTCGGCCAGTACGTCCGGTTTCGCTTCGTCCTCGCACGAGACCGTGACGGTCGTGTGGTTCCCGCTCGCATCGGCGACCCCGGGTATCGCTTCGATCGACGAAATCGCGCCGTCGGGGAGACGATCGACGTCGACCGTAAGCGTCGTCTTCGATTTCGCCGTATTCCGAAGCCCGTCTATCGAATCGACGGCGATCAGATTCCCGTTCGCGAGGATGCCAACGCGGTCACAGACCGCTTCGACCTGGTCGAGGCTGTGACTCGAAAAGAAAACCGTCGCGCCGCGAGCGGCCTCCGCTCGGACGATTTCTCGTAGGTCGCGAGCGCCCTGCGGATCGAGCCCGGTCGATGGCTCGTCGAGGACCAACAGGTCGGGCGAGCCGACGAGGGCCATCCCGAGTAGGAGTCGTTGTTTCATGCCTTTCGAGTAGTCGCTGGCGTTTCGGTCGGCCGCGTCGGCGATTCCGACGCGCTTGAGGATCGACTGTGGCTCGTCATCTGCCCCGTTCGACTTGATCGCGAAAGAAACGTGTTCTCGTCCGGTCAGGCGATCGTAGACCGCGGCACGCTCGGGGAGGATACCGGTCCGTTCGCGAATTTGTTGTGGGGCCTCCTGTACGTCGTCGCCAAGCACGCGCAGTTCTCCACCGGTCGGTCGGGCGAACCCGAGCAAGAGGTGAATGAGCGTCGTTTTTCCCGCGCCGTTCGGCCCGAGAAATCCGAAGATCTCTCCGCGCGGTATCGTCAGCGAAACGGTCTCGAGGGCGACGATATCACCGTACCGTTTCGTTGCACCCTCGAGCTCGATAGCGGCTGTTTCCGCTGAGCCTGTCCGTTGTGGATCTGTCAGCTACATGCACTTATCGAATCCCCGCGTAAGTTCGTCGCTGGTACAGATAGTAGATCGACACGAGCGGACTCAACCCGGGGACGAAGCATCCGAAGGCCGCCGTGAGCACGAATTTGGTCCGGTCGGGCTCCCACTCAGCCGTGACACCGGCCGCCTCGAGGATCGAGATGTCGCGATACAGCGCGTACGGCAGTGCGATCGTGACCAGAGAACCGCCGGTGATAACGACCATTCCGATGATCGTTACGGCCGTCTCGTCGACGGGTACGCTTTCGAAGCCGGAAGTGAGCGCGGCACCGAACGTCACGAGAAAGGATAGCATGAGAACGTACACGACTGGAACGATCATGATTACGTGTTTCCACCGTGAAATCGTTGAGTCAGATCTCATAGGAAACTGTATTTCAATTTATGCCTTTAGTTTGATTATATTTAAAACTCTCTATATTATTTTGAACAGTGAGCGAATTCTTGCGACTGCAAGCACGAGGATAACGAGCGGTGGTAGTGTAGTATCCGTTCGAAACGGATTGTGAGAACGGTGTTCAGGGACGACTCCTACCCATCGAGCGCTCTCGGTGCGCTTGCGTCTCTGCACTCGGAGAGACCACAGCGCGATACTCGAGACCATCACAGATCTACCATGAATACGCAATTCCGTACTATCACAGCGGACGAACGGTGTAATCGCCCGCTTCGAGAGGGGGCGCGACCGCCTCGAGCGAGAAGAATTGCTGACTCGTCGGGGGTGACGGTTCCGTGACTAACCGATACGTCTACGGGATCGTCGAATCCGGTGCCGACCTCGAGTTCGAAACCGACGCGGTCGGCGGTGCGAACGAGGTCTACACCGTCTCCCATCGTCGGTACCAGGCCGTCGTCTCGGACATCGACACAACAGATCCCGAGGAGACGGACGAGGATGCAAAGCGCCACGACGAAGTTCTCCGCGAGATCATGGAGCGGACCAACGGGCACTCGATCATCCCGATGCAGTTCGGAATGGCCTTCGAGAGCAACCGCGCGCTGAAGAACGTTATTCGAGGCGCTCGACCGGCGTTCCGACGCGCCATTCGCGATATCGAGGGCCGAATCGAACTCGGTCTCAAACTCGTCACGGAAGAAGATGCCGACGTCGACCGGGAGGCGATCGAGGAAACCGTCGCCGACGCGCTCGAGTCGCTCGCCGCTCAATCGGTCGAGAACGATCACTTCAGCGATCGGCTCGTTCTCAATCGTTCGTACCTCGTCGAGGAAGACGAGCGCGAAACGTTCGACGACGCCGTCGCGGAACTCGAGGACCACCCCGACCTCGAGGATGTCATGGTGCAGTACACGGGCCCGTTCGCACCCTATAGCTTCGTCGACGTGAAAATCGGAGCACAACGATAACCCATGTTTGTACTCGACGACTTGCTCTTCCGGCCGTTCGTCAGCATCCTCGACGCGATCCACACGATCGCGCTCGACGAACTCTACGACCTCGAGGGGCTTGAGGACGAACGCAAGGAAAACCAGCTTCTGTACGAACTCGGCGAGCGCTCGGAGTCGGAGTATCTCGAACGAAAGGAGGCCCTCGAGGAGGAGATCGAGGTCGCCCGTGAGGTTCATCAGGAGCTACGAAGCGGACGCGTAGAGGTGAAACGATAATGTCCGACGAGCGATCACCAGACGACGAACAACCACGAGACGACGATCGATCACCGGGCGATGAACAACCACGAGACGATGACAGACCGGACGAGTCGAGCGACGACGATCACAAAGCGTCGAACCGAGACTCGAGTCGATCCGACGCCGGTTCCGATGAGCCCGCCGACGAGGAGCCGTCGGAACCCGGCGATCGACAGCCGCCGATCGGTCCGGGGTCGACCGACCACTGGTTGTCCGACGAGCCGCCGGGATCGAGTGACTCCAGTGGGGGTCACTGGCTCTCGAGCCTCCTGAGCCTCCTCGACTCCCTCGATCGGTCCTCGAAGGCGTCGCGATCGGGTCGATCCGGCGGTGGCGGTCGTTTCGGGCTCGATTACGACCTCTCGATCGGGTCCGGACTCGAATCGATCGACTCGGATTCCGTCCGAGACTCGCCGAATCGAGCGTCGCAGAACCCGCGAGGACCCGACCGGAGGCGAAGCTCCTCCGGAGGCCGTCCCTCGCGAACGCGCCGCCATCGATCGTCGCTGTCCACCCAGCATGTGACGACCAGAACTTACGACGACCAAGTGCTGGTCATCGCGGATGTCTCGAGCGTCGATCCCGAATCGATCACCGTCGGATTTGACGACGGGACCATCGGCAACACCACGCTCGTTGTCGGCGTTAGCGATCGGGAACTCGAGCGCATCGACGTTCCGTGGGATCGGTCGTCGGTCGAGGCCGATGCCCGGATCAAAAACGGCGTTCTCACGGTTACCGTTTCGATGGACGACGGTGAGTCGAAAAGCGGGACAGCCGACGACAACGGCGATTTTCGCGGTGATCCCGATGAGTGAGGACGAAAATGCGAGCGCCGCCGACTCGATCTTTCGGGAGGCGACGGAACACCTCGAGTCGCTCGAAGCACAACTTGAGCCCGTCGAGTCGCTCGAGGAACTCGACGACGAGGCCCTCGAGTCCGTCCTCGGAGACGTCGATGCGCTCGTCAATGTCGCGACGGAGCTCGAGGACCTCCTTGAAGCGGTCGACCTCGAGAACCTGCCGGAAGCGGTCGACGGCGACGAACTGCTCGAGGCGATCGATGTCGGCGAGGTACCCGAGGCGCTGGACGGCGACGACGAAGAGGGCGTAGGCGACGTCGTCGATTTCAGCAAAGTCTTCGATGCGGTCGATCTGCTAAGCGCCTGGAACGCGACCGACCTCACCGACATCTGGGAGGAGACCCAGGAACTCGAGGAGGCGGTCGATGACCTTGCCAGCGACGAAGACGGTGGACTGGCCTCCGAGGCCGCATCTGCGGTGACCGGGGAAGACGAACTCGTCGGCGGCGAAGACGGGCTACTCGGCGGAGACGAAGACGATGGGGTCCTCGGCGGCGAAGACGGGCTCCTCGACGACGTCGACCCCAAAGATGCGCTGGGATCGATCGACGTAGAGCAAAATCCTGAAGCGTACCAGGTATTCATCCAGCAACAGGCCACCGAGGGGATTGACGAGTTTCGGGACGCCCTGTTGAAGACCCACGGCAAGTTCGAGAAACTCTACGAGCTGAACCGCGAGAAGATGCGTCGGCAGGATACGAGCACTAACTCGAGAAATCCGACGGCGGCGTCGACCATCCAGACCGACCGACGCGACCTCGGCGGCGGCGCTCGGTACTCGACGGTTCCGCGGAAGGTGAAGTACTCCACCGCACCGACGCGAAAGCGGATCTACGGCCGACGGTTCGAACTCGAGCGCAAGCGGCGGGGATACGACGATGACTAACGGTGATATCATGCTAGTTACCTCACGATATCCGGCGGTCGGTGGACCGGCCCGAATCGACTATAAACACCAGCGGTTCGTTCGGACGGCCGAGCACGGAGGTGAGCGGCGTGGTCGATGACTTCCAACCCAGTCGACAGAAGACCGACCTCGCCGAAGTCGTGGAAATGCTCCTCGACAAGGGCATCGTCATCAACGCCGATATCGCCGTTTCGATCGGTGATACACAGCTACTGGGCATTCAGGTTCGGGCGGCGATCGCATCCTTCGAAACCGCGGCGAAGTACGGCCTCGAGTTCCCGGAGGGGACCGACATGCGGCGTGTCGCCGAGGCCGTCGGCGACCCCGAGCTAGCCGAGATGGATCGTCCCAACCCTGCGATCGACCCGACTCGAGGCGTCAACGTCACGCCGGATCCCGAGGATGACGACGATGGTGAGAAGTCGGACGAGGAGGCCGCACAAGCAGACGAAAGCGAGGCGGAAGCCGAATCCGGCGAAACGGACGGCGGCAGGCCAGAAGGGGAAATCGACGACTCGAGCGGCGACGAGTCCTACGAAGCACCCAGCGGTGTGAGCGAGCGCGTCGGCACTCGACCCGATCCGAATCGGCCGACCAGCGGCGGATTCAATATGCTGAGTAACAATGACGGAGACGATACGGAGCACGACGACGAGGCGGGCGACGAAGAAACCGAAGCGACGACGGAGGCGGATACCCAATGACGACGATCGACGTCGGCGACGGCGAGGACGCTCGAGACGGTCTCATGACGCTCGTCGTGACCGTCGTCGAACTGCTCATCGAGGCCTTAGAGCGCGAGGCCGTCCGCCGGATGGAGTCCGGCGACCTCGCCGACGAAGAGATCGAACGGCTCGGAGAACAGCTCGCCACCATCGAAGCCGAACTCGAGGAGCTGAAATCGGACGAGGGTATCGACGACGGCGTCGACAATCTTCGAGGCGACCTCGACGGACTGGTAAGCGACGCGATCGAGCAGTTAGGAGGAGATTACTCCGAGCACAGACAACCCGGCTACTCCGTTTTCGGAGGTGAACAAGAGTGAGTCGCGATCGAGCGGGGTCCGACGTCGACGCTCGAGAGGAACACTCCTCCCAAGACCAACAGCGCTCCGACGGCGAGTCGGATTCGCTTCCTGATATCGAAGAGGGACGATACCTCTACTGTGCGGTTCGAATCGACGGCGAAGACGGTTTCCAGGACCGGGATCGAATCGAACTCGAGAAGGCGGGGATCGACGACGAACCGGTTTCCGTGGTCGCCGTCGACGACATCGGCGTCGTCTGTCACGACTGTGACGCGATCTACGATTCGGGGGATCTCGAGCAGGTCAAACGCTGGCTCGTCCGCCATCAGACGGTCGTCGATGCCGCAGGCGATCGGTTCGGAACGCCGGTGCCGTTCCAGTTCGATACGATCATCCGAACCGACGACGCGGGGGTCCGCGAGTGGCTCCGGAACGAGTACGACACGCTCGAGCCGACGCTTGCGGAACTTGCGGGCCACTGGGAGTATCGAATCGAAGTCGTCGAAACGGATCCGATCGAGGAAGAGCGATTGATAGAACGCGACGAACAACTCGCCGACCTTCGGGAACGAATCGACGACTCGGGATCGGGGACCGCACACCTCCTCGAGAAACAGTACGACCAGCGCGTCAAACAGCTTCGAGCTGATCGCCGGGAATCCGTCGAAGCCGACCTGAGAGTCCGGATCGACGAAGACGTCCGAGAGGTTCACGCACTCGAACGATCGCCGGCCGCCACGCTCGAGGACGGATCGACTGATTCGGCAGAGATGTCGATCGACGCCGGGGAGACGCTGTGTCGGTTCACGGTTCTGGCTCACGAGGACGACGAATCCGCGGTCGGTTCGGTGCTCGATGACGTCGCATCGAACCCGGGTTTCGCGGTCAAATTCACCGGTCCGTGGCCGCCGTACACGTTCGCCCCCGAACTCGGTGGTGAGGACGGATGATGCCCAAAAAGGACGACGAGGCGCTGGTCGATCTCCTCGACGTGATCCTGCGAGACGGCGTTATCCTTCGGGCCGACGTGATCATTTCGGTCGCCGAAATCCCGCTCGTCGGGCTCAAACTCACGGCCGCGCTCGCGGGGATGGATACGATGACGGAGTACGGCCTCTTCGAGGAGTGGGATGTCGAACGGCGACGATCGCCGATCACCCGGAGACAGTACGGCAATTCGACGAAACGACGCGGGGAACGTGACTCCATTTCGGTGGGCACTCGAGGTGAATCGACGGCGCTCGGCCAGCGCAGTCGGGACGCCAACGGTATCCAACCGGAGGAGAACGACGAAAGGCCGTGAAAAAAACGTCGGGTGAAGAATAGCCGGTGAGAAAAACGTCGGGTGAAGAAAACGAAGGAGTGTCGAAAGAACGGATGACCAAGCCGAGTTCCCCGAACTCGACACCGAGAGCCGGTTTCAATCTTGAAACTGGAAACCTGTCACGCGAACTTCGGTCGTTCTCTCGTGAGTTCGACATCGCCGGTGACGTTTGCCTCGTCGCGGTCTTCGTCGTAGATGTACTGGCCGGTCGACTCACAGAGGGTACACTCGTAGTGTTCGGTGATTTCGTTGATCATTTCACCGTCCTCGAAATACACCCGGCTCTGGGTAATCTGGAGGAACTGGGCGGTCTCGCAGTTCGTGCAGGTGATCATACCGACCTCTCGGCCGGGACTGGTTGTAGTTATCCGGCTTGTAACCGAAAGTAGGTGATTTCTATGACTGAATTAACCGACTCGCTATTCTATCAAGCACCCATCGTGTAGTGGAAAATCACGACACGTAAACGAGTACTAATTAGTAACCAGGTAAGTAGCGTATACCGCTAGACGACGCCGGGATCTCCCCTTCTTTCATCGGCTCCGAATCGGCCGGTAAAACGAATTCTACCGACGCTCGCCGACACCCTTTGGCGACGATTTCATTGTTGGGCTATAGCACGACAGTTCGAAATCGTTTCGTCACCGGTTTGATCAATTCCTGTTACTTGTCCGAATTGAAACGGTTACGCGACGCTGATTCAAAACCGGTTCAGTCGGTAGAATACGCATATGTCGTCCCTTCTCGAGTATCCATGGCAACCGAAAAGAGCGAGCGAACCTCCGTGAAGGCCGCTTTCAGCGGCCGGTATCTCACCCTTCAACGGTTTGCAACGGTCGTTTCCCGACGGCTCCGCCCGATCTGACTCGCCGAGTGAGCCGGGTCGTTTCGTTCGGGGCTCGAGTGGTTGGAGGGCTCGAGAAGTCTGGTGAGCCACCCAATCCGCCTCAGACGGCCCCGTAGGGAGTTCCCACCGAAAGAAAGCATCAGCTATCGAGATGCGTAACGCGGTTAGGGTGACCGCGTAGTCGGCCGATACGTCTCGATCCCGATATCGTGGCGATTAGTTTTCTTGGACTACTGTCAGACAGGTTGTTCATAACAAAACAACAGCCTCTCGTCGACTCAATTGCGGGGAACAGACCCCGTCGGGTGCGTGCCCAGTGCTCATCACGTACTGACCATACGATTGCGTGTCCGTGCCCGGTTCCCTCGAAGCGGTTCGCCCCCGCGTCGGGGAAGCTCATGTCTCTCACACCAGGACGGGTTCCCGCCCCCGTTCGGGTTTACGCTAAAACTCCGTAATGACAGGAATGCCGACAGTATCGTAGGTATCCATCGAGGCGAGCGTCTCTGGAACCTCCTCGAGCGAAAGCGTCTCGCCGACTATCTTTCCTGGATCGAGGGTCCCCTGTGCGATGAGAGTGAACAGCTCGCCGTAGCGAACGAGGGGCATCCCGAACGAGCCGTGGAACTCGATCTCTTGCATCGTCATGGCGTCGACGGGAACCGACACTTCGCCGCCTTCTTCGCCCGTCGTGAGCCCGACCTGCACGTGGGTTCCGGTCTTGCCGAGGCTCCCGATGGAGTTCGTACAGGTTTCTGCGATGCCAAGCGCATCGATCGAGACGTCCGCGCCGCGGTCGGCGATCGACTTTACCTCGCTCGCCACGTTGTCCGTCTCGGCCGCATTGACCGTCGCGACCGCACCCAACTCTCGAGCCCGCTCGAGTTTGTCCTCGCGAACGTCGACCGCGATGGGGTGTGCACCCAGCGCGTCGGCGATGTGAACGGCCGAGAGACCGACGCCCCCGCAGCCGTGGACCGCCACCCAATCGCCGGGGCGCAAATCCGCGCGATCCGAGAGCGCGTGGTAGGCGGTCATGAACCGACAGCCGAGTCCCGCCATTTCGGTAAAATCGACATCGTCGGGGAGTTGTACGCAGTTAAAATCGGCCTCCCGAACGGGAAACGCCTCGGCGAACGCGCCGGGTGCGATGCCGGTGAACCCCAGTGGGATCACCGTATCGCAGACGTTCGCTCGGCCCGCTCGACAGTGCGGACAGCTTCCGTCCGCGAGGTGGAACGGGACCGTCACTCGATCGCCTTCCGAGACCGTTTCGACGTCCTCACCGACTTCGGAAACGATACCCGCCGGTTCGTGGCCGAGAATTTGGCCTTCGGGAGCTTCAGCGCCGACCCAGCCCCAGTCACCCTGCCACGCGTGCCAGTCGCTCCGACAGATGCCACACGCTTCCGGCTCGACGATCACCTGGTCTGGCCCCGGTTTAGGGTAGTCGACCTCTTTGACCGCGAGCGGTTCGCCGTGTTCCTCGAGTACTGCGGCTCGCATGATTACACCATCAACAGGTCAACATAAATATCTAGCAGGAATATTTATGCCAGTTGTCGACGCTCGAGTGCTCCTCTCTCGAATTCGAGTCGGCAGGTGGTCCCACTCGAGTGGCGGCACGCGTTTCTTCCAAGTGTCGG
Source organism: Halostagnicola bangensis (assembly GCF_054653435.1). Taxonomy (NCBI): domain Archaea; kingdom Methanobacteriati; phylum Methanobacteriota; class Halobacteria; order Halobacteriales; family Natrialbaceae; genus Halostagnicola; species Halostagnicola bangensis. The sequence continues at coordinate 2,771,323 of NZ_BAAIGG010000002.1, read as the reverse complement.
TCTCGCTCATCACTCGGGCGCGGATATGTGCTTCTTACTCGAGTCTCGCAAGGAGATTGAGCGCGTAGACGGTTCGCAACACGTCGACGCTTTTCCCCTGATCGAAGACGAGGTCATCCGTCCCGAGGACGTGATCGAGGGTATCCTGCGAGGAGTGTTCGGGTGCCGCCGCGATGCCGGCGTCGTTCTCGTCGACCCATTCCATCACCCGCAGGTCGCTCTTGGAGTCGCCCATCACGAGCGAGAACGGGTCCTCGAGACCCAGCACGTCGAGCGCCCGCTCGACGCCGACGACCTTGTTCAACTCGAGACTGCCGATCTCGGCGGCGTCGGCCTCGTAGTAGGCCACGTCGATGCGCTCGAGCGGGCCGGTTAGTTCGGACGGGACCTCCTTAGCATCGAGATCCGGATAGGCGCTTTCGCTCTCGAGGACGGCACGGATCTCGGGGTCCTGATCGGCGTAGAACGCTCGCGTCCACTCGCTGACGGTGTTGTTGTCGATCGTTCGAGCGCCGTTGGTGCCGTCATCGTCGTCTTCGGCTCTCCCGGCGGCGGTCCCGACCTCGAGCGTCGATCCGACGGCGTCGGCGAGCAGATCGATCAGATACACCAGCGCCTCGTCGATGACGGCTCGAGCCTGTGAGGTCCCAGTTTCGTAGTTCGGCTTCATCGTCACGTTGAACTCGTTGCCCTGCAGGTGACAGCCCCGTCGGAGATCCGTCGGTGCCTCGGGAAGCACGCGGCTTCGAATGTCGTCGAAAACCGCCCGAATTGCCTCGTCGAGATCTTCGTAGAGCAACTGCTTGGTGTTCGCGCCGTGACCCGGCGTGAAGACGCCCGTTCCCGCTTCGTAGACGATCGAGAGGTCACCCGAGTGGACGATTTCACTGCCCAGTCCCTGGATGGCGAATCCTTTGACGTTCTCTAAGGTCTGTCCCGTACAGATGACGATCGGAATCCCGGCCTCATGAAATTCCGTGAGCATGTGGAGGGTGTCCCGCGGAATCTCGTTGTCCGTCCCGCCGGCCGAGCGAAGCGTCTCGTCGACGTCGAGGACAAGCACGTTCACGGCGCGGTCGTACTTCGCACCCAGATCGAGGGCGGTAAACGCCTGCTCTCGAGTGGCCCGCGCGGCGATGTCGGCGAACGTCTCTCCGGCGGCGAAGTCCCCTCGAATCTCGTCCTTTCGCTCCTCGAGAACCGTGTTGGCTTCCTGCCAGTGCTCGAGGGCGGCTCGGGAATCGATCGCCGGAAAGACGTCCACGAACTCCTGGTACTCCCGTAGTGTCTTCGTGTCGTACTCGTCGTAGAGGCGATAGACGAGATCGTATCGTTCCATGTTCCCTACAGGTGGGGGCAGTGGGATAATCGTTTCCCGGATGGAGCGGTTGGGTCTCGACCAACGTGTTTCGCAGTACTGTCCGCACGATCACCAACTCAACCTCCATCCGTCGCTGCCCGGTAACACTGATGTACGCTGGCTCATTTTGTGTCTGGATCTCCTCCACTCAAGTATGAACAAACTCGTCGATGGGGAGTGGCGGACGGACGCGCACGAAACGACCGGTGAGGACGGAGCGTTCGAACGACAGGAGACCACCTTTCGAGACGAAATTCGAGACGAGCCGGATGCACGATACCAGCCGGAAGCAGACCGCTACCACCTGTACGTCTCCTACGCTTGCCCGTGGGCGCACCGAACTCTACTCGTGCGGGCGATGAAAGGCCTCGAGGACGCGATTTCGGTATCGGTCGTCGACCCGTACCGCGGCGAGGGCGGGTGGCAGTTCACCCCGGAGAAAGACGGCTGTACGCCGGACCACCTGTACGATTCGGACTACCTGCGGGAACTCTACGTCGAAGCCGATCCGGACGCGACCTGTCGCGTGACGGTCCCGGTCCTCTGGGACAAACAGGAGGAAACGATCGTCAACAACGAATCGAGCGAGGTCCTCAGAATGCTCGACACCGAGTTCGACGAGATCTCGAATCGGGACGTCGACCTCTATCCGGAGGAGTATCAGGACGAAGTCGATCGAATCATCGACGAGATCTACGAGCCGATCAACAACGGCGTCTACCGCGCCGGATTCGCGACGAATCAGGAGCCCTACGACGAGGCGATCGACGACCTCTTCGGCGCGCTCGCACACTGGGATGAGGTGTTAGCAGACCAGCGCTATCTCGCCGGTGATCGGCTCACGGAAGCTGACATCTGTATGTTCACGACGCTCGTCCGGTTCGACCAGGTCTATCACACCCACTTCATGTGTAACGTCCAGTTCGTCCGCGAGTACGAGAACCTCTGGCCCTACCTGCGAGACCTGTACCAGACGGGCGTCACCGACCATCGGGAGGGGACCGCTGGCGTCTCTCAGACCGTCAACATGGATCACATCAAAGAACACTACTACACGACCCATCCGGACGTGACTCCCTCCGGAATCATCGCCCGCGGTCCGGACCTCGAGTTCGAGGCACCACACGACCGCGACGAGCTTCCGGGCGGACCGCCCTCGGCGCTTGCGGCCTCGAGCGCCGACGACTAAGTGGATCGAAGGGGACCGTCATTCGACGAGAAGAGATTGTCGAACCGGAACGACGAGAAGCGATTGTCGAACCGGAATCTGCAACGCACCGGCGAGAATCTTTTTGACCGCGTGGCCTCGACTCGAGGGCGTGCGACTCGTCCACGACGCCGACGGAGAACGGGAACCGCTCGCGAGCGACATCGAGATTGCGGATGGTCTCGTGAGTCAAACCCGAGGGCTAATGTTCAAGCGATCGATAGCTGATGGGTACGGATTGGCGTTCACGTACGAAACCGCGAAAGCTCGAGACATCCACATGCTGTTCGTCTTCATGTCGCTCGACGTTATCTGGATTCACGAGGATGTCGTCCAGCGCGTCGAAACCCTTCGGCCCTGGCGCGGGTTCGCGAAAGAAACGGCCGACCTGATCGTCGAACTTCCCGCCGGTACCGCAAGCGATGTCGAAGTTGGCGACGAAGTGCTTCTCGAGGATAGCGATGACGTTCTCGAGAACGAGTAAATTACTCCTCGAGCGCCTCGAGTTCCGCCAGTTGCGTCTCGAGCCACGGCGGCCGGTCAGTGTACTGCCACTCGGCCCACTCTGCTTTCTCGCCCGCGTAGTAGGCTCGATAGGCTTCGACGGGATCGTCGCACCGGTATTCGTCGGGCATGGCCTGGGGCCGCGGAGTCGGCGCTGACTGCGGAAACTCGATCTCGTCCGGGTCGATCTGCTCGATTACCTGCCAGCTCGCGTGGTCCTCGTCCTTCTCGTAGCGCTCGACGAACTCCGCGTTGAGCGCCTCAGCGTGCTCGCGAAGCCGGAGCCAGTTCGCTCGAGATTCGGTCGCCCACTCGGTCACGGGATGGCTCGCGTGGGTCGGGCTGTAGAGAAACCCCGCGTCGAGCCCGTTCTCTCGGGCCGCGGTACAGAGGACCTGAGCCGCCTCGAGGAGAAGCTTGTTCACGTGCTGGTCGCAGTGATAGCGCGCGGCCAGCCGCGGCTCCTCGTCGAGCCAAAAGACGTTCATGCAACGGTTGGGTTCCGAGGCCGGTTGAGAATATCGCCTTACGATTTTGGCTAGTCACAGATATCGAAAGTTCAGCCGTTCGTATTGGTTCGTTTCTCCAGACGGCGACGCTCAAAACTTCGTAACGACCTCGATGCCGCGAGTCTCGTACGCCGTCATCGCGGCGAGTCGATCCGAGACGTCCTCGAGCGCAACAGTCTTCGTGACGAGTTGGCCGGGATTCAGCCGGCCCGAGGCGATCATCCGCAGGATCTCGTCGTACCTCGAGGGTGGCATCCCGCGGGAGCCGAGGAAGTCGATGTCCCAGCGGGTGAGCTCGTCGATCGGCAGGGAGACTTCGCCGCGCTCGGCATCCGTGGTCAGGCCGAGTTGGATGTGAGTGCCCCGGATCCGAAGCGAGTCCAGACTGTTTCGGCAGGTTTCCGCTCGGCCGAGCGCGTCGACGGACACGTCAACGCCCGCGTTCGTCCCACGACCGTCGCGGCGGCCTTCGGACGATCGGTCGCGGTCGGTTCCGACGGCGACCGCCTCGGCGATTGCGGCCGGAACGTCGCTTACCGCGCTCGCGTCGACGAGTTCGTCGGCACCCGCGTCGGCGGCTAGCTCGAGTGGCTCATCCCGAACGTCGACGGCAACCACGCTCGCGCCGAAGGCCGCGGCGATCTGGACGGCGGCGAGGCCCAACCCGCCGCAGCCGTGGACGGCTACCCAGTCGCCCGCCCGGACGTCGGCGCGATGGGCCAGTGCATGAAAAGCGGTCACGTATCGACACCCGAGCGCGGCGGCGTCGGTCGAGCTGACCGATTCGGGGAGTTTCGTGGCGTTAAAGTCGGCGTAGGGAACGTGCACCCGCTCTGCGAACGCGCCCGGAACGCTCGATTCGAACCCGAGTGCGAAGCCGTCCGCGCAGACGTTACCGTGACCGCTTCGACACTGCTCACAGGAGCCGTCGCCGAGGTTGAACGGGATCGCGACCCGATCGCCCACCTCGAGTCGGTCGACGCCCCCGCCGACGGCGGCCACTCTCCCCGCGGGTTCGTGGCCGAGAATCTGTCCCCGTGACACCCGATCGTCGGCCCACTCGCCGTGACCCTGCCAGGCGTGCCAGTCGCTTCGGCAGACGCCACACGCTTCGACCTCGACGACGATACCGTGGGAAGCGAGATCCGGCTCCGAAACCGACTCGATCGAGAGTGGCTCGCCATAAGCCTCGAGAACTGCAGCGCGCATACTATCGCCATCCGCGGCGACCGGGATAGGTGTTCTCACTGGAACCCGGCACCTACCTGGACGAAATCGCGTGACTCGAGCGGGCCCGGGGAGAATTCGGTAGGCGGAAGATGACGTTTCCCGACGGACGAGCGCGGTGACAGCCGTCTCGTCCGAAACGAGTCTGAAACGCGCCTCGAGAACGGAATGTCAGCCGGTCAACTAGGTTCGATATCGGGGCCAGAGCGGATATCCGTGCGGATAATAGGGTATTTGATGACTGCTACTACCGTTTGACTCGTTGAAAGTGTCCGTTTGGTGTTTGCTACTGTAAGGGCCTGTATAGCCGTCTCAGCCCTCCTGTCCCGGTTGTGTCAAGTGAAACGATTGCCGAACGGGTAACCGCTACAATACAATTATCGAAGCTATGGAATTATCCGAGTGCATGGTAGAGCAATCGAATCGCGAAACGGTAGAATCAGACGACGAACGGGCATCGACGAGACGGACGGACGAGTTGGGAGTAACGCGACGACGAACGCTACAGTTGGGCGGACTCGTGGGCGTCGGCAGTATTTTCGGCGCAGTCGGGTTCGGAGCGGACGGCGTCGCGGCGGCGGCGGAGGGAAGCCGACCCGACGACATCGTTCACCTCGATTACGACGACTACGATAGCTGGTCGGACATCTACCGACTGTCGAACGGAGACAGCGCCGACCTGAACTTCGTCTCCAGTCCGACCTACACCGGCGAGAACGCCATCCAGTTGCAGGTGAACGAAAACGACCATTGGGGTGCGAACGCCCACTACGATTTCGAAGACGGACTCTTCGAACTCAACAACCGCATGCGCTTCGCGCTCAACACGAACTGGTCGATGGAGGGCCGGAACCTTGCGAACTGCCGAATCTGGAACTGCGCGCTGTCGATCGGCGAGGCCAGCGCCGGCGGGAACGTCCCCGACGGCACCAACGGCTGGAGCAACCGCATGTACGTCTCGAGTCGAGGCACCGATCCGGACGGCCCATTCCACCTCCTCTCGGACACCTACCACATCGATGAACCACAGGACCACAACTACATCATGGACGACGACGAGTACGCGCTCGCCCAGCCCGAAATCGAACCCGGCGTCTGGTACGACTTCGAGAGCTACGTGTGCGTGAACACGATCTCCAACGGCGAGCCAAATGACGACGGTATCGTCCGCTACTGGCTCAATGACGAGCTCATCTTCGAACGTGAGAACTTCAGCTTCACGTCGGACCTCGGTGACAACATCATCGACACCACTGGTCCGGTCGGTCACTACGGTGGCCGGTACCAGGCTCCGAAGAATCTGTACACCTACTACGACACCCACTCGATGGCGCTCAACGGCGTCTTCGAGTTCGACTCCTGTGGCGGCGGCGACCGGACGTTTGACGAGTCAGACGAGCCGTCCGAAACGGACGGCGAAGCGTCAACTTCAGGCGACGACGCCGAAGAGATCCAGGACGAACTCGAGGACATTGAGGACACGCTCGAGGAATCTGGCGTCGAGTTCCCACAGGGGTTAGGTGAGTTGTTCTCGATGTAGGCTTCTCACGGGGATCGAGGGTGCTCCGGTAGCGTATTTGGTAGAAAGCGGTTTTGCCTCGAATGAGGTGGAGGCTTGGTTTCTCGAGTGGTGGCAGGTGAGTTCGCGCTCGAGGAGTGTCTCGAATTCAGTCAACTCGGTTGGTATGAACGACAGTCCCGGGTCTGTCCGGATCCGAACCGACGACAGCAACGGAATAGCGATTCGACGAAATCGAGAAAGCCGCCGGCTATTACGACTGTAATCGATCCAACGCCGCCGCGTTCGACTGTCACGACGTTACCCGCATCGTCGCCAGCGCTCGTCGAGCCCTCGAGCGCCCGGATCTCACGCTCGCCCTGTGCCAGGAAATTGCTGAAATCCTCTCCGGTAGGAAAGTTCCCTTCGAAATCGCGACTACCGTCGATGTCGAAACGCCGAGTAGCTAGTATCTTTCTCCTGATTTTCCCGGTATACTTTTCACATATTATCATAACCTATAATATGTAATGGGTGCCGACAGTTCCGGTCGACTTGCCTTCGACATTGAAACAATCAATGCTGAGCGACCAGATGATGAGGAAATGGATGCGCAGAATTCTGAGCACGTCGAATTTTTTTGCGTATGCGTTGCCCACCAGACCGAACCTGGTACAGATCCTCACTACGAGATCATCTTCCGCGAGGGAAACAGTGCTGAAGATGAACTCAAAGTGATTGAACAAACACTTGATTATCTCGAGACCAAACCACCGGAGTCAGTACTCACGTATAATGGAAACGAGTTCGATTTGCCGCACTTAGAAGGGCGAGCGCAGATTGCCGCCGAAACGATTGAGGGACGATTCGATGTGGCACAGCGAGCCGAGGAGTTCGTCGACAATATAGAGAGTATCGATCTTATGCCCGAGGCGTGTGATTTCTGTGGTGATGAGTATACTTCGTTTGAGAACATTTGCGAAACTGTTGGTGTTGATGTGACTCGAACACCGTTCCAAGAGTACGACTTTGATATCGATGTTGTTCCTCATCGGCCTACTTGGAAAGGAATCGAACCCTACATGATGGGGTGTGACATTCCATTGCTCGGTGAGCGATATTTAAATTTTAAGAGAATTGGTGCAACCAATCTCCCACAATTTCAGGAACTCCGTGAGGCAATCAAACACTATGCAACAACCGATGTTATTCCGCTATTCGAACTCAACAATAAGCGCCCCTTCAGTGAGTCTATGTCGGTATCGAATTGACTTCTGTGCAATCCTCTAGTGATCGTCGGATCACACCTATCGCCTGCACGGTGCGTACGCGACACCTGCGCCTAACGACCGCTTGACGTGTACGCGTCGCCAATCCCTCACCGGAGAACTGCACGGAATCGATTTCCGCGTCGCCCTCTGCAATATCGAGATCGTCAGACCAGCGATCGGTGTCGATCGCCGGCACCAGCACGTTGTCGCCATCTTCTCCTTCAACACCACGCGCGGCATCGTGCGGTAGTCCGATGCCTTGAGTCCGCGGTCGGCGTGGTCGGGATTGGTCACGCGTCTCCCCTCCGGAGATCACCAATCGCGACATCGCGAGCACTGATCCCATCAGCGCAATTGCTGTCGCGATCATAAATCCCTCTCGTCGAGAATTACCCAGTCAGCGTAGCCTTCTTCTCCCGGACGGTAAGCCGGAGCTGGCTGGCCAACGACGGCTTTTTGGCCGAGCGATACAACCCTCTCTGTGAAGCGGGAGGTCTTCGTGTGCACAACGAAACCGTCCCGCTTCATTTCCTAGTAGATCTGGTATTTCCCCGAGCTACTAGCACAGCGATAAGAGTTCGATCGGCTCTATACTGCTAACGTTTAAGCGTCTAAACAAGGCCAATGATCTGTATTCAGTAGGCATCTTCTGACAGAATGAGAGTAGGAAGCTCAGCTTCTCCCGGATACAGGGAACGTATCGGTCATGACCGGAAATCCTCGTCGGCTGTTGCGAATGTAGGTCACTTCCTCCACCACAGTGGCAAATATTTTCGTTAACTGGTACCTTGTCCCACGGCACGCTATCGGCTAATCATTTCACGTGGTTACATGATCGTACTCCCATGGCTAATCGAGAGTGGATACGAGACGAGTTCCTAGTTACGCTGGACCTGTACCTCAATGAGGATATCACAGAGGACAAATCCGATCCGATAGTTCGGGATACGGCAGAACTTATCGGTCGAACTCCAGATGCGGTCGTCTACCGATTCGGAAACTACGGCTCATGTTCTGGACCGAAAACCCACCGGACCCGAGGGCGCTGCTCGAGCATGCCGACTACGCACCGTGGGCCGAATTCGCCAGATGGCTCACGGATTCGGAGCGAACACGACCGGCTGAGCAGTTTGTGTTAATGGGGCCGGGAAATAAGCAGCAAGACCTGAAATCGGCGTCAAGAACGGCTATAAGGCTGACTAAGACGAGTGCCAATCTAATTTACTATAGCCATTATAATATAGACTAGAATACACTTACATATTGGATGTATTGGCACTGTCTAGTTTAGAACCTCCTCAACCGGCGTTCGTCCATCGAGCGATTGATGCGGTCTCTGGTGGTTGTAATAATGCACAAAATGTTCAATCCATTTGCGAGCGCTCCGCCGACTGTCCACCCACGAGTTATGGAAACGGTCAACGCGCATTTTGAATGTGTGAAACCACTTTTCGATGAGGTTTCGGTCGGTGTAGTCAACCCGACCGTTTAGTCCTAATCGAGCAAGGGCAGTCCGATAGCCAAACTGATCGACGAGAAACACCGTCTCGGAGAGATCATGTTTCTCGCGGAGTCTATGCAGGAACGCAGCCGCCGGATCGGTGCCGTGGCGACCGAACAACTGAGCATCGAGAATCAACTTTGTATCGAGGTCTATTGCAGCGTACAACCAAGACCATTCGCCGTTAATTTTGACAGCAGTCTCATCAACCGCGACCCGCGATGGCTTCGCCACCGGCGGGTCTGGTACGCTGTCAGCCAGCTGATGTACCCAGTTCCAGATTGCTTGATGAGAGCGTTCAACGCCTATCAAGCGAAGAATTGCTTGTGTTTCTCGAAGCGAACAACCGGTCGCGTGGAGCCGGACGGCGAACACCCTGACGGGCGTCGCCGTCCGCTCACGCTCCCAAACTTCATCAAATTCCGCCGCGTAGGACTCGCTGAGCAGGTCTGCGAGCTTCATGCCAAAGTAACTCTACGGCCTGCTCGCTTCTCAAACTGGGCTAACTAGACACTGCCGCGTAGCGTACACTGAGGAAAGACAGTTCGTGCGTATGGGAGATACAGCAGCGTCGTGCTCGTTTTGGAACCCAAGCGGGCCATTTGGGCCTTGTTTAGACGCAGCAGGAATCGGCTCTAACGCTTCGTTCTCAACGTGTGAATATGTACCGTGAGGTGCTCTCTACTGCGTTCTGCTCAGCCGAAATGACTCCCGGACCGCCCATTCGGGAGCGTCTAAACAAAGCCCATCCTCTATATTCAGCAGGCGGTTTTTGACAGCACCCAGGGAGATTAATCCTCTCTCTGTTACCTGCTTCGCCTGTACGTATCGCTCTACACACCTCACAGGAGTATCCTCATCAGTGCAGTCGAGATCAGCGGGAAGGGGTGCCGCGTGATAATCGTATACTTTCACTGAGCATCACTATTAGAATCACATCACGAAGACACCTATCGATAGCTAACGTAACGAAATCAAGATCAGAGCGCCTCTCGAGTATATAAACAAACTCGGGAAATGGGCCGCCTCTGTGGGTTACGGATCGGTCGGAAGGTGAGTGGGGTCGGAGGGATTGTGAACTACGCCGAGACGGACTCACTCCGTTCGCACGTCTCGTCTAGTTCAAATCCCGCCTCTTCTATACTCACCGCTCACGATGTTGTTCGCGGTGAGAAGTGGGGTCGGAGGGATTTGAACCCCCGATCTACTGATATCTCCGGTGCGCCTCGGAACTCCAGAGGGTCATCACACGGACACTGATCAGGTGTCCGATCAGTATATCAGTCTGGAGTGTCGTCCCGGGCGCCGTAGCCTCTGGAGTCAGCCGCCATGCCTGGCTTGGCCACGACCCCTCGAGCAATCATAGAGCGATCCTCCCTAAAGCCGTTACGATTCGATCACAACCAGGGGGCTCGGCCGGCGGTGTCCGTCGAGTCGTCGCCGGGGTAGGTGTCATCGTCGGACTCGGACGATTCGGGGACCTTGGGTTCGCTCGAGTCGGCCCGTTCTTCCTCGTTGCCGCCATCGGGTCGCGCATCGCTTCCGAGGGTCTCTCGAGCGGCTTCGCCGTCGAACTGGGGATCGATCGAGAGCACGGCGGCGACGATCAGGGCCGCAAGCGGCGCTTCGCCGAAGGCCATCCCGAGGAGCGAAAGCGGGAGGAGACCCAACGCGACGGCGCTTCCGAATCGGAATCGGTCGATGTCCATGTAGGTTCGGAGGTAGGGACCGCCGAGTGCGATCGAGAGCGCGAACAGGACGCCGACGGTGGCCGCCAGCGTCGCGTTGGCGATCAGCGACGGATCGGCGTCGAACACCAGCGCGGCGCCGCTCGGGTCAAGACTCGCGAGGAGTCCGAGCGCGATGATGATACCGGGGTTCGGGATGTACTCGCCGACGGTCGCACTCGCGGTGTGGGCCGCGATGGCCGCGATGACCAGCGCCGCGAAACGCTCGAAGATGACGATATTCAGCACGCTCTCGATCGTGGGCGCGAGCGCGGCCTGTATCGCGGCGAGGATAATCAGCGGGATGCCGACGACTAGCACGATGGCCGCCTGTTCTCGAGGCGACCCGTTCATCTCCGCGAGGATGACGGCGACGGTGGCGCTGCCGCCGAAGATCAGCAGTCCGACCTGAATCGCGCCGAGCGGGTCGTCGATCGCGCCAGCGAGGATCATCGCCGGAAAGACGCCGTCGATTAGCGGCAGTGCCATGACCAGCGCGAGAAGCTTCGCGTCGTCGCTGGCAAATCGCTCGAGGCTGAGCGCAACCGGGTGTTGTGACGTGCTCATCAATCAGGAACGATGGCCGTGACCCGGGGCCAGATGGGAGTGTAACCGGCGGTCCCGCCCAGACTGACTCGCGGCGAGCCAGTCATTCGAGCGTTTCTGGCCTGCTGTGAGTTTCGAAACCCCGAATGTAAACGGTGCGATGGAGAGAATACTCATCTGATCACCGGTTCGGGCCGTGGTGGAACTCACAGCGAACATACTCTACCGGAGTCCTGCATTATTAATAAACGTTGTGTGAGAACTGGTTACAGCACTCGGCGGATCGTCCGACAACAGTGTGCATTTCGTGACGGTAATGAACGACTGTCCTCATCCGGTTTGCATTCGTTAAATTCTGCCGTTGGTGAACTCGAGCCGATCCGTCTCGAATTTCGATTTTACTCGCGTCTCGAGCTAGCCTCGTATCAGCCGAGTCCGCTGACTGTCTCCGTGGTTGTCGTTCACGTTATACAGGGCTGAAAGTGCAACACGCAACGTTTTTGGCTCCCGATTCCGGACAGTTTACATGGCGAACGACGTTCCTGACCACGAGACCTATTCCTCGAAGCTCCAAGTACCGGAAGCGCTGACCTTCGACGACGTGCTCCTACGGCCAAAAGAGAGCCGCGTCGAACCCGACGATGCGGATCTGACGAGTCGCGTCTCGAAATCTGTCGATGTCTCCGTTCCGATTCTCTCTGCGGCGATGGACACTGTCACCGAGAGCGAGATGGCTGTTGCGATGGCTCGCCACGGCGGCCTGGGCGTGCTCCACCGAAACATGAATGTCGACCAGATGGTCGAAGCCATCAACCGCGTCAAAAGCGCCGACGAACTCATCATTCCGACCGACTCGGTCGTGACGGCCGATCCAGAAATGAGCGTCCGCGAGATCGACGAGATGATGGTCCACGAAGGCGTCGGCGGCGCGCCGGTCGTCAACACACGCGGCGAAGTGCTGGGTATCATCTCGAGTACGGACATTCGACCGCACCTCGAGGTCAACGAGGACGACCCCGTTACCGCGGCGATGACCGACGAAGTCATCACGGCACCGGAGGATATCGACGCGCGCGAAGCCTTCGATCTGATGTACGAACACAAGATCGAACGCGTTCCCGTCGTCGACGACGAGAACCTCCTCGTCGGATTAGTAACAATGCAGGGAATCCTCCAGCGCCGCGAGTACAACGAGGCCGTCCGCGACGACGACGGCCGACTCCGCTGTGGCGTCGCCGTCGGTCCGTTCGAAACCGAACGCGCCGCCGCGGCTGACGAAGCGGACGCGGACATCCTCTTCATCGACTGTGCGCACGCTCACAACCTGAACGTCATCGAAGGCGCTCGAGAAATCAAAGAATCCGTTGACGCCGATGTCGTCGTCGGCAACGTCGGTACGCGGGAGGCCGCCGAGGACCTCGTCGAGTTCGCCGACGGCATCAAGGTCGGCATCGGCCCAGGATCGATCTGTACGACTCGAGTCGTTTCCGGCTCGGGAATGCCACAGATCACCGCCGTCTCGCAGGTCGCAGACGTTGCGAGTCAACACGACGTTCCGGTGATCGCCGACGGCGGAATTCGATACTCCGGCGACGCGATCAAGTCGATCGCCGCCGGTGCCGACGCGGTGATGCTCGGGTCGTACTTTGCGGGGACCGAAGAGGCCCCCGGTCGAGTCGTAACGATGAACGGCAAGAAATACAAGCAGTACCGCGGCATGGGATCCGTCGGCGCGATGAAGTCGGGCGACGGCGACCGATACCTGAAAGACGAACCGCAGGACGAAGAGGAGTACGTCCCGGAAGGCGTCGAAGCGGCGACGCCATACAAGGGCACGCTCAAATCCGAGCTCCACCAGCTCGCGGGCGGCATGCAGTCGGGGATGGGATACGTCGGTGCCGGAACGATTCCCAAGTTCAAAGAGCGAAGCGAATTCGTCCGCGTCTCGGCGGCCGGACAGGCAGAGAGCCACGCCCACGATGTCGTGATCACGGACGAAGCGCCGAACTACTCGCCAGCTGACGAGTAGTCAATTCACCAAGTAGTACTGTCGAGCCCCATCGGGAGCAACGTGCTATGATTTCTGCAGTATCGGGAGCCCGTTCCGGCTTTCTGTTGTCGTTCATCTACTCGTTCGCTCGAGGCCTGCTCAAGCGACCGTAATCGAGTTCCCGCATTCCGTGCAGGTGAGGCGGAATCCGCCTTCGTCCGTGATCTCGAGCCCGTGTTTGGTTTCGGATTCACAGTCCTGACAGTAAATTACCGACTCGATATCCTCCCAGTTGTGGCTCGAATCGGGCGCGCCGAAGGCCCAGCCTACGACGGGTTCGTCGCCCTCGTTCGTTCCCTGCTGGAACTCTCCCGGGGCGAATCGAACGAGCTCGCCGGCCTCGACAGAAAATTGGCCGTTTTCGGTTTCAAACGTTGCCGTGCCCTCGAGGACGTAGAATACCTCTTCTTGATCGTGGTGGGTGTGGTAGCCGCCGGAAAATGACTCGCCCGTCTCGAGTTCGAAGTAGTTCATCGCGAAGTCGGTCGTCCCGAGCGCGTCCGACACCGGCCGTCGAACGGTTTGTGCCGCCATCGGGTTCGGCTGGTTGTCGACCGCCTCGATTGAGACTTTCTCCATCGTTCGAATAACGAACGGCTCCGCCTTGAAAATACTCGTCGCCCTCGAATCACGAATCGGCTCGAACGTGCCGTGTCCACGAGTGAGATCGGGAGCTCGTTCAGAGAGGTCCACTCGTGATGGCCGTTCAGTACTCTCGAGGTTCGTGCTGGACGGAGATCCAGCGCGTGGTGGTGAACTCGTCTGCAATCCACTGGTCGTTGTACCGGCCCATTCCGGAGGACTTGACGCCACCGAAGGGGGCCTGCGGATCGTCGTTGATCGGCTGGTCGTTGATGTGGACCATACCGGTTTCCATTTGCGCGGCGATATCTCGCGCTCGCGTGATATCCTTACTGTGAACCGAGCCTGACAGCCCCATCTCCGTGTCGTTTGCCAGTTCGATGGCTTCCTCGTCGCTCGAGAACGGAATCACGGGCGCGATAGGTCCGAAGTGCTCGTTGCAGGCCGCGGCCATCTCGTTGGTCACGTTCGAGAGGACCGTCGGCTCGACGTAGGGGAAGTCGTAGTCGCCGCCGGCTTCGACGACCGCGCCCGAGTCGACGGTTTCCTCGAGGTAAGCGGTCATCTCCTCGAACTGGGACTCGTTGATGATCGGTCCGACGATCGAGCCCTCCTCGAGGGGGTCGCCGACCGGGACGTGATCGGCGGCTTCGGCCAATCCCGCGACGTAGTCGTCGTAGACATCTTCGTGGACGAGGTGTCGGTTGATCGAGATACAGACCTGTCCCTGGTGGGTGAACGAGCCGAAGGCCCCCGCCTCGATAGCCAGCTCGAGATCGGCGTCGTCGGTGACGATGTGGGCGTTGTTCCCGCCCAGTTCCAGCGCCGGGAAGTGGAAGTTCTTGACCGCGTTGGTCGCGACGCGGCGGCCGATTTCGGTCGAACCGGTAAACGAGATCACGTCCGGGACCTCGTGACCCGAGAAGTGATCGCCGATATCGTCGCCGTAGCCCGTGACGACGTTGAGGACGCCGTCCGGAAGTCCCGCCATCTCGAACACTCGAGCGAGCAGTAATCCGCCGGTGACGGGCGTGTGTTCGTCCGGCTTCAGGACGACGCTATTGCCGAGTGCCAGCGCGGGCGCGACGGCCCGAATCGAGAGGACCGTCGGGAAATTCCACGGCGTGATCACTCCGACGACGCCGACCGGCTCCTCGACGACGATGTTTTCCTTCCCGGGTACCGTCGACTCCGAGCGCTCGCCTCGGTTGCGAAGCGCCATGCCGGCCGCGTGGGAGGCCACGCCGACGGCGGCTCCGCCTTCGAATTCCCCCCTTCGCTCGTACCCCGCCGCCCTCGATCGCGACCAGGTGGACGAACTCCTCCATGTGTTCCTCGAGTAAGTGTGCGGCCGTCGAAACGATCTGTGCGCGCTCTTGGGGCGGCGTGTCGGCCCACTCCCCTTGTGAGTCCTCGGCGACTTCGAAGGCCTCGTCGAGGTCGTCGATCGTTCCACACGGAACCTCACCGACCGCGCTCTGGGTCGCCGGCGCGTTCACTCGGATGGTTTCACGATCACCCGGTGGTCGCCACTCGCCGCCGATGTACTGTGCGTTCCATCCTGTTTCCGGAGCGATGTTCACGTCGTCTATGCTTCCGTACTGGTCGTTCGGTTGGGTGGTAATATCTCCCATGACAGTATACAACACTTTAAATTATATTACATTTTTGGTCCGGCGATGCAGACTCAATTTTCGAGGCTGGGAGTATCCGCGCCGAGTGGACGATGTTATCTTCGGATCCGGCTCTCCGTCTCTTACGGTCAATTCGAGAACGTCTCTGCGTCCCTTGAGGAGGAGAGGACCCGGAGTATGGTTGCGAGTGCGGCGTAGAAGCGAGTCGACGATACCGAGGTGAACGAGCGGTTGATTCGAAAAGTAATACATACAACGATCCAGCACCGAGGCTCGGATGTGAATCGCCGTACTGTACTTCGATCCGGTGCCGTGCTCGCGACCGTCGGGATAGCGGGCTGTATCGACGGCGTTCAAGAGCACTTTCAGGGGGAGATTCAAAGTCCGGTTCCGATCGAAATATTCAACGAAAGCGACCAAACCCACAACATTCGACTCGAGGCGATCGAGCGCGGAACCGACCGCGGGACGTACGATCAGGGGTACTCCGTCACGCCCGGGGAACGCGTGAGCGCGCCGTCGCTCGATGGGTTCGACCAGAGTTTCCGCGTGATGCGAATCGATCAGTCGGGGGACGAAGATTGGGTCGAAGTCGGGACCGTTACGGACGAGACGCAGCTCATCCAGATAACGATCTACGACGACGATCTCGAACTCGAGATATCCACCGACGAGGAAGACGAGCCGGCACTCGACGGCAACGAATCCGAAGGGGACGAGCTTGAGGACAACGAAACCGAGGAGTTCGACGAAGAGGAGTGGCCGTCCGAAGAAGAGTGAGTTGCGGACTGGCTCTATCGAAAACCGATTGACGCGCGACTCGTCTCGGATCCGGCGTTGCTTTTTCGACGATTTCTCAGGGGTAGGGATGGTACTCCCGCTCGAGATCCGGCTCGAAGCCGAGTTCATCCGGAACTGCAGTCGCACGGTCGCCGAAGTAGGGCTCACCGGTGAAAAGCGGCTGTGCACCAGGAACGACAACTCTCACCGCTTCGAAGCCGAGGTCCTCGACGTCGCGTGTCGTCAACCGAGCCGCGTACGGCGTCAGTCCGGCCTCGTTCGTCCGGGAAACGAGTTCCTCGAGGCCGTCGGCTCCGGTGGGAACCGGGTCCGGACCCACGCTCTCGGCGGGAATCGTCCGCTCGACGTCGACGAACTCCTGTACCGGTTCGGGGAACGAGGCGTAGTGGCCGATCTGGCCCGTTGCAGTATCCGCGTCCTCCGGGCCGATTCCCCGAAGTTCCATCCAGTTCTGTAACGCCTCGGACAGCGCCGACCGGGCGGCGGCCGTTCCGTCGAGGGCCGCCGCAGAGCCTGCGGCAAAGTGCGGCCAGTCGTTCTTGTTGCGAGCGCCCGCGCCGTCGCGGTGGACGGCGACGGCGACGACGGGAACATCGACGTCCTGAGTTACCAGCAACGCGGTCACTGAAAGTCCCTCGCTCTGTGCTCTCCGGGAGAGGGCGTCGTACGTTTCGTCCTCGACGGCGAGCCCGAGGGGTTCGTACGTCGAGTACCACGAGAGCATCGTCGCGTCCCGCTCGAGGACTTCCGTCAGCCCTGAACGCAGGGCGTCGACGGTCGAGGAACCGAGCCCGAGGCCGGTCGTGATCGCCGGAACGAGGCGGTCGCCGGGCTGGGGGAACTGAACCGCGGCGGCGGGAAGCTGTGCGGACTCGCCGGTCTCGAGGTTCGCGCCCTCGACCCAACGACATTCGGTCGACGAATCGAACGACGGCGCGTCGTCGGGCCGAACGAGTTCGAGCGGCGAGACCGGATTCTCGAGTTCGTCCTCGCTCGCGTGGCGAAACTCCTCGTCGCGGTAGACGCCAGCGCAGTACCGCTCGAGCCCCTCGCCGACGGCTTTCATGAGCGCCGCGTTCCAGTCCTCGTCGACGCCCGCCGCCTGCTTCGACGCGGATGCGTCGCTGAACGACTCGGTCTCCGCGAGCGTCGTGAGGTAGTACGGAGCCGGGAACGACTCGACTTCGCCGATCGAAAGCACCGGCCCCAGCCGGGAGTCGATCGCGATCTCGGCGCGGTCGGCCGCCTGCTCGAGGTCGAGCGAGTCGTCGTCCTCGAGGTCGAGCGTTCGGTTTCGCTCGGAGCTATGACAGCCACAGGTCGGAACCGGGAGGTAGTGTCGTCTGGCGTAGGGGAGCTCTCGAACGTGGCCGATGATTGATCGCTCTCCCTCGGAGAACACTCGAACGCACTCTCGACCGGCGATCGCACCGGCGAGCCGTGCTTCGCTTCGATCCGCGCTCGGTTGCTCCGGCGGTTCGTCGGTATCTCGCGTCGAGGCAACTCGGGTGCTGAGGCAGTTGAAACACCCCGTTCCCGGGGCGTAGCCGGACACCGCGGCGTCGACTTCCTCGATGGGATGGCCGCCGACGCCGCCGATTTCGACGGCGATCCACGGCGTATCTCCCGCTCGAGTCGCGTTGGTCGCCTGCTCGAAGGTGTTCGAACCGGCGACATCGCTGACGATCGCGAACCGGGCCTCGTCCAGTGCTGTCGGGTCGGCGTCTCGTGTGGTAACGTCGATGTCGGATAGCGCGGCGTCAATAGCCGCTCGAACCGGGTCATCGGCGACGACGTGGACCTGCATACCCGAACGGTCGGAGGCCGGGGGCAAAAGAATCCCGCTCGCGGGTCCGAACCGTTCGCTGGTTCGCGCTGTGCGGGAGACATTCGCCGTCGAAATCGGTGGCGGCCCGCGAATTCCGTCCGACTTTCCGGCACTGCACCGAGCGAAATCCAGTTTCGCGGGACGAGCTTACTCCTCGGATTCTTCCTTCTCGAGTCCCTCCTCGTTCTCCGATCGCGGCGCGTTCTGAGTCCCGAGGTTGTCATCGCCGTCGTCGACCTCGTCCGGGTCCCGATCGATTCGCTCGAGTTCGTCTTCGATCTCAGCTTCTCGTTCGGCCTCGTACTCGTCCTTTCGATCTGTGTCGTCTTCTGCCATACCGACGGTTGGGATGCCAGCCGGATGATCGACGTGCCGTCATCTGCAACGTCGAGTGAGTCGATTCTCATACTGTCGGCAGTATCGGACGGTGCGTCTCGCTATCGAACTCGCCTTCGCCTGATCTCCGTCCCCAGGGAGGATCAGTGGTCCTCCCGAGCAAAACGGTTCGATAGCGAGACGGTAACTGCTTCGTGAGTACACTCGAGTGAACCAAACCGGACACGAAAGACAGATAAAAGGGCGCGCACTGTGAATACACATATATGGACGTTCCGTACGATCTCACCTCGTACGTCAGGGTGTTGAAAATGGCAACGACACCGACGACGAACGAGTTCCTGCAGGTCTCGAAGATCGCCGGAGCCGGAATCCTCTTCGTCGGATTCATCGGCTTCATCATCGGCGCAATCATGCTGCTCCTGACTGGATCAGGTGGCGTCTAATGGCGATCTACGCAGTCAAAACCACCGCGAGTCAAGAACGCACCGTCGCGGACATGATCATCAACCGCGAGGAGCCGGATATCCACGCCGCGCTCGCGCCCGACTCGTTGACCTCCTACGTTATGGTCGAGGCGGACGACAACGCGGTGCTCAATCGTGTCCTCGAGGATATTCCACACGCCCGGAGCATCGTGCCGGGCAAATCCGATATCTCGGAAGTCGAGCACTTCCTCTCGCCGAAACCGGATGTCGAAGGGATCGCGGAGGGAGACATCGTCGAACTCATCGCAGGACCGTTCAAGGGCGAGAAGGCACAGGTTCAGCGTATCGACGAAGGCAAGGATCAGGTGACCGTCGAACTGTACGAGGCGACGGTTCCGATTCCGGTGACGGTTCGGGGCGACCAGATTCGTGTGCTCGATTCCGACGAGCGGTAGCGAGTCGGTTTACTCGGCGTGAACGCAGTGAACGGCGAGGTCGTTTTGTACTAAATTTTGCGAGGAGCGGTGACCGAACGGAGTGAGGGAACCCGACGACGTAAAATTTAGCCGTGTGACGGTTCGGGGCGACCAGATTCGTGTGCTCGATTCCGACGAGCGGTAGCGAGTCGGTTTGCTCGGTGCGAGGCCCGAACGGAGAGAGGGCCTCGAGTAGCGAGCGGGGAGGAACGACCCGCGAGCCGGGGCGAGCGGTGACCGAACGGAGTGAGGGCCTCGAGTAGTGAGCGGGGAGGAACGACCCGCGAGCCGGGGCGAGCGATGATCGAACGGAGTGAGGTCGGAGCGAGTGCCGAGGAAGTTTTATACTAACTTTTGCGAGGAGTGGTTGCCGACGCGAAGCGGGGCCATCCGACGACGTGAAATGCAGGGTAGTCTCTCCCGAAAGTGGGCCTGTAGCACAAATTGGGCAACTGCCAGCGGTCTGGAACTCGGTTTCGATTCGAGGCTATCGCGCTCGGTACTTGCCTGCGTTACCGATGTTTTTCATCGTTTCAACTCGTTCGCGATGAGTTCCATATCCGCGACGGACTCGATTTCCTCGAGCAGGTCCTCGCGTTCTCGAACGTCCTCTGAACTGGCGCTGTAGGCTCTGACGTACTCGGCGCGGCTGTGGTCGGTAAAGACGTGGCGGATCGAGAGGTATCCGTCCGGAACGATCGTTCCGCATACTTTACACTCACGACGTTCGTGTTCGGTCGCCTGATGAATAATTGCTTGTTCGACCTCCTCGAAGACGTCTCCACAGCCATCGATTCCACAATCCCAGACCATTGGTACCTGTGAGACAACGACACCTAAAGGTCTTTTCGACCGTTCGGGTCATCGACACATTGGTGGGATTGACGAATCAGAATCCATAACTTCCCTGTCTCGAAACTGGCGGACGTGACTGCCGGAGCCGAGTTTCGAGTTGATTGCCACGTTAAAGTGCTCGACAGAGACGTCGTTGCGAACGCTCGAGAAGCGGGACTCGATGCCATCGTGTATGCACCGCATTTCACTCGGCTCCCCGAGATCCGACGCCGAGCCGAAACCCACTCGAGCGACGACTTGCTCGTCATCCCCGCTCGAGAAGTGTTCACCGGCTCGTGGCGCGAGCGCAAACACGTCCTCGCGCTCGGGCTGTCCGAGCCCGTTCCCGATTTCATTTCGCTCGAGGCGGCGATAGCGGAGTTCGAGCGTCAGGATGCGACGGTGCTTGCACCCCATCCCGAGTTCGCGAACGTGGGCCTCACGGAGGAGGATATCCGGGCGTACGACGATGTCATCGACGCCGTCGAAATATACAATCCGAAGCATCTTCCCTCGACGAATCGGCGAGCGCTCGAGATTGCGGATCTCACTTCCATACCGCCGTTTACGTCCTCCTATGCCCACGTACCGAGCACGGTCGGTGTCGCGTACACGGCCTTCGAGGACGACCTCGAGTCGGAAGCCGACGTTCTCGATGCGCTCGAGAACGGCGCCAGTAGACGGATCGTTCACGCGGACGGACTCGAGAAGTGGAAGACGACGGCGACGGAACTTGCCCACCTCGGCTACGAAAACACCTGGAAGAAAGTCGAGCGACTGTTTCTCTCCGGCCAGGAGCCGACGCACGCGAATCACATCGCCTATGACGGTCGGTTTGAAGACGACTCCGTATACTGAGTGCTCGAGCCGCCGTTCCTCCCAGCGCCGTTTCTCCCTTTCGCCGCCGTTGTTCGCCCTGGATCGTTCAATCGATTTCCGAGAGTGTTGATCGCACGTCGTCCCAGTGGCTTCCTTTCCAGAAGTACTGTCCACACGCTCGACACCGCCATATCGGTCGCGTTCCGTCCGGAACGTATTCGGGTACCTCGCTCGCCAACTCTTCCGAAGGCGGTTGTACACGCACGAGACTCCCGTTGCATCGTCCACACCGTACCGGTTCTTCTGCGAGCGTTAGATCGACGCCCGCCGCGGCGAGTTCTTCTAGCTGGCCCTCGACTATTCGAGAGGTGAGCAGGATCGAACCCTCGGCTCGCTCGGAGAGGGCCACATCTCGAGTGACCAGTGCCCTGCCCTCCGAATCTGCAACTCGCCGAAGTTCGTCGTCCTCCTCGAGATCCCTCTCGCCGGCGTAGGCCGTATCGTAGCCGCACATTCGAAGGTACGAGACGATTCCGCCGCACATTAGGTCGACGAGAAAGCGCATTGAATCGAGTTTAGACGCGATTATTTCGGTTTCTGTACACTCAGTGCAGCAACTCCCGGAGCTCCTCGAGCTCCCACGTGTTAATTACGTCCGCTGGTTCCGCCCAGCCGCGACGGGCCGTGTGGACGCCCCAGCGAACGTACTCGAGCGTCGCCGGCTGGTGGGCGTCGGTGTTGATCGCGATCGTCGCGCCCTCCTCGAGTGCGGCCTGGACGGCACTTCCCCAGAGGTCGAGCCGACGCAGGTCGCTGTTGACCTCGAGCGCGGTGTCGTGTTCGGCGGCCGCGGCCCCGAGCGCCGTCGCGTCGATCGCGAGCCCTTCGCGCTGGTTGAGCAGGCGGCCGCTGGGATGCCCGATCACGTCAATCGCGGGGTTTTCGATGGCTCGGAGGAGTCGTTCCGCGGCGTCTTCGGAGTCCTGATCGAGCGCGCTGTGGGGTGAGGCGACGATCACGTCGAGTGCGTCGATAACCTCGTCACCGAGGCCGATCTTGCCGTCAGCGTCGATGTTAGCTTCGATCCCGGCGAGCACCTCGATATCGACCGCGGCATCAACCTCCCGAATCGCCTCGATCTGCTCGAGGATCTCCGTATCGGAGAGGCCCATCCCGCCGACGACGCCCGGTCCGTCAGCGTGATCCGCGACGGCGTAGTAGTCGTAGCCCCGTTTCTCGGCGGCGTCGACCATCTCCTCGATCGTGTTGTTGCCGTCGGACCACTCGGTGTGGGTGTGTAAGTCGCCTCGAATGTCGTCTCGAGTGATCAGCTCCGGAAGTTCGCCGGCGTCCGCGGCGTCGATTTCGCCCCGATCCTCGCGGAGCTCCGGCGGGATCCAGGGTAAGCCGAGCGCTTCGTACATCCCTTCCTCTGTCTCGCCCGCGACGCGGTCGCCGACGCGCTGACCGCCATCTGGATCGTCGATCTCGCTTATGTCGAACGCGCCGTACTCGTTTAGCTTCATGTCGCGTTCTATCGCGTAGTTCCGGAGCCGTACGTTGTGATCCTTGCTCCCGGTGAAGTACTGTAGCGCCGAGCCGAATTCCTCGGGGACGACGACGCGGAGATCGACGCGAACGTCGCCGACCCGCGCGCTCGCCTTCGCGGGGCCGGACTCAATTTCGTCGTCGATCGAGTCCCACTCGAGGAAGGACTCAACCGCCTCTTGTCCCGACTCCGTGGCCGCGAGCGCATCGACATCGCCGATCGTCTCCCGCCACCGGCGGATCGAGCCAGCGACTTCGACTTCGGAGATCACGTCGATGGACTCGAGGTACTCGAGCACGTCGTCCGCGAGCGGCCTCGCCTCGCCCAGCAGTTGCCGTTCGCCGATCGTCCGCGCGAACTCGACGTTCTCGAGGATATTTTGCTCCGTCTTCGGGCCGAATCCTTTGACCTCCTGAATCTCGCCCGCCTCGGCGGCGGCCTCGAGGTCGTCGAGATCCTGAATCTCGAGTTCGCGATAGAGCGAGCCGACCGTCTTGGGTCCGACGCCTTCGACGCGGGTCAGCGCGGCCATGTCGACGGGGAGTTCATCGCGCAGGTCCTCGAGCTCCTCGATCTCGCCCGTCTCGACGTACTCGACGATCTTCGAGGAGATGGCGTCTCCAACGCCGTCGATGTTCTCGACGGCCTCCTCGTTGCCGGCCTCGAGCTGGTCGGCGATGGGCGAGGGGTGGGCCAGGATGTTCTCTGCGGCGCGGCGATACGCTCTCGGTTTGTACTCGACGTCGTCGGCCTCGAGTAGGTTCGCGAACTCCTCGAAGCGGGCGGCGAGTTCGGCGTTGGTCGTCATCTCGTCCGCCTCCGATTGTCGGCGCTCAGCATACTATCTGCCACCTCGTGAAGTCGCAGTATCTTCTCGGCCGAGGGCCTTCTGCAGGAACGACATCCAGCGTTTGGTGTCTGCGGCTTGCTTGGTCTGTTGCTCGCGCTCGATGTCTGTCGACCCCAGGTTCTCGAGGGCGTTCAACGCGCGGTCGATGCCGACGACGCTCCGGGCGAGTTCCTCGCCAGTTTCGCGGCTGATGTCGTCCTCCTCGATCCGTTCGATTCGCTCGAGGCGTTCGCGTCGCAGGTTTTTCTTCGCTCGCTCGACGCGCTCGCGCTCGCCGGCGGGCACCGTCTCCCGGCGCTTGATCTCGAAGACGAACGTCTGGAGGTCGATCTCCTCGCCCTGGACGGCGATCGTCTCCGGGATGTCCGCGCCGACGGTCGCGCCTTCGCGCCCGACGCGCTCGAGGAGCTGTTTTCGCTCGTACTCTTGCACGGGTTCGTGTTCGGCCGTAACCAGCAAAAAGGAATCGGGGCGTGGCACGAGCCCGCCGAAACCCCAAATCCCTTAGCCGTGCCACGCATACCCCCGGTCAATGGCCAAGTGCGACGTGTGTGGGAAACAAGAGAGCATGCCCTACGAGTGTCGCCACTGCGGGGGGACCCACTGCGGTGAGCACCGCTTACCGGAGAACCACAACTGCTCAGGCTTACACGACTGGAACGATCCGAAGGGCGTCTTCAACAGCGGGTTCGACGACAGCGTGAACTCGAGCGAGGAGACGTCGGCGAAGGCGAAGATTGCCTCGAAACTTCCGTTCGATACGGGGCCGGGCGGGCCGCTGGGGTACTTCCGAGGAAACGTAACGTACACAATTTTGCTGTTGATGTGGATCACGTTCTTGCTCCAGCAGGTGGCGAGACTGTTGCTTGCACCCGTCGGTTCGCTCGGAATGTTTCAAGGTTCGGCATATCTCACCTACCGCTCGATATTTGCTCTCACGCCACAGAATCCCGAGTACGTCTGGACGTGGGTAACATCTATTTTCGCCCACGGCGGGCTGATGCATATCGCCTTTAACAGCATCGTGATTTTCTTCTTCGGGCCGCTCCTGAGTCGGTACGTTAGTGACCGGAACTTCTGGTTGCTGTTCCTCGGAAGCGGGATATTGGCCGGGCTCTCCCAGGTATTCATACAGATGACCGAAGGCGCGCTCGCACCCTGGGAGGGCGGCGTTCTCGGCGCATCTGGGGGTGCACTTGCCATCCTCGGCGTTATCACGATTCTGAACCCCAACCTCAAGGTGTACTTCATGTTCTTCATCCCGATGCCGCTCTGGGTGCTGACAGGCGGGTTCGCCGTGATCAGTCTGCTGCTGGTCGGCGGCGGCATGGGAGGGGCCCTCGGGATTGCTCACGCGGCCCACCTCGTTGGTTTGCTGGTCGGCTTCGCCTACGGGGAGTATATCAAACGAACGAAGAACATCCGGACACCGAACCAGTTACAACTCGGCGGTGGCGGCGGGCCGGGTGGACCGGGCGGACCTGGCGGCCCAGGACGCGGACGCGGTCCGTTCTGAGCAGTAGCCGTTGTTCCCGCGATCAGTTCTCAAATCCCGACACTCATTTTCGCTCGCCGAGTACGAAACGCCAATGACCCAGCTCTCGAGACCCGACCTCCTCCCCGACGCCTCGCTTTCGACCGAGGACATGGAGTCCCTCCAGCGGGAGATCGCCAGCAGTGCGGTGTTCGAGGACGATATCGATATCGGATCGGCACCCGGAGGCGAAACCGAAACCGGCGGTGGCTCGGAATTCGATCCGGCAATGCTCTCGAACCCGCTTCAAGCCGCCTCGAGCGACACCGAGCCGCCGATCGTCGCGGGTGTCGATCAATCCTTTCTCCTCGAGAACGAACCCGAACGAGCGCTGAGTGCCGTCGTCGCGATGCAAGGCGGCGAAGTGATCGAACGGGTTCACGCGGTGACGCCGCTCGAGATTCCCTACATCCCCGGATTGTTGGCCTTCCGCGAAGGCGCGCCGATTCTGGACGCCATCGAGGAGCTATCGGTCGAACCCGATCTCTTCCTGTTCGACGGGAGCGGTCGCATCCACTTCCGGCAGGCGGGCATCGCGACCCACATCGGGGTGCTCCTTGACGCCCCGGCCATCGGCGTCGCGAAGAGCCTCCTCTGTGGCGAGCCCGCGGATGATCTCGAAAACCTCCCCGCCGGAACCAGGGTGCCGATCGAATCGAATTCGCGAGTCGACGTTGCCGACGGAACCCTGCTCGGGTACGCCGTCCAGACCAAGCAGTACGAGTCCTCGAGTCGGTACGTGAATCCGCTGTACGTCAGCCCCGGTCACCGCGTCGGCCCCGAAACGGCCGCCGACGTCGTGCTGGAACTGAGTTCGGGGTACAAACTCCCGGAGCCGGTTCGGCTGGCGGATAGCTACGCGGATGAAGCGAAAACGATCGATGGTTGAGTCCCCATCCGCTAATTTTGCGGGCGGTTCGTTCTGTTCAGAGATTCGAGAAAATCATCCGGATCTCGCCGCTCGGAAGCCGCTATTTCGTCGAGTTTCGGCGCTACTTGAAACCTGCCAATTCAACTCCGGTGGGACGTTCCACCGCTCGTCGAGTCACGTATTGTAAAAAAGGTACCTTCAAACCCGTTGGGTTCGTTCCATTGATCATGGTAGAGGCGATCGTCTTCGATCTCGACGAAACACTCGCCGTTCCGGACCGGGATCGGGAGACGATTCTCGAGGACGTCACGGCCGCGGCTGGGACGCCATCGATCAGCCGCGAGGCGTATCTCGACGCGCACAGCCAGAACCTCACGAAGCACACTCGAGAGCCGATCTTCGCCGATCTGCTGGCTGGCCGAGAGACGGACGCCGACGCCGAAGCGCTAGCCGTCGCGTACCGGGAGACGATCGCGGATTCGCTCTCGCCGATCCCCGGCGTTGAACCCCTCCTCGAGGACCTCAAAGCGGCCTACAGCGTCGGCTTGCTCACGAACGGTCCCGTTCGCGCCCAGCGAGATAAACTCGAAACCCTGGGCTGGGAGAACACGTTCGACGCCGCGCTGGTCACGGGTGAACTCGAGGCAGGAAAACCCGATCCGCGAGCGTTCGAGGCTATTCTGTCGGAACTCGCCGTCGAGGCCGGAGATGCGGTCTACGTCGGCGACAACATCGAGGCCGATATCGCCGGCGCGACAAACGCGGGAATGAACGCGATTCAGGTCTTAAAATCCGACGGACCCGCACCGGACGACAGAGCGCTCGCTCACCTCAAGCAGGATTCGATCGCGAATGAGTTGCCGACCGTCCTCGAGACGCTCGAGTGAGTGCGTACAGCTCTCGTTACGAAGCTTCGTCCTCGAGCGCTCGGCTCGCGGCGTCGAAGACGTCCGAGGCTCGTTTGACTTCGCCGCCGTCCTCGACGAACACGAGCGTCTTCGGGGGTGTCGTCGCTTTCGGTCGAACCCTGAGTCCCGACGATTCGGCGACCGCTGCGGCGCGGTCCTGTCCCCGTTCGAACTCGACGTGTGCTCGGTCGTCGTGGATGAAAACGCGAGCGAAGCGCGTCGTTTCCCCGGATTCTCCCTCTCGTTCGACGTCGTACGCTCGAGCGCCGTCGGCCGTCGGCTCGACGTCCGCGTCGGCGTTGACGACCGCGAGGTGCTCGAGGTGGCCGTCCTCGCGCCCGTCGAGTTCGCTCGAGAGGAGTTCGGCGATCCGCCGACCGTCCGTGATCCGTTTCTCGACCATGCCTGAGGTTGCCGACGGACGGGTTAACCGTCTTCGATCGGAGAAAAGGCGGTTGCTAACGGCGTCTTCCGACCTCAGTCGCCGTCGGAGCTGGTCAGCGCGTTCCTGGCGACGGGAACGAGTTCGGAGACGTCGATCCCCTCCCGACGGGCGTAGACGACCGCCGCGGCCTCGATCGTAATGCCGAGTTCTTGCTGGAGGGTATTGATCGCGCCGACCGCTTCGTGTTTCTCGGTTCCTTCCGCGACGAGCGCGTCGAGCACTCGCTCGAAGGCGGATCGCTCCGTGAGGATATCCTCGTCCGGCACGAACTCGTCGGGAATCGATACCGTCGCGGGATCGAACGTCAGCTCGAGGTCGTTTCCGTCGCGCACGAGGAGGTCCTCCTGGGTCGCGACGTCGATCAGTCGCTTGGCCTGATCGGGGGAGAACCAGTCCCGATCCAGCGAGAGCGAAACGACGAACTCGTTCTCCCGAAGTTGGGCACTGCCGTCCTGGACGAACGGCGCGGCAACGGCGACACGAAGACTCATCGAACTGGACTCTTCGAAGCGAGGAAATAACGATGGCGGTTCGCATCGAGCCAGTCGGCACTGGACTCGCCCGGGCGAACAGGGCGGCTCCTTCAGATTACACCCGTTTTGACCGACAGCTTGCTCAATCCGAGGCTCGACCGCTGCCGTTTCGGTTGGCTCGAGACGGTGGGGGAACCTTCGAAACGGCCGTTTCCGGCGGATCGGGAAGGACACACCGATCGAGTTCCCGGTTGACGTGTTCGTACTGTGTCGGTTCGTTCGCGAGCGGATGTGCGGGATTCTGGTTGCTATCGATTCGTGCCGCGCGAATCTCCGCGAACCCGTTCACTCGAGCCTGGATGCCGCGCCAGTGATACTCGGTTTCGGGCGGGACCGAAAACGGTCGCGGCGGTTTTCGGTCGGGATGGTTCGTCGCCAGGATTGCGTTATTGACGTTGCTGGCGAGTGAATCGTGATCGATGAGAACGCCGACGCTCGCATTGGGGGGAGCCCGTTCGGCGAGTACGTCGAGTCCGAGATGTAACGCCCGATACTCGGCGACGTTGTTGTCGGGCGGGGCATCCGTTGTCGCGATGCGTGCGACGCGAGTGCCGTCTCTGGTTTCGATCACTGCACCGAGCCCACCACCTGTTTTCCGGAACGAACCGTCAGTCGCGACGTAGAAGTCGCGATGATGGGTCCGCGGTGGATGTGCGATGTGCGGGGTCGGTGACTCGTCGAACAAGTCCCGCAGTGCGGGGCGGCCGTGGGCGGCCATACCATCAGTTGGTCCTGTAGGTAACTTAAACTTTTGCCAGGAATCTGGCTGTGAAAGTTCAACAAAACAACGTCAGTTACTGTTCTTTAGTAACCAAATACGTACAACACGGCTCTATCTCCGTAATTCTACGGATTGACTACCAATATTTATAAATATCTGCCCTCTCTCTACAGAGAATATGACGGGTGCTAACGAACATACTGTCGATCGGCGGCAGGTCTTAGAGCTTACGGGAATAGCGGCAGCAACGACCGGTCTCGGTGCAATTGCGGGGTGCTTAGACGATCCAACGGGGGACGGCGACATCGACGAACTGGTCATCACGCAAGGGGAGTTCATCGAGAACACGGATCCGAACGACCACAACGCGACGCCGTACTACAACGTCTTCGACCAGGTCTACGAACCCTGTTTCAACGTCACGCGAGACGGCGAGATCGAAGGTCGGGTCGTCACCGACTGGGAACACCCCGAAGACGGAGTCGTCGAGCTCACGATCAGAGACGACGTCGTCTTCCACAACGGCGACGATCTGACCGCGAGCGACGTCGCGTACACGATCAATCGGCAGGTAGACGAAGAGGTCGGGTTCGGGAGCGATCAGGTCGCCGGCATGACCGCTATCGACGGGGCTGAAGCCGAAGACGACGAGACGGTTCTCGTCGAACACTCGGCCGCGGAATCGCTCGTCGAATACCAGCTCGCGAACTTCACTCGAGCCGTCAACGAGGACTGGGTAGAATCGTTCGACGAGCAGCCGATAACGGAACCCGAGATGAACGGGACGGGTCCGTACGAACTCGAGGAGTACGAAGCCGAAGTCGAGGCGGTCTTTACGCGCTTTGACGATTACTGGGGAGACGAGCCCGCGTTCGAAACAGTTCGAATGAACGCAGAAAGCACCTCGAGCGGACGCGTCGGCGGCCTGCGGGCCGGTGAAAGTGATCTCGTCGTCAACGTCCCGCCGACGGATGTCCAGACGATCGACGACGAGGACGGCGTGATGATCGAAGAAGAAGTCAGTTTCCGCAACATCTTCCTCGTGATGAAAAACGAGGTCGAACCGTTCGACAGTCAGGAGTTCCGACAGGCGATGAATTACGCCGTCGACAACGAGGGGATCATCAGCAACAACCTCGGTGGCTTCGGAGAGCCGATGACCCAACCGATTCCGGAGGGCCTGTTCGGCTATAACGAGGACCTCGAGCCCTACTCACAGGATCAGGACGAAGCCGAGTCCCTGATCGAGGATAGCGGCTACGCGGGCGAGGAGATCACGCTCTATTCGATGGACGGCCGGTATCTCAACGATTCGGACGTCGCAGAGACCGCGGCGGACCAGATCGATCAACTGGATAACGTCGACTGTAACTTCGAAAACGTCCCCTTCGATACGATTGCGGATGCCGCGGCGGAAGGACCCGATTACGAGGAGTACCCGTTCTTCCTGATCGGCTGGGGCAACCCGACCGGTGACGCTGACTACGGCCTCGCGCCGTGGTTCACGAGCGAGGGCGGGCAGTTCAACTTCAGCGACGAGGAAATCGAAGACCGAATCCTCGAGAGCCAGGAAGAAAACGACGAGGAAGAACGCGAACAGATGCTCCAAGACATCAACGCGGACCTCCGCGAGGAAGCGCCGTGGGTGTTCCTCCACCTCGAGGAGAGTATTTACGGCATCAACGAGGACCTCGAGTGGGATCCACGTTCAGACGAGAGCATTTACGTGGACGAGATGGATCAGTAACGGCCCACCGATCTACGGACTGAGGCGAAGTGGCTTCGACGGATCACGAATCGATCCCGTCCGCGGATAATCAGGTCAAGAACGAAACCCTATTACCACTCGCCAAACACTTCAATCATAAATTTCGATGTCCTTTGGAAAGTTCCTGATAAAACGTATCTTGCAGGGGATCGTCGTCGTGTGGGGGGTCGTGACGATCACCTTCGCCCTTCGAGCGGTTTCTCCCGGCGACCCGGTGAACCTGATCGTCGACGACGCGGCATCCCAGGAATTCCGCGAGCGGGTCAGGGAGGATCTCGGGCTGAACGAACCGATATACGTCCAGTATCTCGAGTATCTACAGGGGATTCTGGTCGGTGATCTCGGCTACTCATACCAATCGAGCCGCGAAGTGACCACGCTGGTCATCGAACGGGTTCCGGCGACCCTCGAGCTAGCCATCGCGGCGACGGTCGTCGCCATGATCATCGCGATTCCGCTGGGCGTTATCAGCGGGACGAGGCGAAACGAACCCGCGGACTACGGCGCGACGCTCTTCTCGCTCGTCGGGATCAGCACGCCGAACTTCTGGCTCGGAATCATGTTGATCCTGGTGCTTGGGGTGCAGTTCGGGCTGTTCCCGACCAGTCACCGGCCGGTCGGGTTCGTCGAAGCGATGCGGATGCTCGTGACCTACGGCTACGTCGGCGATCTCCTCACGTGGCTCCACCACATCACGTTACCCGCGATCGCGCTCGGAACGTACTTTACGGCGTTGATCACCCGACTCACGCGGAGCGGGATGATCGACGAACTCGGGAAGCCGTACGTTACGGCGACCGAGGCGAAGGGACTTCCCGGCGTGTTGATTCGGTACAAACACGTGCTCCGAAACACGATGATCCCGATCATCACCGTACTCGGCCTGCAACTCGGCACGCTGATCGGCGGTGCGGTCGTTACCGAGGAGGTGTTCTCGTGGCCCGGGCTCGGGTTGCGCCTCATCGGCGGGATCCGCTCGCTCGACTGGCCGCTGATCCAGGGTATCCTGATCTTTATCGGGGTTAGTTTCGTGCTCATCAACATCGTCGTCGACTCGCTGTACGCGTATCTCAACCCACAGGTGACGGACGAATGATTTCAGATCGCCTCAAATCCAGTCTCAAAACGGAGTTCCGTCAGAGTTTCTTGGCGAAGGTCGGACTCGCGATTGCTATCCTCATCATTTTGATGGCGCTGTTCGCGCCGGTTCTCGCGACGCACAACCCCCACACGACGGGCCACTTCGACGAGGAGGGGAACTCGTACCCACCGTGGGGAACGACCGACACCTCGCACACGTGGGACGACAGCGACGGGGAACGCGACCGCGTCTCCTACACGGTCGAGCCAAGCGGTGATCACTACCTCGGCACGAACCAGATCGGGCAGGATACGTTCTCGAGGGCGCTGTTCGGCGCTCGAATCTCCCTGCTCGTCGGGTTGATCGGGACGGGGTTAGCCGCGGCGTTCGGCGTCCCGTTCGGACTCGTTTCCGGCTACTACGGCGGGCGGATCGACGACTCGATGATGCGCATCGCGGATATGATGCTCGCGTTTCCGTCGCTCGTCTTCGCCGTCGCCCTCATCGGCGTCTTCGGCCAGAGCGTTCAGCGAATTCCCGATCCGATCGTCAGAGCGGGGTTCGCCGATGGCATGCCGACATCGATCGCTTTACCCGGGACGGTGACTATCGTCGTCGCGCTCGTCACCTGGGTCTGGTTCGCCCGCGTTGCACGCGGTGAGGCTCTCTCTTTGCGAAACGAGGAGTACGTCAAAGCCGCCAAGAGTATGGGTGCGAGCAACAGAACGATCCTGCTCAGACACATCCTTCCGAACAGCCTCACACCCGTGATCGTGCTCGCGACGATCCAGGTCGCCGCGATCATCCTGCTCGAGAGCTCGCTTTCCTATCTCGGGTTCTCAGGAACAACGCTTTCGTGGGGGTACGAGATTCAGCAGGGCCAAGACCACCTCGCGACGAGTTGGTGGATCGCGACGATTCCGGGTATCGGAATTTTGCTCGCGGTGGTTAGCATTAATCTGCTCGGCGACTGGCTTCGAGATGCGCTCGATCCGAACATCAGCGGCGAAGGGGGTGCCTAATAGCTCATGACTGAGGATATCTTACGCGTAAACGGACTATCGACACGATTTTTCACGGAACAGGGGCAGGTAAACGCCGTCTCCGATCTCGACCTGCGGATCGAACGCGGCGAGGTGTTCGGCATCGTCGGCGAGAGCGGAAGCGGCAAGAGTGTCACCGCTCGGTCGATGATGCACCTGATCGAACCGCCCGGCGAGATCACCGAAGGCGAGATCGAGTATCGGAACGCAGACCTCGCCGAGAGCGTTCGAGACGATCATCCGGAGGCCGTCGACGGCGAGTTCGTCGACCTGCTGTCGGTGCCCGAATCGGTGCGCCACTCGCTTCGGGGCGCGTCGTTCAGCATGATATTCCAGGACCCGATGAGCAGTTTCAATCCGAGCATCACGGTCGGAGAGCAACTCGCCGAAGCCGTCGAAGTCCAGCGGCGGGCAAGCGCGAACCCGCGTTCGACGCGCGCGAAGACCCAATCTTCGGAGTACTCGATGGGGTCGTTCATCCTCTCGACGGTGCTCCCCTCGCGGCGGTACGTCTCGAGTGAAAGCCGCGACCGCGCCGTCGAACTGCTCGAGATGGTCGGCATTCCGGACCCGGCCAAGCGAGCCGATGAGTATCCACACGAGTACTCCGGTGGGATGCTCCAGCGGGCGATGATCGCCCAGGCGCTCGCGGGCGAACCAGACGTGTTGATCGCCGACGAACCGACGACCGCCCTGGACGTCACCATCCAGGCGCAGGTTCTCGACTTGCTCGCGGACCTGCAGGAAGAAACCGACATGACGATCCTGCTGATCACGCACAACCTCGGCGTCATCGCCCGAATGTGTGACCGCGTCGGCGTGATGTACGCCGGAGAAATCGTCGAACGCGGCACGCTCGAGGATGTCTTCGACGATCACGTCCATCCCTACACCGAGGGGTTACTCGGGAGCGTTCCGGACCTCGAACAAGCCGGGCAGCGACTCGAACCGATTCCGGGGAACGTCCCCAGCCTGATCGACGAGGAGATGCCCGATCGGTGTTACTTCGCGGATCGGTGCCCGAAAGCGATGGAGGAGTGTCTCGAGAAGCCACCGGAGTTCGACGCCGACGGGAGCGACGAGCACGCGACGAAGTGTTACCTCGCCGAGACGGAGTACAGCGAGCTGAAGGCATTGCCCGACGGCTATTTCGGTGAGGACGAACCCGAAAGGCAGTCGACAGCGACCGAGCAGGCAGAGGAGGTCAAGAGCCAATGAGCGACGCCAATCCAAATCCGGCGAGCAACGGCGACCCGAATCCGATGAGCGATACCGAATCCGGCCCGCTCGTCAGCGTCGATGAGTTAGAGAAGTACTTCTGGGAGAACGACTCGATACTCGACCAGCTCCTCGGTGCGGAGCCGGTCCCAGTTCGGGCAGTCGACGGCGTGAGCTTCGATATCTATCCCGGCGAGACGCTGGGACTCGTCGGCGAGTCGGGCTGTGGAAAATCGACGACGGGGGAAACCCTCCTCCAGTTGCAAGAGCCGACCGGCGGCACCGTCGAGTTCGACGGCAAGGACCTCCTCGAGCTAACCGGCGAGGAGGAAACGGCGTTCCGTCGCGAGGCCCAGGTCGTCTTCCAGGACCCGTTCTCGAGTCTTGACCCGCGGATGACGATCGGGCAGATCGTCACCCAGCCCCTTGGGATCCACGATTGGCCCGAGACGGATCCGGACGTGGAAACGACGGCCGAACTCCGAACTGATGGAATATCGCGGGACATCGTCTCGGTGACCGTCGACGACGACATCGACAAACTCGTCTCGCCCGTCGACGGCGTCTCGACGGTTCACGTAACCGTTCGTGCGAGCGGTGAGGGCGACGGCGACGGGACCGATACCAATGCTGCCAACGGTGACGACGATGGCGAGAGCACGTCCCGCCGCGTCGATACCGCTCGAGGCGTCGTCGCCGAGGTCGAGGAGAATCTCACACTCGAGGTGAGTCGCGGTGACGGTATCGAGGTCCACGTTTCCATCGAACGTTCGACTGATCAGCTCCGAACCGACCACGCCCACCGGCTACTCGAGCGAGTCGGGCTCTCGGTCGACCAGCTCGATCGATACCCCCACGAGTTCTCCGGCGGGCAACGCCAGCGGATCGGCATCGCCCGGGCGCTCGCGCTCGGGCCGGAGTTTCTCGTTCTGGACGAACCCACGAGCGCGCTCGACGTCTCGGTCCAGGCGCAGGTGCTGAACCTGCTCGACGATCTTCAGGACGAGTTCGATCTGACCTACCTCCTGATCAGTCACGACCTCTCGGTCATCCGCCACGTCTGCGATCGCGTCGCGGTGATGTACCTCGGCGAAATCGTCGAAATCGGCCCCGTCGAGGAGATCTTCAGCGATCCGAAACATCCCTACACGCAGGCGTTGCTCGAGAGCGTCCCTCGAGCCTCTACCGAGGAACGCAACCGGGATCGGGAGACGATCTCGGGGGACGTGCCGTCGCCACGGGACCCGCCCAGCGGCTGTCGGTTCCGAACCCGCTGTCCCGAAGTGATTCCGCCCGCGGATTTCGAGCACGAGCAGGAACTGTTCCGCGAGTTGATGACCCTTCGACAGCGAGTCGAAGAGCGGGATATCACGCTCGAGTCGGTCGGCGACGAGCCCGAGTTCGAGGTCGGAGAGAGCGACGACTCGGACGAGGACACGCGGACGTTCGTTCGCACGGTCAAGGACCGACTGTTTGACCACGAACTGCCGATGCGACACGACGAGATCGTCGAGGACGCCCTTCTCGAGGTCGCCGAGACGAACTGGGACGAGGCCGCAGACATTCTCCTCGAGGAATACGAGAGCGTCTGCGAACGGGAGAATCCCGGTCTCGGAGACGACGCCCACCCGGTCGCGTGTCACCTTTACGGCGAGGCGGCGGAGCGAAACGCGGACGTACTCGAGTCGAGTCAATCCTGATCGAGTCGTTTCTGGCCGTCCGTCTTTCCTCTCGAGTTCGCCGCGGGACGACCGTCGGTATCGGCGGCGTGGTGTTACTTACCCAGTCGCGTGGTTCGAAACGCAACGTATAGGATTCGCGGACGGAAAGCCAACTCGTGAGTCGGTATCGTAACCTGCTGTTGTTCTTGCTCCTCGCGATTTTCTGGGGATCGGCGTTCGTCGCCATCAGCGCCGGGCTCGAGTACTTTCCGCCGGTGTTGTACGCCGCGTTGCGCTATGATATTGCGGGGCTCCTGATGCTCGGCTACGCGGCCTACGCGGCCGAGGAATGGGTGCCTCGAGGACGAGACGAGTGGCGGGTCGTCGCCGTCGGTGCGGTGTTCCTGATCGCGATTTACCACGCGTTCCTGTTCGTCGGCCAGCAACACACGACGGCGGCCGCGGCGGCCATCCTCGTCAGTCTCTCGCCGGTGTTGACCACCGGATTCGCACGGGCGCTGTTCCCGAAAGACGCGCTCTCACCGGCCGGTATCGGCGGCGTCCTCCTCGGATTGGTCGGCGTCGCCATCATCGCCCAACCCGATCCATCCGACCTGCTCGCAACCGATGTCGTCGCGACGGTACTCGTTTTCCTCGCCGCGACGGCGTTTGCCTTCGGTAGCGTCCTCACCCGTAGAATCGACGCCGAAATCGAGATCGAGACAATGGAAGCCTGGTCGATGCTCGGCGGCGCGCTCTTGATGCACGGGATGAGCCTCGCGCTCCGAGAGCCCGTCGAGCCGTCCGCGTGGATACACCCCGAGGCGATCGGCGCGCTGGCCTACCTCGCGGTCGTCTCGAGCGCGCTCGGATTCCTACTGTACTTCGAGTTGCTCGAACGCCTCGGGGCCGTCGAGATCAACATGGTTTCCTACGTCGCTCCGATCGTCACTGCGGTGGTGGGGTGGCTCTACCTGGGTGAAGCGATCGGCCTCGCGACTGCCGTCGGATTCGGATGCATCGTCGCCGGGTTTTTCGTCGTCAAGCGAGAGGCGATTCGAGACGCACTCGGCGCTCTCGGATGAAAGAACTCGAGTACGGAGACGGATCGAGTACGGTGAACGACGAGTGGATCGGCGACCCAAAAACGCCAGTGTGGGCGGAACTCAACCGATGCGCTACTGCTGATAGGAGTGTCCCACGTAAAGGACGACGATATTGAGGGCGAGCAACCCGAGGAACAATCCCGTTTCGACACTGCTCGAGAGGCCGGTGACGAGCAGTGGAACGTACAAGAACGGCAAGACGATCGCCAACCAGAAACTCCCGACCCGGATTGGTTTCGCGAGAGAGGGAAGATACTGCTCGAGCACTCGCGGATCCGCGTCCTGGCCGTCAGCGGATACACCTGTCGTCGCAGGTTGCTGGTCGCGTGATGATTGGTTCGACATTGCGGTACCTGACGGGAATTTCTATGCCCACATCGTGGAAATAGGGGACCGATCGTCTCATCAACTTGTGGAGAATTTAGCCGAATACAGGCCGATGAACCATTCGTTGGCACCGGCTACCGCCGGGAAACACGGCCAATGAACGACGGAGTTGCCAACTACTCGTGACTTAGCAGGCGAGTGACGCCTTCCGATTGACTGGAAAAATCAGACGGATTCGATACTGGAACGTTGAGTAATCAGTGATTACGGCCGTACTCGAACTCGAGGTCGAACGCGTCGAACGCGCTCGCAAACGAATAGGTCTGAGAGATGACAATCCGGCTGAACGCGCGAACGTCTCGTCTCGAGGACAGAGTCGAAGCGAGTTACTGGAAGCCGATCCGACTGCCGCGCCGACCCGTGCCGGGTTCGGTCACGCTCGAGCCGCCCGCGAAGTCTTCCTTGATCTGCTCGTAGTAGTCGAGGATGTCGTCGGTGATCGTTGGGCGAACGTTCTCCATCGCCTGTCGGAAGTGACGCATTTCGACGATGTCGGCCTCCGTATCCTCGCGAAGCGCTTCGATGGCCGCCTCGCGCCCGATCGATTCGAGGTCGCTGCCGACGTAGCCGTCCGTAATTTCGGCGATCTCGGCGAGACTGACATCCGCCGCCAGCGGCGTGTCCTCGGTGTGGATCTCGAGGATCCGCTCTCGACCTTCGATATCGGGCTCGCCGATCATGACGAGGCGGTCGAACCGACCCGAACGGAGCAACGCGGGGTCGATCATATCGGGACGGTTGGTCGCGCCGATGACCATCACGTTACCCATGTCCTCGAGGCCGTCGAGTTCGGTCAGGAGCTGGTTGACGACTCGCTCGGAGACGTTCGAGCCGACTTCGCCGCCGCGACCCGGGGCGAGCGCGTCGAGTTCGTCGAAGAAGATCACCGTCGGGGAGACCTGCCGCGCTTTGCGGAAGGTCTGACGGATCGCCTTCTCGGATTCGCCGACCCACTTCGAGAGCAGTTGCGGACCGCGAACGGAGATGAAATTGGCGTTGGTCTCGTTGGCCACCGCCTTCGCCATCAGCGTCTTGCCGGTCCCGGGCGGGCCATACAGCAAGACGCCCGCCGGCGGATCGATGCCCATCCGTTCGAACCGATCGGCGTTGTTCAACGGCCACTCGACGGATTCCTGAACTTGATCTTTGGCATCGTGCAGACCGCCGACGTCGTCCCAGGAAATTTTAGGGAGCTCGACGAGGACTTCCCGCATCGCCGACGGCTCGACCTCGTTGAGCGCGCCGCCGAAGTCGTCGCGTTTGACGATCATCCGATCGATCAGGCTCGGCGGGATGTCCTCCTCGTCGAGGTCGATCTCTGGAAGGTATCGTCGGAGCGCTTTCATCGCGGCCTCTTTGGTCAGGCTCTCGATGTCGGCACCGACGAAGCCGTGGGTTTCGTCCGCCAGATGCGAGAGGCTGACGTCGTCCGAGAGGGGCATACCGCGCGTGTGGATCTGGAGTATTTCCTCGCGGCCGACCTCGTCCGGCACGCCGATCTCGATCTCCCGGTCGAACCGACCGGGTCGACGGAGCGCTGGGTCGACCGAATCGACGCGGTTCGTCGCGGCGATGACGATGACCTGTCCGCGGGCCTCGAGGCCGTCCATCATCGTCAACAGCTGTGCGACGACGCGGCGTTCGACCTCGCCTGTCACGTCCTCGCGTTTGGGTGCGATGGAGTCGAGTTCGTCGATGAAGATGATCGCGGGCGACTCCTCGCTCGCGTCCTCGAAGATCTCCCGGAGTTGCTGTTCGGATTCGCCGTAGTACTTCGAGATGATCTCCGGCCCCGCGATAGAGAAGAAGCTCGCCGAAGTCTCGTTGGCGACCGCTTTCGCGAGGAGGGTCTTTCCGGTGCCGGGTGGCCCGTGGAGTAACACACCCTGTGGCGGTTCGATCCCCAATTTCTTGAAGATCTGCGGGTGTTTCATCGGCAACTCGACCATCTCGCGCACCCGCTGGATCTCGCTCTGGAGACCGCCGATATCTTCGTAGGTGATTCCGCCGCCGGTTTTCTCGAAGCCCGAAATGGGCTCTTCTCGAAGTTCCACGTCAGTATCCTCGGTGATAAGGACTACCCCCTCCGGTTCGGTCTCGACCGCGATTAGGGGAATCGCCTGTCCCGGCGATCGCATGAAGGGGTGATTCGTCGAGGACATAACCGGGACGATGTCCTTCCCGACGACTGGGCGTTTCAGAATCTGACGTTTGACCATGCCAGCGGCGTCCGAGCCGAACTGCACCGACGCCTCTTCGGGCGGCGCGAGGACGAGTTTGTTCGCCTTCGTCGCCTCCGCCTTCCGGATCGTCACCCGTTCGCCGATCCCCACGTCGGCGTTCTGGCGAGTGAATCCGTCGATGCGGACGGTGTCCGTGTTCCAGTCCTGTCGGTCCGCGCGCCACACCTTCGCGGCGGTCGTGTCTGCACCTTCTATTTCGATGATGTCGCCCGGACTGAGCTTCAGATGTAACAGCGTGTCCGGATCGAGTCGGGCGATACCGCGACCCGAGTCGTTCGGGTACGCCTTCGCAACCTCGAGTTGAACTTCGTTCATAATTCGGAATGGACGGCGTTGTTGCTAACTCCGGTACGTGACCGGATAGGCTTTGTGCTCGTGAGAGGAGCCGCTGTGAGGGAGAGTCTAACCATGCTACACACTAACACATAGTCGTCAGATAGGGAGCTACATAGATGTACCGGCGTCGTCCGATTTCGCCGTCACGGCGTGTTTCTCATGGCTTCGTTGATCGAAAGAACGAGGACTTTTGGTGTCGCCTACCGCCCACGTAGACATGACACTCCTGGCGTTCGACGGCCGAATGGGTGCGAGCGGCGATATGCTCCTCGCGGCCCTTCTCGATGCCGGTGGGGACCGGTCCGTCCTCGAGCCAGTCGAAGACGCGCTGGCTCTCGAGTACCGGATCGACGAGACGACCAAGTGCGGAATCGCCTCGACGACGGTGGACGTGGTATTGACCGACTACCAGGGTGAAACTGACGCTAAATCTGGTCGTGCCGATGGCAACGATCGTTCCGATCACGGCCACGACGACCAGACCAATTCACCCGACAACGGAGACCAGGACCTCCCACACGATCACGAGGATCAAGATCACTCACACGACCACGGAGACCACGACCAACACGGTCACAGCCACGACGACGATCACCACCACGGGACCGCTCACGGCGGGAACGGCGGTGTCCACGCCGAGGGACACGGCCCCCATCGGAGCTACCTCGAGGTCTGCAAAATCGTCGAGGAGATGGACCTCGAACCGGCAATCGAACGCGACGCGCTCGCCGTCTTCGAACTGCTGGGCGAGGCGGAGGCCAGCGTCCACGGGGAGGACCTCGAGGATATCCACTTTCACGAGGTCGGAGCGGACGACGCCATCGCGGACATCGTCGGCGCGGTCTTGTTGCTCGAGGACCTCGAGCCGGACCGCGTCGTCACCACGCCGCTTTCGACCGGCGGCGGAACGGTTTCGATGAGCCACGGCGAGTACCCAGTTCCGACGCCGGCGGTGGTCGAAATCGCTCAACGAGCGGACTGGTCGCTTCGGGGCGGTCCGGTCGACGCCGAGTTGCTCACGCCGACGGGGGCGGCGATTCTGGGACACGTCGCGGACGGCGTCGAGTCGCTTCCGTCGATGTCCTTCGAAGCATCCGGCTACGGTGCAGGGGGCTACGATCTCGATCCGCACCCGAACGTCCTCCGCGTGCTGGTCGGCGAGGGTGACGCTGCGGGCGAACTCGTTCGCGACGATATCGCCGTTCTCGAGACGAACCTCGACGACGCGACCCCGGAGGTGCTCGGCGGCCTACAGGAGACGCTTTCGGCGGCGGGCGCTCGAGACGTTTCGATCCTCCCTGTCACGATGAAAAAGTCCCGCCCCGGCCACCTCGTGAAGGTCATCTGCAAGCCCGCGGACCGCCAACGCGTGGCTCGAGCGTTAGCCGAGGAGACGGGAACGCTCGGCATCCGGGACGCGGGTGCGACACACCGGTGGATCGCGAACAGGGAGTTCGAGAGCGTGACGCTCGAGCGCGGCGGAGAACAGTACGAGGTAACGGTGAAAATCGCGAGCGACGCCGACGGAGAAGTCTACGACGTGAGCGCGGAGTACGACGACGCGGCCGAGGTTGCACTCGAGACGCAGTTGCCGGTTCAAGAGGTTCTTCGACAAGCAGAAGAGAAAGGCAGGGAATCGCTCGAGTAGTGCTCGAGTCGGCTAGCTAGTACTGATGTTGACGTCGCCGTCTTCACCGTCTTCTCCGTCTTCGGCGACAACGTCGCCTTCCTCGACTTCCACGTCATCCGTTCCGCTCACTACCTCACTGTCCTGACTGACCGAGATATTTGAGTTCATGTCGTGCTCATCGCCGTCGTTCCCGTTACTCTGCGAGACGGAGGTACTACTCTCCGAAACGACCGTTCCGTTCTCCGTGTCCCACGTCACCGTTTCCGACTCCGAGGTGACGTTGGTTCCATCCGCGCCCGACGCGCCCGAGTCAACGGTTATGTTCACCGTCGAACCGTTCTCCGACAGTTCACACTCGAAATCGTCGCTCGAGCCGTCGACCGAGATGTTCGTGACGATGGCGTCCGCCGAACTCTCGACGATGTCCCGACACTCGTCGCTCGAGACGCTCTCGTTCTCGGCATCGTCGCTATCCGTCGAACCGCCGATGCCGGCGACGGCGACAGCGCCAGCGCTTATCACGAGGAGTAGGCAGATCACCAGTACGACGCTCGTTGTTGATCGTATCATAATTTCCTTAGCTGATTCGTCTATCAACGTTGTTCGTTGAAAACATTTTTATTAGATTCGTATATTATCTGAATATCTTATAGAAACGTTATCTCACCTATACGCTCTTGGTGGTTGGTAAGTCCATAAAAAATAACATTAGTCAGTTCACGAACCGATTCCCTTAGAACTGGTTATAGGAAACCGAGAACGTCACCGAGGAGGTCGGAGAGGCTGGCGATGATGCCTTCGGTAATACCCTCAGTAGTGTCACCTTCATCTACGCTGCTGTCAGTGCTCTGGTCAACGTTAGCGTCGCCGCCGTCGCCACCGTCGCCGGCGTTGGCGTCACCGCTAATGTCACCGACTTCAGCGGAGGAGTCAGCGTAGCCGACCTGCTCCTGATCAATCTGCTGGTTCACGTTCTGAGCTTGGTCGACGCCGCCGTCTGCAGCGCCGCCGTGCTTGTTGTGGTGTGGGTTGTCACCAGGACTGGAGCTGCTCGCTGCCTGGGTGTTGGTGTTCGTAGCAGTCTGGTCCTGGTCAACGATTGCTGGACCTGTGCTCACGTCGACATTGTGTCCTTCGTGCGTGGCGTCTCCACCGTCACCGCCGTCACCGCCGACGCCGACGCCGATATTCTCGCCGTCAACGTCGTCAATATCGTTCTGTGCCGCTGCCGTTCCGGCCATCCCCATGAACATGAGGCTGCCGATCATCGCGAATACCATCAGCGCTGTGAATGTACGTTTCATAGTTTTCGTTATCGTCCGGGCCTACACGCGCGGACCGCCGAAACCGGTTCGTCACCAGCGCACCGAATGTCCGGTTCGTTACCAGCGCACTGAGCGCGTGGTTCCTTGCGGGATCTTCGACCGATCCGAGCGATGCCACGGCGCGTTGCCCGGTTGAACCCGACCATCAGGGACCGTATTAACCCGAATTACAGTTTCAATGATATATTTCCGATTGTGTTTTCGTTCGATCAACGTTACACCTATCCAGCGAGTTGTTAGTCATCGTATGGCCCATTTATCGCCGGAACGGCCATCCTATCGACATATTGGGGACCGTACGAGGCTCCTACTCCGTTCTTGTGTCGCTTCGCTATCGGTGTAATATCCGTTATACATCGGTTACAACCGATGTTTGTCCTCTACCCCTGATAGTCTCTCTACGGTATGATTCTCCAACCCGTGGATGTCGGCGCCTACGTTCTCGAGTCCCTGAACGAAAGCGGGTCATTTCGGTGATCAATTGTTCGACGTATCGCATCGATAGCCTCCAGTCTGGGAGTTTCGGCGGGTAGTAACTTCCTTCGAAAACTCCCACGGGCCGTTCGGAGCGGTAACGACCTTGTTCTTGCTTACAACCTACAGATAACAAAGACACTATTCGGAAAATGATGGTTCGCACCGCGAAGATGCAGTAAGAAAAGACCCTCACAGGGCATTTGAAACGAAACACGACTTAC
The DNA here is from genome assembly GCF_054653435.1 of Halostagnicola bangensis. Taxonomy (NCBI): domain Archaea; kingdom Methanobacteriati; phylum Methanobacteriota; class Halobacteria; order Halobacteriales; family Natrialbaceae; genus Halostagnicola; species Halostagnicola bangensis. The sequence goes on along the minus strand of NZ_BAAIGG010000002.1, from coordinate 2,728,278 downwards.
ACGATGATATCACGATCACAACTCACGACAGTTCTCGTCGCCGCGATGCTAGCGCTCTCGATGACGGGTGCCGCACTCCCGGCGACCGCAGTCGAGGATCCCGGCGAAGACGATAGAACAATACACACGCTCGAGGACGGAGAAGATCTCTACTTCGTCTTCGGTGCGGATATCGGTGACCAGTCGCTCGAAGAGTACGTAGACGCACACCTCTCGGACGACGATAACGCCGAATCTGAAGGTGTGAATCCGACTAGCGAAATCGTCCAGTATCAGGACGTGAACCAGGCGAACGTTGACGTCCAGCAAGGCGCGGCTTCGATTTCGATCGACGGTGGCGAGGCGACCGCCATCCAAGAGTCGAGCCAGGTTAACGAAAACACGCAGGACGGTGAAGCGATCTCCGAGAACCAGTACCTAGGAGAGCAAAACGTCGAGTTCGAAGACGTCGGTGACGTCTACTTCCTCTTCGGCGAGGAAGATCACCAGCGCTTCGACGGCTGGGCTGTCGCAGGAGAGAAAGGCGACCACGATGAGAAACACGACAAAGAGATCCAGTACTCGCAGGCATCGGTCACGCAGGCGCAGAACGTTGACCAGGCGAACGTCAACGAACAAAGCGTCGCCTTCTCGATCGCCGAGAACGGGAGCAACGCGCTCGCGATACAGGACAGCTCTCAGCAGAACTCGAACTACCAGGGAGCGGTTGCAAACGCTGTGAACGTCAACCCTAGTCATGCCGAAGGTGGGAGTCAAGTCGCTGGCTCGGAGCTAGCACAATCCCAGCAGAGCATGCAGGCCAACATTAACGAACAAGGATTCGCAGTCGCGATCGCGATCGGCAACGAATCCACCGCGACGTCGATCCAGACGACCGATCAGTCGAACATCAACGAACAGGTCGGAAGCGCCTACTCGGCCTCCGTTCTCGACTCGACTGACGGTATGAACATCGCATCGGCCAACACGAACGGCGGATCGGACATCGTCGAAACCGCCAGTGACAAACAGAAGACCCACGACGACAAGAAAGACAAAGACGACACCGAGGCTAGCGTCACCCAGTACCAGGACGTAAGCCAGCTTAACCTCAACCAGCAAAGCGCGGCGGTCGCAGTTGCACTCAACGGAAGCGAAGCGACTGCGATCCAGCTCTCCTACCAGGAGAACCACAACGCGCAGGTTGGCATCTCACAGGCACTGCCAGCAGGTGATGCTGGATCGAGTCCGGGCGTTATCTACACCGAAGAAACGACCGTCTCGCTCGACGGTGACAACGAATCGGACAACCCGATTCTGACGATCGATGCGGACGCTGGTGGCGAGCAAAAGCAGGATGCATCCTACCAGCCTGACGCAGAAATCGATCAGTACCAGTCACTCTTCCAGGAGAACCTGAACAACCAACAGGCTGCGTTCGCGGTTGCCGATGATGGGGGCGAAGCGACCTCCTCGCAAGTGAGCATGCAGTCGAACGAAAACGTTCAGTTCGGCTCCGCAGTCGCTCCGTCAGCGATCCCAGCCTAACGAATCTCGAGGCGGTCTCGAGAACGGTACAACGATATCTTTCCGATTTTCGCGTTACAATACGAACGACTAACCGCGTAGCGACAGCTTTGCTGACCGATTCGCCGATCACGCTTCGTCAGTTTCGTTCTGGGACGTCGTCCCCGAGTCGCCGTCGCTCCGATGTTCGGCGAGCGCTTCGTCGATACTCAACTCTCCCGCCGCGACGCGTTCTGCGAGCGAGTCGTCGATGGCACGATTGGTTTTGCTTTGCTCGCGGGACCGATCTTTGATCACCTGCAACTCTCCAGCCGTGGGTTCGATCTCCCGACTTTCGACGGGCTCGCCCTCGAGTCTCGCGATATTTGCGGCCGCGAGAACGTCACCCGCACCTCGAGCGCCGACGCCGAGATACGGTGTCGTCCCCGTTTCGTCGACGAGCTCGACGCGAACCCCCTCGAGTTGGTTGACGAGTTTCGCACTCTGGAGACGGGAGCCGTCGCCGATCCGGACCAGCGGATCGACGGCTTCGGCCGCCTCGCGACGGATCACCTCGACGGCGTCGGCGACCGGAACCTGAAATGTCGCGACGATCATCTCCCCGGCGAGGACGGCGATACCCGGTTTTCGCCCGGGATCGACGCCGATGATCGTTCGCCCGCCGTCGCCGCGAAGCGCGGCGAGGGCCTGCTCGACCGCACGACGCGATTCTTCGGGAGCCGCGACGATCGTCGTCACGTCTGTGAAGGAGTTCGCGTTGTCTTCGTCCGTAATGACGACGGCGGTCTGTTCGGGGAGGTCCTCGTCGGCTTCGATCGTCGTAAACGTTGCTCCGCGGTCGCGGAGCTCGTTGACGGCACCGTGGTAGACTTCGAAGTCGGTGGTTGCGACGACAATCACACCGAACCGTTCGCCGCGATCCGGAATAAACTATCCTGTTCTCGTGATTTTCGGATCGGCATCCACGGCCGGGGACGATTCGTTCGGATCGTTCGAATCGATGGTCTGTTCTGCGCGTCGGATAATCTTCGTCCGGAGACGTTCCAGATTGACGAATTCAGTCACGACACCGCGCGAGCGCGCACCTGATCCGCTCGAGAGCGGTTCCGGGGGGTTTTTGCTGGCAGCCGCCTACGTTCGACCGTGAACGACGAGGCGATTCTAACCGGCTGTCCGCCGGTCGACGAGTTGCTCGGCGGTGGCTTCGAGCGCGGCACCGTGACACAACTGTACGGCCCGCCCGCCGCGGGCAAGACGAACCTCGCGCTCTCGAGCGCTGTCGAAACGGGCGCGAACGGCGGGACGGCGGTCTATATCGACACCGAAGGCGTCTCCGTCGATCGGTTTCAACAACTACTGTCCGCCCGCGTGGGATCCGGCGAATCCGATCAGACGGTCGAGGACGTCGCCTCCCGCATCGTCATAGAGGACGCACTCGACTTCGAGGAGCAAGAAGAAGCCGTCCGCGATGCCGAGGAGTTCGCAGAGCGCGCGGATCTGATCGTTCTCGACAGTGCGACCGGCTTCTACCGACTCGAGCGAACCGGCGACAGCGACAGCGGCGAGGCACTACGAAGCGTCACTCGACAGGTGACTCATCTCCTTTCGCTCGCGCGCAAGTACGACCTCGCGGTCGTGCTCACGAACCAGGTGTTCGCGGACCCGGACTCGGACCGAACGCGGGCGCTCGGCGGGAACACCCTCGAGCACTGGACGGGCGTCGTCGTCCGAATCGAGCGATTCCGCGGTGGCAATCGGCGGGCGACGCTGGAAAAGCATCGGTCCAAGGCGGCCGGTGAATCCGCGCAGTTTACGATCACGAATTCCGGTCTCGAGGGGAGTGCAGACGGGTCTGGATTCTGATCGGGAGAGACCGTGATCTGTCTCCATAGCCGGTTTACCGTATTTGTCGGCCACCAAGCGCAAAAAGTCGGACTGCCCGTCTCGGGCAGTTAGATCTCGTTGAGTTTTCGAAGCAACTGTCCGCGGTACTCTTCATCGCTGGCGATCCCTTTCATCTCGAGGACGTTGCGCTCGAGTTTGTCCAGTGCGACGCGGAAGGCGTTCTCCGCGCCGTAGCCTTCGCCAGTGCCTGCGGCCTGTCCTTTGTTCGTTCGGAGCCGAATCTGGACCTGCACCAGGGGCGTCCCTCGGAGCTTTTCGTTGTGCTCGTGCAGGCGAACGTGGGCGTGCATCACCTGCATCTCCTGGTACTTGTCGGCGACTTCTTGGATGCTCTGGGTGATCGATTCTCGAGTAACCGTATCGAGCAGCGAAACGTTCGTAATCTGGACGTCCATGTGCTCTTCCTCGGTGTAGGTGAGCGCCCGGAGGACGTCCGTTTTCGTGACGATGCCGTTGACGATGCGGTCGTCGTCCCCTGGGGTTACCATCAAGCCGGCGTAATCGTCGTCGAGCATCTCCTCGACGGCTTCCTGGGCCGTCGCCTCGAGGGTCGTCGTTTCGACGGGGCTGTTCATGATGTCGTAGACCGGAACGTCGAGCATTCGGTTGTTGTCGCCGGTTCGATCCCCGGTCGTCATCCGTTCGTTCTGGCGGATGACGAAGTCCGCGATGTCGTGGGTCGTGACGACGCCCGTCAGGTAGCCGTTTTCGTTCAGCACCGGCAACCGAGAGATCCCGTTCTCGCGGAGGTAGTTGATCGCCTTTCCGACCCCGTCGTCCTCGTTGACCGTGATCGGATCGTCGGAGTAAATGTCTCCGACGGTGAGCGTATCGAGATTCTCGAGGACGGCCTCGAGAATCGCATCGCCGCTTACGACGCCCCAGAGGCTGTCATTTTCGAATACGGGTGCGACCTTCGAGTTGCTCTCGATGAGCAGTCGGGCGGTCTCGCGAACGTTCTCGTACCGGTCGAGTTTCGGCGCCGGTGAGTTCCGACTCGGTTTGATCAGGGCCGAGACTTTCGCGTCGTCCTCGACGTGGGATTGAAGGACTTCCCGCTCGCTGATGACGCCCTCGTACTCCCCGTCGTCGGTGACGATAATTCCTTTGGGGTTCCCGTTCTCGAAGGTCGAACGGACTTTCCCCATGCGCGTTCCGACGTCTACTTCGATGTAGTCTTTGGTGGCGATATCAGCGATATCCATCGTTACGGGAAGGACTACTCGCGCTGGGGTATTTAAGATAACGCCTACCACGCACGCTTCCGGGGGACACGCTTTTTTGCCGCTGGAAGTACATCAGGGGGCATGGCCCCCGATATCAGCGTCTTCGGTCGGTACACCTACCTCGCGACGGAACTGTTCTGGGGAGCGATCGCAGTATTGATGCTTCGACGAGCGGGTGCCCTCCGAAAAGCCGCCGTGACGATTCTCGCGCTGTATCCGATCGCTTACCTCTGGGATCGGTACACGCTCGCGGTCGGCGTCTTCGATATCAAGCTCCGAACGGGCATCGATATCGCCGGCATCCCCCTGGAGGAACACCTCTTCATGGCCGTCGTTCCCGGACTGGTCATTGCCTTTCACGAGACGATTTTCGGATCGTGCGACGCCGAGGGATCGAGCGCGTGACCGTAGCTGTTCGGGCGCGTAACTGTACTCTCGAGAAGGCATGTGTGGCACATGTCACGTACTGCGACTAACCATGAACGTCTTATTACTCGGTCGCTTGAATGCGAACGAATGGGCCGTGGTCCCCCGATCGAAACCGACGCCTCCGAAACCGACTCACTCGACGACCAGTCTGCTTCCGGCGGGTCGAAGGTGGGAGCGGCGCTTCGACTATTGCTAACGCTTGGACTACTCTGCGGACTCGTTATCGGAGCAATGGCGATCGCTCCGTCGGTCGTCGACGAAATCGACGATCTGCCTGCACCGAGCGAGGACCCACCACCAGCCGGCGAACGCGATCCGGAGGTCGCCGACCCCGATGACCCGGACGGAACGACGTACGAAACCGACGTCGAGACGGTAACCTCCGAGGACGTCGAGGACTTCGTCCACGCGGAGGTTAACGACCGTCGTGCAGAACACGACCTCGAGGCCCTCGAGTGGGACGGAACGGTCGCCTCCGTCTCTCGAGCCCACAGTGCCGACATGCACGAACGGGAGTATTTCGCGCACACGAACCCCGACGGAGAGGATCCCTACGATCGGTTCGACGACGTCGCGGGGTACTGTCGAAGTTACGGCGAGAATCTGGCGATGAACTGGCTCGAGCGATCCGTCGAGGCGCCGAACGAGAGCACGACAGTAGAGTACCAGACCGCGGAGGGGATCGCCGAGGGGCTGGTCGAACAGTGGATGAACTCACCGGACCACCGCGATGCGATCCTCGAGGACGGCGAGACACAAGCGTGGGATCGCGGCGGTGTCGGCGTCTACCTCTCCGAAGGCGGTGAGGTCTACGCCACCCACAATTTCTGTACGGAGTGGTAACGAGTGCGTGGACACGCTCCGATGACCGTCTATCGTCTCGGTTCCACGATCTCGGCCGCTGGTTCTTACAGTCTCAGCTGGCGAGATCGAACGACAAGTCTGAACGAGTACCTGCTATGAACCCGAAAGAAACCGTTCTCGAGATCTACAACACGGCCAGCGAACGAGACGTCACGTATCTCGCCGCGGGATTCGCCTACTACGCGTTCGTCTCGGTGATTCCGCTGATACTGCTCGCGATCGTCGTCGGCTCGCTCCTCGGCGGCGAGGAGGCGGCCGAACAGTTGATTTTAGTCGCCGGTGACTTCCTCCCCGAAGCCGGCGAGGAACTCGTCACGGACGCGCTAACGACCGAATCCGGTCGCGCGGAAGCGACTGTCGTCGCACTGCTGGTCGCCGCCTGGGGTGGCCTGAAGGTGTTCAGGGGCCTCAGCCTCGCGTTCGATCGAGTGTACGATACCGCCGCCGAGGACTCGATGGTCGAACAGATTACCGACGGGTTGGTCGTCATCCTCGCGGGTGCAGGCGGAATCGGATTGATGGTCGCGATGGCCGCGGTGCTGGGACTGCTCGCCGGCACGGTGCCGTTCGTGGGACTGCTAAGTTGGCCGCTGTTGATACTCGGGCTCCTCCTCGTCTTCCTGCCGATGTACTACGTCCTTCCGCCCATTGATGTCGAGATACGGGAAGTACTCCCCGGTGCTGTGTTCGCCGCTATCGGGTGGGCAGTTCTTCAGGCGGGATTCCAGCTCTACGCGGCCAACGCGGCGCAGTATGAGGCCTACGGGGCCGTCGGTGCGGTCTTGTTGTTCGTCACCTGGCTCTACTTCGCGGGCGTGTTGATCCTATTCGGTGCCGTCCTCAACGTCGTTCTCTCGAGACCCGAACTCGCGGAGTGACTGTCGTCAGTTCGATCCGAGCCACAGAGGAACCGACTCGAGTTCGTGGAGAAAGGTTATGCCGTCAGCGCCGGGAGACCGAACCGATGACTGACGATTCGGAGACGGATTCTGTGGACGGGCCGACGCCCGGTGGCGGTCCGAACCGCGTCGTATCGGAGACGAGCGTCGACGACATTCTCGACTCGATCAGCTCGTCTCCTGAACCTGATCGCGACGACCGGCCCGAAAAAAGCGAGCAAACCGAAGAGACAAACCGAAACGGGAAGACGAACCGAGAGGGGGACTTGAGCGAGCGCGACGACGATACCAAAGCCGACCCTGAGTGCGACGGCGATACCGAAGCCGACTCTGAGCGCAATAGCGAAACCCGAGACAACTCTGAGCGCCACAACGAAACCGAAGCCGACTCTGAACCCGACGCTGTCGGCGACCCGAAGCCCAACACCACGACCATCGAAACCGGCCCACCAGCTGATCCATCCGCCGTGCTCGCCGACGACTCGAGCGACGACGACGCAAGTGCGAATCGAGTTCCTGGAACCGGTTCCGAAGACGACATCGTTTCCGGCGAAGCGCCACCCACAGAGCCGGAACCCGAAACGGAGTCCAAATCCACTACGGAGCCAGCTCTCACACCGGGATCGGAACCCACGACGGAATCCGGACCAACAACGGAAACCGAAAATTCGCTCGAGGACGCCGAACCTGACCTTTCTTCGCGTATCGAACGCGGGGAAGTCACCGGCTCCGATGTCCGCGCGGCCGAGGCCGGCGAAGGCCGCGAGGAGACGACCGATATCAGCGATATCGAGCTTTCGATGGACGACCTCGAGTCGACGACCGGTTCCGGTTCGTCCTCGAGGGCCACTCGCGGCAGGTCATCGACTGACGGGCCGCTCTCCGGATCGATCGGACCGTCTGCGGCTGATCCCGAAACCGGCGAATCCGATGCGACGAAAGATTCCGAAACTGACGAGGGTCCCAGCGGGCTGTTCGATCGTCTCAGAGGACTGTTCTCGAGGTAGCCGGGCTTCTGTCGGGTAACGGTTTTCGGAATTGCTGTTTTCTCGAGATTGGGTCTTCCTGTGGTTGGGCCGTTTCGAGGGGAGACCGATTCTCGAGGAGAAATTGATTCTTCGAAAGCGGAGTGGGGCAGATTTGAACAACGCCAAGACGTTCCGGGTCGCTCACTTCGTTCGCTTCCCGGGCTGCGACTTGTCTCGTTCAAATCTGCAATCAACAATTTTCACGACGCGAACTCATCACTCCGTTCTTCGTTATTGCGTCGTGAAAATGGGTTGGGGCAGATTTGAACTGCCGGCCTCCTCCATGTCAAGGAGGTGTCATAACCAGACTAGACCACCAACCCGTCCGGTTTTCTCGGCGCCCGTCGCGCCTCGTGCAACTAATCGTTGCCGACCACCGTAATTGAAGGTTTCGAATCGGTCGGCGTACGCGAGCCATCCCCACGGGTGGTCCGATACGTTTAAGCCGATGTACTCATTTGAACATTGTAAGACAACTACGTACATTGGTGTTCACTATGCAGGAGTACGTCGAACGAGTGACTGACGGCAAAGATCTCACACAGAAAGACGCTCGAGCGGCCTCGGTAGCCGTCTTCGAGGACGCGACGGAGGCACAGATCGGTGCACTGCTCGCGGCGTTGCGCGCGAAAGGAGAAACGGAAACCGAAATCGCCGGCTTCGCCGAAGGAATGCGCGCCGCGGCCCGAACGATTTCGCCCGACCGGGAGCCACTGGTCGACATCGTCGGCACGGGCGGAGACGACTACGACACGATCAACGTCTCGACGACGAGTTCCATCGTCGCCGCCGGCAGCGGCGTGCCGATCGCCAAACACGGCAACTACTCGGTGTCCTCGTCCTCGGGCAGCGCGGATGTCCTCGAGGAGGTCGGCGTCAACGTGGAGGCCGAACCGCCCGCCGTCGAGGAAGCGATCGAAGAGGACGGGATCGGATTCATGCTCGCCCCGGTCTTTCACCCCGCGATGAAAGCCGTCATCGGCCCGCGAAAGGAACTCGGGATGCGGACGATATTCAACGTGCTCGGTCCGCTGACCAACCCCGCCGGCGCGGACGGCCAGATCGTCGGCGTCTACGATCCGGAACTCGTCCCCGTTCTTGCAGAGGCGCTCTCTCGCATGGACGTCGAACGCGCACTCGTCGTCCACGGGGCCGGAACCGACGAAATCGCGGTCCACGGCGAAACCGTCGCCGCGGAGGTCGACGGCACCGACGTCGAGACGACGACGCTCGAGCCGGCCGACATCGGTCTGGACTCCCACGACATCTCCGATATCGCGGGTGGGTCACCAGAAGCGAACGCGTCCGATCTCCGCGGGATCGTCGAAGGGGACGTTACGGGCGCGAAACGAGACGTGATCCTCGCGAACGCGGGGGCCGCGATCTACATCGCCGACGAAGCGGATTCGCTCGAGGAGGGCGCATCGATCGCCGCCGAGGCGATAGACAGCGGCGACGCGGCGGCGAAACTCGATCGGCTTCGGTCGGTCTCCCCGGAGGTACGATGACGCGAGTCAAAATTTGTGGCGTCACTCGGGTCGAAGACCTAGAGACGGCAGTCGATGCGGGCGCGGACGCCGTTGGGATCATTTCCGATGTTTCCGTCGATACTCCGCGAAAAGTATCCCCGGAACGCGCGGCGAAACTCGTTGCGGCGGCCCCGCCGTTCGTTACGACTGTCCTCGTAACGATGCCGTCGAACTACGCGCGGGCGATCGAGTTGGTGACCGAAATCGAACCGGACGCGATCCAGCTGCACGGCGATATCCGACCCGGAGATCTCGCCTATCTGCGCGCAAAACTCGAAACCCAGATCTTGCTGGCGGTCGACGCCGGAGACGTCTCGTCTGCGAAAGCGTACGACGATATGGTCGACGGCTTCGTCGTCGACTCGACGGGCGAAGACGGCGGCGGCGGAACCGGCAGGACCCACGACTGGGAACGAACGCGAGCCGAAACGACCGACCTCGACTCGCCCGTTATTCTCGCCGGCGGACTGACTCCTGATAACGTCAGCGACGCCGTCCGCACTGCGGATCCGTTCGCCGTCGACGTCGCGAGCGGCGTCGAAGCCAGCGGTGGTGTCAAAGATCCGGACGCAGTTGCTTCGTTCGTCGAACGCGCGACCGACGACACACAGACGGTCGAACCGGGCCCCTGACCCCTCACATCCAACGTATTCGATTCATGACTGAACACACCACAGATTCCGAACACGCGGACCAAACGAGCGAGACGCCCGCGTTCGACCTCGACCGTGCCGAGTTCTGCGAACACGCCGGCGCTTCGGAGGACCGACCGGCTGTGGTTCGTCTCGTCGCGACGTACGACCTCGAGACGACGCCGCTTGCCGCCTACGCGGCACTCACCGGACGATCCTCGAAGTCGAAACCAGCACAGACGACAGACACCGATGAAAACCCGTACGCCTTCCTTCTCGAGAGCGCACAGAAGACACCCTCGAGCGATCCCGACGGCGCGTTTCGACCGAGTTCTGCGGAGGCCGAGCGCCACGCCCGGTTTTCGTACGTCGGCTACGATCCCGAGGCGGTCGTAACGGTCGGTCCCGACGGGACGACCGTCGAGGCGCTTTCCGACAGCGCACCGATGGATCTAATCGAACCGAACGAGGGCGGCGACACCGTCGATTCCCTCCGCGGCGCGTTACCGGACGTCCGACTCGCGAACGTCCCGGACCACGATCGACAGCATCTCGAGGGAGGGCTCGTCGGCTTCCTGGCCTACGACGCCGTCTACGATCTCTGGCTCGAGGAAGTCGGCCTCGAGCGCCCGGACTCGCGGTTCCCGGACGCCCAGTTCGTCCTCACGACGAAGACGCTCGCGTTCGACGAGCGCGACGGAACGCTCTCGCTCGTGTTTACGCCGGTTCTCGAACCCGACGACGATCCAGCCGCCGTGTACGAGGATATCCGCGAAGAAGCTGAACGGGTGGGTTCGATCCTCGAAGCCGCCGAAGAGCCCGACACGGGCGGATTCGTTCGCGAAGACGAGGTCGCGGGCTCGAAAGACGAGTACGAGGAGAGCGTCCGACGAGCGAAAGAACACGTCCTCGACGGCGACATCTACCAGGGCGTGATTTCGCGGACCCGAGAGCTTTACGGCGACGTCGACCCGCTCGGCTTCTACGAGGCGATGCGCGACGTGAACCCGTCGCCGTACATGTACCTCCTCGATCACGGCGACCTCACCGTCGTCGGCGCGAGTCCCGAAACGCTGCTTTCGGTTCGCGGACGAGAGGTTATGTCGAATCCGATCGCCGGAACCTGCGACCGGGGCTCGAGCCCCGTCGAGGATCGACGATTGGCGGGCGAGATGCTCGCCGACGACAAGGAACGAGCCGAGCACACGATGCTAGTCGACCTCGCTCGAAACGACGTCCGGCGCGTCGGGGAACCCGGCTCGGTCCGCGTCGAGGAGTTCATGAACGTCCTCAAGTACAGCCACGTCCAGCACATCGAATCGACCGTTACCGGCCAGTTAGCCGCGGACGCCGACGCATTCGACGCGACTCGAGCGTCGTTCCCCGCCGGGACGCTCTCGGGCGCGCCGAAAGTTCGGGCAATGGAGATCATCGACGATCTGGAGACCGAACCGCGCGGACTGTACGGCGGGGGCGTCGGCTACTACTCGTGGACGGGCGACGCGGACTTCGCGATCGTGATCCGGACGGCGACGGTGGAAGACGAGACGCCGGATGCAACCTCGAGTCAGCAACGAATAACCGTTCGCGCGGGCGCGGGGCTCGTCGCCGACAGCGATCCAACCGCGGAGTACGAGGAGACCGAGAAGAAGATGGGCGGCGTCCTCGCCGCACTCGAGCGTATCGAGGAGAAGCCACCCGCCGAACCATCACCCGCGGAGGTGCCCCGATGAGCGCGACCGCGTCCTCGAGCGATGCCGGCCGCCCGACCGTACTGTTCATCGATAACTTCGACTCGTTCACGTACAACCTCGTCGAGTACGTGAGCCAGCACGCCGATACGGCAGTCCTGAAAAACACCGCCTCGCTCGCCGAGGTGCGGGCCGTTGATCCGGATGCGATCATCATCAGCCCCGGTCCCGGCCACCCGAAACACGACCGCGATGTCGGCGTCTCCATGGACGTGCTTCGCGAGGTGAGTACCGACGTTCCGACGCTCGGCGTCTGTCTCGGGCTCGAGGCCGCCGTCTACGAGTACGGAGGATCGGTCGGCCGGGCCCCGGACCCGATTCACGGAAAGGCGTCTTCGATCGATCACGACGGAACGACCGTCTTCGACGGACTCGAGGACGGGTTCCGCGCAGGCCGATACCACTCGCTGGTCGCGACGGAGATTCCCGACTGTTTCGACGTGTCGGCGACGGCCGAACACGGTTCGGAAACGCTCGTGATGGGCGTGCGTCACCGCGAGTACCCGATCGAATGCGTGCAGTTCCACCCCGAAAGCGTGTTGACCGCAGTCGGACACGACCTGATCGAGAACTTCCTCGAGACCGTTTAAAAGGGGTCACGACTTGTCGCCAAATCTACTCGACAGGTCTGATTACTTCGAACCGAACGCAAAGAGAACCGTCGCGTGATCGGAGTTAGAAGCGATACTGCGGTTAACTGATATCGATTACCCGACGTATCCCAGGTAGCCGGCGGTATAGTAGGCACCGAGGACGACCGCGGCCAGTACGCCAACTCGGATAGCGAGTTTGATTGCGATACGGATAGCGATGACAGCGACCAGGAGGGCGGCGAGTGCTGCCATGACGAGAAACATCGTTGATCCTGTGAGTACGCCGATCATATTGGATGTGTTGAACGGAAGGACGTAACCTTTCTGGTACTATGAAAAATGAGTTGGGGTGAACGTAACCGACGCGAGACTGTTCTGTAGCCCCTCAATAGGTCGATCTGGACGAATGATTCAACTAACGATTCTACTTTCAGATCGGTCTGAAAATCATTAAGACCGTCCACTCCGTACTAGCTGTTACCCACGCAGACGGCCGTCTCGGCTGTCGCAATACAGACCACCGCACAACACTTGACAGAGGCTTCTGTACAAGTGAAATTGTGCTAATACAAGAAACGTAGGACTACATCACCACGTTTTATGAGGAATGGATGAATACCAGACTTTCGTCACGAATGATTCGAACAAGGACCAACTTCAGTACGGAAATGGCAGGCGGCGACGCGTTTGCCTCGAGGTGTCTCGCGCATGAGTAAGACAGACCTCTCTGCGGACGATCTAACATTGCCGATCAAGCGTACCGACGGGGACACCCTCGAGGCGCGCATGACCGACAACGCCTATCAGAATATTCTGCCGGCTCGCTACCTTCGCAAGGACGCAAACGGCGACCTGATCGAGAGTCAGGAGGATCTCTTCGAGCGCGTCGGACGGAACATTGCGCTCGCGGAAGCACCGTATGAAGCCGAACAACGCGATCTCGAGATTACCGTTACGCCCGACCAGCTCAAGCCGGACCACCCGCGGCGGGACGAACTCGCTGAGGAGGTGTTCGGTGAGGGAGTCACGGCAACCGACGACGTTGAAACGACGCTCACGGAATCGAACGTCAACAAGTTCGCCTACGAGACCGTCGTTCCGGAACTCCCCGCGGAGGTCCGCGAACACGTCGAAGACGTCACCGAGACGTTCACCGAGGGAATGGAATCGCTTTCGTTCATGCCGAACTCGCCGACGCTGATGAACGCCGGCGACGAGCTCCAGCAGCTCTCGGCCTGTTTCGTCATGTCTCCGGACGACGATCTCTCGGATATTCACGAAACCGCAAAGAAGGCGGCCGAGGTTTTCCAGTCCGGCGGCGGCGTCGGCTACGGCTTTTGGAAGCTCCGTCCGTTCGGCGACTCCGTCGGTTCGACCGGCGGCATCGCCTCCGGACCGATCACCTTCATGCGGACCTACGACCAGCTCTGCGAGACGATCGCCCAGGGGGGGACCCGACGCGGTGCCCAGATGGGAATTATGCGCGTCTCCCACCCCGACGTTATCGAGTTCATCCACGCGAAGAACAAGGACGTCTCACTGGCGCATACGCTCCGTCTCAACGACCCCGACGACTACACCTACACCTCCTTCAGCGAGGCACTCGAAGAGTCTCGAGACCTCATCGACGAGGACGGGCGTGTTCCCAAACACCTTCGTAACGCCGTCGAAGGCCACCTGTCGAACTTCAACATCTCCGTCGGCGTCACGGACGACTTCATGGAAGCCGTCCAGAACGACGAGGAGTACACCTTCACCAATCCGCGCACGGAGGAACCACACATCGCCACCGAGGAGACCAAGGAGATGTACGGTCGCTACGACCTCGCCGAGCACGTCGAGGTCGGCGAACCGCTCTCGATTCCCGCCGAACTCATCTTCGAGCGCATTGTCGAAGGTGCTCACGAAAACGGCGAACCCGGCGTCATCTATCTCGAGCGAGTGAACAAGCAACACTCCTTCGACGTCGAGGAAGAGCCGGATCACCAGATTCTCGCGACGAACCCGTGTGGCGAACAGCCCCTCGAGGAGAACGAGGCCTGTAACCTCGGCCATATCAACCTCTCGACGCTCGCAGACCTCGACGCACCCGACTGGCGCGTCTGGTCCGAAGAACACACTGACGAGTACGACTCCCACGAAGCCGCCATCGAAGCCTTCCTCGAGGAGGCAATCGACTTCGAGGAGTTCGACGAACGCATCGAGTACGGCACCCGGTTCCTCGAGAACGTCGTCACGATGTCGGACTTCCCCGTCGAGGAGATCGAGCAGACGGTCAGCGACATGCGCAAGATCGGTCTCGGCGTTATGGGTCTCGCGCAATTGTACGTCCAGCTCGGCGTGAAGTACGGTAGCGAGGAAGGAAACGAAATCGCCAGCCAGCTGTTGACCCACATCAACCACGGCGCGAAGGCCAAAAGCCACGAACTCGCACTCGAGCGCGGTTCCTTTGCCGACTGGGACGAATCCAAGTACGCGAACCCCACCGAGTACCGTGAGTGGTTCGAACACCAGACCAACGAGGACGCCGACAACTGGGCAGACGGCTTCCCGATCCGCAACCACAACGTCACCACGATCGCACCGACCGGCACGACGTCGATGGTCGGCAACACGACCGGCGGCTGCGAGCCGATCTACAACGTCGCCTACTACAAGAACGTCACCGACGACGTGCAGGGCGACGAGATGTTGGTCGAGTTCGACGACTACTTCCTGCGCACCTTAGAGGACAACGACATCGACGTCGACGCCGTGAAAGCGGAAGCTCAAGAGCAGATGGCGACCAACCAGTTCGACGGCGTCGAGGGCCTCGAGACGGTTCCGGACGCTATCGGCGAACTGTTCGTCATCACCAGCGACCTCTCGGCGAAACAACACGCCGCGGTCCAGTGTGCCTGCCAGAACGGCGTCGACTCGGCGATCTCGAAGACGGTCAACGCGCCGAACGACTCCACGCTCGAGGACGCCAAAGAGGTCTTCGAGTGGGTCTACGACAACGGCGGAAAGGGCGTTACCTACTACCGCGACGGCACCCGCTCGAAGCAGGTGCTGACGACCCGCGCAGATAACGCCGACTTCGCCGACGAGACCGAGGCGGCCGAGGCGCTCGTCGACCAGATTGAGGAAATCTTCGGCGGGCTCGAGGCGTTCCTCGAGAGCGAGGACGTCCAGGAGATTCTCGAAGACGACATCGACTCGCTGCTCGGCGATGTCGAGGGTGAACCAGTTCACGTCGACTTCACTGAGAAACGCGAGCGGCCGGACGCCCTGCAGGGCGTCAGCCAGCGCATCGACACCGGCTACGGAAAAGTCTATGTGACGATCAACGAGGACCCCGAGACCGGACAACCCTTCGAGCTATTCGCGAACATCGGTCACTCGGGCGGCTTCACGAACTCCTTCACCGAGGCGCTGGCGAAGGTCATCTCGACCTCGCTTCGCTCGGGCGTCGATCCGGAGGAAATCGTCGACGAACTCTGTGGCACGCGCAGCCCGAAAGTCGCCTGGGACAAAGGCGAGCAGATCCAGTCGATTCCGGACGCCATCGGTTCCGCGATGCGTCGCTACCTCGACAACGAGATCGACAAACCATACCCGAAACAGGCGACCCTCGAGGAGTCGGCCGACGCCGACGTGGCCGTTGAACCGACCGACGCTCACGAGACCGACGGCGGTGCCAAAGCCCAGTCACCGGTCGAAGAGGACCACGACGCGACCCAGGACCTCATTGACGCCGGCGAGTCGCCGGAGTGTCCGTCCTGCGGATCGCTCTCGCTTTACTTCTCCGAAGGCTGCAAGACCTGCGAGTCCTGTGGCTGGAGCGAGTGTTAACGTAGTCGTACCGACCAGTAACTGATTCCGACGGTTCGAACTCCGTTCGCCGATTCGATTTTCGTATTCTTCTGCCTCAAGCGGTCGTCACGTTGATAGTGTCGCCGGTCTTCGGACGTGATACGAGAAGTCGTCCAAAGCGCGAACGAAGGATTACCGATGAGCTACCGTAACGAGACAGATTCCAGGAAAGAAAGCGACTCCGGAGACGAACGCGACCTCGAGGCCGGAACCGGACCACCGTGTCCGTTCTGTGAGACGCCAATGTACAAACGCCACTGCAAGTACGTTTGTCCGCAACACGGGGTCATCATCGACTGTAGCGATCCGTTTCTCTGAGTACTACAGCGAGACGCCCTCGAGGTCGATACGTCGAGGTTCGGGAACCGATTGACGCTCGCGTGTCGTAACCGCGTACGCGCCACGGTTGTCCGCGTACGCGCCGCGGTTGTCGGGATCCCGTGTCTCGAGCCCGTTCATCTCTTCCGTGAGAACGCAGACGCCGTCGGCGAGCAGGGGCGCGATCACGCCGGCGGCGACCGTCCGCGGATCGCCTAGCGGAGCCCGGAGGACGACTCGGTCTCCCACCTCGATCTCCTCAGTTTCGATGATCTCCCGCGCGCACTCGAGTGCTTCGCCGTGCGTGACCGTTCGCTCACCGTCGGTCAGCAGAGGAGTTTCCGAATCGATATCGATCGGTGGAAACGAGGGGTTCTCACTCCAGAGCCCTTTATCGAAGTGGTGAACGGCCGGATCGTCCGAACTCGCTCCGTAGCCGATCCGCTGGGCACCGTCCGGTAACTCGAAATCGCTGACCCTCGAGGTCGGGGCGACGACTGCTCGGTACGGCTGGCCATCCACGGTCGGTTCTCTTGTGCCCTCAGACGCGAGATTCTCCGACGGATCGAACCTGGTAGTTCCCTCAAGCAACGCGGTGCCGAAAAACGACAGGAGCGCCATCGGCCCGGAGCCTGCGACGCCGACGCTTACGCCCTCGCGAACCCCGCTGTGCCGGAGGAAATTCCCGGCCTTCCAGGTGCTCGTACAGAGCCAGTGAGTGTCGTAGGTTCGGCCGGTCGCGTCCTCGAGCGAGGGCCGGTCCGATCGTCGGTCTCGAGTGAACAGCTCACCGACCGTTGCTGCGGTCATACGTGAAGATTCGTTCGGAGCGGAAAAAAGACGCCGACTCGAGTCGGCACAATGGGGACGAATCGTCAATCGTCCGCCGTCAGTCGTCCGCCGGTGCCGGCTCGACGTGCTCGATCTCGGTTCCGATAACCTCGAGGAACTCGGCGAGCCATTCGGGATGGTCCGGCCAGGCCTGTCCCGTGACGAGGTTATCGTCTCGAACGACGCCGTCTTCCCACGTGCCGCCCGAACCTTCGACGTCCGCCTGAAGCGCCGGATAGGCCGTGCAGGTTCGTCCCTCGAGGACATCCGCAGCGGCGAGGATCTGTGCCCCGTGACACAGCGATGCGACGGGTTTCTCGGCCTCGAAGAAGTGACGGACGATCTCGAGGACGTCCTCGTACGTTCGGAGATACTCCGGCGCGCGGCCACCCGGGACGACGAGCGCGTCATACTCGTCCGGATCAACGGCGTCGAAATCGTGGTTCAGCTCGAAGTTGTGCCCCGGCTTTTCGGTATAGGTCTGGTCGCCTTCGAAGTCGTGAATCACGGTGGGACAGACGTCTCCGGCCTCTTTTTCCGGACAGACCGCGTGGACCTCGTGTCCGACCATCTCGAGAGCCTGAAACGGAACCATCACCTCGTAGTCCTCGACAAAATCGCCGGCGAGTAGCAGAATCTGTTGTGCTGGCATGGGTCGTATTCACCCACTGGGCGCTCCAACGGCGATCGAAATAAGCCTCGTTTCGCGATCCCGAGACAAACAGGAAATCCAATCGTTCGATCTCGAGAGACGGTTCAAAACACGAGAACGAGCGGGTCTAGAACGCTCGCTTGATCTTCTCGAAGAAGCCTTCGTTGACCTCGATCTCGTCGCCGCCGGCTTCCGCGAACGCCT
The DNA here is from genome assembly GCF_054653435.1 of Halostagnicola bangensis. Taxonomy (NCBI): domain Archaea; kingdom Methanobacteriati; phylum Methanobacteriota; class Halobacteria; order Halobacteriales; family Natrialbaceae; genus Halostagnicola; species Halostagnicola bangensis. Next base: position 2,710,056 of record NZ_BAAIGG010000002.1, on the reverse strand, counting down.
CGAGCGCCTCCCGCTGTTCGGCGTTCAAGCTGTCGGGCGTGACGATCTGGACCTGTACGAAGAGGTCGCCGCTGCCGCGTCGCTGGAGTCGCGGCATGCCCTTGCCCTCGAGGCGGAACGTTTCGCCGCTCTGGGTGCCGTCGGGAATCTCGAACTCGGCCGCGCCGTCGAGCGTCGGCACTTCGACCGTGTCGCCGAAGGTCGCCTGCGGGAACGAAATTGGGAGTCTGTACCGGAGGTCGTTTCCGTCGCGTTCGAACTCCTCGTGCTCGCGGATCGAGACGTCGATCAGCAGGTCGCCGCTCGGGCCGCCCTCCGGACTCGGACTTCCTTCGCCTTCCATCCTGAGCGTCTGGCCGTCCTGGATCCCCGCCGGAACGTCGACGGTGAGGGTGACTTCCTCGCGAACGTATCCTTCGCCGCGACAGTCGCTACAGGTTTCCGAGTAGAGCGTTCCCTCGCCCTCACAGCGCGGACACGCTGTCGTCTGTTGGACTCTCCCGAGTGGCGTCTGCTGGACCTGTGTGACCTGTCCGCGTCCCTGACACTCCGGACAGGTTTCTGCGTCCGCTTCCGGCGGGTGGCCCTCGCCGTGGCAAGTGTCACACTCCTCGGGGCGGGCGATCGTGAACTGCTTTTGGGCCCCGTCGTAGGCCTCCTCGAGATCGATCTCGAGGTTGGTCCGCATGTTTCTGCCCTTCCGCGGGCCGCGCCGTCCGCGGCCGCCGCCTCCGCCGAAGACTTGCTCGAAGATATCGCCGAGGCCGCCACCGCCGCCCATCCCGCCACCGCCCATGCCGCCGAAGGGGCCGCCACCCATGCCGCCGGCACCACCTTCGCTCGCGTCGTAGCCGTGCTTTTCGGCCTGTTCGTACTGATCGTGGCCCATTCGGTCGTACGCGCTTCGTTTCTCTTCGTCAGTCAGGACCTGCTTTGCCTTCTGAATCTTCTTGAACTTCTCTTCGGCGTTGGGGTCGTCGCTGACGTCTGGATGATACTCCGTCGCCTTCGACCGGTAAGCCTGCTTGATCTCCTCGGGAGACGCGTCCGGGCTCACGCCGAGAACATCGTAGAAATCCTCACTCATTCGTTACTCCCCGATAATCGATTGAGCCACTTGAAACGAACGTTTGTGCTACCTCGTAAACGAACTACGAGGACGAGCGCTCGAGGTCGTTAGGAGTCGTCGCTATCGCCGTCTTCGTCGTTATCGTCTTCGACGTCTTCGAAGTCGGCGTCGACGTACTCGTCGTCATCTGCATCCGGGCCGCCCGCTCCCGGGTTGGGTCCACCGCCCATGCCGCCACCCATCCCTGCACCGGCTGCGGCTCCTGGTCCTGCACCAGCGCCCGGTCCGGCGCCAGCGGCTCCGCCCGCCCCAGCGCCGGGGCCTGCACCGCCCGCCGCGCCTGCGCCGGCGTCCTGATAGACTTGTTTGCCGATCTCTTGAAGCTCCTTGCTCAGGGTCTCGGTCGCCTCCTCGATGTCGTCGGCTTCGGCATCCTCGTCGTCGATCGTCTCCTCGAGATCCTCGACGGCGGCTTCGACGTTCTCGCGAAGTTCGTCGTCGACGTCCTCGTTCTCCTCGAGGAGCGTCTCGGCGCGCTGGATCGCGGCTTCGGCGGAGTTGCGAGCCTCGATCCGTTCGCGGCGCTGCTGGTCCTCTTCGGCGTGTTCCTCGGCTTCTTCCTGGAGCCGATCGATCTCGTCGTCGGAGAGGCCGGCACCGCCTTCGATCGTGATCTCCTCGCTCGTGCCGGTTCCCTTGTCCTCTGCGGAGACGTTGACGATCCCGTTCTCGTCGATCGAGAAGCCGACCTCGATCTGCGGCGTTCCGGCCGGTGCCGGCGGGATGCCAGTCAGGTGGAACTCCCCGAGCAGTTCGTTCTTCTCGGCGAGTTCGCGTTCGCCCTGGAAGACCCGAACCTGGACCGACGTCTGGTTGTCCGCGGCGGTCGTGAACACCTTCGACTCCTCGGTCGGAATCGTCGTGTTCTTCTCGATGAGTCGTTCGAAGAGGCCGCCCTTGACCTCGATACCGAGCGAGAGCGGGGTCACGTCGAGCAGAACGACGTCGTCGACTTCGCCGCCGAGAACCCCTCCCTGAATCGCCGCGCCGAGCGCGACGGCTTCGTCGGGGTTGACGTTCTTCTGTGGCTCCTCGCCGATGAGTTCCTCGACCTTGTCCGATACCTGTGGCATCCGGGTCGAGCCGCCGACGAGCAACACTTCGTCGATCTCGCCCTTCCCGTAGCCCGCATCCTCGAGTGCCTGTTCGGTCGGTTCGACGGTGCGCTCGATGAGGTCCGTCGTGAGCGACTCGAACTTGGCTCGAGTCATGCTCTCTTCTAAGTGGATCGGGCCGTCGTCGGTCGCCGTAATGAAGGGGAGATTGATCTCGGTCTCTTTTCGGCTACTGAGTTCGATCTTGGCCTCCTCTGCGGCGTCTTTGAGCCGCTGGAGTGCCTGTCGATCCTCGCGGAGGTCGACGCCGTGTTCGTTCTCGAACTGTTCGGCCAGCCAGTCGATGATGGCGTGGTCCCAGTCGTCGCCACCGAGGTCGTTGTCACCGTTGGTCGCGACGACCTCATAGACGCCACCGCCCAGATCGAGGATGGAAACGTCGAACGTCCCGCCGCCGAGGTCGTAGACGAGGACCGTCTGATTGGAGTCGTCCTCGAGTCCGTAAGCCATCGACGCCGCTGTCGGCTCGTTGATGATCCGCTCGACGTCGAAGCCGGCGATCTCGCCGGCGTTCTTGGTCGCCTGGCGCTGTCGATCCGAGAAGTACGCCGGCACCGTAATGACGGCCTTCTCGAGGTCGTCACCGAGGTACTCCTCGGCGTCGTGTTTGATCTTCTGGAGGATCATCGCCGAGATCTCTTCGGGCGTGTACTCCTCGTCCTCGACCGCTACGGTGTAGTCCTCCTCGCCCATGTGGCGTTTGATCGAGGAGATGGTTTTCTCCGGGTTCTGAATCGCCTGATTCTTCGCCGGTTTGCCGACGAGCCGTTCGTCGTCGTCGGTAAACGCGACCATCGACGGCGTCGTTCGGTCTCCCTCCGAGTTGACGATGATCTCCGGGTCACCGCCTTCCATCACTGCGAAGGCACTGTTCGTCGTCCCGAGGTCGATCCCGAGAATCTTGTTGCTCGTCATCTGGCCGGGTATAACGCGCACTTTGTTTTAAAGCTTACTAGCTGGGGTCGTCGTTCGAATAAAATGCAACGTGAGCGCGTTTACCGTCGTTTCTCGTTAGTTTGGTCGCGAGTAAAATTCTGGTGCGCTCGAGTCTTCCGGTCCGCGAACCGACGGGCTCGATCGTATCAACACACGGATAGTCATCGACCGAAACCGTCTCAGCATGGGACTGGTCGCCGAGTTCGAAATCCACTGCGAAGCGCTCCCGTTAGTCGAAGTGGCCGACGCCGTCCCGGCGGCGACCATCGAGGTTCAGATCCAGTTCAACCACGGTGATCGCCCCCCGTTTATCGTCCACGTAATCCACGGTTCACACGACGCGGTCGAGCGCGCGCTCGAGTCGTCGTCCTTTGTCGCGGCGTATACGGTGCTCGGAGAGGCGGGCGAGACCCGTCGCTATCAGGTGGTCCCAGCTGTCGGGTTAGCGGATCAGCTCGGCGGTCAGGTCGACCTCTCGGGGCTCCGTGCCCTGGCGACCACCGAGTCGGCCATCGAGCGGATCAGAGCCACACCGAACGGGTGGATCCAGACCGGCTGGTTCGCCGACCGCGGCGCGTTCCACGAGTTTCGCCGATTCTGGCAGGAGAACGCGGGATTTTCGCTTCGACGACTCGGCCGCGTCGGCGAACCTGAGGAGCCGGGCGACGGACTGACCGATCCCCAGCGCGAGGCGCTCCGGATCGCCTACGAGATGGGATACTACGAGATCCCCCGTGGTGCCTCGCTCGAGGCGGTCGCAGGCGAACTCGAGATTTCGCCGTCGTCGCTCTCCGAACGGCTCCGTCGCGCGCAGACGCACCTGATCGAAACCACCGTCGCTTCGACCTGGCCGCCGTTGCCGGAATAGCTCGTCACGTCCAGTACGGTCGCTTGTCGTACGACCGCATATAAATTGTCGAACGATTTCGAGACACGCTTAGCCCAGCTGGCGGCGAATCGGAGAGTCCACATGCAGACAATCACGTCAGCAGACGGCACCAGTATCGCGTACGACGAACACGGAGACGGCCCACCGCTGGTCTTGCTCCACGGCGGGGGGACGCGCCGTTACTGGGAATCGCTCGTTCCCCGATTAGCCGACGACTTTACCGTCGTCCGTTCGGACCGGCGCGGACGCGGCGACAGCGGCGACGCCGAGGAGTACGGAATCGGACGCGAAGTCGGAGACGCTCGAGCAGTGATCGACTCGGTCACCGGCGATCCGATCCTGTTCGGCCACTCCTTCGGCGGCCTCCAGGCGATCGAGGCCGCCCGCGAGCGGTCGGTTACGGCGGTCGTCGCTTACGAACCCGCCTATCTCGTCGGCGAGTACCGGGAGCGAGCGGACCTCGCGTCCCGAATGCAAGCGAAGCTCGAGGACGGAAACTGCCGCGAGGCGATGAAACTGCATCTCGAGGAAGTGATCCACGGCGGCGAGATCGACGACCTCGACCGATGGCTCGAGGAGTGGCCGGCCTGGCCCGACTGCGTCGAACACGTCGAAAACACCGTTCGAATGGATCGCGCGCTCGAGGACCATCCGCTTCCCGACGTATTGGACATTGATGCGCCGACACTCTTGCTCAGCGGGAGCGAGGGACCGTCACACCTTCGGGATAGCGTTCGCGCGGTTCACGACGCACTCTCAGATAGTCGTTTCGTGGAGTTCGAGGGCGTCAATCACCTCGGACCGGTCGAAGCGACGGATCGGATCGAGAGTGAGGTTCGGCGGTTTCTCGAGGAAATGGAAGCACCGGATTCGACGATCGACGGAAAATGAAGGGCTGCAAGGGATGATGTGGTAACAGGCGGCTGTTCCACTAATTACATGGCAGGTTTCTAACTGCGTCAGTTCTCGGCTTCCGCTTCGTCGTCTCCGGACCCGTTCGGCGTTTCGTCGTCGGTCGCGCCGCTCGCCTCTGCCCCGTTTTTGTCGCTTTCGTCAGCTAACTCCCCGTTCGAGACGGTTATCTGTGCGTTCTGGATGACCTTCTCGCCCATCTCGTAGCCGGGTGTGAACACGTCCGCGACGGTTCCTTCGGGCTGGTCGCTGTCGACGTTCATCATGACCTCGTGGCGCTGTGGGTCGACCTCGGCTCCCGGTTCCGGATCGATCTCCGTGACGTTCTCGTCCTCGAGGATTCGGTCGAACTCCCGGAGCGTCATATCGACGCCGTCTCGGAGGCTTTCGACGTCGCCGCTTTCCTCCTCGAGCGCGCGTTTGAGGTTGTCCCGAACGCCGACCAGTCGTTCGACCAGGTCCTCGGTCGCGCGCTCTTTCATCTGCTCCTGGCGCTTTTTGGCTCGTTTCTTGTAGTTCTGGAAGTCGGCCTGCTTGCGTTTGAGCCGGCTCTGGAGGTCCTCGACTTCGGCTTCTGCCTCCTCGAGTCGTCCGTCTCGTTCCTCGAGTGCCGCTTGCAACTCCCCGATTGTCTCGGCTTGCTCCTCAATACGACCGGCGAGATCCTCCTCACGTTCGATCGCGTCCTCGAGAAGTCGGTCGACCTCCTCGGACGTTTCCGCCTCGGAAATATCCGCGACGGATTCCGATAGCGCGGGCGAGAGGGAGGGGTCGAGATGGATCTCGCCCCCGGTCGAGTCGTCGGCGACTGCTTCGGTGTCGGACTCCGAAGCGGCCGAATCTTCGGTATCCTCGGCGGTGCCAGTGTGATCGGTTTGGCTTGCCGAATGCTCATCCCCTTCGGCAACGTCGTTGGATTGCTCCTCGGACGGAACGGCCTGGGCGTCTGCGTTCGTGCCCTCGTCTTCGCTCATATCCCAGTCAAAGAACAGCGGTAATAAAAGGATTGAGGTCCGCTCCCGGACGTGTCAACCCCCCCGATAGCGATCGTAAGTGTGGCGTATACGACTGAACTCGAGCGCTCACCACCTCCACACGTGCTCAGCCAATCGATATATGTGCGTCCGGCGTGACTTGGGGCTATGACGTCTCCGGAATCGGACGAGGGAGTCGACCTCACGCTTCGGTACGAAGACGGGACGGTCCGTCTCGACGGAGCCCTCCCCGAACGCGTTCGCTCGAGACTTCTCGACTCGACCACCATCGAGTTCGAGTCGGACTCGCGATCCGAGACGTATCGCATTCCGGCCGTTCGATACGCCGACCTTCTCGAGGCCCTCCGAAGCATCGATGAAGACGGCGGTCAGAATCTTCGGGGAACCGCCGTCGACGATCGAGTACTGTCGCTCGAGGACCTCCCTCGGCTCGAGTCGGCCTACACGCTTCGTGACTACCAGAACACGGCGCTCGAGGATTGGCTCGAGACCGATTCGACCGCGAACGCCGGTGATTTGGCACCCGCTCCGAGAGGCGTTCTCGAACTCCCCACGGGAAGCGGAAAGACCGTTATCGGGCTGAAAGCGATCGAGCGGCTCTCGAGACCGACGCTGATCGTGGTCCCGACGATCGACCTGCTCGAGCAGTGGCAACGGGAACTCGAGGCCGAGTTCGACGTTCCTATCGGGCGATTCGGTGGCGGGGAACAGCGACTCGAGGCGATCACCGTCTCGACGTACGACTCGGCGTACCTGAAAGCGGATTCGGTCGGCGACCGGTTCGGACTCGTCGTCTTCGACGAGGTTCACCACCTCGGCGGCGAAGGGTATCGAGACATCGCACGGCTATTGGCGGCACCCGCACGGCTCGGACTCACGGCGACGTTCGAGCGGCCGGACGACGCCCACGAAGTGGTCGGAGATCTCGTCGGTCCGCTCGTCCACCGGATCGAGGTCGACGAACTCGCCGGCGACCACCTCGCGCCCTACGACGTCAAACGGCTCGAGGTCTCGCTCACGGACGAGGAACGCGAGGAGTACGAGAAAAACCAGTCAATCTTCACGGACTACCTCGCCAGCTCGAACATCCGAATGACCAGCGGCTCGGACTACCAGCAGTTGGTCAAGCGATCTGGCAACGACCCCGAGGCGCGCGAGGCGTTGCTCGCACGCCAGCGTGCACGCGAGATCACCCGCGGAAGCGATGCCAAGATCCAGACGCTCGAGACGATTCTCGACGACCATCGCGACGAACGAATCATCGTCTTCACCGCGTCGAACGATCTGGCTTACGAGGTGAGCGAACGATTCTTAATCCCCACGATCACCCACCGGACGGGAACGGACGAACGCCGAGAAATCTTGGAGCGCTTTCGCGAGGGAACCTACTCGCGCGTGGTTACCTCGAACGTTCTCGACGAGGGGGTCGACGTTCCCGACGCCTCGGTCGCCGTCGTCCTCTCTGGGAGCGGCAGCGAACGCGAGTTTACCCAGCGTCTCGGTCGAATTCTTCGACCGAAATCCGACGGCGGACGGGCGCTGTTGTACGAAGTCGTAAGTCAGGAGACGAGCGAGGAACGGGTCGCCGACCGTCGGCGATAGATCGGGACACGGGAGACTTCACATTCCGGGTGACTTTTACCCTCCCTCGACTGATAGGTTGGTAGATGTTGACGAAGGACCTGTTGCGCGTGTCGCGCGCAGGAGGGGGGTACCAGCCGCGCTTTGCCGGACGCGAACACCGGCCGCTCGCGGCCCGAGTGATCGGGATCTATCAGGGCCACGTCGGCGAGCCGCGGGGCGCGCTCGAGTCGTCGCTGGAGGAACTCGAACGGGGGATCACCAGTGCGGGAGACGCGCCGGAGACCGACTTCGCGGGCGGTGGCAACCAGCGTCCCGTCGACGAATTCAAACTGATTCGGGGATTCGGTGCGCTTCTGGATCGCGAGACGACCGTCCAGACCGAAGCGCCGCTCGAGCCGGTCCGGGCGAGGCGGGCCGCGTTCGAAGCCGCGGAGGCCGTCGGCGGGGTCGCCTCCGAGGAGGAACGCGCGATGGCGCTGGTTGGGGCCGGCGAAACCCTCGAGATCTCCGCGGACGACATCGCGGCGTCGTTGTACGCCGATCTCGAGGACCGACAGATCATAGAGGAGGTCGACGCGCGGTGGAGTCCAGACGAACTGCTGGCCCAGTACAATCTTTCGCTGGCCCAAACGGCGCTGTTCGACGCCACGGAGATCCGCGTCCGCTCGAGCGATCCGAAGGCGCTGATTTCGGCGATCAAACGCCTGCGACTGATGTACGAAATCGAGAAGACGACCGACGGACGCGAGGTCATCGTCACCGGGCCGACGCGTCTCTTTCGGGCCACGAGGCGGTACGGGACGCGATTTGCTAGACTCTTGCGAACCGTCGCGAAGACCGAGGAGTGGCGACTCGAGGCGACGGTCGACGACCGCGGAACGGAGCGGACGATGACGCTCTCGAGCGAGGACCCGGTATCCATCCCCGACGCGGAACCGGTCGTGGACGTTTCCTTCGACAGCGGCGTCGAATCGGAGTTCGCCGCCCGCGTCGGAGCGGTCGACCTCGAGTGGGACCTCGTCCGGGAGCCCGAGGCCTTAGAGAGCGGGACCCGCGTGATGATCCCCGATTTCGCCTTCGAGTACCAACACGCCGACTTCCGCGTGTATCTCGAGATTATGGGCTTTTGGACGCCCGAGTACGTCGAGAAGAAACTCGAGCAACTCGAGAATCTCGAGGACGTCGACATGATCGTCGCGGTTGACGAATCGCTCGGCGTCGGCGAAGAAATCGCGGCTCGAGATCATCGGGCGATCCCCTATTCGAAATCCGTTCGCCTCAAAGACGTCGCGAGCGTACTCAGAGAGTTCGAATCCGATCTCGTCGCCGAAAGTGTGGCGTCCCTTCCGGAAACGATCGAACCGGACGACGACGCGGTGACACTGTCTTCGCTAGCCGAGACGTACGGCGTCAGCGAGGACGCCCTCGCAGAACCGTCCTATCCCGACCACGAACTCGTCGGTCGGACGCTCGTCCGTCCGGCGGTCCTCGAGGAACTCGAGGCGAAGATCGAAGACGGAATGGATCTCTCCGACGCCGAAGCCGTGTTCGAGTCGTACGGTGTCTCTGACTCGAGCGCGCTGCTCTCCCGTCTCGGATACGGAGTCGACTGGGAGGGGTTATCCGGCGGTACCGTTCGCGAGCGGTGACGTTTTGACGCTTCGTGGGTGATGCTAATCCGATGAACGATGCCGACCGACCGCTTCCTCCCGAAGGCCTCGATGAGGACGTTCTCGACTCTCTCGCCGTATTCGAGGCGGAGGAACCGTCGACGCTCCGGGCGGTCGCAACATATCTCGAGGAGCGCGCGGCGTGGGAGGAATCGAGAGATGTTGATCGATCCAATGTGGAGTTACCCGAGGGCGTCCCCGATCGGGCGACCGTTTCGGTCACGGAGATCGCCGGAACCGAGTACCATTACTACCAGTGGCGCGAGGGCGACGAGATCAAGTCCACGACGAGGACGCGAACGTAGTCGGGAAGGAAAATAGGTCGGAAACGGCCCCACTCACTCGAGTGCCGAGATAATCTCCGCTGGCGTCGCGTCGAACCCGCCGCCCTGGGCGAGCCGATCCGAACCGCCGCCTCCGCCGCCGAACTCGGCTGTAATCTCCTCGAGTACCGCCGTCGCGGCTGTCGATCCGTCGGTGCCGACGACGGCGAAGACGGAATCGGTTTCGCCGGTTGCGACGACGATATCTCCGAATTCGCTTCGGCGGTCCTCAAGAACGTCACTGACGACTCCCGCCGAAATCTCGCCGACGTCTGTGAGTACCCATCGTCCGCCCTCGCCCTCGTCATCCTCGAGCGTTCGGCCGTTCTCGAGGCGTTCCCGAACGAGTTCGCGTTCGCGGGCTCGTAGTTCCTCTGCGAGCTCCTCGCGCTCTGTGTCACGACGCTCGAGTTCGTCGGTCACGTCCTCGAGGCCGACACCCAGTTTCGTCTTCGCCGCGAACGCAGTTTCCTTCTCCCTGGCCCGCCGATCGATAGCGTTCGGGCCGACGGCGAACTCGACTCGAGTCATTCCCTCTCCCGGATTGGATCGGCCGAGAACGGTTACCGGGCCGATTTCGCGCGTGTTCCGAACGTGCGTGCCGCCACACGCCGCGACGTCCCACGGATCCTGCGGAACGACACCGCTGGTACCGTTCTCGTCTTTCTCTCCGATCGTTACGAGTCGAACGCGCCCTTTCTCGAACGCGCCTTCTTCAGTCGCCTCGTTGAAGGCGATGTCTTCACGCTCGCGCGCATCCGTGACCGGAACGTCCTCCCAGGAAACGGAGCGGGACTCCCAGACGACTCGATTGAGTTGCTCGTTCAACTCCACCAGCATCTCGTCGTCGATTTCGGTTGAACTCTCGAGGTCGACGCGGACCTTCTCCTCGCCGATGTCGAACCCTCCGTATCCCAGATCGGAGAGGAGCTCTCTGCCCGCTCCGTAGAGCGCATGGCTCGCGGTGTGTGCGCGCATGCAGTACATGCGAAACGACCAGTCGATCCGACAGAGCACGCGACGGCCGGCGTCGAACGACGGCTCCTCGGCCAGCACGTGAACCTGTTCGCCGTCGGTAAGCTGGACGTCTTCGACGTCGACGTCACCGATCGTCCCCTTGTCGGCCGGCTGTCCGCCACTCTCGGCGTAGAAATAACTCGTCTCGAGCCATACCCGTCGGCCGTCGACGGCCACCACCTCGGTCTCGAATCGCGTCGTATACGGCTCTGCGGCCGCTTGTTGCCCGCTCATCGGTTGATATCCGTTTGCCCGCAATAAAAGTCTGCTCGCCGACCCGTGGCTTGCCGTCGATTCCTCCGTTCGAGAACCGAGTCCAGAGACGGTTACTCCTCGAGTTCGATATCCAGTCGCTCCTCGAGTGCGGCGATCAGCCCACCGCCGATTCCGGCCTGGGTCGCTCGTCCCTGTTCGACGGCGAGCAGGTCGCTTTCCGGGACGCCCAGTTCCTCTGCGAGTTCGCCACGTTGTAATCCGGCTTCCTGTCGAGCCTCGATCAGGATATCGCCGTAGCCCGAAACCAGGTACGGAAGCGGGTCATCGTCGTAGTTGGTCCCCTCTTTCTCCCAGTGCTCGGAGTCGCCGTCCCAGATCGGATTTGCTTTGGCGACGTTCTGGGCCGCTTTCTGCTTCCGGCTCGGCCCGTCTCCGCCTCGGTCGCTCTGCGCCCGATTGCCCCCGCTGGAACCGCTCGTTCGCTGGGCGTCATCGTGGGGAGCACAGCTCGGACAGACCTCGAGCTCCGCGCCTGCGACGTTCGCTCGAGTAAGCGAGTCGCTCTCCGCGCCACAGAGTTCACAGGACGTCCCGCCGCTGCCGGAGGACGATCCAGTCGAGTACTTGGCCATGATACCATTTGGCATTTCGCGCATTTGAACGCTCCGTTTGTGACGGATCCATGTGATATCGACGCAGGCGTCGGACTAAAGGAAAGGGCTTTAATAGTCACACTGGATACGATTGAATGCAGAAAGAGAACGCGAGCGTGGGTAGCCAAGCCAGGCCAACGGCGCAGCGTTGAGGGCGCTGTCCCGTAGGGGTCCGCCGGTTCAAATCCGGTCCCACGCATCGCATGGGTGGACGAAGTCCACCATAACAGCGCGAGACGGCATCGCCGTCGAGCGCAACGATGCAGGTGATCTCCTCCGAGGACATCACCCACGCACAATTCTACTGGAGCCAACAACCGCAAGCGAGAGCGCTCGTCCAGCGGTTTCGTTCGGTCGCTATCCCTCGAGTCCCTACTTGAGGACAGTAACCGCTTTCCCCCGACAGGCTAACGAATATGTATGGAATACGTCTCTCGAGAGCGCGTCGGCCCTCTCACCGGAATACTGAGCGTCGTTTCGCTTGCGGTGGTCTTTGCGGCGGCGGGTGGACAGATTCCCCCGTCGGTCGTTCCGACCGCACCGGAGTGGCTACTCGACGCGATTCCGCACGTCAACGTGCTCATCAGCCTGACCGCGATCGGAACGATAACGCTGGGCTGGCGATCGATTCGACGCGGCGAGATCTCGAAACACAGAGCCGCGATGCTGACCTCGTTTGGCCTGTTCGCGTCGTTTCTGGTTCTCTACCTCTACCGGCTGGTTGCGACCGGCGGACCGCAGGCGTTTCCCGGTCCCGAAACTGTCTACCAGTTCGTTTACCTGCCGATCCTCGCCGTTCACATCCTGCTCGCGGTCGCGTGCATTCCGTTCCTCTACTACGCGCTCTTGCAGGCGATCGCGTACCCGCTCGAGGAGCTTCCTCAGACCAGTCACGCACGATTCGGCCGGATCGCCGCGAGCCTCTGGCTGATTTCGTTTTCGCTCGGGATCGTCGTCTATCTGCTTGTCCACGGCGTGTACTGACGCCAATGTGGGGCGTCCGTGTTCTTTCGAGCCCAGTGGATTCAAACCGCCTCGAGTCCAATCCCCTCTCAAATGGAGAAAACGCCGCGAGGGACGTCGGTCGGGGTCGACGATCCCTACGAGTTCGCGGGCCTCTGTGATTTCCTGACCGGCGAGGGACAGTGCCGGTACGCCTTCGACCACTACGAACACGACCCGGAGTTCGCTCGAGAACGCGCCGAGGACGACTATACGTGCCCGGTCGCAAACCCCGAAACAGAGGAGACGTGGGCAGATTGCCCGCATTTTCGATCGCGGAATCAGGACAGGGAATGCGTTCGCTGCGGACTCGAGGAGAAGCGAAACGAACTGACCGACGAGCGACCGCTCCTGGAGGAACACCACCTCTCGTACAGTGATACCCTCGAGGCGGCTGGCAACAGCGGTGCTGACGATCCCACCACCGGCGACACCGGCACCGACGTCGATGCCGACGAGGATCAGGAGCTTACCCACGAGATTACCATCTACCTCTGTCGGTGGTGTCACGCGAAGGTCCACAACTCGTGGGCGCGGATTACCGACGACGTCGCCCCTGATCCGGAAGCCGTCGCCGCGCTTGAGGAACGACGCGGGCGCGAACTCGAGGAGACGGGATTCGAGTCGGCGGCGGATCGATACGGGACGGAGTGAGCGAAACGAAAGCGGCGTCTGGAGTCACTTGTTCCTCCGAATAGCTTGCTTCCCCCGAAGTGAATACTACGCGCTCGAGCGACGAGCCGGTCCGTCGACCTCGCCCATCAGTTTCGAGTAGACGATAAATTCGTAGATCAGCGTTGCGGGGACCAACAGCAGTCCGATGATCGTGAACGCCAGCGCGACCTGGAAAATCAAGAAGAGGATCGGGCCGATGAGTATAACGAGCAAGAAGACGGCGAGGTACCGGAGAGAGAGGGCAGTCCGCGCTACAGCCCCAACCTTCAACGCGTCGCTTATTCGCCGTTCTCGACTGAAGTGGTACGTGATAGCGGCCGTACCGTAGATAAGCCCGAAGTAGGACGGAACGAGCAACACCCAGAACAGCGCCAGCCCTGCCGTCCGGTTGAGTTCCTGAACGAGAAGCATCGCTACCGCCGCGAGCATGAAGGCGACGAAATAGATGAGGAAGACGCCGGTCAGTTTCAGTCCGTCTATGAGCAACCCGACGTAGTCCTCGAACTGCGGCGGCTCGAGGCCCTTAGAAGCGTTTTGCACCGCTCTCGTGATATACCCCGTTAAGATAAATGCGGGAATGATTAGGAAGGAAGTAACGAGCAATAGCGATCCGATGAGCAGCGTCTTGGGATAGTCGTCATCCTCGAGCGGGTATTTCAGCGCATTAACGATCATGATCTGAGGTCGTATCCGGCTACTCATAAGTTTTCGTTGGTGTTTCCGAGTTGGACACAACCCGCTGACTGGTGGGGGTTTGGGGTGACAACGTGCTCGAGTTGCGGACTTAGGATCGCGGCGCTTGCTGTCGGTGAAACGGTTCACCGAAACGAATGAATCCGACAATCACGAGTTACGGACAGTATGGACAGCGTACCAATAGTGAGGTAACTGGATAGTCGACCCGATGGAACGACCTGATTCGGTGGCTCGGCGACGGGCACTGAAACTTGCGGGAAGCGTGACTGGTACGGCGCTTGTCGCTGGCTGTCTCAGCGGGGACGACAGCGATGATGGCTCGAACGGCGGGAACGAAACGTCGAGCGGCGGCAACGAGACCGCCAATGGTGAAGCCAACGGAGGAGGCGATGACGACGGATCGAACGGCGGGGACGAATCCGATTCGGCGAACGGTGAGGGTAACGAAGAACCACATTCGAACACCGATCCCGAAGCCTGGGAGGGCGTCGACGAGATCGTGTTGAGCGCCACGACCTCAAGTTTGGAAGGCCTCGAGCCCGACCCCATCGAGGGGGTAGAGAACCCCACGCTCGTCCTCACTGCGGGAAACGAGTACGTTATCACCTGGGAGAACGCCGACGGACAGTCCCACAATCTCGAGATCTGGGACGACCAGGAGGAAGTCGTCAGTGACTACAGCACCGAGTTGATGGCCGAGGAGAACGAAACCCAGTCGCTCGAGATCGTGGCCGCCGAGGAGATGGCCGAGTACACCTGCGAGGTCCACGTCAGCTGGGGAAAACGCGGCGACGTCGAAATCGTATCTACGGACTGACGGCCGCCTCCGTCTGCTCGCTACTCGAGAATGTCGCCGATTCGTCGCGGCTCGCCCTGCAGGTCCGGCTGCTCGGCGACGATCTGTAACACTTCGTGGTCGGTGACGTCGTAGTAGGACTTTTCGGTCGCCTCTTCGATGAGTTCCTGCTCGAGGCGAAATTCCGTTCCTTCGTAGACGACATCGACGCCGGTGTCGTCGAATGCAAGCGTTGTCATAGCTGACTGTATGCGGCGGTGGATTAAAAACGAGGCGACTGCGCTTTCGTGGCGTCGGCTCGCCGATCACTCGAGTCGGTAGTCCGGGACCTCGCTGATCGGGCGGCTAGTCGGGAATTCTCGCCCGCCAGGTTTTGGTACCGAACTGTGGAATCGCGATCGGCGACAATCGGCAACGAGAAGGTAACAAATTGACAGGTTCGTCTGACGAACGGCGGACGGCGCGAGAGGTTTAATACCGGGGGGCCACATTCGTTGCGAGTGTGGCCTTCAGTAGGGATCCGCTCGACGAACTCGTCGTTCCCGACGGGACGGAAGCCAAAGAAGTCGACCTCGTGACCGACGGGGACGTTCTCGTCGGCGGTCGCTCGACCATCGAGTTCGGCGTCCGTGGCAGGAACGTACTGCTAGGCGAGAACGTCGAGGTCGACGGCGCAATCGAAGCCGAAGGCGACTGTCGGCTCGACATGTGGTGTGATATCGACGACGACGTGCTCGTCGGGCAGGACGCCTATCTCGGCGAACGCGTTCATATCAACGGGGAACTGAAAGTCGCCGGTGACTTAGATATCGGCGACGACGTCGACATCGAGGAGGGCTTCGAGGCCAACGGCTGGATCGTAATCCGGAATCCGATGCCGACCATCGTGTTTCTGTTCGTCTACCTCAAGCACCTCCTGTTAATCGGCGAGGACGACGCCGCTCAGAAGCTCATTTCCGAGATGGTCGACGAAGAGGAGGAGGTCGAAGCAGATCCGCTGGTTATCCCGCGCAACGCTACGGTCAACGACGACGCCTGGCGCGTTTCAACGCCCGCACGAATCGGGTCGAACTGTCGACTCCACGGAAACGTGCGAGCCGAGACGATCGACGTCGATGAAGACTGCAACGTCTTCGGGAGCCTCCGCGCTCGAGGTGATGTCACCGTCGGGAGCGGCACTCGAATTCACGGCGACCTGACGACGCGAGACGGCGATGTCATCCTCGAGAAAAACGTTCGCGTACTCGGCGACGTCTCGTGTGACACGCTCGATATCGCGCCTCGAGCGGAGGTCGACGGGACGATTCGGGCGGACGGCGAAATTTCGATGGGGACGACCGAACGCGACCCGGAATAAACTGATTCTTCGCTCGAGCGATCGATCCGAACGCGGGTGAGTGTCCGAGCGAACTCGAGCGGAGAGACCGGCAAAAGCGCGTCGACCCCTCTCGGAGAAGCGAGACGGTTCGGGCAACGACACTCCGTCGGGCCGTTCACGGCGAGCCGGTTACGCCGAACCGGTCGCGAGCCGATCTCGACGGAGCGTTCGACCGGCTTCTCACGCCGATCCGCAAAATCGGCGTCTCGACGTCTTTCCGGTGGTGATTCTCACCCACATTCTTAATAGTACTAGTTACGATAGAGTAAGGTGAGTTATGTCACGGATACACATACCACAGACATGGAGGGGCGCATGCGATCCGTCGTGCTGACGAAAGGCGTCCCCGACTTCTCGGAGGGTGCCGTTTCCTTCAATGAGGAGGGGCACTTAGAGCGCGGGAAGACGCCGACGGTGATGAATCCCAACGACGAGGTAGCTCTGCAGGCCGCGCTCCAGACGAAGGTTCGCCACGGCGGCCACGTGAGCGGGATGAGCATGGGCCCGCCGGGGTACGCGAGCGTTCTCGAGGAGGCGATGGAGTCGGTGTACGCCGACGACAGCTACCTGCTATCCGATCGGGAACTCGCGGCGTCGGACACCTGGGCGACGGCGATCACGCTCTGTTCGGCACTCGAGAAGTACCAGGAGGAGGTCGCGGAGATTGATCTGATCTTCGCTGGCTTCAAAACGGCCGACGGGGAGACGGGACAGACCGGGCCACAGACCGCCTGGGCGCTCGAGCGGCCGATCGTGACGCACGTGCTCGCGTTGGATATCGACCCCGACGAGCGCGTGCTTCGGGCGAAGCGCCTCGTTCAGGGCGACGTAGACGAGATCGAGACTGTCGAAGCGCCGTTGCCGTGTATGGTCATCGCCGATCCGGAATTTTCGCCGACCTACCGCAAAGCCTCCCATCGGCTGACTCACAAACGGCTCCGCGGAGAGACCGAGGAACGAGCCGCCGATCACGAGGCCCACCTCACGACGTGGAACCACGAAGATCTAAATCTCGATCCGGATTACATCGGCCTCGACGGCTCGCCGACCATCGTCTCGTCGGTCGATCCGATTCCGAAGGCGCCCTCCGAACGCGAAGCGACGATGATCGAACCCGATGACGGCGAAGGGATGGAACGAGTACTCAAGGAACTCCAACCGTACGCCGGGGGTGACTAAGAATGGGGATCGATCCGGAAGAACACACGATCGACGAACTGACGGAGGAACTCGAGACGATCGACGATACCGAAGAACTGAACGCGGTGCTCGAGGCCGAACGAGCTGGACAAGATCGAAAGACCGCTCGAGAGGCCGTTCACAAGCGACTCGAGGATCTCGACAAACAGTCGGAATCAGGCGTCGAAACGGACGACGAAACCGAAGGGGAGTACGAGGAGACGAAAGAAGACGTCGGCGAGGAAGCCGAAGGCGAGGAACTCGAGGAAGCGGAGGAAGCTGAAAGCGAAGACGCCGACGAAGAAACACCTGAAGAAGACGACGCCCTCTCACACCCGACTCGAGACAAACGTCACGTGCGCGCACTCGACGGCGGCGACTACGAGGACATGTGGGTCTTCTGTGAGACCCAGCAGGGCGAGTTGCTCGAGGTCTCGAAGGAGATGCTCGGCAAGGCTCGCACGCTGATGGACGAGTTCGAGGACGAGTATGGGGACGACGAGCGCGTCGTCGCGTTTCTCATGGGCGAGGACTGCGAGGGACTCGCCGAGGAGTGTATCGCCTACGGCGCGGACGTCGCCGTCTACCACGACGACGAACGACTCGAGCGATTCCTGCACAAGCCCTACACCGAAGTCTCGGCGCACATGGCTCGCGGGGAGGGCACGGTCGAGAGCACGGACTGGCGCGAGTACGACGAACCGCGGTACGTCCTGTTCCCGGCGACGAACAACGGCCGGGACCTCTCGGCGAAGGTGCAAGCCGAACTCGACTCCGGGCTCGCGTCGGACTGTTCGGACCTCTTCATCGAAGAAGAGGAGGTCTCGAACCCGGTGAAGACGGGCGAACCCGGCGTCAAGAAGACCTTCGAGAAGGTCCTCCACATGAAGCGGCCGGACTTCTCGGGCTTCGAGTACTCGACAATCCTCTGTCTGGACAACCCCGGCCGGGATTTTCACCCGCAAGGCGCGTCGATCATCCCGGGGAGCTTCGAGCCGATGGAGCCCGACGCCGACAGAGAGGGGCTCGTCGTCGAACACGACATGGACCTCGACGAGGACTGGTTCTCGGTCGAGATTACCGAATACGACCAACTCGAGGAGGGGATCGATCTGACCGGCCACGACGTGATCGTCTGTCTGGGTCGAGGGATCGGCGACGACCCCACCGGGGGGATGGAACTCGGCCTCGAGCTGGTCGACGCGTTCGAGGACGCCGCGCTCGGAATTACGCGGGGGATCGTTACCTCTTCGTATCAGTTCGAGGGTCACGTCGAGCAGTACTCAAAAGAGGAGCGACAGATCGGCGAGACGGGCCAGGTCGTTGCACCCGACCTCTACATCGCGGCGGGCGTTTCGGGTGCCGTCCAGCACAAGGTCGGGATGGACGAATCGGATACGATCGTGACGATAAACACGAACACGGACGCGAGAATCAGGGACTTCAGTGATTACTTCATTGAGGGGGACCTCTTCGAGGTACTCCCGCAACTCACGGCGGCAGTCGAATCGGGCGAGTTCAAACTCGAGGCAGTCGCGGACGGCGGCGACGGTATCGACGCTGGAGATGGTGCTGGCGGCGACGACGGCGGTTCGAACGCGGAGAACGAAGCGACCGACGCGAACGGAGGTGACGACTGATGGCGGCCAGTGAATCCGACCAGGCCGGTCAAGAGTACGAACACTACGAGGCCGTCGTCGTCGGCTGTGGACCCGGCGGAGCCGCCGCGGCGGCGAGATTTGCGGATCACGGAGTCGAGACGCTCGTCCTCGAGCGCGGCACCGAAGCCGGTTCGAAGAACGTCTCCGGCGGGCTGATCTACGCCGAGGACTCGGCACCGTACACGATCGACGACCTCTTCGAGAACTTCCGCGAGGAAGCGAGCGAACGGCCGGTCACAGACTACAAGATCCACAACATCGCCGGGAACAAGGTCAAGACCTACGACCTGACCGATCTCCACGAGCACGATACCGACTGGTGCGACGCCGTGCTTCGGCGACCGATGGACTCCTGGCTCGAGCAACGAGTTCACGAGAAGACGAGCGAGACGGGCGGCGGGGTCCTGACGGACGTTCGAGTCAACGGCCTTCTGCGCGAAAACGGCGAGATCGTCGGGGTTACCTGTGACGAACTCGATCCGATCACGGCGGACGTCATCGTCGCGGCCGACGGCGTGAACTCGGAACTCGCTCGAGACGCGAGACTGATGGACTGGGATGAGCCCGACGAGTGGTTCCAGGGCGTGAAAGCGACCGTGGAGATGGACGGCGAGACGATAGCCGATCGGTTCGAAATCGACGACGAGGAAGGCGTCGCACACCTCTTTTCGGGCGACCTGTTCGACGACGTTCGGGGCGGGGGCTTTCTCTATACGAACGAGGACTCGCTCTCGATCGGGACCGTCTTTCACCTGGACAGTCTCGTGGCAGAGCAAGCCGAACCCCACGAACTGCTCGACTCGTTGCTCACCCATCCGCTTCTCGCTCAGTGGTTCAGAGGCGAGTATCGCGAGCGCGAGTACGCCGCGAAGTTGGTCCCCGACTCGAAAAAAGTCGCGCACAAAGAGCCCTACCGCGATCGGCTCGTCCTCGTCGGCGACGCGGCGGGCCAGATGCAGGCCCAGGGCCCGATCATCAAGGGGATGAACCACGCGGTCAGCGCAGGGGCGCTCGCGGCGGACGCCTTCGTCGTCTCCCGCGGCAACTCGGACCCAGAAAGCGCCGGCCGGCGCTACGCCAAGATGCTCGAGCGATCCGGGACGATGGACAAACTCCGGCCCCGGCGGTACGACGTGGCCCGAACCGTCGGCGAGCGCGATATCGTCGCCAACGCCGTCGACCGCGTTCTCGAGTCACCGATCGGAAGCGTCGCCGTCGGAAACCCGCTCTCGAAGCGAGCCATGAAACGGGCGTACAACTCCCCGTTCCTCGTTTCGATGTTGCCCGACACCAGCACGGGCTACGTGACGCTCCCGTCGATCATTGGCGAGGAACACGGCCGAACGATCCACTGGGAGAACGAGGTCGAACCGCCGACGCTCGAGGAACGGATCGGCGACCTGACCTACGATACGGACGTCGGAAATCCACACATTCGCCTCCAGGACGAATCCTTCGAGGCGAGCGGTGACGCCGTCTACGCCTGTCCGGTCAGCGCCGAGGACTTCGGCGGCGGCTGTTATCGATCGGAAACCGTAAAGACGAATGGAAGCGAGGAGACGCTCGTGAGTCTCGACACTCAGCCCTGCGTGGAGTGTGGCACCTGCGCCATCGTCGCCGACACCGAGTGGGAACACCCTCGCGGCGGAAAGGGCGTCGAGTATCGAGAGGGATGAACGATTTCGAGATGAGCACCGAAATGACCGACTCGTCACGACAATGAGCCGATACGGTCCGCAAATCGCAGCCCTCGCGCGGCGCGCCGAACGCGACCGCCGGACGTTCGATCCCGAGACGGCGACGCCAGCCGACGGAGAGACGTATCTCCGAGAGGGTGCCGGCCAAGTGATCTGGCTCTACGTGGAGGCGCGAACCGGCGGTCGGCTGGTTCCGTTCTCCGAATCGGAACTGAAGGCGCTTCGCCGGGCGATGAACGCGTGGTTCGAGTGTTACGCGCGCTGTCACGGCGTCGAACTCGAGGCCGACTTTACCGTTCGAGGGGCCGCGGAGGTGCTCCTCGAGACGCGAAACGTGTTCGATACGGCGCAGTTGTTGACGCGGGTGCCGAGTCGAACGACCGCAACGAAGCGGTGACCGACGAGGGGAAGAGACAGTCTCGTTACTGCTCGTATTCGCTCGAGACGTCCTCGGAGTCAGGGTCGGGACCGATGAGCCGTTCGCCCTCGGCCTCGCGAAGGGGTTCCCCTGCCCGCATGATTTCGTAACCGAGCAGGGCGACTCCCAGTATCGTGAGGGGCGGAATCAAGAGCACAATGCCGAGTATCAGTCGCTCTCGAGGAACGAACTCGAGTCGTGCCTCGAGTTCTTCGATCACGTTTCGATCGCTCATGCGTTACCTATTCGAGCACCGAATTGATAGCTGTGTGGGATAAACGGAATTGATAGCTGTGTGGGTGAACGTGCTGGAATTAGGTCGTGTGTGCGAATCGAACGCACGATTCGAACCATCGTCAGGTGAGTGGAGATTCCTCGGCCAGGCTTGTGAACGGAAATCCGTTCAATTCGGTCGTCGCCTCAGTAGATGAGCTCGTCGTCGTTTTCGACCATGTAGACCGTCCGAGCGGCGATGTTGACCGAGTGATCGCCGACGCGCTCTAGGTCGCGAATCGTCAGGAGGAGACGCGAAACGTCCTGCAGGATCGTTTCCACTTCGTCGGGTGACTCGAGCTCGCGCTCGATCAGATCGCGAACGACGATTTCGCTCGCCCGCTCG
The DNA here is from genome assembly GCF_054653435.1 of Halostagnicola bangensis. Taxonomy (NCBI): domain Archaea; kingdom Methanobacteriati; phylum Methanobacteriota; class Halobacteria; order Halobacteriales; family Natrialbaceae; genus Halostagnicola; species Halostagnicola bangensis. Next base: position 2,688,496 of record NZ_BAAIGG010000002.1, on the reverse strand, counting down.
GCGAAGTGGTCGAGTTCGTCGTCGCGGGTCGACAGGTCGTAACACGCCTCGACATTTTCGTCGTCGTAGGCCGCGATGGCGTCGTCGACCATCTCGAGGGTGAGTTCGCCCATCGCCTGCACGTCGACGTCGGGAAAGAGGTCGCGTTCTGCCTCCATGCTGTACTCCCCGAGGTTGACCGCTAGATCGGCGATGCGCTCTAAGTCGGTGATGATTTTGAACGAGGCGGCGATAAAGCGGAGATCGCTCGCGACGGGTTGTTGAAGCGCAAGGAGATCGATGCAGTCCTGCTCGAGATCGAGATACATTCGGTTGATCTCGCCGTCGCCTTTGATCAACTCCTCCGCGAGATCGTGGTCTTTCTGCTCTAGGGCGTCGAGACCCATTCGCAGCCGCTCCATGACGACCTCACCCATGTAACAGACATCCTCACGGAGTTCCGTGAGCTTCTCTTGATAAGATTTTCTGGCCATGGTTCACGGACCATTCCGGGCGGGGATATAGCTTGCGCCCGGTGTCGGTTTTTGCGTTCGAAATGGACTCTCTGCAGTCAGAATTCCTCGAGTTACTCGAAAAAACTGATCGGCGGAAGAACAGATACCAGAGCACGAGCGGCGGGGCGACGATTCCGACGAACGCGAACGCGTGGGTAGTCGCGATATCGAACTATCCGACGGTCGTGACGATCACTGCAACGATTCCCGCGAGGAACGAGCCGAGCCACCCGATCGGTCGGCGCTGGTAGACAGCGATCGAGAGCGCAAGACACGAAACGCCCACCAGCCCAAACTGGATGCCTGCGATCGTCTGCGGGCTCACACCGTCTTCGACGACGGGGCCAGCAAACTGGGAAATGAACGCGCTCCAGAACGCGAGTCCCCCGAGCCCGAACAGACCGAGGGACAACACCACGATGTCTACGGGCGGTGTTCCCTCACCGTTCCGGACCAGATTCCGCAAGGCGGAGTCGAACAGAACAGAACAGAACAGACGTTGGGGAGCTGTTTTCGATAGAGGCCCACGAAGTTACGAGTAGTTTGATACGTCTCGCTCGCGGTGCTCGTATGGAAGGATATCGATTATCGACGCTCGAGAAGCAAATCCGCTACAAGAGCGGAGCGTGATAAACACGCCGAGAGAAATCACCCCCTTCGGCGACGGTCAACGACCGGAACTTCTGTACGCGAGTTCTCGAGGTAACGGCCGCATTCGCGAATGACGATACGCCTATAAAAACGGGGCCCAAAACTCCGCGTATGAAAAACGTCGACGACCTCATCGAAAGCGCGTCAGAACTCGCGACGCGCGGCCTCTCGAAAGGCGAAATCGCAGACGAACTGAACGTCTCCCGCGAGACCGCGAGCTGGCTCGTCGAGCGGAGCGATACGGAACCGCAGCCGTCCGACTCCGGCCAGTCCAACGGCGCGACCCGAAGCGGTCCGCAGGACATCCACGTCGACTGGTCCGCCATCGGCCGCGACAGCGGCCGAATGGAGTCGATCGCGTCGGCGATGGCCGACCTCCTCGCCAAACACGGTGAAGACGTCGATCTCACGATCGGGATCGAGAAAGCGGGCGGTCCGATCGCGACGCTGGTCGCTCGAGAGCTTGAGACGGACCTCGGGACGTACACGCCGGCGAAACACCAGTGGGAGGAAGGCGACATCGACGAACTCGGCGGCATGTTCTCCCGCAACTTCGCGACGATCCGCAACCGCGATTGTTACATCGTCGACGACACCATCACGAGCGGGACGACGATGCGAGAGACCATCGAGGCCATCCGTGCCGACGGCGGCAATCCGCTCGCTTGCGTCGTGCTCGCGGACAAACAGGGCGTCGAGGAGATCGACGGCGTTCCCGTCTACTCGCTGTTGCAGGTCATCAGCGTCGGGAAGGACGACTAAACCCTCGATTTCTCGAGGATTCTCGACACCACACGGATTCGTCGGGACGCTGGGGGGTTCCGGTACGGCGCGAATTGCTTCGGCGACGCGCGCGATGCGCTATCCTATTCAGCCGTCAATGTCACCGGATTCAGCCGTCAATGTCGATCCGCGAAGTATAGACGCCGCTCTTGGGTACCCATCGCACCAGCGCTAAAAAATCGGGAGTACGGTTCGTTAGCCGTGGATCCCCATCGCTTCGATCTGTTCCTGATAGCGGTTCCGGATCGTCACTTCGGTGACCTGTGCGACGTCTGCGACCTCGCGCTGGGTCTTTTTCTCGTTACAGAGCAGTGAGGCCGCGTAGATCGCCGCTGCGGCGTATCCGGTCGGTGACTTCCCCGAGAGGAGTCCTTCCTCGGCCGTCTTCTCGATGATCTCGTTGGCTTTGGTCTGGACTTCTTCGGAGAGTTCGAGTTCAGAACAGAAACGGGGGACGTACTTTTTCGGGTCGACGGGTCGCATCTCGAGGCCGAGTTCCTGCGAGATGTATCGATACGTTCGCCCGATTTCTTTGCGTTCGACACGTGAGACTTCCGAAATTTCCTCGAGACTGCGCGGGATGCCTTCCTTTCGACAGGCGGCATACAGCGCAGACGTCGCGACGCCCTCGATCGAGCGGCCGCGGATGAGGTCTTCTTTGAGCGCACGTCGGTAGATGACCGAAGCAACCTCGCGCACCGAACGCGGCACGCCCAGTGCGGAGGCCATTCGGTCGATTTCGCTGAGTGCAAACTGGAGATTCCGTTCGCCGGCGTCTTTGGTACGGATGCGTTCTTGCCACTTGCGTAGTCGGTGCATCTGACTGCGCTTTTTCGAGGAGATAGAACGTCCGTAGGCGTCTTTGTCCTTCCAGTCGATCGTCGTCGTCAATCCCTTGTCGTGCATCGTCTGGGTCGTCGGCGCGCCGACGCGGGACTTCTGTTGCCGTTCCTGGTGGTTGAACGCCCGCCACTCAGGACCGGGATCGATTTTCTCTTCTTCCACGACGAGCCCACAGTCTTGACAGATGAGCTCACCCCGGTCGGAGTCTTTCACGAGATTATCCGATTCACACTCGGGGCAGGCACGTACCCCTTCCTGTTCCTCGGTCTCGTCCGTCTCACGTGTTCGCTCCCGCTGGCGGGTGGACCGTGTCATCGCACTTTTATAGTAGTATCACAGGCATATATAAATCCTTGGTTGGGGTTTTTTGACTATGGCTCCAAAACACCGAAATCCCCTGGTAGAGACACTCATGGACGAAGTTTACGATTCGAAACCAGAAAGACTTTATCCGGATCTGGCCGAGTTCTCACGAATGCCGGTCATCGAATGCGACGTCGAGCAGGCGCGCGAACGGCTCGAGGAAGCTGGCGTCAGCGTCGAATCCGGAAACACAGATCACGAGCGTTGGCGGGCGAGCCGCGGCGATGCGACGGGTATCGCCTACGACGACAAAGTCGTCATCCAGGGTTCGAACCCACAGGATCTCGAGTCGCTGTTGCGCGAGGGCGGCGGTCGCGCGCACGTCTATTTTGACGGCGGTGCACGGGGTAATCCCGGTCCCGCAGGAATCGGCTGGGTGATCGTCACGAGCGATGGAATCGTTGCCGAAGGGAACAATACGATCGGTCGCGCCACGAACAACCAGGCCGAATACGAGGCGCTCATCGCCGCTCTGGAGGCCGCACGCGATTACGACTACGACGAGCTACACGTCCGCGGGGACTCCGAACTGATCGTCAAACAAGTTCGGGGCGAGTACGATACGAACAATCCCGAACTCCGCGAGCGACGCGTGACCGCGCTCGAGTTACTCTCGGGATTCGACGAGTGGACGTTAGAACACATCCCTCGAGAGGCAAACGACAGAGCTGACGAACTCGCAAACGAAGCGCTCGATCAGGCCTGATTTGACTCGTCGTTTTTCTACAGATCTATTGCGACGGCGAACCACTCGTTCTCACCGACAACGTGCAACTGAAAAGCCGGCCGCCCTACTTCTCGAGTAAGCCGCATGAGTGACTCGAACGAAGACGTTCCTATCGGATCGAACCGCACTGATCACGACGGCCGGACAGAGACCGAACCGGACGAATCCACCGCGGTCGACGAAACCGAACCGCCGCTCCCGAGGTCGGTGATCGATGACGCGGAACGGCTCACCAGACTCGAGCGAAGCGCCGCCGACGAGGAGGAGGCCGCCGCGTACGAAGCCGAGCGAGAAACGCTCCTCGAGGATCGTGAGTACACCGCACGCGTCAGAACGGAGGACAACGATGTCCTCGTTCTTCACCCCGAGGAGTGGCATGACGAAGAGGCGGGCGTCATCAGAACGGACCGGATAGAGGACCTCGGACGCGCCGTCGAAATTCCGCTCGAGGGGGCCGCCGATCCCGACGACTGGGAGGCCGTCGACGCGGAAAACCGTACACTCGTCGACGACATTCGTGCCGACCACGGCGACGTCCACGGAGACAACGCGGCGATGCTCGCGGATTTTATGGGTAACCACTACGCGAAACCGATCGAATCTGCGACGGCCGCGGAGCTTTCGGAGTTCCGTACCGAGTACGTCGTTAGAAATGCGTGGCCGTCCGAAGCCCAACAGGAAGCGCTCGATCGCTCGATCGAACTCGTCTACGAAACGGCCGGGGAACCGGTGCCCGAGTATCGGTCCCGATAGTCGTCGGTACGTCGCGTCTCGTCCCGTTGGAAATCGGTGTTGTCGTTGTCTTCGACGAGGTCGTTTTCAGTAGCTGTCTTCGACGATGTCGGTGATCTCGTCCGCTCGGTCGTCGCCCGTGACGACCTTCGAGAGTGTCCAGTTGATACCGTCGAGGACGGCGTCGTAGCCGTCGTCGGTCAGCGAGTACTCGTTCGTTCGCTTGTCGAGTTCACTCTTTTCGACCAGACCGAGTTCGACGAGTTCGTCGAGGTTTGGGTAGAGTCGACCGTGGTTCACTTCGGTCCCGTAGTAGTCCTCGAGCTCTCGTTTGATCGCCAGCCCGTACATCGGCTCTTTGGCGAGGATAACGAGAATGTTGTTCTGGAACGCGGTCAATTCGCGTGCAATGCTCTGTTCGCCCGTAACTGCTTGTGCCTCTGACATAGATTTGTAAATGTCACCAGACTATTTAAGACTTGCCAACTATTCGTCCAGATAGCACAGATATACTGCCGACGACGGCAGTATCAACGTCTTTCGGACGGTTTCGTCGGCTCACCTCGTCGATTCGTCTGGTGGCCATCAAGTATAGGTTCCAGTTCGATTACGAAAGTACTTTTTGATCGACCCTGAATCGTTCCGGTATGGTAAACCTCTGGGAAGACTTAGAAACCGGACCGAACGCGCCCGAAGAGATCTACGCCGTCGTCGAATGTCTGAAGGGCGAACGGAACAAGTACGAGTACGACAAGGACGTCCCGGGCGTCGTCCTCGACCGCGTGCTCCACTCGAACGTCCACTATCCCTCCGACTACGGCTTCATCCCACAGTCGTACTACGACGACGAGGATCCCTTCGACGTGCTCGTCCTCGTTGAAGACCAGACGTTCCCCGGCTGCGTCATCGAGGCACGTCCCGTCGCGCTGATGAAGATGGACGACGACGGCGAGCAGGACGATAAGGTGATCGCTGTCCCGTCCGAGGACCCACGCTACGACCACATCGAGGACCTCGAGGACATTCCACAACAACAACTCGACGAAATCGACGAGTTCTTCGCGACGTACAAGAACTTAGAGGAGGGCAAGGAAGTCGAAACCCTGGGCTGGGAGGACCGACAGGCGGCCTACGACGCGATCGAACACGCACAGGACCTCTACGAAGAGAACTTCGCCTGATCGGACGCGGTCGTGACCGCCCACACTGCGGTCGTTCTGACGACCACAACCGACCTCGTATTTTTCGACCGGCGTCCTTCTCCAGACAGTTATCGCGATGCACCCCGAGTCGAGCACACCGGCGAGCCAGTTCTCCCCGGAAGAAACCGCTGATTCACGGTGGTAATCAACGCTCGAGCACTCATGCATTATGAGCATGGGTAATTTTATTGACTGTCGGGCCGTTGGTTTACTCGTTATGGCAGCCAAAGAGTCCCCCGTTGGATACCAGCGTTCAGACCTCGCGGAAACCGACGCCGGCGTCGGCATGGCACATCCAACCATCGTTCCGACGAACTTCGATCCGGACGTTTCCGAGTAACGCTGAAGTCGTTCGCTACGTCGCGGATGCTGCTTCGAGACGTTTTCGAGACGCCGACGTTCGATCCGGTCTATCCCTCCTTGAGAACGGAACAGTTGCCGGAGTAGCGTTCTCGCGTGTAACTGCGGTTCGCCGTTGCTCTCGAGCGTCAAAGCCCGCGTGGCCGTTCTCGAAAACAGTGTGTGGAAACGAACCTTCTTGTATGCGCTCGGACTACGACCCCGCATGGGTCTGTTTGACCGGTTACGGGGCGATGGAAGCCCTCGAGTCGCGTTTATCGGAGTTGATGGTGTTCCGTACAGTCTTCTCACGGACAACGAAGAGCGGTTCCCGAACTTTGCGGCGTTGGCAGACGACGGGACCGCAAACGAGATTTCGAGTATCGTACCGCCCGAATCCAGCGCCTGCTGGCCCTCGCTGACGACGGGAATGAATCCCGGAGAGACGGGTGTCTACGGTTTTCAGGACCGCGAAGTAGGCACCTACGATACCTACGTTCCGATGGGCAACGAAGTGCAGGCCGACCGCGTCTGGGACCGCGTCCAGGAAGAAGGGCGAAACGCGACGGTCATGAACGTCCCCGTCACCTTCCCCCCACAGCGCAACGTCCAGCGGATGGTCTCCGGATTCCTCTCGCCCGGTCTCGACAAGGCCGCCTATCCGGACGATGTCCGCGACACGCTCGAAGACTTCGAGTACCGCATCGACGTCAACCCAAAACTCGGCCACAAGGAGGACAAAGCCGAGTTCATCGAGGACGCACACGCGACGGTCGACGCGCGCTTCGAATCGTTCAAACACTACATCGAGCAGGACGACTGGGACCTCTTTTTCGGCGTCTTCATGACGACCGATCGGGTCAACCACTTCCTGTTCAAAGACTACGAGCGAGACGGCAAGTTCCGCGAGGAGTTCCTCGAGTTCTACGAGAAGATCGACGACTACATCGGGAAACTTCGCGATGCGCTCCCCGAGGACGTCACGATGATCGTCGCCTCCGACCACGGCTTTACGAGCCTCGACCATGAAGTCCACTTCAACGAGTGGCTTCGAGAGAACGACTGGCTCTCGTTTCGAACCGACGAACCCGAGGAACTCGGCGACATCACCGACGACACCAAGGCCTACTCGTTCATCCCGGGGCGGTTCTACATCAACCTCGAGGGCCGAGAGCCCCGCGGTTCGGTCCCCGAGGAGGAGTACGACGAGGTTCGCGACGAACTCAAGGCCGAACTCGAGGCTCTCGAGGGACCAGATGGCCGAAAAGTGGTCGACCGCGTCGTCGAAAAGGAAGCCGCCTTCCGCGGCGACCACGACGAAATCGCGCCTGATCTGGTCGCGATCCCATCGAACGGCTTCGACCTCAAGTCCGGGTTCAAGGCCGACTCGAATGTGTTCACGACCGGCCCCCGAAACGGCATGCACAGCTTCGACGACACGTCGCTGTACGTCGACGATCCGAACGTGACGATCGACGACGTCGACCTCTACGACATCGCGCCGACGATCCTCGACCTGATGGAGATCGAGTACAGTCGCGGCGAGTTCGACGGCGCGAGTCTCGTCTAAGCGAGAAGATACCGCAAGCGGGCACGACTTCGCGATCGATCCCATTTTCCGAGTTAAGCTGGTACGTTCGATATGAACGACTCAGTCGACGGTGGCGGGAGCGATGGCGGCAAACGGACTGACGACGAGAACGCGACGTCGACACCCCTCGAGGAGATAATCCACGCCCAGGGCCACGAACACGTCAACGCGGCGCACGCGAGCACCTTCGAGATCTCGACCGACGACTTTCTCACCCCCGCCGGCGACTGCATCCTCGCGATCGAAGCCGACCGCGCCCCGGCTGACTTCGACCCGGAATTCGTCGAGGCCTGCCGAAACTCCGAGGCGACGATCACGGTCGCCCTCGAGACCGACGGCCACCGTGATGTCGTACAGGGACGGGGCGATCCGGAACTCGAACTCTCGAGCGAACGAAGCGCCGTGGGTCGAACGAGCGACTACATCGACGAGCGGACGGTCATGCTCGGCGCGGAGCACGCGGCAGAAGGATTCGATCGAGAGCTCGTCGGTGCGCTCGCGGACGGCGCAGACGTGACCGTAACGATCACCGTTTCTCGAGGCGGCTCGGAGTAACTGGTCTCGTGGTGACGTTGTGCGCGACGTACTCGAGCGAATCCACCGGCGTTTTGCGCGCTCGACGCGTACGCGAGTGCATGACCAACGATCCGGAGCCGTCCCGGAACATCAGCGGCGGCCTCGAGGGTGGCGGTATCGCGGCAGAATTCGATCCAGCGACCGCGGACACGCGAGCGGAAGCCGTCGTCGACGAACTCGGCGAACTGTACTGGCAGAAGACCTACGGCGGTCAGGACGCCTTTATCTGTCTCGTCCGCACGATTTTGAGCCAGAACACGAGCGACAAGGCGAGCCAGCCGGCCCACGACGCGCTCCTCGAGCGGTACGACGCCGACGGCATTGACGACGATCCAGCTACCGCGTCGGATCTCGCCACCGCGCTCGCGAACGCAGAGCAGAGCGAACTCGCCGAGACGATCAGTTCTGCGGGGTTGTACAACCAGAAGTCAGAGACCATCATCGACACTGCCGAGTGGGTCGAATCGGAGTTCGGCTCCGCGGCGGCGTTCGACGCGTTCGTCAAGGACGAGCCGCCGGAGACGGTTCGCGACACACTCCTGGCGGTCAACGGCGTCGGACCGAAGACAGCCGATTGCGTGTTGCTCTTCGCCGGTGGACGAGGCGGCGTTTTTCCCGTCGATACCCACGTCCACCGCATCTTCCGACGGCTCGGAATCGCACCGCCCGACGCGGACCACGAGGAGGTTCGCGAGGTCGTCGAACGCGAGATCCCTGCCGCGAAGTGCGGCTTCGGCCACACCGCGACGATCCAGTTCGGGCGGGAGTACTGTACCGCGCGAAAGCCGGCGTGTCTCGAGGATCCGGACGCCTGTCCGATGGCCGGACTGTGCGATCAGGTCGGCGTCTACCCGGCGACCGAGGAGGTCGTCGATCCGTCCGAAGCCGTGGAGTGACGGCCGGACGGAACGGGTGAGCCGAAACGATCCTCAAGGCTTTTGGCGGTCGCTCGTCCACCTCGAGCAATGAGTAAAATCTCGCCGTCGGCGCTGGACGAGCAACTCGCGAGCGATAACGCCCCAGTGGTTCTCGACATTCGACCAGTCGCCGACTTTCGGGACGACCACATCGAAGGCAGTCGAAACGTTCCCGTCTACGGAGAGCTTCGAAACGGTGAGAGTCAGGGGTTTCGCGAACACCTCGAGGATCTCGATTCGGATCGGCGCGTCGTCACGGTCTGTAAGGCGGGGATCGTCGCCCGAAAAGCGACCCGAATTCTCGAGGACGAGGGCTACGAGTCGGAGACGCTTGCCGGCGGAATCCGCCGTTGGAAGGGCTACGAAAGCGATTCGTTCGGCTACCGGGTGCGTTCGGTACTGGGTTCAGTGCTTCCGTGAGCGCAGGCACCGTGCTTTCGTGAGCGCGGAAGCTGTATTCCGTGAGTGTGACTGGATGCACTCGGTTTGATACGGTCGGTTAACGATTTACCGGAGCAACCGCAGGACGACTCGTGGTTGCTCCGGAAATGACTGACAACCGACCGTATGACCCGACGAGCATCCTCGAGGCGCGACACTCCCCACAGCGCGATTCCACTTCGATACGACTTTCTCACCCACCGAAATTGTTCTACTGAAGGCATGGTTGAATTCACGGACGCCGACCGCGAGGCCGTTTACAAAGCGATCTACGCGCGGCGGGACATCCGCCGGTTTCGAGATGACCCGATTCCCGAACGGATTCTCGAGCGACTCGTCGATGCCGCCCACCACGCGCCGAGCGTCGGCTTCTCCCAGCCGTGGGACCTGATCATGATCAGCGACGAGGAGACGAAACGGGCGGTTAAATCGATCGCGGATCGGGCAATCGCGGCCGCCGAAGCGGGCTACAAGGAACCGCGCAAGTCCGAGTACGCCGCGCTCAAACTCGAGGGTATTCTCGAGTCACCCCTCAACATCTGTGTCACGTGCGACCCGACGCGGGGTGCGCCCCACGTACTGGGTCGAAGCTCGATGAAGCGCACGGACGTGTACTCGACGTGTCTGGCCGTCCAGAACCTCTGGCTCGCGGCTCGAGCGGAAGGCGTCGGCGTGGGCTGGGTCAGCGTGCTCTATCCCTCCGAACTACAGGAATTGCTCGAGATACCGCCCCACGTCAAACCGGTCGCGTATCTCTGCCTGGGGTATCCCGAAGCCGGCTTTCCCGAGGAGCCGGTACTCGAGACCGAGGGGTGGCGCGAGCGACTCGAGCGCGAAACGATCGTCCACGACGAGCGGTGGGAAGCGAAAACGGAACCGCAAAACGCTGCCGATAGTGCGGAACGGTAACAAGTGATTACACTCGAGCATGAGGGGGAATCACTTGTGAACGTCCCGCATCGGCAGATGACGAGCGGTATGGCCCGTAACGAGCCTAATACAGGTGTTTTGATCTGCCGATCCGAGTGTATGTGTTTTCGACCGTTCACAGGACCCAATTCGTTCGTCTGCATGCTCTTCAGACTTCACAACGGTTAAATGTATGAGTCCGGGTAAGGCTTCCTACCATGGGTGCAGACCGACAACGGGATGTCGCAACCAATGGATCCGAGTCGAAGTTAGAGTCATCAACTGAATCTGGGGGGAAAACGACGTCTCGACGCCGTCTGCTGTCGGCTACGGCAGCGGGTTCGGCAACGGCTCTCGCAGGGTGTGCGGAGCTCCTCGGCAGCACGGACCAACTGCGCGTCATGGTCTGGAGTGGAAACTACGCTGATCACTTTGAAGAAAGCGTGGTTCCGTTGTACGAGGACGAATACGATGTCGAACTCGACGTTCAACGCGGTTGGGACGAGATCCTCACCGACATCCAGTCGGCACCGGACGACGAACCGCCGTTCGACGTGACCGTCGCGGAAGGGAACTTCTACTACTACGGTCGGCAGGGCGATCTCTTCGAGCCGATTCGTGAGGAAAACGTTCCCAACGCCGACGGACTCATCGACTTCTATACGGAGATTCGAGATCCGGAGTACGGCATGCCGATCGACGGCGCGCCGTGTACTATCATCCACCGCGAAGATATGGATATCGACCCCGATAGCTGGGGCGACCTCTCTTCCGACGCCGTCCAAAACGGCGAAGGTATCGGGGTTGATACCGGCTTCTGGTGGTACCCGCTCTACGCCGCCGCGCTTGGCATGGACGAAGAAGACGGTGCCGAAGAAATGCACAACGAGGAGTACCACGACGATGTCCTCGAGGAGGTCGAGGACTGGGAGGTCGATAGCTGGGCCAGCTCCGGCGAAGACATCTGGCAGGCGTTCGAGAACGAAACGATCGACGTCGCCCAGTGGTACTACGATCAGACCGAGAACGTCATCGACGACTACGACGGGCTGACCCACACGATGCCCGAACAGACCACCGGCTGGTTCAACAACTGGTGTGTCGTCAACGGCACCGACAGACGAGACGAGGCAGAACAGTTCATCAACTTCCTTATGGATGCTGAGGTACAGTCGGAGTGGTCCGAAGAAGCGCCGCTGGCGTTCAGCAACTCGGACGTCGACTACGCCGACGGAATGGAAGAAGACCTCCCGACCACGACCGAAGAGGCGGAGAACATCGCGTTCCCCGATTGGGAGTACCTCGCCGAGCACGACGACGATCTCTCCGACGAAATCTCGAGCATCCAGCAGAGCTCCTAGACGCCGACAACCGATACCAGCAACCAATGTCAGAAATCACGCTGAGCGAACTCGAGAAACAGTACGGGGAGACAACCGCCGTGGAAGACGTTTCGGTCGAAATCAACGACGGCGAGCTGCTGTGTTTGCTCGGACCGAGCGGCAGCGGCAAATCGACCACGCTTCGAATGATCGCCGGCCTCGAGACGCCGACCGATGGGGAGATTTCCATCGGCGAAGACGACGTCACCGATCGGCCGGCCTACGAGCGCAACACCTCTACTGTGTTCCAGGATTGGGCGCTCTTTCCGCACAAGTCGGTCCTCGAGAACGTCGCCTTCGGCCTGAAGATGCGAGACGTTCCAGCCGAAGAGCGCGAGGAACGCGCTCGAGCGATGCTCGAACGCGTCCAGATGGGAAGCTACGACGACGAGGACCCGACGAACTTGAGCGGTGGGCAGAAACAGCGAGTCGCACTCGCGCGTTCGCTCGCAGTCAATCCGGACGTTCTGTTGCTCGACGAGCCGCTGTCGAACCTCGACAAACGGCTCCGTGAGGACATGCAGATCGAGCTTCGAGAGATTCACGAGGACTTAGAGGAGACGTTCGTCCACGTCACGCACGATCAGGACGAGGCCTTCACGCTTGCCGACCGAATCGGGATCATGGCCGACGGGAATCTGGTTCAGGTCGGCAGTCCGAACGAAGTCTACGAGAACCCGAAGAACCGATTCATCGAGGGGTTCCTCGGTGACACGAACTTCATCGACGGCGAAGTCGACAGAACGACCGCCGAAACCGTCCACGTCGAGACCGAACTCGGGCGGGAGATCGTTCTTCCGGCGGACCACGAACCCGACATCGCCGAGGGAGCCGAACTGACGCTCTCGCTTCGGCCAGAAATCCTCTCGATCGATCAGCCGGTGAGCGCCGAATCCGACGGCGGCCAGACGGTGCTCGCGGACGGAAGCACGACGAATGCAGTTATCGGAACCGTCGAGAACGTCCTCTATCGCGGTTCGACCGTTCGATACTCCGTCTCGGGCAACGGCACGACGATGTTCGTCGAACGAACGGGAGCGAGTACCGACGCGCTAACCGCCGGAGACGATATCCGCATCGATTGGAACGGCGCGGACGTCCTGGCGTTCCGCGCGGACGGAACGAGGGTCTCACTGTAACATGTCCGAGAGGAATTCCGTACTCCCGAGTTCGCTCGCGTCGGCCTGGGAACCGATTGCCGACCAGTCCAGATCGAACCGGGCGCTGTTGTTGATGGCGCCGCTGATCGTCTTCGAGTTACTGGTCTTCGTCGTTCCGTTTTTCATCCTGTTGCGGATCAGCTTCGCGGAGGAATCATCCGATCTGGTCTACGCCGAGGGAACGTGGACGCTTCAGGCGTACGTAGACGTCTTCACGTCCGGGCTGTTACGGAGTATCGTCGGGTACTCGTTCATGCTCGGAATCGCAGTGACGCTTGTCACCGTCGTGATCGCCATCTTCTATGCGTACGCCATCTGGCGATCGGACGGACTCATCAAGTCACTGTTGTTGTTCTCGGTGGTTCTCCCGCTGCTAACGACGCTGGTCATCAGAACGTACGCGTTCCAGCCGTTGCTTTCGCCGACGGGGACCGTCAACGAGATACTGCTCTCGCTCGGCATCATCAATAGCTCGATTCAGATCGTTCCGAGCACCGTCGGTGTCGTCATCGGCCAGACCTACATCGTTCTCCCCTACGCCGTACTCGCGATTTACAGCGTGATGGCGACGATGGACTGGCATGTCGTCGAAGCCGCGCGCGACCTCGGCGCGAGTCGACCGCGATCCGTGCTCGAGGTCGTCGTCCCGCAGGTGATGCCCGGCATAATCGTCGCGGCGGTCATCTCCTTCGCCTGGAGCGTCGGCGCGTACGCCGCGCCGGATCTGCTCTCGAACAGCATCTCCTTTGCGATGCAAGTCGAGGGCCTGATGCTCTCGGGGCTCCGGTATCCGCTTGCGGCCGCGTTCTCGGTCGTGATGCTCGTGTTGATGCTGGTCTGTATCGGCGTGTTATTTGCCGTTCTCAACCGCTTCGGAGGTGACTTCGAACTTGCATAGAGAAACGTTCGAAAACGTGGCGTTCCGCGCCGGATACCTGGCGTTGCTGGTATTCATGCTACTCCCCTTGCTCGTGGTCATCGTGACCTCGTTCTCCGGATCGGGTCGGATCGCCTTCCCGCCGGATAGTTTCTCGCTCGTATGGTACGGGGAGTTCTTCGAGAGCATCCGCTGGCTCAATGCGTTCACGAATAGTCTCATCGTCGGCTTCGGGACCGCGCTGGCCGCGACGGTACTCGGGGTGATGGGCGCGTTCGGACAGGAGATAGAGGACGGATCCTTCGGTAAGCTCCTGGCACCGCTCGTTCTCATCCCGCTTTTGATCCCGCCGGTCATCCTCGGGATCACCCTGTTGATGTACTTCAACGAGGTCGGCCTTCGCGGATCCTACGCGAGCATCGTCCTCGCTCACACCCTGTGGGCGACGCCGCTCGTCTACTTCGTCATGCGATCGGTGTTCAGTCGATTCGACTGGCAGCAGTTAGACGCGGCACACGACCTGGGAGCCGGTCCGATCCGGTCGTTCGTCCAGGTCGTCCTGCCGAACGTGAAACATGGAATCTTCGTGGGCGCACTGCTCGCCTTTATCATCAGCCTCCAGGAGTTCGTGATGGCGCTGTTCCTCTCGACGCCGAACACCGAGACGATCCCGGTGTTGGCCTGGACTGAAATCCGGCAGGCGCTGGATCCGATGGTGAGCGTCGTCTCGACGTTCCTGATCCTGATCTCGGTTGGGGCCATCGTCGTCGCCGTTATCGCGACGAACCTCGAGTGGCTGTCGAAACAGCTGTCCTGATCGACCGCTCCAGGTCGCTCACTTTTTTCCGAAGGGGCTCGTTTCCCTCGAGTTGTTCTCTCACGTCTTGGTACGTTCGGGAGAGAGAGAGACGCCAGCGGAAATTGGTCGTTGTTCAGATAGTATCCGACGAACGATAAACGACATAATGAACAAAAGGTTGATATCTTTGTATAGGATTCTCGGCAGTAGTGAGTACCACAAACCTCGTGCAGGGACGGGACTGGGACGGCCTCAACCCGGTGGTCGTACTCGTCGTTCTCCTCGCACTGACGTGGTTCGTTCTCAGTATATACAGAGTTACGTTTTCGGTTGCAATCCCGGACGCTACCGAGCTAACGAGCGTGACCTATACGGGGGCGACGTTCCTGTTCGGTGCGCTGTTCGTCGGGTACGCAGTTAGCCAGTTCCCTGCAGGCAGTCTCGCAGATAGGCTCGGTGTTCGGACGATTTTGCTCGGTGGAGCGACGATAGCCTGTATCGCGCTCGCCTCCCTCTCCGTAGCGGGTAGCTACGTGCACGTGTTCACCGCGTTGTTTCTCGTCGGCGTCGGACTCGGAAGTTTCCGGTCCGTGAGCCAGGTCGCTATTTCGACCTACACTTCGGAAGCGAACGAAGGGAAAGCACTCGGTCTGCTCACTGCGGCCGAACCGTTTAGCTACGTCATCGGACCAGCGCTCGTCGCCCTATTGATCGAACGAACTAGTCTCTTTACGATGCCGCTATTTCTTGCGCTCGCACCGATACCGTTCGTCGCATTGCTGTACTCGAGTACGAGCGGCCACCATCGTCCGGAAGAGACGACCGTGGAGACGCCGTCGGTTCGGACCGGGCTCGCCACGGTCCGGGAGCATCTCCACACGCGAACGACACTGTTGGTGATCGGATTCGGAGCCGCGTTTTCCACGACCACCAACGCATTGATCGCGATTCTCCCGTGGTATATCATCGATACGACGGGACTGTCACTAACGACGGGGAACCTCTATGCCGGCGTGGTATTCGGCGTCGGTGCGATATCTGCGGTGGTCGGCGGCGTCCTTCGCGATCGAATCGGTGCCTGTCCGATCCTGCTGGCCGGATTCGGCGGCGCGATGCTCGCGATTCCGCTGTTGGGAATTGGATCGAGTCTCGGCTGGATTCTGGTCGTGCTCGGCGCGTTCAGTCTCTCCTTGAACGGTATTCTTCCCGCTCGAGATCGCGTCATCAACGCACACGCGAGAGCGTGCTCGAGCTCCGAAACCGGGGCGATTATCGGCGGGCTCCGATCGTGCTATTACCTCGGGGGCGGGATCGGAGCCGTCGTCGTCGGGTTAACGTTCGCCCAGCTCGGTCGACTCGTCGGATTCGGCTTCCTCTCGACGGTGCTTCTGCTCGGGGGCGTCTGTTCGGGACTGTTGTGGTACACAACGGGAGATCGGCACTAACTGGGCGTTCGATGAACCGTTCGCGAAGGGAGGACTCCGGATCCGTCGCCCCGGAAAGCGAACCCGGATCTGTCGCCCTCGGAGAATGGACTCGGGTCTGCGGGTTCTGTCCCGTCTTCACCCCGATCCAAACTGAATCAACACACAACCCACGAGTATCACCACTGACGCCGTCCCTTTCTGGAACAGCGTAAACGGGTCGAACTGCTCGGTGAGCAACTGAGGTGTTAGCTTGCTCAGCGATAGCGATCCGATGAAGACGAGCATCACGTCGAGTTTGGTGATCGCCGTCGCGAGCGAGACCGGTCCGGTCTCGAGCGCACGAACGAACGTCAACAGCGCAACGGCGTTAAGCAGGCCGCCGACGACCAGCAGGGTGGTCCCCCTCGAGAGCCGCCAGGATAGCACGTCGCTCAAGCCCGCGGTCGGCCGAAACCGCGCTCCCTCGCGAAACGGCGCAATCGCGAGAACGGAGACCAGTCCGCCGACGCTGATCCAGAAGAGGATTTCGAGCGTCCCGAACTCGGTCGTGAGGACTTTTATTCCCGTGTTGAGGACGGCGAAGGCGGCCGCGGCGGCCACCGCGACGCCGATCGTCGACGGGCCCACGGTTCCCCGAAGTGATCCGCCGCCGTGCTCGTAGGAGATAAACAACGCGCCGAAAACCACGAGCAGGACGCCCCCGTAGACGCCCGCCGGAAACGACTCCTCGAGGAGCAAGAAGCCGAGTGCGAGCACGAAGATCGTTTCGATAGCTAATGCCGGAACGAACCGCGAGACGTCGCCGCTGACGAGCCCCAAGTAGTAGATCCCGTAGCCGACCGTCGAGACGACGCCGAACGCGAGCGCCGTGAGCACCGCAGAAACCGGCGTCGGGTCGGTCACAGCGATACCCGAAATCGTCGTTGGCTCGAGTGCCAACCCGGCGACGACGTAGACGGCGTAGAACGGGACACAGGAGTAGATCGTCAACGTGATCGGGTCGTCGATCTCGGTTCCGCTAACGACTTTTGCCAGCAGCGCGATCCCGGCGTAGACGACCGCAGTCAATAGCGCGTAGACGAACCAGATCGGTATCACTCAGCATTCAGCCTCCGGCCACTCACAATAGTTCACGGAGATGATATTACCTCGATGCAGAAAACTCGCTTGGATTCAATTCGGGGTCGCGACTCGGAGGAGAGTGGAGTCGGTTGCGGCGTGAATCTGAACCGGGTCGAAAACAACTGCAGGCAGCGCCGAAACTGTGACTCTAGACCTAGAGGAAGCGGAACGTCTCGAGGTTCTTCGGCGCGAACGTGCGCATATTGTAATCGTGATAGAGCGCGGAGGACAGATCCTGCGTCGAGCGTTCGTCACCGTGGACACAAAGGACCTTCTCCGGGCGCGGGTTCATCGTATCGACGAAGTTCATCAGGCCTTCGCGGTCGGCGTGACCGGAGAAGCCATCGACAGTTTCGACTTCCATGTTGAGCGAGAGCGTGCCGCGACTGTTTCCGTCGCCCATCGCACCGACTTCGCTGGTCGGAATCTCGTCCCAGCCGTTCTGGATGCGTCGACCGAGCGTACCCTGCGCCTGATAGCCGACGAAGACGAGCGACGAATCCGGATCCGGGCCGAGGTGGCTCAGCCAGGACATGATCGGGCCGCCGGTGACCATCCCGGACGTCGAGAGGATAATACAGGGGTCGCCGTCCGCGACGTCCTGACGTTCCTCTTCGCCGCCGTCGATGTGGTTGAACTCCTCGGCGAGGAACGGATTCTCGTCGTCGTGGAAGATCCGGTCTCGGAGATCGTCGCGGAGGTATTCGGGATAGGTCGTGTGGATCGCCGTTGCCTCCCAGATCATCCCGTCGAGGTGAACCGGCATGCGCGGGATATCTCCCTCGCGCATCGCCTTTTCCAGAACGAGCATGATCTCTTGAGAACGACCGACAGCGAACGCCGGGATGAGGATCTTCCCGTCGCGATCCGCCGCCTCGTTGATGACTTCCTTGAGTCTCTCCTCGGAGTCGCGCTGGTCGGTCTGGTAATCGTTCCGGCCCCCATAGGTCGACTCGAGAACTAGCGTCTCGACCCGCGGGAAGTCGTTCGTCGCGCCGTTGAACAGGCGCGTGTCGTCGTAGTGAATGTCGCCCGAAAACGCGACGTTGTAGAGGCCATCGCCGATGTGGAAGTGGGAAACGGCCGAACCGAGAATGTGGCCCGCGTTGTGGAACGTGAGTTTGACGTCCGGCGCGATGTCGGTGACATCGCCGTACTCGAGCGGAATGCAGTGTTTGATCGCCTCGCGAACCATCTCGGATTCGTACGGCGGCGTCCGGCCTTCCTTCGCGGCGACGTCGAGATAGTCGAGCGTGAGCAGTCCCATCAGGTCTCGGGTCGGCTCGGTACAGTAAATCGGGCCGTCGTAGCCGTACTTGAACAGGAGTGGGATCAGCGCGGAGTGGTCGAGGTGGGCGTGGGTCAGCACGACCGCATCGATCGTCTGTGGGCCGGCTCCGAGGGCTTCGGGCGCGTGGAGGTACGGCACTTCGCCTTCGGCACCGGGTTTGTCACCGCAGTCGATCAGGATGCGCGTCTCGGGCGTCGAGAGGATAAAGGACGCTCGTCCGACCTCGCGACAGCATCCGAGCGTAGTGATCCGGACATACTCGTCGTCGGACATCTCCTCGCGGTGGATCTGTCTGCCGACGCGTTCGAGAACGTCCCGGCGCTCGTCGCGTTCTTGCTTGAGGAAGTTCCGAACGTTTGAGACCGTCGATGACTCGATCGGCGGCGTGCGAACGACCTCCGGGGTCCAGCCGACGTTTTTCGTGATGTCACGAAGCGTCGAGCCGTGGCGACCGATCACCATGCCGGGTTTCTGGGCTTCGATAACGACCTCGCCCGTGTCCGCGTGGAAATCGAGGTCGGTAACCCCCGCTTCTTCGGGGATGACGCTCATGATCTCCTCGCGAGCCTCTTCGGGTCTCGAGAGGACGCTCGGATCGGGCCGAACGGTGATGCGTTTTCGAAGTTTACTTGCGAGTTGTCGAATGAGGTCGCCTTTCTGAGCGAACTTCTTCGGGTCGCGCGTATAGACTACCAGTTCGGGGCCTTCGTATTTCACCGAGGAGACCGAGATATCTGCCGGTAACTCGCTCGTGATCTGTTCTTCCAAATCGTCGAGTTGCTGCTCTACAGTGCTCATAATCGCCGAATGTGGATTGCGTGAACGGCCGACGGAAAGCGGGGAGCCAGGGCGGTGTGCGAACCCGAGAACGTCGCGTTCGTACCGAATCCGTTGATGATATCGAAGTACCGCCCCAAACGGGGGCTGTTATCCGTAGCATCTCACGAAGTCGATAGATATCTCGGGTACAGCGTCCGTCTTCGTACTGGAGTACGCTCCCAGATCGGTTATCCTGGTCCGTGCGGGAAGATTCCAGGGAGAACCCGCTTACCCGAGGCTATTCCGTGCGCGGTATAAAAGCCTTCGCAAAGATGAGGGCGATTCGCCACGAATCGACGGTATGCGACTCACACCGAACCGCGTCGCCGACGAAAGAGACTGGGTAGCAGGACAGGCAAAGACTGTCGTGCCGACAATTAACGACGTTCGAGACGATCTCGGGGAACTCTTCGAGACCGAGGTCGATCACGTCACCGAGACACAGTATCAAACGGAAGTTGACGCGGTTTTCGCCGACGGCGACCTCGCCGTAAACGTCGCGGCGCTGGTCACCATCCTACGCGACCTCGACGTGGAGGGCGATTACCCTGGCTTCGTCGTCGATGAACTGCTCGGGCGCGAACTGGCGGCGACGATTTCGGGCACTCAGCCCCTCCGCACGCTCGGCGAAGCCACGTTTCACTACGCAGACGTCCACGTCCACGGCTCGAGCGACGAAAACGCGGGCGTCGACGACCTCGAGGCGGCGCTAACTGCGGGATTTCAGGAACGAATTCCGGGCTGGGAGTGGACCGAGCGCGACAGTCCGTTCGCCGTCGACTCCGCGTGAGAGAAGGATCGTGATGGTCGCCAGGAACTGAGACGGGAGACGGCGGCGGGAGGCCGTCCTCGTGCTGGGGAGTAGTCACAGTCGACTTGAGGGGAGTCGTTCGAACGACCGCCTTTACACGAAGTACAGGAGAAATCCCACGACTGTAGTCGTGTGGGTGAATCCGTCACTCGTCGCTTTCGTCGCCGTCCTCAGGTTCGTCGTCCCCGCTGTCTTCATCGTCTCCGTCCGATTCGCCATCCCCGTCGTCTTCGCTGTCCTCGTCTCCATCGTCGTCTTCGCTGTCCTCGTCTCCATCGTCGTCTTCACCGCCCTCGAGGTCTTCCTCGGTCGGCGGCTCCTGTTGCCCGCCCTGATTCTGTGCTAAGAGGATCTCGTACGCACCGCCGTCGTACAACGTAAAGACGTTCCCGTTCACGAGGCCGTCGAGAATCGCTTCGGGCGCGCCGTCGATCAGAAAGAGACCGATATCTTCTGATGACTCTTCGATGGTTATCGTAGAGTCGTCGACTCGAGATTCGAACCCTTCGACGGCTTCTTCGAAGAGTTCGCGTTCTTGCTGGATGAGCTCTTCCTGGCTCATCTCTTCGTCTATCGCGGCCTCGAACTCCTCTTGGGACGGCTGGACGATCGCCGTAACGTATCCGTCGCCCTCCTCGTCGCTTCCGATCGAAAACGCGTCAGAACAACCGGCGATGGACGCCGTAAGACCCGTTCCAGTGAGTTGGAGAAACCGACGACGGTTCTGATCGGCTGGCATAAGTACTAGCTCGCGGGTCCAAATCCGTATAAGCGTTCTCCATCGACGAAACACACATCGGCCTGATCCACACTCTCGTTCGAGCCACACTCGTGTCGAGTTGTTTTTGTCCGATTGGACGCTATCTGAGTACAGTGACCGCCTCCGATCACACAGTCCCGATGACGCTCGAGCAGCCCGCTTTCGAGACCGCGTGCGAGACGATCTCGGACGGCATCGCTCGAGACGCCCTCGTGACTATCTTCGGTCGGTGTACCGTCGAGTACGACGGCCGAGCCTCGAGCCGACTCGACGCCGGGGATCGACACGTCATGTGCAAACCCGACGGAACGATGCTGGTCCACACCGACGAAGGCCAGCAGCCGGTCAACTGGCAGCCGCCGGGCTGTACGCACGAGGTGTTCTGCGAGAGCGAGGAGCTACGGCTCGAGAGTTACCGATCGACGCCCGAAGAGCGGCTTCTGGTCGCGTTCGAGAGCGTGCTTCAGGTGTCGGTGTTCCCTGTCTCCGACTCGAGTGAACTCACGCTCGTTGGCACCGAGGAGGACCTCCGAGAGCGAATCCTCGAGGATCCGGGCCTGCTTGAGCCCGGCTTTCGACCGCTGGCGACCGAGCGCGATACGCCCGCGGGTGCGATCGACATCTACGGCGAGGACTCGGTCGGGCGCGCGGTCGTCGTGGAACTCAAACGACGCAGGGTCGGCCCCGACGCCGTGAGCCAGTTGCGACGCTACGTCGATGCGCTCGAGCGTGATTTACATGCCGACGCCTCGATCCGGGGCGTTCTGGTCGCTCCGTCGGTGACCGATCGAGCCGAGGGGTTGCTCGGCGAGCACGGCCTCGAGTTCGTCTCGCTCGAGCCGACGAGTACTGCGTGACGTTCTACCAGTACAATCCTCGACCGATGTACCGAATCGTCGGGGGCTCAGGAAGTATACCACGTCTCGCCGGCAACACGGATTTCCACACTCTCCCCGACCGATTCGTTCAGTCGCTTCGTTCCTTCCCTCATCCATTAGAAGACGCTTCGTGACTTCCAAGCCAGTCGGTCACGAGGTAATCGAAGACCTCGCAAAATGTTGAATCGCGATCGCCAGTGGCTCGCGGATCGCTTCTCCCGCTCGCATAGCTCACCGCGATACGGCGCGCGCCACTGCATGTTGTTTGTTCGAACGGTACAATGATTTCTACGTGGTCCCTCCCAGTTCCAAAATACAAACAGAAAAATTGGGCGACTAAATCGAACGGAACGCCGCTACGAAATTACTCGTCGTCGGAGTCATCGGTCGGCGCGTACTCCTCGTGGATCCGATCCATCCGCGCGGCCATCACGAAGTCGGTCTTGTGGAGGCCGTCGATCTTGTGCGTCCACATCTCGACGACCACTTCGCCCCACGAGAGTTCGATATCTGGATGGTGCCACTCCTCCTCGGCGAGTTCACCGATATCGTAGGTAAACTCGAGGGCGTCGCGAAAGTCTTCGAGTTCGTACGTTCCCTCGAGGTGGTGTTCGTCGACAACTGTCCAGACATCGGTGTCTATCCGACCGTACAGTTCCTCGATTCCCTCGCCGGTGAGTGGGTCGTCGTCGCTGGTACAGGCAACACACTCCTCTTCTGCGAGTTTGGACATGCAAGGTCGTACGAACCGAAGGTGGAAAACTCGTTTGCACAGCTACTCTTCCATCAAACGGTAAGTGCAGCCGAGTCGAGGACTCAGCAACAAAAGGGTTTACACGTCCCTCGCTGTTAGCTGTTTCAGAATGGGTTCGACTTCCGAAGCAGATGCTGAACTTCACGATCGAATTCACCAACAGGAAGTGGTTGTCGAACTCGGACAACAAGCCCTCGAGACCGACGAACTCGACCGACTATTACAGGACGCGACGAATGTCGTCGCCGAAACGCTCGACGCGGAGTACTGCAAGGTCCTCGAGTTGCGTCCGGGAGGAACCGAACTCCTGTTGCGCCACGGGGTCGGTTGGGAGGAGGGACTCGTCGGCACCGCGACGGTACCGACGGAAACCGGTTCGCAGGCCGGGTATACGCTTCGGACCGACGAACCGGTCATCGTGGATGACCTCTCTACTGACAAACGGTTTTCCGGACCCGACTTGCTCGTCAACCACGACGTCGTCAGCGGGATGAGCGTCATCATCGGTTCATCCGACGACCCGTGGGGAGTGCTGGGGGTATATACGACGGAGCGGCGAGCGTTCACCGAACACGATAGTAACTTCGTCCGAAACGTTTCGAACATTCTCACCTCGACAATCGACAACAGGGAGACCGAACAACGACTCGAAACGGAAAAGTGGATCAGAGAGCAACTCGTCGAGACCAGTCCGGTGGGAATCGTCGTCGTCGGTGCTGATGGAACCCTCCAATTCGCTAACGAGCGCGCGGAGGAAATCTACGGTCGGGGTCGAGAAGAACTCGAGGCGTACTCCCACGATGATTCTCGCTGGGATCTCGTCGATACGCACGGAAAGCCGCTCTCGGAGGACGAAACTCCCTTCGAGCAGGTACTGACGACAGGAAAATCGATCTTCGATATGGAACTCGGGTTGCGCCAACCCGACGGGCAACGCGTCTGGATATCCGTCAACGGCTCGCCGTTGCGAATTGACGACGACGGAAGCGCCGTTTTCGCCTTTACCGACATCACCGAACAAAAGCGCCTCGAGACCGAGTTCACGGAAATGTTAGGGCGGGTATCCGACGCGTTCTACGCTCTCGACGACGAGTTTCGCTTCACTCACGTCAACGAACGCGCCGAAGAACTCCTCCAGCACTCGGAGGAGGAACTGCTCGGCGAGATCCTCTGGGACGTGTTCCCCTCCGCGGCCGAAATCGACGAGGTCTGGGACGCCTTCCAGACGGCGCGAGACGAGCAGGTGCCGACCAGTTACGAACTCTATTACGATACGCTCGAGTTCTGGGTCGAAGCGAATCTCTACCCGTCCGAGACCGGGATTTCGGTCTACTTCCGAGATATCAGCGACCAGGTCCGACGTGAACGGGCGCTCAAGCGGTCGAACGAACGCCTCGAGCAGTTCGCGTACTCCGCTTCTCACGACCTCCAGGAGCCGTTACGAATGGTCTCGAGTTACCTACAGTTGATCGAGCACCGGTACCGAGACGTACTCGACGAGGACGGCGAGGAGTTCCTCGAGTTCGCCGTCGACGGGGCCGAACGGATGCGCGCGATGATACAAAGTTTACTCGAGTACTCGAGGATCGAAACCCGGGGCGAACCGCTCGAAGACATCGATTTCGAACGCGTTACCGAGGACGTCCTCGACGATCTCCAGCTCCAGATCGAGGACAACGATGCCGAGATCAGCGTCGGCGAGTTACCTCGAATCAAGGGCGATCCCGGACAGTTGCGCCAGCTCCTCCAGAACCTCCTGTCGAACGCGATTCAGTACAGCGGCGACGAGCCGCCGCGGGTTCGCATCTCCGCGGAACGGTCTGATTCGATGTGGACCATTTCCGTCGCGGACGAGGGGATCGGAATCGATCCCGACGAGACGAACCGTATCTTCGAGGTGTTCGAACGGTTGCACAGCCGCAAGGAACACGCGGGCACCGGAATCGGACTTGCACTCGCCCAACGCATCGTCGAGCGCCACGGCGGCGAAATATGGGCCGACTCCGAACCCGGTGAAGGGGCTACTTTCTCGTTTACGCTTCCCGCTGTCGAAGCGCCCGATCGGTAGGTTACTCCTCGAGGAGCCGTTTCAGTCGGTCCAGTTCGGTCAGCGCTTGCACGGGGGTAAGATGGGCGAGGTCGAGTTCTCGGAGTTCCGCCGCGAGTTCGTCGGAACCGTCCCCGTTCGCTGACTCGAGGGCCGATGCCGCCTCGGACCGGGCGTTGGCCGAGTGTTCGCCGCCATCCGTGGTCGCCGTCGCGGCGGGTTCGGACGTTCCGGATCCAGCCTCGAGGTCGGGGGACCCATCAACGCTGTCGGTTGCTCCGTCAGCGTCGGTGTCCTCGTCGGCCTCCGCTTTCGCAACGAGTTCCCTCGAGCGTTCGACCACGTCCGCTGGGACGCCCGCTGCGGTCGCGACCTCGACGCCGTAGGAGCCGTCGGCCGCACCGGGGGCGATGTCGTGGTGGAAGACGACCTCGTCGTCCTCCTGGCTCGTCTCGAAGTGGAGCGTGAACGCGGCCTCAAGGTCGTCGGCGAGTTCGGTCAGTGGATGGTGGTGAGTCGCAAACAGCGTCGTCGCGCCGACCTCGTCGTGGACGTGTTCGGTGATTGCCTGCGCGATGGCGAGTCCGTCGGCCGTCGAGGTGCCGCGGCCGACTTCGTCGAGGAGAACGAGCGAGCGCTCGTCGGCCTCCTCGAGGATCGTCGCGAGTTCGTCCATCTCGACCATGAACGTCGAGCGCCCGCCAGCGATGTCGTCGCTCGCGCCGACGCGGGTGAAGATCCGCTCGAGCGGCGTGAGCCGAACGGATCGCGCGGGGACGAAGCTCCCGACCTGCGCGAGCAAGGCGATCTGGGCGACCTGACGCATGTACGTCGACTTGCCGGACATGTTCGGCCCCGTGATGATCCCGAGTCGTCGCTCGCTCGAGAAGCGAGCCTCGTTCGGGACGAACGACTCCTGTGTGCGCTCGACGACCGGGTGTCTCCCCCCTTCGATGTCGAGCACCTGATCGTCGCCTCGCTCGAGGAGTTCCGGCCGACAGTAGTCGTACTGGGCCGCGACGGTCGCGAGCGAGACGAGCGCATCGAGGGTCGCGACGGCCTCCGCGAGCCCCTGAACGCGTTCAACCTCGTTCGCGATGTCCCGCCGGATCTCGCAGAACAGTTCGTACTCGCGCTCGTCCGCGCGCTCTTCCGCGCCGACGATCTCGTCCTCCCGTTGCTTGAGTTCCGGCGTGACGAACCGCTCAGAGTTCTTCAGCGTCTGTCGTCGCTGGTAGTTCTCTGGCACCGCCTCGAGGTTCGGGTTCGTGACCTCGATGTAGTAGCCGTGAACCGAGTTGTAACCGACCGACAGCGAATCGATCCCGGTCCGTTCGCGTTCGGATTCTTCGAGGTCGTCGATCCACTGCTTCCCATCTCGAGCGGTATCCCGAAGCTGATCGAGGTCCTCGTCGTATCCTTCGGCGATGACCCCACCTTCGGTGATCTCGATCGGCGGATCGGCGACGATGCCGTTCTCGATCAGCGTTCGAACGTCGGCGAGCGGATCGAGGTTCTCCTGCAGTGTCTGTAGCCGATCACAGTCCGCCTCGGCGGCCTCGAGCCGGTCGCGGATTTCCGGGACCACTGCGAGTGTGTCCCGAAGCGAACGCAGATCCCGCGCATTGGCCCGCTCTCGGGAGATCCGTCCGATGAGTCGCTCGAGGTCGTAGACGTCCCGAAGCAGATCCTGGAGTTCCTCTCTGGTCTGGACCGCACCGGTCAGCTCCTCGACTGCGTCAAGGCGAGCCTCGATCTGGGCCGGCTCGAGCAGCGGTCGCCGAAGCCAATCTCGAAGTTTCCGCCCGCCGAGGGCGCTCGAGGTCTCGTTGAGGACGCCGAACAGCGTGGCTTCGTCCCTGCCGTAGACGGCTCTGGGTTCGAACAACTCGAGGCTCCGGAGCGCGACGGCGTCGAGTAGGAGGTACTCCCGCGGATCGTACCGCGTGAGGTGGGTGAGGTACTCGAGGCGCGTCGTTGCGCTTCCGTTCTCGAGCATCCGCGTGGTCGCATCCTGACTCGATCCGTCCGTGGATCTCGTTTCTCCCGTATCGGCCGGTTCATCCTCTTCGACGCCGCCTCGAGCGTACTCCGCGTAGGCGAGCAGTGCTCCACAGGCCCGAACTTCGGCGTCACCGGCGAGCAACGAATCCGGATCGCCGAAATACTCCGAAAGTATCTCCGCGGCGCGTTCGCGTCCGAACGCCGATTCGTCGAAGGGAGTGACCATACAGTCGTCCGGCGTGAGCGTCCCGTCGACCGCCGGACCGACGATGGCTTCGGCGGGATCGAACCGGCTGATCTCGTCCGCGATGGCGTCGCTCGAGGTCGAACCCGTCGCGAGGAAATCCCCCGTCGAGACATCGAGGAGGGCGAGTCCGATGGTATCTTCGTCTCGAGCGAGCGCGGCGACGAAGTTGTTGTCGTCGCTCGCGAGCAGTTCGTCCTCGGTGAGCGTCCCGGGCGTGATAACCCGCGTGACGGCGCGTTCGACCACGCCGGGAGACTCTCCGGGCTCTTCGACTTGATCCGCAACGGCGACGCGGTAGCCAGCCTCGAGCAGTTCGTCGATGTAGGAGGCCGCGTTGTCGACCGGAACGCCGGTCATCGGGTACTCTCCCGTCGAATCCTCGCGACTCGTGAGCGTCAACTCGAGGAGGCGGGCGGTTCGCTCGGCGGCACCGCAGAACGTTTCGTAGAAATCGCCGACCTGAAAGAGCACGATGGCGTCGTCATAGCGCGCACAGAGGTCGTGATACTGGCCCATCATGGGCGTCAACTCCTCGCGCTGTTCGGCCATTTCCGGTGGCGGGCCACAGGCCGAGTTCATACCCAATACCGGCCCCCGGACGCTGAAATAGCTTGCTGGATTCGATCGCACAGCACCTGCGTTATATCGGCCGCCAGCTGGAGAATCGAGGACGACTACGAGCCGTCAGCGGACGATTCTTTTGTCGCGAACACGTAATAGAAAAACGCGCTGACGCCGCCCCACCACAGCCCCCTCGAGAGGAAGTAGGACATCGTTCCGTCGGTCCCGGGCGGTGCTCCGAGGGTAAATCCGACCGCCGGAACAAGAACGAGCGCCCCGACTAGAATCGCGAGGGCCTTGAGCAGGGGACCTGCCTGCGGAGTCCACGTTCGGGCGTTCATTACAAACGTGTTTCACAGCCAACAGCAAAGGGTTTGTGAAGAACGGTCATCGACCGACGCCGGACTCGCGACGAAAGCGCACTCGCCGGGTCGCGGTTCGGTACCTCCTGTCGCCGACCTGCTATCGCGAACCAAAATCGCTGAGCGACGACTGTCCCGACGGCAGGCCGTCGGATTCCGACGAGGACTCGAGGGTGTCATCCGATCCGTCCGGTTCATCGTCCGCTTGCCACTCATCAGTAATCGCCGTCGGCTCGCTTGAGTGCTCGAGTCCAGATTCGTCGTCATCCGAGTTGTCGTTCCCCGATTCGGTCGTCCCACCGCTCTCCACGTCATCCCATCCGTCCAGACTCGCCTGGTCGGCCCCCGTGAACTCGAGGTTCGCGACGCGAACGCCGAGCTTTCGAACCGGCTCGGTCTCGAACTCGGCGAACAGGTCTCGTGCGATCCGCTCGACGAGTTCCGGGTCGTCGACGGGTCCGGAAAGCGACCGCTCGCGCGTATTCACTTCGAACGGGGGGAAAACCGCTTTCACCCCGACGGTTCGGTAGAGAGCGCCCTCTCGAGTCGCCCGGTCCGCGACCGCAGTCGCGAGCGTCTCGATCAACTCGTACTTCGGCTCCGGGTCCTCGACCGCCTCGGCGAACGCCGACTCTCGAGAGAAGCTCTTGGGTTCGCCGCGGGGTTCGACGCGTCGGTCGTCCTCGCCCCGCGCTCGGTCGTAGAGTTCGCGACCGCGCTCGCCGAAGCGCTCCTCGAGTGGCTCCGGATCGGCGGCCGCCACATCACCGGCCGTCTCGAGGCCCATACCGCGAAGCTCGCGAGCCGTCACGGGGCCGACGCCGTGGAGCAACTCGACCTCGAGCGGTGCCAGGAACGACTCGACCTCGCCGGGGCGAACGACGGTCAGCCCGTCGGGTTTGTCGAAGTCGCTAGCGATCTTGGCGGCGCTCATCGTCGGCGCGACGCCGATGCTGACGGTGACGCCGACCTCGCGTTCGATGCGTCCCTTAACGTGACGGGCGAAGCCGTCGGCGACTTCCCAGGCGGTTCTGTCGGTCACGTCGAGGTAGGCTTCGTCGATGCTCACCTCGCGGACCACGTCGGCACAATCGTGGAGGATCTCCCGAACTTCCGAGGCGACGGACTCGTAGTAGTCCATGTCGACCGACCGGTAGTAGCCGGTATCTTCGACGTCGAGATCCGCCGCCGCACTCGAGTCGGAGTCACCGTCAGCAGCGCCATCCATATCCGCCGCCGCACTCGAGTCGCCATCGCCATCCGAACCCGCATCCGACTCGTCCTCGAGCAATGCCCGCCGCGGAAGCTTCTCGAGTGCGGTCGAGATCGCCTGTGCACTTTCGACGCCGAACTCGCGTGCCTCGTAGCTCGCGGTCGCAACGGCACCGATGGTCTCGCCGGCTTCGTAGCCCATCCCGACGACGATGGGTTCGCCCTCGAGTTTCGGCTCTTTGAGCCGCTCGCAGGACGCATAAAAGCAATCCGCGTCGACGTGAAGGACGATTCTATCCTCCTCGTCGACGGTTTCGACCCCCGGTAGCCGCGGCCCGTCGTTCATCCGTTATCAGTCGGTTCGTCTGTGCGGTTGTGAACGTTCCGACCGGTCGCCTGTCAACGGGTAGACGCTCTTAGCTCCGAACGTCGTCGAGTTTGTCTTTGGCTTTCTCGAGCGTTGACTCGAACGTCTCCTCGATCTCTTCGACGGAGCGTTCGACGTAGTGAACCCGCCCGTGGGGGACCCGGCGAACCGTGTCGTTACCGTCCTCGTCGGTTCCGTAGGCGAACAGCCAGTGGTCCTGAAAGTACGCGATACGATCGTTGTCGACGGTGACGGATTCCTGTCCGTCTTCGGGCGTCTCGTAGACGATCGTCGCCGTTCCGACCTCCGTGGAACTGTGTTGGTCTGGCATGGACCGTCGTACATCGGTTGGTAACGTAGTCACCCGCCCGGCGACTGCGCGTACAAAAATTAGTTGGCAAAGAGGTTCGCGAGTCCGTACGGTGTCGGCTCAAAACTCGACACCATTGGGTAGCGACTGGTACTCATACTGTCGGCTGTAAGTCGTTCACAACTCTCGTCGCCCCGGGGGTACGAGAATCTTCACATAATTACAGCAACAGCATCAAAGACGGAATTGTTAGCGGTCACTCAAGCGTTCGCTTTGTCTTGGCTACCGCCCCGTCTGGTAAGCGGAAGATCGACATCGATCTCGTCGTACCAGACGACTGGTCGTTTCGAGCGCCCCTCTTGTTCGAGCTCAACCAGTCCGTAATCCGCGAGTTCGTTGACATTATCGAGGACCTCCGGCGGATGTCGATCAACGGCGCGTGCAAGTTCGCGAATGCTCTCGGGCTGGTGCTCGACGATTGCTTCGAGCAACTCGAGATTCGTCGCCCGAAACACTCTCCCGAACGTCTCGAGGTTCTCGATCGAGAGCGTAGGCTCGCCGGACTCGACATCCTCGTCAGCGTCGATCGCGGCGAGCGTCTCTTCGAGACCGCGACGGTCCGTGGATGACGAGTCGATCTGAACGTGAAGTGTTTGCGTCATGGTGTATCAGTGTGAGTTTCTGAAGTCGGATGAGATCTCCGGGTCGGGTAATTTACCAATCAACTCGCTTCTTCGGCGGGAGTGTACACGCCAAACGCGATAGAGTGTAGCCAATCCAACGAACTCGATCTCGAACGTGGTCGGACCCAAGTGGAGTTCGTGGGGACCGTGATGGTTGTCGAATCGGATGACGGGATCGTCAGCACCGGCTTTGCCGTAGTGAAATGCGTATTTGTTACCTTCTTCGAACCGATCGGATTTGGGAACGGAGAGTACGCGGACCCGTGCAACGGTTCCATCAGCATATGCCTCAATTTCATCTTCGAGCACGGTAACATCGTCGCCCATCCTCATATGTTAGTATGATCCCTACCACAATAACTGTAAGGGTGAACCCTAACAGCACGAGTGAAGACTGCCCCGATAGATCTGCAAAAAGGGGTTCAGTTCGATGAAACCGAACGGTACAGTTGCGTACGAGCGTTCAGACGAGTCTCGAGCCGAATCTACCCCTTGATATTACACACCGGGAACGTCCGCGCGACCTTGTCCCCGATCCCGAGTTCGTCCGAAACCTCGACGACCTCGTCGACGTCCTTGTAGACGCCCGGCGCTTCCTCGGCGATGGTGGCTCCAGACTGGGCCTTCACATAGATCTGCTCCTGATCCTCGAGTTCCTGCTGTACGTCGCCGCCCCAGTAGTCGTTTTTCGCCTGCGTGCGGCTCATCAGGCGTCCCGCGCCGTGGGCCGTCGAACCGAAGGTGAGATCCATCGAGGCTTCGCCGCCACGGAGGACGTAGCTTCCCGCGCCCATGCTTCCGGGGATGATCACCGGCTGACCGACGTCGCGGTAGGCCGCGGGCACTTCGGGATGGCCCTTCGGGAACGCTCGAGTCGCCCCCTTGCGGTGGACGTAGAGTTCTCGTTCCTCCCGAGCGTCGCTCCCGTCTCCTGCCGACCCGACGGTGTGGGTCTCTTTTTTCGCGATATTGTGGGCCACGTCGTAGAGCAGGTCCATCTCCATCTCCTCCCAGGAGCGCTCGAAGACGCGCTCGAAGACCTTCCGGGTGCGGTGCATGATCAACTGGCGGTTGACCCACGCAAAGTTGATCGCGGCGTTCATCGCGCCGTAATAGTCCTCGGCGAGTTGGGATCCGGCGGGTGCCGCCGCCAGCTCTTTGTCCGGCAACTGCTCGAGCATTCCCTGATGTTGCTGTTCGATCTTTCGCAGGTAGTCGTTGCACGTCTGGTGACCGAGCCCTCGAGAGCCACAGTGGATCAGGACGACGATCTGGTCTTCGGAGAGTCCGAACGCCTCGCCGACCTCGTCATCGAAGACATCGGTGACGCGCTGGACCTCGAGGAAGTGGTTCCCCGATCCGAGCGAGCCGATCTGATTCTTCCCGCGGTCTTTGGCCTTCTGGGAAACCTTCGATGGATCCGCTCCCTCGCGCATCCCCTCGTCCTCGCAGTGGAGCAGATCCTCCTCGACGGCGTGGCCGTTCTCGAGCGCCCAGTCGACGCCGCGAGCGAGAATTTCCTCGACGTCGTCGATTCCCGATTCAACGATGCCGCCGCCGCCGAGCCCCGATGGAACGTTCGCAAAGAGCGAGTCGACGAGTTCCTCCTCCCGGCCCTTGACCTCCTCGTAGGTCAGGTTCGTCCGCATCATGCGGACGCCGCAATTGATGTCGTAGCCGACGGCTCCCGGCGAGATACAGCCGTCTTCGGCGTCGAGCGCGCCGACGCCGCCGACGGGGAAGCCATAGCCCTGATGGCCGTCGGGCATACAGATCGCGTAGTCGGTCATCCCTGGCAGGTGCGTCGCGTTCTGTAACTGCTCTAAGGTCTTGTCCTGGCTGATCTCCTCAAGGAGCGCTTCGCTCGCGAGGACCCGCGCGGGCGTTCTCATCTCGCCCTCTGTCTTTACTTCCCAGACGTACTCTCGAATCTGCTCGAGCGTAACGCCGTCCGCATCGAACGTAGTCATACCCGAAAATCGGACGCCGACGGTGAAAGGTGTTCGTCTCTTTGGCCGCCGAATAGCACCTGTCGATCAGTTATGCGGTTCCCGATGCGACGCGCTACTGGTTCGCAACGGGAGCCGCCTCCTCGAGTTCTTCTTCGACCCGTTCGGTGCGATTGTCGAGCGCGTACGGACCGCTACCGGTGATAAGCAAGACCGAGGCCATCCCGAACAGAGCCACGTGGGCGAGGACGGGATCGTCCGGCAGCGCGAACAGCGTGAGCGTAAATATCCCGATCGCCGTCGCCGCACTGGCTCGGGTGAACAGCCCGAGAATAAGGGCGGTTCCGAGCGCGATCTCGGCGAGTCCGGCACCCATAACCCAGAGCTCGGGCGCGACCGGGACGACCGCCGTGAGATCGTACTGATCGACGACCTCAAGAGCCAGTCTGGGCCGGAGGATCTTCTGTGTCGCACCGAGATAGATGAACGTCGTCCCGAGGCCGAATCGAACGACCGTCGGAAGATACCGTCTGTAGGGAGCCGTTCGGTCCTGAAACGACCGTGCGCTATCGTAGATCGGATCGAACCGCCCGTAGACGGTCCCCGGAGTGCCGGCAACTCGCTGGAGAACGTGATCGGCACTCGGCTTCCCGCTCCCGATCAACGCGATGGCGAGCAGGCCGCCGACGAACTCGAGTTGTAAGAGAAGCGTCGGCCAGATTACCACTCCGGCGAGATAGACCGCCAACGTTGCAAGCGCAACGACTCGAGTTGCGAACCCGAACAACAACAAAAAGCCGAGCCCGACCTGCAGAATCCGAAGCTCGACCTCGAGGGCGGGGCTAATGAAGTAGCCGCCGAAACCGGCACCGATCAATGGGATGCCAAAGGAGATCCGCAACAGCCACGGGACGTACTCGACGTACTCGTCCATCGCGTGACTGAACGCGCCGATATCCCGCTGGAACGGCTGGAACCAGAGGTAGAGAGTTACGATGCCGAAAACGACGAGTCCGCCGGCCAGCAACGGGCCGACGACCATCGGATCGGTGAGCGCATCGGCGAGAAATTCGTCGACCGGAACGTCCTGCTCCCCGTCGACGACATACTCCTCGTGAGCACTGACCGAACCGACCGTCGCGCCGAACCAGCAGGCGGCAATTGCGAGCCAGACACCGATCCGGCTCGGTCGAACGTCGGATTTTCGAAACATACCTAGTGATACGAGGACGGCGGTAAAAACGACGTGGCTACGATCTACTTTTCGCGGCCGTCCAACCCGGTAACGGGGCACCTAACACTCAAACGTCGAACACGACGTACGCCTCCCAGCCGTCGTCGGTCTCCTCGAGGCGCATCTCCGAGTACGTGACCGCTTTGATCTCTCGTGCGGTGATTTCGGATAACGGAACGCCGCGTGCAGTGGCCTCGATCGAATAGGCTGTCTCGTCAGCCGAGTCGTCTTTGGTTCGCGATTCACCGAGTTCGGCAATTTCGAGTTTCTCGACCCGATTATCGACGGGAAGCTCGAGGCGAACGTCGCGGAGGTAGATCAGTTCATCGATGTAATCGAAAAGCAGCGCCTCGAGATTCTCCGCACTCACCGTGAGCGAGAACCGGTCTCCGCCAGTTTGGGGGATGTCCTCGGTCGAGGCCGCGGCGAGTCCGTCCGCGACTGCGCCGAAAACCGACTCGAGACTGTCCCCGGTTGCCCCAACCGCGATATCGGCAGTGTGTTCTCGGAGTTCGAAACCCATCGGTTCCCGGTTTATCGGCGAGGACCGTATGGCCGTCGGTTCCACGACCCGGACACATTCGATTTAGCATGCCGATTGCCCGGTCGCCAACAGTTCGAAAATCGCCTTCTCAGCCGAAAACATCAAAGGTATGATATCCGCTCCACGAGTTCGCATGCCGGTGGAATTATATTGACGAGACTGTTAGAAGACAGCAGTGAGCGTCAATATCGACAGTCGCGTCGTCACCTCGGGCAGTGACGATTATGTCGACGAAGCCTGGCAACTCAAAGAGGAGATCAACGACCGTGTTGGTGTCCTCAAACAGCGACATAGTTTCTTCACCGACGCTTATCGCCGCTCGACCGTTCACATCTATCTGCAAGACGAGGAACTGATCGGCTTTGCGGCCGTTCGACGGGACGGCTACATTCTCTTTCTGGCGGTCTCGCCCGACTATCAGGGCGAAGGGATCGGCAAGCGTCTCGTCGCACGCGTCGCAGAGGAGTACGACACGATCACCTGTCACGCTCGAACGACTAACGAGGATGCGCTTCGATTCTACGAACACCTTGGCTTCGAGATCAACCGTCGGATCGACAACTACTACGAAGACGGCGGCGACGCCTATTACCTCAAACTCGGCTCGAGCAGCGGTATTACGGACAAGATTTCCGAACTGATGCGCCGGTAGCCGCGAACGGTCGCATATCAGTTGTTTTCCACCGCTCGAGTCACACTCTTCGCTATAAACGCACCAGCTACAATCTTCTCGATATTATCGCACAACCGTAACGTCACGAAATCGATACGCTACCGTCACCTGCACATAGTTCGTCTTTATATCATTCGCGGTGAGTCCTCCCGTTCGCTGTCTTTCGAGCGTTCGAGACTTTCGGGAAGATTATAGTCTCCCGTCTCAGATACCGTGGACGAATGGAGGAGCGAACGAGAGCGTATCTTCGAGGCCGGTTCCGTGATCACTACCGTCGGACGGAGATCACGCTCCCGCCCGAGGCTAACGAGCGCGAGTGGGGGTTCATCCCGTGGACCGAGGGGCCGGGAACAACGATGGTCAGACACCGATCGCTCCTCGAACTCGGCGATATCGAGGAGTTTCTCGTCCGCAAACGGCCCCAACACGTCTACTTTTCCGCGGGACGCTATCGCGACCCCGGTGCGGGCTCGATGACCGAAAAGGAGTGGCGCTCGTCGGATCTGGTCTTCGACCTCGACGCCGATCACCTGCCGAGAGTTACCCTCGGCGAGGATTCGTACGCGGAGATGCTCAGCAAGTGTAAGGACGCCCTCCTTCGCTTGCTCGAGTTTCTCGAGGACGATTTCGCCTTCGAAAACATCGAGATCGTCTTCTCCGGCGGGCGAGGCTACCACGTCCACGTTCGCGACGAGAACGTCAAACACCTCGACCGGGAACACCGCCGCGAGATCGTCGACTACGTTCGCGGGATCGGTCTCGACTTCGAAGAGCTGATCGAAACCGAGACGGTCGCCGGACTCGGTCGAAAGACGCCGACCGAACGGCGAAACCTGCGAGTCGACGGCGGCTGGGGGTCCCGAATCCACGAGCACTTCATGGCCTTCATCGAGGATTTGCTCGAGATGGACGAAGAAGACGCGCTCGAGCGATTGCAAGAGTTCGACGGCATCGGCGAGGGAAAAGCCGAAGCGACGCTCTCGGCCGCCCGGAACAACCGCGAGGGCCTCGAGGCGGGCAACGTGACCGTTCACACTGCCATCGCGCAGTTGGCCGAACGGTTCGCGTCGACGGCGGTCGAACGCGACAACGCCCCGATCGACGAACCGGTGACGACCGACACGAATCGACTCATCCGACTGCCGGGAAGTCTCCACGGCGGGAGCGCCCTGACGACACAGCGGATCGCTCCCGAGGACCTCGAGGCGTTCGATCCGCTCGTCGACGCCGTTCCAGAGACGTTTACTAGCCACGAAGTGGCAATCAATGTCGACCGCGGCGGCGAGGTCGAACTTGGGGGCGATATCTTTACAGTCCAGGAGGGTGACCAGTCACTACCGGAGTACGTCGCCATGTTTCTCATGGCGCGTGGCCGTGCCGAAAAGGAAAAAGAATGAATCTCGACGAACTACGCTCGGTCCAGAGCAAGGAGCGCCAGAAGGATAGCCTCCAGAATCTGCGCCCCTCGTTCTATCAGGAAGTCGGCGAGTATATTGCAGACCTTGAGGACGAGCGCGATCGCGTCGCGGAAGCCACGGACGATCCGTTTGCCTCACCGGAAGTGAGCCAGCTCACCGACGAGATCGAGACCGCTAAAGACGTCGTCGAGGCGATCTACGAACGCCGAATGGGGAAACTCGTCAAGCAGGCGAGCCTCTCTGCGGCCGGCATGGCGGCGAACGACGAGGGACTCACGGCCGAGGAAGCCGATCTCTTTGACGACCTCATCGACCGCATCCAGTCGAACAAAAACCGAGTGCTCGACGTGCTCGAGGGCGTCGACGCCGAAGCGGGAACGCAAGCCGAGACCGAAGCGCTCGAGGGCGAGGGCGAGCCGACGGCGTCAGAACGAACTGGCTCACCGACGGTATCGGCCGAAACCGGCGAGGAGGCGACCGGCGGGTCAGCTATCGACCCCGAAGATCGGACCTCGCCCGCACCACCCGAGTCACAGCCGGAGAGTGCCAACGCGAACGAATCGGTATCCGATGCGTCGGATTCGTCCCCGGACTCGAGCACCGTCACCGCCGCGGACGTGATGGGTGGCGATCCGCCGGAACCAGCGGAGTCGTCCGGGACGGATCCGGTGGAGTCGTCCGGGACGGATCCGGTGGAGCCAGAGCCGGAAGCCCCGCCGAAGCCACCGGCTCCCGGCGGTGACGAAGGGGCAGACTCGACCACGCCGTCGACCGGTACCGAAGGTGACACGAACGACGGGGCTTCACTCGAGCGCCTTACCGTCAAGATCACCGAGGATGTCGGTTCGATTCTGGGCGTCGACGACCGAGAGTATACGCTCGCGGCCGACGACGTCGTCACGCTGCCCGAACAGAACGCGACGCCGCTGGTCGAGCGCGAGGCCGCCGAACAACTCGAGTGAACGGTTATTGGGTGATTCGGTCGAATCACAATACATACAACGACGCTCTCGAAGACGCTTCTATGCTCGAGGTTGGCGACGACGCACCACAGTTCGAACTACAGAATCAACACGGAGAGACCGTTCGCAAAGCGGATTTTGACGGCCAACGGTTCGTTATCTACTTCTATCCGCGGGCGAACACCGACGGCTGTACGACCGAAGCGTGTGGCTTCAACGACACACTCGCCGCACTCGAGGACCTCGATACCGCCGTCGTCGGGATCAGCGACGACTCGGTGTCCGACCTCGAGAAATTCGCCGGGGAGTACGACCTCGAGTTCGACCTCCTCGCCGACGAGATGGGTGAGGTGTCGACGCTGTACGAATCCTACGGCGAAAAGCAACTGTTCGGCAACACGTTCGACGGCGTCTTCCGGAACACCTACGTCGTCGGTCCCGACGGAGCCATCCAGGCGGTTTACGAAAACGTGACCCCCGAGGGTCACGCCGAGGAGGTCCTCTCGGATCTCGAGGACGCGCCGGCGGAAGCGTTGCCGTAGGTCGTCGCGGCCGTCGAATTTGCGACGGGGTGATTTGACGAGTGTTCCGTACTGCGCGAGCACACTCGAGTGCGTCGCGCAAGCGACGAGGGGTTCCGGGTTCTCTAAGTAGTCTGCCTGGTACCACCCAATATCGACAGCGAAATGGCACTCAGCGATAACGACCGGTCGATCGCGGCGTTTACGATGCTCGCCCACGCGCTCGTCCACTGGTTCGAGTTGGCGATCCCGATCTTTCTCGTCGTCTGGCTCGACGCGTTCGACGTGAGCGTCGCGCTCGTCGGCCTCATCGTCGCGCTCGGGTACGCGCCCTTCGGCCTGGGCGCGTTACCCGCAGGACTGTTGGCCGATCGGTACGGCCCGAAGCGACTCGTCCTCGTCTGTCTGGCCGGCATGAGCGTCACCTTTGTGACCCTCGCCTTCGCGAACTCGATCTACGCCGTCGCGGCCAGCCTGCTGTGCTGGGGAATCGTCGCGAGCATCTACCACCCCGCCGGGCTGGCGCTGATCAGCACCGGCGTCGAGAGCCGGGGGACGGTTTTTGCCTGGCACGGCATCGCGGGCAACGTCGGCATCGCGCTCGGCCCGTTCGCCACCGCGACGATGTTGCTCGTCCTCGAGTGGCGACTCGTCGCCGTCGCGCTGGCCGTTCCCGGGATTCTCGCGACCGCGTACGGGCTCCGAGCGCAGTTCGATCCCGCCGCCGCACTGGGAGACGACGACAGCGACGGCGGCGACGATGGAAGCGCCTCGACGGGATCGCTCTCCGCTCGCGAGTTCATCTCGAACTCGCGGACGCTGTTTGCCAGTTCGTTCCTGCTGGTCTTCGCCGTCGTCACGTTCGTCGGCCTCTACTACCGCGGCGTCCTCACCTATCTGCCGGAACTGCTGAACGGCCTTCCCGCAATGGAGGGGATCGACCCGCCGGGCAGCCTCGAGGAGCTCTCACTGGGCGATTACTTCTACGTCGGCCTGCTCGTCGCGGGGATGGTAGGCCAGTACGTCGCCGGCAAGTTAACCAGTCGCGTGCCCGTTGCACGGGGGCTGGTCGCGGTCTTCGTCGGCCTCGCGATGCTCGCCGTCGCGTTCGTTCCCGTCTCCTCGATGGGCCTCGTCGTGATTCTGCTCTACTGCGGCGTCCTCGGCTTTGCCCTGTTCGCAATCGAACCCTTCTATCAGGAGGCCGTCGCCGTCTACACCCCGCCGGAAACGCGTGGGCTCTCCTACGGCTACACCTACCTCGGCATGTTCGGCCTCGGCTCGGCGAGCATCGCTCTCGGCGGCTTTCTCCTCGATCACGCGACGATGGCGACGTTTTTCGTCACGCTCTCGTCGATCGCACTGGTCGGTGCGGGCATTTCGGTGAAGTTGCTGGTTGGACCGGCACCGAGAGAAACTCGATCGACCGATTCGGCGACCGCGCCAGACGACTGAGCGTGCCTCTCGAGTCCGTCCGGTGCCATCCCGTTGATGATGGCACTTACTCTTGCAATTTCCGTTAGCTAAAGGGCGAAGATTCCGATCAACACCGCTCTCATATTCTGCATCGATATCTACGCTATCGTGAAATATATCGTTCTATTGTACTATCCGGTTGACAGTCCGACGAGTACACGATCATCGGCTCGACAATCGACACTCCTCGAGTTGAGTCGTATCCGAGAGAATCGCAGATCGAAAAAGTCAGACCGTCTCAAGCGACTTACTGGAACGTTCGGCCCAGCTGGTCGCTCTCACCGCTTGGCTCTGCCTGCTGGAACTGCTCTTCCATCTCTTCGTACTGCTCTCGAGTTTCGGGGGTCACGCTTGGCTGGACCTCCTCGAGGGCGTGTTCGAAGTGCTCGCGGCTGATTCGAACGTTGCCGATGCTGTCTCCCATCTCCTCGGGATCGACCGAGTTGATGAACTCGCGGCTGGCCGCCATCGAGGCCTCGCGACAGACGGCTTCGATATCGGCACCGACGTAGCCCTCCGTTTCGGCGGCGAGCCACTCGAGGTCGACGGCGTCTGCGAGCGGTTTGTTACGCGTGTGGACCTCGAAGA
The DNA here is from genome assembly GCF_054653435.1 of Halostagnicola bangensis. Lineage (NCBI taxonomy): Archaea > Methanobacteriati > Methanobacteriota > Halobacteria > Halobacteriales > Natrialbaceae > Halostagnicola > Halostagnicola bangensis. The sequence goes on along the minus strand of NZ_BAAIGG010000002.1, from coordinate 2,648,690 downwards.
TGCGTTCGCGGCCTTCCTCGTTCGGCACGGGGACGTGAACGTGTCTGTCGAGTCGGCCCGGACGGAGCAGGGCGCTGTCGATCAGATCCGGTCGGTTCGTCGTTGCGATGACGACCACGTCTTCAAGTTCCTCAAGGCCGTCGAGTTCGGTCAGCAGCTGGCTGACGACCCGTTCGCCGACGCCGGAGTCAGTGGTGTTCCCGCCGCGTTCGCCGGCGATAGAGTCGATCTCGTCGAAGAAGATCACGGTCGGTGCGTTCGACCGGGCTTTCTCGAAGACCTCTCGGACGCCCTTCTCGGACTCGCCGACGTACTTGTTGAGCAGTTCGGGGCCTTTGATCGAGATGAAGTTCGATTCGGCCTCGTTGGCGACCGCCTTCGCGAGCAGGGTCTTTCCGGTCCCCGGTGGCCCGAACATGAGGACGCCCTTGGCGGCCTGCATGTCCATCGCCTCGAATACGTCGGGGTAGTCAAGCGGCCACTGGATGGTCTCGCGAAGCCGCTCTTTCGTATCGCCGAGCCCGCCGACGTCGTTCCAGGTGATGTCCGGAACTTCGACGAAGACCTCCCGAAGCGCCGAGGGCTGGATGCCCTTGAGCGCCTCCTTGAAGTCCCGCTCGGTTACCTGGAGACTCTCGAGAACGTCCGCGTCGATCTCGTCGGACTCGAGGTCCAGTTCGGGCCGGATCCGTCGGAGCGCGTTCATCGCGCTTTCGCGTGCGAGACTCTCGAGGTCCGCACCGACGAAGCCGTGAGTGTTCGACGCGTAGTGTTCGACGTCGACGGAGTCCGAAAGGGGCATTCCGCGGGTGTGGACCTGCAGGATCTCCTTGCGTCCCTGCTTGTCAGGAACGCCGATTTCGATCTCGCGATCGAACCGACCGCCGCGACGAAGTGCGGGATCGATATCGTCGATCCGGTTGGTCGCCGCGATGACCGTGACGCGGCCCCGTTCCTCTAAGCCGTCCATCAGGGAGAGCAGCTGCGCGACGACGCGACGTTCGACGTCACCGCCAGCTTCCTCGCGCTTTGCGGCGATCGAGTCGAGTTCGTCGATGAAGATGATCGCCGGGGAGTTCTCCTCGGCTTCCTCGAAGACCTCGCGGAGTTGTTCCTCGGATTCGCCGTAGTACTTCGACATAATCTCCGGTCCGGAGATTGTCTCGAAGTAGGCGTCAATCTCGTTGGCGACCGCTTTCGCCATCAGCGTCTTCCCGGTACCGGGTGGTCCGTGCAAGAGGACGCCCTTCGGCGGTTCGATGCCGAGTTGCTGGAACAGCTCGGGGTGGCGCATCGGCAGCTCGATCATCTCGCGGACTTGATCGAGTTCGTCGTCGAGACCGCCGATATCCTCGTAGGTGACATCCGGGATGCCTTCGGACGCTCCACCGGGGCCGGAGCTGATCTGCTCGGCCGGCGTCTCCGAGATTTCGATATCGGTCGAGTCGGTGATGACGACCGTTCCCGACGGCGAGGTGCTCGCGATTTTCAGCGGAACCGACTGGCCGGAGCTGGCCATCGGACCGAACGAGAGCGAAAACGGAACCGTCTGGCCCTCGGTGACGGCCTGTCCGCTCAACTTATCGCGGACGAGCGGGCCGATATCGCCCCGAATACGAAGGTTTTGCGGGAGCGCGACGGTGACGGCCGTCGCCGGTTTGACATCGGCCTTCTCGACGGAGACGCTGTCGTCGATCCCGACGTTTGCCTCCTGTCGGAGACGACCGTCGATTCGGACGACGTTTCGTCCCTCGTCTTCGGGATAGCCGGGCCAGACTCGGGCAACGGACTGTCCGTCACCTTTGCCCTCGATTGTGATGTAATCCCCGTTCTCGAGGCCGAGCTCGCTCATCGAGACACGATCGATCGCTGCGAGTCCGCGACCTGCGTCTTTTTGCTTGAGGGGTTTGACGGTGAGTTTCATACGTTGTCCTCCAGTTCGATAGTGAGCACGCCGTTTCTGATAAACGTGTCCGCGTCGTTCTCTTCGACTGGAAGATCGAACTCGTACTGTTCGTCGCCGTTGACGATAATGACCGTTCCATCGACGAGATCGACTGACGGCTCCGGCACGCTCGTGCCGAGGTCGATCGCGATGACCGACCCGTCGTCGTACTCGTATTTGCGAGCGAGTTGATCGCTCGTGAATTGCTCAGAGTTCATTGTGACTAACCCTAAGTTAGGTCTTCTAGTACTTATATCTGTCGCAGGCAAACCCCCAGAAGGCGAAGGGATAGAGAAGAGGAGCTTGAACGCAGTTCCACGCTATCTTTGCAACTTCGTCTCCGTCAGCGGTCGCCCCTGTCTTGGCGATCAGCCCCATCAGGATAGTCGGCGCGCAGAGCCGCGAAGCTGACTCGGGTATTTATGCGGGCTGTTATCCTTTAGCAACGTATGAGAACGCTCGCCCACCACGGACGGGAGACGGCATACACTGTGACCGAGGGAGAAACATCCAGCGAAACGGTTTGTTTCGTGCACGGCAGCGGCGGTTCACACGCGGTTTGGCGCTTTCAAGAATCGCTGTCGGATCGCTACGAGATCGTCGCACTCGACCTGAGTGGACACGGCGAATCCGACGATATTCAGGCGAACTCCGGCTACACCGCACTGTCGGCGTACGCCGACGATGTGCTCGCGGTCGTCGAGGAAACGGATTCGACCGCCCTCGTCGGGAACTCGCTCGGCGGTGCCGTTGTCCTCCACATCCTCCTTGAGCGGTCGTTCGAACCCGAAGCGGCGATTCTGACCGGGACGGGTGCCCGAATGGGCGTGCTCGACGATCTCCTCGCCTGGCTCAAGTCCGATTTCGAGCGGGCCGTCGAGTTCCTCCACGAGCCGAACAGAATCTTTCACGATCCCGATCCGGAACTGCTCGCGGCGTCGCGCGAACGAATGCTCGAGTGCGGACAGGCGGTCACGTATCGCGACTTTCTCACCTGCCACCGGTTCGACGTTCGAAACGAACTGCACAGAGTCGAGGTCCCGACGCTCGCAGTCTACGGCGAGTACGATCAGCTTACACCGCCGTGGTACCACGAGTATCTCGCCGACGAGATCCCCAACGGAGCAGTAGCCGAAATCCAACAGGCAGCGCATTTTCCGATGGTCGAACAACCCGACGCCTTCAACGAGACGATAGCTGAGTTCCTCGAGTCCCGGTAGCGTCCCGAGCCGAGGGAGTGTCTTCGTCCGATCCGCGAAAATCCTCGTCGCCGCGCGATCAGTAAATGTCCTCGAGGTCGCTCTCTTCGTGACTGTGTTCCTCGGCCGGGAACTCGCGCTCCTCGACCGCTGAAATATATTCGTCGACCGCCGACTCCATCTCCGAGCGGACATCACCGAACTGTTTCGAAAACGACGGCGTCCACTCGCTCATACCGACGGCGTCGTCGAAAACGAGTACCTGTCCGTCACAGTGGGGTCCCGCACCGATCCCGATCGTCGGGATATCGATCGCTTCGGTTATCGTCCGGGCGAGATTCGAGGGCACGTGCTCGAGGACCAGTGAGAACGCACCCGCATCCGCGTGGGCTTTCGCCAGCTCGAGCATTCGGTCCGCGGCCTTCTGATCCGTACCCTGCCGAGGATAGCCGCCGTACTGGTTGACGTGCTGGGGGGTCAACCCGAGGTGGGCCATGACCGGGATTCCGAGCTGTACCATCTTCTCCGTGATATCGACCGTGTGCTGGCCGCTCTCGAGTTTGACCGCCGACGCTCCCTCCGCTTTGAGCATCCGTCCGGCGTTTTCGATGGTCGTTGCCTCGTCGACGCCGAAGGAGAGAAACGGCATGTCCGCAACGACCAGCGCGTCGTCGGTCGCTCGAGCGACGGCACCGGTGTGGCTGGCCATTTCGTCGACGGTCACCGGGACCGTCGTCTCGTACCCGAGCGTGGTGTTTCCGAGGCTGTCGCCGACGAGAACGACGTCGACGCCCGCCTCGTCGACGATTTCGGCCGTGGGTGCGTCGTAGGCGGTCAGCACCGTGATAGGGTCCTCACCCATCTGCTCTCTGAGGTCGCGTACGGTTACCATACACACACCTTCGTACCCGATCAGTAAACAGCATCGTTCTTCGAGCACGCCCGCGACGACCCCTTCTCCGGGACGTATTTGGCTCGTCCCGCGGCACTTATTAGGACTGCACGGCGAGGTCAACTCGTACTCGTGCCAGAACCCGTCGAAACCAGTTCACCCGACGGCGTCGATTTCGGATGGGTGATGCAGGTTACGTTCGTCGCGACCATCGCCGTCGGAGCGCCAATTGTCGCGCTCCTGTCGGTCCCCGTTGATCTTCCGAGCTGGGGTGCTCGTGTAGAGTTCGCTATCCGAGTGGGTGCAGTCATCTGGATCATCACCGCGCTGTCGGTATTTCTGTATGCGAAACGTCAGCAAGAATAGCGCCCGAGTGGGACAACCGTCGTTCTCGCGGTCACATACCCTCAAACGGTACCGACAGGGATCGGCTCCGTTCGCCGATTAGAAATCCGGCATCCGACCGCCGGTTAATAGCCCGGCATCCGACCGCCGGTTAATAGCCCGGCATCCGACCGTCGACGTACTCGAAGTCGATACCCGCCCGTTCTGCGGCCAGTTCGTCCCGTTCGGAGTCACCGACAAACAGCGTCGTCGTCGGGTTCACGGAGAGCGACCGAATGGTCTCGATCAACGGCTCGGGATCGGGCTTTCTCATCGGCATCGTATCACGACCGACGACGGCCCCGACTGCATCCGCGAGCCCGTGTTCTTCGAGTGCGATCCGGCAAGCCGCTTCGCAATTGAGCGAGCAGACGCCAACCGGAACCTCGCGCTCGAGGAGGTCATCCGCGTGAGCGAGCCGCTCGGAGCGTCGAGCTCCCTCGCGTTCGTGGTCGGCGATCGTCTCTTCGATTTCGCTGGCCAGTCCCACGGAGCTCGAGGCGTCGAGCATATCCCAGAGTTCGGTGCTTGGGGGTTCGACCCCATCGTATGAGTAGACGGCGAGCACGTCGATAGCGACGGCTTTCCAGTCGACGGCGAGGTCGACTAACGTCCCGTCCAGATCGTACACAACCGCGTCGTACTCGGTCACGTTCGAAGGTACCAGTCGAACCTGAATAGAGACTTCGATTCTGGCAATCGGTTCTCGACCGGAGACTGCTCTCGAGTCGTCCGAAAGCGCCGAGAACTTCGTCCCCGATGCGCCAAGAATCGTGCAACGTCGGAGACAAAATAATTTCAGACACGGCGGCTCAGTCGTCGCCGGGAGCCGGTGCCTGCTGTTCTTTGATGTGGTCGACGATCGCTCCGGTTTCGGTTACGAACTCGTCGTAGTCCATCTCTGCTCCGTGCAAGACTGTCGAGAAGTATCGAACGTCGCCGGCGACGGCGACCGCTTCGGCCATCTCGTCGTCGGTTACCTCCTCGAGTTTCGCTTCTTCCCTGTGGAAGTGGATGCAGTAGGGACACTGTATGGCGGATGCCGCACTGAGTGCGACGAGAGCCTTTTCGCGCTGTGTGAGTTCGGTTTCTCCGAGCTGGAGATCCCGGACGACTTCCCAACTGTGATCCGCCGCGGACTCGGGAAGCGCTTCGATCCAGCCTGGAACCTGTCCGAAATACTCCGTTATTTCTGTTTCTGTCTCTTTCGATACCATATTTCTCCTCCTCAGTTCTGGATCTTACCGCGATCGCGTTCGGCGGTACGCTGAGTGCCGAGACGACGCCGAGAGACCCGTCTATTCATACGTGTCACAAGGAAATGAAGCTAACACGCTCTTCTTCGGCGGTAGTCCTCGTATTTCTAGTGGGTATTCGGACAGGGAAAACGACAGAATCGGACAGACACAAGGGACAGGCACAAGGAAAATACCGGACAGACACAACGACGAACCCGGAAACCGAACGGAGCTATCCTTAGGGTTTTTGCGCGTCGACTCCCAACGGGTGGTATGCAGTTTTGCGACGAGTGCGGTTCGATGATGAAAGCCGACGGTGAGCAAATGGTCTGTACGAACGACGACTGTGGGCTCTCGAGCGACCGGGATCGAGAGCGCGAATCGGCGTTCGTCACCACGGAGGCCCAGACCGACGACGAGGTGATCGAATCCAGCGAGGAAGCGAACTTCGAAGGGAAACCCATCGCGACGGATATCATCTGCGACGACTGTGGAAATCAGGAAGCGTGGTACGAACTCAAACAGACCGCCTCTGCTGATGAACCCCCGACGCGGTTCTTCAAGTGTACCGAGTGTGGCTACCGGTGGCGGGGCTACAACTGACGGCAGCTCAGGCCGCGTTTTTCTCCCGAAGTCTGGAGAAGGCATCCTCGAGATGCATCGGCATCGTCGCGGCAGCGAGCGTCTGGACGTGCACCAGATGGGTGATCGCAGGCGCGAGTCGCCGGCCGGACAGCGTCGCCGCTTCGCGGCCGATTTCGTCGGCTGGAACGCCGTAAAGTGGAGCATCCTGCATAATGGAGTCGATATACTCGCGTTTCGTCGCGTCGTCGCCCGTGAGTTGCTCGCGGATCGTTCGTTGTGACGCTTCGGAGACCGACTCCTCGAGCGGCCTCGAGCAGACGGATTCAGCGTACCACTCGAGCGCCCGCGACGTCGCCTCGAGAATCGCTTCGTTCGAGTAGCCCCCATCCTTGTGGAATCGACGAACTGCGGCCTCGACTTCTGCCTCGCGTGCCTCGACGAGGGCGTCAAGCTGATCAGGAACGTCCGACTCGAGGACGGCGTCGACGACTGCCTCACTCGAGTCGGCGTCGTCGACGGCACCCTCCTCGAGAAGCATGACCGGCGCGTTGGCGACGCCGTTTTCGATGTCTTCGGGGAGATCCTCGACGTCGTCGAAAACCGTGTAGACGAACAGGATGTTCCGCGAGACGGTCGTGAGCCGCTCGAGCTGGTCGTCGGAATAGGAGCCGGACGCGCCGACGACGGTTGCGACCAGGTCTCCCCAGACCGAGCCTCGCTGGTCGAGCCGTCTGATCGCGTCGGCTTTCGACGCCTCGGAAGAGCCGAACCCGTCTTCGTCGAGTTGCCCGGAACCGATGGTGCGGATGCTGGACGCGACCTTCCCCGTCTCGAATCCGTCTGGGAGGTCATCGAGACGGTCGATCAGGTGCGTAAACACCAGATCACCGATCGTCACGTGCTGGTTCAGGAACTGTCTGGTGGTCAGTCTCGTCGAGGACTTGCCAGCGCGTTCTACTGCGGAGTCGAGATCCGTCTCGTCGATCGCGTCGTCGTGGAGACTGCTCGAGACGAACAAGAGCGGAGGAATTTCGGCGGCAGTGCCCGCGAGTTGTTCATCTTCGGATTCCAGATACGTGAATACGTAGACCAGAATACCGAGGAGTCCACCCTGATCGCCGTAGCGCTCGAGTTTCTCCCGCAGGGAAGGGTGGATCTCCTGATGGTCCAGAAAATCAGAAGGTAGTAGGGACATACTGCTGACATGGAGTGGTGGGCAAATCAGTGTAGTGGACTCGCCCTCGTCGGCGGTGAGCCTCGAGGCAGTCAACGACTCCGAAGGCCTCTCGCCAAACTAATTTGGCTAGCCCGCCTAACGTATCCGTATGAACATTCTCGAGGCCCTTCGCGCCGAGTCGGGAACCGTCTGTACGGTGGGTGCGGGCGGGAAGAAAACGACACTCTACACGCTCGCCTCGCGTGCGACCGAGGACGTCGCACCCAGAACCGTCGTCACGGCCAGCGTTCGGATTCCGTTCTTCGACTCGCACGTCGAGCGGGTCGACGTGACCGAGGAGCCGGTTTCGGCCCTCGAGGAGCGAGCGGACGGCGGAACGGGAACGAGCGACGCGAACGGAGACTGGCCGCTTGGTCTCGTTCCTGAACGCGCGGACGAGGAACGGTACGGCGGCTACGACAACGAGATCATCGACGAGATCGACGCGTCGGGGGAAGCCGATCTCGTTCTCGTCAAAGCCGACGGGGCGCGAATGCGGGATTTCAAGGCACCGGACGATCACGAGCCCCAGCTCCCCCAGTGCACTGATACCGTGATTCCGATCGCGAGCACCCACGTCGTCGGCGAACCGCTGTCGACGGGGCTCGTCCACCGACCGGAACTCGTCGCCGACATCACCGGACTCGAACTGGGCGAGGAGATCCGACCGGCCGACGTGGCGGCCGTGCTCGCGAGCGAGCAGGGTGGTGTGAAAGACGTTCCCGAGGACGCGACGGTCGTTCCGTTGCTCAACAAAGTCGATGACGAAGCGCTTCGCGACGCGGGAGTCGAAATCGCGACGGAACTGCTCGAGCGGTCCGATCACGTCGATCGGGTCGTCCTGGCACAGATGATTGCCGACGATCCGCTCGTCGACGTTCTCGAGTAGCTTTAAGCCGGATCGACGACCACTCCGCATATGACCGAGGATGAGCGCCACCGTCAGAGCCGCCTCTTTACCGACGACGACGGGACGTTCGACGCCGAACGCGCTCGAGACGAGTCCCTGCCCGTCGAGGACGGCGAGGTGGTCGATACCGACGACCTCTCCGACCACCAGCAGTACCTCGAGGGAAGAGGGATCTACGACGAACGGAATCGGGTGAACGACCTGACCGGCCGAGAGTGGAAGTACGCGACGAAATCGGTGCTTGCCGAGGGATACCCGCCCGATGTCCAGCACGACCTGCGAAGCGAACACGGGGGACAGAAACCCCCTCGACTCTGTGCGGAACTGATCGGGCGATTCAGCAAGGCCGGCGACACGGTTCTCGATCCGTTCGCCGGCGTCGGCGGTACCCTACTCGGCGCGAGTTTCTGCGAGCACGAGGGAACGGGGCTTCGCGAGGCCATCGGCTTCGAGCGAAACAAGCGGTGGATCGACATCTACGAAGAAGTCTTAGCGCAGGAGAACGCCGAGCGCCGGGAGCGAGGCGATCCGCCACTCGCCGAACAGGACGTCCGTCACGGGGATTGTGCGTCACTGATCGAGGAGATCCAGGACGATTCCGTCGACCTCCTGCTCACCGACGTCCCTTACTGGCACATGGACGAACTCGAGCAAACCCGGAACGAACGGGCGACTCGAGAGAGCAAACTGGGTTCGTTCGACGGGGGATCGGCAGGGGAGGGCGAAAGCGGTCCCATCGCCGAAGGCGGAATCGACGATAGCGCGGCTTCCGACGAAAGGAGTGCCGACGATAGCGAGACTACCGACGAAGAGGCACCCGACGACGGCGACGGGGAGCCGGTCGGCCAGACGAAAACGGCGTGGCTCGAGGATATGGCCGAAAAGTTCGCCCGTTTTTCCAGAGCCGTCGATCCGGACGGTCACCTCGTCGTCTTCATTGGAGACATGTACCGCGACCGGTCCTACGAGTTCCTTTCGGCCGATCTCGCTCGAGCGATCGAGTCGACCGCACCTGTTCGGCTGGTCGCCAATCTGATCTGGTACGACCCGTCCAAAGACCTCCACGTCTACGGCTATCCGTTCTCGTTCGTTCCGTCGATGGTCCACCAGAACGTGCTCGTCTTTCGACCCGACCGGGAGGAGTGACCACTATCTAAAGACTGGGCGATTGAAGCACATTTCCTCACCGTCTGACGATCGTCACGCAATCGTCTGACACAGTTTTATCATATATCGTGCCGACGAATCAAACAGGCGCGCACCGCGTGACGGGTACCAACTCCCCCCATCCTCCCGTCAGCGCGCCTCCCCCCATTCGCTCCCCACTTTTCACACCATCCTCCACTCGCGTTCTACCTGCGGTCGACCTCGGATCGAAACGCTCGAGCGAGAACTATCGAGAATAAGTCGAACGAATCCCATCGACGAGTCGGCAACTCAGCTCGAGGCGGGCGACAACGTCGTGTGTACGTCGTCTGCGACGTCGGTCTCCGTAATGATGGCAACCTCGTCTCCCACCGACAGCTTGGTTCCGGGGAGCGGGATGGTCAGCGGCTCGAGGTCGTGTCCGTGGGCGTAGATTCGAGCGTTGCCCGGTAACTCGAGTTCGCTGATCCGTTTGCCAACGGCCGGAGAGTCGTCCGTAATTTCGACGACCGTGAGCTGGAGGTTCGCGGTCAGGTCCACGACGACGTTGAAATCACCGCCGAGGAGGGCGGTCTTCGCGCCCGCCGCGCCGAGTCGTTCGGGGTAGATGATTTCGTCGACGTCCTCGGCGTACTTCTCGTAGATGTCCTGACGATAGTCTTCGTCGATTCGGAGAACGGTCCGACAGCCGTGGTGGGAACCGACCATACACGCCGCGAAGTTGACGTTCAGGTCCGGCGTGAACGCCCCGATCGCATCGGCGGTATCGATTCCCGCCTCCAGCAACACGGCCTCGTCCGCGCCGTCGCCGCGGAGGGTTTCGAACCCATTCTCTGCTGCTCGGTCGACCCGGTCCGAATCGTTGTCGACGACGATGACGTCGTGTCCCTCTTCCGAGAGAACCCGCGTCGTCCGCGATCCGACACGACCGTATCCCACGATAACAAACCTCATGGCTCTGGGTACGTGGCGGACGGTCAAATACGTTGGTCCCGTCGACGAGCGAGACGGTCGTCCCCGCTCGAGACTCGAGCGTAAGGAATTCCGAAAGCAACGGACCGTGCGGTCCAACATCGAGAGCCAGACTGCCACCGTTCGAGTCCAAATCTCGATTCGTTTCCCGAACAAATATACACGAACTTGCATAAAATTTCGCTAGGCGAGACAGGAAGGGTTAAATTGCCGGTGTCGCTATGCTCGTTCATCCAACATGGGGGCACGTGAGACGATCGCGGAGTTTTTTGACTTCGACGAGCACGGGACCGATTTCAGAACGGAGACGCTGGCGGGACTCACGACGTTTCTGGCCATGGCGTACATCATCGTCGTGAACCCGGCGATTCTCAGCGACGCGATCCTCTACGATCACGACGCCGGGGAGTTCCAGGAGACCACGATGATCAACGGCGTCGAATACACGTCGGGCGAGATTTTCCAGATGCTCGCCGTGGTCACGATACTGGCCTCGATCGTGGCTATTCTGGTAATGGCACTGTACGCGAACCGCCCGTTCGGACTTGCACCCGGGATGGGGCTGAACGCCTTTTTCACCTACACGGTCGTCGTCATCCTCGGCGTCCCGTGGGAACTCGCCCTCGCAGCGGTGTTCGTGGAAGGAATCATCTTCATCGCGCTGACGGCTGTCGGCGCACGAAAATACGTTCTCGAGTTGTTCCCCGAACCAGTCAAATTCGCCGTGGGGGCCGGTATTGGCGTCTACTTGCTGTTTCTCGGACTGCAGGAGATTCAACTGGTCGTCCCCTACGACGGGACCCTCATCACGCTTGGGAACGTCCTCCAGAGCCCCGTTGCGGGACTCTCTCTGGTCGGACTGGTTCTCATGCTTTTACTGTACGCTCGAGGCGTCAAGGGGTCGATCGTCATCGGCATTATCACGACCGCGGTCGCCGGCTGGGCGTTGACCCTTGCCGGCGTCTTCGAACCCGACGTTCTCACGCCCGAGGGATCCTACGAGCAAGTCACTAACGACGGGATCCTCTCGATGCTCGCGTCGGTTCAGTACGATTTCACGCCCCTGTTCTGGGGATTCGTCGACGGGCTGGGGATGATCACCGACGAACCGCTCGTCTTCCTGCTGGTCGTCTTTACGTTCTTCTTCGTGGACTTCTTCGACACCGCGGGGACGCTCATCGGCGTCTCCCAGATCGGCGGCTTCCTCGACGAAGACGGCGATCTGCCTGAGGCCGAGAAACCGCTCATGGCCGACGCGGTCGGCACGACCGTCGGCTCGATGATCGGCACCTCGACGGTGACGACGTTTATCGAGTCCTCGACGGGTCTCGAGGAGGGCGGGCGAACCGGATTCACCGCGCTCGTCGTCGGTGGCTTCTTCGCGCTCTCTCTGCTCTTCGTGCCGCTGATGTCCGCGATCCCCCAGTACGCGACCTACCTCGCGCTGGTCGTCGTCGGGATCATCATGCTCCAGGGAGTTGCCGACATCGACTGGCAACACCCCGCATGGGCGATTTCGGGCGGCCTGACGATCACGATCATGCCGCTGACGACCTCGATCGCGAACGGTCTCGCGGCAGGGATTATCAGCTATCCGCTCGTCAAATCAGCGATGGGCGAGCGCCGAGACGTCTCGCTCGGACAGTGGCTGCTCGCGCTGTCGTTCATCGTCTACTTCATCGCCTACTTCGCCGTCGAAGCCGGCGCGATCGCGTTCTGATCGGTCGCTCGTTCCGGTACCGACCCGTTTTCGCCGCCGTACATGGCAACCAACGTACTCATACGGGAGGGCGGACAACACCCATCCATGGCTGACATCACGTTTTACGAACTGCCAGGCTGTCCGTTCTGTGCGAAAGTCCGAACGAAACTCGAGGAGCTCGAACTCGAGTACGATTCCGTCGAAGTGCCGCGATCCCACGGCGAGCGCACCGAAGTCGAGGAACTCAGCGGACAGACGGGCGTTCCCGTCATCGTCGACGAGGCCCACGACGTCGACGGCATGCACGAAAGCGACGACATCGTCGCGTATCTCGAAGAGACGTACAACTAGGAATCGAGAACTCGAGACCACTCGGTCGGAAGTCTGCCGGTCAACTCGACGGTACTCACACAACTTTTCGAGATCTGTTCAGGCGAAAAAAGTCGTTACTGCTCCCGGAATCGAACTTGTGGGCCCGTCGGGAAACCCTTACGCTGAAACCGTGTATCCTGCCTGCTCGACCGCACCGCCGATCGATGCGGCGTCCGCGAGAGCCGGATTGTGTTCGACGCGAACCTCGTCCGACTCGTGGTCCGCGGTCGCCTCTGAGACGCCATCGAGCCCCTCGAGGGCCTCGACAACGTTCTGTTCGCAGCCGGTACAGCTCATGCCGGTGACCTCGAGCGTCGTCTGTTCCATATGTGCGTATTCGGCTCCGACAAGGTGAGCCTTGCCCTCCCGGCTGTCTACATAGTGGTGAGGATGGGGTGGTAGCGGTGAGGGTAGTGAGGGTGGTAGTGGTGAGGATGAGGTGGTAGCGGTGAGGGTGATAGTGGTAGTGGTGGTAGTGGAACGCGAACGGAGGTCCGATCACCGATCGCCTCGAGCGTCTTTGAGGGATCGATTTAATATGTGATCACTGTCTTGTACTAGACATGTATCGTGTGCTAGTTCCGATCGACGACCGCGATGATCGCGTCCGTTCACAGGCCGAAGCAGTGCTCGAGTTACCGGATGCTGACTCGGCTATTCGGGTCGACGTGCTCTACGTCGAGACCGATATCGAAATCTTCGATGGCGACGGGGAGGAGCCCGAAATCGGTGAACTCAAAGAGGATCGCGACTCGCTCGAGGAACTCCCCGAGACCGCACCCCTGATCCGCGATCTGTTGGCCGGGGCGGGGGTCGAGACGGCCTTTCATACCATCGCCGGCAACACGACTTCCGGGATCCTCAACGTCGCCGACCAGTTCGATTCCGACACGCTCGTCCTCGGCGCTCGCCGGCGAACGCCCGCCGGAAAAGCGATCTTCGGCAGCGTCAGCCAGAAGATCATCCTGAACAGCGATCGGCCGGTGATGGTCGTTCCGAACTGAGCCACGAAGGTCGACCGACTCCCTTCGTTCGATAGAGGTCACTGCCCTGCTTGAGCGAAAGGCGCGGGCTTCGAACCCTACTCTCCGCCGGTTTTCGCCGCTCGTCCGAGATGCGATTCGACGGCGTCGACCTTGTCGCTCGCAGTCTGATCGCTCGTCCGCTTGTCGTCGATTTTGAAGACCGTGCTGACCCGATCGGCGTCGATCGCGTCGTGGGCGGCCTGGGCCGCGGCGAAGAGTTCGTCGGTCGTCTCCGCTTCGATCGTCGTCCCCATCGGGCCCGTTTCGTACTCGACGTCGTACTCCTCGAGTGCATCCACGGCTTTCGCGACCTCGCCGGACATGCTGTCTTCGATGACTGGTGCCGTACTCAGAAAGCCAATGACGGTCATCGGTTCGAACAACGGGCGACGTCCCTAAATCCGTTCCTCTCTCGGGAGTGATCGGGTAGAGAAAACAGGCCAACAGCGACGGTTAAGAGGGCCGAACGCGTCAGTTCGGGGGCCGGCGGCGCTGGGATCTGGGTGGGTAGACGATAATATCTCCGTTAGCGTAGACGTAGACTTCGTGTTCGAGGGCGGTAAACGCGACGTGGCCGCCCGTTCGATCGCTGCCGTCCGCCTTCGACGCGAAGAGCCGTTCCAGTGCGTCGGGATCGACGCTATCGTACAGTGAGAACTCGCCCTGTGAAACGTCGGTATCTGCGATCGACGCGAGTGCGTGAACAACCGTCGCCGTCAGCGTCGCACTGCCGTCGGTGTCGTACTCGAATACGTACCGATCGTTCGTCTGGTCGTACTGGATCTCGCTCGCCTCGTCTGAGGTATGTACTTCCGTTTGCATTTCGATATCTGCTCGTTCGATTGTCCAATTGTTCGTACTGACTCATCGTATAAAAGCCAATCGGAGTGTTGAAATATAGACACTTGTTACAATAATAGAGGAGAGAATGTCGTTTCGGAGTGGACGTATCGCTCTCGTTGACAGCGATAGAATCGTCCTCAGCGAGGATGTGGACGAAGACATCTTCCGCTTCGACCTGAAAACAGTCCTCGAGGAGTGACGCTCCGCAACCACTAAACGCGGCTCACTCCTATCACGACCAATGAGTGATTGGACCGAAACGTACCGGCCGACGACGCTTTCGGAGGTGCGTGGGAACAACAAGGCTCGCGACCAACTCGAGGAGTGGGCCGAGACTTGGGACGACCACCGCGACGCCGTTATCGTCCACGGCAGTCCCGGCGTCGGCAAGACCTCCGCGGCACACGCGCTGGCCAACGATATGGGCTGGCCGGTGATGGAACTCAACGCGAGCGACGACAGACAGGCCGACGTCATCGAACGGATCGCCGGCGAAGCGGCCAAAAGCGGGACGCTCACGGCCGGAGAGACGGGGCGGCGGCTCGTCATTTTAGACGAGGCCGACAACTTCCATGGCAACGCGGACTACGGCGGCTCTCGAGAGGTTACTCGAGTCGTCAAGGACGCCGAGCAGCCGATCGTCCTCGTGGCCAACGAGTTCTACGAGATGAGCCAGTCGCTTCGCAACTCCTGTGAGACGATCGAGTTCCGGGACGTCTCGACGCGCTCGATCATTCCAGTTCTGCGAGATATCTGTCGCCGAGAGGGGATTGAATTCGACGAGGACGCGCTGAAAGCGATCGCCGACTCGACCAGCGGCGACCTGCGCTCTGCGGTCAACGATCTTCAGGCCGTCGCCGAGGAGACGGATCGACTCACCGTCGAGGACGTGGTCACCGGCGAACGGGATACGACGGAAGGGATCTTTGACTACCTCGACGCGCTGATCAAAGAGGAAGACGCGGAAGGTGCGCTCAAATCATCGTACGACGTCGACGAGACGCCGGACGATCTTATCAACTGGATCGAGGACAACGTTCCGAAAGATTACGAGGGCGACGAACTCGCCGACGCCTACGAGTTCCTCGCCAACGCCGACCGCTGGCTCGGACGCGTCCGAGCCACTCAAGACTACTCCTACTGGCGGTACGCCTCGGACAACATGACCGCCGGCGTCGCCGCCTCGAGACAGGGATCGAAAGGCGGCTGGACCCGCTATGGCCCGCCGAGCTACTGGTCGAAGCTCGGCCGAACCCGCGGCGCTCGAGACACCCGTGATTCGATCGCCGAGCGAATCGCCGAACGCGAGGGAACGAGCGTCGGAACCGCCCGCCGGGAAATCGTCCCGTTTCTCGAGTCGATGACTCACCACTGCAAGCCTCGCGACCTGACCGTAACGATGGCGGCGGCCTACGAGCTGGACGCCGACGAAATCTCGTTCATCACCGGTAGCGGCGCGGACACGAACAAGGTCGAGTCTATCGTCGAGGACGCCGAAGAACGGACGGCAGAGGTCGCCGTCGAGCACTCCGGAACCGCCTTCGAGAACGCGGTCCGTTCGTCGGATGATGACGCCGATGGCGAAACCGGTGGCGACGAAGCAGCCGGAAGTACTGGCGATCGATCCGACGGGACTAACGGATCGAACGTCTCCGGCGGAGGATCCGACAATCAAGCGACGCTCACCGACTCGAGCGCCCAAACTGCCAGATCGGACGCGACCGAATCCGACGAGGACGACGCCCGCGAGACGATTGACGAAACCGAGACCGACGACGATCAGTCAGGCCTCAACGAGTTTTTCTAGAAGCGAACGATCCGTACAGTTACGTTCGTGCTTGGTGTGAACTCGTCTCGAGTGAGTCCCATGACATCAAGACACCCCTGTCCACTCTGTACCGACGCGTTCGAGAACGAAAGGAGGCTTACCGTCCACCTCGAGGTCGAACACAGAAAGTCCGAACTCGTGACATATCTCGTCGACGATCAGGCGACCTCGTCCGAATCAGTCACCGAGCCAGAGAACGAAACGCACATAGATACCCGTCCGACGCCGCCCCTCTGAGAGGAGTTCGACGGGTTTCTCTCGGCTACGTCTCTTGGCCCCTCTCTACTTGTCGGCATCCGGTCGGACCGGCCCTGAAATCGACCGGCGGACGCCGAGAGCCAGCTCTCGAGGCGTTTCACCTTCGAGCGGCGGAACCGTCTCCACGGGGTGGCCGGTCATCCGCTCGAGTTCCCCGACGTTCGTCCGTTCGGCGACCGTCTCGCCGCGATACTCGTTACAGATGATCGAGCGCACGTCGACACCGCGGCGCTCGAGCGCCTCGACTGTCAGTGTCGTGTGGTTCAACGTTCCGAGACCCGATCGGGTGACGACGACGGCCGGGCACTCGAGATCCGTCACGAGGTCGATCACCTCGTACCCCTCGACGAGTGGGACGTGGAGTCCGCCGACTCCCTCGAGAACGCCGATCTCGGCCGACTCGAGGGCAGAATCACACCGCTCTCGGATTTCACCATCGGACAGGTCGATGCCCGCACGTTCGGCGGCGACTCGCGGCGCGAGCGGTTCCTCGAGGTATTTAAAACAGCTCGCCGCGTCGGAATCGTCGCACGCGTTCGCCACGAACCCGGCGTCGTCGTCGGGCGGGTAGCCGGTCTGGACGGGCTTGACCGCTCGAGCGTCGATTCCGTCATCGCGAAGCGTTGCCGTCACGCCGGCCGTAATCACCGTCTTTCCGACGCCGGTATCCGTGCCGACGACCGCGATCCGTTCGTCGTCATGTTCGAGGATCATGTGTCAGTAGTGTGCTCGAAATTGTACGTCAGTAGTGTGCTCGGAATCGTTACGTCAGTAGTCGCGTACGAGGACCCCGGTCGATCATCCGCGCTGATCGGTCATCCGCGTTCGTCCGGACAATCGCGGCTCGCTCATAGCAATCCAACTTCGTTGCCGACGGTCTGGAACGCCTCGAGACAGGTGACGATATCGGCTTCGTCGTGTGCCGCTGTCGGAACGATACGAATCCGGCTCGTTCCTTCGGGAACGGTCGGCGGCCGGATCGCCGGCGCGACGATTTCCCGCTCGCGGAGGCCGGCGGCGAGGTCGAGTGCGTCCCGACGGTCGCCGATGATCACGGGTAGGATCTGCGAATCGCCGAGGATATCGAGACCGAGGGCTTCCAGTCCGTCCCGGAGGTGGGCGACGTTCTCCCAGAGCTGTTCGCGAGCGTCGCTGTGGCGAGAGACGTGCAGGGCCTCGCTCGCGGTCGCGGCCGCCGGCGGGGTCAACCCCGTTGAGAAGACGAACGAGCGCGCATCGTTGACCAGCAACTCGATCAACTCGTTGCTTCCGGCGACGTAGCCGCCCTGACTCGCGAGGGCCTTCGAGAGCGTCCCCATCTGGACGTGGACGCGATTCTCGAGCGACTCCGACTGGACGATTCCGCCGCCGTCGGCGTACAGTCCTGTCGCGTGTGCTTCGTCGACCATCACCCACGCACCGAACCGCTCGGCGGCGCTACAGATCGCCTCGAGCGGGGCGACGGTTCCGTCCATGCTGAAGACCGAATCCGTGACGATCAGCCAGGATTCGTCCGCCGCGGGCGAGCCGGCTTCTCCTGACGGCGCGGACTCCGAGGCCCGCTCGGCTCGAGCCGTCAGCTTCGCCCGCAGGTCGTCGGCGTCGCAGTGGTCGTAGATTACGACCTCGGCGTCGGAGAGGCGACTCGCGTCGATAATACTGGCGTGGTTCAACTCATCGGAGAAAATCACGTCGGGTTCAAGCGCTGTAATCGTCCCGATGTTCGCGGCGTAGCCCGACGAAAAGGTCAGCGCGCGTTCCGTTCGTTTGGTTTCTGCGAGCAACCGCTCGAGGTCGTGGTGAACGAGCGTATCGCCGGTCACGAGTCGGCTGGCACCCGCTCCGGTGCCGACGGTCGCCGCGGCCTGTCTCGCCGCGTCCTGCACGCGCTGATCGTCGGTGAGTCCGAGATAGTTGTTCGACGCGAACACCAGCGCCTCCTCGGACTCGAGTACCGGGAGGTTGCCGCCCGAGGGTTCTGCAAAGTACCCTCGCTCGGCGACTCTATCGACGGGCGAAAGCGCCCGCTTCAAGTCGTTCGCCTCGCGTTGACGGAGGCGTGTTTCCAACTCGAACCCACGGTCTACCATCTACGTGGATGGTGACCGCCCCACGGTTTTACTTTCACGGTTCGACGCCGTCGAACCAGTTCGTGGCGATTTGCAGGCCTGCGGACCACAGCGACTTTCTTTGACGGCGTTTGAAAGAAGATTATGAACCTCTCGCTCGGAACGGAGACGATCGAGCTCCGACTGCCCGAGTGTGACGTCTCGGTCGCCACGCCGTCCGGAATCGACACTGTCGACGTTCGTACGGCCGCAGATCGGGCGCTCCAAAACCCACACGGCGCGCCACTCGAGTCGCGCGTCGCTCCCGACGACGACGTCGCGATCGTCGTTACCGACGGCACTCGAACGGTCCCCGACGACGTGCTTCTCTCCGCCCTTCTCGAGCGACTGGCAGATCACGGCATCGCTCGAGAACGGGTTACCGTCGTCGTCGGTCTCGGGCTCCACCGGCCGATGACCGAGGCGGAGATCGATGCGATGCTCGGCCAGCACGCTGACCTCGCGGTGAACCACGATCCGGATGACATCGTGACGGTCGGAGCCGTCGACGGCTGTCCGGTCGAAATCGGCACGCCGGTCGCAGAGGCGGACTCGATCCTCTCGACGGGCGTCGTCGAACCCCACCAGTACGCGGGGTTTAGCGGCGGCGCAAAAACCGTCGCGATCGGTGCTGGAAGCGAGTCGCTGATCCGCTATACGCACGGTCCCGAGATGCTCGCCCGAGACGGCGTTCGGCTCGGACGCATCGACGGGAACCCGTTCCGAAACGCGCTCGACCGCGCGGGCGACCTCGCCGAAATCGACTTCTGTCTCAACCTGACCCACGGCCCGAACGGCGTCCTCGGCGTCGCGGCCGGCGATCACCGGGCGATCGTGCGGGAACTCGCAACCGTCGCTCGCGACGCCCTCTCCGTTCCCGTCGGTGACGAGTTCGACGCCGTCGTCTGCGGCGTCGGCGCGCCGAAGGACGCGAACCTCTATCAGGCGACCCGAGCCGCCACCTACGTCGCGCTGGGCGATCGGAATCCCCTGCAACCCGGCGGGAAACTAGTTATCCCCGCCGAACTTCCGGAAGGCGCGGGAGCGGGTGACGGCGAAAAGCGGTTCTATCGACGGCTTCGGACCGCACCCGACGCGGAAACGTTGTACGAGGAGATGCGACGGGGCTATCAGCCCGGGGCGCAGCGAGCGTTCGTGGTCGCTCGAGTGCTCCGCGAGCACGACATCACCGTAGCGAACAGCACCTCGCCGGCGGTCGTCGAGGACTGTCTGATGAGCGCTCGAGCGGACGTAGCCGATGCCGTCGAACCCGGCAGCGACGTGCTCGTCGTCCCCGACGCGTTGAACACGCTGCTCGTCGAGGGGTAGTTCGGCGCTCCGAACGAGCGAGCGCGCCGAGGTAGGTGGGGTCATTGCAAGCGGCGAGTGCCGCTCCCATTTTATCGCTACGGGCGTGGTGGAAACGCCCATGCTCGAGCGAATCCGTTCACATCGGCCGCAGGGCCGTGTCGCCGTCTGGCTCGTCACGGCCATCGCGTTGCTCTCGATCGCGACCGGCGTCGTCGCAATCATCACCGCCCCGACCGTCCAAGCGAGCGGGTTCTGGGGCGACCTGCAGGCGATTTCGGAGTTCAGCGGAACCGTCCTCGGGTTCGCTCTGCTGGTCACGGCCTGGGGAATGTACCGCGGCTATCGGCTCGCCTACGTCGCGGCCGGGGCGCTCGTCCTCCTCGCCGCGGTTCACGGGATCGCCCAATCGCGGCTCCTCTCGGTCCCGCTCGTCGTCCTCTCGCTGGGTGGGCTGATCGTCCTCGTCCTCACAAGTAGTCGGTTTACCCGCTCAACGTCGCTTGGCGCGACTCAACTCGGAACGCTGATCGCCATCATCGGCGTGTTCTCGTACGGAACCGCCGGGTCGTACGCGCTTCGCGCCCAGTTCGACGAGTTAAACACCGTGCTCGACGCCGTCTACTTCACGTTCGTCACCTCGAGTACGGTCGGCTACGGGGACATCCACCCGTTGACCGAGGGTGCGCGGCTGTTCGCCATCTCGCTCATCGTCCTCGGACCGACGACCGTCGGGTTGACTGTCGGCTCCCTTATCGGCCCCGAAATCGAAAACCGGCTCTCGAGAACCGGCCGTCGAGCGAAAGCACCGAATCGAGGTGACGGACGCGACAGAATCGTCGTCCTGGGGTACGACGATCTGACCGAATCCCTCGTCGACGGCCTCGAGAATCACGCGGACGTCTGCGTCGTTAGCACCGATGAGGCGGTCACGAGCAAGTTCGAGAACCGATCCATCGGCATCGTCGCCGGCGATCCGGCGGACGAAGCGGCACTCGAGCGGGCGAACGTAGCCGAGGCGACCGCTCTCCTGGTCGCGACGGCGGACGACGCCCAGAACAGTTACGCCGTGATCACCGCGAGGGAGCTAACCGACGCTCGGATCGTCGTCTGCACCGAGGACGGAAACCCGGACGCTCTCGAGAAAGCCGGCGCCGACGTTGTCGTCGATCCCGGAGAACTACTGGCGAACGCCATCGTCGGCGACGCGGCCCGCTCGAGTTCGCACGCCGATCACTCCGCCGTGTCGACGGCCGACCACAGCGGATAAAGATCGTCTTCGACGGGGTTCGTGATCGTCTCGTCGCCGAGGCGGAGTTCGGGTCGATCGACCGCCTCCCGCACGGTCCCGATCACCGCGGCCTCGATCCCCGCGCCCGACAGCGCATCGAGACAGGCCTGGAGGTCGTCGTCGGGAACCGTCGCGACCAACGCTCCCGATCCGAAGATCCGGAGCGGGTCGACGCCCGCGGCCGCACAGAGGGCGGCCGTCTCCTCGCGGACCGGGACGGCGTCGCGGTCGATATCGAGCCGACACTCCGACGCTCTCGCAACCTCGAGCAGTCCGGCGGCGACGCCGCCCTCCGTCGGGTCGTGCATGGCCGTCGCGTACTCGCGGACGAGCCTGGCGTCCGGAACGACGCTAATCTCCTCGAGAAACGCCTCGGCTCGCTCGCAGGCGGCCGCGTCCACCTCGAGGTCGTCGCCGAAATCGGCGGCGAGAATCGCCGTTCCCTCGAGCCCCGCCGCCTTCGTCAAGACGACCCTATCGCCGGGTTCCGCCCCGCCCGTCGGAACGAACGCCTCGGTCGATCCCATCGCGGTGAGCGAGACGAGCGGGCGATCCAGCGCGTCGACGTACTCGGAGTGGCCGCCGACGATCGACGCGCCGACCGCCTGGGCCGCCGCATCGAGATCGCGACTGATCGGCTCGAGATCGGTTTCCTCGGGAAGCATGACGACCGCGGTGAGCCACCGCGGATCGGCACCGGAGGCCGCGACGTCGTTGCACGCGACGTGAACGCCGAGCGTGCCGACCTGCGAGGCCGCGAGCGAAATCGGATCGGAGCTCACAACGAGGGTGCCGCCCGGCCAGTCGATCGCGGCGGCGTCTTCGCCGTCGGCGGGCCCCTGCGTGACGGTCTCGTCGGCCGCGCCCGTCCGATCGAAGACGTGCTCGAGCAGATCTGATGGACTTACTTTCCCGGGCATACCTACGTCTGGGTCTATCGGCGGTTTGTAGCTGTCGGCTCCGATCGCGGACCCGTCCGACTGGGGCCACGGAAACGAGTGCCTATCAGAAGACTAACTTCAGAAGGTCATTTTCGGTGCAACCGCAGGATAGTCACAGTTGTACCGGTAAATCGTTACAGCGGATCGTCTCACTCCTCATCGAGCAAGGAGTCAACCAGTCGCTCGAAGCGGTCGACCAGTCGCGTGCCGGGCGCCGGTGAAATCGCCTCGAGCAGGGCCGCCGTCTCCGAGGGACGTGCCAGTGAGAGCGAAACCCGATTACCGCGGACATACTCGCGCTCGACGACGCCGCAATCTTCTAAATGAGAGAGGTGGTGCTCGAGCGTGCTTCGCGGAACATCGAGCGCGTCGGTCAGTTCTCCCGGGCTGGCGATTTCTCGAGAATAGAGCGTCGTGGCAACGGCACCGGCGGTCTCCCGTCGGAGGACGGCGACGGCGTCGCGTTCCCACTCGTCGTACTCGGGCGGGTAATAGTGCGTTCGACCGAACCGCTCGTGTCGAATCACTCGGTCGTCGTCGATCAGTCGCCGAACGTGATACTGGATCTGTCCCGGTGCGAGCGAGAGATCACGCACGAGGGCATTGAAGTGGATACCTGGGCTAGTTCCGATTTCGTCCTCGATTCGTACTCTAGTTTCGTTCATTTGTCCTCGTTCGGTGGTTTCCTCTCAGCGTTCGACTCCGTCTCGAGGGTGCCGACGGAAAGCACCGCAGCGATCAAGAATCCCGCAATAACGACGTCGAGCAAGTGCTCGATCGTGTGATGGAGCCCCATCGGAACGTGGCCGAGAACCGTCCCAGCACCCACGATCGGGCGCAATACGAGCGCCCCTAACGCGGCCGTAATTAACAGGTACGGAAGCGACCTCCGGCGGCGAAACGCCGTCGCGGCCAACGCGAACACGATCAAGGCACCGATCGCAGAAATTGCCAACAACAGCGCCAGATGCCAGTCGACCTCGCCCGATCCGATCGAACTCTCGAGGACGACCGTTTCCGGACGAACGGAACGGGCCGGCCCCGGATCCCGGCCACCTATCGACGGAAGGCTCGAGCCGTCCAAGATCCAGCGGCTCGACTCGGCGAAGACCGATCGAGCCAAATGAGTGGACGAGGGGACAGCCACGTCCGAAACCGGTTGCATACACCACCGTTACGAGCGAAGGGTCTTTTCGCTCTCGCTTTTTCGGCGTTCGTACCAAAACCAGTTTACTCACTGACTATGTGCTATCGGTACAATGGAACGACTATCGGTACTTCTCGGCGCTGCCGTCGTGCTCGCCGGCTTTTCGGCATTTGCACATCTCATTATCGGATTCGAAGGCCTCCTCGGATCGGTCGCGGACGGCGCACTGAGCGTCGTTCCGATACTGTTCATCGTCAGCGCCGTGCTCGTCGTCGCTCTCCTCGTTTCCCTCGCTCGAGGGACGCTCGCCCCGCCGACGGTCTATCTGGCGGGTGGCGTGCTCATGGTCTTACATCTGTTCGCCTACGCCGATGTCCACGCGTTAGGGTACTTCGAGACGGCGACCGGTGTCGACATGCACGATCACGGGGGCGGTGACGGCCATGATCACAACGGCGACGACCACAGTCACGACGGGGATGGTCACGATCACAACGGCGACGACGGTCACGACCACAATGGAGACGATCACGACGGCGCCGCCCACGAGGTCGTGATCGATCACCTGCGAGAGGACGTGACCGCACTTTCGACGAAGGTCGCAGAAACCGGCGCTGCAATCGCGTTCTTTGCCCTGTACGCTCTCGAGCGATAATAGCGAGTCAGACACGCTCGAGGAGGATTTTTGCGGAGTTGTAGATCGCTCACTGCAGGAGCGACATCGAGCTTACAAAAACGAATTTCAGGGAATCCTTATCTCGAGTTCGCCCCTTCGAACAGCTGGTAACAACCGATGACTGACTACGAACTCGATCCGCTTCCGTACGACTACGACGCGCTCGAACCGCACCTCTCCGAACAGGTCCTCACGTGGCATCACGACACCCACCATCAGGGCTACGTCAACGGCTGGAACAGCGCCGAGGAAACCCTCGAGGCGAACCGCGAAGATGGCGACTTCTCCTCTTCGGCCGGCGCACTCCGGAACGTCACCCACAACGGCTCCGGCCACGTCCTTCACGACCTGTTCTGGCAGAATATGTCGCCCGAGGGCGGCGACGAGCCGACCGGAGAACTCGCCGACCGTATCGCCGACGATTTCGGTTCCTACGACGCCTGGAAGGGGGAATTCGAAGCCGCCGCGTCCGCAGCTGGCGGCTGGGCGTTGCTCGTCTACGACAGCTTCTCGAATCAGCTTCGCAACGTCGTCGTCGACAAGCACGACCAGGGAGCGCTCTGGGGAAGCCACCCGATCCTCGCGCTCGACGTCTGGGAGCACTCCTACTACCACGATTATGGCCCAGCGCGCGGCGACTTCGTCGAGAACTTCTTCGAAGTCGTCGACTGGGAGGAGCCGTCCGATCGCTACGAGCAAGCCGTCGAACAGTTCGAATAGCACTCGTCCGGAGCACGATTTTTGTCGGAAGACCTCTCCGAACTCGAAGCACTGGCGCGGCGGTTCGTTCAGGGATGAACGATGTACCCGCTCGTCTCGAGCGACTCGATCACGCCTTCGGGCGCTGCGACGTCTTCCCCGCTCGAGGCCGCGAACTCGAGTTCGTTCTCGCCGATCACGTCGAATCGGTAATCTGTCCCCTCGTGATCGACGACGACCCGCGTATCCTCGACTGTAATGTCCATGTAAATCGGGGCACCCTACACCGATCGGCGTGTTAAACGTGGGGCGGAGGAGAGCGGTCGGGGCGGGGTTCGATTCGTTCACAATGCGAGACGAGCCGAGTCGAGAAGGAGGTCGAGATCGAACGCGGGCCTCAGTTCGAACGCTCTTCGGGGGCGAGCGCCGACATCGTCTCGCGAACGTCGTCTTCGCTCGCGCCGCGGGGAAAACTCACTGCGACGGAGTCGACGCCCTCGAGCGACTCGAACGCCGCCAGGTTATCTCGAGCTGTCTCGCGGTCGCCCGCGGCACAGAGGTCGTCGAGCAGGTCGTCGTCGAGCGCCGCTGTCGCGCGCTCGCGGTCGCCTTCCTGCCACGCATCGTGGATCGTCTCGGCCTGGTCGTAGCCCTGTCGAGCGAGCGAGTCCCGATAGTAGGTTCCCATGCCGCCGACGTAGAAGGCGGCGTGCTGACGGGCGAGTTCCCGCGCCCGCTCAGCATCGTCGAGGACACAGCAGGTCACGCCGACCGTCACCCGTACGTCCTCGAGCGAGCGGTCGCCGAGGTCGACGCCGCGTTCGAGGTCCTCGAGTCTGTCGTCCATGCCACTCGCCGTGAACATGATCGCGTGCCAGCCGTCGGCGAACCGGCCGGCGAGTTCGACGGCTTTCGGACCCATGCCGGTCACTTCGACCGGCGGCGTTCGCTCCGGGGGCTCGCTTCGAAGTTTGAACCCCGACAGCGAGAAACACTCGCCGTCGTACTCGACCGGGTCCCCCGAGAGCACCTGCCGGATCACGTCGACGTACTCTCGAGTGCGCCGAAGCGGCTCGTCGAACTCGACGCCGTGCCAGTTCTCGATGACGATTGGGCCGCTCGGCCCGATGCCGAGCCGGAATCGGCCGTCCGAAACCTCCTGTAACGTGGCCGCGGTCTGTCCCAGAAGTGCGGGCGAGCGCGAGTAGGTGTTGACAATGCTCGAGCCGAGATCGATGGTCTCGGTTCGTTCGGCGATCGATGTGAGCACCGTCACTGCGTCGCGTCCCCACGTCTCGGGTAACCACGCGCAGTCGTAGCCGCCGTCTTCGGCCAGTTGTGCGTATTCGACGAGCGAGTCGACGCTCGGCTGTGCCGCCACCGGGAGGTGAACGTCTCGAGCGGTCATCGTTCGATGTCCCACTCGAGAGCTCATACGTCCGGCGATTCCTCGACTCTCGGAACGCCTTTCACGGTCAGCGTCTCGCCGACGAGATACGACGCCGCCGGGCTCGCGAGGAACTGCGCGACGTCGGCGATTTCCTCGACGGTTCCGATCTGCCGGTCGACCTCAGAGCGGTCGATCGAGTCCGCAGAGACGCCCATCTGACTCTCGACGCCGGGCGTGGCGACGAAGCCGGGTGCGATACAGTTGACTCGAACGTCGTCGCCGGCCCACTCGGCGGACAGCGACGTCGTCAAGTTGATGACGGCCGCCTTGGCCGCGCCGTAGTGGCTCATGTACGCCGACCCCTTCTGGCCCGCGACGCTCGCGAGGTTGATGACCGAGCCGCCGCCCTCTTTGAGGTGTGCGGCGGCGGCATGGGTGCAGTGGTAGGTTCCGTTAATGTTGATGTCGATGATGGTCTCCCAGCCGTTCGGGCTGATGTCGTCGAAGCCGGCCATGAACGACGCCCCGGCGTTGTTCACCAGCACGTCGAGTCCGCCGAACTCCTCAACGGTCGTCTCGACGAGCGCCTCGACGGCGTCGCGGTCGGTCACGTCACACTCCACGGCGACGGCCTCGCCCGGCCGATCGCTGTCGATGATTCCCTCAGCGACCGGATCGACGTTGTCCTGTTCGCGCGAGCAGATCACGACGTCGACGCCGTCGGCCGCGAACGATTCCGCGATCGCCTTCCCGATCCCGCTCGAGGCACCCGTTACGATCGCAACGGCCCCGTCGACGCTGAACTGGTCGGTACTCATCGGTGCTCACCTTCTCGAGTCAGTACTGTCTGTGACTGTGTTATTACCATTGTTAGCATCGAGATGAAATACGAAGACACTGTTAATAAAGATGAGGATGGATACCCTATCGTTAAGTACATCACATTCCTTGTCACAGTCACGCATACGCGGGGGCCCGTCCATCGAGATGGGTGGAAACGACGGGTCAAGAGCCGGGTCGGACGCACTCGGATACCAAACCCAGATGACCCGAAACAACCCATCTACGACCCGAAACAGCCCACACGGCCCGAAACAGCCCACACGGCCCGAAACAGCCCACACGGCCCGAAACAGCCACACAACCCAGTCCAGCTCTCGTCCACGGGAGGAACACATGTCAGACGACAACACATCAGCAGATCAGACGCAGTACGGACCGGACCGACAGGAAGCGATCTATCGGAGCGGGATGCTCCGAAACGAGTTACCGGAGTATCCGGTCTCCTTCGAGGACTTAGAGCAACGGGCCCTCGAGGAGCTCGACAACGAGGCAGCCGCCTACGTGGCAGGCGGAGCCGGCTCGGAATCAACGATGGAGGCCAACGACCGGGCGTTCGACGAGTGGCAAATCGTTCCCCGAATGCTCCGTGACATCGCCGAGCGCGACCTCTCGCTCGAGCTGTTCGACACGGAGCTTCCCGCACCGGTCTTGCTTGCGCCCATCGGCGTCCAGGGGATCTTGCACGACGAGGCCGAACTCGCCGTTGCACGCGCGGTGAGCGAGTTCGATATCCCCTTCGTCTGTAGCTCTGTCGCTTCTTACACGTTCGAAGCCGTCGCGGACGAACTCGGCGACTCGCCGGGCTGGTTCCAACTCTACTGGAGCTCCGACAGAAACGTCGCCGCGAGCTTCATAGAGCGGGCCGAAGACGCGGGCTACGAGGCCATCGTCGTCACGCTCGACACGCCCAAGATGGGCTGGCGCGAGCGCGACATCGAACTCGGCTACCTCCCCTTCCTCGAGGGCGAAGGCGTCACGAACTACTTCGAGGATCCCGCGTTTTGCGACCGGATCGACGGCGAGCCCGAACACAACCTCGTCGAGGCGCTCGAGTCCTTCACCGACTGCTTCGGCAACCCGTCGTTGACGTGGGACGACCTCGAGTTCATCCAGGAGCAGACGGATCTGCCGATTATCCTCAAGGGAATTCTCCACCCGGACGACGCGCGCGAGGCCGTCGCTCGCGGCGTCGACGGGATCGTGGTCTCGAACCACGGCGGTCGCCAGATCGATGGCGCGATTCCCGCCCTCGAGGCGCTTCCGGAGGTCGTCGAGGCCGTCGACGGAACGGTTCCGATCCTCTTCGACAGCGGAATTCGGCGGGGCAGCGACGCGTTCCGCGCGCTCGCGCTGGGTGCCGACGCCGTACTCCTCGGACGACCCTACGCCTACGGACTCGCGGTCGGTGGCGAGGACGGCGTCCGGTCGGTGCTCGGGAACTTCCTCGCGGATCTGGACCTAACCGTCGGACTCGCCGGCTGTCGAACGCTCGAGGAGATCGATCGCTCGACGATCCGACGACGTGAACGGGGTCGGCGATGAACGGATGTGACCGGTCGTGAGCGGCCTCGAGATGAGCGGCGTCGACGACCGAGACGCCGATCCGGAACGAGCGCCGACGGAGTGGGGCGCCGTCTTCTGGGACATCGGCGGCGTGATCCTCGACCTCGAGTCGGTGCAGGCGGCCCACGCCTCGTTCGTCGCCGGCCTCGTCGACCGGTACGATCTCGAGATGGGACGAGAACGGGCACTCGAGACGTGGCGGACGACCGTCGGAGACTACTTCCGCGACCGAGACGGGACGGCGTTTCGCTCGGCTCGGGAGGGCTACGCCCGCGCTGTCGAGGAACTCGTCGGTAAGGACGTTCCTCGAGACGAGTGGAAGCCGACCTTCGAAGCGGCTGTAAGCGAGTCCATCGAGCCGGTTCTCGGCGCTCCTGAGGCCATCGAGCGACTCGCCGAGCGGGATCTCCACGTCGGCGTCATCAGCGATGTCGACGACGCCGAAGGGAAACGGATGCTCGAGCGCTTCAGCGTTCGGTCGCAGTTCGACTCGATCACGACCTCGGAGGAGGTCGGCCGGACCAAACCCGATCCGGCCATGTTCGAGACCGCGCTCGAGAAAGCCGGCGTTTCTCCCGAACGGTCGCTCATGATCGGCGATCGGTACGAACACGACGTAAAGGGGGCCGCCGAGGCGGGACTGCACGGCGTCGCGTTCGGCGCGGACGAGGGCCCCGCCGTCTCGTACCGGATCGAAGACCCCCTGGAGGTGCTTGATATTGTCGATGGTGCGTGAACATTTTCGACGCTTCCGACGCTTCCGACGCTTTCGACGCTTTCGACGCTTTCGACGCTCTCGGTTGGCGTCCACAGGAGCGACCGCACCGTCGGGACACTCGAAGTTCCACATACCAAAACATTGTAAGATATTACTCTCGTCGAAACTATTTTCGTTAACCAGCCGAACAGTAGCGAACACACCTATGTCGAACGGGATCGAAGCGAACGACGAGCGTTCGTCTACGAACGGCGATAAAAGGACCGGCGGGAGGCCATGAGCGACGAGTACTACGAACGCCTCGTCGACGAGGATGCGCTGGCGGCGTTTCTGGACGACAATCTCGAGTCGGTCGAGGAGTACGAAGTCCGCCGACACCGCGAGGGCCACTCGAACGAGACGCTGTTCGTCACGTGGGGCGAGCGGGAACTGGTCATCCGGCGGCCGCCGCCGGGCGAAACCGCGGATACGGCCCACGACGTGCTCCGGGAGTATCAGGTGACGAACGCCGTCGCCTACACCGATATTCCCGTTCCGGAGCCGCTTTTCGCGTGCGAGGATCACGACATCATCGGAAGCGACTTCTACGTAATGGAACGGCTCGAGGGTGACGTCCTTCGGGAGGACGAACCCGAGCGCTTTGCGAACCTCGACGCTCGAGCCCGGATCGGCGAGGAACTCGTCGACACGCTGGCGACGATCCACGACCTGGAGTACAAATCGGTTGGTCTCGGCGAGTTCGGACGGCCAGCCGGCTACACCCAGCGACAGGTCGATCGCTGGGGCCAGCAACTTATGTGGGCCTTCGACGTGACCGCCGAGGAACGCGAAGTGCCAGACCTGTATGACGTCGGCGAGTGGCTTCAGGAGAACGTTCCCGAAGAACACCCGCACACGCTCGTCCACGGCGACTACAAGCTCGATAACGTGATGTTCGGTCCGGGCGAGACGCCCGAGCTGGTCGGCGTCTTCGACTGGGAGATGGCAACCCTCGGCGATCCGCGCGCGGATCTGGGCTGGATGCTTTCGTACTGGCGCGATTCGAAGGATCCCGAGCCGTCCATTCCGGAATTGACGACTCGCTTTATGGAACGCGAGGGGTACTCGAGTCGCCGCGAACTGGTCGATCGCTGGGAGTCCCAGACCGGCTACAGATTCGCGAACGATCGGTTCTATCGTGCACTCGCAGTTTACAAACTCGCTGGTCTCGGAGAGATGTTCTTCCGGCGCTACCTCGAGGGCAACAGCGACGATCCGATGTACCCGAAAATGGAAGATCGGGTGCCGGCGCTGGCCGCTCGAGCCAAACGGATCATCAACGGAGAGGAGCCGCTGTAGCGGGTTCACAGTTCACTAATATATTACGACGTTCGTTCATTTTTCGTGGCCGAATACGATCTGTGGCGATGCTCGAATACTCCTTAACATTGGTAAGGTCCGTTCGGAGGAATTAAGGGAGTATCGACCGACACGATAACTATGTCATACGGAACCATCGACCGCGTCGCCGTCTTGGGCGCAGGAAACATGGGTCATGGGATCACCGAAGTCACCGCGATGGCCGGCTACGACGTCACCATGCGGGACATCGAGGATGACCTCGTCGACGGCGGATACGAGCAGATCGAGTGGAGCCTCGAGAAACTCGAGGAAAAAGACCGACTCGACGAGCCCGCGGCGGCCGTCCTCGATCGAATCGAGACGACCACCGACCTCGACGAGGCCGTCTCCGACGCCGATCTGGTTATCGAGGCCGCCCCCGAGAACCTCGAGTTGAAACACGACATCTTCGCCGACCTCGAGGAGTTAACCGACGAGGACACCCTGCTCGCGTCGAACACCTCGAGTCTGCCGATCAGCGACATCGCGGAGGTCCTCGAGACGCCGGAACGGGTGCTCGGGCTTCACTTTTTCAACCCGCCGGTGAAGATGGACCTCGTCGAGGTCATCTACGGCGAACGGACGACCGACGAGGTCGCAGAAGCCGGCTACGAGTGGGTCGAATCGATCGACAAGACGCCGATCTACGTTCGGAAAGACGTCCGCGGCTTCGTCGTCAACACCGTCCTCGGCCCCTTCGGCGGCGAAGCGGCGTGGATGGTTTCCGAAGACGAAGCGACGATCCGCGAAGCCGATGCGGCGATGGTCCACCAGCGAGGGTACCCGATGGGGCCGTTCGAACTCGCTGACCTGACAGGCATCGACGTGGGCTATCACGTCCGGAAGGAAGGCGGCGATCCGATTCCGCCGATCATCGAACAGAAGGTCGAAAACGAGAATCTCGGTCAGAAGACTGGCGAGGGATTTTACAACTATGAAGACGGCAACGGAGCCGACTACGAACCGGGCGACGGCGAAGGGTTCGACACGCTCCGGATCGAGGCTCGTCTCGCTAATCGTGCCGCGTACATCGTCAGCGAGGACGTCTCGACGCCCGAGGAAGTCGACATCGGCGTCCGACTCGGACTCGGCTTTCCCGAGGGAATCTGCCGCCGCGCGGACAAGATTGGCATCGACACCATTCTAGAGAAACTCGAGACTTTACAGGAAGAGACCGGCTCGGATCGCTTTGAACCGCATCCGTATCTCGAGGAACTCGTCGAAGAGGGACGGACCGGCGAAGACGCCGGGGCGGGCTTTTACGAGTACGATACCGACGAGGGCGGCCTCGATTCGTATCACGACATCAACGTCGACCTCGAGGACGGCGTGTTGCAGATCGAACTCGATCGTCCGTCGCGGATGAACGCTCTCTCGGAGGACCTGCTCGGCGAGATCGACGACCTCTTCTCGAGCGTCGACACCGATGACGTTCGCTGTGTAACGATCGAAGGGGCGGGCGACCGCGCCTTCAGCGCTGGCGCGGACATCTCCGGGTTCAGCAGTACGAAGCCGACTGATATGATGCAGGTGACGCCGGCATTCGAAACCGTCAACGACTTTCCGCGACCCGTCATCGCCAAGATCGACGGCTTCTGTCTCGGCGGCGGGCTCGAGCTTGCACTCGCGTGCGACCTGCGCCTCGCGACCGAACGCTCGCAGTTCGGCGCACCCGAGATCGGTCTCGGTCTGATCCCCGGCGGCGGGGGCACCCAGCGACTCATGCGTATCCTCGGGGAGACTCGAGCGAAAGAGCTCGTCTTCCGCGGCTCGCACATCGACGCCGAACGGGCCCAGGATTGGGGCCTGATCAACCGCACAGTCGATCGCGAGGCGTTCGACGACATCGTCGAGGAGTTCGTGAGCGACCTACGAAACGGCCCGCCGATCGGCCTCGAGGTCGCCAAGAAGGTGATGAACGAGGGCGAGGACGCGAGCATGGAGGCCGCCCTCGCGATGGAGAGTCAGGGCTTTGGCCTCCTGATCAGCACGGACGACGTGATGGAAGGGACGATGGCCTTCGCGGAGGATCGAGAGCCCGAGTTCGAAGGAGAGTAGTCGGAAACGGGCGGAAAAACGGTTCCGTTTCGAACGCGCCGTTGCTCTCGCGTCGGCTCTGAACGCGTCGTTACTCCTCGCGGAGGTCCTCGTAGATCCGCGGATCGGTTCGGAACTTGAGGACGTTGTGGACCGCGGAGTTCCGGATGTTCGCAATGACGCCGCCGTAGTCCTTGTAGCACTCGTGAATCCACCGAGAGACTTCCTGGCGATCCCGGAACATCATCACGGTTTTCCACTGGTACTCGCCATCCGAGAGGAAGAAAAACAGCGTGTGCTTGTCCTCGCGGATGTACTCCATTGCCTCCTGCCAGCTCTCGGCGAAGTGTTCGGTGTTGAACTTGAACTCGAACAGCGCGAAGATGTAGTACTCCTCGTTCGGGATAATCGCCTCCCGAAAGACGCCTTCGTCGCGCATTCGACGGATCGACTCGCTGACGGTGACGTGTGAGACCTCGATATCGTACTCCGATGCCAGGACGTCGGTCAACTCTCGAGAGGAAAGTTGCGGGTCGTCCGCAAGTTCACAGAGAATTGCGATATCGCGGTCTTTGAAGTCCCAGTTCGGGGGCTCGTCTTCAGTCATATCGGCTTGTTTCGAGTCATCTCACCTGTGCGTTTCGATCAGGAACTCGAGTTATCAATCTTAGTATCTGTTCTCGGAGGTTTCGTTTGAGTCGACCGCTACAGAAGGTTATCGGCAATAATGTTCTTCTGGATCTCGCTGGTCCCCTCGTAGATCTTGGTAATTCGGGCGTCGCGGTAGTAGCGCTCGGCGGGGTAGTCGGAGACGTATCCGGAGCCACCGTGGACCTGAATCGACTCGTCTGCAACCTCGACGGCGTGCTCGCTCGCGAACAGCTTCGCCATGCTCGCGAACTTCGCGGCCATCTCCTCATCGCCCTCCATCGCACAGCTAGCCGCCCGATAGGTGAGCGAGCGGGCCGCCTCGACGTTGGTCGCCATCTCCGCGAGTTTGTGTTCAATCGCCTGAAACTCCGAAATCGGTTGGCCGAACTGTTCGCGTTCTCCCGCGTACTCGAGGGCGGCGTCGAGTGCGGCCTGTGCGGTGCCGACCGCCTGGGCCGCGACGTTGATTCGGCCCGACGCAAAGAACTCCATGAGCTGGTAGAACCCGCGGTTTTCGGTTCCGACGACGTTCTCCTCGGGGACGAAGACGTCGTCGAAGATGAGTTCGGCCAGATCGGACGCGCGGATGCCCAGTTTGTTGTCGATCTTCTCCGCGGCGAACCCGTCCGTATCGGTCGGCACGAGCAGCGCGGAGATTCCTTTGTGCCCTTCGCCGGGGTCTGTCTTGACCATCACGACGGCGACGTCGGCGACGGTGCCGTTCGTGATCCACATTTTGTTGCCGTTGATCACGAAGCCGTCGTCGGTCCGTTCTGCGGTCGTCTCGATCCCCGCGACGTTCGAGCCGTGTGCGGGTTCGCTGATCGCGCTCGCACAGGCGGATTCACCGGAGGCGATAGCCGGAAGCCACTCCTCTTTCATCCACTCGTCGCCGAACTCGTCGATCATCGTCGCGCCGAACGCTCGGCTCCCGATGGCGCTCCCGATACCTGGATCCGCGCGCCAGAGTTCTTCGGTGACGACGACGCCCGAGAGGAGGTCCATCCCCGCGCCGCCGTAGTCGATCGGGATGCTCGTTCCGACGAGATCCAGTTCGGCCGCCTTCTGGACGAGTTCTGCCGGATACTTCCCGTTCTCGTCGTGCTCTCGAGCGACCGGTTCGATCTCTTCTTTCCCGAATTCCCTGACGCTGTTTCGGATCGCGCGCTGTTCGTCCGTCAGTTGAAAGGACATACCACACACTCGCTTTCCAACGAAAAGTATTTTTGGGTATTTATTAGTTACGTTAAACTACAGTAGTATTTTGAGAATGAGTGGTAGCACAATTCCGAGAGCGAGAGATTGCAATAGTATTCCCAGCTGTATGGTCTTTCCAGCTACCCCGGCTTTGCTACCGTGGTGTTGTCCGCTCTACCAGTCCTGATAGTATCCGTGAAGCTGTTCGTGGTACTACTCTGGTGGAACTATCCCTAACTGCACTATCGGCCGTCGATGATAACTCAGTCGTCCGTCGGGAGGCCCCGAACCGACTCCTCGCCGATCTCCTCGAGTACGTGCTCGTGGAAGTTCTGTAAGGCCGCACTCTCGTCCTCGGCGAGGACGACATCGCTCGCCGAAAGCGTCGCGAGGCCGAACGCTCGAGGCGAGGGCGAATCCAGCAGCTGTCGTTCGACGGCCAGCTCGCCGCCGTCGATACGGGAGATGATACCTTCGATCTCCTCGACGTTGAGTTTGTCCTCGAGGATTTCGCGGTAGGTTTCCTCGATAACGGCGAACTCTTCGAGGTCCTCCGCAAAGCCCAGCAACATCTCACTCGAGACCTGTTGTTCGCTGGCGGATTTCTCGTAGCCCTTGTAGCGTTTGAGGATCATCAGCGCACGTGTGGCGTTGATTCGGAAGTACCGCTGGAGCAGGTCGGTGCCGGAGATGGCGTTTCGAAGATCCTCGCGAACCTGCTCGGCCTCGAGATCCGAGACGATCCCCTTGAGGTCGATCTTCCGGTTGAGCGGCATCGAGAGGACGAAGCCGTTGTCGGCGACGGCAACGCGGACGTTCGCAGTCGCCTCCTGGGCACAGCGGTAGGCGAACAGCCGGGAGAGTCCGTCGTTGACCTTCCGTCCGTAATTCGAGTGAACGTAGTAGTGGCGCTCGTACTCCTCGCGGTCGCGTTCGACCTCAATGGTGAGTCGGTTCTCGGTGCTTACGCTTTCCGGACCCGCGTACCGAAGTTGGTGATCGAACAGCCGTGCGATCGCCCGAACGCAGTCGTCCCCGAGCGGGAACCCGCGGAGCCACGCGCGGACCCGCGGCGAGCCGCCCTCGGCGTGGTGAGAGAGCAACTCGCCCTGAAAGACGAGAATCTCACAGCCCAGGTCGTATGACAGCGGCAGGCGTTCGGAGTACCACGAGGGAACGGTCGGACGAGCGCTCGTCCGATCGGCGTACACCTTCGAGCCGCGCCGGTACTGGTACTCGAAGTGATCGCCGCCAAGAACGAACACGTCGCCCTTCTCCAAGGTGTCGAGGTAGTTCTCGTCGAGTTGACCGACCCACTCGTCGTTCGCTCTGGTGTGGACGTCGCAGGTAAAGGAGTCGGGAATCGTCCCGATGTTGGTCATGTAGATGACTCGAGCGAGCCGCCCCCGTTTGCCGATCAGGGGTTCGCCGACGGGGAACTCTTCGTGGTGGTGCTCGCCGTCGAGCGGATCGTTTTCGTCCCGCCAGATCTTCGCGTAGACGTTTCGATCCTCCATCCCGGCGTAGTCGGCCGTGAGGTAGCTCATCAGGGACTCGTACTCGTCTTCGGAGTAGTCCCGGTAGGGATAGGCCCGGCGGAGGATCGTCCGCATCTCGCGTTCGGGTCGAATTTCGGCGATCGCCATCCCGTAGACCTGCTGGGCGGCGACGTCCTGTGCGTTTTCGGGGATCGAGACCGAGTCGACGAATCCGTCCTTGGCCTTCTTCAACATCACCGCACACTCGAGGAGTTCGTCCCGATCCAGTGCGATCACGCGCCCGGTCACGGTCTGGCCGACGCGATGGCCCGCGCGGCCGACTCGCTGGAGGAGTGCGGCGACGGATTTCGGCGAGCCGACCTGCACCACGAGGTCGACGTGGGGCATGTCGATCCCCAGCTCGAGGCTGGTCGAGGAGGTGACGACATCCAGTTCACCCGCTTTGAGCTGGCCTTCGACCTCCTGTCGGACCCCTTTCGAGAGACTGCCGTGATGACAGCCCGAATTTTCCTCGTCGTACTCGTCGAAGCGCTCGCGCAGGTTGTGGAGCACGCGTTCCGCGCCGGAGCGCGTATTCGTAAATACCAGCGTGTTCGTATGGTCCTGAATGTGTTCGTGGAGTTGTTCGTAGAACCGTCCCTGAACGACCTCTCGAGACGTGTTGATCAGATCGTCGGTCGGACACTCGAGTTGCAAATCGAATTCGCGGGCGAATCTGGCGTCGATGATCTCGTAGGGTCGTGGTCCCCATTCTCGTTCGTCCGCGGGGTCGGACTCGGCGTCGAGATTCGCCGAGGTGGAGTCGCCCGACTCGTTGGCCGGTTGGTCTGGATCACCCTCCGTTGGCTTCGACTCGACTTCTGCTGTATTCGAATCATCGTCCACTGCCTTCGACTCGGCTTCCTGTCCCTCAGAATCTTCGTAACCGACAAGAAACTCTGCGACGCGAGACAGCGGTTCGATGGTCGCTGAGCAGCCGATTCGGGTGATCTCCGTCTCGCTCATCGCCTCGAGGCGCTCGAGGCTCACCGAGAGGTGCGTGCCGCGCTTGCTTCCGGCCAGCGAGTGGATCTCGTCGACGATGACGTACTCGACGGTTCGGAGCTTCTCGCGGAATTTCGGGGAATTCAGCAAGATCGCCAGCGTCTCGGGGGTCGTGTTCAGAATGTGGGGCGTCTCCTCGAGCATCTTCTGTCGGTCGTTCGAGGACGTATCGCCGTGGCGGATCGCATGGCGGATCTCGCCCATCGACTCGCCGCGATCCTCGACGATTTCCTCGATTCCCGCCAGCGGTACCTCGAGGTTCCGGTGGATGTCGTTGGCGAGGGATTTGAGCGGCGATACGTACAGGCAGTAGACGGAGTTCTCTAACCCGTCCTCGGCCTCACGATCGCGCTCAAAGAGTTCGTTGATGATCGCGGTAAAGGAAGCGAGCGTCTTGCCCGAACCCGTCGGCGCACAGATCAGTGTGTTCGTCCCGTCGTGGATCTTCGGGATCGCGCCCTCCTGTGGCGGCGTAAAGAAGCCGTCGTTCTCGGGAACGTACTCGCCGAACTCCTCGAGCCACCACTCCTGGAGGGCGGGCTCGAGCAGGTCGAACACCTCCTGATCCTCGAGTTCGACCATCGAGGGATCGAACTGCAGGTGCTCGTCGTCGACGGGCAGCGCGCTCCCATCCATTGTACGCGTCTGCGGTCCGTGTAGGTAAGAGGGTTTGGCCACCGGAACGGAAGTGAAACGGCGGCGGGGTAGGTGTCCCCGGAACACCGACCCGTCCGCAATCTTCAACGGACCGCCCGTCGAAGACCGACCATGATCACAGGCGAGCGAATGGCCGCCGTCGACGAGAACGCGGCCGCGCTGGGCGTCAGCCAGAAACAGCTGATGGAGTCGAGCGGGAACGCCGTCGCGAGGGCGGTTCGGGAAGCCGCGGAGCCGGGCGCGAGCGTGGCAATCGTCGCCGGCAGAGGAAACAACGGCGGCGACGCGTTCGTCGCCGCTCGCTTTCTCGAGGCCTATGACTGCACCACAATCTTGCTCGGTCGACCGGCGGCGATCGGCACCGAAATCGCGCGAGAGAACTGGGACGCACTCGAGAACGCGGACGCCGAGACGCGAACGGTGACGGACTCGAGTCAGTTTACTCTCCCCGACGCCGACGTGGTCGTCGACGCGATGCTCGGAACGGGAATCAGCGGCGAACTCCGAGAACCGGAGGCGACCGCCGCGCGGGCGATCAACGAGAGCGACGCGACCGTGATCGCGGTCGACGTTCCCTCGGGGTTCGACGCCGACGCGGCGGCGGATTCGGATGGCGAAGGTCGCGACACCCACGCCGACAACGGCGTCGAGGCGGATCGTGTCGTCACGTTCCACGACGAGAAACCCGGCCTCGAGGAGCTATCGGCCGACATCTCCGTCGCGGACATCGGGATCCCCGCGGCGGCGGAGCGCTACGCCGGTCCGGGCGATCTCCGCGTCGCGCGACCCGACGGGCGAACGGGACGGGCGTTCGTCATCGGCGGCGGTCCGTACACCGGGGCCCCGGCGCTGGCCGCGCAGGCCGCCCTCCGGAGCGGAATGGAGCTCTCGTTCGTCTCCGCACCGGAGGGCGTCGGCGGCGAGATCCAGTCCTACGCGGAGGACCTGATCGTCCAGCCGTATGAGGGCGACCGCCTCGTTCCGGAGCAGGTGGAAGGCCTCGTCGAGACTGCAGAGCGCTACGACGACGTGGTGATCCTCGGCCCCGGACTCGGAACCGCCGACGAAACCCTCGAGGCCGCGCGCCAGTTCCTCGAGTCCTACACGGGTCCGGCGGTCGTCGACGCCGACGCCCTCGAGATCGTCCCGGATCTCGAGACCGAGGCGACGCTGGTCTGTACGCCGAACCGTCGCGAACTGGCGGGGATGGGCGGACCAGAGACGGACGACCTCGAGGCCGCCGCGGACGAACTCGAGGAGTTCGCCGCCGACCTCGGTCACGTCGTTCTCGCGAAGGGCGTCGACGACGTAGCGACCGACGGCGAACGTACCCGAATCTGTCGAGCCGGGACACCCGGAATGGCCGTCGGCGGAACCGGCGACCTTCTCGCGGGCATCGTCGCCGGACTGCTCGAGCACGCGGAGCCGCTCGAGGCCGCGACGGCGGGTGCCTACGTCAACGGGAGAGCGGGCGAACTACGGGCAGAACGGATGGGACAGGGATTCTTCGCGTCCGACCTGCTCGAGGATATTCCAGCAGTGCTTTGGGGCGAGACCGACGAGGGCGAGTAACGAATGAGCGACGATCACCCAACGAACGTTCCGGAGGGGGCCGGCGATACCGGCGAAACCGACGCCAACGAACTCACCCACACTACCGACGACGGCGACGTGCAGATGGTCGACGTCGGCGACAAACCCGACACCAGCCGCCGGGCCGTCGCCGCGGGAGAAATCCGGCTCCAGCCCTCGACGCTCGAGGCGATTCGCGACGACCAGATCGGAAAGGGCGACGTGCTCGCGACCGCCCGAATCGGCGCGATTCAGGCCGTCAAACACACCTGGGAGACGATCCCGATGTGCCACCAGATTCCGATCACGAACGTTGAGACCAGCTTCTCGCTCGAGGACGACCGCGTGGCGCTCGAGGTTGCCGTCGAGACGACCGGGAAGACGGGCTGTGAGATGGAAGCGCTCGAGGGCGTCACGACCGGACTCAACGTTGTCTGGGATATGGTCAAAGCCGTCGAAAAGGACGAGGACGGCCAGTATCCGGCGACGGGTATCGAGAACGTGCAAGTGCTCGAGAAGGAAAAACGAGAGTTGTAAATCGCCTCGATGGAACTGTGGGAGCATCGAGGGGAGCTGTGGGCGCATCGAGGGGAGCTGTGGGCGCATCGAGGGGAGCTGTGGGCGCATCGAAACGCAACCGTGCGAGCGAGTAGCGAACTCCGAAACAACTTTCAGACATTTCTCGAGCGAACGAAAGCTACTTATTCGAACACTTGTCAGATGAGAACACTATGGTTTCCGAATCGATCGATCTTGCAGGGCTCTTGTTGCTGGCGTTCTTGCTCCTCCTCATTGCAGGGGCCTGGTGTCTCTGCTACGCCGTCGCGGTGGACGCCAGCGCTCGAGGGGCGAGCGGATTCCTCTGGGGGTTCTTTACGTTCGTTCTCATACCGATCGCGATCCCGGCGTATCTCGTGTACAGAACGCGGCTCCCGGAACGGACGGATTCGTCGTCGAAGATCGAGCGGTGGGCCGGTTCGTTCGGAATCGGTGCGACCGCCGCATGGGCGCTCGCCACGACCATCGCACCGCCGGATCCGTTCACCCTCGTAC
This sequence comes from Halostagnicola bangensis, assembly GCF_054653435.1. Taxonomy (NCBI): domain Archaea; kingdom Methanobacteriati; phylum Methanobacteriota; class Halobacteria; order Halobacteriales; family Natrialbaceae; genus Halostagnicola; species Halostagnicola bangensis. The sequence continues at coordinate 2,608,401 of NZ_BAAIGG010000002.1, read as the reverse complement.
TATTGACGTTTCCGGCGGCGCTCGTTCTCGTTCCGCTGGCGATGAATCTCTGTTACGGCGTTGGGCCGGGTAGTGCAGAAGTCCAGTAGGTCACTTGGAGGGCAAAGAGACGAACGAGTATTGGGTCGAATCGGTTAGAGATCCATCCCGCCGTTCACGTCGATCACTTCGCCAGTCACGTACGACGAATCCTCGCTTGCGAGGAATCGGACGACTGCGGCGATATCCTCCACGTCAGCAAGCCGCTCTAAGGGAACGCTCGAGATGATCCGCTCGAGGACGTGTTCGGGGACCGTCTCGACCATGTCCGTCGCGGTAAAGCCCGGAGCCACGCAGTTGGCCGTCGAGCCGCCCTGTGCGAGCTCGAGAGCGATCGTGCGGGTAAAGCCGAACATGCCGCTCTTGGCCGCCGCGTAGTTCGCCTGCCCGAAGTTACCCTGCTTGCCGACGACGCTCGAGATGTTGATCAACCGGCCCTCATCGGCGTTCCAGAGGTCGTCATAGAAGACCTGACTGCAGTTGAACATCCCGCCGAGGTTGACGTCCATCACGCGGTCCCAGTCCTCTCGGGTCATCTCGGTGAACTGGTGGTCCGCCGTGATACCGGCGTTGTTCACCAGTACGTCCGCCGGGCCGAACGCCTCGAGACAGACCTCGCGCATGTGTTCGACATCCGCGCGGTCAGCGACATCGGCCTGGGCGGTGATCGCCGACCCGCCGGCCGTCTCGATCGTATCGACCGCTTCGTGAGCATCCCCTTCCGACGAGCGATAGTTGATCACGACGTTCGCACCCTCTGCTCCGAGGTACTCGGCGATCCCTCGACCAATGCCTCGAGCTGATCCGGTGATGACGCAGGTTCGCCCCTCCATTGACATAGATGCCTAGTCAATAAACCTCATACCCTATATAATGACGTGCGGGCTCTCAGTTTGTACGATATCGAAGCAAGATCATACGAACGCGAGATAGTCAAACAACTGTAACCTCGAACCGTACTTTCGGTGTGGCTGAGAAACGAGAGTTGAAAACGCCGCGTTCAATCTCTCGACGGACCTCCGTTTCGGACCGACACGACAGCCAAATAACTCATTACGCACGAGACGAAGACGGACTCGAATGGCCCTATCCGACTCTCAAGCGGCGATCCTTTGCGAGATCGTGGCAGAGATTCCACGCGGCACAACCTAGTGTATTATCGGAAGCACTGATTCCGTTCTGCGGGGTCTCGAGGACGATCCGGCCGACATCGATATTCTCACCACGGATTCGGGAGCCCAACGCTTTCGGGACGCGTTTTCCGCCGAGTTCGTCCGGAGTCGCGACGTCGGCGACTCACAAATCGACGAGTATCGAGTGCGCGAGGAGGAACTCGAGGTGGTGTTCGCCGACGGTCGAAACGCCCACCACGAGCCGCTCGTCGATTTCCACGGCGTCGAGATGGAAAGCGCCGCCGAGCCGGCGGTCCCGCTGTTGCCACTTGAGGAGCTTCTCTGCGTCTACAGGCAGATCGAGAAACACGAAACGGCGGACAGATTGGAAACCGAACTCGAGCCGACGGACGATTGCTGACTGTTCGAAGCTTCGCCCCGCCGGAGCTATCTCGAGGCGGCCTGGTCGATCCAGTCCTCGAGTCGTGCCGGGGAGAGTCCGGTCTCAGTCGCGAGATCGGCGGCGTCTGCCGCGGCGAGTTCGTCGATGGTCTCGATCCCCGCTTCGCGGAGGTTTTCGGCGTATGCCTCGCCGACGCCGGAAAGATCGGTGAGGTCCTCGTCGGTGTCGACCCCGTCGATTTCGATTTCGACCCCGTCGTCATCCACACCAGCTTCGTCCCCCTCGGCGTCCGCAGCGAGTGTGGCGTCCGACTCGTCAGGGTCCGCTTTCGCGGCATCCGGTTTCGCTTCTCCCGCAAGATCGTTCCCCGACCGCTCCTCGAACCACTCACAGACCTGCGGCCAGAGTTCGTCGTGGCTCCGCGAGGAGACCGACATGCCGATGTGTCCCGTCGGGAACTCGAGAATCTCCGTGTCCTCGGAGGGAATCGCGTCGTTGAACGGCTTCGAGGCGTTCGGCGGGATGAGGTGGTCGTACTCGGCGACGATCTGGAGAACGGGCATCTCGATGTTCTCGAGGTCGACGCGTTCGCCCCCGAGGACGAGCTCGTTTGCCATCAGCTTGTTCTCCTGGTAGATGTCGGTGATGAACTCCTCGTAGGCGGCTCCGGCGACGTCGATCCCCTCCGAGAGCCAGCGCTCCATCCGGGCGAAGTTCTCGACGAAATCCTCGTCCTCCATGTTATCGTAGAAGCGGACGTACTTCGTCACGTTGTTCGCGACGGGATCCATCAGCGCGAAGCCGACGTCAAGGAATTCGGCGGGAACGTTGCCGTACGTGTTCGTAACCCGATCCGGATCATAATAGTCCTCGGTCCCCCACAGCTCGAGGACGCCGCCGTCACCGGCGAAACAGAGGCCGGAGGCCATCAGCGCGAGGTTCTTGACTTTCTCCGGATAGAGGGACGCGTACATGGCCGACTTCGTGCCGCCCATGCAGTAGCCGAGAATGTTGATCTCGTCCTCGCCAGACCGGTCGCGAACGGTATCGACGCAGTTGTCGATGTACCGGTTGACGTAGTCGTCGAGCGTGAGCGAGCGATCCAGCGCGGAGGGCTCGCCCCAGTCGATGAGATAGACGTCGTAACCCGCCTCGAGTAAGGTCTGGACGACCGACCGATCCGGCTGTAGGTCGAGGATGTAGGGTTTGTTGATCAGGGCGTAGACGATGAGAATCGGCACGTCGTGTTGTTCTTCGGTCTTCGATTCGTAGTGCAACAGCTCGAGTTTGTTCTCCTCGTAGACGACCTCGCTCGGCGTCTGCCCGACTTCGACGTTCTCGAGCGTTTCCGTCCGCTCTGGCGCGACGCGGGTCTTCTCGGCGAGTTCGGCAGCCCCTTCCCAGGCCTGCCGTTGCATGTCCATCGCGAGTGTGTATGGGTTTTTCATTGTGTCGGTGATCCGTGTGTCAGTGATCGGTCCCTCGGCAGTCCGTAGTTACTGCTCGTTTTACTCTTCTACGTGCTCGAGGACGCGGTCCAGTTTCTTCTCGACGGCGTGCTGGCGTCGCTCGAGTTCGACGAGTCGGTCGCCGACCTCGACGACGTCGCTTTCGGTCGCGAACCCGAGCGTTCGAAGCGTCGTTTCGGCCGCTTCGTCGGCTTGCTGTTGGGCCTCGAGGACGTCGCCGACGGTCTCGCCGGTCATCTTGGCGAACGCCGTCGTGGACATCACGTCTTTGAACGCGTCGTTGGCCGTGTTGAGCCAGATATCGCGAAACTCTTCGGTATCGACATCCTCGCCCTCGAGCTGGTCGTTCATCCGATCGACCATCTGTTGGGATGCGTCCATCCACGTCTCGTAGGCCCGAGCGTAGCCCTCGACGCCTTCAGAGATTTCGTTTTCCTCGGCGGCTTCGCCGACCGTTTCTGACCAGCTCTCGACGAACTGGGCCTGAGCTTCCATGTTCTGCTCGAGCGCCTCGAGAAACTGTTCGTTCCACTGTTCGGCGGCCGCGTTCCAGTCGTGGCCCTGGGATGCTGGGTCTGTCATGAATAAAATTGTGGGTTGGAGCGTGAAAGCGCTTCGGGGCTACGCGGAGGTGTCGAACTCCTCGGCGGCGTCTTCGACGTTTTCGGCGACGGCCGTGATGTTGGCTTCGGCCTGTTCGTGAGCGTCGAGGAACGCGTCAAACGAGCTATCGACGGTCTCAGTGTAGCTGTTGGCGAGTTCGTCGTAGGCTTCGCCGGATTCTTCGACCGCTTCGACGACCGTCTCGAGGGTTTCGACCTGTGCCTCGGTCGCGGTCTCGAAGCCCTCGTCGACGAGTTCGCGGAGTTCGTCGACGTTCGCGGCGTCCTCGGGAAGCGACGATTCGACGGCGTCGAGAGACGCGTGGATCGCGCCTTTCGTCAGGTCGGCGTTCTGCTCGAGCATCGAACTCGAGGAGTCGACGACAGTCGCGAAGGCGTCGATCGACTGCTTCTGTGCCTCGACGGCGTCGTGGGTAAGCGTCTGGCTCTGTTTCACTGCGGTGCGCTGTGCGTCGAACAGTTGGGTGAGTGGGGTCTGGGTCATGTTATTCGTCCTCTTCTCGGTCGCGTTTGACGGGGACGACGATCGTCTGAACGATGTCTCCCTCCTCGATATCGAGGGCGTCTCGTTCCGGGCCGGGAATGCTGACCCGGCCGCCGCTCTGGACACGTGCTTTGAACGTCGCCGTGCCCATGTTCATCGGGCCGAACGACGACATCCCTTCGAGAGGATTCGTCGAACCGGACTGCATCATCTGTTTCATCAGCTCCTGCTGGGATTGGGCGACCTGCTCACCGGCTTCCTGTAGCTGCTCCGTAAACATCGCAGGCGGAAACCAGGGTGACTGGTCGGAGTCGTCCGTCATCACGTGTTCCAATGGCGCGAGCAGTAATAAGCGTTTCCACCAGCTACCATTGAGTACCATTCAGATACATTTGATGGAGTGAATTGCATTTCAGTGTGTTCAGATGGGGCAGAACGTTCACAATTCGGAGTGGAAATACGTCAGGATTTTTACCCAGTCCGCAGTTAGCGGCCATTTTACGTCCTGTAATGCCGTTTTATCAGTTATTAATCGGTTTCCATCTCAGCCAAAGAAGACTTAACGACGACTCGCGTAGCTATCGATCAGATGTCCCAACAGAATTCGGGGAAAACGGATGTTTCCGCTATGACCGACGCCTGGTCCGCGATGACTCGGAGTTTTATCCAGACCACGGCCGCCGCAAACCGAGCGGCGGTATCCGCGATGGTTCCTCCCATCGTAACGGACGGTTCGGACGAGGACGGCTCGAGTCGATCCAGTTCCGACGAGCCTCGATCGAACGGCCCTACGGGTGTCGAACAATCGGCGGACATCGTCTCGGCGCCGATCCCGTCAGTCGAGTACTCGGATCTCGACTGGGAGTTCGAACGCACTACGGACACCCCCGACCACATCAGCGTCGGCGACACCGTCACCTTTGAGAAAACCCTCTCGGAGGACGATGTCCAAGCGTTCGCTCACATCAGCGGCGATACGAACCGGCTCCACCTGGACGACGACTTCGCAGCCGAAACCCGATTCGGCAAACGAATCGTCCACGGGACCCTCGTCTCCGGACTCATCAGCGCCGCACTCGCGCGCCTTCCCGGACTCACTATCTACCTTTCCCAGGACCTCGAGTTTCAGGGACCCGTCGGGATCGGCGACCGCGTCTCGGCGCGGGTCGAAATCGTCGATTCGCTTGGTAACGACCAGTATCGGCTCGAGACGCTCGTCCGCGACGAGGACGCCGACGAGACCGTCGTCGAGGGGGAGGCGGTCGTGCTCATCGACGAGTTCCCCGAATAGCTGAAAAGCTGGGAACGGGCCTGCGTAAAAGAGGACGTCCAAATCCGTTTCTGCTGGGGCAATATCGACACGGAAGTCTCTACTCACTCCGGAAGGCGATGCTCCCGACGCGAAGACGTATTTTTCTTCGCCGCGAATACTGAATATGACGACAGAGGACGAGTCCGACGGATCCCGTCACCGGAGCGGTCTCGAATCGAGCCCGGAGACGACCGTCGAACCGGTCTCGATGGGGGACGCGAACGAGACGGTCGACGGATCCTGAACGGCGACAGCCGAAACCGCCTCCGAGCCGAGCGACGCCTTCCAGTCGCTCGGCAACGAAGTCCGGATGGGTATCCTCGAGACGATGCTCGATCGAACCGGCGGAAGCAACGCGGGTAGGACCTTCTCGGCGTTGTTCACGGCGTTGTCCATCGATACTTCAGCGGGCTTGCGTACCACCTCGACCAACTCGTCGGCCTGTCCCTTCGGAAAGACGCCGACGATCGCTACGAACTCACCTACGCAGGGTTGAAGAGCCGTCGTTTGAAGCTATCAACACATAAGTGGCTGCTCGCGAAACCCCCGGTTATGACGCTGTTCGGGACGGCGGGAATCCGTGGGCCAGTCGATGAAACGGTAACACCGGCAGTTGCACTGTCGGTTGGACAGGCCGCCGGAAAACCCGGCGAGACGTTCGTCGTCGGGCGCGACGGGCGCGAAACGGGCCCCGCGCTGGCCGCCGCGATGGAAGCGGGCCTCGAGAGCGCGGGTGCCGACGTCAGTCGTCTCGGACAGGTTCCGACGCCCGCGCTCGCGTTCGCCTCCCAGGGTCGGCGCGGTGTGATGCTTACGGCGAGTCACAACCCGCCGGAAGACAACGGCATCAAGCTGTTCGTCGACGGGATCGAATACGACCGCGACGCCGAAAGAGCCGTAGAGGCCGCCGTCGAGAGTCCCGAACTCGCTCGCTGGGACGAGTGGGGACGATCGGAGGAACTCGAGGCACTCGGCGGCTACCGCGACGCAGTGACGGCGTACGTCCGTGAGCAGTTCCCGAACCTGTCCGGGAGGGAAGGAGCCGTTTCGTCCGCCGGGGAGTCGAAGCCGCTCTCCGGACTTTCGATCGCCGTCGACTGCGGAGGCGGCGTCGGCGCGCTCGCGACGCCGCAGATCCTTGAGCGACTCGGCGCTGACGTCGCCGCGCTGAACGCAACCGTCGACGGGCACTTCTCGGCCCGGGAGAGCAAACCGACCCCCGAAACGCTCACCGACCTCTCGGCGTTTCTCGAGTCGGGTTCGTTCGACCTCGGAATCGCACAGGACGGAGACGCCGACAGGTTCGTCGTCATGGGTCCCGACGGCGACGTGATTCATGAGGACACGATTCTGGCGGTCGTCGCCGCTCATTACACGCGAAGCGCCGACCGTGAGGATCCCGTCGTGGTCACGACACCGAACGCCTCCGCGCGGATCGACGAACAGGTTCGGTCCGCGGGCGGTCGCGTCGAACGCGTCCGACTCGGCTCCCTCCACGAAGGGATCGCCCGCGAACGCAAACAGGGCGACGCACACACCGAGGTCGTCTTCGCGGCCGAGCCGTGGAAACACATCCACACCTCCTTCGGCGGCTGGATCGACGGCGTCGCGAGCGCGGGCGTCATCGCCGCACTGACCCTCGAGGCCGGCGACACCGACGCGCTTCGCGAGCCCGTCACCGAACGTCCCTACCGAAAGGTGAGCGTTGACTGTCCCGAAGATAGCAAAGTATCCGCGATGGAGACGCTCGAGACCGCGCTTCCGGACGCGTTTTCGGACGCCGAAGTCGAGACGGAGTATGGCGTCCGACTCGAGTTCCCCGACGCCTCGTGGGTGCTCGTCCGCCCGAGCGGCACCGAGCCGTACGTCCGGATCTATGCGGAAAGCGACGATGTCGACGAACTCGTTGCTGAGGCACGCGACGTCGTTGAAACGGCGATCGAAAACGCGGACTGAGCCTGACGCCCCTTTTCAAGTCCCTCGGCTCCGTTAGCCAGGCTATGCAACTCGACGGCGTTCGCGTCCTCGATCTCACTCGATTGCTTCCGGGCCCGTATGCGACCCAACTCCTCGCCGATCTGGGTGCCGAGATCATCAAGATCGAAGAGCCGAACGTCGGTGACTACGCGCGGTGGATGCCGCCCCGGACCGACGACGGAACGGGCGCGATCTTCGCGGCGGTTAACCGCGACAAACAAAGCGTCGCGCTCGATCTGAAAACCGACAAGGCCACCGCGGCATTCTACCGGCTCCTCGAGGACGCGGACGTCGTCGTCGAAGGGTTCAGGCCGGGCGTCGCCGATCAACTCGGCGTCGATTACGAGACCGTCACCGATCACAATCCCGAAATCGTCTATTGCTCGGTGACCGGTTACGGACAGGACGGGCCCTATAGCGACCGCGTCGGACACGATCTGGGCTACGTCGGCCTCTCGGGCTTACTCGATATGACCCGATCAGATCCCAACGCGACGCCCCAGATTCCCGGCTATCCAATCGCGGACATGGCCGGGGGCATGTCCGCGGCGTTCGGAATTGTCTCCGGGCTCCTCTCGAGGGAACTCGGCGACGGGACGGGAACCTATCTCGATATCTCGCTAACCGACGCGGTGGTTTCGTTCTCGCAGGTCGTGGCGCTACCGGCACTCCTCGGAGACGAGCCGCGTCCGGACGAGACCAGCCTCACCGGAGCACTCCCGTGGTACGACGTGTACGAAACCGCCGACGGAGCGTACGTCACGCTCTCGGCCCTCGAGGAAAAATTCTGGATCGCGTTCTGCGAGGCGATCGACCGCCCCGACCTCGAGACGGTTCACGGAACGGAGGACGCCGCCGAACGCGACGCACTCCGCGAGGAACTCGAGGCGATCTTCGCCGGCCGGACTCGCTCGGCGTGGGCGGACCTCGAGGGAGCCGACGTTCCGGTCGAACCGGTTCTCTCCCCTGGGGAAGCACTCGAGCATCCACAGATAGACGCTCGAGGGATGGTTCGCCGTGAAAAAGAGGGAGAGGAGGGGTACCCCGCGATCGTTTCACCGATCACCGCCGACGGATCGTCCGGTCGAGAGGGCGTTCCGGAACACGGCGAACACACGAAGGCGGTGCTCGAGGCCGTCGGATACGATGAAGCCGAAATCGAAGCGCTAGCGGACAACCGTTGAACAGCAGTCGCTCGAAACGGCAAATGCGGCGGAAATCAACGGGTCGGTGCTTTCTTGCCCACGGTCGCGGTATCGTGTTCCATGAACGACGAGACACTGATCGACTCGGCTCGAGAGATTCAGCGGCAAGCGCACGTCCCCTACTCCGAGTATCGCGTCGGCGCGGCCCTCGAGACGGCCGAAGGCGAGGTCTACGTCGGCTGTAACCTCGAGAACGCAAACTACAGCAACAGCCTCCACGCCGAGGAGGTCGCCATCGCGGAGGCGGTCAAAAACGGCGCAACCGAGTTCGAGCGCATCGCCGTCAGCTCGAGCCAACGCGACGGCGTCACCCCCTGTGGGATGTGTCGGCAGACGCTCGCCGAGTTCTGCGGAGACGACCTCGTCGTCGTCTGCGACGAGGGAGAGTCGACCAGTAAGTACACGCTGGGCGAATTGCTCCCCAATACGATCACCGAAGAGATGCTCGAGTGAACGTCGATGACGGGCAGGGGCGATACCGGTCGACTACCGGAACCGGGATCGATCTTCGAGATGCTCACACAAAATCGTCCGGTGACACCGCTTTTTCGCCGTGTTCTCGAAACAGACGAGCGCGAGTGATTCCCCCTCCTCAAGGCGCTCCTCGAGCGCGGCGAGTTCGGCCTGTGCGGCCGCCGATTCCTCGAGGAACGTGCGATACTCCCCCTCGAATCCAACCTCCTCCCAGGCGGCGTTGTGTGCGCCTTCCCCGCAGAAGCCGCGCATCTTGAGGTCCTCTTCGGCGGCGCGGGTCGACTCGAGCAGCTCTTCGGGCGGACCGAGTTCGGGGACGTTCTCGTCGACCGCCGCGTGAAACCACGACGTCGGGTGTCGGACCACGCCCACGAGAGTGGTTTCGGGCTCGAGGTCGGCGAGATCGTGCTGAATCGCCGCGACGTAGGTGTCCGCGAGGTGACCGTTTCCCATACGTTCGCTTCGTTCGCCCCGTATTTATATACGGTCCCGGATCGAATCACTCGAACCTCATGGCAGGTCACAGCGAAGACCCGAACGCGGACGAACAGTACCACTTAGAGGTCGGGGCGACGGACGTTGCAGACACCGTCTTGCTTCCGGGCAACCCCGAACGGATCGAGAAGATCGTCGCCCACTGGGACGAGTACGACGAGCGCGCCTATCACCGCGAGTACCGCACTGCAACCGGAACGTACGACAAGACGCCGATTTCGGTTACCTCGACGGGAATCGGCGGTCCGTCGACGGCGATAGCGGTCGAAGAACTCGCTCGCGTCGGCGCTGATACCTTCATCCGCGTCGGCTCCTGTGGCGCGTTACAAGAAGAGATGGCAGTTGGCGATCTGGTGATCACGACGGGCGGCGTCCGCCAGGAAGGAACCAGCGACGAGTACGTCCGCGAAGACTATCCCGCGACCGCGGACTACGAGGTCGTCTGTGCGCTCGTCGCCGCCGCCGAGCGACTCGGCTACGACTATCACACCGGCGTTACGATGAGCGCTGACGCCTTCTATCCGGGACAGGGACGACCCGGATTCGAGGGATTCGAAGCCGCCGGATCGTCGGAGTTAGTCGACGATCTCAAAGAAGCGAACGTGAAAAACATCGAAATGGAAGCCAGCGCGATCATGACGATCGCATCGATCTACGGCCTTCGGGCCGGAGCCGTCTGTTCGGTCTACGCCAACCGAGAGACCGGCGAGTTCCGAACCGAAGGGGAGTCCAGATCCGCAGAAACCGCCTCGCTGGCGACGCACCTTCTCGCGAAAATGGACGACGTAAAACGCAAAGCGGGTGCAGATCGATGGCACGCGGGACTGAGCCTTGAGTAGGTCCAAGAGAAATCAAACGTTCCCGATCAGCCTCGTATCCGAACGACGCCCTCCTCGAACACCTTCCGATTCGGAACGATGAATTCCTCGGAATCGTCTTCGATCTTCGTCACGAACAGATCGACCTCCTGGACGATGCCGGAGTGGTCGCCAATCTTCACCTGATCGCCGATGCTGTAGGGTTGGTTCAACAGGAGATAGATGCCCGCGGCACTCGAGACGAGGAAATCTTTGAACGCGTAGCCGCCGACGATGACGATGCCGATGGCGTAGACGGCCAACAGGATGAGCAATGCGAAGACCTCCACGCCGACCTGATCCAGCGCGATGATGAACGCGATGTACAACACCGTGTACTTCACGACTTTCGGGATAATCACGACCTCCGGGAGCTTGACGCCGCGGAGGTATTCGCTGACGACCAGTTCTGCCTTGTCGGCGATGATGAATCCGAGAATAAGCACGAGAACGGCGATGAACAGTTGCGGGATAAACTCGATAATACGCGCCCAGAACGCGTCGGTCGGAAGCAGCTGTGCGATATGAATCGCGGTGAGGACCGCGATACCGTAGATGAACCATGAACTGATCCGGGCGACGATCTCGACGGTCGAGGTCCCGAGACTCTGGGCGGTCCGCTCGAACGGTGTCCCTTCGACGGCGTCGGATACTCCGGCCGCGTTCAGCAGTTCCTTGTTGAGTTTGCCGACGAGATATCCAACGACGAATCCGAGCGCGAGCACTGCGACGGCGATGACCGCCGGCTCGTCGACGAACGTCTGCCACTCCATATCAGTACGCCTCCGGATCGACCTCGATCAGGAGCTCGCCGCCCTTGAACGCCCGTACCATTCCGTCGCTCTCTGAAAGCGCGATCGCGATCGAGTTCGTGTCTCTGGTGATCGCACCACCCGCCATATGGCGCGCACCCAGCCCTTTGGGAATGTCGACACCTTCCGCGGAGGGCTCTAAGTACCGGTAGGCCGAGACGATCTTGCCCGAATCCGAGATGACGAATGCGCCGTCGAGTCGCGAGAACTCCTTGAGCATCACGCTCACGATCGGGTCGCCGACGTGGACGTGGGACTTCTCGAAGGGGTTGTACGAAAGCGGCCGGGACTTGTTCATCACCTTCCCGGCGTCGCCGACGATGAACAGCGCGCCGACGGGCTTGCCCTTCTGTCCTTTCTTCCCGAGTTCGACCGCTAACTCGAGAACCGACTTGATAACCTCCGGATCCGCGCGCGATCTCGAGAACAGGTCGTAAATACCCGTCTTCGACTCGGCGTCGGCTCGAACCCGCGAGACCGTGTCGATACTGTTTCCGAACACGCTCGTCGCACACGCGAGTTCGTCGCCGTCCTCGATAATTCCCTGTTGTAACGCGCCCTCGAGCCCGAACGAGACTCGCTCTGTGACGTCTTCGAACTCGAGGGGGAGTTCGACGAACGTGTCCGCACTCACGACGTTTTCCGTTCCGACGACGATGACGTCGAGGTCTTCGGCCGACGAAAAGCGCTCGTAGTACGACCCGCTCGGCCCGAAGAGTACGACGGCATCGACACTCGAGAAGATGTCCCCGAACACATCGTCTAATCCGTCCATTACTCCTAGAAGTCGTTCGTGATCGAATAAACGTTGTGGGCTTGATGGTGATAGCTGTTACCACGGGTTCCGCCGAACGCTCAGCAAAACGATCGGCTCTCGAGATTTCCCAAATCTCGTTCGCGTCGGATCCCGACGTGATCTCAGAACGCTTTTTCCCGGGCGCTCGAATCGTTCGAGTATGAACGATCTCCTCCTCGGCGTTCTCGGTCCCGTGGTGATCGGCATCGTCTCGGCGGTCGTCTACTGGGACGCGAGACGAGTCGATGTCGTCTGGCCGCCGGTTTGGGCGCTTCTGGTATTCAGTACGGGAATGCTAGGGCTCGGACTCTTCCTGTTCGTTCCGACGGTTCCCATTCCGGGGCTGCTCGTCATCGTCCTCATCGGCCCCGTTTTCTACGTCTTCGAACGCGATGACACCAGACACAGCGACGAACCCGCTGATCCGCACACGCTCGCCGATGCGGAGACGACTCACGAGGGTTCGGATCCGATACCGAACGCTTCAGACGACGACACGGACGAAACAGTCACAGCTCCCAGCGGAAACGAAGCGAGCGATCCAACCGCGTCTCACAGTGACGACGAAACGGATCACGAATCGGCAGATTCCGACGAGTACGCCGACCCGCGATAACGGATGCCGGTCCCGCGCACGGAAACCGCAATAGCGCGTCGGGAATACTCACACACCCCGTCGGAATACTTCAGCAGGGATCGAATCGGTGAGAGAGACAAGTCGGCGAGGCACAAATTCGAGAGCACAAATGTACGAGAAAGAACGCTGTCTGCGAACGCTCAGACGCAGCCCGGGAACTCCTTGCCCTGAATGTGTACCGAGTCGACCCAGTCGGGTCGTTCTTCGTCGCTCTGAGTGAACCTCGAGCGGGCGTCCATGTACGACATGATGAGCGCTCGGCGGGGACTGTCGGTCGTGTTCGGTTCAGTGTAGTGGGGAAGCAGGCAGTGTTGGAAGAGTGCGTCACCCGGCTCCATCGGCAGTTTGACGAGGTTCTCGTCGTCGTACTCCTCGCCGTCGATCACGATATCGGTCTCGTATTCGTCAGTTTCGTGGGTGATGATGCCCTCCGTGTGTTCGCCGGGGACGACGGACATACAACCGTTCTCGAGGGTCGCCTCGTCGACCGCGATCCAGACAGTAACGTGGTCCATCGGACGGATCGGGTAGTAGGCCGCATCCTGATGGAAGCTCTTCTCGCTGCCGACGTGGGGCGGTTTGAGCATCGCGGCGCTTCGGAGCAACTTGAGGTGCTCGCCGAGCAGGTGTTCGTTGATCGAGACGATGGTCTCGTCCCTCGCGACCTCCTCAAAGACCTCGTCCTCCTCGACCATCCCCAGTCCTTCCATCTTTCGAACGGCGTCGCCGGGTTCCTCGACATCCACCTCGCCGCGTTCGACGGCGGGCTCGAGCATTTTGCCGAACGTCTCCGGTTCCCGATCGCCATGGGTGTACTCCCGAAGCCGGTCTCTCACTCGATCGACAGTTTCGTCGGCGAGCACGTCTTCAACGACGACGTAGCCTTCGGACTGATACTGTTCGAACTGCTCGTCGGTGAGTTTCATGACCACAACTCGATGGTATTCGGAGGTAATGCTTTCGGTCCTTTCGAAAACATTCGCTTGCACAGCCGTTGTAAGATATTTTACTCGTATGGTCGAGTCGACTCGCCTACGACCTCCGAGAGCGAGGCGTGAAATAGCCTCTCGCGCTCACCACTGATGGTGGGCCACGTCGTAGACGTCTTCCTCGTAGATATCTCGAACGACGCCGCGGGTTTGGTTCGAAAGCGAGTCCAGGGAGGCGGCGGCGACGTTCTCGCGAATGTGCTCGGGGGAACTCGAGCCGGGGATGACCGTCGAAACGGCGTCGTGGTCCAGAATCCAGCGCAGGGAAAACTGCGCGGTCGTCATCCCCTCGGGAACGTGGCTTTCGATCCGGTCGACGACCTCGAGCCCCTGCTCGAATGCCAGCCCGCTGAAGGTCTCGCCGCGGTCGAAGGCTTCGCCATCGCGATTAAAATTCCGGTGGTCGCTCTCGGGGAACGTCGTGTCCGTCGAGAGCGCGCCCGTCAGGAGTCCCGAGGCGAGTGGAATGCGGACGACGACGCCGATATTACGGCGTTTAGCCTCCTCGAAGAACAGCTCCGCGGGGCGTTGGCGAAGCGGGTTGAAGATGATCTGGATGGTCTCGACACATGGGTACTCGATGGCTTTCAGCCCCTCCTCGACTTTTTCGACGCTCACGCCGACGTGGTCGATCTTCCCATCCTCGACCAGTGACTCCATCGCCTCGAACACTCGAGGCTGATAGTAGACCTCCCGCGGCGGACAGTGTAGTTGCACGAGATCCAGCGTCTCGACGCCCAGATTCTCTCGAGACCGATCGACGTGTTCCTCGAGGTTTGCGGCGGTGTACTCCGCGGCTTCGTGGGGCTCGAGCCGTCGGCCGACCTTGGTGGCGACGGTCACCTCCGCCGAGTCGTCCCAGTCCTCAAGAACTTCCCCGATGTACTTCTCGCTTGCACCGTCCCCGTAGACGTCGGCGGTATCCAGAAACGTCACGCCCTCCTCGAGGGCCGTCCGGACGGCCGCTCGAGCCTCCTCGTCCGAAACGTCGCCCCAGGCCGAGCCGATGTTCCACGTGCCGAGGCCGACCTCCGTTACGTTTAGGTCCGTCGAACCGAGTCGTCGCTTGTCCATAGGTAGTTGTTGGCAAGGGGGTATTTGGATCTGTTTCACTCGCCGAGCGAGAACGTCGACTTGTGGGAACGGCAATTCGCTCAGAACCACCACAGCTACGTGCGGTGGCACGCGCTGTCGGCGCGTCTGAGCACGGCGAAGGCGCGTCGTCCCAACTGTGCGAGGGACGAACGAGCGAAGCGCGACGCAACGCGTCGCGGACTGCGAGCGGCGAAACCGCGAGCGAAGCGAGTGAGTCGGTTGGGGAGGACGTGGAAATCCGTGTTGCCAGCGCGAGCAAGAAACGTAGAGCTAATTCGGTCGATACGCAGATTCAGGTCGAGCAAGAAACGCAGATTCAGATCGATCGAGGCCCAGATTTGGTCGATCGAAATTCATACACGAATCAGCCATCCTCCCGCTCTCGAAGGCCGGCCATCCGGCTTGACCGATTATGGACCTAAATAGCGAACTGTGACCAGCGCGAACTGCGCACAATGCGAGCCGCGACGCGACAGTGCGAGATGGTCGGTCACATTACTCTTTTTCGGGAACCACCGCTTCGGCCGGCGTTTCTTCGAGGTGGTCGGTGATGGCGGAAATGGTCGCCCGTTCGATAGTTGCGGTTATCTCTCCCGCTTCCTCTGGTTCAGGCGCTTGCTCGTCCTCCTCGGGCGGCACGTGTTGAACGGCGACGTCGGTTCCAGAGAACGCGAACGTTCCCGCTTCGGTCTCGAGGTTTTCGACGGTGTTGTCCGCTGACTCGTCCGACGAGTGGTAAACCCACTGCTCGTTGTCAAGCGCCGTCGAATCTTCGATGGTGGAGTTTGCGGTATTGACGAACACGAACGCACCCGGCTCGAGGTCAGCCCACCCTTCCGTTTCCACGTCTCCTCGCGTGTTCCTAACCGCCACGTTTTGGAATTGTTGACCGCTTGACTCTAGCGATAACACGCCTATCTGAGTATTTCCGTCGACCTCGACGTTCGAAACGGTGCTGTCGTCGGTCTCGATACCGAGAACGAGTCCGACGTCGTTATCCGAAATCGTGGATTCGGTCACCTCAAGGTCGGTCGTTTCCCAGACCGCTACGCCGTCGAAGGTATTCGACTGGCTGTCAACGTTCCGTATCGTGTTGTCTTCGGATACGCCGTCGTCCCAGCTGTCGAAGATGAATCCGGTACTGCCGTTACTCGCCGTGGAATCAGCGAACGTAACCTGACTCGAGTTATAAGCCGAAATGCCGTCACCGTTGTTCTCCGCCGTCACGCCCTGCACCTCGCCGTTCGTCACGCTCTCGTAGTTGACGCCGAAAAACCAATCGGTAACTGTCACGTTGCGCACCGCGACGGACGAGAGATCGGCTTCAGCACCCACTGACACGCCGATGCGTTGCCACTCGGGATCGGTCGGGAAGGTTTCCTCGTCTTCTTCGACGGCAGTGACGAACTCCGATTTTTCACCCTCGGTGACGTCGCCATCGATCGTATGCCCGCCCCCGTCGAGAACGACGTTGTTCGCTTCTATCTCGATGCAGATATCTTCTGAAGCGTCTTCGATGTCCGTACTGAGTTGGTAGTTCCCCGGCTCGGTGATCGTCGTGCAGGAATCAACCTCTGTTACGTCGACGTTCTCGCCGGAAACGCTACCAAGCCCAATGCCGGCCGCTGTGAGGCCAGTAACTGCGAGAACGACTATAATTCCGATACCGACGGACCGACCGAATCGCGTCTGTTCACTCTGAGGGAGCATTCAAACACCACTGGTTAAACCCCGACACGTGTAATAAACCGTTTGTGCGATTCCTCGGACATTCAACCCACAGTTCCGTACTCGTCTCGTCGACGAAACACGGAGCTCCACAAGCCCTCGAGTCCTGAGTCGAACGCGACACTCACCCTGAAACAGTAGCTATATGACATGTGGGCGCGTTTGTCCGAATGGAAGCCAAAAACTCCACGAAAGGGGGCGTTCGTATTGAAATGCCCCGGGTGGAACCAGCACCCGAGACGTGGCTTCCAAACCCGTACGGGTCAGTTGCCATGATTGGATTACTTCTCCGCGGGCATAAACGTCCCGTACGCCAGTCGCACCGAACTCATACTAGCAACAGCCTCGAGCACCACCGACAACACTCGAGCGCCTCGTCGACTCCGCGGATCAGACACTCGAGGTTCGCGTTACCGCTCGCGGAATCTCGCTCCTCGTGACCAGTGTGGGTGTCCAGGTGCGTTCGTCGTGAACGATCAAACAGACGACTGCACAAGCGATAGGGCAGACGACCCTGCAGGCGTCGACACCGACGGCGGCAACGAGTCGCCGTTTCCCGACTGCCCGCGATATGGGACACCGGTTCTACGGGTGGTCACCTCCGGACCCAGACGCCACACGGCTCACCCCTGCGGGTGTCGGGTGCACTACGACCGACTCGATTTCGGGTAAGGCGACATTCGGTCTCGAGTTCGTTCGCGTCGGGCTTCGCCTCAAGGCAGTACCTACGTCTCTTCGGAGTCTCGCCACCACAATCTGTAGCTGTACCAGCACCAAGTTCCGACCAATCCGCCGATTGCGATCAGTGGGGAGACCAGCGCCCACATTGGCTCCCCGGAGAGGACAACGAGCGCCGGCCAACCGAGTAGAATTAGCCCGTATGCGGTACAGCCCAGAACCCGACGTGGCCGGGAATCGATATAAGTGACGGCAGTCTTAGCGAGATACAGCCCGTACATGATGTGTGAGAGCCACATGGCCGGAAGGATGTAGAGCATCCCGAAGCCGGGGCCGCCGCCGTACCGAGTCTCGACGACGTACGTGTCGCCGCCGTCTTCGACGATTCCGAACCGGTTTCCAGTCCGCATCCCGGATCTCGGCTCGCTGATTCCGGGAAATCAGGCTCGACAGCATATCCGGGACAGAGCGGCACGGCCTCATCACAGACGGTGACGGCTATCTCCTCCCATCCACCGCTCGAGCCCCCAGACTCCGTTCGCGGTTCCTCGAGCGCCCGCTGTGTCGGCCCCGACAGTTCGTCCTTTGGGGTGATGTCCTCGGTTTCGAGGGCGGTCTCCTCGAGCGCCGTATCGAACGCCTCAGTCGACTCGTGGGCGATTCCGTAGCTCTGGTTCTCGATCGGATAGGAATACAACCCGGGTGCAACGAAAAAGGCGACAGAAACGGCAAGCGCGACGAGGACCGCGACTCCCAGGAGGGCTCGTGACTTCACTGGAGGAGCATTACTGACAGTTATTGAGTATTTTCCGATACCATCTCCGATCGACGGGCAAACGAGTCGAACTACTTGCTCGTTGGTCGATTCTCGAGAGATTACGCGTTAACTGATTCGCAAGTGGCTTGCTTGACTAATTTTGCTAAAGAACTCGATGCAAAGACTGTGGATATACTCGTTTTGCTGTTGCAAAAGACACAGGATCGCGAACGAGTTGTACCTATATTTATCCATGCCGTCGATAACGTAGTAGATATGAATTACTTCGACAGGAAAATCATCTCTATTCATAACGATGAAGAGTTGAACGAAGCTGAAGTTATACTCAAAGGGACGGTAAACAGGACCGTTCGCAAACTCCCGTTAGCGACGTTTCAAGAACACGAGAAACAATCGAACGGCGACGGTGACGAGAGCAGTGACCAATTGACTAATCAGAGCGTCGGTGGCGTCCAACGTGCACGGGAGCTAACGGAGGCCAATCCAGAGGATTCCCTGCCCGCAGTCTATGGCGGACTGTTCACCGTGGCAGAGTACTTTACCCGGTCCTTTGACGCGGTCAAGGGCAAGTTCTTCGAGAAGGTGATAGCCGCCGAAGAGGATTCACACCGACTCGATGTGGACCGAAACCTCGGTCATCTCTTACAGTATCTCCTGGAACCAGAACTGTGTTGGAAATCGCTCAACTATACCCGCGAGACGCTCGATGCTGATGAGGAGGATCGATTGAGCGACCTGGACTCCATTACCTTCGACCTTGCCGAAAACAACCAGCAAGCGAACGCAGACGCCACGCTCTTTTTTGAGGAAGAAGGGACGCTCGTTTTCGGAGAGCACAGGACGAGTGTTGTCAGCGGTGGAACGACTGCGAGACCGTCGCTAATGCGAAAGCCGCGAGCGTTGGTCCGTGAGCTAACAAAGTCAAACAATATCGTCACAATCCCAGATAATATTGGACAGGAATACGACATCTCATCGGATTCGTATGCGTTAACCGAATTATTAAACGAGGTTGGAGTCGAGGAGATTCACTTCCACGTCGGGATCCTTTTCAACGAAAAAAGAACACCTGCACGCTGGGAGGAAGACCCACAACAAGGAACCAGTCGGAGACTCATCGAAGAATTCGAAGAGGACCTGCCAACAAATCTTACAAAAGACCTGCGTAATATCAATCTAGATTCGCAGAACCTACAACTCGAGTTTGAGGTACCGGTGTCACCAAATAGCGATGAAACGATCCAGTTCCACATGTCGTTCCTCTACGGCGATGTGTATCTGAATACAATATACACTGGCTCGCGGATTGCCACCGGTGAAAGTGGTTCGGTAGAGACGTTCGATTCGCCACGCTCGCTTCGAGGAATCATCAGCGAGAACGACGCCGACGACCTTTGGCTCGGGTTCTCAATCGCAGAGCGGGAAAACAAGGTCTTCGAAATTTCTACACAGAACCGAAACAACGCGATGGAGATCGCGGACCTCATACTCGAGGATGACCAACTGACCGACCGTCTTGTCGAGTTTCGAGAGTTGTGCCGCACCGGAAAACGTCGAAAGGCCGATAGAGAGTTATTGGCGTTTGCTCGAGACGTTGCCGAGATGTACGATGAAAAACGCGACAACCAGTATGTCGAGTGGGTGTTCGGAGGGAATCCGCTCAATTATCTGCAAGACGTTACGATCGAGACGCTCGTTTACGACTCGATCTCCCGACCCCTCTTCTTACGTCGTTTTCCTGAAGCCACACCACCTGAACCGGACTACGAGAAAGACGATATCGTTGAGGCCTCTCTCGGGGATGTTCGGCATACACTAGAAACGTACCTGTTCGACGTTGAGGACGATACGACCAAGAAACAGAACATCGTCCGGGCCGTTCGAAATAAAACGGAATATGAGCGGAGTGGAACGAATATCCCTGCATCTGAAGATGACCCGATCGATTGGGATAACGCGCCAACGAAATCCGAGATCGGCGATTTGTTGGACATTGCAACACCGACATCGCTTCTCAAGAACATGGCTACTGGAACCTCCAAGAACAAAGGCGGGCTCTTCGAAAAGAGAGGTGATAAATTTGCGGTCCCAGCCCGAGTCAGTCACCGCATGGGTCGTTTTATGCGGGACCTGCCCGAGGATGCCAAAAGGGAGGCTGAACAACCGACCGTTCTATCATCCTAACGACAATACACGCTTCCAGTACTTTTTAACTGAGCAAGCAGGAACGTACACTCAATGAATGAGGAAGCCTCGGGTTCAGAAATCCCATCCATCTATACCCAACATGGAAACGTGGAAATGAAACGGAAGGGAAACCGCGTTTTTCCGGATTTTCGTTTTGAAGACAATCCGGGTATGAGTCACGTTCCGGACGAACCTGGATATCAGCTCGGAGAAGTCCCGAAAGGCGAGGGTGTCAACTATGCATTCGAAGGAGAACCTGACGAGTATCCAGAAATGGATTTTCGTGCCCTGGCTAACGATTTGGACGACGGGAGGACGATTCCAAACACGACATACCTCACTCACGATATCCACAAACACCCGGCCATATTCATACCTCAAATCCCGAGTTACATTATTAGACAATTCACCTCCAAACGGAACGAATCGGGCGACAGACCGATCGTTCTCGACCCGTTTTCGGGGAGCGGAACGACAGGACTTGAAGCAAAAATCACCGGTCGAGACTACCTGGGTATCGAAATCAATCCACTATCCAGACTGGTTTCTGAGGTTTCTACCTCTCCTCTCCCTCCGAATGCGCTGAAACAGGCACAAGCGGAATATGTCAGTTTACTCCATGAAACGGAAGCGAAGCTATATGAGAAATACGATGCGGAGTTTCTTGATAGGACTAAGAAGGACCATTGGTTCGAGCCGGAAGTAATACGTGACCTCTCTCGCATCAGAAAGGCTCTCGCCGATTTCAAAGAAAGCGATTTTGACTTTCTCGAGGATCTTACAGAGAGTGAAACCGAAGCTCTGGGAGACCTGGGTATCGACAATAAAAAGATCAAAAACCGACTCAATCGCTGGCTCACTTTGATGATTGCCAATACCGTGTTTACCGTCTCGAACGCGGACCCCGGTATCTCGAAGGCTTACAAATCAAAGAAAATGCGTCGTCGCATAGAAAACGACGAACATCCGCCTGATGTGATCGAAACCCACGAGGAGGAGATCGCAGAGTCGAGGGGAAAACTCGTTGAATTGTGGAACGAGATCTACGCAACCAATTACAGTGGTGGGACTGTCCAGCGGACTTTACAGAGATTTGACTCCTCAGATACTGAGAACGGTTTCGAGCAAAACGCGGCCCATAATGCGGCGGTCGACATTCGTCTCGGAGATGCAAGAACCTTCGATATCCCGGAATACCGGGAAGAGGTAGACATCGCAATTACTTCGCCACCGTATATCAACGCAATGAACTACTATCGGGGTTCGAAATTGCGACTGTTCTGGATCTACGACTTCCTCGAAGAGGATGAAAAGTTCGAAGCAAAGGAACTGCGCCAGTCCATCATTGGGACCAACTCCGTCTCAATGAGCACCGTAGAAAGAAACCTACCGGCAACTCTTCGAGACATCTGGCTCGGTACTGACGAAGCGTTCGAAGCGACTCGACTCCCGAATCTAGATGCAGACATTAAGACTATTCACAACCTCGATCACAATGAAGCAGAACGCAAAGCATACGTAACATGGAAATTTTTCGCGGATGGGATGTTGAAGAATTTGGCCAGAGTCTACGAGCATCTAAAACCGGGAGCGTACTACTTTTTCGTAATCGGAGAAAACACAATTGGAGAACAACTCATCCATAGCCACAAATATATTGCCGATATTGCACAAAATCTCGGTAAGTTCGAGAGACACGGTGGAGACTTCTCGGAGGAAGAAGGCTTCCGTTTAGTGGGTTCAGCGTGGGACAGTATTACGAACCGCGACCTATTCCAGGGACGAAAACACGAAGGAGGAGTTATCGAGTGTGAATGGGCAACGATCCTTCAAAAACCACGCGACGGTACCGTCTAATCGAATCGTCCACTTCCCGGAACGAGACTTCTCTCTGTTGCAGATATTATCCTCAGTGAACGGTGCACGGGACCGGATTCGAACTACGCGAAGACGTGCTCGCTCCGCTGCACGCGACTTCTCTAGTTCGAATCCGTATTGGCGATTCCCGTCGCTCGCGAGTTTGCGAGCGACAGGAATGCGCGGGACCGGATTCGAACCGGCGGACCCCTACGGGACAGCGTCCTAAGCGCTGCGCCGTTGGCCTAGCTTGGCTACCCGCGCGCAGGCTATCGTTTTCGCGATTCGAGTAAGAACCTGTCGATCCGTCCTAGTCCTCATGACGCATCGCACTCAGTCGTGAACTAACGGCTCCTCGGGCGACCAATCCGGTGGAACGATGAAGGTGACGTGCTCAGAATCCCGCAACTGGTGGAGTTCCGCCGCCTGCTCGGCCAGCGATCTGTCTCTGTACGGCATCTCGAGGCCACAGCCGGTACAGACGAGTTTGCAAGTTGGCTCGGTACTCATGATGAGACGCGAGTCGCGGGAGCGAGCGACGGGCGTCGCATCCACCTTCCGGCTCCCCCGGCTTTAGTAATCGTGACCTATTGAAATCGCCAGCGAACGGCCAGTTTTTCTAGTCGTTCGTAGCTGAACGTTGCCCGGTATAGCCCCCTATTGCGAAGAGTATCCAACCCCAGAGACAGTTCACGGAGTCCATAACTTCGAGCAGGGAAAACGGTCAGCCGAAGCGACGCGGCCAGCCGAGTGAGGACGTCCGTGGATTTATTTCGATGGCGCTGAAATCTCGGTGCATGCACAGTGCGCGCGACCGCGTCGAGTACGAACCCTGGCTCGAGGAACTCGAAACCGTCGCGGACCGGCTCGAACTCTCGACCGAGGCGCGGTCGTACGCTGGCGACCTCTTTCTCACCGACGTCCCGGAATCGGATCGATCCAAGCGCGCAGTCCTCGCCGCAAGCGTCTACGCCGGCTCGCTGGTCGCCGGCGACGGCCGCACCCAGGGAACGGTCGCCGACGCCGCCGACGTCTCGCGACTCTCGATCCAACAGCGGTGGAAGGATCTGCTCGAGACCGCCGGGCTCGAGCCACCACGCTGGTAGCACCGGTCACCGGCCGCGATGGCTACCGATCGCCGCGCCGGCTACGAATTCCACCCGGATCAGCGGCGCTATCAAACGGTTTACCGAAATCAAAACCACGTAAGTGCCAGCTACGGTGATGAAACGGTAACCATCGGCAAGGGCCGATGAGAACGGGGCGGCGGCGAGAACAGCAGTTCGGCGACACCCGCCGAACGTGGATCGATGCGCCCGCTACTGGTCGTCCGAATCGATCAGTCGCCCGTGTTCGTCGATTTCGCCGTTGACGATTCGCGTACTCGAGATAATGTCCCCGTCTTCGGCCCGAAGGTGGGGCACGACGATTACCTCGAGAGAATCGTGGCCTCGTTCGCGCCGAATTTCGTTGATTTTCTCGCCCCCATCAACGGTTTCCGGCGAAACGACGAGATAATCGTACTGTGGCTCGGTCGCGATTCCCGTCGGCTCGCGGAGGGTCCGGACTTCGAACGTCCGATCGTACTCCTCGGCGAACGGCTCGAGTTCGTCCTCGAGATGATCCTTTCGCTGATCGAACGTCCGCACGGGTCGGTCCTCGTGGCGCGTTTTCGGTGCGAGGTCGTCACTCGTTAACCCGACGGTCACGTCTCCGAGTTCGAACGCCCGTTCGAACAGCCGCCGATGGCCGTCGTGGACGGGGTCGAACGTCCCACCAAGCGCGACATCCATACCCGGTTGGACTGTCGCAGGCCGTATAAAAGGGTCGAATCGTCGAACCCGGACGTGTCGAGAGCGCGACGACAAATAATTCGACGGTTGTCGAAATGCGGCTTCGCATTGTTTTTAGTGGTTCACGTTAGTGATCCCCGTATGGGACTAGATGAGGACGCACTGGAGTACCACCGAATCGATCCGCCGGGAAAACTCGAGATTTCGACGACGAAACCGACGAATACGCAGCGCGATCTTTCACTCGCATACTCGCCCGGCGTCGCCGCGCCGTGTCTCGAGATCGACGAGGACGAATCTGAAGCGTTTCAGTACACCGCCAAGGGGAACCTCGTCGGCGTGATCTCGAACGGTTCCGCGGTGCTCGGACTGGGCGATATCGGTGCCCAGGCGTCCAAGCCAGTCATGGAAGGAAAAGGCGTCCTCTTCAAGCGATTCGCCGATATCGATGTCTTCGATATCGAGCTCGACGAGGCGGATCCGGAGAAGGTGGTCGAAGCCGCGAAAATGATGGAGCCGACCTTCGGCGGAATCAATTTAGAGGACATCAAAGCACCCGGCTGTTTCACCATCGAGGAACGGCTTCGCGAAGAGATGGACATTCCCGTCTTCCACGACGACCAGCACGGAACCGCGATCATCTCCGGGGCCGCATTGCTCAACGCGGCCGATATCGCCGACAAAGATCTCGAGGATCTACAGATCGTTTTCTCCGGAGCCGGCGCAAGCGCGCTCGCAACCGCTCGCTTCTACGTCTCGCTCGGCGCGAAGCGGGAGAACATCCTCATGTGTGACTCCTCGGGGATCATCACGCAAGCCCGCGCCGCGGCCGACGACATCAACGAGTACAAACGGGAGTTCGCTCGAGACGTGCCGGAAGGCGATCTCTCGGACGCGATGAAGGGAGCCGACGTCTTCGTCGGCCTCTCGATCGGCGGGGTCGTCGACCAGAATATGGTTCGGTCGATGGGCGACGACCCGATCATCTTCGCGATGGCCAACCCCGACCCGGAAATCGGCTACGCTGAAGCTAAGGAGGCTCGAGACGACACCGTCATCATGGCGACGGGCCGCTCGGACTATCCGAACCAGGTCAACAACGTCCTCGGCTTTCCCTTCATCTTCCGCGGCGCACTCGACGTTCGCGCGACCGAGATCAACGAAGACATGAAAGTCGCCGCGGCCAGTGCGCTGGCGGATCTGGCCCGCCAGGACGTCCCCGACGCGGTTGTCAAAGCCTACGGCGACGACCCCATCCAGTATGGACCCGATTACATTATTCCGAAACCGGTCGATCCTCGAGTCCTGTTCCGGATCGCACCCGCCGTCGCAGAGGCCGCGGTCGACTCCGGTGCCGCTCGCGCGGACGTCGATATCGACGAGTACGAAGAACAACTCGAGGCCAGACTCGGCAAGTCCAGAGAGATGATGCGCGTCGTCCTCAACAAGGCCAAAAGCGAACCCAAAACGGTCGCCCTCGCGGAGGGCGAGAACGAGAAGATGATCCGGGCGGCCTATCAACTGCAGGAACAAGGGATCGCCCTCCCGATTCTCATCGGCGACGAAGCCGAGATCAAATCGACCGCCACGAACCTCGGCCTCGACTTCGAACCGGAAGTTGCCGATCCGGATGCGGGTGACTACGAACGCTACGCCGAACGGTTGCACGAACTCCGCCAGCGCAAGGGAATCACGCGCACCGAAGCGGGCGAACTCGTTCGCCGGGACACGAACTACTTCGGCAGCGTGATGGTCGAGGAGGGCGACGCCGACGCGTTCCTGACCGGCCTCTCTCACCACTACCCCTCGGCGCTTCGACCGCCGCTTCAGGTTATCGGTACCGCGGACGACGTCGACTACGCCGCCGGCGTCTACATGCTCACGTTCAAGAATCGCGTGATCTTCATCGCCGACGCGACCGTCAACCAGTCGCCCGACGAGAACGTTCTCGCGGAAGTGACCAAACAGACGGGCAAGCTCGCCCGACGGTTCAACGTCGAACCGCGCGCCGCGCTCCTGTCGTACTCGAACTTCGGCAGCGTCACGAACGAAGATACCGTCAAACCGCGCAAGGCGGCACAACAACTCCAGGACGATCCCGCGGTCGACTTCCCCGTTGACGGCGAGATGCAAGCCGACACAGCCGTCGTCGAGGACATCCTCGAGGGGACCTACGGCTTTTCGGAACTCGAGGAGCCGGCGAACGTACTCGTCTTCCCGAACCTCGAGTCGGGGAACATCGGCTACAAACTGCTCCAGCGTCTGGGCGGTGCCGACGCGATCGGTCCGATGCTGACCGGGATGGACAAACCCGTTCACGTCCTCCAGCGGGGCGACGAGGTCAAGGACATCGTAAACCTGGCGGGCGTCGCGGTCGTCGACGCACAGCAAGAGTAACGCCTTCGACCGCACCCACCGGTCCGCCGCTACACCACGTATCGGTCCGCCGCTACACCACGTATCGGTCCGTCGTTTACTCTAGTCCGTCGGCTCTGACAGCCCGGGCGAAAAGGTTGCATTCAAGTATCCGCCCGGACTTTCAACGGATATGCAAGATCAAGGCCGTTCTACACGCAAGCGAACAGGCGGGCGACTCAAGCACATCCGAAACCGACGCAAATACGAACTCGGCCGGCTTCCGACCGAGACCCAGGTCGGTGAACCGCGCTACCGGACCGTCGACGTCCGCGGAAACGGCGAGAAGACGCGAGCACTCGCGACGAACGTCGTAAACGTCAACAAGGGCGGCGAAACCGTGACGACCGAGATCAACGACGTCGTCGAAAACGACGCGAACCCGAACTACGTCCGACGAAACATCATCACCAAGGGCGCAATCATCGACACCGACGAAGGGAACGCTCGAGTCACCTCCCGTCCCGGCCAGAACGGACAGGTTAACGCCGTTCTCGTCGAATAACTGTCGGATTCGATTTTCTCGAGTTCGTCTCTCCTATCCCGAGCGGCGCGAACTATCCGTTCACATCGAGCAGTGAACCAACTCGAGGTCAGGTGGTTCGAGAGAGCTTTGGGCCCTCGTCACTGAATGGGAACGAATCTCTCGCGAGGTCCGCGAAACCGACGGTTTCAGTAGAGCACGGAAGCCGGAGGGTCTTCCGGTCGCCCTCGAAGATTCGTACTACCTCGGCTGTAGAACGGTGTTTTCAACGCGCCAAGCGACCGAAAACCGCTGAATTCACTCTGCAGGTTGCGTTTCCTGTCCGCTGACGAACTCGCGGAGCCTGTCGGAGTACATGCCGACGCCGAGTCCGATCACGAACGTCAGATAACTCGGAACGAGGATCCACCAGAGATTCGGATGACCGTGCCCGGCGTGTAGTAAGGTATCGAACATACACCTCCTATCACAGTAGACGGAAATGAATCTGCCGGTGTCCGCAGTTCTTTCTCACTCGTCGTGTGATCTCGGTAACTGATCGTGACACGAAGAAGAGAGAACGGTACTCGAGCGGGTATTTTTACAGCATCCGTCCACCGTTCAATACCATATTGAGCGGTCCTTGAAAACCCGGCTGCCCGATCAGCTCGTCAACCGTAAACGCCTAACTCAGGGGCTCGGCGCGGCCTTCTGTAACGCCGTTTCCGCGATGTTACCCCCGTAATCTGCGCTCCGAGACAGCGAGTCGATGATCAGGCCGAGCGATTGGGCCTGCATCGGGTCGAGTTCTCGAAGCATGTCGTCGATCGTCCGGGTATGCTCGTCGATATCCAAAATTAGCTCTCGAGCGGCGTGGCCAAGCCGGTTCGCCTCCTCACCGTCTTCGGCGAACAGCGCGTCCAGGGACTTCTCCAGCACGTCGAAAGCGTCGTCGTGAAGCGAGACGAGCGCACTGGCAACGCCCTCGGGAATCTCCTCGAGTTTGAGCGCGAGCTGGCTGATCTTGACCGCGTGGTCGGCGACGCGCTCGAGTTGTCTGGCGCTCGAGTGGTAATCGAAACAGTCCTCCCGGGGAACCCCCAGCTCTTCGGCGGCGCGCGGCGAACGGAGCGTCGCACGGAAAATCCGCGAGACGACCAGCCAGAGACGGTCGACATCGTCGTCGCGTTCGATCACGTCGCGCGCGATGTCGTCGTCGTTCTCGACGAGGGCGGTGACGGCGTCGTCGAGCATCGACGAAGAGATCAGCCGCATGCGGGTGACGGCGTTGACGATCGAAAGCTCCGAGGAGTCGAGTAGATCCTGGATAACGACGCTGTCGGTGGTCTCTTCGAGCACTTCGACGCCGACGAGGCTCTGGGTTGCGTTCCGGATCGCCCGGCGCTGGTCGGTCGTGATCCGGTTTGCCTCGAGTCGGATGAGGTCGAACCCGCTGACGTACATCGTCATGACGGCCCGGGTCAACCGCTCGTCCTCGAGATTCGAGACATCGAGCGTCCCCTCCTGTCTGTCGACGTCGCTCTGTGGAGTCAACAGGAGCGAGTCGTCCTCGGGGTAGAACTCGACGGTCGTCCCGGCGCTGACCTCGTTCTCCGTTGCCCAGGATTTTGGAAGCGATACCGTGTACGTCGACCCGCCCGTCACCTGGACTTTTCGCGTCTCCATAGTCAGGGGTTTTGGACATGGTACTATAAATCTACTCCAATCTATAGAGACACACCAGTAATCGACTATAGAAGCGTTCGAAGGCCGCAAACCGCGCATATTATGATCAGTATCCATCAATATATAGGGCCTGTTAATGGTTGTCCCACATAGTACTATATAGAAATAATAGAAGGGTATTTAGATCCCATCTTCTAATGATTTCGTGATGGAAACTGAGCCGATATCGGGACGCGGCGGGGGCGTTTCTCGCCGTCGCGTTCTACTCGGCACCGCGGGAACGGCCCTGACCGGGCTGGCCGGGTGTCTCACCCGCGGTGAAGACAGTGGACTCGAGGGGCGTATCGTCATCGACGGTTCGAACACATTGTTGCCAAACAGTGCGCTAGTTGCAGAGCAATTCCTCTGGCAAAACAATCAAGTGCAAATCCCCGTCAGCGGGTCCGGCACCGGTGCCGGATTCCAACAGTTCTGTTTGGGCGAGACAGACCTCCAGAACGCGAGCCGCGAGATCAGTGACGACGAACGGGAACTTTGCCGTGATAACGGCATCGATCCGGACGAGGACATCCTTGAGCTTGAGGTCGTGATGGACGGAATCGCGGTTATGAAACACCCAGATAACGACTGGTGTGATTGTCTCACGAGCGACCAGCTCGAAGAACTCTGGCGAAACGACTCGCCGATCCAAACCTGGGCGGATATCGATGACGATTGGCCCGACGAAGAGATTTCGTTTTACGGACGCGACGCGGCATCCGGGACGTTCGACTACTTTACCGAGGAAGCGACGGGCGGCGTCGCAAACATTCGTGACGATTACAGCGGTTCCCCCGATACCAACGTCATCGTCAGAGGTGTTCGAGGAAACGAGGACGCGATCGGGTTCGGCGGTGCTGGCTACTACTACGAGAACGAAGACGATCTCGAACTGATTGGGATCGACGATGGAAACGGGTGTACACGCCCGACCCCGGAAACGATCGAAGCCGAAGACGAAGAAGATCGGTACACACCGCTTGCTCGACCGATGTATCTGTACGTCCGAACAGAGGAACTGAGTCGAGAGGTCTACCGTGAGTTCTTACGGTATTACCTCGAAAACACTCGAGAGACAGCACGTGAGGTCGGGTTCTACGCAGTTCCCGAGGAGACAGTTTCTAACCAACGCGAGAAACTCGAAAATGCAATCGAGGAGCACACATGAGTTCTGATTCGATCGACCTCTCCAGAAGCACGAACGATGTCGGCGGGCTCGGTGACCGGTTCGCACATTACGTATTCTTCGGCTGTGCGCTGGTAACCGTCGCAACGACGGTCGCGATTATCGCTGTTTTGGTAAACGGTGCGCTCGATTTCTTCTCGGAGGTGTCTCTCCTCGAGTACTTGACTAGCACCAACTGGTCCCCGCGGGCAACGGACGATCCCGGGTTTGGTGTGTTACCGCTGGTCTGGGGAACGCTTATGATCACCGTCGGCTCGGCACTGGTTGCGATTCCAGTCGGAACGCTTACCGCGATTTACCTCTCCGAATACGCCGACCAGCGCGTGCGAAAAACGGTCAAACCGACACTCGAGGTTCTCGCAGGTATCCCGACGATCGTCTATGGCTTTTTTGCCCTGTCGTTCATTACACCGGTAATTCAGTTTTTCTTCCCGGAAACGGGAACGTTCAACGCGGCGTCGGGTGCGATCGTCGTCGGTGTGATGATTATTCCGATGGTGTCGTCCCTTTCGGAAGACGCGATGAGTTCGGTTCCGGACTCGCTTCGAAATGCGGCCTACGGCCTCGGTGCAACGAAGTTCGAGGTGTCGACACAGGTCGTCGTCCCCGCATCGCTGTCGGGAATCCTAGCTGCGTATATTCTGGCGATCTCGCGGGCAATCGGGGAGACGATGGCGGTGGCGCTCGCCGCAGGTGCGCTCTCTCAGATAACGACGAATCCGCTCGATGAGGTCCAGACGATGACTGCATTTATGGTCGAAATCGGGACTGGTGACGCCTCCGTCGGCTCGATCGGCTACCAGAGCCTGTTCGCGATCGGCTTGACACTATTCATCATGACATTCACGATGAACATCGGAAGTATGTGGATCCGGTCACGGTACCGGGAGGAGTACGAATGAGCGCTCCAACTGAATCCGAAGAGTTCGAGTTCGACGGCACTTCGATCAAACGCAAACGCCAGATCGGCCGAGTGTTCCTCGGCCTCTGCGTTGGCGCGACGATGGTCGGCATCGTTGCACTGGTCGCCTTGTTACTCGACGTGCTCGTCGAGGCGTGGGGATGGCTTACCTGGGAATTCTTGACCTATCCTCCGTCGCAGTTGGTCGAGAACTACAACCCCGCAAACTACGGCGATCTTCCAACAGGACCCGGTGGGATCTACCCTGCGTTGGTGGGATCGATCTATCTGATTAGCCTGACCGCGATCTTTACCCTCGTCCTCGGTGTCGGTGCGGCGATCTATCTCGAAGAGTACGCGCCGGATACCCGACTTACACAGTTTATCGAGGCGAACATCTCCAATCTCGCCGGTGTTCCGTCGATTGTCTACGGTCTACTCGGACTGGCGATGTTCGTCCGGGCGCTCCACACCGGCGCGAGTCTTATCGCGGGCGCGCTAACACTGACGCTGCTCATCCTCCCGATCGTCATCGTCTCCTCACAGGAGGCGCTCCGGGCCGTCCCGGACTCGATGCGTCGCGCATCCTACGGATCGGGCGCGACGAAGTGGCAAACCGTCCGAAACGTCGTACTTCCCGAGGCAGTCCCGGGGATCATGACCGGAATAATTCTCTCGCTCTCGCGGGCGATCGGCGAAACAGCACCGATTCTAATGGTCGGTGCAGCCACGTCGATGTTCGCCCCGCCGGAAGTAACTGATCCCACGGGCCCATTCGCCGCGATGCCGATGCAAATCTTCGAGTGGGCGAGTTTACCCGAAGGCGATTTCCAACATGTCGCTGCCGCCGGGATCGTCGTCTTGCTCGCGATCTTGTTGCTGATGAACGCAGTCGCGATTTTTATCAGGAACAGGTACGATCGGCGAGGATAGCGGACGTCACGCAGTTACGGCTTGCGAATGTGTTTCTTGTCCGGATTCGAGCTGGTCCGGATCCAAGCTGAACTGGATTTGAACTGAACCAAGTTCGAGCTGAACCAGGGATGTCGAATCAGTAGCGCCGCCTATCGAACGGCCGCGGGAGGCCTCGAGCGGGACCCACTCGGCGCTCGATTCCGGAACAGGTAACTGCCTGAGGGCCGACAATCAAGTAACCCGTATGACGGCAAACAGCGGCGGACCTGAGACGGTCTCGAAGCACCAAATCGACGATTCTCCCCCGGCAGAAACGACCTCGAGCGAGACGCTCGAGGACGCGTGGGGCGACGAGGCCGTAATCCAGTCTCGGGACCTCGAGGTCTTTTACGGCGACGAACAGGCCCTCGACGAGATCGACATGGATATTCCCGAACGGCAGGTAACGGCGCTCATTGGGCCCTCGGGCTGTGGCAAGTCGACGTTCCTGCGATCGATCAACCGGATGAACGATCTGATCGACGTCGCTCGCGTTGAGGGCGATCTCTACTTCCACGGGAAGAACGTCTACGACGAGGACGTCGATCCCGTTGCACTCCGTCGAAAGATCGGAATGGTCTTCCAGAAACCGAACCCGTTCCCGAAGAGTATCTTCGACAACGTCGCCTACGGCCTTCGCGTCCAAGATCAGGAGGACAACGTCGACGAACAGGTCCAGCAGGCTCTCGAGCGAGCCGCACTCTGGGACGAGGTAAAGGATCAGCTCGATTCCTCGGGGCTCGATCTCTCGGGCGGCCAACAACAGCGACTCTGTATCGCCCGCGCGATCGCGCCCGACCCCGAAGTCATTCTGATGGACGAGCCGGCGAGCGCACTCGACCCCGTCGCGACCTCGAAGATCGAGGATCTCGTCGAGGAACTCTCTCAGGAGTACACCGTCGTTATCGTCACCCACAACATGCAACAGGCCGCCCGGATTTCGGACAAGACGGCCGTGTTCCTGACCGGCGGTCGACTCGTGGAGTTCGACGAGACGAACAAGATCTTTAACAACCCGGAGAGCCAGCGCGTCGAGGACTACATCACGGGCAAGTTCGGGTAGTCTGTCCCTCCGCAAGGCAAGAAACACGCTCGATCGTTTTTCTCCCAGATCTGTTTTTCCGTTCGCTGACACCCTTCGGCGTTACTCCGCCAGCGTAACCCCCTCGTCGGCCGCGTTCCGAAGGGCGTCGGAGCGACCGTGACTCCCCGGCGCAATTGCGACGGTGTGGATGCCGGCCGTGCCCGCGTACTCGAGTACCGGCTTGAAATCCGTGTCCCGCGAGGCGA
The DNA here is from genome assembly GCF_054653435.1 of Halostagnicola bangensis. NCBI lineage: Archaea > Methanobacteriati > Methanobacteriota > Halobacteria > Halobacteriales > Natrialbaceae > Halostagnicola > Halostagnicola bangensis. Next base: position 2,575,667 of record NZ_BAAIGG010000002.1, on the reverse strand, counting down.
TGACGAGGGTGTCGATGGTTTCGTCGGCGCTAAAAGCGGTCGCATCGACGGCGAGTTTGACGTCCACGTCGCCGCTCGTGATAATGACCTCGTAGCCGCGGGCCTCCGCGGCCTGAATCAATCCCGGCGTCGCATGTTCGTCGAGATAGAGCCTGGTGATCCCGACGCGTCCGTACTCGAGTGCCTCGTCCCGGACGTCGTCTAGATCGACGTCAAATTCGTCGCGAAGCACGTTCGGTCCGTCGACGAAGAGCCCGACGCTGGGCGGCGAGTCAGAAGGGGGATCGGACGAAGACTCGAGACGAGAGCGAACGCGGTCGAAGATGGACATCGATACTACTCCGTAGCGGGGGTCGCGAAATAGGTGTGACGAAAGAAGCGGGGTCGACAGTCGGTCCAATATGCCCTCCGAATGGTCCGATATTCGGATCGACCAGTCTTCGAAACCGTCCGGTACTCGAGGGCGACCGATCTCCGAAACCGACCGACGGTGCGTTGGATCAGTACTCGAGTTATCTTGTCCCCAGTCCGACGCGCTCACGGCGTACGTCGTTTACTCGGCGCCTGTCCCAGCAGTCGCATCGAACTCGTCGGGATCGTCGAGAACGTCAGTCTCTTCGATGATTTCGAACGTACTCGCCCCGCAACTACAGCCATCCTTACCAATAATCTGGATATCATCATTCGGCCACTGTCGTGCTGCATATACCGATTCGCAGTTCTCACAGGATGCTAACACCCTCTCAACGTCCTCTCTTTTGGCCATTCGATACGATACAAGAGGAGATATACCACGCAATAGTCTTTCTATTTTGGAGGTGTTAGCACTGGAACCAGTGAGTTTTGGGGGTCAAACAGATGTAACGGTGAGAGCGGTTCTTCGGCGATACCGGTTCGTGATCGGCTCCCGATCACCGATCAGTTCATAGGGCAGTTGTAACAATTTACCGGAGAAACCGCAGTACGACTCGCAGTTGCTCCGGAAATGACTTACAACCGACCCTATCAGTCCGCAAATTCCTCGAGTGCCTGATCGACGGAGGTAGCGATCCGTCTTGTACCGTCGTCTTCGACGGCCACCAGCGGTGGTCGGACCCGATCTGATCGAATAACTCCCCGATGGGAGAGTGCGGTTTTCGTCGCCGGCGCGAATCCGAACTCCTTGCACGATTCGAACAGCGGGCTAATCGCGTTCTCCTGAAGCGCTCGGCCACGCTCGTCGTGTTTGCGTGTTAATGCGCTATCGTAGACGTTCGGGAGCACGTTCGAGAGCGCGTTGACACCGCCGTCTGCGCCCATCCGCATCGCCGGGACGAGAAGCGAGTCGTACCCCTGAAGCATGAGGAACTCCTCCGGAGTTCGGTCAAGCACCGTAAGAAAGTACTCGAGATCGCCACTCGAGTCTTTGAGCCCGAGTATTCGGTCGTGGTCAGCCAGGGAAACGACGGTTTCCGGGGCAATCTGCCGGCCGGTACAGGCGGGAATGTTGTACAGAAGCAGTGGAAGCGACGACCGATCGGCTACGATCTCGAAGAATCGCTGGTTTCCCTGCGGTGCGTTCGCCGTATGAAAGTACGGCGGCGTAAGCACTGCTGCGTCGGCTCCCGCGGCGGAAGCGACGTCGATCGCTTCGACCGCGGATTCGACATCCGTCGCTGACGCGCCCGCGACGACGGGAACCGAGGCCTGTTCGACGGTATGTTCGACGAGCAGTCGCCGTTCGTCGGGCGACAAGCTCGCGAACTCACCCGTCGTCCCGGCCGGAAACAGCGCGTCAATCGATCCCGCCTCGAGGTGGTCGATCAGATCGGTTACTGCACCGGTATCGACGGTCCCGTCGGCGAAGGGGGTGATCATCGGACAGGTGATGCCCCGCAACTGATCTCGAATGTCCATACGAGAAGTGCTTCGTCCATCCCTAAAGCCGTACTCCTCGAGAATCCTCTCTCCGGTTCCGGATAGGGAGCCGAACCCGGACCGTGCGGTGCGGCAGACGGCTTACCGTGCGGTTCGGCAGTCGATCGACAGTTTAGTTCGACGGACTACCGTCGAATCGATCGGCGATCGCCAACCGGAATCGAGTTGCTTCGCCCACAGCGACGAAAAGACATTACTATCCCGGGGGTGTCCAGTCGATTATGCCGCTTCAGACGCCGCCGTTACGTGGGGTCCACGACGACTACGGAGCGAAGTTTACCGAGTTCGGCGGCTGGGATATGCCCGTCGAGTTCGAGTCGATCCGCGACGAACACGTCGCGGTCCGAGAAGACGCCGGAAAGTTTGACGTCTCGCACATGGGCGAGATTCACGTCACCGGCCCGGATTCGACCCGGCTCATGCAGCGACTCACCTCGAACGACGTGGCGGCACTCGAGGTCGGCGACTCCCAGTACGCGGCGATCACCGACGAGGACGGCACGATCATCGACGACACAGTGATCTATCGGCTCCCCGACGAGGACGGGACGGCAACGTACCTGTTCGTTCCGAACGCCGGTACCGACGAGGCGATGCACGAGCGCTGGATCACCCACCGAAACGAGTGGGATCTCGAGGCGACGGTCGACAACATGACCGACGAGTACGCGATGTTCGCCGTTCAAGGGCCGAACGCGGCCGGTCTCATCGGCGACGTCGTCGAGGAATCGATCGCGGATCTCTCTCGGTTCGAAGCGCGGTACGCGACGATCGCCGGCGTCGAGTGTTGGACCGCCCGAACCGGGTACACGGGGGAGGACGGATTCGAATTCGTCGTCCCGTGGAACGACGCGGAAACGGTCTGGTCGGCGTTCGACTGTAAACCGTGCGGACTCGGCGCTCGCGATACGCTCCGGATCGAAGCCGGCTTCCTCCTCGCCGGGCAGGATTTCGACCGCGAGTCCAATCCTCGAAACCCCTACGAAGCTCGCATCGGGTTTGCGGTTAAGCTCGAGACCGACTTCGTCGGTCGGGACGCACTCGAGCGAGTTCACGAGGAAGGCGTCGAGGAGAAACTCGTCGGCATCAAGCTGATCGACCGCGGCGTCCCGAGACACAGCTACGACATCACCAACACAGACAGCCGCGTTATCGGGACGGTGACGAGCGGGACCATGAGTCCAACCCTCGAGTCGCCGATCGGGCTCGGCTACGTTCCGGTCGAGTACGCGGATCCGGGCACGACGCTCAGAGTCGTTGTCCGCGGACAGTCCAAGAAAGCAAGAGTCGAAACGATTCCGTTTATCGACACAGTATAATGAGCTTCGACATCCCAGCAGACAGACGGTATCAAGAATCGCACGAATGGGCACTCGAGACAGACGGCGTCGTCCGCGTCGGCATCACGGACTTCGCACAAGACGAACTGGGCGACGTCGTCTTCGTCGAACTCCCCGACGAAGGAGACGACGTCGTTCGGGACGAGGAGTTCGGCGTCATCGAGTCGATCAAAGCCGTCTCGGGCCTCTACGCGCCCGTCAGCGGCGAGGTAGTCGCGGTCAACGAGGAACTCTTCGACACGCCAGAACTCGTCAACGACGACCCGTTTGGCGACGGATGGATGCTCGAGATCGAACCTGCGGAGGAAGACGAACTCGAGGCGTTGCTGACGGGCGAGGAGTACGAAGACCAGATTGCCTGAACGGCAACGACAGTTCGTTTCTCGGAATCAGCGTTCGAATCGACAACCATTGTTTCGGTTACGAGAGGGCAAGGAGAAAGTCCCGCCCGTCAGGACCGGTCAGATGTCACGTCGCACGTATCGGCCGTTCACTACAGCTACGAACACCGGTCCTAAATAACTATATCCACAGATACATCACAACATGCGGAATAAGAAATCCCACCAATACTGCAACAGCAGCAAGTGGTGTTGCTAGCCAGAGTGCCGAGTAATCTCCGACTGGCTGCCCGCTATATACTGCCATAGAAACATCCCAAGCGAGATACACTCCGGTCATGAGAAGCGAAATGAGGACGATTGATGCAGCCATGCTGTGCAATCCGAGACCAACAAAAACGGCTGCGATCGCGACGACACCAAGGGTCTGGACAAGTTCTCCGGCACCAATGTAGACTTCGAGATGTTCATAGTCAGGGTCGTGTCCCTCGTACAGTTCACTGTACCGTTCGAATTCGTCCGGCCCAACCCACTCATCATCGTCACACAATGCAACGTGCTGGGGAAACTCCGCCATGACGAGTTTGATATCCGCTGAGGGAATTCCAACCACCCACCGTCCAGTCATGTAATGCCCTAGTTCATGGATAAAAATAATACCGAATACAACCACTACGAACCCGAGGATACTCCAGAGAAGATCAAGCATATCGACGCATTGTTATTCGTGAGAAATAATTTTGATGATACATCTACCGTTCTTGGTAAAAGCTGAGTCGCTCAACGAACTGTACGATATGCGTGTCACCTGTACGTACCGAAAAGGCCAAAATCAGACGGTATCCCGGATTTTGGGTCGAAACGCACCACCTCTAATCGATAGAGCCACACGGCTCGATTTCAATTCTCCGGTATGTCGATCGAGATTCGCTCCACCGACCTCGAGACGGACCGCGACGGCCTCTGGCGGCTCAAACGCCAGTTCGAACTCAGACTGGGAACTGATACTGGGGACGAACAAAAAGCCGAGATCTACGAGCAGAAATTGACCGACGAGTACCGGACTCGGTATCTCGAGTGGGCCGAACGCTGTACCGAAGAATCAGCCCAATCAATCCTGGTTGCCGAACGGAACGCGACTGCCGGTCGAACGACCGACGGAAGCGAACATCTCGTCGGCTACATATTCGTCCTGCCAGAGTCGCTCTCGCTCATCTGGGATGCCGGCGTCGTGAACGAACTCTTCGTCGCAGAGCCACACCGAGGAACTGGTGTTGCCGACCGACTCATGGAACGCGCGCTCGAGGTTCTTTCCGAACAGGACCTCCCCCTCGAGCGTGTCGTCCTCGACGTCGATCGGGCTAACGACCGCGCCCAAGCCTTCTACGAGCGATACGGGTTCGACTACTGGGGCGAACTCGTTTCTCGGTCGCTCGAGTGACGGACGGATAACCTCGGTAGCCCGCTTATCTCACTTCGAGTCCGAGGAACGTCGCGACTCGCGATACTGCTCTCGAGTGATCGTGTAGCGGTGAAGGTCGCGAACCGAATCTTCGATCGGGACCCAGTTTCGGAGGAGCCCGTCGTACTCGCCGTCGAAGCGGTCGACGTACTTTTCGATGGCCCGCTTCGAGTTCTCGTTTCCGGCCAGATGTCCCGCCGAAACAACCTCGAGATCGAGGTCCTCGAACGCGAGTTCGATCAACGCGGCGGCCCGTTCACCCGAGTAGCCACGACCCCAGAACGGTTTCCTGAGCCAGATGCCCAGCCGAGCGGTTCGTTTCTCCCAGAGCGGGATCAGGCTGGCAACACCCGCGAACTCGCCGGCGTTCGGTTCCTCGGCGGCCGGATACATCGCCCAGTTCGCGCGCGTACGCTCATCCCACTGTTCCGCTGACTCGAGGAGATACTGCCGGGACTCCTCTGGGGTGTGATGAACCTCGTCGGTCAAATGGGTCGCAACCTCGTCGAATCCGCTGTCAGGGTTTCGGTACTCGTACAGTTCGAGCGGGTCGATCGTTTCTCGAGTGAGTTTTCTGAACTCGAGGCGCTCGGTTTCGAGGGTTTCGGGGAACATTCGTTTGTCACCGTACGCACACGCTGTATAAAATAGTCAGCAAGGATCTTCGTTGACTCGGTCCGCCATCCGCCGAATCCGAGCTTACTTCGAGTCGGGTGGTTGACCCGTCTCGACCCGTTCTCGGATCCACGCCGTCGCATCCTCGACGGTGGCCTCGTCAGTTCCGGTAATCCGAAGTCGTCCTAATCGGTCCTCACTCTGAGGATAACTGCCGACCGAGACGTCGAATTGCTCGCTCACCCCCTCGAGAACCGCCCGAAGGGACCCTTCGGGGGCAGGCGTGAACACGGTCTGCGAAACGATGTCGCCGGAGAACTCGGTTTCGACGACATCGAACATGGCCTTCATTTCGTCAGGGATCCCAGCGAAGACGTAGACGTTCTCGATCACACAGCCCGGCGACCAGCCGGCATCCGTGACGATCGGTCTGGCACCATCGGGAAGCGAGGCCGCGGCGTCGACGTCGAACTCGAGGTCGTACTCCTCGAAGAACTCCGGTCGTTCCGCCCGCAGTTCGCGTCCCTTCTCGAGGATCTGTTCTCGAACGTCGGGAAAGACCACGAGGTCCCGCTCGAGACCGGCCGCGACCGCCTCGAGCGTCACGTCGTCCGGCGTCCCGCCGAGACCGCCGGTAACGACGACGGCGTCGAACGCGTCGTTCCACTCGGCGACCGTCTCTGCGATGAGCGTCCGATCATCGGGAATCGTCAGTATCCGACGGACGGAGCCGCCACGGTCGGTGATCTCCTCGGCCAGCCACGACGCATTGGTATTCGTCGTTTGTCCGGCCAGCAGTTCGTCACCGATCGTGCAAATCCCAACCTGCATACGGTATCGTTCTCGTCCTCAGCAGTTATATTTCGCGCCGATCGTTCTCGTTCGTCAAAGAGGGGAAAGCACTTATAGAGGGGCTGACAACCCCGAAAGCGATTGAACCACGTCGATGACCGCAGATCGTTCCCCTGTTTCGAACTGGGTTTCCGGCGGTTCAGGGATCATCTCGGCGATCCAATCGAGGGGCGGTCGGCACCTCGGAATCGACCCTCGAGCCCTCGCCGCGTTCCGAATCGCCCTCGGTATCGTCATCCTCCTCGATCTGCTTCTCCTTCGAGTCCCGGGAACCGTGCCGTTCTACACCGATGCAGGCGTCCTTCCACGATCCGCGCTCGCTGAGGTGTATCCGGCGTTTACATCGGCGTCGATCCACGCGCTATCAGGATCGATGTGGGTGCAGGCAGTTCTGTTCGCGGTCGCCGGACTCTTCGCCGTCTCCCTGTCTCTTGGCTACCGAACTCGCCTCGCAACGTTCGTTTCGTTCGTCCTCCTCGCCTCGCTTCAGACCCGGAATCCGTACGTTCTCAACGGCGGCGACACCATCCTGACCTCGTTTCTGTTTCTCGGTCTGTTCCTCCCGCTCGGTACTCGGTGGTCGATCGATGCCCAAAGAACCGCTCGAAGACGGTCTCGAGAAGTCACCGGCAACCGAGAACGAGCAGGGACTGGTGAAACAGAAGACGGGGTGACCGGCGACGCGGCGCAAGTCGTCTCCGTTGCGACGGTTACAATTCTCGCCCACATCGTCCTCATCTACACGACGAACGCGGTTTTCAAGTTCCAGAGCGAGGCCTGGATGAACGGAATCGCCGTCCGACGAACCATGCATCTCGAGCAGTTCGTCGTTCTGCTCGGTCCGTATCTCTCGGATCTCTCGACGGTCCTAACCGCAGTCAACTGGCTCTGGATCGCGACGCTGTCGGCCGCTCCGCTTCTCATCCTGTGTAGCGGAAAACTCAGAACCGCAGTCGTTCTCGCGTTCATCTGCACCCACCTCGGAATGGCCGCGACGATGCGTCTCGGTGTGTTCCCTTTCGTGCTGATAACTGGATTGCTATTGTTCCTCCCGCCGGAGATCTGGGAGTCGATCGAACGCAGTCGGGCTCGAGACGCACTCGAGCGCATCGAAACCAGCATCCGGGCCACCCTTCCCCGAGGTTCGCCGCTCGAAACGCGTTCGATTCCGTCGATTACGGTTCCGTCCGCGACCCGCCGAATCGGGGGAATTTGTGCGTCTGGATTCCTTGTCGTCGTGCTCCTCACGTTGGTGTTCTGGCAGACCGCTCAGGTCGGTCTGGTCGACTCGCCCGCTCCGGAACTGGAAGAAGACATGGATGACGTCGGCTGGACGTTCTTCGCTCCGAGTCCGCCGGACGCCTCGAGTGGCTACGTCGCCGAAGCCAAACTCGAGTCCGGGGAGACGGTCGATCTCACTCACGGCGGCGAAGCCACGCTGGATCGCCCGCCGAACCCCGCCGAAACGTTCCCGACGACGCTCTGGAAACGCTACGGGACGGATATGAGCCACGCCGACGAGAGCCAGTACGAACCCGTACTCGAGTACCTCTGTGATCGTTCGGAGCACGAGATCGCGGAGCTGACGATCTACTACCTCGAGCAACCCGTCGGGCCGGACGGGCCGGTCGATGATCCCGAGGCTCTCGAGCGGATTACCGGGACGTGTTGAGAGCGAGACGAAATCGTTCTCGCACAGTAATACGCGGTTCAGTGAAGACGAATCAGCCGCTCGGATAACGTTTATGAGTGTGTGCGTACAATGTATGTACAACGAGGCAAGCAATATGGGTACAACACGAGTGAATTTCCGCCTTCCAGAAGAGCTGGTCGAGAAAGCCGACGTTGCAGCCGAGGTTACGCACAGAAACCGAACAGAGATACTCAAAGAAGCTCTCCAGGCGTACTTCGAAGAAGTCGAAGACGACGAGAAGTTCAAAGAAGCTGTCGTCGAACTCTATCTCGACGACCAAATCGAATTCGAGACGCTACGAGAGTTTATCGGGCGACGAGATGCCGAAGCCGTTCGAACCTCGAAAACGATTCTCGATCAGGGTGACGAACTCGCAGACGAACTCGCGAGTCTGTAGGATAGTTTCGGAATGATCGTTATCGATACAAGCGCCGCTATCTCTCTCGCAACTGTCAATTCTCTCGAGATCATCCTCGAGCAATTCGATAGTCACACAACCGAATCGGTGAGACAGGAACTCGAAAACACGGCGGAGTACAATGATATTCACGGAACCGCTGCAACGGCAGTCCTTGAGCACGAAGGAGATTACGTCGTTCATCTCACAAACGAATCAACGATACACTCATCCCGAATCGATCAGGGAGAAGCAAGCTGTGTCACGCTCGCGCAAGAACTCGACGCAGATTTCTTGATCACTGATGATTTCAGGGCGCTTCCAGAGCTACAGCATGTGACCAGTTCGAAAGTGGCCATCCCACCGCTTCTCCTGAAGGCACTGGTCAAACGTGGCGAACTCGAGAATCAGCAGGCTCGAGAGCGGATCGAAACGCTGGCCGAAAATCGTGACTGGCTTGGGACGCCGATATATCGCCGAGCAAAGCGTCTCTTCGAAGAATGAATTGTTCGGAGGAATATGGTTGGTTGAGATTTGAACTACTCGAAGACGGTCTCACTCGCGTTGCTCGCGGTAAGCCGCTCGCATCGCGGTTCTCACTTCGTTCCGAACCGCGCACTGCTCGTGAGCATGCGACTTCTTTCGTTCAAACCCAGTTGACTCTCATCGCTCACGAATTTGTTCGTGACAAAAGTGCGTTGGCTGGGATTTGAACCACGGTCGTTCCACTCACTTCGTTCGTTTCACTCTCTGATTCAAATCCCAGAGAGATCTTTCTCCTCACGTAATTGTTCGGAGAAAGATGCGTTGGCTGGGATTTGAACCCAGGTTGTGACCATGGCAAGGTCACGTGATACCACTACACTACCAACGCCCTGCTACACTTCTAAATACATCTGGAGAGGTGTATAAGGGTTGCGAATTGATTCGATATCGAGAGACAATCACACGAGGGCGGCGATTTCACTCGCTCGAGCGCCACTCCCTTCGAAACCCGCATATTTGCCCGCAGTAAGTCAAAATTCCGGACACGTTACGCAGCGGAACTGTGTATGTGTCTGATACGCACGAATTCGATACTGTGAGAGGTTCACAGCCGGAAAGAGATTCCGCTACCCTTTTAAGATCCCGTCGGGAAAATATCGCTACAGTCTAGTGACGAGGCGCCGAAGCGTCACGGTATGACCACAAGCGTACTCGTGCCGTCGTCACTCGCTCGAGAAGCCGAGGACAAACGCGAGGCTACTCGCAAACTCGGATACGTCGCCCGCGCGGCGACGATCTATCGGGCCGATCGCCTGATCGTCTACCCAGATCGGGACGGCGAACGGGGCGATCTCGACGGCGGGTTCGTAAGCACCGTACTGCGGTACGCCACGACGCCTCCGCATCTTCGAAAGGAGATCTGGGGCAAACGGGACGAACTGGAGTACGTGGGTGTCTTACCGCCGCTCCGCGCCACGTCACAGACCGGCTCCGAATCCGACGATTCGGGGTCGAAAAGACAAGGAATCGTGACCGAGGTCGGACCTGATCAACGCGTCCGGGTCAATTGCGGTCTGCAACACCCGATCTCTCTCAACGTGCCGTCGGATATGGCACTCGAGCAGGGAGAGCGCGTGACAGTCAGGATCTCTTCGCGACGACCGGTCCGTGCGAAAATCGTCGACAAGCCCACGCAGGGGCTATCGATCGAGGAAACGGACCTTTCGGCGGCCCTCAGCCGTGAGGACGCTGGCGTCCGAATCGCAGCTTCCCGGTTCGGTGAATCGCTCACCGTGGGGAAACTCGAGACGCTGGCCGGACGGATCGAACGAGACGGTCTCACCGTCGCGTTCGGTGCGCCCGAAAGAGGGCTGCCGGCAATCCTCGGCATCGACGCCGACGCCGTTCAGAAAGACGGTGTCAAACGGCTCGATGCGGAGGACGACGCAGACGTCGAACCCAACGGCGATCCGGGGTTCGACCTCTGGCTCAATACGGTTCCGAACCAGGGAAGCGGCGTGGTGAGAACGGAGGAGGCTCTGTTCGCCACGCTCGCTCCCCTCACATTGAGAGCGTGATAGAATGCCACAACCAAACGCACCACGCAAAGGCTCACTCGGGTTCGGTCCACGACAGCGTGCGACCAGCGAGGTCCCACGATTCAACTCGTGGCCGGACGACGATGGACAGCCAACGCTCCAGGGCTTCGCGGGCTACAAGGCCGGCATGACCCACGTGGTAATGGTCGACGACGCCGCTAACTCGACGACCGAGGGAATGGAGACGACCGTTCCCGTTACCATCGTGGAGACGCCGCCAATGCGCGCCGTTGCTCTGCGTGCGTACGAAGACACACCGTATGGTATCAAGCCGATAACCGAGGTCTGGACCGACGAGTTCGACGACGATCTCGATCGCGTTCTGGACCTTCCCGGGGATGACTATGATGTCGAGGCCGAGGAGGCCAAGCTTCGCGACCTGCTCGAACAGGGTCGCGTCCACGACATCCGCGTCATCACCCACACAGTACCCGGATCTCTGCAGTCGATCCCCAAGAAGAAGCCGGACGTCATGGAGACGCGCGTCGGCGGCGGTTCCGTCGAGGAACGCGTCGACTTCGCGCTTGACGTGGTCGCCGACGGCGGCGAACACGTCCTGAACGACGTCTTCCGTGCCGGCGAGTACGTCGACGCAAGCGGCGTCACGAAAGGGAAAGGGACCCAGGGTCCTGTCAAACGCTGGGGCGTCCAGAAGCGAAAGGGCAAACACGCCCGTCAGGGATGGCGCCGCCGCATCGGTAACCTCGGTCCGTGGAACCCGAGCCGCGTTCGATCGACGGTTCCACAGCAGGGACAGACAGGCTACCACCAGCGAACCGAACTGAACAAACGCCTCGTCGACATCGGCGACGGCGCAGACGCGACGGTCGACGGCGGCTTCGTCAACTACGGCGAAGTCGACGGGCCGCACGCGCTGATCAAGGGCTCGCTCCCCGGGCCGAACAAGCGTCTCGTACGCTTCCGCCCGGCGATCCGACCCGGAGACCAGCCGCGCCTCGATCCCGAGGTTCGGTACGTCTCCACCGCATCAAACCAGGGATAACCCATGCAGGCAACAGTACGCGACCTGGACGGTGCAGACGCAGGGGAAATCGAGCTCCCGGCGGTCTTCGACACGCAGTTCCGCCCGGACCTGATCGCCCGTGCCGTCCGCACGTCACAGGCCAACCGAAAACAGGACTACGGCGCCGACGAATTCGCGGGCATGCGAACGCCTGCGGAATCGTTCGGTAGTGGCCGAGGCATGGCCCACGTTCCACGACAGAACGGACGCGCTCGCCGCGTTCCACAGGCTGTCAAGGGACGAAAGGCACACCCGCCGAAAGCCGAGAAAGATCAGACTGAATCGATCAACACGAAAGAAAAGAAACTGGCCGTCCGCAGCGCGATCGCTGCGACGACCGACGCCGAACTCGTCGCCGACCGCGGCCACGAGTTCGACGACGACACAGAAATTCCGCTGGTCGTCAGCGACGACTTCGAAGACCTCGTCAAAACGAAGGAGGTCGTCTCCTTCCTCGAGGAGGTCGGTGTCGACGCCGATATCGAGCGTGCCGACGAGGGTCGGAACGTACGATCCGGACGCGGGACAACCCGTGGCCGAAAGTACAACACGCCGACATCGATCCTCTTCGTCACCTCGAGCGAGACCGGTCCATCGCGGGCCGCTCGCAACCTCGCTGGTGCCGACGTCGCGACCGCCGCCGAAGTCAACGCGGAGGATCTCGCGCCGGGCACCCAGCCGGGTCGACTGACGATCTGGACCGAAAGCGCACTCGAGGAGGTGGCAGACCGATGAGTTCGATCATCGACTACCCGCTCGTCACCGAGAAGGCGATGAACGACATGGACTTTGAGAACAAGCTCCAGTTCGTCGTCGACGTCGACGCCACCAAACCGGAGATCGCGGATGTCGTCGAAGAGCGCTTCGACGTCGGTGTCACTGACGTCAACACGCAGGTAACGATGAACGGGAACAAGAAAGCAACCGTCAAACTCTCCGAGGACGACGACGCCCAGGAAGTCGCCTCGCGAATCGGGGTGTTCTGAGAATGGGACGACGTATTCTTGGACAGCGACGTGGACGCGGGACGCCGACGTTCCGCGCCCCGTCCCACCGATACAAGGCAAAGCTCGAACACAAGAAACCGGAGGACAGCGACGTCGTTCGCGGAACGATCGTCGACATTGAGCACGATCCAGCCCGCTCGGCTCCGGTCGTCGCCGTCGAGTTCGAAGACGGAGACCAGCGACTCATCCTCGCTCCCGAGGGAGTCACGGTCGGCGACGAGATTCAGGTCGGCATCTCCGCGGAGATCAAGCCCGGGAACACGCTCCCGCTGGCGGAGATCCCCGAAGGTGTCCCAATCTGTAACGTCGAAGCGAACCAGGGCGACGGCGGCAAGTTCGCCCGGTCCTCCGGCGTCAACGCGGACCTAATCACCCACGACCGCGACGCCGCGGTCGTTCAACTCCCCAGCGGCGAGGTCAAACGCCTCGACCCGCAGTGCCGTGCAACCGTCGGCGTCGTCGCCGGCGGCGGTCGAACGGAAAAGCCGTTCGTCAAGGCAGGGAACAAGTATCACAAGATGAAGGCCCGGGGCACGAAGTGGCCCCGCGTCCGCGGTGTTGCGATGAACGCGATCGACCACCCCTTCGGTGGCGGTGGCCGCCAGCACCCCGGCAAGCCCAAGTCCGTCTCTCGCGACGCACCGCCGGGACGGAAGGTGGGAGACATTTCCTCGCGCCGTACCGGCCGAGGTGGTGACAAATGAGTTCTGATTACCGAACCGGCCGTGAAGGTGAGTTCACCTACCGCGGTCACACGCTCGAGGAACTGCAGGAGATGGAACTCGAGGACGTCGTGGAACTGCTCCCCGCTCGCAAGCGGCGAAGTATCGAACGCGGTCTTTCGGTCGAACAGCAGAAGCTGCTCGAGAAAGCCCGCGAGAAAGACGAGGAGACGACCGCGAACGCACCGATTCGTACGCACCTCCGGAACATGCCGATTCTTCCGGAGTTCGTCGGACTGACGTTTGCCGTGTACACCGGCCAGTCCTTCGAGCGCGTGCGCGTCGAACCCGAGATGATCGGACACTATCTCGGCGAGTTCCAGTTGACCCGGACGTCCGTCGAACACGGACAGGCCGGCATCGGTGCAACTCGCTCGTCGAAGTTCGTCCCACTGAAGTGATCAACGCATGGGAATCAACTACTCAGTCGACGCCGACCCAGACGCCACCGCGAAAGCGATGCTTCGGGAGCGTCACATGAGCCACAAGCACAGCAAGGAGGTCGCACGCGAACTCAAGGGTCGAACCGTTGAGGACGCACAGGCGTACCTCCAGGACGTCATCGACGAGAATCAATCGGTTCCGTTCCGCTCGCACAACAGCGGCGTCGGTCACCGATCGGATATCGACGGCTGGGACGCCGGCCGCTATCCGGAGAAAGTCAGCGAGGCATTTCTCGATCTCCTCGAGAACGTTTCCTCGAACGCAGATCATCAGGGATTCGACGGTCAATCGATGGAGATCGCCCACGTCGCCGCCCACAAGGTCGGCGAATCCGTTGGTCGGAAACCTCGAGCGATGGGACGTGCCTCGGCGTGGAACACGCCGCAGGTCGACGTCGAAATCGTCGTCGAAGAAGTCGACGCTGATGAGGGAGGTGACAACTAAATGGCAGACGAACACCAATTCATCGAAAACGGCCTACAGCGATCGCAGATCGACGAGTTCTTCGAAGAAGAGCTCGGTCGCGCAGGCTACGGTGGTATGGACGTCGCCAAGACGCCGATGGGAACGCAGATCGTTCTCAAAGCGGAAAAACCAGGAATGGTCATCGGCAAAGGCGGCGAGAACATTCGGAAGGTGACGACGGCCCTCGAAGACCGGTTCAACCTCGAGGACCCACAGATCGACGTTCAGGAGGTCGAAGAACCCGATCTGAACGCCCGAATCGTTGCCGACCGACTTTCGAACGCACTCGAACGCGGTTGGTACTTCCGAAAGGCCGGTCACACGACGATCGACCGGATCATGGAAGCCGGCGCGCTCGGTGCCGAAATCGTCCTCTCCGGGAAGGTTACCGGTGCACGCTCGCGCGTTGAGAAGTTCAACCGCGGCTACATCAAACACAACGGCGAACCCGCCGAAGAGGTCGTCGACCACGGACAGGGCGTCGCGGTCATGAAACTCGGCACCATCGGCGTGGACGTCAAGATCATCCCGCCGGGAGCCGAACTTCCTGACGACTTCCAGATCTACGACGATATGGATCCCGAAGAGGTCGTTCCCGACGCCGTCGAAGCGAACGAAGGCGTCGAAGAACTGCTCGAGGCCGAGCCCGAAGAAGACGAAACTGCAGAGGCCGACGAGGAGGACGGCGATGCTGAGGCGGACACCGACGCCGACGCGGACGAGCCCGACCTCGACGAAGAAGTCGTCGAGGAGGTCATCGAAGAAGAAGTCGAGTCTGAGGACGCCGACGCCGAGGCAGACGACGACTCCGCCGAGGACATCGAGGAAGAGCTCGATGAACTCGAGGAAGACGTCGAAGCCGAAGCCGAGGAGCTACTCGACGAAATGGAAGCAGCGGACGACGAGGACGCCGACGAGGGTGATTCCTGATGGCGATCCTCCACGTTGCGGAGATCCGCGACATGACGGCTGCTGAACGAGAAGCCGAACTCGAGGAACTCGAGACCGAGCTTCTCAACCAGAAGTCCGTCCTCGCAGCCGGTGGTGCACCGGAAAACCCAGGTCGCATCGGCGAACTGGGCCGTACCATCGCGCGGATCAAGACGATTCAGCAAGAAGAAGGCGACTTCGAAGACGAAGACACAGACGCCGAATAAACAGTATACAGATGGCACTCACACCAGAGACACTCCCGCGACACGAACTCAACGGACTTCCGGTCCGCGTCGTCGAAAGTGACGACGACGGACGGGAGGGACTCGAGGGCCGCGTCGTCGTCGAGACGACGAACACGCTCTCGATAGAGGTCTGCGTTCCGCCGGAAGCGGAGCGATGGCGAGACGGTTCGACCGTCGAGCACGAGGACGGAGAGTCTCGAGTGGTGATGGTGCCGAAATCGGGCTCGGTGTTCGAGTTCGCGATCACAGATGAAGCCGCCGAGGACGAGAAGTCCTCGGGGACTGCGTCCAAACTGGCCGACACTCAACCCTCGTCGACCGACGAGGACCGAGCTAACGGTTCCACCGTTAGCTGTCGTCGCGAGGATCCCGTAGGGGACCGCCGCGACGCCGCCGGCGAGGATGTAGCCTACGTTACGGTCGATGGATCGCGGCTGCTCTCACGACCCGCCCGACGAACAGAAACGTCAGGTGATTCACCATGGCAATAGGACTAGACGTAACAACACCTCCGGAACCAGAAAACCCGGAGGAATACGACTACGAGAAGTGTCCGTTCTACGGCGAGCTTTCCGTTCGAGGACAGATCCTCGAGGGAACGGTCGTCTCGACGGACATGGACAAGTCCGTAGTCGTCGAGCGAGAGTACGACGTGACGGTTCCGAAGTACGACCGTCAGATGAAACGTCGCTCGCGCATTCCGGCACACGTGCCGGGCGTGCTCGAGCCGCTCTCGGTCGGTGACACGGTCAAGATCGCAGAGACCCGACCACTGTCGAAGACGAAATCGCACGTGGTCGTCGAAGTAACCGAAGAAGCGACCGCCGAAGACCTCGCTGAGTTGACCCGTCAGAGCGAACCTGAACGGGAGCTCTCGGCCGAGGATGTTTCGGCGGACGCAGACGAGGAAGACGAAACCGACGGTGATCAATGATGGAGGCAATGAAAGCCGACGTCACCCAGGGACTCAAGAAGGGGTCGCTGGTCACGTGTGCCGACAACACCGGCGCACGCGAACTCAAGATCATCAGCGTTTCGGGCTACCACGGCACCAAGAGCCGCCAGCCGAAGGCGGGAATCGGTGACAAGGTGACCGTTTCGGTCACAAAGGGTACCCCGGAAATGCGCCGTCAGGTCCTCGAAGCCGTCGTCGTTCGTCAGCGGAAATCGATCCGCCGACCGGACGGCACGCGGCTGAAGTTCGAGGACAATGCGGCAGTCATCATCGACGAGAACGAAGAGCCACGCGGCACGGAAATCAAGGGCCCGATCGCCCGCGAAGTCGCAGAGCGCTTCGGAGCAATCGCCAGCACGGCAACGATGATCGTATAGACAATGAGTAAGCAACCACACAAACAGCGAAACGAAACTGCGCGTGCCCCGCTTCACCAGCGACAGAAGCAAATTCACGCCACTCTCTCGGACGATCTTCGCGATGAGTACGACACGCGTCGCACCCGCGTCAACGCGGGCGACACGGTCGAAGTCATGCGCGGCGATCACGCCGGGGAGGAGGGTGAAGTGCTGACGGTCGACCTCACGGAGCAGGTTATCCACGTCGAGGACGTGACGATCGAGACGGCAGACGGCGAAGAAGTGCCGCGACCGCTCGAGCCCTCGAACGTTCGAATCACGAACCTCGATCTCGAGGACGACCGACGCGAGGCGCGCCTGGAAGGTGAGACTGCATGAGCAACCATCAGAAACGACTCTCGGTACCGAAATCTTGGCCCGTCGAGCGCAAGACCGAGACGTTCACCGTCAAGGCCGGCGCCGGCCCGCACGGTGAAGCAGGCGTTCCGCTCGTCGTTCTCCTGCGGGACGTTCTCGGCTACGTCGACTCCAAGAAAGAAGCGCGCTACGCACTCTCGGAGGACTCGATCCTCATCAACGGAGACGCAATCAACGACGAACAGCGTCCCATCGGGATGTTCGACATCGTCGCGTTCCCCGACCTCGAGGAATACTACCGTATCTTCCCCGACGAGGGCGGCCGACTCGCGCTGACGCCGATCGACGCCGACGCGGCCGACAGCCGCCTCGGTAAAATCGACGGCAAACAGCAAGTCACTGGCGGCGATACCCAGTTGACGCTTCACGACGGAACGAACATCATCGTCGACGACGAGTACAGCGCGAAAGACTCGGTCGTCATCGACAACGAAGACAAATCGATCGTCGCTCACTTCCCGTACGAAGAGGGCGAACTCGTGACCGCCGTTCGCGGCAACCACGCCGGCAAGATCGGCACGATCGAGGAGATCGAAGTCACGCAAGGAAGCGGATCGAACATCGTGACAGTCGAGACCGACGACGAACTGTTCGAAACCGTCGAAGAGTACGTCTTCGTCATCGACGAGAAATTCACGGGTGATGATGAATGAGCGAAGCCAGCGACGCTGAGTTCCACGAGATGCGCAAACCGCGCGTCGAAAAAGTCGTCGTCCACATGGGCGTCGGCCGCGGTGGTCGCGACCTCGGGAAAGCTGAAGACATCATCGAGGAAGTTACCAGCCAGAAAAGCGTTCGTACCCAAGCCAAGAAGACCGAACCCGAATTCGGTATCCGCGAGGGAGAACCGATCGGCACGAAGGTTACCCTTCGTGACGACGACGCGGCTGAGTTCCTCGAGACGGCACTGAAACTCGCCGATCTCTCGGCGAACCAGTTCGACAATACGGGGAACTTCAGTTTCGGTGTCGAAGAACACACCGAGTTCCCGAGCCAGGAGTACGACCCGAGCATCGGGATCTACGGGCTGGACGTCACCGTTAACCTGGTCCGACCAGGCTACCGCGTCTCGAAACGCGACAAGGCGACCCAGCAGATTCCAGCGAGTCACCGACTGACGCCCGAGGACGCCATCGCGTACCTCGAGTCGAACTTCGACGTCGACGTGGAGGAGTCCACAGATGAGTGAAAGTGAAAACGAACGAACGGGCGAACACGCCGAAAAGCGCACGGGCCAGATCGAGGCCTGTCAGCGCTGCGGTCGAAAGCAGGGACTCGTCGGCAAGTACGACATCAACCTGTGCCGGCAGTGCTTCCGAGAAATCGCCCGCGACATGGGATTCAAGAAGTACAGATGACAGGGAATAACCCGCTCAGTAACGCGCTTTCGGGGCTCGACAACGCAGAAGATGTCGGGCACCTGAGCCACGAGGTACAGCCCGCCTCGAACGAAATCGGCAGCGTACTCGAGGTCTTCTACGACCGCGGGTACATCGACGGATTCGATCTCGTCGACGATGGAAAAGCCGGAACGTTCGAAGTCGAACTGAAAGGAGCGATCAACGAATGTGGGCCCGTCAAACCCCGCTACGCCGTCGGTGCCGATGGCTTCGAGAAATGGGAGAAACGATTCCTCCCGGCTCGAGACTTCGGGACGCTCGTCGTCACGACGAGCAGTGGCATTATGAGCCACTACGAGGCACGCGAGAAGGGGATTGGAGGGCAGGTGATCGCATACGTCTACTAACAATGCGAGTTGAACTGGAAATTCCCGACGAAGTAACCGCTGAGGTTGATCATCTCGACGTGACAGTCGAGGGTCCAGAAGGCACCATTACGCGGCGTCTCTGGTATCCTGACGTGACGGTCGAGGTCGAAGACGACACCGTGGTCATCGAAAGCGACAACGAGGACGCGAAAACGAACGCGACCGTTGGCACGTTCGAGAGCCACGTCGAAAACGCCTTCCACGGCGTGACCACGGGCTGGGAGTACAAGATGGAAGTCTTCTACTCTCACTTCCCAATGCAGGTCCGCTCGGAAGGCGGCGACGTCGTCATCGAGAACTTCCTTGGCGAAAAGGCAGAGCGACGAACGACTATCCACGGTGATACCGACGTTTCCGTCGACGGTGAAAAACTCACCCTCGTCGGCCCCAACAAAGAGGACGTTGGACAGACCGCAGCAGATATCGAACAGCTGACGAAGGTCAAAGGAAAGGATACCCGCGTCTTCCAGGACGGGGTCTACATCACCGAAAAACCAGCAGCCGGAGGTGCCTGATAAATGGCAGAAGATGAACACGAATCCGATGCTGACGAACAGGCTCCCTCGGAGACTGACGGTGACGTGGAAACCGAGGACGTAGAGACCGAATCCGAGCCGGAAGTCGCCGAAGAAAGCGACGAACCGGAGGATCTCGAGAGTATCAGCGGTGTCGGCGCAAGCAAGGCCGATGCACTTCGCGAAGCCGGATTCGAGTCCATCGAAGACGTCAAAGAGGCGTCTCAGGACGATCTGGCCGACACGGAAGGCGTCGGGAATGCACTCGCCGCCCGTATCAAGGCCGACGTCGGCGATCTCGAGGTCACAGAGGAGACCGAAGCCGAGATCGAAGACGAAGACGCCGAAGCGGTCGAGGAAGACGTCGAGACGGAACTGCAACCGCGCGGTCTCGTCGAGAAGACGCCCGACCTCTCGGATACCGAACAGCGATTGCTGAGCCAGCGAAGCGGCGAAGGCAAACCGCAGTTCAACCGGCAGGATTACCACATGAAAAAGCGGACCCCCGAATCCTGGCGACGCCCGCGCGGTCAGCTATCGAAGCAACGCAGGGGCGTCAAAGGAAAGGGTCCGAAAGTTCAGGCCGGCTACCGAACGCCAAAAGCCGTCCGTGGAAAACACCCCAGCGGCTTCGAAGAGGTCTACGTCGAGAACACTGACGACCTCGAGGGTGTCGACGGCGACACGCAGGCGGTCCGAATCGCCTCCTCGGTCGGCGCTCGCAAACGCGAGCGAATCGAGGAAGTCGCCGAAGACGACGGCGTCCGGGTGCTGAACCCAACCTACGTCGAAGTCGAAGTGGAGGACGAACAATGACTGATCTTTCCGCACAGAAACGACTTGCATCCGACGTCCTAGACGTCGGCAAGAACCGAATCTGGCTCGACCCCGATGCCCAGGCGGATATCGCCGAGGCGATTACGCGAGACGAAATTCGCGAACTCGTCGACGAGGGCACCATTCAGGCAGAAGATGCCAGCGGAAACTCCCGCGGCCGTGCCCGCGAGCGCAACAAGAAACGTGCCTACGGCCACCAAAACGGCCCGGGCAAGCGTAAAGGAAAGAAGGGCGCACGCCAGAACGAGAAAGAACAGTGGACGAAACAGATTCGCGCACAGCGCCGAAAGCTCCGTGAACTCCGCGACAAAGGCGAGCTGACGCCGAGGCAGTACCGCCAGCTCTACAAGAAAGCCGGCGGTGGCGAGTTCCGAAGCGTTCGGTACCTGTTGAGCTACATCGACGAAAACTACGGTGACCAATAATGGCGACAGGACCACGATATAAAGTGCCAATGCGTCGTCGCCGCGAGGTCCGGACGGACTACCACCAGAGGTTGCGCCTGCTGAAATCGGGCAAGCCCCGCCTCGTTGCTCGCAAGAGCAACAAGCATACTACGGCGCAGCTGATCTCCCCCGGCCCAGAAGGCGACGAAACGCACGCAAGTGCACATTCGAGCGACTTAGCAGAGTACGGTTGGGAAGCACCAACAGGAAACATTCCGGCAGCGTATCTGACCGGCCTACTAGCTGGCCAGCGCGCCGTCGAATCCGGTCTCGAGGAAGCGGTCCTCGATATCGGCCTCAACACGGCGACACCCGGTAACAAGGCGTTTGCCGTTCAGGAGGGTGCAATCGACGCCGGTCTCGAGATTCCACACAACGATAGTGTGCTCGCGGACTGGGAACGAACTCGCGGCGAACATATCGCCGAGTACGCTGAGAGCCTAGACGAACCACTCTACAGCGGCGAGTTCGATGCAACCGAACTACCCGAACACTTCGATGACGTACGAGAGGCAATCCTAGAATGAGTGGAAACAACTACAACGACGGCTGGCAGCCAGTCACCCGTCTCGGCCGAAAGGTCCAGGAGGGCGAAATCGAGACGATGCAAGACGCCCTCAACACGGGACTCCCGCTGAAGGAGCCCGAAATCGTCGACCAGCTCCTTCCCGGACTGGACGACGAGGTACTGGACATCAACATGGTCCAGCGGATGACCGACTCCGGACGGCGGGTGAAGTTCCGCTGTGTCTGTGTCGTCGGTAACCGCGACGGATTCATCGGCTACGCCGAAGGACGAGACGATCAGGTCGGCTCTGCCATCCAGAAAGCGATCGGTATTGCAAAGCTCAACATGATCAAGGTCCCGCGCGGTTCGGGATCGTGGGAGGACCGTTCGGACCGACCACACTCGCTGACCCACCAGACGACCGGCAAAGCCGGCTCCGTCGAGGTCGAACTCATCCCCGCTCCGGAAGGACTGGGACTGGCGGCGAGTGACACCGTCCACGCCGTCCTCGAGCTCGCCGGAATCGAGAACGCCTGGACCAAGAGCCACGGCAACACCCGGACGACGGTGAACCTGGCGAAGGCTACCTACAACGCGCTCGAGAACGCCTCGCAAGCGCGCCAACCCGAGGTGGTCGAGGGATGAAGGCGATCGTGCAGATTCGCGGCGAGGTAAACCGCAACACGGACGTCGACGACACGCTCTCGATGCTCAACATTCACAGCGTCAATCACGCGACGCTGATTCCGGACACCGACGCCTACCGTGGAATGGTCACGAAGGTCAACGACTTCGTCGCCCACGGTGAGCCGAGTCTGGAAGTCGTCGAAACGCTGCTCGCGAATCGGGCGGAGCCCCTCGAAGGGCGCCAATCCGATGTCGACGAGGAGTGGATCGACGAGAACACGGAGTACAGTGATTTCAGCGAGCTGGCCGAGGCACTGGAGGCAGAGGAGACGACCCTCCGCGATCAGGGCCTCTCGCCGACGCTTCGATTGCACCCACCGCGCGGTGGTCACGACGGCGTCAAACACGCCGCTATCGAAGGTGGCCAACTCGGAAAACATACAACCACGGAGATTGACGAGCTCCTAGAATCGATGCGATAATCATGACGAGTAAAAAACGACGCCAACGCGGCTCGCGAACGCACAGTGGCGGCTCCCATAAGAACCGGCGTGGAGCCGGCCACCGTGGCGGACGCGGCCGTGCCGGGCGCTCAAAACACGAGTTCCACAACTACGAACCGAAGCACAAACACGGCTTCAAACGACCACAGGGTATCCGAGAGGAGGTCGTCGAAATCGACGTCCAGAAGCTCGACGAGGATGTCGCGCTCTACGTCGCCGACGATCTCGCCGAGGAATCCGGCGACGGTTACGAGATCGACGCCCGTGACGTCGTCGAAGACGGTCACGAGGCAGATGTCGTAAAAGTCCTCGGTAGCGGGCAAGTCCGGAACACGCTCGTGATAACGGCCGATGCCTTTACCGACACCGCCCGTGAAAAACTCGAGGACGCAGGTGGGGAACCGGTCCTCACCGAACGCGCCGAAGAAGCTGCGGAAGCCGAAGCCGACGACGAACCCGACGAGGAATAACATATGGGATGGAAGGAAGCCGCCGAACCGGTTTTGACGAGGATGCCGACAGTACGCCGTCCGGAGGGACACGTTCCCTTCAAGCGTAAGCTGGCGTGGACGGCGGGTATTCTCGTGTTGTATTTCTTCTTGACAAACATCGACTTGCTCGGCTCAGCCGGCGGACAGGACATCTACGGTCAGTTCCGCTCGGTCATTGCCGGGGAACACGGCTCACTGTTGCAGGTGGGTATTGGCCCGATCGTCACGGCCAGCATCGTCATGCAACTACTCGGCGGTGCGAACTTGCTTGGTCTCGACACGGACGACCCACGAGACCAGGTTCTCTATCAGGGGCTTCAGAAACTGCTCGTCATCATCATGACGGCATTGACGGCGTTGCCAATGGTGTTTGCCGGCGACTTCCTCCCAGCCCAGCAGTCGCTTCAACTCGGCGGCTTTGCGTTTTCGACGACCGAGATTCAGCTGCTGATGTTCGCGCAGATCTTCATCGGCGGCGTGCTCATCCTCTACATGGACGAGGTCGTGAGCAAATGGGGGATCGGGAGCGGTATCGGTCTCTTCATTATCGCGGGGGTCAGCCAGCGGCTGGTCACCGGATTTATCCAGCCTGAACAGGGCGGGTTCCTCTACGACTGGTACCGTATCCTCTTCGGTGATGTGACCGTTGGCTCGATCTTTGCGGGCGATGGCCTGTACACGCTCTTCCTCGAGGAAGGCCAGATCATCGCTCTGCTAACGACGTTCCTGATCTTCGGGATCGTCGTCTACGCCGAGTCGGTTCGCGTCGAGATCCCGCTGAGTCACGCTCGAGTCAAGGGTGCTCGCGGTCGCTTCCCCGTGAAGCTCATCTACGCGAGCGTCCTGCCAATGATCCTCGTTCGTGCGTTGCAGGCGAACATTCAGTTCATGGGTCAGATTCTCGAAAGTCAGGTCGGCATGCCAGCCGCACTCGGCGTCTACGACGGCGCGAGCGAACCCGTCTCAGGGTTCTTCTACTACACCGCGCCGATCTACTCACCAGAAGACTGGATGTGGTGGACCGCCGCGGTCGATCAGGCCTGGTGGATGGTCATGATTCGGGTCAGCGTCGACCTCTCCTTTATGGTCATCGGTGGCGCGATCTTCGCCATCTTCTGGGTTGAGACGACCAACATGGGTCCGGACGCGACCGCGCGCCAGATCCAAAACTCCGGGATGCAGATTCCCGGCTTCCGACAGAACGTCGGCGTCATCGAGAAGGTCATGGAGCGGTACATCCCGCAAGTGACCGTCATCGGCGGTGCACTCGTCGGACTGCTCGCCGTCTGGGCGAACATGCTCGGGACCATCGGGATGGTCGACGGAACCGGCCTCCTGCTCGCCGTCTCCATTACGTACAAACTGTACGAGGAGATCGCAGAAGAGCAGATGATGGAGATGCACCCGATGATGCGCGAGATGTTCGGTCGGGAGTAGGCAGCTCTCGATTCGTTTCGTGCGTTACGGTTTCATTTTTGGACTGCTGCTAAACGGTTAACGGATGGTTTAGCGGTGTAACTCTCGAGTCATCCGTATCCGATAGCGAAGGACGCTTCCGATCGGTACTGCCTGAAATTTGCCTTCTTCAGAAGAGTTCGAAGTTAAAACGTTATTACTTCTCTTCGAGCGCGTGCCAGGACAGCCGCGGGTTCCGAGCCGCGCTGGTCTGGTCGATTCGACGCGCGGTCGTTCGCTCGGGTGCGGCCTCGAGCGTCTCGTCGTTCTCTTTGACTACCGCGTTGAACCCGCTGGCGAGCTGATCGAGCGTCTCTTTGCTCTCGATTTCGGTGGGTTCGGTCATGAGCGCCTCCGGGACGATTTCGGGCCACTTCGTCGTCGGCGGGTGGACGCCGTAGTCGAGCATTCGCTTGGCGACATCGGCCGCATCCTGGTCGCCCGCGCTGGCGACAAACTCGTGATGGAAGGGGCCGTACGGAACGTCGTACTCGATCTGACTCGCGAGGTAGTTCGCGTTGAGGACGGCCTTTGCGCTCGAGTCGGTGAGCCCCTCGTCGCCGAGTCTGGCGATGTAGGCGAAGGCCTTGACGAGGACGAGCCAGTTGCCCTGATAGCCGTGGACGTGTCCGATGGAGTGCTCGGGAGAGAACAGTTCGTAGCCGCCGCCGGATTCGCGAACGCGGGGTTCAGGAAGGTAGGGGGCGAGCTCCTCGACGACGCCGACGGGTCCAGCACCTGGTCCGCCGCCGCCGTGGGGTGTTGCGAACGTCTTGTGGACGTTATAATGCATCACGTCGAAACCCATATCACCGGGGCGGGCGCGGCCGAGGAGGGCGTTCAGATTCGCTCCGTCGTAGTAGAGCAGGCCACCGGCGTCGTGGACCATTTCGGCGATCTCAGAGATGTCGCGTTCGAACAGCCCCAGCGTGTTCGGGTTCGTCAGCATCAACGCCGCGGTATTCTCCGAAAGTGCGGCCTCGAGCGCCTCTATGTTCACTCGTCCCTCTTCGTCGCTAGGTAGGGAAACGACGTCGTACCCGCCAAGTGCGGCGGTTGCGAAGTTGGTCCCGTGGGCGCTCTCGGGAACGATCACTTCGTCGCGATGTCCCTCGCCGTTGTGTTCGTGGTAGGCCGTCGCGACGCGGATGCCGACGAACTCGCCCGCAGCGCCCGCGGGCGGTTGCAGGGTAACGGCGTCCATACCCCCAATTCGACCGAGGTACTCCTGCAGTCGGGCAAGCACCTCGAGGGTCCCCTGAATCGACTCGTCGGAGCGATCCGGATGGACCAGACCGCTTGGCAGGGCCGCGACGTCCTCCGTGAATTTCGGGTTGTACTTCATCGTACACGATCCCAGCGGGTACGGGCCGCTGTCGATGCCGTAGATCATCTGGGAGAGTCGCGTGTAGTGACGAACCAGTTCGGGTTCGGATGGAGCAGGTAACTCGAGGTCGTCTCGCGTTAACTCCTCGGGAAGCGGCGAGTCGTCGCCGATTTCGACGCGAGTGCTGTCCTTCTCGATGAGCAAGGGCTCATATCGACCGTTTCGAACGTAGCGAGCCTGATCGTATCGCGATTGTTCGGGTCGACTGCCCTCGTCGTCAGTACTTCCGGGAGGATCGTCGCTCATCGAAGCACCTCCTCTAGGGCCTCGAGGAACGCATCGAGTTTGGCGTCGGAAACGCCGGCGACGCAGATCTGTATCTCGTGTTCGCCGACGACATGGACCGCGAATCCGTGTTTCTCGAGATCGGCGGCGATCGGCTGTGCCGGTTGGTCGACGTGAGCGACGAACTCGCGGAAGTGCCGGCGATTGTGGACAGGTGCTTTGACGCCGACGAGCGCGTCGACATCCTCGGCGAGGGACTCTGCTCGAGTGACGCCGCGTTTTGCGAGCGTGACCATCCCGTCGGGACCGAGTTCGGCGGCGTGCATGGCCGTTCGAAGGGCGACCCACGCCTGATTCGTACAGATGTTACTCGTTGCGCGTTCGCGGCGAATGTGTTGTTCTCGTGTCTGTAAGGTCAGCGTGAACGCTCGCCTGTCGGTCGCGTCTTCGCTCACGCCGACGAGTCGGCCGGGTACCTGCCGAAGGTAGGATTCGCGGGTCGCGAACAGTCCGAGACCCATGCCGTAACTCGTCGGCAGACCGAGAACGCTCGCGTCACCGATGACGACGTCCGCGCCGATGTCGGCCGGTTTCTGGAGCAAGGAGAGCGCGATCGGATCGGTTCCGAGGACAAACAGCGCGTCGACATCGTCGGCGACCGCACCGATTTCCGCGAGTCGTTCTTCGATCGTTCCCCGAACCGTCGGGTTTTCGGCGTAGATCATGACGGTCTCCTCGTCGACCGCGCGCTCGAGCGCCTCGAGATCGACGTTTCCGTCGTCGGTCGCGTAAGGTTCGACGGTGAGGTCGGTTCCCGCGACGTAGTTCTCGAGGGTGCTCCGTCTCCCGTCGCGCAGAATATCGGGGACGAGAACGCGGTGGCCCGAGCTGTCACGAACCCGTTCTGCGAGGGTTGCCGCTTCGCCGAGTGCGGTCGCGGCGTCGTACATCGAACAGTTTGCGATCCCGAGGCCGGTCAGTTCGACGAGCAACGACTGGTACTCGAACAGCGCCTGCAAGAACCCCTGCGAGACCTCGGGCTGGTACTGCGTGTAGGAGGTCAAAAACTCCGAGCGGTCCGCCAAGTGATCGACGGCCGAGGGAATGTAGTAGCCGTAGTGACCTCGTCCGAGAAGTTCCGTCAGATCGTCGTTCCGTTGGAGTATCGAACGGACCAGTTGCCGAGTTTCGCGTTCAGTTCTGGCGTCAATTTCAAACTCGCCGTCGTACTGTACCTCCTCCGGAATGTCGAACAGTTCCTCGACGGTCTCGACGCCGACCGCCTCGAGCATGGACTCGGTATTTTCGTTCGTATGGGGGGCGTACGGACTCCCCGTTGCATGTAATCCGTTCATGGGTAGCGAAGGTCTCGGACGGACAAAAACTGCGTTCTCAGACCGCGAGCACCCGAGGGGTCAGTCCGAAACACGTTAGTAACTACTACCGAACAGAGGGTAATGAACGCACCTCTTTCAGTCGAGCGCTGAATCGAAAATCGACCGATAGTCGCGTCGAAAACAGTCCTCGCCGCAGTCGGATTTGATACGTTACTCGACGTACTCGTACTCTCGTTCGCCCATCCGGCCCCAGCCGCCGAAGACGAATTCGCCCTCCGGGGTGGTTAGCGACTCGACATCGACGTCCATATTGTGGTTGTGAACGTCGTGTATCTCCTCGTAGTCGTCCCAGCTCAGTTCGTACCGCTCTTCGAGCTGTTCGTCGACGTTTAACGCACCGATTTCGTCCTTCCAGGCGTCCTGAACGACTTCGGTGTGAATCTCGGCCTGCGCACCGCTTCCGTAGGAACCGACAGCCAGCTTCTGGCCGGAGAGGTCTTCGCCCTGCTCGAGGGCGTGTTTGAGCGCACTGATTCGCGCAACGTGGACCGAGCCCGTGTACCAGTTCCCGACCTCTCGAGCGATTGTCAGCGTCGGATCGATCGTTTCGGCGTACCACTCCTGGTAGCGGTCGGTCTCTTTGAGACCGTCCATGTACTCCCGGAGGGCCTCGCGGAACTCCTCGTCAGTTTCGAAGGCCTCCGGACGCGGCTGCCGACCGATTTCGTCTGCGAGTTCGTCTTCGACGGCCGTATCCCGGATGATGTGACGGTAGGCCAGCATCGCCGCCTTCCGGACCATTCCGGGGAACGGCGTGTGGAACGGAACGAACCGGACGTCGTCGAGGTGAATCTCTCCGGCGACGCTCTGGTAATCGACCAGCGCCTCCCGCATCCGGGCGAGATAGACCTGCACCGATCGTTTACCGTCGACGCTCGGGAACTGCTGGTTGGGCTTGAGAAAGTCCGTCTCATCGGCCGAACCGTAGCCCTGTTCGGTCGAAAGCGTGACGAGATCCGGGTCCTCGGTAATGTACAGTGCGACGGCCCCTGCTCCCTGAGTCGCTTCGCCGGGGTCGTCTCGAGCGTACAGCGCCGTGTCGGTCGCGATTACGAGCGCCCCGCGGCCACGATTCCGACCCGCGCGGATCCAGTTGTACGCGTCGTCCAAACTCTGGGTGCCGGCGATACAGGCGAACTTCCGCTCGCCCTTGTTTGCATGGTGGAAGTCGCCCTCGAAGACCGACTCGAGGCAGCCGGCGATGTACGTCGAAACCGGTTTGGAGTTGTCGAACGCGCTCTCGGTCGCGACGTCGATCCGGCCGACATCGTCGGGTTCGAGGCCCTTGCGTTCCATCAACCGGTGAGCCGCGTTAGCTCCCATCGTGACGATATCTTCGTAGCTATCGGGGAACGAACTGGCGTTCAGGCCGAGTCCCTTGGTGTATTTTTCGGGGTCTTCGCCCTTTTCGGGTGCGAATACACCAGGTAAATCGAGTTTGAGATTCCCGGTCCAGATCTCGACGGCGTCGATACCGACTGCGGTCATACTTCCGTAATGTGGGTCGGGATACATGGTATTGTCGTTTGGAGTTTCGACGACTGTCGATTTCCGCTACGGAGAGAAACCACGCTCGAGAAGATGTCTACCAAACGCGACCGACAAAACGAACGAAGACTACTGGGCGTCAGGCGATTGCGATCGGATCGTTCGGTACGCCGGGCCCGCGAGCAAAACGACAACGGCAACGAGACAGCCAGCGGTAAGGAACAAGCCCAGTTCGCCGAGTCCGTCCGTACGCACGGTTGCGGCGGAGGAACCGACGACGACCGCGGTGATCGTCCACGGGAGTTCGCCGAGAACTGTCCCGATGACGAATCGTGGATAGGAAACGCCGCTTACAGCCGCAGTGCACGTCGAGATATCCGACGGAATCGGAGCGAGTCTCGAGACCGCGACCCCGCGAATCTGACCGGCGGTTCGATAATATTGACAGATGGCGGTCGCCGTTCGATCGATGGCACCACCGAATGGGAGCTCCGCCAACGACGAGTCGTTCGGATCCGAAACGAACCATCGAGCCGCGACGAAAACCGGCGTCACGGTAACGATCACTCCCACCAGTGCGATCGGAACGCCGAGTGCCACGCCGAACCCGTAGCCGACGACGAGCGCGAGCGGCGTGGTCGGCCAGGCGAACAGCGGGCGAACCAGATACAACCCGGCAACAACCAGCCCGAACAGAACCGGGTCGCCGGCAACTGACTCGAGAAACGTTGCCGTCGAACCGGGTGAAAGCACTACCCCAGCAGTGAGGATCCCACTCACGAGAAGTATGCCTCCGATCGCACGCCGCGGGATCCGTGACATCAACCGACGTTCGAACGCTATCGTTGAAGGTGTTGTGACTCTTGGACTGGTGATCTTCTTGATCCTAACGCTGTTAGCTGACCACGCTGCTAATGTTATCCCGAAACGGGGGTTGGTAACTCTGATAATTCGATTACGATATAAATACGAAACTGTGGCCAGTATCGTTACGAGTCGCTACGTTTGACTCGAAGTGAGTCCCCGTCGATATCGGTCTGGAGGTTCTGCGTTTTTGTCTCATACGAGACATCATGACTCACACTCCACGGGTATGCGACCGAGACGCCACTGACATCGCCCTCTTCCCACGAATAATCATAAGCGGCGTGGATCGCAGAGTCGTCCTCGTGATCAGGACCAGTCCTCAGGTAGACACCGGCGATTCGTGGCCGACTCCAATCGTATTCGTCTCTGTCAGTAGTGCCGGTCTTCATACAGGCAATTTTCGAGTTAACACGATACCCGACACCCTCCTGATTCCAACTGCCGTTATCCCATGAGACATCCTCACTGGTCGTTGTCGAGCCTGGAAGATCGTTGCGATCAATGACCTGCCAATGGTCCTCATCCCAAAGAATCCCAGCACCATCCGTTGGATTTTCTGGGCCCTCATACCCGTACATATCAGTGTGGTTCATGTAGTAATACCGCATTGAGAGACTCGCGTAGTACCGGGCTAGTTGATAATTGAAACTCAGCGTCAGCCTGAGACCAATATCGCCATCACATTTGTCTGGCTCAACACAAAAACCTCCTTGACCAGTACCTTCCTGAGTACTCATGCCCTCTTCCTTATCAGGTCGAGAGTTCACGAGTCGGGTGTACGTAGTTGGGATATCGTGCTCCTCCAGGTAATTCACCCGCTCTTCGATGCCCGCGCGCAGTTCAATCTTGTTTGCTTTCTGGATATGCCGCTCGAACTCCTCCTGACTGTAACCACGCTGTTGATCGGCGGATACCATCGATGTCCCTAAGATACTACTAACTCCGGCAAGTCCAGTTGATTTTAAGATTTTTCTCCGATCAATCCACTGGTTGCTTACCTGATCCATTACCAGAAGCAATCACATCCAATAATATAAATTTCGCAATATTTATGGAGGGGATTTAACTCGGTTGTGAGTTATGATCAACAAACTACCAGGCACATCCATAGGTCAACGTTACGTCGTCAGGTTCGTAGATCATCAGCGTAATTCGTGGATCATCATCTGCTATTACACAATCACGCGGCGGATTATATTCGAATTCTTCGGATTGTGATTCGTTCAACCCAAGGTGGATTTCGGTTGGGGTTCTTTGAATAGATTGGGTCTGGTCACCGGAGCCCGGTTCCATCTCATATCGATGCTCAAACATTACTCCAGAATTAGATAACACGGTAAGGTCAATGGTTAAAACCTCGTCCCAACCGTTATGAACGTCAATAGGAATTGACTCCTGCTGGTGTCTATCATTGAAATAGCTACATCCAGAGACTACCACCCCAACTGGCAAGGAGCAAAGTGTAGCAATGATCTGACGACGATGCATGTAATATATTCGTCGCCGACATCCTATTTTTCCATTGTCAGGAGGGTATAGAAAGTGTCATAGGATTCTATCATCATTTAAAATTTATTAGTCTCGTCTATTTGTTGTTATGTATGAGTTCATGCCTACAGATTGATCTTGGATCGGTTGACAGTCATTTATTTGTCAAAACCTAATAATGTACTCTCACATAGTCTGGGTAAATGGATGGAAACGTGCTGCGTAGTCGAGAAACCACAAAATCTATTATTCAAGGTCCATCTTCTCGACGGCGCAAGGAACTCGTCTGCGCCGATCTCCCAAGTTCCATTGCCCCTCGAGTTCGGACGCAACGTTTATTCTACTCCGCAGATCAGCACTCATCGATGGACGACCGCGTCGAACGTGGGCTGGCATTACTCGAGCGCCTCGAACACGAGTCGTTATCGCTCGCCGACGCCGTCGATCGAATCGAGACAGTGACCAACGACCCGACCGTCACCCGAACGATCCTCGACGAAGCCGAACTTCGGGGGATTATCGAGCGCGAAGACGGGATTATCCGCCCGAAGAGCAGACAGTACGTCACTTTCGACGAAGACGTGATCACGAAAGAAGGTGACTTTCACTGCCAGCGCTGTGGCTCGAGCGTCTCGACTGGCTACTTCCTGAATCTCGACGCCGGAGAAATCGGTCCGTTCGGCTCCTCGTGTATCCGGAAAGTTACTGGACGAGAGTAGTTGCGAAAATTGTGCGTGTCAGGCTAACGACGGCTGTTATCGTCCCTGCCGAAGCTCCTGAATCAACTGTTCGACCGTCTCCTGCTGGCTCTCGAGGAGTTCGGTCTGTCGGGCGACCTGCGCTTCGAGTTCGTCGATCCGCTCGAGCAGTTCGGGATCGGTCCCCGCAGTTGCGGACTTGAATCCGCTCTCGCCAAAGGATGCGGACGACGTTCCGTCGGCAGTGCGTTCGGTGTCCCCTTCGGCAGGACGGTCCGTTTGCACTGCGGCCCCGGACGACCGGGATACCGTTCCCCGCTGTGTGGCGTCCGCGTCGGATTGTTGGTTCGACGGCTCGTCTCGAGACGAGCTTTCTGCGAGGGGATCAACGGGTTGTTCCTCAGCCTCCTGGGCGGAACTCGGACCGTCGACCGGTTGGTGATCCTGCTCCGCGTTCGACGCCGCACTCGAGTCCGTAGTTGCACTCTCTTCGCGTACAGGCTCGGGTGACTCCTGATCCGTCTCGTCCGGCGTCGGCGGGTTCGCATCGAGCGGGTCGACGCCCTCTCCGAATGCCGTTGCCGGATCCTCGCTCGGTTCCGGATCCGCTTTTTCACCGACGGCGGCGTTGAGTTGTGGAAGCGAATCGACGCCGTGATAGGCGAACAACGCTCGCTCGAGGCGTTCTCGGAGATCGACGGCCTCGTCGTTCGGGGCCTTGATTCGTTTCGGGCGGCCGTTAACCTCGAGAACGATTTGAGTTGCGACGCTGCCGTCCTCGAACGAGAGGTTGGTAACATCGTCGAAGTGGTACTGCTCGAAGTCTTCGTCCCATACCGCCTCTCCGATGTGTTTGACGAGTCGGTCGCTGGTGACGATCAGTGTGAGTTCGCTGAACCGGTAGGTTTGAATAACCTCTTCACCGGCGTCCGAGATTCCGTTTCCGTTCAGTACACCCGCGACAAGCGGGGTAAGCACGGCGTTCGTCGATCCCGAGGGAATCGTGAACTCGCGAGTGCCGTCGAGGGCGTACTCGAGTGAAAAACGCGTTTTTCGACGGCCTTCCGAGATCGTCAGCCGGTCGGCGTCGTGAGGAAACTCCTCGACTGATTCGTCGCTCAACAGGCCATCCGCACGATAGATGATCGAGTCCGTGGGGGTGACAAAGAGCTCATCGTCGCCACCGAGAGAAACGCGCGTGACGATCTCTTTGCCATCCAAAGTGGACTGTACGATGCCGGGGACGCTCATGGTTCCGGTGTTCGCAATGCCCTGTGATAAATCCGTGGGTAGTCACGGATTCCATGCGGGGGCTGTGCATGCACGAGTTGAATGAGAAGGTTAAAGAAAGAGACCGCACTACGGAAGAATAGGCCCGGGTGGCTTAGCTGGACATAGCGCCGCACTCATAGGGTTCAGAGATTCGGTGCGGTTTCGCCTTGGAAGCCTCCGTGTCCCTCGAGGACTCTGCCGAGCCTCGAACCTGGGACATGCGGAGATCGAGGGTTCGGAGCCCTCCCCGGGCATTTTCCCAAGAAGTCACGAACGAAGTGAGTGACGACGCCGAAAAATGCCCGGGGAGGCGAAGAACCCGGTGGTCTTCACCGAGCGAAGCGGGACGCGAACATCGTGAGCGTCTCGGGAATGCGAGCGGCGAAGCCGCGAGCGGAGCGAGGTGAAGGCAGGAAAGACGAACGGAGTGAGTCTTTCCGTGGTTCGGAGCCCGGAGAACCAGTCAATCACCCATTATGCCGATCTACGCTCACATGGCGGCCGAATCACACGATATCAGTCCTCGCAGTACGCTTTGATACCTTCCTGATCGACGGACTCGTCCTCGAGTCCGATACAACCCTCACGCGAGTTCAACCATCAGACTAGCCGCTTACCGTCTCGATAGATGCGAACGCCTCGAACGACCGCCGACGTGTCGTTGATAGCACCGATCTCCCCGAGTACCGACGGACAGTTCACGTCGAACTCGCGGGGATAGTCCGGGTCGTCGTCGTCAAAATCCTCGGTCGCCGGCGCTGACGTCGGGCCATCATGGTAAGAAATCTCCACGATGATTTCCTCGGGTTCTGGGTAGTCGTCGTCGACGGCGACTGTTATTCGCGAGCAGTCGTGGAACGTGACGGCTACGCCTTCGGCCTCCCGTGTATACGGGTGACGACGGTCGTCGTGGTCGTACGCCTGTACGGTTGGGAGGCTAGCCGTGGCTATCCCAACACCCGCAAGTATAGTTCGCCGTCGAAGAACATGCTCGCCTGCCATATCTATTCCGGATATATCGCAGTGTAAATACCCCTCAGTCCGCTCTCTGATCGATCGTGCTGAATGTCTCCCTGCTGTTCATAGCCTTTCTCTGATTTTTCAGGAATCCGATCGATCTCACTACCGAGCAGCGAGTCTGTTTCGAGTGGCAAACGGGTAAAAAACACACTCTATTCGGTGCAGACGGTTCGTCGTTCGTCGACAGCGTCGAACTACTGGGAGACCGAGAGGGGATCCGATTCGTCGTCAACCGATCCGGACTGCGACTCGCTCGAGTCGTCGGATTGCTCTGCGGTGGCGGCGATGAGCGTCAAGAGGAAGTACTGGTGGGTGCTGGTGTACTCCCCGCTCGACCACGTGATTCGCTGAACCGCCTCGCTCGAGAAGTGGTCCTCAAGTTCGGATGGATCGCCCGTCGCCTCCGCGAGGGCGACCGGAGGGCTCTCGGCTCCGCTTGCACCCTGGCCCAGAAGGTTGAAGACGCGGTCTTTGAGGGCGGGATGTTCGGAGAGCCACTCGTAGCCGAACCGCTTGACACGGTAGGTGAGCGAGTCGATCGGCGCGCCGAAATCGACGTAGTCGATCTCGACCGTCTCAGGGTGGAGTTGGGAGAGGAACTCCCGGTAGAGCTTGGTTCCGTCCTTTTGTTCCGGGGGACAGGCCATCGCCTCGGTAAAGAACGGAAGCGAGTAAAACGGCGTCGTCGACCAGGTGTAGTATCGCGTTCGGTCTTCGCCGTGGTTGAGCCAGTTGATGCCGCGCTCTCGGACGAGGAAGTGAACGTATCTCCCCTCGAGCGTCGATTCGGGATAGGACAGCAGTCTGTTGCTGATCGAACTGATGAGTTTGGTGCGTTCGATATCGACGATGTCCGTCACCTCCTCGAGCGAAAAGACGTGTTGTCCGTCGATGACCAGTTCGACAAGTTCGTCCATGGACTCGACGTCTTTCGACGGGGTGAGGTCCGGCATCGCCTTGTCTCCCCCGTCGCCGGTCACGAAGGTACAGGCGGGGTGGTCCGTCGACACCTGTTCGGCGAAGTTGAGTCCGAGGGACATCCCGAGATTGTTCATCCCTTGACTCATCTCGAGAAGTTGTTCCCGATGCTGGTCGGTTCTGTCTGCAACGTACGATTGCCACGGAACGTCGAGCGCGTTCGCGACCTGCCTCGCGACATCGACTTCCGCCGCGTTTCCGCCGTTTTTACGCGCTGACGTCGCTGCTACCAGTTCCGTATCGGTATGGGTGTAGCCGCCGATCACCGCCCGCGAGTCGAGGCCGCCGCTCAGCGAGACGATCGTTTTGTCGGTTGCACGGGCGCGGTTCTGGCAAGCTTCGATGAATTCGTTCCGGAGGCGACGGGCGTTCTCGTCGACGGAGTGATTCTCGTTCGAGTGTTCATCGAACCGGAACTCGTACGTCGACCGGACGGTCCCCGAGTCAACCTCGAGGACCGAACCCGGCGGAAGTTGCTCGACGCCGTCGAACAGCGTCCGCGTGCCGAGCGGGTAGCCGAACAATAGCATCTGGCCGAGAGCAACCCTATCGGCGGAGAGTCCATCGCTGAACTGTTGAGCCAGTTCGCGGACGACCTTGAGTTCGCGGGTGAGTATCGTCGTCTCTCCGACGGTCGCACGGTAGGTCGGCAGTCGACCGAACGCATCGTTTATCGCCCACGTCGTGCCGTCGGTCTGATCAACGATTAGCAGAAGAAAATCGCCGTCTCGCTGAGCGACCCACTCGGAGAGTTCCGACTGTCGATCCGCCGAGACGAACTCGGCAACCTCCGTTACCGCCGCCGCAACGTCGTCTGTGCCGTAGAGATGGCCCTCGAGAACGATCGTGTATTCGTCCGTCTCGAAAACTTCGACTGGATATTCGTCGTACCCGGTGTATGCGACGACCTGCTCGTCGCCATCGGTTACGTGGTGACAGTCGTAGCTGTCGTTGAAACAGACTGAAAGAAGTGCATCGTCGACGGCCTCGTGATCGAGTGGATCGCGGGCGACAGTAATGCCTGGCATACGACATCGAAGGGAGATGGCAGGGATTATTATAGAGCTGTTAAACGCGCCAACGTACAGTATCCGATTAGTGAAGATTACTTTCGTGCTAGCTTCAACTACTTCTTCGACAGAAAATAGGAGGGAAACCACTGGAATCGATAGAGGGGCATACCTCGAGTGAACAAAACTGTACAGTTACCGACGAATTCGGCGGAGGTTCGATCGGAAAGGGGTAGAACGCGTAACCAACCAGTTGTTCGAAAGTTACGACGTTACTGCGTCCGGTCGAGGATCCGAATGAGATCGAACGAGACGTCGGTCTCGTCGTTTGCCCATACGCCGATATCCCCGTCTTCCCAGGTCGTGTCGTTTCCGGAAACCGTCGCGACGGCTTCCTCCGTAGCGGTGTCGTAGAGTTCACAGACGTGGTCTTCGTCCTGATCGGGATGGTGCCACCAGTGGCGCACTCGGTACCACGTTCCGGTGTCGTAACTCAGCCCGTATTCGCCGGTTCCTACGGTCGTGCTCGAACTGCCGTCGTGGAGATCGACCCGAAACCCGCTCGAGCTCAACTCGACGCGATAGTGGCCGTCGCCACCTTCGGAGCCCTGACGACCGAACTGGAAGCGAGTTAGGCCCGGGGTATGAATCTGGACGTAGAACTCCCAGAGGTCGCCCGGCTGTGGAAAGTTCTCGAGCGAGGGGCTGTTGTCCTCGTTTGCGAACGCTCGAGTGAGTCCATCATCGTAACACCGCAGCGCGTAGGAGTTGTCGTAACTATCGCTGTGAGCGTCGACGGTCCCCGTTTGTGATGGGATCTGCCATTCGTCCAGGCCGCTTTCTGCGAAGTCATCGACGACGAGTTCTCCTGTCCCCCCGTCGTCGCCGTCGTTTTGTTCGCGGATCGTGATCTCGTCGAAATACATCCGATCGTTACCGCTGATCCAGTACGCGATACTCGACCGCTCGTATCCCGTGTACTGCGTCGAATCGGTTGTGAGCTCCCCGATCGTTTCCGTCCCGTCGCCGGTGTCGATCGAGATCGTCCAATCGTCGCCGTCCGTCCCGTCGACGACCAGCCGATACCACGTCGCCGTCTCGACGGGCACGTCGGTACTCCCGAGGTACGAATCGCCATCCGCTCCGCGCTCTTGGAACCAGAGGGAGGATTCGGCATCATCGAAGGAGACGCCCAGTCGGAACGTTTCCGAATAGTCGTCAGATTGGGTCCCAAAGTACGCGTAGAACGCCTCCTCGAGAGTTTGTGTGTTCCACCAGAACTCCCACCGATCGTTCCGTCCCGGGTACGCATTCAATCCGGTATCGGATCGAACCGCACCCGAGAACCCGCTATCGCCGTCGAGTTCTAAGCCGTAGTCGCCGCGGTAGGCGCCAGACTGGGTGACGGTCGCTTCGGTTTCGACCGAATAGTTGTCGAGGTTCCCGTCTTCGAAGTTGTCGATGACGGTCCCTGGTGTCTCGTCGTCACCGTTTTCGTCGTCTTCGTACTCGAAAGAGAACGCCGGGAGATTTCCGTCGTCATCTACTGGACTCTCGAGTCCGAGATCTGCGGCGGAAACCGTGGTATCGCTGTACGTATCACCGTCGTGGTGGAGCGTGCCAACGGATCCGATGTTGAATTCGTTTCCGTTGTCCGATGCGACACGGACGTCGTCTTCGAAATAGACGTCGGAATCGTTTTCGTAACGGGAACTGATCCAGAACGTGTTGTTGTTGGACCCCTCGTCCAATATGCAACAGTCCTCGAACGTTACGTCGACATCTGCATCGGGGGTTCCCGTTCTAATCGGACGGTTGGACCCACCCCGGATGTGTACGACCGTTTTTTCGAAGGCGATTTCGTCCGCTTCGGTTCGGATCTGGATCACCTCGTTCCCCCAGTCGGGACCGTCCGCAATGATTTCGAGTCCGATCACGCTCATGTTATCGCCAGCGTTGACAACAAACGGAGTTCCGTTCTGGGTTTCCTCACCGTCCGGTCTGTCGGTAACTTCGGTGACGCCGCCGATGATCTGATCGTTATGCGAGATCCGCATATTGCCACGTCCGTTGTTTCTCGCGGTGCAGTCCCACAGGACGTTCCGTCCCGCCTCGTCATTGCTATGAACGTAAAACGCATTGGAGTGAAAGCCCTCGGCGACACACTCCTTCCAGACGTTCAGCCCGTCGTGTGCGGGGTCTGCATTCGGACCGTAGGCGTGGTCGTGAGTGTCTGCGTCCGGATGCTCACCCATCATCGATGTTCCGCCGTCCGGGAATTCGCATCGATGGATAAACGCAGTCGCTCCGTCGGCCGCCTGTACGAGAAAGGTACCCCACCCGCCGACCGTCTCGAGTTCGCCGTCGATGATCTGTTGGCGGTGTCTCGATCCGTCGAGTCTAACGTCTTCGAGCCACGCCCGCGACCCGATACCGTTGCTGCTGAGGATACCAACGTCTGTACTCAATCCGTTACCCGGATCCTCAGAAATATCGAACGTGACGCCCTCCATTACCAGATAGTCGGGTGTTGTCTCGAATAGCCACTCGACGCCGTCGTCTGCGCCGACGTAGTAGATCCTCGCCCCGTCGCCAACAATGCCAACAGTTCCCGAGTGGACGCTAACCGTCGATTCCATCTCGTAGATCCCGCTTCCGAGGTCAACGATCGCGTTCTGATCGGCCGCCTCCTCGATACGGTTCGAGAGGTTGCCGTTTCGACCGTCGTAATTCGAGGCGTCCACCGTCTCGAATTCTTCGCGCACGTCAGGCTTTGCCTGCCAGAGGTCCCAGGCGTCGTCCGGGACGTCGGCTGTAAGGTCGTAGTAGTCATCGGATTGGACGCGAGTCGTGCGAGCGGACGTAGTTGCTGCTGTTATTCCGGAGTTGATTCCGAGCAACGAAGCGCCGAGACCCACGCCGCTGGCTTTCATATAGTCGCGGCGTCCGAACGTATCTGCGGTTGAACCGCGATCTTTTTTATTTCCGGTACTGTTACGTTTTGTCTTTTCAGACATGATAGATTATATATTTCCATAGGTAATAAATACTGTCATAGTACTACTATTTCAAAGACGAAACGATGTGGAGTAACAGAAAAGTAATATACATTTCAAGAGAAATTAACACTTTAGATCTGAACGCAGATTTGACGTTGCTCAGTAACGGAATCGATACAACCCCCCTGAAGGGGAGCAGTTCACCCCTTCAAGTCCATTGAGTCGATTGTCTCTCACGAAATCGTGCCAAAAACCGCTCGAGAGCGACAACAGGGAATCGATTTCGCCTCGGGCGAACGTCGTTCTCGGATGTTAGAACTTCCAACTGATCGAACCTGCGACGCGATGACCGCACAGGCTCCGAAACACAGCGGGAGCCAGTACGTCGTCGCTCGGTAGAGTAGCGTCGCCGCCGTCGCCTCGGGTACGGGAACGGTCGTGGCGGCGACGAGCAAGGCGATGAACACCGACTCGACGCTCCCCCAACCCGCCAGAGAGAGGGAGACCGTTCGTGATCGCACCCAGTGGAACGACGAACAACACTACTTCGGGTAAAACGGCGTAGCCGACGGCATACAGCGCGAGCCAGAGCGCACTCGAGAGGAACAGCCAGCCGACCGTCGAGTACGCGAGCGCGTTTGAGGTTGTGCTGATCGGCGGCGACCTGTTCGACTTCGTCGACGAACAGCCCGAGGTGTCGGTGAAACGTCTCGGGCGATACCGCGCGAACGCCGGGGACGACCGCGCTCATTCGGGTCGAAACTCCGCTGACGACGCTAGCTATGGCTCGAACGGTGCATCTCCGTCGCCACCAGCCGTAGCTAATCCCGAGGATCAACAGGGCGAACACGGCAAACACGCCCAGAAGAACGAGTTCGATTCGTCGGCCGAGCGCGGCCGTCGCAACGAAATACACCAGACCGATGCCTGCGAGCGAGAACATCGGCACGTAGTTCAGAAGATCGAGACTCGAGACCGTCGCGAAGCTGGTTTCGTAGTCGCTTTTCAGATATCGAGTCAATAAAAACGCGGGAGGGGTTCACCGCCGAGGTACGTCGACGGGGCGATGCTGTTCGCAAAGAGCAGGTTCCCGAACAGGAGGATGCCGTCGGCCACCCCGTATTCGACGTCGAGTATCTGCAAGACCAGCGAGAGAGTAACCGACCACGCGCCGACCCAGCAGACGACGGCGAGGAGAACGCCGACGAGAACGGTCCGGTTCGCAGTCACAATCGCCGAGAACGTCGCGCGAAATTCGACGACGGAGAGAACGCATCCTGTAGCAACGACGAACCCAATCGAAACGGTTGTCACGCGAACGCTCGCGCTGTTCAGAGAGAGAACACGACGAGCGGAATCAAAGTTCCACAGCCGGTACCTGATCAAAACCCACAGTGCCACGGTATCGGAGAAGAAAGGAACAATTAAGCGGTCTCCGGTAGCTGTCCGAAACGGGGCGTATGCTCCGCTTCCGGCGAAACAAACCACAGACGGAACGGTCATCGCTGAAGGTTCCCGGCGAAGGCACACGACGGCGCGAACGGACGTTTGGATCCGGCGTCCCGCACCGCCGTCCGAGCCGAGCCCACCGCCGATAGGGGATGGCGCGTCCGACTCGTGGCCGTAAAAGCCCCCGGAAGCCACGTACGACGCCGAGGCTCGGATAACGCACTCGCGAAAACCGAGTCGAAGAACTCGTACGGATTTTCAGGAACTAACGCCGGGCAGCGACGCACTCGAGAACAAGTTCCGGAGTAGAAAACACGTACTAGCAACGACAACGTAAAACGCCGTCACTGATCCGAGGACCTCGAGCGGAGACGTATCCGGCGAATTGAAGTGTGCGTCCCCCGCTTTCGAGAGTATGAACGAGACGAGACGAGCGATTCTCGAGACGCTATCCGAAGGGCCGGTCGGTGGACCGGCGCTCGCGGAGTCGCTCGATATTTCGCGGGCGGCGGTCTGGAAGCAGATCGACGAACTACGCGATGCGGGCTTCGAGATCGAAAGCGGGTCGGACGGCTACGTTCTCAACGCGATCACGGAGTACAACGCGGACGCCGTCGAGTACGGTCTCGAGGCACCGTTTTCCGTCGAGTATCACGACGCCATCGGGAACACGAACGATCGCGCACGCGAACTCGCGACCGACGGCGTCACAGACGTGGCCGTCCTCGCCGATGAGCAAACCGGCGGACGAGGTCGGCTCAAGCGAACCTGGAGCGCACCGAGTGGCGGCGTCTGGACGAGCCTCGTCTGCCGGCCGAACATCCCCCCGACGCGAGCGCCGTTGTACACGTTGGCTGCTGCGGTTGCGACAACGCGAGCGGCTCGCGAAGCGGGCGTCGACGCCCGAATCAAGTGGCCAAACGATGTCGTCGTCCCCAGCGACGACGAGAGTCTCGACCGGCCCTACCGAAAACTCGCGGGAATTCTCACGGAAATGGAAGGTGAAACCGATCGCGTCGCCTGGGTCGTCGTCGGTATCGGCGTAAACGCGAACATCGACGCATCGTCTCTGCCACCGGAAGCAACCAGTATTCGAGCCGAGGCCGACGACGTCGACCGGCGCGTGTTCGTCCAGCGGCTGCTCGAGGAGTTCGACGCCCAACGAGGCTCCCTCGAGGAAGTCGCCGATGCGTGGCGGGATCACGCGCTAACGATTGGAACGCGCGTTCGAGTCGACAGAACCAACGAAGCAGTCGTCGGCACCGCCGTCGACATCACCGAGACCGGATCGCTGGTGGTAGAGACGGACGACGGAGAGCAAATCGTTTCCGCAGGTGACTGTGAACACTTGCGAAGGGCCTAAACCGGCTTTCGGGTATTCATGCTCCCCCGAGAGAAACTACGCGCGGCTTCACATATCCAGTAACCGTCACAAGCTTTGTATTTTCTGTTCGCGCTCGCGCGCGTACGTGACCTTTTTAACCCCCGAACCACTATCCGAAAACAGGTTTTCATGTCTCAGGAAAGCGAGTACGGCGCCGGCCAGATTCAGGTTTTAGAAGGCCTGGAGGCCGTTCGCAAGCGCCCGGCGATGTACATCGGTTCTACCGATTCTCGAGGATTACACCATCTCGTCTACGAGGTGGTCGACAACTCGATCGACGAGGCACTGGCAGGCCACTGTGACGATATCACCGTCTCGATCCACGACGACGGAGCCGTTACCGTCACGGACGATGGCCGTGGGATTCCCGTCGACACCCACGAAGAATACGACCGTCCGGCGCTCGAGGTGATTTTAACCGTCCTCCACGCCGGCGGGAAGTTCGACAACAAGTCCTACCAGGTCTCGGGCGGCCTCCACGGCGTCGGCGTCTCCGTGGTGAACGCCCTCTCGAGTCGGTTCGAGGTCGAGGTCAGGCGCGACGGCGGCGTCTTCGAACACGCGTTCGAACGCGGCGAACCCCAGGGCGATATGGAGCGGGTTCGGGACCTCGCAGACGACGAGGATACGGGCACCGAGATCACGTTTTGGCCCGACGACGAAGTCTTCGAGACGGACCAGTTCGCGTTCTCGACGCTCTCTAACCGGCTTCGGGAGCTTGCCTTCCTCAACTCCGGCGTTCACATCACTCTGCGTGACGAGCGCGAACGAGACGATGACGACCAGTTCGTCTCCGAAGCGTACGAGTACGAGGGCGGTATCCGCGAGTTCGTCGAGTATCTCAACGAGACGCGCTCGGCGATGCACGAGGAGATCATCTACTTCGAGGACGAAGACGAGAACATTCAGGTCGAGGTGGCGATGCAGGCGACCCAGGAACTGCAGGGGTCGATCCACGCGTTCGCCAACAACATCAACACGCGCGAAGGCGGGACGCACCTCACCGGCTTTAAGACCGCACTCACCCGCGTGGTCAACGATTACGCAAAGGAAAACGACCTCCTCTCGGACCTCGAGGATAACCTCAAAGGGGAAGATATCCGCGAGGGGCTCACAGCGGTTATCTCGATCAAACATCCGGACCCGCAGTTCGAGGGCCAAACCAAGACGAAACTCGGGAACAGCGAAGTCCGGGGAATCGTCGAGAGTGCCATGCACGAGGGGCTGGGGATCTACTTCGAAGAGAATCCCGACACCGCCCAGGCGGTCGTCATGAAGGCCGTCGAAGCGGCCAAGGCACGAATGGCGGCCCGAAAAGCCGAAGAGCTGACTCGGCGAAAGTCCGCACTCGATTCGACCTCGTTACCGGGCAAACTCGCGGACTGTCAGACCAAAGACCCAGAGGAAGCCGAACTGTTCGTCGCGGAGGGTGACTCCGCAGGGGGAAGCGCAAAACAGGCTCGAAACCCCGAGTACCAGGCCGTTTTGCCGATCAAAGGAAAGATTCTGAACGTCGAAAAGCATCGACTCGATCGAATCCTCGAGAACGACGAGATTCGGAACCTGATCACCGCGATCGGGGCAGGAATCGGCGACGAGTTCGACACCGACGGGATCCGATACAAGAAGATCATCATGGCGACGGACGCGGACGTCGACGGGGCACACATTCGAACGCTCCTGTTGACGTTCATCTATCGGCACATGCGTCCGTTGCTCGAGGGCGGGTACGTCTACGCGACCCAGCCGCCCCTCTACCGGATTCGGTATCGAGGGGAGACCTACGACGCGATGACTGACGCGGAACGCGACGAGATCGTCGAAGAGAAGTGCGACGGGAATCCGACCCAGGTCCAGCGGTTCAAGGGTCTCGGCGAGATGAACCCCGAACAGCTCTGGGAGACGACGATGAATCCCGACAACCGCATCCTCAAACAGATCACCGTCGAGGACGCCGCGGCCGCGGACAAGATGTTCTCCGTGCTGATGGGCGACGCGGTCGAGCCCCGAAAGCAGTTCATCAAGGACAACGCGCCGGAAGCCGAGTGGATCGACATCTGATAGAGAGACAACACACATGAGTTCAGACGTACCCGAACCTACGGACGTAGAGGCCCGGACGGTCGAAACCGTCCGCATTGAAGACGAGATGGAGCAGAGTTACATCGACTACGCGATGAGCGTCATCGCGGGTCGGGCCCTGCCGGACGCTCGAGACGGACTCAAACCCGTCCACCGACGCATCCTGTACGCAATGTACGAGATGGGGATTACGAGCGGTTCGGCCCACCGGAAGTCCTCCTCGATCGTCGGCGAAACGATGGGTGACTACCACCCTCACGGCGACAGCGCGATCTACGATACGCTCGTCCGCCTGGCACAGGACTTCTCGATGCGCTATCCCCTCGTCGACGGGCAGGGGAACTTCGGATCGATGGACGGTGATCCGGCCGCAGCGCCACGATACACTGAGGCTCGGATGTCCTCGCTCTCAGAAGAGCTACTCGAGGATATCGACAAGGATACCGTCGACTTCCAGTCGAACTACGACGACCGACTCGAGGAACCGACCGTGCTTCCGTCGTCGTTCCCGAACCTGCTCGTCAACGGCTCGTCGGGAATCGCGGTCGGGATGTCGACGAACATCCCGCCGCACAACCTCGGCGAAGTGATCGACGCGACGGTCGAACTCATCGACGAGCCCAACTCGACCGTCGAGGACCTGATGGAACACGTCAAGGGTCCCGACTTCCCGACGGGTGCGAACATCGTCG
Organism: Halostagnicola bangensis; assembly: GCF_054653435.1. Classification (NCBI taxonomy): domain Archaea; kingdom Methanobacteriati; phylum Methanobacteriota; class Halobacteria; order Halobacteriales; family Natrialbaceae; genus Halostagnicola; species Halostagnicola bangensis. The sequence continues at coordinate 2,530,809 of NZ_BAAIGG010000002.1, read as the reverse complement.
GTCGCGACGCCATCTATTCGGCCTACGCCAGCGGTCGCGGGCGGCTCCGCGTCCGCGCCGAGTTCGAGGTCGAAGAGTGGAAGAACGACCGCGAGCGCATCGTCATCACGGAACTTCCGTACCAGTCGAACAAGGCCCGAATCGTCGAGCGCATCGCCGAAGACGTCAACGAGGGCGAAATCGAGGGGATATCGGACCTCCGAGACGAGTCGGACCGAAACGGCGTCCGCATCGTCGTCGACCTCAAACGCGGCGCGAACAGCGACGTCGTCAAGAACAAACTACTCGAGAATCACTTGGAGCGAACGTTCGGCGTCATCAATCTGGCGCTGGTCGACGGCCAACCGCAGGTCCTCTCGCTCAAAGAAACCTTAGAGGAGTACATCTCCCACCGTCGGGAAGTCGTGCGCCGACGAAGCGAGTACGACCTCGCCGAAGCCGAGGATCGCGCTCACATTCTCGAAGGTCGATTGAAAGCCCTCGAGAACGTCGAGGACGTCGTCGAACTGATCCGAAACTCCGAGGATCGATCGGCCGCGAGATCCGGGCTTGCAGAGGAGTTCGACTTCTCCGAGGCTCAGGCGGAGCACATCGTCAGGATGCAACTGGGCAGTCTCACGTCGATGGAATCGACGGAGATCAAAGACGAGTACGAGGACGTTCAGGCCGAGATCGAACGTCTGACTGCGATCCTCGAGAGCGAGCAGAAACTGCTGACCGTCATCAAAGACGAACTTCGCGAGATCAAAGACGAGTACGACGACGAGCGTCGGACCTCGATCATCGAAGATCAGGGGACGGTCACACACGAGGATCTCATTCCGGAAGAAGACGTGGTCGTCGTCATGACTGAAGACGACTACGTCAAACGAATGCCGATCGACGCCTTCGACCCCCAGGGCCGAGGCGGGAAGGGGATCATCGGCGCGGATATCAAGGACGAAGACCGCGTCACGACGGTCTTCCACGCGAACACCCACGACTACCTGCTCTGCTTTACCAACCACGGGCAGGTCTATCAGCTGAAAACCTACGAGATTCCGGAGATGGGTCGGACGGCGCGTGGCAAGTCCGCCGTCAACATTCTCGACCTCGACGACGGCGAGGAGATTACGGCGGTCGTCGACACCGACTCGTTCGAGGACGACGAGTGCGTGACGATGGTGACGAAAAACGGCTACGTCAAGCGCACGTCGGGCGAGGAGTTCGACAACATCCTCACGACGGGGATCATCGCGGCCAGCCTCGAGGAGGGCGACGAACTCGTCGACGTGGAGGTAACCGACGGCTCGGCCGACCTCGTCATTGCGACCGAACGCGGAATGACCATCCGCTTCGACGAGAGCGAAGTGCGCGAGATGGGACGGAACGCCCGCGGCGTCAACGGGATCAAACTACAGGGTGAAGGCGAAGACGGCGACGCCGTCGCCGGGCTCGTCGCGACTGACCGGGACGGAGACGACGACCGCGCGCTGTTGACGGTCACCCGGAACGGCTACGGAAAGCGGACGTTGCTCTCGGAGTACAGCACCCAGTCCCGGTACGGCAAGGGGCTGATAGACATCAAGACCAACGACCGAAACGGCCCCGTCACGGCCGTCAAAGCCGTCACGGAAGACGATCATCTCGTCGCGATGAGCGAACGCGGACAGATCATGCGGACTCGAGCCGGCGAAATCTCGACGGTCGGGCGCAATACCATGGGCGTCACCATCATGGACGTCAATTCCGAGGATGCCGTCGCGAGCGTCGACGTTATCCCGTCGATCGCTGCGGGTGACGACGACGCGAGTGAGTCACCCGAATCGGACGATAGTTAACCGGAAAACGCAGCGCTAACCGGCATACGCGGGCCTGATTTTGCGTTCCGAGATAACAGACCGATCCGAAGTAAACCGACGAATCAGAAAGAGGAGCAGAGATCGGTGTTGAAACCGGTCAGTGAGCCGGTTCTTCGGACGGTGCGACCATCTCATCGATGCGAAGAATGAGGATGTTGTTCGTATCGTCCTTTCCGTCGACGGTTCCCTCGATGAGAAGCTTCGAGAGCGGTGTCGGACCGACGACGACCGAGTCGTCCTCGTTGATGTCGCCGATCGCACCCTGGACATGAATTTCGGCGCGACAGAGTTCGGGGTGGTGGACGCTCGAGAGATCGATCTCTTCGATGATGACGTCCGTTACAGGCTCACCTTCGTGTTCGAGTGGGACGGAAGCCGGGTCGTCCATCTGCTGAATCTCGAGTGCCTCGTAGGCCGCCGCTGTCGGCTTGTATCCCCCTTTCGGACCGGGGACACCTTCGACGAGCTGGAGTGCTTTGAGACTCTGCATCTGGTTGCGAATCGTTCCCGGGTTTCGATCGACCTGTTCGGCGATATCCTCGCCCTTGATCGCGTCGTCGGTTTCGTTGTGAAGGTTTGTGAGGGCGCGCAATATTTTCTTCTGACTTGGTGTGAGTTCGATTGATGACATATGGAATCTTACGTAATTGATTTCCTTAAACCCGGCGGGTGAGCCCGGTTTTCTTCTACAATTTTGTGTTGTTCCCGTGAGTAGTAAGGCGTTTCCTTTCTTTGAGAGGGGATCGGGCCGGTGGCGACCCATACCGACGTTGGGCAAACGACCAGTACTGACAGTCACAAAGACGGACTCACGCGGGAACGAGCCATCCCTCGAGCAACACGTCCGTGAGAACGTCCTCGAGCAGGAACATGAGGATGAAACCGACCACGAACGTTGCTGCGTTGACGCGAGTCAGGACCGCTTCGGCGTCGAATCGAATTAGTTCCGCGACCTCGATGAGCGCCTGAACGATCGCACCGACCGCGATCGCATAGAACAGGACGGCGAGCAGGGAAGATTCGCCGAAACTGCCGATCCACCCACCGAGGATGACCGGGCCACCGGCAATGAGTCCCATCGCCGCGAAGTGTCGAAGCGGCGGCGCGGATCGGTCTCGGGCGACGGCAGCAACGACCGTCGGCCCCTCCATTACGTTGTGGAGGATAAACGCGAGGACGAGGAGGGTCAACATCGAAGCATCCTGGCCGATGAACGCGACGCCGATACCGAGCCCTTCGCCGATGCTGTGTAATCCGAGTGCAAGCGCAACGAGATAGGCAATTTCGAGACCGCTCTTCCCGCTAGTCGCCATCTTTCGGTGTCGCCACTTACTGGCGGCGTACATCACCGCGAAGGTCCCGCCAACTCCGAGAACCGCGAGTCCTGCAGCGAAAACCGTACTCTCGGCCTCTCCGGCGTGTTCGACCGCCTCTTCGGTCATTTCGACGGCGATGAACGCCAGAACACCGGCCGCGAGCGCCAGAAACGCATGGAGATATCGGGGATCAAGCGCCCGAATAAACGGAAACCAGAGCATTCCGACGACGACGGGAACAACGCCGGCTAACGCGCCGATGATCGTCAACATCCACAGAATCTCGAGTCTGCTCGCGTTTTCGACGCCGCTGAGGTCGCCAAACGGCGAAGTCGCGTACAAGAAGACGAAGATCGATCCGAGGACCACGACGGGACCGATTGCGAGTACCCACCGTGGAAGATCGGCGAACGATCGGTCGGTCATCGACCGGACTCACCTCGACAGCGCAAAGCCCAAAAGTTCATTGAGTGCTATTTAGAGGCGTCTAAACTTATATGTTGGCTACGGAGTCTTAGATTGAGTCGAATCTAATGAGTCGGATGGAACGGAACAGCAGAGAGTGCCCGGACGTCAGGACTCTAGTTCGGGAAGCGGGGCAACGCGAACGTGATGTGCCACGCCCTCCGGAAGTGACACGGGATCGTCGTGATCGGCAGCTCGAGTCGTCACCATCCCGAACGGAGCGACCTCGAGAATCTCGAGTTCGACGCCGGGCTCGACGCCGTGATCCGCGAGATACGAGAGGATCTCCGCATCGTGGTCGGCGACTTCCTCGACGACGACGACATCGCCCTGTTCGAACTCGGTCACGGAGTCCCCATTTCGTTCTGCGGGTGGCTCGAGGTCGGCACCCGGAATCGGCGACCCGTGCGGGTCGACATCCGGTTCGTCTAGTGCGGCCGCGACACGCCGTTCGAAGTCTTCGCTGATGTGGTGTTCGAGCCGGTCTGCCTCCTCGTGGACTTCCGACCAGTCGTAGTCGAGATGTTCAGTGAGATACGATTCGAGGAGTCGGTGATGGCGAACGACCTCGAGTGCGACCGTCTCGCCCTCCGCGGTTAGGGTCACACCGCGGTACTTTTCTCGGTCGACGAGCCCGCGTTCCTCGAGTTTCCCGAGCATGCTCGTCACCGTCGGCGACGTGACGTCGAGTTCCGACGCGATCTCGGAGGTTTTGATGCGGTCGTCCTGACCGCGCTGAAGCTGGTAAATGGCTTTGAGGTAATCCTCCATCACGTCGCTCAGCATCATAGATGTAGTTTAGAGTCGTCTAACCCTAAATCTGTCGACAGCCGGAAACGGATCGTCACCACCAAGCGACTGGACGTGAACTGCCGACTATGGACCAGACCGTTCGAATCATCGGTGCGCCGATGGACTACGGTGCGAACAGACGAGGTGTCGACATGGGACCGTCGGCCATCAGGTACGCCGGCGTCGCCGAAAAACTCGAGAGCGCCGGCCTCGAGGTGACCGACTCGGGTGATCTTCGAATGCCTCGAGCGGAGGAGCGAGACCCGGAGGCGAATCAACCGAGCCGAGGAAACGCGAAGTTCCTCCGAGAGGTCGAGGACGTCAATACTCGATTGGCTCGACAGGTTCACGAAACGATCGAAGAGGGGATTTTTCCGCTCGTCCTCGGCGGCGATCACTCGATAGCAATCGGCTCGATGAACGGGTCGGCGCGCGATGCTGATCTCGGCGTCGTCTGGTTCGACGCACACGCTGATCTCAATACACCCGAAACCTCGCCCAGCGGGAACGTCCACGGGATGCCACTGGGGGCTACCCTCGGTCGCGGTCTCTTCGAAGACATGGACTGGGCACACGCCCCACGCGTCCGCGAAGAGTCAGTCGCGTACGTCGGCCTTCGAAGTATCGACGACCGCGAACGGGAACTCATCCGGAACAGCGAGATTACGTCGTTTACGATGTCCGATATCGACAATCGCGGAATTGCGACCGTGGTCGAAGAAGCGCTCGAGGTCGCGACAACCGAGACCGACGGGATCCACGTGAGCCTCGACCTGGACTGGCTCGATCCCAAAACCGCACCCGGCGTCGGGACGCCCGTTCGCGGCGGCGTTACCTACCGAGAAGCGCATTCCGCCCTCGAGACCGTTTCGACCCGCCACGCAGAGGATGGCGTGCTCCGATCGATGGACATCGTCGAGGTAAACCCGATCCTCGACGAGGCAAACGAAACGGCGACATTGGCCGCCGAACTCACCGCGAGTGCGTTCGGCAAACGAATTTTGTGAGACGATGTCGTGGTTCTGTGAGTGAGGAATTCGAAAGCGGAACGTTCCGTGTTCACGAAATGAGAATACGTTGAACTATAGCGATAGTTGGTAAGCCGTCGAGAGAGTTTTTTGTTGCAAATCTCTGGTAGACGTCTTCACAAATTACTATAGACCGAGTAACTTTCAATCGTGGAAATGATGTCTTTCGGATATATGTGTGTGAACTAGCGGCACAGTGGTTTGTGTTTCAACACCTTTGTATCAGTGTGTTTCCCACTGTTGGGTATGACAGAGAATGTTGTCGTACTCGGTGCCGGGTACGCCGGGGCCGGCGCGGTCAAGAAACTCCAATCGGAGCTCGATGCTGACGCCCAACTCACGTGGATCGCCGACGTCAACTATCACCTCGTTCTACACGAGTCACATCGCGTGATCCGTGACCCCGACGTTCGATCGGATATCACGGTTCCCGTCGGCGATATCGCCGACCGCTCGACGGAGTTCATCAAAGACGAGGTCACCGGAATCGACACCGACGAACGGCACGTCTCCCTCGAGGGCGGCGAAGACGTCGAGTACGATTACCTGATGGTCGGACTCGGAAGTCAAACGGCCTACTACGGCATTCCCGGTCTCGACGAACACTCGCTCACGCTCAAGAGTCTCGACGACGCCCTCGAGATTCACGAAGCGATCAAAGAAGCCAGCGAGGACGCGACACGCGGCGAGCCCGCACAGATCGTCATCGGCGGCGCGGGTCTCTCGGGGATCCAGACGGCGGGCGAAATCGCGGAGTTCCGCGATATCCACCGCGCACCGATCGAGATCCACCTCGTCGAAGCGCTCGACGAAATCTTCCCCGGAAACGATCCGGAGATCCAGCAGGCGCTGCGTGACCTCCTCGAGGATGCGGGCGTTCAGATTCACACCGACGACCCGATCACGGAAGCCGAAGAAGGGGTCATCCACTTCGACGAGGGCGAACCCCTCGATTTCGATACCTTCGTCTGGACCGGCGGAATCACCGGTCGAGAGGCGCTCGACGACACCGAACTCGAGAACGAGCACAATCGCGTCACCACGGAGGCGAACTTCCAGACCTCCGACGACCGCGTCTTCGCCATCGGCGACTCGGCTATCATCGATCAGGGCGACCAGCCCGCACCACCGACGGCCCAGGCCGCCTGGCAAGCCGCCGAAGTCGTCGGCGAAAACATCTCTCGAGCGATCGAGGGTCGACCGTTAAAAACCTGGGAGTACGACGACAAAGGGACAGTCATCTCGGTCGGCGAGAAGGCCGTCGCCCACGACGTCAAGATGCTTCCGTTCGATACCTTCGGCGGCTTCTCCGCCCAGAACCTGAAGAAATTCATCGCCGCCCGCTGGATCGCCGACATCACCTCCTGGAACCGGGCCCGAAAGTCCTGGTCCTCGCTGTAATTCAGCCGTTATCTCCCTTAGACGCCCAGTATCGCTCTATTTCGGCCAGCTTTCGTTCTCGATCCGAGTTCACTTCGACTCGGAGTCGCATTCGACATCATCGGGAGTCCTATCACCGGATTCGTCGCTCGAGTCGGTGCCCATCGGTCGCGCCGGAACACCCGCAACAGTCATCCCGGCGGGAACGTCTCGCGTCACGAGCGAGTTCGCCGCGACGCGCGCGTTGGCCCCAATTTCGACGCCGGGGAGTACGATGGCTCCGGCACCGATCATCGCCCGTTCGCCAACGATGACCTCGCCCGTTCGATACTCTTCCTGTAAAAACTCGTGACAGAGGATCGTCGCGTCGTAGCCTACGATCGCGTGCTCCCTGACGGTGATCAGTTCGGGCCAGAACACGTCCGGCGTCGCCTCGAGCCCCCACGAGACGCCGTCTCCGACGGTAACGCCGATTCGACGCATCAGCCACCGCTTGAGCACGAGGCTCGGCGAGAGCCGGACGAGCCAGACAACGATATAGTTGATCGCGACCCGCATCGGATTCCGGGCGGTTGTCCAGTGAGCGAGCGAGTTCGATGGACCCGTCGTCGGATGAACCCGAACGCGGTCGTGTCGGCGGTTCGTCCCGTCGCCTTGATCCGTATCGTCGGTCACTGTCTCGTTCGTTCGTCGTCTTTCATCATGAAACCGACTGATTTTCCGGTCCCTCGAGCAGCGAGCGAAGACTCACTCGAGCTCGGAAGCGATTCGCTCGAGTTCCGCAACGAGTCCACTCCCGCTCGAGCGTTCGCCGGGAAGTCCAACGAGGTCGCAAAACGAGTCGCCGGACATCGAACAGCGGTAGGCCGGCTTGTACATCATGTTCTCCCCGCCCGCAACGACCGAAAACGCGTCGGCGACCTCCTCGCGGAGGTAGTACTGCGCCCGCTCGTTGCCGGGTTTGACGTAGTAGTCGCTGAGTCGAATCGGATTCCTATCGAACAACCCGCCGGGTTCTCGGCCATTGATCATCACGATCGTCTTGTCCTCAAGGTACGCTTTCCCGTCGCGTGCACGCTTCGCATGGGCGTTTTCGGAATGCGTCTCGAGAATTTGCCGTCGTCGACCGGCGGGCGTATCGGGTTCGAGAACGCCGACCTCCTCGACGGTGAAGTAGCCGATGAGGTATCGATGCGCGCGGTCGCCGTCCGGTCGCCGAAGACCGGCGTAGAAGCCGACGATGTCTCCCGGCTCGAGGGTTCGTAACCGGCCGACGTACCCGCTCGTTCGGTGTTCGCCGTAGGTCAGCGCATCGAAATTCGGGTCACGGTGAAGCGGCCACTCGGCAAGTTCGTCGCCGGAGACGCGCATTTCGCCGTCCGCGACCGGTTGAGGCGAGATCGTCGTTGCGAGATCGGCCGCGACATCGTCACGGGTTCGGAGCGGCCACGATCCGAGCGTTTCGGGTTCGCTGGTCTGACTGGTTTTCTCGGGGATCGGAATGTAATCGAAGCACCCGTCCTCGGTGAGGCTTCCGAGCGTTCCGAGGTTCGTGCTATCAGCGCCGACACCGGCGAGGACGACAGTCATAGTCGACGGTGGGTCAAGCCAGCGGATAAGTCCGCTGATGGATGGAGCGACCGAGTCGTTGCTCTGGGTCAATTCCACTGTTCCGGTGTCTCGCCGCCACTGAGCAGCGAGGGAAGGCTAAAGATCCAGTTCGTCGATTACGGAACGTCGCCGTTCCCCAGACGACAGCACGGCGCCCGTGGCGCGTCGGACCTGTCATCTCGTGGGTGTTCCCGTCAACGTTTTTTCGGTCTCGCCCGGAAGTCGTGGCCAGCGCTCTCGAGAGCCAAAGCGGTGACCGGACGTGTGATCGATTCCCAGCTAGTTGTACTTCTGGACGGCGAGTTCGATCGCGTCGAGATTGTTGTCGACTCGGTTGTCAGCGACTCGAATGAGCCCCTGCGGGTTGTACCCGTCGGAGTAATCGAAGATGTTGTTCAGTGCGGCTTTCGGAACGGACACCGACGTGAACTCTTCGATCGTGTAGATCAACGTGGCGGTATCGCCGTTCCAGAACGTTGTACTCGCCCATTCGTCGTTGTCCACGAACGTGGTTCCGACTCGGCCAGTCCCGATATATTCGCCTTCGTGATAGAACAGCAGGAGGTCTCCCTCGTCCATTTTCTCGAAATAGGTTTCGTTGTTCGAGCCTTCGCGTGCACCCCAGAACCGGACCGGCCCAGACTGGGAAAACTCCGCGGGGTGATCTGGAAATTCGCCCAGATCGACTTCGGAGAGAACCGTTTGCTCGAAATCTTCGGAGTCGTACGGCACGAGAAATACATTTGAACTCATTACCGTAAAAATGGAGGCAATTACTGATAAAACGTTGGTTTTAGTTCTGCTAGTCACCTGTACGTGTCGACTAGTGCACTTGCAAGCGTCGACTGCTTAGCTTATCTCTTCTGAGCACCTCTCTACAGGAATGGGACGGAAGAAGCACATCATCAACCTCTCCACCGAGGAACGAAGCGAACTTGAGGCGATTATTTCGACGGGTGAACACAGAGCAGAGGACATCACACGTGCACGAATCCTTCTAAAGGCTGACGAAGGGCTCACAGATCCCGCGATCTGTGAGCACCTCGATTGTTCGATCTCTACACCGTACCGCACGCGAAAAGCGTACTCTGAGCGAGGGCTTGCGGCGCTCCATCGCCGCAAGCCCGACCGCGACTACGAGCCAAAGCTCGATGGCCGTGGTGAGGCTCATTTGCTCTCACTTGCGTGCTCTGACCCACCAGACGGACACTCTCGCTGGACGTATCAGCTCCTCGCCGATCGCTTAGTCACTCTCGAGGAGATCGACCTTGAGTCGATCTCCCGAGAGACCGTTCGACAGCGGTTAAAAAAACGACCTGAAACCGCACCGCTCGAAGTACTGGCTGATTCCACCGAAACAGAACGCTAAGTTCGTCTACCGCATGGAAAACGTGCTTGCGCTCTACCACGAGCCGTACGATGAAGATCGTCCAGTCATTTGCTTCGATGAGTCCAGCAAGACGCTTCACAAGCACGTCAGCGACCCGCTCCCGGTGCGACCGGGAGCGGTCGCACGCGAGGACACTCATTATGAACGCAACGGTGAGCGAAAAATCCATATCGCCACCGAACCGCTCACCGGTTGGCGCCACATCACGGTTACACCGAGACGACGCAAGCGCGAGTTTGTCGACCAAATGCAAGAACTCGCGGATGAGCACTACCCGGATGCAGACCGCATCCGGGTAGTTCTTGACAACCTCAACACGCACAATCCGGCTGCCTTCTACGAGTTTTGTAACCCGAAAGAAGCACGAGAGTATCTCGACCGATTCGAGTTTCACTTCACGCCGAAACACGGGAGCTGGCTCAACATGGCGGAAATCGAGTTGAGTGCGCTTAGCACCCAGTGCCTCAGCCGACGCATTCCTGACGCGGCGACACTCCGAACGGAGGTCGCCGCGTGGGAAACCGAGCGCAACAAGGCTACCGTCTCGATCGACTGGCAGTTCACTACCGATAATGCCCGAACGAAGCTACACCGGCTCTATCCAACCATCAAGGAGAAAGAGCAGAACTAGGCTATCCACACTTGCGAGGGCACTAGCGGACTGGAACGGGTAGTGCCGACCCAATTATCGTGATTGCTTTTTACAAACACGAGGGAATCACCCTCCAGCGTATCCACGAGACTCGACGGATAGATTTGACGCTTCGCCAGCCGACGGTCGGACTCGTTTGCCGTTCACCGACTCAAAAACCCGCAGAACGCACGTTCGAGGCAAATACTCGCGGAACGCACGTTCGAGGCAGGACGATCGAACAAAACGAAGGCGATCAAACAAAATGGCAACAACTGATATACCCGACTCGGAACCACAGAACGACATGGAGTATCTTTTGTGGGTGATCGTCGCACTGCTCGCGTATTCTGTCGTCGCTCCGCTTACGAGTATCGCGACTCGAGACATCCCGGCCGCAGTCGGTCTGTTCTTTGCGACGAACGTCTTCCTGGTGATTACGACGGGCGTGTTGGTACTGACAGGTACTGGAGAGCCGGCCACCGTGATTTCTCAGGACGCCGTCTACATCTACGTCGGCGGATTCTTCCTCACGGTCGGTATCCTGGCGTACGCGTCCGCCCTCGAGGCGGGGCCGGTGAGCGTTGTCGTCCCGATTTTCGGAATGTTCATCGTCGGGAGTTCCGTCATCGGTATCGTCTTCCTCGAGGAGACGCTGTCGGTGACTCGAGGTGCCGGGATCGTCTGTGCCATCGTCGCGATCTATTTCAGCGCGGGTGACGAGCGATAATGCGGCGATATCTCGGCCTCTCGCTCGTCGCGTTCGTCGCTTACAGCCTGGTGGCCCCGCTGATGAAAATCGCGATGGAAACGATCCCGAGCACCGTGGCCGTCTTCCTCTCGAATTTCGTCATGCTCGTACTGATCGGCGGCGTGTTACTCTACAGAGGGGTTTCGGTCCGTCCATATCTCCGCCACTCCAAGATGACCTACGTCATCGCCTGGGGAGTCGCACTTGCCGTCGGCTTGCTGGCGTACTACCGCGCGCTCGAGCTCGGCCCGGTCAGCGTCGTCGTCCCGATCTACGGCCTCTTCATCGCCGTGAGCTCTGTTATCGGCATCGCCTTCCTCGAGGAGTCGCTCACGGTTCGGAAGGCGGCGGGCATCGGGTTCGCCGTGTTGGCTATCGTATTGATGTCGATCTGATCGCTCGATGACGGGCCGTCGCACGGCTGCTCCGATCAGTCATACTTAACCGCTCTGGCGGCCTTACCGTGGCAATGACTGGTGAAAAAGTTCGAACGATGGGCGTCTGTGCCGACTGTGGATCGGCGTACGCGGCGCGCGAACAAGCGGACGGATCGGTACTCCCCATCGGCGTCCGAAACGGATGCACTTGCGGCGGGACGACGTTTCTCGAGGTAGAATCTGGAATCGGCCTCGAGGCCGAGGAATAGCGAAGTGGGGTGGTTTCTAGATAGTTTCCCCAAAGTATGGAACCGTTGAGATACGCATGCTCGATCTCGGCTCTTCCATTGCTGTCGCTCACAGAATTGTTCGCGACAGAAAGTGGGACCGCCGAGAGTCGAACTCAGGTCCTACGGACCCCATCCGCAGAGGATACCACTACCCCACGGTCCCGCATATTGATCGATGGGAGTGGGCTGTTTAAGCGTGTCGTTTCGCGAGGACCGCCCGACCGGGCCGCCCTCGAGGATCAGACCAGAACCCGCTCGAGTTCCACGACCGTTCCCGATTCACTCGAGGCGTCGCCGACGAGCGTCCCGAGACAGACCGCCGCCCCGTTGGGGGTGTAACAGGTCACGAGCGAGCCACGGTCGACGTCGGGGACCTCGAGCACGCCGGGAGCGTACACCGGCGCGCCCTCGGCGACCTCGCGGGCGGCACTTTCGGCGATGACGACCGAGGGAATGTGCTCGAGGATCCGTTCCCCGGGGAGGACGATCTCGTGAAGCGATTCCGGATCGTCGTCCTCGAGCCAGAATTCGAGCGCGTCGAGGAACTCTTCGGCGGTGTGGAGCGTTCGGTCGTCGAAGGGATCCGTCGCCGTCCGGCGAAGGTGCCCCATGTGGCCGCCGGTTCCGAGCGCCAATCCGATATCGTGACAGAGCTTTCGGACGTAGGTGCCACTCTCACAGCGAATTCGTAACAGGACCTGTCGCTCGGTCGCCTCGAGAACCTCCAGATCGTACAGTTCGCGAACGCGCAGCCGACGCGAGACGGCGCTTTTCCGGGGCGGTTTCTGATAGATCGGCCCCTCGAACGCCGAAATCACGGATTCGGCGTCCGCAGGAACCGGGGCGTGACACTCGAGGACGCTGACGTACTCCTTTTGCCCTTCGAGAAACGCCTGCGCGAGGCGGGTCGCATTCCCGAGCATGACCGGCAGACAGCCGGTAACCTTCGGATCGAGCGTTCCGGCGTGGGCGGCGCGATCGATCGTCGTTCCGGCGTCGGCTCGTTCGAGCGAATCGCTGACGGCGTCTCGGATCCACCCGCTGACCTGGTGGGAAGACGGGCCGGGCGGTTTGTCGAGGTTGACGACGCCGAAGGTGAGCAACTCGGCGGGTGAACGGTCGTCCGGTGGGCCGCGGAGATGCATCAAAACTCGTAGTCCAATTCGATCGGGGTTTGTCCTTCGTCACCTTCGCAGTCGAACTCGCCGACTGCGGTGACGAGCATATCGAGGACGGCATCCGGTTCCCAGCGGGCGGTGTTGACCGAGAGATCGTAGATCGTCAGATCGCGGATATCGATCCCATAGTACTCTTCGTACCGCTGGGCCTCGCTCGCCTCTCGAGCCTGGGTTTCCTCCGTCGCCCGGATCGGGTCTTTGTCCTCTCGCTCGGCGATCCGCTCGCCGCGAACGCTCGCGGGCGCGTCGAGCCAGAACCGAAAGTCCGCGCAATCGCCAGCGAGCCAGCCGGCGAGTCGCGATTCGAGTACGAGGTCGTCCTCTTGGGTCGCGATCTCTCGGAGCCGACGGTCCAGGTCGTGGTCGATCTGGTCGTTTTCCTCCGCGAGTTTGTTGAACTCGAGGGGCGTGTATCCGCGTTCGTCGGCGAGTTCACGAAAGATATCACCGCCGCTCACGTGGGAGAGATCGAAGGCTTCAGCAAGTAACTCTGCTGTCGTGCTCTTTCCGCTTCCCGGCGGTCCGGAGACGGTGAGTAACATATCTCACCTCCACGCTACCGGGTAAAATGGGTTTTGAATCGCGACGCTGACCGTTCGGTTCCGGTGGTCGGAGTTTCGATTCGAACAAAGTGGTCTCGAAACGGACGCGACTAAGACGGCGTGAGAAGCGTATTTCTGGGGAGAGTATCGAGTTGGTTCAGGTACTCGAGGGCGTCATGTCGATGTTCAGCGCTTTTCGCAACAACTGCGTAAAGCCCATCGAGCACAGGAAGTACCAGACAATCCAGACGAACATCGGTCCGATAAATCCCTCTTGCCACTGCACCTCGCCGACGAGCGGCATAATGACGTACTGTTCGGTACCCTCAAGCGTCGGGACTTTCCAGTACATCCAGAGGAACAGCGGGATCGTAAAGAGCATGATCCAAACCATCGGTCGGAACTGCTCTTTGAACATCCCGAGGTTGTCGGCCATGGCTTCCATCTGCTCTTCGCGAGCCTGTTGCATCTCGTTTTCGAGCGCCTCGAGTTCCGCCTCGCTCGCGTCGCGCTCTTCGGCTTCTTTCTTGCGCTCGCGAACGTCCTTTTGTTTTTCCTGCATGGCCTTCATCCGCTCTTGATACTTGCCGATGCGTTCGGTGTTCATCAGATTCGCCTGCAGCAGGGTCGAATACAGTCCCGTAAGCATCGCAACCGCGAGAATCACGGCGTAGAACGGAAGCGCAGTGTCGAGCGGGCCGAGCACAATGTCGACCGTGCTCCCGATCGTATTTCGAATTGAATTTCGCATGTAACCGAGCATCATGAGTACGGAGCCGACGGCTGCCATCTTGTCCCACTGGGACCACTTGGCTTCTTCCTCGTCGATGTCGACATCGGGGACATCGATACCGCCACCGCTACCGTCGCCGTCCAGTGCCTCGTCGTAGGCTTCTCTATCGGCAATTTCGAATCCTTCCTCGCCGTCGACGAGGATTCCCTTCTCGATCAGTCGTCCCCACTGCCCGCTCGTGAGGTCGTCGCGGACGTCCGACCATTCGATCTCTCCTCCGTTCTGATCCGCCGTTTCGCGGATCGCCTCGAGCGCCTCGGTCATCGAGCCGTCCTCTCGGACGAGAGAATTGATTTTATCGGCTGTACGCGTCATCTATTCGCTCTTTGGGTGGTCCGATATACAAGTGTTTATCTTCGACAGCGAACTGGAGATCAAACACAAAATACCGTTGCAGCGGACGGATGCAGAACAGAGCGACGAAACGGGGCGTACGTGTCTCGACAGATCGGGTGAGTCGCTCGCTCGAGTGGCCGGAATCCTCGTTGGTGAGCGGTCTCAGGTTTCCGACTCGATCGTTTCCTTGACGTCGTCCCAGACCTGCTCGGGGGCCTGCTCGCCGTCGACACGCTCGAGCGCTCCCTCGTCCTCGTAGTGCTCAATTACCGGTTCGGTGTTTTCTCGGTAGACCCGAAGTCGCTCTTTGACGGTTTCTTCGGTATCGTCGTCGCGTTGAACCAGACGGTCTTCGACCTCGTCGTCTTCCGGGGGGTTGTACTCGACGTGATAGATGTCGCCGGTTTCGGGATCCATTCGGCGGCCGGTGAGTCGATGAACGAGTTCCTCCTCGCTGACCTCGAGCATGAGAGCCAGATCGAGATCGGTCATTCCCTCGAGTTCCTCGGCCTGTTCGAGGTTCCGTGGATAGCCGTCGAGAACGAAGCCGTCTGCCTGTGAGAGTGCCTCGTCGACGATGGCGTTGACGACTTCGTCGGGAACCAGTTCGCCCGCATCCATGTACTCGCCGGGCGTGTCGTACTCGAGGTCGAGGTGGGAGATGTCCATCTCCTTGTTTCCTCGCAAGGCGTCGCCGGTCGTAATGTGGTCGATATCGAAGTGTTCGGTGATCTTCGCGCTCTGTGTTCCTTTCCCGGCCCCAGGTGCCCCCAGGATCAGAATTCGTGGCTGTGCCATACAGAGACCTAACGCACCGTCGCATAAAGTCTTAAAGAAACGAGGACGTGGAATCGGTATGAGCCGATTCGACGCGGCCAAACCCACAGAGCGCCGGTCACTGTTCATCGACGCGATTACCGCCCACCGCGAGCGAGCAAGTCCGTTTCTGACGATCGAGGTCGACGAGGGGGCACTCGGAACGGACGCCGAAACCGCCGAACTCGGCGTTCCGTGGCTCCAGTTCGCGGACGGTATCGTGAACCTCGACTGTACGGATGAGGAACTCGAGCGGTTGAAGTCGTTGCTTTCGGAGTTTCCCGCGTTCAAGATCGACGAACTGACGCGTCCGGAAAACGCCGACGGGACGAACGCGCGTGTGAGCGCGAAAGCGGATCCGAACCGGATCGCACAGTTTCTCGAGGCGGCGATTCAACGTGTCTACGACCTCCCTGAAGATAGCAAGGTCTGGGTCGTCGAAATCTAAAGGGTACAGCGCGAGTTCCACGGATCACCTGACCCGTGGTCGTTTACGAACGAAGAGTATCTACTGGATCGAAAGCGATCCGTCCTCATCGCCCTCGCCCTCGTCCCACTCGAGTTCGAACTCGACACTGAACTCGGCCGGGCCGCCGGAACTCGAGGTTTCTCGCTCGGCTTTGATTTCGAACGTCGGGCGAGATGGCGGCTCCATCGTCACCGACTCGGATCCAGCTTCGAGCGTCAGGTCGTCCGAGCCCTCGAGCGTGTCGGCGACCGTTCGAAGGTAATCAGCGATTTCTGCTCGATCCATCCGCCGCTCGAACGAGAAGAGTACTTCTTCTGGCATACGAATTGTAGGGCAGCGGTAATATAAAGAGTATCGACCGGGTTTCGGTGACTGGACGATAGAAGACGTTCTTAAACGGTGATCTGTCTTCGATACCGTCCTATTTTTACCTTCTGAGGGTCTTGCTCCGCACATGATACCAGACGAAATAACGTTCAGGCGAATCTTTTGTCTGCAGTTTCGAGGGCGGATTCACGGGGGTGTATTGAATGGATGGTAAAAGCAATCAGCCTCCACAACACGCCGATAGCCGGCCGTTGAGACGACAATTCGATGTCGAAGGGGTAGCACAGAGGGACAATAGCAATCGAGTAGCGCAGTCGGTGCCCGTCAAAGCGTGCTTCGGTACCGCAGGTGGGGTGAGCGCCGAAAATGAGTGACGAAGAACTTGCGAAAGACCTCGGACTCCTCTCCGCGCTGACGATCGGTATCGGGACGATGATCGGAGCGGGTATTTTCGTCCTGCCGGGCGTGGCCGCACAGGAGGTCGGTCCGGCCGTCGTCATCTCGTTCGTTCTCGGTGGGATGATCGCACTGATCAACGCGATGTCCGTAAGCGAACTGGGAACGGCGATGCCGAAAGCCGGCGGTGCGTACTACTACATCAACCGCGCACTCGGACCGCTGTTCGGATCGATTTCCGGGATGGGCGACTGGATCGGTCTCGCGTTCGCCTCCGCGTTCTACTGCATCGGATTCGGTGGCTATCTGGCGGATCTTCTCGAGGGTGTCACGGTCTCGTTGCCACTGCTCGGTTCCGTCGCGTTGCTCCCGACGATCGGTCTCGGTCCGTTCACGCTGGGCGGGATCCAGATCGGCGCGATAATCGCGGGCGTGCTCTTCGTCGGGGTCAACTACATCGGCGCGAAAGAAACGGGAAGCATTCAGACGGTGATCGTCACGCTGTTGCTCGGTATCCTTACGATCTTTGCCGTCGTCGGGTTCTTCTCGTTCGACTGGGACACGGTCATGACCGGCGGCAGTCTCACCCCTGAAGGAACGTTCGAAATCCTGCCGGGTGCCGCACTCGTGTTCGTCTCCTATCTTGGCTACGCGAAGATTGCCACTATCGGCGAAGAACTCAAGAATCCCGGTCGAAACCTTCCGATCGCGATTATCGGGAGCGTCGCGATCGTGATGGTCATCTACACGATCCTCGTCGGCCTGCTGATGGGACTGATCCCTTACGATGTCCTCGACGAAGACGCACCCATGTCCGAAGCCGCGGGAGTCGTCTTCGATATCCAATTCGCAGTCGCCGGATTCGACTTCTCCGCACTGGGCGTCGGCGTAACATCGATTACCCTCGCCGCACTCCTGGCGACCGCCTCGAGCGCGAACGCGTCGATCCTCGCGTCCGCGCGAATCAACTTTGCGATGGGACGGGACAAGATCGTTTCCGACTCGCTCAACGAGATCCACCCGACCTACGCGACGCCGTACCGTTCGATCGCCGTCACCGGAGCGATGATCGTCGTCTTCATCATCGTTCTTGGCGAAACGGTTGAAATCCTCTCGAGTGCGGCCAGCGTGCTCCACCTGGTCGTCTACGCGCTGATCAATGTCTCGTTGATCGTCTTCCGGGAGGCCGACGCGCCCGAGTACGACCCGGACTTTACGGTGCCGTTTTACCCGTTCACGCCGATTCTCGGCTTCGTTTTCTCGCTCGCGTTGATCTACTTCATGGACCCCATCGCGTCCGCTATCGGGTTGCTGTTCGTCGTCTTCGCGGTCGTCTGGTACTTCGTCTACGCCCGGCACAACACCGATCGGGAGGGGCTACTGAGTAATTACATCCTCGAGCGCTCCGACGAAATGCCCGATCCAGCGGTCTCGGCCGTTAGCGCCGTCAAACCACACGGCGAGGACGAACCACAAGTGATGGTCGCCATCGCGAATCCGCGAACGGAACGCGCACTCCTTACCCTCGGGAGCGCGCTCGCGCGGGAGAAAGATGGTTCTGTTTTGGCGACACACATCGTGCAGGTTCCGGATCAGACGCCGCTACAACAGGGCGCAGACCAGCTCGATCGAGTGAGCTCCGAATCCGAACGACTGCTCGCCGACGCCAAGGAAAGCACCGAAACGTTCGACGTCGACGTCGAGACGAAGACGATCATTTCCCACCGCTCGCTCGACGAGGTCTTCGACGCCGGACGAGCCGACAACATCGAGGCGATCGTCATGGGAAGCGGCGGCTCGATGCTCGAGAGCGGTCGCGTCGAACGACCGCTCGAGGAGTTGACTACCGACCTGCCAGCCGACGTTCTCGTACTCAACGGGGAGGAAGTCGCACCCGATCGACTGCTGGTTCCGACAGCCGGCGGCGAGGAGTCAGAACTGAGTGGGGAGATCGCTCGCGCACTCCGCGAGGAGTATGAGAGCGAGATCACTCTGCTTCACGTCGTCGATAGCCCCGAAGAACGCGAGGAGGGCGAAGCGTTCATCAGGGAGTGGGCGACAGAGAACGACCTCGCGGACGCGACGCTTCGGGTCGACGATTCGGGCGACGTCGGAAGCGCCATCGAGCGGGAAGCGGCGGATCACTCGATGGTGCTTATCGGCGCGACGAGACGCGGCTTGCTCTCGAGATACGTTCGCGGATCGGAGGTTTCGGACATCGTCGAACGACTCGACGTACCGGTGCTTCTGACCGAAAAACGCTCCTCGCGGACGCTTCGTGAACAGCTGTTCGGCCGCCGAGAGGAGTGACGGTCGTCGAACGGGGCCCATTTCGGAGCGGCCGAACATATTCGCGTCATCGGCCGATTAGAGCGGTAATACGCGGTTTCTGGCGACGAATAGCGCATTGAGAGCGACAGAAAAAAGACCCGTGGGTCAAACAGACTAGTGACGGACTAGGGGAGTACACAACTGGTCACGAACGATACCTCGTAAGACGCGGTCGTGACAGTGTCGCGGACAGCGTTTCCAAATAGATAAGTGCTCCCAGCGAGCATCGTCCGACATATACCCGGTTTCCAAATAGAGGTGAACACAATCTACAGCGCACTTCCAACTCCGACTCCATTGCAGATTGGCACGGGTGCCGAGGACATGACACGTGTCGACGTGTTCGAGGACATCTTCCTCGTCTTCCTCGCACTCGGTACACTCGTCGGTATTATCGTCGTCTCGTATACACTGTACAACGCGTACAAGTACCGTGATACGGAGGACCGAACCGACGACAAAGATCTGCCGGCGCTCGGAGAACTTCCGACAGGCGGAGGCAGCGGCAAGAAACTATTCGTCTCGTTCATTCTGAGTGCGATCGTCGTGATCGCGCTCATCGTCTGGACGTACGGGATGCTCCTGTACGTCGAAGACGGCCCCGACGAACTCGACGAAGACGCGATCGAGGTCGATGTCCAGGGGTCCGCGTTTAGCTGGTCCTACGAGTACGACAACGGACTCGAGCCGAACGAACTGGTCGTTCCGGCCGATGAGCCGGTCCAAATAAGCGTCACATCAACTGACGTCTGGCACACATTTGGGATAACACAAGAACGGGTGAAAGCCGACGCTATCCCCGGTGAACACGACGAAACGTGGTTCATCGCCGAAGATCCAGGCGAGTACGAGAACGCGATCGAGTGCTTCGAACTCTGCGGCCAGAGTCACACCAGCATGGATGATGACTTCGTCGTCCTCGAGGACCAGGAGGCCTACGAGGAATGGGTCGACGAGCAGTTCACGCTCGACATCACCCTCGAGGACGAAGACGAAGAGCCCGTGACCGAAGGCGTCGACGAACTCACCCTCGTTCACCAGGAAGAGGAAGACCACGAGTACGCCTACGACGGTGACGAATTCGAGAATGGCTCGATAACGATCAACGAAATCGATCAGGGCGGCGACTACGATGTCGAAATCACGCCGGAAGGCGACGAATTCGAGCCGGTCGAAGAAAGTATCGTATTCACCGGCCCGTCCGACGAAACGTTCACGCTCGAATCGCCGGAAGACGAAGAAGACGATGAAGAGAATAACGAGGATGAAGGCAACGACGAAACGGACAACGACGAAGAGGGTGGTGAGAACTGATGAGTGATCTACCGCCAAAAACGTCGATCAAGCGGTGGTTAGTCACGACGAACCACAAAGACGTCGGGACGCTCTATCTCGCCACGGCGCTTTTCTTCCTCGTGCTCGGCGGGATGATGGCGCTGTTGTTCCGGGCCCAGCTGTGGCAGTCCGGCGGCACCGGAATCCTCTCCGGTGACGGCTTTAACCAGGCTGTGACAGCTCACGGGCTGATAATGGTGTTCTGGTTCCTCTCCCCGATTGCATCCGGGTTCGCGAACTACTTCGTCCCGCTTCAGATCGGAGCCAAGGACCTCGCGTTCCCCCGACTGAACGCCCTGAGTTACTGGTTCTACCTGTTCTCGGGAATCATGATCGCGCTTTCGTTCTTCCAGGGTGGAACGTTCGCCGGCGGGTGGACGATGTATGCCCCGCTAAACGTTCCAACGTACACGCCCGCGGTTGAGGCGACGACGGGGGGGACTATAACGGTATTCGCGTTAATCCTGTTCGTCCTCTCGATTACCCTCGGGACGATAAACTTCCTCGTGACCATCCACCGGTCGCGTGCTGAAGGGCTCGGCCTGTGGAACATTCCGCTGTTTACCTGGTCGTGGCTGCTCACGGTCTGGATGATGCTGTTCGCGTTCGCGGCTCTGCTCGCGGCGCTCTTACTGTTAGGAATAGACCGGGTCATGATGACCCAGTACTTCGCGACCGATCAAGGGTCCGGCTTACTCTGGGCGCACCTGTTCTGGTTCTTCGGCCATCCGGAGGTGTACATCGTCTTCTTCCCCGCACTGGGGATCATGTTCGAGACGTTCCAGACCTTCTGTGGTCGCCGTCTCGTCGGCCGAAAATGGGTCATCATCGCGATGGTCCTCGTGGCGGTCCAGTCGTTCCTCGTCTGGATGCACCACATGTTCCTGACGACGATCAACTTGGAGATCAAGACGCTGATCATGGCGACCACCATCGGGATTTCGTTACCGTTCGACCTGATGGTGTTCGCGCTGATCTACACCATGGTCAAGGGGCGGGTCAGATTCACGACGCCGTTCCTGTTCAGTCTCGGTGCGCTCGTCCTGTTCATCCTCGGCGGTATTACGGGGGTCTTCCTCGGTGCCGTCGTGCTTGACTACGAGTTCCGTGGCACCTACTGGGTCGTCGCTCACTTCCACTACGTGATGGTCTCCGGCGTCACTGCGTTGATCGCCGGGCTCTACTACTGGTGGCCCAAGATCTCCGGGAAGATGTACTCCGAGAAGCTCGGCAAGCTCAACTTCGCCGTCTACTTCTTCGGGTTCAACCTGCTTTACTTCCCGATGTTCCTCGCCTGGGAGACGCCACGTCGTGTCTTCCACTACGGGGAGGGGATGCAGATTTACCACCAGATGGCGACCGTCGGCGCGTTCGTCCTTGCGACGTCGTTCGCGATCATGTTCATCACGTTCGGCCACAGCTACCTCTACGGGCCGAAAGCGCCGGACAACCCGTGGAAGTACTCCCGAACGGCGGAATGGGCGATTCCATCACCACCGCCGCTTGACAACTGGAGCGGCCGCCCATCCTACGCGAGCGGCCAACTCGAGTTCGTCGACGACACCGCGAAAGCGACCGACGGCGGCGTCGCAACCGAATCACCCGCCGCACAGGCGGAAGAAGAACACGCAGATCACGCGAGCATCTGGCCGTTCGGTATCGGCCTCGGTACCTTCGTGACCTTCATCGGCATCAGTGGACTGACACCGTACGTCTACGAGTTCATGGAGTCGGCGGTCGAAGCCGGCGACGCCGAAATCGCCAACGGGATGCCAGCTGGCCCCGCCGCTGAACCGGACATCATGTACCCGATACTCACCGTTATCGGACTCGTGATTCTCACGTACACGCTGTTCAAGTTCGGTGTCGAGGAGTTCAACGCACCCGAGATGGCCATCGCCGAACGCTGGCCGTTCGGCGGCATCGACAACACCAAGATGGGCGTCTGGGTGTTCCTTGCATCCGACGTCGTGGTCTTCGGCGCGGCAATCGGCGCGTACGTGTTCATGCGTATCCACATGGGCTGGACCGAATGGGAGACGATTCCGTTCGCCTCCTGGCCCGGCCTACTGAACACGTACATCCTGCTCACCTCGAGTTTCACCGTCATCCTCGCGCTCGTGATGGCAGAACGCCAGAACAAGAAAGGGCTTCTCGCAACCCTCGGCGCGACGATGTTACTCGGATTCGCGTTCATGGGCGTGAAAGCCTACGAGTACAGCGTCAAGTTCAGTGACGGAGAGTACTGGTTCACCGGGCTCGAGTACTCGCTGTACTACGTGACGACGGGGCTCCACGCGTTACACGTGATACTCGGCCTGATCGTTGCAGGCTTTATGATCTATCGAGTCCTCTCGATAGACGCTTACCTCGAGGATCATCGGCCCGTCGAGTACTTCGGCCTCTACTGGCACTTCGTCGACATCGTGTGGGTCTTCCTGTTCCCACTGTTCTACCTGATGTAGCGGCCGTCGCGACGACGCGTTCTTTTTACGTTGTTTTTGAATCCACAACGCTCGAAAACAGGTCAATAGCCGCGCGGTCGTGGAGAATTCGACGCTCGATCTCGAGCGATATGAGGAAGCTATAAGTGCCCTTCAACCCCAATCAGCTATCAATGGCGAGTGTTCGGACCTACGCGATCATTTACGTGGTGTTGCTCGTGCTGGGTACTGCGAAGTTCGTATTCTTCGAATTCGACTTCGACTACTGGACGGCGATGGGCGGGGTTATGCTACTAGCGGTAGCCAAAACCCTCCTGATCGCCGGCTACTACCAGCACCTTATCGAAGAACCGCGCGCGATAACATACATGATGGTGGTTGCCGTATTCATGGTGTTCTTGCTCACCGTGGCCGCTGGCTTCTCCATCCAGTAATCAGTCACAGCCGACGCTGTTTTCGGTTCGTCTTTCCGTTCGACTCGAGAGTTCGAATATCGGGCCGCCGTTCGTTCGCACGTCCGAATCGATATCTACGGGATTCCCTCGAGTAGCTCTCTCGACGCCTCCCTCGAGAAGGCTTTGAGCGTCTCCGAACTAACGTTGCCCTTTTCGGTGACCGCGAGGACCGCCTGCGCGGCCGTTTCGTCGTCGGGGAACTCGCTGATCGTCATCGTATCGTACCGCCCCATCAGCATGTAAAACTCCTCGAGTTGCCCGCCCATCTCGTCGAACAGTTCCTCGATCCGATCGACGCGCTCCGGGCTGTCTCTGACCGTCTGTGAACCTTGCTCCGTGAACTCCCAAAGGGTGACGTACGTGGACATTGCGGTGGTACCGCCACCGGCTCGAGAGATAAACCCCTACCACCGGGCCAGCGACAAACATCGACTCGCGAATATTCACGGTCGTCGGCTTCAGATCGGTCGGCCTCGAGGGTCTGGGGGCCTCTCGAGACGAATCAGCGTTCGTCTCGAGTAGCCGGTACCAATGGTCGAATTGGATCTGAACCTCGTTAGGATTTTGAGCCGTTTCCGGGTTCGTTTGCGACAGAAGTAGTGCTCGAGCAGATTTGAACCACGCCGAGACGTTCCGGGTCGCTCACTTCGTTCGCTTCCCGGGCGTGCGACTCGTCTCGTTCATACTGTCCCAACATTACGAGACCGTCACTCACGGATTTGCTTGCGACAGAACTAGTGGGTTGGGGCAGATTTGAACCACGGTCGTTCCACTCACTACGTTCGCTTCTCTCCCTGATTCAAATCTACCCGCACCATGTCTCAGCGACGAGCGCCTCGCTCCGCTCGTCGCATGATGTCGCTGAGAAATGGGTTGGGGCAGATTTGAACTGCTTCAAGACATGCTCGCTTCGCTGCGCGTGACTTGCTTAGTTCAAACTGCCCAACATAACGATTTTGCTGCTCGCGGAGTTGCTCGCAGCAAAAGTAGTGGGTTGGGGCAGATTTGAACTGCCGACTTCCTCCGTGTGAAGGAGGTATCATAACCGGACTAGATCACCAACCCGCACCAGATTGTATCCGAGCGTTCGACTTAAGACTTCCTTTCAATCGCCGGTCGGCGACTTCTCGAGCGCCCCCACCGAATTCGACCGTCGAAATCGTGACGCCGCCTTGAAGAACGGTCAGTTCGATCTCCGTAAACGATTCATCGAGAGGAGAACAGCGAACGCCGCGATTGCAGCCGGAGCGGTGAATCCCGGAATTCCGTCGTCAGCCGTATCGTCGTCACCTGAATCATCGTCACCTTGCAGATCGCTCTCGTCCGGGTCATCACCGCGGGTCTCGTCGTCCCGTTCACTTTCGTCCGATTCGCCCTCCGCTCGGTCTGGCTCGACTGTCGTGGCTGCGTTACGACTGTTTGCGCCCGTCTCGACCGCATGGCGATACGTCCCCGGGTCGTCCGGAGCGGTGACGGTAAACGAGAGCGTCTCCGACGCTCCGCCAGTGAGGTTCAACGACTCCTCGTCGCGTACCGAGCCATCGAACTCGTAGGTGATCTCGCCGGTGGCGTTGGCATCGGCCGTATTTTCGACCGTGACTGTGGCCTCGAGCGAGTCGCCCGCGGTCGCCTCCTCGGGAACCTCGATCTGGGTCACCTCGAGGGGGTCGGCGGCCGCCGACACGTTGACCGTCTCCGTACTCGTATCCGTCTCACCGTCCGCGTTCTCGACGGTCAGTTCGATCTTCGTCTCGCCGGCAGACTCGAGGGTAACGTTCGTCCGTTCGCCGCTTGCCTCCGCGTCGCCGACCGTCCAGTTGTAGGCGTCGATATCGTCGCCCGTGGTGTTTCTGGCGTCGAGGGTCACCGTTTCTCCCACGACTGGGTTCGACGGCTCGACGTCGAACGTGGCCTCGAGTTGGGATCCCGCACCTGGTTCCGTACCGGGGCCCGTGTCGCCGTCGACGGGCTCGCCGCCGGTGAGCTCGAGGTCGATAGTGCCGTCGTCGGGCGTCTCGACTTCGATATACTCGTCTAGGGTGTCACAGTGCTCCTCGTCGTCGACGCCGCCGCGCTCTAAGACCTCCGCATCGACGGGTTCGACGGAACCGAAAGCCGTGTAGAAGACGAACGGCCCGTCGTACCAGTGGGCTTCGGCGTCGAACGTGACGTAGCCGTCCTCGCCCTCGTAGGTCACCTCCCAGATAACGTGATCGTCGTCGACGATCGGTCCGGTATCGGCAGTGTCGCCCGCCTCAAGGGGCGTGCGCTCGTCGTAATCCCCGTGAGTGCACGCGTGAGCATGGTTGACGTTCTGTTCGCCGAGAAGCTCGAGGCTGTAGGTCGTCGGGTCGGGCTCCGGTTTGGGGTCAGGCTCGGGATCCGTTCCGGGGCCAGAGCCGGGCCCCGATCCGGATCCGGAGTCAGCATCGTCCTCGACCGTAAGGTCGATTTTGTCGCTTTCGGTCGTCCCGTCGCTGTACTCGGCGACGATGGACACGTCGCCGTTGGCTTCTCCCTTGATCGTCGTTCCGTCGACGGACGCGACCTCGCTGTCTGCGCTCGAGAGGACCGCCTCGTCGGTGACGGTTTCGGTCGTCCCGTCGTCGAAGGTGGCCGTCACCGTCGCTTCGGTCGTTTCGCCGGGCTCGAGTGCGGCTTCGGCCAGTTCAACCGTGATGGACTCGAGTTCGGTCGGCTCGTACTCGAATGCGCCGGCGGGGAACTCGAGGGGCCGTTCGACGGTTCCAGGCTCGAGATCGACCGGACTCTCGACGGCTTCCGGGCCGGACGCGTCCCCAACGCGGAACGAAACCTCCTCGCCGGCGGCGCTGTCGAGGCTCAGCTTCTCGTCGAATGGGCCGTCGCCGCCGTATTCGCCAGCGGTTTCGACGGATATCTCGCCCGCAACCTCGCCGTCGACGACTGTGACGAGGATCGTGCCGGGGTCGGCCTCGATACCGTCTTCGTCGACGACGGATCCATAGAAATTCGCCGGCTCGCCGGGTGGACTGCCATCCTGTGCGGTCACGGCGAACGTGGCGCCGACTGCAACCGCCGAAAGCACCACCAGCGCCGCGACGAGCGTTCGTGAGTTGTTCATTGGTAGTAAATGTTACTCGGACTCGGCCAGCGCGTCGGCTCGAGCGGTCGCGTCGTAGTTCGGCGTGAGGACCGGTCGGTCGGCCCGATCCGGGTCGTCGACGTAGACCCAGTAGGAATCGAAGCCGCCGATCGTCAGCGAGGGGGCGGGCCCGACGCGCTGTCGATCGTCGTAGATCGCGATGCCGTCGCCGGCCGCGTCGATGGTCCCGAGGTCGTCGTCGACGTCCTGTGTGCCGTCTCCTTCGCCGAGCGCGAAGTTCGAGCCCGCGAGGTGCCAGCCGTTTTCCAGGTGGACTTCGCCGGGGGTCGGCGCTCCGTCCGTCTCGAACTCGTAGCCGAGGCGGGCGTCGCCGTCGGCGTCGACGGACAACCCGCGGTGGAGCGCGTCGGCTCCGTCGATGAGATCGCCGTCGTCGTAATTCGCGCCGAGGCTGACGTAGCTCTCGTTTTCGGTATCCCACTGTTCGATCGAGTCGACACCGTCCGTGTAGAGCACGGCGGGCTGCGGAAGCGAAGTGGTGGTAAAACCGTCCTCGAGGGACCGGACCTCATGGACGAGTTCGATCTCGCCCTCGCGGTCGATCTCGAGTTCATTTATCGAGATGGTCGCCGGACCCGGCTCCGTCTCGGGATCGATCAAGTCGAGCTCGAGTGTCGTTTCCAGAACGGCACCGTCTTCGATATCGACGCCGGAACGCTCCACGAGGACGTCGTCCCCGCGAATCAGTTGGATAGTAACCTCGTCGTCGGCCAGTTCGCTCTCGTCCGGGCCGGTAAGGCCGGTCGCGGTTACCGGAAGCTCCTCGTCGTCGGAGACGATACCGGCGAAGTCGTTGCCGGCGTTCGTTTCCGCACCGGCGAGCCCGAGTCGAACGTCCGCGTCGATATCCGCTCCAAATTCGGTCTCGACCGTTCGTTCGGCCGCCGCGTGACCGTCGACATCGGTCACCTCGAGGGTCGAAGCCCCGAAGCGTGCGTCGACGTCGTCGATCGCATACGTTCCGTCGGGCTCGGGTTCGACGGTTCGGTCGGCGTCGCCGTCGGTCCCGTTCCCGTCGAGAAAGAGGTTCACTGTCGCGGACTCGACCGGTTCGCCTTCGAAGTCCGTCACCGTTCCGGCGATCGACGGGGGATCGACGAGAAGCGAGCCGCTTTCCCCGTCGTCGGGGGTCGACGCGTACACGACGTAACTGCCGGCGTCGAGGTCACCGATCGGGCCCTCGAACGTCACTGATTCGGTCTCTCCGGGCTCGAGGTCGACGGTTTCGCTCGCGGGCTCGCCGCCGAGGACGTCGAGTTCAACGGTGCTCTCGCCGCCCTCGTCGTCGACGTTCTCGATGTCCACGGTAACGGGTGCGTCCTCATCGGTGTCGATCGCCGCGTCGGCTCCCTGTTCGGCGATATCGAGGTTCGAAACCTCGATAGCCGGTTCGTCGCCGTCGTCGCGATCCTCGCCGGAGAGCGCGAATTCGATCGTTCCGTCCTCGGGCGTTTCGACCTGCGCGTACTCCTCGATCGTCGGACACTCGTCGACGTCGCCGCGCTCGAGAACGTCGGCGTTTAAGGGCTCGATCGACCCTTCCGCCGAGTAGAAGACGAAGTCTACGTCGTCGTACCCGATCGGTTCGGGGTCGAAGGAGACGTAGCCCGTGTTTCCGTCGTGGGTCACGTTCCAGAGGACGTGATCGTCGTCGACGATCGGTCCGGAGCCCGGCGCGTCACCTGCGTCGAGGGGGACCCGATCGTCGTAGTCGCCGTGGAAGCAGGCGTGCGTGTGATTGATAGTGGTCTCGACGAGGAATCTGACACCCGGTGGCACGTCGACGTCCGCCGTGATACTCGGCGTCTCGTAGGCGACGGCCCCGCCGTCTCGAAGCACGAAGACGAGGTCTGTTTCTCCCTCACCGGAGCCGTCCAGGTGGACGGCATCCCCGCGTTCGTCGACGCTTACTAGCTCGTCGTCTGTACCATCGGCCGGCTCTGCACCCAGGTCGTACTCTCCGAGATCGATCTCGTTTCCGTCCTCGTCTTCGGCGTCGGCCTCGAGCGTTAGGGCGGCCGACCCCGACTGCTCTAACGGCGGCTCTTCGATCGCGGGAAGGGAGCCGTCCCACTCGCCGTCCTCGAGGACGGCAACGACCTCACCGGACTCCGCATCGACGAGCTCGACGGTACTTACGTCGAGTGTCGCGTCGTCTTCGCCCGCCTCGGTGGCGACCGTCCCGGTGGCGGCCAGGAGTCCGACGACAGCTAACACGAGACAGACGATTGCGAATACGCCCAGTTCGGTTCCTCGAGACGAACGTCTTGCATCGGTATTAGTCATTCGAGTAACCAGTCTAGCAGTCACTCCTAAATATGTTATGAATATAGACAAATTTAATAATACCTAATAATTCTCTATTGGGATTTAGTTTGAGTATGTGGGGGGATGATTCGCGCACTCGGGTCGTCCGAGCGGCCGGCACATCCACCAACCGCCGGTATGAATAACAATTCGGAGTTTGATTATGGCCCTTATTAACAAAATCGCCCATTAAAATAATAACTTATTTATGTACCTGTTCGTACACGTTCGTATGGAGCTGACACGCCGTTCGATGGTGAAAGCGGGCGGAGGAGCTATCGCGTTGGGAGCGATCGCCGGCTGTCTCGGCGAGCCCGACGGTGAGCAGCCCGAGGGTGGATACGCCGCGTTCTTCCCGCTCTGGGACTGGGCCAATGAGATCGCAGACGGCGAGATCGACTTCGAGAACGCGATCGAGACCGGTGAAATGGGCCACGGCTGGGAACCGCCAAGCGACCTCCAGCGGAATATCGCCAACTCGAACGTGTTCGTGTATCTCGACACCGACGAATTTCCGTGGGCCCAAGAGTACGCCTCGGAGTTCGAGCAAAATCACGACAACGTCACGCTCATAGATGGCATGGACGGGCTCGAGAACCAGCTTCTCGAGATGGATTCCGATGGGGACATCGATCGCGAACCGCCGGAGTACGACTTCGATCCGAACGATCT
Source organism: Halostagnicola bangensis (assembly GCF_054653435.1). Lineage (NCBI taxonomy): Archaea > Methanobacteriati > Methanobacteriota > Halobacteria > Halobacteriales > Natrialbaceae > Halostagnicola > Halostagnicola bangensis. The sequence continues at coordinate 2,501,391 of NZ_BAAIGG010000002.1, read as the reverse complement.
CGAAATCGAGGGGTTCGACGTCTACAACCAACGAACCGGGAACGAAATCGCCTACTGGCACATCGACCACTGGCACGGCGGCGTCCCCGACATTCCACTTGGCGGCGAGGTCGTGATCACTGGAATATTCGAGGACGACGAAGGACGAGTTTTGCCGATCGGCGACGACAAACAGTTCCAGCTCGAGGCCAGTTTCGTCGAGGAAGAAGACGAAGATATCGAGATCGAATCGCGGGGAGACGACATCGTGTTCGGTGGAGACGGGCCGACGCAGGCCCGAATCGTGTTCGAACTCGTCGCTGATGGCGACGTCGTCTGGGACACAAGCGACGAAGCGATGTTGGTCTCGGTCGTCGAGGAACTCGAGGAGACCGAAGCGCCGGAGTACCCCGATCCGCACGTCTGGGTGGATCCGGTTATCGCGCAGGATATCGTGATGACGATCGCGGACGGACTCGGCGACGCCGATGGAGACAACACCGAGCTGTACGAGGAAAACGCACGGGCATACGTCGAGAAACTCGAGGAGATCGACGCGCAGTTCGAAGCACTCACCGAGAACGCGAGCCGCGACGTCGCGGTCTTTGCGGGTCACGACTCCTACCAGTACATCGAAGCCCGCTACGACTTCGAGTTACATACGCCCGTCGGGATCTCTCCTGACGAAGCAGAAACCAGCGCGGACATCTCCGAAATGATCGAACTCGTCGAGGAGCACGACATCGAAACGATCCTCTATGACCCCTTCGAAACCCAAAATCCCGGCGAGGATATCCCCCAAATGGTCGAGGTACTCCTCGAGGAAACCGACGCGGAGCACTACGAGCCGCTGTCGCCCGTCGAAGGGACCATTCAGGAGTGGAACGAGGCCGGATACGGCTGGATCGAACAGATGGAGGAGATTAACCTCCCGTCGTTGAGACAGGCGCTCGGAGCAGAATAGTCTCGCGCGGAGAAAAAACCGCGAAAACGGGATCGATCAGAGTAGTCTCGAGAGCGCTGGCGAGGATGCGTTTGGGTGGAAGCGCTTTTTGCGAAAGAAAGCCAATTCGAGACGACGCGTCCCAGAAACCGATTTGTTACGACGTTTGCAGTTCGAGAACGATCCGTCCATCCTCAGGCGTCTCGACTTCGACGTACTCATCGAGGGTCTCGCACTCGTCATCGTCGACCGCATCGCGTTCTTGTTCGGTTCCCTCGACCGGTTCGGCCGATCCCTCAGCCGTATAGAAGACGAACGGCCCGTCGTACTCGTGGGCGTCGGCATCGAAGGCGAAGTATCCCTGGTCACCCTCGTACGAAATTTCCCAGATCACGTGTGTCTCTTCTTCCGTCGGTGCGTCCTCGCTCGAGTCACTGGCCTCGAGCGGCATCCGATCGTCGAAGTCGGAATGGAGACACGCATGTTCGTGGGCGACGTTTTCCTCGACGAGTAACTCGAGGGAGTGTTCTTCCGGCTCGGAATCGGGATCTGACTCGGAGCCATCGTCATCACCGTCATCCGGCGTTTCGGTACCGTCGTCAGTCTCTTCGGATGCATCGTCAGATGCACATCCGGCGAGTACGGCCATCGATATCGCTCCGACACCGGCCTTGAGGGCCGTTCGTCTTGAGAGCTTCATAACAGTACTACCACACGTATTGTTTAAAATTGTTACCATCTTATCTATTTTTAATATCTCTCGTCGCAAGGGTGGTCCAGAAAGCCAGCGAAATTCACTCCGGTCGTCGCTTGCGAGTGCGACGGGCCGTTCTCGAAAATCAGCCAACGGCCCCTAATCGTGTGCATTCGTCGCCGCCGACATCTCGGCGCGACGGCGTGTGGGTGTTAACTCGAGGAATGAACTCCGAGAGTTTCGTTCGAAGCCCACACATTCTATATAGCAACATGGGATGTATTACATAAGGGATGGCCAGGGTGCGTACTCGAAATCAGTACGTTAAACTCGGTTCGTTCGTTATCGACTCGTATGTCCCAGGAACTCGAACACGAGTGCCCGGAGTGTGGGGTCAAAACCTTCTACCGCGCCGCCAGTACGACCCTGCACCTCGGCGAGAAAATTAAGTGGCACTGCCCGGATTGTGAGTACGGTTTCGTCCAGATCAACGATATCGACTCGAGTGCAGCCTAACTCACCACAAGAATTCCCCAATCAGGTACCGATCGACGTTTTAGCTCCGGAGAGACTCGAGACCAGAGAACAATACCGACTCAGCAGTACCTCGGAACGGTGCTATTCGATATCCGCGATCGACTCGAAGGAGCCGTCTGCGATCGCATCCGCGACGCGATCGCTCTCGAGGTCGTCCGAAACGTGACTCGGATACTTTCGGCGGAAGTAGCCCACGAGATTCTTCAGATCTCGTCGGAGGAACGTCGTCGCGTTTTCGTGGTCCGTCGGGACGGACTGGGGCCAATCGAAGATTTTTACCCCTGACTCGCTGACGAAGACGTTGTACTCGCTCATGTCGGCATGAACGTAGCCGAGTTCGTACGCTCGAGTGAGCTCTCTCAACAGGAGGTCGAGCACACCTCGAACCTGTTCGTCCTCGAGTCTGGTCTGGGAGAGTTCGACGCCGTCCATCTTCTCCATGACGATAGCGTGGCGGTTCTGTTCGATCGGACGAGGGACGGATACGTCGGGATACAGCGACTCGAGGATGTCGTGTTCCCGTTCGGCGGCTTTTCTTGCGGTGTACATCCAGGAGACGTGATCGTTGTCAGCGGTGTAATCGCGTTCTTTGTGGACCTCTCGGAAGTTCGTATAGCCCTCGCGGTGATACTTCAGTGCGAGGGGTTTGTACGATTTGACCTCGTACACGTCGCTTTCCTTGCCGACGCCGAGGGGCGCTCCGAATTCGGAGATCGTGTCGCCTTCGACGAGCGCGCGCAATGCGAGCGTATCGTAGCCCTCGAACTGGAGGGTGTATCCCTCGTACTGGATCGTCTTTTTCTCGACTAACCCGCGTTTGAGACAGCGCTCGAGGCGGTAGTCGACCTCCTCCGGCGTCAAGCCGGAGAAGTCCGTCAATTTCTCTCGCTGGACCCACTCGGAGAAACGCATCCCCTGTTCGACCCCCGAGAGGAGATAGAAGTCCTCGGTTTCGAGCTCCGGCAAGAGACCGGCGATATTCCGCACCATGGACGGTGTACCCGCCGGGTACGTAAAAACGTCGTGACGTGTGACTCCAGTCCAGACGCTCGCCCGTTTCGATGAGAGTAGTTTATAAACCACATAATGAGATATAAAATCCCGAGTTTGTGAACAGACAAGTATTGAGCATCAGCCACTCACCAGGCATTCCGGGGATAAAACGGATTTTAGCCGAACTGTCGGACGGCAGTCGAGCTGTGATTTAGTACCTCACCGCACGTTCTACCGGATCGCCTAGTTTTAGGTGTGCCAAAAAATCGAAGCGGTTATAATGATTTAGGTGGGCCTAAAGAATGATGGTCGTCTCAGCACGCACAAACGGGACAACTCGAAGGGGAGTGTTAGCGACCGGCGGAACGGCCGTCGGATCAGTACTACTGGCTGGCTGTTCGACGCCCGAAGTCGACTCGGGTGGCGGGGGAGAAGATTCGTATACAGTCTCGATGGAACCAGTTGGAAAAGTCCAATTTCAGGACGTTCCCGAGGAGTGGGTGGTCTACGAGAGCAACTACGCCGAGATGGGAATCGCACTCGGCGTCGGCGACGGACTGCTCGCCGCCGGCGAGTTGAATCGAATCGTCACGAAGCACTTCGACGAACTCGGCATTGAGTTCGATCTGGATTCGCTGACCGAGCTCTGGAACGACGGCGTCGACAGGGAACTGTTCTACGAACTAGACCCAGACGTTCACCTGATAGACCCGAATTGGCTCGTCCATAACTCGGCGTTCGGGCTCGAAGAAGCAGATGTCGAGGAAATCGATGAGAACGTCGCCCCGTTCATCGGCAACACGATCTTCAGACGAACCGACGACTGGCACGACTACCGATACTATTCGATGTACGAGGCATTCGAACTCGTCGCGGACGTATTCCAGCAACGGGATCGGTTCGAGGAGTTTGCCGACCTTCACGACGAGTTCGTTTCGGACGTCGAGTCACGACTGCCCCCAATCGAAGACAGACCAACCGCACTACTCACGCACGACAATTCGGACGAGCCGGAGGAGTTTACGCCGTATCGACTCTCCGACCGCGGAACGGACAACAAACACTGGCACGAACTCGGACTCGAGGACGCACTTTCGGGGACCGGGATTGACGGGTTGAGTACGACCGAACGAGGCACCCTTGATTATGAAACCGTCCTCGAAGTCGACCCCGACGTGATCCTGATCCGCGGCCACCACCACAAATCCCGTGACGAGTTCCGCGAGTCCGTGCTTTCGTACATGGAAGACCACTCCGTGGGGAGCGAACTGACAGCGGTCCAGAACGGTCGCGTCTTTCAGGGCGGGCCGCTGTACCTCGGACCGATCAGCCACCTGTTCGAACTTGAGCGGGGGGCACAACAGCTCTATCCGGACGAATTCGAGCCCGACGAGGACCTGTTCGACCGAGATCGCGTCGCAGATATCAGTACCGACTCATAGCATGCGTGGAGAACCGAACAGCAACGGCGAGTGGACTAACACCTCGATAGCACCCGGTAGCATCGGCTCCGAGAAGTACGCTATCGATGTGACCACAGTAGCCCACAGTCTCGAGAATTCGATGGGGATAGACGGAGTGCCACGATGACCGAAACTGGAACGGATCGATCCAGCAGATCCGCTGAACGATCACCGGGTTCCTCGAGTACCGATGCGAGCGCCGGCCGTCGGCGGAACGAACCCTCGCTTATTGATGGCAAACTCCTCTCGTTGTGTCTCGGAAGTTCGATAATCGTCGCCATTTCCGGGCTCGTCCAAGTGAGGTACGGGGCGTATTCGATGACGTTCGGACAGGCAATTCGGGCCGTGTTCGACACGACGGTCTTGCTCGATCCCCGATGGCTCCTCAACTTTTTCGTTGGCGAGGATCTGATGCGGTTTCTCACCGGCTATCAGGGAGAGCTACCCGAGTTGTCGACGGAGACGCTCATCGTCTGGAACCTTCGGCTTCCCCGGGTACTCGTGGCGATATTCGTCGGCATGAACCTCGCCGTCTCCGGCGCGATCTTTCAGGCGGTTACCCGAAACGAACTCGCGAGCCCGTTCATCCTCGGCGTCTCCTCCGGCGCGGGGTTGATGATTCTGCTGGTGTTGACGGTTTTCAGCGGATTGACGACGGTCCTTCCGCTGGTCGCCTCAGCGGGTGGCGCGGTTGCGTTCCTGCTCGTATATGTCATCGCCTGGAAGAACGGAACGAGTCCGATTCGGCTGGTCCTCGCCGGCGTTATCGTCGGAACGGTATTCGGGTCGCTCCAGACCGCGATGTTCTTCTTCGCCGACGATATCGGCATCGTTCAGGAAGCTATCGCGTGGACGAGCGGATCGCTCACCGGCGTCGACTGGCAGCAGGTGCGGATGGTCCTGCCGTGGACGGTGGTCGCGATGGGGCTTGCGATCATTAGCTCCCGCCAACTGAACGTGCTCTTGCTCGGCGAACAGACGGCGTCGTCGCTGGGAATGTCCGTCGAGCGAGTGCGATTCGCCCTCTCCGGTGTCGCCGTCCTCGCGGCCGCCGCGAGTATCGCCGTGGCCGGTATCGTCGGCTTCGTCGGGCTGATCGTCCCGCACATGGTTCGGAACATCGTCGGAAGTGACTACAAACGGCTGATCATCGGCTGTCTGTTCGTCGGACCGGCGTTGATGGTCGCCGCGGACGTCGGTGCGCGACTCGCACTCAACCCCGTCCAGATACCGGTCGGTATCGTTACGGGACTGATCGGCGGGCCGTACTTCCTCTATCTAATGCGAAAGAAAGAGCAACTCGGTGAGATCTGATGATCGAAAGGGCGAATACCTGTCGGTGCCATCACGCTCGAGCGCATATCGGACGACGAGGACGAACACCAAACAGTGCACGTGGAGGCGATTACGAATGTCCGTAGAAACACATCGAGAAAACACGGAGATAGAACGGGATGAACCGATTACCGAACGAAAACGACCGAATGACGACGAGAGCGAACAGCTCGTCGGCAAGGAGTTAGTCGTCGGCTATCCGAACGCCGAGGAACCGGTCATCGACGATGAATCGATCGTCGTTCCGGAAGGCGATGTGACCGCGCTCATCGGTCCAAACGGAAGCGGGAAGAGTACGCTCCTAAAGGGGATCGCTCGGCAGATATCGCTCGAATCGGGAACGGTGCTGTTAAACGGGCGAGACGCTCACGAACTCGACTCGAAGGAGTTCGCTCGGAAGTTCGGCCTGCTCTCACAGGAGAACATGTCCCCGGGAAGCCTGTCGGTCGAAGACCTCGTCTATCACGGCCGATACCCGCATCGAGGGTTTTTCGAATCGGTGACGCAGGCCGATCAGGAGGCCGTCGACAGAGCGATCTCGCTCGCCGGCGTCGATCACCTTCGAGACCGCGACGTGGGGAGTCTAAGCGGTGGCCAGAAGCAGTTAGTCTGGATCGCAATGGTCCTCGCACAGGAGACGGAAATCCTGTTGCTCGACGAACCCACGACGTTTCTGGATATCCACCACCAGCTCGAGGTGATGGAGATCGTCGAGGCGCTTCGAGACCACAGCGACGTCACCGTCGTGCTCGTCTTACACGATATCGAACAGGCGGCACGATACGCGGATTACTTGCTCGCGCTCAACGAGGGTTCGATCCACGCCCGCGGCCGGCCCGCGGAAGTCGTGACCGAAGCCCTTCTCGAAGAGGTGTTCGGGATCGAGGCCCGCGTCAAGGAAAACGACGGCATACGGATCACCCCCGTGAGCCCGCTTCACGATGATTCGATCGAAGCGTCGCGCCAACGCGCACTACGGCGCTAAGAAGGGTTGTATCGGTCGTTTCTCTGTGAGCGTTTCGTCGGCGTAGCTATCTCGGCTCTCTGAGCCACATTTTTAGGTTTGCCTAAAACAAAGCACTTTTAATATTTTAGGCCAACCTAAAAGCATGGTGCACAGACGCCAGTTACTGGCAGCAGGCTCAGGAGCGATTGCGACCGCAATCGCGGGTTGTATGAACGGAGAAAGCGAGACATCGAACGGTTCGGGCGAAACCGAGTCTTACGAAGTCTGTATCGAACCGGCGGGCTGTCACACGTTCGAATCAGTCCCCGAAACGTTCTCGGTCATTCCGGGCACGCAAGAGGACATGGCGATGGCTCTCGGATTGCAACCGGAAGCCCACGCCTATCCCGACCGGAAGCCCTACAAGTTTTACGACCAGTTGCCCGGCGTCGAGCACGACCCGGACGAAATTCTACAGTACGGAGAGGGAGAATCCGCCCGAACGTACGATAAAGAGATCTTCTACGAAGTCGGCGCCGACGTCCACCTGATGGACCCGCGGATGCTCCAGAGCTATTCGGGCTGGTCGGACGCCGACCTCGAGGAAATCGAAACGAGTGTCGCTCCGTATCTCGGCTCGTACATTCGGTTCGAGTTCGACGGCAACGAGGAGCCGTATTACACGATGTACGAACTGTTCGAAAAGATCGCGGAGATATTCCGACGAGAGGAACAGTACGAGGCTTGGGTCGAACTCCGCGACGAATTCATCGCGGATATCGAGGCTGGACTCCCACCCGAAGACGAACGCCCGAGTGCGGCCGTCTTCTGGCGGGGGATCAGCGCGGAATCGGGCCAGTTCGAACCGGCACCGATCGCCGACAAACGAAACGACGCCCAGAGCTTCCGCGACCTCGGCTTCGAAGATGCCTTCGCGGACATTGAACCCGATGGGCCGGTAGGGTACGAGACCCTGCTCGAGGTCGAGCCCGACTATCTCGGGGCGTATAACCTCTCCTCGATGACCGACGAGGAGTGGCAAACCGAGGTCATCGACCCCCTCGAGAATCACTCAACTGCGAGCGAGCTCGAAGCCGTCGAAAGCGGGAACGTCGTCCGGTCGTCCGGCCAGTTCATGGGGCCGATCACGCATCTGTTTTCGACCGAAGCGTTAGCAAAGCAGGTCTATCCCGATGAGTTCGGCGAGTGGCCCGGAGATTCGGAGGATATTCCGACGGACGAACAGCTCTTCGATCGAGAGCGCGTCGCAGATATCGTCAACAGCGATCTATGAGTCCCCACCACCGAACGACGAAAACAACGATCCGCGACTCCACTAACCGAATTTTACTCGCGGTTGCCACGCGGACCAGCTGAAACGAGACTACACAATGATCGGAACGACACTCGGAGACATTCGCCAGCACTTAGAGGCGCTCGCCGACGAGACGGGACCGTACTACCTGCGATGTGGACGCACCGGAGAACATCCCGCACCCGCCATCGGTCTTCGCTTCGAAAACAGGCCGACCGCTCGAGCGGGCGCGCGAGCGACAGAACAGTACCGGGCCGCCCTCCGTCAGTACGACCCGCAACTACCCCGGTATGACGTGATCGTCTGTCAGGACGACGATCTGACGTCGCAGATCGCCGACGATCCCGCGAACGACGGTGTCGCGTCTGGCGAGACCGGGCGACGATCGGACGACGCGTCCGAGACGACCCTGTCGTTTCCTCCCAACGAGCCAGGCAGTGAGGAATCACTCATCGACTTCTGTCACGCCATCGCGGGGTCGGTGTTCGAAACCGTCGCCGAATCCTCCCACCGATCGGTCGAGCGGGCGATCATGGATACGTACCTCGAGATCGCGGAAACGGTCGAATCGCCGGACGAACTCTGCCTTCGACTGCTCGAGAGCATGGCGATCGAACTCGAGCGGCAACTCGAGCCGGGAGAGCAGGCACCACTATTGCTCGCCGCCGCACAGCGATTGTCGTCGCCACCGGCGAGCGACGAACCACTCGAGGTGACGTTATCGCGACTCCAGTCTGTCGCACTCCTCGAGGACTACACCCTCGAGCGGATTGCGGTCGACCGGTCGGTCGAATCGCGGTCGTGGACCGTGACTCTCGCCGCCTACGCGCTCGGCCGAGCGGAAACCGGCGTCGTGACGCTCCCAATCGTGATCGAACTGCTCCGATACTGTTCCGAACCGAATATCACGATCTCGAGCGCCGAGTCGGTTGACAACGAATCAACGTGGGAATTCGTGCTGACGACTGCGTCAAACGAGGAGCCGTCCGGACTGGTGAGCGTCCCGCCGGAGTAACGACCCGACAGCGTTCTCTCACCAAAGTAACGAACTGGCGATCTTAGGTATGAATCGTTCACCTTTGCGTTCGAGTCTGCCAGCTTTGCGTTCAAATCGGTTCGACGTTCCCTTCAAATCGGTTCGATTATCGATCTGTCCCCTCGAGACCTCCGAAGCTCCGCAATCACTAACTCGATTCCGCCCATCCGTGAGCACATGACTACGGACGACCTCGAGCGTCGGGACTGGCGACTGATCAGAGACGACCCTCGCGACGGAGCGACGCAGATGTCACTCGAGGAGGTTGCCGCCCGAACGGCCCTCGAGGACGACCTGCGGACGGTTCGCGTTTATTCGTGGGAACCCAGCACGCTCTCGATGGGGTATCGTCAGGACGCCGAGTCGGTCGACTGGGAGTGGTGCGAGCAAAACGGGGTCGACGTGACGCGTCGACAGACCGGCGGCGGCGGCATCTACCACGATTCGGTCGCCGACATCTCCTACACGATCGTCGCCCCCGCCGAGGAGGTTCCCGGGGACCTCATGGACTGTTACGCCCTGTTCTGTGAACCGATCCTCGAGGCGTTCTCCCGAATGGGTGTCGACGCCGACTTCGCGAGCACCGAACGCGAGGCGATCTACCAGCCGTCGTGTTATCTGCGAGATATTCACCCGGCCCACGACATCGTCGTCGACGGAGCCAAGATCAGCGGCAACGCCCAGTATCGACAACGGGATGTCGTCATCCAGCACGGGTCGGTGAGCTACGACCTCGAGCCCGAGCGCCACGTCGGCGTGTTCGACACCGATCTCGAGGGGACGACCTTCACCGAGCGCGTGACGAGCATCCGCGAGCAGGCGGGAATCGACCGCGAGGAAGCGTTCGGGACACTCGCCGACTGTCTCGGCGAATGGTGTGACGCCGAGGAAGGGACGTGGCGCGACGCCGAACTCGAGGCCGCAGACGAACTGGCCACACGAAAATTCGGGGCGGACTCGTGGGTTCGAAATCGGGACGTGCTCGAGAAAAGCGAGCACTGAGATAGTACAGCCGACGGCTATCGATAGCAGAGCAAAGCGCCGACATCGGTTCGTTATACCTATCACGGCTCGGTACTGACGAGAATCCATGAAGGTCGGCGCACACGTTTCGATTTCCGGTTCGCGCGTTTCATCGGACGAAGAGACTCCACCCTATAGCGACATTCGGAATGCAGTCCACCGTCAGGTCGCGTTCGGTGGCAACTGCGGACAGGTCTTTACGACCTCGCCACAGGTCTGGGCTCAACCCGAAATCGGCGAAGAGGCCGCACAGGGGTTCCAGGAAGAGACCAACGAAAAACTCGAGGGGCCGTGGGTGATCCACTCTGCGTACCTGGTCAACCTCTGTACGCCCAAAGAGGACCTCCGCCGGAAGTCAAAAGAGAGCATGCAGGCCGAACTCGACGCGGCCGAGCGGCTCGATATTCCGTACGTAAACGTCCATCTGGGCGCACACACCGGCGCTGGCGTCGAAGGCGGTCTCGACAACGCCGCGGGCGTCATCGACGACCTCGACGTCCCCGAGGACGTGACGATTCTCATCGAATCCGACGCGGGAAGCGGCACGAAACTCGGCGGCGAGTTCGAGCACCTCGCGGGCATTATCGACCGCACCGAGACGGATATCGGCATCTGTATCGACACCGCCCACACCCTCGTCGCGGGCAACGACCTTACGACGCCGGAGGCCGTCGACGAGACGATCGGTCGGTTCGACGACGAGGTCGGCCTTGAGTACCTCGAGTACCTCCACCTCAACGACTCGAAACACGATGTCGGGACGCACAAGGACGAACACGCCCACATCGGCGAGGGGTACATCGGCGAGGACGGGATGAAGGCAATCGTCAACCACCCCGATCTACGAGCGCTTCCGTTCGCACTCGAGACGCCCACCGAAGACGGCCGGGGCTTCGCGTGGAACATCCAGAAGGTCAAAGAACTGCGCGAGGAGTAAGGTCAAACAGCGTTCTCGCTTGCCCGGTTCATACCTCGACCTTGCCCGGGCCACACCTTGACCGCGGAGCGGAACCGCGAACCGCCGCCTGCGATTTTCTCAGGTATCTTCCTCGACTTTCCAGGCCAACTCGAGCGTGATCTCTTCTCGAGCGCCCCCAAGCATCGGCGACCGCTCCTGAGCCTCGATGGAGTACTCGATCGACGATGCCGGCGACAGCGTAACCATCTTGTTTCCGATTCGAATCTCCGCAACGTCGTCGTTTCGCAGTTCTCGAGCCAGTTCCTGTACCAGATCCGATGCCTCTTCCCGTGCGATTTCGTCTTCGTAGGAGGTCGTATCGCCCATAGAGGATATTCATCAATCGAAGGGAAATAGGTTTGGCGCGAATCCGCAGGCACGATCAGAGCGGGAATTGGATGCCAGGTTGTAAGAAGTGTTCGAGTGCCACGGTCGCGAAAGCGCATCCGGTCCGAACCGACCCGCTTTTACTCGAGACGCCGCAGTATCCATTCGTGCGCGAGTTTGCAGCCGAGTACCTGCGTCGAACCCGCGAGGGGATGTGGGACGATTCTCGAGACGCGCTCGCTCCGCTGGCCCTCGAGTCGCGAGAGAGAATTCTGGACGTCGGCTGTGGGACTGGCGAGTTGAGTCGAGTCCTCGCAGCCGAGTCTCCGGGGACCGTAATCGGCTGTGACGTCGATTCGACGCTCCTCGAGGCCGCCCGAACAAGAAACGGCGTTTCGGCGGTCGCCGGGAACGCCCTCGAACTTCCGTTTCCAGACGATACGTTCGACCTGGTCGTCTGTCAGGCGCTGTTGATCAACCTCCCGGATCCGGCCGCGGCGGTTTCGGAGTTCGCCCGCGTCTCGAGCGACCTCGTCGCGGCGGTCGAACCCGACAACGCAGCCGTCGAAATCGCCTCGAGCGTCGACCGCGAAGAACGACTCGAGCAACGGGCGCGTCGAGCCTACCTCGACGGCGTCGGAACCGACGTTACACTGGGTAGCGACGCGAACGAGGCCTTCGAGTCTGCGGGCCTCGAGGTGTGCGAAACGCGATCGTACGATCACGTTCGGACGATCTCTCCCCCGTACGAGGAACATGCACTTACTGTCGCCCGTCGAAAAGCGACGGGTGCTGGACTGGCGGATGACAAAGAAACGCTCCTCGCCGGCGAGTTGACCGAGGAGGGGTATGGAGACCTCAGACATTCCTGGCGCGAGATGGGGCGATGCGTGATCGACCAGATGCAGGACGAGGAGTACCAGCGGTCAGAACGCGTTCCGTTTTACGTCACCGTCGGGCGCGTCGACGGTCGATAAGCAACTATTCCTCTCGATACCCAAATATCGAGGCGAGGACACCGAGAAAGCCGATAACGACGATCAGAATACCCGAGACGGAATCGATCAGCCTCAACAGTCCGAGGACGGAGCCGGTTACGACGAGACCGACGTTCGCAAACACTGCGACCCGCGGCGTGAGTATTTTGCCGACGATCGACGAGTCACTGCTCATACGCACAGATCAGAGAGCCACGGCAAAGACGTTTCGTCACGCGGATATGTCCGACTCGGACGGACGACAGCAAAGAGAACTCGGTTGAACGATCGACGACTCGGCTCAGACGACGTCACCGCGGATCGTCACGCCCTCCTGGTCGGCGCGCCACTCGTGGACTGTCTGTGCGGCTTCGCCCGCCTCCGGCTCGTCCATGCCGAGCATCTCGAGGGCCGACGAGAGCGTCGGGAGCGCGAGATCGCTCTCGCGGAGTTTCCGAAACGCTTCGTCGCTTCGCGTGCCGTCGATCCAGAGACAGACGCCCCGCGGATCGAGCAGCTGGGTGTAGTCCTCTCGAAGCTTCGCACCCCGAAGACGTTGCGTGACGTTGTCCTCGAAGGGCGTATTACACACCTCGAGGTGGACCGGTTCGTCCGACGGGAGCAGGTGAGCCGCAAGGCACTTTTCGGGTGCGGCGTGACCGTTCCGGTTCGCGCGAAGGAATTGGGGGTACTCCTCCGCCCACTCGGTGCGAACCGACTTGCCGACGCCGTCGACGTCGTACGAGCCCTCGTTCCCCTCGACCGACGGCCCCTGGCCCGAATTTTCACGCATGAGGACGTCTTTCGTGAGGTAGATATCGAGCCGTTCGACGGGATCGAGTCCCAGCGCCACGTCCCCGAACGCCCACACCTCGCGGACGGGGACCGGCATGAGCTCGTCCTCGACGGTATCGACGACTTCCTCGAGTCGATCGACCGCCGTAGAGCGGTCAAATCCAGTCATTACGCCTCGTAGGGGCTCGACGCGCAAAATCGTTTCCTCGCACGCTCGAGGGGTCCCGACACGAAGAAAAGCTCGTTCCGGGCAAAGGGAGTCCCGGAAACACTGGACAGAAGGGCTTTATATCAATCAGTCTGAAAATCCATTGATGGACGAGTCAGTCCCTCCAGACGACGGTGGAGACGACCGCGCCCTCGAGAATCGCCGACAGTACGAGATCCTTCGACGCGCCATCGAAGACGCCCTGTTGAGCGTCATCGGAACGGTAGTTTTGCTCGCGTTCGCATTCAGTTTCTTTTCCGTCGGTGCGTTCATCGTGATCGACGGAGGAACGACACCGGCCCTCGCGATCGGCGGGGCGATGATGGCCGTCGGAGCTCTCGGTGCCGCTATTCTCCTCGATCTGTTCCCATAAGGGAATAGTGTCGCAGGTCCCGTGTTCTCGAGGATCGATCCGCAACCGCTTGTGTCAAGAGCGCAGATTTTTGGTTCCGCCCGACGAACGACCGGGTATGAGACATCGGATCTTCAACGAGGGCAGCGACGACGACCTGGTCTTCATCATGGGCTGGGGGAATCGCTGGACCCACGAGAACGTGAGCTGGCTCATCGGAAAGCTTGCGGACGCCGGGTTTCGAATCCACGCCTTCGAACCCCCGACGAATATCGATGACTTCAAAGCCGACTGGCTCGAGCCGATCGTCGAGTACGTGATCGACCTGGACGGCTACCAGCTGCTCGGCCACAGTGCGGGCGCGCTCATCGGACAGGCTCTCGACGGGGCGGAAAACCACGTCTATCTCAGCCCCTGGTGGGGCTACAGCGAAGACCACCCCGAATTCGCCCTCGACATGATCGAGAAAATCCCGACGAGCTTCCCGTTCGTTCCCTTCGGCGGGATGGGAAAGACCGAACTCGGAAGTCTCGCGACGGACCACCAGATCGCCACGACTCCCGAATGGGTCTCACCGGCGTTCATCCGGGAGACGCGACGAGCACAACAGGAGTTGCTCACGATCGACCACGACGCCGTCGTCTTCTGTTCGCTCCGTGACCCCGTCATCAGCCTTCGACCGATCGGCGAACGGGTGCCGTCCGAACATGTCGTCCTCTACAGCGGCGGTCACGAACTGTTTTCCTCCCGCCCTCGAGAACGCTACATCGATACCCTCATCGCCTCCCTGAAAGACGGGGCCGAAGCCGTCGAGAACCGCCCAACGGTTCCAGCCTGATCGGTATCAGCACCCGAACACCTCGTTCCGAGGGGGCCCGATGACCGACTAGTCGCCGAGCGCCCCGGCCAACGCGCGAAGTTGCGTCGGACCGTGCTCGAGCAGTGCCTGCGGAAAGCCGCGCCGAGCGTTCGCCAGCGCGGTGACGAGCGCACCGGCCGGCTCGTCGAAGAGTCCGGTCCCGTGACCGACGAGAATCCGTGCCGGATCGAGGCCCGTAAACGCCTCGAACGGCGGCATTGGGCGACAGAGAAGGAAGACACCGAGGCGCTCCGGACCAACCGTATACAGCGGTGCAGTGCCGAGCAAGTCGGGGATGTACAGCGTGTCGTCGCTCTCCCGATAGGCGACGCCTTCGGACCACCCGGGTACCGGACCGACTTGTTCGACGGTGAATCCGGACGAACCGAGCTCGCTTTCGTAATACTCGAGTGGTACCTCGAGGCGCTCAGGTACGCGCCCCATCCACGAGGGGACGTACACGGGAACGTCGTACCGCCGTGCAAACGCCGCCGAATCGCGGGCGTGGTACCGCGAACAGACCGCGACACCGGCGACGTCGCCGAGCGCGTCGATTTCCTCGTCGATACCGAGTGCGTCGAGGGGATCGAACAACCAGACGTCGCCGTCGTCACCGACGAACGCGTGACTCGCACGCAGTCCCGTTTCCTGAGGATGAGCCAGCCAGCCGAAGCCGTTGTCGAACGTATCGATCATCCGGTAGCCACTCGAGTCCGGCCGGTCGTACATGACCATCTTCTCGAGAGAGTGAGATGTGTTGTCCCATAGACGTTTCGCCGCCACCGTCCGAAACCGGATCAGGGAGTTTCGAGAACACCGTCAGAGACGAAACCGACATACACCCGGACCGACTAGGCGCTCGCAATGGAGTGTAACCGGTGTGAAGAGCCCTCGGTCATGCACGCCGCGTACTCGGGAGCCCACCTCTGTGAGGCTCACTTTCGCGAATCGGTCGAAAAACGCGTCCGTCGCAGAGTTCGTCGGGACGACCTCGTCCCCCACGACGCCACGCCCGAAAACCCGCAAACGTGGGTTATCGGCCTCTCCGGCGGCAAAGACAGCGTCGTTCTTACACAACTTCTCTACGACACCTTCGAAGAGGACCCCCGCATCGAACTCGTCGGATTGACCATCCACGAAGGGATCGAAGGGTACCGCGACAAGTCCGTCGACGCCTGCATCGAGCTGGCCGACGACCTCGATATCCGCCACGAAGTCGTCAGCTACGCCGAGGAGTTCGGCGTCGAGATGGACGACGTCGTCGAGGACGACCCCGAAAACATGGCCGCCTGCGCCTACTGCGGGGTCTTCCGACGGGACCTTCTCGAGGAGTACGCCGAGAAACTCGGGGCCGACCTCATGCTGACCGGACACAACCTCGATGACGAAGCCCAAACGGCGATGATGAATTTCCTCGAGGGCGACGTCGCCCAGATCGCCAAACACTTCGACGCGAGCCTCGGGCCGATATCGGAACGCGAAGATCAGGATGCGTTCGTCCCACGGGCCAAGCCGCTTCGAGACGTTCCGGAGAAGGAAGTCGCCCTCTACGCGCACCTCGAGGACCTCCCCGCCCACATCACTGAGTGTCCCCACTCGAGCGAAGCCTACCGCGCCGAGATCCAACAGCTCCTGTATGACCTCGAGGAGAACCATCCGGGGACGCGACACTCGATCCTCTCGGGCTACGAGGAGCTCGCCGGAATCGTCGCGAACCGGTACAACGGCGACAACGAGGAGGGGGCCGACCTCCGGGAGTGCGTCGAGTGCGGATCCACGACGACCCGAGAACGCTGTCGGAAATGTTCGTTGTTAGACGCGCTCGTCTGAGGACGGCTTCAGCAGTCAAACGATTCGTTATGCAGATCAGTTTCCTGCTCCACGTCCTCTCGAGCGAGCGGGTAATCAGCAACCGAGCCGTTCGAGTAGGGACTAACAGAAGAGCAACGATTGCCGAGAGACACTCGTCAGTCTTCGTCACTGTCGAGTAAGACACGAGAAACGAGAACGGACCGAACGGATTATCGAATGACGTCGACGCCGTTTTTCTGCTCGACTTTGTCTCTGCCACCGTCACTCTGGGTGCCGGGATGCGAGTTTTCGACGTTCTGGCTCGCATCGAAATCGGCCTCGTTTATCCCTTCGATACTTTGTCGGGACTTGTCCGCCTGTTTCTGCGTCGTCGGGCCGAGAACCTGGGCGCTCTGGACGCCAGTCATGATGGCCATGACGCGAACCTTGCCCTTGTAGTTCTCCTGAATGCGCGCGCCCCAGATGACGTTTGCACTCGCCTCGAGTCGTTCGGTGATGTTGTCCGCGATGCCTTCGGCCTCTTTCAGTGTGAGATCCGGTCCACCGGTAATGTGAACGAGGCCGCCGGAGGCACCCCGATAGTCGACATCGAGAAGCGGATGGTTCATCGCGTCGCTGACGACTTCCTGGGTCTTGTTCTTGTCCTGTGTCTCCCCGACGAGCATCACCGCGACGCCGCCCTGATTCATGATCGTGGACATATCCGCGTAGTCCAGATTGATCAGGCTCGGCTGGGTGATCGTCTCCGAAATTCCCTTGACCGTCTCGGCAATGATCTGATCCATCACGGAGAAGGCTTTCCCGATCGGAAGGTTCGGGACGTAATCGAGCAGCCGGTTGTTATCGAGGACGATGATCGAGTCGGCCTGTTCTCGGAGTTTCTCGAGGCCTTCCTCGGCTTTGACCGTCCGAGCACGTTCGACGTTGAACGGCGTCGAGACCATTCCGACGACGATTGCGCCCTGATCTTTCGCGATTTTCGAAACGACGGGGGCGGCACCCGTGCCGGTACCACCACCCATGCCGGCGGTCACGAAGACGAGGTCGGCGTCGCCGAGAACCTCTTTGATCGTGCTCTGGGCCATCTCTGTCGCGCGTTCACCCATCGACGGATCGCCACCGGCACCGAGCCCGTTGGTCAGCGATTTCCCAACGAGGATTTTGGTGTCGGCCTCGATCATCTTCAGGTGCTGTTTGTCGGTGTTGATCGCGATGGTATCCGCGCCGTCGACACCGATGTTATACAGGCGATTGATCGTGTTGTTGCCCGCGCCACCGCAGCCAACGATCACGATCCGCGGATCGCCGAACTCGTCGTCGTCCATCGACTCGTCCATCTGACGAGCTTCAGCTTCGGCGTTGTCGAGGGCGTCTTGTACGATATCCTGCATCGTTACACCTTCGCCCAGCCGCGTTTGCCTGTTTGGTCGCGACGACCGTTTTGTTGTTCGTTGATCATCTCTCGGACGGCCGACCGGATTGCCTCGCTCCGGTTCGGAAACTCGCCTGAGTCGACCAGCTGTTCGACCTCGTCGATCTGCTGTTCCGGAATTCGCAGTGTCACACGCTCCATTGTTGTATTCCCTCTGGGTAAGACGGTGCGCCCCTGTTAGACGCTTTGTCTTACACGATAGACCGCCTGTATAGCCAGTTTCCCGGCGTATTCGGCCTGTGTAAGACGATCGTCTTACGCAACTATAGCATGCTGTTGATGAGTAATAAAACTTCCGTAAGACGAGAAATTTTCCGTATTACGAATTTCTCGAGTGTTGGCTGTTCGAGTCGAGGACATCAGCTGCGGCCGTCCGACGACCGCAGCCGGGACAGAACGCCCAGTCGGACCGGAGCTCGTCACCACATTCACAGAACAAGCGGTGTGAGGCCTTCTCACCACAGTTTGGACAGTATACGTGTTCCCCAGAAAGGGATTCACCGCACTGCCCGCACTGTTGGTCCCCGGACGGATGTCCGCCGTGATTTGCCTCTCGTGTCGGACGCGGCGGCTCGGTATGGTCGGCGACGGGTTCGTCCTCGACCGCGTTCGGTGTCTTACGCGTTTGGTGTGCGTTCTCGAGTGCCACTGTGACGTTTACGTCCTGTGTCTCACGGTGACGGTGCTCAGTCAGCCGATCCTCGAGCAGCGTATCGACGCGCTCTCGAATGAGTTCGTCGATACTGTCGTTCTCATGGGCAGCGTCGGTCCGTGCCGGCTCGGCCTGGGTGATGGAGTCGTGGGTCTGACTCGTCTCACCAGCCTCGAGGTACGTCCGAAGCGCGTCGCGCATGACTTCGCTTTTCGACGCGTCGAACGTCTCGAGTTCGTCGATGAGCTCGTCGTCAGCACGGAACGTGATCTTGCTCATGAGTGTCTCGATCGGATACCTATTTTAGCCCCGTCCATATGAACATTTGCCTTTGTCGGACGGTTGTCACACAGCCATCGAATGATAACCCTTATGTCTGCCTCGTCTGCTATATTCGAGTGCCCGCCCTTAGCTCAGACTGGTAGAGCAGTCGACTGTAGATCGACTTGCCCCCCGTTCAAATCGGGGAGGGCGGACTTCTCTTGCGAACAACGTGAGCAGTGAGAAGTCTATCCTGAGCCGATTTGAACACGAGAGTCGTACGCTCGCGAGTGCAACGAGCGAGACCGCACGTACCACGCTTCAATCAAAACCCGTACTCAACTCGAGCCTTCGTCGATGTCGCCGTACTTCGACCAGAGACCGAGGAGGATCGCGAAAAAGACGATCCCGATTGCGACACGGAGCCCGATTTCTTCCCAGCCGGTTGCCTCGGCGTGGACGAGTCCGCCCGCCCATCCGCCCACCAGAACGGCGAATCCGGTCGCCGCAATGATCATGACCAGGAGCCGATCAGTGGGCACGTTCATCACCTAAGTTGCCCACTCGAGCATATATAAACGGCCAGCCTGAGCTGGCCACGCGAGCGGTAGTACGAGGGTCGAAGACAACTGTCCGACGAACGCGTCATCGTATACTGTCGGCTGTACGTCGTTCACGATTCTCGTCGCCCCAAGGGTACGAGAATCCCCGTGAGTCCAGATGGACGCCTGCCACATCACGAAAACGACACCGATCCTCTGGCTCGGCGGTCGCTCCGCGAAAAACGCGCCCGGAGAACAACAGGAGTTGAAGTTGTCGGAGGAGTAACTGTCTCTTCGTTTCTCCCTGTTCTGAGGTTCCGATATTCGTTTTGGATTTGTTACGTACGCCGATAGGATCGGAGAGCTGAGAACTGGGCGCTACGAACTCCTACGTTCGACGACAGCTCGTCATCGGCCACCGGTCAAAAACGCGTTTGCTCGAGAATCAATACTCTTCGCCGCACTTGTCGCACGTTTTCGTGCCGGGCGTCGGATCCGGCGGTTTCTTGACCTTCTTCTCGTTGTAGAGACACTGCGGACAGAGTTGCGTCGTCATACGGTACTCACCCTTCGAAGGCGATACCCACTCTCGACTAACAAGGTCGATACGAGAGAAGTATCGATAGAGATGTCCTCCCCTGGTATATGCGCTCCCATGGTGCTCAATTCCTGGGGGAACTGTCGTATATGTATCGGCCGTAGTATTGCGTATTTGTCTTCTTTAGTCACCGGAAACGCTCCGTCGAATTCATCCCGTCTCCCACAGATTCTACCGGTAGAGGTGGGTCAACAAAATTGCGTAAGAGGTCGAATTCGATCTATATCGATTCACTAACCAATTCCGAGCCTCGAGAGAGACGCTGGTTGACACTGACGAGAGAGTATGCTGAGAGGCGTGACGAAGCGTACTGAAACGATATCCCCATAAAGATCCTCGAGTGACAAAAACCCAATAAATATTCTCGAGTGGCGATATCCCGGTGAAAATTACCGGGTCACGAGGTCCGTATCCGTCGGCCCCTGCGCGTCGAACTCGCGAACGTACTCGTCTAGCTTCGCCGGATCGTTCGCATTCGGCAGTTGAACCTCGGCCGTCAAACACTGCGCGTCGACGCCCAGTTTCTCACAGAGTAGGTCCGCTGTCATTTCGGCCATCTCCCTGTACGTGGTGAGCTTTCCGCCGACGATACTAACGAAGTTTTCGACGCCGTCTTCGGCGTGATCCAACCGGACGGATCCTCTCGAGATTCCGCGGCCGCCTCGAGTCACTTCGTCGGGTTCGTACAGGGGTCTGACACCCCACCAGGTTCTGGTGGCGGTTCGGTCGCTGACGTCCGGGAGCAACTTTGCACACTCCGTAACCGTCTCTTCGATCTCCCATTCGGCCTGTTCGTAGTCGTCGGGATCGCTGACCGGAACGCTCGTCGTGCCGAGGACGACCTCCTCGTCGTGGGGAACGATGATATCCCCGTCGTCGGGATCACGACAGCGATTGAGCACCGGCTCGAGACCGTCGTACTCGACCGATATCATGACGCCTCGCGTCGGCCGCATCTCGATGGAGACGCCCGCAAGCTCACCGATCTGACCTGCGTACGCTCCGGTGGCGTTTACGACGACGGCGGGTTCGATCGTTCCGTCGATGTCGCCGCCGATCGAAACACGCGTTATTTTCGTCTCTCCGCGTTCATCCTCCTCGAGCGTCATCGACGTCACCGGAGCGTGCGTCAGGATTTCGGCGCCGTGATCGCGCGCATCCGCAGCGTTTGCGGCGACCAGACGCGAGGGGATGACGACGCCGTCGGGGACCCACATGGCCCGTTCGACCTCGTGGTTGAGTTCCGGGAGTTCGGCTCGAATCGCGTTTCCGTCGACGACCTCCGTCGGAATGCCGATTTCCTCGCACGCCGCGCGCTTCTCGTCGAAGTACGTCGGATCGTCGCCGGCGAGTTGGACGAACAATCCTCGAGTGTGTCGGACACATTCGCCACCGATCGCTCGCAGAATTCGATTTTCCCGAAGACATTCTCGTGCGCCGTCTTCGTCGGCTTCGGCGTAGCGCGCACCGCTGTGAAGAAGGCCGTGTGACCGACCCGACGCACCCGAAGCGAGGCCGTCGCGCTCGACCAGCGTCACGTCCACGTCTCGGAGTGCGAGGTCCCTGGCGATTCCCGTGCCGGTTGCACCGCCGCCGATAACGAGGACGTCCGTTCGGCTGTTCATAGGCGAATCAAGCGCCGCAGACGGACATATGTTTCACTCGAGAACGTCACCCTCGAGGGGAGAAAGACCCCGCGGTAGCTAGGTAGATGGTGTGATGATGGTTGCTACCGCAGGGTGAGTACACTATCCGCGGATAGTTGTACGGACCGGCGTCAAAGGCAAGGGAGGATCCGTCGGGTTCGATATCGAAGGGAATAGCCGATGGGTCGACGAAGGTGATCCGCTCAACGGTCGGCTCCGGAGCGAGTCGGAGCCGTCTCGGTTGACCCCCACGCGCTCGCCAGCCAACCGTTTTTCAGCGCGCCGCGGATACGCCCGAGCATGTCTGAGGAACCCGACCGTGACCGTGCGCAGGATAGTATCGGTGATCGAAAAGCCAGCCGAGCGGAAACAAGCGAGTCGATCCTCGAGGACGTCGAAGAACACCTCGGCGAACTCGAGTATCCGGTTACCAGCGAGGAGATCGCCTCGGAGTACGGCGGCGATCCGATGGAGCTTCCGAACGAAACCGAATCGCTGGGGAGCGTGTTCGATCGGCTGGCGGGCGAGGAGTTCGATTCGGCCGAAGAAGCCCGCGAAGCGGTCTACGGAGAGATTACGGGCCAGGCTGGAGGTTTACACGAGGCGAATCCCGAACGCGACCTCGAGGACCTCGAAGACCAATCTCAGAACCCGGTCGACGAACGCGATACGAATTCGCTGTGAGACACGAGAGCGGACAGGTCGGCCCCTTCTAAAGAGAAAGCAACGAGAGTTCCACGGGTCACCGGACCCGTGGTACTTCACTAGGCGAGAGCAATCACTGTCGGGTCGGTAGTGTTCGTCGAAAAATGAAGTCGTCATTCAGCGTCGCCTGACGGCGACGGGGAAATCAGATTAGTTGCGGACGACGTTCGTCGCGCGGGGACCTTTCGGTGCCTGTTCGATGTCGAATTCGATATCTGTGCCTTCTTCGAGGTCCGGACCGCCAACGTCTTCCATGTGGAAGAATACGTCATCGTCCGCGTCGTCCGTCGAAATGAAACCGTAGCCGCCTGTGTCGTTGAAGAAATCAACGTTACCGTTTGCCATTACAAACAAATGTAGGGCCACACCGCGGATAACCCTTGCGAGGGTCACGGTACCACGACCATCACCGCTCACGCTCGGCGTTCCTCGGTCCTCGACTGAACGGGCTCGTTATCGATCTACTCAGCCCGGAGAACGTATACAGCCCGGAGAAAGACGTTCAGTTCGGAGAAAAGACATCCGCTTTGACATCCGTTGAGATCCCATATTTGGCGTCTTCGAGCGAGTTCGGGAGCCCGACCGCCGTTCCGTTTTCGGTAGCGGCCGCGTCGGCAGTTTTACCGTCGGCGCGATCACCGGCGACAGTGCTATCCTCGAATCCACTCCCGTCGTAGTGTGCACGGAGCGAGGCGCGAAGCCCATCCCGAACGCAAGCTCTCGCCGCGCTTCCAATCGCCGTTGCAGTTCCGGAGAACTCGGTTTGCGATCCAGCTGGATCGTGTCCGGCGATGACGGCGTCGCTGGTCGTTCCGGGAAATCCCGTCGTCTCGAGGAGCGTCGCGGCCTTGGCCTCTGCGGCAACGGTGAGGAGGTTCGCGAGCGCGCCGGCGGAAAGCGACCGGGTCGTTCCGAGGAGAATATTCACGGTACCGACCGGTTCGTCGTCCCCTTTGTCACCTCTTTTACCCTCCTGTGGGAGCGTTCCGCCCGACGGATCCATCGGGAGCGCGGCCGGGTTCGAAATCCCCGCAGTCACCACTGCAGCGACCGATCCGCACCGAGCACCGCGAGCGTCCGCCACATCGACGCCGGTCAGTAACGCGGGACCGCGTTCCGCGAATCCGGCCCGCTCGAGCCGGTCGACAACGTACGTCTCGAGGTCCGTTCGCGGCCAGCCGTCGGGAACCGAGAGGTTGTACGCATTATCGGTCGTCCACCGACCGCCGTTCGCACCGCTCGAGAGCCACTCCATGCCCTCCCGGTGTAGCTGGAGGACGCCATCTCGTCGGGTCGTATAGAACGCAATCGTCTCGGTCATCCGATCGTCAGTCATCCGTCCGTCACCATCTCACTCCCTCCGCGGGTTCGACGTCCAGCGCCTCGAGCACTCGATCGTTTCGTCTTCGATCTTTCACCGCGACCCGAATGTGGGACTCGAGCGACCGAAACGTCGTCGCGTCCCTGACCGCGACACCGCGATTGCGTGCGCTCGCGATGATCGACGGAACGTCCTCGTCGCCGACGTCACACAGGAGGTATGGTGCATCCGACGGAAACACGTCGAACCGGGACTCCAGCGCGTCGCGCATCCGCTCGCGTTCGCGTTCGACGCGCTCGCGTGTCTCCGCGACGAACGCATCCTGCTCGAGACAGTACGCGCCGGCGCGAGCCGCTGGCGTGCCAAGAGACCACGCGCGGCGGGCCGTCTCGAGGCGTTCTGCGTGTTCTCCCGAGGCCACCGCGAAGCCGGCCCGGATTCCCGGCAGTCCGAAGAGTTTGGTGAGCGAACGAGCCACGACGACGTGTTCCCAGCGCTGGCCCGACCGCTGGAGTTGGCCGACTGCGGAGGGGAAATCGGTGAACCCGAGGAACGCCTCGTCGACGAGTAGCGTCGTCCCGGCCTCCCCACAGCGGTTCGCGAACGTCTCGAGCGCGCTCAGATCCGCGGCGTCCCCCGTAGGATTGTTCGGCGTACAGACCACCGCGAGCGCACAGGACTCGAGCAGGTTCGTCGTCGCCTCGAGCATCGCGTCGTGGGGCGCAAAAATCGGGACCCCACCCTGCAACGTAACCTCTCTGGCGTATTCTCCGAAGCTCGGGTACGGCAAGAGCACCCTGTCGCCGGGCTCGAGGGCCGTCTCCATCGCGAGCCGAATCGCGGCCAGCCCGCCCGGCGTCGGGACGACGTTCTTGCTCTCGCAACCGACGTACTCGGCGGCCGCCGCCCGGAACTCGGGATACTCGTCGTCGGGGTAGCGACGCGAATCCTCGAGGGCGTCCGCGTAGACCTCCTCGACGCCGTTGGGAACGAACGGGTTCGTGTTCGCCGACGCATCGAGAATCTCTTTGTCGGGCTCGCCGCCGTGGGGAACTCGTTGTCCCTCGCGAACCGAGTCAGGATCCATGTGTCGTTCCTTCGTCCGTCTCGGAGGAGAGTTGCTCGCCACCTGACGCCTCGATTCCGAGCCGATCACAGACGACCTCGAGACGGTCTCTGACTGCCGGAAGCTCCCCATCGGGAACGAGCGAGAGCGCGCCGCCCATAGCCACGCCTTCCTTGGCCTCGCCGGCGCAGTACCGTTCCATCGCGACGTGATCCGAGTCGTCGAAACCGGGATCGGTGACGATCAGCTCGCAGTTCAAGCGAAAGCAGGCTTCCCCGAGTGAGCCGGCTTGCTCGTCGGCGACGAACGACGTGGTCGCGAGGGATAGTTCGTCGTCGATCCCGAGGTGGTCCAAGAGGGCGGCGACGGTCACCATCTGGGTTCCGCCGGCAAGCGTCACCGACGTTTCCGCCTCGAGCGCTCCCGCAGCGACGCCCATCGTCGCGGCCTGGACCGGATCGCCAACCCGTCGAATCGCCTCGAGGGGCTGGTCCGCACACTCACCGACGGCGAGACCGCTCGCGGCGAGCGCCTCGTCGACAACGGCACGTTTGCGCTCAATCGGGTTCGTCGGAAGCGACGATGAGACGCTCGAGGGCTCGCCGAGCGCCGTCAGGACGCCGAGTGCGGTCGTCGTTCCGCCGGGAATCGTCTCGCCGACCAGGATTTCGTCATCCGGCAGGCTCGCGCCGAACTCCCGAGCGCGGTCGTAGATCGCCGTCGCGTCGGGAACGGCCTCCGCGGATCGGATGTCGTTTCCAGGCGCCGCCTCGAGAGATACGGTCGGTGCGGCCGTCGACTCGGGAAGGCCTGCGTCGAGGACGGTCAGATCGAATCCGACGACTTCCCTGACGGCTCGCGTGATCGCGGCGGGCGTCGGACAGCCGTTCGGACTGACGGGCGTCACCGGGGACGCCGTCGGCTCCCCGTAGACGACGATTTCGGCGTCCGCGGGCGGCGTGTGTGCCATCAGCTCCGGCGTGGCACCCGCCGCACTGATGCCGTCGATCAGCGCCGTTTCGGTGCCGCCGGCGGCGAGGACTACTCGCACGGGTCACCCCGCTTTCCGGCCCGATCCGATCGAATTCGCTCGCCAGCTCGATCTGATCGAATTTCGGACGCAACTCGCGTCTCTTCCAGCCGATTCACGTTGATCGCCAATCGCGGGTCGTAGCTTACGTCTGTCATATCTTGGGAAGTAGTGCCGACGACGTTGACCCCAGTCGGCACCAGGTGGGGTGCGTCCTCGAGTCGCGAGTCGATGCAGATGCCCAGTCGACGTTTCAAAGCCGCGGGGACACAGATCGTCCGGGAGTCGGTATCGTCGCCGTGGCGCACGAGGAGTCGGTCGAGGACAGTTCCCTCGAGCGCGGGGAGGTCCGCGGCTACGGTTAGCACCGGTGGCGTTAGTTCGGGGCACTCGAGGGCGCTCATTAGGTCCGTGACGTATCCGTCACCGGCAGTCTCGATCGTTTTAATTTCGTCGACGGCCTTGAGGTGAGCCGCCGTCTCGGTCGCATTCGGCGAGACTGCGGCGTAGATCGACTCGACGCGGCTCGACTCGAGCGCGCGACGAACGTGGTCGATCATCGCCGTCCCGTCAATCGGGTGGAGCGGCTTCTCGTGTGGACTCTCGAGGCGAGTGCCTCGACCGCCACACATTATAAGAGCATCCACGCGATCACCCCGGCGTGGATAGCGGCGACGCGGCCGATTTCGTTCGCGGCACCGAAGATATCGCCGTTGAGACCACCGAGGTGTCGAACCGCGAGGAACCACGCGAGCCCGACGCCGAAGAGCGCTCCCGCGACCGTCGCGACCGCAGTGGGAGTCGGCCACGTGAGGCCGATCATAGAGAGAGCGACGAGCAGGGAGATACCGAACCCGAGGGGACCGACCACGTCGGTGAGCGTCCCGCCCATCCCTTCGTATTCCGTGCTTCCGAGGCAGGCCATCGCCGCCATCCCGAGTTTCGCGCTGATCTCTGCGACGACGATGATACCGACGGCGGTGAGCGTGTCGAGTTCCGTCAGCGCGAGTCCGCCGAACGCGAGTCCCGCCGCGACGAGCGAAACTGCGAGGATCGCGCCGACACCCGTCGTCGTATCTTTCAATGCTTCCCGACGTCGATCGACGTCGCCGTGGACGGCCAGCGCGTCGCCTAGATCCGCCACGCCGTCGAGGTGGTGAATTCCGGTCACCGCATACACTGCGAGGAGGTACCCGAACGCCACCGCCGCTGCAGGGAGATACCCCGAAAGGAGCACGGGAATTGCAACCAGCCATCCGACCACGTATCCAACGATCGGGAAGGTCCACGGCCTCGAGAGAAAGGCGTCCCAATCGCCCTCGGCTTGCGGGACGGGAAGCCGGGTAAGAAAGGCGAAAGCACCCCGAAGCGCACTGATCCACTTATTCATTATATCCTACCCTTTCCCAGGGAAACGTAATTGCTTCGAGTTCGAGCGCCGACTCGAGGACGAGCATGCCACCATGGTTGCCGATCGCGCCAGATACTGCCGCCAGGAGAACGGCGATCCCGACGGCGACAGCAGCGGCGACTCCCACCACCGTAACGGCTCGTTCGCCGTCTTCGACGGTCGGAAGTTCGGTCCCGGAACCGTCGTTGAGCACGTACGCGCCCGGCTTCTCGAGTCGAACCGAGAGGACACAGGCGAGCGTCGCCATGGGCCAGCCCGAATTGGGCGAGGACGGAACGCGAGCCCAGCGACGAGCGCAACGTAGCGCACCCGGATCGGCCGTCGCGACCGCGAGACAGAACGCCGTCACACGCGCGGGAACCCACATGACGAGATCGTCCAGACGCGCACTCGCGGTTCCGATCGGCTTCGATCGGTAGCCGAGCATCGAGTCGAGGGTGTTGACGCCCTTGACCCAGGCCGCGGCTCCGGCCGCCGCCGGCAACGAAACGGGAGCTAGCACCGCGAACGGAAGCAACGCCGCGACGAATCCATCCGAGAGGTTTTCGGCGGCGCTTTCGGTCGCTCCACTCCGAATCTGGGCCGGCGACAGCTCCGCCGCATCCCGGCCGGCGAGCCCTCGGAGTTCCTCGCGGGCTCGTTCGGGATCCGTCTCCGTCGCCTCGAGGACGGAGCCGGTGAGCGCGAGGAGGAGCCGCAGGCTGGTCGCCGAAAAGAGGACGAGCGCGGCGGCGAGCGCGCCGAGTGCGGGAGTAACGAGAGTCGCCGCGGAAACGGCGAGGACGGCGAGTACGACGGGAACGAGTGGGAGGACGAGCGCGATGACGACGCCGATTCGGCGCTGTCGACGGTCGTCGCCGCCCCAGCCCCGGTCGACTGTGCCGACGAGACGGCCGAACCACGCGACCGGATGGACCTTGTTCGGCGGTTCGCCGATCAGCAGATCGAAGGTGAACGCCAACGCGATGACCGCAGGCGTCGTCAGGGACATCGCGATTTCCCCCTCGAGTGGAGCTCACAGCGGGTCACTCCCACAGTTCATCCCCCTCGAGTAGCCGGGGGATCTCCTCGAGCGAGACGCCCGCAGACGAGTTCCCCCCGAGTAGCAGTGCGGTTCCGCCGACGGCCTCGACGCCGCCGTCCGTCGCCGGGTCGTCGCCGACGTGGACGAGTGTCGACAGCTCGACGCCGAGTCGATCAGCGGTCACCTCGAACATCTCGGGGGCGGGCTTGCGCCAGCCGCAGCCGACGCTCGTCACGACGGCGTCGAAATCGTCCCGACTCACGTCGGCCCTAACCAACGTCCGGCCGACGAGTTCGGGAACGCTACAGTTCGAACAGAGCCCGACTGGACCGCGCGCTCGAGCGGCTTCGAGGGCCGCTTGAGCGCCGTTTCTGGTTTCGACCTCCGGATCGAAGGCGGCGACGACGGCCCGTCTCGCGGCGTTCGACGGACAGTCCACGCCGCGGCTCGCGAGCGCTCGAGCGACGTGGGCCGGGAGGGGAACCTCCGCGCCCTCGGGTGCGTCGATGTGCATTTCGGTGTATGCGTCGCCCCAGTCGGGCGGCACGTCGACGCCTCGCTCCTCGAGTTCCGCGGCGACCGCCGCCGCCGGATCCTCGGGTTTCGTCGCGGTCACGAGCGTGTCGAACAGATCGAACGTAACTCCCACGTGCGTGTAACTGGAACAAGCTGACTTTAGTTTCGCGGTCGGCCGACGAGCCTCGAGGAGGAGACAACGCTGTGAGTGGCAAGTGATACCAAAGAAGGGGTACGGCGTCGGTTCAGACCCCACACAAAATTACCGCAGAAGTCACGCAGGATTGATTCCGAGAGATCAGTCGCGTCGAGCGAACGCGAGGTTGCCCGAGATGTTTTTGATGTAGATGTCGACGACATCGCCTTCCTCCGCACCGGGGACGAAGATCGTGTACTTGCCTTTCTCCGCGACGCCGTCGCCTTTCCGACCCGTGCCGGTGATCTCGACGGTGTAGGTCTGGCCCTCTTCGACGGCCTCGCGCTGTTGTTGTTGCTGGGCGCTCGAGGAGCGTTTGGTGACGGGGCGGAACGCACCGCAGGCGTCACAGCGAAGCATCGGCGTGCGGTCTTCGCGGACGAGACGGGTGTCGGGCAGGCCACACTCCGAACAGAGAACGTACTCCTCGACGTAGGAATCGACCACGGCGTCGAAGTCCGTCTGGGAGAAGGTCCCGTTGTATCGGGCACGACCTCCCTCGAGTTTCCCGCTGGTTCCCAGTTCCCGCTGGACGAACCGGTGGAGGTGCTCGGTCTCTCGAGAGAGCACGTCGGCGACATCGCCAACGTTGGTAAATCGGGTGAACGCACCGTCTTTCTGTGGCTGTGCATCGGGAATCTGTAACCGTTCTTCGTCGCCCCCGATATCGGGGACGTTCTCCATCGCTCGGTCGAGACTCGATTCGTAATCCATATCCGGGCAAAAGCCACGGGAACGTAAATCCGTTCTGCTATGGTGTTCGTGGTTCGAGTGGAGCCGTTCGCCCCATTGCTAGATACCCAACTGTCCCCTTACAAATAGCGCCAGCGACAGTGCCGCCGGAGATAGCAATGAACTCCCTACTCCCAAACGATGTTGATACCGGCGTCTCGGACAGCCCCGTCGGATGTGATGACTGTGTCAGTTTCCAATGCTTGGTGGATCGAGAGTATACTTCTCACGCGGGTCCTTCGGAATGGTCGCCTGTCCTTTTTCGGTTACGCGCGTACTCGTGCTCAGACACGGTAATACCAAAAGTTGTGCTAGACCCGTCACGAGCTGGCAATCCGCCCACGAACATTCTTTGCAAGGGCCCGAAACGCGAACCCGACTTCCCGCCGCGATTTCGTCGAGTAGTACGGTCCGAGCGAGTCGGGCACGGTCGGCTCGAGGCTCGAATCTCGAAGCGACTCGATCCCGGTCGCGAGCAACTCGACCTCGAGTTCGTGGACCCGGTCGTAGACGTCCCACAGCGTCGGACAGTCGTCGATACGAATCGAATCCTCCGCGACGATTTCGCCACCGTCGATTTCCTCGGAGAGCCGCTGAAGCGTCACGCCGATTCTCGAGCGGCCGTCGACGAACACCTTCGGCGGGCCGAGGCCGCGATACCGCCTGATATCCGCGGGGTGGAAACTCAACACGCCGTGGTCGGTCGCCGAAAGGATCTCGCCGCGAATCAGCCCGAAGCCGAACCTGACGACGACGTCACACCGCTCTGTGGCGGCTTCGACGGCCGATTCGGGAAGCTCGTTCCAGTTGCCGTCCCGAATCGGCCTCACCCGTCGGATCGTCGACTCCTCGAGACAGTCCACCTCCTCGACTCGCTGTCGGTGCTCAAGCGGATGTGCTTCGTTTCCAACCAGTTCGGCCAGCTTCCGCTCGGCGACGACCAGCGTCCAGGCCCGCTCTCGAGCGAGGAGATTCGCGCCCAGTCGGAGCGCGTCGACCCCGAGACCGCCGTTGACGACCGACGCGGCAGCTTCGGGATCGACGTCGTGGTCGTCGGGGTCCGCGACGAAGACGAGCGGAATTTCGACGTCGGTTCGCTCGATCGCCCGCTCGAGGGCCAGGATCTGCCAGCGTTCGAGGTAGGAGTCGGCGAGGATACAGACGCGCCGAGGGCCGGTTTCGGGACCCGTCTCGTACTCGCGATCCGCCGCCCCGCTCGGTTCCGTGCGGCTCATTCGCTCGATTGAGTGTGCGGTGGTTCCTCGAGGACGGTACCGTCGCGGATCTCGTTCGACGCCGTTCGAACCCGTTCGCCGTTCGATCCGATTCGGGCACTTTCATCGTTTGCCAGTGTCCCGAGCGTTTCCTCGACAGTTCCGTCCGGGTGACTCGTCGCATCGTAGAACTCCCGCGGCGGGCCGACCCACGCGCCCATCTCGAGGGCGCGTTCGATCGCCCAGCGGTAGATGCTCCCCCAGCCGGGGAAGTCCGGGTCGTAGAACGTCCGTTGGTGCCAGTCCAGCACGAGAACGCCGTTTTCCTCGCGCACCTCCTCGAGGATCCGTTCGACGTTGTCCTTGATCCCCGACATCGTCCGCGCGGACTCCATCGTCGTCTGGTCCATGATCGTCCACGGGAAGACGACGAACTCGTCGTCGAAGGGCCGGCGCAGTTCGTGGCCGTACTGAAAGTCGAGACTGTGTGGGTCTGCCAGCGAGGTGTCGTAGTCGAGACCGATCTCTCGGTGGAACTCCCAGGTCTGAGGTTTCGAGAGGTTGAGGTAGTGCTGGCGGTTCCCGCGAACGGGTCGTCCCGTCGCGTCCTCGATGCGCTCTTTCTCGTATCGGAGCCGAGCGGGATCTCTCGGCGACGTGTACGATCCCTGTAACCCGACCTCCCAGCCGCCGTTCTCGAGGCTCTCGAGCGTCGACACCAGCTGCGGGTCGGTCACGTCGTACCGGCCGGAGTACCGGCTCCAGCCCGAGAGCGTCGCCCACTCCCACTTGGGTCGCTCCGTGATATGGCGCTCGTCGAGGACGTAAAACGCCGACCGAACGCCGAGCATCGACTCGAGGGCCATGATTCGTTCGAACTGCCAGTAGGGATTTTTCGCGGCGAGTAGGCCGGTCAGCTCCCGAGGGTCTCGTTGCTCGAGACAGTCGAAGAGGTAGTTCTGTGGCGTTTTGTAAACGCGGTCGATATCGTGGGTGAGACAGACCGCGAACGTGTACGCGCCGTCTCCGCGTGAAGCCATACCGGAAGGTCACCCCAACGAGAACTAAATAGACACCGTCGATTTTCAGACAGCGGACTCCCGAGAGCGGTCGGGCTCGGGTCGGCGAGCAACCGAGAGGGACACTACCGGCCGAACCAGACTCAGCACGACGGTCGACCCCGAATTATATGCGACTTCGCCTCGAGAGCCACCACACGCCGATGGCTACCGAGGAGATTTCACACCCGCTGTTTGCGACGCTGTACGACGGGCTCTCGCCGATGGAGTGGCTACTGGCACCACACCGCCGATATCTCGCAACCGACCTCGCTGGTCGTGTCCTCGACGTTGGAGCGGGTGCCGGAGCCATGTTCTCCCACGTCGTGGACGAACGGGAGGACGACCCCGAACAACCCCTCGAGTACCACGCCGTCGAACCGGATCCACACATGCGCAAGCGAGCCAGTCGTAGCGCGACCGAGGCCGGACTCGAGGTGGTTCTTCGAGACGAACGCGCGGAGTCACTTCCCTATCCCGACGATAGCTTCGACGTGGTACTCTCCGGACTCGTGTTCTGTACGATTCAGGACCCCGACGCCGCACTCGAGGAAGTTGCCCGGGTTCTCGAACCCGGCGGCGAGTTCCGCTTTCTCGAACACGTCCACGCCGACGGCTGGCAGGGCGCGGGACAGAACCTGTTGAACCCGCTGTGGGAACGACTTGCCGGGGGCTGTCAGTTAAATCGGGAGACGGTCGAACGATTCGTCTGCCGCGACGAGTTTTCGGTCAGGGAACTCGAGCGACTCGAGTTTGGCGTCTTTCCCGTCAACCCGGTCGTCCGGGGGACGCTGTACCGGACACAAGAGCGGTGGCTACCCGGCTAAAGGGAAGCGTTTCCACCCTGAAGCTGCAGGTGGAACTGTTTCACGTCTGTCCGGTATAGGATAGAACATGTCTGAACCCGATCGAGAGCCGACCGAAAAACCGACGCACGACGTGGAGGAGGCCGAGCAGGAGGGCAAGGGGATGGCTCGAAACTGGATCGGGGTCGCCGTCGTCTCGATATTCACGTTGCTGGCGATCGTGATCGGAATGATGCAGGCGACCGGCGTGGTGGATGTCTTCGCTCCCTTCGCGGAAACCGGAACCCAGCAGTGGGGCATCTTCTTCGTGATTGCCCTCGCCGTGATCGCACTCGCCGCCTGGAGTTGGAAAGAAATTGTTGGATAGGTTAAATTTACTCTTGCTGGTAGGGGTTTTTCTTAAGATACCAAGGCGTGATACTCTCGTCATGGCTTTCAAATCACATAATTATATCTCCGATAGTTTCAACTGTGCCGATTTACAGGGTTGTAGATGAGCCGAGAGTGCGGTGACGAATTGCCCGGTGACGTGTTTCGGGTGCTCAGTCACGACCTTCGGCTCACCGTATTGGATGTTCTCGAGCGGACGCAACCGGCCGACGAATTCGCAGGTAATCCCCTGGCCTATCCCGACTTGGCCGACCGCGTCGCCGAGCGACGCTCGGGCGAGTTCAGCCAGGATTCAGGTAACTTCAGTTACCACTTGCGGACGCTCTGAGACGTCGAGTTCATCGAACGAGTCGACGGAGGGTACCGCATCAAACAGGCGGGCATCCAAATCGTTCGAGCGATCAGAGCGGGAACGATCACGGACCAGCGGGAGTTCGAGGCGACCACCATCAACGAGCCCTGCCCCTACTGCAGCGGCCGATCCGCGATCACGCTCGCGGACTCCTCGGAATCGTCATCGCTCGCGTTTTCGTCGGCGTGAGTCGTCTCACGGTCGCCGTCGGTACCGTCGTTCGCCGAACCAGCGCTCGAGTCAACTTTCCTCCAATCGGACGAATCCGGTCCGTCGCTCGAGGCGCGCGGTTCGAAGATCTCGATGGTCGTCGAGGCCTCGAGTTCGGCGCCGTTTTCGAGTTCGGCCGTCACTACGAGCAACGGCTCGCCGACGCCCCCGGCGTCGACGACGTCCTGTGCGGTCGGCTCGAACAGGCATTTTTGCGGATTGCAGGTACGCACTGGTGCATCGACCGGGTCGCCGCCGACGGTCACGACGACCGTCTCGGAATCGATCGTTGAATCGGGCGGTCGCTCGAGATGGATCGTCGTGATTCCCTGATTAGTTGTCGAGAGCGACTTCGGCGTGAATTTGAGGGCTCCGTCCGACGGCTTGGGTTCCGCTACCGTAATCTGCGCGGCGTCGCTCGAGGACTGGTCGCTGAAGTACGCCCCCGAGAAGCCGACGGAACTCACAAGCATGAGGACAGCAGCCCAGAGGACGAGCAGCTTGAATACGGTCGCAACCCGTCCCATCAGCTCTCTCCTCCCTCGTCGCTCACCGTGAGTTCGTACAGTTCGTTGACGACGAGCAGGGCACACGGAACGACGACGAAGAGCGCGAGCCCCGTTCGGGTCCCTGCAAACGAGACGACGCGCCCGATGGAGGGAATCGAAAACGCGACAGTCCCGATCACCTGTTCTTCGTCGACCGCGGAGCTATCCGGGGCGTTGTTCGCGTCGCCCTGCGTGACGAACTCGAGGCCGTCGTCCGCCTGTTCGATGTCGACGACCCGATGCGTGACGATGCTCGTTCCGTCGGCCGCATCGAACTCGTCGGGATCAGCCGCGTCGAACGTCAGTACGTCCCCTTCTTCGATGCTCGAGGGATCGCGCTCCTGGACGATCACGACGTCGCCCGCGTCGATCGTCGGGTTCATGCTGTCCGAGAGAACGACGTAGCTCTCGTCGGCCCCGGCGACGTCGGGCACTGCGAACACGAGAAACGGTACCAACAGCGCAACGAACAGCACTACTCCCGAAACGTGAAGCGCCCGTCGTTTGCTGATCCCCCTACTCATGATGGTGTTACCCGACCGTGCCGTCGAACGTCTGGCTCTCGTCTTGCAAGAGCGCGAAGTGGACGTCGGTGATCAGTTCGGCCCCCTGATACTCGTTGCCCATCCCTTCGCCGACCCTGAAGTCGTAGTGGAACGTTCGCCCGTCAGAGGACGGGTCGCCGTTCGTCCGCGGCGAGGGGTTGAGCCTGAGCTCCCGCTCCGAGAGATCTGCGAGCGTCAGCGACTCGCCTGCTTCGAAGACGTCGAAAAAGTCGTCGCCGTCGACTTCGAATCCGAAGTCACCGGGAAGGTCGGCCTCGCTCTCGCCGAGCACTTCGAATCCGTCGACGTAGTCATACCCCTCCCAGGAGAGGACCTCGATCTCGAGTTCGTCCTCCATACTCGAGCCGTCTCGACCCTCGCCGGGTGTCGTTTCGTGCCCGATGTAGACGGCGAGACAGGCGGCGTCGACGCTGCCGGTGTTGACCGCGTCGCCGTTGAACGAGAGGTTCCGTTTCGCCCATCCGTCGCCGACGTACGCCTGCGCCGTCGTATCGCCCGGAGCGACATCCTTGAACGCGTATTCGAACGAGTAGCCGTTCGAGACGTCCAGTTCCATTGTTCCGGCCTGGATGCTGTTTCCGGACGACGTTTCGGCGTCGCTGAAGTACGCGAACGTCCCCGCACCCGCCCCCGCGGAGGCGAGTCCGATACCGGCCACTCCGACCAGCGCACTCCGCCTCGTCAATGTTCGATTTGAGTCGTTTGTCATAAGTATCGAAAAAGCGGCCGCTCGATCAGCCGTCCTCGCCGGGTTCCTGTCGCAGAGTGAACGTATGATCGATCTCGACGGACGCGCCTTGCAGGTCGTTGCCCGCCCCCTCGTTGAACGTCGCGTCGATACTGATACTCGCGCCCTCACCGGCGGAGATTCCTTCAAGCGAGAGTTCGCCGTCGGCGAGTTCTGCGAGCGTCTGTCCGTCCGGATCGTCGCCGTTAGTGTACTCGAGATCGAGGTCGATGTACTCCGCGAGATCCTCGTCGCCGGAAACGTCGGTATCGATCGCCAGCTCCGCGGCGTCGATCGAACCGGTGTTCTGGAACGAGACACTGACTTCCTCCTCGTCACCCGGCGCGGCGTTTTCCCACGTGTAGGAGAAGCCGTCGCCTTCGTTCACATCGAGCTCGAGCGTGCCTGCGGAAATCGTGTTCCCTTCGCTGGTTTCTTCGTCACTGAAGAACGCCCACGTGCCTGCGCCTGCGGTGGCACCGGCGCCGCCGATGAGTGCTGTACTTGCGAGTATCTTCCGTCGCGTCAGTTGGATTTCTTTCGTCATCTGTCTCTCAGTTGCGTTTTCACGCAGTTTCGGCGAGGGACGAGACCTCCTTTTGTATACACGAGCTGTGAATGTTACAAAGAAATCGTACGAATCGGTACCCATCGTTTACAGCCCGTATAACGGATCTACGAGAGGACAAACGGTGTGTACTGTCGCGAAAATCAATCGCGACAGGACCAGTTTCAAAACGCCGCTCGCAAGCCGATTATGACACGGTTTGAGAATACCTCGAGCCGTCAAATTGCACCCGCATTCGGGGCCGAAGCGGCGACATCCGGACAGGGTCGTTACTCTAATGCTGTCCGGACAAATCGAGGTGACGAGTGTCCAGACGAATCGGAGTGAGGAGTGTCCAGACAAACCAAAGTGACGAGAAACGTGACGATCAGGGTGGATCGACGTGTGCGACTTCCGGCGGCGGCCCCTCGGTTCCGAGCCGATTCTGGCGGTTTCTGTAGATGTTGACGGTACCGATGGCGACGATTATCGATGCGGTGAGTACCGCCCATACACCGCCCGGGATCACGGAGAACGGAACTAGCCCGATCCATCCGAGGAACGCACTCGAGCCGAAGCTTAGCGCGATACCCGTATAAAAGACGCTCCAGGGAATTTCGTCCTCGGGAACGACATCCATGTAGACCCGAAGCGTTTCGATGTTGTCGGTCGGATGGGCAACCATTTCGTTCGTGTCGTACTCGATGATCCCCATCTTATCGAGTTTCGGTAAGTGCGCCTGATGCAACGCGGTGTAGACGCGCTTTCGCTGTTTCGACGTGACCTGTTCCCGCGGGACGGCGTTTTCCCACGCCGCAACCTGATTGGATAACGTTCGGAGCGTGACCGGCTCCCACTGTTGAATCAGGTAGTGAACGGTAAACCGTCGCCGTCTGTTACTCAACGCCTGGTACGCGATTTCCCGATCGATCGGAGTGGTACTCGAGCGGGACCGTGTTCGTGGTCGCTGTTGCTCTGTAATACTCATTCGTCTCCCCCCTCATCGATCACGAAGCGGGCCGAACGCAGATTCCTTCCGTCGAACGCGGTACAACCCCGGGCGCTGTGTCGATGAGTAGTTTCGTTACCTGCCATTCGCGAGTTCGAGAAGGGAAGAGTTGTACTTTTGTATACACTATATGCAGAATCGACAAAGAGTGTTTGCGACGCTACAAACAGTGTCTATTGGCCGACAATGATCGTATACTGCTCGTATTCGGTGTATACTACGCGGTCGAACGGGTCATAGTAGCCGAACGGACCGTAGTGGTCGTCCGATCCCTCGAGTCCTCAGGACGGTTCGGTCTGTTCAACTTCCGGCGGCGGGCCCTCTACTGCGAGCTGATTCCGATACTCACTGTGGATGTTAAAGAGGCCCGTCGTAACTATTACCAGAGAGATTATCAGCGCCCAGAGATAGCCCGGAAGAACGTCGAAGGGGAGGAATCCAGCCCACCCGAACAGCGCACCCGAGCCGAAGCTTAGCGCGATACCCGTATAAAAGACGCTCCAGGGAATTTCGTCCTCGGGAACGACATCCATGTAGACCCGAAGCGTCCCGAGTTTCTCGGTCGGGTGAGCGACCATCTCTCGATTGTCGTACTCGATGATCCCCATCTTATCGAGTTTCGGTAAGTGCGCCTGATGCAACGCGGTGTAGACGCGCTTTCGCTGTTTCGACGTGACCTGTTTCCGCGGGACGGCGTTTTCCCACGCCGCAACCTGTTTCGATAACACTCGGAGCGATATCGGTTTCCGTTCTCGTAACAGGAAGTGAACGATAAAGCGACGGCGTCTATTGCTCAACGCCTGATAGGCGACTTCCCGGTCGACCAGATTACCGTCCTCCCGTCGGTGCTGTTCCCCCAGCTGACGCAGATTGTACTGTTTTGAAATGCTCATAGTCCCCCCTACTCGGGTTAGTTCGATGTTCGGTCGAAGTGATACCGGCCTCGACGAACGATTCGGTTCGACGCCCCCGACAACGATTCTCTCATCGCCGATTGGATGTTCGGCCGATTCGTTTTCGACCGATCTTCCCGCGTCGTCTTCCTGTCGTTCGCCGTGCTCACACCATCACTTTCCAGATCGAACACGTTGCAATAGTACACATGATAAAATAGTAATTAGTACTTCCGAATAACATATTATAGTAGTTTATTCAATATGTTGGATGGGCATTAAGAGTGAGGGAAAACCGTGGTACGTAGTGACGTTACACGACAGTGACGGACAGAAACCCGTTTAGGTACCGGCCGACCACAACGGACAATGAGTTATCGGATCGGACTGGTGGGGAAACCATCGGTCGGTAAATCGAGCTTTTTCAACGCCGCGACCATGAACGACGTTCCCGAGGGAGCCTATCCGTTCACGACGATCGATCCCAGCGTGGGCGAGGCCTACGCCCGCGTCGAGTGTGCCGCGCCCGAATTCGACGAGGAGTGTACGCCGAACGTCGGCTACTGCGATCACGGCACTCGATTCGTCCCGACGAAACTCGTCGACGTGGCCGGCCTGATCCCCGGTGCACACGAGGGCGCGGGCCTGGGCAACCAGTTCCTCACCGACCTCAACGAAACCGACGTGCTCGTCCACGTCGTCGACTTCTCGGGCGAAACCGACCTCGAGGGCGAACCCACCGAGGGCCACGACCCGCGAAAGGACATCGCCTTCCTCGAGGAGGAACTCGACCAGTGGTACCTCGGCGTTCTCGAGAAGGGCATCGAACGCTACGCCTCGGGGTACACGACCGAGGACGACGCCATCGAGGAGGAACTCGCCGAGCAGATGAGCGCGTTCAAGACCAACGAAGACGAGATCAAACGCCTGATTCGGCGGGTCGACGTCGGCTTCGAGCCCGAGGAGTGGGACGACGAGGACAAACTCGAGCTGGCCCGCGAAATCCGCAAGGAGACCAAGCCGATGGTGATCGCGGCGAACAAGATGGACACGCCCGAAGCCCAGGAGAACTACGAGGAAATTACGACCGATCCGGAGTACGAGCACCTGACGATCGTTCCCTGCAGCGCCCACGCCGAAAAGGCGCTCAAGTCCGCGGACAAATCCGGCGTCGTCGACTACCGACCGGGCGATGAGGACTTCGAGATTACGGATGATGTCTCCGGCTCGCAGAAAGAAGGACTCGAGCAGATTCGGGAGTTCCTTTCCGAGTACGGCGCGACCGGCGTTCAGGCAGCTCTCGAGACGGCGCTGTTCGACGTCCTCGGCGTGATTCCGGTGTTCCCCGGTGGCGCGAACGGGCTGGGCAACGAACGCGGCGAGGTGCTTCCCGACTGCTACCTGATCGATCCGAACTCGACCGCGGAGGACTTTGCCTACAGCCTGCACTCGGATATCGGCGACGGCTTCCTCTACGCGACGGACTGTCGGACGAACCGACAGCTCGGCAAGGATTATGAGGTCGAACCGCGAGACGTTATCGAAGTGACGACGACGAACTGAGGTGGCGAAAAACTGAAGGGTCGGTTTACTGCGGGTTTGTTATCGCTTCCAAACGAAGGCATCGACAGCACTGTTGAGTCGACTCGAGACGCCCGAAAGCCAGGCGGCTGGCGACACGAGACGGAGTTCGTCCTCGTCGACTTCGATCCGGTCGCCGGCGTAGGGGTCACGGGCGGCGCGCTCGTCCTCGTTCCGGCCCGCGTTTGCAACATCGACCGTGGTCGACATCGAACAGCGGCCACAGGCCTCTCGTTCGTCCGCCATCGGTTACTCTGGTTCACGTACGAACTTGTTCGCTTTAAGCCTCCTGTAGACCCAGCAACCACCGAGGACAATTTTGGGACAAAGCGGCGGACGACGACACGCCGACGCGTTTTTGGTGACTCCGTGGTATCACCCACCATGAGCGGATACCGTCGTGGGGCAACGAATCGACTCGAGCGACCGGCGGATGGTGACGGTCGATGAGTGAACGACATGGCACGAGTCCCGAAGACGGGGAATCGAAACCAGAAGACCAAGCACAGACCACCGACGACTGCACCAACGCGGGGGCAGGAAACTCCGACTTCGAGGCCGACGACGGGGAGTTCGGCGAGGATTTCGACGAACTTCCCTCCGAAATCCGCGAAGCCGTCCCCGTCTGGGAGGACGAGTACCTCGATCGGGTCAGCGACCGGCTGATGCACACCTACGACCTCGAGAAGGAAGTCCGCGAGCGTGGGGAGTCCTTCGACCTCTACGGCGAACTCCGCGTCGAGAGCAGCAAACACCTGTTTCACCCCTCGGTGCAGTACGCGAACCACCACATGCGCGAGTTCCTCTATGGCGACCGACGCTCGAGCGTGACGGTTGCCGACCTCGAGCGACTGGTCGAATTCGGCCACGAACTGGCCGACGAACGGGTCGACCCGAGCGACGAACATCGCGCAACGGAATTTACGTTCGTGCTCGTCACTCCCGAGATTCCGACCGACGTTCGCTCGTTCGTCGACGGGTTCTCGAATCGAACGCTTCTGAAGTACGGCTATCACGGCCACTACGAGGTTCACCTCTGCGTGGTTGCACCCGCCGAAGAGGATATCGTTGCGAGCGATCGAACCGAAATCAGCGGTGCATTCTCGCTGTGGGGTCCCGTCGAGAAAAAGCGCGGATTAGTTAGCCGAGTTCGGTCGGCGCTGTTTCTGTAGTCGTTCGAGTCGCGTCGGAGTTAGTCGTCGTCTTCGCCCGTCGCGCTGGTCGGTTCGTCCGTCGAGAGCAGGTTATCTCGATTCTCCTGAAGGTTCGACCAGCCCAATCTGATGATCGCGATCGCGAGCCAGATTAGGATGAACGCGAGCAGCATCCGGAGTCCGCTCGAGACCTGCTCTAAGAGCGAGGCTTCGGCCATCCATTCCGAGTTGAGCAGACCCATATACAGGTTCTCGTAGAGGGCGAGCCACAGGAGTCCGAGGATCGTGATGAATATCATCACGACGACCGGAATACCCGTGCTCAACAGCTGTTTCGAGTCCTTCCAGTTGGCGAGCCAGATGGTCGCCGTCAACAGCGCCAACGCGGCGAGCAACTGGTTCGCGCCGCCGAACAGCGGCCAGAGTTCTTCCCACTGGCCGCTCGAGACGAGCAAGAACGCGGCCAGCGTCGCAATCGCCGTGTTGACGTACTTGTTCTTGACGACCTCCTGTGCCGAGGAGTCGGGCGTCGCGATCAGTTCCTCGACCATGTACCGGCCGAGCCGAAGTCCGGTGTCAAGACTGGTCAGCAGGAAGCTCACGAAGACGAGCGCCATGAACACCTCACCGTACTGAATTGGAATGTTGAGTCCCGTGAGGAGGAGCCCACCGCCTTCGGCGAAGTTCGGGAGTGCGGCAGCGATACCGCCGATATCGTCGACATCGGTGATCGCGATGACCGAAACTGCGGCGAGCGCCGTCGCTGCGAGTAATCCTTCCGCGAGCATGCCGCCGTAGCCGATCAGGCGGGCATCGCTCTCCTTGTTGAGCTGTTTCGCCGTGGTTCCCGAGGAGACCAGCGAGTGGAATCCGCTGATCGTCCCACAGGCGATCGTGATAAACAAAAGCGGGAACAGGGGCATCGCTTCGCCGACGAGTTCCCCGCCGAAGAACCCGGTGTAGGCAGGGAGCTCGATCGTCAGGGACTCGTCGGGCGTTCCGAGTGCGGTGCCGACGACGACCGCCAGTAACGCCCCGCCGACACCGAAGTAAAGCAGGAACGAAGAGAGGTAGTCACGCGGCTGCAACA
Source organism: Halostagnicola bangensis (assembly GCF_054653435.1). Taxonomy (NCBI): domain Archaea; kingdom Methanobacteriati; phylum Methanobacteriota; class Halobacteria; order Halobacteriales; family Natrialbaceae; genus Halostagnicola; species Halostagnicola bangensis. Next base: position 2,459,562 of record NZ_BAAIGG010000002.1, on the reverse strand, counting down.
ACACCCAGACGGGAAGGATGCTCGCGACGAACGCGTAGCCGAGCGAGACGATTATCCACGCGGCGACGTTCCCGCTGTCGAATACTGCGGCACCGGGAACCCACATTCCGTCACCCGACAAGAGAACGAACGTGTTCTCGGGCATCCCGGCGGATTCGAACAACGCGATCGGGAACTGGATACCGACGAACACGCTGGCGAACACGCCAGCGACGAAAACGATCGTCCCGGCAACGAACGGAAGGTCGAGCTGATAGAGCCAGACGCCAGCCAGAAGCGCCAGGAAGATGTACAGAATGCTCGCGGTCGCCGCCTGCGGATACGCGTCGAGGATGATCGCGATCAGCAGGGAGAAGACAGCCACGACAAGGATTATCACCAGGAAAGCAAACCAGAGGAACATGTTCTTCCCCCGCTCGCCCACGTACTGGCCGATCACGTACCCGATCGATTTCCCCTCATGGCGAACGCTCGAGGACAGGGACATGAAGTCGTGAACGGCCCCCATCAGCGGGTTCCCGATCGCAACCCAGAGCATGGCCGGGACCCAACCCCAGACGAGCGCCGCCGTGATCGGACCGGCGATCGGCGCGCCCCCTGCAATGCTCGAGAAGTGGTGTCCCAGCAAGACCGGTTTCTTCGCCGGGACGTACTCTTGTCCGTCTTGATACTTGTGTGCGGGCGTCTCGCGCGAGTCGTCGAGTTCGACGAATCGCTTGAGGTATCGCCCGTACCCGATATAGCCAATCGTAAAGAGAGTGACTATAGTGGCGACGATCCAAATTACCCCTGTCATAAGTGTCTACCCTCCCGATTATTTTATGCCCACATAAATCATGTGGGATGGTAACAGCGAGTGGTAGAGTTGCGCCACTATTCAGGGAAAAACGTCCAGAACGAAACAACTAGTCGCTATTTTTGTAAGGGGGGACGTCGATCTCGAGCGTCTCGGCGACTCGGGCGAGCCGATCTCCTTTGATCTCCTCGACCTGCGTCTCGATTTCGGCGACGACCGGCGGTGATAGCTCCTCCGCGGCCGTCTCGAGTCGGTCGGTTTCCGTCTCGACTCGATCGCGAAGGTATCGGGCTCCCCGACCATCCTCTTCGGGATCCGGCTCGGGGGTGAGCCTGTTCGCGATCAGTCCGCGAACCTCGAGGCCCTGCTCGGCGAGGTCGTCGATCGCTCGGCTCGTCTCCCGAATCGAGAGCGAATCGGGGTTGAACACCAGGAAAAACGAAGCGTCGTTTCGGAGCGTCTCGCCCGCGGTCTCGAAGAACTCCTTTCGATCCTGCAGGTGGGCGAGTACGGGGTCGCCGTCCATCACCCGACGTGGCTCCTGATTCCCGATCGCCGCCTTCTCGAAGAGGTCGATGCTTTGGCGACGCTTGGCCATCAGGCGATCGATCCATCCCTCGAGGTAGTCCGGGAGCGAGAGCAATCGGAGCGTGCCGCCGGTCGGCGAGGTGTCGAAGACAACCCGGTCGTACGCCTCGCTGCTCTCCATAACGTCGACGAACCGATCGAACAGCGCCGCCTCGTAGGCACCAGGGGTGCCGTGGGCCATCTCGATCTGTCTGTCGATGTCGTTGACCATCGCCGCTGAAACCTGCTGGGAGAGGTTTCGCTTGACCTGTGTCAGGTGCTCAGAAACCTCTTGCTCGGGATCGATCTCGAGGGCGTGGAGGCCCTCGACGCCCTCGACGGGCCGCGGGTCGTCACCGAACTGCTGGTCGAAGAGATCCCTTACGGAGTGGGCCGGATCGGTAGAGACGACCAGCGTCTCGAGACCGGCCTCGGCGCACTTGTAGGCGTAGGCGGCGGAAACGGTCGTCTTCCCGACGCCGCCCTTCCCGCCGAAGAAGACGTACCGGTCCATCAGAAGTGGTACTGTCTCCCTTTTCGTTCGACGAGCGATGCCCGGTCCCACAGCCGTCGTTCCCAAGCCTCGAACTCGTCTTCGAGGTACGGCAGGAGTTCGGCCGTGTAATACGACACCGGCGACGGAACGCCAAAGGCGTCCGGGAAACACGACAGCATGAACTCATCCTCGAGATCCTCCGCCTCGGCCTCAATCTTCTCGTAAGCGGGATGTGAAAGCATGCCGTGATAGAGCCCACGGAGCCACTCCTCGAGAGTCGCCCGAAAGGTAGCGATACGGTCTGCGAGCGTCATTAGCAACCATGCTCGGGTACGGAGCCAAAAAGCTGTCGTGTCCGTAAGTGGGTAGTTCGGCGACTGGTTGGTCGCCGGAACGGACGAGTCTGGAATCCAAAGCCCCGCTCAGTTCGGTACGCGGCCGCGATTATGGCCAGAGGCCTCGAGCCTCGTGGGCGTCCGCGATCCGCGACAGCGCGACGATGTAGGCCCCGTCCCGCCAACTGACGTCTCGAGACTCGACCTCCGATCGAACCGCGTTCCAGGCGGTTACCATCTCGGCCTCGAGTTCGGCGTTGACCTCCTCGGGGCTCCACGCGCGGCGGTTGATATCCTGAAGCCACTCGAAGTAACTCACCGTTACGCCGCCCGCGTTCGCGAGGATATCGGGGACGACCGGAATTCCGCGCTCGGCGAGGATGGCGTCGGCGGCGAACGTCGTCGGTCCGTTCGCGCCCTCGACGACCAGATCGGCCTGAATATCGTCGGCGTTGGCCTCCGTGATGACGTTCCCGACCGCCGCGGGGACGAGCACGTCGACGTCTAACTCGAGCAGTTCCTCGTTCGGCATGACGTCGTCAGCGTTGCCGGTGACCGCCTCGGGCTCCTCGTCGTGAGCCGGGATCGACGCCACATCGATCCCGTCGGGTTCGTAAATCGCGCCGTTGACGTCGCTGATCGCGACGACGGTCGCGCCCCACTCCTCAAGCTGGCGGGCGGCGTTCGCGCCGACGCTACCGAATCCCTGGACGGCGACCGTCGTGTCCTCGAGCGGGGAGTCGTAGTACTCGCAGGTTTCTCGAGTGATGATGGCGACGCTGCGTCCGGGCGCTTCTTCACGACCGTGGCTTCCGCCGACCGCGGGCGGTTTTCCGGTGACGACGCCGGGGATGGTCTCGCCCTGTTGCATGCTGTAGGCGTCCATGATCCAGGCCATCGCCTGCGAGTCGGTCCCCATATCGGGGGCCGGAATGTCCCGCGTCGGGCCGATTACGTCCCGGATCTCCTGTGTGAACCGGCGGGTCAGTCGCTCGCGTTCGTCCTCGCTTAACGATTTGGGATCGACGACGACGCCGCCTTTAGCGCCGCCGAAGGGGAGGTCCATCACGGCGCACTTCCAGGTCATCCACATCGAGAGCCCGACGCACTCGTCTCGAGTGACGTCAGGGTGAAATCGCAGGCCGCCCTTGTACGGCCCCCGAACGCTGTCGTGCTGGGCTCGGTAGCCGGTGAAAATGTCGACGCTCCCGTCGTCTCGTTCGACCGGGACGGTGACCTCAGTTACTTTCGCGGGGTGGTTCAACCGCTCGAGTACGTCGTCGGTAATCTCGAGCTGTGAGCCGGCACGAGCGAGTTGTCGTCTGGCCGTCTCGAGCGCCGTTTCCGGCTCGTTCGCGGCCGCTTGCGCTCGAGGCGGCTCGGATGAAAGGTCCGAGGACATGAGTTACTCGATCGGGATCTCTCGATTCCGCATCTCGGCGCCACACTCCGGACAATCGATCGGGGACGTTGCTCGGGCGACCGCACCGCAGGCGAAACACTCGTAGGTCGATTCCTCGTCGGGATTTGTAGTTACGTCTTTCATAGGTATCACTGACGAACCGGAGACGCGGCGTTCGTCCGTACAGATTTATAATAGGGATATTAGGATAACAGTATCCGTTATATTACTAGCACAACTTCCCGGTGAGGGTTCACTATTCAACCCCAGGTGTTCCCGTCGCCGGGAGGCCGATTTCGTCGAACAGGAGCGAGAACAGTTTTCGCTGGACGGTTCGGTTGTGTCCGTAAAACGCAGCCGGGGAGATATCGAGCGAGTCGGCGATCTCCTCGCCCGTTTGCTCGCGCGGCGATTCGAAAAACCCGCCGTGGTAGGCCATCCGGACGACTTCGAGCTGTCGCTCGGTCAACTCCTCGAGCAGTTCCGTTCGCAGGTCGCCCGCGGACGTCCGTTCGACGGGTTGCTTCGAACGAAGTTCGACCGACTCGAAGCTGTTCGTCACCATTCGGGTCGGCGCTCTCGCATCGACGTTGTTCGGGACATCGACGACGATCCGCGAACCGGTCGGCGTCGCCCGTACCCGTCGAAGGACGACGCCATGGTCCGCAAGTCGCAGGGCGAGAAACGGCATCGAAAGCTCGAGGAGGATCGATCCGCCTCCCTGCGCTTCAGGGCCGGACGATTCGCCCGCGCCGACACCGTCGCTGACAACCTGCACGTCGTCGACCGAGACGAGATCCTCGGCGGCGGCTGCGACATCCTCGACCGGAGCGCCGTCGATCGAAGCGAAGACGGAGACGACGGAGCCGTCCTCGTGCTGACGGACGCCGCCGTCGAACGCCACCTCGCAATTTGCCCGGCTGGCCAGCTGCTGAAACACGAACGTCTCGTCGTCGACCTCGAGATCGAGGCGCGTACTCGAGACGGTCAGTAGCGCGTTTTTGCGTTCGACGGCGGCGATCGCCGACGCGATCGTTTCGCCCAGTTCCTCGAAGACGGCGCGGGACACTTCGTCGAACGCGGCCGAACGGTCCGCGTAGACCGCGAGCACGCCATAGGAGAACTCGTCGTAGGAAAGCGGGACGCTGATCGCGGACTGGAACTCCTGGGAGAGCGCCTGTTTGCGCCAGGGTTCCTCGTGGATCCCCTCCGCGACGTTCGAGACGACCGCGACGGTCCCCGACTGCGCGGTGTCGCTGGCCGGTTCTCCCGTTTGCCTGTCGACGGGGCCGGTGACGGTATCGAGGTAGCCGCGATTCTCGCCGTCGTGTGTACGCGCCTCGAGGCGCGTTCCGTCGGGGTCCAGTTCACCGATCCAGGCGAAGGAGAACCGATCCGCGCTCGTCAGTCGGTCGCAGACAGCCGCTTCGATTTCGTCGCGGGTCTCGGCCTGAACCATGGCCTGATCGATCTCTCGAATGAGTTCGTTGATCCGGTTGAGTCGCGTCAACCGCTGATTTCGATCTTTCAGCTCGCGCTCCTGTTCGTAGAGCGCAGACTCGCGCTCGATCCGATCGAGCGCCGCTTCAGCCGTCGTCGCGAGTAGGTCGATCACCTCTCGAGTGACGTCGTCGAACCCTCCCTCGGCCGTCGATCCGGTGACGAAGACGCCGTTTTCCCCCAGCGGAACGTAGGCACAGCGGCGAAGCTTCGTGCCCCCGTTCGACAACAGTTCCGACTCGCGAACGTCGTCGAAAAACCGTCGCTCGCCCTCGACGAAGGCGTGGCCCACGATCGAATCGGCCGTCGCCCGATGTTCGGAGAGCGAGCCCTCCGCGCGCTCCATTTCCTTCGTTGCGGCCGCCGGTCGGATGGCGCTCTCGTCGGTATCGAACAGGTACGCGGCGTTGGCCTCGAGATCGAGCACGTCGACGGCATCCTCGACGACGATGTCGGCGATTTCGTCCCGCGTTTCCGCCAGTAGCAGTCGTCTGGAAGTTCTATGCAGTGCCGTCAGCGCCTCTTCGCGACGCTTTCGGGTGGTGATATCGCGACAGCTGTAGAGGAGCGTCCCGTCCTGAATCGAGACTTCGCGAACGTTGACCAACAGCGCGTGTTCGTCGCCGTTCTTGTCCGTCGCCGTACACTCGATGTTCGTCAACACGCCGTCGGCCGCGAGTTCCTCGCGGTCGAACAGACCGGGGCCGAGCAGTTCCTCGATCGATCCCATCTCGTGAATCTCGTCGTCGGTGTAACCGAAGATGAAGTGAACGTTCGGACAGACGTACGTGAACTCACCGGACTCGTCCGTGATGAGGACCGTATCGGTCATGTGGTTGAGCGTCACTCGATGGAGCTCCTCGGACTCGCGCAGTTCCTTCTCGAGTTCGATACGGTCGGTAACGTCGTTTCCCTCGGCAACTATCGAAACGACGACTCCCGAGTCGTCGCGAACGGGGCGAAGCGTCACCTCGAGTACCCGTTTCGTGGCGTCCGTTGCGTCGTCGGCTCCGTCACCGCTGTACCGACTGAGCAGTTCACGCTCGACCACTTCGCCCGACGCGGCTCGTTCGAGCGCCGTTTCGATCGATTCGCGGTCTTGCGCTCGCCACCACGTAGTCGTCTGGAACGGCCGTCCGCGAACGTCGGCGTGGTCCGCATCGATCGCCTCGAGTGCGGCCGTATTCGCTCGAGCGACGGTCCCGTCGAGGGCGAGTTCCCAGACGTACGTCTCCGGGTCGTCGAAGATGGTCCTGAAGCGGCGTCGGGACGCCCGGGCGTGGCGACGCGTGCGCTCGCGATCGATCACTCGCTCGAGGGCCGCGGGAAGTTCGTCGACGGATTGTGAGCGCGGAACGTATTCGGCAACGCCGGCACCAATCGCCGCACTCGCCAGCGTTTCGGAGCCCTCGGACGGCGAGAGGATAACCGGTGCCGTCGACCGATCGAGTTGTAATCGCTCGAGTAACTCCACTCCGGTTCCGTCGGGAAGTTCTGCGGCGGCAAGTATGCAATCGATATCGCCGGGGACGAGATCAGCTCCGGGAGCGGGGCCGAGTTCGGTCGTCGCCGTCTCGACGCACTCCAGCGCATCCGCGACCGTTTCCACGCGGGTGACCGAGACGGTTTCGACGGGCACGTCACCGGCGACGCTCTCGAGCGTCGACTCGAGCGAACGCGCCCCGTTATCCGGACCGTCGGCCGCCTCGACGACGAGCACGTGGATATCGTCGATGAGGTCTGAAAACTCCATTCGTCATTGCTACGCGCTCGGGAGGATAGAAACCACCGATCTCGACGGGGGGATCACAGCCCGAGTCGGGCCAAGGTGGTGGTCAGGTCGTCTTCGCCAACTCCTCGGACATCGGAACCCAGCCGTCGTCGGGATCGACGCGATCGGCGAGCACTGCGTTGAGAACCGCGCCCAAAAGCAAGCAGAGGCCGCCGAAGTAGACCCACGTCAGGACCAGCAAGATCGCACCCGCGATGTCGAACAGGGCGACGCTCTCGGAGGTCAACACGTAGATGCGAAAGCCGACGGCGAGAATCGACCACGTCACGGCGGCGAACGCCGTTCCGGGAAGCACCTCGCGAATCGAAACGTCGGGTTCGGGAAACACGTAATACATCGGGACGAACAGGACGAACAACAGCCCCGTCAGGGAGATCGTGCTCGCTGCCATCGCGAGCGGTCCCTCGAAAAAGAGCGAGACGCTGACGCCGAGGAACCCGACGAGCGCGACGCCCACCGCAACGGTAACCGTGAGCAAGAACGCGTAGAGAATCGTCACGAACGACGCCGAGAGGGCGGCTTTGACCGACGACTGGGACTGTCTCGAGCCGTAGACTGCCGTAAACGCGCTGTTTACGGCCTGAAACAGGCGAGCCGCGCTCCAGAGTAGGATACCGAGCGCGAGCAGGGCCGCTCGCGTTCGATTCGCACCGTCCCCGGCGGCTTCGTCGAGTTGGTCTCGACCGATCGTTCCCTCGAGCCCGGTCGCGGTCTCGAGGGCCTCTAGGACGACCTCGAGGGACTCGAGTATGGTGACGGCGACGAGCAACAGGATAACGAGGGGAACGAGCGTATTGAACGCGTGGTAGGCCAACCCGGCGGACTTGACGCTGATCTGGCGTTCGCGAGCGACGGCCGTGACATCCGTAGCGAGTGTCCGGATGCTCGAGGGGATCATAGTCATCGTTCACTGACGGAACCGAAATATCCTCGTCTCGAGGATACGGCATCGAGCCGCGGCACTGGGGTGGTGGTGTCATAGGGTCGGTTGTACCTGTTTAGCGGTCCGTCGCCAGAGCGGGGTGGCGAATGGCCGGAAATGACGTACAACCGACCCTATCAGGCGAACCGCGGTGCTGGCCGAGAACCGACACCGGACGAAAGGCACCGCTCGACGGAAGACACCGCTTGACGGAAGGAGGTGCCGGGCCTGGAAACGAACACGTCAGGGGACGGGAGCACCCATGGGGGCGGCGTCTCGCTACTCGTCGACGACGACCGACTGGACGTGGCCGACGATGCCGCTTTTTAGCTTCACATGCGGGCCGTCCGGGTCGTCGCCGTAGATCGTTCCGACTTCGCCGTGGATCGGCTCCTGGTCGGTGGATTCGATGTCGGTATCTTCCTGCACGATTTCGACGGTCATTCCCTGTCGGAGTTCCTCGGCAGTTGGTCGTTCGGAGGACATTGGACTAGCTAGAAGTCCGAGAAAGCCGTCCGAAAACATGGTGCCTGCATATTCGGCGTCGTCGTTCAGGGCCTGCATATTCGGCGTCGTCGTTCAGGGCCTGCATATTCGGCGTCGCCATTTGGAGCAGACGATCCGAAGGCCCTACTCGTCCTCGAACTCGAGTGCCGCGGAATTGATACAGAACCGTTTCCCCGTTGGTTCGGGGCCGTCTTCGAAGACGTGACCGAGGTGGCCGTCGCAGTTCGCACAGAGAACCTCCGTTCGTCGCATTCCGTGGCTGGTATCCGTTCGAGTTTTCACCCGCGCGTCGTCGACGTCGTAGAAACTGGGCCAGCCGCAACCGGACTCGAACTTGGTATCCGACTCGAACAAAGTTGCTCCGCAGCCGGCGCAAGCGTAGCTTCCGTCGGCCTTGTGGTCGACGTATTCGCCGCTGAATGCCGGTTCCGTTCCAGCCTCGCGGAGAATCTCGTACGCTTCGTCGGTGAGTTCCTCGCGCCACTCCTCGTCGCTCTTTTCCGTCGGAACGCGGCCGCTCTCGCTCGAACTCGCGTCTGTTTCAGGTTCCATACTCCCCTCTAGGGACGAGAGACTCAAGAGTCTGTCCGGCCAGCGCGGCCCGTCGCGCTTGCAGGTTCCTCGAGCGGGACCGGCGAGTGAAACGTCGAACGAAACTGCTGCCAACGGTGGAAGCCGCCTATCTCCCGGTGATGACGTTCGTGCTCTTACACTCGGGACACTGGGTCATCCGGCCGAGTTTCGGCACCTCGAGTCGTCGCCACTCCGTCGAGCCACCCTCCGCTTCGAACCCGCAGTTCAAACAGCGCGACCGCGTGACCGCCCCTGATTCGTAAGCCATACGCGAGGGTATGGTATGAACTTGCATAGAGGTTTTTCCACCGAGTAATGAAAGTCAAACCGTGTTATCGGTTTCAGGGACCGGAGCCGCCGATTCGGTCCCTTCGGGGTGCTCGTCGAGGGGCCGTCGATCGAGGCTAACCGCCTCGAGTTCGATTTCGGCTCGAGTCGTCTCGCTGTCGAGTCGCGCTCGCGGAATCGTGACGAGTTCGAGGCGGTCACCGGCCTCGACCGACCCGGTGAGGTCGTGCTCGAGCGACACGGGAAGCGTTCGATCGCCGTCGGTCAACTGGACGAGTTGCGCGTCGACGTACTCGCAGTAGTCGGGAACGAGTCTGAGCGACGTTCCGGTTTGGCAGGCCTGACAGCGGACCGTATCGCGAAGTCGTCGATCGTGCTGGGGGACCGTCGTCTCCTCGCCGCACCGGTCGCACTCGAAGACCGCCGTCACGACCCGCGGTTGTGGCGACTCGAGCGAGCGAACCGTTCCGGCGACGGTAATAAGCCTGTTCAGGTGACTCGAGCGAATCGAGGTGAGCGGGTAGCGGACGCTATCCGGGACGTCCTGCAGGCGAAAGTAGAGCCGTTCGTCCGCGCGGAGGTTGGTCTCGAGTTCGTCGAACCGCTGATCGACGAACGCCGCGAGCGCCGTTCGACCGGCCTCGAGGGTCCGATCGGGATCGCTCAGTAACGGCGCGGTGAAGCGGTAGTCCGTTCCACACTGTTCGAACGAGATCGATAGGTTCCGACGATCGGGGAACGCGACGAGCAGGTCCCTGATGTCGTCTTCTACGGATTGAAACACGTGCGTGTGCCACTTCTCGATCAGTTCCTGCTCGGAGATCATCACTCGTTCTTCTCCACCAGCGGCCTTCGTTAGTTGTGGATTACTTCCCTGCGAGTGATAAGACAGTGCTGATCCCGACGGGATCGAGAGAGGATCAGTCGAACGACACAGAACCACGGTCGAACGACACAGAACCACGGTCGAAAGACACACACATTGACGACGCTCGGCCGCAAAGTGTCGACAATGACAGTGACGCGAACGGTCGAACTCGAGGGCCACATCATCGACTCGGGGACGATGGGCCGGTGTTTCGGGGTCGTGATGGATCTCGGCGGCGAGTTCGACGTCGAGGAGTTCAACGTCGGACGGCACAAACACGCCGAGACCTATTGTCGCATGCGAGTCATCGCAGAGGAAGAGGAGGATCTCCGGGCGATCCTCCACGAACTGAATCAAAACGGGGCAACTGTTGCGGATCCGCGGGACGCAACGCTCGAGGCCGCGCCCGACGATCAGGTGGTCCCGGTGGAGTTCTACTCGACCACGAACCATCCGACGTTCGTCCGGGTCGACGGCGCGTGGATCGAGGTCGAGGATCCCGAGATGGACTGCGCGCTCGTCGTCGAGCGCACCGAGGACGGACCCGCGGCCCACACGAAGGTCCTCAACGCAGTCGACGAAGGGGATCTCGTCGTCACCGGCGAGACAGGGATCAGGGTCGAACCGCCCGAGCGCCCACGGAACGGCGGGAGTTCGTTCGGCTTCATGCAAGGCGGCGTCTCGAGCGAGCGCCCCTCCGCTTCGCTGATCGAGGAGATTGCAGACGAGATGCGCGAAGTTCGGGAGAACGACGGCACCGTCCTCGTCGTCTGCGGACCCGCGATCGTCCACTCCGGCGGCCGGGACGCGCTCGCGGACCTGGTTCGAGCGGGATACGTCGACGCGCTCAGCGCGGGCAACGGCTTCGCCGTCCACGACCTCGAACGGGACCTCTACGGGACCTCACTCGGCGTCGACACGGAGAGCCTCGAGCATCCGCGCAAGGGTCACAAACACCACATCTACACGATCAGCGAGATCGGCCGCGTCGGCGGGATCGAAGCGGCCGTCGAGGAAGGAATCGTCGAGGAGGGCGTGATGTACCAGTGCATCCAGAACGACGTTCCCTACGTGCTGGCGGGATCGATCCGCGACGACGGGCCCTTACCGGATACGATCACCGACGCTATCGAGGCCCAGGACGCGATTCGCGAGCAAGCCCACGAAGCAGATCTCGTGTTGATGCTCTCGACGTTGCTCCACTCGGTCGCCGTGGGGAACTGTCTCCCCTCGACGACGAAAACCGTCTGCGTCGATATCAACCCGGCAACGGTCACGCAACTGCTCGATCGCGGCAGTGCTCAGGCGATCGGGATGGTCACGGATATCGGGACGTTCACCCCGATGTTGGCTGAGGAACTGCTCGAGGAGTGAAACGGTCCTGACCGCCATTGTCGTCCGAGTTTCGGTCGGGTCGAGGGCGTAAATCTCATCGGTTCACGTCGAGCGGAACGTCCGTCGGCCCCAACTGGTGAGGGGTTTCTATTTTATATCCACCTGTAGTACGGACTACATCCTCGACGGGTCGCAATCCGGGAAGACTGGGGACGAACCAGGAGAGTCGGGTGCCAACCGGGAGAGCCCGAACGCGAGTCAGGAGAGAAAGAGAGAATGCAACAGGAACACATCGAGGCCGGCAAGGCGATCCAGAAGCGAACTGGAAAGACGTTCTATCTCGCGACGCGATTTCTTCCGGAACGGGTTCGCCACGCCACGCACGTGCTCTACGCGTTCTTCCGAATCGCCGACGAGGTCGTCGACGACGCGAACGGTACGCCGCCGGCGGAACAGGCCGCTCACCTCGAGTCGCTCCGAGCGCAGGCCCTCGGCGAGGAACCGCCCGAGGACAACGTGCTCATCGCGTTTCAACAGCTCTGTGAACGCTACGACATCGGAGAGCGCGAGATCAACGTCTTCATCGACGCGATGAAGACCGACATCGAGACGAACCGGTACGAGCGCTACGAGGACCTCGAGGAGTACATGCGCGGGTCGGCCGCATCCGTCGGCGTGATGATGACGGCGATCATGGAATCCGACGAGGCCGACACCGTTCGTCCCCACGCGGTGAAACTCGGGGAGGCGTTCCAGATGACGAACTTTTTGCGGGACGTTCGCGAGGACGTTCTCGAGCGCAATCGAATCTACCTCCCGCTCGAGAGTCTCGAGGACCACGGTGTCGACGAACGGGAGGTCGAGAACCTCGAGTTCTCCGACCCGTTCGCCTCGGTGATGCAGTCGGAACTGAAGCGAACCGAACGGCTCTACCGCGAGGGCGTAGCTGGGATCCGGTACCTTCCGAAGGACTGTCAGCTCCCGGTGTTGCTCGCGGCGGTGTTGTACGCGGAACATCACGCCGTTATCCGGGCGCAAAACTACGACGTGTTGAACGAGGAACCGTCGCTCTCGACGACTCGAAAGCTGTGGTGTCTGGCGAAGACGCGCTGGCACTGGCACTGGAACCGCGATCCGGAGGCCGTCTTTCAGCGGGTGTCCGCCGTGCCGCCGAGCGATACCTGCCACCGCGGCCCCGGCCACGGGGAGAACGTTCCGACACACTAACGTCGTTCTGTGGGGGGAGTTGGTCCGGCGATTTGCGTGTTCTCGGACATCTCCTGAGAGGATATCAGCGAACGGCGCAGCTGATAGCTTCGCCTCTTTCTAGTAGAAATTCTCCCGCTACCGCTCGGGAACCGCCGACGTCACCATCTCGAGGTCGTAGCGCTCGGTCCGAAAGAGCGCGACACAGAACAGGAGCGCGACGCCGGCTGCGAGCCAGTTCGCGTAGAAAACGTTGATCGTCCCCCACAGCAACACGAAGCTCACCAGATCGTCGAGGATGAACTCACAGTCGGCCACTCGAGCCCGGAGTGCTGATCGGTCGAACGCTAAATCGACGAGGACGACCGCGACGGTCCCCGAAAGGATCCAGCCGGCGTAGTTCGAGACGGGGACGCCGTAGTAGACGCCCGCAGGGTCGAACGTCCAGAAGCCGATCGCGACCGCGGCGGGGTCGAGTACGAGGTCGACGGCGACGACCGCCGCGATAGCGACGAGCAGGCGAACGAGCGCGCTGTCGGCGGACTCCTCGAGCACGAGCAACGTCAGCAGGTAGGCGTTGAGGACGAGCGGGACGAAGAACAGCGGGAGGGCGATCGGGATCTCATCGAAGAGCATCGGGCCTAACTGGATCGTGTACTCGAAGGCTCCGTAGGGCCAGTCGGTTCGGACGCCGACGAATTCGATCGCGTAGGTGTACGCCGTCAACAGGCCGAGCAGGCCGAGCGCCCGCCAGCCGATTCTGGGACCCAACCCGACCACGAGCGGCGAGCGCATGACCGCCGTCCCGAACAGGATAAACAGCGGGTTGTACGCAAACGGTTCGGGAAGGATCCCCTCCGCACTGGCGAGTAGCGTCAGCGCGCCGACGATCGGAAACACCACCGCGATCGTAAACCGGTTGTTCCGGATGGTCTCCTCGAGTCGTCGCTGGGTCGCCGCCCGCATCGCTGACGTCCCGGCTTCCTCAGCCATAGAACACCCCCCAAAGCCCGCCTATCGTCAGAACGGTGCCGACGGCGGTGTTGATCGCGGGAAACCACCAGTAGGCCCGGTCGACGGCCACGCTCGCGGTCGCGACGGCGACGACGAGCGTCGGATAGACGAGCATCAGGAGTCCGAGTCGATACTCGAGTGTGCCGAAAGCGATGGCGGCCAGTAGCCAACAGACGCCGCAGTAGGCGTAGGTCCGTTTCTCGCCCAGCACCGTCGCCGTCGTCCGGATTCCGGTCGTTCTGTCGGGTTCGATGTCGGGGATCGCCGAAAAGGTGTGCATGCCCATGGCCCAGAGCCAGCCGCCCAAAATCGCCAGAAGCGGCGGTTGACTCCCTGCGACGGCCGCGTACGCCGCTCCGGCGGGGGCGATGTAGAGGCCGTTCGAAAGCGAATCGAGGAGTGGCGTCGTTTTGAATCGAAGCGGCGGCGCGCTGTAGGCGGCTCCCAGCGCGAGAAACAGGACGATCCACGGCCACGCCCCGGATGAAAGCGTCGGGAAGAACACCATCGGAAGGAGTGCACACCCAGTGACGGCGACGGGGACGATCCGCTGGCCTTCGTACCGGGTTTCTTGGTCCGCTTTTTTCGGATTTGCAGCGTCGATGTCCCGGTCGTAGATGTCGTTGATCCCGTACAGGAACACGTTCGCCGGGAGCAGAAAGTAGCCGAACAGGACGACGACCGACACCGAAACGAGGTCGCCGACCGACTCCGCCGCGTAGGCGACCCCCACGAGGACCGGCCCCGCGAGGTACAGCCAGAAGCGCGGTCTCGAGAGCGCCAATAGGTACCGGAGCTGTGACTCGAGGCCGCCCGAACCGTCACGGCTTCCAAAGCGGGTTGATTCGGCGTTCCCGCCCAGTTCATCGTCGTTCGTCATCTCGGTTTGTCATTTCGAATCGTCGTTCGGCTTTAGTCGTCCTGTCTCCGTCGTCGGTTTGGTCATCCTGTCTCCGTCGTCGGTTTGGTCATCCTGTCTCCGTCGTCGGTTTGGTCGTCCTGTCTCCGACATTCGATGAGCGTCGATGCCCGTTCGGCTGGGCTATTGGCCGTAGTCCTCGAGTACCGCCTCAGCCGTCAACTCGCCGCTGATGAGACACATCGGGACGCCGATACCGGGCGTCGTGTACGAGCCGGTGAAATAGAGACCGTCGACGGCTTTCGACCGATGGGGCGGCCGAAAGAGCGCCGTCTGACGGAGCGTGTGTGCCATCCCGAGTGCCGTTCCTCGATAGCTATTGTACCTGTCCGCGAAATCCTCGACGCTGAACCGTTCCTCGAGGACGATCCGATCGCGGAGCTCTTCGCCCGTGTTCGCCGCGATATCCTCGAGCACCTGCTCGCGGTACTGGTCGCGTCGTTCGGGCGTGTCCTCGAGGCCCGGAGCGATCGGAACGAGGACGAACAGGGCGCTGTGGCCGTCGGGGGCAACATCGTCGTCCGTTTCCGAGGGGACACAGCAGTAGTAGGCGGGATCGTCGGGCCAGGCCGGGTCGTCGAAAATCTGCTCGAAGTGCTGGTCCCAGTCTGTCGGGAGGACCAGCGTGTGGTGGGCGAGTTCGTCGATGTCGCCCTCGACACCGAGATAGAGCAAGAACGCAGAGGGCGCGTACGTTCTCGACGCCCAGTAGTCGGCGTCGTACCCCCGCTGTTCGGCCGTGAGTAGTTCCCGTTCGGTATGTGCGTAATCCGCGTTGCTCACCACGAGATCCGCCTCGAACGTGCCGGGTGTGCCATCTGCCTCGAGTGTCTCGGCGACCGAGTTCGATTCCGTTCCCTGCGGCTCAGCCTCGACCAGAAACGCGCCGCGGCGTCCCTTGATCGCTGTTACTGGGCGATTCGTTTCGTAGGTGACACCGAGTTCCCGACCGAGTTCGACGAGCCCGTCCATCACCCCGCCGAGCCCGTTTTCGGGGTACCAGACGCCGAGGTTGAAATCGACGTGACTCATCAGGTTGTACAGCGCAGGGGTATTGTTCGGAGAGCCGCCGAGAAACACCAGCGTATACTGCATGATCTGCTGGAGCTTCGGATGGTCGAAGTACTCCTCGACGTGTCCTTGCATCGTCCCCAACAGGGAGAGCCCGCGGGCCTGCCGGGCGACGTCGAGGTCGAGGTAGTCCCGCAAACGCGTTCGATCTTCGTAGACGAAGTGTTTCATCCCGACCTCGTAATTCTCTCGAGATTTCTCGAGGTAGCGTTCTAACGCCTCGCCGGCACCGTCCTCGTAGGATTCAAAGAGTACTTTCGTCTCTGCAAGCTCCGGCGTGATGTCCACCTCGTCGCCGTCCTTGAAGAAGATCCGATAATGCGGATCAAGGTGGGTGAGTTCGTAGTAGTCCGTCGGCGTTCGATCGAACTGCCCGAAAAAGCGCTCGAAGACGTCGGGCATCAGGTACCACGACGGGCCCATATCGAACCGGAAGCCGTCTTTTTCGAGCACCGACGCCCGGCCGCCGAACTGTTCGTTCTTCTCGAGAACGCGGACATCGGCCCCCGCATCCGCGAGGTGACAGGCCGTCGACAGCCCGCCGACACCACCACCGACGACGACCACGGACTCGCCAGCCAACGGGTTCATTGGGAATAGATAGTATAGACTGGTTGATAAGGGTAGGTCACACATACGTAGGGTTTCCTGAACGAAACACCGGAGAGTCGCGGTGACCCGTCAGCGCCGTCACTCGAGCATTTCTTCGTGGACCGACTCTCCACTGCCGGGCTTTGATTCCCACTCCCACTCGTCTTCGACTCTGATGCGCCCGTCCTCGAGTAGTTCGACGTCGCCGACCGAGTGGCCGGTCGCCGTCTCGCCGTCCGCATTGATCTGCGCGTATCGGATATCCCACCGGTCCCCGTCGAACGTCCCGACCAGGTGACCGTCCACGACCGCTCCTCCCGAATAGCTCGCGTAAATCCGGTCTCCCGTTTGTTCGAAGTGAAAGCGTGTATCTGCGCCGACTTCTCCTTCCTCGTCATTTGCGACGCCGGCGAGCGTTCGGCCGTCCAGCGAAATATCGTCTGCCATATACGGAAAGCGGTAGCTCGTCGAATAACGGTTCCGGGTTTGCGGTACCATGGCTCAAGATATAATTATATGATACAAGAGACAACCGACGGCCGTTCGCCAGACGGAACGGACTACCCGTCGGTATCAACGAGTAGCGCGTCGATGGATGCCCAAGAAATCGAAAAGAGGGTCGCGCGAATAGGAAGCTCGAGTCCTCGCCACGTCTCTACTCCCACGAGGATGCGCGACCCGTGTCGGTATGTTCGGTATTCAACATGCGACACACTGCACGTCTGTCACCGGACTTGCTATCGACCGGCGGTATCTCTACGTATGGGCGGCTTCTATATAAAACTGTGGGAGACAATATCACGCATAGATCTATTCGACTGATGGCCGGGGCTAATCCAGAAAGCGAACGGCGAATCGAGCGACGAAGAGAGATCTCTCTCGAGGCTAAGAAGCTTCCGTGTGTGACCACGGACGCAATAAGTCGATTAGTCGATGTGTCCTTCGCGACGGAGCTGATCGGCGTCCTGTCCGGAGTAACGCCATTCGATGGTCGCCTTCTCGTCCTGCCAGTCCCACGGTTCCGCGACGACGATATCGTCCTCGTTAATCCAGGTCCGGTACTTCATGCGGCCAGGGATCCGGCCGAGACGCTCTTCACCATCCTGGCAGCGAAGCCGGACGTGGTTTCCACCGAGATGCTCGGTAACGACAGCGAACACCTCATCGTTGTTAGGCATGCGGAGGTTCCGCCGCCCTGTATCTTCAGTCACACTAGCGATACGGTCGGCCGACAGTTAAATCATTTGAGTCGCACGTTATCATGACACTCACTGCCACACAATTTCCCAACTCGTCGAGATAGTCAGGTCCAGAGCTGTTTCGAGCTAAAACAAGAAGTCAACGATTCTTTATATTATGGTTCGCTGATACGAAGTACCGGCTTGATCGTCTCCCCGTTCTCCGAAGCCTCGACCGCCTCTTCGATCTCGTCGAACTCGTAGTAGGTGACGAGTTCGTCGAACGGGAACTTCCCCTGGCGGTAGAGTTCGATGAGGTCGGGAATAAACTGCTTTGGGTTCGAATCGCCCTCGACGATTCCGGTAATCGATCGCCCGTTGAGGATGAGATCGTTGACGTCGAAGCTCGCTTCGGTCCCGAGCGCCGGGGCACCGACGATTCCCACAGTCCCCCGCTGGGTGAGCGCGGCGATCGTCTGTTCGGCCACCTCGGGAACGCCGGTCGTCTCGAGCGCGTAGTCGACTCCACCGTCGGTCAGTTCGCGTACCGCTTCGACTGCGTCGTCGACCGACGCCGGATCGACGGTTTCAGTCGCGCCGAGGTCCGCGGCCAACTCGCGACGGTTGTCCTTCAATTCGACCGAGACGATGTCCGTACAGCCCTCGATCTCCGCGGCCATCACCGCCGAGAGGCCGACCGAACCCGCACCGAAGATGGCGATCGAAGAGCCGGTTTCGGGTGCCAGGGAGTTGATGACCGCACCCGCTCCGGTCTGGATCCCGCAGCCGAGCGGCCCGAGCAACTCGAGCGGAACGTCGTCCTCGACGGGAACGACGTTCCGTTCGGTCGCGATCGCGTGCGTCGCGAACGACGACTGGCCGAAAAAGCGCCCGCTCACTGTCTCGCCGTCCTGAGAGAGCGGCGACGTTCCGTCTTCGGGTCGTGCGCCGCCGAAGTTGTGGGCGAAGAAGTCCTCGCAGTAAGCCGGGTGGCCGTCGCGACAGTTGGAACACTCCTCGTCGTAATCGAAGCTCAGGACGACTCGGTCTCCCGGCTCGACGGCCGCGACGCCGTCCCCGACCGATTCGACCACGCCGGACCCTTCGTGGCCGAGTACCGCCGGCAACGGCGTCGGATACAGCTGATCCCGAACGATCAGATCCGTGTGGCAGACGCCAGCGCCGACGATTCGAACCAGCACTTCGTTGTCCTGTGGCTCCTCGAGTTCGACACCCTCGATATCGAACGCGCCCCCTTCTTCGTTAACGACCGCTGCATCTATCTGCATAACGGTAGCACTTACCACAGGAACTGCCAAGTACGTTATGAACAATTACACAAGGTCTGAGCCGATCAAAAGGAACTTATTCGCGAGACACACCGCCGTCGATCACAGGACTCGTTCGGAATCCGGGTTCTCGAGGTCCCACAATACTTTCGGAAGAAACGCCTCGAGATTCTCGATAACGCGCCGGTCGCTGACGTTTAACCCCTCGCAGTGGTCGTGTGCCGAATCGCGGATGTCGACGTGGAGGTCGCCGTCCTCGAGCCAGACGCCCAGCGGAAAGACCGAACAGCGCGTGGGTTTCCAGTCCTCCTCGAGGTGGAGCGAACAGAGGCCGTCCTCCCGGAGGAACGCACAGGCGTTGCCGTCCTCGTCGACGTGTTCCTCGCGATCTTTTTGCTCGCGAGTGACGAACTTCTCGCCCCGAAAGTCGGTCGTCGTCTCCGAAAGGTTCGCTCGAGCGGCGAGCTCGATCAGATCTCGGTCGTAGAGCAAGACGCCGTGGTGACAACACCAGGTACAGTCCTCGACACACTCGAACGTGAGGTCGGGATCGAACTCAACGATCGCCTCTCGGCCGTCGTAGACCTCGATTCGTTGCGGGCCGGTTCCTCGCTCGTTCGACGTGTCGGTACTCACACTCGAGGAAATGAGGTGCGTTCGGAAGTGCCTTTCTGCCCGGCCCTAGGAGTCCGCTTCGCCCGGATCGACTACCGTATTTCGCAACGTTCCGACCCCCTCGTAGGTGATTTCGACTGTCTCGCCGGGTTCGACGAGGCCGGGGTTCGCCGGACTGCCGAAGGCGACGACGTCGCCGGGTTCGAACGTGACGCGTTCGGAGAGGTGCGAGACGATTTCGGACGGATCGAACAACATTAGCTCCGTGTTGGCTTCCTGTCGGCGCTCTCCGCCAACGTCCGTCCACATATCGATCCCCGTCGGATCGAGATCAGTCTCGAGCCATGGTCCGAGCGGGCCGGAGTTGTCAAACGCCTTGCGTGCACTGCGTCCGGCCTGGTCGAGCGCGTCCATGTCGTTCATGATCGTGTAGCCTCGGACAACATCGTTGACTTCCGAAGGCTCGAGGTTCCGACAGCGCACGTCGATGACGGCCGCGAGCTCGCCCGCGTAGGTCAGTTCGTCGGTAAACGAGGGGTACGGAATCGGCTGTTCGTGGCCGAGCAACGCCGTCGGTGGCTTGATGAAAAAGTCCGGTACATCGGGGCGTTCGTACTCCATCTGCTCGAGCGTTGCCGTGTAATTCCGACCGACGCAGTACAGCGCGTCGGGGACAGACGGCGGGAGCAACGAACCGTCGATGCCCACCTCGTACTCGCCGTCGTCTGCATGTATCACGCCGTCTTCGTACCGTCCAGCGACCGGTCCGTCCGGAGTCGCGAGCCGTGCGATTCGCATGCGTGGTACTCGAGAGCGCGGCAGGGTAGTCGTACCGGTTTTCCGAAACGAGCGCAGAACGAACGTTCTCCCGGCGAATCCGAGAGTTGCTTCTTGACGGCGACAGCGACTTCCGGACGGCGAGAATTACTCTTCGACGACGAGATAGGTGTGCGACCCGCGGTGTTCGAGCGAGACGCGATCCGTGCCCACGTTCGTCCGGACGAACTCCTCGACGCCTTTCGCTCGCAGGTCGCTGACATCGATCCGCGGCCTGTCGGAGTCGACTCCCGGTTCTCGGTCGCTCGGTTCGTCGTCGAACTGCTTTACGAGTTGATTCATACCAGTCAGTTGGAGCGATAGTACGTGAAAGCGATCCGTCCACAGTGAAAGTGAAAGTACGTGACGGAGGAGGTGTCGCCGTCGAACGGGGGTTTCCGTCCGCTCCGCCTATCGCGGCTCCGTTCTCGAGCGGTGAGTATCAGCCGAGTCGCTTCACGTCGACGCGGTGTTTCCGGCCCTCGCCGTGGCCCTCCTCGACTGTGACCGACTCGAGTACGACCGACTCGCAGATCGCGTCCGCGGCGCGGTCGCGCCAGGCTTCGAGTTCCCGTTCTCGTCGTTCCCCGATCCGGTCCGGATCGGTCCCGTCCGTCTCCTCGAGTTGCTCGCCGAATGTGGGGTAGGCCTCGAGAACCTCGTCCTCGAGGAGATCGGCCGGCGCTACGTGAATCGCGTCGGGCACTCGAGCCTCCGGATCGTGAAACACGTGTAGCCGGGCGCGCATCCGGCCGTGAAACGGCGGCGTCGCTCGAAGGACGGCGGTGCCGGGATTTTCTCGAGTGTAGATCGCCGCGTCGAGGACGTCCTCGGCGGCGACGGCGAGCGATCGGATCGACGACGGCTCTGAATCGGACATGGTGGATCGGTTGCGTTAGTACCGGATTTCGAACCCGTCTTCGTCCTGGGGTTCTTCGAACTCGGCCTGCACGTCGCTGACGTCCGCGGCAGGACTTCCCTCGTGACACCACTCGACCATCGACGCGACGGCGTCCTCGGGGCCCTCGAACACCGCCTCGACGCGCCCGTCCTCCAAGTTCTTCACCCAACCGTCGACCCCGGCGTCTCGAGCCGTGTCTCGAGTCGTCGCCCGATAGTAGACGCCCTGGACGGTTCCGGAGACGAACACGTGCACTCGAGTTCGATCTGTCATGTTGGATGGGAGGCGAGCGAGGGGTAAAAGTCCGGCTCTCTTTCGGATACGTAACGGGTTTTGGAGAATCGAAGAGTCCGCCGAAGACGGCTTCGAACCGTACGGGCCGACCGGAGCTCAGCGAACGATCGTTACCGGCACCGACGACCGCTTTGATACCGTCTCAGCGACGTTACCGACGAGAAATCGGTGCGCCGCGCGGCTCCGGTCCGAACCGTGAGCCCCGATTACAACCGTATCGTAGTCGTCGGCGCGATCGATGACGTTCCGGGCCGGGTGGCCCACGCTGACGATCGTCTCGATCTCCCTGTCCTGGTCTGTAGCGATCTCGTGGGCGCGATCGAAGATAGGATCGGCGCGTTCGTCGGCGGCTTCGTCGATGTCGTCTTCAAGCGTGAGACCCACCGCGTCGCCCATCATCATCGATGGGGCGCCGACGACGTGGAGGACGGTGACCTCGGCGTCGGGGTGGTTTTCAAGCGCGTATTTCAGGGCGCGACCGGCCGGTTCGGAGTCGTCCATCGGGACGAGAATGCTCGAAAGCATGTCTCGAGATACAGCAACCAGGGACGTAAGTTTCCCTCCGTCAGGCGACCCCGGGGACGAGAACAAAGAACCCGTAGGCCAGTATCGTCGACATCGACGGGCCGATGATCCACATCGAGACGTACTTGATCACCGCCTGTGGGTTGAATAGATCACTTCCGTGAAGCACTTCTTCGGTTTCTGCCTCGCCGATCGGCGGTGTCGGTTTGTCTTCTTGTTCTTCGGTGACGATCGCACCCAACTCGATCTCACGGTCCTCACCCTCGCTGTCGCGACTGACGGCTTCGCGGAAGGTGATCGGCCGAGTCGCCCGACCCCAGCCGATGCCGACGATCGTCATCACCGTTGCCATCACGAGGCTGATTGGGATGCCGATGTACGAAAGGGCGGTCGTGATCGACGATGCGGTCACCATGACAAAAAGCGCTGCGAGTAGTGGAATGTCACTCAGCTCACCACCGACGGAATCCATCGTTCGCCGAGCGATGGTGAACCCACCGATACCGATCGCAATCGTCGCGATAATGACTGCGTTCGTCACTTCCAGCCCGGCTTCGCCGACGAGCGGCGCAGCGGCGTTCGGAACGTTGCTCGCCCCAGCACTGAACGCCATGTAACACCCGATAATAAGGACGGCTGTCGTGGTACCGAGTTCCCGCCAGGTCGTGTTCGGACCGAACGCGGGCGTCGGAACCGTTCCCTGTCGATCAAGAATCAGGAGCGGGCCCTCGGATTTCTTGATATCGACCCGCTGATTGACCGCCGGATAGAGATATCGCCCGATGACCCCGCCGACCCAGAACCCGATGATCGGAGTGACGATCCACCAGGTGATGATCTCCGCCATGGTCACGTAGTTGAGGGTCCCGGTTGCCAATCCGAGTCCCGCGATCGCACCGACAGTCGTCATCGATGTCGGAACGGGCACGCCAAAGATGTTGGCGACGAGAATGCCCAATCCGATAAAGAAGAGGACGGCAACCCCCGCAGCCAGCGTCAGATCGGTCGTAATAATGCCTTCACTGAGTGTCTCCATCACGTTTTGCCCGACGGTTATTCCGCCGAGAAAGACGAAGACGGTCATGACGGCCGCCGCAGTCGTCTTCTTGACGATTCCGGCACCGACGGACGGCCCCCACGTGATCCCGGTCGATGACCCACCAATGTTGACTCCGACGAACACCGAGGCGACGATCCCAATCAGCAGAAGAGTTTCGACCATCATCAGAAAATACGACTGTATCAGTAAAGTAAGTACTGGACCTTTTCCGGACCATTTCCATAACTTATCGATCCGTTTCTAACAGACTAACGCCGCTCAGTTCCTATCCGCAGTGAACACGATTTCTGACGGGTACGCGATTTCTGGCCGACTGCTCGAGAACATGGAGTCTCGAGAACCAACAAATCGACAAGCCAAGGATGCTCGAGCCCGTCTGTGGACGTAGTGACGGTTCGACATCGCGACGGCATTCATTTCGAGGGCGAGCCACACGTCGTCGCCGACGCGCGGAGTGCCGTCGGTGACGTCAATATCGTGAGCCACGCCCACGCCGATCACACGTTCGGATCGACGACCAGCTCACCGGAAACGATCGTTTGCTCGGCCGAGACGGCCGAAATCGCCGAGGCGCGCTCGGGAACCGAGTTCGCGTTCGTCGAGTCGACGCCGGCGATCGACCTCGTCCCGGCGGGCCACGTCGTCGGCTCTCGAGCGGCCCTGTTCGAGGACGCGTCCGGTCGACGTTACTGTTACACGGGCGACTTTTCGATCCGCGATCGGGCCTATCTCGAGGGGTTCGATCCCGACGCTATCGAGGCCGACGTGCTGGTAATGGAGACGACCTACGGGCTTCCAAAATACCGGTTTCCAGATCAAGCCGAACTCGAGGCGCAAATTCGCGACTGGATCACAGATACCAACGACCGGCCGCTGTTCCTGTTTGGCTACTCCCTCGGACGGGCCCAAAAGCTCCAGTGGCTCGCGAGCGAGGTCTCGGATCGCGAACTCCTCATCTCCGAATCGATCGACCGCGTCAACCGCGCCATCGAAGCGGCCACCGACCTCTCGTTTTCGGCTCGAGCCTACGGAGACGGAGAGTTACGGGATCTAAGCGACGAAATCGTCGTACTCCCGTCGAATCAGGCTAGAGCCGACTGGGTCGAACGCACGGTCGAAGCGGTCGGCGGGCACAAAGCCGGATTCTCGGGCTGGGCCGTCGACAATGGCTTCCTGTATCGCGGCAACTACGACGTTACCTTCCCGCTCACCGACCACTGCGACTACGACGAACTCATCGAGACCGTCGAAGCGGTCGACCCCGACGTCGTCTACACGAACCACGGCTTCGATGAGGCGTTCGCCGACGTCCTCGAGACGAATTACGGCTATCGAGCGCGGCCGCTGAAGCGAAATCAGACGACCCTCGAGGAGTTCTGCTGATGATGCTCCTCGATCGTAATCAGGTGCTGTTTCGCTGATGGGACCGATCGAGCGCCTCGAGGAGGAGTTTCTCGACGTCTCGAGTTCTCGAGCCGATATTCGGGAGTTACTCGAACTCGTCGCCGGCTCGATCCTGTTTCTCGGCGTCGCGTACGGGTTGACCGCGGTTCTCATCGGTCGAACGGAAGCGCTCGTCGTGACCGGCGTCCTCGGCGCGATATTTGCGATCACGATCCTCTCGCAGGCGTACTGGGCGATTGCCGGCAGGGACGATTATCGAGACGGGAAAGACAGGTGAGACGGAGACTGTCCGGACGGGTGAGACAGGAATGAGTATCGAAGCGAATAGGGCGAGGAAGGCGGTGGACGGATGAGCCGCCAAGATCCGCTTACTCGTTCATCCGCCCCGCGAGCAGTCGTCCCGCGCCGGGAACCTGCGTACTCAGATCAAGGTGGTCGAGAATCTCGTACGTCGTCGCGGTCGCCGCCGAGAACACCGGAATCCCGAACCGATCCTCCGCGGCCTGGACGGAGTTGAGCGACGGCATCTGGACGCACGATGAGAGGACGAGCGCATCGGCGGCGTCGGTGTCGAGATCGGCGGCGATATCCATGAGGTTTCGCTGGTCGAGTTGGGCGACCTCGAGATTATCCGGACACTCGAGGGTCTCGTAGTCGATCACGTCGACGCCGGCGCTTTCGAAGTAATCGATTACCGTCCGCGTGAGGTCCTCTACATACGGCGCGATCAGGGCGACTTCCTCGGCCTCGAGGCGCTCGAGCGCTCGGACGAGCGCACCCGCACTCGTTACGACAGGCGCGTCGCCATCGTTCTCGACGGTCTTCTCGTGAAGTGTCGTCTCGCTTTCTTCGTGATACCTCGGCCCTTGAGCCATAATTCCGATGAGACACGCGTACGCGAGCACATTGCATCTCGCGTCCGAGAGGAGGGTGGCACAGCGCTCGGACTGTTCGTCCATGCGCTCGAGTTCCTCTTGGGTGACGCTTTGCATCCGCATGCGACTCGAGTGGAACGTGAACGATTCGCCGTAGTGATCTGGGCGAGCGTTCACCATTGCCGGAATCTCCGTCTCCATCGTGACGTTCGAACTCGGAACGATGAGTCCGATTCTGAAGGGATCTGACATCGGTCGATGGGATTACGGGTCCAGCCGTATAGAAAGTTACAGCGTATCGGATACCTGAAATGGGTGCTTCCAACGATCAGTCGAGAGGGGGCGTTGTCTCGAGAATACTTGATCTAGGGAGCACGGAGCGTAGTGCGTGGCTCATGAGACAGTCGGGCGAGGCTGGTAGTACCTACAAGCCCTCCGGCCGTAGCACTACCCTCTCAAAGAAGGCGTTAACAGAACAGTGCGTTAACAAAAAGGATATGGAGATGTCTGGCCGAATAAAGAAGAGAGAGTGGTTTTAACCGAAAATTCCACCGTTGTCGTTGTTCTCCTCTTCAGGCGGCTCCTCTTCCTCTGGGGGCTCTTCCTCGGGTTCCTCTTCTTCAGGCGGCTCCTCTTCCTCGGGCGGCTCCTCTTCCTCGGGCTCCTCCTCTTCAGGCGGTTCTTCCTCTTCCGGTTCTTCTTCGGCAGGTTCGGTGGAGACGTTCGCCTCGAGCAGATTCGTCTCCGCGTTGCGGAATGAGGCGCTTCCGGTCATCGAGCCGGTGTCTCCGGCACTGATGTCCGCGTCGTCTTCGTCGACGAAGAAGTATCCCAACACACCGCCAGTTCCAATGTCGAAGTTAACCGCGTAGGCGTCCCAATCGCCAACGTTGTCGAACTCACCCTCGAAGTTCTCCGACTCCATGATTTCGTCGCGAGTGCCGGATTCGAACTCCGCGAGAACCTCGAAATCGGCGTTCGGGTAATAATCCTGCCCGCTTACAACGACTTCACCCTCATCTTCCTGGCCATTTTCCTCTTGTTCATCATCTTCTTGGGCCGTTGCCGTCCCCGCGGAGGCGCCTGCACCGACCGCGAGAGCGGTTGCAGTCAGTGCTCCTTTCTTCATAACGGACCGTCTCGACTCTCCGTCTGAACTGACGTTATCTTCCATGAGTATCAGTTCGATTCGTTCTCTGGGTCTTCTTCCTCTTCCGGTTCATCTTCTTCCTCTTCAGGCGGTTCTTCCTCTTCCTCTTCCGGTTCTTCTTCGGCAGGTTCGGTGGAGACGTTCGCCTCGAGCAGATTCGTCTCTGCGTTGCGGAATGAGGCGCTTCCGGTCATCGAGCCGGTGTCTCCGGCACTGATGTCCGCGTCGTCTTCGTCGACGAAGAAGTATCCCAACACACCGCCAGTTCCAATGTCGAAGTTAACCGCGTAGGCGTCCCAATCGCCGACGTTGTCGAACTCACCCTCGAAGTTCTCCGACTCCATGATTTCGTCGCGAGTGCCGGATTCGAACTCCGCGAGAACCTCGAAATCGGCGTTCGGGTAATAATCCTGGCCGCTTATGACGACTTCACCCTCTTCTTCTTGGGCCGTTGCCGTCCCCGCAGACGCTCCTGCACCGACCGCGAGAGCCGTTGCGGTCAGTGCGCCTTTCTTCATAACGGATCGTCTCGATTCGTCGTTTGAATTGGTGTAATCACTCATGTCCGTTCATTGCCCGGTTTGGGCGACCATCGCTTCTACCCCCCTTTAAAAAAACAATAGTGGTTGTTCCGAAATTACCGGTCGTTCAACACTATATTGTTCCTATCAAGCCTTCACTGGTGGTATTTCTATACCTTATTGGCAGGAATTTAATAAGTATAATAACGATTTATTTTTGTTTTTGAAATGATGTGAAGACCACATATATTCTTGTGTGAGTGAGTTGTTCATTGTTCTATTGCCTTCCTGTATTTTTCGACACAGAAATGCGAGATTGCCTTAAGAACATAATTTACAGAAGACACCATGGGGAAGGTTAAATAGCGTCGTTTATCTTTTCATGTCGTTCAGTGAAAGATTCACTCATTGAACTGCTTGGTCGAGAAACCGAACAAAACAGTTGTCTCGGGCGTTTTCTGCAAACGGCACTGACAGACGAATTACGGACAGATTCAGTTCAAGACAGCCACGCCAAGCAATCCTGTCAGGCAAAAGTTGACTATAGAAGAGCCACCGTCTACAGGTTGCTTCCGTCCGTTCTGAGGTAATGAAAGACGTACGTCTGGGCGTAGCCGGCGTATTTCCCGCCGAAACGTTCCCGAATAGCTCGAGAGGTTTCAGCGTAGTTCCCGCAGTCGCAGTCGGGATAGTAGTCGGCGATTGCGGTCTTGATCCAGGTGTCGAGCGGGACGGCTTCGTCGAACCCGAGCGAAAACAGGAGGATGCAGTCAGCAACCTTGTCCCCGACACCGACGAACTGGGTGAGATGGTCGCGGGCGTCCTCGTACTCGAGGTCGCGTGCGTCCGCCGGATGGCCGTCGCCGTTCGCAACCATTTCGGCCGTTCGGACGACGTAGGGGGCGCGATAGCCGAGTCCGAGGTCGCGCAGTTCGGCTTCGGTTGATGACGCGAGCTGTTCGGGCCGCGGGAACGCGTGATAGGTTTCGCCGTCGAACTCGATCTCGTCACCGTAGGTTCGGGCGAGCGTCGAGACCATCCCGTGAATTCGGCTGACTCGCATCTGGGCCGAGCAGATAAACGAGATCAGGGTTCCGAACGGCGGATCCTCGACCAGTCGGAGGCCGCGGTAGGCCTCGTAGGCCTCCTCGAGGAACGGATCTGCCGGTGCCGATTCGACGATCGACTCGAGGTCGTCGTCGAGCCGAAGCAGGCGGCGGATCGTCGGTTCGCGGTCGTCGCTCGCCTCCCACTCGAGGACGCCGGCGCTCGAATCGTCGGCCGCCCCCGGTTGATCGCCGCCGCGGCGTCGAACGCGGATGACGTCTCCGTCGACGACGGTCGAATACCAGCGGTCGTGGCCGGGACCGGGTTCGGCGTCGTCGTTGTACATCTCGCCGTCTTCGCGCCGCCAGAGGTAGCTCTGTCCGCTCTCGAGCGTTCGATACAGATCGAATCCACCGGAACACTCCGCGATCGGGATCGTTCCCGTTTCCATTGCCTCGCAATTCGGTAGCGACGGCTTGGGCCTTTCGAAGCGCTGTCGGTTACGACGAGCGATTCGAACGGGCATCGATTCCGACGAGACGGGAAACTGACTCGGGCGCGACAAACTGAGCGAGTGTGGGGTGGACGCAGGTGGCAGACAGTCTCGCCGCTTCACGACGACACCGTACGATCTGTGGCGAACTCCGCCGCGGGCGGTTCTCAGTCGAGTTGCGTGGGGCGAAGCTTCATACTGTTGGCTATACAATATCACGATATGAACTGCAGGGTTGTCGTCGAGGCCGCCGTGCCCGTATACGACGTCGAGACGGAGAACGAGGCCATTCGAATCGGGATCTCGAAGACCGGTGAGATGTTGAACCCTGATCTGAATTACGTCGAAATCAACATGGGGACGCGGACGTCCCCCTCCGGGGAGGAACTCGAGCCCGCCTTCATCGCCGCCGACGAAGCGCTCGTCGCGCTGGAACTCGAGATGACCGTATTCAACGTCGAACGCGAGGAACACGCCTCCCGAATCGCCCGCAAGGAGATCGGTCAGCGACTCGAGAACATTCCGCTCGAGGTCCTCCACGTCGAGGTGATCGAAGACGATGACGAGGAAGACGAAGAGAGCGAAGCGGTCGACGACGAAACGCCGGCGGATGAAGACGCATCAGCGGACGACGAGACCGCAGAATCGAGCGACGACGAAGAAACGGACGAGCCAGTTCCCGAGGACGACGACGAGTCGAGCGACGCCGAAGTCGACGCGGCTGCAGACGACGACGTTCTGCCCGAGTTCGAAGAGCTGCTCGAGTGATTTTTCGGGTCGCCGTCGAAACGGTTCCGTCGTGAAATTCTAGTGATATTGGGGGACTCAGTCCTGTGATAAACTGGAGAAAACCAAAGCGTCGAGGGGGCGTGAAACGACACAAAACGTTTCGTTGGTATTGAACGCTCGTCCGAAATACCGTGTTACCGACCAGATCCAGCTTCGGTAATTCGAAACCGTTCGAACGGAACAACGATCGAGCGAGAAAGGGACGATATTAAGCGAGTAGGATACCCATATCAGCACAGCGAGCGGTTCAGTCGCCCCTGGAACGATTATACGAAACGGGTAACCCCAAAGAGATATCGTGCGATAACAGGCGGATACTTATCGGAACAAGAGGATACTGATCGGAACGAGATTGGAACTCAGAACCAGTGTCACCAGCGTTGTCACTAGAGTAGTTAGTTTCAGAGGAGTCGACGTGTCTTCAGTCTGCGGTTGCAGCGACTGCTTCTTGTTCTTCTTCCTCACGCATGTTGTACGTGATTCCCCCTGCGATTGCGAAAACAGCGGCCTTGTGGTCTGTCTTTGATTTGTGGATTGATGTCGGTCGAATACCAAGCGATTCGTATTCGTCGAGGTTAATTTGACAGTCTTCCCACGCGGCACACTGGTTCGATACTTCGGCAAGAAGGCCGTGAAGGTGAATGAGCTCCTGTTTCTTCATAACCATGCAATTCTAACCACTGCAGGGTTATATTATTATCTT
Source organism: Halostagnicola bangensis (assembly GCF_054653435.1). Classification (NCBI taxonomy): domain Archaea; kingdom Methanobacteriati; phylum Methanobacteriota; class Halobacteria; order Halobacteriales; family Natrialbaceae; genus Halostagnicola; species Halostagnicola bangensis. The sequence goes on along the minus strand of NZ_BAAIGG010000002.1, from coordinate 2,429,720 downwards.
GAGAGATGTTAACACACTGGGCCTGTCCGCGTAGTTGCCTGTTTCCACACTGGACGATTCCGGGTTGAGGCAAATTCACCAAAACTCTCAGCAAGAGTCGCGAAAAGCCGATTAAGACTTTCCTAATCGGCTTCGCTCGCCGACCGTTTCACGGACACTGCGGCCGGGCCACTCGTCGGCGACGATGACGGATGGCCAGCGGCCCATCGTCCAGTCGAGACGACTCTCTATCCTAACTGTTTGAGCGTCCGGAGATCGCGGTCGGTTCGAGTAAACTCCGAGGTCTGTCTCGAGGCGTGACAGTTCGGGCAATGAAAAAGCTCCGAAGAGTCGGGAAGGTCAGTTGGTGTTCGCTGCCAATCTTTCGTACATTCAGGACACAACAATTGGATCGACGTCTCGTCCATGGCATGGTATTACACACCGAGGGTGAAAAAACTTCCTTGGCTATGTCGACACGACAAGATTTCTGCTACGAGGTCGATTTCGAACGGGAAAAGTTCGGTTCGCTACCGACAGCATCGATCGATCGGATCGTCGTCTTAGGCCGGTGTCGCCGTGTCCGAGGCCTCGAGCAGTTCCTTGTAGCGGTTGCGGATCGTTACTTCCGAGATGTTCGCGACCTCGCTGACCTCGTTCTGGGTGACCTTCTCGTTGGTCAGCAATGCCGCGGCATAGACCGATGCGGCGGCGAGTCCAACGGGAGATTTCCCGCTGTGGACGCCTTCCTCGCGAGCGGCGTCGAGCAGTTCTCGAGCCATCCGTTCGGTCTCCTCGGAGAGGTCGAGTCCGCTGGCAAACCGGGGAACGTACTGTTCCGGATCGGCCGGCTGCACCTCGAGGCCGAGCTCCCGGATGACGTACCGGTAGGTTCGCGTTAACTCCATCTTGTCGACGCGGCTGACGGCCGAAATCTCGTCGAGGCTTCGCGGCGTGCCGGCCTGTCGAGCGGCGGCGTACAGCGAAGAGGTCGCGACCCCCTCGATCGAGCGTCCGGGGAGGAGGTCCTCCTCGAGCGCGCGTCGGTAGATGACCGACGCCGTTTCGCGGACGTTCTCCGGGAGGCCGATGGCGCTGGCCATCCGGTCGATCTCGCCGAGTGCCTGTTTCAGGTTTCGCTCCTTGGAGTCACGCGTTCGGAAGCGCTCGTTCCAGGTGCGCAGGCGCTGCATCTTCTGGCGCTGGCGGGAACTCAGAGAGTTCCCGTAGGCGTCTTTGTCCTGCCAGCCGATGTTCGTCGAGAGCCCCTGATCGTGCATCATGTTCGTGGTCGGGGCACCGACGCGGGACTTCTCGTCTTTCTCGGCGGCGTCGAACGCTCGCCACTCCGGACCGCGGTCGATCTCGTCTTCTTCGACGACGAGTCCGCAATCCTCACAGACGGTCTCGGCGTGTTCGGCATCGGAGACGACCCGTCCACCACACTCCGGACAGCGCTCCTGTTCTTCGGCGTTCGTACTCGTTTCCTCTTCGGTCTCACTTTCGCGTGAGTACGTTCGGATTGATGTATCAGTCATGGTGTATCGAGTTAGTTACTTGGGACTCCCGGGTGGGGGAACCAGAAGAAAACCCGGTCGTCGCAGCTAACATAGTGTAAGGGCGAAGAGTTTATAAAGCTTTTGCCTACTTTATAAACTGATCGGCGATTTGGTTATATAGGTTTCGCCTATATAGTGATCAAACGTGATCGTTTCGGGGGAGACAATCAACCTGGTGGATATAACGATGTCGGTCCGCGCCAGGTGTGCGTTGACTCACGTTCGAACTCACCGTAGTATGAACTTCGTTCGGTCTACAGGTAAGTAACCGTCATCGCTCTCACCGACTGGGAACGCCCGGCGAAAGCGACGGGTTCCGACACATGAGCGCCGTCTCCGTACCGGTTATGTGGATTTCGTCTCTGATACCCGTTACCTGAGCGCTGTCTCTGGAATACGCCGGATGGACTCCCCTGGCTCGGCGACAGGGAAACGTCCCTGCCGGTTTAGATTTTCCAGGTACTGCGCATCTCACACGGTACCGTCCACCTCAGACGGTAAAGAGATGACCCTCCGTCGGAACGTCGAACAGGCCGACTCGAGCCCCGGCGTCGAGCCAGGCGTGGCCGTAGGAAAACGACGCCAGGGCGTTGACGAGGTCGTCCTGCTCGCGAAAGTGGGTACCGTCCTCGAGGTAGGATTCGGCCATCTCGTAGCACTCGGCCGCAGCCTTGGCCATCGGCGTCCCCTCCGGCGGGGCGACGGTCGCTTCCGCTAGCGCTTCGGCCAGTAGTTCGCCATACCGGTTCGTCTTTTCCTCGAGATCTGCGGTCATCGATATGGCGTAGCTATCGGGTCTCGAGTCCGTAAGTGCGTCGTCCCGACCGCCGGTGGCGAAGAGAGATAAGACCGGAAAAGCTGGGAAACAGAAGGCGTTTTAGGCGTTGTGTCCCAACGGTACCGTATGAGCGACGAGCCTCGAGTCGAGATCTACACCAAGGAGAACTGCCCGTATTGTGAGAAGGCAAAGGACCTCTTCGATGCGAAGGGCGTCGAATACGAGACCTACAACGTTACGGGTGATGAGGAGCTTTTCGAGGAGATGATCGAGCGCGCCGACGGACGCAAGACGGCACCCGAAGTGTTCATCGACGACGAACTGATCGGCGGCTGGGACGAGACCAGCGCGCTCGACGAAACCGGCGAACTCGACGAGAAACTAGGGATCGAAACCGAGACCGGCGATGTGCCGAAGGGACATCGAAACGGAGATAGTGCGGAACGGAGTTCCGCGAACCACTCAAGCGGGCAAAGCCCGCGAGAGGACGGCGAAGCCGCCGACAGCGTCGAACACCGGAAACTCATCATCGCCGGAACGGGTATCGCCGGGCTGACGGCCGCGATCTACGCCGGCCGCGGCGACAACGACCCGCTGGTGATCGAGGGCGACGAACCCGGCGGCCAGTTGACGCTGACGACCGACGTCGCGAACTACCCCGGCTTCCCTGACGGCATCGGTGGCCCCGAGCTGGTCAACAACATGAAAGAGCAGGCCAAGCAGTTCGGTGCCGAGCTGAAAAATGGCATCATCGCCAACGTGGATGCCTCGAGCAGGCCGTTCCGGGTCGAGTTGACCAACGGCGACGTCTACACGGCCGACGCCGTAATCGCCGCTTCGGGTGCGAGCGCGCGGACGCTTGGTATTCCCGGCGAGGACGAACTCATGGGCTACGGCCTCTCGACGTGTGCAACCTGCGACGGAGCCTTCTTCCGCGACGAGGACATGCTCGTCGTCGGCGGCGGCGACGCCGCCATGGAGGAAGCCTCCTTTCTTACCAAGTTCGCCGACACCGTCTACATCGCCCACCGACGCGAGGAGTTCCGCGCCGAGCAGTACTGGATCGACCGCGTCCACGAGCAGGTCGAAGACGGCGACATCGAGATCATGAAAAACACCGAACTCCTCGAGATCCACGGCTCGCCCGAAGAAGGCGTCGACCACGTCACCCTCGCCCAAAACGACGCCGGCCACCCCACCGACCGACTCGATGACCCCGAAACCGACCAGTTCGAGTTCGACGTCGGCGCGGTCTTTTTCGCCATCGGCCACACCCCCAACACCGACTATCTCGAGGGCACCGGCGTGGAGATGGATGCAGACGGCTACCTGCAGACAAAAGGCGGCGACGGGGCCGGCCAAACGGAAACCGACGTGTCCGGCATCTTCGGGGCCGGCGACGTCGTCGACTACCACTACCAACAGGCCGTGACGGCTGCGGGCATGGGCTCGAAAGCCGCACTCGACGTCGACGAGTACCTCGAGGACCAGGAGCGAGCCAGCGCCGCGGGCGAGGTCGAGGCGGCGGCCGCAGACGACTGAGAGTTCCATCCGGAGATCATCGTTTCGAGGTTCTGCTCCGAGTGACCGACACCGTTCGTCTCGAGCAGTTGCCGACTCGACCAATCCCACCAGTATCTACGGTGACAGAACAGTTCCATGATCGAGAGCAACGTCTCTCACCAGCGCAATGTTCGAGCCAGAACGACGTCCCGGATCAGCGCAATTCTCGGATCGGTCCGACACGCCGAGATCGAATCGAGTGGGTCGGGCGGAAACAGCCCCAAGGGAGAACGGAGTCCATCTCGAGACCGCCTCAGCGCTCTTCGAAGCCCGCTGGTGGTTCGCGTTCGGAGCGAGAGTCGCTTCGGGTTCGGAGCTTCGCTCGAGCGTACTGAATCGCCGTTGCGATGACGGCAGAGACGACGACGGCGACGATCATCGCGACGCTCGCCATCGAGACGATCGCGATCGTGACGAACGCCGCGAGTCGCGTCTTCCACCGGTTCGTGCGTGGACGGTTCATGGATGCCTATCGGGTTCGGTGACAGCAACCGTCACTCGGATTCCCGTCGCGGGTTCGTGGCCGATCTCGTTGCGACCGCCCCGTCGAAGTGCCCGTGATGCCAGTATAGGCGTTTTCACACAATCGGAGATAATGAGTGTTGTCGTCTCGAGCAGTTCATGTCAGAGCGCAGAATATATTACGGCGAGAAAAGCCGGTGATGTCCCCGGTAGGTGTGCGCCGGGGAGGATAGTCGATGTTTGACTTCGATTGGTGGCACTTCCCGCGCGGTCGTAAATTGTGCCGAAGCGCGTCTCAAATATCGTGTCGAAGCGCGTCTCAAACATCGCTTTGGTTGCGTCGTCAAACCGACGGTGAAGCAACTCGAGGTATTCGGAGCGGTCCGAAAAAAGCGACGGTGAGAAATGCTGGGTGAAACGGTCCGCAGAGCCCAGACAGTTAGTTCTGCGATCGGGCTGCGAACAGCGCAGCACCGAGGACTGCGACGAGTGCAACGGCGACGCCAAAGCCAGGCGTCTCGTCGTCTTCCTCGTCATCCGCTCCATCGTCTACGCCGGCATCATCGCCTGCTTCGTCATCGTCCATTCCGTCATCGTCATCCGCTTCGTCGTCCATGCCAGCGTCGTCATCTTCTGCTTCGTCGTCGCCGATTCCGTCATCGGCCTCGTCATCTTCTGCTTCATCGTCGCCGATTCCGTCATCGGCTTCGTCATCTTCTGCTTCATCGTCGCCGATTCCGTCATCGGCCTCGTCATCTTCAGCTTCGTCGTCGCCGATATCGTCATCGGCCTCGTCATCTTCAGCTTCGTCGTCGATGTCGTCGTCCAATTCATCATCGTCAGCTGGGTCGTCCTGAAGCGTCGCGATACTCGCGTCCGACGACGTTGCAGCCGCGCCCATCGCGAAACTCGAGCAAACGAGCATCGTCACGGTGAGCACGACCAGTAGTGTGGAGCGTACGTTCATGTTACTGCATCCAGTCCATGGCCGAGGTTTCGAATAAAGGATGCCGACCCTCCGAGTGAGTGTATCCGGGTTAGCGCGATTTCCGTGAATTTCAACTTCGTTGATTCGTTTGCGATAGCGAAACCCACTCAGGGGTAGCGCTAAGACCGTTTTCGCTACTACAGTCGAATTGTAATTGAAATATTGACTGTCATTATTTGCGTTGTAAGTCACCGGCGTTACTGTGTAGCGCACTCGAGGAACGAACCAATCAACAACGCAGTTGAAAGGGCCTGTGTCGGGCCCTTTTGTTGACAACGTGCGTCGGAGGAGAGGCGTCGAATGGTGATCGAGCCGTCGAAACGGTGGTTCTCCCCGACGCATGTTCTTCTAGGGCGCTCAATGCTATCAATCTTCGCTACTGACATGATGGGAAATTGGATTCGGTAATCAGTACTGTTGCAATCGCCGGAAGTTACACCGATCGTTCGCGACGGGGAACCGTCAGCTCGCTCTCCGAAAGGAAAGACGTTGTTAACCGGCAATCCGAAGCAGTGATCGACGAGACACGAAGACGCTTCCGTAACTGCAGTCCCGTTGATCGACAGGTGCGAGCACGAGACGACCCAGCTGACGACGATGAGTTCGCCACCGACGCTCTGGTGTCGAACGTCGGACCGAACCACCGAACGAGAACGTCGTCGGTCGGAAAATCTGCGCGTCTCAACGGAGCCACCGGACTAGAAGCCGGGAAGAAGCCCCGTGAGACTCGTCTCCCTGTCGTCGACTCGCGCCCAGAGGAAGAACGCGGGCGGGAGCGCGACGACGGCCGCGACGAACGAGTAGAACACGCTCAGCGCCATCAACAGCCCGAAGTCGCCTAATACGGGAGTGATGGCAAGCGCAAGCGCCCCCGTTCCGAGCGACGTCGTGAGCATGCTGCCGGCGAGCGCGCCGCCGGTTCCCGACAACGTCGTCGTCAGCGCCTCGAGCGTGTCGCCGTGAGCATCGTACTCGTCGATGAATCGCGCCGTCGTGTGGACGGAGTAGGCGATCCCGAGGCCGATAGAAATCGACAGGATCGTCGCCGTCAACGCGTTCAACGGCATGCCCAACAGCCGCATCGTCCCGATCAGGAAGGCGACGGCGATCGCGATCGGGAACACGTTGACGATGCCCAGGAGTGGCTTTCGCTCGAGAATCCAGTACGCGATCACGAGGAACACCGCCGACAGGGCCAGCGCAACGATCAAGCCCTGGACCGCCGAATCGAAGATCATCCCGGTGATCGCGTCAAAGATGACGATCATTCCGGTTGCGGTCGCGGCGTAGCGGAATTCTTCTGCGAACTCCTCGCCGTCGGCGGCCGCCTCTTCCTGGGACGCTTCGGCGTCGATCACGTACTCGACCTGGGCACCACGGCGATCCTCGGTGAGGTACTGCTCCGCCTGTGGTCCGGCCGGCGAGGCGAACAGTTCGTCGTAGATACGATCGAGGTTCTGATCCGGAATCCCGTTGCCGCTCGCGTCGTTCCTGTCGACGAGAGCGCCGAATTCCTCGTCCTCCTCGGCGTAGGACTGGATGACCGTCACGATGCTCTGTTCATCAGTTTGGCCACCCGGGCCGACAGCAAAACTGTCGGGCGGATCCTCGTTGGGACTGGCCAGCGACTCGAGCGCGTGGTCCTCTTCGAACGACCCCTCGACGTACAGCGTGACCGTTTCGTCCTGGTCGGCGTCGAAGCGGTCCTCGAGGACGTTGATCGTCTGCGTGACCGTGTACTCCTCCGGTGCAAACGGTTCCGGGACGTGTTCGACGTACCAGGCTTCTTCCTCGGGCGGCAGGAAGTCTTCTTCGTCGAACGACGTATCGACGCCCATTCCGTAGACGCCCATGCCGCCGCTGAAAACGAGTAGGGCGATCACCAACAGCGTCGGCGCGTGCTGGCTCGCAGTCGCCGGGACAGACAACAACCGGCCGAGCGAGGAGTCCTCCGATGCGATCGGCGAGGAGTTGAACTCGGGAACACCATGTCGTTCCCGGAGTTCGTCCACCTCGAGTTTCGCCGCCGGAAGGAAGATCCCGAAGATGAGGAAGGTGAAGATGATTCCAACCGATGAGACGATCCCCATGTTTCGAATCGGATCGAGATCCGAAACGACGTTCGCGCCGAACCCGAAGACGGTCGTCACCGTCACGATGACGAACGCGATCATGAGCTGGTTGTTCGCGGTCCGCATCGCCGTCAACGGTTCGTAGCCCTGAATCGTCTCCTCTCGGTACCGGTTGATGATGTGTATCCCGAAGTCGACCCCGACCGCGAGCAACAACACTGGAACGGCGATTAGTTGCTGATCGAAGGGAATCCCCGAGAAGCCGAGGAATCCGAACGTCCAGACGATCGTCAACAAGAGGGAGAGAAGCCCCAGCGAGAGGTCGATCGGATCCCTGTAGGCCGCGACGAGGAACGCGAGCAGGAGAGCGACGACGACGGGCATCACGATCGCCAGCGAGTCGCCGATGACGTTCTCGAACTCCTCGGCGACGACGCCGCCACCGAAGGCGATGACATCGGCCGACTCCTCGTCGGCGATCTCCTGGACGGACGTTTGGACTTCCGCGAGGTCATCGTCATCGAACTCCTGTGGAACGTCGTGAGAGACGACGGTTATCGACGCCGAGGCCGACCCCTCGTTTTCGTTGAGATCGTCGGAAACGACACCTGCAAACGCCGGATCGTCGGCGATCGCCTGAATCGCACGATCGATTTCAGTGTTCGTCGCGCTTTCGATAACCTGACGCTGTTGGGCGGCTGTGTGTGCATCCTCCTCGAGCGCCTGAGCAACGGCCGGCGCTGGGCCGTTTGCCGACTCCATGCGAAGCTCCGGCTGCGCTTCTATTTCCTCGATGATCTGCAAGCTAGCGAGTAACTCTTCGCGAGTCAGGACGTCAGAGCCGGTGTGGACGAGTTGGGTGGTTTCCTCATTGACCGCAAACGGCCCTTCGAACTCCTCGTCGATCGCATCGAGGGCCTCCTGTTCCGCTAGGTCCTCGGTAAAGCCCTCCGTCGCATCGGTTTCGGTCTCGATGGCGGTCATGCCACCCGCAAACATCGCGGTGAGAACCAGGAACGCGAGAATAACCGTCCGCGGCCGAGAGACGATCGTCTCGTTGAGCCGTTTGGTCCCCGCTTCGATTCGCTCACCAAGCCCCGTCATCTAGCTCCTCTGATAGACGTACGCACCCGCACCGACTCCGATGAGGGTCACGACGGCGATGATTCCAACCGGAAGTCCGCCGCTTCCTTCACCGACATCGATCGCAACGCGAGTGGTGTCGGAGAGTTGGCTGTTCCCGCTCTCATCATCGTATCGGAAGTCAAACGAGATCGGATACGTCTTGGCCGTCGCCTCGTCGTCCGCCTCGAGATCGAACGTCATCGTCACGGATTCGCCCGCCTCGAGCGTTTCGACGAACGCCTCGTCGTCGTCGCTATCGAGCGGATCGTCGGCGAACAGGCTCGCCTCGACGTCCGTCACCGTCTCGTCTAAGTTGTTCGTCACCTCGACGTCGACGTGTTTCTCGTCGCCGGCACCGATTTCGCGGTCGAGGACCTCGACCTCGAACTGATCGCGCTGTTCGTTGACCGAGGTGACGACCTCGAGATCCTGATACATCCGTTGCTCAAAGTCGGCATTGCGGTACTGGACGCCGAGATCGATCGCTCTATCGATCGGTTCCGCCTGTCCGCTCACGTCGAGCGGAAGTTGGAAGGATTCGGACTCTCCCGCGCCGAGCGTTCCGACGGCAACGCTTCGCTCGATCGGAACGATCGTCTGTGACTCCTCGGTAAACTGCACGACGACGTTTTCAGCGTCGGCCGGCCCGTCGTTCGTGACCACGCCCCGGATATCGCCGTCTTCGCCGACGTAGAGGGTGGATTCGACGGTATCGATGGTAAACTGCTGTTCGGCCTGCGGTATCACGCCGACCGCCGGACTCTCGTCAACGCGGTCGTAGCCATCGGCCGTTTTGAACGCCACGGTTCCATCCAGCATATACTGGCGTTCGGACGTATCCGGCATCACCGAGACGTCGTAGGAAACCGTCGCCGTCTCGTTCGGCTCGAGTTCGTCGATCCAGGCGCTATCTGCCTCTGTGGCCGTCTCGTGCTCTGCGCTCCCGAACATGAATCCGCCGCTCATCGTCTCGAGGGCGACGTTGATGTCCGTCGCCGTTTCGTTGCCCGTGTTTTCGACGTCGGCCTCGAGGGTTCCCGAATCGCCGATCTGGGCGTCCGTTCTCGTCTCGACGATGTCAAACTGCGCGTCGTCGTCGACGACGACATCGATCGACATCGTCTCCGTTTCGGACTCCTCGTAGACGTTGCTACTCGAGGTCGAGCGCTCCGTGTACATGTACGAGACGTCGACGTCGATCGAGTACGTTCCCGCGTCGACATCCTCGGGAACGTCGATCGCGATCGGCGCTTCGTTGGGCTGTGCGTCGGAGACGGTTCCGACGGACATCGTTCCGCTTCGCACCTCGAGTGGCGTATCGTCCGCGTCGGCTTCGATCTCGACGTTTCGGGCGGTCGTCACGGCGTCGCGCATCTCGTCTACGCCGGATTCGAAGTCGCCGTCGTTGGTCACCTGTACGTTGACCTCGTTGGTTTCGCCGGTCTGGACGGTCGGATTCGGGACGCGAAGGTTCAGGTCCGGCTCACCGCGAGCGGGCGGCGGACTCTGTTCTTGCATCTGGTTGAGTTGCTGTTGTTGGAACTCCAGTTGTTGCTGGAGTTCCTCTACCGTGACTTCGTCCTCCTCACCGTCCTCCTCGGCCTGGGCCAAATCGACGCCGGCGACGAACACGCCGGACGTGACCAACAGCAAGACCATCGAGGCGGCTCCGACGGATCGGAGCTTCACGGCCGATCACCCGACAGTTGTGCTGGCCGAAACCGTTGTCGCGGATCCAGTCGACGGCCGACAGAACGCTGAAGCCGTCGCGTTGTACGGAGGGAGTAACCGACGCCGTTCGTATCGCTCATAGTGACTATTGGGAATACACGAATAAAAAAGATTTTCATTTTTGAGTTCCTAATGGTGGGTGTGGACGTATAACACGAATTTATCGACGGGAAGCCAGCGACGACGGAATGGGCACCCGATTCCGGACACCTACCGACGGTGCCAGCCGGCCGAAATCCGTTCGGGCCCGGCGGGAGACCGATGGGTGCCGTCGTATCGGGCAGGAACGGAGTGAGAATTGATATATGGCTGTTCACCAAATCCACCAGTATCAGAGGCACAAATGAAGGGATTCAGTGACGAGGAACGCGAACGAATCAGGGGAGAGCTGATCAGTTCGGGGCGCGAGCTATTCATTCAGTACGGGTTAGAACGGACCCGCATCAAGGATATCACCGACGAGGTCAATATCGGCACCAGCACCTTCTACCAGTTCTTTGACTCGAAAGAGGTCCTCTACGGCGAAGTCCTGCTTACGGAAGTCGAACGGTTCAACGAAGACCTCGAGGAACAGGTCGAGAACGCGGCCGATCCTCGAGAGCAGGTGCGGATCAACCTCAAGCGAACGTTCGAAGAGGTCGAATCGAATCCGATCGTCAAGAACCTCATCGTCGGCGACGAACTGCGAACGTTCCAGTCCCAGCTCTCGACGTCGAACCGGGAGGCTCTCGTCGAAAAGCTCGAGAACAATATCTTCAGTTCGATCTCCGAGTGGACCGAACTCGACTCGTTCAAATTCGACGACGAGGTGCTGGTAGACGAACTCTTCCGAATGCTGGTTTTCTCGACACGGGCGAAAAACCTGTCGTCGGGCTCCGAAACGTGTGAGTACGACGATGCTCGAGATGCACTGATCGACGTCGTCGTCGACGGCCTGTTCGAGGAGTAGGTTCGAGACACACGGACAGAAGTCCGGCGGTGATCTCAGTCGGTCAGTTATCGGAAAGAGTCGGATTCGACCGATCTAATTATTATTCGAGCGCGAGCGACCACTCGCCGTCGGCGACGACGTCGATCCAGATCACCCCGGGATGGGGCGCTCGAGTCTCGCCCTCGAACGCTTCGATCTGGCTAAACACTGTCTCGCCGGCATCGACTCCGGCGCTGTCGTTTTCGTCGTACATCGTGACGATGAAGGTGCCGTCTTCAGTGTGTTCGCCCTCGACCGTTACGTCGTCCTCGATCTTGACCGGTCCAACGACGGCATCGCCCGTCCCACTGGCTTGCACGGGGATCGCTCGGAGTTCGTCCTCCGGCGAGATCGGTTCCCCTACGTGGATCTCCCACTCCCCGTCGGCTTCGACCTCGAGCGTATAGTCTCCGGCCTCGGTGGGGATCGCCGCCGCGCCAGTTACGTCGCCGACTTCGTTAACGAGTAGCGTTTCTTCCTGCCCCTCGAGAGTGATCACGAAATACCCCTCGCCGGAATGGTCGAACGTAACTGCGGTCAGGCCAGCCTCGAGGGAGAACTCGTCGGTCACGGTCTGGCCAGAGCCGTCGAACGAACGGGTGTCCGGATCGAACAGCGGTTCGTCGTCCTCGAGGGTGTCGACGAAAGAGAGGAGTTGGTCGCCCGAGCGCATTTGTTCGTCCTCCTCGTTCGCTTCGTCGGTATCATCTTCTCCATTATCGTCGGGTTCCGGCGTGTCCTCCGCCGGGCCCTCGCCGTCGCCGTTCTCGGTTTCGTTGCCGTCCTCGTCGTCCGCATCGCCTGTACAGCCCGCGATGATCGTCGTCAGTGTTACTCCGCTCCCCGCTAGCAGTTTCCGTCGGTGCATAGACGAGCATCGAAATTATCACTCAATAAGTGTACATGATTTTATCAGTTGCGTAATCGTACATTCTCGAAGCGAACGGTTTCGGTGCAATCAATAGCGGAGATTCTGAATCGGTTCCTGCTGATCGCAGGCTCTCTGGCGCAGGTTCCGTACGGAAATGATCGTCTCGAGTCATACTCGAGGCGTGTTCGACCGAGGAGGTGTGTTCTCCGGAGTAATTGATGCGTGTACGCTCGAGTTTCGGGTCTTTAGGTCTGAAAAGCGCGAGAAGCTTGAGCTGTCGCTGTTCGGTGTAGCGTTCGAAAGAAAGTAGAAAATGCGGCGAAATCCGGAAGAGTTCCGGGTTAGTGTGACGCGTTAGTCCTGACGGCGCAGTGCGAGCATTGCGGCACTGAGCAGTGCGACGAGTGCGACAGCGACACCGAAGCCGGGCGTTCCGTCATCGTCATCGTCATCGTCATCGTCGTCGTCATCTTCAGGTGCGTCGTCGTCAGCGTCGTCTTCATCGTCTGCTGGTGCATCGTCATCGTCGACACCTTCCTCTGCGACGGCAAGCGTTCCGTCGTAGGAGGCGGAGTCGTCGTCAGAGTCAGCAGTGACGTCGAAGTCGTAGTCGCCAACGTCGAGATCTTCAACGGTGAATTCGGCGGTTGCCGAGTCGTCACCGTCGATGTCGAGAGTCTGGTCGTAGCTCTCGTCGTTGATCTCGAGCGTGACGTCAACGGAGGTTTCGTTGTCCGCGTTGTTGTCTACGGTTGCATCGATGTGAGCGTCCTCACCTTCTTCGATGTCGTCGTAGTCAACGTCGAGCGAGATTCCGTCGTCGTCATCGTCGTCGTCATCGTCGTCTTCTGCTTCGACGAGTCGGACATCCTCGATGGAGTCATCTTCGTCACCGAACGGCGTTTGGGCACTGATTTCGACATCACCAACGCCAACTTCCTCGCCTTCAAGGTCGAACAGAGCCTCGAAGGTTCCATCATCGGAGACGTTAGCATCGGTCGTCTCGATGAAGTTTCCTTCGTCACTGTCTGCGTCAGCATCGATGAACGAACCTGGTGCAACGTTCGTCGTGCCTGTTGCAGATGCGCTGTCGCTGGCTTCGATCTCGTCGATTTCGTCGAGTTCGATCTCAGGCTCTTCGAAGGTTACCTCGGCACTGTCGTTGTAGTCGCCAGCAGTCAGTGGGTTATCTACGTCAACCCACTCAGTACCTCCCTCTCCATCATCAACTTCGATTTCTAGCTCTTCGCTGATGTTGAAGTAGAGGTCGTAGCTCTCATCGTTTTCGAGCTCATTAGATTCCTCGTAATCGATTTCGAAGACGAGATCGTTCTCGTAGTCTTCGAGCGAGTGAACCGTGATGTCTAGGTTGTCCGTGCCAGTTTCACTGGAGTTCCAGGCGGCTGCGTCGCCGACTGCACCGCTATCTTGCTCGACAAGTTCGAGCGAGATGCCGGTCTCGTCGTAGAGGTCTTCACCTGAAACAGTCTCATCGAAGTCCGTGAGGCTGCCGTTTGCACCGAAGTCGTCGACGGTGACGAACAGCGTGTCACCGACTCCGTCGACTTCATCGCTACCTTCCGTGGCGATCGTGTCAGCTTCGGTTACGTGGGCATCTTCGTAGTCTTCGATACCGTTAATAGTCTCATCTTCAGCAATGACCTCGGTCACCATCTCGCTCGGTGCCGTTCGATCCTGGATGAGCATCGAGTCTCGGTCATCCTGATCGTAGTCATCGTGGTCGATGATCGTCTCTACAGCTTCGTCATCATCGAGTTGATCTTCGCCATTGAAGTCGCTGAAGTCACCGTTCTCGAAGGCACCGACTCCAAGATCCCAGGAACCGGCTGGGAGGATTTCTTCATTCTGGTCGAGTTCAGTGTCGGTGTACTGGATTTCGTTGCCTTCGCCGTCTGTGGCGATTTCAGCATCGTCATCCTCGTGGACTTGCCATGCATCGTCCTGACCTGCATCGAAGGTGTTGTACTCAAGCGTAACGTTGTCGTGCTCGATGTCTTCGACAGCGATCAATGACATGTGGTTCTCGTCGAGGTCACCGAAAGTCACAACGGCGTGATCGGTTCCTTCGACATCAACAGTCACATTCGCGATGTCCCCCTGCTCTGGGTCATCGTTGGCAGAGAAGTATCGGTCAACATCTTCGTCAGTGACTTCGAGTGTTGCGTTTGTCTGTGCGTCCGAGTCAATGACATCAATAATGAACTCGTATTCACCTTCATCAACATCAACGTCGTTGTTGTCAAGGTTGAAGACGAGGTCGTCTCCGTCATCAACATTTTCGAAGGTGACGTTGTTCACATCATCCTCATCATTAAACGTTGCAGCATCTGCATCACTGTCATCCGAGACGAGGCTTTCTAATTCCCCACCATCGAACTCGTCAGTGGATACATTGACATTCTGGTAACCGAATTCGTCAGCCCCGTAATTGTCATCTTCTCGATCAGATTCGAATTCAAGCGTAGCAGTGCTGTCCTGTGGGACTTCGTCATTGCTGAATTTAACGTCAAGATCTTCGGACTCAACGTCGAATGCAGCGACTACTTCTTCACTATCATAGTCGTAGACGTGGTAGGTGCTACCAGCTTCAAGGTCGCTGGTTTCGAAGCTCACAACGCCATCGGAATCAGTGCTTTCGGTGTCAACGGTGTCGTCACCGTCACCTGTTGGACCTTCTCCAATGCCGACGTAGCCGTCGCCGATTGCCATACTATCATCAATTGTTACTTCTTGGCCGAGCCATACTGTATCGACATCCTCTACACCGTCAAATACAGGTCCTTCGTCAATATCTTCGTTGACAGCTGCTGCCGCTCCCGCAAACGCTGCGGACATGGCAACAACGGAAAGGACCATCATCGCGGCAAGGAACAATGCGCGTCCCTTTTCGCGATATGAATTTTCGTTTGTCATTTATGTTGTGTTATTGTTTCGTACTGCATTGTTTCGCGTGCGATTCGCGGTTAGGCGACCGTTACCGGCTTCCTACCAACGGAGCCGTCGTCGAACTACTCAGCCTACCGGATAGGGGTGTTTGGGTGGTTTCGATGGTTTGTAATAAGTCTTCTTGTACGATAGGTCCATTTTTAGGAAAGTTGTAAGAGTAGACTAAACCGTTCTCCATGTGGATTTTCGAGCTACTGAAGGTGGTACCGAAAATATAGTCTCGAGAATAGAGATGTTCTATCTGTCGAGAACACCATAATAGCTAACCAATGAGAACCTCGAAACTGGCCAAGGAATAGCGTAAATCAACCAGAACCACACAGAGGCCCAGTACAACACACCTCATTCGGGCTTTTGCACTGCCATTTCACCCTCGAGACTCACCGGTCGACACTCAAGGGACTCTTCTACTCGAAAATACTCGAGTAAATACCGTACCTCACCGGCTATCGCGTCACAATCCTCGAGATCCGACTCAGCTATGGCATCTTCGTGCGCGTGAAAAACTGTGCTCACCGAAAGTCCATCCATCCGAACAGCGTACTGTTCCGATATCGAATACCGACGATTCGGACTCGTTTCGTACTGTTCGCGGTCGATAATCCACCGCGTTCCATCGGACCGTTTCTCGAGCACAACGGTTTCGTGTTTCGTTAACTCCCGCTCACCCATTGCGTGGAGAATCCAGTCATAGATATGTTGAGAAACGCTCGTCTGGATCACGTTGCGCTTCGAGAAATCGAGTTCTGCAAGCCGATCACTGTGTTCATCGACGAAGACGTCTGCGGCTTCGCGTTCGTCGCCTTCGAGATAGAAAACAGTCGTAAAACTCCCTTCACTATGGTCGTTTTCCACAGTGGAAGTCTGTTGAACCTTAATCTTCCGAGCCAGCCCTCGTTCTGCGTAGGAAAGATCGTTGATGTTGAAATCTGTCTGGGGACTCTCAGACAGTTGTTCGAATGCTCTGGTCACTACGTGAGGCTAACTATGACCAGATATTGAACGTTCGCATTTTGGAGACTATCCCATCTACCTCATAATTAGAGTTGTTCCCTTGACTGCAACCGCTCGAAGGAGCATTGTTTCGCCTGCAAAAATGAAATGTCTGTCGCGATAACCGGAGTGATCCGGTGGTTAGTGTGACGCGTTAGTCCTGACGGCGCAGTGCGAGCATTGCGGCACTGAGCAGTGCGACGAGGGCGACAGCGACACCGAATCCGGGCGTTCCGTCATCGTCGTCGTCATCATCGTCGTCATCTTCAGGTGCGTCGGCGTCATCATCGTCATCGTCAGGTACGCCTTCTTCACTGACGGAGATCGTTCCGTCGTACTCTTCGTCGAACTCGTCGTCTTCGACGGTGACAGTGAAGTCGTAGTCGCCGACGCTGAGGTTTTCGACTGCGAAGGTGTGCGAGGCGGAGTCGCCGCCGTCAATCTCGAAGGACTCTTCGTGAGCCTCGCCGTCGATCTCGAGGACCACGTCGACGGTCGTCTCGTTCTCGCCGTGGTTGTCTACAGTCGCATCGATTTCGGCGGTGTCGCCTTCTTCGATGTCGTCGTAGTCAACACTGAGGTCGAGGCCTTCTTCGGGTTCGTCCTCGTCATCGTCGTCATCGTCTTCTGCTTGGACGAGTCGGACATCCTCGAGTTCGTCGTCCTCACCAGCGAGTGGTTCCTCAACGGAGAGGTCCATCATAACGCCGAGTTCTTCATCGCCCAGGTCGAAGACGGCTTCGAAGGTACCATCGTCGGAGACGTTTGCATCAGTTGTCTCAATGAAGTTGCCTTCATCACTGTCAGCGTCAGCGTCGAGAATCGTCCCTGGTGCCACGTTGGTCGTTCCGGTGGCAGTTGCTTCGCTCGAGTTACCTATTTCGTCGATCTCGTCCCACTCGACTTCAGGCTCTTCGAAGGTTAGTTCGCCACTGTCAGAGTAGCTCTCGTCGAAGAGAACAGTCTCACTTTCGGTAATATTGAAGTAGATGTTGTAGGTTTCGTCAAGTTCGAATTCATCCTGATCTCCGGAGATGCTCTGTCCTTCTAGATCGTTGTAATTGATCACGAAGATCAGTTCACCTTCATAATCATCTTCAACTGTGTAGAGTTCGACTGGGAGACCATTGTCGAGGTCTTCATGGTGGTCTCCAACATCGTAGCTGGTGTTCCAGGTAGTTGGCGAACCAACGGCTCCCGAGTCCTGCTCAACGATTTCGATCGAAATGCCTGCATCGTTGTAGAGGTCAACGCCGCTTGGGTCACTACCGAGAAGGTCAATCGATCCGTTTCCACCAAAGTCGTCAACGGAGAGGAACAGCGAGTCACCCTCGTCGCCGACTTCGTCGTCATCGCCTTCTTGCGTAGCGATGGTTTCGGTAGCAGTAACGTGTGCGTCGTTATAGTTGTCGAGACTAGTTACACTGTAGTCCTCTGCTGCGGTCTGTGTGACAATATCACCTGGTGCTGAGCGGTCGCTAATGACCATATTGTCACGATCATCCTGGTCATAGGCATCGTAGTCACCAAGGTCCTCCACCTCTGTCAAGTCAAAGGCGTGAATGTCCGCAACTTCGTCGGGATCATACGTACCTACTCCAAGGCTCCACGATCCAGCTGGGAGAATTTCCGAAGATGAATCAAGGTCGGAGTGGGTATAACTTCCAACGAGGTCAGCCTCATCGTCATCGTACAGGCTCCAAGCATTATTTTCGTGTGCGTTGAAGGTATTGTACTGAAGTGTAACGTTGTCGTGCTCAATGTTTTCAACAGCGATGATCGACGCATGACCATCTTCTTGGTAGTCACCCAACGTGACAATTGCTTCGTCCGTTTCTTCGACACCGATCGTCACGTTCGCGATGTCACCCTGCTCGGGATCGTCGTTGTCCAGAACGTATCGGTCTTCATCGGCATCAGTCACTTCCAGCGTAACAGTGGCCGCTGCCATTGAATCTGTTACATTGAAGTAGAACACATACTCACCTGTGTCAACATCAGCTTGATTGAAGTTGAAGTCGAAGTCGGCCTCATCATCAACGTTCGTAAGCGTTACATTCTCCCCGTCGTGGAAATGCTCAACATTGTCTGCACCATTGTTGATGCTGATAATGTTATTGAGATCGTCCCCATCAATACCATCAGCAGAGACGTTCACGTCTTGGGTTTGACCAACACTACTACTGAGGTGTCCATCTTCTGCAGCTAACTGGGAATTACGGTCGCGATCAGATTCGAAGTCAAGTGTTACCGTACCCTCATCAGAAACGGAGTCGCTACTGAATTCGACATCTAAGTCTTCGTACTCGGCTTCGAAGGCAGTCACAACTTCTCCGTCCGTGCCTGCATCGAAGTCAAAGATATGGTATGTGTTACCTGCTTCAAGATCGCTGGTATCAATGGTTACCGAAGGACCAGAGTCAACGTTCTCGTCCATAATAGTATCATCTCCATCACCAGTTGGACCTTCACCAATACCGATGTAACCGTCGTTGATTCCGCCTTCAATTGTTACTTCTTGGCCGATCCATACTTCGTCGATATTATTCGCGTCACTGTAAGTGGGTCCATCGTCAACGTTGTCTTCATTGACTGCCGCTGCCGCGCCCGCAAACGCTGCGGACATAGCAACAACAGACAGGACCATCATCGCGGCGAGGAACAGCGCACGTCCCTTTTCGCGGTAGGTTGCGTCGTTTGTCATGTTATGATTGGTAGTTTCGGTTTCGTGTAGTTTGCGAGCGATGCAACTGGAGTGCAATCAGCTAACAACAGAGGATTACTCCCCGTCGAATCTGGCTTGCACCGGGTAGGGGTAGATGAGAGGAGTAGGCTTTCAGTAATAAGCTTTCTGGAATTTCCCGCATCTGGAACGATCGTTACGGCCGATATATGCAGTTAGAGGGGGTTTCCAATGGATACTGCTCAACTCGTTAGAACTCGAGTAATACCCTTTTATGAGTATATTACTCGCCGAAATAGTACACGCACGCGAAACAATAGCTTCTCGAGAACACAAATCTCTCGAGATCACATTCCCTCCCCAGCCACAAACAGCTAGAAACAGACTGCACACATTATTCCCGACCGGAAACAGTAGTTATATGACACTACGGGACGTAACACCAAATGGAAGCCACACACTCCGCGCATGGGGGCGTTCGTATTTGAAATGCCCCGGGTGCTGGAACCACCCGAGACGTGGCTTCCAATCGCACATTGGATCGGTTGCCATGATACGATTGCTTCTCCGCGGGCTTAAACATCCCGTCCGACAGACGAATCGAAGTCGACTACAGACGGTCCTCGAGTCAACACACCCAATCCCTCGAGCAGCGGTGCCCGACTCTCGACCTAAAGAACTCGACTCACGAGCGAAGACGACTGATTCTCGAACGACGACCACTCCTCGAGGGAGCGTGATCGCCGGATGACCGAACTCCAGCCGTGTCTCGCCGTCGAGATGGTTCACACGCTCGAGGACCACGGCCTCCCGAAAGACGCCTACCAGCTCGCGAGCGAGTTCGATCCCGAAGCCCTCGAGCGGCTGCTCGAGTCGGCGGACCAATCGATCGAAGTCCGACTCGAGGTGCAAGGAATCCCGCTGGTCGTGACGAGCGAGGAGATTCAGGTGCTCGAAGAATGACCGACGACGAGCCGGATCCGGTTCCGTGCCCACACTGCGGGGTTCCGGTTACCGCGGTCGTCCAGATCGTTCCGACCCACCACAACGCGTATCCCTGCGGGTGTGAGGTTCGAGAGGATCTGCTCGAGTAAACGAGAACAAAATCGCTTCGTTCCTTTTGACGCAGTTACGAATCGTTCGCGTAGACGCACTTCTCGAGGTACGACTGCACTTCGTCTCGAACGTCGCCGATCCAGTCGTCGCTCTCGCTCGTCGAGCGTCGCACGAGCGCGCCGTTGATCACGGTAATGACCGTCGCTGCGACGCCGACGGGGTTACACGCGCGAAAGACGCCCTGTTCTTTGCCCTCTTCGATGATGTCGGCCAGAAACTCCTCGAAGACCTCGTCACTTCTGGTAAAGTGCTCTCGGTAGGCGTCGTCGTGGATCGCTCGAGCCCGCAGTTCGAACAGTGTCGCGAGTGACATGCGCTTTTGTTCGTCGATGTCCTCGTCGAGCGGTCTTGCGATAATCTCCTCGAGCCATTCCCGCGGCTCGTCGATCTCCTCCTCGAAGGTTTCCGTTCGGTGCTCCTCGAGCAACCGCTCTAAGGTCTCGAGAACGACGTCGTCCTTGCCGTCGTAGTGGTGGTAGATCAGCGACTGACTCTTGTCGAACTCGTCGCCGATCTTGTCGATTGTCAGATCCGCGTAGCCGTGTTCCATCAGCGTATCGAACGTCGCGGCGAGGATCTCCTCGCGGGTTCCCGAGGGATCTTCCAAAAGATCACGAGACATAGATACTCACCCCTCGATGCTCGAGTCTGAAACACTCGGTGACTCGCGGCGAGTTCGGCGTCGGAGCTCGAGCAATTGTTCGTCCCTGCCAGCCGTGGTTGTCTCGAAAACTGACAATGGCCGGTGGTTCCCTGTGATGCATAACATGGTGGACGAGACGGGGGACCAAAAAAGGAGTTGATTGAACGTTCAATCACAAAGCCTATGAGTGTCCTCTGCCGACCTGAAACAATGACAGACATTCAACGAGCTAATAGTTTCAATTTGCACGCTCGTGAAACGGTGAACGTTTCACCGAATGACTATCTCGAGGGGAACAGGGTGTGAGAGGATGAACGCACAACGTCAAACACTGATTGCAGGCCTCTTCGCACTCCTTGTGACGATTAGTATAGGAGTTGCGCCCATCGGAACAGTTGCAGATGAGAATGGAGGCGGTGACCTCGATTTAGAGGACGCATTAGATCATCTCGACGAAGAACATGATATCGATGAAGATGACGTGAGTACATCAGATCTGCGCACACTTATCGATAGCCTAGAGATAGATACTACTGAGGAACTGGATGAGGCACTGGCTGATGGATTTGTAGATTTTATCCTCGCAGATGAAGAGATGGAAGGCGGACTTCCAGATACGGGCACGGGTGGCGGCGGCTACGTCCCGCCCGACAGAGGCGAGCCGGACATCTCCGCAAACCTCCCGAGTAACGAGGTCGCACCGGGAACAGTCGAGGAACTCGAGTTCGAAATTACGAACGACGGCGACATCACGACTGGTTCGGGTGAGGGCGTGACCGACGCCCAGAGCGTCACCGTCGAGATGGACGACGACGGCCCGTTCGATTCACAGCTAGACGAGATCTCCATCGGACCTGTACAAGACGGCGGCGTCTCCGAGGCGGTGTTCCCCGTGGCAGTTCCCCAGAACATCGACGCCGGCGAGTACGACATCACACTCGAGATCGAGTACACGTACGCAGAAACGATCGGCACGGACGGAAGCGTCGATCGCACGAGCGATAGCGAAACGGTCGATATCACCGTCGAAGTTCCCGACGAACCGCGCTTTAGCGTCGCGGACGTCAGCACCAACGTCGAGCCCGGTGCCAGCGGAAACGCAGTGATCGAAGTCGAGAACATCGGCACCGAAGCCGCGAACGAGACTCGAGCGACCATTGCCGGCGGTGGCGGGGTCGTTATCGACGGCGAAGCGGCCGAAGAGGTCCTCGGCGACATCGAGCCCGGCGAATCGGCGACGGCGATCGTTAACGTCCGGATCGACGAGGCCGCAAGCGGCGGCGAGAAACCACTCGATCTCGAGTTTACCTACCGCGATTCGAACGGCGTCCAGCAGGAAGCAGAGCCAGAGACCGCAAGTCTCGCGCCCGCCGGCGAACAGGAGTTCTCCATCCAGAACCTCGAGGACGACCTCGCGGTTGGCTATGACGGCGATGTGACCGGACAGGTCCACAACGACGGGCCCCGATCCGTCGACGACGCCGTCTTGGTCGTCGAGCCGATGAGCGAAACGCTGTTCATCGAGGACACCCGCTATGCCCTCCCCGAAATCGAACCCGGTGAAACGGCCGACTTCCGCTTCCCGACCGACGTCAGCGGCCAGGCCGACGGCGGCGACCGCCAGCTCCGGTTCACCGTCGAGTACACCGGCGGCGACAACTCGCCGCTCGAGGACGGGCCACACGCAGAACGCGTCGTCGTCGAGGATTACCAGGACGAGTTCTCCCTCGAGGGAGAGAACATCACGGTCCGACAGGGCGAGACCGCGGAGTTCGCCCTCGAGATCACCAACGAGCGCTCGGAGACGCTCTCGAACATCGACGCGATGTTGTACACGAGCGGCGAGCTCGACACGGACAACGACGAGGCGTTCGTCCCCGAACTCGCCCCCGGCGAATCCGCGGAGATTACCTTCGACGTCTCGGCCAGCGACGTGGCGACCACGGAAACGCATCCGGTCGAGCTGGACTTCCAGTATGACACCGAGCGCGGCGATACGACGATCTCGGACACCTACCAGCACCCGATCGAGGTCGAGAACGCCGAAGACGACGGCGGCGGCATCACGGGCACGCTCGTCGGCATCCTGGGCGCGCTCACCGTCGCCGGCGTCGGAATCACCCTCTGGTGGCGACGAGGATAACTGCATGACCGACTCCGATCGCCCCGACCGCGTCAGCGACGACAGTCTCGCCACCAGCTCCGGCGACGGCAGTCTCGAAAGCGACGGCGGGAGCGCTCGAGGCGGTTCGGAAAACGATACCCGAGGCGGCCTGTTCGGCTCGCTCTCGAGTCACGTCGGCTCTCTGGGTGGCTCGAGCGGAAGTCCGGACGACGGTCGCGGGAGCGACCCGTTCACTCGGCGAGTCAACCCGCTGATCTCGAAGCGGCCGTGGACGATCGTCATCGTCTTTCTCCTGCTGACGGGCGTGTTCATGGCCGGGGCCGGTATGGGCGACGGCGGCCAGGAAGCCGGTGCCGATCAGTTCGCCGACGACACCGAGGAGGCCCAGGCCTACGAGGACATCCAGGACGACTTCGGCGAGACGGGTCACGAGGAGGGGGGCACGACCGCCCAGTTGTTCATCGAAGACGATCGCAACGTCCTCTCCGAGCCGAACCTCTTGCGGATGCTCGAGTTCCAGGACGAGATCGAGACCCGCGACGGCCTCCGGGTCGAGTCGTCGACGAGCCCGGCGTCCCTGATCGCACAACAGCTCGATCCCGAGGCGGAAACATCGGAAGAACAGTATCGTGCGGTCAACAGCGCCTCTCAGCGCCAGATTGACGAGGCGATCGCCGAAGCCGACGAAGTCGCCGGCCTGCCCGTAAGCACCGACTTCACGCGGGAATCGGCACAGGCGAACGTCGCGCAGGTGGCGATTACCTACGACACCGCGCCGATGGCCGACACGGACAATTACGCGGATCTGCAGTACGAGACCGAGGATATCGCCAACGAGATCGACGGCTTCGAGAGCGGCGAGAACATCGTCATCTTCGGCGACGCGATCATCGAGGAGGAAACGCTTCAGCTGCTGGGCGATACCGCGATCGTCGTCTTCCCGGCCGCGATCGTCCTCATCATGTTCTTCCTGCTGGTAGCCTACCGGGATCCGATCGACCTCGGGCTGGGTCTGGCGGCGCTCGTGATGACGATGATCTGGACGTTCGGCTTCATGGGCTTTGCGAACATTCCCTTCTCGGACTCGCTAATCGTCGTTTTCCCCTTACTGCTGGCGGTCGGGATCGACTTCGGGATACACATAATCAATCGCTATCGCGAGGAACGGGCCAAGGGTGTCTCGATCGGCGAGTCGATGACCGTCACGTCGGCACAGCTGACGACCGCGTTCCTCATCGTGACGATCACGACGGTCTTCAGCTTTGCCGCGAACCTCGTCAGTTCGATGGACGGCATGCAAGACTTCGGGATCGTGGCCGCCTTCGGAATGATCTTCACGTTCCTCATCTTCGGCGTCTTCCTCCCCGCCGGGAAGGTCGGCTTCGACCGGCTTCGGGACGGAACGCGCTTCCCCGAGTTCGGAACCACCCCGCTGGGCCGCGAAGACTCCTACATGGGGAAGATCCTCCCCGTGGGCGTCCACATCTCGAAAGCGGCACCCGTGCTCTTCCTCGTCGCGATTCTCGTCATCGGCGGCAGCGCCGCGGCCTACGGAACCGGCGTCGATACCGAGTTCGACGAAGAAGCGTTTTTCCCCGAGCAAGATCGCGTCGATCAGTACCAGCACTTACCCGGCCCGCTCTCTCCCGGCGAGTACACCTTCATGACCGTCCTCGATTACATGGAAGAGGACTTCGAGCAGGGAATGCAGGGGTCGGTCACGATCTACATCGAGGACGGGGACTTACGATCGGATACCGCCCTGAGAGACATCAACAGGGCGCTCGAGAACCCGCCGGACGAGTTCAGGAGCAACAGCCGGGAGGCCGATGCACAAAGCATCCTCTCGGTCATCGAGTCTCACGCCGAGCAAGATCCGGAGTTCGACGCGGTCGTCGCCCGGCACGACTCGACGGGCGATGGGATCCCTGACCGGGACGTCGACGTCGTCTACGACGAACTGTTCGACTCCGAGGCAAGCGGTGAGGCGAGTCAGCGACTGACGACCGACCGCGGTGCCGCCCAGATCGACATCATGATCGATGTCGACGCAGAGCAAGACGAAGCCGTCGTCGCCGCTCAGGAGACCGCCGAGGAGATCCCCATGGACGCGACGGCGACCGGCCAGCTCGTCATCTTCGAATCCGTGATCGACGAAACGACGGACGCGTCGATCAACAGCTTGCTCATCGCGTTCTTGCTGACGGCCGTCTTCCTCGTGCTCACCTACTGGTGGCTCGAGGGCCGGGCGGTCTACGGCGTTATCAACCTGATTCCGGTGTTGTTGACCGTTGCCCTCCTGGCGGGATCGATGCGGTACTTCGACATCCCGTTGAGTCCGATCAACGCGCCGATTCTCTCGGTCTCGATCGGGCTGGGGGTCGACTACACGGTCCACTTCATGCACCGATTCGTCGACGAGTTCGAGGACGGCAACGACGTCCACGAGGCGCTGATGGTGACCGTCCGCGGAACGGGCGGTGCCCTAACCGGGAGTATGCTCACGACCGTCTGCGGGCTCGGCGTGTTGTACGTCGCGTTGATCCCGCTCATCATGGAGTTCGGCTTGCTCCTTGCGCTGGGCGTGTTCTACGCCTGCTTTACGTCGATCCTCGTGCTCCCCTCGGTGATCGTCGTCTGGGATCAACTCGAGAACGGGAGTCTTGGATTACCCGCTTGGCAGTGATCGAGAGCCGCAGTCGATCCGCCCTCCAGACTTCCCGCCGATCTATCGAAGCCGACAATCTATCGAGGCCGACGGTCGATCGACGCCCCGTGAGCACGGAATCGCGGTCGAACGGAATCCAGTCCGCTCGAGATTGAGGCCGGTCGGGTGCCGACGGCACGCGAGAGCGACCGTGCCACGAAAAGGAAGTAATTTGCTATTGGAACGACGAGTTCAACTAACTCATGTATGATCGTCGGACGTTGCTTAAACAGACCGGGGCCCTGACGACGGTGGCGACGGCTGGGCTCGCGGGCTGTCTGGAGGTTCTCGCGTCCGTCGACGAAGAGCAACCCCCGGCGTACATCGACCGACTCGGCACCGACGACGACGGCTGGGTCGAGTTCGGCTACATCGACTGGGACGAACTGACGGCGGCCACGCGCGACGCCGATGTGGTCGAGGAGTACGAGACGCAGCTGGATCCCGGCGAAGTGATGCACGGGTATCCGCTCGAGGGGATCACGATGCTCTCCGAACGACTGACAGTCGAACTCGCCGGGCCGGGACTCAAGGACTTGCTCCGGCCGTATCCGTCGCTGGGAGAGTTCGACACCGAGCGCGACGAAGCCGATCCCGACGAGTACGATTCGACGGTCGAAGACGTCCTGGCGGTCAACGATGCACTCGTCCTGTCAGGATCGATCGACGTCGAGGAGATAGCGGTCGTACTGAGGGAAACACCCGAGGAGAATACGCTTCGTCGCGAGTACGAGCGGACCGACACGCTGGGAGACTACACTATCTACGCGCCGGCGGACGGCGAGTTCTCGATCGGCGACCCGACACTTGCGGTCGGCGACGACGCGATCGTCGCTTCCCGGGGCGAGGACGGTATCGAACCGATTACTGCGGTCATCGAAACCGCGGCCGGCGAGAGCGAGCGAGCGAACGATTCGATCGAGGAGTTCGACTGGTTGCTCGAACACGCCGGGAAGGGCCACATCGTCTTCGGGGGCTACGGTGAGCCGACGGACATTACGGTCGGAACACCGATAGAACAATACGATCGCTGGGGGAACACGAATTCGGTCGCGAAACCATTCTCCCAGTTCGGACTCGTCAACGGGGCCGTGAGTTCGATCACCTTCGAGGAGCCGGCGACCACGAACGCCACCTTTGGCGCCTACTACGAGTACGATACCATCGACGACAGCTTCGAAGCGACGCTCAGAGGACGCCTCGCCTCGAGCGCGACGGAGCGGTCGGTCGCGGTGAACACCAATCTGCACCGCGTTCTCGCCACGGCGACGTGGAAGTCGGTGTCCGAAAGCGACGACGGAAACGAGTCGGTCGAAGACTGATAGGGCCGATTGTCAGTCATTTCCGGCCAGTCGCCACCCCATTCTGGCGACAAACCGGTACACAGGGACAACCGACCCTCTGACTCGAGGGGACTCGGCGTTACCCCGTCTCGGAGGTTAGTTCGGGATCCTGATATCGCCTGGTCCAGAGCACCTGCAGCGGGAATATCAACAGCGGGACGAAAAACGCCGCGGAGAGGTTCACCGCGGCCACGCCGATCGAGAGGAGAAAGACCGCCGGCGCGATGAGACCCCGAAGCGTGATCAGGAATCCCGTTCGGTCGTCGATGGCGTCGCTGGTAAACGCGCGCCGATCCGCGTACCACCACAGGATCGTCAGGACGATACCGACGAGGGCGATGTTGATCGCGTACAGCGTCCAGGTGAGGTGGGTGCCGTAGACGCCGAGCAATTCCGTCGGGAACGGAAGAAAGGAGACGACGAGCAAGAAAGCGAGGTTCAGGTAGAGCAACAGCCTGTCGTGGCGGACGATCTGTTGAAACAGGTTATGATGGACGATCCAGTAGATGCCGACGACGAAAAACGAAAGCAGGTAACTGAGCAACAACGCCTGCTGGTCGGCCAGCGCGCCGGGAAGTTCGGCCGCGGCGCGATCCGCCGGGACGTCCGGTACCTCGAACTGAAGGACCAAAAGCGTGAGAACGATCGCGAACACGCCGTCGCTCAGCGCCTCCATTCGATCGGTCGTCTCCCCCTCGAGCATATGCACCCGAACCATATGCATCCGTCCACGGCGATATGCAAAATCCAGTGGGCTAGAGACTGCCAGTTGGATTGAACGGACGATATCGGAAGCCATCGAACACGCGTTCAGAACGGACTGCCCTGTTGGTTCATTATCGCGGCCGACGTACTGTCTCCATGACTCGCCGAGTCTCTCGAGCGAACATCCTCGACGCCGTCCTGCGGGAACTTCGACGCATCGTCCTCTCTGTTCGCGGCCGGTTCTTCTCGCGACCGAAACCGCTCGAGCCGTCCGTGCTCGTTCCGCTCAGCCGGTCGGAAGCCGAACGACTCCTCGGCGAACGCCACTTCGCGCCGAACTGGGACATGTCCTTTTCGTACTTCGGCGAGGTGCTCAATCTGCGCCGGGTGGAGTACGTCACCGATCACCCGACCGGTTACGAGTGGTGGCAGGTACACGTCCGGGGCTACCACCATCCCGAGGGTCTCGAACTGACCGCACACTTCGAAACCGATCCGAGCGAGACGCCGGACGCCCACGTGGACCGAGTCGGGATCGATATCGACCGCGGACTCGAGGAGCTAAATGCGGTGCTCGAGGAGCAGGATATCGAGTATCGGGAGTTATCGAAATCGGATGTCGCCGCGCTCGCCTGACTCGAGGGGACGGTGAACCGACCCGTATGGGCTCGGCGGGCCGTCAGTCGACGATCGGCCGACTCGAGGATTCCCCATCCAACAAGTACACAACGGCGGACCGACTGAGCTTCGATAATGGACGTTCGGACGCTCGCGTCGTACCGGTTAACCAAGCCCGAACTCGCGGTGTTCGTGGCAGGTATCGCGAGCATGGGTCTCGAGATTTTGGCGGGACGAGTCATCGCACCCCAGTTCGGCAGTAGCATCTACACCTGGGGGAGTATCATCACCATCTGTCTGGCCGCGTTGAGTCTGGGATACTGGCAAGGCGGTAAGCGAGCCGAAACCGCGACCACCCGCGAGATGTCCTGGATTCTCCTCGGAACGGCCATCTACATCGCTATCGTGATCTACGCGAGCGATCTGCTCTTGCTCTACACGTCGACGATGCCCCTTGGCGCGCGGTACGCGTCGATTCCGGCCGTCATCGCCCTGTTCGGACCGCCGACGTACCTGCTGGGATTCATCAGTCCCTACGGGGCAGAGCTCTGTAATAAGGAAGGGGTCGGCGAGGCGTCCGGTCACGTCTACGCCGTCGGCACCATCGGGAGTATTCTCGGCAGTGCCCTCACGACGTTCGTCCTGATCCCCGAACTGAGCGTCGAACGGATCGGTCTGCTGTTTGGCTTCCTGCTGGTCGCGACCGCCCTGGCGCTTACGCTCCCCGACTTCTCTCGAAACTCCGCCGGCGCGGCGGTCGTCGTCTCGCTCTTGCTCGTCGGCGCCGCGGTCGGAAGCGCGAGCGCCTTCGACCCGAGAGGCGATGTGATCTACCAGACTCACACCGGCGAACAGGAACTCGAGGTGATCGACGACGGCGACACGCGAACCATGTACCTCGACGGAGCCAGACACAGCGCGATGGACATGGAGAACCCGGATCGGCATGTCTTCGAGTACACGACCTACTTCAACCTTCCGCTGTTGATGAACGACGGGCCCGACGAGATGGACGATGTCCTATTTATCGGCGGCGGGGGCTACACCGGCCCACAGGAGTTCGAAGAGGAGTACGACGTCAACGTCGACGTGGTCGAACTCGACGGGGACGTGACCGACGCCGCCGAGGAGTACTTCGGCCTCGAGCACGGCGAGAACCTGACCACCTACGAGGACGACGGTCGACAGTACCTCGCCGAGATGGACGACTCGCACGACGGCTACGATCTGATCGTCCTCGACGCCTACAAGAAAGATCAGGTCCCGTTCCAGCTTACGACAGTCGAGTTCATGGAACTCATCTCCGATCGACTCGCCGACGACGGTATCCTCACCGCGAACGTCGTCTCCGCGCCGACCGGGTCGGCCGCGGAGTTCTACCACGCCCAGTACGAGACGATCGATCGGGTCTTTCCGGACGTCTACAGTTTCCGAACGTCCGATCTGAACTCCGTCCAGAACGTCCAGGTCGTCGCGACCAAGGAGGAGACTGACTTCAGCCAGGCCGAACTCGAGGAGCGAAACGACCAACGCGATCTGGCCGTGGACCTCGAAGGGGCACTGGATAACTACATGGACGAGCCCGATACCGACGGCGCGCCGTTGTTAGAGGACGACTACGCGCCCGTCGACAGGCTCCTCGATCCGATGATGGGACAACGATACGTAATCGAAGAGTCAGACGATCCGCACGAATCGGAAGCCACAGCCTCGAGTTCGGCGATGGCCCCGATAGCACACCCATAGCCCACGGAGAGAATAGTCATACTGTCGGCTGTAACTGTGTAAAATTCTCGCCCCCGAGGCGACGGGGATCTTGAACGACTTACAGCCGACAGTATCAACCTCGAGTCGCATCCAAATCCGTTCGAATCCAACAACGCGAAACCGTTCGGAGGGGGACTCCAAACAGCGTACAATCGGGTACTCGATCACCCGAATCTCGATCGGTTCCAAATCATGTAGTGGTCAGTCTTACCTTCCCGACACGCGAACAGTAGGTGTGACGAATTTGAACCCGTCTCAGTCACCCACGGTCTTGCTCGTCGAGGACAACCCGGGAGACGTTCGACTGACACGGGAGGCGTTCAAAAGTTCGGCGTTCGACGCCGTGATAGACAGCGTTGCGGACGGAGACGAAACACTGGCGTATCTGACTGACTGCGGCGATTCGCAACCGTACCCACAACTGTTGTTACTCGACTTGAACCTCCCGAGAACCGACGGTTTCGACGTTCTCAAGGAACTCAGAGATAACGGCGAACACCCGAAGTTTCCGGTCCTCGTGCTCACGAGCTCCAAAGCCGAGGAGGACATCCTCAAGAGCTACGAACTCTCTGCAAACGCCTACCTCACCAAACCGGGGAGTCCCGACGAATTCGTAGAGATGGTCGAAACGATCGAATCCTTCTGGTTCGACGAGGTACAGCTTCCGCCATCGGTTTCGTAGCGTCCCAAAGCGTATCCGCTGTTCTATCGCTCAGGCCCAGTGACGTCACTCGTCGGTTCGTCTGGATCGAGAGACCCGCCGGCGTCCCGAGCGGTCTCGAGAAGGACCTCCACCGATGGGGACTCGAGCAGGTGACCGAGACAGTCACAATCCGACGCGCCGAATCTCGGAACTCGCTCGCCGGGAAGGGTTCGGGCGAGTGCACATTCGCTGTCTTCGCCGGGAAAGAAAACGGCCCGCTCGAGGCTTGTTTCGGAACAGCCGAGAAGGTAATCGATATGCCAGTGGCGAGTTTCGCGGTCCCCTCGAGCGAGTTCGGCGTGACGGTCGACGCGAGCGAACCCGCCGGGTCCAAACGCCGTGCCGACATAGGCGTACACACCGGCTTCGAACTCGATCGATCCCAGCGCGCCGACCTCGAGCGTCGTCGCTCGCTCGAGGTCGATTACGAGGACGTACGTTCCGGTCATGCTCACTACCCGGTCTGGGATCGCCGCGAGAAAAATGGCGTCGGTTTCGCTGTTCTCGAGAGCCGAACCGGACGGTGCTTCCGCCTTCCAGGTCTCCGCCAGTCGGGATCAGCCTCCCAAATCGGATCTCTTTCGGAATCAGTCGCATCGGTCCTCGTATCCCCGTTCTCGGTCCGGATCATCGACGTGTCGCCGGGTGCCCGTATCGTCATCGCGTAGATTCGCGCGCTCGTCGGCGAAACCCTGTAGATCCCCTTCTTCTCGTCGACTCTGATCGCGATTTCCGCCGCGTTCGGGACCTCGTCCATCCCGGTCTCGGCCCCGTTTTTCATCTCGGCGTCAGTTTTCATCTCGGCCCTGCCCCTGACCGCGGTTCCGGCCTTGTTCCTGTCGTCGTCCTCGCTCCTGTCCCCGCCGTTGGTCACCGGCCTGTCGATCACCCGCTTTGCGTTGCTGTCCCCGAGCGCTCCAGCGCTCGTCCGGCTGTCGAGGAGAGTTCTCCTCGGGTCGCCCGTCGACCCGCTGGTTGTCGCTCGAGTCCCCGTCGCTCGTCCGTCGGTAATCGTATCTGTCGTTCATAGCTCTGTCAGGCCTCCGTTAGCGCGGTTCGAATCGAATGCCGCAGCCGTTGGAATATCGATGTTTCTCGCGCCGGCAGGGTTGGTCAGTCTGGAGAATAAAACCCGCTCGCGCTTCCACGAGTGCACTCGAGGCCGCGCGAGTGAATGCGACGGTTCTCCGGAGAACCGCGAGATTTCTCCGCGGAACGATCAGTCGGGCAATCGCGTGCAAGCCGGAAAATCGCATTCAAATCGAAGATAGCGCCGCTTCGCCCCCGCGTACCACGGAACGGTAACAGCCGATTAGTCGGGCGAATCCATCCGCTGTGCGCCGGTTCTGTGGTCGGCGAGCGAGTGCGTCTCGGCCGGCGGATCGACCGCGAACAGGCCGCGGTGTTTGGCGTACCCGGTCGTGATCCACTCCGTGCGAACTCGCGCCGTCGTGAGCTTTCGAACACCGAGCTGGGTGAAGCGAGTATCAGACGCGACGTGGCCGGTCATCCGAAGATCAACGATGCCGTCGAACAGGTACTCGTCGGCGACGGCAGCGCCCTCATCTCCCGCAGTCGTTCCGCCCGCAACGATCGGAACGTATCGAGCCTTGCAGACAGTCGCCCGAATATCTTTGAGGAAGTTGTGAATCAGTTGCTCCTGGATCAGCGTCTCGATCTCGTCGATCGAATCGATCGTGACCAGGCCGGTCTTGGACATCTCCATCGCTCCGAGGGTCCGAGTCAGGCTGTTCGCGACTTCGCGGACGTCGCTCGGGTCCCGAATTTCGACGATCGCATCCGACGCGACCTCGCCGAGAAACGCCGTCCACTCCGTCCGCGTGTCGAGAAACGAATCCCGATCCTCAAGCCGATGTGTGAACGCGTCGATGATCCGCAGCCGGTCGTTCTCGAGCGCGGGGATAACGTTCCAGCCGCTCTCGAAGAACCGCTCGAGGATCGCCGTCGGCGGGTTGGCGTAGGTGAGCGCGACGGCGGGTTCGTTTCGCTTGAGTGCACGCCAGACGAGTTCGGTGAGGAGCTCTTCGCGACGAGCGCCCTCGTCGCCCGAAAGGAGGACGAACGAGTCAGTCGGCAGTCCGTCCAGAAGGAGCGCATCGAGTGGCTCGACCCCGGTGACGACTCGTTTGTAGCCGGCGGGATCGGGAATCGATCCGCCGTCTTCGCTCGCCTCGAGACAGGACAAGGAACAGAACGTCACCGCTGCATCGTCCGACTGGTGTGGATCCTGTGGAATCGGATAGCCGCAGTGATCACACTGCCGTCCGATACCGTCGTGCTCGCGTCGAGGATGGGATGGCATAGGAGTCTGCTCTACGAGCGGCGAAAAAGAACCCCCGTACGGTTCGGTGGAGCGTCGAGAAAGTGGGCCTGGACGGGAAGTCCCGCAACCTCACGGGTCGTCGGTGCCGGGATCATCAACCGGGGAAAGGCCGGTCGCCATCAGGCGTCGCGCGATCGCCACGAGGCCGTTATCGAAACCGCGGCCGAAGACGGCCTGCTCGTGTTCGCGAGCGTTCTCGGACGTTCCGTGGAACGTACTCACCAGAATCGAACTCTGGTCCACCAGGAGTAACCGACTGATTTCCGTGTCATCGCTGACCCAATAAGAGTCGCTGAGCCACCCGAGACCCGAGATGAAGACCTCGGACTCGGGGAGGTCGTCCTGTACTCGTTCGCGGACCGTCTCGTCGGTCGTCCCGATAATGACAGCCACACCGCGTTGTTGTGCCGCCTGGAGCTGAGAAACGAGCTGGTCGGTGAAAATGGCTTCGTCGCCGAGGACGAAGATCAGTTCTTCGTCGGCCTTGTCGATCAACTGTTGTGTCCGGCTCGAGATCCCGGTCGATCCCGAGAGTGCCCACACCTCGTGGGTGACGTCTGTTTCCATGTCGGGAGACACCGAGTCGATCGCCTCGAGAGAGTCCCGAAGCGAGTCTGTCCGTGACTCGTATTTCTGTTGGAGCGTGTCGGCCGCCTCGCCGACTGAAACGGCGCGAAATCGTTGCGGGTTCGAGTGTTGGATCTCGACTAATCCGGCCGATTCCAGCACTCGAACAGCATCGTAGACGCGCGTTCGAGGAACGTCTGAGACCTCGCTGATCTCCTTTGCGGTCCCCTGTCGGAGACGGGTCAGTGCGACGAATGCTTTCGCCTCGTACTCCTGAAGCCCGAGCTGTTGAAGCAGTTCGACTGCCTCTTCCTGATTCGATAACTTATCCATGGGTCCCAACCCTGCTACCAGTAGCCCAGTAGCTGACTACCGCTTGACCCTCCACGTGAAAACACCTTCCGTTTGGTACCCTCTTGCAGGGAATTCCCGCTTTCGGTACTGGTTTCTCGCGAACTCGCTCGAGGAGCACCCGTTCGAACGATTCGCGGAGGAGATAGGTATTAACTCAGATAATCACAACAAGAATATACGGGATGACTGTGAAAGGGTAACCGGTACACAGCCCCAGACTGGGTCCCAACCACGCTGTCGCTGTGTACCGAACTCCCCATTAGGGAGGTTTCTGAACCGGAATACCCACCTACCGATCATGTCCCACGACACGTCGGACGAGCCACGGACTCTCGCTACGAAGCAACTCAAAGCGTTCGGGCTGAGTACCTACGCTGCCCGGACGTTCGTCGCCCTCGTCGGTCTCGGCGGCGGAACGACCCAGAACGTAAGCGACGCCTCCGAAGTTCCTCGAACGCGCGTCTACGATGCGGCCGACGAGTTACACGATCGTGGGCTCATCGATGTGTAACACTCGAGTCCCAAGCGTTTCGTCGCGATTTCTGCAGAAACCATCGGCCGGCGATTGCACCAGAACTACGCTCACCGGGCAAACGCGCTGACGGACGCCCTCAACGACCTCGAGCCGAAAAGCCGGACGACGGAACAACACGGCGTCTGGACCGTTACGAACCGTGAACCGATCACCGAGAGGGTCATAACCTTCATCGAGGGAGCGACAGAGGAAATCGTCTACATGACCGTCGCGAATCTCCTCACCGAAGCAATTATCGACGCCCTGCAAGCCGCTACCGAGCGCGGTGTCACGATTTGGCTCGCAGGAATGTCACCAGCCGCAACGGAGAAGATTCGACAGGGGGTCCCCGACGCCAAACTGTTCGATTCGTTGTGGGACTGGTTGGACGTACCCGCCGGACGCCTGTTAATGGCCGATCAAGAGAAGACGCTGGCGAGCGTCCTCGTGGCCGATGAGGGTGAAGATGGACCGGAGCCTTGCGACGAAACGGCGATATGAGGGGCGGGAGAAACGAACAGTCTGGTGATTGTACTCAAGGCGATGTTTACGTGGCAACTAGACGGAAACCGGAGCTGATACCGCCGACGCACGTTGTCACTCACATAATCACAAAACTACTTTCCGCATCGGTTCCGTATCCCTCGATACGATGACGCACCCTAAGATCGAAGCGTCATCGGTACTACCACAGTATATTTCAACGATGACCTCCGATGACGCTCCCACTGAACCGGGAACTGACGACCTGATTCGATACGAGTGGACTGAGCCGGGCCGACCCAGTACAGCGGTGATCGAAGCGATCGCTGCGGTAACGGACTCCGAACCGGTAGCGATGCCGTCCATATACGATTTTATCGATCTCGAGGCGCTGGACACAATCATAGCGAACCAGTCAACCGGAAGAACCGACACGATCAGCGTCTCATTTCAGTACGACGACATTGATGTGACGGTCGATAGCGACGGCAGCATCGAAATCCGGCCACCGAGGGCCGATTAGGAGTGAGCCGTCGGCTCCGGAATGAAACTACCACTACTCTAAGTGTGTCGAAATGTACTCGAGGAGAGCCTCGACGCGGTCGTGAGACCGATATCGAACGGTCCCATCGTATCGGTCGTATTCGATGACTCCCGCGTCAGCTAGCTTCGGGAGATGGTTGTGGTGAAGTTCGGCTTTATCGCTCGTGTTATCTTCCGAGTTCCGTGACAGCGGGGTGTTCGTTGCGGATTTCGGCGACGGACCGGTCCGTTGAATCGCGACAGCGGCGGTGAGTTCGTCGATTGGGACGACCATGTCACCAGTTTCACGGAGCTGGTGAAGGATCGTTCGCCGCCGTGGGTGGGCGACTAATTGAAGTATTGTTTCGGTCGAAATCGTCTGTGTATTGGCATCCATAGATAGTCCCACCATGTTCAGACGGAACGTCCGATCGCAAGAACATGAATGAGCAGCTTGACCTCCGTCGCGGAAATCAATGGCGTTAACTCGAATCCTCACACCCCGTTTGCGAAGTTGGTTCACTACCGTTTTCCCGATGACCGTCCTTGAGGCGGTATGGAACACGCATTCGTAATCGGCGGCACCCGATTTATCGGCCGCCACCTCGTCGAGGAACTGCTCGCACACGAGTACGACGTGACGATTTTCACCCGTGGGAACCACGAGAACCCGTTCGCAGAGGACGATCGGGTGTCCCACTTCGAGGGCGACCGGACGAACGATTCGGCGCTCGAGGTGGCCGCCGAGAACGCCGATCCCGACGCCGTCTTCGACTGCATCGCCTACCACCCGAAGGACGTCCGAGCGGCGACGAGGCTCTTCGACGACGTCGAGGCCTACGTCTACGTCTCGAGCGGGGCGGCCTACGAAAGCGAAGAGATTCCGAAACGAGAGGGCGTGACGGCCCTCGAGTCCTGTCCGACCGAACAGGAGACCGACGACTCGAGCGAGAGCTACGGGAACCGGAAAGCCGAGGGCGATCGTGCGGTGTTCGCGGCGGCCGACCGCGGCGTCAACGCGATGGCGGTCCGACCGAGCATCGTCTACGGCCCCCACGATTACACCGAGCGACTGGACTTCTGGATCGACCGGGTGAACGAGCACGACCGAGTCCTCGTTCCCGGTGACGGAACGAACGTCTGGCACCGGGCCTACGTCGAAGACGTCGCCAGCGCGCTCCGAATCGTCGCCGAGCGCGGCGACCCGGGCGAAGCGTACAACGTCGGGGATCGACGACTCGTCACGCTCGAGGAATCGATCGAACTGATCGCGGATGCACTCGAGACGTCGGTCGAGGTCGTCACCGCGGGACCGCGCGAACTTGCGGCGGGCGAACTCGAGCCCGAGGAGTACCTCTTCTATCGAGAGTACCCACACATCCTTTCGACGGCGAAACTCGCCGAACTGGGCTGGGAGTCGACCCCGCTCGAGGAGGCGATCGACCAGTCGGTCGCCGACCACCTCGAAAGCGACCGCGACGGAACGGAGCACGATCCCGGGCGTGAAAGAGAAGAGCGCGTTCTCGGCGTGCTCGAGACGATGTGACTGGGAGGGGAACGGACCTCTAAACGACCGATCTGTGGCTTTAAGAGATACATAACGGACAGAGAGTACGTAAAAGGTGTCCCGAAGTGGAACGACGAGTGGAATTTTCCCGTCAACGGCACCGATTAACCATTGGTGATTTCCTAACGCAACAAATATAATGTAGTTGATCTATTTAGCTATCGTTCGCACACATCGAAAGCTATCGATCTGTTATATTTGAGTGGTCGATTTTACAAACAGACCAAATTCCTCTCCGGAATCGGTGTTTTTCGGGTTTTAGCTAATTCGCCGAACACCCTGGGTAGTCGATACGACAAAGCTTATTAGCGTATTTCGAAGTGTGCCGTACATGGTAACTCCGCTCCATCGGGCGGTCAACATTTATCGCGACGACGGCATAACGACGCTTTCGGCGAAAACGGTCCGGAGCCTACGAAGACGCGCGACGCTTGCATACTGGCGACTTCGAGGATCGCGAACGTTCGAATTCGGCGACACGGCGGCGACGTTCGACACTCGAGGCCGTGCCGCACGCTCGCTCCAGATATTCGATAGCGGAGAACGTAAAATGGTTCGAGACCTGCTCTCGGAGGTCGAGTCAGAGGACGTCCTCTGGGATATCGGCGCGCACATCGGCTTTCACTCGAGTCTCGCCGGACAGCGCGCGGACCGCGTCGAAGCGTTCGAACCCACGCCGGACACTGCGGGGCAGGCTCGAACGCACCTCGAGCGAAACGGCGTCGACTCGACCGTCCACGAGTACGCGCTGTGGGACGCCGACGAACAGCTCACATTGGACCACGAAAGCGCCGCGACCAGCGGGAACGGCTCGGTGACGGTTCCCGCCTATCGGGGCGATAGCCTCGCCGATGACGGGTTTCCACAGCCGAACGTCGTAAAGATCGATGTCGAGGGAGCCGAACCGCGCGTCGTCGATGGAATGGCCGATACGCTCCGCGACGAGCGCTGTCGAACGGTTTACTGCGAAGTACACCGACCGGCCGTCGGCGACACCGAGGCCGATACCCGCCCGTCGATCGAGGACCACGGGTCGTCGGTTTCGGCGTTTCTGGAGTCGATTCGAGACCTCGGCTTTTCGGTCCAGACGATCGAGGATCGAGGACTCGACATTCACATCAAAGCCACCCAGTCCTGATCGAGCGACGAAGCCGCTCGAGGCGGGGGTCAGATCGACGGGTTAGATCGCTCGAGGCGACAGAGCCATCCGTTCGGTGAGAAATCGAACGGGGGAACGATACGTCACGACGAGAACGCCTTTATATCGCGGCCGCCCTCCACAGAGATATGTTCGATAAGTCGACGTGGATCCGCTTGCCACGAAACGTCGTCGTGGGCAAGGGCGTTCGCTCGCAGTTCCTCGAGGTTGTCGAGGACCTCCACCTCCAGGGACGACCGCTGTTCGTCACGAGTCCGACACCTCGAGAGGTCGCGGCCGATCCGATCGCGGCCGACTTCGAGGCGGCCGGAATCGACCCGGCGATCGTAACCATCGAGCGGGCGACGTTCGAAGCCGTCGAGGAAGTCATCGAGACCGCCGAGACCGAGGACGTCTCCTACCTCGTCGGCATCGGCGGCGGGAAAGCGATCGATATCGCGAAGATGGCTAGCCACCACCTGAACATGGGCTTTTGTTCGGTTCCGACGGCGGCGAGCCACGACGGCATCGTCAGCAATCGCGGCTCGGTTCCGGACGGCGACACGCGCCACAGCGTCGCCGCGGAGCCGCCGCTTGCGGTCGTCGCGGACACCGAAATACTCGCGAACGCGCCGTGGGAACTCACGACCGCCGGCTGCGCGGACATCATCTCGAACTACACCGCCGTGATGGACTGGCGACTCGCCCACCGGCTCAAGGACGTCGAATACTCCGGCTTCGCCGCCGCACTCGCGGAGATGACCGCCGAAATTCTGGTCGACAACGCCGATCACGTCCGTCCCGGACTCGAGGAGTCGTCCTGGATCGTCACCAAGGCGCTGGTCTCCTCGGGCGTCGCGATGTCCATCGCGGGCTCCTCGAGACCCGCCAGCGGTGCCGAGCACCTCTTTTCCCACCAGCTCGACCGGCTCGCGCCCGAGGCGGCGCTGCATGGCCATCAGGTCGGCGTCGGCTCGATCATGACCGCCTACCTCCACGATGGCGAACGCGGCATCTGGCAGGACATCAGGAACGCCCTCGACAGCATCGACGCGCCGACGACCGCCGACGAACTCGGTATCGACGACGAGACGGTCATCGAATCGCTGACGACGTGTCACGCGATCCGCGATCGGTATACGATTCTGGGCGACGGGATGAACGAACGAGCCGCTCGAGAGGTTGCGAGAAAGACCGGCGTCATCTCCTAATTGTTCGCTCGCTCGAGCGGGTAAAGCAGTGAGAATTGATTGGCGACTACGAAGAACGCGCAAATTGGATTTTTCGAGAAGGATGTCAACAGCGTCCTGCTAGAGATATACTGGAGTTAAACGCGAACCCGGTGCGTACCGCTAACGGAGAGATATACCGCCCCGAACCCGCCGACCACGAGGTGCGTCCAGTAGGTCGTCAGCCGGTAGAGGATGGCCGCGGCGGTCGCCACATCTCCCGAAACGCCCGCCGTCGCAATGAGGAGACTCGCGAGCACGACTTCGATACCGCCCGTTCCGCCGGGAACGGGGAGAATCCCGCCGAAGGAGGCCAACGGCGCACAGACGAACACCAGCGCCAGGGAGACGTCGACGCCGAGGGCGAGCAAGGCGAAGTAAAGCGGTAAGGCGTTGACGATCCAGCCGACGATCGCGATCGAAAACGCGGCGACGAGCGTTCGACGAGAGGCCTGAATCCGCTCGAGTGCCGTAAAAAAGCCCTCGACGCGATCGGTGAGGACGCCCTGCTCAGCCGGCACTCGAGGGAGTTTTTTGATGAGGGTTTCACACCGCGAAGCGCCTTCGTACACCAGCGTTTTCGCCCAGCCGCGGTTGACGGCGACGATGAGTGCACCGGCAACGATCGCACCGCCGCTCCCGAGGATGAGGACGTTCGTAAACACCTCTTCCGTCGACCCGCCCGTCGTCACGAACACCGCAAAGCCCAGAACCACGACGAGGAGGCTGGCGACGAAGTTGAACACCTCGGCGGTGGCCACCACCGCGAGGTTATCCTCGAACTTCGAGTCGGAGTTCGCCGCCAGTAGATAGGCCGTGATCGGCGTCCCGGTCGAACGGCCCCAGGGTAGCGCGCTCCGGGCGAAATACCCCGACAGGAACGCGGTGACGAACGAGACGCCTCGAGCGCCGTCTCCGATCGGGACGAGCAGTCGTTTGACGACCAATCCACGGAGCGCGAGCATTCCGACTCCGGCGGCGAGCGCCGCGATGAGTGTGGCCGGATGAGCTTGTTGAACGTTCTCGAGGACATTCTCCCAGCCGACGCCGTAAATGAGAAGCCCAACGAGCGCTATCGCGACACCGAGTCCGCCGGCCGCGCGTCGCCAGCGCATACGACTCTTTCGGGAACACGGACGGTTAACTATCGTGCATCGGCGACGTTCTCCGATTGTTGTCGATTAAACATGTTCGTCGAGGAAGTCGGCGATTTCGGCGTAGGCTTCGATGCGGTTGTCGAGTTTCGAGAACCCGTGGCCCTCGTCGGCGAATATCAGCTTCCGAACGGGAACGCCCTGCTCTCGGGCCATTTCGACGATTTGCTCGGCTTCGCCGACCGGAACGCGAGGGTCGTTCTCGCCGTGGAGGACGAACAGGGGAGCCTCGAGCGACGAAACGTTATTGATCGGTGATATTTCCTCGAGGAACTCGCGATCCTCGGCGAGCGAGCCGTACTCGGCCTCCCGGAGTTCGCGACGCCAGTCGCCGGTGTTCTCGAGGAAGGTGACGAAGTTGGCGATGCCGACCACGTCGATACCCGCAGCCCAGAGGTCCGGGTACTCGGTGAGCGAGGCCAACACCATGAAGCCGCCGTAGGAGCCACCCTTGCACGCGATTCTGTCGGGGTCGATCGCGGGATGATCCCGGAGCCACTCGACGCAGGCGCGGATATCCGCAACCGAGTCCATGCGCTTTTCGACGTCGTCGAGGCTCGCGTACTCGCTTCCGTAGCCTGAGGAGCCCCGCACGTTCGGTTCGAAGTAGGCGTAGCCCCGATTCAGGAAGTACTGCTTGACGCTCGAGAACGAGGGTCGACGCTGACTCTCGGGACCGCCGTGGATATCGACGATGACGGGCGTTTCTCCGTTCTCGGTCGTCTCGGGAAGGGTGAGGAAGCCGGGTACCTCGAGACCGTCGGGCGGCGTTTCCCCGTCGACGCCGAAGCTCTCGACGTGTTCGACGCTCGACTCGCGGAAGCTTTCGCGGGGGATACCCGCCGTCGGTGCCGCGGTCCACTGCTCGGTCTCGCCGGTTTCGACCTCGACCACGAAGACGTTCGTGTTGATCGTATCGCCCGAGGTCGAGAGGGCGAATCGGTCGGCGTCGGGCCCGAAGCTCACGCCGCCAGCGATTCCGCCCGGAAGGTCCGGTTCCGGGAACGTCTCGAAGACGGTCGGCTCCGCGGCGTCGAACTCGCCGACGGTAAGATCGGTATAGCCCTCGACGTTCCGCGAGTAGACGAACCGTCCCGTCTCGTCGTCTACGGCGATTCCGTCGACGTTCCACCCGCCGCCGTCGGCGACGGTCTCGAGCGTTTTCGTCTCGAGATCCAGATACGCCAGCTCGAGCGTGTCGGAATCCCTGTCAGTAACCAGGTAGAGTCCCGGACTCTCGTCGGCTCCGTCGGGAATCGAGGCCCAACTCGCGCTCTGGTACCGAACGTCGCCCTCGTGGGGCGTGAGGTGCTCGAGCTCGACCGATTTCGGATCGATGGACTCGAGGTCGTCGGTATCGTCTGTGGCCGCCTCGAGGTCGAGCACGTAGAGGTCCTGATCGAAGTTCGAGTAGGCCTTCGAGACCAGGAGCTTCGAATCGTCCGGACTCCACCCCGAGAGGGTGAGCCAGCCGTCGCCCTCGGCGACGAGCGTTGCTCCGTCGCCAGTCTCGTCTCGGTTCTGAACGTAGATGTCGAAGACGGATTCGTCTCG
Organism: Halostagnicola bangensis; assembly: GCF_054653435.1. Lineage (NCBI taxonomy): Archaea > Methanobacteriati > Methanobacteriota > Halobacteria > Halobacteriales > Natrialbaceae > Halostagnicola > Halostagnicola bangensis. The sequence goes on along the minus strand of NZ_BAAIGG010000002.1, from coordinate 2,387,826 downwards.
GCGATTCGACGTGAACGCGAACCGCTCGCCGTCGTGACTCCAGCCGCCCCAGCGGTGCTTGGACTCGGGTTTCCGTGTCAGGTTCTCGATGACGCCGGTCTCGGCGTCGAGTCGGAACAACTGCGCGCGCTCATCGCCGCCCTCGTCCATCCCGAAGATCAGTTCGAGGCGTTCGGGCGACCACGACGCGAAGCTCACCTGTTCGTCGGTAAACGTTCGCTGTTCGGGCCAGGATACCGGCTCCTCGAGCGTCCAGACCTGCGAAACGCCGGTCGTGTTCATCAGAATGGAGAGGCGCTCGCCCTCGGGACCGAACGACGCGCCGTAGGCGCTGCGGATGTTGAGATAGCGTTCGATATCGTACATCGGGTGCGTAGAACATGTCGGGACAACCCGGTAACCGTTTCCCCTCGATTTCGATCGTGAGTGAAAACCGTTCCGCCTGTAGGTCCGGCCTAGTCTCTGTTCCAGCGGGTGCAACTGTTCTTCCTGGCGGTTAGTCGTCGTCCGTCTGCCGGTCATCGCGGTCTGTCGGTTCTCGTCGAACGGTTGTCCGCGGAGAACTCGTGGCGCCACTGCCCTTCTTGCGTTCTCTCATAGGGTCGGTTGTCCCTGTGTACCGGTTTGTCGCCAGAGCGGGGTGGCGAATGGCCGGAAATGACGGACAACCGACCCTATTACACAAACCGTTCGAATCGAAACGGGGCAACGCCGCGGCGCTGTTCGGTGTGCATAACAAAACGACCGAATCCGGAACGAAACAGGACGATGGCAGACGAGGACGAGTCCACCGGCGAAGAACAGGCCGCGCCAGTCACGACAGTCCTCGTCACGGTGCTGGTCGTCCTCGTCGCGTTCGGGTTGACAATCGCAGTGGTCGGCCCCGAGTTTTTAGATGGCGAAGCGTCCGGCGGCGACGGGGTCCCAGAGTCGATCGGCGTCCTTGACGGGATCTCCGACGGCACGTCGGATACCGACTCCGAAGAGATTCTCGGTGGAGAGACCGAAAGCGACGAGAATTCGTCGGCTGAAGGCGATAACGGATCGACCGACGATGCGGACAACGAATCGGTGGATGGAGCGATCAATGAATCGGTAGACGCTATAGAAAATGAATCCGATAGCGACGTGAACGTGTCGGTGGACGGCGAGGACGGGTCTGACGGCGAGAGCAACGACGAGACCGAGTCAGACGACGACACAAACGAAAGCAGCGACGACGCTAACGAGACGGACGACTCCGAGGAAAGTAGCGAGGCCAATGACGAGACGGACGAATCTGCGGACGACGCTGGCGACGAAACGGACGAGGAGGAATCCGATAACGAGGATGAAAGCGAAGCAGACGAATCGGATAGCAACGATGAATCGGACAGTGACGCCTCGGACGACGACGATAGCGGGCCGTTGGATGGACTCGGCGATTACATCAGCGACACGGTAGAAGATGCAATGCCCGGCGGTGACGAAGACTGAGTCTCTGATTCGACTCAATCGGGCGCTTCGATAACTTAGGTGATTTTTTAATCCGGGGCTACGTCCCGACGGCATATGCACATCGCGTTCGTCTCGTTCGAAACGGTCGATCACCGCGATACCGAGACGAACCAGCGGTTTCAGGCGGTCCTCGAGTTGCTCCGAGACGGCGGTCACGACGTCCACGTCTTCTGTGCCCAGTTCTGGCCCGGCGAGGAGTCGGTCTTCGAACGCGACGGAATTACCTACCACGGCGTGTCGACCGGCCTCGACGCCCAAACGTCGTTTCTGCTTCGGCTCCCGTTCGTCCTCGCCAGGTTCGGGCCCGACATCATCCATGCGAACGCACAGCCGCCGGAACAGGGTATCGCGGCCAACTGGGGCTCGAGACTCGCTCGCGTCCCGCTCGTCGTCGAGTGGTACGGCGACGGCGGCGTCGGCGACGACAGGGTCACCCGGTGGGCAACGAACCAGCCCGACCGGATCGTGGCTCCCTCGGAGCTCGTAGGAACCTGGGTCCGAGAAATCGGAGCCGACAGCGAACAGGTGACGCCGATCCCGAATCAGATCGATACCGAGCGGATACGAGGAGTCGCCCCCGGAGAGCGCGTGGAAGTAGTTTACGCCCGCCGCCTCGACGAGGGAGCGAACCTCGAGAGCCTGTTGCTCGCGCTGGCCGAAATGCGACGCCGAAGCTGGAACGCAGTCGTCATCGGCGACGGCCCCGAGCGCGAGTACTACGAGGGGCTGGCCAGCGATCTTCGGATCGAGGATCGGATCACGTTCGCCGGCGAACTCCCCCGAGAGGACCGAATCGCCGTCTACCGCGGGGCACACGTCTTCGCCCAGACGGCCGAACACTGCGTCTTTCCGACGGAGATGCTCTGGGCGCTCGCCGCGGGCTGTGTCGGCATCGTCGAGTACCACGCGGACTCGAGCGCTCACGAACTCGTCGAGGGCTGGGATCGAGGCTTTCGAACCACCAGCGAGGAAGAACTGACGAACGCTATCGTCAGCGCCGGCGACCTCGAGTACCGCGACTACGACGACCGGTTCGCCGCCTACGACGAGCGTTCGATTCGGGAGCGATATCTCGAGACGTATCGAACGCTTCGAGAAGACGCTGGCATACTGTGAGCAGGGCGTACAGGAGAGCAGTGATCGGGGAAGGGAAGGTGAATCGGGCAGTCGAGGGAAGATTCAGATCGACTGCGCGAGCGACCAACCGATTGCCCCGGCGACGGCGAGAAACAACAGGACGACGGCGTAGACGAGAAGTTGGGAGAAAACGGGCCACAGCAGGACGGCCAGGACGGCGATGATCAAGACAATGATGACGTTGAGGCGATGAACGATCACGTCGTCGGGCATTACTCTGAAAATAATTTTCTTCCAACAAATAGGTTTGGTAACAGCCGTTATCTCCGGAGGAGCGTCCGAACGACTACAGGTCGAATTTCTCGGCGGCGGTCTCCATATCCTTGTCACCTCGCCCCGAGAGATTGACCAGGATCTGCTCGTGATCCGTCTCTTCGGCCAGTTGAATCGCTCGAGCGAGTCCGTGGCTGGACTCGAGGGCCGGGATAATCCCCTCCGTTTCGCTGAGTTCTCTGAACGCGGCCAGCGCCGCGTCGTCGGTGACGCCGCTGTACTCGCACCGACCGACGGCGCGAAACATGGCGTGTTCGGGGCCGACGCCGGGGTAGTCCAGTCCTGCCGAGACGGAGTGGACGTCGACGTCCTCGTCGATGACGCGGGTTTTCATCCCGTGGATAACGTCGTCTTTACCGCTCGAGAGCGGTGCCGCGTGGCGACTTGAGTCCGAACCCTCGCCGCCGCCTTCGGCACCGTAGAACGCGACGTCATCATCGTCTCGGAAGGCGTGAAACAATCCGATCGCGTTCGAACCGCCGCCGACGCAGGCGACCGCGGTGTCAGGCAGTTCGCCCGTCCGATCGAGGAACTGCTCTCGAGCCTCCGTCCCGATGACGCTCTGGAAGTCCCGGACCATCCGCGGGAACGGGTCCGGCCCGACGACGCTCCCGACGAGGTAGTGGGTGTCCTCGACGTTTTCGGCGAAATCCTCGAGCGCGGCGTCGACGGCGTCGGCCAGCCCCTCGCCGCCGCGGGTCACTTCGTTGACCTCGGCACCCATCAATCGCATCCGGAAAACGTTCATCTCCTGTCGTTGGACGTCCTTTTTCCCCATGTAGATCTCCGTCTCGAGGCCGAGCAAGGCACCGACCATCGCCGTCGCGGTGCCGTGCTGGCCCGCGCCCGTCTCAGCGATCAGCCGATCCCGACCCGCTCGTTTCGCGAGTAGCGCCTGGCCGAGCGCGTTGTTGATCTTGTGAGCGCCGCCGTGGAGCAGATCCTCGCGCTTGAGGTAGATTTCGGCTCCGTAGCGCTCGCTCAGGTTTCCGGCGTAATACAGCGGCGTCGGTCGGCCAGCGAACTCCTCGAGCAGATCCCGAAGATCGGCCTGAAACTCGTCGCTGGTCCCGATTTCGTCGTACGCGGTCGCCAGTTGCTCGAGCGGCTCTTGGAGCGGTTCCGGCACGTGTCGACCGCCGTACCCCTCGAAGTTTCCATGAGACATAGTCTGGGTGCAGTTACGCCTTCATCATAATGTATGTTTGTGAAAGTCATCGGCGAAGTCTCTGATCGTAGTATCGAACCGTCGAAACAACGTTTCGATCAAAGTTGTCACCACTGGTTTTCCTTGCAGACAGAGACTCAACAAACACCTCACTCTTCGCTTTCCTCGCCACTCTCGTTTTCCTCGTCATCCCCGCTCTCGTCCGGGGTGTCGGCCCGCATGTGGGACGCATCCTCTTCGATGGTTCCCTCGGGCTCTGTTCCCTCCGTCTGGGACGGCTGGGCCTGTTCCGGATCCGGACCGGTCGCCTCGGCCGGTTCATCCGCGAGCGCCGAATCCGAGACGTCGATTTCGACCCGCTCGTCGCCCGTGTTCCGTCTTGGATCGTCATTCTCGGCATCGACCCCCGGTCTGTCTCGAGGCTCGGCGTCGGTTTCCTCGATGAATTCGATCTCCGACTCGGAGTCGTCCTCTCGGGCGGCCCCGAACTCGGCATCGGCGCTGACGTCGCCCTCCGCGTCGGTCTGTGAAACGCGACCGAGGTCGTGGCGCTCGGTCGCCGCGTGTGCCTCGTCGGAACTCGTTTTCCCATCCGTTTCGTCCGACGATGGTTCGTCGTCTTCTTCGCCGTCAAGGGCACCCGGAAGGTCGAGCGCCCGTTCTACCGCCGTTCCGTCGCGGTTCCGTCGCTGATACTGGCCGAGTTTGAGGAGTCCGCCACCAAGCGCGAGCTGTCCGATCGCTCGAAACCTGCCTCGAACGATCGATCGAACGCCCGCCAGAACGAACGCGCCACCGCCGGCAAGCGCCAGCGAGCCGTCGCTCGCGCCCGTCCAGAGAAGCGACTTCGCCGCCTCGAGTCCCGGTTGCGCGCTATCGTCGTCACCGTCGTTCGTCTCGAGACCCGGTTCATCCGCGGCGTCGGAAAGAGCGTCCTCAGTCATTGTAGTAGTCGCGGGCGAGGCCCGCATTCGGAGAGGATACGTACTCGAGACGGTTGAAACGTGGGCCGGCAGCTGACTACACGGCCGAGATCAGCTTTCGTGAGAGATGGCTTCGACGGCGACCAGTACCTTGTACAGTAGGTAGATCACGGCCAGGTTCAAGTCCGGCGACGATCACCAGGAGGAACTATCAATCCGACCTGAATTAGGACGAAAAATCACCGTAAACCCGACGATGAACGCGATCGATTCGAGTGGGGAATCAAGCGGCGTATCGACAGCGGACGAGGTCATACTCCGGTGCAGAGAGCGGATATATATGATCGTTTCCTAACCAGTCCGTGGGAAGCCGAGTCCGACCTACCACTCGAGTTCGTCGTCGGCCACCAGATCCGGATTTCCGACGGCGAGGGCTGTCTTCACGGCGGCGACGTTCTCGGGCACGTCGTGAACGCGGACGATATCGGCCCCGCGGTCGGCCGCGAGGGCGCTTGCCGCGACGGTCGGGACGAGTCGGTCGTCCGACTCGTCGGTAACGGGATCGAACATCGATTTGTGGGAGTGACCGATGAGGATCGGCGAGCCGAGCGCCCGGAGTTCCTCCGTCCGGCCCAGGAGTTCGAACCCTTCGCGGGGCGACTTTCCGAATCCGAGCCCCGGATCGACGATGATCTGCTCGCGGTCGAGCCCCGCTTTCTCGGCGAGCAACACCCGTTCGGTGAGTTCGTCGATCACGTCCTCGACGACGTCGTCGTACTCGACGTCCCGATCCGGAACGACGGGCGCGTCGATGCTGTGCATCACGATCAGCGGCGCGTCGTACTCCGCGGCGACAAAGCGCATCTCCGGATCCTCGAGACCCGACACGTCGTTCAAAATGTCCGCGCCGGCCTCGAGTGCCGCCTTGGCGACGGCCGCCTTGCGCGTGTCAATGGAGATGAGCACGTCGTCCGCCAACGAACCCTCCCTGAGCCGCTCGACGACGGGAACGACGCGGTCGATCTCCTCCTCGAGCGAGACGGGATCGGCACCCGGGCGGGTGGACTCTCCACCGATGTCGATCACGTCCACGCCGGCGTCGATCATCGCCTCGGCGCGGGAGACGGCGTCCTCGAGGTCGCCGTACTCGCCGCCGTCGTGGAAGCTGTCGGGCGTGACGTTCAGGATGCCCATCACCGCCGTTCGATCCCGCCACGGGTACTGATGGTCGGGTCCCGAGACGCCGATCTCGAGCGTCTCGCGCAGCTCGCGAGCGACGTCGGCCAACCCGTAGGGCTGGGCCTCGAGCTTGTCGGTCAATCGCTTGAACTGCGAGAGCGTCCCCATCAGGACGGCGTCGGTCCGTTCGTCCTCGCGCTGGAGTCCCGAAAGGGCGCACTCGCCGCCGAGGCTCAACAGTTCCTGTTTCAGATACGAGGCCTGCCTGTACTGTAAGTTCGTCTTGACGACGCGGTGGACGGCCTTCCCGCGCATTCGGTAGACGCCCTTCTCCGTGACCTGTGCGCCCTCGAGCGTTTCGCGGGCGTCCTCGAGCGAGCGGATCCGCTTTAGCACGTCCGCCGCGGTCCACCGAGACCGAGCCTCGGCGACGGCAAAGAGCGAGCCCGTTACGAGCACCGCATCGTTCTCTCCCGCGGCCTCGAGCGCACTCGAGAGGGCGTCCTGAACGGCCGATTCGGTGTGTACGTTGTCGGTCTCGAGGCCGGCGTCGTCGAACACCTCGGCGAGGACGGCCCGGTCCTCGGCCCGGTCGAGCGTCGGCTCGCAAGCGATGAGCGAGTCAGGCGTCGGCAGCGCCGCCGCCATCCCCCGGTGGTCCTTGTCGTGCATCGCGCCGAAGACGAGGTGGAGGTCGTCGTACTCGTAGGTCGAGAGCGTTTCGGCGACTCGCTCGCACGCGGCTGGATTGTGCGCTCCGTCGAGAACGACCAGCGGCTCGGTGTCGAGCACCTCGAACCGGCCCGGCCAGTGGGCGTTTCGCAGTCCGCGGGCGAGTTCGGCGTCGGTAACGTCGGTCACCTGTCGAGCGAGCGTCGCAGCGATCCCCGCGTTTTCGGCCTGATGTTCGCCCGGTAGCGGAATTTGCGTCTCGAGCCCCCAATCACCGCCGTCGATCTCGATTTCGGCCTCGATGTGATTCACCCGGCCGCCGTACGCGACGCGAACGTCCGGTCGGTGATCGCTCGATTCCAGATCAGTCGACTCGTTCGCGAGCGCTTTGCCGTCCCTTCCGACCGTCACGACATCGCCCGCAACGTCGCGGATCGGCTCGAGCGTCTCGTCGGTAACACCGGTCACGAGCGGTGCGTTCGCGGGCGCGACGTGTGCTTTATCTCGCGCGATTTCCGCCTTCGTTTCGCCGATAATTCCGGTGTGTTCGAGGCTGACGCTCGTCACGGCGCTCGCTATCGGGTCGACCACGCTCGTCGCGTCGAACTTGCCGCCGATACCGACCTCGAGAATCGCGACATCGACGTCCTCACGACCGAAATACCACAGTGCGAGGCCGGTCATCGTCTCGAAAAAGGTCGGCGACTCGCCGTCCGCGCCGCGTTCGGTGATATAGTCTCGACTCGACTCGACGAACGAACAGACCGCCGAGCGAGGAATCTTGCGCCCGTCGACACGAACGCGCTCGCGCAGATCCTCGAGATGTGGCGAGGTGTAGATCCCGACAGAGAGGCCGGTTTCGCGAAGCGTTCGCTCGAGCATCCGTGCCGTCGACCCCTTTCCGTTCGAGCCCGCTACCTGAACGAAATCGATGTCTTCGTGCGGGTTCTCGAGGTGGGCGAGGAGCGCAGCCGTCGATTCCGTCCCCGGTTTCGGGCGGAATCGTCGCAGACCAAAGAGGAAATCCGCCGCCTCGTGATACTCCATATCTGCTGCACAGAGTCCGTCCGCTTTAGGGTTGCGCAACGGCCCGGAGTGTCGGTTATACTGCGAGCAAACGGCCCGTATACGCGCCGCTGATTGTCAGGGATTCTCGACGTTCGGACTTTCTTACTGTTCTATGAGAGGGAAAACTTATGAGGTGGTGTTCGAATTTGATGCAGTGTATGACACAGCTACTGACGATAGGAGGATCCGAAACGCCGTCGAACTTCGAAATTACCGTCGATGGAACCATCAAACCGGTTTCCGAGGACCCATTCGAAGACGCAATCATCGCTTCGGGGACCACCGTCGAAGGAGCCGTCGACTCGGATCACCTCGAGTTCCAGTTCTCCGGCGAAGTAACGGACATTACCGTCACCGGTGGCGAAACCGACGTTTCGATCGACGGCGAGTCCGTCGATCCGACCGAATACGTCGCGTAGGCCTCGACGGCGCCAGCGTAGCGGTCGACCCTCGAGTGGGTCTGCCGTTCGCAACTGGAATTCTCTCTCTTTGGGCCACTTTGGCTATCGCTTAGTACCGATTCCATCGACGGGAATCGTAGAATCGATGAAGACGCAGACGACGAGGAGCAGGCTCAGTCGCGCGAACTGTCCGCTTTCGGTACGTGTCGGAAAGTCACGACACTCGCCATCGCGACGTCGTTTCGAGAACTTGGGATCGTCCAACCCAGACTGATAATCGGCTGCGCCGATCCAACGACCGAGTCGTGGTCTCTTTTCGTACTCGACAGAGTTCCGATCGGCCTCGCAACCGACGTTCTACCGACCACTTGCGCAGCCGATGGACCATCGACCACTCGAGCTCGTCGGCGTGGGCCCGCACGATCGGCTTGGACCCGTCCGTCCCCTCGACGAGCAGACGCTCGGATCATTCGAGAATCAACTATCCAGGGTGTGATGGAACACAAAGGATGTGATTGGGATCAGACAGCGGAGTACACGCCCCGAAGAATTTCCCGTAGTAGGGAGTAAAAGAAGCAGAGAGTCTGCCAGTAGCAGCACTTTCCTGATCATCCGTTCTGATCACCCGTCGACTACAGGTCGAACCCGATTGGTGCGGTCCGGTCGACCCTGGATCTCAGGCTTGGAGCGCCACTACTCTGCGTGTTTAGCTAGTTGGGGCGTCCCGTGACAGGAGTTCGAAATTGCCGTCTTCATCCCCTTGTGTGACGATCGTCGCTTCTCCTCCCCTCGTATAACCAAGGACGTCGGCTTCGTACTCGGCCGAAAGAGTGGCAGTGAAGGATGTCGAACGTTCGTCGATGGTATCCTCTGTTTTCCCTTTAAATGTAGCGAAAGGCCCATCGAGATCGTAGTCGAGTTCCTGTGAGACGTTTTCATAGTCGCTTCCGTTATAATCCCACGTTAGAGTCTGTTCATGTTCATAGACAGTTCCAATGCCGGTAACTTGCCCTTCAGCCACTGTGACTTCGGTTGTTGTTTCGTACGATGAGAATGGCTGCAGATCGCTACCGCGGTCGACCTGGTATGTGGTGAACTCCCATTCAGCATCAGCGTAGAGGTCCACGATAGCTTGTTTTTGCTCACCGTCAAGCTCATTAGCGTACTGTTGTTGTTGTTCTTCGGGGAACTCGTCGACATCGTTGAGGAATCCGACGACTTCTTTGCGGCTTTGAGGAGTGAAATCAGTGTCGGGTTCGGCGTTTGATTCTGCCGAAGCGGATCCTACTGTAGATGCTCCAGCGAGAGATGCTGCCGTGATTCCGCTCATTTTCAGGATCTGTCGCCGGTTGGTTGTCGATCGTTGCGGGTTTTCGGTTGGCTTTTGCCTAGTCATGGAATCATCATATGTTCGGTGAGCCCGAACACGTCAATGAAAAATCCAGAATAGGCAATAAGTTTTGTCCATAGACAATATCAATATCCTAGATTAATATCCTACGGCTATTCTATTTGGCTTTCATCAAAGAAATACAATTTAGTTATAGGCCATATTCATCCCTATTTAAGAAAGTTTTTATAATTGTGTTTTTTATATAACCTCTATGAGCCACGATATTCAAACACCGGTATTTGCAACGGTGTCGGTTCATCTCTGGGAGTAATACGATGACTGCAATCGAGACAACTACCCTCACAAAACGCTACGATGGGAGTACCGCTGTCAACAATCTCGAACTCACTGTCCAAAAAGAGGAAGTGTATGGCTTTTTAGGGCCAAATGGTGCTGGGAAATCAACGACAATCGACATCCTGATGGATTATACCCGACCAACAGAGGGGAACGCGACTGTACTCGGGATGGATGTTCGCCAAGAGGCCAGCGCAATTCACGCTAAAACAGGGATCCTCCCGGATCAGTTTGGTGTTTACAGTTCTCTTACCGGTCGCGAACATGTCGAGTACATCCTCGACGCGAACGACACGACCGGCAATCCTGAGACAACGCTCGACCGAGTTGGTCTCGATGACGCAGCCGATAAGCGCGCTGGTAGCTATTCAAAAGGAATGCGCCAACGTCTTGGCCTTGCGATGGCGATTGCGGGAGATCCAGAACTTCTTATCCTCGACGAACCGTTCTCCGGGCTCGACCCGTACGGAGTACGGCTCGTTCGCGAGGTCGTTACTGACGAACGTGACCGCGGAGCGACTGTCTTTTTCTCGAGTCACGTTCTCGATCAGGTCGAACGCATCTGCGATCGTGTCGGCCTGCTCGCTGGTGGTCAGCTGATTGCTGAGGGATCGCCGACGGAACTCCGGGAAATGGCTGGTGTCGAAACCGCTCTTCGGATCGAGACCGATGCCGACACTACTGCGATCAAAGCTATTCGTGATCTTGATGGTGTTGAGCATGTCTCTCATGAAGATGAATACGTTGTCGTCACGTGTCCCCGGACGGCGCGCTATCGGGTTTTAGAGACACTCGATAGAACAGAAGCGACTATCCAGTCGTTTGCCGTCGAAGAAGGAACTATCGAGGACGCTTTCGTTACGATGAACGACGCTCGGTCTAACAGCCTCGATCGATAGTGGTGGGTCTTGTAATGGATGCGGAGGCGCTAGTGGCGTTCCGTATCACGACAGATCAGGTGTGTTTACTATCGAGACTATTAAGTTAGATATGTTGCATTTACAGTAGTAATGATACCCTCCATCTCAGTTGCCCGTACTGAATGTCGGCGCTATCTTCGCGGGAAGACACCGTGGATAGTCGGAATCTGTGTCATCCTTATAAGCCGATTTGCAATGGAACCGAATTCTGAGGAAATTCACATACTCTCTGATGCAGTAATGCTGGTGAACGCACAGGTCGCTGTCGCAACGGTCGTGCCGTTTGCAGCCGCTGCTCTCGGTTTCCGTTCTATAATCCGTGAGCGAGAAACCGGCACCGCTCGGATACTCGCTGGGACCAAACTCACTCGACGTCAATTCGTTCTGGGCGCAGTATTCGGACGCGCCATTGCCCTCCTCGTTCCAATCCTCATCGGAACGATTTGTATAGTTAGCTACGACGCCGTCCAGTATGGTCGCTTCTCGCTGCTGTTGCTGGTCGGTTTTCTCTTTTTTTCAACAGTGTACGTGTTCGCTTGGATGGGCGTGATCGTCGGCCTCTCCGCTGCTAGTTCGTCCACAACCCGCGCGATTATTCTTGGAACTGTCGTGACGTTCGCGCTTGTATTCTGGAACGATGTGACCCTCGCGATTCTCTGGCGGCTCGCAACCGGATCTCCACCCGGGGATCAGATGGCGTACGCAACCGCGTTCGAAATCGCCAAATGGTTCCCACTTATGAGCGCATACAACGTTCTCACAAACTGGCTTTTCGGTGTTCCTGTAGGACCTGAAGTAGCCGTTTCGCAGGTCTCCGGAGCGATTAGTGAAACCGGAGCGTACACGCCGACAGATGCTCCTCTCCCTGCGTGGAGTGGGGTCGGTTTCCTTCTCATGTGGCCTGTTTTGTCGTTGTGTGGTGGCATATCGATCTTCCAGCGCACCGACCTTGCCACCCATAGCCGGACGGGGATCTTTCGTGCGCTTCTAAATCGGTACTCTTCACTTCCTCGGCTCGGCGGTCATCGGTTCCGAAGCATAACTGGACGAGGTGGATTCATCGATTTACTTCCCGGCTCGTGGCAGCCGCTTGCTCGGCGTGAATTCCACCGTCTCGTCCGTACACCGCTCGTCTGGGTGGTCGGAATTCTCGTTTTTATCGGCGGCGTCACCGGTCTTTCTCCAGAAACGTACGTTCAGCAATCACTCGAGGCGCGTGTCCCGCTTGCTGCGCTGCAGACACCGCTATCCCTCTTCGGTGCGATTGGAATCCTCTTTGGAACGTTTCGGTCAGTCGTCCGCGAACGCGATACCGGGACGATTCGACTGACAGCCAGTACCGCCGTTTCTCGGCGAGACACCCTGGTTGGTATCGTTCTCGGGCGAGCAGGTGCATTTGCCCTTCCCATCGTCTCTGCAGTCGTCCTCACCTGTCTCGTTGCCACACCACAGCATGGACTAGTTCCACTGAGCAGGCTCGGCGTATTTCTCGGATTCACGCTTGTGTTTGTAGTCGGAATGGCCGGCCTGGGGGTCTCAATATCGACTATCCTCCAGAGCCAATCGGCCGCTGGTGTTGCGGTACTGGTTTTCCCGGTCGTTCATATCCTGTGGTACGAGATATCAAACACAGTGTACAGTACACTCACAGGCACGAGCGTAACCGGGTTTGCCCCCCCAGACAATCCACTATATCTCTTCATACGGTGGCTACACCCGCTGCAGTTGTTCAACGTCGTGACCAACGCCATTATCGGCGTTCCAAATTCAGCGGGCACTGCCACGAGCGTGATTAGCGACCTTCAGCCGAACCGCGGCACAAATATTGTCGTCGCACAAATCGAGTATGGCGCGAATGTTCCGGCGTGGTACCTCCATCCAGCAGTCGCGTTTGTTCAGTTCCTGCTCTTGGTTAGTATTCCACTCGGCGTCGCACTCCTGTTCTATCGCCACCATAGTGTCGATTAGCCGACAGATACACACTCTATTCGAGTGCCGATTCGACCGCTCGCACCGAAGAGAAGGACGCGCATGGTTCGTGTGCTTACTCGAGGCGAACCTCGATGAGCGTTAGGTCGTCCGAGGGAACCGCGGTCTCGAAGGCTCGCTCGAGCTCCGACCACGTTTCGGGACGGTGGGCCTCGATCCCGAACGACTCGGCGAACGTCACGAAATCCGGGTTCGTCAACTCGGTTCCGAACTGCTCCCCGCGGTGGCCGCGCTGTTTTTCGGAGATCAGGCCGTAATCTTCGTCGTTGAACACCACGACCGTGAACCCGCAGTCGAGCCGCGTCGCGGTCTCGAGTTCCGCGGCGTTCATCAGGAAGCCGCCGTCGCCGGTTCCCGCGACGACGTTCGCGTCGGTCGCGAGGTCGGCTGCGAGCGCGCCCGGAACGGCGATCCCCATGCTCGCCAGTCCGTTCGAAATGATGCAGGTGTTGGGCTCGTAGGTCGGAAACCCCTGCGCGATTTTCATCTTGTGCGTGCCGACGTCCGAGACGAGCACGTCCTCTTCGGCCATCGACTCGCGCAAGAGCGGAAGGGCAGCTTCGACGGTGATGGGGTCGTCCTCGTTCGGCTTCGTCGTCGCTCCCTCGAGAATCCGGTCGTGGAGATTTTCACACCACAACGAACAGGCGTCAGCCGAGATTCGATCGTCGATCGCAGCGATCGACGCGCCGATGTCGGCGACGATCTCCACCTCTGGCACGTACTGGCGATACACTTCCGCGGGCTCGAGATCGACGTGGACGATCGACTTCTCGAGGTCCGGATTCCAGCCCGACGGATCGTGTTCGGCGACATCGTAGCCGACCGCGACGACGCAATCGGCCCGCTCGACCGCCTGCGAGGCTTCACCGTTCGACCCCGAATCGAGCGTCATCAGCGACGCGGCGTCGCGATCGGAGATCGCACCCTTGCCCATGTACGTCGCGACGACCGGTATCTCGAGCCGGTCGACGAGCGCACGAATACTGTCGGCGGCGCGCGTCCGAACGGCACCGTTTCCGGCGAGGATAATGGGACATTCGGCCGACTCGATCAACGTGGCGGCTCGATCGACCGATTCGTCGTCGGGGTCCGGACGCCGAACCTGCTCGCGGATCGGGATCGGCGTGGCATCGATCTCCTCGCGAGCGACGTCCTCGGGGAACTCGAGGTGGGTCGCGCCGGGCTTTTCATACTCCGCGAGCTTGAACGCTTTTCGCACCGACTCGGGAACGGTTTCGGAGTCCGCGATCTGTGCGTTCCACGTGACGACCGGCTCGAACACGTCGATCACGTCGAGTGCCTGGTGGCTTTCCTTGTGCAATCGTTCTCGATCGCCCTGCCCGGTGATCGCGACGACCGGACTCTTATCAAGCTGGGCGTCCGCGACGCCGGTGACGAGGTTCGTCGCGCCGGGGCCGAGCGTCGACAGACAGACGCCCGCCTCGCCGGTCAACCGGCCGAATACGTCGGCCATGAACGCCGCCCCCTGTTCGTGGCGCGTCGGAACGAACGTGATCTCCGAGTCGCGAAGCGAGAACAGCAGGTCCTCGATCTCCTCGCCCGGTACCCCGAAGACGCGGTCGACCCCCTCGGCCTCGAGACAGTCGACGAGCAGATCAGATGCTGTCGGCATGGGCGTCGCTCCGCGCTCTCAATAGAATAGTGTATTCCCTGCAGAAGATCCGACGCGGCGGTTCGTGAAATTAGCGGCGGGTCGGGGAAATTACTCGCCGGTGCCCCAGCGAGCCGTTCGCTTCGGACGGTCGGAGATCGTCTCGACCTCAAGGTCGCCGTCTGCCGCCTCGAGTCCCTCGACGTACGCCTTCGCGCTGGCTTCCGTCGAGAGATACGGGATCTCCTCCTCGACGGCCATCTCGAGGGAGTCGCGGTCGCGGCTGACGACGAAGTCGACTTTGCCCTCGCGGATCGCCTGCGGAACGTCGTCGAAGGTCGCGACCTCGAAGTGGTCCTCGAAGCCGTCGATGTCGAAGTCGACGACGGCCGTTCCATCGCTGACTGCGTTCGAAGACGCCTGCTGGGCCTTCCAGTAGGCCGTTCCGAACTCACTCGCCGTTCCCATCACTTCGCCGGTCGATTTCATCTCCGGTCCGAGGCGCGGGTCCGAGCCCGGCAGTCGGTCGAACGGGAGGACGACTTCCTTGATCGAGGTGTGTTCGGGGATCTGCTCGTCGATGCCGAGGCTCTCTAAGGTTTCCCCGGCCATCACCTTCGCGGCCAGCTTCGCGATCGGAACGCCCGTCGCCTTCGAGACGAACGGGACGGTACGCGAGGAACGCGGGTTGGCCTCGAGTACGTACACCTCTCCGTCTTTGACGGCCAGCTGAACGTTCATCAGCCCCCTCGTCTTGAGCGCCGACGCGATGTCTTCGGTCACTTCGCGAACGCGCTCGAGCGTCTCCTCCTCGAGCGAGCGCGGCGGGATCATACAGGCGGAGTCGCCCGAGTGAACCCCCGCGCTCTCGACGTGTTCCATGATGCCGCCGATGAGCACCGAGCGGCCGTCGGCGACGGCGTCGACGTCGAGTTCGACGGCGTCCGCGAGGAACTCGTCGACGAGGATCGGTTTGTCCGGCGCGACGCGAACCGCTTCCTCGATGTAGCGCTCGAGTTCCTCGTCGTCGTGGACGACCTCCATCGCGCGGCCGCCGAGCACGTAGCTCGGGCGGACGAGCACGGGGTAGCCGATGTCGTGGGCCAGCTCGAGGGCTTCCTCTTTCGAGGTCGCCGTGCCGCCGTCTGGCTGGGCGATATCGAGTTCGTCCATCAGCGCGTTGAACCGGTCGCGGTCCTCGGCCAGGTCCATCGCTTCGACGCTGGTTCCCATCACGTCACAGTCCAGCCCGCGGCGCTCGATCTCGTCGTGGAGCGGTTCGCCGATGTTGACCGAGGTCTGGCCGCCGAACTGGATCATGACGCCGTCGGCGTCCGCGGCCTCGGCGACGTCTGCAACCTCTTCTGCCGTGATCGGCTCGAAGAACAGCCCGTCGGAGGTGTCGTAGTCCGTCGAGACCGTTTCGGGATTGTTGTTCACCACGTGAGCGTCGATTCCCAGCTCTCTGAGGGCGCGAACCGCGTGGACCGAACAGTAGTCGAACTCGACGCCCTGCCCGATTCGGATCGGGCCGCCGCCGACAACGATGATGCTCTCGACGTCGCGGTCGACCTCGAGTTCGCCCGCGGCGGCATCGCCGACGAGCGGCCCCTTGTCGAACTCCGATTTACGCGCGGAGTAGTAGTACGGCGTCTCCGCTTCGAACTCGCCGGCGCAGGTGTCGACCTGCTTGTACGTGCGCCCGGGAACGTCAGTTTCGACCGTATCGACCGTCGAGCCCGTCGTCGCGGCAATTGAGGTGTTGGTGTGTCCCGCGATTGCGGCCTCGGTAAAGTCACCATCCTGTGCGGCGCGCATCGACTTGGCGACGCGGTGGTATCGCTCTGCGTACCACTCGAAGATACCCGTGAGCTCGACGACCTCCTCGGTGGTGTAACCGCGCTCGTAGGCCTCGAACATCGCGTACGGACGGTCCGGCGACGGGCGCTCGAGGTAGCGCTCCTCGAGTTCCTCGTCCGAGACATCGTCCCAGTCGACATCAGGGTCGTACTCAGTCGAGCGCAGAGATTTCAACAGACTCTCCTCGAAGGTTCGTCCGATGGCCATCGCCTCGCCGGTCGATTTCATCGCAGTCGTCAGCTCGAAATCGACATCGTCGAACTTGTCCTTGGGCCACCGGGGCACCTTCGTGACGACGTAGTCGATCGCGGGCTCGAACGCGGCGGTCGTCTCTCCTGTGATTTCGTTGTCAATCTCGTGGAGGCGCTTACCCAGTGCGACCTTCGCAGTGACGCGGGCGATCGGGTATCCGGTCGCCTTCGAGGCCAGCGCGGAGGAACGGGAGACGCGGGGATTGACCTCAACGACGCGATACTCGCCACCGGGGGTGCCGTCGTCGTGCCAGGCGAACTGGATGTTACAACCGCCCTGAATGCCCAGTTCGCGGATCACGTCGAGCGCGGCGGTACGCATCTCCTGGTGGCCCTCGTCGGGGACGATCTGGGAGGGCGTGACGACCGTCGACTCTCCCGTATGGATGCCCATCGGGTCGATGTTCTCCATATTACAGATGATGATACAGGAGTCGTCGGCGTCGCGCATGACTTCGTACTCGTACTCGACCCAGCCCGCGATGGACTCGGTGATCAGGACCTCGCTGTTTCTCGAGAGGCGCAGTCCCTTGCGGACGCGCTGGAGGAGTTCGTCGAATTCGTGGACGACACCCGATCCCGAGCCCCCGAGCGTGTAAGTGGTGCGTGCGATAACGGGAAGGCCACCGACCTCGTCGACGGCCGCCTGCACGCGGTCCTCGAGGTCCGCCTCGGTCATCTCCGAGACGGCTTCGTCCTCGTCGAGCGAAATCGTCGTCGAGGCCGGAACCGGCTGACCGATCTTCTCCATGCGCTGGCGGAACAGATCCCGATCCTCGGTCGCGTAGATCGTCTCCAGCGGCGTGCCCATGATCTCGACATCGTACTCCTCGAGGACGCCCTCCTCTGCGAGTTCGGCAGTTACGTTGAGGCCCGTCTGGCCACCCAGACCGGCGATAACGCCGTCAGGATTCTCCTCGGCAATAATTTCGGAAATCGCCTCGGTCGTGATCGGCTCGATGTAGACCCGGTCGGCCATCTCCGGATCGGTCATGATCGTCGCCGGGTTCGAGTTCACGAGGACGACTCGAGCGCCTTCTTCCTGCAGGGCTCGGCAGGCCTGCGCGCCGGAGTAGTCGAACTCCGCCGCCTGCCCGATCTGGATCGGGCCGCTACCGATCAGCAAGATTGTACGCTCGTCGCCCGTGACATCCCCCTCGCTCTGGTGGTCCGTACTCATTGGTCTTGTTCGTCCGGAGTTCGCACATCGTAATAAGCCCCACGAAATAGTACGATTCTCGAAACCCAATTTCGAATTTCGAATTGCGTTGAACTGTTATCGTGTCGAAACGACCGGACCACCACTCAGCGGTGGCGCGCGCTGTGGCACGGTGAGCTACGCGAGGCGTGAACGGAGTGAAAGGCCTCGAGAAGCGAACGGTGACTGTCAGGAACCGTGAGCTACTGCGAGGTTCGATACCGGCGCGCGAGGTCTTCGGTCACCAAGTGACCGAATGGCTTGGAAGTCGCGAAGCGTCTTCCAGTGGATGAGCGAACGAACTCGAGAGTGAACGAATCGGTTGGGGAGCGCGAGATCCGAACGAAGTGAGGATCTCAGAACATGAACGGGGAACGGAGTGACCCGTGAATGACGAGGAACTCCTCGTTGCCAGTGTGAGGAACGGTCGCTTCGATTCGTTGCGAAGACGGACAGAACAATCAGATGAATGAATTGAAATTTGCGATCTGAATCATAGCGCCTGATCGTGCTCGGTCTTGAACTCCCGCTCCCGGCGATACTCCTCGACGAACGCCTCGACGTCGAACTCGAGCATCTGCCGTTCGAACTGCGAAATCGCCTGGTCGTCGCCCGCGTGGCTCATCGCGTGGTCCATGAGTTCGATCACGAGTTCGACGACGATCTCGTGGAGCCGCCTCGAGTCGAAATCAGTCACCCAGACCAGCGTGTAGCCGACGCTGCCGTCCTCGGCCGCATCGTAGGACGCGACTTCCTCGGGGAACTCCTCCATTGTGACCCCCAGCAGGTGCGGCGTGCCAAAACTCTCGAACTTGTCTTCGACTTCGATGGTCTCCTCGAGGACGTCGACGAACGATTCGGGAAAGAACCTCGAGGGTGGATGTACGTCGGTGACCACGGCGTGGGTCTCGCCACACGAGCAGTCGTACTCGCGCATCCCCAGATCGATGTCCCGCGGATCGATCTCGGTCCCGCAGGGGAGCTCGAAGCTGCCGATATCGTCACCCGGAACGCGGGGTGTTGCCATTGTGCCACGTTCGACCGGCGACGGGATAAGCGCGACGCCTCGCGGCGGAGCTGGACGGTACCTTGAGGCCGAGCCGGATAGTGGCTCGGCCCGATGCTAGGCGGTATCTCGAGGTCACAATCGGACAGTGGTTCGAGGCGGGAAGAGTGACAGGGGCTCGCTGAACGAGAGTCCTCGAAAACCCACATTTTCGGGTCCCCATATCGGAGGGGTTTTGTAGTGCAAGAAAAGAGATGCATGTAGACGGCACGGTCTGGCAGTTACCTTTCGACCCGCGTGGTTTCCACGTGTGGTCACGCTGACTGACCTACCCCGTCTTTCTACAACTCGCGAGCGACTGCGCCCGCACTCGAGTGAACACCGAACTGACAGCGACGGCTTCCGGACAGATAGCGACGAGTTCGCATGAGTTCGCGCACGTACGAATCATCTATGACTAAGGAGTCCTCAGGCGAGCAGTCCCATCCCAAAACGAGCGATCCACGGACGAAACAAACGAATCGAACGAACTGAAGGGAGTTCCGATCAGTCGTCGTTCGCCGACTCGTTGTTCCCGTCGTCCGCTTCTTCGTCGTCCACTTCTTCGTCATCTGCTTCTTCCTCGTCTTCTTCGTCTATGTCACCTGGATGCTCTTCGTCTTCGTCTTCGACATCCTCGTCGTCATCTGGCTCTTCTTCAACTTCTTCGGGGGCCTCGAGTTCGATGCCCTCGCCCTCGGGAACGATCTCGAGGACGACGCCGGTGTCTCCCTCGGGGATGCCGATCTGGTTCGCGAGGATGTACACCTCGCCGTCGGCTCCGCGGCCGAACTGGCGGACGAAGTGGTGGAGTTCGCCGTCCTCGCCGCCGTCGAAGAGAACCTCCTCCATCTCCCAGAGGTCGTCTCGCGGCCGACCGCCGTACTCGTCGCGCTCGACGGAGTCGGGATTCGTGTCGATGTCCTCCGGCGTGGCCGCGAAGACGCGGCCTTGTGGCATTTGACGACCCTGATCAACCGTCCAGTCGCCGAAGATGTACTGTCCCTCGAGTTCCTCGACCGTATCATCCTCGTAGGTGTGTCCGCCGATGATGACGATGCCGACGCCCTGTCCCTCGTACACTTGCGGATACTCGACGACAGGATCGACGAGCGGTTCGCCGCCGCGGACATCATCGGGCGTCTCCATCGGACACTCTTCCGGCGGCGTCGCCGGCGTATCCGTGCTGAAACAGTGCGATCCTTCCCTGACGTTCCAGCCGTAGTTGTTCCCCGCCTCAATCTCGTAGGCCGCCTCGTAGAGCACCTGTCCGGCGTCGGCGACGATGCACCGATCGTCCTCGCTGAACGTGATGCCGAAGGGGTTGCGCAGTCCCCACGCGTAGTATTCTTCTAAGCCCTCGCCCTCGAGGTCCCCTCCTTCCGCGAAGGGGTTGTCGTCGGGGATGCCGTACTCGCCGAACTCCTGGTCTTCCTCCTCGTCGACGTCGATCCGAAGGACGCCCCCGAGGAGGTTCTCCTCGGTGTCCTGGCCGTTGCCGCCCTCGTTCTCGTCGTACCAGTCCTCGACGTGGCCGTAGTCCGAGTCGTTTCCGCCGCCGCCATCGCCCATCGGGTAGTAGAGGTAGCCGTCGGGACCGAAGGCCATCGGACCGCTGTCGTGGTTGAACTGCGGGTGCTGTATCTCGAGGATCGACCGCTCGGAGTCCGGATCAGCGGTTTCACCGTCCTCGTCGGCCTCAAACTCCGAGAGCACCTGAACGTGCGACCAGCCGTCGGGCGTCTCGTCGTCCGGCGGCGCGCTGTAGTTGACGAACACGCGCGTCTCGTCCTCCGGGTGGAACTCGAGGCCGAGCAGGCCGCGCTCGTCGTAATCGCCATCGGGGTCGGCGTAGCCGCCTGCGAACTCCTCCCCGACGTCGACCATTCGATCGCCGATATCGAGAAACGGCTCGTCCTCGAGGCCGTCCTCCCCGATGCGGTAGATCTCTCCCATCTGGTCTGCGACGTACTGGTAGTCGGTTCCCTCGGGGTCGTGGAAGTCGGTCGGCGCGACGAGTCCCTCCGCGACGGGCTCGACGCCGACGGTCGGTCCCTCGGGGAAGTACGGCTCGGCTTCCTCGTCGGGAGCTTCTTCTTCCTCCTCGTCGGTCGTAATGTCCCCACGCATCGTCTGGGGGTGGGGCTCACAGTAGTACTCGGTCATCTCGTCGGTGGCTTCGAAATCGACCGTCTGCGTCTCGCCTTCCCCCTCGATGATCTCCGTCTCGACCAACTGGTCGCCGTCGTCGTCGATGATGACGAAGTTGTGGCCGATGCCGTCGATGTTCTCCCACGTGAGCTCGTAGGTTTCACCCTCCTCCAGAACTAGCGTCGGGTTCGTCTCGTCTTCGATCTCCTCGGGCGAGACGCCGACCCAGCCGTCGCTTACGCCCTCGAGCTCGATTTCGGACTCCTCGAGCTGTGCCGCGCCGACGCTGCCAAGTCCGGCAACAGCCGTGGTTGCCGCCGCTGTCTGCAAGAATCGTCGTCGAGACGGTCGAACGGGTGATCGTCCTTCCCCAGCGGATCGTCCTTCGCCCGCTTCGTTCGGTCGCCCGCCGTCCGCGCCATCCCGCCGCCCGCCGTTCGCATCATCCCGTCGCCCGTCGGGGCGTTCCCCTGCTCGCCCGTCGCCCGCTTCCGATGCGTCTCTCGTCCGATCGTTGTTGTGCGCCATCGTCTAAATCTTCCCGAGACACTCAAAGGGTACCCCCGACCGTTACACCGACAGTCCGATGCTGTTGGCTGGAACCGTCGATTATCACAAGATTTCCCGCTGGAACGACCACGGACTTATAGGAACGCGTAGCTATCTGGATGGCTTCTCGTATCAATCTCCTGTTGGATCGAGCGACGAAAGAAAAATCGAGTAATGTGCTCAGGGCCAGTCGTCTCGAGACGAGTCCGTTTCGATCTCCTCGGGTTCCGTTTCAGCCGCCATCGTCCAGTCGGCGGCCTCGGCGGCGTCCTCGATGTCGAGGTACTCCCAGTCGAGTTTCTCGGCTCGGGCTTCGTCGTCGTCGCTCGCTCCGATGAAGACGTAACGGTCCGTGTCGAACTGCCCTTTGACGCCGCTGAGACTCTCGTCGACGCCCCGCGGTCCCGAGAAGAAGTCCTGACGAACGCGGTTCTTTCGCGTGAAGTTCGTCACGACGTAGGTCGGTTTCTCGGAGACGACACCGATGTAGGTGGTCCAGCTTCTGGCGTCCTCGAAGACCGCTTCGGGAGAGGCGACCTCCTTGAGCGCCTCGAGTTCGAACGCCAGGGTCATGTCGCTATCGCCGTTCATGCACGGACGAAGGCGTGGCCGAGGCAAAACGGCTTCGATACCGAAACCGACGTGGCCGAGGTTCAAACCACCGTGATTGATACCGAAACCGCCCGGCGGTCCCAGCGGGTCGACCGGCAACGTTTTTCAACTCGAAAGTCGTACGCAATTGTCATGAGCGAAGCCGGTCCGCTCGAGCGCCTTCGACGGAACGTTACCGGGGTGTTCGCGATTCTGATGGCCGGGGTCGCCGCCGTCGGGCTCGCGACCGGAACGATCTGGCTTATCGTCGCGGGAGCGTTCGGCGTCTTCTTCGGATCGGCGCTCGTCGCGCTCCTGTTCGGTGACCGCGAGGCCGTCGAGGAGTGGTGGGGCGAGAAAAAAGCAGAACAGATCGACGCCGGCGAGAAAGAGACGGATCCGCTCGAGGAACTCAAGGGTCGATACGCCCGCGGGGAACTTTCCGAAGCGGAATTGGAGCACAAAACCCAGCAACTTCTCGAGGTCGACGAACTGGCTCGAGCGAGCGATAGCGATCGCGCGGCCGGTTCGAAAGAGCGGTCTGCCCGCAACGAGAACGCCGCCGATTCCGACTTCGATCGGCGCGACGCCGAACCGGACGAACGGGAGTTGGCGTGAGCACCGGGCCGACTCACTCGAGGCGAGTATCGGGGGAAACTGCTCGAGCAGGTATCGGTGGTGAACCGCTCGAGGCAGAGATCACCGCGTGGCGCTACTTGTAGGCCTCGAATTCCTCGCCGAAGACCAGGAAGTAGACGACGCCGACCATCCCGATGATCGAGGCGATCACGAACGAGAGTTCCGGGGTGGCGTACTGCCACAGGAACCCGCCGAGCGCCCCGCTCGGGATCACGATTGCGCCGCGAACGAGATAGTACGAGCCCGTCACTCGACCGCCCGCGCCCCGCTCGGCCGGGCCGACGATCAGGGCCTTGTGGGCCGGCAGTCCGGCGAATCGAAGGCCCGAAAAGGCAAAGAGGGCGATCAGAATCCAGACGTTCTCCGGCGCGAATATCAGCATGATCGGGAAGATCGCGTAGACGAAAAATCCGAGCGCGACGACCGCCTTGAGACCGGTGTACTCCGCGATTTTGGCGGCCGGAGCCATCGTCAGCAGTGCAACGAGCATCTCGACGCTCAATAGCACGCCGAAGAACGCGGCTGGCGAGAGACTGATCGTTCCGACAACGGGGAGCGACAGCGCCAGCCCGATTCCCATCTCGAGGGTGATGACCAGGATGAAAAACGCGTACACCATCCCGTTTGCGAATCGAACCAGCGCGTCGCCGACCAACAGCGGACCTAACGGGTCGGGAAGCGAACGCAAGTCGTCGACCACCTGTCCGACGCCCTGAAACTCCTTGCCGACGGTGTCCGCGTCGGCGTCGTACAGGAGGTGCTGTGCAATCGTGCCCAACAGCGCGAAGACGATCCCGATGACGAGCACCCACAGGAACCCGGGCATCAGATCGTCGACCACCAGAACGGCCACGATCAGCGGGGCGATCAGGAACGCCGTCCGCCGGAACGTTTCCGTGCTGGCAAAGCCGCGAGCCAACCGACTGGGCTCGGTCGCCTGCTTGACGATCGCGTAGTGGCCGCCGATCCCGAAGGACTTCCAACACTGGGCCAACAGCAGGCCGACGAAGACCCAGACCCACGGCTCGAGGACGATCGCACCGAGATCGATATTCGGAACGTAGGCCGAAGCCAGCCAGATCACGAATCCGAACGTCGAGAGAAAGCCGAAAACGGTCAGGGCGTACCGAGAACCAACGCGATCCGAGACGATCCCGCCGTAGTAGGGGTAGACCGCGCCGATGACGTTTCCGAGCGTGGCGAACAGGCCGACGACGAAGCCGCCCGCGCCGAGGTAGACGAGATAGTCCGGAATAAACCGGTTCGTCATCTGAAAGCCCAGGCTGAACGCGAACATCGCGACCGAGAGCACCAACACGTCCCGTCGGAGGGAGAAAAATTGCCGAAACGCGTCGTAGGGCCCGGACACTTCGGCCTGTTGTCGTGCCATGAACGGCTATGGTCGGATAACTCACTAAATCGTTGTGTTCCGGCACTCTCGAGCACGGAATCTCTCGCTACGGCGGCTTATCGGGAACGGATGTGAGACTGTCTAATCGTTCACGGAACGTGACATATGCAACCCTCGAGTCCGTCCGAACCTGGGCCGGGTTCTGTGGGGGTTCGCCGCTGTCGATCCGGTTGACAACGCACCGAAACCGAATTTGGACTGACTACACCAACCTCAGGATAGTTCGATCCGATAACACGCAGTGAAAACGATCACGTCGCCGTCTTCCAGACCGGGCGCGTCGACGGTTGCGCTCGCGGTGGCACTGGAATCAAGAGTCTCGAGAAACCACGTCAACGACGACTCCTCGAGCTGGTCGACGTGACGGACGGTTGCATCCGTGGGAACTGACTCGACGCGACGAAGCGTCGGTGATCGGTCGACGGTTTCACTGGTTGCCATGTCTATTGGTATCAACTAACACGATCGAACATAAACGTTTGCCTCGAGGAGACGCCGGCCGGTCGACGACGACTTACAAGCTTATCGACGAAATCCTCCAATATCCGCGAAAATCGCGGTGTCTCGTCACCGCACCAACGGGTCGACAAAGAGTTTAAAGGAACGAAAAGACCCAATCGGGTTACGTACTGCGACGGATTACTGCTCTTGTGCCGGTGCGAGCTTATCCATGTCGACGGATTGCTCGAGGAGGAGCTCCGCCTGATCCGCGACGTCGCGCTGTTGGCGCATGAGCTTTTTGAACGTGCTCTGCGGGGAGAGATCCCCGATCAGGACGCCGCCGACGATCTTGCCGTCTTTGAACGCGACCCGTCGCCACTCGGTGTCGCTGTAGCGACGTTCCGCGTGCTCGTCGCCGAGGGTCGGGTGACCGAACGAGAGGAACGGGAAGTCAAAGTGCGTGATCGAATAGGAGGAAACCCACTGAAACTCCTCGGACTGGGCGTCAGCCGCCATATTGGTCGCGGCGACGCGGCCCTGTTCCTTGGCCGAGCCCCACGATCCGTTCTGGGCCTGCTCGCCCAGCAAGACGTCGTAAAACCGCGTGATGTCGCCGGCGGCGTAGACATCCTCGAGGTTCGTCTCCATATACTCGTCGACGATGATCCCGTTGTCCATCTCGAGGTCGGTTCCATAGAGGAACTCGGTGTTGAACGTGAGCCCGATGGCGACGCCGGCGAAGTCACACTCGTAGCGCTCGCCGTTCGGATCGACCGCCGCGGCGACCTGTCCATCGTCGTCCGTCTCGAAGTGATCGACGCCGCTGTCGAACACCGGTTCGACGCCGACATCGCGCATACCATTGTGCATGATCTCGGCACCGTCGGCCGAGAGCGCGTAGCGCCACCAGCGGTCACCGCGCATCAGATATTTGCCCTCGACACCCTGTGCGCCACAGACGGCCGCGAAGTCGATTCCGAGCAGACCGGCACCGACGACGACTGCATCGTCTGCGGCTTCGGCGCTCTCGCGGATCGCACGTGCATCCTGGAACGTCCAGAAGTGGTGGATCCCCTCGGCGTCGCTGTTGGGAACCGGAAGCTGTGTCGGTGTCCCGCCTGTCGCGATCAGGAGTTTGTCGTAGGGGATGTCCTCGCCCTCGTGAATCCGGACGATCTTTTCCTCAGAGTCGATCGTCGTCACGTGGGTGTTCAACGAGAGTTCGATCTCTCGTTCGGCGTACCAGTCCTCGTCGTGGATCGAAATTGGAGCCTCCGGAAGTTTGCCTTTCGCGTGTTCTTTGATGAGAATGCGATTGTACAGTGGCTCCCCCTCATCGGTGATGATCGTGATGTTCGCGTCCGGGTCTTCCTCCCGGAGGGTCTCAGCGGCCGAGCTACCCGAGATCCCGTCACCGATGATTACGTACTCGGTCATATTCGGACCGTTCGTAACGAGGGTTAAAGTGGATTGCTATCTCGGCGACGTTTCCGTGTTCGATTATGCAGTTTTTTGCTATCCAAACGCCTCTTTATCCTCGGGTTCACACGTATCAGTATGAAGATCCGCCAGAACGCCCGTCACTTCGCCTCGAGAAAAGCCCTCGAGACGCCCGTCGTCCGATCGGTCGCCAAATCGGGTCTCGTCCGAATGCACACGAAAATATTCATGAAGAAAGCCGATCCCGCACACGCTGAGGAGCGCAAGCCGCGACTCGACGCCTTCTTCGACGCGACGATGGATACCTACCTCGCGGCGCTTCAGGAGGGGTTCTCGGAAGCCGAGGCGCGCGAAATCACACACATTCAGTCGAATTTCGACTTCTACAACCACGGCTGGACGGAGATGATGGAATTTCCCGGCGACGAACTCGAGGACCACTACGATCGATACGCCGACTTCTTCGAGACGTGGGGGATCACCATCGACGACCCGCTCGGCGAGTTTGCGCCGGCCGGCGGCCTCCCCGAAGCGGCCTCGACACCGGAGCGACTCGAGGATCCCGATCACCCGCATGCAGAAGGTGGGTTCGCAGACGACGTCTACGTCGAAACCGAGGACGGCGAACTGATCATCGGCGGGCAAGACGAACCCGACGACGAAATCGACGTCTCGAGCGCGGTCGGCGTCGACGCCGCATCCACACCAGATGAGACCGCCGAAGACGAATCAGTCGATCGGTCCTGAACGGACCGTTTCGTTCTCGAAACCGCTTCAGTCCCGCGGTTGTCGCCGCCTACTTCAGAGATGATGACGCTAACCGAGCCATAACAATAGCGTCCGTTGATAGTTTCGACGGCATGGACAGGCGCGCATATCTGGCTATGACGGCGACTGCGGCGACGACGATATGTCTCGCGGGCTGTTCGGGATCCGCACCCAGCGAATCGAACGGCTCGAGCAATCCTTCCGAAGACGAATCATATGAAGACGACAGCGAAGTGGTCCCCGCTTCGGGCGTCGTCGAACCCGGGTCCGAAGACGACTTCGAGGACCTCTCGAACTGGAACGAAGGCGCGGGGTCGCTTTCTGCGGACGGCGATCGGTCGCTCATCGGCTCCCAGAGCGCTCGACTCGAGGTCGGGTCGTCGACCTCGACCGGACGAGTTTCGAAGACGTTCGACGAACCGATCGACGTCTCGAACGTCGTTCCGGGCGTCGCGGTCACCGCCGAGTCGATCGTTTCGCCCTGGATCAGGCTGCTGGACGAAGACGGGAATCGGATCGACTACCGACGGACGGTAAGCGGCGATATTCCGTTCATGCGGTACAATTTCGGTATCAACGAACTCGACGACAAGTTCGACGAAACCGCGGTGACGGAGGTCCAACTACAGCTCTGGACGCCGGACGAGACCGCCCGGACGGTCTGGTTCGACGACCTCCACTTCGTTCCGCGTCCCGAAACCGGGAAGGTGATGATCCAGTTCGACGACACCCACGTCACCGACCACACCGAGGCCCTGCCGCTTCTCGAGGACTACGGCTACGAGGCGGTCACGTTCATCAATCCCGACTACGTCGGCCGGAACGGGACCGACTATCCCCGCCTCAGCGAATCGCAACTCGCTGACCTCCACGACGCCGGGTGGTGTCTGAGCAATCACACGGTGACCCACGCGAACCTGCCGGATCTGGACCGCGACGAACAGGAAGCCGAGATCCGCGAGGGAAAGGAGTGGCTCGAGGAACGAGGCTACGACGAGGGTGCCAGATACTTCGCGTACCCCTTCGGCGACTTCGACGCGACCACGGTCGAACTCGTCGACGAGTATCACGAAATCGGGTTCGGCGGGGGACACCCCGTGCAGGGATACACCTCGAACACCGCGCTGGCCTCCCGCATCAGCGAACCGGGCAGGGAACGCGCGGAACTCGAGTTCGAACGAACCGCACGGATGCCGGGGATTACGAGCGTCTTCTATCACGAACTCGAAGACGAGTTGCTCACCGACTTCGAGGACATGCTCGAGGTTCTCCACGAGTACGAATCTGCCGGCGAGATCGATGTGATCCTCCCGCAGGATCTCGAGCAGGAACTGCTGTTCTGAGACGGTCTGCTGTAACGATTTACCGGCGCAACCGCAAGCTGGCCTGCGGTTGCGCCGGCAATGACTTACAGCAGTTCGTATGAGACGGTACCGTTCGGGGATCGGCTTGCTCCGAAGGGGTCGAGCGAGGTGAGTCGGCAAACAACCGGCGAGATGTGCCGGCTGATCGGCGGGCTTTCCAAGGGGATAAGTACACCCGACGATGCGTTTTCGGTACTCACTACTGTCGCTATGGCTCTCAATGCGAACGATAAATCGATCGCGAACTTCACGATGGCCGGCCACGCGCTGGTCCACTGGTTCGAGACGTCGATCCCGATCTTTCTCGTGGTCTGGCTCGCCGAGTTCGACGTGAGCGTTGCACTGATCGGCATTATCGTCGCGCTCGGCTACGCGCCGTTCGGTATCGGCGCGCTCCCGGGCGGTATTCTGGCGGACAAGTACGGAACGAAGCGACTCATTTTGCTCTGTCTGCTCGGGATGAGTCTCTCCTTCGTCGTGCTTGCCGGCGCGACGTTCGTCGACTCGATCTACGCAATCGCAGTCGGATTGGTCCTCTGGGGGATCGCCGCGAGCATCTACCACCCCGCCGGCCTGGCGCTCATCAGCACCGGCGTCGAGGATCGCGGAACCGTCTTCGCCTGGCACGGCATCGCCGGCAACGTCGGCATCGCGCTCGGTCCGTTCGTCGCCGCCACGCTCCTGATCTTCCTCGACTGGCACGTCGTCGCCGCGATACTCGCCGTCCCCGGCTTCTTCGCGACCGCGTACGGACTACAAGCGAACTTCGATCCCGTCGCCGCCGTCGACGAGGACGTCGATGCCGGGCCGAACGAAGCGCTCTCGCTTCCGGAACTGGTCTCGAGTTCTCGAGCCCTCTTCGCGAGCGCGTTCGCGATCATCTTCGTCATCGTCACCTTCGAAGGGCTGTACTACCGCGGAATGCTTACCTACCTGCCAGAAATCCTCCACGGATTGCCAGCGATCGAAGGGATTGAAATCGTGCCGGCGTTGGAGCAGTACGATATCGATCCGGAGTTCTACATCTACGTCGGCCTGCTGGTCGTCGGGATGGCCGGCCAGTACGTCGCCGGAAAGCTCATCAGTCGCGTCTCGCCGGCGCGGGGATTGGCTGGCATCTTCGCGATCCTCACCGCGCTCGCGCTCGCGTTCGTTCCGGTGACGGAAATGGGGCTGGGTGCCATCGTCGTCCTCTGTGGGGTCTTCGGGTTTTTCCTCTTCGCGATTCAGCCGTTCTACCAGAACGCCGTCGCCGTCTACACGGACGCCGATAGCCGCGGATTGTCCTACGGCTACACCTACCTCGGCGAGTTCGGCCTCGGCTCGGCGAGCATCGCGCTCGGCGGGTTCTTCCTCGGCGTTTCGAACGCGACCTTCTTCGCCATGATCGCAACGTTCTCGCTCGTCGGCGCAGGACTCGCCACCGGACTGCTGTTCGGGCTCGATCGACTCTACACCGGCGAATCAGCGGTCTCCGGACAGGGAACGGACGACTGAGCGCGAGACCAATCTCAAGGCTCGAACCCGCCCTCGGGTCCGGCTTTGAACGCGAGTTTCGCTTCGGCTTCGTTCGCTACCTTTTTGGCCGCACTCTGGGAATGAATCGACATGCTCACCGTGCGGGCACCTGCGACGAGCGCGAATCTCGGGAGTGGCTTCGATGTCTTCGGCGTCGCTCTCGAGACGCCCGCCGACATCGTCCGCGTCGAACGGGCCCAGGAAACGACGATCACAGTGACGGGCGCGGGAAGCGATTTCATTCCCGAAGACCCCGAAGGGAACACCGTCGGTGCGGTCGCGAAGGCACTCGACGCACCGGCACACATCAAAATCGACAAGGGGGTTCGCCCGGCCTCGGGTCTGGGCTCTTCGGCCTCGAGCGCCGCGGCGGCCGCCGTCGCGTTGAACGCCCTCTACGACAGAGGATACTCGCGCGAGGAACTCGTCCCGATCGCCGCAGAAGGCGAAGCGCTGGTCTCGGGCGAAGCGCATTCGGACAACGTCGCCCCATCGCTTTTGGGCGGCTTTACTATCGTCACCGACAGCGGCGTCACGCAGGTTGATACCTCGGTGCCGCTGGTGGCCTGCCTCCCCGAAACCGCCGTCTCGACGCGAGACGCCCGCGGGGTCGTTCCCGACGACGCCGCCCTCGAGAACGTCGTCTCGACTGTCGGCAACGCCGCGACGCTGGCCGTCGGAATGACGCGTAACGACCCCGAACTCGTCGGCCGCGGTATGGACGACGGGATCGTCACCCCCGAACGCGCCGCGCTCATCGACGGCTACGACGACGTTCGCGAAGCCGCCCTCGAGACGGGTGCGACCGGCGTCACCGTCAGCGGAGCCGGGCCGGGAATCCTCGCCGTCTGCGGTCGAAATAATCGACGCAACGTCGCCGGCGCGATGATCGACGCGTTCGACGACAACGACATCGAAAGTCGGGCCTATCAGACGCAGGTCGGCTCGGGCGCGACGCTGTATCGCGATTGACCGCCTCGAGCGAACGAGTTCCAGACAGGCAAGAATCGACGCGCTGCTTGCCGTCTGCGCGCTCGCGGCTTTCTGTCTCGCGTTCGTCTTCATCGAGACGTCGGTTTCGATCCCGTTTTTCGTTCTCGGTAGCTTCGCCACCTTCGCGTTCGAACTGGTGGCGACTCGAGACACCGAGACGGTGCGAGCGTACTGGGAACGGCCGGAAGCTGCGAGGTCCGCAGGACCTCGAGGCGGAGTGCGGCTCGAGCGTTGTGGGTGTCGGGGCTGATCGCCCCTTGAGGGTTCTCTCCGCCGAGATCGGGGCCCTGGTGACGTCTGTACTGTTGCTCGGAACCGTCGTTATCGTCCGCAACGTACCCTAAAACGCATCCGTCAACGTGGGGACCGGTGATGTCGAGGTTACGATCGTCCTTGCACTTAGATGACAGTAATAGCAACAGGGATAGTGTATTACATCTTACCGAACGCCGATGTACTCACACGTATCACTCGCCGTAAGAGACGTTGAACAGGCGCGATCGTTTTACGATGCCGTTCTCGATCCGCTGGACTATCCGCGATTCAAGGAGTGGGACTGGGAGGGCGGGAGCGGCTACCGTTCACAGAAAGCGGAGAGTTTCTGGATTCGAGCGGACGACGACGCACAACCACCGTCGTCTCGACAACACGTGGCCTTCGCCTCCCCAACGCGGGACGCCGTCGACGAATTCCACGAACAAGCGCTCGAGCAAGGCGGCGAGAGCGACGGAGCGCCGGGGCTTCGACCCGAGTACGGAGAACACTACTACGCCGCATACGTCGTCGATCCGGACGGAAACCGGATCGAAGCCGTCTACGATTTGCCCGACTGACACGAACGCTTGACGGCCGAAAGTTTGTGCGACCGGTTCTCGAGACGACGATATCGCGGAGGGCGACCTCGGTCGGCTGTTCACTCGGCAATCAGAATCAGTTAGTCGAGGACGGGTCGTGAAGTACCGTCGCTTCGAACCCCTCGAGTCGATCTATCCGCGTGAAGTACCACGGGTCCGGTGACCCGTGGAACTCTCGTTGCTTTTTCTTTAGACGCCCCGACCCTGCATCTGCTCGTCCTCGGGGAGGTCGACGTTCGCGTCGCCTTTCATGCTCTTGCCGAGGTTCTTCGAGATGTCCGCGAGCGTCTCGGGGTCGTCCCAGTTGTTCGTCGCTTCGACGATCGCTTCGGCCATCTCGGGCGGGTTCTCCGCGCCGAAAATGCCGCTGCCGACGAAGATGCCGTCGCACTCGTGGTGCATCATAAGCGCGGCGTCGGCGGGCGTCGCGATGCCGCCTGCGGCGAAGTTGACGACCGGCAGGCGACCCATCTCCGCGGTTTCGTGGACGAGTTCGGCGGGCGCTTCGATCTCTCGAGCGAAGGCTTCGCGTTCCTCGTGGGTCATCCCCTCGATCTTGCGAATCTCGCCTTTGATCGTCCGCTGGTGGTAGACCGCCTGGTTGACGTCGCCGGTTCCGGCTTCGCCTTTGGTTCGAATCATCGCCGCTCCCTCGCCGATCCGTCGGAGGGCTTCGCCGAGGTTGCGCGCGCCACAGACGAACGGAGCCGTAAAGTCGCGCTTGTCGATGTGGTAGTCGTTGTCCGCGGGGGTGAGCACCTCGCTCTCGTCAATCATGTCGACGCCGACGGTCTCGAGAATCTGCGCTTCTTTCGTGTGGCCGATACGGGATTTGCCCATGACGGGGATCGAAACTTCGTTGACGATTTCTTCGACATCGGCTGGGTCGGCCATCCGGGCGACGCCGCCGCGCTTTCGGATATCCGCGGGGACGGCCTCGAGCGACATCACGGCCACCGCACCGGCTTCCTCGGCGATCCGGGCCTGTTCGGGATTAACGACGTCCATGATGACGCCGCCCTTTTGCATCCGGGCGAATCCTCGCTTGATGAGGTCCGTTCCGCGTCGTAGTTCCTCGAGATCGGTCTTCTCGGTCATAGTATGGCGTTTGAACGCACCGCACTTACGCGTGTCCTTTGACCAACGAAGATCAACTGTCCGACACCATGTTATTATTACTAACCCATATATTACCTTGGTATTTTCATTTAATAATAACTTACATAGTGTACCTCAATAGAAACATTTAATGGTAATTACCATATCATCCTACATGAATGTCACAGAAAAACAGTAATTCAAGTCGAATAGATCGAAGAAGTCTCCTTCAAGCAGTAGGTACAGCAGGGGTTATGGGTGTCACAGGCCTTGGCGCAACGAATACTGTCTCGGCTTCGGAGCAGTCCGAAGTGTTCGATATTACATCCAGGGAAGCAACTACGAAAGATTACGAGAATTTGGAACAACACCCAGATACGAGCAACCTGTTGGAGTCGATTACTGACCGAGGCTTCACTGTTGGCTTCGAACATGCACAAGCAGCGGATGTGGAGGCAATTGAAGCCTTCCATCAGAATTCGAAGAGAAAGAGGTGACTGCAAGTGAATTTAATGATATTAACCCACGTGTTCTGTTCATTCCTTGTGCGAAGTCGGAAACAGAATTTGGACTAATAGTTACAACTGTGGCAAATACTGAAGATGGAGACGAAGCAGCTCCCATTAATGCATTTGCAACAGTTAGCGAAGAATTTCAGTCGTCATCCGATTCAGAACAACCTTCAGAGATGAAAGTGGATACTGTAGCCTTTGAAGCGAAAGATACTGCAGAGACTTCATCGCTCCGTCCAGCAAGTACATCTCAATCAGAAGGCCGCGCTGTCCAAACAATTAGTTCAACAAATAAAACGGTTACACCGCAGAATGCATCAGACAACGAGGTTAGCACGAACCAAAGTATCGGCCCGATTGGACCGCCAACATGTTTAGTTATTGTCACAGAGGCTTGTGACGAATATGGGGATTCATTGACCAGAAGACAATGTGTTAGTACCTGTGTGAGACAAGGAAGATTGAATCCGCAACTCACGGCTGCTTGTGGTGGATTTTGTCTCGTCGCTGCAGAGGTAGTCAGTAGATACGGTTGTAATGCTTCTGGTCAAGCGCTCTGCAACTCTCTCTTCGCACTTGCTGACACAATGCTCTGATAGTTCGTTTGAAATTAATATGATCTAGTTCAAGAAAGTTGAAATGCGGGCAGGTCATATCAAGTGCTGTCGGTAAAGTCCGCCAACCTGCTCAAAGACACCTTGGATATAGACTTTGGTGGGGATTAAACGAGTGAAAAATTCGATGCTCGCCTCGATCAATAAAGTTTTATTATTTTAGATTGAATACCATAATACAGATGGATGGTTTTGTAATTATCCCATCGGTGGAAACAGTTGTGTTAGGAATAATTGGAATTCTATGGGTTGGCATATTATATATGTTCATAAATTCTATCCAAAAGAAGATTCGCAGCGGTATTTTAACAATTGACTTTGTTAGACTATTATTCGCTACAGTTGTTCATCTACTTGCTGGAGGAATGATATTTGGCATTCTTTCCACAAGAGGCTTGCCAGTGATGATTTTACTAGTATCTGTGCTTGCCTGGCTTATTCTTCAAGGGCAGAAACGACGAGCTCCATGTGGGAATTCAGCTCTCGTACCAACGTCCGGTTCGCCTCCTCGATGCTGCTGCCAGTTCTATAAAGCCACTGTCCGATCTCATAGCGAACGACGCGGTGCAGACGGTGATATTCCAGGTAGTGCGTATTCCGGACGACCCCCGACCATACTGCCACCGGTGAACTGTTGAGTCAGGCCTACCACTCGACCCAACCCTGGAGAACGAGTCTTGCGCTCGAAATTCACGTCACGAGAGACAGTCGTCAACCGCTATCGTTTTGCCCCGTCCGTCCGTCGCGCCGTACGAGACGATGTCCACACCGACCCGGTTACCCGACCGAGCGCCGTTGCCCAGGTACTTCGCTCCCGTTCCGCGGGTGCTCGAGGATCTCGGATTGCGACTGGCGTGGGTCGTCGTCGCGATCAATCTCCTGGGAACCGTCTTCGGCTTCTGGTACTACAGCCCGCAGCTGTCCGAAACCGCGGCGGTCATGTGGCCGTGGGTCCCCGACAGCCCGCTCGCGACGCTGTTTATCGCGTTGGCGATCGCCTGCTGGAAACTCGGTCACGAAATCCCGTGGCTCACCGCGCTGGCCTTTTTCGGGAACATCATCCTCGGACTCTGGACGCCCTTTACCCTGATCGTCTTCGCCGACGCCTACGCCGGGCTCCACTGGGCGATGTACCAGTTCCTCTTCTGGAGTCACCTTGCGATGGTCCTCCAGGCGTTCGTCCTCCACCGGATCACCGATTTCCCGGTCTACGCGGTCGCTATTGCACTCCTCTGGTACGGCAGTAACCTCATCGTCGACTACTTCGTTCCGATCACCGGCGAACCCCACCACACGACGATTCCCGTCGCTCGAGACACCGAGATGTTCCTCGAGGCCGACGCACTCGGCGTCATCGCCGCCGGGGAGGTGACGTTCACGCTCATCGCGCTCTTTTTCGCGCTCGCTATTCGGATCAAACTGTGTGAGTCGGGGCATCTCAAACGGGATCCATCGACCTGACCGCACCCGGTTCGACCGTCAACTGCAACGGGCTCTCTGGGAGAGATCGTCGATCGCGGCGAGCTCGAGATACGGGTCGAGTTTGCTCGCCGCCGGTAGTCGCTCGACTCGTTCGGTGGCCGGGTCATATTTGACGACGTTCGCATCGACCAGTTTCGGCAAGTGATTGTGGTGGAGGCCCGTACTGATACGCTCGAGGCTGTCCGTGCGCTGGGTTCCCTCGCGAAGCTCGATCGCTTCTGCGAGCTCTTCGATTGACACCGCCCCGACCCGTCGAGAGAGATAATAAAGCACATACCGTCTCCGCTGATCGAGTAATAGGTCGAAAATCGTGTTCGTCGGAAGAGGTACATCGCCACTTCGGTGCTTGACGTCCGTGGTATCTGTCTTCATAGTGTCCTATACTCGGCCTACATGGCGGCTGGCGAGTGGTCGTCTCGAACCGACTTCAGCTGAGCACGACATGAGATTGGCGGACAATTTTATAACCTTTCCCCCGCTTCCCAATTCGGTTGAAAGTATGTCGAGCTCACCCATCAAAGTTAAACTTCTTACTCCATCTCGAAGTTTCACAAAACAGTGAGTGTGGTTCGGGTTTCGGCTCAGTGGTGTCCAGTTGCTTCGTCATCGTCTCGAGCGCTCGAGCGCTGCTCGATCAGAACGGTCCAATCGGGAACGGCGGGCGGCTCGGAAACGAACACCCAGTCTCCTTCGATAGGGACACCGTTGGCGAAGGCCTCGAGAATAAGCGCCTCGAGATCCCGCTCGAACTGGGTGATCGCCGCCGCGGTGTCTTCGTCGTGATAATTTGTTGCCATAGCGTCTATGGTGTACAACGTGGCGTACACTTCAGTGGGCTAGTCATCTGGAGGGTAAAAACTCGCCGTCACGATCAACTGACAGACGGGTCGGTTGACGAATAGCCGGCCGAACGGCGACGACCGCTTCGTACTCATTCCTCGAGTTCCTCAGTACGAACCCGATAATACGTCCCCTGATACTCGTAGATGCCATCGCTGTCGCGGCCGAAAATCGGCATCGTCCCGTGGTACTCCTCGAGACGAACGATCGAACTCTCGTATTCGTGTGCGAGCGCGATGGTATCCCGGAGCTGGGGCTGTCGAAGCAGCTGTTCGGTGATCACCGGTTCGGGTTCGACACCCTCGAGCACGTCGTTGTTGATTTCCTCGAGTTCGTACGCGCCGAGGGTGGTATACTCGTCGTCCGGGTCGCCCCGATCCGAGTGAGCGACGAGCGTCTCTCCCTCCCATTCGGTGTCGACAACGGCGTCCGTGGCAGTCAATCCGAGGGTTCGACCCTCGAGTTCGAACGTCGCCGCAAACGCGATTGCCTTGTCGTGGCCTTCGTCTTCGAACCAGCCGCGACCCCGAAACGCGTACGCGCCGGCACCGAGCCCCGCGAGGTCGATATCGGACGTTCCGCCGACCAATCCGACCGTCTCGCCGTCCTCGATCCCGTCGTTGTCGATCGTCACTGTCCAGGTGTGCGTCTCCCCGGGTTCGAGTCGCATCAACGGTTGGTTGACCGCCCGCGGGGCGACGCGGTGCCACTCGTCGTCGACGTACTTGTCGACTCGCCAATTGTAAAAGTTCGTCTCCAGTCCGACGGCGCTACCGTTGACCAGCGTGAACTCGATCTCCTCCCCTTCATCGACAGTCCGAACCGAGGGCTCGAGATGCGCGTCGTCCGCTTCGGAATCGATATCGTCGTAACAAACGACCCGATCAACGCTGTCGCCGTAATCCGGACAGGACGATGGCAGGTCGTTCGGTGGATCGGACGACTCGAGCGGGTCGTCGCCGTTTCCGGGGGATTCACCGGGACCGTTCGACAAGCCCGTCAATCCACCAGTATCTAGACATCCGGCGAGTGTCCCGGCTCCGATAACGCCGAGTACGTGTCGGCGGTTGAATCGTTCCATAGCGACAGTTCAGTCCGGCAATAAAAAACGATATCCCAAGGTGAAACGAGCGTCGCACCTTCGTTGCTACCACCGCATCTTCGTTGTCCCTGCGTTATTCGTCGTGATCGACGATGATGACCGCCGACTCCGTCTCGAGCATCTCGCCGTCGCCCGAATAGGTCCGCTTGAGGGAGACCTCGAACAGGTCGTCCTCGAGTTCCTCGCCAGCAACACGTAGTACGCCTGCGTCGTCGTCAATCTCGTACTCTCCGCTCTCGATACCCGAGTCGATATCACCGACCTTCGAACCGTATTTTGGCCCGAGCGTCGAGTAATCCAGATCGATCGAGGCGACCTCGGTCGTGATCTCGGGCTGATCGTCGAGCACCTCGAGATCGGCGACGTGCATCACGTTCTGAACTGCGTTTTCGAACCCGGAAATCGAGCCGTAGACGGCGACCGAATCGAGTTCTTCGTTGAGCGGCAACTGGCGCTCGCTCTTGTACCGCCGGAGTGCAGAGATGGCCTCCATGGCCGTCTCTCCGGCCTCGAGGTCGGCGTCATAGCCGCGCGGTTCGGGCCAGTTGCGGGTGTGTATGCTCTCGAGGTCGCCAGCGTCTGCACCGCTCGTTTCGCCGGCGTAGATCGCTTGCCAGATCTCCTCGGTTACGTGGGGAAGGATCGGTGCCCAGAGTTCGAGGAACGTTCGGTGAGCCGTTCGTAGTGCGTACTGAGTCGACGGACTGTCTTCCCGAGTCTTCGCAATCTCGAGGTAGTCGTCACAGAACGTGTTCCAGAAGAACGTCCGCAGGCGGTCGCGAGCCTTCGCGAACTCGTACTCCTCGAGGTAGCCAGTCAACTCTACGACGGCGTCGTCGAGTTCCGCGAGCATCCAGCGGTCGATCGCCTCGAGTTCGGCGGGTTCCTCGGGCTCGGCGGGTGCGAGGGTATCGACGAGTTTGGAGGCGTTCCAGAGCTTCCGAAGCAGCTTCTCGCCCGCTCGGAGGTCTTTTTCCTGATACGGGAAGTCATCGCCGACCGCGGCGTTGGCCGCCCAGAATCGGATCGCGTCGACGGGATACTCCGCGAGCACGTCGTCGGGATCGACGACGTTGCCGCGGGACTTGGACATCTTCTCTCGGTTCTCGTCCAGAACGTGGCCGTTGATCATCGTCGCGTCGAAGGGCACCTCGCCCGTGTGCTCGTAGCACTTGACGATGGTGTGGAACAGCCAAAAGGAGATTATGTCGTGGCCCTGCGGACGCAGATCGAACGGATACAGTTCGGGGTTATCCATCTCAAAGGACTCGCTTCCCTCGTCCCAGTCCCAGCCGGCGTTGATCAGCGGGGTCAGCGAGGAGGTCGCCCACGTGTCGAAGACGTCCTCTTCGGGCTCGAGCTCGTCGTTGCCACATTCAGGACAGCTGTCGACCGGCGGCTCGTCCGAGAGCGGGTCCACGGGGAGATCCGCTTTCTCCGCGACGACCTCGTGGTCACACTCCGTACAGTACCAGACCGGGAACGGGATCCCCGAGTCGCGCTGGCGGGAGATCAGCCAGTCCCACTCGAGACCCTCGATCCAGTGGCGGTACCGGGTGAACATCTTCTCTGGGTACCAGTCCATCTCCTGGCCGGCTTCGAGGTACTCCTCCTTGTGATCAAGAATCTCGACGTACCACTGTTTGGAGACGCGGTACTCGACCGGCGTGTCACAGCGTTCGTGGACGCCGATGTCGTGGACGATATCGCGGCGGTCACGGAGGTGCCCGGCGGCTTCGATGTCCTCGACGATGGCTTCTCGAGCGTCTTCGGTGGACAGCCCCTCGTAGTCGCCGGCGAGTTCGGTCATCGTCGCGGTTTCGTCGATCGCGACCCGCAGGGGCAGGTCGTGGGCCTGGTACCACTCGATGTCGTTCTGGTCGCCGAACGTACAGCACATGACGACGCCGCTTCCTTTCTCCATGTCGACGCGCTCGTCGGCGATGATCGGCACTTCGTGGCCGAAGAGCGGAACGCGGGCCGTCTCGCCGACGAGGTCCTCGTTCTCCTCGTCGTCGGGGTGGACGAACACCGAGACGCAGGCCGGGAGGAGTTCGGGTCGCGTCGTCGAGATGACGAACTCCTCGCGCGGCGCGTCCGAGCCCACGAGTTCGAAGGCGATGTCGTTGAAGTGTGCGTGGCGCTCGTCGTCTTCGGTTTCGACCTGCGAGATCGCCGTCTCGCACTCGGGACACCAGATCGCGGGCGCTTTCTTGCGGTACTCCCGATCCTTCTCGTAGAGGTCGATAAAGGAAAGCTGGGAGATGCGCTGGACGCGCGGTTCGATTGTCTTGTAGGTGTGATTCCAGTCGATCGAACAGCCCAGCGACTGCATCTGTTCGGTGAACTCCGCCTCGTACTTCTGGCAGACTTCCCGGCAGAGTTCCTGAAACTCCCGCCGCTCGTAGTCCTGGTGTCGGATATCCAGATCCGACTCGGTCAGGCGTTCGCTCGCGATCCCGTTGTCGTCGTATCCGAACGGGAACAATACCTCGCCGTCGTACATTCGACGGAATCGAGCGGCGAAGTCCTGCAGCGTCGAGCCGTAGAGGTGTCCCATGTGCAGGCTTCCCGAGACCGTCGGCGGTGGGGTATCGATGGCGTAAACGGTGTTGGGATCCCGTTTGGGGTCGCCGTCATAGGCATAAACATCCTTGTCGATCCACTGGTCCTGCCAGCGCGATTCGACCGTTTCGGGGTCGTACCCGCCCTCGAGGTCGGGATCTTCGAACGACTGCCCGGAATCGCTCCCGGGGTCGTTATCCGGCGTCTCCGTACTCATGCTCTCACCGCCCGCAATGGGCGTCGTCGATACTGTCGGTGGCGCTGTCGTCGAAATCGCAGTTGGTGTTCGAACATCGGTAATACCGGTCGTTACTCGCCTGAATCCAGTCGCGAACAATACATCCGTCGAAACGGGGTAGAGAATGGGGCCTAGGACGGCCCTACGAAAACCGATTTGGGTGGGTCTTCGAAGCTGGTGAAGCCCCTCGTTCCGGCGTCGGACATGCAGTACAATCCTCGAGCAGGCATGTTATGTGTTTCGTCCCTCGTTCGAACCCGACGTCCAGGTTCAATTATTTATACTAT
Source organism: Halostagnicola bangensis (assembly GCF_054653435.1). Classification (NCBI taxonomy): domain Archaea; kingdom Methanobacteriati; phylum Methanobacteriota; class Halobacteria; order Halobacteriales; family Natrialbaceae; genus Halostagnicola; species Halostagnicola bangensis. Next base: position 2,347,483 of record NZ_BAAIGG010000002.1, on the reverse strand, counting down.
TAGGGGGAAGTATTGTATAGGAGATAGCCATAAGTAATTTGTATGCCTTCCGCTAACCTTCAGCCGATCAGTCGAGAAACAGCGTTCCAACTCCTCTCGAAATCACGACGACGGTGCTTACTTACGGTCCTTTTCGAAGAGAAACACGAATCCGTTGAGACGCTCGGACGCAAAGTCGCTGCAATGGAATGTGGGAAGCACCAACGCGACATTGAGGAGGAAACGCACACTCGAGTCGTCACGTCGTTAGTCCACTGTCACATCCCGCGGCTCGTCGATCACAGTCTCGTCGAGTACGATCGAGAGACGAATACGGTTACCCTCGAGAACACCGCTCGAGAACGATTTCCATTTCGAGCGGATCAAGATCTGTTCTTCGCGACCGCGAGCGGGTGAAACTGGTGTCGGTTGATCGGTCGGTTCAGTCGGACGTGGACACGGGGTCGTCGCCGTCCGAAAGCACCTCGTCGGAGTGTGACCGCACCCACAGCTCCCCGATTCGGGAGAGTCTCGTCCGGTACGATTTGCCGTGCTCCTCGCGCTCGATGTACCCCTTTCCGCCGGGACCGAGCCTGTCGACGTTGTAGATCACTTTCGAGCGGAAACTGTCGGTGTACTCCTCGTTGAGCTCTCGAGCCAGCGATTCGGCCAGTTCCGAGACGGAGTCGAACTCGCCTTCCTCGCCGAGTTTGTACAGGATGAACTCCTCGAAGGGCTTGACATTCGAGAACGACGCGACCGGCAGTTCAACGATGTGCGAGCCGTCGATCTCCTTCGCACCGATCGTCGTTCCGCGCTCGTCGAACTCCGAAAGCAGATCTCGAGCGCTCTCGAGGCGATCCGCGATTCGGTCGGTCTCGACGCCCGTCACGCTGTCGGCCTGCTGGTCGACGGGTGCTTCGTTATCGGCATCGCCTCCCTCCAGTAGTTTCTCGAGCAGCGACGACTGCCGCCGAAGCTCCTCGGCGAGTTCGGTCTCGAGGTACTTCTCGGGGGCCGTGTAGTAGGTGTGGATCTGTTCGCGTTCCTCCTGGCGCTCGACCATCAGCGAGTGGGCGGCGTTGGCGAAGGCGAAACTCACGGTTCGGGGCATCGCCGCGATGTTCACCCAGACCTCGTTGTCCCGATCCAGTTCGTTCGTGATCAGGTCGTAGGCCTGCTCGAACGCCTCGTCGTAGTCGTAGACGTTTTCGAGCACGAACCGATTCGTGCTCGCGCCGAGCAAGTTCTCGAAATCGGCCTCGAGCTTTCCCGAGAGGTGTCTCGAGTACTCGACGTTGGCCTCGCTCCCGACCGCCCCCTCGAGTAAGATAACGCGATCGACGTCGATCTGATCGCGAACCAGCGGCGCGATCAGCCGGTCGTAATCAAAGCCGACCGGAACGATGTGGGTTTGCATACGATACAGTTCGTCGGGGTCTTTATGAATCCCAGCAACTCGAGTGATTCCATCGCGAAACGACACCGGCGGTTCCCGCCCAGTATCGTCCCAGTTTCTCGAGTATTCTCGAGGGGTCACTCTTGGGTTGGACGAGGAGAACAGTACTCGAGAAATCGCTCTCGACATATCCTTCATAGGGTCGGTTGTTAGTCATTTCCGGCCATTCACCACCCCGCTCTGGGACAAACCGGTACACAGGCACAACTGACCCTATCAGTCCCCCGACAGCCCCTCGAAATACCGCGATCGACGCTCCTCGACAACCGAGGTGGTGGCCCACGAAACGGTGACGGTTAGTGCCAGTCCGAGGAGCATGCCGACCACACCGGCAGTCCACCCGGCGTACGCATTCGGGACGAGCGAAACGAACAGACTCGAGAGGTAAAACACCTGACTCCCGACAATTCCGGCGATAAGTCCTGTCCGAGTCGTCCCGCGCCAGTAGAGGGCGACGATGACCGGCAGGGCGAGCTGAGCGAACCCGCCGAAGGCCGCGTCGCCGAGTTCGAACAGCGTCGCGGGGTTGTAAAGACTCGCGAGGAAGGTTGCGACGGCAAAACAGACGACGCCCATGCGGGCGATCAGATCTTCGCGCCGCTCGGAGAGGTCGGCCTCGACGAACGGTCTGTAGAGGTCTCGAGTGAAGTACGACGATCCCGAGAGCAACATCGAATCAGAGGAGGACATCATCGCCGCCATCGCGCCCGCGATGACCAGCGCGGCGAACCAGACCGCGGTGTACTCGCTCAAAATGACGGGAAGGATGTTCCCGCTCTCGCCCATCTCGAGGCCCAGCCCCTGCGCCCAGACGCCGAGTAGAAACGAGGGAACGAACAGCAAGACACAGAGGATCGGCCAGAGCGCGAACGAGCGTTTGATGACCCGCTTGGAGCCCGCAACGAAAAAGCGCTGGTTCACTTGCGGAAACATCGCGACGCCGAAGCCGATCGTGATCGCCGTCGAGAGCATCCACTGGGGCGTGTAATTAGCGCTTCCAAGCGCGAGGAATTCACTCGTCGCCGGCGAGTTCTGGAGCGTTCCCGTCGCGGTCTCGAGGCCGCCGACGGCGACGAGTATCCAGATGAACGCGATCCAGGTCGTAACGAGCATGAACGCGCCCTGGAGCGTGTCGGTCCAGGCGATGCCGCGAAAGCCCGCGACGACGACGTAGAGGATCATAAACAGGGTGATGAGCCCGGCCCCCACCGCGTAGGAGACCGCGCCCTCGGTCAGCGCCTCGAGGGCCGTTCCCGCGCCGACCTGCTGAAGCATGACGTACGGAAAGAGCCAGATCAGACTGACGCCGGCGACGAGTCCCCGAAGCTCCCTCGAAGCGAACCGATCGCCGAGCATCTCTCCGAGGGTAACGTAGTCATAGAGCTGGCCGAGCAGCCACTGTTTGTAGCCGATGACGTACCAGAGAATCGCGAAGATGATCCCGTCCATCAGCCCCATAACGAGGATCCATTCGGGCCCCCACGCGTAGGCCATGTTGGGACCGGCGAAGAAGGTAAACGCCGAGAGTAACGTCGCGAAGGTCGTAAACAGGAGGACGACCGTTCCGACCGTCCGACTCGCCAGATAGAAATCCTCCGCCGTCCGCTCGGTCATCCGGTAGGCGACGAGCCCGATCACGAGCGCGAGAAGCAGATAGCCGACGATGATCCCCAGTTGAATCGAAAGCGTCACGGCGAATCACCGCGCTCCTCGAGGCCCGATTCAGTCCCGTTGGCAGTCTGTGTCCCCCCAGCGTCGGTTTCGATCCCGATTCCCCACGCGCGCTTCGTGAAAACCCAGAAGACAAGCGAGGCGAGTAGCATCCACCCAACATGCCACCAGATCCACAGCGGGAGCCCGGCGACGAGTGTCTCCGTCCCCCAGAGAAACCACGGAATCGCGAACACGCAGAGAACGAGCCCCACGATCCCCCACCCGACGAGCTCAGCGCGACTCATTTGTGCTCCCTCGAGCAGCGGCGTTGGTAATAGTTTCTATTCGATTTCGGGGATCGAAGAGATATTTTCGTTCAATATCCCGACGCGATTCCGTCGGGTGATTTTCCAAGGTGAAATCGCGTTTTCACGTAGGAAAAGGAGTATAACTGTCGGCGAGAGAACCTAATCTGAACCCACTATGGCCCGGCTGTTCCCCCTTCGATCCGACACGCCTTCGAGCGAGGGGGAACCGCGAGTCGTCGACCTCGAGGACGAGGACGCCGACGCCGTCTTCGGGGCGCTCTCTTCCTCGACGGCTCGGGAGATTTACTCGACGCTGGCCGACGAACCGGGAACGCCGAGCGACATCGCCGAGGCGGTCGACTCCTCGATTCAGAACGTTCGATACCACCTCGAGAAACTCGAGGATGCGGGGCTCGTCGAAGTCGTCGACACCTGGTACTCCTCTCGTGGCAACGAAATGAGCGTCTACGCGACGGCCGACGGACCACTAATCGTCACGAGCGACGAGTCGACGGCGTCGAAGTTACGAACCGCCCTCTCGAGGTTTCTCGGCGGCGTCGGCGCACTCGCCGCCGGCAGTTTGCTCGTCCAGTACGGCCTCCAGCAGTACGTCGGATCGGGACTCCAACAGGACGAGGCGGCACCCGCTACCGGAGATACCGGCGACGGCGTTGGGGCTGGAGACGATGGAGAAACCGACGACGGAAGTGACGGTGGAGCCGGCGACGGGGACGACGGGTCGACTGACGATGCTGTCGGAGACGACGAGGAACAGGACGAGGGCGGAACCGACGACGCGGAATCCGAGGATGTCGCCATTCAACAGGACGAATCCGACGACCCGGGCGAATCCGACGACCGAACTGATGACGACGACGCGACAACAGCGGATGAGGGAGACGACGCGGCTCCCTCGGAAGACAGCGATGCCGACAGGTACGGCGGCGAGGACGTCGACGGTTCCGACGACGGCGGTATACTGGCGGACGTGTTCGGCGAAAACCCCGCCGAGACGACGGAAGCAATACTCTCGAGCGTTCCGCCGGGACTGCTCTTTTTCCTCGGCGGCGTATCCGTGCTGACGGTCGTGACGGCGTACTGGTACTGGTCGGCTTACTGAAGTACACAACGTGTACCAAATTCTAACGGAACGGAAGGTTTGTGGGAGAATAACACGGATAGGCGACCAGACGTAGGCTGTGACTCGAGGTCAACAACTATTTGCCATTGTCGGACATAATTTCAGGTAACGAGTCTCCGAGTCTCCGAACAGGTCTCTCGCGGGGCGGATCTCCAATGGAAGACACGTCGAAATATCTCATCCACGCGGACGTCACGGCCGAAGGAGTCGTCGAGCGCAGCGATGTCGTCGGTGCGATCTTCGGACAAACCGAAGGGCTTCTCGGCGACGAACTCGACCTCCGCGACCTCAGACAATCGCAGAAGGTCGGTCGCATAGACGTCGAAATCGCGAGCACGAACGGCCAATCACACGGGACGCTAACGATCGCGACCAGCCTCGATAAGGTCGAAACCGCGACGCTCGCCGCGTCGCTCGAGACGATCACCCGAATCGGCCCGTGTCGAGCCTCACTCGAGATCACCGGGATCGAAGACGTTCGGGCGGCCAAGCGAAACGAGGTCGTCGACCGGGCGAAAGAACTGCTGAGAACGGGCTTTGACGACTCCGTGATGACCTCCGACGAAATCCTCACGGAGGTCCGCCAGCACGTCCGCGTCGAGGACGTCACCGAATACGAGGGATTGCCAGCCGGCCCGAGAGTAACGGACAGCGACGCGATTATCGTCGTCGAGGGCCGTTCTGACGTCCTCACACTCCTCAAATACGGCATCAAAAACGCGATTGCAGTCGAAGGAACGAACATCCCGGACCCGATTGCGGAACTCACGCACCACCGGACCGTCACAGCCTTTCTTGACGGCGACCGCGGCGGCGACCTCATCCTCGAGGAACTCGCACAGGTCGGGGAAGTCGACTTCGTCACCTTCGCACCGGCCGAGAAATCGGTCGAGGATCTCGACCACCACCAGCTGTTCGCGGCGCTGCGGAACAAGGTCCCCTACGAAACCATCTCGGAACTGAACGAACCGCAGGAGGCCGTCGCCGCGACCGACGGCAGCGCGAAGCCGTCACCGCCGGTGACGAGCACGACCGAGACGGCACCGCTCGAGGACACCGTCGAGCGAGCGAAGAACTCGAGTCGGCAAGCCGGCTCTTCCAGCGGTGTCGAATCCAAGAGCGGAATCGAGACGGCTTCGCCAGCACCCAAACACGCCGACCCAACAGCAAACGACGGATCGGTCACAGGAGACGCCACGGCGGAGGATCCCGAGACGGTAACGGGAGACGCGTCCGTTGGTCCGGATCACTCGAGTGAGACGAAACCGGCTGGCGGCCCGAGAACCGTCTACGAGCACGCAAACGAGGTTATTCGCGAAGGGACTGACGGCGTTCGGTTCCTCGGCGAAGACGGAACGATTCTCGAGGACGAGGCCGCGAGCGAGGCCGACGAAGCGCTGGAACGCCTCGAGGACGACCCTGCGACGATCGTTCTCGACGGGATTCTCGGACAACGGCTCCTCGATATCGCAACCGACGCAGGAGTCGATCGAATCGTCGCTCGCTCGCTCGGACAGTTCACGAAGCGACCGACCGCAGTCCGTATCCACGCGATCGACGAAATCGCCGACGAACCGCCGGAGCAAGCGTAGACAAGCGGTCCGTTCGAACGGAATCGAATCTCATTTTCAGCCGAGGATCGCTAACGACAGTACGAGCAGCGCACAGAGGATCGCTCCGGAGAGCGTCGCCAGGAAGTTCACGCCTTGATTGCCCAGCGACGACCCCTCGAGTGTCGCACCCAGAATACTGTCGACGATCATGCCGACGAATCCCGCAGTCGCGATGATCGCCGCACCGGCGAGGCCCACTTCGGCGAAAAAGGCATAAGACAGTATTGCGACGATGGTCGCACCGCCGAACCCGGCCACAGTTCCCTGCCAGGTGATACCGCCGTCGGTTCCGGGGTCGACCGGCTCGAGCGTCGTGATTAACAACGGCTTATCGAACACGCTCCCGACCTCGCTCGAGAGCGTATCGCTCATCGCGGCCGCGACCGATCCCGCGAAGGCGAAGAGAAACAGTTCGGGTTCGCGGGGTATCATGCCGGCCGAGCTCGCCGCGTAGGCGAGAACTGCGACCAGTCCCACGGCGGCGTTACCGAGCACGTTCCCGCTCCCTCGCGCACCGTCGTTCTCTTCGGCGACGCCGCGCGTTTCCTTTTCGTCGTATCGAAACTTCGTCGAAAGTCCGCCAATCGCGAAAAAGGAGATGAGGACGACGAACCAGCCGTAGCCCCCCAGAACGATCGTTAGCAGGCCGAGCAAGACGCCGGTCAGCATTCCCGCGATCGAGGCCGTCTCGAGCGCGTACGAAACGTATCCGAGTGCGATCGTCACCGCGAGCGCGGCGAGGATCTCGACCGGGCCGATCGTCGTCTCGAGTTCGGCGAGCAACCAGAGGAGCAACCCGACCGAGAGCATGATCACCGGGTCGTCGTACAACAGGAGGACGTCTCGCAAGAGGGCGGCGAGCAGGGCGCCGCTAGCGGCCAGAAAGAGGACAGCCGGTAGTGCGGACTCCAGCGAGTTATCGATGATCGAAAGCGTGGCGATCTGGCCGACCACGCCGGCGACGGCGCCGCCGACGCAGAACGCGGCGACGGAGCGGACCCCGTGATCGAGTCTGCGGCGAGCGAGTCGCTCCGCGAGGTTCCCGTAGCCGACGAGGAAGATCGTTCCCACCAGCACGGAAACGGGCATCGAGAACGCCGTGGTAAAGGAGCCGAGAATGCCGGCGCCGAAGACGAACGCGATGACGCCGTAGAGGCGGCCATCTTCGTAGTCGTCAGGGTACGCGAGGAGATCGAAGAGCCGGCCGTCGGTGACGATGAGCGCGCCCAGAATCAGTACTGACGCGAGAAGGAGCGCGGATTCCGGCCCGAAGAGTGGAAGGACGAGCGAAAGCGTCGAGAGCACTGCGAATGCGCCAGCTCGCCAGACGGGTGCTGTCACGGTACCCGATCCTTTCTGTGGGGTTTACTTTAAGCTTCCCGAACCGATACAGACGGTGAAATAAACTAGTAGAGGAACTGTGCTTCGATTTTCCGAGGAAGATCACGAAACGATTTTCGGGTGTGGTACCGCAGAGAATCCGTATCTGCGCTCCGGTAAACGGGCGAGTATGGACTATTCGGCCGACACATGTCGCCGAAGGGATGTCGGGAACTCCCCCTCGGCGACAAGATAGAGCCCGAAACCGAGTACGGTCAGCAGGGCAAGCGAGCCGGTGAAAACGAGTGAGCTGGCGAGGAGACTCTCGGTGAACGCGGAGACGATACTCGAACCGAGAAAGACCCCGAGTGGCAGTGAAACGAGCAAAACGGCGACTACGACGACGGCTCGGAACACCGTCCCGATCAGGGTCTCGCTTTCACGGTCGTAATACGAAAGGAAGGCGACGTACCCGCCGATTGCAACTGTCACGAAAAGGATGTACGAAAGGACCATACTGGGACAGGATGGCCGAATGACATAATGGTTTCGAGCGGACGGCATTCTATCCGAACGGACGCGTTCTCTCCGAGTGAACGCGATTCTGCCCGAATTGACGCGGTCTTGTCGGAAAATACAAGTACAGATCCGAACGCAGTGTCTCGTCCGTCAACGGGGGCCGACCGCGAATCGAGACGTGAAGGATCCCGAAACGGGTATGGGTCTCGCAGAAAAACCAACGGCCGTGGGACTGTACGAACGGTACCTGACGCACAGGATCGGTCGCTACGAGGCCGACGGCCCCGACCACGTCGCGCTCGTCATCACGGAGCGCGACCTCCTCGAGGAGGGTGCCTACGAGACGCTCACCGACTTCTTCGGGTGGGCGTTCGAGTACGCCGAGCGCGTGACGGTCTACGTCAGCGTCCTCGACGCAGCGGCAGTGCCAACGCTTCGCAGCGATCTCGAGACGGTTGAGACACCCCGCGAAAGCGCAGTTCGCGGGCCGGACGACGAGACGCCGGCGGACGCGCCGATTCAGATCGGGATCGGGCTCGGCGGCAAACACGAGTTTACCAGCGCCATTCGGACCCTCGCGACCAGCGTCGACGAAGGAGAACTCGAGCCCGAAGAGATCGACGACGAGGCGGTTGAAGAACACCTGATCTTCCCTTCCGAACCCGACCTCGTCATCAAGACCGGAGCCGAACGGCTCTCGGATTTCATGATCTGGCAGTCGGTCTACTCGGAGCTGTACTTTACTGATGTCAACTGGCGAGATTTCCGAAAACGGGACTTCCTTCGTGCTGTCCGAGAGTTTTGCAATCGGTCGCGCCGGTTCGGGGAGTAGGCGCTCGAATCGTCCGTCGTCAATCCTCGTGAAACCTGTCGATCCTCGTGAAACCTGTCGATCCTCGTGAAACCTGTCGATTCGAGAGTTTCTATCGAGCCCATGGGTTCGAAACGCAGTAGCAGGCGTTCAGTTCCTCGACCTCGAGTCAGGGTCGAGATCAACGTACGAGCGAAACGTCAACACGACGCCGATAGTTACCGACGTGAACGATCCCGCGATCAAGACGAAATCGGCGGTTTCGTACTGGTCGGCGGCGTCACTCGGGTGCTGTAAGACGCCGGTTGCGAGGAGGTATCCCAGCCCGGCGACGCCGAGAAAAATTGCCGCGAGTCCGATCGCGAATAGTCGGCGATCCATCCTACCAGACTATTTCGGGTGTTGGTGATTCAACGTTTCGAATCGTCGCACCAAAAACCGATCTTCCAGGCGAACCGAAAACAGTATTCTTCGAAACCAAACACGCGACGATGCAAATCGGTGCGCTTCGATGCACGGTCTGCTAGTCCGCTGCCTGTCGTCCCGTCTCGAGGCCCTCGAGATCCTCATCGTCTCCCTCCTCGGGCTGTTCGCCGGTCGGAAGCGAATCTCGGAAGCGGTCGACGACCGATTTCGCTTCCGAGAGTTCGGGTTCGCTGACCGCGCCCAGCAGTGCCAGCGCACGACGGGCACGGGTACGACGCCAGGAAGCCTCACGGTGTTCGTAGGTGCGGATCCCTCGAAGGAAATCGGGTTTCGAGAACTCCGGCCAGTAGGGCGTACAGAAGAAAACCGCGGCTTCGTTGCCGTTGGCGTGCCACGGCAGGAAGTTTGAGGTCCGCTCGTCGCCGCCGGTTCTGATAATCAGGTCGACATCCCTGACGGAGCTGTCGTAGAGTCTCGATTCGATCGTCTCGACGTCGATCGATTCGGGCTCGAGGTCTCCTTCGTCGACGTCTCGAGCGACGCTCCGGGCGGCACAGAGCAGTTCCGAACGGCCGCCATACGCCAGCGCGATGTTGAGGACAAACGAGTCGTAACCGCGGGTCCGATCCTCGGCGTAGTCGATGGCCTCCCGAACCCGACCCGGGAGCCGGTCGACGTCGCCGATAACGCGGATGCAAACCTCGTTTTCGTGAACGCGGTCGGCGTCGGCGAACTCGTGGAGTTTCTCACAGAGGAGATCGAACAGCTCCTCGTTTTCCTCGTCGGGACGGTTGAAGTTCTCCGTCGAAAACGTATAGAGGGTAAGCTCCTCGACGCCGATATCCTGACACCACTCGAGGACCTGTTCGGTCGTTTCCGCGCCAGCACGGTGCCCGTCGGGTGCGTTGCCGCCGTGGCGTCGCGCGTAGCGTCTGTTCCCGTCTTGAATAACGGCGACGTGAGTCGGCGCACCGGAGATTTCTCGAGAAAGAAGCTGCTCGTAGGCCCAGTCGACGCGTCGGCGAAGCCACCGCTTCATCACCTATCGTAACGGGTCCGATCACTATGTGTCTTGTGTGGTAGTTGGAACCAATGATATGTGTGGAAACTATTATATAGGGCGGGCGGTCGCGACGTCTCCGATCGTTGAACCGTGACGGCTATGAGTCCCCGGAGGCTCGTCTCCGTCAATGCCAGACGCGATCGACGACGACCTCTACCAGCGGACGAAGGCACTGCTCGAGCCCGGCGACATCGAACTCAACGCGACCGTCGTCCATACCGAGTACGACGGGCAAGAAGACGTAAAGATGATGCAAGCGACGATCGACGTCGGTGACATCATCGCCAAGCGCGCGGGCCACGACCCGACCAACTGCTACGTCTACTCGGGGAACGACGACACCGACTTCTCCTCGAACCAGCATCAGGGACTGACCCTCGAGGACGAGGAGTTCGTTTGGGAGTGCCAGCAACTCCTCCGAAACGGGAGCTTCGATATCGTCATCTACTACGAAGCGAGCGCGGATCACGAGGCGATCCTCGAGGACGTGCGCGAACTCGGCTTCGACGCGACCGGCGTCGAAGGCGAGTAGTTGCCACGCATAAAACACCAGTAGCGACTCGGCTTCAACGCCAGATTTCGTCGTTTTCGACCGTTCGGTCCGTTTTCATGCGTGGCTCGTAGCCGAACACGCGGTCCCGATTCGCTTATGTGACGCGACTCCTGACGAACCAGTATGAACGCGGCTTCGGGCGTCGATCTGTCGGAACGTGAGCGAGCGGTCGTCAACGCCTTTCAGGGCGGGTTTCCGGTCACGGAGCGACCGTTCGAACCGGCCGCGAGCGCGATGGCTGAGCGAGGCGTCGATATCACCGCGGGCGAACTTCTCGAGACGATCGCGGATCTCGACGAGCGCGGCGTGCTCTCGCGGTTCGGGCCGCTGGTCAACGCCCAGGAGATCGGCGGAGCGGCGACGCTGGTCGCCATGCACGCCCCCGAGGATCGGTTCGACGAGATCGTCGAGGCCGTCAACGACCACCGCGAAGTCGCCCACAACTACCGACGCGAGCATCCACACCTCAACGTGTGGTTTGTCGTCAGCGTCGCCGAGCGCGAGGCGCATAGCGCCTCGGAACGAGCGAAGAGCGCGGAACAGAGTTCCGCGAACAGTCGAGTTGCGAGGGACTCGGAGAGTCCCTCGAACCGTGCGAGCGGGTCAAAGACCCGCGAGCAGACGGCGAAGCCGCGAGACAACGGCGAAGCCGTGAGCAGCCGTGTGGAGGAGGTGCTCTCCGAAATCGAAGCCGAAACCGGACAGGAGACCTACAACCTCCCGAAACAACAGGAGTTCCGCGTCGAAGCAAAGTTCTACGTCGACGGACCGTTCGGCTCGAGTGCAGACGGCTCGGGCGAGACAGCCGCAAACACCGCATCCGCTGGCGTCGACTGTTCCGATCTCGGCCCGGACGTTACGCCAGCCGACCGGGACACGCTCTCGCCGGACGAACGGGATCTGCTCCTCGAGGTGCAAGACGGCCTGCCGCTTACGGAGACGCCCTACGCGGATGTGGCCGAAACCATCGGTCAGGAGACGGGCTGGGTCCTTGAGACCGTCAAACGGTTCGATCTCGAGGGGAAGATACGCCGCATCGGCGTGGTTCCGAACCACTACAAATTGGGCTACACGGAAAACGGGATGACCGTCTGGGACGTGCCCGACGATCTCGTTTCGACCGTCGGTCCCGAAGTCGCCGGCCTGTCGTTCGTCACTCACTGTTACGAACGGCCGCGCCACGACGATGTCTGGCCGTACAACTTCTTCGCGATGACGCACGGTCGGAGCGAAGCGGAGAGCCAGCGACGGATCGAACAGGTCAGGGAGACGATGAGCGAACACTGGGCGGTCGAGGAAGACGACTGGGATTCCCTGTTCTCGACGGAGATCCTCAAGAAGACCGGCATTCGGTTGGCCGAACGCGCCGACGCGAACACGACGACACGGTAAGACAGCACAGGAGAACAGTCCCAACTCACACATCGATGATTCCACTGCTACACGACTTTAGGAACGTTCCCGTGCTCGTCTTCGGCGGCGGACCCGTCGGGGCGCGGAAATCACGCCGGTTCGCCAGGGAAGCCGACGTTACCGTTGTGAGTCCCGAATTCGTCGACGAATCGTTCGGTAGCTCGAACGAAGGGGGCGACGACGAAACAGCGAACCACAGCGATGCGGAAACCGTGGGAAGCGTCGAACTGGTCCGCGCCGCACCGGAACCCGAAGTGGTCGAGGAGTGGATCGAGCGAGTCGATCCGGCGCTGGTCGTCGCCGCGACCGACGACGAGGCGGTCAACGAAGCCGCCGTCGAAGCGGCTCGCGACCGAGGCGTCCTCGTCAACCGCGCGGATCGGTCCGGCGAGCGAGAACCCGGAAGCGTGGTCGTTCCCGCGACGGTTCGAGACGATCAGGTCGTCGTTTCGATTTCGACCGGCGGAACCGCACCAGTCCTGAGCAAGTACCTCCGACAGGAACTTGAGGGGACGCTCGAGGGCGCGGGCGAGATGGCGACGGTTCTCGGCGAGTTGCGAACCGAACTCAAAGATCGGGAGGTTTCGGTCGACCGACGACGGGCCATCGTTTCGAGCGTCGTCAATTCTTCGTCCACTTGGACAGCTTTACGTACTGGCACTTCGAACTATGGGCAAGTGATCGAGGACGTGCTGGACGAGGAATGTGCGACAGGAGGTGAGCCGTGATGATGCCAGCAGGTGTCGTTACTGGCGCGCGAGTAACCCACGAAAGCGGGACCGTCGACGATCTTGCAACGGCAAGTCCCGAGAGCCAACGCTCTAGTGTCGCCGAGTTCCTCTCGATACCGGAGGTCGAAGAGGCGATCGTCCTCTCGACGTGTAACCGCGTCGAGGCGTACGTCGTCACGGGAGACAGCGCAGTCGGCCAGGCGGCGCTCGAGGAATTTTTCGGCGAAACCGACGACGAGGCGCTCGTCAGGACGGACCACGGCGAGAGCCTCAAACACCTGCTTCGAGTCGCGACGGGGCTCGAGTCGGTCGTCCTCGGCGAGGATCAGATCATCGGACAGGTTCGAACGGCCTACGAGGACGCCCGGACCGCCGGCGGCATCGGTCCCCTGCTCGAGATGGCCGTCACGAAGGCGATCCACGTCGGCGAACGCGCGCGAACGGAGACGAAGATCAACGAGGGCGTCGTCTCGTTGGGCTCGGCGGCGGCCAGACTCGCGACCAGAGAACGGTCGCTGGAGGGAACGACGGGGCTCGTCATCGGTGCCGGCGAGATGGGGCAACTCGCCGCCCGAAGTCTCGCAGAAACCGGCATCGAGGAGCTCGTCGTCGCGAACCGAACCGTTTCCCACGCAGAGCATCTGGTCGAGGAGTTCGACATCGACGGACGCGCCGTTCCCCTCCGGTCGCTCGAGACGGTCACCGGACAGGCGACCGTCATCGTCACAGCGACCAGTAGCGACGATCCGCTACTCGAACAACGACATCTCGGCGGTCGAGAACAGATCGTCGTCGACCTCGGACAGCCACGCGACGTCCGCCCGAACGCGGGCGCACTCGAGTCGGTGACGGTCTTCGATCTCGACGACCTCGAGACCGTTACCGAACGAACCCGCGGCCAGCGCGCCGAGGCCGCCTCGAAGGTTGAAGCGATGATCGAGCGAGAGTTCGACCACCTTCGGAGTCAGTACAAGCGAGCGCGGGCGGACGACGTCATCGGGACGATGTACGAGTCCGCAGAGCGGATCAAGGCCCGCGAACTCGAGACGGCCATCTCGAGGCTCGAGGACGAGGACGGAAAGGGGCTAAGCGACGAACAGCGCGAGATCATCGAATCGATGGCCGACTCGCTGGTGAGTCAACTGCTCGCGCCGCCGACCAAGAGCCTACGAGCGGCCGCCGAGGAGGACGACTGGCGCACGATCAACACTGCATTAGAGCTGTTCGATCCGGACTTTGGATCGGGCGGACGAGAACGCGGTGAGACACCGGAGTCGCTGTTCGGAAACGCATCCCCCAAAGCGATCGGTGCAACGGACGACGACTAAGCGGTTTCTCTGCCGGTCGTCGGGTTGGCACAATCATTATTTTACTGCGTTCCGTTCGACCAATATGGCAGATCTCTTGTCCGACGACGAAATCAACGAGGAACTTCCCGAGGAGTGGGATCGCGAGGGCGACGAAATCGTCCGCGTCTACGAGTTTGACGACTACCTCGACGGCGTCAACGCCGCCCAGATGGTCGGCGAAATCGCCGAGTCGCAGTTTCACCACCCCGAGATCATCATCAGGTACGAAGAGCTCGAGGTGCGGCTGACGAGCCACGAGGAGGGCGGGATCACGGACGCGGACATCGAGATGGCCGAACTGATCGAATCCGAGCAATCGGCGTGAGTTGGTCGAGGAGACGACCACTGCAATCCGGACCGAGAATCCACAGATGAACGCCCGCTACGTTTTCCGCGTTCGACTCCGCTTCGAACCCGACCGGCCCGACGTCTCCCTCGAGCCGGCGACGGTCGAGACCGTGCTTTCGCTCGAGGCACCCGAACCGGGAACCGACGGCTGGCGCTTTTTTCGAGACACGCTCTGGCGCGGCGAACTGTCGGACCAGCAGTATGGACGCCAACTCGCCGAGGAGTGGCTCGAGCATCCGCTCGAGGTTGAGGAGGTCGACTTTCGCGAACTGCAGACCGACGAGGCGTACTTCGAGGCGCTAAAAGAGGAAATCGCGATCGATCTCGAGGCGTTCAACGCCGAGAACGTCTCAGAAGTCCTCTCGAAGTACCTCGGCTCGAGCATCCGCGTCGTAGGGAACGGTTCGTAACCGCGCCAGATGCGGGTACACTAGTTCACTGCTATCGAACGGTCACGTGAGTTTCCCGACCAGTCCGTGCGGGCGACAAACTCTTACTCGAGAGTCTCGTAAGACACCGTCCAGATGGTCTCCGAATACGATTTCTGGCTCCTCGATCTCGACGGGACGCTGGTCGACGTGGAGTGGTCTTACACCCGCGACGTTTTCGATCGCGTCGGCGATAGCATCGGCCGCGAGTTTTCGGACAAAGAGGCGGACATTATCTGGAGCGGGCTCACCGGCTCGCGCGATCGACAGCTGCTGGAGTGGGGGATCGAACCGACGGCGTTCTGGAAGGCGTTCCACGCCGAGGAAGATCCGCTCGTCCGAGCCGAACAAACTTACCTCCACGAGGACGCCGAGTTCGTCGCCGAACTCGAGGAGCCGGTGGGACTGGTCACGCACTGCCAGGAGTTTCTCGCCGAACCGGTCCTCGAGCACGTGGGGATCGCGGACTGGTTCGATACGACGCTCTGTTGTACAGAACAGACGGGGTGGAAGCCGGACCCGACGCCGGTCGAGCGGGTGATGAACGATCTCGGCGTCGCGAAAAACGGACACACGGGCGTTCTCGCGGGCGACGGAGCGAACGACGTGGGCGCGGCCTGGAACGCCGGCCTCGACGCCATCCACGTCGAGCGCGTCGGTCACGATCGGCGCGGGCGGTGCGTGCTGGGCGATTACCGAGTCCGGTCGTTCGACGAACTGTTTTGATCACTCAAGCGGAGTTCGTGGTCGGGATCCGCCGTCGAATCCCCCCGATCACTGGTTCGAGGTCGGGGGTTCGCCCGCAGGTTGGAGTTCCTCGTTGACCAGTGTCTCGTAGGCTCGCCGCAGTCGTTCGGAGAGCGCTTGATGGGAGATATCCAGCGTCGCGGCGAGTTCTTCCATCGAGATCTGGCGAGGGATCTCGAAGTAGCCCTCCTCGAGTGCGGCTTCAAGCGCCTCCTGTTGTTCGGGCGTGAGTCGCGTGTCCCGGGTCGTTTCGGAGGTGACGTCGGATACCCGGCGCAAATCGGCGGAAACGTCCTCCTCGAGGAGTCGATCCCTGATCGTCCAGAGCGCATCCCGATCCTGCACGCGGACCCTGGCTTGCCACCACCCGTCGACCCCCCAGACTGCCAGTAGCGAGCAACTCGCCTCGAGAAACTCGTCGGAGAGGATAGGTGTCGTCCCGGCGAAGGTGACATCGTAGAGGAGTCGGTCCCCCGCCGCGACGAGGTGCTCGAACCGTTCGACCGCCGGGTCGGCGTCGAACGACGCTTCGATATTCTCGGGATTGGCCCCGATAACCCACAAACAGGGACGATTCTGCGAGACGGATGACTCGAGTTCGAAGCGAACGTCGGGGACTCGTTCGAACGTGGTTGCGAGCATCGTCTCCGTCGCTGGGAAACGGAACTCGGCAATCGTCGACATCACTACTGGTACAGCAGAGAGCGGTAAAACTCCTATTCCGAACTGACTGACAGTCTTCCCGAGTGGTTTCCAACGATGCCGTGAACGACAGCGAACGCGGACTGTTCAGACGAGAGGTGTCGTTCGACAGCTGTCGAATCCGTAATCGAGCAGTTCAAATTAACTTCACTCCTTGAGGCGCTCGACGAGTGCGCGGACGCCGGGTTTCTCGAGCCGATCCGGATCGCCCAGCACGCGAACGGGTTGGTCGCCGAGGGAGACGAACTCGAGGTCGAGGTGCTCGGCCGTCTCGCGAAGGCCGACGGCGGCGTCCGCCGAGCCGGTGATGACGCGTCGAGCCGGACTCTCGTGTGCTCGGAGTCCGAGATCGAATCCGTCGATCGACTCGGTGAGTTCGCCTCGCGACGCGTCGCGTTCGTCGGCGAGGTCGTCGATCGCGCGCTCGAGACTCGTCCGAAGCCCCGAGTCAGTCGTCCGATTGACGAAACTGAGATCGCGATCGACGAGATCCGCCAGTCCCTCGATCTCTCGCGGATTGCCCGGTTCGACGATCAGGCCCCACTCGCGAGTCCAGCGGCCGAGTTCGGACGCGTCGACGTCTCGCTCGAACGGTCCGGCGACGACGGCGAAATCCGGAACGCCGTTTCGAAGCCGCCTGAGGCCCGGTCGCGTCCCGACCGGGAGATATCGGGGGTTCTCGAGGTCGTCGAGCAGGCGATTGAGCGACGGGTCGTCTTCGCCGACGCCCAACAGCGTCGGTGGTTGAACGTCCGGCGAAAAGAGCTGGACCGTGACGGATTCGCCGGCCTCGAGGTAATCCGTGTCCGCCGGGACCTCGACAACGCCGTCGGCTTCGGAGAGGCTCGTCGTCGCGCCGCTTCCCTTGTCGACTGGATAGACGAGGCGCTCGCCGTCACCGTTGGTCGTGACGCCGACGGGCATGAGTCGGAGTCGACCCTGTTCGGAGCGCTCTTCCGTTGCCATGGCTCCCGAGACGGTTGCGCTCGCAGGCTCCGGAACGCCCGCTGCCTCCCGGATCGCCGGCGCGACGAACGTTCGAAAGACCATCATCGCGGAGACGGGATAGCCGGGGAGGCCGACGTAGGCCGATTCACCTGCGGACGGGTTCGACCCACCTTCCGAGTCGCCAGAGCGCGGTCCGGCGTCCTCGAGTCGGCCCACGAGCATCGGTTTGCCGGGTTTGACGCCGACGCCGTGTAAGAGAAGTTCGCCCTGTTCTTCGATGACGCGGTAGATGACGTCGACGGCGCTCGCGCTCGTCGAGCCGGACGAGAGGACGAGGTCGCATTCGGCAGCGGCCTCGCGAAGCACGCGCTCCATCTCCTCTTGGTCGTCGCCGGCGTGGGGGTAGAGAACGGGTTCCCCACCGGCGTCTTCGACACCCGCGGCGACGGTGTAGCTGTTGACGTCGTAGATCTCCCCGCGAGCGCTTTCGACGCGTCCGCCGGGTCTGACGAGTTCGTCGCCGGTCGAGACGATGCCGACTCGAGGTTTCGCCCGAACCGGGACCTCCTCGCGCCCGAGCGCGGAGAGGAGGCCGATATCCCGCGGCGTCAGTCGCGTTCCGGGGCCGAGGGCCCGTTCGCCCGCAGCGACGTCCGCACCCGCGAACATCACGTTGTCGCCAGGCGCGACGCTCGTTCGGACGAGCACTTCGGAAGGGGTAGCCGCGGCATCGCTTTCGCCGTCGTCAGCTCCCGCACCCGCCTCGTCCGTCCGCTCAACGGGGACCATCGCGTCGGCACCCTCGGGCATCACCGCGCCGGTCGAGATTTCGACGGCTTCGCCCTCGCCGACGGTCACGTCGGGTTTCTCGCCCGCGTGTACCGTCCCGACGAGATCGAGTCGGGCCGGGTCAGCTTCGTCCGCGCCGAACGTCTCTCGCGCACGGAGCGCGTAGCCGTCCATGTTCGATCGATCGAATCCCGGAACGTCGAGTTCGGCGTCTATTCGCGCGAGGAGCACGCGGCCGCGGGCTTGCTCGAGCGGTACCCGTTCGATGCCCCCCTCGAGCGACAGCGAGTCGATGGCCTCGCGCGCCTCGGCGGGCGAGGCGAGATCGCGAAATTCCTTGCGGTCCATAGCGGGTGTTTGGTCGCGGGGGCTAAAAACGTCGGTCGATTGCGGGGCCGATTACGGAGAATCGAGGAGAAAGCCTCGCGCTTCAGCGCGGGGAGGATGTCAAGGGAGTTGGCTGGGAGGAACGAAAATCAGGACGAATCGGCCCAGAGGGTATCGATTCGCTCCGAAACGTACGCCAGTACGATCGGGAGAACGTCGCGGTAGTCGGTCGGAAGTTCGGCCTCAACCGCACGTCCCGCATCCGGCAGCGGATGAAAGTGTGTTCGACCCACGGGCTTTGGGTGTCGATCCCAGCGACAGTCCCACCGAGTTCCATCCGTCGGCTCCTCGAGATAGTGCACCGAGAAATCACCGCCGACGTACCACCGTATCTCGAGTCGCGCGCTCTGAATACGGTCGGGAAAGAGTGACTGATCATACCGAGCAACCAGATTCCGGATCCTGTCCGAAGACGGTTCGAATTCGACGCGCTGGAATCGATCGTCCCGAGACAATCGGCGGCGAACGATTCGCAGGATGTCGATGTCGATCGGCCCCGAGTCGGTTTCGTCGTCTCCGCTCATCCGTGACTCGTGGTGCCATCGACGGCCTCTCGATCCTTGCGAGCTCGTTCGACGACGCGGATATCTCGACGAATCGACTTCCATTCGCCGATATCCTCCCACACAGTCTCGAGGTCGTCGTACCCTCCTTCCTCGAGTGCGTCGATCTGGTTGGGCCCATCGACATCATATCGTTCGCGATACGTCCGTTCTTCCTCGACGAGAGTGCCGAGGAGCTGCTCGAGTTCAGCGTCGCCGTGTTCTCGTCGAAGCTCGTTGGCTCGGGACCACTCGAAATATGCGTCGTTTCGTCGATAGCGCTTGGGACGCCCCTCGAGCGGTTCGACGATCCCTCGTTCCTCGAACCACTCGAGGTGTTCCCGCGCGGCACCCGCCGAACACCGAGCGCGCTCGGCGACGGCCTCCGCGGTCGCCGGCTCGGAGAGCTGAATCACTGTTTCGTACACACGATCGCGGGTCGAACGATCCTGATCCCACCGCTCTCGTTGTTCTTCGACGGCGTTCGCATCGTCCGGATATCCAGCATCTGGCATGCGAGTTGTATTCGTATTCGATTGCCAGGCGTATATATTTGCTCCATAGAAGAATAGTATACTCTACTCGGAGAGATGCTCGAGGAGCAACTCCGAGACCGCTTCCGGCTCCTCGTGAGGAACCCAGTGGCCGGTGTCGGGAAACCGCTCGAGGCGGCCGTCCTCGCAGTAGGCGAGGCTCTCGGGAGCCATCTCGGGCTCGAGCGCGAAATCCTGCTCGCCCCAGACGACGAGCGTCGGAGCGGTCACGATTTCGCGTGGTGGCGAGGCAGCGTGACGGACCGCGGCGCGGTACCAGTTGATCGTCGCCGTCAACGCACCCGGCTGGCTCCACGCGGCGCGATAGTGCTCTATATCCTCGTCGGTGAACGTCCCCGGCGACGCGTTCGCCCGAAGTGCCCGCGCCAAGTATGCGAAATCGTTCCGGCTACAGGACCACTCGGGGATCCGCGGGAGCTGAAAGTAGAAGACGTACCAGCTCTTTTTGAGCTGCGAGGGGTTTCGCAGGATGTGATGTCGAAGAACGTCGGGGTGGGGAACGTTGATGATTCCGAGTCGGTCGACGGTCGCCGGGTATCGGAGCGCAAGCTCCCACGCCACACTAGCGCCCCAGTCGTGACCGACGACCTGGGCGGACTCGCGGCCTTCGCTGTGGACGAGTTCGACGATGTCCCGAGCGAGTTCGCTCTTTCTGTAGGCGCGGACGCCGTCGGGTTTCTCGCTCAAGTTGTATCCACGTTGGTCGGGCACGAGCACGCGATACCCCGCGTCGACAAGCGGTTCGACGTGATTTTGCCAGCCGTAGAAGAACTCGGGAAACCCGTGGAGCAAGACGACGAGCGGGTCGTCTTCGTCTCCCGCGGCGACGACGTGGAGGCGAACGCCGTTGACATCGCGATACGTCGATTCGGCGGTCGGAGCGGACAGGAGTGAGGCGTCGGTGTACATAGCCGAGTCAGTACCGTACATCTTAGATAGGAATAGTTATTAAAATGCCAGTTGAGTCGGTGGTATGTCACTATTTAGCGAGGGGGATCGGCAACGCATTGGGGAACTCTTCGAGAGGCACCTCGAGGTCGGTCTCCACCACGGCGCACAGTGTGCCGTGTACGTCGACGGGCGACTCGAGATCGATCTCGCTGGCGGCGTGATGGGGCTCAGCGAGGACGCGCCGGACGACGTCGAACCGACGACGCCGGAAACCCGCCACGTCCTGTTCTCGTGTACGAAACCGTACGCAGCGACGGCGTTGCACGCACTCGTCGGGGACGGGGACGTTTCGTACGACGACCGAGTCGTCGATCACTGGCCGTCGTTCGCCGAGGAGGGGTCGGCGAAGGCGACGATAACCGTCCGTCAGGTCCTCAGCCACACGGCGGGGCTTCCCTACGGCGAAATCGATCGCCGTCCGGATCTCTGGAACGACTGGGACGCCGTCGTCGAGACTGTAGAGGAGATGGAGCCGATCTTCCCGCCCGGCAAACAGCCTGCCTACCACTCGCTGACATTCGGCTGGCTCGTCGGCGAACTCGTCAGGAGAGTATCCGGTCGACCCATCGAAGCGGTTGCCGCCGATCGGGTCTTCGAACCGCTCGAGATGGACGACACCGGGATCGGACTCCGAGACGACGAGGATGATTCGGTCGCGACGCTCACCGGCTTCGCCTCCTTCGACAGCTGTCACGAACTCGAGGAAGGGCTGGGCGATCACGCCGAGCTCGCGGAGTCGTTCAACGACGAGTCGATCCGCCGGTCCGTGATCCCTGCCGCGAACGGGATCGGAACGGCTCGAAACATGGCCCGATTCTATGCCTGCCTCGCGAACGGCGGCGAACTCGAGGGAGCGCGCGTTCTCGACGCCGACATCGTCGACGCGATGACGACGCTCTGGGCGGCGACGGACGAGGACGGAACGCTTCACCGGCCGTCGCGGTACGGCCTCGGCGTCTGGAAGGGCGGAACCAGTGCGGATCCGTTCGGGTCGCTCACGCCGTCGCGCGTGTTCGGCCACGCGGGGCTTGGCAGTAGCGTCGGCTGGGCCGACCCGGAGCGAAACGTCGCCTTCTCGTACGTGACAAACGGTGTCCGAGAGGAAACCTACGAGCACATCACTCGAGTAAGTACGCTCGCGGACGCGGTTCGGTTGGCGCTCGATCGGTGACGTTCGGCGCGGTTCAGCGAAGGGGCAATTACGACGGAAGCTGGCTGCGCTCTCGGTGAAGATCGATTAGCACTTCGTCTCGATGATGGTGAGTTGTCCCGTATCCTCGTACTCGCCGTCGATCGGGCTGGGCTGGTAGAACCGGTAGACCGTCACCGCTTCGACCGACTCGTCGTGGGTCACGGTGGCTTCTTCGCACGCCCACTCCGCGTAGCTCCGGGAGATAATGCCGTTCGAATCACCCTGTCCGGAGTCGCGAACGGATTCCATGAACTTCCGATCGCGGAAGGTATCGTACTCCTGCGAGGCGTCCGGCGGGCGATCGGCGGTGACGTTTCCACCCCCGAATGCGTCGACTTGCGAGCCGGACTCGAGTTCCGCTTCGACGCTGTACCAGCTGTAGGCCTCGGACGGGTTCGGCGAGTACAGTCCCCAGTGTTGTTCGTTGAGGTAACTCGAGTCGAGTTCGTTTGGCACGTCGTGTCCCGTCACGTAGGTCGTCCCGTACAGCAGTATCGACGCGAGAACGATAACGCCGAGGACGGTCAGCAACGCGCCGCTGTACGCGCGGACGAACGACGTTTTGGACTCGTACCCGCGCCGGTCGAGCGCGTCGAGAACGCGGCGTTCGACGGGCGGTCGGCCGAGGGGGCCGAGCTGTGACGCGGACGGTCGCCGGTCGGTCAGCGCGGCGGGTGCCAGACGGGAGAGCGTCTCCCAGAATGGGGCCGTGAGAAACGGGAGCATGGTCGCCGACAGGACGAACGGGAACAGCCCGACCGACATCGTGGTCACCATCCCCGCGAACGCACCCATATAGACGAGCGCGAAAAACGCCCGGAGCCGCCCGTCGGTCAGGAAGAGGAAAACGACGGACCCGGCGAGCAAACCAACCCAAATCCAGTTGAGTACCTCGAGGAGTCCGGGATACGAGACGAGGTAGTTGCCCAGAAACACGGTCATCACGTCGTTCGAGAGTGCGATCTGGACCGCTTCGCCCTCGTACCAGGTGTTCCCTTCGTACTTGAGCACCGCGTTCTGGGAGAGCACCATCAGCGGCTGGATGAGGAGCGCGGCGGTTCCGAAGCTAAGCGCGGTCGACCGGGCCGAACCGCGACGAAGCGCGTCGATCGACCATCGCTCTCCCAGCGGCGTCAGGAGTGCGACCAGCAACATGATCCGGAGCAGTCGGTCCGCGCCGTTGAGAATCGTCGGGTTTCGCGCTTGTAACGAGAGCAAGAGAAGCAACGAGACGACGCCGACCAGCCTCGTCCGATAGCCGAGCACGAACGCGATGGCGAACACCCCTGCGATGACGAATAGCAGCTGTTGCACCCACAGCTCCCCTGACATCGCATGAAATGAGAAGTCGACGACCTGCCCGTAGGTCCCCTCGTAGGCCGCGAGAGGGTAGGCCCCGTTGTCGGTGTAAAACCGCTCTATGTTTCCGGCACGGTAGAGCAGGTCGCCCAGAATAATGAGCCCGAGCGAAATTCGAAGGGCGGCGAGCGCGCGCGTATCGATCGAGAACCGGGATCGAACCCGCCGTCGAACCGGCTCGAGGTGGGTGAGAAACCGCTGGTACCGTTCAGTATTCGGCCCGATCTGTCCCAACTTCGACGCGACGCCCATGTTAGGTGCTCCCGGTAGACTCGAACGAGCGGTTCCACACCAACCGCATGCAGGCCACTCCGATCGATTGTTCGATCACGATCATATTCTGGAAATATGATCGTTTCTGTGTACGTCTCTGAAATAAGCTTTGTGTGTAGCAGAGTACACAGACGATCCTCGAGAACCGTCGCTCGGGAGGTTTCTGACGCTATTCCCCCAACCGACCGTATCAGAGAGGACTGCAGACAGACATCACGTGCAGGCAGACGGCGCGTCCTTTCAAACGTCGTGTCATTCGAGCACACGGCGGCTCGCGCCGCTCACTCCCACCGCTGCACCGCGACGGTTTCGCCCGCCGGAATCCCCTCGCGGTCGTCGTCGACGACGACCCATCCGTCCGCGAGCGAGACGCTCGAGAGCACGCCCGAGCCGCTGGCTCTCGTCGGCACCGCGTCGAAATCCGGTTCGTCCTCGGAAGCGGTATCCGCCGCGTCGTCCGCGTCGCGTTCCTCGAGTTTGACGCGGGCGAACGTCCGCGTCGCGGGCTCGCTCGGGATCTTTCGATCAAGTCGGGCCATCGTCATCGGGTGGGGCTCGGGCTCGGTTCCCTCGAGCCAGCGCATCACCGGACGCAGGAACTGGACGGCGTTGACGATACAGGCGACGGGATAGCCCGGCAGGGCGAGAACGGGCGTCTCTTCGACGACGCCGAGACAGACCGGGTGGCCGGGTTTGAGCCCGACGCCGTGGACGACGACCTCGCCGATGTCGTCGATGACCTCCGGGATCAGGTCGCGTTCGCCGACCGACGAGCCGCCGGACGTGACGACGACGTCTTTGGTCAGATCCCGTTCGATGGCGGCCCGGAGCGCGTCGTGATCGTCGGTCACGATGTTTCGGTAGGTCGCTCGTCCGCCCCAGCCTTCGACCAGCCTTGAGACGGTAAGACCGTTGGTTTCGATGACCTCTCCGGGGTCAGGGTCGTGCTGGACGAGTTCCTCGCCCGTCGGGATGACGCCGACTCGAGGCTCCTTGGCGACCTGGACGCGCGCGAGTCCGACGGATTTGAGCAGGCCAAGATCCGACGGCCTGAGGCGGTGTCCCGGTTCGTAGAGCACCTGTCCCGATTCGACGTCTTCGCCCACCGGCGCGACGTTTTCCCCTTCGGCGACCGCATCGGCGACCTCGAGTTCGCTCGAGGAGTCGAACTCCTCGACGTGTTCGATCATCACGACGGCGTCGCTCCCCTCCGGGATCGAACTCCCGGTGTGGACTCGGACGGCGGTCTCGGGGGTGACAGACTCGTCGTCGGCGACCCGGAGAACGGCGGGAGACCGGTCGCTGGCTCCGAACGTGTCCGCCGCGCGGACCGCGTAGCCGTCCATCGCCGCGCGCTGGTAGTGGGGGACGTTTCGCGACGCCGTCACCGATTGGGCGATCACGCGTCCGCTGGCCTGTTCGATGGGGAGCGCTTCGGTATCAGGTTCGCGCTCGTCGAACTCGAGAGCGTCTTTCAAGACGGCGCGAGCCTCGTCGACGGGCGTACGTACCTTGAACCCGGCTTCGGTTCGCTCGTGGTCGGCACCTTTCATACTCGAAAACGTGCGGGCGGAGGGGAAAAACGTGCGGGACCGTCGCGGTCGCATTTCGTGGGGCTATCGAGGGCCTCGAGGACTCTCTAACTCCGGAGCAAGCCGCCGTCGATCGGGATCTCGGCCCCGTTGACGTAACTCGCCCGGGGACTCGAGAGGTATGCGACGGTCTCGCCGAGTTCCTCGGGCTGACCGATTCGATCCATCGGGATTTCATCGGAGAGATCGGCGAGTCCCGCCTCGTAGTCCTCGTAGGTTCCTCGCTCGATTCCGGTTTCGATCAGCTCCTCGATTCGGGGCGTCTCTATGGTCCCCGGAAGCACGGCGTTGGCCCTGATTTCGGGTGCGAACTCTCGAGAAACAGTTTTGATGAGTCCGATGACACCCCGGCGAACCGCGTTCGAGAGGAGGAGCCCATCCGCGACCTCCTGGACCGTCCGCGACGTGATCGAGGTGATCGTGCCGTATTCGGACTCGAGCAGGTGCGGGTGTGCCTCCTCGATCGTCCAGACGACGCTCATCACGAGCAGGTCGTAGGCCTGATACCACTCTCTCTGTTCGGTCTCGAGGAACGTCGTGCTCGGCGGGCCGCCGGAAGAGGTTACCAGGTGGTCGATCCCGCCGAACGCGTCGACGGTCTCCTCGACCAGATCGGCGATGTCCTCGGGCGACGTGAGATCTGCCTGCACTGCGAGAACGTCTCCGGACGCTCCATCTGCGGATTCGCGGGCGTCCTCGATCGACTTTTTGGCGCTCTCGAGTTTCTCCTCGGTGCGGCCGCAGATAGCGACGTTCGCTCCCGCTTCGGCCAGTGCCGTCGCGCTCGCGAGTCCGAGGCCGCTCGAGGATGCCGTTACCAGTGCCGCGTTACCGTCTACGTCCAGATCCATGCGGGGGCAAACGGGGTAGGGGGACAAAGGCTTCAGGGAAACCGACCGAGCGCAATCGAAGGGGCGCAGCCCAAAAGGGTAGCGAACAGATTATTCCCGATGTCGGACCCGAACAAGGCCATTCGAGGTCACGCCGACGATGAGCGGGGTGGAAATCTTTCGACCTTTCACCGCCGGTCCGGCCGCATCGCTGACGACCTTCATTAGATCGGGGGCGGTGTGATCGACCTTGACGCCGTTTTCGTCGCACGCGTCGTAGACCAGCTGCGGCACGTCGTACAGGTCCGTTCCGGACGGAACTCGAACCCGCACCGGCGCTCGAAGCGCCTCCGCGAAGGCGACAGTCTCGCGGGCCTTGTTCAGGTTCTCTCGAGCGCTCGACTCGATCGAGGAGACGTTCGCCCGCGAGGTTCCCAGGGCATCAGCAATGTCGGCCTGAGAAACGTCTCGCTCCCGCAAGGCGAGGACCTGTGCCTGTCTGTGGGTCAGAATGCTCGTCTCGGCCTCGAACCCGATATCCTCGAGCAACTCCTCGATGTCGTCGATCACGACGATGGCCTCCCGAGCAGGTTCGTGAGCGTGTTCATATGATCTACTACGTGTCGGCGGGCTCAAAGCGTCTACGATCGAATCGGGTGGCCGAACCGTATTTGGGGAGCGTGGGCTCGTGAAACGAGCATGAACGTTTCGGCGGCTACGCATACTACTAGAACCGCCTTATCTAAACAATGCCCGAACGACTCGAGAACGAACGGGGGCTGTCAGCCCCCTCCATAAAAACTGCCAGACGAACATCCTGAACTGTCCAATCGATCTCCGATACCGACTCCATGGAAGCGACTGTCCACCGTAAAGGCTGTCGCTGTGAGAGCGTTACGATCCCCAGAAGTTGTCGCGGCTTCCGAGCCGCTCACGGTCCGGCTGCCCACTTCGGTTGTCGTCAGTCGTCTCGCTGTCAGCGCCATCGTCGCGTTCGCCGTCGCTTCCGTCTGACTCGTCGTCCTCGTCCGACTCCATCGGAAGCCGTTCGATCTCTTCGGCTCGAGCGTGGCTGCTGTGGACGCGCTGAATTTCGACCCGAGAACGAGCTTCGGGGAGCACGCCGTCGACCATCACGATGAAGCCGTCTTCGGTTCGCCCAACTCCGGCACCACTTTCGTGCATATCGACGATGTCGACGACGACCTCTTCCCCGCGCTTGATCGGTTGGCTCTTCAGATCGTCGATCGGCTGGTTGTAGTGTTGACACCACTCCTTTCCACCACGGTCACCGTAGTGTTGACACCCCATACCCGAGATCCGCTCCGAAAAGCTCGGACAGTCGTCGGCAAGTGGACAGTCTGCCATATGATTCCCTATCAGCGGCGGCGTTAAACCGCTTGCGTCTTGGAAACGACGTTTGCTCTCGATAGCGAACTCCCGGTTTTTCCTGCGAATGACTCGAACCGAGCCGCCGAAACGGGGAGCCGTTACGATTGTCGCCGACCAATCCAACGAACGTCCTCGCCCCCTCGAAA
Source organism: Halostagnicola bangensis (assembly GCF_054653435.1). NCBI lineage: Archaea > Methanobacteriati > Methanobacteriota > Halobacteria > Halobacteriales > Natrialbaceae > Halostagnicola > Halostagnicola bangensis. Next base: position 2,319,965 of record NZ_BAAIGG010000002.1, on the reverse strand, counting down.
AGATATCGAGTCAACTGCTTGTGTATGAAACAGGGTTTCGAAAACGTTTACGGGGATGGCAACGCACGAAACAATGATGAAGATTCTCGTTACGGTCAAGGAAGTCGCGACCGTCGAAGACGAGTTCGACATCGACGGTACTGCGATCGCCGACCAGTACCTCGGTGCCGATCTCAACGAATGGGACGACTACGCCATCGAAGAGGCCGTCCAGCTTCAAGAGGACGGCGTCGCCGACGAGGTCGTCACGGTCACGATCGGCCCTGAGGACTGCGAACAGACCATCCGCCAGGCGCTCGCGAAGGGTGCCGACCGCGCCATCCGCGTCTGGGACGACTCCCTCGAGGGCGTCGACCTGCTCGACGTCGGTGCGAAAACGGATATCCTCCGAGCCGTCGTCGAGGAAGAAGGCCCGGACCTCGTTCTGTCGGGCGTTCAGTCCGGCGACGACAGCTTCGGTGCCACGGGCGTCTCTCTGGCCGCGGACCTCGGCCTCCAGTGGGGAGCCGTCGTCAACGACCTCGAGCACGACTTCGAGGACGGCACAGCCTCGGTTCGACGTGAACTCGAGGGCGGCGTCGAGGAGCTGACGAATATCGAACTGCCAGCGGTCCTGACGATCCAGACCGGGATCAACGAGCCCCGGTACGCGAGCCTTCGGGGCATCCGACAGGCCCAGCGAAAGGAACTCGACGTGCAGAGTCTCGCCGACCTCGGCGTCGACGAAGGCGTCATCGAGGGCGACCTGACGCTCACCGGAATGTTCGAACCGGAAACCGAGAGCGACGTCACCGTCTTCGAAGGCGGTGCAGACAACACTGCCGGACAGCTCGCTGATCTCCTCCGCGAGAAGGGGGTGGCGCCATGAGCGATATCCTGGCCGTCGCCGACCACCGACGCGGCGAACTGCGAGACGTCAGCTACGAGATTATCACCGCCGGACGGGAACTCGCCGACCAGACCGGCGGCGAACTCCACCTCGTGATCATTAGTGGCACCGTCGACGAGTTCGCCGAGAAGGCAAACCGCGAGGGCGTCGACGTCATCCACACCGTCGACCACGGCGAGGAGTTCAACCACGACGTCTACACGCAGGCGATCAGCCAGCTCTACGACGAGTGCGGTCCACAGTTCGTCCTCGCGCCCAACAGCGTCAACGGACTCGACTACGCACCCGCCGTCGCGAACGAACTCGACCTCCCCATCGTCACCGACACGGTCGGGCTCGAGTCAGACGGCGAAACGCTCGTTGCCAACCGCGAAATGTACGGCGGAAAGGTCGAAACGACCGTCGAGGTCGATTCCGGTCCGGCCGTCGCCACCATCCGAAGCGCCGAGTGGCCCACCGCGGAGGGCACCGGCGACGCCTCGATCGAAGCCTTCGACGCCGATATCGACGAGGACGCGGTCGGCTCGAGCGTCAACGGCTTCGAGGAGGTCGGCGGCGGCGACGTCGACATCAGCGAGGCCGACGTGCTGGTCTCAGTCGGCCGCGGGATCGAAGAGGAGGAGAACCTCGACATCATCCGCGATCTCGCGGACGCGCTCGACGCGACGCTGTCCTCGTCGCGCCCGATCGTCGACAACGGCTGGCTCCCGAAGAACCGCCAGGTCGGCCAGTCCGGAAAGGTCGTCACCCCCGACGTCTACATCGCCATCGGTATCTCCGGGGCGGTCCAGCACGTCGCCGGGATGAAAGGTTCGGACACGATCGTCGCGATCAACACCGACGAGAACGCGCCGATCATGGATATCGCGGACTACGCGATCTACGACGACCTCTTCGACGTCGTGCCGGCGCTGACCGAAGAGTTTCAGTAGTTGCGTGGTTCGAGCGAAGCGAGAACCACGGTATAGCGAACGGGCGAACGCCCGTGAGTCGCGTGGTTCGAGCGAAGCGAGAACCACGGTATAGCGATAAACGAGCGCTATTTTCACCGTCCGGCCGTTTGCCAATTCGTGCGAACAGTCTCGAGAAACCGAACTGCTTCGGCCGTAACCGTCACGTACTTTTTTCCCCCGTCCAAAGCGCTGGCAATGGAACTTCTCGAGCGCCGCCGGGCGCTGATCGAGGAGCGTCTCCTCGAGGTCGTCGACGGCGTCGACCCCGAGACGCTCAGGTCGGAAGTTCGCCACGTGACGCTCTCGGGGGGGAAGCGAGTGCGGCCGATGGTGACGATACTGGCATGTGAAACCGTCGGCGGCGATCGGACGGACGCCGTCGACTTCGGCGTCGGCATCGAACTCGTCCACAGCGCGTCGCTCGTGATCGACGATATCATCGATCGCTCGGAACTTCGCCGGGGGACGACCAGCGCCTGGGCCGAGTTCGGCCACGGGCCCGCAATTATCACCAGCGACGGGTTACTCGGCGAGGCGTTCGCGCTCTTTTCGGCGGATCCCAAAGCGACGCAGGTCGTCGCTGAATCGATGGTCGAACTCGGCGTCGGCGAGGCGACCGAGCTCTCCTCACAGCCATCGAACGAAGCCGAGTACATGACCCTCGCGCGGCGAAAAACCGGTGCGCTGTTTCGCGCCGCGGCCGAACTCGGCGCGATCGCGGCCGACTCCGACCCGTTCACGGTCGAAGCGCTCGGGGAGTACGCCGAACGCGTCGGCGTCGCCTTCCAGATCAGAGACGACGTGTTAGACGCCACGGCCGACGCGTCGGAACTCGGGAAACCGACGGGCCACGACGCCGCCCTCGAGCGACCCTCCGTCGTGCAGGTAACCGATCTGACGCCCGAAGAAGCGAACACGCGTGCACGCACGGAAGCGGATCGGGCGATCGACGCCCTGGGAACGGTCGACGTCGTCGATGCGGAGGCACGAGACTACCTGCTCGAGCTGGCGGAGTTCGTCGTCGAGCGCGAGCGGTAGTCGCTGGCCCATCCGTGGATATCGGGCTCACTCTCCTTGCCAGTAGTCGACGTCGCCGTCCCTCGGATAGTACCCCTGAACGGACCGTTCCTCGCGTCCGCCCGGCGGTGCGCCGACGAACACGCCGAGTTTTTCCGAGTCCGGATAGACGGAGACATCGGGTTCGTTCATCGTTGAGAACAGGAGGTACCGGAGGGGACCGCCCGAGTCGTTGATCACCTTGTGCCCGCCCGTTTCGTCGGCCGGGAAGGAGACGTAGTCGCCGTCCTTGAGGTCGTACATCTCGTCCGCGAGTCGAAGCGTTCCGGTCCCCGCGAGCACGTACATCGCTTCTTCGTTTGCTGTGTGGTAGTGGTACGGCCACGATTCGCTCCCGGATGGGATTTCGTAGAGACTACATCCGAGCTGGTCGCCGTCCGCCGCCTCGCCCAACTGTTTTCGTCGGACGTTCATCGTTCCCTGGTTCAGGTTCGTCCACTCGAGGTCGTCCGCGTTTATCGGGGCCATAGCCCACGTACAGAAGGGAGAGAAAATAGTTTTTTGCGAACCGTGTTCGTGCCGATACCTCGGGTTCCTACGCGCTATCCGCTCGCCGGGACCCCTCCGAGAACCTCGATTCTGCGACCGCGAACGCGAGCGTGCTCACGATACCGAGCAGGGTGCCCGCGGTGAGTGCGGTCGCGAGCGTCGCGATCCCGAATTCGTCGAGGAAGAACCCGCTGACCGCGTAGAGAACGACCGCGATCGCGATCACGTAAAACGGCGCGTTGAGGTATCGCCACTCGAGCCGGCCGGCGATGTACTCGTCGGTGATCTGGCCCAGGCTGGTCGTTATCCCCGCCGCTGCGAACCACTGAACCGAGCCGTAAACCAGCGCGGCGAGCATCATGGGGATCCCGAGCTCGCTCGAGGAGGCCGCTCGAGTGTCCTCGAGCATATTGACCCCGCTGACGCCCCCGAGGACGAACAACGCGGCGGCGACGACGTACGCGAGCAGGGTCGTTCGACCCGCGTACAGCGATCTGCGGCCGTACTCGACGGTCGCGTCGAGGTACTCGCCTAGCCCGAGACCTCGGGAGATGAGATACAGCCCGAGCAACGTCGAGGTGACGCCGAGGACGAGCCCCGGGAGCTCGAGGAGCGCGCCGATCAGCGCGAGCGGGTAGATCAGCAGGAGGATCCCGATCGGAATCAGGACGGTTCCGCGTGTCTCGGGGTCGTTTAGCACCTGCTTGATCGTGTAGTACATCGACTCGAGGTTCTGGGCCTGGCGAACGACGACTCGCCGAACGCCGTCGATGGGGGCCCTCGAGCGGATGATCGGGATAACGGACTCGTCCTGTGCGCCGTCGGTGATGACCAGCGTCGTGACGTCCTCTGCAGTCGAGAGGCTCGCGAGGACTGTATCGACCTCGTCGCCGACTTCTCGGTTCGCGTCGACGTCGCCGCCGTCGTTACCCGTCACGACCGCGACCTCGACGCTCTCGTCGCGCTCTGTGAGGTCGTCGTAGACGTGGATCCCCTGAAAAATGACGTTGACGTCCGAGTCCTCGGGATCGGCGGTCGCCAGCGCGACGGCCGCCTCCTCGACTGGCTCGCGGCCGATAACTGGCGTCGAGAAGCCGGTCTTGCGGCCGAGATCGTCGTCGAGATCGACGCACAGGACCAACAGCATCGCCTCGGGGTACGGGGGCGTGGTATTTCCATCTTCGGGGTACGGCCCCTCGAAGGGAGGTGAAGCGACGGACCGCCAATCGATCGAACCACGGTCGAAAAGGCTGCCTCGAGGGGCCGGCGATCGGGCAGACAGCATCCGATCGAGCGAGGGCCCCGGTCGAAGCGTTCAACCCATCGACCCGCCAAGAGCCGGTATGAGCCTCTTTGCGAGCGACCGGCCGGTCGCACTCCTCCTCATCGACGTGCAGAAGGGATTCGACGATCCCGTCTACGGCGAGCGGAACAATCCCGACGCCGAGGCGAGGATCGGCGAGCTGCGCTCGCGGTGGCGCGAGGCCGGACAGCCGATCGTCCACGTCAAACATAGCTCGACCGAACCCGACTCGCCGCTTCGACCGGACGAACCCGGCAACGCGTTCAAGCCGGTGGGCGAGCCTCGAGATGACGAACCCGTCGTCGAAAAGCGGGTCAACGGCGCGTTCGTCGGAACGGAACTCGAGTCGTGGCTCCGAGAGCGCGACATCGAGACGATCGTCTGCTGTGGGTTTACGACAGACCACTGCGTGTCGACGACGACCCGGATGGCCGAGAACCGCGGTTTCGATCCGATCGTCGTCGCGGACGCCACCGCGACGTTCGACCGCGAGGGGAACGACGGAACGACCTTCGACGCCGAGACGACCCACCAGCACGCGCTTGCACATCTTCGAGGCGAATTCGCGACGGTTCTCGAGACCGCCGCCCTCCTCGAGTAACGACCCGCCCAGATCGGGAAGCGGCGGCCGCTTTCGGACGCGAGCGACGACTGCGGCGTGAGCATGCAACACACCCATCGCGCGTTTCGCACGGCTTTTGACCCTCGAGACTGTATGAAGAGTCGAATGATTTCGAAGGGCTGTGAGCAGTGTGCGAAAGGCGGAAAGATGGTGCTGTTCGTCTACGGCTACTGCGACCAGCGCGACTGCTTTTACTGCCCGCTCGGCGAGAACCGCAAGAACGTCACGGACGTTTACGCGAACGAACGGCTCGTCGAGGACGACGAGGACGTGCTCACCGAAGCCCATCGGATGGACGCGCTCGGAACGTCGATCACGGGCGGGGAACCCCAGGAAGCTTTAGAGCGCACCTGTCACTACCTCGAATTGCTCAAAGACGAGTTCGGCGAGGACCACCACACCCACCTCTACACCGGGATTCCGGGCGGCCGAGAGAACATGCGCCGACTCTCCGAAGCCGGCCTCGACGAGATACGGTTCCACCCGCCGCTCGAGCAGTGGGGCGACCTCCACGGGACCGAATGGGAGGATATTCTCCACATCGCGCGTGAGGAAGGACTCACACCCGCCTTCGAGATTCCGGGCATTCGCCCCGAACCGGAGTTCCTCGAGTTCCTCGACGAAGGCGCGGCCGAGTTCTGTAACATCAACGAGTTCGAGATGAGCGACGGGAACTTCCGCCGGATGCAAGAAGAGGGGTACGAACTCAAAGAAGATCACATGAGTGCGGTGGACAACGACCGCGAGAAGATCCTCGACGTAATGGGCGATCACGAACGGACCTACTTCTGTACCTCCGTGTTCAAAGACGCCGCCCAGCACCGACGGCGACTCAAACGAGTCGCACGGAACGTTCGCAGGGAGTTCGACGATGTCACCGACGACGGCACGCTCGTCTACGGAAAAACGTACGCCGAACCGGATCGACTTGCGGATCTCGGCGTTCCGGAGGAGTTCTACACCGTCAAGACGAACCACGTCGAAGTCGCCTGGTGGCTCTTAGAGGAGATGATCGACGAGGGCGACCTCGAGGACGGGGAAATCGTCGAGCAGTATCCCACGTATGACGGACAAGTAGTCGAACGAACGCCGCTCGCGTAGTGTCTTGGACCGTGACCGGCCGGTAGACGAGCAACTTTTTTGTCGACGGTTGGATGTGATATTTGGGTAAAATTCCGTTCGAAGTGCCAGCCGTTCGTCAGTCGATCTCGGTTGGGTCGACTTCAGGATGCGTGATCAGGTTCTCGCGACCGATTCGGAGTTTTTCGATCTCCTCGTCATCGTCCATCTTCGAGAGCAGTTGGGAAACCTTCGCGTTCGACCATCCGGTTTCTTTGACGATCGTCGCCTGTTTCATTCGACCGCCGTTATCACTGAGCATTCTGTGGACGCGTTCCTCGTCACTCAACAGCGACGGATCGACATCCTCGACCTCGTCAAACTCGAGTTCGGCGTCGCGACGACCGTCAGAAACCGGAGTCTCGCCCGCCGGCGGAACCGAGCGATTCGTCCCGAAAGAGTTGCCCTCCGCACCGGCATCACCGTCCGCTGTTCCCGGCAGTGAAACCCACGGAACGCGTTCGGAAAGTTTCTCGAGATCCGAGCGGCGCTGAGCGAGAAGATAACCGCCGATGCCGAACACGAGCGCGAACAGGAGGAGTCCACCCCCGATCCATCCGACGTCGAAGCCACCACCGTTCGTACCGACCGACGACAGGAAGACGAGGTCGGGTTCGTTGTCTAATTCCGTGGGACCGGTCCAGGTGTAGACACCGTCGTCCTCGCCCGGGGTCGCCCCTTCGTAATTTGGCGGGACCTGAATAACGAGTTGTTGGTTGCTGTTGAGGAAGGAGAACAGACTACCGTCATCGTTCTGGAACACGTCGTCGACGTAGATACGGTCACCGTCGACCTTCCCGAAATTCGTCCAGGTAAACGAATAGGAGATGACTCCGATTTTCGCGTCTTCGACATCGAGGTCGTCATCGGCCTCGATCGTGTCGTGTTCGTCTTCTGTCGGTGCCTCGGTACGGGGCTCGTTCCACTGGTCGTCCTCAATCGACATCTCTCGATCGACCGCCTGCTCGGCGTTTGCTCTGGCCTGATCGAACGCCGTTATGGGGTAGTCGTCGTTGGAGACTCGGTCGGTAGCAAACTCCATAAACCGTTCAGTCTCGTCGTCGTCTTCCAGAATGAAGCGACTTTCGACGGTCCATTCAGCGTCTCCGGATTCGGTTATGTTGATGGTGAAGACCTGTTTCGGATCCGCGGCCCCGAAACTGTCCGAGTGTTGGACAGTCGTTGCGGTGGAAGCGTGGACGGCGGTTCGATCGTCCACCGTCGGTGCGGGCGTAGATGGAGAGGCGGCCACTGCTCCGAGCGTCGACGTAACGAGGAGGGCTGTGAGGGCAAGCGTGAAGGCGGTCGATAACCGCATACGTACAATCGGTGGTTTCCCAGGGGAAAAAACACTTTCCATCGGAAAATCACGTATTACTTCGTCGGGTGCGTTCGCAGTCTGGTGGTAGTCCGCGATTACTATCGATCGTCACTTGTCGACTCATTTTTGTACCAGAGGGTTATAGAGTAATGTAATGACGAACGCGATGCCCGCCCTCCTCGCGTTGCTTCTCGTCTTCTCCCTCCCAGCGATGGCCGTCAGTGCGGCGAATCCATCAGCCGCTGGTAGCCACGTTGATGAGAGATACGAGGCGACGACCGTCCAATCCGTCGAACCGACGGCCCTCGACGGCACGACGAACCGCCTCGAACTAACTGGAGAGACTCGGACGGACACGGTCGACTATAGCACAACATTAGGGACCGAACTCGCGACCGCTGACGACGAACTGCGGAGCGAATACGATCGATACACAATCCTCGACCACGAGTTCGACGAAGCGACGAGCGACGAGCAGATCTCGATGATCAGGTCGGCGAGAGAGTACGTCCAGAACCGAACGAACGAGCTCGAGGACCGCTCGCACACGGCCGCCGCCGCTCACGCGAACAACGAAATCTCTAGCGAACAGTTCATCCAAAAGCTCATCAGGAACTACAACGAGGCGAACTCGCTCGCTGACACGATCGACGAAATCGACGACAAAGAGGACCAGATTCTGGGCTACAGCATCGACCTCACCGAAGACGAACATCGACTCGACATGCAACAGGGGTCGGTTCGATCGCTAGCCGATGGAACGACGCAGGAAACCGCAACGGGACAGACTATCGAGATCGAAACGTCCGAAAACGGGTATCAACTCGAAACGATAGTCGATGACACGTACGTCGTCGAAACGACTCGCTTCGACAACCGAGATAGAGATGGTTGGGACGAGTTCGATGAAACGATAGATGCGTTCCATCACACGGAAGACCTGTACCCGTGGGCGGCAGAAGACGGTGAAACGAGCTTCCGCGATCGCAACGAGGACCCAGCGAACTTCTATCACGCCGAAATATCCCACAGTCAGGGAGTCCTCTCTACGTTCCTCGACAGTAACTCCGGCGAGATCTACCACGAGGTCCAGGAGTTGAGCCTCGATTCGTTACCGATTTCCGAAACGACGACGGAGACGGACAACGGCCTGGTTCTCACCCACAACGAGACGCCGTCGAACGGTCCAATCGAGATCATCGTCAACGACTCGGAGTCAGACGATCCCGTCGAGTCTGCAACCGTATCCATCGACGGAATCGAGGCCGGTGAGACCGACGACAAAGGGACAATCTGGCTCTTGCCACCGGACGAAGAGTACACCGTCGAAGTCGAGGCAAACGGTGGGGAAGTCGAACTGACGAGACCCTAGCTGGCCGAGGGTTTATCCCGGATAACGGATCCATCGTTCCGTGTGGCTTCGAACGATAGGGCGTTCCAAACGCGAAATTCAGACTTTCCGCGGGGAACGAAAGCGGAGACTCGAGCGGTCAGCTCGCTCGTCGGGATACTGACGTTGCTCGTCGTTACCGTCGTTCTCGCAGCCGTCGTCGCAGCCGGTGCAAACTCGATTGGAACGGCACCGTCTCCGCCGGCGGCCGGATTCGATCTCGCTGCCGACGGTCAGCAGTCGACGATCGAACTCGAACACATCGGCGGAGACTCGATCGACGTCGACAAACTCGCGATAACCATCGAAATAAACGGCGACCCCCTCGAATCACAGCCGCCCGTTCCGTTCGTCGGTGCGGAGGGGTTCGATGAGACGCCGACCGGACCGTTCAACGCCAGAAGCGATTCGATCTGGCGCGGAGGAGAATCTGCGAGCGTCCGACTGGCGTCGACGAACGAACCGGGATTAGAGACGGGCGATACGGTTACCGTGACGCTCGCTATTGATACCCATCGAATCGCGGTACTCGAGGAGACGGCAACCTGACGGCTTTGAGAAGATGGCAACCTAACAGGGATAAGAACGCGACGCCGATCGACGCGAGCTAGAGACCAAACGCGACGCGGTAAGCGAAACGCGTCGAGTCAATTCTCGGGGGCACGACCGATCGTCGTGATCGCAACGTCGGGTTCGTAAGACGGCCCCATGAACTTGTGTTTGACCTCCTCGAAGCCGGCCGTTTTGAACATTCGGTCGGCCTCGTACTCGTCGTAAAAGAGCATCATCGCGTCGGCGAGTTTCTGTGCGGCGAGGCGGTCGGGATAGTTCGGTCCGACGACGAGGACCTGTCCGCCCGGTTTCAGGACGCGACGGAACTCTCGAAGCGCCAGGATCGGATTCGGCCAGTATTCGATCGATCCCGAGGACCAGACGACGTCGAACGTATCTGTCGCGAAGGGGAGCCGCTCGGCATCCCCGCGGTGGAACTGGACGGACGGATTTCGTTTGCCGAACTTTCCGTAGGCCTTCTCGAGTTGGTGTTCGCTCTGATCGAGCGCGTAGACGTGATCGACTTCCTCGAGTAAGCCCTCGGTCCCGAATCCGGTCCCACAACCGACATCGAGCACCGTCATATCCTCCGCAAACTCGAGCAAGTCGAGGGCCTCGGTTCGCATTTGTTCGTTCCAGATGAACGGGTTGATCCGGTCGTACACCGTCGAGAGGTACTTATAAAAGAGCCGAGCCCTGGCTTTGTTCTCGAGGATTCCCATTAGTCGTAGGGTTTCAGTTCGAACACAATATGCTTGCTGTTCTGTCCTTTTGGACGAATTTCGGAATTGTGTATTGCGTAACCATGTCATGATTTAGGCGTTTTGACGGCCCAATCAGTGGATCACTTTCGCAACTACCATATACGCGCTTGAGCAAACGTTCGCTTGCTTAGATTATGCCGAGGCCAGAGGTTCTCGAACGACTTCAGTCGGCCGAACACGAGGCCGACGACATCGTCGCAAAGGCAGAAAACGACCGCGACGAGCGAATAGCCGAGGCCCGGGAACGCGCCGAGGAGATTCGCACAGACGCTGAACAGGAAGCGCGTGAACTCAAAGAACGCCGGCTTGAGGAGGCGCGCGAACAAATAGACGACGAGTGCGAACGCGTCCTCGAGGAGGGGAAGGCGGATCGCGAGGCACTCGTCGAACGAGCCGAAGAGCGGGTCGACGACGTGACCGATCACGTCGTTTCCCTGTTCCAGGAGGACGTCCATGCTCAGACCTGAGCAGATGAGCAAGATCTCGGTGACCGGCTCGAAGGGCGTCATGCCCGCGGTCATCGAGACGATTCACGAGCTCAACCTGGTCCACCTCTCGGACTACGACGGCACCTGGGAGGGGTTCGAAAACGGCAACCCCATGGAAGGAGCCGACAACGTCTCCGAGAAGCTGGTGACGGTTCGAGCGCTCGAGAGTACGCTCGATCTCTCGGCCGACGACGTCGCCCCGGGAACGCTCGTTGACGACTGGGAGGCGCGCCTCGAGCGCGTCCGGACCCGTGTAAACGAGCTCGACGACGAGCGAAGCGAGGTCCGCGAACAGCTCCGACAAGTCGAGGAGCGACTCGACCGGGTCGGTCCGTTCGCCGAACTCGGAATCGACCTCGATCTGCTTTCGGGCTACAAGCACGTCGACGTGCTCGTCGGCGAAGGAGCGCCCGAGGAAGTCGACGCGGTGCTCGACGACGCCGAGGAGATCGACGCGTACGAGACGTTTACGGGAGGCGACGTCGTCGCAATCGTCGCGGCACCTGCAGAGGGTGACGAGCCGGCGGGCATCATCGACGATGCGCTCGTCGGGATCGAGTTCAATCGCTACGCTGTCCCGGACACCGAGAAGAGTCCACAGGAGTACGTCAGCGAACTCGAGGAGCGCAAAGCAACTCTCGAGGACGAACTCGACGCGACCGACGCCGAACTCGGCGAGATCAAACTCGAGGAGGGCGGATTCCTCCTGCGGATCGAGGAGGAGCTTCGCATCGAAGCGCAACGGGCCGATGCCCCGCTCCAGTTCGCGACGACGCGTCGAGCGTTCATCGCTGAGGGATGGATTCCCTCCGGAGAGTACGACGAACTCGTCGCATCGTTGAACGACGCGGTCGGCGACAGCGTCGAGATCGAAGAGCTTGAGCGCGCCGAGTACGATCGACACGGCGCGCCGACGCACTCGGCTCCGGTTCCAGCTGAGGAAGGAGGCGTCGTCGGTGACGAAGAGGACACCGACGAGACGGCCGCCGAAGAAGACGGCGAGAAACCCAAGGCGGCAACGGACGGCGGCACGGCGAACCGCGACGACGGTGCCGTGACGATGGACGAGGATCCACCGGTCGTCCTCGACAATCTCACGCCAGCCAAGCCGTTCGAGATGATGGTGCAGATGGTCAGCCAGCCAAAATACAGGGAGCTCGATCCGACGTTGCTCGTCTTCCTGACGTTCCCGGCCGCGTTCGGGTTCATGATCGGGGACATCGGTTACGGTATCCTCTACATGGCTATGGGCTGGGCTTGCTGGAAGTTCTTCGACTCCGACGCGATGAGCGCGATCGGGTCGATCGCAGTCTGGGCCGGCGGATTTACCGTCTTCTTTGGTTATCTGTTCGACGATATCTTCGGCGTCCACATGGCCGATCTCGGCCTGTACTTGCCGCTCGCTGGCTCGCTCTCGAAGGGTATCCAGACCGTCGAGTGGGTCCTACTGTGGGCGGTCGTGAGCGTCATCTTCGGCCTCGTTCACTTGAACATCGGGCTGATCATCGGCTTCATTAACGAGCTTGATCACGGCCTGAAAGCCGCGATCTTCGAGAAGTTCTCGTGGATCCTCGCGCTCAACGGGCTGTTCATCTGGATCTTCAGCCATCAGGACGCGGGAACTCTCGGACTCGGCACGGACCTGACGGCGGCGGAGTACAAACCGCCGTTCCTCGTCGGAAGCGGCGAGGAAGCGGTGCTCCACAGTTCCGATTACTTCATGGATCTCGGCTTCGCCGGGTTCCCCGAACTCGTCGGTGTGATCGGCCTCGTCGCGTTCCTCGTCGGCTTCGTCATGGTGGCCGTCGGTGAGGGAATTGCAGGTGTCGCCGAAACGCCAGCCTGGGCGTTCGGTCACGTCCTTTCGTACCTACGAATCGTGGCCGTCTTGCTCGCGAAGGGTGTCATGGCGTTCGTTGTGAACCTCCTGGTGTTCGGTGCCTACGAGGCTCCCAACGGCTACATGTACTTCGACATCCCAGGCGTTGGGGCAGAAACTGTCGCAGGGACAGGAGACCTCTCCCAACAGTTCGTCGGACTCATCCACCTCGGTGACGGGATCGCGCTCTCGGCTCTCGGCATCATCCTCGGTGTCGTAGTGTTCGTTGTCGGTCACATCGTCGTCCTCCTGCTCGGCATCACCGCGGCGGGCATTCAGATGCTCCGCCTCGAGTACGTCGAGTTCTTCCAGAAGTTCTACGAGGGCGGCGGCGAAGAGTACGAGCCGTTCGGTGACGATCGAACACACACAGATCAGACACACACAGCGGATTAAGCGCGTTTACGTCGAATCTCGTTTTTCTCATCGTTCGTTCGAAGTCACGGAACGACTCGAATCGACACTCGTGTTACTCCCAAACACAGCAGTCTAAGGCCTAATGAGAGGGCTTAGCTATGTCGAATTCTTTCGGGGGATTTATAGTGTCCGCGTGGCGAGAATAGCCTGTTCGAAGCCGTTGAACGACACCGAGAACTACCTTACACATGATTGAAATTGGAGCCGCACTTACCGAGGTCGTACTGCAGAACGGAACCGTCGAAGAATCACCGTTCCTCACTGATTACGGTGCCGCAGCGATCGCTGTCGGACTGGCAGCGCTTGCATCAGGATACGCAGAACGTGGTATCGGCGCCGCTGCCGTCGGTGCTGTCGCCGAGGACCGAGACATGCTGATCCCAGGGATCATCCTGACGGTGCTTCCGGAGACACTCGTTATCTTCGCGCTCCTCATCGTCATCCTCGCCCTGTAATCGCCCCCCTTTTCTCACAATGAGTTTGGACACAGTCGTTGAAGACATTCGAGAAGAAGCCCACGCGCGTGCGGAAGACATACGCGCAGAGGGTGACGCCCGCGCCGAGGAGATCGAATCGGCAGCCGAGGCAGACGCCGAGGAGATTACAGCCTCAGCAGAGCGCGAGGTCGAACGTGAGATCGAGCAGCTTCGCGAACAGCGACTCTCCAGTGCGAAACTGGAGGCGAAACAACAGCGCCTGGAGGCACGCCGCGACGTCCTCAACGACGTTCACGAAACCGTCGAAGACGAACTCGTAGCGCTCGAGGGAGACACCCGTGAAGAACTCACGCGAACACTCCTCGACGCCGCGGCAGTCGAGTTCGACGATGGCGAAGACGTGAGCGTTTACGGTCGATCCGACGACCAGGAGCTTCTCGAGTCGATCCTCGAGGAGTACGACGGCTACACGTTCGCCGGAGACTACGATTGTCTCGGCGGCGTCGTCGTCGAGAGCGAGCAATCGCGAGTCCGTGTGAACAACACGTTCGACTCGCTGCTCGAGAACGTCTGGGAAGACAACCTCCGGGAGATCAGCGACCAACTATTCGAGCAATGAGCGCAGGTGCCTCAAATCCGGAATACGTGAACGCACGTGTTCGGTCACGCCGAGCCGCGCTGTTCGCAGACGAGGATTATCGGAAGTTGGTCCGGATGGGGCCGAGCGGGATCGCACGGTTTATGGAGGAGACGGAGTACGAACGCGAAATCAACCAGCTCGGCACGCGGTTTTCCGGCGTCGACCTGATCGAATACGCGTTGAACCAGAACCTCGCAAGACACTTCGAGGACTTGCTAGACTGGTCGAACGGTCGCGTCTACGACCGTATCGCCCGCTACCTCAGAAAGTTCGATGTCTGGAACCTAAAAACGATCATCCGCGGCATCTACACGGACACGCCCGCCGAAGAGATCGAAACCGACCTCATCCGCGCCGGCGAACTCGAGGAGGCGACGATCGATCGACTGCTCGAGGTCGACGAGATCGAAGACGCGATCGAGGTGCTCGGTCGAACGATGTACTACGAGCCGCTTTCTGAAGCCTACGAGGTGTACGAGGAGACCGGCGTTCTCGTTCCGCTCGAGAACGCACTCGACAGGGAGTTTTACGAGCACTTACTCGACGACCTCGGACGACCGTCCGAAGGGCCGGACGCCCTCTACGTCGAGTTCCTGCAGGCGGAGATCGACTTCCGGAACGCTCGGAACGCGCTTCGGCTCGCACGAAGTGGCTCCGGCCTCGATCCGGCGGAGTACTACATCGAAGGCGGCGTCCTGTTCGACGAGTCCGAACTCTCCCGACTCGTCACGGACTACGACGAACTCGTCGATCACATCGCAGAGAGCGGACGATACGGCGATCGCCTCTCGACCGCGCTCGGACGACTTCGTAACGCAGAGAGCCTCATTCAGTTCGAACACGCACTCGATGCCGCACTCCTCGAGTACTCGGATCGACTCTCGAGTATTTACCCGGTCTCGGTATCGGCAGTGTTGTCCTACATCCTCGCGAAAGAACGCGAAGTCGAGAACATTCGCGCGATTGCACGAGGTCGCGAAGTCGGACTGGACGAAACCGAGATCGAAGAGGAACTGGTGATCCTATGAGCCAGGAAATCGCAGTTGTCGGCAGTTCGGAGTTTACCACCGGCTTTCGGCTGGCGGGTGTCCGCCGGTTCGAGAACGTGCCGGACGACCAGAAGGGAGAAGACTTAGACGACGCCGTCACCACAGTCTTGAACGACGACGGAGTTGGCATCGTCGTCATGCACGACGACGATCTCGAGCACCTCTCTCGAAACGTCCGACAGAACGTCGAAACGAGTGTCGAACCGGTCGTCGTCACCATCGGAAGCGGTACCGGTGGCGGCGGACTCCGTGACCAGATCAAGCGCGCGATCGGTATCGACCTGATGGAAGAGGACGAAGACGATAACGAGAACTAGTATGAGTCAGGCAGACAACACGGAAGCCGCCGAATCTGGCGGTGTCATCGAAAGCGTGAGCGGTCCAGTCGTGACCGCCGCGGACCTCGACGCCCGGATGAACGACGTCGTCTACGTCGGCGACGAAGGGCTGATGGGCGAGGTTATCGAAATCGAAGGGAACCTGACCACGATTCAGGTGTACGAAGAAACCTCCGGCGTCGGCCCCGGCGAACCCGTCGAGAACACGGGCGAACCGCTCAGCGTCGACCTCGGACCGGGAATGCTGGACTCCATCTACGACGGCGTCCAGCGCCCGCTCGATGTCCTCGAGGACAAGATGGGGACGGCGTTTCTCGACCGCGGTGTCGACGCCCCCGGTATCGACCTCGAGAAAGAGTGGGAGTTCGAGGCCGAAGTCGCGGAAGGCGATTCGGTCGAACCCGGTGACGTCGTCGGCGTCGTGCCGGAGACGGTCACCATCGAACACAAAGTGATGGTCCCGCCGGACTACGAAGGCGGAGAAGTCACGAGCGTCGAAAGTGGCGAGTTCACGGTCGAGGAGACCGTCGTCGAACTGGACAGCGGCGAGGAGATCCAGATGCACCAGGAGTGGCCGGTCCGTGAGGCCCGTCCCGCCGGTGACAAGGAGACCCCAACCGAGCCCCTCGTCACTGGACAGCGCGTCCAGGACGGACTCTTCCCGCTTGCAAAAGGTGGGACGGCGGCGATTCCCGGTCCGTTCGGATCCGGGAAGACCGTCACCCAGCAACAGCTCGCCAAGTGGTCCGACGCGGACATCGTCGTCTACATCGGCTGTGGCGAGCGCGGCAACGAGATGACCGAGGTCATCGAGGACTTCCCGGAACTGCCGGACCCACAGACCGGGAACCCGCTGATGGCCCGGACCTGCCTTATCGCCAATACGTCGAACATGCCCGTCGCGGCGCGTGAATCCTGTATCTATACGGGAATTACGATCGCAGAATACTACCGCGACATGGGCTACGACGTTGCGCTGATGGCCGACTCCACCTCCCGGTGGGCAGAGGCCATGCGCGAAATCTCGAGTCGACTCGAGGAGATGCCCGGCGAAGAAGGGTATCCGGCGTATCTTGCCGCGTCACTCTCGGAGTTCTACGAGCGCGCCGGCAAGTTCCAGCTGATCAACGGCGGCGAAGGATCGATTTCGGTCGTCGGTGCGGTTTCGCCACCCGGCGGGGACTTCTCCGAGCCGGTCACCCAGAACACCCTGCGTATCGTCAAGACGTTCTGGGCGCTCGACGCCGACCTCGCGGAACGTCGGCACTTCCCATCGATCGACTGGAACGAGTCCTACTCGCTGTACAAGGACCAGCTCGATCCGTGGTGGGAGGACAACATCGCGGGCGACTGGTCGGACGTTCGCCAGTGGGCGGTCGACGTCCTTGACGAGGAGGGCGAACTTCAGGAGATCGTCCAGCTCGTCGGCAAGGACGCCCTGCCGGAGGACCAGCAGCTGACCCTCGAGGTCGCACGCTACCTGCGTGAAGCATGGCTCCAGCAGAACGCGCTCCACGACGTTGACACCTACTGCGAACCCGAAAAGACCTACCAGATGCTCGGAGCGATCAAGACGTTCAACGACGAGGCCTTCGAGGCCCTCGAGGCGGGCATTCCCGTCGAAGAGATCCAGGACGTCGACGCCGCACCGCGGCTCAACCGAATGGGAACGGCCGAGGAGTACGAGGAGTTCATCGACGAGATCCAGAACGATCTCAAAGAACAACTGCGAGCACTGTACTAACAATGAAAGAGTACCAGACTATCACGGAAATCAGCGGTCCGCTGGTGTTCGCCGAGGTCGACGAGCCGGTCGGTTACGACGAGATCGTCGAGATCGAGACCGAGGACGGTCGAACGCTGCGCGGTCAGGTGCTGGAATCGAGCGAAGGGATTGTCTCGATCCAGGTGTTCGAGGGGACGGGCGGAATCGACCGCAACGCATCCGTTCGCTTCCTGGGCGAGACGATGAAGATGCCCGTCACCGAGGATCTCCTCGGACGGGTGTTAGACGGTTCCGGCAACCCGATCGACGGCGGTCCGGAAATCGTCCCCGACGAACGACACGACATCGTCGGCGAAGCGATCAACCCCTACTCCCGGGAGTATCCAGAGGAGTTCATTCAGACCGGCGTCTCCGCCATCGACGGCATGAACACGCTGGTTCGCGGCCAGAAGCTTCCGATCTTCTCCGGATCGGGTCTGCCGCACAACGAACTCGCACTCCAGATCGCCCGGCAGGCGACCGTGCCTGAAGAGGAGGAAGGAGACGACGAGGACGGATCGGAGTTTGCAGTCATCTTCGGCGCGATGGGAATCACCGCAGAAGAGGCAAACGAGTTCATGCAGGACTTCGAGCGAACGGGCGCACTCGAGCGCTCGGTCGTCTTCATGAACCTCGCGGACGACCCGGCAGTCGAACGCCAGGTCACGCCGCGGCTCGTCCTGACGACCGCCGAGTACCTCGCCTTCGAGAAGGACTACCACGTGCTGGTCATCCTAACGGACATGACCAACTACTGTGAGGCGCTCCGAGAGATCGGTGCCGCACGTGAGGAGGTTCCGGGTCGACGTGGCTACCCCGGATACATGTACACCGACCTGGCCCAGCTCTACGAGCGGGCAGGTCGAATCGAAGGCCGTGAGGGATCGGTCACCCAGATTCCGATCCTCACGATGCCCGGCGACGACGACACTCACCCGATTCCGGACCTGACCGGCTACATTACGGAAGGCCAGATCATGATGGATCGGGATCTGAACAGTCAGGGTATCGAACCGCCGGTCAACGTCCTGCCCAGCCTCTCCCGGCTGATGGACGACGGTATCGGCGAGGGCCTCACTCGAGAGGACCACGGCGATGTCTCCGACCAGATGTACGCCGCGTACGCGGAGGGTGAGGACCTGCGCGACCTCGTGAACATCGTCGGTCGCGAAGCGCTTTCGGAACGAGACAACAAGTTCCTCGACTTCGCCGATCGCTTCGAGACGGAGTTCGTCCAGCAGGGCTATGACACCAACCGCTCGATCGAGGAAACCCTCGAGATCGGCTGGGATCTGCTCTCGATGCTGCCGAAAGAGGCTCTCAACCGTATCGACGAAGAGCTCATCGAAGAGCACTACCGCGAAGAAGAAGACGGCGAAGAAGCCGAAGCCGTTTCGGCTGACTAAATTCGCTCTATTTCGATTCCGATTCTGCTTGTTCTTGGGTAGACATCGACCGACAGGAAGCCGAATAGTCCCGATCAGGTGAACGGACGGCATCAGTCCACGCCTCGGTAATCGTCTCGAGAACCGCTTCAGCGTCGTCGAGTAGAATACGATCACACCGAATATCGAACCAGCGGCGGCGTTCGATCACGAGTTTGGTGTCGGTCAATCGAATATCGTCGACGACAGACCACGGGACAAACGTACGGCGCATCGGTCGCTTGAGGACTATTCCCGCGTCGTGTATCTGCAGTTTCGTTGCCGTCTCGAGAGTGCCGGAACCGGCCATCCCCCACTCCGCGTCGAGGACGCTGCGACGAGGCGGACCGGACCGGATCGCCTCTCGAATGCCACCCCTTCTGTTGACCCTGATCGAGATGCCGAAGAAGATGGAGAACAGTCCGATGAGTACGGACCACCACAGCGGGCGTCCTCGAAGGATCGATCCATCTCGAAGGGCGAACAGCCCGGCGATGGCGAGACAGACCACGCCAAATCCGATCCAATAGAGGCCGCGGTTCGGGAGTAACCAGGGTACCGTCACGATCGGGTTCGTCGAGGTTGCCGCTCGAGCGTATCGGGTCCGTGCCATTCTGGCGACGACCGCGGTGACGGAGCCGGTGACGACGGCGCTAGCCCCAGCCGCGAGCGCTACGACCGCGGAGATCGATGAGAAGACGACTCCTGCGATCCCGACGATGGCGAACAATCCTGGAATCACGAACGGGAGCGCCAGCGATCGCGTTCTACGACCGAGTCGCTCGGGAAAGCCGTTCGCTCGGCGTGCGAGCACGGCACCGGCGATGAGTCCGACCGTTCCGGCGGTCGAAATACTTCCGACGATGGCCAGAGCCGACGCGCCGACTGCGAGCCCGCCGGTGATCAAAAGTGCTAGCAAGACGGCACCTACGTAGACGCCTGCGATGGCGACGAATCCGACGTCGGGCTCCTCGAGCGTCTCCGGAAGCGTCCCGGACTGTGTTCGACGTGACACGGTGTGTGGTAGTTCGTACGAGTGACGATTACAAAATCTTTGCTCGAGGGCAGTTCGTCTCGAGATTATGAGGAATCTGCCTCGTCGGAGAGACTCTCGAGCGAGTGGACTGACCGAAACAAACGTGCCAATCGATAATGATGGTTACTGTGCATGCACAAACCACTGCTCGTGACGGAGTTCCTCGACCGGGCACGGAGCCACTATGGAAACGAAGAGGCGGTGGTCGCTACGACCGGCGAGCGACTGACCTACGACGAGGTCGGATCGCGCGCCGACGGGTTCGCCGCGGCCTTGCAGGAACGAGGTATCGAGAAGGGAGACCGCGTCGCGGTGTTGGATCCGAACACGCACTATCACCTCGAGGCGGCCTACGGGATCATGCAGGTCGGCGGGGTTCACACGCCGCTGAACTATCGGTTGACGCCAGACGATTTCGAATACATCCTTTCTGACGCGGGCGTCGACGCGATTTACGCGGACTACGAGTTCGCGGACGCCATCGAGGCTGTCCGCGAGGAGGTTCCCACGGAGACGTTCATCACGAACGACGTGGAGGAGGTGGGTGGGGATGGAGCGTGGGAAGAGTTCGATGAGGTCATCGAGTCGGCCGGCACCGAGTACGACCGCCCGGAGATGGACGAAGACGAGATCATCACGATCAACTACACCTCCGGAACGACGGGCGAACCGAAGGGCGTCTGTCGAACCCACCGCTGTGAAACGATTCATGCGTATCTGGTGGTCACCCACCAGGAGATCAGCGACGACGACACCTACCTCTGGACGTTGCCGATGTTCCACGCCAACGGCTGGGGACACATCTTCGCCGTGACAGGCGTCGGGGCGAAACACGTCTGTACGCGCGGCGTCGACGCTGGGGATATCTTCGAAGCGGTCCGAAGCGAGGACGTATCCTACATGTGCGGCGCGCCGACGGTCCTGAACATGCTGGTCGACTACTACGGCGACCACGAGCCGGAGACGACCGGCGACTCGCCGGTTCGACTCGCAACCGCCGGAAGCGCGCCGCCGGAAGCGACCATCCGAACCGTCGAGGAGGAGTTCGACTGGTACCTAAAACACGTCTACGGGGCGACCGAGACGGGGCCGCTGATCACCACCTCCGACGCGCGCCGACACTTCGAGGACGACAGCGACGACCGGTTCCGAATCAAGAAACGACAGGGGCTGGCCTACCTGGGAACCGAGATCCGAGTCGTCGACGAGGACGGAGCGGACGTCCCGCGGGACGACGAGACGCTCGGCGAAGTCGTCGTCCGCGGGAACCAGATCATGGAGAAGTACTGGAATAAACCCGACGCGACCGAGGAGGCCTTCTCCGATCGCATCGAGGGCTACTACCACACGGGCGACCTCGCAACGATCGACGAAAACGGGATGATCGCGATTCAGGATCGCAAGAAAGACATCATCATCTCCGGCGGAGAGAACATCTCGAGCATCGAACTCGAGGACACGCTGTTCGACCACCCCGAGGTCGCAGACGTCGCGGTTATCCCCGCGCCGAGCGACGAGTGGGGCGAGACGCCGAAAGCGTTCGTCGTCCCCGAAAGCGGCGACCTCGAGGAACCGGGAGTGACTACCGAGGACCTCCTCGAGTTCACGCGGGACAATCTGGCCGGCTACAAGGCAGTTCGGCGGACGGAGTTCGTCGAGGAACTGCCGACGACCGCGACCGGCAAGATCCAGAAGTACGAACTTCGCCAGGAGGAGTGGGAGGACGAAGATCGGATGGTCGGACAGGGGTAGGCCGCAGAACGCGTTAGGACCCGCTCGAGAACGTCACCCGAGCGGCTACGGCCAACCGATCGTCGATGATGCTGGTTCGCGCGGTCGCCAAGCGCCGACTTCGAGTTCCGGACGGTCGGTCGAAAACCGAGTTACTCGCCCGGAAACAGCGCGAAACCTAATAGTACCTGGCCTGCGGGGGAAGCGATATGGACATCGTAACGGTACTCATCGGGGTGGTCATCGCCGGACTCGGTATCGCCGGTCTCGTAGTGGGGGGAAAGGCGCTCCGGCAGTGGCGACAGCTCAGCGCGAACGATCCGGTCCCGATCAATCAGGCGATCACCGCATCCGGAACGGTCGAAGTCGAGGGCGATATTCGCGGCCACGATTCGACCCTCGAGTCGGTCCACTTCGGCGAGGACTGCGTTGCCTACGAGTACGAAGTCGAGAAGCGACGTAACAGCTCCGGGAGTTCGAACTCGAGCTGGCGAACGATCGATTCCGGCCAAGCGTTCCGGCCGTTCGTCCTCGAAGACGAGTCGGGGACAGCGTACGTCGATCCCGAAGGGGCATCGTTCTCCCTCGAGAAGGAGCGAACGCGAAAGACGAACGCGCAAGGCGAGCCGGTTCCGGACGACGGCTCGTGGAATCTCAGTGTGTCGGCTAACATTCCCGGGTTAGGAAGCGTCGGCATCGGAAACAAACGATACACCGAGAAACGACTCGACGTCGGCGGCCACTGCTATGCGGTCGGGACGGCCGAACGGCCGCCCGCCGGCGTCGACGCCGATGTCGCGATTGTCGGCACCGGGGCACCCACGTTTATGCTCTCGGACGCCACCGAGAAAGAAACGCGAATGCGACTCCTGATGCGCGGAGCGGGCTACGCTCTCGCGGGACTCGCAGCGAGTGCGTTTGGCGTTGTGATCATGGGCGCGGAATTATTGTGACCGATCGGTGTCGCTGAAGCTGACCACTCTCGAAACAGCCTCCCTCGAGAGCAACTGTAAACAGTTATCCGACTGGGGGCGCAACCTCTCCACAACATGGCCAAGGACGTCAAGCCGACCCGCAAAAACTTGATGGCGATCGAGGATCGCATCGAGCTTTCCGAGCGCGGCCACGGCACCCTCGAGAAGAAACGAGACGGTCTCATCATGGAGTTCATGGACATCCTGGACAAGGCCCAGGACGTCCGCGGCGAGCTTTCCGAGGACTACGACGAGGCACAAAAGAAGATCAACATGGCTCGAGCCATGGAAGGCGACGTCGCCGTCCGCGGAGCCGCGGCGG
The DNA here is from genome assembly GCF_054653435.1 of Halostagnicola bangensis. Lineage (NCBI taxonomy): Archaea > Methanobacteriati > Methanobacteriota > Halobacteria > Halobacteriales > Natrialbaceae > Halostagnicola > Halostagnicola bangensis. The sequence goes on along the minus strand of NZ_BAAIGG010000002.1, from coordinate 2,296,986 downwards.
CCCTACAAGAGCACCCGGAGATCACGACCGAGTCCAAGAATATCATGGGCGTCGTCGTGCCACAGATCGAATCCTCGCGCGTCTCGAAGGATCTCGGCCAGCGAGGCTACGGGATCATGGGCACCTCCGCACGCATCGACGAAGCCGCGGAAGCCTACGAGGACCTCTTAGAGAGCATCATCCTCGCCGCCGAAGTCGAAACGGCGATGAAGAAGATGCTTCGAGAGATCGAAACCACCAAACGGCGCGTCAACGCCCTCGAGTTCAAACTCCTACCGGAGCTCTACGAGGGCCAGGAGTACATCGAGCAGTCGCTCGAGGAACAAGAACGCGAGGAGACGTTCCGCCTGAAGAAGATCAAGGAGAAGAAAGAACAGGAAGAAAAAGAAGAAAAAGCTGCCGAAGAAGCCGAGGAAGCAGAGGACCTCGAGGGCGGACAGGCGCCGCCGGTCGGAAGCGCGGCGGGCGGCAACTGAGGGCCTCGATTCCGTGCCGTGCGTTCGGCTCGGGACTCGATCTGCGGATACCCGAAACCTATGCGCTGTTGTACCTGCGGTTCGTCGACCGTTTCGTTCGCCGTTCCGGAATCCTATCGTAAGTTTTCGCCGTCAGAAGCACCTGCGGCCGCGATCTGCTCGCAGTGTCTGACCGTCGATGCACTCGAAAAAGACGACGGGACGGATTCACGGACGGTTTCTCGGGAGACGACCGACTTTACGAGCGTCAGCGACGCGTTTCCGACTCGTGCGGAGCCGGCCGCCGGGATCGCACTTGTGATCGGATTATGTTCGTCGCTCGCGCGCAATCGGACCGCCCTCGAGGAACTACTTACCGACCTCGAACGGACGGGAACGGATCCGTTACTGACGCTCGAAAGAGTGTGTAAGGATCCTTCAGTTGAGCCGGCGATCGATCTCGAGCGTCGGCTCCATCAGCTCGAGCAGCTCGTGTAGTAAACTACCCTACCCTACTTCGCTCACCCCATACGAGGTTCGCTCGTTGAGGGTAGGGCTTTGATGTGGACTCCCGGCAATCAGTCACCAGCAATTGGCCGGTGACTCTTGCCGTTCAACGTCCCACCATTTACACGCACGTCTACTGGTGCGTCTCCGCTCCCCGACTTGGGCGAGGAACGGAGTCTGTGTTTCCGCTTCCGGGCATAGCGTAGCCCGATATTTTTCGCCGCGTTGTAGTCCGCGTTGACCTCGTAGCCGCACTTCTGGCACTCGAAGTGTTCGCCGTCACGGTTCGCTTCGTGTGTGAACCCACAGTCAATCCGAGAACAGCGTTGTGACGTGTGGTTCGGCGCAACTTGCTTCGCCGTGACGCCGCGTTCCGCGGCCTTATACTCGACGTACTCGTACAGGCGGCGGAACGCCCAGACGTGGTTCCATTTAGCCTGTGGAAGCCGCTCACGGATGTCCGTTAAGTCCTCGAACACGATCACGTCGCACCCGTTCTCAACGGCTTCCGTAACGATCTCGTTAGCGACGGTATGGATGTACTGTTTGCGCCATGCTTCTTCGCGTTTTCCGAGGCGAAGCAGCGCGTTGTGCGCGGCTTGCGTGCCGCGCTGTTGCATCTCTCCCCGTCGCTTCTCGAACTCGCGGCACCAGTGGTCGTACTCGTCGCCCTGCCAGAACGTGCCGGTCGAAGCCACTGCGAGGCTGTTGACGCCGAGGTCGATACCGAGGACTGTTTGGTGCTCAGTATCTTCCGAAACCTCGTCATCGTCAGAATCGTACTTCCGAGTCGTGATGTGGAAGTAGAACTCGTCGGTCTCCTTGTCGTATTGGAGTGTGCTTGCTCGGAACTCGTAGTCCTGCGAGAGAACATACTGCTCGTAGGGGGTCGGACTGTCTGCCGGAAGTTCAAAGTCGCACTCGACGCGTCCGTTGACGGTCGAGAGCGAGACACGGTCGCGGTAGAAGGTCGCACTCCGCTTGTCGTAGACCATGCTCCATGACGTGAACTCCGGCTGGCTCACCCGCTTGCCCTGTTTCCACCGTTCTACACACCCTTTCGTCGCTTGGACGGCGCGTCGGATGGCTTCTTGAACGAGGTTTGCGGTGAGATCGGTTTCCTCTCGTAGTTCCGTGTAGAGCGCGTCCCGTGCGGTCGTGTTCGCCATAACGCAGTTCGTGTAGGAGTTGTCGTCCCAACAGAACTCGGCGGCGTGGTTCGCACAGTGGAGGAACTGTCGGGCGGATTCGTGGAGGTCGTCGCGGCGCTCATCCGGAACAATGAGTTTGACCGGCGCGGTTCGACGAACCTCCATGTTTCAGATTATTGTCTAACGATACGTATACGCTTGGGAGTCGGGTAGCTACCGTCGTGCGGTTGCGTCGTCCGTTGCCGGTTTCCTCTCCCGACCTACTCGCTCGCTTCGCTCGCTCCTTGAGGTCGGAGGCTCCACCTCGAATTATGCTGAATCGGCCAGTAAAACGAGTGAGTGGCGATCTGTGTCTCCGCTATCTCGCCGTCGGCGTGACGTTGTTGCTCAGCGCCTGTTTGACCTGCAGTGCGGCACTCGCGGCGAGCCCGCGAGCGACCTCGTCGCGCTCGTCGGCGTCGATCACTTCTTCGGCGGCGTTCTCGATATCCGCCTCAAGGTCCGGCGTAAAGCCGGCGCTGACGGCGTGACCGACGGGTGGTCGGACGGCGACGGTCACCTGTGGACCGCCGGTACCGTGCGAGATATCGGAATCGACGATGTACTCGTTCGGAAGGAACTCCCGCGTTCGGGCGGCGATCCGCGAGACGTCGCGGTGAAGCGTTCGTTTTTGTGTGTTCGACAGATCGGGGATATCCGCCGCTGCACGCTTTCCAGCCCCAGTGACACCCGGCAAGCCCGCGTACGGCGTATTTCCGTTCATGAGAAGTCCTACCAGTCTAATGGGGACGGGCAATAAAAAGGATTCGGCTTCCGACAATTCAGCAAATCGGCTCGCTCGTTCCGTAGACCGCCAACACGACCGCCGTCGTGTACGTACCCGTGTTCGCCTGCGCGCTCTCGACATGAACTCGAGGATCGGCAAACTCCCACTCCCGAAGCTCCTGGCCGGCCGCGAGTCCCTCTCGGACTCGAGTTTCGACGTCCTCGCTGTCGGTTTCGTCGGCGGCTTCGTAGAAGATCCCCGGCCCGTCATCGGCTGATTGGGACCAACCCAATCCCGCGCTTACCCGCCCCGGTCCGGCGGTCGTGGCTCGAGCTTCGACGACGGTGAGCCGGTCGCCGGCGGGGCCGAGATCGGGCGCGGTGCCGACGGCCTCGACGGCGGTGTCTGCGGGAATAACGGAAGAGACAGCGACGAGGTTGTAGTTCTCGATGCCGGCTTCGGCGAGTGCGGCGTCGTAAGATGCCATCGCCGTCGGGGCCGACGCGGTCCCCCAGACGATTCGGATCGTGCTCATTATCCGATTTCGGGGATCGATAGCGTAAGGCGTTGCGATTCGATTCGAGTCACTTCGACGGATTGACGGAGAACGTGCAGTGGCCACGAGCGTCCCCCGAGGAATTGAGGGGGCCGCGAGGCGGGGGAGGGCAAGCGACCACACTGGTACTCACCGCGAGCGAAGTGAGCTGGTGCGTCTTCCGGTGCTTTTGATCGACATTTTGCCGAGGGACGTTTCGCTGGCGGTTTCGCCGCGCAACGAAACATATCGGCGTTCGAACGATAGCGCAAACGGTCGGTTCTATTGGAAAAAGTACCCGGCCGAGGAAATCACGTCGCTCGAGTCGTCGTCTTCGATCTTCTCGATGGCGTCGGTGAAGTCTTCGTGACGGACTTCGGTGCGGTCGTCTCGAACGGCGAACATGCCGGCTTCGGTCGCGAGACTCTCGATTTCGGCACCCGAGTAGCCGTCGGTTTCGTCCGCGAGATCGGCGAAGTCGATCTCGTCGGAAACGGTCATATCCCGCGTGTGGATCTCGAGGATCCGTTCGCGGCCCTCCCGATTCGGTTCGGGGACTTCGATGAGGCGGTCGAAGCGCCCCGGACGGAGGATAGCGCGGTCGAGCATATCGAAGCGGTTGGTCGCGGCGATGATGCGGATTTCGCCGCGGGCTTCGAAGCCGTCCATCTCCGAGAGCAGTTGCATCATGGTCCGCTGGACCTCGGCGTCGCCAGAGGTCTTCGATTCGGTTCGGGTCGCCGCGATGGCGTCAATTTCGTCGATGAAGATAATTGCCGGCTCGCGCTCGCGAGCCATCTCGAAGAGGTCCCGAACGAGGCGGGAGCCTTCGCCGATGAACTTGCGGACGAGTTCCGAGCCGGCCATCTTGATGAAGGTGGCGTCGGTTTCGGTCGCGACGGCCTTCGCGAGCATTGTCTTGCCCGTCCCCGGCGGTCCGTGGAGCAGGACGCCACTCGGCGGGTCGATACCGACATCCTCGAACAGTTCGGGATCCTCGAGGGGTTGTTCGACCGCTTCGCGGACCTCCTGAACCTGTTCGTCGATTCCGCCGATTTCGTCGTAATCGACATCGGGTTTTTCGGAGATTTCCATGGCCTGTGCGCGGGCGTCGGTTTCCGCGTCCAGAACCGTTTGAATGGAAAACGAGTCGTTGACGGCAACGCGATCGCCGCTTTCGACTTTCTCTGCGATTCGTGGAGAGACGTCCGTGAGGACCTCCTGATTGTTTCCATGCTGTTTGACGACCACTTCGTCGTCGTCGAGAACGTCTTCGACCGTCGAAATGTACAACGAGGAGCTTTTGAGCGTCTCGTTTTCGCGTTCGACGGTGTTGACTTTCTCCTGTAACCGTTCGCGGCGCTCCTGTGCAGAATCGAGCTGCTCGGACAGCTGATCTCGAACGTCGGTGAGATCTTCGAAGTGTCCACGGAGCGCCTCGAGCCGTTCGTCATCGGAGAGATCGGGATCGATCTCTCGATGTGGTCGCTCAGGAACAGATGGGCTTCGAGACATCGTGATGTACATCGATAAGATACCCACGATAAATGTGCCTTTGGGTCGCGGTTGGTTTTCGGGTGGACGACAACCGGGGGCATATTGTCACGAACCAGTCGAAGGATGAGACTTAGGCGGTTTCGGGCGGAACTGGCGTCTCAAGGAGGCAACCGAGCCTACCAGAAGTGCGTGCTAGAGGAGTCAGATCGGCGTCAACGAACGGCTGTGACAAGAGAGAAATTCCCGTCGTACCGGTATTTGACCGCGTAATAGAGCGTGTAGACGGCGGTGAACGTTCCGATAATCGCCGCGACGGTGGACGGGCCGAATATGTATGATATCCACATGAAGACCGACCAGCCAGCAAACAATGCAAAGAAGAACACGTTCGATTGGTGAAGGCTGTCCACGAGCGAGACAACGAGAATTAGCGCTGTGACGTACAATGCGGCCAACGAGAGGGCAATGTCGCTCGGTTCGCCGCCGATGGTTCCGTAGAATACCGTGATCTGTACCGCCATGAGTGCGGCGAGCAGGATGGAGACAGGCGTCCACTCGAGTGAGGCTATCGAAGCGCGGAGACGTTTCGAGGTGGGCATACCGTGCTATAGTTCGTCAAGTGACTAAAATACAACCATTGGCCGTCGGTTCTTCCTACTCGAGCAGAGTCGCCATCTCGTCGAGTCGGTCGCCGTAGCTCGAGAGCGCGCGGTCGATCGGATCGCTGGTGCTCATGTCGACGCCGGCGATCCGGAGGAGTTCGAGGGGATACTCTCGAGAGCCCCGCTGGAGGAACTCGAGGTAGTCTTCCGCCGCGGCGCAGTTCGGGTCGCTACCGGGACCGTCCGGAAGGATATTGTCCACGATCGCGAGTGCGGCGGAGATCCCTGTCGAGTACTGGTAGACGTAGAACGCCCGGTAGAAGTGCGGAATGCGCATCCACTCGCGGGCGATGCGATCGTCGACGACGGCCGGATCGTAGTACTTCGCTTTGAGTCCGTGGTAGAGTTCGTCCAGGCGGTCGGCGGTGAGCGGCTCGCCGTTCTCCTCGAGTTGGTGCGTTTCGTGTTCGAACTCAGCGAACAGCGTCTGGCGATAGAGCGTCGAGCGCACACGCTCTAAGAACTCGTTGAGGACGGCCTTTCGGAACGCGGGATCGTCGACGGTCTCGAGCAAGTGATTCGTCAGGAGTGCTTCGTTGACCGTGCTGGCGACTTCGGCCACGAAGATCTCGTAGCCCGAGTAGACGTAGGGCTGTTCTTCCTTTGTGAGTTCGGAGTGCATCGAGTGACCGAGTTCGTGGGCCAGTGTGTACATCGAGGTGATGTCGTCCTGATAGTTCATCAGGATGAACGGCTGCGTGTCGTAGGTCCCCCCGGAGTACGCGCCCGCCTGTTTGCCCTCGTTTTCGTAGACGTCGACCCAGCGTGACTCGAGTCCCTCGGCGACGCGGGACTGGTAATCCTCACCCAGCGGTGCGACCGCCTCGACGACGTGGTCAGTTGCATCGTCGTAGTCGAGGTCAGGCCCTTCGCCGCCCGTCAGCGGCATATAGAGATCCCACATCTGAAGATTGTCGACCCCCAGCGCGTCCCGTTTGAGTTCGGCGTGGCGGTGGAGTTTATCGAGGTTGTCGTTGACGCTGTCGACCAGCGTGTCGTAGACGTCGACGGGGACGTTCGGTCCGTCGAGTGCGGCCTCGCGAGCGGTGTCGTAGTTTCGAGCCCGTGCGGTCTTGACGTCCGCTTTGACGCTGTTCTTGTACGACGCCGCGACGGTGTTTCGCACCGTCTCCCACTCGTCGAAGTAGCCCTCGTAGACGCGCGTTCGGAACTCGCGGTCGGATTGTTTGAGCAGGTTCGTGAAGTTGCTCTGGGTTATCTCGACGGCGTCTCCGTCCGGATCTTCGACGGTTGGGAACGTCATGTCCGCGTTCGAGAGCATGTTGTACACCTCGCCGGTGGCACCCGTGACCTCGCTCAGGTCCGCGAGGAGGGCCTCGACCTCGGCCGAGCGCGTGTGGGGTTTCATCCGCAACACGTCGTCCACGTAGTGTTCGTAGGTCTCGAGCGCCGACTCGGTCTCGACCATCGACTCGAACTCCTCCCGGGTGAGCGTCTGGAGTTCGGGTTCGATGAACGACGCCGCGGACTGGGCCTCGGCGGCGAGTGACTGCGAGCGCGCGGTCAGCGCCTGGTACTCCTGGTCAGTCGTATCCTCGTCGCGGCGCATTCTGGCGTAGGCCGCGACGGTCGACACTTCGCGCATGATGTCGTTGCGAAGCTCGAGAACGGCGTAGAGCGTCTCCGCGTCGTCGGTCGTCTGACCCTCGTAGTCGGCCAGTTCGTCGACGCGCTCGCTCACCGTCGCGTAGGCCTCCTCCCAGTCTTCGTCGGTCGCGTAGATGCTCTCGAGATCCCAGGTATATTCCTGGTCGATTTCGGAGCGGTTGGGTACAGAACTCATACACCGTATTTCGGAACGAAGCTGTGAAAAGCTACCGAAGCCGGTCAGCGGGAGAGATCAAATATGCATCTCGATCGTTCGTTTCGGCTTCCCGAGGGAGAACTTCCGTTCTCGGAAACGACAATCGCACCGCCTTTCACCGGCAGCGTATTGCCGTTCGTCGTGCAATTCGGGATATGAACGAGAGCATTCAGCTCGAGCGCGTCCTCGGGCGGGCGTGGCACGACGATCGGCCGTGGGAGCTCCTCACTGAATTGACCGAACTCCCGCATCGAATGGCCGGTTCGCCGGGCGAACGGCGCGCGGCGGAACTGGTCGGCGACTCGTTCAGGGACGCCGGCCTCGAGGAGGTTCGTCTCAAGGCGTTTTCGATGCCCTACTGGGAACGCGGAGAAACGTCGTTCACCGTCATGGAACCCGTCGAGCGGACGTTCGACGCGATTTCGCTTCCCTACTCGCCGTCGGGCGATCTCGAGGGGACGCTGGTCGATGTGGGCCACGGAACCCCCGAAGAGATCGATGCCGCGGGAGACGCAGTGCAGGGGGCGATCGCGGTCGCGAGTACGACGACGCCGCCGGGTCAGCGATTCGTCCATCGGATGGAGAAGTTCGGCCACGCCGTCGACGCGGGAGCCGAGGCGTTCGTCTTCGCGAATCACGTTTCTGGCCAGTTGCCCCCAACCGGCGCGCTTTCTTTCGACGGCGAAGTCCCTATCCCCGGGATCGGCGTGAGTAACGAAACCGGCGACTGGCTTCGCGAGTACGCCGACCGCGACGGCAGTGCGCGTCTCGAGGTCGGAGCGACGACGACCGACGGCTCGAGTCAGAACGTCCACGGCGTGGTAAAACCCGACCGAAAGAACGCAGACGGGGGAGAGACCGAAGCGGCCGAGACAAACGAATCGACAGCGGAGATCCTTCTGCTCGCCCACTACGACGCCCACGACATCGCCGAGGGAGCACTGGACAACGGCTGTGGAATCGCAACCGCCCTCGGCGCGGCGTCCATCCTCTCGGCTCTCTCCGCAGACCTCGAGTGTCGGGTTCGGGTCGTCGCGGTCGGCTGCGAAGAGGTCGGATTGCTGGGAGCCGAATCCCTCGCGACGAGGACGGATCTCGAGTCGGTTCGGGCGGTCGTCAACGTCGACGGGGCCGGACGATACCGAAACCTGCGGGCGTTCAGCCACGGATCGGAGTCGATCGAGGAACTCGCCGAACGGGTCGCCGACGAGTTCGGCCAGCCGATCGGTCACGTTCCCGAACCGCATCCCTTCAGCGATCACTGGCCGTTTCTTCGAGACGGCGTGCCGGCGTTGCAACTTCACAGCGAACCGCCCTCGGGGAGCGAGCGCGGACGCGGCTGGGGCCACACCGAAGCCGACACCCGCGATAAAGTCGATTCGCGGAATCTCCGTGAGCACGCGATGGTGACCGCCCTCCTAATTCGGGAACTCGCATCCGCTCGAGCCGACATCCCTCGAGTCGGGAAAGAAGTTCTCCTGAGCGCACTCGAGGAACAACACTACGAGTCGGGCATGCGCGCGGCGAACATCTGGCCCGACGGCTGGGACTGATAGCGAATAGCCGGAAATGACTGACAACCGACCCTATGAACCGTCGCAGAGGTAGGCGGATGGGAGTTGTGAGGAACAGGCACAAAACCTCGCCTCAGAGCGGGGAGGATTCAACCGCGCATCTCGGCATCGACGGCGGTCCGAACCGTTCTGGCGACGCCGAGCGTAACGAGATAGCTCCCGGCGACGATGAGTGCGATCAGCAAGAAGAGCCCGAACAACGTGGCACCCGCCTCCGAATGCGTCAGAAGCGGTGCGGCGACGCGATAGCCGAGATAGCCGACGAGCACACCGGCGGCGACCAGAAGCGACGCTCGCCAGTACGCGCCATACTCCTCGGGCGACAGTTCCATGCCCCGTCGTCGTCGCCCGAATCTAATAAACCCACTCGCCAATCTGTTCTCCGAGCAGTACCCCGCCTCAAATCAGATGGGGTCATAACTGATCCCGATCCGCGCTCACATCCCGTCACGAAGCTGTCTCGAGACCCGATCCGCGGTTCGCTGTTCGATTCGACGCCGCTCAAAGATCTGTCGCGCGCTCGTCGCCGCCTCCTCGTCCACACGAAACTCGAGGTCCGGGTAGTCGACGGCCGTCAGCACGAGCGGTTCCGGCGGTGCGGGGGCGATACCCTCGTGGCCCGGTAACTGTTCGCCCTCGAGCGCTCGCTCGATTTTCTCGAGCGATGCTTCTCCCGTCCCGACTGCGCGTGCGAGCGAGACGAGTCTGCGGACGAGTTCGCGTGAAAAGCCGCCCGCCGAAACGGTGACGACGAGAAAATCGTCGTCGCGAGCCGCCTCGAGCGTCGGCGACCGCTCGGTGTTTCGCTCGTCCGGTGTGAGATTGTGGAAGTCGTGCGAGCCCGAAAGCGCCTCGAGCGCGGCGTCGAATCGGTCATCTTCGATCCGTACCGCCCTCTCCAGTATCCCTTCAGAAGGAGGTGATTCGTCGTCCGCCAACCCCCCTACAGGTGGCGCGTAGAGGTGGTAGGTGTACGTTCGCCTGGTCGCGTGATGCGTGGCGTGAAATCCTGCAGGTGGATCGGCAAACGACCAGGCTCGCACGTCCGCGGGGAGTTCGCTGTTGATCACTCGAGGGGTGAGCCAGTCCGGAGCCTCGAAGGCGACCGTTTGCTCGAGGGCCGAAACGCCGGCGTCCGTGCGACCGGCGGCGGCGTAGCCGTCGGGTTTGTCGGCATCGGCTGGGAGTACCTCGAGACGTCGGAGTGCGTCGAAAATCGTATCCTCGACGGTGTCCACGTCGGGCTGGCGCTGAAAGCCGAAGTAGTCGGTGCCGTCGTAGGCGATCCGAAAGGCGCGCATCACTGTTCGATTCGACCGAGAACCCCCTGTCTGTTAGCTCCGTCGGGTGCCGGCCCTCATACTGTCGGCTGTCCCTCTGTGAAGCGTCTCACATCCACGGGGCGACGAGAATTGTGAACGACGTACAGTCGACAGTATCAGCGCGCGGTGGAGAGCCACTACTGATTCGCCAACATCGCTATTGAACCCACCAACGCCCGAACGAGTGGCAATATCGGGCGTGTTCGGCGAGCCGCAGGGCCCATTTGGTATGAGCGGCCTGCACACTCCGGGTCGGTGACCTTCCCTGAGGGAGGTGGAAAGAGCGTACAATGGAGTCACAAGCTGACAGTGATCCAGAGCCACATGAGCGTTCGCGAAACGTCGTCTTCGTCGTCCTCGATACCGCTCGAGCGACAAGCGTGAGTGATCGGACGATGCCGGCCCTTTCGAAGCTCGCGTCGGAGGGTTCGGCGTTCGAAAACGCGTTCGCGACCGCACCCTGGACGCTTCCTTCCCACGCGTCGATGTTTACCGGAACGTACCCCTCGGAGCACGGAACACACGGAGACCACCCGTTTTTGAACGAATCGCTGCGGACCCTTTCCGAGGCGTTTTCCGACGCCGGCTACGAGACCGTCGGCGTTTCGAACAACACCTGGATCACCGAAGAGTTTGGCTTCGACCGTGGGTTCGACCGCCTGCGGCGGGGCTGGCAGTACATTCAATCCGACGACGACATGGGCGCGGTCGTTCGCGGTGAGGACCTTCGGGAGAAACTCGACGCAACTCGAGACAATCTCTTCAACGGCAATCCGATGGTCAACGCCACGAACATCCTTTACAGCGAGCTGATTCAACCGGCCGGAGACGACGGAGCCGACCGAACCACGTCGTGGGTCGAGAACTGGCTCGAGGGACGAGACGACGACCGACCGTTCTTTCTGTTCTGTAACTACATCGAACCACACGTCGAGTACGATCCGCCGAAGGAACTCGCCGAACAGCACCTTCCCGAGGGCGCAAGCTACGAGGAAGCCGCGACGATTCGACAGGACCCTCGAGCCTACGACTGCGGCGACTACGAGATCGACGACCGAGAGTTTGCCATGCTTCGCGGTCTCTATCGAGCCGAACTCGCCTACGTCGACGAACAGATCGCGCGATTGCAACGCGCGCTCGAGCGGACGGGCAAGTGGGAGGACACGCTCCTGGTCGTCTGCGGAGATCACGGCGAACACGTCGGCGAACACGGTTTTTTCGGACACCAGTACAACCTGTACGACACGCTCCTTCACGTCCCATTGGTTCTTCACGGCGGCGAGTTCACCGGCGGCGGGAAACGCCGCGATTTCGTCCAGTTGCTCGACCTTCCGGAAACGCTGCTTGAGGCGACCGGCGTCGAGGATCGAGCGTTCGTCGAGCAGAGCCGAGGTCAATCGATGCATCCGGCCTCGGAAACCGATTCACGGGACGCCGTTTTCGCGGAGTACGTCGCACCACAACCATCGATCGACCGACTCGAGGCGCGGTTCGGCGACGTTCCGGATCGGGTCCGCTCGTTCGACCGCCGGCTACAGACTGTTCGGACCCAGGACGCGAAGTACGTCCGCGGCGACGACGGATTCGAGCGGTTCCACGACCTCGAAATGGATCCGTACGAACAGCGGAATTTACTCGAGGAGCTGACAGCCGGAGGAGCCGAAAGCGGTCGACAACAGGGTGAACGCCAGCAACACGACCGAAAGCAATCCAAAACCCACCAACACGAGCCGTCGTGTCGCGACCGGCTCGAGGAGTTGCGCCGCCGTCTCGATGACCAACTCGGAGACATCGATTCGATCGGGATCGAGGCGGGCAGCGAGAACGTTTCGATGCGTGCAGGAACCAAAGAGCGACTGGCTGACTTAGGCTATCTCTGAACACGTCCAGCCTCGAGAAGCCAAGATCATCCTGACCTGGTCGAGCCGTAGAGAAACTGAACGCCGATTGAAAGCTGTTCGCGGGGTTTTATACGATTATCGAGAGTGACTGTGTACTATGACAACCATTCGAACAGAGATCGCCGAGGACGAACCGTACGCGACCGTCGTGATCTCGAACCCGGAACGTGAAAACGCGGTGAGCGAGTCGGATACCGAGGAACTCGCGGCCGCCTTCCGTGAACTCAATGCAAACGACGACGTCCGCTGTCTCGTCCTGACCGGCGACGGAGACGCCTTCTGTGCGGGTGCGGACCTCACCTCGGTCGGCTCCACACCCACCGCAGAATCCATCGATCGCGGCTTTCACGCCGCAGTCGAGGCGATCATGACCTGTTCGAAGCCGGTGATCGCGAAAGTTGACGGCGCGGCGATCGGCGCAGGGGCATCGCTCGCGACGGCCTGTGACTTCGTCTACGCCGACGAATCCGCACGGATCGGCTTCTCGTTCTCGAACATTGGGCTCACGGCGGATACGGGGGCGACGTTTATCCTCCCGCGACTGGTCGGCGTCCGCACCGCCGCGGAGTTGTTGATGAGCGGAGACATCCTTCCCGCACCCGAAGCCGAGGAGGCAGGACTCCTGACCGAAGTCGTCGAGGATGGCAACATCGACAAACGAGTGCACGAACGGGCGACAGATCTCGCGAACGGACCGACTCGAGTCCACTCCTCGCTTCGGCGGCTCCTCCTTCGATCGAACGCCAACACCCTCGAAGAACAGCTCGAACTCGAGGCGCGCGAACAGGAGCGGATGTTCTACACGCAGGACATGATGGAGGGTGTCGCGGCCTTCACCGAAGACCGCGATCCGGACTTTCAGGGGCAGTAGTTCCGACGACCGCAGGTCAGCTGTCAGCCGACGCCGACTGGTAGTGAGATACCCCCATAGTTAAGAGAACACGTCAGTGAGATAAACCAACATGATCGAACGGTCTCTGTCTCGCTCTCCAGAGGAAGCCCTGTCGGGAGGACAACGCTCGAGACGGCAGTTACTCGCCGGCGGTCTCGGCGTTGCCGTCGCCGTCGGAACCGCAGGCTGTACCGATACCCTCCTGGGAAACGGAGATGACGATACTAAACCAGTAGCCCTCGAGGACATCGTTCCGGCGGAGACGGAGCTGCTCGCCGAACTGAACGGAGACGCGCTCGAAGCGGACGAATACGACCGACTGCTCGAGGAACTCGACGATATCGAAGGCGGAGCGATTGGCATTGTGGAAACGCTGGACGGACTCGAGGCCGAGACGGACATCGACACTCGGAGTGCAACTAGAGTGTTGGTATTCGACGACGAGTCCGGAGGCGAATCCGGTGGCAAATCTGAAGCCGAATCCAGTGACGAGTCTGAAGATGGGTCCAGTGGCGGGCCTTCGTTCCTCGATTCCACGACGGTCACCGCGGCCGTGGACGGAGACTGGAATACCGACGACGTGATCGACAGCATCGAAGCTCGACAGGGCACCGAATACGAGGCCACCGACTTCGACGGGAACCTGTACGAGCCAACCGGCGAATCGGGGTCGGCGACCGCCCCCGCCGTCGGCGTCGTCGGGGAGGGCCAATTCGCCCTCGGCAACGAAGCCGCCGTTCGCGACTCCCTCGAGGTTCGATACGGCGATGACGACCCGATATCGGGACAGCTCCTCGAGGCCCACGACGAGCAGGACGCTCAGTTTACGGTGGTGACGCGAGCAGACGGGACACTCGATCCCGACGAACTGGATGCGTTCGACATTCCGATCCCGGTCAGCTTCGACATCCTCGAGGAAGTGACCGTGGTCAGCAGGGCATACAACGTCGTCGACAGTGGCATGCGTCTCGAGGCCGGTCTCTACACCGACGCCGAAAGCGACGCCGAGGAACTCGAGGAGGTCCTCAGGGGTGCCATCGCGGCCTTGCGATCGACCAGCGACGACGAACTCGGCGACGCACTCGAGGAGGTCGACCTCGAGCGAGCGGAAACCGTCGTCAGCATACGGTACGAGGGCGACGAAGCGGCCGTCATCGACCTGATCGAAGAGGTGTAGCGTGGATCTACTGGCCCTCTTGTCCAAGGAGGCGATCGCGGTCCGACGAAACCTGGGTCTCGTCGTCGTTCTGTTGATACTGATCCCCGGTGCACTCGCCGGCGGGACGGTCGTATTCGAGCAGACGATACCCCAGGACGTTCCGGTCGGCCTCGTCGCCGAAGGGGACGCCTCGAGCGACGAAGTGGATATCACTCGAGCCGGAATCACCGCGTTTTCGACCCCCGAGACCTACGACAGTTCCGAGGAAGCGACCGAAGCGCTCCAGCGTGAGGAGGTCTACATCGTGGTCCACGTACCGGGTGATCTCATGGAACCGGGTGCGGAGGCGAACTATACCGTCACTTCCGACCGCGCGTTCGTGCCGTTCGAGGAACCGGTCAACGAGAGCGCCGGTGTTATCGAATCCGAGTTCGACAGCTCGCTCCCCGCGGACGTGGCCGTCGAAAGCGAGGGCATCGGCGAGGAACGAAGCCTCTCGGAGTTCCTCGTCCCGACCGGCCTCTTTGCATTTGTCGCGCTCTACGGACTGGTCTATCTCCCCTATCAGCTTCACTCCGAGCGGCTGGTCCTCGATCGGTTGCAGACCGAATCGCGACTCGAGACGGTCGTCGCCAGCAAACTGCTGTTCTACGGCCTGTTACTGGTCGTTCCGGTCGGGGTTATCACCGCCGTAACGTCGTGGCTCGGTTACTCCGTCGCGGCGTTTTCGCCGATGGCGCTCGGCGTCGTCGCGCTCACGTTTGTTTTGCTGGCGTCGACCGGACTCGCCGTCCTCTTCTTGCTGAAGCTCCGGAAGACCGCGCTGTTCGTCAACCTCGGGCTCACACTCGGCGTCTTCGCGCTCTCGAGTCTCGTCTATCCCGTCGGGTTCTTTTCCTCAACCCAGACGACCATCTCGCGGGCGCTCCCGACGCACTACTCGGCGATCACGTTGCGAAGCGCGCTGTTGCGTGACACACCGCCCTCGCTGTACGCCGATTACCTGCTGTGGCTCGCGGGCAGTGCGGGCGTCTCGTTGATCGCACTCCTGCTAACGATCGCGCTGTATCGACGGAGGCGATGACGATGGCAGAACCCGATTCAAGCCAGCAAGCCATGCCAACGACACCCCTCGAACTCACGGACGTGACGAAACGCTACGGCGAAACGACCGCGCTCGATCTCGAGGGGGCCACGCTCGCGTTCCGCCCCGGCGAGTTCCACGGCCTCGTCGGTCCGAACGGCTCCGGCAAGACGACGCTGTTTCGGTTACTCACCGGCCTTGCACGGCCGACGAACGGGAGCCTCGATCGGGGCGAGGCCACCGTCGGATACAGCTTTCAGGAACCCCGGTTCTATCCCTCCCTGACCGCTCGAGAGAACCTCGAAGTGTTTCGCGGGTTCGTCGGCGATCCACCGCCCGACTCGTGGATCGAGACGCTCCTCGAGGAGCTTCGACTCGAACCCGCCGCCCACCGACGGGCTGACGAGCTCTCCGGCGGTTTCCGGAAGAAGCTCGACCTCTCGCTGGCGCTGGTCAAGCGCCCGCAGTTCCTCCTGCTCGACGAGCCGCTGGCCGACGTCGACGACCACTCGAGGCGGCGTATCAGGGCGTTCCTCGAGTCGTACCAGTCGGGAACGATTGAGGGTGGGCGCGGAGACGAGTCGGCGTCAGAGCCGAACTCAGGCGATCGAACCGTCGTCATCTCCACGCACAACGTCGACGCGTTCGAATCGGCGCTGGATCGCGTGACGGTCCTCGTCGACGGAACACTGCGCGCCGACGGCGAACCCGAAGCCGACGTCGTCGAGCAGTATCGGGACACCCTCGAGTGAGTCGGATCAGTAGAGTGAGCCAGATTACTCGACTCAGTCGAGTAACCCGTTAGTCGAGTAACTCGGATAGACGGTCCGAGGTTTGCTGCTCGAGCCACCGGTAACACGTGAGATCGTCGTCCTCGACGGTTGCGACGATCCTGTCGCGTTCCTCGAGACACGGGTACTCCGACGAAGGAACGACGATCTGGCCGACGGTCTGGGTGCCGTCCTCGAGCAAGATGACGACGTGTTCGCCGTCGACGACGCGGTCGACGGTCGAGACGTACGATTCGGGCGGGTTTGCCGCCGCCTCGGTCACAGAGGGAATGTCGTCGCAATCGGCTCCGGTTGCCCGTGACTCCGAAGCGTTAGAATCCGATGGAGCGTCGTCGGTTGCACCGGCACTCGAGGCAAGTGCGCCCCCGGCGATGGTACTCGAGCCGATGGTTTGCAGGACGGTTCGGCGGTCGACGGTCGGTCGTTCTGCCATGGGCTCGTTGGCCGCGGTTTGATATATAAACGATCGGACGAAAGAGCGGCGGTCGGTGAGTCAACCGTGCTGGCGGAGGTCGCCGTTGCCGAGAGGTGACAATCGACGAGTAGAGTTCAGATCGCCTGCCAAAGACGCACGTATTCGGACGTCGAACGCTGGCTGGGCGTTTAAGCACCCGCCGAACGTAGAACGCGCCGATGTCCCGCGCAACGTATCGGTGTATCTGCGGTGCGCTGCTCGAGTACAAACAGGATATCGAATCGGACCGTGGCGCGACGAGTCGAACGTGGCGGTGCAAAGACTGTGCGACGCCAGTGCCGGGGATGATCGGCGAAAAACTCAGTCACCAACATCCGTCCTGAGGGGGGCGTTCATACTGCCGGCTGTAACTGTGTGACTATTCTCGAACCCGGGGCGACGAGAATTGTGAACGACGTACAGCCGGCAGTATCAGTCTTCTGCGGACTCGGTCCCGGTCGCTGGATCCGGATCATCGATGTATCGGTTTCGCCAGGTTCCTCGAGCGAACCAGCCGGCGCCGACGATTGCGCCGAGGACGTTCCCGACGGCCATCCCGATCCAGATTCCTGTTGCGCCCATATCGAGGACGAAGACGAGAACGAAGACGCTCGAGACCCGCCCGACCCAGAGGGTCAAGATGGAGATAACCATCGCGGTCTTCGTGTTTCCGGCACCCCGGAAGGCACCGAGAACGACCTGCGAGACCCCGATGAACGCGAACTCGACCGAGCGTATCTGCACGTACTCGACGCCCAGTGCGATGGTTTCGGGAGCGTCCTCGACATCTCCGAGGAACACGCTGACGATCGGTTCGGTAAAGGAGACCGCGACCACGGCGACGAGGATCATCACCCCCGCGCCGGTCGTGGCCGCGAGGCGAACGGCACGCGCGGCGCGGTCCGCCCTGTCGGCACCCAGGTTCTGCCCGACGACGGTATCGATCGCTCGTCCGAGACCCATCGCCGGGAGAAAGACCAGTGAGATGAGCCGGTTGCCGAGCCCGTAGGCGGCGACTACGGGCGGCGAGAACGTGACGACCATCGCCGTCAAGGAGATCATCGCCAGCGCGCTCGTCGACTGCTCGACCATGCTCGGAACGCCGAGGCGAACGATATCCTCGATGAACTCGAAGTCGGGTCGAAGGTGATCGAGCGAGACGGCGGGGCCGCGCGTCGTCGCGAACAGGATCCAGAGGCCGACGACGGTGGCCGCGCCGCGAGCGCCGATCGTCGCCAACGCGGCACCCTCGATTCCCCAACCGCTGAAGCCGGTGGCGGCGTAGAAAAAGGCCTCAGCACCGGCGAAGTCGAGCGCCCCGATGACGGGTGTGGCCTCGAGCCAACCCGTGAGCGGGTTATCGTCGAACCCGAAGATGAACAGCGGGTCGAGGACGACGTTGACGACGACGGAGATGACCATCACGAGCATCGGCGTTCGGGTGTCGCCGTAGCCTCGCATGAGCGCCGAGAAGACGAAGAAGCCGAACATCAGCGGCATACCGAGGAAGATGATTTCCATGTAGTCGGCGGCCAGCGGCACGACCGACGCCGCAGTGTCGGGATCGCTCGGCAAAATCTCGAGCGCCGGTCGGGTGTAGAAGTAGCCGACGACGCCGATCACGACCGAAAGGAGGGAAACGAACGAGACCGTCTGGCCCGCGACAAGCCCAGCTGAACGGCTCCCTTTCGCACCGATGTACTGGGCGACGAGGATCGCACCCGCGGTCGTGAACCCGCCGGCGACCGCGATCAGGAGGAAGATGAGCGGGAACGCGAGGCTGATAGCCCCGACCGCCTCCGCGGAGAGTCGACCGAGATAGAGCGTATCGACGACGTTGTAGGTGACCTGCAACAGCTGAATAACGACGATCGGCCAGGCCAGGTGAAACAGCGGCCCGATGAGCGACCCCTCCGTAATCGAACTAGACGGACTGAACGACACGCTCGAGTCGTCTTCGTCCGACTCCGAACTCGAGTCCGTCTCGCCTGAATCTACATCCGAATCCTCGAGTGAATCATCTGCCGGGCCCGATGGAGGATCGTCCGACGGCGTCGAATCGCCAGTAGAAGCGTCATCGGGCGGAGGAGAGGCGCTATCTTCTCGCCGAGACGGACTATCGTCCGGCTCGCGGGGATCGTCAGACACTGTCCCGACCAAGGAGTGGCGAGGTGATCAATATTTTGAAGGGTCTTCGACGAGCAGAAAAAGAGCGCGGTTACTCCCGCCGCGGGACCTCGTGGCGGCCGAATCCGTACCGCAGTCGGCTCGCGAGTCGGCGCGAAAATCGACCGTCGTCAGCTCGTGAGCCGAACCGTTCGGAGAGCGCGGTGTAGATCAGCGGAACGGGCACTTCCTGCTCGAGTCCTTCCTGAACCGTCCACGTTCCCGTCGAGCCGCCCTCGACGCGGTCCGCCACGTCGCCCAGATCCGCTCCCTCCTCGCGGAACGCTTCCTCGCAGAGCTCGAGGAGCCACGAACGGATCACCGCGCCGTTGTTCCAGACCCGAGAGACTTCCTCGAGATCGAGGTCGTACCGGCCCTCATGGAGGAGTTCGAACCCTTCTCCGTAGGCCTGCATCAGCGCGTATTCGACGCCGTTGTGGACCATCTTGACGTAGTGGCCCGAGCCCGCTGGACCCATGTGCCCGTGGCCGTCGGGACCGGTCGCGACCGCGTCGAAGATCGGCTCGAGTTCCGCGTAGGCCTCGGTCGGGCCGCCGATCATTAGCGAGAAACCCAGTTCCGCACCCGCGGGGCCGCCGGAGGTGCCACAGTCGAGGTACGCGGCGGGACAGGATTCGGCGCGTCGAACCGAATCCTGAAACTTCGAGTTCCCGCCGTCGACGACGATATCGTCGCCGTCGAGGTTCGGCTCGAGTTCCTCGAGCGTTACGTCGACAGCTTCGCCCGCGGGAACCATCAGCCAGATTCGTTTCGTCTCGCCGAGTTGCTCGAGAAAGTCTGCGATCGAGTCGGCGGGCTCGGCACCCACATTGGCGGCCGCCGCGACCGCTTCCTCGTCGAGATCGAAGGCCACGACATCGTGTCCGGCCTCAAGCACGCGGTCAACGACGATCTGTCCCATCCGTCCGAGTCCGATTACGCCCAGTTGCATACCAGTGGCTGGGCGGGCGGGTGAGGTAGTGGTTGTGATTCGTCGATGGCTCTCGAACGCGAGATTCTGGATACGAAAACTGGCCGGGAAAACTGCCTTCGTCGGAAAATCGGGTTCAGCGAGCTACTGAATCGGGTCCTCGAGGCGGGCCCAGCCGATCGCGTCGAGCACGACGATACGGCCCTTGTAGCGGACGTAGACGCCGTTGTATCCGCCGCGTCGTCCCTCGTGGTAGGGAAGCGACCCCCGGATCGCGTCGACGATCGACCAGGCGCCATCGCGTTCTAACGTGACGTGTTCCCATTCTTCGCGGGCGTCGTTTCGAATCGCTCGGCGGATCGCCTTTCTCGCGCCCGGAATTTCGTGGAGCGATCGACTCGAGGCGTCGATAACGGTCGCATCGACGGGGACGTCCTCGACGACGCGCGCGCCGAGGTCGGCCTTCGAGCGCGCGCCGGTGGTTCTCGTCCGACCCGACCGAAATACGTAGCCTGCGACCGCAGCTGAGCCGACGACGAGTGCAGACAGTGCCACGTCTTTCCCCCTGATCATCATGAACCTACGTTATAGCAATCAACTAAGTATCTTTCGTCAAAATATCTCCGTTTGATATGTCTTCGCGCCGGAAAGCAGACATACGTCAGACAATAGTTATCTCCCCGACTAATTTCGTGCTTATACGAGACCGACGAGACCACCGGAAAGCGCTCCGGCGACGACCAGAAGCGCCACGCCGACGACCGCCGCCCCGCGGAACAGCGGAAGCGCGTCTCGAGCGGGTTCTCGGAGTTTCTTGCCGTTGAGTCCCGCTTCGAATCGCTTGGTTGCGACTTCGACGAGCGCGGTCAGTACGAGCCAGAGCGCGACCATCAGCAGTACTAGCTGGCCGTTGAAGCTCGAAAAGAGGCTCTCGGAGGTGTAGGAAGTTCCCGCGAGGTGGCCACCCGACGCTAAAAGCACGAGCGAGCTCACGCGGGAGATCGTCGTCAGTTTGCCGGAAATCGTTTCCAGCGGCGACGTGGAGTTGAACGCGCCGTCTCGAGCCAGCGGAACGACGACGAACGCGACGAAGAAGACGCTTCCGGCCCAGAGTGCGGCGAAGATGAGATGGACCGTCGTCGCGACGAGATAATCGACCATACGAGAACGGTTAGACAGTGACCCTATCAGCGTTCCGACTCGCGTCTAGCCGTCACAAGTAGATCACGGCTCACACGAGTTTCGAGAACGAGTTGATTTGGTGGGCATCGGTTCTGTAGGAAGCAGTCTGTACCCCTAGCAGAACTATAGTCACACACAGTGTACGGCCGACATGACACGAACTCCATCGTTCGAGGTACACACGAAAGACGACGCCGACGCCGGAACCGTGCTCCTCGGTGGTATCGCCGACATCGGTGCTGCGGGACTCACGGGAATCGATTACCTCGTCGATCACCTCGAGACCACGCAGATCGGGTGGGTCAGTACGCGCAACCTTCCCGTCGTCGCCCCGGTCTCGGACGGAGAACCGCGCCATCCGATCCGACTGTACTCCGTCGACGACACGGAGATAACGATTCTTCTCAGCGAACTATTCGTCCCCGTTCCGGTCGCGGCCCCGTTCGTCGATGCAGTCCTCGAATGGACGAATGCCAACGGAATCGGCGAAATAACGCTGGTGCAAGGAACACCGTTTCCACACAGCGAGGAGGAACACCTGGTCTTTCACGTCGGCACCGAAGCATATCGCCGGACACACTTCACAAACGAGAGCACTGCCGATATCGAGGCGCTTCCGGGCGGTGTCCTCGACGGAGTCCACGCCCAGATTCTCGTTCGCAGTCTCGAGGAAACTGACCCGTCGGTCGGCGTACTCACCACACCCTCGCATCCACCGGGACCCGACATCGACGCTGCGCTCAGACTTCTAGACGCATTGGCGCGGCTGTACGAAATCGACGTCGACGAGCAGGAACTACAGGCACGCTCCGAAGAGATGCACCGCTACTACGAAGAACTCGCCGCTCGATTGAACGTCCTTCAACAGAACGAACAGTCAGTCGAAAACCGAGATTTCCCGGAAAATCGGATGTACATGTAAAACCCATGTGAGCTTCTCGAGACGGAATCAAACGATCCGTCAGTCACCGAGCGAAAAAGCGCCGTGTCGAGTACCTCGTGGTCGACAGTCGCTTCGGTCGTCCTCGTTAGGGCTCTTTGCTCACCTTCGATGGGTCCCCTCGAGCCGATCGGATGGCGTCGGATCAGATGTCGTCGGATCGGATTTACCGTCCGTGTACTCCTGAAGACGCGACTGCCGGCTGGGAGGTCGATTGCCAGAGAGCACGTACGGAAGGAGGACGTGTGCGGCGTTGATCACGAGGATAAGCAGGATCGGGAGCAAAAAGAGACCGTAGAAGCCGAACACGACCGGTCCGACGATGTAGGAAACCAGTAACATCCCGGTGTGGGTCTGGTCGCCGCTAATGTGGGCTCTGATGAAGAAATCGGGGATGAAGTCGACGAGGACGGCGCTGACGATGAGCAACACGCCGACGGGAACCAAAAGCGAGAGACCACCAGTGAGCCACGCGGTAACCGCCAATAAAGCGGTTACCGGGAGGTAGACGAGTTTGATGCCGACGACCGGAATGAGACTGCCGATTCCGGCCAGTGCACCGATCAGCGCCGGAAACGGAACCTGAACGGCAGCGGGCGCGAACAGATTGTACGTGTAAAACGTCGCAATGCCGACGATAGCCGTGACGAACACGTTGACGATGTTTCCAAAGAGTGTCATCGACAGTTCGGGATCTACGGCCCGAATGTACTCGTCCATCACCCCGGACTCGTCGAACGTCTCGAGGAGCCACGAGACGAACCGCGGCCCGTCGACGAGCATGTAGTAGGTCAGGACAACGAGGATAAGCAACTGAACGAACACACTGCTGAGTAGATTGATCGTTCCGAGGAGGGTCACCCCGAGGACGCCGAGCGATGCCTGTGAGACCGCTCCGGAGAGAAGATTCTGGAATTCCTCGAAATCGGCGATGCCGGCTTCATCGAGGATCTGATCGATCATCTGTCCCTGAACGTCGTAAGCTTCGAGAAGAGTCTGCGTTTCCAGCGCGATGATCGCGATGGTGTACGCGACCAGGATAATGAAGGGCACCCCGAAGAGCACCAGCGCGAGTCCCGCTCTGACTCGCCGCGGGAGCCCGAACCGCTCGAGAAACCTGTGGATAGGCCGAACCGCGTAGTACAGAAAGACCGCAAAGACGAGCACTGCGATGAACCGAACGGCGACGTACGCGACGAGCGCGAAGAGCGCAAGGACTACCAACCCGACGACGAACCGGCGGGCGAAGGTGCGGTCGTACTCCATCTACCCACTGATAGACAGGTGAACTATTTCACTCTCCCGACCGCTCCTCGAGTTGGACAGTCGATAGAACGTGATTCGAAACGAAAGAGAACGGCTACCGATTCGCAACCGAAAGAGAACGGCTACCGATTCGCAACCGAAAGAGAACGGCTACCGATTCGCTCACGACCGTGTGCGAACACGCTCGAGATCCAGTCGACCGTAATGCCAGAGTGTCCCCGTGAGCCCCGACTCGGCGATCCTTCGGCCGGAACTCTCGACGAGCACCTGCGAGCAGTAGCCCGTGGGATAAGAGCGAGCGAGTCGCCGGCTGAACGCCGTATCCTCGTTGGCTACGTTCGGGAAGCCGCCGATATCGTGGAAGGCCCGTCGGTGGACGAAGCAGTTGAACCCCGGTAGAATCGGGTACTCGAGTCTGGGAAAGACGTGGTTGATCGTCGCTTCCATCAGCTTCGCCCGGAGGGGACCCGTGATCCGGCAGGCGGAACTCGCCCCGGCTAGCCCGTTCGCCTCGACTACTCCGAGCATCGCCGTGAGGTAGTTCGCCCGGACTATCGTGTCGGCGTCGATAAACGCCAGCCACTCGCCGTCGGCGTGTTCAGCGCCCAGTGTCCGCGCGGCACCGATTCCGGCTCCGTCGTCGGAAACGACCGTTGTATCGTAGTCGCGTGCGATGTCGACCGTTCCATCGGTCGAGCCGCCGTCGACGACGATCACCTCGTACTCGTAGGCGGTATCCAACGCGGCGATACTCGAGAGGGTGCCTCGAAGGTAGTCGGCCTCGTTTCGCGCCGGGATAACGAAACTGGCGACCGGGGCTTCCGACCCGTTTGGGGAATCCGAACCGACAGTCGACTCGCTCACAGTTATTCGGTCGACAGTTTAGCGGCACGCGTTGTAACTATGACGCCCCGAGCAACCGTCCTCGCTCGAGATGGCGACACTGCGATCGAAGAAACGGAACGGCCGTTCGCTCGAAACGACCGTGTGCATTGTTTTCACGCCACTTTGCGGCCAGAATTGGTTTATCATGAACTTTTATGGTGGTCGGCTCTGTAGGGGTGAGTACAGATGTCGGTCGTACACGTAGCACGGTGAAAACGCCGCCCCCAGACGATTCTCGAGCCAACGTATCGATTCCCGCAGGGTTTCACCGACTGAAGCCACGGACACCACTCCATCACCCGACCGACATGAGCACACAAAATCTACACTCCCAGACGACGCAAACGCCGAACCGAACGCCAACCACACCTGATCATCAGCCGACTCGAGATCGGCGGAATCCATCCCAGCGCGTTCAACAGACGTTTTCGACACAGCAAACGAACCGACTCGAGAACCTGATCGACGAGTGTAACTCCGCGTTCGTCACCGGCAATTCGAAGCCGCCGTCCGACTGAATCTCCGAAATCCTGTCGTCGTCTGTGACCCGAACGGACGACCGACCTCGCTGGCTGGCGATCCGAACTGACTTTTCGACGGAGGCTGTAGGCTCGAGTGGCCGATGACGATGCCTCCGCTCCGAGCCGGTCTCGGCAACCGGTTGTGACGAGCCCTATGAGTGCCGAGGCCATCGATTTACATGTACCACTCCGGTTTTGAGCTTTATTGAAATTAGACTGGGTAACAAACTCTTCAATTCTAAGCGGCTGTACCGCCGTAGAACGCTTCTGCCTGAGCAACAATCGGATCTACCAAGTGCTCGTGTTTACTAAGCTTCAACCCGTTACTCCGAAGTACTGCTTTGACTTCAATCTTGATCTCGGCCCGGATCTTTTCTCTGTTAGTCCAGTCAACTTCAATACTCTCTTTGAGATTCTGTTTTAGTTCTTGAGCAATATCTCTCAACTTCTCCTCTTCTATCTCCGTTTCCGAGTTCGACGAAATCGCGTCATAGAACGCAAGTTCCTCATCACTCAAATCTAACTCTTGTTGACGGTCATCGGTATTCTGGATCTCGTCAGCATACTCTTTGAGTTCCTCGATCACCTGCTGAGTTGTGAGGAAATCATTGTTGTAGTCGGTGATCGTTTTCTCGAGCTCTTCTTCGAACGATTTGTACTTCGCTAAGTTGCCTTGTTTCCGTGTGGAGATTTCGTTCCGGATCAGCTGTTCAAGCATCTTCACCTGGAGGTTCTCGAACTCTACGTTTTTGACATCGGAAAGGAAACCCTCGCTCAGTACCGGTTTCTCTTTCTCCCACTTGTCGAATCCGGAAAGCTCAACCAAGTCTTCGATTCCAACCCCTTCAGCCACGAGCTCTTTCATCGTGGAATCAAGTTCTTCAGCCTCTTCGTCCCTTCCGGGGTTCTCCATACTCTTGATACTGTCAAGTACCGCATCAAAGAACACGACATCAACACGGATCTCGTTTGACTCGGGATGAGGACTAACTAAGGCAAACGCTTTCTTCAGTTCAACCATCGCCTCCTTGAACTTCTCTTCACGTTCCTCAGTCACCAAAACCTCATTCTGCGCCTTATGTATCAGACGTTGACGTTCCAACTGATCGAGTTGGGGCCAGTCATCATACTCAATACGGTCAAAGAAGCCAGCTACCTTCTGATGCTTCTGCCGCATTACCTCAACCGCTTCCTCAAGATCGAGCATCGCAGTCTCCTGAATTTCGGACGTGTACTTGCTCAACGTCCGTTTCAGGTTGTCTCCGATACCGATGTAGTCGACAATTAGACCGCCTGGTTTGTCCTTGTAAACCCGGTTTACACGACCGATAGCCTGCAACAGGTTATGGTTCTTCATCGGTTTATCAACGTACATCGTGTGAAGGCATGGAACGTCGAAACCAGTCAACCATTTGTCACAGACAACAGCCAGCTTCAACGAGTCCTCATCGTCTTTGAACCGACGTTTCAGCGTTTCATTGTCCGCGGGATCATCAATGAAGTCCTCTGCGCCAGAGATAACGACCTCGACCTCGGGTGCTTCAGGGATCGCTTCTATCGATTTTTTGTATTTGACCGCGGTTTCACGGCTGATCGCAACGACCATTCCCTTTCCGTCGAGCTCTCGGTCGTTGAAATGCTCAACAATGTCCTTCGCGATCTCTTCGGTTCTTTCCTCGTTGTTCTCGATTATACGTCGGAGACTGGTCCATCTCCGTGTCATCTCCTGCCGCAAGTCGTCCGACTTCGACTCCATCAACTCCTCAAAATGTTTTCCGATACGAGGATCATTGATCTGAAGCTTAGCCAACCGGCTCTCATAGTATATTGGTACGGTCGACCCGTCTTTTTGAGACTGATCGATTGTATACTGGCTAATGTAACCGCCGAACGTGTTAGTAGTGGAACGGTCTTCTTTTTCGATCGGTGTCGCGGTAAACCCGAGGTATGAAGCGTTTGGAAGCGCTCTCCTGACGTTTGCAGCTAAATCCTTGTACTGGGTGCGGTGCGCCTCGTCCGCAACCACCAAAATGTTCTCTCGGTCGTTTACCTCGGGATAGACTGCTTCCTCATCGGTGGTCTGGAACTTTTGGACGGTGGCGAAGATTATCCCTCCAGCCTCTCGATCCAACCGGTCTCTTAGCTCTACTCGGTTGTCGTTGTCCGCCCATTCAGCTGGAAGCCCGTGATTCTTGAACTCTTTGAACAGTTGCTCGTCTAGTGCGTTCCGGTCAGTCAAGAAAACCAGTGTCGGGTTCCGCATTCCACTGGTCTGACGAACCTTGTTAGCATAGAAAACCATAGACAGTGACTTGCCGGAGCCCTGTGTATGCCAGACTACACCAGCCCGATTCTCGTCAGGACCTGTCACAGCATTCCGACTGCTTTCAACAGCGTTGTTAACTGCGTAGAACTGGTGGTAAGCTGCTAGCTTCTTGCTCAGTTTCCCGTCTTCATCCGAGTAGAGAACAAAGTAACGGATAAGATCTAAAACTCGGTTAGGATCGAACGCTCCACGAATCAGAACCTCTGCCGGCGAATACTCATCGGTCGCATCCTTCTCCTCGTCAATATATCTCCATGGAGAAAACCACTCCCAGCCAGCAGAGAGGCAGCCGAGTCGGGCATTACTCAGATCCATCACACCGATCAGCTCATTATAGTGAAATATGTCAGGAATATCGTTGACATACCGGTTAGTCACCTGCTTGTACGCCTTCCCAATCGTAGCATTTGGATCAGTCGGATTCTTCATCTCGAGAACCCCGATCGGCAATCCATTCACAAAAACAACGATATCTGGTTTCCTCTGAGGACCATCCCCGATCTGGACTGTGAACTGATTAGAGACTAAGAAATTATTTCTCTCCGGCTTTTCAAAATCAACAATATCAACAAATTTAGCTCGCGTCTCTCCGTTCTCCTCATACTCAACCTGGACTCCCTGAGTGAGGATTTCGTGAAAATTCTTGTTATTTTTGAGAAGGTTTGGAGAGTTAAAACCGAGTAGCTGAGAAACTGCATCCTCCACCCCTGCTTCCGGGATTTCTTTATTAAATTCTCGTATTTTATTCCGCAACCGATCGCGTAAAACGATATCCGAAAGAGATTCTCGTTCTGGATCTTTACTATTTGGTCCAAGATCAGAACCTGATCTATACTCGTAGCCAAGGTCCTGAAAAACCATTAGAGCTGGTTTCTCCGACAACTCCATCTCATTCATCGACATTAAAGATTATACCTCTTCTATAGAAGGTTTCTCCCCTATATTAATGTCACTTACTCTCAACTCCCCAGTCATCAACTTAGGCAAAAGCAGGTCTCGGGTTTCACTTATGATCTGTCGTTGATTAAAATGGTTCTTCATCAGCTTTTCGAGCGGAGATACAATATCATTGAATTGTTTAATGAGTTTTGAAGGAGGTACTATAATAGGGAATTCAGCTATGTCTGATGAGTTGATAGAGTTGAACGTAGTACCAGTTTTGTATATGTCCCACCTCCGTTTGTTGAGTTTTAATAGATGATAAAGGAAATAGTTTTGATGGTCTTTCATAGTGAGAGCTGCCACTCCTCTTCCGATACAACATTTAGTTTCTGAACAATTGATATCTCCTACTGGCGCACGAACGCTTAAAAGAACTTGATCTTCTTCTGCAATTTTCACTGGTTCTGAACAATACTTTTCGACTTCTGGGTATTTCAGGCCGAAATTCTTACTACCTTGAAAGAACGGGAGCCCGTCCCCTTCTGTATTATAATACTCAGATTTTGGTGAACTGCCCATATTAATATCTGCTAATCCAGACAGAGTGCTAACCCGGAACGATTTTGGAATATCTCCAAACTCTTCAGTTTCCTTAAATTCAATTTCTTCGTTGAATTCAAGAAATTTAGATGTGAAAATTGATTGGGTGATCTGTTCTATAATTCGGTCTGCTTTTTGACTTGACTCGATCTTTGAGTCTAATTGATCGAAAAGATTAACGATCTGCTGCTGCTCTCGTTTTGGGGGCAGCTTTATTTCAATATTATCGAAGACATCTGTAGATATCCTCTGTCTCCTTGCGGTGGTTCCATTTCTCCATTTGTAAGCTTTTCTACGAATATCTGGCCTTCGGACCGTATAATATATGAATTTTGGAAGGATTTTGTCCGTTGCTCTGAGAACCACAAATTCTGTAGATCCAAAAGAAACTTCATGATCGTCAAGGATATCAACAAATGCTGTTTTTCCGTTTTCAAGACACCTAGACATTTTTGGGAAAAGAGTATCTCCGTTAATAAACCTCGGAGCAGAATATTTGTAATTTTTCTTCTCAGTTAATTGGATTTTTCTTTCATATTCATTGAGACTGCCCATTGCGACGTATGTTTGAAGTTCCCCCTTTTTGAGATTAGGATAGTCGTTGATCGTGATGATATCTGATAGTCGAACTGTCTCCCAGTCCGACTGAAAGCCATCGATCTCAGTTTGAGTCGTCAAAATCCCACCTCGTCAAGACTTGCCTCTATTCTCTTTCTCAATTCGGCCTCTTCGTCTAATGACATCCGTAATTCTTCAGATAGCGCATCCATGCGTTCCTCAAATGGTATATCCGGTCTTCCAATTCCGCCTTCAATTCCCACATAACGTCCAGGCGCTAGAATATAGTCTTGTGACTGTATTTCCTTACGAGTCGCGATTTTACAAAATCCGGGCTCATCCTCATATTCATCTGCCTCTGGTTCTCCACGATAAGACCGCACTTTCTCTGCAATTTCTGTAATATGGTCCTTATCCAAGGTCTTATGGGTCTTGTCGACTTTTAAAAACATCTCACGAGCATCTATAAATAAGGATTCATCCTTTCGATTACGCTGGGATTCAGTGTGTTTTCCTTTGCCCTTGGATAAGATCCAGAGCGAAACTGGAATTTCCGTAGTGTAAAATAGCCGATTAGGTAATGCTATAATAGTATCTACCAAATCATCTTCAATAATCTTTTCCCGTATATCTCCTTCTTCTCCTTTAACTGCGAGAGCCCCATTAGACATCACTGTACCACAGATACCTCCGTCATTCAGATGGTGTATCATGTGTTGAATGAAAGCAAAATTACCACTGCTGTTAGGAGGTACACCATATTTGAACCTAGGGTCATCACTTGCAACTGCGTCTCTCCCCCAGCCATCCATGTTGAATGGGGGATTTGCGATTATGTAGTCTGCATCTAGCCCTTGATGTTGATCATCTCGAATACTATCACCTAGCTTTATGTTCCCGTCAAGCCCTCGGAGATACAGATTCATTTTACTGATTCGCCAAGTCGATTCTTTGATTTCTTGGCCATAGATTGAAATTTGATCAGTGTCTCCTCCGTGGCTTTGTAGGAATTTGTGGCTCTGTACGAACATCCCTCCAGAGCCGCAGAACGGATCAAAAATCCGGCCTTCGTAGGGTTCAAGGATTTCAACAAGAAGTTCGACTACACTTTTAGGGGTGTAGAATTCCCCTCCTTTTTGCCCGCTTTCCATAGCGAACTTTTTAATAAAAAATTCATAGACACGTCCAAAGATATCTTCGTCTTCTTTTTTGTCTCCGTTTTCGTCACGCTCATCCATCTCGAGATCTGCGAAGAGATTAATTAGGCCCTCTAGAGAGTCATGGGGCAGTGTGGAGCGGGAGTATCCTTTGGGGAGCATTCCTTTGAGCCGAGGGTTTTCCTCTTCAACCGCTCGCATTGCTTCGTCGATTTGCTGCCCAATCTGTGGATCAGTAGCATTGTCGACTAAGTACTGCCAGCGAGCTTCTTCAGGAATGTAAAAAACGGTTTCACTGGTATATTCGTCTTTATCGGTTAGAATGTACTCTCGCTCTTCTTCATCGTCTCCAACGTAGTATCGTGAGTCTGGATCACGGGTTTTCTCTTCTAGTTTTTGTCGGCGCTCTTCGAACGCCTCAGACATTTTTTTGAGGAACAGGAGGCCGAGAGTGTAGTCTTTGTATTCGGAGGGGTCAACAGGACCTCGTAGTTTTGTAGCGGTTTCCCAGAGTTTTCGTTCAAGTTCGCCGTTAGAAGTTCCCGCGATAGACATAGGGAAGACTGTTGATCAAGGCCTGTTAAAAGTTGTGTTAGATGGCTCTTCAAATCGTATCTCGAGAAGACAGAGCATGAACCAGAGCAATTTCCTGGTCTAATTTATCGCCCGTATTCTCGAGATTGTGTAGTTTTGATCTTCGCTACTGGACGAGTTGTTCTCACTGGGGCAAAGGATCTACACACTGCAGAAGTTACTTTCGAGGAGCACCAACAGGAACTCTCGGATTTAATCTAACCAACCACATTATAAATGATGTACGATAGCGCCTCATTCTATCCCTAAATATAGACATAGTTCGTTAGTATTATTAGATGCTATTAACCTCACTAGATCATATTGACAGACAATCTGGTCAAATTAGATGCAGTATCGGTCGTGCACGTACCGAAACATGACGAGATCAGCCATATCTGTACCTTAGATTCATCTAACCTCGAAGACAGTGAAAATGAAGACATACGCAGTTTATCTGAAGGTGTCGTTTCAAACATTATCGAAGACAAACGGTACGGAGATGCCCGTAGTTCGCCGAATTACGGTGGATCAAAAAGTGCTCGAATACAGGATATCGGAGACGACCTCGATCAGGAGAAAGAAAAAGCCATTGAGTGTATAAAGCGGGTTCGAACTGCGGAGGAGATGGCTGCAGACGCAAAAGCCCTAGGCCGTCTGTATAAAAAGCAGAGTCAATCTCGAGGAGATGCACTCGTTGTTGCATCCTATCGATACGAAGGGATAGATTGTGCAGCTATACTCAAGATACCTTACAAAGAGGAGGTTTATCAGACCGGGGAAGATGACGTTACTGCTGCAGAGAGGATCATCGAGAAGGACGTAGATAAGAGCTTAATCTACCCAGCAATCGAACCGAGTAACGGTGATGCGAACGAGGAATCGATAAAAAGCTATCAGGCTAATACTTCGAAACCATCTCAATATTGGCAGGATTTTGCAGGGCTAAAACGGAGCCTCACACCGGATGAAGAACTCTTCGAGCAGGTATCTCGAGGGGAAGAACCATTTGTAGAATCGGAGACTATCGACGACCTCCAAGATCGGCGGGATGACCTTCACACACAACTATTAAATGGAAATGTAAAGGTCTCTATTGGAGAAATCGAATTCCGTACTGAGTTAAAGAACATACTTGATCCGGAGCAATTCTCGATCGAAAGAGATGGGAACTCTACCCGTATAATCCTCCAAGGTCAACGAGCGAAGGTAGTATCAAAACAAGGACGAAAAGAGACGTCGATCGTCAGCGATAGACGAGGATAAATAATCGATGTGCTCTTCTCTTGTCCAAAAACCCGCTCTTGGTCTTCTTCAAGAAGTTGAATTGTTTTCAGATTCTATAGGATGTTCTATTCAAGAAGACTTTAACTATATCACTATTGATTCAGGAATCAGTCAAAATTCACCTATTGAGGATAGAGTCAAATCATTGACCGAGTATGTACAGCGAGAATCTACATACCTTCGCGGTCGGATGAAAATCACCGTATCCTATGATTCCAGGCGCGATTATCTCCTTCTAATAGGAGAAGGTATTGATATATCTGACTACTTTGAAACTTTCTATGAGATACTCCGAGAGGATGGGGTCACTTTTGGGGAGGATTTATTGGCTAATAAGATTGAAGAATGCCGACTCATGATTCGAGGTCCCGATGAGAGAACACATGATGGGATCGCTAAGCTAGTTACCATCCTTTCTCAGAGTGAAGATTGCGAGGTAGACATATCGCTACAAATTTCGAAGGAAACTATCGCTACCGAATCTTTAGCGAATACAGAACTCAATGGAACTTCGACTGAAGACTACTCTCCGCAGTTTTGGACATCACTGGATACATTAGAAGAATGTATTCGTCAGAACGGGATGAGTCGATATCTAGAGGAATTTAAAGCAAAGCAGCAACCAGTGCTATTCCTTAAGGACCTTCCAGAGAATCATCCGAGCCCAGAACTTCTCTCGGTTTTCACTATCGAAAACCCTGGTGAACTAACGCAGGGGGAACTCGAGCGCTACCGAAGTAAAACCGAGACAATGGGTGAATTTTCCGCTTTTGGAGAGGGTACCCGTGCGATTCCACCTGCTGCTTTTACGTCGACTAGCGAGCACGGTGCCCTTACTATCCCGTTTGTTTATGCGCTCTTCTCGCTTCTTTCAGACCGGATAGAATCCGTTCCAGAAGAAGCAAATACATTTGATTTTGTTGTCAAGGGATCCTCAGCGACGATTTCCGGTCCCGTTGATGTAGGGGAAATTTGTACCGATATAGAGGCAGTGGATGATCTCAAAGAGTTTTATGACGCTATCTCGATCCACGAAGACCAAGAGACGTTTATCGATCTCTGGCAGCGGAGTCTTACACATCACTGTGATAGTTTTGGCGAATTACCTGCACAAGTAGATGATATTGTTGACCATTATCGGACCTTTGAGGAAGAACTCGTTGATTCTAAGCTTCAAGATCTTAGTAATGCAATTCGAGATGTACATACGTTTATGAATGATCTTGTAAATCAAGTGACAACTGCTTCAGCAAACCTCTCTAACGAATTACAACGCTTAACACTGACTGTCGCAATCGCTTTACTTGCTAATTTCTTCCTGATTGCGAGTCAGAATTCATTAGATATTGTTCTCGGCCTTTCGTATGCACTTGTTGGATTGCTCATTTTAGCATATCTTCCGATCGTAGAAGAACGGGTCGATGAGTTGAACACACTTCGAAGGTACACGAGAGAGGATTTCGACGCATACCGTTCGATTGTTCGAGAATACGCAGGAGAAGCACTCAATATCTCTGATTTGGATGATCGCCGCGAAGAATATAATAAGCACGTGTATCGCCGAGTATGTGATGCACAACGCCGCCTTCGAAGAACATTAGCAATACTGGTTTTTGTTGGCCTTCTGATCTCTGCCTATACGACATATATTATAACCACAACTGACTCATCAGTTCCTGAAGCGAGCCATCTATATTTATTTATTAGTCAAGTAGGCCTGTTTGGGTTATATTTCATGCTCACATATCGTTCTCAGTCTCAAGAACGGTTATACTATACCTTTGATCCACCACAATTTGAAGAAACTACGGATATCGAAGATGTGGAGCAAGATAGAGAAAGTGAAGCAGATGTCGTGAGTATGTATAATCGATTAAATAACAAAAATAATGCTAATTTCCCATTGAGTTTGACGCCAACACAACTGTTACTCGTTGCATCTATTTTAGCCATGATATTGTCTGCCACTTCAGCAGGTAGTTTACTTGAATTGATATAGTTCTGAGTCAATGACTAAACAAGCTGAATAAATTCTTTCAGATACTAAAGGTGGAAATCATGAAAGGAAGCAATAGGAATTCAGAAGGCCCCTTTGATTCACCTGGTTCGAGGCGAGACTTAGAGAAGATCGTCCGTCGTTTCTGCCGTACGAAACGATCCCAGATCCGTATAGCGTAGACCATATGGAACACGAGTTTCTAGCGGAATCGGATCGGATAACTCATAGAGAGAGCCAGGTTCGAAAATGACGACGCATTTGCTACTGTCGAAGTTTGCTTGATCACCGACATACGACTCGAGAGAACGCATCGATTCCTCAAAATTCTATTCGGATCCGAGTGGAGGGAGGGGGCCCAATCGAAATTACCCCTCTAATGAGTTCGACAACGACGGAGGTGATTTAATTGTTGATCGAGCAGGGACCTTGCTTGAGCAAGTTTACGCAAGTAGAGCTTTGATACAAGATTCTTCTAAGGCTAGTTTGCAGATTTCAATTCTGTTATTCGGTATAATTGTGGCATCTCTATCATTATTCCGTCAGGAAATTGAAACGGGCCTTGTTGATGTCCAGAATCCACTGATCTGGGGTGGGTTGTTGATCGCGACTGGAGTTATTCTAGCCACATTCGTCTTTATCCACACGACTGTAAGTCCCCAGCCATATGCAAGTATATTAGCTGAACGACAAAACAGGCTGAATGAAAAATTACCAGATATTAGCGATGAGGATGATCAGCATTTCATAGCCGAGTTTTCCGAGTTGTATCACAACGTCGTGAACCGGATCGGTGTAGGAAACAGAATCCTGGGTGGAGTAGTTGGCGCTTCAGTTGGGTTCTCTTTGGGAGGAGTATTCTTGAGCTCGTTATCCGTCATCTCCCAGATTGGTATGGAGAGAACTATTACTAGCTGGGCAATTGTCGGAATAACGATCGTGGTGATTATTCTAACTGTGTATGGGTTCATTTTCGCCTATAACGGAGTGAGTGATTTTAAGCGAGAGTGGATGTTAGAAAAATAATGGTTGGAGTGAATCTTATAATTTGATTTATACTTTGAAAACGCACGACAGACTCGCTAATTACATTCACTGTGAATAGATTCCGAGTTGTGAGTGCAGTGGCCCCAATTTTCGCGGTCAAACCATAGGATGTGGCGATTTATCTGGGCCGTGGTATCTAGAGGCTCCGGTCATTTCTGGATTCAGCACTACGAGACCTCGCCTCAGATAACCAAATAACGGTTCCGTTGAAGCAGGTCTATATCCCTTCGGAGGATCCGCCACTTGAAAATTAAATATGGCCAAGTAGTAGTTCGTCTTAACCAGTCCGGTTGTTCGTTTCGGAACGATAATTAAGTCATCCAGAGGGCATACAGATATGTCGTCATCGATTGCTGTGAGCGAACAACCATGGATGCAAGTTCTTGAGGCGTTATATGAAAATGAACTGACCATTGAAGCGTATGGGCCAAAAATTTCGATTCAACCCGACGCCGAGGTATTCGATACTACGGAATTGAACGAGGAACAAGTCGCATCCGAAATAAAATATCTCCTAGATGCTGAGCTCATCACCTGGATTGACACGGATGAGATGGCAACGGAATTCAAGCAGCATCGCCTTACAAAAGAGGGGCTTCAGATGATTCATGAGCAAAAGCAGGCCGAGCGACAACTTGAGTGGCGGAAAGAGAGTGCATATAGCAATCAGATGTTGACAATCGCTACAATTGTTCTCGCGGTTACCGCTATTTTCCAAGCAATCCCTATCCTACTCGATGTCCTATCCTCAAATCAATGGGTGTTGCTTGGCCTCTATGGCATCGTGCTAGGGGTGGGTACGGTGGTAGCATATCGTATTCACCCACGTCGAGAGTGACTCAATAACGGAACGAGAAAGCTCTATAAACGCGCTAAACACATTCACTATGGATAGATTGTGAGTCGTGAGTGCCGAGGCCATCGATTTACCCGTACTGAACTCTGCGTCCACAATACGATACCGTCCGGTAATGCCAGTAAATAGTCTCAGAAATTCGATGAATATGGCATTTGATCGATCGAGTCCTGTGTGAGAAAGACAGAAGCAGCGCCCAGTTAGTGTGCTCTGTACTAGGTTTATCTCTCCTGGCGTAGTGGGATTTGTATCTCAGATAGTGGAAATTTTTCGTGGGAGTACAAGATCATCAGACCGGAGCGAGGCGTCGCGCTGAAAGAGGCCGGGGATCCGGAAATGACGTTGAACGAATTTGGAACGCACGGGTGGAAGCTTACCGAAACAATCGACTACGTCGGCGGTGGGACGAAGTATCTGGTATTCAAGCGTCGACGGGGTGTGACGAGTGAGTGATCGCTCGAGAGGGACAGCTGATACGATGCGTGATCGGGCCAACGAAAGTTCGCTGAAAATATGGCTTCTGTTGGTCGCAAACCGACTACTCGTCACGATGTTCCTCGCGGGTATCGTCTTCGCCGTGTTCGTACTGATCGGCTCGATTAACCCGGCCGTCGCCGTGCTTCTCGAGGAGCGCAGCGTTATCGAAAGCATCTTCGGAACGATGATCAGCGCGTTGATCTTGGGGGTGACGCTCGTCGTCGCAATCAATCAGCTGATCATCTCGCAGGAAAACGGACCGCTCGGGGACCAACACGAACGAATGAGTAACGCGATGACCGTCCGGGGATTCGTCTCGGAACTCACTGGGAAACCGTTGCCGGCAGAACCGGCCGAATTTTCTCGCGATATCATCATCGCGACCGAATCGAGGGCGGAGACGGTTCGTCGAACGATCGACGCGACCAACGAGCCGGAGCTCGAGTCGGCGGTCGGGGACTTTCTCGACAGTGTACTCGAGAACACCGAACACGTGAAACAAAAACTAGACGGCGCAGAGTTCGGAACGTTCGAAGTGGTGTCTGCGCTCCTGGATTACAACTATTCCTGGAAGATCGTCCAGACCGAACATCTCAAGCACGAATACGCCGATGTATTGAACGACGACCAGCTCACGGCATTGGACGAGTTGAAACAGGCGTTCGTTATATTCGGGCCCGTGCGTGAACATATTAAGACGCTATACTTCCAGTGGCAGTTAATCAACCTGTCACGGCTCATCCTCTACACTGCAGTCCCCGGAATCGTCATATCCACGGTAACGCTGGCGTTCGTCGATTCGACGACGATTACCGGACAGACGATGATGGTCGAAAACCTCGTCTGGGTCATCGGAGCCGCTTTTACACTTTCGCTCGTCCCGTTCCTGCTGTTGACCGTATACATCCTCCGGATCGCCACGGTCGCGAAGCGAACGCTGGCGATCGATCCACTCATCCTCCGGAACGTCTAGGACGGGACACCAGTCGTTCCTGTTCGAGTGCCGAGGCCATTGATTTAGAACACAACCGACGACACACCAGCAGTCGTCTTTGGGCCTAAACATCGTGGATATCGTCATCGCAGTGTTCGAGCGGGCAGCGCAATCGCGAGCCCTAGACAGTTACTCTGTCAGTTCGTACGTCGCGTATGGAAATCGGGATCATCGGCGCGGGTGCGGCGAGTGCGGCCGCAGCGTATGCCATCCAGCAGGAGGCACCGAACGCGCAGTGTACGGTACTCGAGAAATCCGGTGGCGTTTGCGGGCGGGCGGCGACGCGACGCGCGGACGGTCGGTACTACGACTACGGGGCGAACTACCTGAAAGACGACGACGAGCGTGTGATCTCGCTCGTAACTGAACAGCTCGAGACCGACGGACTCACGTCCGTTTCGGGACCGATACACGTCTTCGACGAGGACGGCACGGTCAGCGAAGGGCGCGCAGAGACCGAACGGAAGTTGACCTATCGGACGGGTATTACACAACTCGCAAAACGTCTGTTCGGAGCGACGGACGCGACGGTACACCGGAACACGCGAATCATGGCGATACGCCGTGATGGCGAGCAGTGGAACCTAACCGACGCCGACGGCGACCGGTGGGGACCGTACGATCGGCTCCTTTGCAATCCGCCGGCACCGCAAACTGCGAACCTCCTCCGCGAGGCCGACTGGGAGAGCGAGCGCCGCGACGCGCTCCTCGAGGCCGCCCAAGCGGTCGATTACCGGACCATCCTGACCGCCGTCCTCGGCTTTGAGTTCGAACTCGAGGTCCCCTACTACGCGCTCGTCAATACCGACAAACACCACGAGATCGGCTGGATCGCGAGAGAGGAGTGCAAACCCGGTCACGTTCCCGACGGCGAGTCGGTCCTGATCGTTCAGGCGAACGATTCGTGGTCGGTCGAACGGGATGACGATGATCCGACCGAGACCGTCGCGGAACTGGCTCGACTGACTGCCGACGTCGTCGGCGACGACCGCCTCGAGGAGCCGGTGTGGACGGATTACCATGGATGGCGCTACGCACAACCGGAACGCGGCGTCGACCGGAACGCAGTCGAATCGGCCGAACGCGAGGGGCTGTACTGTCTCGGTGACTGGGTCGCCGGCGAGGGACGGCTCCACGCCGCGCTCCGTAACGGACTCGAAACCGGCGAACGGGTCGCTAACTCTGTTTCGAACGGTAACTGAACGACACCCGCTACGAGACGGACCACCCGAAGCGACAATCGGGACCTACTCGTCACCGCGAGCCGCCTCGAACATGTCGATAGCCGCCTCGCGACGCTCCGCGTGGTCGACGATCGGGTCCGGATACTCCGGTGCGACACTCGCTCGCTCATCGGGCTCGAGGGCAACCCAATCATGGATCGTTTCGGCGGGGACTTCCTCGAGTTCCGGGACGTAGTTTCGGATGTACTCGGTGTCGGGGTCGTGGCGCTCGCCCTGGGTCATCGGGTTGAATATCCGGAAGTACGGTTGT
Source organism: Halostagnicola bangensis (assembly GCF_054653435.1). Classification (NCBI taxonomy): domain Archaea; kingdom Methanobacteriati; phylum Methanobacteriota; class Halobacteria; order Halobacteriales; family Natrialbaceae; genus Halostagnicola; species Halostagnicola bangensis. The sequence continues at coordinate 2,258,273 of NZ_BAAIGG010000002.1, read as the reverse complement.
GCGTCGGTGCCGGTTCCGGACGCCCACTGCCAGCCGCCGACGTCGCTTGCGGTGTCGTGATCGGCGAGTTTCTCGCGGAACCAGGCGTACCCTTCACGCCAGTCGAACAGGAGGTCCTTCGTCAGGAACGACGCGACGATCATTCGCAGGCGGTTGTGCATGAACGCCTCGGCTCGAAGCTGGCGCATTCCGGCGTCGACGATCGGATATCCCGTCTTCCCGTCCTTCCAGGCCTGGAGTGCAACAGAATCGGTTCGCCACTGAATCGGGTTCTCGTAGGACCGGTAGTTCGTCCTGACGGTGTTCGGATTCGTGGCGAGTACATGGGCGTAGAACTCTCTCCAGGCGAGTTGGGATTCGAACTCCTCGCAGGATTCGGCCGCCGCTTCGTCCGGTGTCTCCGTTTTCGCACGCTCTACCGCCTCGTACACCGTGCGGATGCCGATGGTCCCCCATTTGAGATGCGGCGAGAGACCGGAGGTGACGTCGGCCGCGGGGTCGTCCCGTTGGTCCGCGTACCGATAGATGGGATCAGCACAGAACGTCTCGAGCCGGCGGCGTGCGGCCTCAATCCCGCCGTCGGGAATATCCGCCTCGGGGTCGTCGAAGCCGAGGGCTTCCTGAGACGGAAGCGAGTTGCCGGAGACCGACGCCAGTTTCTCGCCGTTCGGTGCCGGGACGGGCGAATCCTTCTCGCGATCGCGCCACTTGCGCCAGAAGTACGAGTAGACGGCGTACGTCTCGCCTTGCTGGGTGGTGATTGAGCCGGGTTCGAACAGGATCGCATCGTCGGAGGACGTGGCCTCGAGTCCGGCGTCGGTCAGCGCCTCGCGGACCGCCTCGTCTCGCTCGCTGGCGAGCCCGGAGTAGTCTCGGTTCCACGACACGCGCTCTGCGCCGTGCTCGCGGGCAATCCGCGGCAGTTCGTCTCGGGGATCGCCGATGGGGACGAGGAGGTCGCCGCCACGCTCGCGATACCAGGCCCGGAGTTCCGACAGTGACTCGAGCATGAACGCCACCCTGGGCGGCGAGGCGAACTCGAGGACCGCCGGGTCGAAGACGAACGCGGGTATCACCGAACCCGTTTCCGCCGCGGCGTGAAGCGAGCGGTTGTCCGCGGGTCGAAGGTCTCGGCGGTGCCAATGAACGTTCATGGCGCGGTGGGCCCGCCACGCGGAGTAGTAGTCATCTCGATGACTGCGAGAGGGCCCGGTCGTGTTCCCCCGGACCGAGCTGTGCGTCTGTGGCTCATAGTGTGGCGTCTCCCGCTCGAGAGTTATCGATTGCCCCTAACAACCCAATTCTCGAACGGGACGACGCCGGTTCCATCGCCGAACCCGGTCGACCTCGAGGAGATCTGCTCGAAACTCCACAGGAGCGACTCGCCGATAATTCCGGAATCCTCCAATCCCGGCTCGAGACACTGCTTGAGTGCCAGCGTGGCACTCTCGAACCCACTGTGGCTTGAGTCTCCACGTGACGATCCTCCACGTAACTTCAGTCGGCTTCACGCGTGGCTTCATTCGGCTCCACGCGTAGCTTCAGTCGGATCCCCACTCGGCCTCCTCAACAACTATCCGATCGTGGAGTTGTTTATTCCCAAACGGGAACTAATCGTCGATTTTCTGAATCGAACGCCCTCTCTGTCGATATCAGCTTCGTCGATCGACGAAATCTCGATTGAAAGAATATGAGTTATCCGTGTGGAGTGCAGTCACGAAACTAGCTACTTCCAAAACCATGTCTGGCAAATACGACCTCGTCATCGTCGGCGGCGGTATCAGCGGTGCTTCCTTACTGTACACGACAGCGAAGTTCACCGATATCGATTCCATCGCACTGATCGAGAAAGAGCCCGAAATTGCCGCGATCAACTCTCACGTCACGAACAACTCCCAGACGCTCCACTTCGGAGATATCGAGACGAACTACACGCTCGAGAAGGCCGAGGACGTCAAGGAGGGCGCGGAACTGCTCGCGGGCTACCTCGAGGAGAACGATCCCGACCGCGAGATGCACTCGAAGCGCTCGAAAATGGTGCTCGCCGTCGGCGACGACGAGGTCGAGCAACTCGAGTACCGGTACGACGAGGAAGGCTTCGGCGAACTCTTCCCGAAACTACGCGCAATCGACCGCGAGGAGATCGCCGAGATCGAACCGGCAGTCGTCGAGGGCCGCGATCCGTCGACGGAAATGCTCGCGCTCCAGACGCCGGACGGCTACGTCGTCGACTACGGCGAGACGACTAAGTCGTTCGTCGAAGACGCGAAAGAAGAGGCGAACGTCGACGTCTACACCGGAACGAAGGTCACGGATATCACCCCGACGCTCGACGGATACACCATCGAGACGGACAACGGCCGGTTCGACTGCGAGGCCACCGTCGTCGCCGCGGGATCACACAGTCTCCAGATCGCGAAGGAACTCGGCTACGGCGAGGACAAGGTGTTGCTCCCCATCGCCGGGAGCTTCTTCCTCGCAGACGACCTCCTCAACGGGAAGGTGTACACCCTCCAGATGAAGAAGTTACCCTTCGCCGCGGTCCACGGCGACGCTGACGTCCACGATGACAGCATCACGCGCTTCGGACCGACCGCAAAACTCGTCCCGACGCTCGAGCGTGGCCGAATCTCGACCGTGAAAGACTTCCTCGACGTGTTCGGCCTGAACGCGGCGGCGTTTCTCAGCTACGCCAACATCCTCTCGGATCGCGTCTTGCTTCCGTACGTGCTCCGAAACCTCGTCTACGATCTGCCCGAGGTCGGCCCTCGTCAATTCCTTCCCCACGTCCAGAAGGTCGTCCCGAGCGCCGAACTCGAGGATATCGAACGCGCCAAAGGCTACGGCGGCGTTCGACCGCAGATCGTCGACACGAAGAACAAGTCCTTAGACATGGGCGAGGCGAAAATCGTTGGCGACGACATCGTTTTCAACATCACTCCCTCGCCCGGCGCGTCGACCTGTCTGAAAAACGCCGTGCAGGACACCGAACGGGTGCTCGAGTTCCTCGACGGCGAGTACGAGTTCGACGAGACCGCACTCCGCGAGGAGACGATCGGGAACTTCCCGCGCATTGACGAATCCGATTCAGACGCAGCACCCGAAGCGCGCGCCGATGCGGTTGCGACCGCGGACGACGACGACTGATCGGCTCGACAGACGGGGTGGGCAACAGCCGTTCGGACGCCGAAGCTGATCGACCGAAGGTGATCTACTTCTGATCGATCGCTCGAGTGGCGACGTGACAAGCCAAAATCGGAACCGTACTCCACCGCTGACCAGCGCATCGACGATTTCTGCTCTCGGATACCCGCTCCCATCCAAGCACCGGTCACGCGGATACTGGACCCAGTCATCTCACCAGCGTTAAATGAGCGCACCATCAGTAGACGAAACATGCGAGAGAATCAGACTACCGACCGGGCGCTCAGGACCCACCCGGCGGCGGATATCGAGACGGTCGTCGCCGATCCCGAGGATATCATCGAGGCGTTCACACGAAACCACGAGGAGGAGGGGCTTCGAACACACGTCCTTCGACTCACGCCGCCGTTCGAGGGAGAAGTGCAAGCGGAGCCGTACGGACAGGAGGGGCCAAAGCGGTATCCACCGGACAGGGATCCGGAACCGATCCACCTCGACCCGGCGACGTTCGTCCGAAACGAAGCCGGCGTTCACCCGAACGAAACTCACCTCACGGTCCCGACGCGCGAAGCGGTCCGCGAGCGAGCGACAACAGATCACGACGACGAACTCGACGAGGACGTTCTCGAGGAGGAGTACGAAGCGGCGCTCGAGGAGTGGGAGAGTCAGGTGCGAGACTCGTTGATCACCAGCGTCCGGATCTACTTCGATCACAGGGATGCCGACGAAATCTGGACGAACGCCCGGTACGTCGCCTCGGACGAGTGATACGGCTCCGGACAATTCACTGCCGAGGCCGCGAAGGGGAATTCGGACTCAGTGGCTTTCGACCGCTCGAGGGAAGCCGCGTCTCACGAAACGTCGATATCGAATCGTACACCGTCGAGATTTTACTGTTCGCGATTTCGATTTCCCAGTCGTGGGCCAACACGATCTGCTCGAGGGTCGTCGTTCCTAATCCGGTTCCGTTGTGTCTCTTTCGTCGAAAAGTATGCGTAAACGGCTGGGATCCGATCGATCAGTTACCAGTTTTCGCTCGCCTCTATCGTCCCGTCATCGATTATCTCGTAGCCGTCTCGCGTTATCCGAATCTGGTATCCGACGTACTCGAAGGTCAGTTCGAACGCTGAACCGGAGCCGTTGATCAGACTCTCTATCGGTTCAGGATCGATCGTCTCGTAAATTGGAGGGAGCTGGCTGGGTTCGACTCCCTTCGATTCCGCGACCGCATCGATGAGATCCCAGATACAGTTTGATGTCGTTGTTTGAGTGGAGCGTATCAAATCCATCTACCTACCGAACTCGTGGCCACTGGTCTAAAACTGTCGAAAATTCGCTAAACTTGATCATTGAGTTGAAGCGTCATGGAATTATACCGACATCAGTACCAAAATAGCATAATATATTGACAGTCTCATTGACAGAGAGAAGCCGTAGTTTGTCGAAACGGCAGCCGAATTCAGTCACTCCTATCCCTGAAAATCGACGTCGATGATCCCGAATCGGTACCTAAACGGTCGCCGTCGGTCATGAACAGTCGCCGTCAGTGAATTCGATCGACCGGTCGCGAGCACGAGCGGTCCTCTCGAGGAATGCCAACCCCACAGACACTCCCACTGCTCGAGGGTATCGTGCTGAATATGTGCCGCTAGAGACGGTGAGACGGACGAAACACAGACCATGTCGTTATGGTAATCCAATACGTTCATATGCTGTCAGGAAGACACGAAGATATGAAAGACAGGCCGGACCTCTTCATGGTGGCAGAGGCGTTTGTTTTGGGACTACTCGCCACGGCCGGGATTCTCTACGCGACGTTGGGTAGCCCGCTCGCGGAGTCTTTTCCAGCAATTTCTGGGATGGGAGTAGTGGCCTGGGCGGTCGGTCTCATCGGTGGAACGATACTGCTCGCCGAGTGGCGGCATCTCACAACGGGAGCGCTTCTCGGCGGCGAACTACTGGGGCTTTTCGCCGGTCTCTGGGTGTTCGCGATGGTGGTTGGCTGGAGTTTCGTCATGTTCGCAATCGTTCCCGTCGGGATCACAGCGGTCGTAACCGGCTCGTGGGTCGCCTACGAACGGGAACAACAGTACGGCAACCCTCGAGAGCCGCCGGTTGGGACCTGGCGACACGTGTTCGCGATCCTGATCTTCCTCCCGTCGGTCTTTCTGGGTTTGTTGCTGTTCGCCTGATCGGTTGGTACTATCCGGCCGACTCGGCGAAACTCCTGACGGGCATTTCCGGCGTCAGTCATCACCAGCGATCGCCCCGTTCGATCGGCCGGTAGGCGGGCCTCGAGCGGTCTCGACCGCTCCCTCGAATCCGTCCGCACGCACAGAGAGCGTCAGTGTGTCCAGCGCGTTAGCATACACCGTACAGTGATTCCCGTCGGCGACGGGACGAATTTCGGCGGTGACGAGCCCGGCATCCTCGAGCCGATTTAGCCGACGATAGGCGGTCACTCGAGAGATATCGCAGCGGTCGACGACCTCGGCCGCGGAACGTTTCGTCTCGTCGAGCGACTGGAGGATCTCCCGGGCGTGGTCGTCGGCCAGTAACTCGATCGTCTCGGTGAGGTCGATCGGTTGGGTCGCCGTCGGATCGCCGCGATACGATGTCCGTTGCATGTGCTCCCGGCTGATACTGGAACAGTGATAAACCCCTCCGGGATTTTGGCGGCCGCAAAACGGGAGGAAGAGGGGGCGAGCGGTCGCCTCGAGACTCAAAGGGGGTTGCGGATCCATTCGAACCGGAGGGTCTCGAGGACATGGTTCGATCACGCCAAGACGCGGTGTATCGCCGTGTCTCAAAACCGTCCCATCCGAAGCGTTCGGCGCTATCGGAGAGGGAACGTCCGAAACCTATTATATGATTCACACGTCAATACAACACGATGATTTCCCGCCGAAATCGTGCGATTCTCGAGTTGCTCGCGAGCCTGTTCGCACTCGCGATATCGATCCGTCCCCTGCTGGAGCGTCGCGAAAACGGCGACCGAATCGAAGACGGGCCGACCCCAGGGACGAGCGACGCGGCGATGCAACCACGGGACTCGAGTGTGCCGACTCGAGACCCGGACCACCAACGGCCGGGAAACGCGTTCGTGGCAGGCGTCGCGGAGGGAACCCCCGACGGTCCCCTCTCACCCCGATGGTTTCTGTACGGGTTCGCAACTGCAGTCGGCTATCGACACCTCTACGATCACGACGTGGGGTCGATCCGACAGTCTCGAGCCCGACGGATCGGGTTCGGGGCGCTCGAGGTGCTTTCCGGTCTTCTCCTGGCGCGCTACGACGAAAACGCGTCCCACAGCTTCGGCGTCGGTAGCTGTGCTGGAGCGGCTGTCTACCGCGTAAAATACGGGCTTCTCAACGAACCGCCTGGGGAGTAAGGGGTGCTCGAGATGTGTGATGAATTAAATGAGGAGAGCGAGGAGTTTGATATGGATGTCTTCTAACGCTCAGATCGGGGAACTCATCGTCGGCGCGTACCACAAACTCATCACCGACGCAGAGGTGGTCAGCTACAACTCGAGGTCGAAAGAACAGGGCGATCAACTCGAGATCGATGTCGTCGCCATCGACTCGAACAACGGGACACAGACCGTCTACGCTTGTGAAGTAATTACGCATCTGAACGGCTCGGCGTACTCCGGGACGCCAGATACCGATAAATGGGAAGACTACGGAAACGATAGCTACCAGCACTCACTCGAGAAACTCGAGACCAAGTTCCAGTCGGACCACGACTACGTCACTCGAGTCTTCAACGATGCCGACGAGTACGCGTTCCAACTCTGGGCACCCTACATCTCGGACGGGCATCTCACCGACGGATTCGAAAGGTTGACTGCTGATTTCGAGGAAAAGAACGACGAGTCGATCGAATTCGTGATCAACGAAACGTACACCGAACGAGTCGAAGAACTACGAGCACTCGCGGCAGAAGACACAAAAGGGTACGGAGAACCCGCGTTCCGGTTTTTGCAGATTCTCGAGCAGTTGCGGTAGTTACGTCTGTAGAACGTTATTCGCAGGAACGTACTTGCTCGAGTTGGACGTGGTTTGTTCTGGAATCGTGTACAATTGAGTACGGGCAGTAACAGGCTGTTTTTCCAAAGTCACCGCCACCTATTTGTGGTTGTCCTGAGGTGAATCTCATATCCAAAATGAGTCAGGCGACGCTTTCAAAGCGACCATACACGAATTCGAATCTCTTCTCCGGTCACTATCTTGACGAGCGAATCCAGCAACGAGACGAGTGGGACTGCGACGAAGACGCACGCGAGGTATTCGAGGAGTTACGATCACTCTACGAGCTAGAGCAAGATCTCGTCTCGGGATACGACGAGGATCCGCTGATCGATAACTGGATCGACGAGGTACTCGACGTGCTTGGATTCGGAACGAACGTCGAGACGACGCTCCCCGACGGTGGCGGATTTGTCGACAATCTGCTCTTCGAAGATACCGACGCTCGGCGGGACGCCGCCGCAGTCTATCTCGACACCGAGGATACGGCTGACCTCTTCGACGGCGGTATCGGACTCGTCGAAGCCAAACAATGGGAAGCCGATTTTAGCCAACGATTTAGCGAACAGCGCCCGTATCGCAACGCGTCCCACCAGATCAAACATTATCTCGAGCGGACGCCCGAAAACATCCAGTGGGGCGTGCTGACCAACGGACGCAAGTGGCGACTCTACGGGACGAAAGACTACGAAACGCAGACATACTACGAGATTGATTTGCCCGAGCTACTCGAGGAAGGGGACCTCGAGGCGTTCAAATACTTCTACGTCTTTTTCCGTCCGGACGCGTTTTGCGAACAGTCGGGAACGACGTTTCTCGATTCGGTGTGGTCCGAGAGCGAAACGGTCGCCCAGGAACTCGGCGAGGACCTCCAGGATAACGTCTTTACGGCACTGCGGGTGTTAGGCCGCGGCTTCGCCGAGACGAACGACCTCGATATCGATCCAGACGACGACGAGGGACTCGAGAAGCTCAAAGAGCAGTCGCTGGTGTTGTTATACCGGCTGATGTTCGTCCTCTACGCCGAATCTCGTGGACTGATTCACCCCGAAGGAGGCGACGCAGTCACGGAGTACGAGGAGAACTTCAGCCTGGACGAACTCAGACTCGAGATTCACGACGAGATCGGCGAGGTTGACGACGGATTCGACGACGCCTACAGCGAGCGTTCGACGACGATGTGGAGTCGGCTCGAGGATCTCTTCCGGCTCGTCGACGAAGGCGAGGAGTCGCTGGGGATTCCGCCGTACAACGGAGGGTTGTTCAACCGGGAGAAACACGATTTCCTGACCGACCATCAGGTGAGCAATCGACATCTCGCGGAGGTCATCTACCGGATTTCGACCACCGAAAACGACGAGGGTCGCTACGTGTTGGCCGACTACGCGGATCTTGATACGCGCCACCTCGGGAGCGTCTACGAAGGACTGCTCGAGCACCAGTTCCGGATCGCACCGGAGGAGTACGCGGCGGTCTCGGCGGACGGCGGGCAGGTCTGGGAGCCGGCAACGGAGGTTTCGGTTGCGGACGCGGTCGAAACGGTCGATGACGGCGACCTCTACGTCGTCAACGACGAGGGCGAGCGAAAGGCCACGGGGGCGTACTACACGCCCGACTACGTGGTAACCTACATCGTCGAGGAGACGGTTGATCCGTTGATCGACGAGATCCGCGAGGACTTACAGGAGCAGGGCTTCGAGCCCGGCACACACGAGTATCTCGGGGCCTTTTACCGTCGGGTGCTGGATCTCAAGGTCCTCGATCCCGCGATGGGGAGCGGGCACTTCCTCACGCGGGCGACGGAGTACCTCGCGGAGCAGGTGATGACCGAGGTTCGCGAGATCGAAGAGGCGACGGCGTTCGACGAACAGCGCGTTCGCCGAGACGTCGCCAAGGAGTGCATTTACGGCGTCGACCTGAATGGAATGGCCGTCGAACTCGCGAAGCTCTCGATGTGGCTCGAGACGCTCGCGGCCGACCAGCCCCTGGCGTTTCTGGACCACCACCTCAAGGCCGGGAACTCGCTCGTCGGCTCGGACGTGACTGAGGTGCTCTCGAGCGAGAGCGCCGACGGCGACGGGCAGTTGACGCTCCATCAGGCATTGGCTCGAGTCCGACAGGATACGTTAGAGCACGTCATGGAACGGATGCAGGAACTCCTCGAGATCGACAACGAGTCGCTCGAGGACGTCAAATCGATGGAGGAGATCTACGACGAGGTGCGGGCCGATCCGTTCTACCAGCGACTGTTCGAGTTGACGAACGTGCATACTGCGGAACGGTTCGATCTAGATGTTCCTGAAGGGGCGTACGAGCGGATGGCTCGAGCGATCGACGATGAGGACGAGTGGCTCGAGGTTCGCGAGGAGGGGTGGTTCCAGACTGCACAGGAGATGGCCGGTGGAGAGGCGTTTTTCCACTGGGAGTTAGAGTATCCCGAGGTGTTCTTCGACGATGATGGAGTGAAGCGAGAGGATGCTGGGTTTGATGCGGTAATTGGTAACCCGCCATACGGTGTCGATTTCAGTTCAATCGAACAAAAGTATCTCCATGAAAGCTACTTCACAGCAAGTAGAGAATATGACAGTTATACCATCTTCATGGAGAAGCCAAGAGAGGTCCTCAAGCAAGGAGGATATTGTGGATATATTGTCCCAAATATATGGACGAAATTAAAGAGTGATGAAAAGTTGCGAGAGATTGTATTAACTGAATTTGGAATTCAGAACTTGATAGACTGTGGTGAAGTTTTTAAAGATGCTACTGTTGAAAGTATAATTATAACACTATCTAAGACAGAAACGAATTCTGAGATTAATATTGGAATTATTGATGATTCCGGGACCCATGAAGATCGGCTAGAAAGATTAGCTTCATCAGAATTCGCATTACAACATTCTACCCACCAAGATCATTTCATCCAGAATGAAAATAAGGTGATTGATTATGATATGTCGAATATCAATGAGCGAGAGTTACTTAATAATATTGAGTCGGTTTCAACAAACCTAGGTAACATATGTGATGTTTCACAAGGTGTTACGGCTTATGATCGACATGCAGGACAAGATCCAGAAATAATCGAAAATCGAGCATACCATGCAGATGAGAAAGAGGACGAAACATACGGAAAGTGGCTGAATGGCAGGGATGTGACACGGTTTTATTTTGAGTGGGAAGGTGAATGGCTGAGTTATGGTAACTGGCTTTCGCGACCTCGTGAACCGAAATATTTCGCAGAGGAGCGGTTGCTGTTTAGAGAAGTAACTGGTGGAAAGGATAGAATTATTGCAGGTTACACAAATGAGGAATACTACTATGGACATAGTGTGATTCCTGTTCTTACTTCTGATTCACAGATAGCTGGTCCTGCTCTCCTTTCTATTGTAAATTCTAAACTCCTCAGCTATTATAACCTGAAAACATCACCTAATGCGCAAAAGAATAGCTTTCCAAAAATGAACCCGGACGATGTTCGGTCGCTACCAATATCTGATGGTATTTCTGAAGAGATAGAAGAAAAATTGTCTCATAGTTCCGAGACAATAATAGAAAAGGCGAAAATGAAAGGAAATCTTAATCTCTCCCTTCTCGATCATCTTGGTTCTTATTCAGAGGAACAAACCCTTGCCGAGGTTGGCCTAAGCCAACCACCAAAGGGTTCTGCGAATTCTATTCTCACTGACACCGCTGAGGACCGCGAGAACCTCCGCATCGGCACAGTCGAAATCATCCGTGAATCCCCAACCTCTCTCGAGATCCAACTCACAGCCCGCTACAAACCCAAAAATGAAGATAACTACAAAACCGACCAGTGGGGCTACACCGAAACCGAACCCCTACCGGCCCTCGAGATTTCGGACCTCACCGAAACCGAGGCCGACCTGATCGAGGTCTTCGTCCCCGTCGCCGTCGACGAGGCTGGCGGCTTCGCGAACTTCCGCGAGACCGCCACCAAGACCAACTCGCCCGTCGACCGCCTGCGGAAGCTCACCCTTCCCGCCGTCGAGGACGTTCGAGACGGGTTAGAGAGTTATCTCGAGACGAAAGCACGGGCGGAGGAACTCGAGGAGCAGATCGAGAAGACGGACGAGTTGATTGATGAAATCGTCTACGAACTGTACGGCCTGACCGACGAAGAAATCGAAATCGTCGAGGAGGCCGTTAGTGAATGACCGATAGGCAGGTCAACGCTGAACTCAGTCCTGATCCAGTGATCGCCGAACGAGTTCGCCAGCAACTCGAGACGTTCCCAGAGAAATTTCGTGAACTCGGAGAGGGCGGTGAACTACGAAAGCTTTGTCGAACGCCACACACGCTCTCTGGGCCAATCGTAGAACAGCAACGAGAGCACTTCACAGAGCAGTATCTAATCGAGCCGGTGCTCCACGGACTCGGCTACCGGAATCCAATATCAGACGAATACGTTGGAACGGGACCGCACTTCATTCGCCGACCGAGTACCTATCGTAAAATAGAGATCAAGCGACCCGATTTCTTGCTGAAAAATATCTCGCCTCAGATTGCCTGTATTCTGGAAGCAAAAGCCGTAAACGAAGAACAAGCGACCGGTGCGAAACGAGAGGCAACCGATGACATTAGAGACTACGTTGACTCAAGCACATTTGCAAAATACCTCACGAGTCGCGAAAAGCGCTATCTAGTTGCTATCGGAACGGATGGCCTGCGATGGGTCCTCTGGGCGAAAGACGTCCGTTCCGATGAGACGAAGGGGGCTGTAGCTGAGGTCGACCTTTCAGATTCGATCGAAGCGATTGCTCAGCGCAATAGGGTGATCGAAGGCGATCCTAATCCAGAGTGGGATATTGTTGCGACCCGGGAGTTTCTCAGAAAGGAATTCGTTCCAGTATTTTCGGCCCGCACAATTGTCAGTTACGTGCGCAAGCAATTTGAGTAGATTCTGGCACATTCCAACCAATTTTATTTGGGTCAGGAGTATTTTCGTGTGGAATTCGGACTGTCTCCCTCATTCATCAGTTGGCCGAGAGCACGTGCCCGCGCAAAGCGCGGGTCGTGGGATCCGGGGTAGGGCAGGGAGGAGACCTGGCGGAATGAAAGGGCGATGGTTGCTTGCGCCGCGAAAGCGGAGCGTCGCTCTTCCGACCCTATCCGCGCGACTGCGAACGGGGAACGAAGTGAGCCGTGAGCAAACGAGGATATCCGGAAGAGCGGCCGCGAGCAACCAGAGGGCTTTCAACAAGGCTCAATTCGTAGCGGTAGCTACTGCTAATTTGCTCCGTCTCGGATCAAATTTGAAATGAAATTATTCGCCAGCCTCGAGCGAATCCGCGTCAAGATTCCCCTCGAGATACTGCACCCCATCCACAGCAATTTCGTAGTATCCTCGTTCGACTCTCACAACAAGTTCGTAGTCGACGAGAACTGTAAGTCGACGGTTCACGTGTACACGTGACTTGTCGATGTTCTTCGCGATTACTTGTGGCGAGAGAGAACCAGCCCCGACTCGATAATCTCGAGAATCCGTTCATCAGCTGGTAATTGCATCCAATCGCCGGGTCGTCTCATGGCACACTCGAGTAAGCAATATGGCTATCGGTCACTCGCTTCTTGTTTGACTATTCCCATCGGTGCCGAAAGAACGGTCGGCTGGCGATGGGACCGTTCATCCTTCATAGGGTCGGTTGTAAGTCATTTCCGGTTATTCGCCACCCCGCTCTGGCGAATGACCGGTAAACAGTGACAACCGACCCTATCAGAAGACCGAACGTGGGAGCGATCTGGGGGAGTGAGACGGTCAGCTGTCAGTCATTTCTGGAGCAACCTCGAACTGTCTTGGGGTTGTTCCGGTACACAGTTACGGAAGTTCAAGGAGAAAGCCCCGTGCTTTAGCGGCATGGCGAGAGCAAAGCTCTCGCTGTCGTTCGAAAGACGTACGTCTTTCGTGACTGAGCGGAGCGAAGCTAAGCGGGAGCGCAGCTCCCGCCAGACTCCGCGATGCCCGCGAGACCGGAGGTCTCGCTTGATGACGAGACGCGTAGCGTCTCGAACCACAATCGAAAAGCTTCGCTTTTCGAGGACGGGAATGAATCCGACAACCCCTTCACGAGCCTCGTTTGACCTGCTGAACGGATTTTTAGGAATCGGATCTTGTACCAACAGGTATCCGAGGTGGTCTACCCGCCCTGCTAATCGGACAATATCGGGATTCCCTGATTCCACGCAGAAAGCACTGTGCTGGAACTCAGGGATGCAGTCAGCAAAAGTATCTCCGAATCCCATGCCGGGATAGGAGTAACGGCTGGTTGGCACAGCCAGTAGCCCTGCCATGCCGATCGGGTTACAAACCGTAACCATCCCAACTCAGCGGTGCGGTACCGTGGGAATCCTCGTCCTCGAAAACGCGAAGCGTTTTCGGGTGCAACGAGACGCATAATGATCGAGAGAAGTATTGGGAACAGCTGTACGAGGGAGTACCACTACAGGCCCCAGCTGCCGATAAGTGGGGTAGACCCTATTCCCAGAACTTAGCTAATTCATTAAGCGTCTCGTCATGCCCCTTCAGCGCGGAGAGGATGTCAATCTGACCCCTCGTTCTTTCGTACTTCGGTGACGATCACGTCCCAGTCCGGATGGTCGGCACCGTTCCGACAGTTCCACCCACCTTCGACGTCGACCCCGTTGGTGTACGCCCGACGAAGGAGCGCTTTCAGTTCGGTGTTTAATTCAGCTCGAGTCGTGAGCGGCGTCTTTTCGGAGGTCATTTGTGAGGGACGCCCTCGTTCAGGTCGTCGATTCGATTGTGTCCTAGTGGATCGATTGCGATCACACCGTAGCTGTAGACGGTTATCTCGTACTCCGCGACGGTAAACGTGACCGAGATATCTCCGTTCGCCGCGTCCTGAAGAGAGACGAACTCATCGAGCGCGCCAGTGTCGACGGACGCGTGGAGCGGTTCCAGTTCGGTCGGATCGCTGTCCATCACGTCCGACAGCGCCGCGACGACGGCCATGCTTGCGGAGGTCTCATCTAGATCGTACTGGGCTCGGCACGTTTCTGACTTGCAATGATACCCAATCGACTCCAACTCGGTACTGGCTAAGCTGGCTACCATACTGTTCTACACCAATATAGCGGCCTGAACCGGTTGAACAGCTATACTGATTATACAGGAGGTATAAATAGGGGCACCGAGCGGTTCGGGCGAGCTTACGGAGTGATGAGCGTCCCGCCAATGAGCCGTCGGTGCCCGCGTCTGAGTCGAGACGAAAGCGACTGCTGGGTGATTCCGAGCTCCTCGGCAACATCTTCGAGCGACGCCTCGCGTGGGGAATCGAAGTAGCCGTGTTCGTAGGCCAACACCAGTGCCTCTCGCTGGGTGTCAGTCAACTCGTAGCCATCTTCGTGTATCGCGAGCAATGCGTGCACAGCGGTAATTTCGATCGAAATATCGTACCCCTGAACAGTGGAGCGAAATTCGCTGATCTTCTCGTGACTCTCACCCCGGACCTCGAAGTCCCACCCGTCTTTCGTCCCGATCGCGGAGAGAACGACGACGTTGTCCTCGGCGAGGGCGTTCAGGATGCCAGCGTACTCCTGATCCCACTCCGCACGCATGAGATACTCGTCCTCGACGCTATCGATGAGATCGATGCTATTCACGCCAGGGTGGGCTTCGAAACAGGATTCGATATCCTCGGGTTGCCCGCCACGGACCCAGAAGTACGGGATTATCAGGCTCTCCTGTGGGAGAAGTCGCTCCATTTCGATCATCACCTCCGGTAAATTTTCGAAAACCGTTCCCAGCGGAAACTCGGCTGCCGGCATCGTGAACTCCATCACGGTGGCCATATCGACTGATTGGTCACGAAGGCGGATAACCGACGTGGATGGTGTACAAGGGCCGATTACGATTGGCCCACACGCGGTGGATGGCGGGCCTGGTAAGGGATAGCGGACGGGAATCGGCGTCAATTTCGCGCAGGCATGGTGTACCAAGCCGCTCCGTTTTGTACGGGCAGGACCAACCATGTGCCAAGAGCGAGTAATGAGCGTTATTGCTGAAGTTCGCATTCCATCCGCTGACTTCGAACTCGGACGGATTCTCCGCGTCGAGGGGGTAACGTCCATCGAACTCGAAAACCTCGTCCCGGTTGGTGATGCCACCGTTCCGCTTTTCTGGATCCACAACTCGACACGACAGTCGTTTCTCGAAATCGTCCAACGCCATCCGGCTGTCACCAGTGCATCGGCGGTGGACGTGTTCGACGACCGGACACTCTTCACGCTCGATTGGGATGCGAACCAGGACCACATCTTCCGCGGAATCAATGAGAGCGAGGGGCAGCTACTGAGCGCCGTCGGAACACCCGACGCGTGGGACTTCGAGTTGCGGTTTCCCAGCCACGGCGCCCTCAGCGAGTTCACGACGCACTGTGAGGATGCACAGGTCTCGGTCGAGACGACTCGTGTGTATAATCCAACGGAACCGGACGACGGTCCGTGGTACGGCTTGAGCGAGCCCCAGCGCGAAGCGATTCGTCTCGCCGTCCAGAAGGGGTACTACGATATCCCGAGAGGCTGTACGACCAAGGATCTCGCGGACGAGATCGGGATTTCCGATCAGGCCGTGACGGAACGACTCCGCCGTGCTATCGTGGCGCTCGTCACGTACACACTTATCCCCGCCGAGTCAGGGACGTGAACCGTGTCCCCCTTGCACACCATGCCAAAGTTTCACAGAACTTGCACATTACTTGGTGAGTATGCACCGTAATCCGAGAATGGAACGATTGGCTTCCGGAGAAACCACATGACAGCCAGTACCTTCGAGAGTGGGAAATCGATCCCACTCGATGTGGTTCTCTCGGCAGTCGCCAACGAACACCGACGGGCTGTCCTTCGGTCACTAAACCAGACCGAGGGGGAGGCGATGCAGGTTAGCGCGCTCGTAGACCAGGTTGCCGAACGCATTCGAGATGGAGAACCACCGGACGATGACCATCGACAACGCGTCCACACTGCACTTCACCACATTCATCTCCCACAGCTGGAAGACTGCGGCATGATCGTCTACGATACCGAAACGAATCAGGTCCGGAACGGTACCGATGAACTGGACCAAGAGCCACTGGCGCTGATTGATACGTATGCGGCGTGCTGAACAAGTGAAGCAGTGTCAAGACCCTCTCACGGGTGAGTGCTCGTATCAAAAATAGATGACCGAACGAAAGTGGCTGCGAGGTGCTGTGAGTGTGGTGCGGTCTACTCAGCGTGGGTGCTTCCTGACAGCTCGATCCACGTTATTGGGCGGAAAGATAGGTGTCGGTGTGGGGAATCAGTGTTTCAAGCGATAGCAAAGGGCGACGGTAGCGGTCCCTCATAGACGAGTGTTCTGTGCGGATGAATTCTCGTTGGAAGCGCTGGTCACCGTTGTCGTGGGCGTGTTTTTCGCCACAGAGCGCCTCGACACGGGCTGCATCGAGGATCTCGACCACCGATTCGATGTTCTGCTCGGTGACGAACTCAGCGAGGGCAGCGATCAATACGCACCTGTAGTGGGCAAAAGTTCCATGAGAATAAGTGTCCAAAATAGGTTTCAACAGGACCGGATACCTCTCATTCACCGTCCTCGAGTGAATCCGCGTCAAGATTCCCCTCGAGATACTGCACCCCATCCACAGCAATTTCGTAGTATCCTCGTTCGACTCGCACAACGAGTCCGTAATCAACGAGAGCAGTAAGTCGACGGTTCACGTGTACGCGTGACTTGTCGATGTTCTTCGCGACCACCTGTGGCGAGAGAATGAGCCCCGACTCGAGGATCTCTAGAATACGTTCGTCAGTAGGTAATTGCATCCAGTCGCCGGGTCGTCTCATAGATTGAAAGAGGTCATGCGTACACCGTGTCGATTCAATTATTACTCTTGATCAGCGTCTAGTTCCCCGGACTCGAGGGACTCGTCTAAATATCGACGACCCAGCTCAGTAAGCGAATAGTAGCCGTCATTTTCCCGATCTAGCAAGCCATGCTCAGCGAGGAGCCTGCTACGTTGTCCAGCGTAGTTCGGGTGAGAGTCGATGTTGCGTCCAATAACTGCTGGTGGAACTTCGCCCGCATCCCGCACATATTCCAGAAGGGCGTCATCGGTTGGAACCATCCAGTCAGCACGTTCTCGCATAGTAGAGATACCGTTTTATGGAAGATATATCGGTCATACATACCGCGTAGCTACGTGATAGTATATGAAATCTCACTCCCGGACCTCGAGCGCGTTCCGCAAGGACACTACGTTTTGATTACGATATAGACGCTCTTTTTCGGATTCGGTTGTCGTGAGAGGGTCGTCACAAGTTCCGATCGAGCCAATCCAAGAATCGCTGGAACTCTTTCATGCCTGCTTGCTCGCCGATCTTCTTGAGCGTCCCTGTCGATACTTCGTCGTGTCGAGGTACCGGGACCGTCCGCGCGTCCGAATCGTGGTCGTCGGGCGGCTCCCAGCGGAGGATAAAGTGGTCGCCCTTGATTCGGTCGAGATAAAACGGGCCGTGGTTCACGAGGACTTTCATCACGTCGTCGCCAGAATATGTTCGCCTCGACATCTCGAGATTGGGCCTACTGAAATTCCTCTGGCAGTGATTTTCCAGAGACGTTCTTTTCGGGATCGATGCCGAGTTTCCGGAGTTCTGCGTCTGTTGGCTCTCGGCCCTCGCCGTTGTAGCCAGCGACCGCTTCGTCGAGGTTTTCGAGCGCCTCGGTTCGCGTCTTCCCCTGGCTGGTGACGCCGGTCGCTTCGTCCGTTGCGACCCACCACTCGCTTTCCTCGGTGAGCGTGATCGTCGTCTCGGGCTCGGGGGAACCGTTCGAGCCAGTGTCAGTACTCATGTGCTGTGATATGCTCGGTGGGTGGTTAAGCGTTCGGCAAGTGCTATTCGTTCAGTGCCTCGAGAACCACTCGCCATTAACCAACGGGTTCGGGGGACCGTTCGAAGTGTTGGTTAATAGTGGATAGTAGTGTACAAAAGTTCCATGAGAATAAGTGTCCAAAATAGGTTTCAACAGGACCGAATACCTCTCACTCGCCTTCCTCGAGCGAATCCGCGTCAAGATTCCCCTCGAGATACTGCATCCCATCCGCATCGATTTCGTAATAACCGCTCTTAATCCTGACAACAAGTCCATACTCGACAAGAACAGAAAGACGCCGATTTACCTGTTCTCGGCTTTTATCAATGTTCTTTCCGATAACAGCAGGGGACAGAATCAGATCCGACGAATGAAGGACTTCGAGGATCCGCTCGTCAGTCGGCAATTGCATCCAGTTACCGGGCTTTCGCATTGATCGATTATCTTCGATTAGATGCTTACGCCTGTCGATACATCAGAATTGGATCACTAATAACCAACCTATTGATCACTTTACAGTGATTAGATTTATCACAGATGATGAAAGTGAGGTTACACAACGGGATGAACTGCTGGCTCTGATTACGCGTTGATCCACCAGAAAGCAAACGGACCGGTGTTTGGCCACCGATCCGCGACAGCTCCCTAAGACAGTACGGAAGCCATGTACAACGACGATTCACGGGGACTTGAAAGCCCCGACCGACCGCACGCATCGACGACGAACGCCGGGACTCGAGCCCTCCGCATCGACGACGGCTCACCCATCCGAGCGCCTTCGACCGTCTCGAGCTGATCGACAGACAGGCCGAAATCCTCCTCGAGCAACTCGAGGCCGACCACCCCGACTCCTCGACCAACGAAGCCACGCGCCACGTCCGTGAAATTCGGGCGGAAGCCGAGTGGGCGCATCGACTCCTTCGCGAGCCCGATTCCGAAACGGACGAGGCGTCCACGGCGGGAGATTCCGAGACGAACGACGAGCCCGCGACGGGCGATGCGGACTCGAGCGACGGCACACTAACACACCCTCTTGCACTGGCCGGTCATACGCTTTAGTCACCATGAGTAATGGTAACGCACATGCTCGTCCATCTTCAGCAGTACAAACACGAGGAAGTCCAGTTCGACGACAACAGAACGACCGGAGAGTCACAGACGGCGGACTCGATCGACAGGGATTCCGAGGAATACTTCGGCGAAGACATCGACGAGTTCGACATCGCGACGTGGGAGACCGTCGAGCACGAGGGCGACCCGATCCAGCGCCGGGACGTTACGATTACGGAGGCGACCGCCGTCTCCGTTCCGGAACAGCCGACCGACGATGACGATCCCGACCTCCCGGGACGAACGCTCCAAATCCGGACGGGTGGAGACATCGAGCACCTCGAGCAGGCCGTGATCGTCGAGGTTCAGGACGCAGACCCCGAAGCGTCGGAGGTCGACGGATAGTTCGAAAGCGGACGCCTCACGGGAAGAGACGGATAGACGAGAGACATCGGGGGCACCATTCGAGTTTCCTCGAGAACGAATACTGAACAAGCGACCCCAACAAGTCAGCGGTTCAAGGACTCGACGACGTCTTCGGCCGTAAACAGTCGAAGGTCCTCCCGATCCTCGGCAGCTTCCTCGACGGACGGTTTGAATCCGCTTCGAGAGAAGAGCGCGTACTGCTCGAGACGGTCACCGCCGTCGTCGGGCGTCCAGCGCAGTTCGTCGACGTGGGTTTGGAGCGACGAAAGCGCATCGTACCCGAGCGGCGAGCGCTGGAATTTACATTCGCCGACGATCAACGTCTCGTCGGTCGACAGCCCGACAACGTCGATTTCGTGCTCGCCGTACCACCACTGTCCCGTGTCCGTGATCGTCTGCTCCGGGTAGAGCGTCCGAAGCGCGGAACAACACAACTCTTCGAACGACAGGCTGACGAAGTCCGGTAACTCCGGTTCGATGAGTGCGTCGTAGGCCTCCGAGCCGAGGTCGTCGTATCGATCACCAGTGCCGTAGACGAAATGGAACCAGAACCGGAAGAACGGATCTCTGATACGGTATTTGCTTCGTTTACTCCGCTCTTTTTGCTCGGTGATCGGCACGTGCTTGTCAACCAACCGTAGTCGCCCGAGTCGATTGAGGTATTTCGAGAGCTGATTGTAGTCGATGCCCGTCGTCCCGGCGATTTCGTTCCGACTCGTGCTCCCGCCGGCGATGGCCTCGAGAATCGAAAAATATCGAGTCGGTTCGGTGAGTTCCATCCGGAGGACGTAGTCCGGTTCGTCGTGTAACGAACCGTGACGAGAGAGGATCGTTCGATGGAGGTTCTCCGCGAGGGTCGCACTCGATGATACCTCCTCGAGATAGTACGGAACACCACCGAAAACGCCCCAGGTAAGGATCTGTTCGTCAGCTGAGTAGTCGCTGTTGAAAAACTCCATCGCGGCGTCGAACGGAAGCTGTCTCACATCCAGCTTCACCGACGAGCGGCCGTAGAGTGGACTGTTTCCGAGGAGTGCCGCTTCCTCCATCATGCTGATCGAGGAGCCGACAAGTACAATCGTCGCGGCCGACTCGTCGAGCTCGTGATCGAACATCGCCTGAAGTACGGATGGCAGGCTCCGATCCTCTTCGACGAGGTACGGGAATTCGTCGAGGACGATAATCGCGTCTTGCTCGGTCAGATAGCCGAGTACCGCCTCCCAGTCCTCGCGGATTCGAGCGACGTCGGGATACGATTCCGACGCCGTCTCGACGAACTGCTCGAGTTGTAACGCGCTCGTTTTCTGCTTCGCCTGATAGATAATGGCGTCGTCGTCCTCCTCGAGCGACTGTTTGAGTAACTCGGTCTTGCCGAGTCGTCGCCGACCGTAGACCACCGCGAGTTCGGCGTCCGTCGATTCGTATAGCTCCCGAAGGCGATCGATTTCTGCCGTTCGGTTCACGAACTCGGTCATACTGCCAATAAGAGGCTGCGTAATATAATGTTTTCCACTATCGTACTCTAAAGTATCGTACTTCGAATAATGATACTCGAGAGTATCAAACTTCAAAGTATCATCTTGGCTGTGGGAGATATTGGTCGTGAGAGACGACAAATCTCACGAATCCTCGCAAGTAAACGAACTCGGGCGCGGTGGCCCGAAGGTTTTGTTAGAGCGCGTCGCTGGAACGCCTAGCCCTCGAGTCGCTCTCGAGCCGCCGCGATAACCAGCGGCAACGAAATAGTCGCGTCACCGTAGACGGACACGTTTCGCGCGTCTTTCTCGAGTTTACCCCACGAGCGGGCTTCCTCGAGGGTCGCACCCGAGAGCCCGCCGGTCTGTTTGGGGTCCATCGTTAGCTGGACGCCGTAGTCGTACGCCCCCGGCGTCACCAACATCGTCTGGAGGGTGAAGTTCTTCGGGACGCCGCCGCCGACGACGAACGCGCCGGCTTCCTCAGCGTCGTAAGCGATGTCGGTCAGCGCGGTCATGTCCGCGAGCGCGTCGAGCGAGAAGTCGCTCGTCTGGGAGTACATCCACGCCTGCAGGCCCAACACGGAGTCCTGAACCGCGGGGCAGTAGATTGGCACGTCGTTCTCGTAGGCCGCCGCGGCGATGCCGGGACCCTCCGCGATATCCTCTCGCTCGTTAATCTCCGAATTCGCCCGTCCGAGTTCTTCGGTAAGCCGTTCGATGGGGACAACGCCTTCGTCCTCGAGCGTCGGGAACACCTCCTCCCGGAGATGGGACTCGAACGTCGCGAAGAACTCCTGTGGCAGGTAGACGTTGTAGATCCGGTCGACGCCCTCGTCGCGAAGGGTTTCGTCGTGCTCGCGCTCGGTTTTCCCTTCAGCGGTTACGCAGCCGTGGTGGTGTTTCCCGCCGATGGCCTCAATGCTGTCGTGGGTCAGGTTCGCCCCCGTCGTCACGAGCGCGTCGATGTAGCCGTCACGAATAAGGTCGGCGACGATGCGACGCATTCCCGTCGGAACCATCGCACCCGCGAGGCCGAAGAAAACGGTCACGTCGTCGTCGAACATCGCCTCCGTAATCGAGACTGCCTCGTGGATGTTCGCCGCGCCGACGCCCGCGTTGCCGTACTCGTCGGCCAGCTCGCCCACGGTCATCCCGGCTCGAGCCTCGGCGTGGCCGATCGGGTCGTGGGAAAACGTCTCCCGGCCCTCGTCGGTCCCGTGAGCGTGGTCGTCCGGATCGTTGTGATCGTCCCCGCTTTCGGCCTCGTGTCCGTGGTCGCGCTCGTGCTCGTCGGTCATACTCGCGGATGGGGGACCGAGGGTGTTCAACGCCGCGGTTCGTTTCTCGAGCGCTCGAACGAGCCAGTCAGTGCAGTCTTGTTGTACAAGATCGTCCCAAACTGGTCTCCCGAAACCCCTCCATCTCCCGGTGGACTCTCTCCAACGGATCGTTCTCGGAGAGAGCGACTAGTGAATTCGGTTCTAGCGACAGATCGACGAATTCGACACAAATGAGGATTCGGCGATTTCAGCGCCAGGATTCCGACGAACGCGGCAGCGATACTCGTCCTGGCAACACGGATTTCCACGTCATTCACGGGTCACTCCGTTCCCCGTTCATGTTCCGAGATCCTCACTTCGTTCGGATCTCGCGCTCCCCAGCCGATTCGCTCGCTCTCTCATTCCTCGCGCATGATGGTGTCACGGTGAGCGCCTCACCGTGACACGGCGCGCGCCACCGCAGCGGTAGATCGACCAGCGGTAAGTCGGTGACTTCCCCGGCGGGAGGTCGGCTAGTCTCTCGGTGGGGGATGGCCAGATAGCAAGTCCGACTATAGCCCGGTCGGAACGTCCAGATACGTCGTCTCGAGGCCCCAGTCCTCGACTAGTTCCTGCAACGAACGCACGCCGAAGGTCTCGGTCGCGTAGTGGCCCGCCAGCACGACGTGAACGCCGGCTTCCTGTGCTTCGTGGTAGACCTTCTGTTTCCCTTCGCCCGTCACGAGCGCGTCGACGTCCGTATCCACGGCCTCCTCGAGCCAGTCGGTGCCGCTCCCGGTTACGATCCCGATCTCCGAAATCTCCTCGGGACCGAACTCGAGGCCGCGAACCTCCCGCCCACCCGTATCCAGTTCGGACTCGAGGCGATCACACAGCGACTCGAGCGTGTAGGGTTCGAGTGCGGTTCCCTGCTGGCCGATGTACTCCGGCCCGAGTTCGCCGAACGGCGAGCGGTTCTCGAGTTCGAGTACGTCTGCGACGCCCGCCGCGTTGCCGTGGTCCTGGTGGCCGTCAAGCGGAAGGTGGGAAACGTACAGCGCGAGGTCGTTTTCGATCAGCGCCGCGATGCGGTCGTACTTTCGGCCCGTCACGCGATCGAAGCCGCCCCAGGAGATCCCGTGGTGAGTGACCAGCGCGTCCGCGCCCGCATCGACCGCCTTCTCGAACGTCTCCGCGACGCCGTCGACGGCGAAGGCGACGTGTTCGAGTTCCCCTTCGTCGGGGCCGATCTGCAGGCCGTTCGCACTCGCATCGAGCTCTGCGTAGGCGTCGTGTCGAAGCTCCTCGTCGAGTCGAGTCGCGAATTCCGCGAGTTCCATACCGACTGATTCGAACTCCCGGGGCTTGTATCTGTACCACTCGCGGGAGACAACACCACAGCGGCCCGGCTCTCGAGGACCGAAACCGGTCCGATATTCCGATAGTCGGCGACTTACATGCTCTCATGTCGAAGCGTCACGTATGGAACGACGCGCTATTTCTGCGACCGACGGTGTCATCTACGATTTCACGCCAGACCTCGAGGGGATCCACAGCGTCGACGACGACGCCGCGCTCACGATCGAGACGCTCGACAGCCTCGAGGGAGCGGTCCAGTCCGAGGACGACGTGATCGAATCAATCCCCGAGGAGGTAAACGCCGCAACGGGACCGATCGAAGTCGAAGCGGCTTCGCCCGGAGACGTCCTCGCCGTCGAAATCGAGGAGATCCGAATCGCCGAGGACGCGGGCCGCGTGATCACGATCGAGGGGTTCGGCCTGCTCAACGACGACGAGGAGATCGAGGCCCCGCGATCGAAGATGACGCCCCTCGAGGAGTCGGGAACGGCGATCACCTTCGAGGGCCTCGAGATCCCCGTCGATCCCGTCATCGGAACGATCGGCGTCGCCCCCGCCGAGGGATCCTACGACACGCTCGTCCCCCACGACCACGGCGGGAACCTGGATACGACGGACGTAACGGCCGGCAACACGATCTACTTCCCGGTGTTCCAAGAGGGCGCGATGCTCGCGATGGGCGACTGCAAAATCGCGATGGCCGACGGTGAGATGTGTGGCACCGGCGCGGAGGTCGCCACCGAAATCGACGTCTCGCTCGAGGTGATCGAAGAGCCCGAATTCGATCTCGAGCGGCCACTGATCGAAACGTCCGACGCCTGGAAACCCATTGCCAGCGCGGAGTCGATGCTCGAGGCCTGCGAGATCGCGAACAAGGATGCCGTGGAACTGCTCGCAGCCGAACACGGGTTCGACGCCACCGAGGCCCACATGCTCTCCAGTCTCGTCGGCGGCCTCGAGATCAGCCAGGTCGTCGACCCGCTCGTGACGGTTCGGAACGCGATTCCGAAGGCGTACCTCTCGGATCCGTTCGATCTTAAGTAACGGAGCGAGGGTTCGATCGGGCAGGTTCTGACGTCTCTTCTGCGAACCACTTGCGTATAGCTTCGTACCGAACTACATTTCGCTCCCAGAAAGCCTCCGACCCGCTTGAGTCGGCCGGCGAGACGCGCTGCTCACGGTGGTTATCAACCGTCAGCGGCCGAAAAAACGAACTCCCGGAGGAGCTTTCCGGCCAGGGCCGCCGCCTGCCCGTCGTCGCGGTCGTTGACCTCGACCACGTCGAACCCGCTCGCCGCGGGCCCAACGGTTCGGACCACCGATCGGAGTTCCCGTGGCTCGAGGCCGAACGGCTCCATCGTCCCCGTCCCCGGCGCGTAGGCGGGATCGGCACTATCGATGTCGACGCTCAGGTACGCATCCCGCCCGTCGAGCGTCGACTCGAGGGGTGGAGCGACTCCCTCGTCGCCCGAGCCGGGTCGCTCGAGCGCTTCAGGTCGAATCACGGTCACGTCGTCGGCTTCCGCCCGCTCCCACTCCTCTTCGCTTCCGGTTCTGGCACCGATAATTATCGCTTCCTCGACCGAATCGACGCTCTCGAGGATGTGCCGTGTCACGCAGGCGTGAGAGAGTTCGTTGCCGTCGTACTCCTCGCGCAGATCGAGGTGGGCGTCGAGACAGACGAACACCTCGGGTTCGACGGCACGGGCTCCCGCCAGCGAGACGGTGTGTTCGCCGCCGAGTACGAGCGGAACGGCGTCGTCCCAGACGACCTCCCGAATCGAACTCTCGAGGAACTCGAGGTATTCTGGGACCTCGTCCCAGGCGCGAACGTCGCCGTCGTCGAAGACGCGGAGCTCGGAAAAATGTTGGTTGGTCCGATTGTCGTAATCGTCGTAACTTTCGGAAAACGTTCGAATGCGACGGGGACCGAATCGGGTCCCCGGCTGAAAGGTCGTCGAGGCGTCCAGGGGCGCGCCGACGACCACGAAGTCCGCGTCGGGCGCTCCGTCTGGCCCGTGCGTGTCGGCTCGTCGGTAGTCGGCCGCCCCGGGAAACATTAGACGATCTTTCGCTCGTCTTCCATCTCGAGGTATTCGATGTTCTCGTCGGGCGAGACGTCCTGTTCCTCGGGGACGCGCATCGTGATGGTTTCGTAGGTTTCTAAGTCCATTACCTGCATATCGTTGCCGTCGACGGAAACGATCTGTCCCTGCTTTCGCTCGATGATCGGGACCCAGATCTTCGCGTCGACGGGCTGGGAGAGCGATCGCTTCTTCCCGTCGAAGACCCCCTCGGCCTCGATACGGGCCTTGGCGCTGCCGTGTTTACCGGGCTTTGCCGTGCTGTAGGAGTTGATGTTACACGCCACGTCGTCAATGACGACATAGCTACCTTCCTGGAGATCACGAACTTCTTGCTGCTTTTTCGCCATACGCCGGGATAATCAACCGAACGGCATAAACCGTTTGGATCGGCGGAGCACCCTGTCAGCGGTTCTGACGGGAAGTGATTTCTGCTGCGGAGACAGTTCGACGAAACGACTTTGCAAACTCCGGTCGATCTCGCGTCTATGGACGTGATCGGACCACTGGTTGCGCTCGCCATCACGATACTTCTGCTGACACTATTCTGGCGACGGCGCGACGCCTCGAGTACCGGCGGTTCGACGGATGTCAGCAAAACCAATCGGCTCGCTCACCAACTCGAGAACGCCCTCAAGGCCGACCACCCCGAAACCCGAACGCACCTCGAGTCGCCGCCGACGGTTCGGGACCTCTCCGTCGTCGACGCGGGGGAGGAGGGCGAGCCGGTCTCCGTTCCGACCGTTCGGATCGATTTCGGAACGGTCGACGCGCCGAAACTGAATTTCGTCTTCGAGTACGTCGCGAGCGTCCTCGAGACGATCCATCCGATACTCGAGAACGAGGAGGTCCGCGTTCGTCGATACGACGTCCAGTTTACGTTCGGTCCGGATGGCTTGCTCGTCTCCGGCGAGTGCCGAGAGGTGTCAGTTCCACCGTCGATGGCGACG
This sequence comes from Halostagnicola bangensis, assembly GCF_054653435.1. Taxonomy (NCBI): domain Archaea; kingdom Methanobacteriati; phylum Methanobacteriota; class Halobacteria; order Halobacteriales; family Natrialbaceae; genus Halostagnicola; species Halostagnicola bangensis. Next base: position 2,231,607 of record NZ_BAAIGG010000002.1, on the reverse strand, counting down.
CGGTTACTCGAGGAGGACGGCTATCGAGCGCTCGAACTCCGGCGGGATGTCGAACGCGGCGACGACGGCACCGATCGCCACGGAGAGAACGACGGCTCGAAACCGGTGTTGTGGGAAGAATGCTAACGTTCGACGACTCACCACCCGAACCCGGTCCCCTCGCTCGGAATCTCGAGCGGACTCGCCGGCAACTGGTCTGCAATTTCGGGGACGTTGTACGCCCGCGGCGCGACATCGTTGGGCGTCTCCGGGTAGAACAACGAGGCTAGCGTCTGTATCTGCGTTCGGCCGACGCCGAGTTCGAACTGCCCGCCGCCGTACATCCGAATCTCCCGATCCTCGCAGAACGCGATCGTCTCGAGTACGGACTCGAGCGAGCCGAACCGTGAGGGCTTGATGTTGAGCCAATCTGGTTCCCACGGGAGGGCCTCGACGTCCTCGAGGCCGTGAATCGGGGCGTCCCAGGAGACTCGAGACCGGACAGCCGGATCCGCGAAGATGCCGTCGGTCTCCTCGGTCAGTGCGGGGTCCTCGATCACCGCATCGGGGAACGCCTCGAGAACGCGTCGGTATAGCTCCGGATCCGCGGGTACGTCGACGTCGGTTCCCTCGTACTGTCCCTTCAGATCCAGGATCCGGACCGGGACCGTCTCTGCGACCGCCTCCACGACCGCATCGTCCCACTCCGGCGTCGGATCGAGTTTGAACTCGACGCCCGGAACGCGCTCTCGCAGTTTCTCGAGTCGGTCCGTCGACGGCGGATCGCCGAGTCTGGTGCTCGTGACGAATCGAACCGGATCGAACGATCGCCCGAGTGCGCTCGCCAGATCCGTCTTCGCTTGTCGGAGCCCGAGATCGAGCGCGGCGCTCTCGAGGCCCCACTGTCGGTAGTTTCGAAACTCCTCGCGGTCGGGAGCCCCCGCGGGGAAGAGATCAACGTCGGCGAGTCGCGCCGAAAACGAATCGATCGTGTACTCCCCGGAAAGGGCTGGCAGTTCCGCGTCGGCCAGCGCGCGGTGTTCCTCAGTTTCGTAGGTGACGTCTTCACCCTCTCCCGTACGAACCTGCCCGTTCTCGCCGGGCCCCGACAGCGAGAACAGCGTCGTCACGCGGGCGAAGTCACTCGTGGTATCGGCCTCGAGTTGACTCGTCGAAACCGATTCGATGGTGACCGGAAGGTCGGCGATTCGTTCGTAGCCCATAGACCCTACGTTGGGTCCCAACGAGTTATCGGTTTACCCCGATCGCCTCTCGAGCGGGTCGGTACGGAGTCCCAACCGACTGTCGAACCACCGGACGCAATCTCACGCTACGGGGTCCAGTTCTCGCGCCACAGGAGCCAGTTCTCGCGCTACAGGGGATTTCTCTCGCCACGGGGTCAATATAGGGTCTTTCATAATTCTCTCCCGACGTAGATACTCCATCGCCGGTTTCATCCCCCGAACCTCGTTCTCTGCTCAGGCGGGCTAAAAATAGGTACGAACGTCCCTATCAGTCGTCGCGCTGGCGCTGGCGAAGCCGCTTCTGTGCGAACTGCGGCTCCGCTCTGAGGCCGCGTCGCTTTCGGAAGGACCGATACAGTTGGACCGACATGGCCGCCGCGAAGACCACGGCAACGACCGACGCCTCCGGCGCATCCAGCGCGTAGAGGACCCCCATCGAAAAGAGCGACATCGTGAGCAACATCCCGTAGATGAGGCGTTTTGCCAGTGCGGCGAAGACGTCCTTTTCGTCCTCGACGCCGATTCGGACGTAGAGGTCGTCCCGCTCGAGACGGTCCAGCGTCCGCTCGACTTTCGGTGCCATCCGCGTCAGGGACTCGCCCGAGCGCCTGATCTGTTGGCCGGATTCGGCGAGGTACTTGCGGATCGACTCCTCGCGGTAGCCCTCTTCGGTGAGGTAGTCCGTCGCCGTCGAGATAAAGTCGAACTCGGAATCGAGGGTGAGACAGACCCCCTCGACGACCGTCGCCACTCGGAGGACGAGCGCGAGGTTTTTCGGCAGTCGGAACGGGAACTCGTAGATCGAATCCTCGATCTGGCCGACGATCTGCTGGACGCGATACTGTTCGACGGCCTCCCCGCGAGCGTTCTGGATCGCGAGTTCCATCACGTCGGCCATCACCGCGCGGTCAGCATCCGGACTCAGGGTTCCGATTTCGATCAGCGCGTCGAGTATCGCGTCGATATCCTGATTCGCGACCGCGATATAGAACTCGACGATCTTCTCCTGGACGAACTCGTCGACCTGGCCCGACATCCCGAAGTCGTAGAAGACGACCCGTCCGTCGTCGGTCACCGCCAGATTCCCCGGATGCGGGTCGGCGTGGAACACACCGTCGTCGATGATCATCTTGAGGTAGGCCCGCTGAAGGGTCTCCGCGACCTCGCTTCGATCGATTCCCTTCCGATCGAGTTCCTCGACATCGTTGATCTTCGTTCCCTCGACGTGTTCCATCGTGAGCACGCGCGATCCGGAGTGGCTCTCGAGCACCGCGGGCATTCGGATCTCCTCGTCGTCCGCGAAGTTCGACTTGATCTCGGTCAGCATCCGCGCCTCGCGTTCGTAGTCCATCTCCTCGCGAATCGTCTTCGAGAACTCCTCGGCTAAGTTCTCGAGAGAAAAGGATCGGGAGTCATCGACGAAGTACAACAAGAACGGCATCGACCACCGGATCACCCGAAGGTCCGCCTCGACGAGTTCCTCGATTCCGGGGCGGCGAATCTTCACCGCGACGTCCGTGTCGTCAGCCTTGGCGCGGTAGACCTGCCCCAAACTCGCGCCGCTGATCGGGTCGGTGTCGAACTCCTCGTATCGCTCGTCGAGCGGCCCCAACTCCTCCTCGAGAACGACCTTCGCCTCGTCCCAGTCGGCCGGCGGGACCTCGTCCTGTAACGCCGAGAGGACGTCGATGTACTCCGGCGGAAGGACGTCTGGACGGGTCGACAACAGTTGCCCGAGTTTGATGAACGTCGGCCCGAGGGTTAGTAGCGACTCGAGCAAGACCTCCGCTCGGTGCCGGTGAGTTTCCGGATCGATTCGTCTCGAGCGACCGAACAGGAAGAACCGCCGCCGGTCGCGAGCGTAGGCGACCAACAGCGGAAGGAACTGCCACGCGACGACGACGAACCGTCGGTACGCGCGGAGAGTCGACAGATCAACCCACCTCGCGTTAGACGTCCTCCCCGGCGACGACATCGATCGTCGTTTCGTCCGCCGCCGCTCGCTTGGGCAGGGTCAACTCGAGGACGCCGCGCTCGACGGTTGCGGCCGCGCCGGTGTCGGTCGCATCCGTCGGCATGGGAAGCGTGATATCGAGAAACAGCGATCGGTTCTCCTCGACGTACCGGTACTCGTCGTCCATCGACTTCTCGCGGCTCGCGTCGATTACGATCTGGCCGCCGTCGACGGTCACCTGGAGGGTTTCGGCCGAGACGCCCGGCACGTCGAGAACGAGGAGATACGACTCGTCACTCTCGAGCAAATCGAAGAAGACGTCGTCGGAAAGGTCTCCCAGCGCCTCGCGGAGCGTAGACATGCCTACACGTTGGCACGCGGATACGAAAAAGCCCGCGGTCGCGGATGCTATCGGCGAGGCTCAGTCGCTCGTCTGTGCGCCGTGTTGTGACTCGACCGTCTGCTGTGATTCCGTCGTCTCCGGTGCGGTGTTTCGACTGGCCCAGACACCGCCTGCGGCGGCGACGCTCACGCCGAGGCCGCTCACGATCGAACTGACGATGAGACCGCCGAAGTCGATCGAGAGATCGGTCGCGACCGAGTAGAAAATCACGAACAGCAGTATACTCACGATAGTCCCGGCGAACACGGAAATCGCGCCGGCCAGATACGCCGTCTGGTCGTCCGTCTGGAGGTTCCAGCCGAGATAGACGCCGATGAAGACGGCGACTATCGCAGCAACGGTCGGGAGGTCAACGCCGGGGAACGTGAGTGCACCTGCCGTGTTCGAGTCTATAATCGGTTGATCGACGACGTCTCGAAGAATAACGGTGAGTCCCGCTCCGACGCCAGCGAACGCAAACAGGATCGTGACGAACTTCGTCCACTGCTTGACGATCGGTTGCTGTGCGAGGTCGACGATCGACTCGTCGCCGCCGCCGTTGGATGGTACCCCATCGTTCCCCGTGCTGTCCACCTGGTCGTCTGCATTGTTGGATTGTTCCATGTCTATCCAGTCGACAGTCAGGGGTTTTGAACGTTCTGGATTAATTGATATTTTATTCTATCTGGTGATTCGTAATTCCGATCAAAAATGGCGACGAGAAAAGCGCACAGAACCGGTATTGGACGTGTTCTATGAGAATAGGCCGATGTTATTCCGCATGCGTTACCTGACAGGTTCCCTCGTAACTGACTTCCTCGATGGAGTCGATCGCACCCGTTTCGCCACAGACCGGACAGTCCGGGTTCTGACGGATTTCGACCGTCTCGAAGGACATGTCCATCGCGTCGTACATCAGCAAGCGCCCCTCGAGAAGGTCGCCCTTCCCGAGGAGGTACTTGACGACCTCAGTCGCCTGAATGCAGCCGACGGTGCCGGGAAGAACACCGAGGACGCCGGTCGTCGCACAGTCCGGGACGGTGCCCGGTTCGGGCGCTTCGGGGAAGAGACAGCGGTAGCACGGACGCTCCTCGCTCGAGTCGATGCTGGCATCGGATTCATCGTTTGTGAACGTCGTGATCTGGCCCTCGAACCGGTAGATCGCGCCGTGTGACAGCGCCGTTCCGGTAAGCGCGCAGTAGTCGTTTAGCAGGTACCGAGTGGCGAAGTTGTCGCTTGCGTCCAGAACGATATCGTACCCATCGGCGATATCCTCGACCGTATCGGCCGTGAGCCGCGTTTCGTAGGTTTCCACGTCGATATCCGGATTGAGTGCGGTCACGTACGACGCCGCGCTCTCGACTTTCGGGATTCCCACGTCACCGTCGGCGTGGATAATCTGGCGTTGTAAGTTCGAGCGTTCGACGACGTCGTCGTCGACGATGCCCAGGTGCCCGACACCCGCGGCGGCGAGGTACTGAATCGCCGGCGAGCCTAACCCGCCGGCACCGACGACCAGCACGGATCCCTCGAGGAGCCGCTTTTGGCCCTCCGGGCCGACTTCGTCCATGATCACGTGTCTCGAGTATCGGTCGAGCTGGGTCGCATCGAGGCGAAGGTCGCTCATAGTCGACTATTGGGGAACCTCGAAGAAAAGTACGTGGGTCCGAGAAACTCGAGTTTTGCCGAAAGCAGTGATCGGTGTGTTCACCTGTTGAGGGTGACGAGAAAAGCCCGCATTGTGACAATGTTGCACGGAACCAATTGATTTAATACTCTGGTGTGCCATACCATGACTATGGCAACCTCACCCAGTGGTGCCGAAGACGACATGTTCGACCAGTTCCTTACGGACCGCGGCCACGATGTCAGCGAAGCAGGGTGGGAAAACACATATAACAAGAAACAGTGTCCCGAATGCGGCGGCATTCACGATACAGCAGCGACGAACTGTAGCGTCTGCGGGTGGGCCCCCCAGCTCTGAGGGCCTACCGGTATCCAGGCGACAATCCCCTTTTCCGCACGGTAGTGGCTTCATATCGACCGAGGAGCCACAATTGAACCCTGCCGACGGGAACCCATCGACTCACCGCAGCGAATTTCCGCTCCTAATTTCATTTTCTCCGATTGTTTTATCTATAAACAGTAGTAACAATTATATACGATAAATTTCTAACACGAATTGGAGATGCCCACCTGCCAGAACTGTCGATCGTTCGTCACAGAACGATACGCTCGAGTATTCACTCCGGAAGGGATTGACGAACCTCGAGTCTGTCCAAAGTGTCCCGACAAGATCCGTGACGGTGCCGAGATCAGGAACACGCGTTCGCCACGGAATTCCTGACGTACCCGAAATCGAACGCCTCGAACGGATTTTCTCGCCGACAATCCACGTGACTTATGGGTATTGCGCTCTTGAACAGGTACAATGAGTACCACGGAGACGAAGGTGACCCGGCTATTCGGCGGCCCGGGAAGCGGGAAGACGACAGCCCTCCTCGACCACGTTGAAGAAATTCTCGAGGCAGACGACGTGACGTTCCGAGATATCCTCGTCGTCTCGTACACGCGTGCAGCGGCACAGGAAGTTCGCGAGCGGCTCGCCGAACGACTCGACGAAAGCCCGCGAGCGCTACAGGGCAACGTCTGTACGATGCACGCCAAAGCCTACGATCTTCTGGATCTCTCTCGCGGCGACGTTATCGGCGAATCCGACAAGGAAGAGTTCTGCGACGACTTCGGCATTGAGTTCGAAGACGAGTACAGCGGTGCCGGCCGACGAACCGCACGTTCGACGACCATCGGGAACAAGGTCATCGCAACCAGTCAGTGGCTCCAGCGGACTCGCCGCGACGTTTCGGACTGGTACGACGTTCCCTTCCAGTGGGACGTCGAAGAGGTTCGGCTCCCGCCGGATATCGACCCGAACGCACAGGAAGGAAACAAGTACACGCCGACGTGGCCCTCCGACGACGACCGGATCGACGTTCCCGAGGTCATCCGCGCCTGGCGAAACTACAAAGGAACGGAAGAAAAAATCGGCTTCGCCGACATGTTAGAGCGTGTTAGACAGCGCTCGCTCGTGCCAAACGTCGACTACCTGGTCATCGACGAGTTTCAGGATATTACGACCCTGCAGTACGACGTCTATCAGGAGTGGAAACCCTACGTCGATCAGGTCCTGATCGCCGGGGACGACGACCAGGTCGTCTACTCCTGGCAGGGAGCGGACCCCGCGCTCTTGCTCGAGGAGGACGTCGACGACGACGTCATCCTGCCGAACTCCTACCGACTGCCGTCGAACGTTCTCAACGCGGTCAACCAGGAGATCAGACACATCGACCAGCGCCAGGACAAGGACCTCAAACCGCGCAAAGAGGGCGGGGCCGTCGAGGCCCACCGAAACGCCTCGATGCTCGACGTCGTCAGGCTCGTCCGCCAGACGCTCGTCGAGGGAGAGGGGACGATCATGGTGCTGTTCCGTGCGCGCTACCAGATGTTCCAGTTTATCGATGAGTTCATCACCGAAGGGGTCCCCTTCACCTCGCTAACCGACCAGCGGATGTGGACCGATCGACTCACGCAGTACGTCCGCGCGGTCGAAGCGATCGACAAGGGCGACGACGTCACCGGACTACAGGCCCGCCGGCTCGCAGACATGCTACAGGATTCTGCGTTCGGAACCAACGAGCGCGACGAGTTGTTCGACACAATCGACGACCGACAAGAAGAAGCCGGAATCGACGACCTCGAGGAGCTCATGATCCCCGCGGAGGTAATCGCCGATCACACGCCGTTCATGCCCGGCCCGGAATCGGCCTCGGACATGCTCCGGAAAGTGACGAACTTCCAGAAAAAGAGCGTCAAGTCGTACTTCGGTATCGGGACCTACCAGAAGATGGACACCGATCGCGTCCGCGTCGGAACGATCCACTCCGCGAAGGGCCGCGAAGCCGACCACGTCATCGTCGGAACGGACCTCACCGAGAAGGTCGTCGAGCAGATGGTCGCGACCATCGAGGACCGATCGACGGGAGACCTCAAGACCGAATCGGGCGGGATTACGGACATCCCCGGTTGCGAGGAGTTCACCAAGACGACCTCCCCGGTTCCTGTCCTCACCGATAACGAGCGACGCGTCTTCTACGTCGGGATGTCTCGCGCCCGAGAACGGCTGGTCTTGCTCGAGAATCTCGTCGACGGCGCGCCGACGCTCCCCGTCGACGTCCTGCTCAATAACCGACTGACCGACACGAGCCTGGAAGAACTCGTCGAGCAGGCCCAGGACCCGGACGTCGACGGATCCGAACCCGAGGTCGAAGCGGAAGCGCCGTGATCGGAGCGGAGCCCCCGACCGCACTGCTCGAGTTCGACCTATCCTCGCGTGACGCCGGCGCGTTCGTTCACGTCGGTTCCGCCCGAGTGCCAGCTATTCGATACTGTCTCACAGAATCCGATCCGGAAAGCCGTCCTTGGGGCCTCAATTCCGTCGAGACGATTCACGCTATCGGCTTCGACGGCTCGAGCTGGCACCACTCACAGGGTCAAAAAATCGGCAATGGGCAATCCGGATCCCATCCGGCCGACGACCTCGCAACCAGACTCGCCGACGAGAGCGTCTCCGGAACGGTACTGACGCCGGCGACGATTCCCCACGACGCCGCTCTCTACCTCGAGCAGGCCGGATTCGAACTCGCCTCGAGCGACGTGCTGAGTCGCGCCCGTCGGTCGAAATCCGACGACGAGCGCGTGCGGATCGAACGGGCACAGAAGGCGGCCGCGAGCGGAATGCAACGGGCGGCGACGGTTCTGGCCGAGACGGAGGTTGCCGACGACAGGACGCTCATTTTCGACGGCGACCAGCTCACGAGCGAGCGACTCCGAACCGCGATCGCTTCGTCGATCGCCGCGGCAGGCGCGCTTCCCGCGGGACTCACCGGAATCACGTCCGCGACGGGCGAGGAGTCGCTCCGAGCGGGCGAACCGATCGTCGCCGAACTCTCCCCTCGAGGGCTCGAGGGGTACCACGGCGGGCTGACTCGAACGTTCGTCGTCGAGAGCGACGGCGGCGGACACCGACGCGCCCACGTCGCGCTGACGCGGGCGTTTCGATCCGTCCGGTCGAAGCTGACCGACGCGACGCACTCGGTGACGGCCGTCGAAGCCGATCTCGAGGCCGAGATTCGTGCGTTCGGCTTTGGTGATGCCGATGGCATCGAAGCTCGAGTGACGGGTGTCGGCCTCGAGCCGCGAGAAGCGCCCACGGCCGCCGACGCCGACGTCGGACCGGAAACGGTGGTCCGAATCGAGGCGGCGGTTCGCGTCGACGAGGAACGGTCGGTTCGTCTCGCCGACATCCTCGTTCCCGGCGAACCCGCCCAGTGGCTCGAGTCGCCGTCTCGGTCGCTCGACCCCGCGGCCTACGACCGATTTTCGGTCGCGTGACGCTCGAGGAGACTCAGGTGAACGGTTCTGCTTACAGTTTTCGATCGAAAGTCCGACGCTTCGCGAGGTAGTACGCCAGCACGACAAATCCGATTGCGGGCATGAGCACGCCGACGTCGTACCGTTCCATCGGCTCGAGGTCGAACCGCCTCGAGTCGAAGTAGACGAACGCCGCGGCCGGGTACTGGATAGCGAGCGACCCGAGGAAGACGTAGAGGGCAAGATCCGACATACGAACGAATTTCTCCACGAAATACTGAAGCTTCCGGAAGATACCAGTTCACTCGGCACTCGAGACGGTTTCTGTCGGCAGAATCAGACTCGAAGCAAGCGTTCGGCCGCTCGAGTTCAGAACCGATCCAGCGAGAACATATCGATGTCGTGTTCGGTTTCGCCCTCGAGTGCGAGGTCCGCGAGCACCTCGCCGATCACGGTGGCGAACTTGAAGCCGTGGCCGGAGAAGCCGGCACCGACGGTGACCTGTGGGTGTTCTGTGAGCGTGTCGAGAACGAAATCGTCGTCCGGCGTGTTCGTGAACAGACACGTATTCAGCCGCATCGTCGGCCCAGCTCCCTCCGGGAAGTACTCCTCGGCGAACTCGCGAAGGAGGCGTTCGTCGGCCTGGGTCGGCTCGCGCTCGAAAGCGTCAGGCTTGACGTCGTTCTCCCGGTGATTGTACCGGCCGAACTTGAACCCGGGAACGCCGTGGACTGGGAAGCCGTAGTAGCGGCCCTCGGGCACTTCAAGGTTCCAGACGGGATGGTTCTGGGGTTCGAAGTAGGCCGGCGTTTCGGGCTGGAGCCACGCCAACACCTGCCGTTCGGGGACGGCGACGCCCTTGAGCTCGTCGACGAACTTCGAGGCCCACGCGCCGGCCGTAATGACGAGGTTGTCCGCCTCGTAGGTGGTGTGGTCTGTCGCGACCGTCACACCGCCGTCGTCAGTTGGTCGCCAGTCGACGACGCGCTCTCGAGCCCGGATCGTCGCCCCCTCACTGTGGGCCCGGTCGACGTGTGCGACGGTACACTGTTCGGGGACGAGAAACCCGCCGTCGGGCTGGTATACGGCTTCATATCCCTCGGGGAGTTGATAGCCCGGATAGCGCTCGGTGAGCTCCGCACTCGAGAGCACTTCATGTTCGAGGCCGTGGTTCTCGCAGGAACGTCTCGAGCCCTCGATCACGTCGCTCCCCGACGGACCGGCGTCGATCGAGCCCGTCTGGTACAATAACTGTCGATCGTGATCGTCCTCGAGGTCTCGCCAGAGGTCGTACGCCCGTCGGAGCAGCGGAACGTAAGTTGGGTCCTCGTAGTATGCGAGCCGGATAATGCGCGTGATACCGTGGGACGAACCGTACCCGTGCGGAACGTCGTAGCGCTCGAGTCCGAGCACGTCCACCCCCCGTTCGGCGAGGTGAGAAACCGTCGCGGCTCCCATCCCACCCACGCCGAGGACGATAACGTCGTACCGATCGGTCATGCACCAACCTATCACGTGGCGAACGAAAACGTTTCGTACTTATGGGCGTCGGTCACCCGTCCGTTGGGCCCGCATCCTGCTCGTCGCCGACAGTCTGTTGATCGTCCGCCGCACGTTCGCGCAAACGACGTTTCTGGCGACGTTCGCTCACGTGATCGAGGCCGTCGGCTAACTCCTCGCGAACCTCTCCTTCGAATCGGTCTACTTCCTCGAGGAACTCCGCCGAGAACTCTTCGACGAGTTCGAACGTCCACTGGTCGCTCACCGCTCCCGCCGGGAGATGCTGATTCTGGAGTTCGTCGGCCCATGACCCGTGCCCGGCCGTTCGAAGGTTGTCCTCCGCGGCGGCCATTCGATCCATCGCGTGGCCGAGTTCGTGATGAAAGGAGAGCAACGTTCCGTAGGCTCGGTGGACGTACTCGATCCCCAACTGCAGATCGTGAAGCGCCTCTAGTTCGGCGTCGCTCAACTCGAGGTCGTCGGCATCCGGACTCGAAGTCCCGTCTGAATCGGTCATCGTAGGCTTTCGACGACGAGACGCGGGAAAACAGTTTCAGGCGCGAGAGCAGGCCGACCCGCTTCGATCGGGAGAATACTGATGGCGATTGACGTGAATATCCGCGTATGAACGAACGGAACGAAGTATCGACGGCTTTCCCGGATCGGTATTTTCCGGATCGGTCGCCGACGTGGACGGAGGTCGGCCTCGCAGTCCTCGTCATCGTCGGCTTCGCTCCTCGAGTGCTCTTCGACTCGCTGTCGTGGCCGGCCGTGATCGTCGGGTTCGTCGGGTTCGCCGCGGCTATCGGGCCGGGGGCCAACACCGCCCTCGGAAGACGAATCGGGCAGTGGTTTCGGCGGATCGGCTTTGCCGGCCGCGCTACCGTCATTAGTCTATTCGCGGTCATCGTTGGGACGGCTCGAGTGGAGTCGATACCGAACGATCTACTCGCCGACGTCGGGGTCGGTGGCGTGTTCGCGTGCGTACTGTTTCTGGTCGTGTATATCGCCAGGGCCGGAGAGATATCCGGCTGGTGGACCGATCGGCGGTGAGCGCGCGAGTGTCGATCGGCGAACACGACTGAGGCCGGCGAAGGCACGACACGAGGCCGAAAGACTATCGGCAGTCGACTAGAGAGAATCCTCCGAGAAGCTGATGGCGATACTCGACGATCTCTCGGGCTATGAGTTCGAGGACCTGATGGAGGACGTGTTCAGACACCTTGGATACGAGAACGTTCGCGTCTCTGCACGCAGTGCAGACGAAGGTCGAGATATCCTGATGGAAGAGGTCGTCGACGGACGACGCCGGGCGGTCGTCGTCGAGTGCAAACACACCGACACGGTAAGCCGGCCCGTCGTCCAGAAGCTGCACTCGGCGGTCGCGACCTACGACTACGACGGCCCCAAACGCGGCATGGTGGCGACGACCGGCCGATTTACCGGCCCTGCTCGAGAGTACGCCGAAAACCTGGGGGCGAATCGCGACGGTGGCGTCGCGCTCCTCGATGGAAGCGACCTCCGCGAGATCGGCGACGAGATCGGAATGGACCTCTACAACGGCCGAATCGAAATCCTCTGTGAGGAAACCCTCCGCCCGACTCACCCCACCGCCGGCCGAGATGCACCCGTCTTCGAGGCCACACAGGAGGTCGAGAACCTCGATCCGACGAGGATTCCCTCACCCCGGACGGCCGTCGACCTCGAGCCGATGGTCACCGTCAGCACACGAACGAGCGCAACGTTCGAGACCGGCGTCGGTGTGATCCACTCGCTCGACGAGACGAACGATCTGGTCTTGCACGCGAACCGCGGGCATCCACGAGTCGCAGAGGGAGCCGTTCGCGAACTCGTCGCGAACCGATCCGCACCTCGGATCGACCTCGAGGAAACACCTCTCGAGAATCGATTCGACGCCGTCTCTCGCGAGCGATACGGCCAGACGGAGACGGAGTACAAGGAGTGGGCCGTCGACCAGATCCAACAACGACAGACAACGACGGTACACTACACCGGTGACAACAACGTCGACTATCAGAAGACGTGCACGCCGAATCGATCCGACGTCAGCGTTCTCGATATCGATTCGGTCTACCTTCCGCACGTCCGATCCCGTCTCTCGCTTGGCGAATATGACTACGCCTACGAATACTACGCCGCTGGCCCCTCTCGAGCGACGACTGCGAACGACCTCCACCAGTGCGTTCACTGCGATGCGGCCGACGGAACGTACACCTACTGTGAAAACTGCGGGAGCATCAACTGCGAGGATCATATCGAAACCGAACGCCTCGAGGACGAGCCGATCTGTACCGGCTGTGCCGTCACCGAACGGTTCGCGCTGAAGACGAAGTACTTCTCCGACGAGGAAAACCTCGAAACGTTCCGCCGGCGGTACGACGAGATGCCGATTCACGAGAAAGCACGGGAGAACGTCGCGCTGGCCGTCGGAGTCGTCTTCGCCTCACTGTTCGTCGCGTTCGTACTGTTGAGCAGCGCCGGCGTCCTTTGATATGGTCTGCTGTAGCGAGTACCGGTACAACCTCGAGTCCTGCGGCTCACCGGAAATGACCGACAGCAGTCCGTATAAACGGCCGTGTCGATGGACTCGGCTCCCGACTGTGAGGGAGTATATTCTCGACAGTGAGGGAGTATATATGCGTTCTGGGCCGTAGTGGCGGCCACAATGAACACAAGTTCCGAATCGGAACTCTACGGAGCCCCGCGAACGGACGTCTCCCAGGATCAGGGATCGTTCAGAATCCACTTTAACTTTCCCGGCCGGAATCACCCCGACCACGACGACCACGGGTACGGACCGCTCGCGGCCGTCGTCGAGTCGTTCATGGATCCGGAGACGCTGATTTCGATGCATCCACACCGGAACGACGAGATCGTCTCCTGGGTTCCGTCCGGCGTAATGCGTCACAACGACCGAGAGGAGAACGCGCTGGTCACGGACGCCGACCACCTGCTGGTGATGAACTCGGGAAGCGGCTTTTGGCACGAGGAACGGACGCTCGCAGACGACCCGCCGTTGCGGATGTTGCAAATCTTCGTCCGACCGCACAGTCTCGATCTCACGCCGGAGATCCAACACGGCCCCGTCCCAGATCCCGTCGCCAACGAGTGGCGACACCTCTTCGGTCCCGACGGATCTGATGCGCCCTTCTTCGTGCGCAACGACGTCAACTTCTACGACGCTCGACTCGAGGAGGGAGCCAGCGTTGCGCTTCCCGAGATCGAGGGGTGGGATACGTACTTCTACGTCTTCGAGGGGGCGCTCGAGGTCGACGGCGTCCGCTTCGAGGAGGCCGAAAGCGGGCTCCTCGTCGGCGATGAATCCCTGACGGTCACCGCCCAGGAACAAACGGTGTTGGTCGCCTTTCTGGTCAATCCCGACGCGTCGATCACCCGGCGGGGAACCATCGGGCGGTGAATCTCGAGAGAGAGGTCGGTTACGTCGCTCGAGCTGAAACCAGTTCCTCGAACTCGATCGCGAAGGTTTCGACGTCCTCCCAGTCTGTATACTCGTAGTCGTGATCGGTGTCGGTATCGAGTCCTTCCCTTGAGGCGATGCGCTTCATCACGAACCGCGTGAGAAAGCCGTACTCGCTGTACTTGAGCGCGCCGGCGACGGGGTGGGTCAGGTCCGGATCCCATCGAGTGTCCTCGAGAAACTCCCGAAGATACTGTTCGGCTTCGGACTGTGCGTCCGGATCTGACTGTGCGGATGCGAGGGTGACGGAGAAAAACGCCGAGGGAACCCGGTTCAGGCCGTCGACGTACTCGCGAACGAATTCCTCGACGTATCCCTGGTGGCTGCCTTTGTGGATCGACGCGCCGATGACGACGCCGTCGTAGGCGAACTCGCTCGAGGTCAACGCACTCGGCGGATACTTCGCTGTCGACAGGACGACATCGTGGCCCGCCTCGCTGAGAACGTCACCGATGTGGTCGGCTATCTTTGCGGTCTGTCCCTCGCTCGAGCCGTAGCAGACGAGTACTCGAGCCACTAACGATCACCGTCGCCGGCTCTCGATCGCGGGTTCGGGTTCGACATAGTCGCTCGACGACGGCGAGACCCATCAAACGCGACCCTGCCTCGTTATCAAACGCGGCTCCCTCGCCATCAAACGCAACCCTCTCTCGAGAAGATTGTCTGCCACTCAGTCCGCACTGGTCCACGTATCGCCAACCACGGGTGCACTCGCGTCGAACCCGCTGTCGGCCAGTTCCGACGCGAACGCCTCGCATCGGTCGCCGTGGACGACGAGAACCTCGGTCTCTCGGTAGGACTCGAGGAACTCGAGGACGCCGTCTCGATCCGCGTGGGCCGAGAAGTCGTACGCCTCGACCTGCGCGCTGACCGGCATCATCCGCCCGTCGAGTTCGGCGCTGCCCGTCTCGAGGAGGTCGCGGCCCGGCGTCCCCTCGACCTGGTAGCCCGTCATGGCGATCTTGTTCACCGGGTGGCTCCGGACCTCGGGGACGTAGGTCATCGCTGGACCGCCGTGGAGCATCCCACTCGTGGTGACGATCACCGTGTTTTTTTCGGCGATTCGCTTTCGCTGGCCGTCCCTGCCGGTGACGAATCGAGCGTTCCCTTTCGCACGGCGGAGCAGATCCGGATCCCGGAGAAACTCCCGGTTTCGCTCCCGCAAAAACAGCTCCGTCACGCGCTTTCCCATCCCGTCAACGTAGCACTCGAGGTCGTGTTGTTCGCAGAGACAGAGCAGTTCCTGCGTGCGTCCGATCGCGAATGCGGGGACGACGACGGTGCCGCCCTCCCAGATCGTCCCCTCAACGCTCTCGACGAACGAGTCTTCGATCGTCCCGCGGGGCGCTCGCGTCGTGTCCGAGTAGGTGCTCTCGCAGACGACGATATCGGCGTCGGGCCGAGCGGTCGTCCGCTCGACCAGTTGCTGGTCTTCCGCCTGGAAATCGCCCGTGTAGAGGAGTCTGGTCTCCCCGTCGTCGATCAGCACGTGTGCGCTGCCGACGATGTGGCCCGCGTCGAAGAACGTGACCTCGTAGCCGGCGACCTCGAAGGGCTCGCGGTAGCCGTGGGTTTCCGACACCTGACTTACCCGCGCGACTTCGGCCTCGGTAAACGGACAGTCGTAGGTTCCACCCCGCTGAGTCGGCCCGTTCGAGGAGACGCCGTGGAGTTTCAGTGTGTCTCGAGCGAGCACCATCGCGAGGTCCCGCGTCGGCGGGGTCCAGTGGATCTCCGGGCGGGCGTCCCCCGAAAGCAGCGAGGGGAGCGAACCGACGTGATCGAGGTGGCCGTGGCTGACGACGATAGCCTCGGGATCGACGTCGCCGACGGGAAACGACGGCGGGTTCCCCGAATCCATCCCGAAATCCACCAACAGCGTCTCGTCGATAAGGAGTGCGCTCCGGCCGACTTCGCCGGCACCGCCACGAAACTCGAGTTCCATCTGGCGATCCTAGCCGTTCGAGTGGTTTTCCTCCATCGGTTCGCTCGGGCCGGCGACCTCGGTCAGCCTGATGAGATAGACGTCGAGCAAACAGATCAGCAAAACCGCGAGCGGAACGGCGACGTCGGTGTAGGTGACCGACTCGATCTGGAGCGCCGTCACGACGAACGGCTCGCCGGGCTCGAAAGCACCCGACAGCGTGCGTGCGCTCAAAAACGCCAGCGCGAGAACGTAGAGGCCGAACCAGGCGACCCCGCGACGCCACTCGCCGAGATAGCAGTGACCGAGCCCCGCGACGAGTGCGGTAAATAGGTACGCTGGCCAGTAGGGCCGGCTGGACTCACTCATTGGAGACGAGTACGTTCTCGAACGGAATTCGTGTTGCCCGCTCGAGTCGCTCTCGAGGGCGAGGATCAGCACGTTCGGTTCGTCCTTCCTCCGGGGGATCCGGTGGGGACCTACCCGTTTGTCTCGGGGTAACTGAACCGGAGTTGTCACCGCTACCGGCGTCGGTTTCGGTCGTGCGGGCGAGCGTACCCGCCGCACCAGCGGACTGTTCGACCGTGTGAACGGTTTCGAGCGCGGTGCGTGCGTACTCGAGTTCGCACTCGATCGGTTCCGAATAATTCAGCTCTCTCCCGGTCTCCGTCGCTAATTCGTCGGGACTCGCCGTCGGAGGGCCGCCGGGAATGTCGCTCGCGGTTCGGCCCGAAAGAACGCGAATCGCGATCGAATGGGGACTCTCGTCAGACGAACTCGACGACTCAGACGCTATCGCGAGCGCCCGCGAGAGCGAGTAGCCGTAGGTTCGGATAGATTCACGGACGGTTTCGGTCGCGTCGACTGCCGTCGCGCCGAGTTCGGCGGCGATGCCCGCGAGTATCGCATCCGGCGCGGAGACGGCAGGGACGCTCTCCGACAGCTGAGATTCCGCCCGTCGGGATCGATCGATACCCGAGTTCTCGAGGCCGCTACTCGGCTCGAGATACGCCCGTGAAAGCGCGTTCGAGCCGCTTGTGAAGACGCGAAACAGCTCGAGTTGTCGGGCATCGTCGGCGGACAAATCGCCGATCGAGGCGTGTGCGAACGCGTGTAAGTAATCTCCTGCGAGGATGGCCGCGTCTCGGTCGACCGAACTCGTGTATCGGTCGTGTTCGAGCAACTGGCTCCGAAGCTGAACGTAGCCCTGGAGTGCCTCTATCGCGACCGTAATCGCCTCGAGCATCTGCTCGGGGGGGCGTTCGCTCGAGGCGGCCGCGGCGGTCGTTTGACAGAGCGCAACCGGAAGCGAGTGATCGACCGGTTCGAGCGCATCGAACGCGATCGTCCGGACGGCCGGGGAGAGGGCGGGCATTGTTCGATCGAAACGATCGGCAACTGTTTCTGAAACGGATGTGGAGGTGTGTTCGGTCATTTTCGATCACCAGCTACTGTCACCGGGCGTCGTGGGTGCAGACGAGTTCGAGGCGGCGTTCGAAACGTCTCCTCGGCGACGGGGAACGAACACTCACTGGTTCCGTGCGCTCGCCGCTCCACGAGTCGCGTCGGGGCGGTCGAAGGCCGTCCGCCGCCGGCGAGGAATCCGCTTCGAACGACTGACCGGCGGGGCTGTCGTTCGGACGTGCGCCGTGAATGGTTACTGAGTTCGTTCATCGCGTTCGTCGCCGGTGGATTGATCGGTACTCGTCGATTCGCTCTGCTGTTCGTCGTCCCGCGATCCAGTTACCTGTTCGTTGTCCAACTCGTTTGTAACTTCTGCTCCGAGTTCGAACGTTTCGAGTTGCTCGTCCGGTCCGAGCGGATCTTCGGCACGCGATTCTGTCGGGAACTCGACGCCCTCAGCGAGGATATCGTCGATGATCCGGTCGACGGCCGCCGATCTGACCTTCTCGAGGTAGCTGTTCCCCTCGATCGTAATCTGACGGATACGAGCGCCGTCGAAGGAAGCGACCAGCAACGCGGCGACCGCTTCGTGATCGTGATCGACGAACTCGCCGGATTCGATCCCGTCCACGAGAATCCGCTCGAGGGTGGTCCGGAGTCGTTCGTCGCTCTTCTGGAGTTGCTCGCGGTATGTGTCGTTGTACGGTGCCTGCGCTCGCAATTCGAGCATCGCCGTGTGAAAGGACGTGCGCTCGTCGTCGTCGTCGGGCCCATACAAGAAAAGGTCGACGAACGTCGCCAATCGATCGACTGCTGAACGCGACGAGGCGGCCTCGACGCGCTTGTCGTGGCGCTCGAGCAGGTAATCGATGAAATCCGCGACGAGGTCCTCCTTGGAGTCGTAATGGTAGAACAGGAGGGATTTGCTCTTGTCAGTTCGGTCTGCGATATCCTGTGCCGTCAGATCGGTATACCCGTGGGTACACAACGCGTCGTACGTTGCGGCCATGATCGCTTCGCGAACGTCCGGATCAGTCACTAACTGACTAGTTAGTCAGATACGCTCAAAGAGGTTTCGCTTCCATCGGACGGTAGAGGCGTCTTATCGCCGATACCGACGGATCAAAAACTGCTCGTAGCCGCCGAAGGCGACCTCGAGCGAACCGATCCACCAGTTCCAGCGCTCAGCGGGGGTGCCATCGGGGGCGTCCGAGAGTTCGTCGATCACCAGGTCGTTAGTCAGCTCGAGGTCAATATCCGCTTCGTACCGGCCGGAATCGGCGAGGTCGACGGCTTGACGGGCAACGACGCGGGACTCCGCCGTCGTTCCGTCGAAGTGCTCGCGGAGACGGTCCTCGAGCAGATCAGGGCCGATCACCACAGGAAGAGAAACGACGGGCTGATACTTGACTCGACCGGCGGGGCGCAACGAGAAGGTCGATCGACGTATTTTTGACTGCAGGACGTTTTCCATCGGGCATGGCAAGTTTCACTGTCGTTGTCGGCGACCCGGACTCCGGGCTCGCACACCAACTCGAGGCGGACGGACAGGACGCAAATCGATTCCTCGGTAAGTCAATCGGCGACGAAGTCGACGGCTCCGCGGTCGGTCTTGAGGGCTACACGCTCGAGATTACCGGCGGCTCGGACGATGCGGGACGACCGCTGAACAAGACCGTCGCCGGGGCGGATCTGCAGGAAGTGCTGATGGAAGGAAAGCAGACGGGCTACAATCCGGATCGAGACGGCGAGCGCCGTCGTATCACGGTTCGTGGCCGCGAAGTTTCGGACGCCGTCGCACAGATCAACGCCTCGGTCGTCGAATCCGGCGACACTGCCGTCGAGGAACTGCTCGCCGAGGACGAGTAACGACAGCACATCCAGTTTTATGGCAGATCGACTTTCGAGTGATCATCCGTCGATTCGCACCGTCAGAGCGACGCTTTCGGAGACGACAACGGGTGTCAGATTGGAGATACCGGGCGAGGAGAGCGACGGCTTTTCGGTCGACGAACTGGTCCGAATCACGATCGAGGGAACCGAACGTTTCGCACAGATCGAACGAGCGCTCACCGGAGACGAACTTACGATCGAGGGCGTCTACGAGACGGCGGAGGGCGCTCGCGATCCACGCGAGGGAACCGACATTTTGCCCGACTGGTGTGGCGACCACACGGTTCGAGACGGCGGGTCGGTCCTCATCGACATCATCGAACCCGGGTTCGCCTACGGCCTTCGAAGTCCCGGCGAAACGAACTACTACGACGCCTCGGAGCCGCCAAAGAGCAGCCTGTCCGATATCGCGAACGATATCGAAGAGTCGTAGCGGCTCGCTCAACCGCTGAACCGTGTGACTCGGTTGCACCGGTGCGGTGACGAGCGCTCTATTCTCGCCGGAGATCGGCCTGTTACGCACGGTGGTTTTGGCCTCGAGAGCGGCGAGAAATTCGAGAGCGGTGGCTTGAGAACGTATACGCGTGCCATCGACGATGGCCGGTCGAGTTAGAGTCGATAGAGAAACGCGTACAACAGCAGCCCGAACGCCAGATGCTGGACCATCGTTTCCTCGACGCTCGACCGAACGTGGTCGTCGTCCGCGATTGCGTACTCCTTCGTTCGAATTTTCGAGTGCATCGAGAGGATCTCTTCGTCCTCGAGGTCGTGTAGCCGCGGATAGACGGTTCCAGGACTCAGTTCCGTCTCGAACAACGAATCCAGATCCGAAAGGAGCTCCTTCCCGTGTGTTTCACCATGTAACGAAATGAGCATGAGCAAGATGTCATCGAGGTTCTCTTTGATCATCGCGTCCTCGAAGTGGACGCCATCGGTCTGGAGCACGTCGTCGACTTGCGCCATCAGTTCCTCGAATTCGTGCTCGACATCGACGGGCTCTTCGGGTTCGTTCAGTGGTGTTTCGTGCGATTCCGACGTCTTGTTCGTAGCAATCACTCTCGATAATTTTGCGAAAAGGGACATGCTATCAGGTGGTTCCTCACGCATTCTCGATCACCATTGTGGGGGTTCCGTGGTTCGGTCAATCCACCACCGACCACACATCGCCGATGGCAGTCAGGATTGGAACGTAACCACGACTACTGAGTTCGAGGAACGGCCTCATTATAAACGACAGGGAACTGACCAGCATATCTTCTGATAATTCAAGTGTTTTTGACCACCATAATAACGTGAAGGCGGTTCGTGAAGAGAGCGCGAACAAGGTCGGTACGGTCTAAGAAGACGGGAAGCGGCAGTATATGCTAAATAACCAGCTCGGATCCGTCAGACCTCTGAATAGAAACCGAACCGGTTCCCGTATCAACGGTTATCGATCGTCCGATCGCACCACCGGTATCCGTCGACGTGATCGGTATTGCACGAGCCTCGAGCGCGGTCCGTGCGGCGATGAGGTTCTGTTTCCCGATCGACTGACCGTTTTTCTCGAAATCCATCATCTTCGCACCGCCCGCGAGTTTGGCTTCCATCGTCGAAACCGCACCGCCGACCTTCTTGATCGAGTCAATCATCGCTTCGATGCCCGAATCTCCGAACTTCGCCGGATTCGGACCCGAATTGGAGATTTTCTCGACCGATGGGAGCATAAAGTGCAACAGCCCGGTGACGGCCGCCGACTCGTCGTGAACAACGACGCCGATGCACGATCCGAACCCGCTCGAGCGAAGCGACCGGTACTCGCTTTGGGCCGTCAGTGCGTACTCGGCGATGCCGACTTTGAACGCCGATTTCGCGACGCTTTCATCCGGACTGGGAACCACGGCGGGAGCTTCGACCCGTGCCGCCTGATGGACCGTTACCGGGTCGCCCGCCTGCGGCGTCACCCGTCTCGAGGCGGGTTTTCTCGATTCGAACGATCGACTCGCGCTCGACCGATCGTTCGACGGTGATCGGGACAGAGTCGCACCCGTTTGACTGACGCGCCCTTCGCGCGATTCCGACGTACCAAACCCATCAACAAAATTATCAGTCATGTAAATCGTATTTCTGGACGTGTGACCGAGCGGCGAGTAGTAGTGAATTCTTGTTGCCAGCCGGCAAAAGGACTCTGGCCATTCTTCTAACACATATCCATACAGCGCCGATCGGACCCTCGAGAACGGCCCCAGGAGTCACGGCGGGGCCGCGAGAATTAAGTAGGTGTCTCGGAAACAGTTCGGGACGACAACGGTTTCAACAGCGGTTGAAATCGGGGGCGAATGTAACGTATGGCAGCACAAGAGTACGATCAAGACGGCGTTGGAGAAGGTATCGAGGAGTCGGACGACCAGGAAACGGTAGAGGTACTGGAGTTCGAACTCGGTACTGACGGGTTTTGCGTCGAAATCGGGTATATCGCGGAGATCGTCAACTGCGGTGAGTTGACTTCCCTTCCGAGTACGCCATCGCACATCGAGGGGGTCCTCAACCTGCGAGACGAGGCGGTAAAGGTAGTGAATCTCAAACAGTTACTCGACGTTGGGGGCACCTACAACGACGAAAAGCTGATCGTTTTCAAGCGAAAAGACGGTGCAGACAGTCGCCTCGGATGGCTTGTCGACGGCGTCAGAGGAGTTCACTCGTTTGCCCCGAACGACGTGGAAGCGGGGGGAGACGCACCTGGCGTCGAGGGTGTTATTCGACAGGACGAGGATTTCGTCATCTGGCTCGATCCGGCCCAGATGCGTATTTAAGGACGACCGAGCCACGGCGATAGCAGACCGAACGATATCGATTTCGTGTCAGCTTCGGACGCACCGAAACGAGACTCTCCAACCGGCTCCGTCACGATTCAGATTTACTCGTCGACAGAACTTCTCAAAAGAGATTGCTCGAGAGTATTGCTCGCCTTATACTGTCGGTTGGACCTCTGTAAAGATTCTCGCACCCCCCAGGCGACGAAAATGTGAACGACGTACAGTCGACAGTATCAGTTCTCGTCAGTACAGAGATCGACGATTGCCTCCGGAATATCCTCAATCGCGAGAACCTGTTCGATCGAGCCGGTTTCGATCGCCGCTTTGGGCATTCCGAAGATTCGAGACGTTTCCTCGTCCTGTGCGATCGTTCGACCGCCAGCGTCCGCGACCGACTGGATTCCAACCGCTCCGTCCTGTCCCATTCCGGTCAGAATAACGCCGATCACGTGATCGTCGATGACGTCCGCCGCCGTCCGCATCATGGCGTCGACGGCCGGCCTGACGTTGTTGATTTTCGGCGCTTTCGAGAGATCGATGTCGATTCTCCCCCGTCGATACCCCGTCACCTCGAGGTGGTAGCCCCCCTTCGCGAGGACGGCCTCGCCGGCCGTAATCGTCTCGTCGGCACCGGCCTCGCGAAACTCAAACTCCGTCGCCGCGTCGAGGCGGTCCGCGAACGAACCGGTCAGGGCATCTGTCATGTGCTGGACGACGATGACGCGGAGATCGAGCCCGGTCGGGAGATTTGCAAGCAGCGTTTCCACCGTCTCGGGGCCGCCTGTCGAGGACCCGATGAGTAACGTCGTCGTTCGCGTGGAGTCGACGGCGGCCGTGGATGACGAACTCGCTCGCGTCGAGGATCCGATCGACGAGCGATCCGACGCGGTCGACGCCGATGAACGGGTGCTCGTTCCGGTCTCGGCGTTCGACCCTCGAGCCGACCCGGCCGACGTCGACATCGACGAACTCGCTCGAGAACTGGACTGCGATGCGCCGGCGATCCGCTCGACGACTTCGTCGGCCCGGTCCCAGAGGGAAACCGATCGCTCCTTTCCGCCGGGCTTTCGAATGATATCGACGACACCACGTTCCATCAACTCGAGCGCCTCGTCGGCGTCCTCGTGGACGTGGGCGCTCAGAACGACGATCGGAACCGGATGGCGTTCCATGATCTTATCGACCGCCCAGTGGCCCCCCTGTCCCGGCATCGAGATATCCATCGTGATGACTTCGACATCGGTCGATTCGACGAGTTCGACGGCGGATTCACCGTCGCTCGCCTCCCCGACGACATCGTGTCCGCGTTGTTCGAGAATCTCGGTGAGAATATTCCGCATGAATGCCGAGTCATCCACGATTCCAACAGTAACCATATAAATAACGTATCAGGGCGGGTACTAATACTCTTTCAGTGTTTCCATCAATGCCGAAAAATCAACCAGAGGCACCTGAGCTTGCTCGTCGGCGCGATAGCCATGGATGATTCCCTCGAGATACGATTCGTCGATTGTGACGAGGTCCATCTCCGAGATGTCGTAGATCGGGGTGATGTCCGATTCGGTCGCCGATTCGACGTGGCTGATGTCGTCGACGCGAACCCCGAGGCGATGTTCGTCTTCGATTTCCTCCTGGACAATAATGTAGTCCCCGCCCGCGCCGTCTTCGTGGCTCGCGTTCGAAAGATCGACGATCACTTTCGGGTTTAGGACGGCGATGATCTTCCCTCGCATATCCGTTACACCGTCGATCGGTGCCGGTGAACGCGGGTAGCGAGTCAGTCCCGACAGCTCCTCGACGGAACTAATGCTCTCGAGCGGAGCGGCGAACAGTTCGTCGTTGAGTTCGAAGTACAGCAGCTTCGTCTTCTCCGTTTCTTTCGTTTCGGCCTCGTCGCCCGTCACGAAGTCGATCTCCGTTTTGGTGACAGCCATTCGTTCGCCGGTAGCGACACTGCCTAGCCCGGCCGTCGGTCCGCTGGCGGGTTCGTCAGTGCCCGGTTCGGCCGCCGGCTGTTGATCGTCGAGAGATGCCTCAGGTTCGTGTTCGAGTTCCGAATTCATGTCGTTGTATTCGTATACCGTCCCCGAATCGGAGCCGGTATCCACGGATCCGTCCGATGACGGAGGGGGTTGCTCGGTCGAATCGTCGTCACCGGTGGTAGAATCCGTACCGGCACCAGCGGTGGATCCGTCGTCGGTTCCGGCGGCTTCGCTGGATTCTTCATCGGATGACGGTGTCGTCGACGCGCTCGGAGAGACGCCGAGTTTTTCGGCCTTCTTCTGTTCTTCCGCCGAAAGCTTCTCTCGAGTTCGAGAGCCAACGTCGGAGAGCTGATCCTCGAACTCGTCGTCTGGATCTGATGGGTCTTCACTCATGCGTTTACCTCCTGTTCGTGGTTCCGTTCTCGACGACGGCGAATGCCGTCGATCGAGAGCTGTTTCGCCGCCTCGACGTCGATTCCGAGCGCCGGCGGGTCCGTTTGTGCCATAACGAGTTGGACGAGCCTGTCGTAGGTCTCGAGTTCCGCGTTGGATAAGGACTCCTCGTAGGCATAGAGCGACTGCTGGTTCTTTTTCGCTCTCGCGAAAGCGGCCCGGTGGTCCGTGACGACGCCTTTCTCCGCAAACGTCTCCTCGAACCAGGAGACGATCCGCTGGTGTTCGTTGGTCATCTTCGTCGAGTTGACCGTCATCACCGAAGCGAGATACTCGATATCGAGATCGTGCATCATCTCGAGGACGTCGTACTGATCGAAAAGCAGGTCGACGGAGTGGGGCATTTCCGTCTCCGGAATCATCGGGATGACGATCTTCTCGCCGGCCGTAACCGCGTTCTTCGCGTACGGGGAGAAATCCGGCGGACAGTCACAGATAATATAGTGGTAGTCGTCCTCGAACTGATCGAGAAGGCGTCCGAAACGATTCTCACCGGCGTCAGCCGCGTCGAGTGGCGTTTTGTTCCCGTTGTACGATTGGTTCGCTGGAATCAGGTCGAACTCCTCGTGATCGGTTTCTACCAGTTCGGTGACTTGATCCCACTTCGAGGGGTCGAGTAATACCTCATCCAGCGAGAGCGTATCGAGATCGAAGTACTGCTCGCGTTTGCCGAGGTTCGCTGTCAGCGTTCCCTGCGGGTCGAAATCGACCAAAAGAACGTCGAACCCCCGCGCTGACAGCCCCCCTGCGAGATTCATGGCGGTGAACGTTTTTCCGGTCCCGCCCTTCTGAAGCGAAACGGCGATCACCTCCGGCGTCTCGTCGTCCATAGTCATTCTGACATTTCCCCCGTCTGGTTGCGTGATAGAATCGTACTGTTATAGTGGTTCGTCATAAACCGACTCCCTCGGACACTGCTATTTGTATTCCCTCCGTAATACGAAGTTCGTGTACTGTTACACGAGAACTGTCAAACGCAATCCGGATAACTGTTCTGGCCCCCTCTGTAGAGGATACCTGAGCGTTCCGCGGAGACGGAAGTTCGAAGTCAGACTCCAGTTCAGTATTGTTCAATTCATCTGATGAGTCGTGGATAGAAACGACACCCCAATTGGCTCCAGAGGTGGATTGGCAGGTCCTGTAACGAGCGTAAGCAACCGATACCGAAACCCCATTGATCTGGTAATTCAGCCAACAAGCCTAAATCATTGGTATTCAACGTACTACGTATCAAGGTATGAGTGACGTTTTTGATACATTCATTCGCGAAAGTCAGGACGACCTTCTCCAACTCAATAACTCGCTGTTGGCTCTCGAGGACAATCCGAGTGACGCAGAAGCCATCGATGCGGTATTCAGGGTGAGTCACAACCTCAAAGGGAACTTTGGGGCGATGGGATTCGAAGCGCCGTCGAATCTCGCACACGCGCTCGAGGACCTCTTGGACGAAGTCCGTGAGGGAAAGATGGCGGTGACGAACGACCGGATGAACCTCCTGTTCGAGGCGGTCGATTCGCTCGACGAGATGGTCACGCAGATCGACGAATCGGGCGAGGTTCAACTGGATCCGAGCGCGACGGTCAATCAGCTCCGGGCCGAAATCGACGGGAGCGACGGTGCGGAAGTCGCCAGTGACTCCGAATCCGGAACTGCGGCCGACTCCGATACTGAAACGGGAGCGGCGTCGATCGATATTCCGTTCGATACGCTCGAGGAGACGGATGCGGCCGAAGCCGATTCGGTCTTTCACCTCGATCTCGCCATCGGCGATGGGGAGTCGAATCTCGTCGATGCAATGTTCATTCTCGGGGACATTCAGGATGGGTACACCGTTCACGCGGGAGAGCCACCGATAACCGATATCGAATCCGGCGAGTTCGACGACGGATTCGAGTTGTACGTCTCTCCGGACGAACCGGCTGACGCCGATGCGATCTTCGAGGAGTACGACGGTCATCGCTACCTGGAATCGGTCGACGTCGTCGACGTGACCGACGACGTACGTGGTGGGCTCACGGGCGAAGAACCCAGTGACGACGATTCGTCGGCGGACGAAAGCGGTGGATCGGTTCTGGATAACCACGATACGGAGATCGAATCGATCCGGGTCGACGTTACGACCATCGACGAACTGTACAACCAGGTCGAAGAGATGGTCACGAGTCGGATCAAACTCCGGAACACGATCGAGGATCTGGGGGTCTCCGAGGTCGAAAAGGAACTCAGCGAGCACGACAAGATTACGTCCAGAATTCAGGATACCGTTCTCGAGATGCGGTTGGTTCCCGTCAGGACCATCGCGGGCCACTTCCCGCGGCTCGTTCGGGATATCGCACAGGAACAGGGCAAGGAGATCACCTTCGAGATGACCGGCGTCGACATCGAGATGGACCGCTCGATCTTGAACGAGATGCGCGATCCGCTCGTTCACCTCATCCGAAACGCGATCGACCACGGGATCGAGAAACCGGATGTTCGGGAAGCGAAGGGGAAATCGAGAGGGGGGACCATCGAGCTTCGCGGAACGCGCGAACGAGATACGGTGACGCTGGCGATCGAAGACGACGGAGCGGGTCTTGATCCGGAGCGACTTCGCAAGAAAGCCATCGAAAAGGACGTGATGAGCCCCGCGAAAGTCCAGTCGCTCGAGCGCTCGGAGGTCTACGAGCTGATTTTCCATCCGGGGTTCTCGACGAACGACGAGGTGACCGATATCAGCGGCCGCGGCGTGGGGATGGACGTCGTCAATC
Source organism: Halostagnicola bangensis (assembly GCF_054653435.1). Classification (NCBI taxonomy): domain Archaea; kingdom Methanobacteriati; phylum Methanobacteriota; class Halobacteria; order Halobacteriales; family Natrialbaceae; genus Halostagnicola; species Halostagnicola bangensis. Next base: position 2,204,418 of record NZ_BAAIGG010000002.1, on the reverse strand, counting down.
GCGTCGTTCAAAGTGTCGACGGCGATATCGACGTCGAGAGCGAGCCCGGAGAGGGGACGTGTGTCACGCTAACCCTGCCCGTCAGCGTCGCAATCGAACGGGTGCTGTTCATCGAAACGGGCGAGGAAGCGTACGGAATCCCGATCAAGAACGTCGACGACATCTCCGTCATCTCTGATCTGGACATTCAGTCGTTCGACGACTCGAAGATCCTCAGCCACGATTCGAAGACCTACCCGATTATCGATCTCGGCGAGTCCCTCAACGTCCCGGAAACCGAAAAGCAAGACGACGACCTGATCGTTCGGGTCAAAGACGGCATCCGAAAAGTTGCACTGCGATGTGACGGGATGAACGGCCAGGAGGAAGTCGTCATCAAACCGTTCCACGGCTCGCTCAGTAGCACCGAGGGGATCAGCGGCGCGTCCGTCCTCGGGGAAGGCGACGTCGTGATGATCCTCGACGTCGAATCGTTGTAGCCGATTCGTCGCGGAAGCGATACTCTCGAGCGACCCGATTTTTCAGGAACCCAATGCAAATTCTCGGGGCCCATGTGCGAACGAGCACGGCGCTCGAGCGTGCTAGGGGCCAGTAAACCTAAACCCCGATAGCGAGGAAATATACCAATTACTACCCACATGAACGAGGATTCATATCGAACGGACGGCGGGACTGTGGCCGGGGTGGACCAACTCGATAAACTCGGCATCGGCGGCCAATCGCTGGCGTGGCAAAAGGAGTTCACGCGATTCGACGAGAGCGATCGAAAACGACTCGAGGAAATTTCGTCGGTTATCCGATCGGAGTCCGACCGCATCTCCCAAACCCTTGCAGATCACTCGATCGAGATGGGAACCATCGACTCGGCCGGCGCCGAGAGACTTCGACAGCAAACAGACGGCTACGTAGACGAGATGGCGTCCGCATCGTACGGTCAGCAGTATTACGAGGAGCGGGCGGAGGCCGGTGAGCGCTACGAGCAGATGGGAGTCGAGCCGAGTATCGTCATCGGAGCCTACACAGTGTACTTCGAGGCACTGGCCGAAGGAATCGCAACCGATGTGCTCGAGGAGATCGGTGTCGCGAACGCGGATCCCGATGCCGACGTTGCTGCTGGTGCCGTCCAAGACGGTGTCGAAACGATGGTCCAGCGGATCGTGTCGATGGGCAAGTTACTGAACTTAGACCAGCAGGTCGCGGTCGACCAGTACGTCAAGTCCTACGCCAACCTCGAGGAGGATATCGAACGTCGCGAATCGATCGCCCAGAACACTCAGGAAATGATCGCGGAACTCCGAGACGCAACTGAAGCGGTCCAGGAGGCGACCACCGAGATCGATTCCATGACCACGAACCAGTCCGAATCGATCTCGACGGTCACCAGCGAGGTCTCGACGGTCTCTGCGACCGTCGAGGAGGTCGCCTCGAACGCACAAGAGGTTAGTTCGACGAGCGCCGAGAGCGCCGAGTTCGTCGAGGATTCTCTCGAGAACGGCGAACAGGCGATCGAGAGCATGGAAAGCGTCGAGCAAGCGACGGAGCAGGTCTCCGAAGACGTCGAAGCCCTGCGAGAGGGGGTCGAAGAGATCGACGAGGTCGTCGAGGTCATCAACGACATCGCCGACCAGACGAACCTCCTGGCCGTCAACGCATCCATCGAAGCCGCAGATAGCGGCCAGACGGGAGACAGATTCGCCGTCGTCGCAAACGAAGTGAAGTCCCTGGCCGAAAATTCGAAAGAGGAGGCGAAGAATATCGAACGGACGGTAAACCAGATCCAGCAGGATACCGAACATACCGCAACGAGCCTCGAAACGGCAATAGAAGAACTCGACGAGAGCGTTCGGCGAGTCCAGGAGACGGTCGATAATCTCTCGCAGATCGAGGATCTGGTGAGCGATACGTCCGAAGGGATCAATCAAGTCGCGGAGGCGACGGACGATCAGGCGGCGAGCATCGAGGAGGTTGCAAGTATGACAGAAGAGGCAAATCGTCAGACTGAAGAAGTATCCTCGAAATCCGAGGAGATCTCCGGTGTCGCGGACGAACAGTTCGAACTTATGGACGATATCGAAGCGGAGGCAAAACGGCTAACAGAGGACGTTTGAGGCGAATACGTTCGGTTCGTATTCCCTCCCAGAGAGCAATCAGTTGCGTCTTTAGAGACATGATCCGTTAGAATAGCAAGTGGATTTATATACGTAACAGAGAATTACAAACGTGTTATTATGACCGGCGATGGGAGCGAGTATAAAATCTCTGATGGAGACAGGAGGAACGTAATCGGGTCGCAGTTGACTGCGGAACTCGACATCGACGCGGACCGAATCGAGTGGCGAAAAGAGTACACGCGGTTCGATCGGGAGGACGCCGCCCGCCTCGAGTCGATGTCGGGCCTGTTCGACGATATTGCGGACGATCTCGTCGACGAATTCTACGCGCATCTGCAGTCTCACGAGGAGACGGTCGCGATAATAGACTCCTCGAGCAAGCAGGTCGAGAGCCTCAAACGGACGCAGGCGGAGTATCTCAGAGACCTCGGCCGAGGAGAGTACGGCAAAGAGTACGTCGACCGGCGTGCCAAGATCGGGAAGCTTCACGATATGCTCGATCTCGGTCCGGAAATCTATCTGGGGGCGTATTCGATCTACTACGAGGGGATTCTCGGCGAAATCGGTACCGAAGCGAAAGAGCGACCGGAGCTGTCCGAAGCCGATTCGGATTCGGTCCCGGACGGCGCCACGACCGCCGCGGGGACACAGCACGATGAACCGATGCTCACCGCGAGCGAGGCTCAGGAGGCGGTTGACGACGCCGTCGACGAGGTCGTCGACCGAGCGCTCTCGGCGCTCAAACTTATCAACCTTGACCAGCAGGTCGTGATGGACACGTACATTCACTCCTATGCGGATATCGAGGAGGAACTCGAGCGCCGGGAACGGGTGACCGAAAGCGTCGAGGAGAGCGTTTCAGAACTCCGTAATTCGGCCGACAGCGCCGTGGCACAGTCGAACGAAGTCGGTCAGCTCGCCGAGGACCAGGTCGAATCGATGTCGCAGGTTTCAGGCGAAGTCTCGAGTCTCTCGGCCACCGTCGAGGAGATCGCCTCGAACGCGGAGGAGGTCAGCTCGACGAGCGAGACCGCAAAGGACATCGCCGACAACGCCTCCGATACCGCCGAAGACGCGCTCGAGAAGATGGAGAGCCTCGAGGCGGCCGCGGCGGAGGTTTCGGACGACGTCGAGAAGCTTAGAGAGCGAGTTGAGCGTATCGACGAGATCGTCAAAGTCATCAACACGATCGCGGATCAGACGAATCTGCTCGCGGTCAACGCCTCGATCGAAGCGGCGACCGCGGGCGAAGCCGGGGACAGTTTCGCCGTCGTCGCCGACGAGGTCAAGTCCCTCGCCGAAGAGTCTCAGGAGGAGGCCAAGAACATCGAGCAGATGGTCGATCAGATTCAGAAAGATACCGAAAACACCGTCGAAAGCATCGACCGGGCGGGAACGGAGACGGACGATGCGGTCGATCTCGTCGAGGACGCGGTCGAGGACCTGAATCGGATCGAAAACTCGGTTCGAGAGGCCACGACGGGCATTCAGGAGGTCGCAGACGCCACGGACGATCAGGCCGCGAGTACCGAGGAAGTCGCCAGCATGACCGACTCCTCGATGGGGAAAGCCGAAGAAATCTCCGCTGCGAGCGAACAGATCGCGAGGGCCAACGAACAGCAGGCCGAACTCGCAAAGGAGATCGAGGACGAAGTCGACCGGCTGCGCGACAACGACTTCTGATCGGCTGGTTCCGATCGACTTCTCACTCTCACCATTTTCATCGATCGACTTCTCGCACTGTTGTCCCCGCTCAGTCGTCGGTCAAGATATCCGCCGAGAGCCCCTGTGCCATCTCGATGTCTTTCGAGTTGTTGAGCGTAAACGCGGTTCGTTCGGTGACGGCTTCGATGGCTTCTCGAGCGCTTGGATAGCCGTTCCCCGACTTCTTCACGCCGCCGAAGGGGAGGTGGACTTCCGCGCCGATACACGGCAGGTTCGCGTAGGCCAGTCCGACCTCGCCGTCGTCGCGAAAGCGGTGAATCTTCCGGTAATCCTCGCTGACGATCGCCCCGGCGAGCCCATAATTCGTGTCGTTGTGGATCTCGAGCGCTCGATCTATATCGCCCGAGTATTCGATCAGGGCGACGTGCGGGCCGAAACACTCCTCCTGTAGACACCGCAGGTCGGAGTCGTACTCGAGTTCGTAGACGAACGGGCCGACCCAATGACCGTTCGCGAAGCTCCCGCTTCGCTCACCATCGGCGGCAGTAGCCGCCCCCTCTTCATGTCCGTCGGGTATCTCCTCGTCCTCGAGTTCGAAGCGATCGACGAGCACCTCGGCTCCTTCCTGTCGGGCCAGTTCGTTGTGTTTCGCGATCTTTTCGACGTGCTGGGACTCGATGGCGGGACCCATAAAGGTCTCTTCGGCCAGCGGATCGCCGACGGAGATGCTCTGTGCAACCTCGACGAATCGCTCTTTGAACTCGTCGTAGATCTCCTCGTGGACGATCAGGCGCTCGCTCGAGACGCAGCGCTGGCCGGTCGTCTTGAAACTGGACATGATCGCGGAGTGAATCGCGATATCCATGTCGGCATCCTCGGCGATGATGATCCCGTTTTTGCCGCCCATCTCGCAGGCCGCGAGTTTGCCGGGTTCGGCACCGACCTTGCCGGCGATCTCGTGGCCGACCTCCGCTGAGCCGGTAAAGAGGACGGTGTCGACGCGCTCGTCGTCCGTGATAGCCGCGCCGGCGTCGCCGAAGCCCTGTACCATGTTGAAGACGCCGTCGGGGATGCCCGCGTCTTCGAACATCTCGGCGATGATCTGGCCGCACCACGGGGTCTGTTCGGCGGGTTTCCAGACGACCGTGTTCCCCTCGACCAGCGCGATGGCCATGTGCCAGAAGGGGATCGCGACGGGGAAGTTCCAGGGGGTGATACAGCCGACGACACCCCGGGGCTTTCGACGCATGTAGGCGTCCTTCGAGGCGATTTCGCTGGGAACGACGTCGCCGTGAGGGTGACGGGCGTTGGCGGCGGCCCACTCGACCATGTGATAGGCTTCGATGACATCGGCTCGCCCCTCAGAGATCTCCTTGCCACACTCTTTCGTGACGATTTCGCCGAGTTCGTCCGTCCGCTCGCGTAGTTCGTGATAGATGTCCCAGAGGTACTCCGCCCGGTCGATGTAGGAGAGTGCTCGCCACTCCTCGGCGGCCTCATCGGCCGCCTCCAGTGCGGCGTCGACATCCGACTCGGTCCCCCGTTCGAACGTCGCGAGCGTCTCTCCCGTAGCCGGGTTCTCGCTCTCGAACGTTTCTCCTCCGTCGCCGTCGGACCACCCACCCGCGATGTAGTGGTTGTACACGTCGTCGGCAGATTGTTGAGCCATGGATATTCATCGTTCCTCCGAAGAATAGTAGGCTCCCCTCCCATGGTCGGGACAGAGGTTTAAACGAGTGTGTGATACTAGCTGACAATGGCGACGACAGAGACAACGGACGACTATCCAATGGGGGGTGCTCGTCTCACACTCGAGATCTGGCATCCGGACTGCTGGACGCTCGAGGTAACGGAGGCGACCGACGCCAGTCTTCTCGCACACACCGTCTACAACGCGACCGACGGCCGGGTCAAGGGACACTTCACGGCGTACGGAGACTCGCTCGAGGAAACAAACGAATTGATTCAGGAGACCCGAAACTCGCGGCTGACGGACTCCGTTGTCGTGATGCAACGTCGGTACGGGTTCGACGAGGCAAAGTCCGTTCCGGGCAACACCGCACGCGAACTGTTCGTCGAGTACGACCCGACCCACACGATCAGCGACGCGCTCGCGTCGGAGGGGTTCATCCAGGAATCGGCAGTGCGGATCCGCGACGGCACCGAATTTTGGTCCGTCTTCGTCGGCGACACCGATCGCGACCGACTTCACGAGCGCCTCGAGGCCGTCAGGGAGAAGGGGTCGGCCGAGATTACGGTCACGAAAATCACCACGAACGACGCGTTCAGCGACGAAAGCCCTGGCCGCGTTGCCCTGCTTTCGACGCGCCAGCGCGAAATCTTCGAACTCGCGTGCGAACACAACTACTACGCCTGGCCGCGAGAGATTACGACTCGAGAGCTCGCAGAAAAGGCGGACGTTTCGAAAACGACGTTGCTCGAACACCTCCGGAAAGCCGAGGCGAAGCTACTCGACCCGGCTATCGAGGAAGTGACCGATCCACTGTGACCGTCCGAGAAATCGCCTATTAGACACGATAATTTCTGTAATATGTTGTTGAATCATTTGGTCGGTGTTGTGGTTAAGAGTTCCCGCTTTCTAGATCCGACTAGATGATTCCACCGATCGCCAGTCGGTTCGTCGCCGGCGAGTCGCCACCCGAAGCGCTCGAGCACGTCCAACAGCTCAACGACGACGGCGTCGGGGCGATCCTCAATTTGCTCGGCGAACACCACGACGACCCTGACGTAGTCGCCGACGATACCGACGCGTACTGCTCACTCGTCGAGTCGATTGCGATGTCGGGCTTCGATGTCTGTATCTCGGTCAAACCATCACAGATCGGCCTCGATATCGGACCGGAGGTGTTCGAATCGAACCTCGAGCGGATCGTTTCCCACGCGGCCGAACGGGACGTCTTCGTCTGGGTGGACATGGAAAACCACACGACGACGGACGCGACGCTCGAGGCCTACGAACGGCTCGCTCGAGAGTACGCCTCTGTGGAGACGGCCGAATCGATGGAATCGGCGGAGCTCGAGGTTGTCGAAACCGTCGAAGGCGGAACGGGCTCCGAAGGAGTAGTGCTCGAGGACGATGTGGCGCTCGAAGACCGAGCGGCCGTCGAAGGAGCCGTCGGGCTCTGTCTCCAAGCGAACCTGAAACGCACGCGTGAGGATCTCGAGCGGCTGAACGACGTTCCCGGCAAGGTCCGACTCGTCAAGGGAGCCTACGACGAGCCGAAATCGATCGCCTACAAGGACAAAGACCGGGTCGACGAGGCGTACCGAACCCTGCTCGAGGACGCCTTCCAGAACCGCGACGGCGGCATCGCGATCGGGAGCCACGACCCGACGATGATCGCGTACGCTCGAGAACTCCACGAGGAGTACGGAACGCCCTACGAAGTCCAGATGCTGATGGGCGTTCGGGAGGACGTCCAGCGCGAGCTGGCGGCCGATGGCGTGACCGTCTATCAGTACGTTCCCTACGGTTCTCGCTGGTTGTTGTACTTCTACCGGCGAGTCCGCGAACGCAAGGAGAACCTGTTATTCGCCGCTCGAGCGATCCTGTCGTGAGTGAGGGGTCGGGCTCGAGCGATCGGTGTTGACGAACAGCCAGACGGTACACGCGAAGGCGATCACTCCGGCGACGGTTGCGATTCCGAAGGCTAGCTGGTAACCGGTCTCCGTGTAGACTCGGACGCCGCCGACGAGTTCTCCCGTCCAGTAGGCGTCGAGCGCCCAGCCCATCACCGTCGGGAGCATTGCGGCGCCGAAGAACGACGCGCCGTTTATCGTCCCCGTCGAGATACCGCTCGCGCTGCTGGGATGCCTGTCCTTAACGATCGCGTACCCGAGCAGGAACGAGCCGAACAACACCCCGGTGAGGAAGAAGGCGAGGCCGACGACCACCAGCGGCGGGTCGCCGGTAACGGCGATCACCGCGAGCGTGACCGCGAAACAGGCTCCGCCCACGATCATCAACTCGACGCGGCGCTCGAGGCGGTCCGAAAGCCAGCCGAACGCGGGCGGGCCGACCATCACACCGAGACCGCCGAGCAAAGTGAACACCGAGGCGTAGGTGACCGAGACGTCGTACAGTTGCACGACGTAGGGAACACCCCAGAGTCCGAAGATGGTGAGGTTGACGCCGTTCGCACAAAAGAGCATGATGCTCACGACCCAGATCCAGCGGTCGCGAAGGACCGCAGAGAGATGGGTCCGAAGTTCGGCGTTGGTGAGCGTCGACTGGCCGGGGACGCCGTCGATTTGCTCGAATCCGGCCGCCTCGGGCGTATCTCGGACGAAGACAAACACGGCGACGGCACAGAGGAGGCCGACGACGCCGAGCCAGCCGATCGAGGCGCGCCAGCCGGTTGCGTCGACGGCAACGGCAAGCGGCGTGGTTGCGAGCACGCCGCCGATGCCGGAGACGGCGAAGCTCAGGCCGCTCACCGTCGCGAACTCGTCGGCTCGAAACCAGTTCGCACAGAATCGGAGGATGCAGACGAAGATGACGCTCCCGCCGAGGCCGACGAGCCCGCGGGCGACGCCGGCGGCGAAGTAGCTGTCAGCGAGCGCAAACCAGATTGCGCCGACGTTCATCACCACCCCGCCGGCGGCCGCCGTAAGTCGCGGGCCGACGCGGTCCGCGAGGATCCCCGTCGGGATCTGCATGAACGCATAAACCCAGAAGAAGACCGCGTGGAGCGTCCCGAGTTGCGCCCCGGAGGTTCCGAAGGCGACCATGAGATCTTCGGCTAACACGGCAGAGGACAGTCGATTGACGTTTACCAGAAGAAAAGTCACGCCGAGCGTGCCCCAAAGTAACCAGCGGCGTCGGAGCGGATCCTGCCAGAGTCGCATTCGGTTGCACTCTCCCTCCGAACACCGAAAATCTCTCGAAAGCGAACTCGAGTTACGCCACTCTCCCAACGGAACACGACGACTCCACTGCGGTAGATGGATTACCCTCGACCTCACAGCAGTACCCATGCGCGAACTCGACGGCGCGGACGCCGGCGGTCAGTTCCTCCGAACGGCGCTGTCGCTCTCGGCTCTCGAGAGCGAACCGATCCGGATCGAGAACGTCCGAGGGGACCGGTCGACGCCCGGCCTTCGACCGCAACACCTCGCCGTCCTCGAGACCATGGAAGCGATCTGCGACGCCGACGTTTCCGGTGCTGACGTCGGCTCGCAGACGGTGACGTTCGAACCGAACGACGGGTTCGAACCGAACAGCGATTGTCGGGTGTCCGACCAAAACGGGATTTCCGGCGGAAGCTACGCAGTCGACATCGACACTGCGGGGAGCATCACGCTCCTGTTCGACGCCGTTTTGTCGCTGGCGACCGCCCTCGAAGGGCCCCTCACGATTACCGTCACCGGGGGAACTGACGTCGCGTGGTCGCCGGCGATCGAGTACTCGACACAGGTTAAACTCCCGCTGCTCCGAAGTTTCGGACTCGAGGCGTGCGTCGACGTGGATCGGCGCGGGTTCTATCCGGACGGCGGCGGGAAGGCGACGCTCCACGTGGCTCCCTCGAGCCTCGAGCCGATCGCCCTCGAGATGCGCGGGAGCATCGACGGCGTTCGGTGTTACTCGACGGAGTCAGCATCGCTTTCGGACAGCGATGTCGCTTCGCGGCAGGTTTCGGGAGCGCTCGAGCGCCTGTCGGGGACGAACGAGTCCCTGGCGTCGAACCGGTCCGGCGATGCGGGCGAAGTGGGCCAGCACGAAGAACTCGAGGTTCGGACCCGGCGAGAGACGACCGCCGCGAGCGATTCTCCCGGCTCCGCTATCGTACTCCGGCTGGAACACGCCGGCGGACTGGCGGGCTTCAGCGCCCTCGGGGAGCGCGGGAAGCCGGCCGAGCGAGTCGGCGAAGACGCGGCCGACGCCGCGAATCGGTTTCTCGAATCGAGCGCCGCGGTCGACCGACACCTGGGCGATCAGTTGCTCGTCTTTCTCGCCCTCGCCGGTGGACGGGTTCGGATACCGACCGTGACCGAACACGTCGAGGCCAGCCTGGAACTGCTCGAGGAGTTCGGCTTCGATTTCGGTCGCGAGCCTGCGGACGACGCCGTTCTCGTGGGTCGAGCGTAGGCGGAGGACAGTCCCGCCGAACCCCTTCGAGAGATCAGTATACCTTTTATCACACCCCTTCGTTTTGCCAGACATGACCGAATTACGGCGGACGGAACGACCGCTGGGAGGACCGGACCCGTGAGCGAACTCGTGACGTTCGGCGAGACCATGCTTCGACTCTCGCCGTCGGGAAACGAACGGATCGAAACGGCGGGCGAGTTCGAGGTTCGCGCTGCCGGTGCCGAGAGCAACGTCGCGATCGCGGCCCAGCGTCTGGGTGCGTCGGCGACCTGGCTCTCGAAACTCCCCGAATCGCCGCTCGGCCGCCGCGTCGCCGCCGAACTCGATCAGTACGGTATCGACGCCGATCCGGTCTGGACCACAGAGGGGCGACAGGGCACCTACTACCTCGAGCAGGCAGGCAAACCCCGCGGAACGAACGTCATCTACGATCGCGAGAACGCGGCGGTGACGACCGCCGAGGCCGAGGAGTTCGACCTCGAGGAGATCCGAAACGCCGAGATCTTTTTCACCTCGGGAATTACGCCCGCGCTCTCTGCGACGCTCGAGGAGACGACTGCGACGTTGCTCGAGACCGCGAGCCAAAACGGGACGACGACGGCGTTCGACCTTAACTATCGGCACAAGCTCTGGAGTCCGTCCGAGGCCAGAGAGACCCTGACAACCCTTTTCGAGAATATCGACGTGCTTGTCGTCGCCGGACGAGACGCGCGTAACGTCCTCGATCTCGAGGGCGACGCTCGGGAGTTAGCGGAGACCCTCGGAAGCGAATACGACTTCGAGACCGTCGTCGTCACCCGCGGTGCAGAGGGTGCACTCGCCTGGCACGAAGGCGAGTTCCACGATCACGATGCTTACGAGACCGACACCGTCGACCCGATCGGAACGGGCGACGCCTTCACCGGCGCGTTCCTCGCCCGCCGAATCGACGGCGACGGCGTCTCGAGCGCGCTCGAGTACGGCGCGGCGACGGCGGCGCTCAAGCGAACGATTCCGGGAGATATCGCGGTCGTAACGAAAGCGGAGGTCGAATCGGTTATCGGTGAGCAGACGTCGGACATTTCGCGCTAACCCCCTCGAAGCGCGTTTTCCGACTTGTTGCGGTGTGCCGGAGGAGACACCGCCGCCGCAGGATTGTGAGAGTGAATGCCGAACACTATTGGACGGTTTTGCCAGAAACTGCTTTAGGGTACCGTCGGAAGTCAGGACTGTCATGTCCAGAATAACGGCAATCGCACTCGTCGTATTGCTGACGACCGCGACGCTCTCAGTCGCCGCCGTCGGTGGGGCTGCGGGTGCAGGTGCACAGGAATCGACCCAGTCGGCTGACGCGGACGGCGGGGCGTACGCTGGGACCCACGTCACGTTCGAGACTTCGAGTAACGCCGTGACCGGTTACAGCGTTGGCGGCGAAGAGGTGTTCGAGAACGTCTCCGTTGAGTCCCAGAGCGACCACGATAGTGCAGCGGGAATCGGTGGGAGTACGGGACTCTCGGCCGTGACGAACATCTCCGGGCTCGGACTCGAGTTGAGCGCCCAGACCGAGACGCGAGCCGAGATCGGAACCGAGGGATCCGCCTCCATGAGCGTCCACGATAGCGAACGCGGGATCCTCACCGTCAACGCCGGCGAGGAGTCACAGTACGTCGAAGCGACGCTCTCCGGTGAGAGCAACGCGACCGCAGAGAGCGACGGTGACGTCGTCGTCGTCGAGAGCGACAACCGAAGCGGTGCGTTCGTGGTCGCCGGTGACGGCGAGGTCGACGTCAACGACAACGGCGACGTGACCGCTGAGCTCGGGAGCGACTCGACGCTTGTCTACCGCTCGTACGACGACGGCGAACGCGACGACGCGGCCCAAGAGCAAGAACGGCTGATCGCCGACGGTACGGCGACCGCCGAAGTCTACGCCGACGAGCAGGACGGCGAACGGGTCGCCGACGTGGCCACGTACGGTCAGGATATCGCCGTCGAAACGCAGGCCGAAAGCGAAGACCGACTCGAGATGACCGCCGAACGCGCAGAGAGCGAGGGAACGGTCATCATCACGACGGTCTCCGAGGCGGCGCTCGCGGGTGCCGAATCGGCCGAGGACCTTGAGGTGACCGTCGACGGCGAGGTCGCGGCCGAAGCCTCGTCCTTCAGCGAACTCGAGGGTGCCATCGGCGGCGACGAATCCGCGTACATGGTCACCCACTCGAGCGAAGCCGACGCGGCGGCTGACGTCCTGATCGGCATCAACCACTTCTCGGAGCGAAACGTAGCGGTCCAGAACGCGAGCGGCGACGACGATGGTGCACTCGGCGACAGCGTGCCCGGATTCGGGGTCGGTGTCTCGATCGCGGCACTGCTCTCGGCCGCCGCCGCTCGAGTCGGTCTCTAATCGGGACGGAGAGTAGAAGTGGGACGTCTATCGGGTAGTACGACTGTATATGGATGTTTGCCAGTGTTTTCGGCTTCGTAGTTCTGCTGTGGCCACGACACAGGAATGCCTCACCTCTTTTTCTCTCACCCATTTTCCCACCGCTTCCGAGTCATTTCGTTCCCCGTCGGGCATAGTGTCGTCGACGTATCCTCACAGCGTTCGCGTCCACGCTACAAGCTGCGTGAACGCCACAAGCGTGCGGCATTCGGCCAGAAACACGGCTCGAGTACTTCGAGAGCCGTGTTTCCCGGGGAAGGGCAGGCGGAGCGCTACTCCTGGCGTCCATGCGAGCAAAGCGAGTGTGGGCTCGGAAGTCACAGCCCGCAGCGAAGCGAGCAAGAACGTCTTCAGGTGGACTGAAAGGGCGAAGCGGACGCGGTTCTCACTCGCTTCGCTCGCTCCGAACCGCGATCGCGACCGGGGAACGCGAGGCCTGAACGGAGAAGCTCTCGAAGGAAGTGACCCGTGAACGGTCTCGCGGCGGAGTGGAGTTGCTGTGGCGGCACTATCTGAGTGGCCCACGGATCGACGCGAACGCAGTGAGCGAGATCCGTGGACCACGAAGATATCCGTCACAGCGACCGCGAGACCGCTGAGGGCTTTCTATTAGTTCACCCTCGCAGAGACAGTTCTGGAGCTGCACTCAAACATATGAGAATTGAGGCGATCAACTACCACCTTCTGTACGAGGCGCGGAACGACTTTTTGTATCGCCCCGAAAGACGAGGTATGGTACACGTCGCGATCGTCGGTGCGTACGGGAGCGCGGGGGTCGCCGTCGCCGACGAACTGGTCGAACGCGCCGGCGAGGACGCCGAGCGTTCGGTCTCCGATCTCGAGCTAACGCTAATCGACGACGGGGAGCCGGGCGGGGGGCTCTGCATTCTGAAGGGGTGTATGCCCTCGAAGGACATCCTTTCGGCCGCACAGCACCGGTATCAGGTCAGACACGACGAGCGACTCGAGGGGACTCCCGAGGTCGTTCCCGAGCGCGTAATCGACCAGAAAGACGAGCACATCCACGGATTCGCACAGCATCGTCGGGATCACGTCCACGAGTTGGCCGAGCGCGACGACGTCGAATTTATTCACGACACCGCCGAGTTCGTCGAGGAGCGCGTACTCGAGGTCGGTGATCGAACGCTCGAGCCCGACTACGTGGTGATCGCGACGGGCTCGGTGGTCAACGTCCCCGATCTGCCTGGCATCGAGGACGTTTCGTTCTCGACGAGTGCAGACGTGCTCGAGGCGACCGAGTTTCCCGACAGCGCAATCGTGATGGGCTTTGGCTACATCGGCCTCGAGCTGGTGCCGTACCTCTCCGAAGTCGGCGGCGTCGATCTCACGGTCATCGAACACGACGAGCGTCCGCTGGACGAGATGGAGCCCGAGTACGGCGAGACGATTCTGGAGCTCTACCGGGAGCAGTTCGACGCGGATATCCTAACACAGACCGACGAGAAGCGAATTGAATCTGCCGGAGACGAAACCAACGATGTCCGCATGATCGTCGAACGGGACGGAACCGAAGAGATTCTCGAGGCCGAGGAGCTCTACCTCTTTACCGGACGACGGCCCAACGTGGACGGGCTGGGACTCGAGAAGACGGCACTCGAGGTCGACGAGGGCTGGGTCGATTCGACCATGCAAGCCCGCGACGACGAGCGGGTCTTCGTGGTCGGCGACGTCAACGGCAGGGAACCGATTCTCCACGTCGCCAAAGAGCAAGGGTTCACCGCCGGTGCGAACATCGTTCGACACGACCGCGGGGCCGACCTCGAGCCGTACGCCAACGTCCCCCACCACGTCATCTTCTCGGGACTGGGCGTCTATCCGTTCGCCCGAATCGGACACACGCCGGCGACCGTGGGCACGAGCGAGATGGAGACCATCGTCGTCTCGAGCGAGGCCTCATCCGAGGGCGTGTTCAAGTCGAAGAATCACCCGGAGGGGCGGGCGACGCTCGTCGTCAACGCCGAAGACGGTTCCGTGCTGGGGTATCAGGGCTTGCACCTCCACGCGGACGTGATGGCCAAGACGATGCAACTGGCCGTGGAGATGGCCCTCGACGTTCGCGAAATTCCGAGTCGGGCCTACCACCCGACGACGCCCGAAATTCTCGATAGTCTGTTACGGGAGGCCTGTGCCGAACTCGCGGCCCGCTCCGACTGCGTCGTCGACGATCCGCCGTCGGACTTCCAGCGCTCCGAGTAACGCTCGATCGTCGTTCCCGGCGTTCTGTCGGTGCAATGGAACGTAGCCATACGCCTTAAGCAACCGGACTTTCTCCGTTCGCATAATGTCGTGTTCATCGAACGGTGAGGGTCGAGAGCGGTGTGCCTACTCGACCGCTGTGGCGGTACTTCTTGCGATATCGCTCGCGCTCGCGGCCGGTCCGGCGGCCGTCGCAGGAGGGGGCATGGCGGCGGGCTACGCCGGGGGAACAGGGACGGAGACGACCGAGACGCACCAATTCAACACGATTGTATCGGAAGGCGGTTCGAGCCAGACGCCGCTCGAGTCGAGTCAATCACCGGCAAACTCGAACCCAACGACGATCGATCCGACACTCGAGAACGCCTCCGGGAACCAATCCGTGCTCGTCGGGTTCGCCGACGACGCCGGAGAACCGGACTGGACGGACGACGCCTCGGTCTCGACGCGGCAAGCGGCCGCCGAGGAGACACAGGCACCGCTCGAGGCGTACGCGAACGCGACCGGCGGCGTCGATTTCGAAGACGGGTTCTGGATCGCTAACGCGGCGACGGTGATGATCGACGCCGACCGCGTGGATTCGTCGACCGTCGCGAAAGAACTCGCCGAACTCGACGGCGTGACGGAGATAGGACTCGAGGACGAGGTTTTTGTTCAGGCGGCGACGGACAAACAGCCACAGACTGAAACCGACGAAGCCGACCTCGTCTCGGCGGGTGGCGATTCGACTCCGTACAACCTCGAGCAGACGAACGTCACGGACGTCTGGGACGGGTTCCACACGAAGGGCGACGGGGCGACGGTCGCCGTCCTCGATTCGGGCGTCGACGACGACCATCCGGACATCGAACTCGAGGCGTGGAAGGATTTCACGACCGATCCGTCGGACGAACCGACCGTCTACGACGAGCACGGGACCCTCGTCTCGGGCGTCGCGACGGGCGCCAACGAGAGCGGGACGCCGATCGGCGTCGCACCGGAGGCGAATCTCATGCACGGTGCCGTCGTTTCCGACTGCGACGGCGGCACGTGTACAACGTCCGAATCTGCGGTTCTCTCGGGGATCGAGTGGGCCGTCGAGAACGATGCGGACGCGGTCAGCATCAGCCTCGGCTGGTATCGCTACAGTGGCTCGTTCATCAGCGCGGTCGAAACCGCGAACGACGCCGGAACAGTCGTCGTCGGCGCGAGCGGCAATCAGGGGGCCGATTCCTCGCTCACCCCGGGGAACGTCTACGACGCGCTAAGCGTCGGAGCCGCGAACGAATCTGCGGGCGTGGCTTCGTTCTCGAGCGGGGAGGAAATCGACACCGACGAGGCGTGGGGGTCGGACGCGCCGAAGCACTGGCCCGAAACGTACACCACGCCAGACATCGTCGCGCCGGGCGTCGGCGTAGAGAGTACGATTCCCGACGGTGAGTACCGAACGGCAAGCGGGACCAGCATCGCGACGCCACACGTTGCCGGCGCGGTCGCACTCGTTCAGTCGGCGACGGCGGCGGAACTCGAGGCGGCTGAAATCACGGATGCGCTCCGAGAGACGGCCTGGAAACCCGACGATGCGTGTCCGCTCGAGGATAAGTCGTCGAGCGACCAGGACGGATCGCCGAGCGGCGGGGACGAAAACACGGGCGACTGCCTCGAGGAGAGCGACACGCGGTACGGGAACGGCATTATCGACGTGTACGCCGCCATCGACGAAGTGGGAACCCACGCCACCGTCGAGGGAACGGTCACTGATCGAGAAACGAACGAAGCGGTCCCGAACGCGACGGTCCTCCTCAGCGCCGAGGACGGCACGGAGTTCGAAACTGAGACGGGAACAGATGGAGTCTTCGCGTTCACCGGGCTCTTAGGCGAGCAGAAGTACACCGTTGCCGTCGAAGCGGACGGCTACGACGGCGTCAGCGAGACGAGCGACGTTCCCGCCGACAAGACGACGACAATCGATTCCGCGCTGAGCGGCGACGGTGACGCCGAAATCGAACTCACGGACGATCACTTCGATACCGGAATCGGCGGGGGAACCGTCGAACTCGTCGGAGACCATGGAACGTACACCGCGAGTCACGTGGAAAACGGGACCTACACCGCCGCGAACGTGCCGAGCCTCGCCGAGTACGAACTGCGCGTTGACGCCGACGGATACGCGAACGAGGACAGCGTCGTCACCCTGGAGTCGGCGGGCGATCGAATTAGCGAGTCGTACGCGCTCGAGGGAGATGCAACCCTCGAGATTACCGCAGAAACGGGCGACGGCGAACCGGTCGACGGTGCGACGCTTTCTATTTCGCTCGAGTCGGGTGACTCGTTCGAACCGGCGAACCGGACCGACGAGAACGGGATGCTCGAGGTTACGGTGCCCGGAACGGGTGACCGGTACACCCTCGAGGCGACGGATCCCGAGGCCGGGTCGGGAACCACAGAGAGCGAGCCCGTCGAAAGTCAGTCGACCGAAACGGTGACCGTCGAACTTTCCGACGACCTGCTCCCGACGCCAGGGTTCGGGATCGCAACGGCGGTGATAGCGGTGCTTGCGATACTCGGAACTGCGACGGTCCGAAACCGGCGGGCGAGATAGCGGAAAACGACTTCGGCACGACCGGAGCCGAATCGCGTACTACGACGCCTTCGGGGCGGTGGTGCCCGCCCCGACCGTCTCGAGTTCGAAACGAGCAAGGCGGGTCTCCATCTCGACGGCCATCTCGTCGATCGTTTCCGAAATATCTGCCATCCGGTCGATCGTCTCCGTCTGCTGGTCGATGTTCGTGGCGACGGCCGCCATCCGATCGTCGATCTCCGCGCTCCGTTCAGAGAGGTCGCTTACGACGTCCTGGACGGCCTGTGCATCCGAGGCCTGATCTTCTGCCGCTCGAGCGATATTCTGAATCCCTCGGTCCGTTTCCTGGACCGCGTCGTCGATTTCGTCGATGTGATCGACGACACCGTCGACGGCCTCGGTGCTCGTCTCGACCGTGTGATTGCTCCGTTCGATCGTTTCGACGGTCTCTTCGACGTCCGACTGGATCCCCTCGAGGTCTTTCGAGATCGTTTCGGCGGTGTCTTTTGACTCGTCCGCCAGGCGCTTGATCTCCTGTGCGACGACCGCGAACCGATCGCCGGAGCCGTCGGCTCGAGCCGCTTCGATATTGGCGTTGACCGCCAGCAGGTTCGTCTGGTCGGCGATCTCGCTGACGAGTTCCGCCATCTCCCCGATCGTGCTCATCTGCTCTTGGAGCGTCTGGACCTGCGTCACCGTTTTTCCGGACGCCGCCATCGACTCGTCCATTCGCTCGAGTGCGGTTTCGGCCTCCGTCGCACCCTGATCGGTCCGATTACTGGCCTCGGCGGCACGTTGCTCGATCGTGCCCGCGTTCGCCGTGATCTCCTCGATCGCCGCCGAAAGGTTCGAGACGTTTTCCTCGGCGACTGCGGCCTGTTCCGCCTGTTCGCTCGTCTTCGAATCGACAGCTTCGCTCGCCCGTTCGATCTGTTCGGTCGCGCTGGAGGTTTCTTCGGCCGCGTCGACGAGATCGTCGCTAATTTGGGCCAACTGTTCGGAGTTGTGTCGCACTTCCGCGAGCGCATCGTGAATGGTGTCGATCGCGCTCGAGAGATCCTCGGCCATCGTCGAAAAGCGGTCGTAGGCGTCCTGCACTTCCTCGAAGTCACCCTCCGGCTCCGGAACCTCCGGCTCGATCGTGAAATCGCCGCCGCTGAGTCTGTCCATCCACCCCTGGAAGGATTCGACGACGTCCTGCTGGTAGGCCTGGTACTGCTCTAAGGTCTCCTGACGGTTGACCGCCTCGACGCGTTCGGAAACGTCGCGATTGATCTCGATCGCACCGGTGAGCTCTCCTGCGGCGTCGAACAGCGGGAAAAACGTTCGGCTGACGTGAATCGTCTCGTCGTCCACCTCGACGACGCCCTCGAGGTTCTGGATGGACTCTTCGGTCTCGAGGACTTCCTTCATGACGGAGTTATCGGCCTCGTCGAGGTTGAAGAGGTTCTTCTCGAGTAGTTCGCCGGGAACGCGCCCGAAGAGGTCGCGACACTCCGCGTTCGAGTGGGTAAAGTTTCCGTCCGAGTCGATGACGAAGATGGGGTCGCTCGAGCCTCGAAGATAGCTGACGATGATCGATTCCGCGGTGGCCTCTCCGAACGGCGTTTCCGTCGAAACGCGTTCGACGTCGCCGGCGGGGTCGACCAGCGCACCATCGGTCGTCTCCCACTCGTCGGTGAGACCGAACGACTCCGACGCGGCGGTCTCACCGGATGCTGGCGTAGATTCCGTAGAGGTCCCCTCCGATTCTTCCGGATTGGAAAGTCCAACCAATCCCGTCAACGAGTTGCGCATGTGAAGCGTTATGTAGAGCCATTATTTAAATCGGATGGCGGATTTCCACCGACAATCAGAACTCTTGGGAACATACTGCACAGTCTTTTTCAATTCATCGGTTCCGTTCAAGGGCGTCGGATGAACGGCCGAGGTGACGGCTGGTGACGGTTCGAGACGAACTCCCACGTCACCGCATTCTCGAATCTCGTTTCCGGTTTTATGCTCTTTCCATATCTATGTTGATATTTTTATAGCGGTATCTTTTTCGCAGTGATAGTCGCCCCAGTCACCGAATGCGTTGGTAACACAGGGGATACCTGATAACAATAACATCAGCAAACATATATGTCGGTTCGGAGCTGAACGTGGTTACGTAATGCAACTACAATACGGAGCGATGGATGGTTGGACGAAGCCGAACGACGCTGTCGCCGAACCGCGGGTGAGCAACTGATGGTGCTCGAGAATTCCATGAGCGGAGAACTGCTGTTAGTCGGTCGAATACTGTTCGGTCTGGTTATCGCGTTTACCGGCCTCAATCACTTCCTCGACGCGGAGAGTATGATCGGGTACGCCGAAGCGAAAGGCGTTCCTGCGGCGTCGATCGCGATCCCGGTATCGGGTGCGATGTTGCTCTTTAGCGGAGTAGGGATCGCCCTCGGCGTCTTCCCGATCCTTGCCGCGGGAGCACTCGTCGTCTTCTTCGTCGTCGTCACGCCGAAGATGCACGACTTCTGGAACGCGCCCGAAGAGCAGAAACAGGGCGAAGTGAACAGCTTTCTGAAGAACGTCGGGCTGCTCGGTGCGTCACTCGTATTCCTCGCGCTCGGCGCTACCTCGTGGCCGTACGCGGTCAATCTCGGTCTCTTCTGATCGTCGGTCGAAGCCGATCGACCCCGAGCGTTCCGAATCACCGGTTAGTATCACTTAGCTCGTGCGACGTTCTGACTCGAGATTCGAGTCTACCGTTCGAGTCCGCAGACGGCGTTTCGTCGTCAGTAACCTTCCCACACCACCACAACTTGTTTATCAGTTCCCGGCGATACTCGAGCCGAAATGCCACAAGTTAGACCAGTGACACTCGAGGACGTTTCGGCTATTCGTCGGATAGCCCGCAATAGCTGGCACGCGACCTACGACGAGATACTCGGTTCCGAAGCGATCGAAGCGCTGATCGACAAATGGTACACCGAGAGCGCCCTCGAAGAAAGCATCCAGCGAACGGCTCGTCGTGAAACGGATGTCTTCCTGATCGGGACCCTCGAGAAGACCGCTCCGAGCGGGGTTGAGACGGTAGTCGAGCCCAGTGAAGACGACCGATCAATGTCGGCAGTCGGCTTCGCTCAGGCAACTCCTGCAGATAACGGAGACGACACAACCCGACATGCGGAGACGACCGCCGAACTCAATCGGATCTACGTCGATCCTGACGCGTGGGACAACAGCGTCGGGTCGACGTTACTCGAGGGTGTCGAGCGAGAACTCGAAGAGTCGTTCGAGCGGCTCAGGTTGAACGTCCTCGCGGGCAACACGGTCGGCATCTCGTTCTACGAATCGATCGGTTTCGAACGTCTCGAGACCAAAGCGAGTGGCCTTGGCGAGATTATCGATGACAGGGGCTCGATCGATGACCCAGTCGAGGAGCACGTCTACGAGAAACCGCTATAGGAACATCGCTAGGAAGAACCGCTATAGGACACGTCTACGAAAAACCGCTGTCAGAGAGCGTGTCTGGGAAAGCCCCCTCAAAATAGCTCGCCTCGAGAATAGACTACTTCAAGAATCGGACCCTCTCAGAGCGTGTTTTCGGCGTCGCCCTCAACGACTTCGATGCCGCGGTTGTTGACCGCGGTCGGATCGAGGCCGACTTCCTGCAGGAACGTCTTGTACTCGCGTTCGCACTGTTCGGCGTCTTTCTGCCTATCGCTGGCCCGGTCACAGAGGGCCACGAGGTTCTCGGGCACGTCGTTCTGGTAGACGATCCAGTGATTGATCAGATCCGACAGCCGCCGGATAGGACTCGTGAAGTGGCCGTAAATCTCGAAGTTCAGCGCGTGGTGACCGCCGAAGGGATCGTTCATGTACCGGGCGCGGGGCATGACCTTCATCACCGCCCACTGGATCTTGTCGAGCTGGCGACCTGGGGCGTCCTCAAGCGTCGCATTGACCGCCATTCGCGGGTCCTCCCACTTGTCGCCGGGGATCGAAACGCCGTCGAGATCCTGAATCTCCTGGAGCGCCTTCGACCACTCGTCAGGGCTGGGCTGTGGGTGAACCCGATACATCGCTTCGACGCCGCGAGACCACATGAGCTCGTGTGTGACGGCTTTGTTCGCCTTCAGCATGCACTCCTCGATGATGGTATGGGCGCGATCCCGGCTCGGATTGAGCACGAGCGAGCCGTCTTCCTTGCGGATCTCGTGCATCCGGTCGGCGAGCTTGTGGACCAGTTTGTTCTCCTCGTGCAACGGCGCGTCGGGATCCTCGAGTCGGTTTTCGGCCTGCGAGTAGGTGAGTCGCTCGTTGGATTCGATGACCGATTTGTAGATGTCGATCGTCTCGTAGGAGAGGTTCTCCTTGTCGAGGTGCATCTCGACCGTGTGGGCGAAGCGCTCCTCGTCGGGAACGAGCGAGCAAACCGATTCGGCCAGAACCGGTGGCAACATGTGGATGGTGTACGCCGGGAGATAGACCGTATTCCCGCGCTCGACGGCCTCGTCCCACATCGCCGTTTCCGGGTTGACGTAGTGGGTAACGTCGGCGATGTGAACCCAGAGGACGTACTCTTCCTCGCGCTCTTCGACCGAAATCGCGTCGTCGAAGTCCTGGGCGTCGATCGGGTCGGTCGTCCAGGTCGTCAGGTCGCGAAGATCCTCCCGGTCGTCGATCTCGTCGCTGATCTCTGCCTGAACGTTCTGCGTGCGTTCCTCGGCCTCATCGAGGACCTCCTGTGGGAACTCGTCGCGGATCTCGAACTTCTCGAATAACTCCTCGCGCTTGTTCTCGAGGTGACGGGCGAGATCCTCAGAGATCTCGACCGGGCCCTGCCCTTCGGCCGTGCCTGCGTCGGCCTGTGTCTCGTCGCTCATACGGATGCGTACGGACGTGTCCCTGAAAGCCGTGTCGGGACGACTTCCTCCTTACTTCGAAACCCGAACGCCACAACCAGCTTCGCTC
This sequence comes from Halostagnicola bangensis, assembly GCF_054653435.1. Classification (NCBI taxonomy): domain Archaea; kingdom Methanobacteriati; phylum Methanobacteriota; class Halobacteria; order Halobacteriales; family Natrialbaceae; genus Halostagnicola; species Halostagnicola bangensis. Next base: position 2,182,375 of record NZ_BAAIGG010000002.1, on the reverse strand, counting down.
ACCGCTCCTCGAGCGGGCCGTACCGATCCTCGACGGTCGCAACGTAGCGAGTCAGAAACTCGAGCTGGGAGTGTCCCCCCGCCTCGATATCGACCAACAGGTCCTCGAGTTCGGCTCGAGCGTGATGACAGAGTTCGTCGTGACAAGACGTACAGAAGTACTCGAAGCACTTCCCGTCGCGCTCCCAGCGGTTGCCGTACTTATCGTACTCTCGAGCCATCTCACGTTCGACGGTCTCGCCGCAGGCGACGCAGGTGACCGTCTCGGTATCGGAGCTGACGGACCACATATACACCGGGTGGGTGCGAGAGTACTTAGCGATTACCACACCCGTTGATGACGGCGATTGTCCGCCGGGGTGAGCAATCGAACGATCCACAGCGCCGATGAATTCCGGCCCCGAGAACGGTCGTTTTATACACGAACCACCCGTGCACACGAGCATGGAGGTTAAATCTCGACACCATCTCCGCAGCGATGTCGTCTCTGATCTCGAGACGACGCTTGCCAACCAGCTCGGCATCGAACTCGACGGCGACGCCTACGAACGCGTCGAGTTCGAAGCGGTCGACTGGGAGGTTATCCTCGTCGACGGGGAACCCAGAATCGCGTACTTCGACGAAGAGCCGTTTCTTACGGTTCGCGGGGCAAACGTCTACGAGCCCGAAAAGCGGCTGGTAACCGTCGACTCCGGTGCGATCTCGTTCGTCAGCGACGGCGCAGACGTCATGCGTCCCGGCATCACGGAGGCGTCTGGAGACATCGACGACGGCGATCTCGTCGTCATCGCCGAGGAGTCACACGGAAAGATACTCGCGGTCGGTCGTGCCCGCGTCGACGGCACGCAGATGGTGGGTGAGGAAGGGAAAGTCGTCGACTCGCTTCATCACGTCGGCGACGATCTCTACGAATTCTCCGGATAACGTCGAAAATAGCGCGTAATCGTCGAAAATAGCGTGTAATTATCCGCTCTCTCGTATTTTCCCTTCTTACTCGTGAATGCCCATCGCTTCGATCTGCTCCTGATACCGATTTCGAATCGTGACCTCGGTGACCTGTGCAACGTCGGCGACTTCGCGCTGGGTCTTTTTCTGGTTACACAGTAGCGAGCTGGCGTAGATCGCGGCGGCGGCGTAGCCCGTTGGCGACTTACCCGAGAGCAGTCCTTTCTCCGTCGTCGTATCGATAATCTCGTTCGCTTTCCCCTGGACTTCCTCCGAGAGCTCGAGTTCCGAGCAAAAGCGCGGAACGTACTTTTTCGGGTTGACCGGCTCCATTTTCAGTGACAGCTCCTGTGCGATGTACCGGTAGGTTCGACCGATTTCCTTGCGGTCGACGCGGGAGACGGCGGCAACTTCCTCGAGCGACCGCGGAATCCCCTCCATCCGACAGGCCGCGTACAACGTGCTCGTCGCGACGCCCTCGATCGATCGGCCGCGAATGAGGTTTTCGTCGAGCGCGCGGCGATACATCACACAGGCGACTTCCCGAACGGAACGGGGGATCGCCAGCGCGGAAGCCATCCGATCGGTTTCCGACAGCGCAAACTGCAGGTTTCGTTCGCCGGCGTCCTTGGTCCGGATTCGTTCCTGCCACTTGCGGAGCCGTCGCATCTGACTGCGCTTGTCCGCCGAAAGCGAGCGGCCGTAGGCGTCCTGATTCTTCCAGTCGATCGACGTTGTCAGTCCCTTATCGTGCATCGTCTTCGTCGTCGGCGCGCCGACGCGGGACTTGTTCTGGCGTTCCGAATGATTGAACGCGCGCCACTCCGGGCCGCGATCGATGTTCGTCTCTTCGGCGATCAATCCGCAGTGATCGCAGACGAGTTCGCCCTGATCGTCGCTGTTGACGAGTGTTCCGGATTCACATTCAGCACACACCCGTTCTCCATCCGACTCGTGCGCTTCCTGCTCCGGTTCGGTTTCACGCTCGCGCTGACGGGTGGGACTTTCCATTTCGTATTGGTACTCGCTTCCTGGTACCTTAACACCTCCCCACCGAGAGACCCGTGATTCGACCGTCCTCGAGAACGACGAGGATCGATTTGTCTGCTGTTTCAAGCCCATCTCGACGGCATTCGATCCCACGATATGTTAACACAGAACATTATACTCGACCCGGGCGCTTTCGGCTCGCGGCAAACTCGGCCTCGGCGAATTGTTCTCGTCGCCGTTGTTCGTTCAATCCAGACGGTGTCTGACGTAAGAACTATACTCACGGCGAGGCTGGATTTTGTCAATGGGACTTATGACCAAAATTCTCGGCGGGGACCAGTCCCGATCCGCTGAGGATTACGTCGAGTTGAATCTCGACGACGTTACCGACAACACGACCGAAGCGGCGATGCAGGTACACGTGGCAGAGGTCGACGGACAGGAGGCCGCCATCGACATCAAAGATACCGTCTACGACGGCGATATCGTTATCGCCGATATCACGCGATTACGCACCAACGACAAGACGGTCGAACACATCGTCGACGAACTTCGACAGGTCGCGAACGAAGTCGACGGCGACATCGTTCGGAAAGGTGACGACCAGATCATCATCACTCCGACCGGCGTGAAAATCGGCCGCGAGAAACTCGGTCGATAGCACCGCGTTCGGCCGATCCGACTTCGTACCCGCATTCGACCGATCCGACTTCGATACATTCGCTCTCGAGATGACGCGTCGTTCGGGGCGGCGCTCTCGGCCGGTCGTAATCGGGACCACGCGTTTCGTTGTTGGGGGATTCGACGGGTTCCAAACGTTCGACAGTTACTTGGGGGCCGTCGAACGACCGATAGCCATGACCCGTTTCGATTCGGTTCCGGACTATCTCTGGCAGGCGGCCATCTTATTGGCCGCAATTCTCATCTTCCAGATAGCCGTTCGCGGCGAGTTTACGCTATCTATCGCCGTCATCGCCGTGATCGGATTCGTCTTCGTCTCGTGGGCTGTCGAATCCATTCGGGACGAGTGATGAATCGCTCGACGAGTTTCTGATTCACGTTCGTATATTTTCCGTGCGATTAACTCGGACAATAGTTCTATTTATAGTAAAATCGTCGAAATCGATATATTCACGAAAATTTCGGTGTTCCACCCAGTAACCGGAACATCGCCCGCATTCGGCCGTGACAGCGGACAAACGACAATACTTTTCCATCGGGGTCCGAAACGACAGGTATGGCAGACGACCTCAAGAAAGGGCTGGAGGGAGTGTTGGTCGCAGAGTCAGGACTCAGCTCCATCGACGGCGACGAGGGTCGCCTGGTTTATCGCGGGTACACCATCGAAGACCTCGCCCGCGGGGCGAGCTACGAAGAAGTCGCGTATCTTCTCTGGCACGGCCAACTTCCGAACGAGGAGGAACTCGCGGAGTTTTCCAGCGCGATGGCCGCAGAACGTGCCGTCGACGACAACATTCTCGAGACGGTCGAGGCGCTGGCCGATGCCGGCGAGCAACCGATGGCGGCGATGCGCACCGGCGTCTCGATGCTTTCTGCCTCCGAACCCGAACCCGACGCAGATCCGGCGGATCGCGAGGCGTCACTCCGAAAGGGTCGCCGGATCACGGCCAAGATCCCGACGATCCTCGCGGCGTTCGAACGGTATCGGCAGGGCGAAACGCCCGTCGATCCCGACCCTGACCTCGGCCTCGCGGCGAATTTCCTCTACATGATGACCGGCGAACAGCCGGACGAGGTCGCCGCCGAAACGTTCGATCAAGCGCTGATCCTCCACGCCGATCACGGCCTCAACGCCTCGACGTTCACCTCGATGGTCATCGGCTCGACCATGGCCGACATCTACTCCGCGGTCACCGGCGGCATCGGTGCCCTCTCGGGGCCGCTCCACGGCGGCGCGAATCAGGACGTCATGGAAGTGCTCATCGAGATCGACGAGAGCGGCCTCGATCCCCTCGAGTGGGTCGAACAGGCGACCGAGGAAGGTCGGCGCATCCCCGGCTGGGGACACCGCGTCTACAACGTCAAGGACCCGCGGGCGAAAATCCTGCAGGAGCGAAGCCGCGAACTCGCCGAAACCGGCGACTCGAAGTGGGACGACATCACGAACACGATCGAGGACTACCTCACCGACGATAAGGGACTCGTCGGGAAGGGAATCGCCCCGAACGTTGACTTCTACTCCGGCTCGGTCTACTATCAGCTTGGCATCCCGATCGATATGTACACCCCGATCTTCGCGATGAGCCGCTCGAGCGGCTGGATCGCACACGTCCTCGAGTACCAGGAGGACAACCGACTCATCCGACCACGCGCACGCTACACCGGCCCCGAGGATCAGGACCTCGTCTCAGTCGACGAGCGATAGGACGAACTTCGAGCTGATTTTTGCGAGTACGAGCGGGTTACGAGGCGACACGAGCAAGGAGTTCGAGAGTGAGACAAGAATGTATGCACGTCTTCGTTTACGGAACCCTCACGAACGCCGCACGAGCCGAAGCGGTACTCGACGAAACGACTCGAGGAGCTGGAACGACCGATTCGATCGAATACGAGTTCGCCGGCGACGCGACCCTCGAGGGCCTCCACCGCGTCGACGGGGAGTATCCGACGCTCGTTCCCGGCGGAAGCGTCGACGGGCGAGTGCTCGAGGTCGACGAGCGCGGTCTCGAGGCACTCGACACCTACGAAGGAGTCGACCGCGGGCTGTATGTCCGCGCGGGAGTGCCCTGGATCGACGGTCCCGAGAGCGCAGTGACAGCGGACGAGAAATCCGCCGAAGAGAACGCGATCTCTGTCTGTGATCACGAGGCGTCACCGAGCACCGACTCCGACAGCGGTAGCGCGCGGGAAACGGGCTCTCAAAACGTCGTCTGGACCTATATCGGTGATCCTGACCGGCTCGGCGTTGGGAGTGTACGGGATGACGACCAGTACTGGCCCGAAGCCGGACCGTTCCGTGATCAGGTTCGTCGGCATCTAGAGGGGGGTACCGTCGGCGTGCGCATGACCGAATGACGATCGTCTGCTCAGTGTCAGACATCAGTTTCACCACGCTTCCTGCTTGCGATTACACTTCCGCCTCGGAGGCATGAGATTTATATGTTCCCGGTCCCCCTGTATAGTCGCACGTCACACGCCGTGCATTCCCTGTATTCCCGTAGTGCTGTTCTTTTGACGGCACTACCTTCCCACAATTCTGTCGAGCAATGCATATCAAGCGGCCGGCGATAGACAGTATCCGACAGCAATCCTTACACTTCGTCCCGAGTACTCGTGTATATGCTCGGATTGGACGCTATTCTCGACGCCCGGCCGCGAGTGAGAGAGACGGCCCGACACACGCCGTGTGAGTACTCACACACGTTTTCCGCGATGACCGATGCCGAGATACATCTCAAACTCGAGAACTTGCAGCGAACGGGAGCCTTCAAGATCAGGGGCGCGACGAACCGAATCGCGACGCTCTCGCAGGCACAGAAGGATGCTGGCGTCGTCACCGCGAGTGCGGGAAATCACGCCCAGGGAGTCGCCCTTGCCGCTACGCGGACGGGCGTCGATTCGAAGATCGTGATGCCCGAAAACGCGCCGATCGCGAAGGTCAAAGCGACCAAAAACTACGGCGCGTCGGTCGTCCTCCACGGCGTCGACTACAGCGAGGCCGCCGAACGCGCCCACGAGATCGAACGCGAGGAAGACAGGACCTACCTCCACGCCTTCGACGATCCGGACGTGATGGCGGGACAGGGGACGATCGGCCTCGAGATCCTCGAGGACTGTCCCGACGTCGACACCGTCGTTGTCCCAATCGGCGGTGGGGGGCTCATCAGCGGCATCGCGACGGCGATCAAAGAACAGCGCCCGGACGTTCGCGTCATCGGCGTGCAAGCGGAGGGTGCCTCGAGCGCGGCCAGTTCGCTCGAGAAAGGAGAGCTCGTCACTATCGATTCGGTCGACACTGTCGCAGACGGAATCGCGACCCGAAGCATCGGCGAGCAGACGTTCCCGATTATCCAGGAGCGCGTCGACGAAGTGGTCACGGTCTCCGATCCGCAGATCGCGACGGCGCTCGTGCAGTTGCTCGAGCGCTCGAAGATCCTGGTCGAGGGAGCGGGCGCTGTGCCGCTGGCCGCTGTGCTCTTCGAGCAGTTCGACTACGATGAGGACGAGGTCATCGTCCCCGCACTCTGTGGCGGCAATATCGATATGAATATGCTCTCGACGGTCATCGTCCGCGGGCTGGTCGAAACGGGACGATACCTCAAAATCCGCACCGTTCTCAAGGACCGCCCCGGGGCGCTCGAGGATCTGCTCGATATCTTCTCGGCTCATCGAGCGAACATCTACGGCATCCAGCACGACCGAACCTCTCGAGACATCAGTATGAGCGACACCGAAGTCGAGATCGACCTCGAGATGCGCGGCCACGACCACGTCGCGACGTTTCTCGAAGATCTCCGATCGGAGGGGTACGAGGTCGACGTGCTGGTGTGAGCGGGACCGGAGCCGGCGCGCACCTGGGTTGCCTTCGGTACGTTTACGTCGACCCCGCCGTATCGATCGATCGAGTGAATCCACGAATCAAATCAGCCGTACTCTGGGGTGCGGTCGGCACGATGGCGTTTCTCGTGTTGATTCAAGGCTACGCGCTGGCTCGAGGGCCATTGCTTTCGATCACCCAAGCGGTTCCCGTTGCGGTGCTCGTCGGCTGTGGGACGACCGCGCTTACCTACGCGCTCGAGTATCGCGTCGCCGAGTGGTCGGCGGCGCGTGTAGGAGAGTAACCGACTCGAGCGAGTTCTGAAGCGCCAAACTCGTTAATCGGCTCTTAGTAAGACTGTCCGGTGATGCCAACACCCGCCACACTGACCGCGGTGGGGCGGACGATTCTCCGATCGTAGTCTTTAAACGACCGTCCCGGTTATCTACGAGTGAGCCAGGATGGCCGAATGGTAAGGCGCACGCCTGGAAAGCGTGTTCCCTTTGGGATTCAGGGTTCAAATCCCTGTCCTGGCGTTTTTGTCGAAATCAACGGCCGTGGTGAATCGCCATACGGCGTTGGATTTGCCTAGCTCACAGCACGTTTGATGTTATAGACGACACACATCAGGACGATTTCACGGAACTCTCGATACCAGCTTCGCGCACGCACGGCGTCGCCGAGCGTGCGCTTGATCACCGAGAAGACGGTCTCAGACAGTGCTCTTTGACCATAGAGAGTCCCATCGATCCGCGCGTTATGCGCGTGATCGATGGGACGGAACTCTCGATGCTTGATCAGCGGTCTTACGCCTTCTTCCCGCAGTTTATCACGTAACCGTTGCCAGTCGTAGCCTTTGTCGGCGGCGAGGCTGTGCAACTCGCCCGCGTTGCGGCGGGCGAGTTGCCAGCCGATCTGCGTGTCGTGACGTTTCTTGGTTGTGCAGTGAACGTCGAGGATAGCTTGTGACGCTGTATCGACGAGTGCGGTCGTTTTGAGCGTCTGAACACGGTAATTCGTGCGACGGCAGTAGTGTTTGCTGGCGTTCTCGCGGTCGAAGAATGTCGCGTCCATCGCAGCGTGACCAGATGGCTCGTGCAGCTGCGCCGACAGGCGCAGCAGCACTCGCCAGATCGCCATCTTGATTCTGTCAAATGCCTTCACTAGCGTCGAATGATCGGGGAGATCAGCCGCGTCAAGGCCCATCTTGGCGAGTATTTGCGGCATCTCGCTCAAGAGATCGAGCGCTTCGCGGTAGGATTTCTCCAAATAAATCCGCAGACAATGCAGCGAAACGACGGCATAGTCGGCGAATCCGCCGCCGCCCTGCGGGGCGGCGGATTCGCCTCGGCCACCAACAGCACTTTTAGCCAACGTCACCACTTTTCCAGTGAAGCGGGAAACTTTGGACATAGACCATCCGCCGTTTCCCGCTTCAACTCCCTAGTTGTAACGGATCAACTCGACGCCGTCTAGTGATTCACCAGAGCCAAATCAACCGACGAGCGAAGCGTAGCTGAGCGAGTCACGATTTCGACAAAAACCCGAAGAGGGGATTTGAACATACGAGTCGCAGCGCGAGCAGTGCGCGGTTCGGAACGAAGTGAGAACCGCGATGTGAGCGGCTTGCCGCGAGCGAAGCGAGCAACCGTCTCGTATGCTGTTCAAATCCCTGTCCTGGCGCTCAAATTATTATACGCTCTTGTGTAGCGCATTGTTGATGTAGTGCCGTCTTACGATTTGAATTGAGTACTCCGAATTGAGTTACTGATCATAAGTCGCTCTACACGGCATTTTGTTAATATGAGCAAGAATGGAACTGTATCAACAATCTCCTACGGAAGAGCGTAAATGGGAACGGTGAACAATCGAAAAGTCAGTTAGTCGCTTGCTGGAACATGGTCATTTGTGCGTTGCTGGCCACGTTGGTCAAGAGCAGCAGAAACCTCACTAATTCGCTCTTGCAATTCATCATCCGAATACTCCTGCACTCGTTTAGTACGAGTTTTTTCCTTACGCGCTGATTGGATCCACCGCAATTCAGAATCCGTGTTCAACCGGACGACAACCGGATCTTCAGGGAGCGAACTCACTCGTGGGTCAACAGCAACTGGTACATACGTACCATTTCCGGAGCCATCCGTCCCACTATCCTGAGTCATAGCTTGTTCAGTAGTCCCGGTGTGTCTACTAAAAACTTTCTCTCTAAGCAGATCCTACTCCGTCTCTTTTTTTCCAACCACATATTGAACAAGTTTTCTAGCGAATGTTTCGGTTTTTGAATCAAATATGGTGTTTCGCTCGCAGTGTTCAAACCAAGTCCAGAGCCGTGTATTCGCCTGTTGATCATCAATCTGGATCTCTTGAGCAAATAATTCATTGAGGAGGTCAAGAATTGATCCGTGATCGTCCTCATCGAGTGAATTTGGAGTAGACATTAACCGTATTGCCTTAATCAGTGGTATTTCATCGTTAAATCGCATTACGAACGAATCACTTCTCACGAACGCATTGCCGGCCATAACATGGAGTTCGCCTTCTGGATCTTGATGTGAGGGGTGCTTATGCAACATATCGGCAGCGAATGCAATTGTGTTATCTATTAATGTCCATTCAGCAATAATTCCCTCCTCGAACTTTTCTGCGATGTCTCGGCTCAAGCTATAGCTCGTTGCCGCCGGCGACTGAATCAAGTACCCCTCTCGATAAGGCTCTTTGATCATCGCTTCCGCGATTTTACTGTATTCCTCTGAATATAACCCTCGATAAATATTTACACTACGAGAGGGGAACTCTCTGCGCAAAAATGCCTGTGTTACTCGATAATATTCTGTATATAGATCACAGACCTCTGGTGATAATTTCTGAACTGCATTACCACCCTGTCGTATGTAGCCTGTGCATTCAAGGGCTTGTCGTACCAACCAATCATATGTTTGTGAGTTTTCTGGCTCCATACTCGCATTTTTCATATTCCGGAAAAACGTAAGGAGAACACCAACTGACTTCTCTGAATATCTCGTTTTCAATTCTTCATTTAATTTTTGGATCTCACCGTCTGTTAGTCGATGGTATGATGGCGAGATCTGCCGTACATATACTCTATTGTCGAGATTAATATTGAATTCAGCTTCAATCGCTTGTGGGTGGGTATCTCCGACTTCTGGAGGGCGATATTCTGTATAATTGACACACATGTTGTGGGGATAAAGTTATTGAACGTTCTTACTCAATACTATTATAAGATATTCACGATATATCACCCTCACAAATCCTCTGAATCAGCTTAGGGAACACTCTTGAACACCCTGAGCGCTCTTCTGTAGGAGATAGTGGACTTCTCAGTTGTGGCTGTCGAACCGACAGTATCACCGAGCGTTCCAGTAAGTCGCAAACTCTTGCGAAAACCAGTTAAAAGCTCTCAAAGACGACCTCAAAGTAATACTATGAAGCCAACAAAATGCTACACAAAAGCGAGTAATATAAGTCACTTCTCGAGCAGTCGGTATTAATCTCACTTCGCTTCGAGCCCTTCACTTCCCGGTCACTGTTTGATTTCGAGCGGCGAGTCTGTCGCGATCCAGCAGTCGGGGTCGTCCCGGTCGCGTAGTTCGAGCAGTCCGTCCTCACACACCACGAGTTCGTATCGATCGTCCATAGCAATCGTCGATCCACCGAGATCGATTATGGTAACGGGGCACCTACCCGCCGATCTCGAGGGGGTACGGACCCCATACCGTTTCGAGAAATCGTTTTAGGAACGAAAATTGGGCCGGGACAACTCGCCGACGTCCGGCGATGAAAGGTCCTTATCGGTGTAGCCCGTAGCTATGGGTATGTGTGGCCGCTACACGCTGTTCGTCGATCAGGACGACCTCGAGGATCGGTTCGACGCTCGCTTTTCCGAGTCGTTTGGGCCGCGATACAACATGGCCCCGGGTCAGCGACTTCCCGTTATCACGAACGAGGAGCCGGAATCGATCCGGTCCCTCGAGTGGGGCCTGGTTCCGTCGTGGGCCGACGACGATAGGGACGGGCTGATTAACGCGCGTGCGGAGACGCTCGACGAGAAGCCGAGTTTTCGCGATGCGTACGAAAATCGTCGGGCGCTGGTTCTCGCGGACGGCTTCTACGAATGGGTTGAGGCCGACGACGGCCGGAAACAACCGTACAGGGTCGCCTTCGAGGACGATCGACCGTTCGCGATGGCGGGGCTCTGGGAGCGCTGGGAACCGTCGACGACCCAGACCGGACTCGAGGCGTTCGGGGGCGGGAGCCAGGACGCCGAGAACGGCGGCGAAGGCGGACCGCTCGAGACCTTTACAATTATCACGACGACGACGAACGATCTCGTCGGAGACCTTCACCACCGGATGGCGGCAATTCTCGAGCGCGACAGCGAACGAGAGTGGCTGGAAGGTGAGGAGTCACCGTCGGTTCTTGAGCCCCGTTCCGACGAGGAGATGGTCGCCTATCCGGTTTCGACCGCGGTGAACAGCCCGGCGACCGACGACCCGTCGCTGGTCGAACCGGTTTGACCGACGTTCCGGGGAAAGAATATAAAAGTAGGGCGGAAACGGAGATGCGGATTTCCACAAACTCGTGTCACATACACACATGATCAGCGAGTAGGGTTATCGTTGTACTGCGGTTTCGAGGGGGAGCTGGACGACTCACGAACGCGGGCCGGTATCGTAGAGAGATAAGATTTATATAGAAGGACAAACATAGAATCAGCTGACTATGAGTCAGCGAATGCAACAGGGACAGCCGATGATCGTGATGAGCGAGGACTCCCAGCGCGTCAAAGACCAGGACGCGCAGGACTACAATATCAGCGCCGCTCGAGCGGTCGCAGAGGCCGTTCGCTCGACACTCGGCCCGAAGGGAATGGACAAGATGCTCGTCGATTCGATGGGATCGGTAACCATCACGAACGACGGCGTCACCATCCTCAAAGAGATGGATATCGACAACCCGACAGCCGAGATGATCATCGAGGTCGCCGAAACCCAGGAAGACGAAGCCGGCGACGGTACCACGACCGCCGTCGCGATCGCGGGCGAGCTCCTCAAGAACGCCGAGGACCTTCTCGAACAGGACATTCACCCAACGGCCATCATCAAAGGATTCCACATGGCCGCAGAGCAGGCTCGAGCTGAAGTCGACAACATCGCCGAGGATATCGACCCGAGCGACGAAGAGCTCATCCGGAAAACGGCCGAAACCTCGATGACCGGCAAAGGTGCGGAAGTCAACAAAGAGCACCTCGCCCAGCTCATCGTCGACGCCGTCTCCGGCGTCACCGTCGAGACCCAGGACGGCGAGAACGTCGTCGATCTCGAGTTCCTCAACATCGAGACCCAGACCGGCCGCGCAGTCGGCGAATCCGACCTTCTCGAAGGCGGCATCATCGACAAGGAGCCAGTCCACGACAACATGCCGACCGAGGCCGAGGACGCGAACATCCTCCTCCTTAACGACCCGATCGAGATCGAGGAAACCGACGTCGACACCGAAGTCTCGGTGACGGACCCCGATCAGCTGCAGCAGTTCCTCGACCGCGAGGAAGAACAGCTCAAGGAGAAGGTACAGCAGATCGTCGACCTCGACGCCGACGTCGTCTTCTGTCAGAAAGGGATCGACGACCTCGCACAGCACTACCTCGCGAAGGAAGGCATTCTCGCCATCCGCCGCGCCAAGAAAAGCGACCTCGAGTTCCTCTCGGAAGTCGTCGACGCCGCGGTCGTCTCGGACCTCGCAAGCGCGACCGAGGCCGACCTTGGCTTCGGTGACGTTACCCGCGACGAAGAAGACGAACTGTTCTACGTCGAAGGAGAGGACGCACACGGCGTTACCCTCCTCCTTCGGGGCTCGACCGACCACGTCGTCGACGAACTCGAGCGCGGCGTCAACGACGCACTCGATGTCGTCGCACAGACCGTCTCCGACGGCCGCGTCCTGGCCGGCGGCGGCGCAATCGAGGTCGAACTCGCATCGCGTCTGCGCGACTACGCTGACTCCGTTTCCGGACGCGAACAGCTCGCCGTCGAAGCCTTCGCCGACTCCCTCGAGCTCGTCCCGCGCGTGCTCGCCGAGAACGCCGGCCTCGACAGCATCGACACGCTCGTCGACCTCCGCGCGGCTCACGAGGACGGCGACGTGCAGGCCGGTCTGAACGTCTTCTCGAGCGAAGTCGAGAACACGTTCGACGCCGGTGTCGTCGAACCGGCCCACGCCAAAGAGCAGGCCGTGACCTCCGCGAGCGAGGCCGCGAACCTCGTTCTCAAGATCGACGACATCATCTCCGCCGGCGACCTCTCGACCGATAAGGGCGACGACGAGGGTGGCGCACCCGGCGGCGCAGGCGGCATGGGCGGCATGGGCGGCGGCATGGGCGGCATGATGTAGATTCGGCCCGTAAACACATCCAACCCCCGACCGCTCGGATAGCCCAGAAACGATGACTTCGACCGCGTTTTTTATTACCTGTGTAAATATCGGCGATCGCGTTCGATAATCGAGCAGGGACAGCGTTCTTTATTCGTGGCCCACGAACGAAGCGTATGACCTACCAAACCACGATCGGCTGGTCGCTGTTCTCCTCGGGACTCGTCACGCTCTTGTTGTTCGTCCTTCCCGGCGATTCCCTGTGGTGGGGTATCGGCCTCCTCGTCCTCGGATTGGTCATCCTGTACGTGCGGTGAGCAATGGGCCGAGCAAATCCTCTCGAAGCGGATCACCAATGGCAATGAGAACCGTATCTGGTTTACGTTTCGACACGGTACGCCGTTCGTAGTGAGTACCCACGACGACGAGACGCCGTTCGACGCCTACCGCGAGGAGGTCGATCGACCGCTCTCGAGGCTGTTCCTCGAGTACACGCCCGGCCGCGCAGGCTGGTTTTCGGCGGGGATGGTCGCGAACTTCGTCGCGCGGATGGCGAGTCTCGTCCCGCCGTTGTTGTTGGGGATCGCGATCGACGCGCTGTTTACTAACGAGGGGCCGTTCGAACTGCCGCTCGTTCCCGACGCGTGGCTCCCGGCGGGGGAAACGGAGCAGTTCTGGTTCACCGTTATCGCGATCGCCGGCTCCTTTCTGATCGTCGCGCTCTTTACGTGGATCTACGGCGTCACGGCGAACATGTTCGCCCATGGCGTGATGCACGCGGTGCGGGTCGATTCGTTCGAGAAGATGCAACAACTGGACATGACGTTTTTCGACGACAAGCAGACGGGCGAGGTCATGGCGGTGTTGAACAACGACACCCAGAACCTCGAGATGTTCCTGGACAACGCCCTCATGAACTCCGCGCGTCTGGTCGTGATGGTCGGGGGTATCACGGCCGTGTTGTTCTACCTGAACTGGCAACTCGCGTTCGTCACGCTGTTTGCGATTCCGGCGATGGTTGTCTTTACGGTCTGGTTCATGCGCGTGGTCGAACCGCGCTACGTTCGCGAGCGATCGGCCGTCGGCCGACTGAACACCCGCCTCGAGAACGCTATCGCAGGAATGGGTCTGACCAAGACGACCTCGAGCGAGGAGTACGAGGTCGGTCGCGTTCGAAAGTCCTCACGAAACTTGTTCGAGAAGACGATGGACGTGCTCAAGATGAGCTACCTCTATCGGCCGGGAATGGAGCTCCTGGCAGGCGTTGCGTTCGCCGCAACCTTCCTCGTCGGCGGCCTCTGGCTCGTCAACGACGCCGCCCCGGGGCCGCTCACCGGCACCCTCTCCGTGGGCGACTTCGTCGTCTTCTTGATGTTGACCCAGCGAATCGTCGACCCGCTCGCGGAGGTTTCGAACATCGTCGATCAGTACCAGAACGCCAAGGCCTCGAGCGAGCGCGTCTTCGGGCTGATGGACATCCCTGTCCACGTCGAGGACCCGGACGACCCGATTCCCCTTGAGAACCCGAAGGGGCGCGTCGAGTACGACGACGTCACCTTCGGCTACGTCGACAACGAGTTGCGGGGCGCGGGCGACTCGACGGCGAGTGAAGACGACGAACGGGAACTCGAGGAGACGGTCCTCGAAGACGTCTCCTTCGAAGCCGATCCCGGCGAAACGGTCGCGTTCGTCGGTCCGACCGGGGCAGGGAAGTCGACGGCGCTGAAACTCCTACTTCGGTTGTACGACGTTCAGGAGGGAGCGGTCCGTCTCGACGGCCACAACGTTCGAGACGTGACACTCTCGGATCTCCGGTCGACGGTCGGTTACGTGAGTCAGGATACGTTCCTCTTCGACGGGACGATCGCCGACAACATCCAATACGGTCGGTTCGAGGCTGACGATGAAGCCGTTCGAGACGCTGCGAAGGCGGCACAGGCTCACGAGTTCATCGAGGACCTCTCGGAGGGGTACGAGACGCGCGTCGGCGAACGCGGCGTCAAGCTCTCGGGCGGTCAGCGCCAGCGGATCGCCCTCGCGCGGGCCGTTCTAATCGATCCCGAGGTGTTGATCCTCGACGAGGCGACGAGCGCGGTCGATACGAAGACCGAACTCCTGATCCAGCGATCGATCGACCGGTTGACCGAAGACCGGACGACGCTCGTTATCGCACACCGGCTCTCGACGGTCAAAGACGCCGACGCGATCCTCGTTCTGGAGGACGGCCAGATTGTCGAACGAGGCACGCACGAGGAGCTACTCGAGGCGGAGGGCAGATACGAAACGCTCTGGGGCGCACAAGCTGGCGATCGCGAATCGGCGGCGGACGCGCTCGTCGAGTAGTGGAGAAAAACCGCGGGAAATCGGGTGCGCCTACGCGTCTTCGTCGACTTCGAGCTCGAACTGTTCGTTTTCCGAAACCGAGTTGAGCACGACGCTCGTGTTCGAGGCTTTGATATCCGGGTCGGTAAGCAATGCTTTGATCTGGTCGTTCATCCCGTCGGTGTCGACGAACTTGCCGATGGCGATCACATCGTAGTCGCCGGTGACCTCGTAGACGCTGGTCATTTGCTTGTGGTCGCGGAGCGTTTCCGTGATATCGGGAAGCGCGTTCCCCTCGACTTTGAGCTGAATAACTGCCGTCACATCGTATCCAACCGCGTCGTAGTCAACGCGCGGCGTGTAGCCGTCGATTACGTCCTGATCCTCGAGATCCGAAAGGTGGTTCGAAACGGTCGTTACAGACACGTCGAGCTCTTCGGCAAGACTTCGCAGACTTGCTCGGCCATCGCCGAGCAGTGCATTCACCAACTTTGCATCGAGATTTTCGTACGTCATCACATCAACCCACTCGCCCATCACATTAGAACTTTACGAATATCCAATTTCCTCGGGAGAGTAGAAGATTTGCTCGATACAGTAGGGTTTTAGTAGTAGGGATCATCGGATAGGACGACGAGAAAGATGACAAGCGGAAACATCACATCTGCAGAACAGGACGTATTGGACGAGATCGAAACGAAGGATGTCGACTTCCTTCGTCTCCAGTTTACCGACATCCTCGGCACCGTCAAAAACGTCTCCGTTCCGGCCCGTCAGGCCGAGAAGGCGTTCACCGACGGTATCTACTTCGACGGCTCCTCGATCGAGGGCTTCGTTCGCATCCAGGAATCGGACATGCGCCTCGTCCCCGATCCGGACACGTTTGCGATTCTCCCGTGGAGAGATAGCGAAGAGAGCGCGTCCGCCCGAATGATCTGTGACGTGTACAACACGTCGACGGGCGAGCCGTTCAAGGGGGACCCACGCTACGTGCTCAAGCAAGCGCTCGAGCGTGCAGACGATCTCGGTTACACAGTCAACGCCGCACCGGAACCCGAGTTCTTCCTGTTCGAGGAGGACGAAGACGGCCGCGCAACGACCAAAACGAACGACGCCGGTGGCTACTTCGACCTCGCACCGAAAGATCTCGCCAGCGACGTACGCCGTGACATCATCTACGGCCTCGAGAGCATGGGCTTCGAAATCGAAGCCAGCCACCACGAGGTCGCACAGGGCCAGCACGAAATTAACTTCGAGTACGACGACGCGCTTTCGACGGCCGACAACGTCGGAACCTTCCGTACCGTCGTTCGTGCGATCGCCGCCGAACACGACCTACACGCGACGTTCATGCCGAAGCCGATTCCGAAGATCAACGGCTCGGGTATGCACACGCACCTATCGCTGTTCACCGAGGACGGCGACAACGCCTTCCACGACGGCGACGACGAGTTCGACCTCTCGGAGGAAGCCCACGCCTTCACCGCCGGTATCCTCGAGCACGCACCGGCGATCACGGCGGTCGCGAACCCAACGGTTAACAGCTACAAACGACTCGTTCCCGGCTACGAGGCACCCGTCTACGTCGCCTGGTCCGACCGTAACCGCTCGGCGCTTATTCGGAAGCCGGCCGCGCGCGTCCCAGCCGCCTCCCGTATCGAGGCTCGCTTCCCCGATCCGTCGTGTAACGCGTACCTCGCGTTCGCTGCCCTCATCCACGCCGGTCTCGACGGCATCGAGAAGGATCTCGAGTGCCCGGACCCAGTTCGAGAGAACATCTACGACTTCGACGAGGAAAAACGCGAAGAGTACGGTATCGAGACGCTCCCAACGAACCTCGGCGAAGCGGTCGACGCGCTCGAAGAGGACGAGGTTATCTACAACGCGCTCGGCGACCACATCGGACCGAAGTTCGTCGAAGCCAAGAACCAGGAGTTCAAGGACTACCTCGTCGATGTCTCCCAGTGGGAACTCGACCGGTACCTCGAGACGTTCTAAGACCGTCGAACCGCTCGTTGACGGCTTCAAACCAGCTACTGTGGCCGCTTGCTGTCTATATTCTTCCTTTTCGTTTTCTCAGCTGATGAGTCACATCGACGATTCCCTCGAATCGGCTCCGGGCTATCGAATTGGGGGCTAGGCTATCGTATCGTCCCCGAGGACCCGTTCGCGTTCGTCGATGCGGCGGCACCATCCGTACCGAACTGCGGTAACGCCAGAACGATTCCTCCAGCGACGAGTCCGACGAGGAACCAGACGAGATAGCTCTCGAACAGGATCAGGAGTCCCGCGGCGGCACCCAGCACCGACAGTCCGATGAGCAGTCCCGCGACGGTCCGTATCGTCATCGACCACCCGGTTCGGGCTGGTGGTGCATACTCCCAGACGACCAACGAACCGATCGCCCCACCGAGAAGGGCCGCCGCATCCAGCCGGTTCCCGACGAGCAGCGAACAGAGCGAAATCGCGGCCACGGTCACGAAGACGCCGGTTGTCGCCGTGTGCGTCCCGCGGTCAGCGAGTCGCCGTTTGACTGAGAGGACGACAAACAGGTACGCAAGCGCGATCCCCACCCCGACAGCTACGTCGATCGGGTAGTGAAGCCCGACTCCAATCCTCGAGAACCCGACGAGTGAGATCATCGCAGCTCCGGCCGCGTATCGAGCCCGCTTGGAACCGAGATCGGTCTCGAGGACGAGCATCGTCCAGATCACCGTTCCTGCGATAGCGTGTCCGCTGGGGAAACTCGTTGTTCCGACTTCGACCGCAGGAGCGTAGAGATGCGAGAGAACGGGCGGGAGGCTCTCGGGAGCGATCGTCGGACCGACACCCGGCCGCTCAACGGTGAAATAGCCTTTCAAACCAACCATGATCGCGTAGCCACCCATGACGATCCCCAGCCACGGCGCGAACCGATGGCGGTCGACGAGCCAGTACGCGAGGATGACGGCGGGTGCGACGAACCAGACACTACCGAGATAGGAGAGAAACGCGAATAGAAAGGCCATCCACTCCGGGAAGGCGTTCTGCACGGCTTCGACGGACGCCGATTCGAAGAGCATGTTCTCACCGGTTACCCCTTGGAACACTATAACTTTCGGTGGGTTTCTCAGTCAGAGCATCCGTCGAGAACTCGGCACCTTCAGGACCGCCACTCGCCGATTCGGTTGCGTATTCGACCAGGGATCCCGAGAATCGAGATTCCGGTGCCGAATAACACCATCAAGACGTAGACGCCGAGCGTCGACGTCCAGACGACGAACATGGCCAGAATGGCCCAGCCGCCCTCGAGGAAGTAAAACGCCGCAATCGCCATAGCCGTTCCGTAGAGCAAGACGAGATACGGCCCCCAGCCAACCAGGTGCCCCCGGCGCACTCGTTTCCGGACGTAGCGTTTGAGTTCTCCTTCAAGGGAGTCACGCTGGACCGTCCGCTGGTCGACATCTTCCTCGAACGACTCGAGGCGATCGCGAAGTCGCTCGATTTCTTCTCTGAGCGCTTCCGGATCGTCGGATCTGTCCCGCGTGCGGGCGCTCTTGCGGTCTTCCGATCGATCTCCGTCGGCACCCGTGGCGTCGTCGGTCATCGCTTCTGTCGAAACCTGTCGCACGCCGGGACTTTGTAGCTGCCGATCCGTATCACGACCCGCAAGGACGGCGTTCAAGACCGCACCGAAGATGATGATAATCGAGCCGATGTAGAGCCAAATGAGAACGAGCAATACCGCACCCAACACGCCGTAGACGGCGTAGTCGTCCACGAACCCGGCGTACACCGAAAACGTTCGGCTCAGGAGAAACCAGCCGATCGAAGCGACGACGGTTCCGGGGACCGCTTCGCGGAGTTCGATATCGACGCCCGGAAAGATAAAGAACATCGGAAGAAACGCGGCAAACAGGCCGGACAAGACCAGAAGTGGACCGACTACCGCGACGCCGACGAACGGAACGAACGCGATCACCCCTTCGACGATCGCGACGACCGTGAGCCCGCCCGTAACAGCGGCTGCGACGAGCAAGGCATCCCAGAACGTATCCACGAGGGATTTTGAAGCGGCAGTTCCGTAAATCTTCGAGAACGCCCGATCGAGCCCGCGCAGGACCCGGCTCGAACCCCAGAGCAATCCCAGCGCACCGACGACGGTCGCGCTTCGAACCCCGGTCTGGTCGACGAGCGTCTCCGCGAGCAGTTCCTGTGCCGACGGCGTAAGGACGTCACTAACCGCCGTCGAGACGTAGTTCGCTAGTGCTTCGCCGCCGATCGTCACCGCGAGCGCGAGCGCGAGCAACGTCAACGGCACGAGCGAAATGAACCCGTAGAAGGCGACACCGGCGGCTAACAGTGTCAACTGTTCGGTGCGCGCGAGATTGATCACTCGTCGACCCACCTCGAACAGTCGTCTGTAATCGATCACGTGTACCCAGTCGTGACCGAGGGGCAAATATCGCCACCTCGAGCGACCCGAAGTGTTGCTATAGATACTTTTTTGTTATTTCATTTCGACCGTTCGTGTATGGCCGAATATCACTGCCCCGACTGCCACGTGACCATGGAGGAAACGGCGATCCAGTCAGAGAGCGGCGGGGCGCTCACCGCCGATTCCGACGACGGGAGTGCCGTCCTCGAGAAGGTCGGAATGAGTACGTCGACAGCTGTCGAATCGGTCCGGTGCCCGGAGTGCGGTCTCGTTCGCCTCTACGCGGACGGAAACTAACGCAGTTCGATTACCTGAGAAATTCTTCGACACAGATCGAGAACGATAGTACCGCAACTGTTCGGGCTACTCCACGAGCGACGCCGCGGTCGCGTCGAAAATCTCCTCGACGGTCGCGTCGGACTTGAACGTCGTTCCGCCGTAGTGGGTCTTCGACGTTCGATACCCCGCATCACGAAGATCCGCGAGGAAGTCGTCCATCGCGTTCGCCGGAAGCCCCCAGTTTTTGCACAGTTTGTGTTGATCGTAGTGGGTCGGCTCCTCGAGTTCGGCCTCGAGCGTGCGGAGTAACTCCCGAGCGGTCTCTGCGGTCTCGAACTCGCTGGTGAGCTCTCCGCGGACCGCCTCGAGGAATTCGTCGTCCTGAATCGCACCGAGCCAGATCGGTCCAGCGACGAGGATTCGCTCGCCGCCGCAGTTGGGACACGTCTCGAGCGGCTCCGCGATCAGTCCTGCGGACGCTTCGCGGTGGAGACAGTCCTCGCAGTGAGAGAGATAGCCGAGTTCCTCGAGCGCGCGATCCGCGGCGGTCGATTTCCGGTCGAGCTCAAGGTACGTGCGAACGTAGTGACTCGTCGCGTGGGTCAAGATTGGGGTGACGCCGACGTCGAAGCGAGCACCGCTTCGAGCGAGCGCAGAGAGGAGCGTTCGAACGCCCATCTCGGTGTGGTAGTCGGTGTTTCGCGGCACGGCGCTGTAGGACCGCATCCCGCTGTTGAGGTGGGCACCACACAGCGGTGCGGTATCGGTCGCGGTGACACAGACGAGGTTGTGACAGTTGGCGAAGGCCGCGTCGGCGAAAGGCATCGGCGTTCCGAACGGATCGAGGTCGATCACGTCAAACATCGACTCGTGCATCAGGGCGTTGGCGTTTGCCCGCTCGACAGTCGCCTCGCAGTCGTTTCGCTCGAAATTCTCCCGGGCGAGCGACACGGCCTCGGGGTCGATATCACAGCACGTAACGTCCCACCCGTCTCGAGCCGCGCGGACGCCGCGGACGCCGCTCGCGGTCATCGCATCGAAATACGTCTCGGCTCGCGGTTCGCGTCCGCGAAAGGCACGGAGCGTCGCGATCGTCAGGTCGCGGTTCATTTCCTGGCGCGGGTTATAAAAGACCGACTCCTCGAACCCCTCCGTTTGTTCGCCGGGTACCTCGAGTTCGACGTTTCCCTCCGTGACGCGCATATCCGTACTCCGTAGAGCGGGGCGAAAAACAGCGTGGTCTGACTCGAGCATCTTTGTGTGTCGTTTGGGCCTGTCCCACCAGTGAGGGTGCGGTGGGTAGTGTCGACCGGGGCGGCGGCTTTCAGGGCGGTAGTACCGCCACAGCAACCGAGACAACTGCGTATGCGGGTTCAGTCTATTTAGCCATCTAATTCACTCATACTGCCGGCTGTAAGTCGTTCAAGATTCTCGCCGCCCGGGGGTGCGAGAATCTTCACATAGTTACAGCCGGCAGTATCAGAGCAACTCGAGCGGAGATCACTACCAGCTCCCAAAAGCACGTAGACAACCAAACGGATTTTACAGTTCGGAAGAGAGGTTCGGTCGTGCCCGATTCGAACCCCGTCGAAGAGTGGGAAGCCCGGCTCGAGGAGTCGGGACAGCTCACGCCCGACATCGTCGAGCAGATCACGAGGCTGCACGACGACCGCGGGGTTCGCGCCATCGAAGCCGTCGGGGAGCGGCGAGTGAAATCCTACCAGGATTTCACGATCGTCGTCGGCTACGACGACGAGTACATCGTCGAGGGACGAGGCTGTACGTGCAAGGACAGCGAGTATAACCTCGACAACGACGATCCGACCGACCTCTGCTGGCACGCGCTTGCGGTCGCCATCGCCCGACGCGTCGGCCACGTCGATTACCACGATATGTGGTACTCAGAAGTTCGGGAATTTTTGTAAACTCGAGAACGAAAGACGGACGAGTCGTCAATCCTCGGCGCAAATTTCGACGAAATTCCGCAGTATCTGCAGTCCCGTCTCACCGCTCTTTTCAGGGTGGAACTGCGTCCCGAAGACGGTTCCGTCCTCGTTCGCGACGATCGAGGGGAACTCCTGTTCGTAGTCGGTCGAGGCGACTGTCGCGTTCGCCGCGTCCGGAACGGCGTAATAGGAGTGGACGAAGTAGGCGTACTCCCCATCGACGCCCTCAACCAGCGGGTGGTCTCGCTCGATCGAGAGTTCGTTCCAGCCCATGTGGGGTACTTTCTGTCCGTTATCGAAGCGAACGTTCGTCCCGGGAATCAAATCCAGACCCTCGACCGCGGCGTCGCCGTCGGTCTCTCCCTCCTCGCTCGAGGTGAGAAGCATCTGCATTCCGAGACAGATTCCGAAGAGCGGCTGACCGCGGTCGGCGACCGCCTCGAGATCCTCGCGGATCGAATCGGCGTTCTCAACGCCCTCCCGAAACGCGCCGACGCCGGGGAGGACGACGCCGTCGGCGGCCTCGAAGGCCTCTGGGTCGTCGGTGATCTCGACGGCCGCACCCGCACGCTCTAATCCGCGGGTAACGCTCCGGAGGTTCCCCAGGCCGTAGTCGACGACGACGACCGAGGCGAGTTCCTCCTCGGGCGGCGATGGCATCGTGCTCATAACCGTAGATTCGTGTGGGAAGGCAAGTGCGTTACTCTTCGAACAATCGATTACGGAAAATCGAGTACCGTTGTCTTAGCACTCGTCGTACGCCGTCTGTCACATGATCTCGGAAACCGCATTAGACGCTAAAGCCGTCTGCGAGCACCTCGAGCGTGAACTAGTCTCCATACACTCCTGATACCGATCACCGGGAAGGATAGCTCTCTCGTGACGTCAGCGAAAACTCGATTGATCCGTGAGCAATAGGTGGCCGTCGTTACTTCGCGAGCGACTCCGCCATCCGTTTGGGGAACCCCTTCAGCAATTCCACGATTCCCATCGCTTCGTCGCCCTCTCGAATGTACGACCGGGTTCGCTGGCTGATTATTTCGACGGTGATGATCAACAGCAGGATCACGAGGATCGTCGCCATCATCTCGGTGTAGGCGAACAACCGCTGTTGGGTGTTCAATATGAGCCCGATACCGCCACCGCCGATGATACCCAGTGTGACGGCGATTCGGATGTTGATCTCGAAGATGTACAACGTCCACGCAATGAACGGCGTGTACACCTGCGAGAGCATGCCGAAGACGATCACTTGAATTCGGCCGGCACCCGTGGTACGGATGGCCTCGATCGGACCGTCTTCGATCTCCTCGAGTTCGTCCGTGAACAAGCGACCCAGATTTCCGACCGTATCCGTCGCAACTGCGAGTGTCGCCGTGAACGGCGAAACGCCACCGAGCGGGACGTAGATCAGCGCCCAGACGAGCGCTGGGATCGCGCGGATCGACGACATCATACCGCGGAACAGGAAGTTAAACGGGAACGGCGTCACTCGACCCGATCCGAGCACTGCGAACAGCAGGGCTAACGGGAAGCCAAGAATGGTGCCGCCGAATCCGATCGCGAGCGTGATGCCGGCCTCGTGGAAGAGGTTCTGTTCGACGATGAAATCGACGTACTGCATGAAGTCGATAAATGGCAAAAACCCGAAGTAGGTCGTTCGCGGAAAGTACTCATCAAGCGCTTCAGCGAAAAACGGTGCGTAGTAGAAAAGCTCGTGGATCGAAAATCCGACCATCGTCAACGCGTAGTTAAACGCGAATAGCAAGATTCCGAGGGCCCCGCCTGCAAAAATCCAACGACGCCGCCGAGCGCGTTGAATAGATTCGAGCTTTTCTTCGACGGCAGGTGAAACCGTTTCTGAAGGCTGTTCTGTGTCCGTGCTCATACGTCGGCGACCCCCGTTGCCCCCGTTGCTCCCGAGTCGCTATCGCTTTCGTCTTCCCGATGAGCGCCGAGGCCAGTCAGTTGATCGATGTTAACGTCTTCATAGATCCGTTCGATCACATCGAGATCGAATTCGTCTTTGTAGCCATCGAAGACGAGCTCGCCGTGTTTCAGCCCGATAAAGCGTTGACCGAACTCCTGGGCGAGGTTGACCTGGTGGAGGCTTATAGCCGTCGTTAGCCCGTGTTCTTCCGTTGCTGTCAGGAGGTATTCCATCACTTGTTGGGCACTGCCGGGATCCAGACTCGCAACGGGTTCGTCAGCCAGTAACGTCTCGGGTTCCTGGACGAGCGCACGGGCAATTCCGACTCGCTGTTGTTGACCGCCACTCATCCGGCGTGCACTTTGCTGAGCCTCGTCAAGCAATCCGACGGTTTCGAGGGCCTCAAGTGCGCGGTACTTGTCTTCGGTATCGTTTCGTTTGAGAATGCTACTGAGCAGGCCAGTGCGTTTGAGCGAACCGGTGAGTGCGTTCGAGTAGGCGCTCATCTGTCCGATAATATTGTGTTGTTGAAAGATCATCGCCGTGTCGGGGTGCGGCTGAGTGATCTCAGTTCCGTTGATGACGATCTCCCCTGATGTGGGCTGGGTCAATCCGTTCATACACCGGAGAAGGGTAGATTTACCAGATCCGGAAGTTCCCAACACCACGACGAACTCGCCATCGGGTATCGTAAACGAGACATCGTCTAACGCTTGCGTTTCGCCAAATCGTTTACTGAGATTATTTACTTCGATACTACTCATCTATCGTGAGCATACAGAGTCTTCGTTTCATCAAGCGGTGCTGAGTCGATACGTGCGGTGACGAGAGATTATTCGTCAGCCACGTCTTCGAACGCGAGATCAAGGGTGTCCATCGCGTCTTCGATCGGTTCGTAATCCTCGATCGTCGCTTCTTCGACACCAGTGAACCAGAGCGGATCCTCGGCATCTTCATCAACTAAGTCTTCTTCTTCTGCTTCCAACAAGGCCTCTTCGATTTCTTCGACAACGGGGTCGTCCCAGTTCGACCGTGCGACAATCGGTGCGCGGGGGATCGGGTCAGAAACAGCGAGCAACTGCAACTCTTCGTCGCCCGTGTCGAGATTGCCGACTTCGGCGGAGTGTTCCATGAAATCGTCAGACATCTGGTCCTCGGAGAGGTACTCGGACGAAACGAACGCACCGGTCCCCGCTGCGACGACGTCCTCCCGTTCAAACAGTTGATTCAATGCTGTGTCGTGATCGGAATAGCTAACCTCGAAGTCTTCCGGTGAGCCGTCGGGTGCGTCGCCAACATCTAACCCACCTTCGTGGAGCATCATAAGCGGGTAGAGTCCGCCACTAACCGAAAGTTGGTCGGCGAGATGAACATCGTGGTCTTCTTCGATGTCGGAGAGTTCATCGACCGGACTATCGGGGGTCGTCACGATTGTCGAGAAATACACTGCGGCACCGTGTTGAATGCGCATTCCGAGGATGTCCATCGAATCCGGAGCGGCGACGACGCCGGTCGGCGAAATATCGGCCAGTTCGGCCTGTTCGTTCTCGATGGCCGCAACCGTCGCGGTGTAGCTTTCGGCCTCGCTGTAATCGACCGTAATATCGGCTTCGTCCTCTACGTACTGGAAAAACTGCGCGTACTGTTCGGACATATCGACGCCGCCCTCCGCCGGGTTGAGGACCATATCGATCACGTCGTCGTCGTCACTGCCAACGAGATCCCCGATACAACCCGCGAGTCCAACGGTTGCAGCGACACCGGTACCTGTTAAGAATGTACGTCGATTACTACCCATTCGACCACGTTCGGACATAGTTCCTACTGATGTGCAACGCATTTAGTGTTTTCTATGTCACGAACAGAGGACTATAGAGAATATATGATGTGTAACTTAATATTTCTTCCCGAGGGCGGTTAAAAACCGTCTAATCGCCGCTGGTTACTCGAGCTTCCGTCGACGCCAGCGAGGTCAGCGGCCGTCTCCAGCGCTTCCCGAAACGTGTCCTCCTGGCTTCGGTCGTACAGCGTCGCCGCCGGATGCACGGAGAGCACGACCCGACGAGCCGTCTCGTTGACCCGTATCTCCTCGACGGTTCCAGCCTCCGAAGTCACCGAAACGGATCGACCGAGCAAATGTTCGCTCGGAACCTTTCCGAGGGTGACGATCACGTCCGGTTCCATTCGGTCGATTTCGGTCTCGAGGTAGCCGCGACAGTTCTCGAGTTCCGATTTCGCCGGGTCGCGGTTCTCGGGCGGTCGACAGCGAACGCAGTTAGTAATCCGAACGTCTCCACGCTCGAGGCCGACCACGAGCAACGTGTCGTCTAGCACCGAGCCGCTCCGGCCGACGAAGGGCTCGCCCTGTTCGTCCTCGTTCGCTCCCGGTCCTTCGCCGACGAACAAGATGTCGGCGTCTTCCGGGCCCGTTCCGTTGACGATCTGACTCCGCGAGTCGACCAGTTTCGGGCATCGTTCGCAGGCGGTCACCTCGAGTCCGTCCAGCTCCTCGTCCATGGTCGTCGCTTGGACGCCCCGGTACTACGTGTTTCGGGTCGCAACTGCGTGGCCCGCCAGCGATTGGTTACGATGGAGTCACAGACGGCTCGAGTCGCTACCGGTCGCCAAATCGATACTCGTGGCCCGCTCGCGCGGCCGCTCGAGCGACCCGAATCGGCTCCGGTCGACCACCATCGGGCGTGAACGCGCGAACGAGTTCTACCGCCTTCGAATGCTCGAGCCCGACGGCGCGGACGTACACCGTCTCGCCGTTGACCAACACCGGTTGTCTCGGCGGGAGAGAGCGATAGCGCTCGAGGCGCTGTGCAAGCCGGTCACCAGAAAAAGCGTCTCTGAGGCCGTCTTCAAGGCCGTCGCTGTCTTCGAACGTCACCGCGATAACCGATCGATTAGTTGTTCTCGCGATACGTGAGAGGTCGACGATGTTGTACCACGCGGGGGCGATGGCACCGAGTATCACGTCATCGATGTCCGGCCGATCGAACTCGTCGATAAGCGAAATGACCGCATCAGTCGCGTCCGTTCCGCCGACCGTACACGAGGAGAACGCGAACTCCTCGACGGTTCGGTCGGCCCGAACGACCGCGCCGGCGAGCGTGCTTCGCTCACCGGTGGCTGATTCGGCGATACCCAGCGCCCGCGCCCCGGATTTCATCAGGAGTCGTCTTCGTCCTTGATCTCCTCGAGCCGATCGAGCAGTTCGTCGCTCGAGGCACCGTTTTCGAACTCGAGCGTGCCGTCGTGGTGGCTCTGTTCGGACTCTACCGCGTCATCATCATCAAAATCGGCGTCAACCTCTTGCTGTTCGGATTCGTCGTAGCTTCCGAATCCCATACGGTAGTACATACGACCCGGGGCATCAAAAGTTCCATGGGTGGCAAAAACATCATATTTCGGTACTATCGACGCCAGTATTATATCACCAGATACCGAGAACCCGTCCATGGAGGTTCAACACGTCACCGAAGATGCGGAGACGTTCACCTGTAACGCGTTTCTCGTTCGTGGCGATCAAACGATACTTGTGGACGCTGGCGCGTGGGACGGCGTCGTCGAGGAGATCCGAACGTCTCTCGACGGCGAAACGATCGACGCGATCGTCCTGACTCACCAACACGGTGATCACGTCGCCCAACTCGAGGCCGTCTGCGACGCGTTCGATCCGGACGTGTACGCGTACGCGGATCACCCCCTTCGAACGCACGAGATCGATGACGGCGATACTGTCCGGATCGGCGACGAGTCCTTCGAAGTCATTTACACCCCCGGTCACGCCGACGACCACGTCTCGTTCGTCTCCGGAGCGACGCTGTTTTCCGGCGACGTGGTCGTCCACGACGACGGCGCGTTCGACTACGGGAGCTTCGGCCGAACCGACATGGCCGGCCAGTCTCGAGAGACCCTCATCGAGAGCCTCGAGGAACTGCTCTCGCGGCTCCCCGACTCCGTCGAACACATGTACGCGGGACACGGCGGCGTCTTCCACGGCGACGTCACCGACGTGGTCGAGACGGCCCTCGAGCGAGCCCAAAAGCGCGAGCCGAAGTATCCGGACGAGTAGCGCGATCGCTCAGCGGCTAATTCTGACGCTCGAGAACGATCCCGTCGCTCGAGAAACGGGCGCACCGAACGAAAATCGAGCCGTCGAGTCGAACCTTACGTTGCGCGTGCTTCCTTGGCTTTCGGTCGGAGCTTCTTGTATCCGCACTTGCGACAGCGGTTCGCGTCTTTCGAGTTACGAGCGTTACAGCGCATGCAGATCATCTTCTCGAGCATCCGTTTTTCCGCAGCGTCGAAACTGGCCATACAGGTCGGTTGTTCGTGGCGCATATAATGCCTGCGGTCCGAACTCACGGGAGTTCCCGCGAGGGACGTCTCGCGGGGCTCGTTGGGGGAAGAGCGAGCGTTTGCAACTAGTCACTCGTCGGCCAGGTAGTCGTCCTGCACGGCGACGACGTCGCTCGAGTCCTCACACTCGGCGTACCGATCGAGGGGCTCCTCGTTGAGCGTCAGGAACGTCTCTCCCCAGCGGAACGGCTCGAGGAGATCCTCGGCCGCTTGGTCCTCGCCGAAGATACGGAGCGCCCCCGCGAGCGCTTCGACCGTCGTCAGCTGGAACGGGTTGCCGTAGTTCACCGGGTTGGCGGCGACGAGAAACGGGAGCGCACGGTGGACGCCGTTCATCGCGAACGACGCTTCCTCGGCGGACTCCCACGAACAGTCCAGCGCGACGAGCGTCCGAAGTCCATCGTCGGCGTCCGCCGGCGAGAGCGCCTGCTCGGCGTGGGGGTTGAGGACGACCCCGTAGGGAACCTGCCTCATCGACCGATGGAGGATGGCTCGGTCGAACTTCTCGAGGCGACGAGCGGTGCACTTCTTCGGATCGTCGTCGCCTTCGTAGTAGACGTGACACTCCACACCCGTGGTAGGACGGGGTGAGAGAAAAGGAGTGTGACTCGGATCAGTCCGCTTCTCCGAAGCTGTCCGTGACGATGAACCAGGCGAAGGTGAGAACGACGAGGAGGAGGAACGCGCCGACAGTGAATCCGAAGGTCGCCGTTTGGCCGGCCATCCTCTCTCCGAAGACCCCGGCTACCCATCCCGCCACTAATCCGACGAAAATGGTAGCCGTTACGAGGATGATTACGAGGTTGCGGTCGGCCATCGCGAGCGGGTAGTCCCCGGAGTTCGATAAGGAGCGTGCCTGAATTCGCCGAGTCTCGAGGAATGAGCCGGCCGGGCCGCATCGAACCGTCTTCCGCCCGGCCTGACTACGACTCGTGGATCGTCTCGCCGCGGTTCAATCTGGCCGCGATCGTAAACGTCTGTTCGGCCTCCCGTCGAGTCGGAAAGTGCGCGGCCAGATAGCGCGCCGTCGCGATCAGGGGGACCCACTGCCGGACATCGTCGCTGTCTGCCCTCCCGATCCGTTCTCGAGCCAGGTCGAATTGCCGAAACGCGGCCTCGACGTTCTGGAGCGTGTGAAAGCCCGCGTCCTCGCGCAGGAGGGCGTGACCCAAAGTACGCTTCAGTTTGGCCGCATCACCGCCGCAGCCGACAAACTCGGCCACGAGGCGGCCCGCGCGATTTACCTCGCCTTCGGTGTCGAACGTCTTGAGGAGGTCCTCGAGGATCGCGTCCGGATCGCGGCCCGTCTCGTTGTCGGCGGGTGACGGAACGGGTGCGGGCGGCGTGTTGAGGAAGCGATCGAGGTAGACGTTGAGCGCGACGTCAAAGACGCCCCGATAGAGTTCGATCGCGTCGGTTCGGCGCGTCGATTGGTGGACGGCGTTCGCGTAGGTGAACGTGTGGTGGACGGTGTTCCAGTCCGAGAACTCGTTGGCCGTGCCGAACTGGGCGACTCGAGTCGCCGCGGCCCGCGCCGTCTCGCGTGCGAGGGCTTCGGTGCTCGCCCCCGCTCGTATCGCGTCGGCAAGACTCGAGACGATCGCCTCGGGGTCGTCCGAGAGTAATATTTCCTGGAAGCCGGAGGGAGATTCCCAATCGCCGCCATCACCATCACATCCGCCATCTCCGCTATTACCGCCATTGCGACCGGCCGTCACGTCCTCACCGTCAGCGGCGAGTCGTTCGAGCCCGCTCGTCTCGGTCACGTCGCCGCCGTAGACCTCCTCGAGGAGGGTCACGAGGTCGGTCGGCTGTCGCCACGACGACCGTTCGTCGCTTCGGGAAGCGGTTGCGAGCGGTTCGACCAGACTCGCGAGCGTCGTCGGCGCGCGCTCCCAGCCGACGTGCTCGAGTGTCTCGAAGGCCTTGTTCGCGAAGTCGAGGACGTGGCCAGTCGAGAGGTAGGGGTGGTCAGTCGTGGCCGCAAAGACCAGTTCCGCGACCGCCGCCTCGTCGTGTCCGGCCTCGATCGCCGTGCGAAGACACCGCTCCGCCCCGTCGGCATCCCGGACTTCGATGCACTCGCGGAACCAGGATTTCAGCCGCTCGAGCGAGACGTCGGTCGTCGAAAACGCGGGCTGAGAAACGGTCGGTGGTTCGCCGTCGCAGTCGCTCGCGACGTGACGAACGCCGGTGTACAGCGCCCGCTTTCGATTCTCGGCCTCGAGGTCGTCCATCACGTTCGTCATACAGCCGAGGATGGTCAGCCCGGAGCTCCAGCCCGACTCGCGATATCGGGTTCCAAAGTCGAGGGTCGCTTCGACGGGCGAGCGGTAGTCCGCTCCCGCGTCGAGCAATCCGATCGTCGACTTGGCGACAACGAGTCGCAGGTTCTCCTCGAGTCCCGTCTCGAGGCGGTCGACCCAGTGCTCCTCGGGAGGTTTCGCTCGCTCCGGCGTGGGATCGACGTAGACCGTTCCGTCCCGAACCTCGACCGGATACGTCTGCACGTCGTCGGCCCACGGATCGAACGTGTCGCCACAGGAGAGTTCGAATCGCGCGTGATGCCAGTGACAGGTGAGGATGCCGTCATCGACGGTCCCCTCCGCGAGCGGAAATCCCATATGCGGACAGCGGTTGTCGACCGCGCGTATCTCGCCCTCGTGGGCGAAGACGGCAAGCGCTGTCCCGCCGCGGGAGACCAACGTTCGCCCCTCCTCCTCGAGTTCCTCGAGCGAGGAGACTTCGTACAGGTTGTCGGAATCAGTAGCCATGCGAATTGCCACCACGGCTTGAGTGAAAACCGTTCCCTGAACGAGGTTTTTGTCCACTAACTGATTCGTCTGTAGACGCGGCGACGAGACGCCTGCACTTTTCACCCGCGGGACCGAACCCGTCCAGATATGGACGGCGACCTCCTCGTGAGACGGTACTACGGCGCACTTGACGACCACGAGTACGAGACGCTCGAGGAAATCCTCGACCCGGCGTTCGTCCAGCGACGGCCGGATCGGACCTTCGACGGCCGCGAGGCGTTCGTCGAGTTCATGCGCGGGGAACGGCCGAATCCCGACACGAGCCACGAACTCGAGGAACTCGTCGTCGACGAAGAGTGTGGTCGGGTCGCCGCTCGAGGGCGGGTGCTCGAGGGCGAGACTGAGTTATTCGAGTTCGCGGATTTCTTCGAGATGGCGGATGAATCAATCGTTCGGCTGGAGACGTACAGTCGATAAGTACACGTGCAAACGTACCTTTTTCTCGTCGGGTTCGCTCGCGTTGCTCGCTCACCACTCCTCCAAAAATCTACGCTAAAAAGCCGCTCGCTCCCGATGGTCGCTCGCGGGTGCAGTGCTTGCGTCACGACCGCAGCGGAACGCCTCCGCCTGTACTTACCGTCTCCTTCAAAGTGACACCCCCCACCGTTAGGCCGAACAGTTGTTCGGACCCAATTCGAGTTCGACTCGATCCTCCGAATCCAGTTCCTCTCCGAGCGCGCCGCGATTTCGGTCGATGATCTCCTCGTAGTTCGAGGGCTTTTCGCCCGCGTCGGCCATCCGCTCGACGAACTCCTCTTCCTCGAGTTCGAGAATGTCGATCCCGGTCCTGGCATCCCGGACCGTCGTTGAGATCGGCTCGCTGGGTGCGCCGTGGGCGAACTCGCCATCGGCGGTGACGGTGACGTGGCCCGGACAGACGACGATCGGCTCGGGTTCGGCGAGCACGGTTCGGTGGAGAGTTTCATAGAGCATCCGCGCTCCTTTCTCACCCTCGTCCTCGTTGAACTCGAGTTCCGTCCGGCCCGTCGAATCGACGTGGAGGGTGTCGGCGGTCAGCAGTGCACGGTCGTCGATCAGCACCGAAATCATCTCGCTGGTGTGACCCGGCGTCTCGAGGGCCTTCAGCTCGAGCGTGCCGACCTCAAGGACCTCGTTTCGCTCGAGGGGCGTGTAGGAAATTTCGACGCCGCGTTCGGCCGCCCGCTCGCCGAGGTAGTAGGGGACCTCGAGCCTGTCTGCGAGCTCGCGTCCACCCGAGACGTGGTCGGCGTGGACGTGCGTATCGAGGACGCCCACGATCGAGAGTCCGGCTTCTTCGGCGGCGACGGCGAACTCGTCGGTGTCCGCGGTCGGATCGACCACCAGCGCCTCGCCGGTTTCGGGACAGCCGACGACGTAGGAGAGACACCCCTTCGCCCGCCGCTGGATCTGGACGAGTTCGACGGAGTCGCCGACGTTGATCTCCGCCCGGTCGTAGACCCGACTCCAGCCTTTCATCCCGCCCTCGACGGCCGCGACATCGTACTCGTCGGTCGTGGACTCGAGTTGAGTCGCGAGGTTAGCCGAGGAGATCCCCTTCGCGCAGATGGTGAGCACTCGGTCCGTGCCATCGAGGCGTTCCTCGAGTTCCTCGAGGCGGCCGTCGAGTTCCTCCTCGGGGCCGAAAGGAAAGTTGATCGCGTCGGCGACGTGCCACGACTCGAAGCTCTC
This sequence comes from Halostagnicola bangensis, assembly GCF_054653435.1. NCBI lineage: Archaea > Methanobacteriati > Methanobacteriota > Halobacteria > Halobacteriales > Natrialbaceae > Halostagnicola > Halostagnicola bangensis. The sequence goes on along the minus strand of NZ_BAAIGG010000002.1, from coordinate 2,149,804 downwards.
TTCGGGGCGCGTATCGACGAGCGCGTACGCCTCGCCGTCGTCCTGTAGCTCCGCGAGTCTCTCCGCCGAGAGTGTGGTGACCATACCTGTTCCTAGGCGGTCTGAGACCTAAATATCGACTGCTAACTGCGGTGTACGAGAGCGGGCCGGAACGATCACGGACCGTCCTGAAAACGAAGGTGTCGCATCGTTCGAGACGTCGTCACGACACGATTGTGAAACCGGGTGATGGACCGCGGCTACACTCGATCGAAACGCGTCCGCGGTCACCGAATCGAAAGCGCTCGAGTGCGATTACTCGAGGTCGAACCGATCGAGTTTCATCACTTTACTCCACGCGTCGACGAAGTCGTGCACGAACTTCTCCTCGGCGTCGTCGGTTCCGTAGACTTCCGCAATGGCTCGAAGTCGGGAGTTCGAACCGAAGACGAGGTCCACGCGACTCGCCTCCCACTTTAGGTCGCCCGTTTCGCGGTCGCGAACCTCGAAGACCTCTTCGGATTCCGAGGACGCTTCTACCTCCGTGTCGTTGTCGAGCAGGTTCACGAAGAAATCGTTGGTCAGCGTCTCGGGCTGGTCGGTGAAGACGCCGAGGTCTGAGTTCTGATAGTTCGCGTCCAGCGCGCGCATGCCGCCGACCAGAACCGTCGTCTCGTCGGGCGTCAGATTCAGGAGTTCCGCTTTGTCCACCAGCAGTTCCTCCGTCGGGCGATCTGCCTCGTCACTGCGGTAGTTGCGGAACCCGTCCGCTTCGGGTTTGAGCGCCTCGAAGGACTCGACATCGGTCTGTGCCTGTGAGGCGTCGGTGCGGCCGGGTTCGAACGGAACGGTCACGTCGTAGCCAGCATCTGCTGCTGCATCCTCCACGGCTGCAGCGCCACCCAGCACGATCAGGTCGGCCAGCGAGACCCTCGTCCCGTCGGAGCGCGAACTGTTGAAGTCCTCCTGAATCGCTTCGAGCGTCTCGATCACCGTCTCGAGTTCCTCCGGATCGTTCACGTCCCAGTTTCTCTGGGGCTCGAGGCGAAGGCGGGCGCCGTTCGCTCCGCCGCGCTTGTCGCTGTCGCGGTAGGTCGAGGCCGCCGCCCAGGCGGTCTTGACCAGTTGGGAGGTGGAGAGATCCGTACCGAGGATCGTTTCCTTGAGCTCGGCGACCTCCTCGTCCCCGATCAGGTCGTGGTCGACGTCGGGAAGGGGATCCTGCCACAGCATCTCTTCGTCCGGAACCTCGGGACCGAGGAACCGGATCGGCGGGCCCATGTCGCGGTGGATCAGCTTGTACCACGCCTTCGCGAAGGCTTCCTGGAACGCCGCTGGATCCTCGCGGAACCGCTGTGAAATCTCTCGGTAGTCCGGATCCTCCTTCAGCGCGAGGTCCGTCGTGAGCATCATCGGCGGGTGCGATTCCGACGGCTCGTGGGCGTCCGGCACGTCGTCGTCGGCGGACTCGTCCTTCGGTCTCCACTGGTGTGCACCGGCGGGGCTCTGCTCGAGTTCCCACTCGTATTCGAACAGGTTGTCGAGGAAGCCGCTGTCCCACGAGATCGGCGCGTCGGTCCACGCGCCCTCGAGGCCGCTGGTGATCGTGTCGTTGCCCTTGCCGGTGCCGTGTTCGTTCTCCCAGCCGAGGCCCTGTAAATCGATAGGGGCCTCTTCGGGCTGTGCGCCGAGGTTATCGTCGGGGGCGGCGCCGTGGGTTTTCCCGAACGTGTGTCCGCCGGCGATGAGCGCGACCGTTTCCTCGTCGTTCATCGCCATGCGATCGAACGTCTGTCGGATGTAGTCCGCGGCCTTCTCCGGATCGGGCTCGCCGTTAGGGCCTTCAGGGTTCACGTAGATCAGGCCCATGTGGTCGGACCCGAGCGGTTCCTCGAGGGTGCCCTCTTCGTCGTGGCGCTCGGATCCAAGCCACTCGTCCTCGGGGCCCCAGTAGACGGCCTCGTCGGGGGCGTAGGCGTCTTCGCGTCCGCCGGCAAAGCCGAACGTCTCGAATCCCATCGACTCGAGGGCGACGTTCCCGGTCAGGACGATCAGGTCGGCCCACGAAAGTTTGCGGCCGTATTTCTGTTTGACAGGCCAGAGCAGGCGTCGTGCCTTGTCGAGATTGACGTTGTCCGGCCAGCTGTTCAGGGGTGCAAAACGCTGTCGACCGCCGGACGCGCCCCCGCGGCCGTCGGTGGTACGGTAGGTACCCGCGCTGTGCCACGCCATCCGAATCATCAACGGCCCGTAGTGGCCGTAGTCCGCCGGCCACCACTCCTGAGACGTCGTCAGCACGTCTTCGATGTCCGCCTTCACTTCCTCGAGGTCGAGTTTTTCGAACTCCTCGGCGTAATCGAAGTCCTCGCCCATCGGGTCGTCGTCACGAGCGTTCTGGTCGAGGAGCTTCAGGTTCAACTTCTCCGGCCACCAGTCTTGGTTAGACCTAGTCATCATGAGGGTATTGCTACTTTCGCTTATTAAGATTTTCTAATCTGCTAACGAAGTCTTCGGCACGAACCAAGTAATATTTCTATTTTGGGAATTTTTATCAGCGATGAGGCGTGCTCTGTCACCGGTACAACCGCTGACAGCCGTCACAGATTGAGCCATTCAACGGGTAACAGAGCTATTTTCTCGACGTTAGGATAGCCGTCTATCAGCAACGGTCCGGGAGGACCGACGCTGTGGGGGTTCTGGTTGTCCGAAGCGGGTTCCCAGTGTGTCGCAGTCGGCGCCATCCGTCTCGAAAGCGTCACCCGTCTCGAACGGATTCTCCGAGGCCGTGATTCAGTGAGTCTTCCTTGCACGTTGGTAATCTCCCCTGCCGTCGGTAGCCTCCTCCTGTCCTCGGTTAGACGTTGTATTACTACCTGCACCGGTTCCTTCTCGTATCCAATACATAGTTTCCTAATTCCCGAATTTGTTTTCGGTGTTCGATGTCGAACTCGCCAAATTGGCTTGAGGGAACTCGAGGAGCGATATCCTTGTCGCGGGATCGTCGGCCCGCGCCGAGCGTGTTCGAAGACGAAATCACTACATACGCCTACTGTGAATCGCGAGTATGTCACTCGTCAAGTATCTCTCGTCGCTGTTGATGATCGTCATCGGAATTGCCGTCATGGTGTTGCTCGCAACGGTCGTCTTTTTCATCACGATCTTCGTCGTTTCGACGGGATCGGACCTCGCCGGATACAACCCCGGTGATGACTACGTGGTTCTCTCCTCGACGCTGATCGTCGTCGCGGTCATCCTAACCGGCGGCTTCACGCCGCGTCTCTCCGGTAGCAGCGACGACGACGATGCAGCGGACGACGAATTCGGCGATCGAACGTTCCGATAGGCTTTTTGGCGATAACACTTCCGCCGATATCGGAGCGGAAGGGACTGATTTTCCGTCACTCCGGACGAAGCGAGCGGTGGTCGTCTGCTCGATAGAGATTTTCTTTGCTAGTGACAGTTCCGGTCGTCAGCGGTGGCGCCGAACTGGAGAACCGCGCGATCGGAGACCGGAAGACCGAACCAGTAAAGGCGAGCGCTCTCGTCGTCGGTGATATGACGACGACGCTCGGAACCGCAAGCGCGGGGCCCGGCGAGATCGCCACGGGCCGTCTCGAGATCGGGGAGACGAGAGACGGCAGCCCGTTCGGATTACCCGTCGCCGTGGTAAACGGCGCGGAGCCCGGGAAAACGCTGTACCTGCAGGCGGCGAGCGACGGTGACGAGTTGAACGGTGTCGGCGTGCTTACGCGAGTCGTTCCTCGGCTCGATCCCGCCGAAATTTCAGGGACGATTCTCATCGTCGGAATCGTTAACTATCACGCGTTTCAGGTCGCCGAACATCGAAATCCGATCGACGATACGAAGATGAATCGGGCCTTTCCCGGCTCGGAAAACGGTACCTCGAGCGAGCGGATCGCCCACGCAGTTTTCGAGGTGGCACGGAAGGCGGATCTGATCCTCGACCTCCACCAGGGATCGACGAGTCGGATGATCGACGAGGTTCGGGTCCGCTGTGGGAAACGCCACCGCCTGCACGACGACTGTCTCGAACTCGCGAAGGCGTTCGGCTGCGGCTACGTGCTCGACCAGAAGGGGCCGGACGGACAGCTCGCACGAGCAGCACCCGATAAAGGGATTCCGACCGTCGATCCGGAACTCGGCGGCTGCGTCGGCTGGGACGAAACCAGCATTCAGAAGGGGGCCGAGGGCGTGTTCAACGTCCTTCGGTACTACGACTTTCTCCCGGAAAGCTACGACCTGAATCGACAGATTCGCGCGAGCAGCTTCGAGCAGTACGGCTCGCCCGTCGGCGGGCTCGTCACGATTCAGAAAGAACTCGGCCAGCAGGTTCGTTCGGGCGAAACGCTGTTCGAGGTGACGAGCGTCTTCGGCGAAACGAAAGCCGAGGTCACAGCCGACAGCGACGGCGTCCTCTGGCGAACGCGGCGGCTCCCGCAGGTCGCGACCGGAGAGTACGTCTGCTCGGTCGGAACCGACGTCGACTCCTTCTGACGATGCCGGCCGATCTCGTCTGTCCCGCGTGTGACACCGTCTACGATGCGAGTCCTGACGAACCCTGGCGCTGTTCCTGTGGACGTGCTCTCGAGTTTCTGGAAGGCGAGCCGCTCGAGGAGACGGAGGATGTGCCGACGGAGTTGAGCCTCGAGGAACCGAGGAACGACCTCTGGGCGTTCGCAGATCTCCTTCCGATCGAGAAACACGTCTCGCTTCACGAAGGAGCCACACCGCTCGTCGACGCTCCCCGGTGGGACGCGTCGTTCAAGCTCGAGTACGTCTTTCCCACGGGGTCGTTCAAGGACCGCGGCGCGACGACGACGCTCTCTCGAGCCGTCGAACTCGGCGTCGAGAAGGTGATCGAAGACTCGTCGGGGAACGCGGGTGCGGCGATCGCCACCTACGCCGCTCGCGCCGGACTCGAGGCGGACATCTACGTTCCGGCGGACGTCAAACGATCCAAGCTACGGGCCATCGAACGCGTCGGCGCTCGTCCCGTGCAGGTCGAGGGGACGCGCGCTGACGTGACGACCGCGTGCCTCGAGGCCGTAGAAGACGGGGAAACGGGATGGTACGCGAGCCACGCGTGGAACCCGGCGTTTTACGCGGGGACAATGACGTTCGCGTTCGAACTCGCGGCCCAACGCGGGTGGACCGTCCCGGACGCTGTCGTCCTCCCGATCGGCCACGGCACGCTCTTTCTCGGGGCCTACCGAGGCTTTTCCCGCCTCGAGGAAACGGGGATCACCGACGACATCCCGCGTCTGCTCGGCGTTCAGGCGACGAGCCACGCGCCGGTCGTTCGACGCCTCGAGGGGGAAACGAGTGCGGGCGTTCCGAGCGGCGTCGACGAACCTCAGGCGACGGTCGCCGACGGAATCCAGATCGCCGAGCCGGCCCGCGAAGACGAACTCGTAGAGGCGATCGAAGCGAGCGGCGGAGATGCAATCGCGCTTGAGAACGAGCCGATCGAAACCGCGCTGAATCGGCTCCATCGAAGCGGTTTCTACGTCGAACCGACCAGCGCGATCGCGCCGGCGGCGGTTTCTCGATACCGCGAATTGGGGATACTCGGAGACGATGACGATATCGTCGTCCCGTTGACTGGAAGCGGCCTTAAAATCTCGTAGCCGGGCCGGAGTCTGGGACGCCCCCATGATCCACAGCGGGCGTAGACGTCGATCAAAGAGCTGTTAGGCCGGCGACAGTCTCTCACGTATCCAACAAACACTTATAAACCGGACAGTAATTCTCACGTATGAATCGTCGAAGCCTGCTCGCCGGCGCGACCGTCCTCGGGATATCGAGCGTCGCCGGTTGTCTCGGGACGATCGGAATGGATGAACACGAAGCGTCGCCCGCGAGCGTCGACGAGTCTGCACGCGAGGAGACCGGATACGAACAGAGCGCGGTCGTCGAAGACACCCTCGAGGAGTCGGTTGATCTCGTGATCACCTCGGAGGAAGTGAGCGTGACGAACTACGTCACTGAACACGAGAAATCGGTGTCCGTCGGGCCGCTCACGCTGGACGACGGCGGCGTCTTCCTCGTCGTTTCGACGCCTCAGGTTAGCATCCTCAGCCAGCAGTTCAATCCCGTCGAGGATATGTCAGCCGGAGAGCTCGTCGCAGAAATCGAAGACAACTACGACGGGATGGAGAACGTCACTCCGCAGGGAGAGGAAACCGTGACGATCCTTGATCAAGAGACGACCCAGATCAGATTCACCGCCGACGCGACCTACGACGGCTCGAGCGTCGAGGTTTCGATACACATCAGCGAAGCGGTCGAAACCGACAACGACCTCCTCGTGACCGTCGGCGTGTATCCGAACGAACTCCGGGACGAAGAGGAACCGAACGTCATCTCGCTCATGGAGAGCGTTTCCGACGTTGCACCCGAAGGCGGCAACGAAAACGGGAACGAGTCTGAGGACAGCGAAAACGGCGATGGGGGCGACGACGAAGACGAGGACGAAGGCATTTTGGGTATTTGAACGGTTCGAGGCGAAAGACGGACGGATCGTTCGACACGACACTTTTCCACCGAATCGAATCCGATCGTTTCGAACCCGAATAGTTCGGTCCGCGAGCCACGACGCGGTATCGTTCGAACCCGACATCCCTTTACTCGAGCCCTGAATACGGGTCGGTATGTTCCTAGCCCTACGCGAATCGGTCGAAGACGCCCTCGAGGGGGCGCTCTCGGCCCTCGAGTACCCGACCGGGGACCTCGGGATCGAAGAGCCGCCCGAAGACGTCGACAGCGTGATCGCCTCGAGCGTCGCCTTCCGACTGGCGAGCGAAGCGGGCGCGCCGCCGCCTCAGGTCGCCCAGCAACTCGCGGACGAAATCGACACCGACGAACTCAAGTACGTCGCTCGAGTCGAAACGCAGGGTCCGTATCTCAACTTTCTGCCCAGTGACGCCTACTTCAAGGCGACCTTACAGCGGGCTACCGACGAGCGCTACGGCCACCTCGAGGATCGGGACGAATCCGTCGTCGTCGAGCACACGAGCGCGAACCCGACGGGGCCGGTCCACGTCGGTCGCGCCCGGAATCCGATCATCGGCGACGCCGTCTCGAACCTCCTCGATACGGCTGGCTACGATGTCGACCGCCACTACTACGTCAACGACGCGGGACGACAGATGGCCGTTTTCACGTGGGCCTACGAGACCTTCGACGAGGCGGACCTCGAGGACGACCCCGAACGCGACCGCATCGAGTACGACCTGGTTCGATACTACCGCAAGGGCAACGCCTACCTCGAGGACGCCTCGGAGGCCGAGGTCGAGGAAGCCGAAGCCGAAATCGAGTCGATCATGCAGGGCCTCGAGGCCGGCGACGAGGAGGCCTACGACCGCGTCACCGAGGTCGTCGATCAGGTGCTCTCGGGGATGAAGACGTGTCTCGCCAGACTCCCAGCCGAGTTCGACGAGTTCGTCAAGGAAACGCGGTTCATGAAGGACGGCTCGACCGATGACGTCGTCGCCCGACTCAAGGAACTCGACGGCGCGGTCTACGAGGAAGAGGCCTGGCAACTCGAACTCGAGGAGCAAGGAATCGACAAGAACCTCGTCTTCCTGCGCTCCGATGACACCTCGCTGTATCCGACCCGGGATCTGGCCCACCACGAATGGAAACTCGACAACTACGACCGCGCCGTCACGGTGCTGGGCGAGGATCACAAACTGCAGGCCAAACAGATTCGAACGACGCTCGAGTTACTCGGCAACGACACGGACGGCCTTCGGCAGGTGCTTTACTCCTACGTCAACCTCCCTGAGGGGAAGATGTCGACCCGCCGTGGAACGGGCGTCGACCTCGACGACCTCCTCGACGAAGCGATTTCGCGCGCACGTGACGAAGTCGAAACGCGTCTCGACGACCGCATCCGCGACGATGACCTCGAGGAGGACGACATCGAGCGCATCGCCCACCAAGTCGGCATCGGGGCGGTCCGGTACGATATCGTCTCGAAACAGCCGACGAAGGCGATTACCTTCGAGTGGGAGCAAGCGCTCGATTTCGAGGCCCAGTCCGCGCCGTACGTCCAGTACGTCCACGCGCGCTGTTGCGGGATCTTAGAAGAAAGCGACGCTGCGGACGACGCGGACGCAGCCGTCGAGAACCTGTCGGCGGCTGCGGACGCGGATCTGCTCGAGACCGAAGCCGAACGAAACCTTCTCGAGACTATCGCGCGATTCCCGTCGGTGATCGACGAGGCGGCCGAGGACTTACAGCCTCATCAGGTGGCGACTTACACCCGCGAATTTGCGGACGCGTTTAATACGTTCTACCGCGAGTGCCCTGTACTCGCCGACGATGTCGAACCCGAGGTGCGGGAAGCCCGACTCGCGCTGGTTGCGGCGTCGCGACACACCGTCTCGAACGCGCTATCGGTGCTCGGCGTCGCCGCTCCGCGCTCGATGTAAAAACCGGGCGTCGCAATCGCTCCGCGAGACCGATCCGATAGCGGTGGCGGCGGAGACTTCCCTCGCGGAACTGGTTCGGTGACGGTGGAGTGGTGTCTCTCGTATAGTGATTATTAGTGGGGGAAACCACCACAGTCGAGATCGTATGGTAGCCAAACGTCTTGTTCTACATCATTAACCCAACCAGGCCAAGTTGTACGAATCCCCCATTCGATGTCCGCTTCAATCTCAATGATTCGAGTAGAACCTCCACAGTTATCATTATATTTGGCAGCCGTTCCTATTTCGAATTCTGCCGAATACTTCGCAGAATCAGCATCAGAGCTTAATGCCTCCCATTGGTGATGCGTCCGTTGGTCGCCAGTCGTTGTTCGTTCTGTCAATTCCGATTCTTCCATCGTCAAACTGGTCTGATAACCAAGGGTAGCGCTGGGATTACGCGATAAATTCAAGCCGATTTCGGCACTACGGGTTCTTGACCCCTCTGAGGTATTACCGGATGGATCGAGTCCCATGACCTCACCTTCGCTATTTCCGCCTTGATTCCAGTCGTGGTAAATATGAGCTTCTTTATTTCGCCATCCTGTATGGACAGTGTTATTTTCCTTACAATACTCCTCATTATCATCTAGACAATGCTCACGACCAGCCTCAAGCCGCACTTCTGTCCGCGCAGCAATCCGCTCATCGTCCCAGTTACTTCTCACTCTGTTTTGGAATATAACCTTCCCGGGACGAGCATCACTTGTGTAGTCACTTCCAGTTTTCTCAGCTTCCCAATGAACAGTATCATTTGCTACGCTATCCCAATCTGTCCAATCAATGTCCCAATCTTGTGCAGATACTTCGTTAGAACTCACTAATTCGGCAGCGGCATCCTCTAAGTACTCGTCAGCCTTTCTCGTTAAACGATCCGAATCTGAACTTGAGGCCACCAACGGTTGAGAATCCATCCCGGAACCCACGACTACAAATTATTCTCGAGTATTTTCTCTGTCGTCAGTGAATATGTTGTACCCATACACTTCATCATCTTTGAACGCCTCTAAATTAAGATAGGCCTCTCGCGAATCACTGTGGTCCAATGTTGCAACACTACCCACAAAATCTGTTCGCATATCTTGAATCATCCCATCCGTGATTGGATCATCGACAGAACCTCGAAGTACAGCATAATTTTCCGGGGTCGCTTCGAATTCATCTGCAGAACTCGAAGTGGAAAGGATGGCGCATCCACTAATTACTGCACTACTTTTCAAAATCGATCGCCGCGTCAATCTCGCACTATCTTTATCCATGCTACAATCAATATATATTTAGTTAGTATGAAAAACATTCGTTTATTCAGATATTATCTATTTCAGCACCTCTACAGCAGGTTCTCGGCCATTAAGCGCTTGGTTCGGTCGACTTTGAATGAAATAGAGTCTCACCAACTGAGCCAGCAGCATGCCCTGGCTAGACTCCCCCTGCAACGATGCACCGCCTCTGGTAGTGGTCGTTCGGAGAATTCTTTGAGATGGTTATTCGCGCTACCTGAACAGCCCTTGGTGTCCGCAGGGCTGCCTCAGCGAATCAATCACTCGACGAATGGTTCATCCGATAGTCTCCCCCGATTAGTGTGGTTCTCGTGAGTAGAAATACGTCGCGTCAGCGGTGAATCGCCGCCGACAGAGACTGTCGACACCGAAACTCACCGTCTCTTCCTTTCCAACGCCTGGCCGAACACAGCTAACGCAGATTCAACGCCTACTGAACTGGACCAAGATGCTGTCGATGTGAAGCTCATGTATTCGATTGTGCTGTCGCCTAACTTCCCATGCTCAAGCAACCCATGGCGTGTGCTCCAAGCCTGTTCGGTGCTGCTCACCGTGTCACATGTGATTTAAGAACACAACCAATTAATCAGATGAAAAGTGGTTGAGACCGACAGCGACGACCGTGATCAGTACACCCACCCAGATCAAGGTGTAGCCCGCTCCCTCGGGGTAGGGCCAATTTCCCGGAGCAGCAGATCGATTCCAGCGACTATCGAAATTTGAAAGCCGAGTATCCCGAGTAATTTTTCGTCCATATTTGAGATAATATGATTTTACTATCAAATATGTTGCGGTGATACCTGATATATCCTATATGAAAGTCATGAGTCCGTTTGTTGAGGTTTTCCGCTACTGTTGTATCCCTCCTATGGCTCGAAATACGTTCTCGATAGTACACAGAAGGGTGATGGAGCTATAGAACTCTTAACAAACCGGGATAATGGTGTTTCTGGGTTATCTCGGTGGTGTTCAGGAAGATTCGAAGAGTGAGGCGTGGCGTTTTCTGAGTACTTCATGCCCGAAAACGCACGCCTCACAGGAAGCATCGTCCAGATAGACTCGGATTTTGTGGAGCGGGAAGCAACACCGTGACTGTTGATGAGCTCTGTATTCAGCTCTACCTTATTGGACTCTCGCTTTCGAATACTGTTCGAATCCTCGAGGAATTTCGTGTTGATCGGGCGCGATCGACCGTTCACAACTGGATTCACAAGGCGGATCTACAACCGGAATCCAGTCGGAGTCCGGATCACGTCGCGGTTGACGAGACGGTGATCGGACTCGACGACGAACAGTACTGGCTGTACGCTACCGTTGATCCTGGATCGAACAAATTGCTCCATACGAAGCTCGAGCCGACGAGAACCAAGGTTCTCGCGAGCAGCTTCATTCGTAAGCTTCGAGAGAAACACGACGATCCCTCGAGGGCGAGCGCTTATGCTCTAGAAACCCACTTGATTCGAACGAAAGCGTGAGTCTGAAGCAGTTTATCGAAACCACCGATCGATCGGAGCTCGCACTCGCCGTGGTCAACCGGGAAGCACCGCGTCAGCTTCAGACGATGCTCGAAGAACTCTTCGAGGGGCAGCCAGTTTCGATCGAACAACAGGAGCGAGCCGACGAAGATTCGGATATGGTGTACCTCCTCGACGACGGGGAGGTGCTGGCCGCCTCACCGCTCAGCGAACTTCGAGATTCGATTCTCCTCGTTAACTCCGACCTGTATATCACCGGGAACCGTGACCCCGCCGACCTCGACCTTCCGGACGTTTTCGAGGGGCTCGAGGACGTTCGCTTTCGCCTTCGCGGATTCCCCGACTCGAGCAAGGAGAAGCTGCTCCTCATCACGATCTCCCGATACATCGAGCGGCTGGGGTTGGAAGGGGGCGGTGGAACCCACCGGGCGTCGTTTCAACGGCTTTCACGTCTGGCGGACGAACGCGGAACGAAATCGGTGTATCGGAACCTCGCTGAGACGGATACGAACACGCACGTCTACGGCATCCCCGATTGGACCCCCGACTACGACGTGACGGTTCACGGAGGACGATCGCAGGAGTTTCGCGACTCGTGGTTCGTCGTCTACGTCCCCGACGATGCCGCCGAGCAGTACTCGGCGCTCGTCGCCGTCGAAAGGAGTCCGCGCTCGTGGGAGGGGTTCTGGACGTTCGACGCGGAGACGGTAACGGAAATCGAGGCGTACATTCGACGGGAGCTTTAGCCGGTAACGCTCGGTCCAGACGGTGAACGGCGACTCTGGGCACTCATCGCCGTTTCGTTTCCCCGAAAAAAGTCGGTTTCCGTTATGCGGTTGCGAGCGCTTTGTGTTTGAACTCTTCTTCGGACATGTTGTTCTGGACGAACGCGACCGCCCACGCGACGTCGACGTAGAAGCTTAACACCGTGTTTCCGTCCATGTTGAAGATCGTAAACTCGATGGTTTCGACCGATTCCACGAACGTTTCCGGATCGTCGATCGCCTCCGCGGCGACGATGCCGAGCTCTTCGACGACCGCGTAGAGTTCGTCCTGGCTCAGCGTGTCCTCGAGCGTTACCTCGACGTCGACGTGATAGCCGTCGCGTTTGATGTCGTCGACTTTCACGTCCGTGTGACCGAGATCGATCTTATCTTTATCGAATCCGGGGACTTCGTCCGATTCCTCGTCGTCGGAATCGTCGTCGCTTTCGTTTCCATTACTATCGTCGATACCATTGTCGCCGTCATCTCCACTACCGTCACCGCCGTCGTCGTCATCACCGCCATTCTCTTCACTTGTACTGTCTGAACAACCCGCGAGTGCGGTTGCGAACACGGCACCACTGCCGAGGAGGATCTTTCTTCGCTCCATATTCACCCACTCCAGACCACCCCTGATTAGTAATCATATCATTCTTTCCGGAATGGGTTGCTATCCGGAAATCTTTCCTGTAACCCCTCGATATCGGGCTGTTGGCCGCGAATAACCGTTCAGAAGCCGTGGTAGTACGTCGTGCAACTATTCAGGTGTCGGTTTATTGGGTCAGTACTCACCCAAATCCGCGCTCGTCGATCAGCCACAGAGAGTCCGTGCCCCCGAAAGAGTCGAAGGTCGTCGTGGTAGCAAGGAGCTACCCGGACGAAATTCGTGACGGTGGGAAAAACAGCCGGAATGCCCACAAAATCCTTCGCGGTAGTGGAAAACGGAGCGGCGGGTCGTGCCCAAACCAGTCGTCGATCAGGGATCGGTCTCAGCTTCCGTGATACCCTCCGGGCGGTCTTCAGCGGAAGCCGAGCCGTCCACGGATGAATCCGACGAACCGGACGCTTCACCGCCGGTTCTTCCAGCGATAGCTGGTTCACCGCTGGGACCGTCCGACCCGTCCGCGGTAGTCATATCCGAGACGATCTCGGAAAATTCGGCTGCCAGTTGTTTGTACGCGACTGCGGCGGGACGCTGGCTGTCGTACACGACGAGGGGCGTCCCGGCGTAGACGCTTTCACGGACTGCGGTGTCGTCCGGGATCGCACCGACCAGCGGAATGTCGAGCCGGGAGGCGATGTCCTCGGGGGAAACGTTGCTCCCCGAGCGGGTCCGAGTAACGATCAATCCGCCGGCTTTCCCCTTGGCGTGATCGGTCAACTCGAGGGTCTTTTTCGTATCGTGGACCGACGCGGGTTCCGGCGTCGAGACGAGCAAGACGGCATCTGCGAGTCCGAGCGGGAGAACGGTTTCGTGGCTGACGCCAGCGCCGACATCAAGGAAGACGTACGAAAATTCGTCGCGCAGTTCATCGACGACCTCCCGGAGTCCTTCGGGCGAGGTCTCGGCGTACTCCTCGAGTCCAGTTCCACTCGGGACGGCCACGATATTGTCCGTCAACGGATACGTCGCGTCCGCGACCGAGGCGTTTCCGGCAAGCACGTCGTGTAGGGTGGTCGAATCCGTACTCAAGCTGACGAACCCCGCGAGGTTTGCCATTCCCAGGTCGGTGTCGACGATCGCCACGCGTTCGCCCGTCTGTGCCAATGCAGTACCGAGGTTTACCGTCGTCGTCGTCTTCCCAACACCGCCTTTTCCACTCCCGATGGCGAATACCGTCTTGTCGGACATATTGATTATATCGCCACAGTGTGGCGGGAACACCTTAAATCGTGACATATATCCTTCCATAACTGGTGTGGAATTTAACTCATTTAACGGAATGGCCGAACCGAATTCGATCACAACTCTCGATCAATCCCGGAGAAAATTGGCGTTCACGCCGACCGCGAGCCACTTTTGCGCGCGTGCTCGAACAGGTCAACAAATACTTACCCGCAGCACCGTTTTGTACGACCAATGAGTCAGGAGGGCGAGCAGGAACATTCCGACCGGAAAAAATACGAATTCCGGAAGGTTATCGAGGATCTCAAGAATTTCGAGGGGTCGGGAACACAACTCGTTACGATCTACGTCCCCGACGATCGCCAGATCAGTGACGTCGTCGCACACGTCACCCAGGAACACTCCGAAGCGGCTAACATCAAGTCAAAACAGACCCGAACCAACGTTCAGGACGCGCTAACCTCTATCAAAGACCGGCTTCGGTACTACGACACGTATCCGCCAGACAACGGTCTCGTCCTGTTCTCGGGGGCCGTCGACTCCGGCGGCGGCCGAACCGAAATGGTCACGAAAGTCCTCGAGAGCCCACCTCAGCCCGTCGAATCCTTCCGCTATCACTGCGATTCGGACTTTCTCACCGAACCGCTCGAGCACATGCTCGCGGATAACGGCCTGTACGGCCTGATCGTGCTCGATCGACGCGAGGCAAACGTCGGCTGGCTTCGAGGCAAACGCATCGAACCTGTCAAGTCCGCCTCCTCGCTGGTTCCCGGCAAACAGCGAAAAGGTGGTCAGTCCGCCCAGCGATTCGCTCGACTCCGTCTCGAGGCGATCGATAACTTCTATCAGGAGGTCGCCGAGATGGGCAACGACCTGTTCGTTCCCAAGCGACACGAGATGGACGGCATCCTCGTCGGCGGCCCGTCACCGACCAAAGACGAGTTCCTCGACGGCGACTACCTCCACCACGAGATTCAGGACAACGTTATCGGCAAGTTCGATGTCTCTTATACCGACGAATCCGGCCTGAAGGAACTCGTCGACAACGCCGAGGACGCTCTCGCGGACGCGGAGGTAATGAAAGAAAAGCAGGAGATGGAGCAGTTCTTCGAGGAGCTCCACGCCGGCGAGAAGGCGACCTACGGTTTCGAACAGACGCGAGACAATCTCATCATGGGGTCGGTCGAAACGCTGTTGATCAGCGAGGATCTCCGGTCCGACGTCGTCATCTTCGACTGTCCGGAGTGTTCGAACACCGATTACGAAGTGATCGATCGGCGCAAATCGACGCCGGACCACGAGTGTACGGAGTGTGGCACTGCGATCGAGGCCGATGAGGAGAATCGAGAAGACGCGATCGATCACCTCATCGAAATCGCCGAACAGCGCGGCACCGAGACGAAATTCATCTCGACCGACTTCGAGAAGGGTGAACAGCTGTACAACGCCTTCGGTGGCTTTGCAGGGATCTTGCGTTACAGTACGGGCGTCTAGCGATAGCGGCCAAGGGAAGCGTCATCTGGACCGAGAACTTTTTAGCCGCTCCTCTGCGTCCAATAGGTGAGATGGGGAACTCGAGTGCAGATCCTGATATTCTTCAAACGGTCGCCAAGCGATCGCCACTGCTCGAGCGACTCGAGGACGGTCCGGCGGCCAAGCCCGAACTCATTGAGGTCCTCGATTGTTCCCGGTCGACGATCAATCGAGCCATCCGCGAACTCGAGGGATTAGACTGCATTCGGCGAACCGACGACGGCTTTCAACTGACCGTCGCGGGTCGACTCGCGCTATCCGAGCATCGCCGAAGTCTCCGGACGTTCGAATCGGTTTCTCAGCTGAGCGATCTGTTGCGAGACTTGCCAGCCGAGACGCCGATAGCCGTCGAGATGGTACGCGGTGCGACTCTGCTCGAGACCCCACCGCACGCGCCGAGTGAACCGCTCGAGGAAATCATCGACCTGATCGGTCGGGCCGACCGGGTCCGCGGGATGGCTGCGGCCGACAGGATGCCGCAGTTCCGACGGCAGTTCTACGACGGGTCCGTTAACGGAGATCTCGATGTCGAACTACTTCTCACGGAGGATCTCGCGAGGTTTACGCTGACGGAATACACGCAGGGACTCCGCGAGTTGATCGTCGACGGCGGCGTCGATCTCTACGCAGTCGAAACGGTGCCCTACGAGCTATCGATCGTCGAAACGCCGACAAAATCGGTCGTCTACGTCATCCTGCTTAATTCGGACCTGACACACCGGGGGGTAATCCGAAATGACTCCGCGGACGCAATCGAGTGGGCACACGGATTGTTTCGGCGGCACCGGGCAAGCGCGACCTCGTTGTCCCCGTTCGACGATCGCTGATAGGGTCGGTTGTACGCCATTTCCGGCCATTTGCCACCCCGCTCTGGCGACAAACCAGTAAAAAGGTACAACCGACCCTATGAGCCGCCGCCTGCGCTCACAGCGTCCCGCGCAGATAGACCGCATCGTCGGTGATCTTCTCGATGCTTCCCGAATCGAGCGGGTGCGCCTCGTCGGTAACGGACCCCCAGCCGAGTTTCGCTTTGATCGTCTCGGTGAGGCCAGGGTCGAGAACGACGTAGCCGCGACCGTTCTCCACGTCGGCGATGCGTCCGACTGCAGTCCCGTCGGCGTTTAGTACGCGCTTTCCAGTGTCCGAGGGTTCGAGTTTCTCCCGCATAGTGTAGTTCCGGCGTTCGACTCCGTTGAATTCGATCGGCGCGACTGCCGCTTCGGTCGGCGAACGGCTGGTTTTTCGGTCGGCGTGCGTTCGTCCGACGCGCAATCGGTCGTCCACAATCGCAGGACGATGTTCGCTATCGAGTATCCACCGTTACGCAGGAACGCACATTAGATAAACCATCGAAACCGTTGTCATAGCTCACAGAATGTTACTTCCCGGAACGAGCCCGAACGGAGGCGAGACTCCGATAAGTCCACCTTGTCGCCTCGAGTCGGGCGAACAATGGGTTCTCTCCGATCGAACCGGTCTCGACGACGACCGCCGATTCCCAGCTCCGATGACCGTTTCGCACGATAAACGAGCGACTTCCGCGAATAACAGAAGGGTTATGACCGTCCTACCGTAGTATTATTCGTCTCCATATGGCATCGTCTTCGATCGCGACCGCCGTCGATGATCCCCGAGTCACCCCCCAGTTTTGTCGCTCCGTTCGGTATCCCGACGGCGACGTCGTTCTCCTCGGCGTCGTCCACGACCACCCGGCGAGCGTCGGCCGCGTCCGGACCGTCCTCGAACGGGCCGAGCCCGATATCCTCGCCCTCGAGTTGCCCTCGGCCTCCGTGGCGTTGTACCGAGCCTACGCTCGAGACGATCAGTCGCCGCCTCGGTTCGGCGGCGAGATGAGCGCGGCGATCGACGCCGTTTCGAACGCAGATATTACTGGTATCGACGCCCCGAACTGGCCGTTCTTCCGTCGCCTCGTCGCTCGACTCGTCGCCGATCGCGTCTCGCCCTCGACTGCCCGCCGCGTCGTCTCGAGCCTCGGAGGCGCGACGCGGGATGCGCTCACCTGCCGCGTCGCTGCGACACTGACAGACGTGACCTCGATGACCGTCGCCTGCGATGAACCGATCGAGTACTCCTGCGAGCACGACGACGACCCGGAAACCCAGGCCGCTCACGAGCGGGCACACGTCGCGGGCGTCCAGGCGCTTCTTGGCGGGACAACGGGGACCCCGCCGAGTTCGATCGACTACCGCGACGAGACCCGCGAACGGTGCATGATCGAGAAACTACGAGACCTCCGAGAGCGAGGGTCCGTCGTCGCCGTCGTCGGCGTGGACCACCTCGACGCGCTCGAGGCCGGATTATCGGCCTCGACGTAGGTCCTGTCCGGTGGGAGTACGCGATTCCTCGATCTCGAGAATCCGTATCGCACCTCACAAGGAGATCTTGTCCTCACGAAAGTAGATATTACCGGGGCTCACAGCGAGTCAGGCGGGCTCACAGCGAGTCAGGCGGTGGTAGAATGCTATCGATGAATCGACGACACGCAGTTCCAGCAGTACGTGAACGTCTGGTCAGACTCGTTTCGAGCGCCACAGTGGGGACACTGCATCGTGTCGCCGTCGAACTCGAGGGTTTCTTCGAGTTCCGACGGGTCGTCGAACGCTTCCCGAGCGGGATAGCGTTCGTACGGCGTCTGGGGTGACGATTTCGGACGGCCCTGATCCGGTTCCGAAAACGACGGCGACGACGCCGTGTCGTCGCTCGCTCGGCGGACGTAGAAATAATACAGTAACAGGTGGAGCAGGGCGAACAGGACCACGTAACCGGCGAGCCACCCCCAGGGGTCCATGTGTGAACATAACGCACTCCACACACTTGGCTATTCCCTGCGTTCAAGCCATGAGAGAGTCAGCGTCGGGAAACAGTTCAATCAGTTCGGGGATTCGAGATCGCGCTGGAACTCGTCGAAGACCTCGAGGTCGTCGTCCAAATCGTACTCGAGGTGGCGTTGCTCCTGTCGGTTAACGCCGGCGTCCTCGATCGGCGTGGCGACGGACTCCCAGCCGGGTTTGATTTTGACGCTTTTGGCGGGCATCCCGACGGCGATGTGGTGGGCGGGAATATCGTGCTGGACGATCCCGCGTGCGCCGACGATCGCGTTCTCGCCGACCCTGTTGCCGGCGCGGACCATCGAATCGTACGTGAGACGGACATCGTCTTCGACGATCGTGTGGAAGTTTCGAACCGCCGTCTGGTCGACGACATCGTGGTCGTGGCTGTAGACGTGAACACCGTCCGAGATCGAGACGCGGTCGCCAATCGTTAGCTTCCCTCGGTCGTCGAGGTGGGCATCGTCGTGTACGACCGTGTTGTCGCCGATCGTGATGTTGTGCCCGTACGTGAACGAGATTCCCTTGAAAAATCGGCAGTTCTCCCCACAGTCCTCGAAGAGGTGGTCCGCGAGCATCCGGCGGAACCGAAGCGCGAATTCGACGTTGTCCGCGATCGGGAGACTGTCGAACTGCCGCCAGAGCCACTGGAGGTGTTTCGACCTGCGAAACGTCTCCTCGTCCTTTTCGGCGTAGTACTCGCTCTCGAGGGTCGTGTGACACGGGTCGTAGCTCTGTAGTCGGACGCGTTCGGCCGTCGAGACCGACGCTCCGGCCTGCCATCGATCGTAGGCATCTCTGTCACCGGAAAGGTCGATTAGGACGTCTTCGACGACGCTGCACGTATCTTCGTCGCCCGAGAGTCGGTCGTCGACCTCCGCTACGAACTCCCGCATCCCCGCCTCTGCCTTCTCGGGAAGCGAGACGTACCGCTTTGTCATATAGACGTATTACTCACGGGGAGGTCATAGGGGTTCGGTTGTCCGATCGACTTGCCGGACCTCCGCGTTCCTGTCAGCGCAAAATATTTTTTTGAGGTCGGTACAGCCTCAAGAAAACACGAGCGATGCGAGACGAGCAACCACGAACGCACACAGGACACCAGCGATCAAAACTACCGTAATAACCATCAGGAATCCGATGACGGTTCCCAGAACAACACCCACCATTCCCAGCGGACCGGGAAGAGCCACCGCCCCGGACTGGAGGAGGAACACACCGACGACCGCTACGATGACGGCGATCGACGCGAGGACCCAATGTCTCTTTCGAGAGCGGAACTCGTCCATACGCGCATCTAGTAGACAATTACCGTAAGGGGTTCGATCTCCCCGTGGACGGCGCGTCCGATCGCGGCGTTGACGGTACGGCCGCCTTGAGACACCACCGTATGGCGGGTGGGTTCCCACCGAATGGGCACGTTCCGTACACCCTAAGTCCCCTCGCTCCGAACGATCGCATATGCATTATAGCGAACTCGGCGACTCCGGCCTCGAGGTCAGCGAGGTCGGCTTCGGCGCGTGGGTCGTCGGCACCGACTGGTGGGGCGACCGTTCCGAGGAAGACGCGATCGAGATGGTCCGGTACGCCGTCGAGCAGGGCGTCACGTACATCGACACGGGCGACGTCTACGGCCACGGACGGAGCGAGGAACTCATCGGCGAGGCGCTCGCCGACGTGCGCGAGGACGTGACCCTCGCCACGAAGGTCGGCTACGACTTCTATAACAACCCCCAGGCGGGCCACGGCGAGCTTCCCAAGGAGATGGATCCGGAGTACCTCCGCGAGGCCGTCGAGAAGAGCCTCGAGCGCCTCGAGATTGAGACGATCGACGTGCTCCAGCTCCACAACGCGGACGCCTCCGAAATCACGCCCGACGTACTCGAACTGCTCGACGAACTCGAGGAGGAAGGAAAGATCGACGCGACCGGGCTCGCGCTCGGCCCCTCGATCGGCTGGCTCGCGGAGGGCGACCTCGCCATCGAGGAGGAGTTCGACTCCGTCCAGCTGGTCTGGAACATGCTCGAGCAGGAGGTCGGCAACCACTTCCTCGAGACGATCGAACGGACGGGCTCTTCGACGAGTCTCATCCCCCGCGTCCCTCACTCCTCGGGTATCCTCAACGAGCAGGTCACCCCCGAGACGGAACTCGGCGAGGGCGACCACCGCGGCTTCCGTCCCGACGAGTGGTACGAGACGGGCTGGGAGAAACTCGAGGCGCTCCGGTTCCTAGAGCGGGCGGAGTCGGACTCTACGAATAGCTCGAGCGTGCAGGGGTCGCGAGAGCACGCGGACGCCGCGGCGGGAGAACGCACGATGGGGCAGGCCTCGATCGCGTGGCTCCTCTCACACGACGCCGTCGCGACTGTGACACCAACCTTCCGCACGAAGGCGGACATCGACGAGTGGGCGGCCGCAAGCGACGTCCCCAAACTTACCGACGAGGAGATGGCCCGCGTCGAGGAGCTGTACGAGAACGACTTCAATATCGACCGCGACGACGGCATGGACTCGCTTCGCTCGTCGGTCGATGGCGCGGATATCGAATCGGCGGGACTCGACAAGCTGGCCGCCGACTGATAGGGTCGTTCGTAACTATTTTCAGCCAGCCTCAGCGGAGAACGAGTTTCGCCGAACGAAACCGGCGACTGAGTATCTATGTCGGGAGAGAATTACGACGACCCTATGAAGCCTCAGTGAGCGGGTTCGATCCCTAAGCGCGCCACCGGACTGGACCCCGTTTTAACACGATTTACTTCCTCGAGAAAGCGACCGTTAGTCGGCCACCGATTCGTTTATCAGCCGACGCGCTACCATGGAAGAGTATGACAGGATACGACGAGGCGATCCGATGGGCTTGATACGACACCTAGAGCGCGTCGGATCGTTCACGAGCACGTACTTCGTCGTCTGGATCCTGCTCGGCTCGGCGCTTGCGCTGTACTCGCCGTCGACGTTTACGCCCCTGGGAGACTACATTTCGGTGTTTCTGGGCGTCATCATGCTCGGGATGGGACTGACTCTCACTCCGGCAGATTTTCGACGAATTCTCGAGCGGCCTCGAGACGTGTTCATCGGTGCGGCGGCCCAGTGGGTGTTCATGCCGGTGTTCGCCTATTTGCTCGTCGTCTTGCTTGGTCTGCCGTGGGAGATCGGAGTCGGGTTGATTTTGCTCGGTGCCGCGCCGGGTGGAACGGCCTCGAACGTGATGACCTACCTCGGCCGCGGCGACGTCGCGCTCTCGGTGACGATCACGTCGGTGACGACGCTCGCCGCGCCGCTTGTGATGCCGGCGTGGGTCGTATTGCTCGCGGGAGAATCGGTTACCGTCACCTTCGGCGCGATGGCCGAGGAGATCGTCCTTATCGTGTTGATCCCGGTCATTGCCGGGTTAGGCCTGCGAATCGTACTCGACAGGTACGCACCGACAGTCGCGGAGGCAGGCCTCTCCGTGTTCCCCGCGATTAGCGTGCTCGCCATCGTCCTCATCGTCGGCGCGATCGTCGGCCTCAACGTCGAGGAGATCCTCGCCGCGAGCGCGGTCGTCTTCCTCGCGGTGATCGTCCACAACGCGCTCGGGCTCAGTGCCGGTTACGGCGCTGGCTATCTGACCGGGATGAGCACGGACCGAGCGCGCGCCTGCGCGTTCGAGGTCGGTCTGCAAAACAGCGGGCTCGCTGTCGCGCTCGCGGTGGCGTTTTTCGACCCGATCGCCGCACTGATCCCGGCCCTGTTCAGCGTCTGGCACAACATCTCCGGACCCGCCCTCGCGACGGTTTTCACGCGGCGAGACGACGTGTCGATCACGGAATCCGACGCGACGTCGACTGCAGACTGAATCGGGACCCATCGTCCTCGCCCACCGTCAAGATCGCGCCCCCATCGTCGTAACTATCACTATTCTTGATAGGTCCGCGTCCGAATCCCCTTAATCACACTTAATTCCCTTGAGGATACGCTTTTCACGCCGGTCGTTGTGCCACCTGGTATCATGACCGAGATCACGTACGTCCAGAAGGCGTGTGCCTACGTGACGCGCGACACGGGTGAGTTACTGGTGTTCGACGGACCGGGACACGACGGTCTACAGATTCCGAAGGGTACCCTCGAGCAGGAAGAAACCCCTCGAGAGGCGCTGTTCAGGGAAGTTATGGAGGAGAGCGGACTCGGAACGCTCGGCGCGACCCGCCACCTCACGACCGACGTCTGGACGCGACGAGAGTCCCCGCCCAAGCGCTACGTGCGCCACTTCTTTCACGCGACCGTCCACGAACCGCGCGACGCGTGGACGCACACGGTGACGGACGGGGGCGGAGAACACGGCGCCGAGTTCGACCTCTACTGGGTTGACCCGGCAACGGACCGCGAGTTCGCGCTCGACCTCGACGACTACGCGCACCTTCTCCCGTCGGCCGACCTCCCCGGCGAGCCGGTCGAACGTGTCGGCGATATCGCGGCGGCCTCGGACTGAACTCGAGTCGACAGCGACGCCTCGCTTGCGCTACTTCGAAAGCGCCCGTTCGACGGCTCCCGCGACGCTTCGGGCCTTCTCCGCTAACTCCGTCGAAACGATGTCATCTGCGACGGCCGCCTCGAGTTCGGCTTCGTCGACGATTTCGACTTCTCCGTCGGGCGCCCGAATGACATCGACGTAGAGATCGACGTACCGAACCGTCTCGGGGAAGAGTTCGACCGGCGTACAGACGTTGACGTAGGTTCCCTTCGTCGAGCCGTCGTCGGCTTTGTACGTCGTCGGATACCACCAGCGACCCTCCCGGAACTTCGTGACGGCCGTGTCGCCGTCCTCCTTCGGCGTTCCCAGCGCGTCGTAACTGCCGCCCCCGCGCATGCTCCGCTCGAGCGTGAGCTTCCCGTCTGGTTCCCAGTCGGTTACGTCGCCGTAACCGAGCGAGATCAGCCGCCCGTCTGGTTTGCCGTGTCCGATCTCGATCCGGTCGCCCGAGTCGGGGCCGAACTGTTTGGCAACGGCATCGAAGGGGAACGCGCCGTCCGCGCCTTGGCTCGGATCCGCCCGCGAATGCCAGTCCGAGTTCGAGTCCGAACTCGAATCAACCGTGAGCGAGCCACGGACGGCTTCGGCAAAGTCCACGGCCGAACTCGCCGCTCTGGTTGCGGCCTTGGTCCGGTGATGACCCGGCATCGTCGTCTCGACCGTGCGTCGGGCTTCGTCGAGCGCAAACCGCGATCGGCGGCCGAACCAGAGCCAGATCGTGGTCTCCGTCGCGACGAGTTGTGACGGCTCGTCCGGCTCCGGAGGGGCGTCTGCGAGTTCGCTCTCGAGCGCCTCAGCTCGCTCGGCGATCGCCGCCAGCGCGTCGCCCATTGCCTCGAGGTCCGCGTCGGCGGCCGTGTGGTGCCAGCGGAGTCCCCAGCCGTCGGGAACGTCCGTCGAAAGCAGGTCCGTCATGCCGACGAGTTCGTTGGCACGCTCGCCCGAAAGCGCGGCCGAGACGCCGGTTCGATCCTGAGAGAGCGTACAGAGGCCGCTCCGGACTTCGAGCGTCGGGACGACGCGAGGCCGGTCGTCGGCCCACGGCGGCGTCGACTCGCGAACCTGCACGCGATACCGATCGCCCGAGTCGACGTAGCCGTCCGCATCGTCGTAGTTGAGATAGCCGCGACGGCCCTCACCGAGGTCGACGACCGCGCCGCTTCCGCCCGAGGCCTCGAGCACTTCGGCGTCGAAAACGGCCCCGTCGGAAACCTCGCTCTCCCAGCGGAAGGCGTCGATAGCGACGGACTCGAGTTCGTTCGCGACGGTTTCGACGGCCTCCGGCGGGCCGGAGACCCCGACACCCTGCCTGTCTCGAGTGGTGTCGACGGTGACGGCCGCGGGAGCGACTTCGAACTCATCGTCGAAGCGCTCGCGAATCGGTTCGGAGGCCTGCACGACCTCGAGGTCGGCCTCTCGGAGCAGATGTGTGACGGCGGTCGTGTAGATTCCGCGGACGCGAGCCGTCGTCATCTCTCGCCCTCCATCGTTCCGTTCTGGGCCGTTCTCGTATTCCGCCCGCTCATCGGAGGGTGTCGCGATCCGGTGCGAATCTGACCCGGCCGTTGATCGTCGGCCCGAGAGTCAGTTCGACGTGTTCGTCCTCGAGAATCCGCCCGCCCTCGACGTAGACGCCCCAGCTGTCGAATCGGAGCCAGCCGCGCATCTCGTCGGCGTGAGTCATCAGATCCAGGTACTCGACGGCGTGTTCGGGGTGCTCCTCGCTCGAGTGGGCCATGTCCATATCGGAGTAGATCGTTTCGTGCTCGTCAAAAAACGCCTCGAGGGCGTGAGCGTCGTCCTCGACGGCCTCGACGACAGCCGTCGACGCCTCGCGGAGATCCTCGGTCTCGAGGCCGACGTCCCGAAGCGCGCGTTGGGTTCGCTGATCGAAGTGCATGCGTCTCCATACGAACAGGAGACCTTTGTGAATTCCGTGTTTGAACGAGGTGCGGCCGAATCCCCGTCTTTCCGTGCGCCCAAGCCACGCCCCACCGGACTAAAACCACAGCCTCACCGTCGCCCAAGCCACACGCCAAATCCCCGCGTCTCACTGCGAGTCCGAGCCTGCGGCGGAAACGTCTTTCCGAGCGGGCGGTGATTCGGGTGATATGCCACGTCGACGCGATCCGATCGAACGGGCCGCAGACGACTCGAGGGATTTACAGGAGGTATCGACCTGGGAGCCGCGCTCGTTGCTCGACCGGTTCGCCTACGGCGTCTACACCGCACTCAGCTACGGATTTCCCGCCATCGTCTTACTGGTCGCGCTGGCGATCACGGCGTCGATCCTGTTGTCTCCAGCCATCATCGTCGCCGAGCAACCGCTCGTGAGCGTCTTCTTCCTGCTGTCGGTCGTCCCCGCCGCGTTGCTCGCGGCGTACATCTGGTACGCGGATATCACGACGAGAGAACCCCTCGGTCTGCTCGTCGCGACGTTCGTGCTGGTAATCCTGTTTGCACCCTTCGCCGCGGTTATCAACACAGTCGGCGGCGAGTTCATCAATAGGGCGACCGTCCTCGGCAGTCTTCTCTTTTTCTTCCTGATCGTCGGGCCCGTCGAGGAAGCCGTCAAACTACTCGCCGTCCGCGTCTACGCCTATCGAAGCGACAGTTTCGACGCGGTGATCGACGGCGCGGTGTACGGTGCCGTCGCGGGACTTGGCTTTGCCTCCATCGAGAACGCAATCTACATCGGGGGCTACCTGACCGATCTCGAGTCGGGGACCGGACTGTTCGTCGCCGCAACCGAAATCGCGACGACTCGAGCGCTGGCCGGTCCCGGCCACGTTATCTACTCCGCCATCGCGGGATTTTACCTCGGGCTGGCGAAGTTCAATCCGCAGAACGCGGGTCCGCTAGTCGTCAAAGGACTGCTGGTCGCCGCGTTCGTCCACGGATTGTACAACTCCACCGTACAGTTCGTTCCGGCGATAGCCGCCGAGTTGTTGGCAATCGGGCCCGACGCCGCCTTCGTCGGCTTCGTCGTCGCGTTCAACGCCATCTTCGGCTACTACCTCTACCGAAAAATCGCCCACTACCGGCGGACGTACCGCGATGTTCGAGAAGACATCGCCGATCGGGACCTCACGCCGGAACGGACGGAGTTCGAACCGGCTCAGCGATAGCGAGTGCTGTTCTATCGATTCCGTTATGACTCGAGCGGGTCCTCCAACGCCGCTTCGATTGTGTCGTCTCCGGAGAGCACCTCGAAGGTACGGCCCTCGGTGCGTTCCGCGGTGAGTGCGGCGACCAGCGTCTGGGCTACGTCTTCCCGCGGAACGTCGCCGTCAGTCCGCTCGAGTTCGGCACTCGTCCGAATACGACCGGTTCCGTTCTCGTTGGTGAGTTCACCGGGGCGAACGATGGTGTACGTCAGGTCGCTCTCTCGGAGCCGCTCGTCGGCTTCAGCCTTCGCGTTTAGATAGTCTCGGAGCGCCTCGGGGGCCTCCTCCGGCGTGTCAGCGCTAATGGAACTGAGCATGACGAACCGCTCGACGCCCTGATCCTCGGCGGCTTCCATGAGGGTTATCGCGCCGTCGCGGTCGACGTCCCAGACGGCGTCGCCGCCGGATCCGGCGGCGAACACGACGGCGTCACAGCCCTCCACGGCGTGGGAGACCTCCTCCGTCAGGTCCGCAACAACGGGCTCAGCGCCGAGATCCTCTATAGCTTCGACCTGATCCTCGCTCCTGATCATACCTCGCACGTCGTGGTCGCTTTCGGCCAAAATGCTCGTGACGTGCTGTCCGACCTGTCCGTGGGCTCCCGCGACGAGTACGTGCATATACTGCTCTCCGAGATCGCCACTGGAATAGCTTTTTGATGACGACAGTTACCTACCAGTTTGCCAGTTTGTCCATCCGACGACGATAGTTTCGCTTCCCACGCTCCTACTCGAGGTGTGACTCGAGCAACCGTTCGACGTACTTCGCGAGGACGTCGACCTCGAGGTGGACCGGATCGCCGGGCGATTTCTCGGAGAGGGCGGTCTCGTCGTACGTCGTCGGGATAATCGCGACCGTCACGTTCCCGTCTTCGGTTAGCTCTGCGACCGTGAGGCTGATTCCGTCGAGGGTAATCGACCCCTTCTCGACGACGTAGCGGTCGTAGCCCTCGGGGAGGGCGAACTCGAAGTACCAGTCCTCGCCGACGGATTCGACGGCCTCAACGGTCGCCACGGCGTCGACGTGACCCTGCACGACGTGGCCATCGAAACGTCCGTCGGCGGGCATCGCCCGCTCGAGGTTAACGACATCGCCCTCATCAAGTTCGCCGAGATAGGTGCGGTCAACCGTCTCGCTCGCCAGAAAGACTTCGAACCACGACCGGTCCTCGAAACGTTCGACCGTGAGACAGGCCCCGCTGACGCTGATGCTCTGGCCGTGCTCGAGCCCCGTAGCGACCGTATCGGCCGCGATTCGGAACCGAAGCCCGTCCTCGGTCTGCTCGCGCGAGACGATTTCGCCGGTCTCCTCGACGATTCCCGTGAACATGATCTACTCTCGCCCGAAGATGGCAGGCGACGAGCCAAAGCCGTTCCGGGTTGACCGACGTCGGCGTCTTTTTGGGGCTGTCGTTCGTAGCCCGACCCAATGGCCGGCATCATCGACACGTTCAAGCTCGCGGGCGTGCTCATCCTCGCGATTCCCGCCGCCCTCGCGGGACTCGAGTTCCTCTTCGTTCGGGGTGACCCGTTCGTCGGCGGGACGTTACTCGTTCTCTCGGCCGGGTTGGTTCTCATCCAGCGTCGGCTCACGATGCCCTCCGACGTTCCCTCCGCGGTCGCCAAACGCGTCGCCGGGTCGGTCACGAGCGAGCCCGATCCCGAGCACGAGGAGTCGGCCGAGAGAGACTGAGTCGGCGAACTCAGCGGTGTATCGGTGGCCGGGAAACCTCGTTACGACAACTCTGTGAGAATCTCCGCTTCGAACATCTCGAGTGCACGCTCTCGATCGTCGCCGCCGAGTCCGACGATAACGTGATCGACGCCCATTCGCTCGAGATCCCGAAAGTACTCACGGAACCACTCGGGCTCGGCGCACATTCCCTGATGGATCGGCGTGGGTTCGGCACCCGATTCATCGGCAAATTCGACGCCCATCGCCATGGAGAACGGCTTCTCGCCCGCCTGCTCGCGCCAATCGGTAAGAAAGCTCTCGAGAGTCGACTCCGGGAGATGATAGAACAGCCAGCCGTCGCCGTTCTCCGCGATCCACTCGAGATCCTGGCGAGCGTGACCCGTCGGGAGCAACGGAAGCGTCTCGGTAGTCGGCTTCGGGACGAGTTCGAGTTCGCCCGAAAGCGTTCCCCACCGGCTCTCGAGTTCGGGTGCCGGTTCGGACCAGACAGTTCGGAGAACCTCGATAGCGTCCCGAAAAAGGGCACCGCGACTCGAGGGGTCGACGTTGAAAGCGGGAAACTCCGGATCCCTGTCACCGGTCGCGACGCCGAGGACGAGTCGGCCGTCCGAGAGCCGATCGATACTCGCCGCCGCCTTGGCGACGTGGAGCGGATGGCGAAGTGAGAGGACGATACTGGCCGTTCCCAGGGCAATTTCGTCGGTGTGGGCGGCGATGTGTGAGAGCCAGGTCCACGGATCGAACGTCTGTCCGGCGTCGCCGAATTTCGGCCAGTACGTCGGCACGTCGCGACACCAGAGCGCGTCGAAGCCCAGCGACTCGGCTCGGCGGGCGAGGCGCATCTCTTCGGCGACGTTCGGCCTCGAGCGGCTCGAGTCCGTGAGCGGAAAGCTCAGCCCGAACGAGAGTCCCTCGTCCTCAAACAGTCGCCGGTAACCCGCGTTTTCGTATCCAGGCATTCGGTTACCGGAAGTAGTGCTCTGCGTCGTATATCTTCTCTGGCGTTGGATCTGCCGTAAATACGGAGCAACGACTTCGAACGAACGCAAAGCCCGTCGACACCGACGAGCGACTGCGGGACAGCGTTCAACAACAAAAAGGAAAGAGAAAACCGCAAAACTGCGGGCTCGGAACCTCGAGTCGGTTCCGATCAGTCGTCAGCGGGTGCGGCGCCGGTTCCTTCCGCCTGGTCTTTCGTCCAGGAGAGTTTGCCACCAGCCGCGAGGATGTCGCGTTCGCGCTGGGAAGCGTCGAGCGTCGCCGTGACTTCGTAATCGTCGTTGATGCGGACGGAGAACTCCTCCTGTCCGTTCGCGACTGCGTCGTAGACGTCGTCGATGACTTCGATCTCGTCGCCCTGATCGATGTTCTCGTAGGTTTCCTCGTCGATCGTCAGCGGGACGATACCGAAGTTAAAGAGGTTCGCGCGGTGGATCCGTGCGAAGCTCTGTGCGAGGACGCCCTCGATGCCGAGGTACATCGGACAGAGGGCTGCGTGTTCGCGCGAGGAGCCCTGACCGTAGTTCTCGCCGGCGACGAGGAAGCCGCCGTCGGCGTCGAGTGCGCGTTCCGCGAAGGTCTCGTCGACGCGGCTAAGCGTGAACTCCGAGAGCTTCGGGACGTTCGACCGGTACATCAGGATGTCCTGGGTCGCAGGGATGATGTGGTCGGTCGTGATGTTGTCTTCCATCTTCAGGAGCGCTTCACCGGAGATGTCCGAATCGAGCTGGTCTCGGATCGGGACGTCGCCGATGTTCGGACCTTTGATGAGTTCGTCGTCGACCGCCTCGTCGGGTGCGATGAGGTCGGTCTTGGAGCCGTCGTACTCGTCTGGGAGCTCGACGCCCGGTGCCTCGAGATCGTCGAGTTCGTCCTCGAGGTCCCGTGGGTCGACGATTTCGCCAGCGATCGCGGCAGCGGCGGCGACTTCCGGCGAGCAGAGGAAGACGTTGTCGTCTTCGATACCGGAGCGACCCTCGAAGTTGCGGTTGAAGGTTCGCATGGAGACCGAATCGGAGGCCGGCACGTGGCCGATCCCGATACAGGCACCGCAGGTCGCCTCGGAGAAGTTGACGCCGGCGGCCATCATCTCGGCAACCCAGCCCTGACGGGCGAGCATCTCTGAGGCCTGCTTGGAACCGGGTGCGACGATCGTTTCGGTTTCCATCGAGACCTCGCGGCCTTCGAGCATCTTGGCGACGGGGAGGATGTCCTCGTAGCCACCGTTGGTACAAGAGCCGACGATAACCTGTTCGACGTCTTGACCCGCGACTTCGCTGACGGGGACGACCTTGTCGGGCATCGAGGGCTGGGCGACCAGCGGCTCGAGGTCCGAAAGGTCGACGACGATCTCGTCGTCGTACTCAGCGTCGTCGTCGGGCTGTAGCTCGACGTACTCCTCTTCGCGGCCGAGCCGTTCGAGGTAGTCCTCGGTCTGGTGGTCGGTCGGGAAGATCGACGTCGTCGCGCCGAGTTCCGTTCCCATGTTGGTGATCGTCATCCGCTCTGGGGCGGTGAGCGTCTCGACGCCAGGGCCGGTGTACTCGAGAATCTTGCCGACGCCACCTTTGACGGTGAGACGACGGAGCATCTCGAGGATGACGTCCTTTGCGGTCGCCCACTCTGGAAGCTCGCCTTCGAGGCGAACGTTGACGACTTCGGGCATCTCGACGTAGTATGGTGCACCGCCCATCGCGACGGTGATGTCGATTCCACCCGCGCCGATCGCGAGCTGGCCGAGCCCGCCGGGCGTCGGGGTGTGGCTGTCGGAACCGAGCAGCGTCTTGCCGGGCGCTGCGAAGTTCTCGCGGTGAACGTTGTGACAGATACCGTTTCCGGGTCGGGAGAAATGAGCGCCGAATGTACCGGCCGCAGAACGCAGGAAGCGGTGATCGTCCGTATTCTTAAAGTCGAACTGGTACGTCTGGTGGTCGCAGTACTGGGCGGCGATTTCGGTCTGGACTTCGTCCAGTCCCATCGCTTCGAACTGCAGCCAGACCATCGTACCGGTCGTGTCCTGTGTAAGTACCTGATCGATCTCGATGCCGATCTCCTCGCCAGTTTCGAGTTCGCCCTCGACGAGGTGATCCTCGAGAATCTTTTCGGTGAGAGTCTGTCCCATAGCGTCCGAATCTCGGCTTTCCGTCCTGATAAATCCAGCGTGTTTCCGTCCGGGTCGACCATGCTAGTTCCTGAAAAATCGGTATCAATGGCGCAAATGTTGCGCCGGAAGTACACGGATGTACACACTCGAAATCGGCAGGCCTACGTGAATAGTGAACATACCAATATCAGGAGAACAGGTCCGGTAGTACCGTGAGAATGTGACACCACCGCGAATCGGACGGAACGCGATACGTTTTTCCCGGTTCCGATCCGTTTTCGAGGATATGTTCCGTTCCGGTGCCTTCGTCGCCGACTACGTTTCGCCGGCGACCGACGAGCAGATTCAACCTAACGGTGTCGATCTCACCCTCGAGATCGTCTTCGAGCAACTCGAGCCAGGCCGTATCACGAAAGATGGAAAGTCCGTCGGCGAGCGCGTCGCCCGACCCCTCGAGGAACTCGAGGAGAAGATGCCCCAGACGTATTACCTCCCGGAGGGGGCCTACGTGGCTCGCTACGGCGAACAGATCGAGATTCCGGAGGGCCACGTCGGGTTCGTCTATCCGCGCTCCTCGCTCATGCGCAACTCCTGCATGCTCAATACGGCCGTCTGGGACGCCGGCTACGAGGGCCGCGGCGAAGGGCTGTTGCAGGTCCACCACGACATCGAAATCCAGCGTGGTGCCCGGATCGCCCAGCTCGTTCTAGTCAAAGCCGATCACGAGGACTTCTACGACGGGAGTTATCAGGGCGAGAACCTCGAGGGGTAGCGAGGCACAGTCTCAAGGGGGGATTTTACGTGCCGTTCGATCTCTCCAGTTGCTCAGTTTTTCACATTCATATCCCAATATTTCACGGGTGATACGAACGGGTGAGACGACGTTCCGACAGACACGCAGGATCAAGCCGCATGCTGTGTGCAATCCGGAAGAGGGAACTATCGGCGTGAACGCCGACTTTATCACTCGTGTGTATCTCAATTACTGATTGGATGATTTTCAGACTCTATCAGTAAACCGCTTCTTGCGTCTATTCTTGTAATCCAGATTCCAATATCGTAATATGATAAGCCGATTCCAGTTGTATGAATTTTTAATCGCAAAGTCAATTTTTACTGCACACATCTGCTATTTGCCGATTTTGCTACCCTTGGAACCAGTGCATCTCGGCAGTTAGTCACCACAAAATAGATCCTAATCATAGAGTAGACTTATTAGCGATGGGAATGAGATTGAACTATGAAACGAAGAGAATTACTAATCCTAGCTAACTCGCCATTAATTGGAGGATGCATCTCTTCGGATACCGGTACACAGCTTGGAGGTGTTCGAGTGGAAAATTTTCATGATGAGGAGATAAATGTCGAGGTTCGGATAGATGAGGACGAAAGGCACTGTCTAGTTTAGAACCTCCTCAACCGGCGTTCGTCCATCGAGCGATTGATGCGGTCTCTGGTGGTTGTAATAATGCACAAAATGTTCAATCCATTTGCGAGCGCTCCGCCGACTGCCCACCCACGAGTTATGGAAACGGTCAACGCGCATTTTGAATGTGTGAAACCACTTTTCGATGAGGTTTCGGTCGGTGTAGTCAACCCGACCGTTTAGTCCTAATCGAGCAAGGGCAGTCCGATAGCCAAACTGATCGACGAGAAACACCGTCTCGGAGAGATCATGTTTCTCGCGGAGTCTATGCAGGAACGCAGCCGCCGGATCGGTGCCGTGGCGACCGAACAACTGAGCATCGAGAATCAACTTTGTATCGAGGTCTATTGCAGCGTACAACCAAGACCATTCGCCGTTAATTTTGACAGCAGTCTCATCAACCGCGACCCGCGATGGCTTCGCCACCGGCGGGTCTGGTACGCTGTCAGCCAGCTGATGTACCCAGTTCCAGATTGCTTGATGAGAGCGTTCAACGCCTATCAAGCGAAGAATTGCTTGTGTTTCTCGAAGCGAACAACCGGTCGCGTGGAGCCGGACGGCGAACACCCTGACGGGCGTCGCCGTCCGCTCACGCTCCCAAACTTCATCAAATTCCGCCGCGTAGGACTCGCTGAGCAGGTCTGCGAGCTTCATGCCAAAGTAACTCTACGGCCTGCTCGCTTCTCAAACTGGGCTAACTAGACACTGCCGGACGAAACGACGATTCAGCAAACAACAATCACGATATCATCCGCTTCAGACTCACCTTCAACTCAAATCGTCGACTGTGAATGGAATACTGGAGCAGAACACGAATATATTGTTGCGGCGAGAACTGGCGAGTCGGAAGAGTGGAGCAATATCGTTCTCAGTGCTGATTCTAGTGAGACCAGTTGTCAATGGGTCGCAGTGCAACTTGAATCAGACTCTCCTTATCTAATTGAACGGGATTGTGAGAACTATCCTGAAAACCCCTGTGATATTGTTGATTAATAACATATGAAGTGAAGGGTGCTGGTGGATGAAATCTTACTAAATAACCAGCCAACCGTCAAATGGGCGCCGTTCAGATTAGAGTTTGAAGGAACGGGATAATGGAATTCGTGGTTCCTATGCTCGAATTCAGCAATCTCACCAGTTCTGGCAGCGAAGTTCAATTAGATTTTGTGGAGCGCAAGGCGACACCGCGCGAGCTGATGCGATTGAGTATCCAGCTCCATCTGTTCGGATTATCACTTTCGGATACTGTGTCTGCATTAGAAGGGGTCGGTGTCGAATGGGTGAGATCAACTGTTCACAATTGGGGATTCAGAAAGCTGACCTACAAGCCGACAGACGGAAACAACCGGATCACATCGCACTTGACGAAACCGGATCCAGCTTGATAATCAGCTCTACTGGCTGTACGCTGCCGTCGATCCCGAAATCAGCGAATTTCTCCATGTTGAGCACTATCCAACACGAACAATCGCTCTCAGCCCAATATTCTCTCACTGAACTCCGGGAGAAGCATGACGTCAGTGACGCCGTGTTTTTCGTCGATTCAGCAACGTGGCTCCGGCATTGACTTCGAATTTCTTATAGTCGGCTCACCACATCTTGACTCAATTGAACAGGTCTGGAAAGGACTCAAACGCGATGCCCACCAATTTCCGAACCTCAATTCCACGGCCAAGTTCTCTGAGCAGGTTGGCGAGTTGCATAAGCGGTTCTCGGCACTACCTGCTTGTTCCTCAGACCCTCATCTATGCAGGATCAAACAAAGTGGTTGGCATATATAAGTAGGAATTTAAGTATTATCTCTCATTCTTGAAGTTAATCTTTCCTATATTAATGGGTTTATAATAATTCGCATACGATATATCCTATGGTGTCTGAGAAACGATCCATGAATCGACGCAATGTATTAGCAAGCCTTGGGATCTCCAGTCTCAGTTTTGTCAGTGCAGTTGGAGCGTCTCAAGAAGAAAACAACTCTGATGAATATGCGCCCCTTTGCGGTGGAAGTGGGTCCTCAACAACATTGAATTCAGACTCAGAATCGATCGTTCGTGATGCTCATGATGGTCAGTATAGGCTAGAATCAACCCTTCATGCTTCGGAATATAATTCCTGGGCAGATGAGAATTACTGTGACTTTACTCATCGGATCCATTTCGGAGCTACAGGAAATGCGTTTGTTTGGGACGGAGAAGACTATCTTGAGAGGAATTCTGTTGCATCAAACGAGTTATCAATTGATGCCAGTGGAAACATAGTCAGTACCAGCCAACAGGATCATAATGAAGCAATAGGTGGGTACGAAGCTTTTGAGGAAGAGCCGAGTGACGTTGACGAAAATTTCGTTCAGACTGCTGTTTCTGGTGCAGTCAGTGCTGGAACGGCGTTAGCCTTTTCCAATCCAGCTAGCACTATTGCTGCTTCTATGGCCTTCACCTATCTTACAGAACGAAGTGCGGATGAGAACAACCACTCTTACGAACTAATTTGGGATTGGATCAACAACGTTGGGGATGCTGGCGAGGGTACCACAGACAGTTGTGTGTATGCAAGAATGGACGTGACTACCAGAGATGGCAACAGTGCTGAGATTGATGCAAGCGCATCAGCAACCGATATCGGTAGTTCTTCGGCTATTTCGACTACTAACTTTACAGTATCTGCACCGACATGTTCAAACGCGTATTCGTTGAATCAACAATCGCTTAGTGAGGAGGGACTTATCCGTGTTACTGATGATATTATAACAGACGATCAGAAGGATATTCTATTGAGTGAAGAGCCGAAAGAGATCCTTGACGACACTGGTTCGTTGCTAATTAAGCGCGATACTACCGTTGGAAGAGCAATCCAGGGGTTAAATACCCACCAGTGTTGAATTGTGGATAATTTCTTAGGTCGATCCCGAGGGGGTAGACATCGTCTCGTAGTTACCGATCAGGACGAAATCGACGACGAACCGTATCCAGGCTATGAAAAACCACCACACTGAGCACGGACTCGAAAACAAGATCGTCCCTAACGTTATCAGCATCAACGACGTTCAGCCACACGATGACCGACTCACCCGCCGATCGTGTTCGTCCCGTCGGAATCAACCACGTCGCCCTCGAGGTGGGCGACATCGACGCCGCCCTCGAGTTTTACGGCGACCTCTTCGAGTTCGAACTGCGCGGTCGAGGCGACACGAGCGCCTTTATCGACATGGGCGACCAGTTCATCGCGTTATCAGAACACGAGACGCCGAACGAAGACGAACATCGCCACTTCGGACTGGTGGTCGACGACGCCGAAGCCCTCGAGCGGCGACTCGAGGAGTTCGATGTCGACGTGCTCGACACGCGCGGGCTCGACTTCCGAGATCCGTGGGGTAATCGCGTGCAGGTCGTCGATTACGAGGAGATCCAGTTCACGAAAGCCGAATCAGTTCGGGAGGGGATGAGAATCGACCACCTCGAGAAGACCGAGGGGGCGCTCGAGGAGTTAGCCGAGAAGGGACTGGTACCCGAGAACTCGGCGAGTGATAGCTAGCTAACCGCGATTCGCCTACAGTTTTCCCCTCCGGTCCCGTAGGCACGGATATGATGGCGACGACGCACGTGTTCGCTGGGCTCGCAGTCGTCGCGCCGGTCGCCTACGCCGTTCCCGAACTCGCGGTTCCGCTCGCGGTCGGGGCCATCTGCGGCGGACTCGTCCCCGACTTCGACCTCGTTCTCGAGCACCGGCGAACGCTTCACGCGCCCGTACTGGGGAGCGTCGCCGCGGTCGGCTTCGTCGCCCTCGCTCTGCTCGCTCCCACGGCCGCGACCGCCGCACTCGCCGCGTTCGCCGTCGCCGCGTGGCTCCACGCGATGAGCGACGCGCTGGGCGGCGGCCCCGAGATGGACCCGTGGAACGATCGCAGCGATCGGGCAGTGTACGACCACGTCCGTGCTCGGTGGATCCGTCCGCGGCGGTGGATCAGATACGACGGCGCGCCGGAAGACGCCGCTCTCGCGATCGCACTCGCGGTGCCGGGCCTGCTCGTCTTCGAGGGATGGATCAGTGCCGTCATCGTCGGCGGACTGGTGCTCTCAGTGGGGTACGCGGCGGTTCGCCGACGGATCGTGGAGTGGACGCCCGAGTGGCTCGAGTAGGTCGAGTAGAACACCGCTCAAGTGACTCGAGGAGGAGCCCGGTCGAATAGCGGCTCGAACAAGAGTTTTTACGCAAAAAGGAGGCCAGCGAACCCATGGTGAACAGCTGCCTGAACTGCGGGAAACCGTTGGGAAGCCGGACGACGCTCTGTCATGACTGTGAATCCGCGGACGAGAAACCGACACCGCCAGAGGGGATCGACGACTCGGTCGTCGACCGCCTCGAGCGGTACTTCATCATCGCCTCGACGAGGTGTTCGAGCTGCGGCGATATTCACGGCACCGTCCCCGTCGACGGCGACACCTACACCGCGGCGGACTTCGAAATCGACTCGCGCGCAGAGTGGTCGGACAGACTCGACGAGGAAGAGGCGTGGATGCGAGAGAACCGAACCACAGTCGAGGCCGCGTTGGTCGAACTCGAGGACGACTGGCCGCATTCGGTTGCAGCGTTGCGAAGTCACGTACTCTGAACGAGCGGTCAATCAGCATCGTTAGTCGCTGTCAGTGTCGAACCTCGAGTCCCGACGGTCATCACCGTGAAGGTAGATCGGCGGAACGCGGTGGACCACCCGGAGCACCGTTCCCTCGAGCGAGGTGACGATCGTCCGGTAGCCGATGATCGTAAAGCCAGCGACGATGACCGCGAACCCGGCGACGGCCAGTCCCGAGAGCTGTTCGCCCAGGAAGAGCCAGCCACCGAGCGTCGCGAAGACCGGACTGGCGTAGAAGGTGAGACTCGAGCGGATCGCGCCGACCTCGTCGATGAGTTCGAAGTAGGCGATGTAGGCGATTGCACCGGCGAAGACGCTCACGTAGACGAGCGCGACGATCGCACCGGTCGTCCACTCGATTGCGCCGACGGACTCGCCGGCACCGAAGCTCATCGCGTGGAGCATCAGCGCGCTCACCGGGAGCGCCCAGGCGGTCCGGACGGTACTCGAGGTCGTCACGTCGGCGCGTCGAATCAGGACGGCACCGAGCGCGCCGCTGATCGCGCCGAAGAGGACGATCGCGGTGCCGCCGTTTGCGGCTCCGAGGAGGTTTCCCGGCTCGATGCCGATCACCATCGCGACGCCGACCAGTCCGACGGCGGTGCCGACAGCACCCGTCGCCGTCAGGCGCTCGTCGGTAAGCAACACGCTGGCGAGCAACGGCGAGAAGATCGGAACGAGGCTGAAGACGATCGAACCGACCGCGCTCGTGACGTAACCCTGACCGACGAACAGGAGCCCGTTCGCCAGTCCGATGGCGAAGACGCCGGCGGCGAGGATGCCGGCGATATCGCCTCGAGTTGTAGGGACAAGATCCTCGCGAGGCGTCGTCAAGACGGCGTAGCCGATCAGCAGGACCGCAGCGATGTCGAAGCGAAGCGCGACGAACAAAAGCGGTGGGATAAACTCCTGCCCGGCTCTGGCCGCGACGAAGGTCCCGCCGAAGAAGACGCTCGCGAGGGCGAATAGAACGAGGGTTCGGACTCGAGACACGTTAGTTCGACACCTCCGTGGCGTCTCGTTCGAACCGACCGAATGTCAGCAGTTCCGTAATCATCTCTTGTGAGAACAGAAGGGCGTGAGCCACATAAGTTAATTCAGTAATTATTACACAGGAAGAAACTATGGGGCGGTGCGCTACTCTTTCGAGCGGTGCAGTCGTTCACGGGGTGAAATCTATTCACGGCCCAAAACATACTTTGAGGAACGGTTCGAACGACGGGTATGGACCTCGCGCTCGAAGAGATCGAATTTCTCGCGCTCTCCCCGAATCGGGTCGCGGTGTTGAACGCGTTGCGAGAGTCGTCCTCGACACGACGTGAACTCGAGGAGGCGACGGGTGCTTCACAGCCGACGCTCGGGCGTATCCTTCGTGATTTCGATGA
Source organism: Halostagnicola bangensis (assembly GCF_054653435.1). Taxonomy (NCBI): domain Archaea; kingdom Methanobacteriati; phylum Methanobacteriota; class Halobacteria; order Halobacteriales; family Natrialbaceae; genus Halostagnicola; species Halostagnicola bangensis. Next base: position 2,111,664 of record NZ_BAAIGG010000002.1, on the reverse strand, counting down.
GCGAAACTGGATCGCCCGAACGAGCGACGGCTACGACGTGACGGCGACGGGACGGCTTATCGCGGCCGGGTTTACGGATCTTCGGAAGATCGTCGAGACGGAACTCACGCTCCGAGACGTCGTCGAATGGTTGCCAACAGACGAGATGGCGTTCGATCTCCTCGCGCTTCGGGACGCGACGATTACAACGCCCTCACAGACGAGGCCGGGGGCACCGGTCGGGCGAGTGACCGAAACGATTCGGGGTGCAAGCCGCGTTCGAATCGTCTCCTACGCGTTCAACGAGCGGAGTCTCGAGACAGTGTGTCGGGAGGTGCTCGAGAACGACCAGACCTTCGAGGGCGTGTTTTCGGCGACGGCGATCGACGCGCTCGCGGACGACGCGACGCTCCGAGAGCGGCTTCGAGAGTTGCTCGAGACCGATCGGGCCGAGATTCGAGTCTTCGACGGCGGCGTTCCCCACGCCGTGACCGTCGCCGACGACGTGGTGAGTCTGATGGTCCGCGACGACGACGGCGTGTTGCAGGCGGCGCTCGACACCGACAATCAGCACGTCCGCATGTGGGGCGAAGACCTCCACGAGCGGTACTGGGAGGAATCGAACCTGCTCGAGGTAGCGATGCTCGAGGGGTAATCGATCCGAAAGGAGAGCTACGGAAGTTCGAAGATTTCGCGATACAGTCCGCTCGCGAGCGTCTCGAGGTCGTCTTCGGCCTCGCCCGCGGACATCGAGTCGCTGATTCCCTCCCACTCGATTGACAGCCGCGACATCGGAGCGAGTGCGAGGCCGCCGACGGTCACGTTACCGTCGGGCGTGTGGAGCGTCCATTCGGTCCGCATCCCGCTCGAGGAGCGGGTAACCCGTTCGATCGCGACCCCCTTCTGGCTCCAACGCTCGGCGAGGCCGTCGGTGATCCGGCGCAGTTTTCGCTCGCCGAGAACGTGGCCGACGACACCGATAACGGTGAGCGTCGCGAACGCGACGCCCGCCATCGGAAGGCCGCCGTAGGGGACGTTCACCGAGGCGGCGAGTCCGGCGAGGATCACGACGAGTCCGAGCACTCTGGCGTCGAACGCGCTCGGAATCGTATCGGTCCAATCGGTGTCTGTTCCGGTTTCGGTCGCTGATTGCTCGAGTTGCATGGAGAGCTGTTACGTGGTGATTTCGAGACGCGACCCAAAGCGGTTAGCCTGTCCCAGTTGACGCTTTAAGACCGAGCTTGCAGTAGCCGGGGAAGGTCCACTATTCGTCCTCGAGGAGCGCGTCGTCGCCGTGGATCGAACGGAGCGATTCGAGCTGTTCGCGCTGTGCCTCGAGTCGCGGCGTCGGCTCGTCGTAGGTGTACTCGAACATCGCTCGAGGATCCGCCTCGTAGTCTTCCGCCCGCTCGAGTAGCTCCGCAAGTGTTTCCTCGACTTCGGCTTCGACGGACTCGATGTGACCGTTGTCGATGAGCCCCTCGTTCCGGAGGTAGAGTTCGAACCGGTCGATCGGATCCCGCTCGCGCCACTCTTTGACCTCCTCGTCGTCCCGGTAGACACTCGGGTCATCCGCGGTCGTGTGCGCGCCAAAGCGGTACTGGACCGCCTCGATGAGTGTCGGTCGCAACTGCTCGCTCGAGTCGTCCTCGTCTTCGGCTCCCTGTTCGTCCGGGGCGTCTTCGACCGATCCGAGCGCCTTTTCTCGAGCGGCCTTCGTCACGACGTAGGTCGCGAGCGGGTCCATCCCGTCGACCTGCACGCCGTCGAAGCCGTAGGCGTGTGCCTTCTGAGCGATCGTCTTCGAGGCCGTCTGGCGCTCTCGAGGGACCGAAATCGCCCACTGGTTGTTGTGACACAGAAAGACCGTCGGCGTGTCGAAGACGCCCGCGAAGTTCATCGCCTCGTGAAAGTCGCCCTCGGAGGTCGACCCGTCGCCGAAGTGGACGACACCCACCCGCTCGTCACCCTTGAGTTTGGCCGCCCAGGACCAGCCGACGGCGTGGGGAATGTGCCCGGCGATGGAGATGTTCAGCGGGAAGACGTTCAGATCGGTCAGGGCGGCGTTGCCGTCCTCGTGGCCCATCCAGTACAGCAGGTACTCCCAGGGGAGGTCCCGCGAGACGATCGCTCCGTGCTCGCGGTACTGAAAGGAGAGCATGTCCTCCTCGGAGAGTGCGTACGTCGACCCGATCTGAGAGCCCTCCTGTCCCGCGAGCGAGGCGTAGGTCCCCAGCCGACCCTGTCGCTGGAGGCTGATCATCCGCTCGTCAAAGCGCCGGCAGAACTTCATATCCCGATACATCGAGAGAAGCGTCTCCGCCTCGAGATCGGGCACGAGATCCGGCGCGACCACGTCGCCGGTCGGGTCGAGAATCTGCACACGGTCGTCGGGGTCCCGATCGAGCACGTCGCGTGACATCTGATACTCCCACGGTGGCAGTGAACCACCTTAAAATCGAGTGCTGAACAGTGATAGTCAGAGAGACCGACCGGTCGAACAGAAGCGCCGTCGACCGGTCCACGAGAGCGAGTCGGGCTACTCGGCGGGAGAACCCACTCGAGTGGGTTCGAAACCCGGAGTCGATTTTATAGTTGCAGAAACCGAACCGTACGGCATGTATCAGGTTCTGGTGCCTGTCGATACGGACGAAGACCGCGCTCGAGCGCAGGCGCAGTACGTCGCTTCGCTTCCACATGAAACGGACGACATCGAAGCGACCCTCCTGTTCGTCTTCGGTGACGACGACGAGATTCCCGAGGAGTACAGCCAGTACAAGACCGCGACTCGAGTCGCGTCGGTGCGTCGAGCGAAAGAGATCCTCGAGGAAGCGGATATCGAGACCGTGATTGCAGAGGATAGCGGCGACGCGGCCGAAGACATCCTCATCGAAGCCGACGACCGGGACGTCGACCTGATCGTCCTCGGCGGCAGAAAGCGTTCCCCGGTCGGTAAAGCGGTCTTCGGGAGCGTGACCCAGTCGACGATCCTCAACACGGAACGGCCGGTCGTCGTCACCGGCGGCGGGTAGCGTTCGGCTCACCCGATGGGAGTTTCAACTCCTCGAGTGTGCCGTTCTCCCGTTGGGGCGAGTACAGAGACCCGAACATGCGTAAGGGACTACAGGTATACGGATGGCACCCGTAGGCCGAACACGAACGATGACCGACGAACCCGAGATCACCGCGACGCCGCCGAAGAGTCCGATCAGCGTCACCGGAACCGACCACATCACGCTCATCGGAAGTAACGAGGAAGACACCATCGAATACTACCGCGACCTGCTCGGTATGCCGCTGGTGCTTAGACAACCGAACCTGGACGATCCAAACTCCACGCACCTGTTTTTCGACACGGGCGACGGGCGGATCCTCACCTTCTTCGTGACCGACGACCGGCAGTCAGATCACCGACCGCTTCGCAATCAGGTCGGCTCAGTCCACCACCTTTCCTTTTCTATCGACGCCGAAGAGTTCGTCGAGATCCGCGACGCGCTCGAGGAGTCCCGGTACGGTTACAACGAGTTCGATCGGGGCATCTTCCACTCGCTGTACACGCGGGATCACAACGGCCTCACGATCGAACTCTCGGCCGACAAGTACGACATCCCGGACGACCGCCGCGCCGAAGTGCTCGCGACGACCCAGCGCATCCGCGAGGAGGACGGCTCCGAATTCGCCGAAGACGAACATCTGGCCGCCGCGCTCGAGGAACTCGGCCTCGACGCCGAACCGGCGGATCTGCCGGACGCGCCGACCGGCGCGGGAATCTGAGTCGGTCCATCGTCCTCGCCGTTACCACTGACGACGAAGACAATTCTCCACTAGGTTGAAGTTTTATAGTCGTGCTGAGCAATAGTGTACCATGGCACTCGAGAAACCAGACCTGTCCGGACAAACCGCTTTTATCACCGGAACGACGCGAGGAATCGGCAAGGAAATCGCACTGGCGCTCGCCGAACAGGGCTGTAACATCGTCTCGACCGGAAAGACGAGCGAGGAAGACGATTACGGCGAGGACCGAGACCTCGAGGGGACGATCGAGCAAACCGCCCGCGAAGCTCGCGAGCGCGGCGTCGACGCCCTGCCTATCCAGGTGAACGTCCGCGACGAAGAGGAGGTCGAGGCCGCCGCCGACCAAGCGATCGACGAGTTCGGCGAGGTCAACATCGTCATCAACAACGCGAGCGCGATTCAGATCGCCAACGTCGAAGATCTCCCCGCAAACCGCTTTGACCTGCTCACCGACGTGAACGTGCGCGGAACGCATCTCACTTCTCGAGCCTTCCTCGAGCACCTCAAAGAGGTCGAGAATTCGTGGCTGTTGACCAACGCGCCGCCGGTCACCGTCGACCGAGCGCCCGGCGAGGCTCCATACGCCTGGTCAAAACTCGGCATGACCTTCCTCACACTCTCGCTTGCGAGCGAACTCGGAAACCACGACGTCGGCTGTAACGCCTTCTGGCCCGTCACCGCGATCGACACCCGCGCAACGCGGTACTTCGGGCTCGGCACAGAAGACGACTGGCGGACGCCCGAGATCGTCTCCGATACCGCCCTCGAGATTCTCAGTCGCGACCCCGCAGCGTACACCGGAAACGCGGTTTACGACGAGGAACTGCTTCGGGAAGCCGGTCTCGAGGACTTTTCTGCATACAACCTCACTGAAGGAGATCCAGCGCCGATGTCGGCCCAGATGTTCGATCCCGAGTTCAGTCGCTCGGAGTGATATCCCGTCCACCGATCGACGGCTCGAGCCGAAGAACTGGCTCAAGTCTGGCGGTATCGGTGGGTCAGCGCCGCGACTAGCGCACCGACGCCGACCGCCCCGAACAGCAGTGGCGTCGCCGTCCCGGCCGTTTCCGCGGTCGCGCCCGCGAAGTCAAGCGCCGGAACGCCGTTGAGCGGGCCGACGTACCAGAGAAGGAGATAGAGTAACTCGAACAGCCGTCGCGTTCGACTCCAGAGGCCCATCGCCTGCGCGAGCGACGGCACGAAGAGAATGCCGCCGAGAAGTACCACGATTCCACCGACGCCGCCTTCGAGGACCATGGGCCAGAGCGCGACGCCGAAAAACGCCGCGGTCACGATCGCCCCGGCAGTCCACTCCGCGAGAAGCTGTCCGTACGGCTGTCTCGAGGAGACGATAAACGGCGTCATGCGGTTCTCGAGCGTGCGAACGCCCATCGACGACCACAGGAAGATCGGCCACACCGCCGCGACCGAGACGATCACTTCAGAGGGAGCCGATCCGGTGAGTCCGATAAACCCGATCAGAAGCGCGCCGGCGTACCACCACCACGGTTGACCCCGAACGAACAGCCGAAGCTCCTGGCGGAGGAGCCGGCCGAAGCCGCCAGCGGATCGGTCCGTTACCGGCGTCAAGGTCGTCTCGTTCGGACGCCGAACCGTTTCGTTCGCCTCGTCGGTCGCCGATCCCAGGGACGGAACTACTCCTCGGAAGCGATCGACTAGACCGGTTCCGCTCGAGGAACTGGCGGACGAGAATCGGTCGTACGGAACGGCCGCAGCGAGCGCGAACCCGGCGCCGAGCAGAACCAGTCCGAATCGATTCGCGTAAAACCAGAGCGGCCACGAGTCGCCAGTCCAGTGGAACCTGACGACTTCCGCGCCGGCCGACCCTGCGCCGAAGTTCGCCACGCCCAGCCCGTCGTAGCCCGACTCGATTTCGAGAACCGCGTCGTAGGTCAGTTCGCCCAGTGCGAACAGTCCGATCGTATCGGTCATCCGGGCCCAGAGCGGGATCTCCGCCGGCGCTCGATCTCCCACCGCCGGAACCGCCGCGACCGCGAGCAGCATGGCGCCGAAGAAGTACACCACGTTTCCGATCGTCCCGCGCAGTCGGTCGATGGACTGAAACAGGATCGTCACGCCGGCGACGAGACAGCCGATCGGAAAGCCGAGCAAGAAGACCGGACCGAGGATCCAGAGCGGGTCGGTCGAGCCGGTCCCGTGAACGAGGTGATTGAGCAGAGCGGCCGCCCCGAGCGTTCCCAGCAGGACGGCGACGAAGCCGACGTGACTGCACCACTTTCCGAGTAGCAGTTCTCGGTCGGTGGTCGACGTACTGCCGACGAGACGCTCGACGCCGGTCGTCCGATCGCGCTCGAGCGATCCGCTGAGGACGTAGTAGCCGGCGAGAAACAGGATCGATGCGCCGGTCACGCCGGCGGTGAGACCGATGTACGCCGCCGTCGGCTCGCCGGCGTACTGGTAGAGTTGTTCGTTGCTCGAGTCCTGATAGAAGATTTCGACGGTTCCAACGTTGACCAGGTAACCGACGTACGCAATCGCGGCCAACACGACGAGCAACCGGCGGGAACGAATCCGCTGGAGAAAGTCCGCTCGAGCGACGTGGTACACCCGTCGAGTGGATAGTCCGCCTACGCGCATATCAGGCCGCCCCGCGCCGTTCGATCCGATCGAGGTAGGCGTCCTCGAGCGTCGGGGTTACGGTCGTCGCGTCGGGGGCTGGTCGCTCGTCGGCGATCACCCGCACGCTGACGCCGTCCGCTCGCTGGACGGTGCCCGAAACCTGGTACTCGCGTCGAACGTCCTCGAGGTCCTCGCGGGAAACGACGTACTCGTAGACCTTGCCGTTGGTCGCCTCGACGAGCGATTCCGGATCGGTGTGGGTCACGAGTTCGCCCTCGTCGAGCAGCGCGACCGTCGTTGCCGTCGCTTCGATGTCCGGAACGATGTGGGTCGAAAGAAGGACGACGCGATCGCTCGCGGTCGAAGAGAGGACGTTTCGGAACCTGACCCGTTCCTCCGGATCGAGGCCGACCGTGGGCTCGTCGACGACCAGCAGTTCCGGGTCGTTTACCAGCGCCTGTGCGATGCCGACTCGCTGGCGCATGCCGCCCGAAAACGTCCGCAGTTTGTCGTCTCGAACCTGCTGGAGGTTCGTCAGCGCGAGCAGTTCCTCGATCCGGGCGTCGGCGGTCTCCCGATCCAGTCCGCGGAGCGCGGCGATGTACTCGAGGAACTCCACCGCGGTCAGATCGGGGTAGACCCCGAACTGCTGTGGCAGGTAGCCGAGCACGTCCCGGACGGCAGCGGGCGTCTCGCCGGTATCGGTTCCGTTCCAGTAGGTGCTCCCGGTGGTCGGCTCGGAGACGGTCGTGATGATCCGCATCAGCGTCGACTTGCCGGCTCCGTTGGGCCCGAGCAGTCCGTGAATTCCCTCGCCCAACTCGAGGTCGACTTCGCGGACGCCCCAGACGCCTTCGGCGTACCGTTTGCCGACGTTCGTCAATCGCAGATTCATTGATCGAGTTAGATAGCGAACACAAATAAGTGCTAGTGAATATCATGAATAGGACACCCATACTGGCGTATACGACTACCGACGGCTACCTCGAGCGCCGAATTAGACGACGGCGAACAAAACAGCAACCCGCGACGACAGAAAACAAAAACAGCGTGCCTCGTAGCACTGTCAAATCCGTTCGTCGATGTGAGCGGCCACGTATACAAAAGAGAGGATGAGCGCCGTGATGGTTCCCACATAGAGCACGAACTCAACGAGTTCGGAGTCGAAGGGGAAGACGAAAACCCTAATCGCAGATCCGAGAAAAACGGCTAATAGGGCGCTCGAAAGGAAGAGCCATCCGTGATTCCATGCTTTTCTCGTGAGTAGCTTCCTTTTTATGCCCGACATTGTTATTAGCTATACTATATTGTTTGTTGAAATATGTGCGGGTTCGCATCCTCGATTGCGAGAGTCGCTGACACGAGTGGACCAAATTCACACGACAACGAGCCGATTCAACTGACGTTCAATCCAAGAACAAAAACGCCGATCAGTCGTCGCTCGCCGCGTAGCCCGCCGATTCGGCTTCGGCCGGACTCTCGGGCGTCGCCGGCAGTTCGGCACGAACGTCGTCGCGGCCCTCCTCGGTGATCGCCTCGTGGTAGGCGTCGGGCATGACCTTCACGAACGACTCAAGGGTGCGTTCCCAGTTCTCGAGCAGTTCCCGCCCGCGCTCGGAGCCGGTGTAGGCGACGTGGTTCTCGACGAGTCGGCGGAGCATCGCTTCGTCCTCGTCGTCGAGCGTTTCGTGGAGGGTCACCATGCCGGTGTTGGCACGGTTGTCGAAGTCCTCGTCGGGGTCGTAGACGTAGGCGACGCCGCCGGACATCCCGGCGGCGAAGTTCTTGCCTGTCTCGCCCAGCACGGCGACGACGCCGCCGGTCATGTACTCGCAGCCGTGATCGCCGACGCCTTCGACGACCGCCTTGGCCGCCGAGTTTCGCACGGCGAATCGCTCGCCTGCAACGCCGTTGACGTAGAGTTCGCCGCCCGTCGCGCCGTAGAGTGCGACGTTGCCGATGGCGACGTTCTGAGCCGGATCGTAGGTCGCGGAGTCGGGCGTCCGGATCGTCACCTTACCGCCGGAAAGTCCCTTGCCGACGTAGTCGTTCGCGCTGCCGTTCAGGTGCATCGAGACGCCGCTTGCGAGGAACGCGCCGAAACTCTGTCCGGCGGTTCCCTCGAGGTCGACGGTCAGCGTGTCCTCGGGCAGTCCCGCTTCGCCGTAGCGGTCGGTGACGCGGTTCGAGAGCATCGCACCGACGGCGCGGTCGACGTTCGACACGTCGGTCGCGAGCGTGACCGGCTTCTCGTTCTCGATCGCCTGCTCGCCCGCGTCGATGAGTTTGCGGTCGAGTTGCTCCTCGAGTTCGTGATCCTGTTCGCGGATCTTCCGGCGGACGTCGCCCTCGGGGTTGGCAAGCAGTGCGGAGAGGTCGAGCTTGCGAGCTTTCGGGTGCTCGACGTCGGTTCGTTGTGCGAGGACCTCGACGCGGCCGACCATCTCGTCGACCGTCTCGAAGCCGAGTTCGGCCATGATCTCGCGCAGTTCCTGGGCGATGAACGTCATGTAGTTGATGACGTGTTCTGGTTCGCCGGGGAACCGTTTCCGGAGGTCCTCACGCTGGGTGGCGACGCCGACCGGACAGGTGTTCTTGTGACACTGTCGGGCCATCACGCAGCCACTGGTCACGAGCGAACCGGTGCCGAAGATGTACTCCTCGGCGCCGAGCAGGGCGGCGACGGCGACGTCGCGACCCGTCTTCATTCCGCCGTCGGTCGAGACGCGAATCCGATCGCGCAGTCCCGTTTCCCGAAGCATCTGGTTGGCTTCGGCGAGGCCGAGCTCCCAGGGGAGGCCGGCGCTCTTGATCGAGGTTCGGGGCGAGGCACCCGTGCCGCCGGAGTGGCCCGAAATGTGGACCACGTCGGCGTTTGCCTTCGCGACGCCCGCAGCGACCGTGCCGATACCGGCTTCGGAGACGAGTTTGACGTTGATGTCGGCGTCCTCGTTCGCCGCTTTGAGATCGAATATCAGCTGTTTGAGGTCCTCAATGGAGTAGATATCGTGAAGCGGCGGCGGCGAGATGAGGCCGACGCCCGGCGTGGACTTGCGGACGTGAGCGATCATCTCGTTGACCTTCGCGCCGGGGAGGTGACCGCCCTCGCCGGGCTTGGATCCCTGGGCCATCTTGATCTGGAGTTCGTCCGCACTCGAGAGGTACGTCGAGGTGACGCCGAACCGGCCGGAAGCCACCTGTTTGACGTTGCACTCGCGTTCGGTGTCGAACCGTTCGGGCGGTTCGCCGCCCTCGCCGGAGTTCGACTTCGCACCCAAGCGATTCATCGCGATGGAGTTGTTCTCGTGGGCTTCCGGCGAGAGGCTCCCGAGACTCATCGCGGCCGTCGAGAATCGCTGGACGATATCCTTGATAGGTTCGACATCTTCGACCGGAATCGACTCTCGATCGGAATCGAACTCGAGCAACCCACGGAGGGTCTGGAGCTCCGTCTGTTGGTCGTTGATCAGTTCGGCGAACTCTTGGTAGCGCTCGTAGTCGTTCGAGCGGACCGATTGTTGGAGTGCGCCGACGGTCTCGGGGTTCCACTGGTGGTGGATCCCGTTCGATCGGTGTTCGAACTCACCTTGACGGTCGAGTTTGGACTCGTCGTCGCCGAAGGCCGTCTCGTGGCGTTCGCGGACGTCCGATTCGATCTCGGCGAGCCCGATCCCTTCGGTTCGGTTCTCGGTGCCCGCGAAGTACTCCGCGACGAGGTCCGAATCGAGACCGACGGCCTCGAAGATCTGGGCTCCCTGGTAGCTCTCGACCGTCGAGATACCCATCTTGGCCATGATCTTGAGCAGGCCGTCTTCGACCGCGCCGACGTAGGCGTCGATCGCCACGTCGGTGTCCGCGCCGTCGGGACCGGACGTGATGTCCTCGATGGTCTGGTAGGCGAGGTACGGGTTGATCGCGCCCGCCCCGTAGCCGACGAGCGTCGCGAAGTGGTGGACGGTTCGCGGATCCGCGGACTCGACGACGAGTCCGACATGATTGCGCAGACCGTTGCGAACGAGGTGGTGGTGCACCGCACCCGTCGCGAGCAGGCTCGGGATCGCCGCCGACTCGGCGTCGACGCCGCGATCGGAGAGGACGAGAATGTCGGAGCCGTCCTCGATGGCCGCGACGGCGTCCTCGCGAACGCGTTCGATCGCCGCTTCGAGATCCGGACCGGGCTCGTCACTTTCGGGTTCGTAGGTGATGTCGATCGTCGTCGACGTGATCCCGTTTGCCTCGCAGTCTCGAACCGACTCGAGTTCCGCGTCGGTGAGAATCGGCGAGTCGAGGACGAGCTGTCGGGCGTGTTCGGGCGACTCGTCGAGCAAGTTGCGCTGGTAGCCCAGCCGGGACTCCATCGAGGTGACGAGCTCCTCGCGGATGTAATCCAGCGGCGGATTGGTGACCTGTGCGAACAGCTGTTTGAAGTACGAAAACAGCGGGCGGTTGAACTCGGTGAGCACCGACAGCGGCGTGTCGTCGCCCATCGAGCCGACCGGGTCCTTGCCCTTCTTGGTCATCGGCTCGATCAGGTTCTCGAGTTCGTCGTGCGTGTAGCCGAAGGTGGCCTGGAAGTTACGCAGATCTGAAACCTGCTGTTGGGGCGTCTTATCGCCCGTCGAAACGATATCGTCGAGCGAAACCTGTTCGTCGGCGACCCACTCGCCGTAGCGGTCGTCGACGAGGTCCTCGAACACTTCGTCGTCGGGAATCACGCGGCCTTCCTTGGGATCGGCGAGGAACAGCTGACCGGGCTGGAGGCGACCGCGCTCGGCGATTTCATCTGGACTCGTCTCGAGCGCGCCGGCCTCGCTGGCCATAATGAGCCGGTTGTCGGTGGTCACGTCGTACCGACACGGACGGAGCCCGTTCCGATCGAGAACGGCACCGACGCGTTCGCCGTCGGTCGCCGCGACAAGTGCGGGTCCGTCCCACGGCTCGACAAGTGAGGCGTGGAAATCGTAGAAGTCCTTCCGATCCTGATCCATCGAGTCATCGCCGCGCCAGGCTTCGGGGACGAGCATCCGGAGCGCGTGCTCGAGATCGCGGCCGTCCTGCATGAGGAGTTCGAGCGCGTTGTCGACGCTCGCGGTATCGGACTGGTCGGGGTCGTCGATGATCGGCTTGACGGCGTCGATATCGGAGACGACATCGCTCTCGATGTCCGTCTCGCGGGCGCGCATCCAGTTGATGTTGCCCTGAATCGTGTTGAACTCCCCGTTGTGGATGATGTTTCGATACGGGTGAGCCAGATGCCAGGCCCCGAGCGTGTTCGTTGAGAAACGCTCGTGGACCATCACGAAGTTCGATTTGATACGCTCGTCGCTGAGATCCGGATAGTAGGATTCGACCTGTTCGCCCTTCAACAGTCCCTTGTAGACGATGGTCTTCGAATCGAGCGAGCAGACGTAAAAGCGCTCGGCGTTTTCGATCGAGGCGGACTCGATGGAATTTTCGAGCGCGCGCCGAACGACGTAGAGTCGGCGGTCGAACGCCTCCTGAGAGAGATCCCCTTCTGGGGCGAGTGCGACCTGCCAGACGTCGGGTTCGGACGCGACCGCCGTGTCGCCGAGTCCGTCGTTGTTCGTCGGGACGTCTCGCCACTCGAGAACCTCGAGGTCGTAGGTAGCAAACGTCTCTTCGGCGATATCGACGAGAGCGGCGCGTGCGTCGTCGTCCTGTGGCAAAAAGAGCGAACCGACGGCGTAGGTTTCGGGAAGCGAAGCGTCGAGAACGGCATCGAAGAAGGCGTCGGGTTTCTGTAACATGATCCCGGCGCCGTCACCGGTGTTTTCCTCGGCACCGGTCGTGCCGCGATGTTCGAGATTGACGAGTAGTTCGAGTCCATCGGCGACGATGTCGTGACCGACCGCACCGTCGAGGTCCATCACGACGCCGACACCGCAGTTCGACCGCTCGTCCGCAGGGTCCGCAAGGCCCTGTGAACGGTCGGTGGATGATGCTCTTTGTGGCTGTGGCATACCCCCACTGTGAGCGTCTTCCATAAGAGGCTGACCCATAATGACTAGGTGTATTATAGACACATATAATCAGATATAAGGTGTTGTATTCACAGTTTGGACTATCGAATTTACTACAAAAGTGTCAGAGGCACGTAGTGGTCGCTTGGGCAAGCGAACACCACGTATTCGGGTTGGTTTCCGGTGGCAAGGAGTTGCGGGCTAATTGATTAGGTGTGTTCATATACAACAAGCAACGATTAGCATTGGTTACTGGGGGCAGAAAAGACTCGGTCATCGTACTACTTTCCATACTCTTTGACGGAAACGACATTCTTCTCAGTTGTGAGGAACAGAATGGTGAATGGCGATGAGTTCGACCAGACGGGCACGAGTTCATCGAACGGCAGGTCCCACGCGAAAAGCAAGAGTTAGTACGCGTCAACGACCGAATCGAACGATTTAGTACGATTTCGCGAAATACGCGATCTGATCCGCAGATTCGCCACATACTGCACACTCCGCATCGTCGTCCTCGGGCGTTTCCGGGACGCCCGTCGTCGATCCGCCCTCTTCGGCCAACGGCTGCATGACGATTTCCGCCGAGACCTTCTCCTTGATGGCCTCCTCGCAGGCCGGGTCGCCACACCACGGCACTCGAACGTAGCCGCCGTGTTTGCCGATCGTCCCCATGATCTCCTCGGGACTGTCCGCTTCGCGAACGTTGTTCTCGAGGGTCTCTTCGGCGGCCGCGTACAGTTTGTCGTAGACGGTATCGAGGTTCGATTCGACGGTATCGACGATGCCGGAGCGATCCTCGAAGATCTTCTCGTTGTCGGGCCGGTGAACCAGCGTAACCTCCTCGTCGTCGACCTCGTTCGGGCCGATCTCGAGTCGAAGTGGAACGCCGTTGAGTTCGTGTTCGTTGAACTTGAAGCCGGGATTTCGCTCGTCCCGGTCGTCGAGTTCGACGCGAACGCCGGCGTCCTCGAGTTCCGCGGCGATTTCGGACGAGTACTGTAGGACTTTATCTTTGGTATCTTCCTGCCAGATCGGGACGATGACGACCTGCGTCGGCGCGATCGTCGGCGGAAGCACGAGCCCCTGATCGTCGGAGTGTGTCATGATGAGAGCACCGAGTGCGCGCCAGGAGAGTCCCCACGACGTCGTGTAGGCGGTCTGTTCTTCCTCGTCTTCGTCGACGAAGGTGATGTCGAACGCCTCGGCGAAGCTCTGTCCGAGGTGGTGACTGGTTCCGCCCTGAACCGACTTTCCGTCGGGCATCAGCGCCTCGACGGTCGTCGTCGTATCCGCGCCGGGGAACTTGTCGTGTTCGGGCTTTTTCCCGCGAAGCACGGGGATTGCGAGCACGTCTTCGTACACTCGCTCGTACTGCCCGAGTCTGGTCCAGACTTCGTCCCACGCGCCCTCGTCGGTCGCGTGGGCGGTGTGGCCCTCCTGCCACATGAACTCCTTCGTCCGGAAGAACGGCTTGGTCTCAGTCGCTTCCCAGCGAACGACCGAACACCACTGGTTGAGCCGAAGCGGCAGGTCCCGGTGGCTTCGGGTCCAGTCGGCCATGAACGGCGCAATGATCGACTCGCTGGTCGGCCGGACGGCGAGTCGCTCCTCGAGTTCGTCGTGGCCGCCGTGGGTGACCCAGGCGACTTCGGGGTCGAACCCTTCGACGATATCCTTCTCGCGCTCTAAGAAGGACTCGGGGATGAACATCGGGAAGTAGACGTTGTCGACGCCGGTCTCTTTGAACCAGCCGTCGAGTTCGTCCTGCAGGCGTTCCCAGAGGGCGTAGCCACGCGGCTTCGTCACGATGAATCCGCCCATCGGCGCGTAGTCGGCGATGTCGGCCTTCTGGACGACTTCGGCGTACCACTCGCCCGGTTTGTGCGATTTCGACTCGGTGATCCCGAGTTCCTGACTCTCGTTGCTCATACCACGACATGCAGTCAGCGCGGTCTTAAACGATGCGAAGGTGGGTCGGGGAGTGTCACAGCCACTCGAGAAGTCACCCCGGATGGACCATCTTGAATACGCGAACGTTGTTCGTTCTTCCCGTCGGCGAGATCATTTCCACGTAGTGTACCAGTCGGCCCGGGATGGACTGATCCGCATTCGAAGCCAAGCGGCTGGTCCTGATTTTCAACCGCTCGAGTAGAAACGGCCGCCCGGTTCTTATCAGTTCTCGCCCTTTTATGCGACTGTGTTACAAATGGTAGCCCATGCGAGCTATCGAGGTAACAGCGTACGGAGAAAGTGACGCACTCGAGGTCGTCGACGAGGAGAAACCCGAGCCCGAACCGGGCGAGGTCCGCATCGAGGTCGAAGCCGCCGGGATCAACTTCGCGGACATCATGCAACGCCGCGGAGTCTACCCGGGCGGTCCCGACGCGCCTTACACGCCCGGTATGGAAGCCGCCGGAACGATCGACGCCACAGGTGAAGGCGTCGACCTCGAGGAGGGCGACCGCGTCGTCGCGATGCTCAACACCGGCGGCTACGCAGAGTACGCGACTGCGAACGCACAGATGCTGTTTCCGATACCGGACGGCATGAGCTTCGAGGAGGCCGCCGGCTTTCCCGTCCAGTTTCTCACCGCCCACTCCTGTCTGTTCGAGTGGGGCGGCCTCGAGGAGGGCGAATCGGTGCTGATCCAGGCCGCGGCGGGTGGCGTCGGGACGGCCGCGGTACAGCTCGCCTCCCAGGCCGGTGCCGAGGTCTTCGGAACCGCGAGCACGCAGGAAAAGCTCGAACTCGCCGAAGAACTGGGATGTGATCACCCGATCCAGTACACGGAGGTCGACTTCAGAGAACCGATCGAGGAGAAAACCGACGGCGAGGGCGTCGACCTCGTCCTCGAAAGCGTCGGCGACGACGTCTTCGACCGAAGCCTCGATGCGCTTTCACACTTCGGTCGGCTCGTCACCTACGGCGTCGCCAGCGGTGTCCCGGCCGAAGCACAGAATCGACGGCTCCTCTTCGAGAACAAAACCGTCTCCGGCTTTCACCTCGGCCAGGCGTCTTACCACGACCCGAGC
This sequence comes from Halostagnicola bangensis, assembly GCF_054653435.1. NCBI lineage: Archaea > Methanobacteriati > Methanobacteriota > Halobacteria > Halobacteriales > Natrialbaceae > Halostagnicola > Halostagnicola bangensis. Next base: position 2,096,276 of record NZ_BAAIGG010000002.1, on the reverse strand, counting down.
AAGATTATGAAGGCCGTCCCCGAACTCACGGAGGGGCTTACGTCCGGGGACCTCGAGGTCATCGTCGGCGACTCGTTCCCGCTCGTGGACGCGGCCGAGGCCCACCAGTACATTGAGGATCGCAAGAGTGCGGGCAAAGTCGTTCTAACGCCGTAGCGAGTTTCGAAAGGGCAGAACAGCCCATCCGAAACAGTCCGAGCGCGACGCTCTTTTCGAAAGACGATCGAGCAAAAACGATCAGCGAACCGATTCTGTGATCGATCATCGGTGCGTTCCCGGGAACGAGACGGACCACTCGAGATCGTAGTCAACGAACTCGGCCTCGTCGAGCGGCTCACCGCCCGCAAAGCGGAACTCGCCTCGCACCGTTTTGCCCTCGAGGACGCCGGGAAGCCAGTATCGGTCGTCCTCCCACATCCTGTCGTAGGGAACGTCGTCGATGGCGAACCACTCCGGTCGCGCCTCCGCTGTCATCGTCGGTTCGCCGTCGAACGAGTCCGTCCGAAAAACGTGACACTTCGTGTGGAGAGATTTGTCGAGAACGAACTCGAGTGTTCCTGCCTTCTCCGGCTCCGACACCTCGATACCCACCTCCTCGCGCGTTTCCCGAATCGCACACGCCCGAGGCGTTTCGCCGTCCTCGAGTTTTCCGCCGGGGCCGTTGTACAGTCCTTCGCCGAGTCCGCGGCGTTTCTCGATCAGTAGTACACGGCCGTCGCGAACGACGAAACAGAGCGTCGCTTCGATCATGTTCAACGGTGGATTCCCTACCACCAAATGTGTCTCGCAGCTCGAGCGTGAAACCGCGTCGCTCGAGCGCATCGATGCGATTCACTCTGGGGTACTGCCGCCGTCTACTTCGAGCGAGCCGACTTCTTCGGGTTCGTCTACCCCCTCGAGCCCGTACTCGTCGGGACCACAGCCCAGCGAGCGGTGCGCGCAGAATCGACAGTGAGAGCCCGGCGTCGTTTCGGTAAACGCCGGCTCGTCAACGGACTCGAGCGACCCTCGAACAGTCGACCACGCGGGAAGTTCGTCTGGATCGATAAGGTCCACCCGCGGCCCGTCGACGTCACCGACGTATACGTAGCCCACTGCGGCGATCGGGTCCTCGAACACCTGCTCGCACGCTCGAGCGTACAACGATAGTTGAACGGCGTCGTCGGGATCGATCCGCTCGGCCGTTGCCTTGTAATCGAGGACGACCAGCTCTCCTGTAGGCGTTCGCCGCACCGAATCGGCGTAGCCAACGACATCACCCGATACGCCCGCAACGTTCTCGAGGACGAACGGGAGTTCGGCCGCGACGGGCTCCCAGTCGGCGACGGGGTCGTCGAAGTCGGGCGACTCGGCCTCGAAATACCGCTCGATGCAGGCGAGAACGGCCTCGCGGTGCTCCGGAACGTTTCGGGCGGTCAGCTGTCTGATAGCCGCATCTCGCCAGGCGTCCTCGGTGTCGTAGCCGCGGTGGAACGCCTCCTCGGCGACATCGTGGAAGAGAGAGCCGACGAGACGGCCGTGTTCCCGTCCGTCCATCGCCGACGAACTCGAGTCGGTCGGCGACGCCTCGAGGTCTCGAGCGAGCGTTCGGTCGGGATCGTCGAACGCCCGAACGACGTGATCGAGGTAGTGCTTTCGCGGACACGTCTCGTGGGTTTCGAGCGCGCTGTAACTGTGTCGGATCGTCGCCTCGAGTTCGGAGACGGTCGAGAGCGTCTCGACGGGAAACCGAACCGTCTCCGTCGTCAGCGCGCTCGCCTGTCGATCCGTCGGAACGTCGAACCGGTCCTCGAGTCCGGGCACGCTCGAGGCGTCGGCGGCCGGAAGCAATCGGTTTTCGCGAAGTAGTCGACCAAGCTGGTGAACCGTCTCGATGGCCTGTCGCGTCTCGAGCGGTTCGATCCGCCGGTCGTCGTAATCCTGGTAGTAGGTGATCGTTCCCGGATTCGTCCGTGTGGTGGACCCAAGCGTCTCGGTACAGTCGACGACAGTCTCCGGATACTGCTCGCGAACGGTTTCGAAGCTCTCGGTCACCGTCGTCCAGAGATCCATTCGTTTCCCCGCGACGGACCACCCGATTTCGTCGGCGAGACAGCTCTCGGCCGTAGAGACGGACAACTGCGTCTCATCGCCGTCGTACTCGTACGCCGACCCGAACACGAACAGGTGATTTTCGGCTCGAGTGAGCGCGACGTGTAACACGCGCCACTCCTCGCCGAGCGGGTCGGCCGCGAGGTTCTCGAGCAGGGGTGAGTCGATTTCGTCGTCAAGCGTCGCCTCGAGGAGCCGGTACCGATCTCGGCGGGCGTAATCGCCGTCGACGCACCACTCCTCGTCCGAGAGGAAGGGGACGAGGACGGTATCGAACTGGAGTCCCTTTGCCTGGTGGACCGTCATCACGTCGACGCTATCAGCCGACCGCGATCCGCGACTGAACGACGACTCGCTCCCGCGGAGCGTTCGCTCGAGTGCGTCGACGAACCGCGGCGTGAGCCGGTCCAGCACCGAGTCCCCATCGTACGCCTCGACGAACCGATCGATCCGCTCGAGTTCCGTCCGCTCGTCGGCGGTCAGGAACCACTCGAGGTTCGTCCGCTCTCGGAAGCGACGGACGAACTCCGAGAGGGGATAGACGTCCTGAATGGACTCGAGCGCGGCGAGGTGATCGCGGGCCCGCTCGAGTCGGTCGAGGGCGTCGACCGATCCCTGATCGCCGTCGGTGTCACCGTTATCAGAGAACTCGAGGTCGAACAACGCCTCGTACAGCGAGCCGTCGCGGCGAGCGAGCGTCTCGAGGTCCGACTCGGGGATTCGATATCGGTAGAGCAACACGCGCCGGAGATGGGAATCAGCATCCGGATCGACCAGCACGCGGAGATACGAGAGGACCGTCCGGATACCGGGTGAAATCTCGCCTCGCGGCGACCCGGAAACCTCGTAGGGAATCCGGAGGTTCTCGAGTTCGTCGGCGACGGCCTGTGCCTGCCGGTTCGTTCGAACAATGATCGCGACGTCCTCGAGCGAGCGCCGCGGGACGTTCTCGAACTGGCCGTTGAGCAAGCGGGAGGTCGCTTTTCCGACCTGTTCCGGGGGCGACCAGGGGAGTTCATCGCTTTCGACCTTCAGGACCCGGTGGGGCGGGTCGGGCTCGTCATACTCACCGATCGTTCGGTCGTTCTCCCGGAGCGTCTTCGAGGACTGCGGGCCGTACGAACAGTGGTTCGTCAGATCGAGGATCTCCTGGCGCGAGCGAAAGTTCAACTCGAGTTCGATCGACTCGTGATCGTCGTCGGTGTCGGCGAGTCGGTCGAGGCCCTTCCGATCGGTGCCGCGCCAGCCGTAGATCGCCTGATCCTTGTCGCCGATGGCGAGCAGGTCGGGACGATCCGTTCCTGAAGTAAGCGACCGAATGAGTCTGAACTGCGTCTCGTCGGTATCCTGGAACTCGTCGCAGTAGACGTGTTCCCAGCGACCCGCGATTTCGTCGGCGACGGAATTCGTTCCGGTCTCGCCCTCGGGCGGCCGCGAGTCGTCTTCGTCGGTGAGTAGTCCGGTCGCCGTTCGAACGAGTTCGTCGAAGTCGACAGCGTGCTCGTTCGCCAAGGTCTCCCGGTAATCCGCGTAGACATCCGTATAGTGTCGAGCGAGCCGCAGGAACTCGACGTAGTGTTTCAACCGACCGAACGGCGTCTGCTCGAGTCGACCCGTCGAATCGCCCCAGATTTCGTTTCCAAACAGGGCTCTCGGGAGGTGTTTCGTCGTCGGTTCCTCGAGCGAGAGTGTCTCGAGCGTGTTGGTCACGCACGTCTGAAGCGCCCGGAGATATCGATCGATCGTCCGAACGACGGAATCGGCTCGAAACTCGCTCGGCGCTTCCGCGATTTTCTCGCGACAGAAGCCGACCAGCTTGCCGTACTCGATCAGCGATTCGCGTGCGGCCTCGAGATGGTCGGGATCGTTGAAGAACCGAAACGCCTCGTTGTCGAACGAAAACTCGGCGGTCGCGAGATCCTCGAGCCAGAGGACGAACTCGGTACACAGCTCGAGCGTGCGAACCGCGGGGAGCTGGGACTCGAGGGTTTCGGGACCGACGTTCTCCTGGCTCATCGTCGTGATGAACCAGTCGACGGCGTCGGCGAGGTCCTCTGGGGAGCCGTCGCCGCGAGCGGGAGCCGCCGCGAAGTCGTACTCCGTTTCGGCGAGTAGCCGGCCGACGATCCGCCGTCGCTTGCGTTCGGTCACGATTTCGAAGTCCGGCGAGAGGCCGAGGTAGTAGGCGTACTCGCGGACGAGCTGGTAACAGAACGAGTGGTAAGTGTAGACGTCGATAGCCGCCGCGGCTTCGGGGTCGAGCCGTTCGGTGACGGCTTCGCGGATGCTCGAGGCGGCCTCGTTCGCGAAGGTCAGTACCAGCACGTTCTCGGGATCGACCTCCCCGCGGCCGATAGCGCGTTCGATCCGCATGAGCATCGTCGTCGTTTTGCCGGTTCCGGCACCCGCGTCGACGGAGGTCGACGCGCTCTGACTTTCGATGACGGCTCGCTGATTGCCCTTCGGCTCGAGCGGGTCTGGATCGTTCGGATCAGAGGCATCTGATCCGTCCGATCCGACGGAATCACCGATCTCCGGCTCGAGGGACTCATCCATCGAAACGCACCTCCTGAGAGAGGTACTCGGGACAACAGACCGCGTACCCACAGTCCGGGCACGATTCGGATTCGATCTGGTCCCACTGTCTCGAGGGGTCGAACGATCCGGAAACGAGTTGTTCGACGACGGTTGCAAGTCGGTTCTCGATCGTCCCGTTTCGGTGTTCGTGCGTCATTCCGAACGTGTGGTGGTCGATGAAGATGTCGGTCAGATCGATCCCCTCGACAGTCGTCTCGACGGTTTCGCTGACCCAGTTGACCGAGTTCTGGGATCGGTCGGCCAGCGGAATCAGGAGGTACCGGCAGGTTCGGCCCTCAAGGCCGAGTCGATCGCACAGTTCGCGGAGTCCGTCGAGGACGACGGCCGTCTCGAGGAGCGCGCCGACCGGTCCGGGTTCGAAGGTCGAGTCGTCGGGGTCGAAGTGGTCCGCGAACAGCGTTTCGACGTCTCCTTCCCACGAGGACCGGTATCGGAGGAGCCCGAGCGAGTCGATCGTCGGAACGAAGCGGACGCCCACGAGTGAAGAACCTTCACCGTAGACGTAGTCGACGGCCGACTCGAGAGCCACGGAACGAAGCGAATCGTCGGCGTCGGACGGAGCCGAACTCGATGTCGAAACGGAAACCGTCGACGACAGCGGGAGGTCCGGACCGAGCAGCTCTCCGGCCGTGCCCGTGTTTCGAAGCTTGGCGAGTCCCGACGCGTGGGCCGCCCCGACCGCATCGACGTACGCCCGCGCGGTCGCGTCGAGTACGCGACGTTCGAACTCCCGTTGCGCTCGCGAGTGAAACCGCTCGTCGTACTCGCTCCAGAGCGTCGAGAGGCGATCGAGGACGGCGTTTTCGAGGGGGTCCGGATCGGTTTCACCGGTCCGGAGACCGTCGCAAATAGCTCGTCGGAGCAGATCGACTCGATCCGTCGACGGCGAGTCGGCCTCGTCGCTGTGTAACTCCTGGACGTGGGCGAACTCGTACCGGCGAGGACAGCGGAGATACGACTCGAGCGCGCCGACCGAGAGCCGTCGATCACTCACGGCGACTCACCTCCCCCGCGGCGAACTCAAACTGGGAGTAGACCGCGGTCTCGAGTTCCTCGTCGATATCGCCTTCCGCGAGAACGAGCGCGATCTCTTCGAGCAGCGCTTCGGTCTCGGCGAGGTCGGCGTCGCCACCCGTGCTCGCCTCCCGCAGGAGGCGAGCGAGTTCGCCGCGGGGCTGGTCGAGCAGCGCCTCGAGTGCGTTCGACTCGCCGTAGATCGCCGCCTCTCTGCCCGTCACGTCGACGTCCTCGAGCGAACAGTTCGGTTCCCGCTCGAGGAGTTTCAGATAGCGGGATTCGTCGTGCGTTCGGCGGAGCCCGCCCGAGCCGCGTTCGTACGAACAGCAGTAGAGACGCTCAGTCGCCGCTCGTGTGCCGATCGCCAATCGTCTGCGAGCGCGCTGGGCGTGATAGGTCTCGAAGGGATTCGTGACGGACTCCGCGTCTGCAACCGGCTCGAAGGTTCGCTCGAGCTCCCGCGGGTCGGGATCGGTGACGGCCGGGTAGTGAGACATTTCGCGGAGCCAAGCCGTCGGAAACAGCTGCGTGAGTGCGGGGTCGCCGGGATAGTTCGCTTCGGTCACGTCGAGCAGGAAGACGACGGCGTGTGGATCGTACGCCAGTTCATCGATCGCACAGACCGTCACCCCGCCCGTCGGAGCGCGGGTGTCGACCGCGTGGACGTGGGGCGCATCGTACCTGATCGTCCGCTCGAGCATCCGTCGAAGCCCCTCCCAGTCGGGGCCGACGAGGTCGGTCTCCTCGACGAAACGAGCGATTTCGAGCACCCGCTGGATACCTTCGAACTGTTCTCTGGCGTCGACCCACTCCTCCTCGTTCGAGATTCGATCTTTCAAGTTCGTTCGGACGGCCCAGCGCTCGACCGATCTCGAGACGCTCGCGCCGGCACACTCCTCGAGCAGGTCCGAGGAGAATCCGTCGACGCGGGCCTCAAGGCGATCGTATGCGACGGTTCGTGTTTCGTTTCGACGAGTGTCACGACGGGTCTGCGGTAGCTCTGACTCACCAAAATCTGCGGGGAGCATCCCGTCCTCACGAGCACACTGGAGCGTGACGAAGGCGTAGAGTTCGTTGACCGCCGGATCCTCCGCGAGCGAAGGGACGCCGATCGTCGCCGTTGGGATGGCCGCATCTCGAAGCCGCGTTCGGGTTTCGGGCACCTGTTCGACTCGAGGGACGGCGACCGCGATGTCGTCGTATCGAAGGGAGTCCCGTCGGTCACGGATCGACTGGATCTCGGTCGCGACCGCATCGACTTGCTCGCGACGCGTTCGAGCCCGGATGCGTCGAGCGGTCCCCGGTTCGGTTCGTGTCTCGTCCGATCCAACCGTTCGTCCCGTTGCGAGAAATTTCGTGATCAGGCGGTGTGGGGGACGGGCGTTGGAAGTGGTATCTGGCTCACCATCAGATGCAGCCTCTCGCCGCTCGGAAACGTATTCGACCTCGAGCCCGTCGGCGATTTCCTCGAGCGAGCCGGGTTCGACCCGCGTCCGCTCGGTGCTCGCGTGCGGTTCGCCGAGACAGACGAGCGTCGCGTCCTGGGAGAGCGCGGCGAGGTACCGTCGGTCGAGATGGCGAAACTCTTCGAATTCGAGCGCGAGCACGGCGTCGAACGACGAAGTGATGCGGGTGCGGACGCCGTCTCGGTTCTCCTCGAGAAGGTCGACCGCCTTCGGGACAACGTCGGCACGTTCGACGTATCCTCGAGCGTCGAGTTCCTCGTGAAACCGGTCGTTCATCGCGTAGAGGAACTCGAGGCAGTCGTGGAGCTCCTCGGGTGGGATCTGCGTATCGGAACGGGCGGAATCAGCTTCGTCGCGGCGGAGGCGGATCCGCTGTCGCGTCGCCTCGAGCAACAGCTGTCCGACGTCGCGGCCGAAGCTCTCGTGGTCGGCCGCCCGCTCGAGATACGGCGGCACGTCCCGGCTTGCACCGTCGATAACCAGCGAGATGAGTTCGATCCGCTCTTCGTACTCGAGGCGGTCGAGCGTCGGATCGTACTCCTCGAGGACCTTCGAGGCGTGCTCGGGAAGCGACTCCAGACGCGGCGACCGGGGACCGGTAGTCACGGGGTTTTCGCCTGCACTGTTCTCGTCCGCACTCCTTCCGTTGGCCGCGATCATGCGCTCGCGGGCGAGCGCCTCGCGAACGCGTTCGAGTCCGGTCGGATGGCGCTTCAAGACGAGGACGTTACCCGACCCGTGTTCCCGACAGAGGGCATCGTACTCGGTTGCGACGAGCTCGAGGAGGTCGCTGGAAAGCGTCGGCAAGACCGCGAGCGTTCCCTCGAGGGTGGGTGTGGTTCCGACCATCGGTTCGTCTAGTCATCCTATGTGGCTGTCTCGTATTTAAACGCAAGCACGACGGACTGTCTCCGGTCGAAACATATCTGCCAGATTTATGTCCACGGTCCATCAACTCGAGGATAAACTGAAGCCATTACGTTCGGCGTTGGAACAATCCGGCTCCGATACACATTATAGTGTTCACGCATAACACATCTGCATGGACGATATTTTCGTCGCGAGACTGATGTCTACGTCCCTTCACACGGTCAGCCCCGATACGCTGGTCGAAGAGGCGGGACAACGGATGCTCGAGAACGAAATCGGCTCGGTCGTCGTCGTCGACGAACAGAACCAGCTCGAGGGTATTCTCACCTCGACGGACTTCATCACGATCGTCGCCGAGAGCTATCCCAAAGCCGAGACCGAAGTCTCGCGCTATATGACGACGGACGTCATCACGGCGTCGGCACAGGACAGTATACGAGAAGTTGCGGACGTGATGGTCGAGCACGGCTTCCACCACGTTCCGGTGGTAAACGGCGACGAAGGCGTCATCGGAATCATCACGACTTCGGACCTCACGGCCTATCTTTCCCACGTCGAGACGCCGAGTCCCGGCGGAGCGGAGTAGCGGCACCAGCCGAAGGTACAGGACCTGACACCGCCGAGACGAGTGGCGCTTCCAACTGCCGTTCAACGCGGTTTCTCTTCACCACCGTCGACGGTCAATGATGACGATCGTACGTTCCTAGTTGCTACGCGACTGTGTTTGTCGAATCAAAACGGTCTCTCGGGTGGCAAGAATTACCGCCGTTTGCCGAACGAACTGGCTTTCTCGAGAGGTCCGCTCCACAGAGACCATATTCTATTTTACTGTGGGAGACAATACCAATAGCCACGAAAAACATCATGAACGTACTCCTATTCGGCGCGAGCGGACGAATCGGACGGCGAATAACGGACGAACTCACGGAGCGCGGTCACGAGGTAACCGGCGTCTCTCGAAGCGGCGAGATCGAAGGGGTCGATGATCCAAACGTCGAAGCGGTTGCCGGCGACGCGACCGACGCGGACGACGTCGCCGACCTCGCCGCGGGACACGATGCGGTCGCATCGGCGCTCGGCCCCGCAGAAAACGAGGAAGTCGACGTCCTCCCCCAAATGGCGGATGCCCTCATCACAGGAGTTGGGCGAACGGACGTCGACCGCCTCGTCTGGACCGGCGGCGCGGGCGGACTGAGCGTCGGCCCGGACACGAAACTCATCGAGACCGACGAGTTTCCGGACGGTCTCGTTCCCCTCGCACAGGCACACATCGACGCCCTCGAGGAGATTCGCGACGCCGACGTCCTCGAGTGGTCGTACGTCGCGCCGGCGGCCCGGATCGAACCCGGCAAGCGGACCGGCGAGTACCGAACCGCCGAGGGACAGCTCGTGGCCACCGACGACGGCGAGAGTCACATCTCGATGGAGGACTTCGCCGTCGCGTTCGTCGACGAACTCGAAAGCGGCAATGCGATCCACACGCAACTCGGCGTCGGATACTGACGGCCGATCGGATCCGATCGCGGCTTCCGGTTCGAGAGCGCCCTTCGAGAAAATTGTGGAAGTGATCAACCGGGAGGAGCAAGCCAAACACGTCGAAGAAGTTCGGTGTTCGGGTTCAGTCGTCGCCGTCGCCACTCCCGCCGCCGATCGTTTCGTGTTTGTGTAACAGCGCCATCCGTTCGCGGAGGTCCTCTCCGTTCTTTTCGGCCGCTCGGATGCGGTAGACGTACAGCCCCGTAACGAGGGCGATCCACGAGAACACGAAGACGAGCGCGGAGGGCGCGCTGGCGGCGACCAGCACCATAAATATCCCGGAGGCGACGACGTTCCCGACCGCGACGACCTTGAGCACCGGCATCGGGAGTTTGTAAAACGAGTACTCGTAGCGTTGCGGGAACACCTTCGGGAGGTTCCAGAGCGCGACGCCACTGATCATGAAGGCGATGAAGATACCCGTCACCGTCACCGTGACCAGCCAGTCGAGGATATCGACGGCGAGAACCCCGTCGAGAGCTCCAGTAAAGGGGGCGACGAGCAACGGCGGGAGCCCGAGCAAGAGGAGCGCTCGGTGCGGCGTGTTGAACTCGTCGTGGATCCCCGCGAAGAACTCCGGAACGACATCGTCTCGAGCCGCGCGCATAATCGTCCGAGAGTAGGAGGTCAACAGGGTGTTGACCGTCGTGGCGGCCGCGACGAGCGCGCCGAAGGCGATGAAGGCGATCGCCCATCCCGGAAGGACCCCCTCGCTAACCGCCGCAAGCCCGCCGTCGACGGCCTCTCCGTCCTGGGCGACCTGCTCCCACGGAACGGCCCCCACGAGCGCGACGATGACGCCGATGGTCAACACGGCGACGAGGGTCATGCCGACCGCGAGCACTCGGGGGATGTTCTTCGCCGGCTCCTCGATCTCCTCGCCGATTTCGATGATCATCGCGAACCCCTGGAAGGGAATGTACAGCGTGACGATGGCGAGGAAGAACGGACCGAGGCCCTCGGCGAACGGTTCGCCCTCGCCGGCGGGGAACAGCGGCGTGAAGTTCGCGGTGTCCATCGAGGAGAAGCCGCCGACGATGAAGGTGATCATCGCGGCGATCAAGACGCAGACGAGTCCGATCTGGATCTTCGCGGCCATCTGGATACCCACGTAGTTGAGCGCCAGAAACGCCGTGAGCAGGAGCCAGACGGCGACGACGACGGGCGTCTCGATAAAGACGGGCAAGTACTCAGCGAAGCCAAGTGCCGCGAACAGGAGGTACGACCAGACGGCCATCACAGGAACCGCGATTCCCAGAAACCCCCAGTACGGACCGACAAGTCTCGAGGCGTAGACGTAGGTCCCGCCGGCGACCGGAATCGACCCCCCGAGCTGTAAGAGTAACAACACCCCGAGGATCATCGGGATAACGGACGCGAGAATTGCGAGCGTGATCGACGGCCCCGCGGAGGCCGCCATCTGCGTCGGTACGATAAAAATACTCATCCCCACCGCCGTTCCGATCAGCAACGCGACTGCTGCGATCGGCCCCACCTGTTCGTTGATCAATTTGTAGTCCTCAGCGGGCATCAACCATCACGATAGTGTATGACACCCAATGCACCTTCAATGTATCTCCCGTGACAAATTGTTACCAGAGTAATGTAAATGGAATAGATACACCATCTTCGTTAATATATCTATATTTGTGTTAACCGCCGTTAATCAGGCACCGATGGTCCGCCATAGCTCGAACCCATGTGGTAAGCTTTATCGTGCACAATGATAATGTAACACACGACCATGGATCTCTATCCAGGGGTAACGAAAGTAACGGGTGTCTGTGGGAACTGTGGCGACGACCTGGTGATGTTTCTCTCACCGTACGCCGGGATTCTGGAAAACGGAGCCAACGAGTGCAGCGACTGCGAGAGCACCGACTTCCAGCGCGCAGTGTGAGCGCGGGAGTCGGGTGCATCCGTGCGGAGTCGCCATAAGAATGGAGTCGCCGTAAGGACGGAGTCGACATCGCAGTCACTCCTGACCGGGTCATCACCGAGTACTAGCCGCTCGAGTAGGCCGGAGCGAAGCCGACGAGTTGATTCGAGGACGTCCTTCGAGCGGTTCGACTCGAGCGTGCCAAACAGTTATCAGGCCGAACTCAGATATCGGAGTGTGAACGCTCGAGACGCGCTCCTGGGCGACCGCTCGCCGCGTATCCGGGCGGGAGTGCTCGCGCTCGCACTCCCGATCCTCGCTTCGGTAGCGTTCTTGCTCGAGTACGACCTCGTCCTCGGATTCTGGCCCCTGTCTCTGGCGCTAGGAATCGCCCTCTACGCGGGGTTGGCCCGCGCCGGCATCCTCGCGGGCCTCGGTGCCGTTTTCCTCGCGATCCTCTGGCGATTCGTGGTTCCGCCGCTCGTCGGCTACCTCCGGTGGTCGATGGACACCCGCTACACGCCGCCCCGACTGCTCGCCTACAAACTCGATCCGCCCGGCGAACTGCAGGAGGGGCTTACCCACGGCCCCCTGTACGCGCTCGCTGGCGCGCTCGTTCTGGGTGGCCTCGCGTACCTCATCGGTGTCGGTGTGCGGAAAGTCGCTGAACGCACATCCTAACGGCCCACTCTCGTTTCCCGCCACTGCATGCCTAGTCCGCTCAGTTGAGTAGGTAGAATCGCGACCCGAACCTCGATCGATCCAGCAGCGGAATCGACGACGCGCGCCAAGGCCTCCGGATCGACCTCGTCGGCGAGTCGGTACTCGTCTCGAGCGATCCCATGAGACTCGAGCGTCTCGACGATTTCGGCGGTGATCGAGGGACTCGAGATGCTCACCGGAAATCACCGCCAATGTGGTGTGACTCGAGGGGAGATGGGTCCTCGAGTAGTTGGAAAGAAACAGCGTTGTCTCCGACTGCGATCGAACGCCAGCCGGGAACAGCACACGAAAATCGAGGCACTCACGCCGAACCGAAAGCACTCTCGAAAAGAAAGACGTATCCAGACGTTAGTCCTCTGATACCAGTCCGACCCGGTTCCCCTCAGAATCCGTAATAACCGCGTAGTGGCCCCCCATCTCGGGGATCGATTCTTTCGGAATGAGAGTCTCGCCACCGTTCGATTCGACTCGAGCGACTACGTCGTCCAGATCGCCGTCGACGGTCAGATAGATCACGAGTCCGTCGTCCATCGGGTGATAACCGATCGTATCGCCACTTTCTGTCGTATACTCGTCGGCTTCGACGATCATGCCACCGACTTCTCCGTCCTCGGTATCGAACATGCCAGCCCGTCCGGCGGGGTCGTCGTCCTCGGGCGAGTGAACCTCGATATCGCGCTCGAGAACGATCGAATAAAAGTCGACTGCCCTGTCGAAGTCGGTACTGGGGAGTTCGAACCAATTGAGTGCGTGCGTCATATTGTGAATTTCCGTGGAGGGGTATTTCCCCGAGGATTCTACGCGGTCTGACACCGTATAGGGGCGAGTCTGCAGGCGAAAGGTAGACGAAAGGAGGTCGCTCGAGAGAGACTGCGAACAATCGATTGGAACTACCGTTCGTCGAAACGCCAAAATCGGAAACGGAACCCGTCCCCTCGAGAATAACCCCTTCCCCACCGTCCACTCCCCCATGGCACAGACGACACCGTGTGAAGCAGAAACGCTCCAAAACGAACTCCGTCGGTACCTAACTCAGTGCAATCGAGCGGGCGATACCGAACGAATCGCCCAGGAGCTCGCGAGAAAACACAGCGTCGGCTACCGGGTCATCGGCTTCCGACGCCGCGGAAACGAGGTGTTGCTCCACGAAAAACGCACGTCTGCGACCGGCAACGAACTCGCCATCCACGAGGTCTGCGTCGACGGCCGGCTCCCCAAAATCGGCACCGTCTGGACGGGCCGCGACCTCAAGGACTGGCTCGCTCACCACCGGTACTACCTCGAGTGGATCCATCCCGATCTCGCGGCCGATCAGCGGTCGGTCGGCGGTCATCGGGAGCCCACAGAGACGACCGTCGGCTCGCGTTTCTGACTCAGTTCGAAATCGCGACGCAGCCATCCCTGAGTTAATTCGAACCGCTGACTCAGTCCAGATCGATCTGCTCCCAGCCCTCCGCCTCGAGCTTCCGCCTGACCGGATCCGGTAACTGTCCATCCTCGTCGGTCACGAACGCGGCCGCGTCCGTCTTTGCGTCGAGGTGATCGTCGTCGAGCACCTGAAACGACCAGATGCTCCCGCCTCGCTTTATCTGTACGATCCGCTCACCGTCGCTCGAGAACTCCTGATATTCGGTCGCCATCTGCTACTCGAGTGGTGGAGCCGATGCGAACTTATAGCTTGCAGTATGCTCATCGCACCCTGCTCCGTTCGCGTATTTTCGGCTGGCCCACTCCGGCGGGAGCAACCAGAAACGCGACACCATCTCTCGGAATAGGGTTCAATACGTCTTCTCTCTATTAGGCACCACACAGCACCACTTCCGAATTGAAGCGGATAGGCGAAACGGTACAATATAGCGAGGTTATTCGAGTTCATGGTATACCGATGCGCAAAACAGTTTAATAACGATCGAATTCGCTGGGATTGAGCAAACCGAAGGTTTGTGATGTTCAGCGAGTCCATGACTGAACGAGCGAAAGCAACGTGAAGGAAATGGACTCACCTAGAGTAGATCAATGCCCTCTCTCGTCCCGTTCCCGACTGTCAGATTGGAAAGTGAGAACTATAGTGAGCTATCCGTACGCACGCTATCTACAGGAATCTCTTGCCCACGTGCAGCCTTTCGAAGCGCGCTATCTTCAGTTACCAAGGTGAGATCATTACGCTCTGTGGTTGCAAGATACGCCGCGTCATAGAACGTGAGTCCGTTTGATTGGGCGAGGTCCATCGTTGTAGAGAGTTTTTCGTTAATTACAGTCTCGAGTTGAGCCTCTGTACCAAGTCGTGAGAGAATAGTAACAGCGTCTTCTAATTCAGAATCAGTTAGATTATCGTGATCAAGGCCGGTTTTCCAAAGTGCATTCGCCGCCTCGTACATCGTCAAGTCGAGCATATACTCATCGAACAAGATACTAACGTCTACATCGGCTCCGTGTTCACCAATGATAATTTCTACCACTGAGCTTGCGTCAAAGAGATATTCAGACATTAGTTCTCTTGACGGGTTTCACGAACTGCTTCAACAATCTCGTCAGTTTCAACACCGTCACCTACCTTCTCTCGAAGGGAATCTACATCCTGTCTAAGTTTCTCGCGCCGGCGCTCGGTGATTTCCTCCTTGAGCGCGTTACGGATAACCTCGCTAACGTTGATATCTTCCTTTTCGAGTTCTTCCTTCATGTCATCAGGGATCTTTGCTGATACGGTAGTCATACGTGCGAGTATTACGAGACAGTATTACTAAAAAGTTTCTGGAGAATTAATAAGGCCGTCTCGAGCAGATTGTTCTAGAACGGACCGTCGCAACCAGTGACCGCCAGGGAGCCGTGAGTGAACCAATCCCCGAAGGCAACCACCGCAGGGAGCAAAGAAACGGAGCCACACCCCCTTCCGGAAAAGTAAAGTTCAGAATAGTGACGTGTTATTGTAGCTACCCCCGGACGGAAGCCATGACGAAGCGAAGAACGACTCAACTCAAGCGGAGAACGTCACTGGAGAGTCTCACCTATGGGCGATTTTGTACTTAAAGAAGTGTGTGGAATCGTCCGCCGTGTTGGGATTGTTGACGAGGCAAAAGCCGAGTGGACTCGCCGGGATTGAGCAAACCCGAAGGGTTTGCGATGTTCGGCGAGTCTATTGACTGAACGAGCGAAAGCGATGTGAAGGAAATGGACTCAACGGGAGACGAAGTCTCCCGAGCCTTCGCTCGCGTTGCTCACGAAGACGCTGGGATTTGAACCCAGAGGAAGACGGTCGCTCGCTTCGCTCGCGCTACGACTTCCAGGGCTTCAAATCCCAGCTTCGACAACGATGTGCGCCGCTCGCGGATTTGCTCGCGGCGCAAAATAGTGGACTCGCTGGGATTTGAACCCAGGGCCTCTTCCTTGCGAAGGAAGCGATCTACCACTGATCTACGAGCCCTCGAGCAAACCTAACTCAGGTTTCTATTTGAGGCTTGTGTTTCGGGGACGCCTCGAAACGAAAGCCCGAGAGCAACCGACCTCGAGCGGGTCGTCCAAGGTGTGATTATATCGTGGGCTGATCCCGCCGCGTCGACGAACCGGTTCGTAACACTCGAGCGCGGCCGGCAAGCAAGCCGACCAGGAATCCGGTGAAGTGTGCGATCAACGCGACGCCCGGAGCAAGCGTCGTCAGCGTAACGATCACGGCGAGCGCGAAGAAGACGAGGTAGGTCACCCACCTCGGCACCTCGATCACCGATGCGAACCCGCTCGAGACCCGATTGCCGGCGATGAGATAGCCCAGTAGCGCGAAGACGGCACCGCTCGCACCGAGCACACCCGGAGCCGATCCGCCGATCCCCGAAATCGACATGATCCCGGACATCACCAGAATCTGTGAGACGCCCGCGATAGCGCCGGTCACGAGGAAAAAGGCATGAAATCGGAGCCTGGTCGTCGCTCGAGCGATCGGCCAGCCGAAGAGCACGAGCGCGATCGAGTTCGATACTAGATGCCCGATCCCGTTGTGGGCGTAGACGCTCGTCACGATCGTCCACGGATCGTTCGATATCGGCGTCGAGAGAACGAACAGTCCGCTCATCATACCGACGAGTTCCGTCACGAACTGCGCGACGAGAACGAGAAGAAAGACGACTACCAACTCGAGGATTGGACTTCCGTTCCCGGAGCGAGTCGACATACCTGTACTCGGACGGGGAAATACAAAAGTGTGCACTCCGTACGCGGCTCGAATCGATAGTGAAAAACGCGACCGCGATCGGCTTCGAACTTAGTCTTCGAGGACGATCTCGATCGAAACGTCGTTTGGCACCTGAATGCGCATGAGCTGACGGAGTGCGCGTTCGTCGGCGTCCAGATCGATCAGGCGCTTGTGGACGCGCATCTCCCAGTGCTCCCACGTCGCAGTCCCTTCGCCGTCTGGGGACTTCCGGGTTGGGATTTCGAGGGTTTTCGTTGGCAGTGGAATCGGTCCACTGAGGTTGACGCCGGTGTTGTTCGCAATCTCGCGGACGTCGTCACAGATGTCGTCGAGGTCTTCTGGACTCGTGCCCGCGAGTCGAACGCGTGCCTGTTGCATCTATATTACTTCTCGTCGACCTCGAGGACCTTTCCTGCCGCGATGGTCTGACCCATGTCGCGGATGGCGAAGCTCCCGAGTTCTGGGATTTCGCTCGATGGCTCGATGCTGAGTGGCTTTTGTGGTCGGATCGTGACCACGGCAGCGTCACCCGACTGGATGAAGTCTGGGTTCTCCTCGGCGACTTCGCCCGAGGCTGGGTCCATCTTCTTGTCGATGGATTCGATCGTACACGCGACCTGTGCGGTGTGTGCGTGGAAGACCGGAGTGTAACCCGCCGTGATGACGGATGGGTGTTGCATGACGACGACCTGTGCCTGGAACGTCTCGGCGACGCTCGGTGGGTCGTCGGCTGGGCCACAGACGTCACCGCGGCGGATGTCGTCCTTGCCGATGCCGCGGACGTTGAATCCGACGTTGTCACCGGGGCCAGCTTCTGGCACTTCTTCGTGGTGCATTTCGATCGTCTTCACTTCGCCACCGACGTCCGATGGCTGGAAGGAGACGTTGTCGCCAATGTTCATGACACCGGTCTCGAGGCGTCCGACTGGGACGGTACCGATACCGGAGATGGTGTAGACGTCCTGAATTGGGAGTCGAAGCGGCGCATCCGTTGGCGGCTCGGACTCCGGCAGGTCGTTGAGGGTCTCGAGGAGGGAACGGCCGTCGTACCACGACGTGTTGTCGGAGGTCTCGGCGATGTTGTCGCCTTCGAAGGCCGAAATCGGGATGAACGAGTCGTCGTCGACCTGGAAGTTAACCTGATCGAGGAGCTGGTTGACTTCTTCGACGACGTCGTTGTAGTCGTCCTCGGAGTAGTCGACGATGTCCATCTTGTTGACACCGACGATCAGTTTCTCGATACCGAGCGTTCGCGACAGGAAGACGTGCTCCTGAGTCTGTGGAGCGACGCCGTCGTCTGCCGCGACGACGAGAACTGCGTGGTCTGCCTGGGACGCGCCGGTGATCATGTTCTTGACGAAGTCCCGGTGGCCAGGTGTATCGACGATCGTGAAGTAATACTGTTCGGTGTCGAACTCCTGGTGTGCGATGTCGATGGTGACACCACGTTCTCGCTCTTCGGCGAGGTTGTCCATGACGTAGGCGAACTCGAAGCCACCCTTGCCTTTCTCTTCTGCTTCTTCGCGGTGCTGTTCGATGACGTGCTCGGGTACGCTCCCCGTCTCGTAGAGGAGTCGCCCCACGAGCGTACTCTTCCCGTGGTCAACGTGGCCGATGATGGCCAAGTTCTGGTGTGGTTTGTCTTCGCTCATTGTTGTAGCTCACGCGCAAGGCGCTTATATCGGTCTCTTTTGGCAGTAGCGGTTAAAACCATTTCGAAAGTGTATTCGAACGAGCCCGGTCACGTCTGTCGGTTTGCGCAACGTTCACACGAACAAAGGTGTCGGCGAAACCCCTTGAAGCAACCATCGGCGTTCGCCAGTCCATCGAACTCGCGTCCGGCAATCCCCGTGGTTCCCAGAATATCGATGAACCCCGTGGAACAACCAGTATCGGACCAATCAGCGTTTTCCGAACCTGAAACTCCGAATCTCGTTTTATATCGTCCGCCACCGTTCAAACAAGTGAAGGGTCTCAGAAAACGAACTGAGTCCCCCGCTATCCGAACGAAAACCAAGTCCCGCTCTCCGAACGAACCCCCCTCACCCGTACACGAGTCCGCGAAATCCAATGTTCGAACTCCTCCACCCGCCATCGACGTTCACCGATGGATCGATCGCGCTTCTCGGCCTTCCCCTCCTGTTCGTGATCTTTATCCTGAAGGGGGCGTTCATCGGGAAGGTGTTTCCGACGAGCGTCTTCCTTCCGGGGTACGTGATCGCCAGCGGAGCGACGTATCTCCAGATCGGGATCATCACCGTCGTCGTCTCCATCGGGTACATGGTCGGCCAGTTTGCGATTTTCGTCGGGAGCAGACGCTACGGGCCGCTGTTCGTCACTCGAGTCCCCTATACGACGCTCGAGCCAGAATCCACGCAGTTCGAGCGCTTCGACGAGTGGTTCGACAGGTACGGCGGCCCGTCGATTTTCGTGACGAACTTCATCCCCTGGATTCGGGGACTGCTCACCATCCCGGCCGGCGCGAGCTCGTATTCGACGACCAGGTATACGGTCCATATGGGGACGTCGACGCTGCTCTATCACGTTCTGTACGTCGGGGTTGCACTCGCCGGGCTCCACGTCGTGTCCTGAACGAAGCGAAGTTCCAAGCGGAGTCGAACTGTTAACGCGAAAAAAGAACCAACTGCTTCCGACTACAGTTCCGGCAGTCGGCCGACATCCGAGAGCACGGCCGTCGCCGTCTCCGGACCGCCCGCGCCACGACCGCTCGAGGCCAGCGAGCCCGCGTGTCGCGTCTCGATTTCGACGATGTTCTGCGTTCCCGTCACCGCGAGCGCGCCGTGTTCGGGGACCAATCGCGGGCCGACGCGAACGCCGTCGCGGGTCGCTTCGCCGATGAGTCGGATCGTCCGGCCGTCTTCTGCGGCAAGTTGGAGCGCGCTTCCGGGAATGTTTTCGATCCCGTCGACGGTGGCGTCCTCGAGGGAGAAGCCGCCGTCGTTCAGGACGTTCGCGAGGATGACGAATTTGAGCGCCGCATCGGTGCCGTCGACGTCGAACGACGGGTCGGCTTCGGCGACGCCCAGATCCTGTGCTTCCGTGAGCACGTGCTCGTAGTCCAGTCCTTCCGCGGCCATCCGAGTGAGGATGAAGTTCGCGGTACCGTTGAGGACGCCCCGAACGGCCGTGACTGCTTCGGGCGTACAGTCCTCGATGGTCGAGAGGACGGGAATCGCGCCGCCGACCGTCGCTTCGAATCGGATCGAAGCGGCGCTCGCGGCGACGAGGTCCTGCAGTTCTTCGTACCGCTCGGCGACGGGGCCTTTGTTCGCCAGGACGACGTGGCGGTCGGCTTCTAATGCGCGTTTCGTGTGCGTAAAGCCGGGCTCTGCATCGCCGAGCGTCGTCGGTGTGACCTCGACGAGGACGTCGTAGTCGGTCTCGAAGACGGCGTCCGGGTCGTGATCGCCGACGGGATTACCGCCGGCCTTGCGCTCGAGGGCGTTCTCAACGTCGATTCCGCCATCGTCGATCGCCGCGGTACTTGAATCCGCGAGGGCGACGACCTCGTGGCCGTACTCGCCCGCGAGGTTGACGACGGACGTGCCGACGGAGCCGGAACCTAACACGGCGAGTCGCATCAGGCGTCACCTCCGGGGAGCGGTTCGACGACAGTGAGATCCTTTTTTGCGCCAATAGATCGGATCGTCTCGAGCACCTCGTCGGCTCGGCCGGTGTCGATCGCGAGTCGCAGGCGGGCGCTGGCGGTGCCTTTCGTGCCGTCAGGGGCGGCCAGCGAGAGGTCGAGGACGACGGCGTTCGCTTCGGTTTCGATCGCGGAGAGCGTATCCGAGAGATCGGTGTCGACGACGTGGCCGACGAGGACGACAGAAACCTCGCCGCCGTAGCGTTCGGCACCGGCCTGGATGACGTTGACGCCGCCCTGGCGGAGCGATTCGACGACGTCTTCGAACCGGTCCGGCGGGCACTCGAGGTCGACTTCGACGGGGATGTGTCCGCGCGGGGTGATGTTCCCGCGCTCGTGATGTATACTTAGGAGATTGCCGCCGTTTTTCGAAATCGGCTCGAGCGCGCGAAGCAACTCGCCGGGTTCGTCGACGAGCTCGAGGCGGACGGTGTAGGCACGAAGGCCGCCGTCGGCGCTCGGTTCGGCGGACGTTACCCCGTCTACTGTGCTGGATCCCGTGTCGTCGGGGACGGACGAATCACCCATCGTCGGTACCTCCCCGAAGGCGTCTACACGTCGTCATAGTCAGTATCTGAGTAATGGGCGGGTAAAAACGTATAGTCGTTCCCAAAACTGTCCGGCCTCGCTAACGCCTACCATACATTGCCCGAGGGCTGGCCGACTGTCGACGTATCCTACCGTTGTGTCCCGGCAGGACGGGAGTCCCAGCGGGATGAGAAAACCAGATGCAAATCCAGAAACGGTATCCCGAACACGCGATGCGGTCCGAGTTCGGCTAACTACTCTACCTACAGATGGTCCCTGCCAGCCACCTACAAAGAGGCCTTGCCAGCTACCTACAGATGGTCCCTGCCAGCCACCTACAAAGAGGCCTTGCCAGCTACCTACAGATGGTCCCTGCCAGCCACCTACAAAGAGGCCTTGCCAGCTACCTACAGATGGTCCTTGCCGGGGTTGGACGACCCCCAATCACCGCGACCGCCTTCGGTTCGGTCGATTCCCATGATCGATTCGGCCTGATCGGGGCCGCCGAGTTGGTCCCGAGCGTCGGGGACCCGAACGGTGATCTCCTCGATTTCGTCCCATTTGAGGAGTTCCGCTTCGATGTTTCCCGTCGTCACGTCGCTCACCGAGCAGCCGCTACAGCCGCCGCCGAGTTCGATGATCACTTCGCCGGTGTCCGGATCCGCCGTCCGAACTGCGCTCGTTCCCCCGTGCATCTGGATGATCGGCATCTCCCGGGCGAGCCACTTTTCGACGCGCTCGTGGAGCGACGATTCCTCCTGGGATTCACTCATTGGTCCCACTAGTGTCTCAAGGAAAGAATACGTTCCGCTGCGTCCGAACGATTGTGAAGGTTTAGAGGGCTGATTCGTTCGAGCCGTCGATCGGACGAACGGTGGTCGATTCGACGGTCACTCTCGTCGGAATCGACGGTCACTCGTCGTCCGAACCGAAGACGCCCGAGTCGGTCAGCGACGGCGGATCGGCCTGTTCACCCGACTCGATCGGGAACGTGTACAGCCTGCTCTCCGGTCCGTCCGTGTTCGTGTAGGCGGTACTGCTCGCGACGAACGACTCGCCGGGCTCGAGCACGCGAGCCGTCCAGAAGGAGCCGTTTGTCGGTTCGCGCCACCAGGCGAGCTCTTCCGGGGACTCGAGATCGGAGAGGTCGTAGATCTTCACGCCGCCTTCGTACCACGACGAGTAGAGCTCTCCGTCCCGCAACTCGAAGTTGTGTGAGGTCGTCCACGGTTCGCCGTTGTACGACTCGTCGTACCCCTCCGGGGCGTCGATCGTCGATCGGTAGACCGGATCGGACGGGTCGCTCAGATCGTAGATATCGATGCCGCCCGCGCCGTCCGCCCCCTCGTGGTTGGTCTCCCAGCTCTCGCGGCCGATCGCGAGTATCTCGCCGGTGTCGTCAACAGCGGAGTAGTGATCGTTGCCCGGCAGACCGAGCTGGGCGTCCCGGATCTCCGACCGGGTGTCGTACTCGAGTTGGTCCTCGAGGTCGGTTTCGCGGAGCCGCGAGACGAACTGCGGGTCGGCAGGGTCGCTCACGTCGAGCAGGAACGTTCCCGCGTTCCAGTAGGCGAGCACCGCGAGGTCGTCGCGGACGTACACGTCGTGGAGATAGCGGAGGATCCAGTCGACGCCAGCCCACTCGGGTTCGTGCTCGAGTAAGGACCACCGACCGATCTCCTCGATGTCGCCCCCCGAGATGTCGAAGACGATGAGCGGGTTCGTCGGCGCGTCGGCGATGTTGTCGTCGGTACCATCGTCAGCAAGCGTCGAACCGCCGCCAGCACTCGAGTTGTCGGCGCGAACGTAGTTCGCGACCACGTAAAGCAAGTCACCGTCGACGAAGCAGTTGTGTATGTGATAGCCCGTTTCGTACGGTTCGGCCGCGAGGACCGGCTCCGCGGGGTCGCTCACGTCGTACACTAAAAACCCGTGAAAGACATCCCCCATCCCCTCGTTGGCCGGGCCGGGAACCACGAGTCGCTCGTCACCGACTTTCACGTCGAGGATGTCCAGAAACGGTTCGCCCTCGAACGCGCCCGCGTTCTCGTCCTCGAGGAGGTTCTTCAGCTCGGCCAGCACCGTCAGCTCCTCCGGATCGGTCACGTCGACAGTCGCGAACCCGTCGACGCTGGCTACGTAGGCGGTCTCGCCGTCGTCGCCGACCACGGCTTCGGCGGCCCCCTTGAGCGAGGTACTGTTGAGGGGCTCGTAGAGGGGGTCGGACACGTCTTCGGGTCCGGTGTCGAACAGACAGCCGGCGACCGAGAAGGACAATCCCGCACCACCGGTCGCCTGCAGGACGGCTCGTCGTCGCATACTGGAAAACCGGGCGCGGCGACCAATAATGCACCGCCTCACGAACGCGATCACCACCTCGCGAGTACGGCAACCGCCCTGCGAACGTCCGACGGCTCCTTCGAGTTCGCTCGCGCTCTTCTCAATCGCTCTCGAAGCGACGTCGGTCGCCGGTTCCGCCGGTCAGCGCGCTCGCGATGGCACCTTCGACGACGACGTCGTCGCCGTGATCGGTTACGCGAATCTCGGGAACGTTCGTCATCACCATCTCCGAGACGCGTTCCCGGATCGGGTCGACGACGAGTTCCTCGTTGTGCAACGCGACGGCACCGCCGAAGGAAACGAGGAGGGGTGCAAACGAGTGGATGATGTTGGTCACGCCCATGGCGTTCCAGTGGGCGAGTTGCTCGATCGTGTAGTCGGCCAATTCGTCCTCGCCGGCCAGGTCGAAGACATCTTTCGCGGTAAAATCGGGGTCCTCGAGCGGGAGGTCGGTCGAAATCGTCGGGTCGTCTTCGGCGAGCAGTCGGGTGTAGTCCGGGATCCCGTTCCCCGAACAGTAGGCTTCCCAGTGGCCGTCCCGGCCGCAACCGCAGGTGAGTCGCTCCCGCGGATCGACGACGCAGTGGCCGATCTCACCGACGTTGCCGTCCCACCCGGTGAGTACTTTCCCGTCGCAACAGACGCCAGCCCCGATACCCGAGGAGAGCGTGACGTAGACCATGTCGTCCGGATTTCGGTCTGCGTGAAAGCGCTCGCCGATGACCCCCGCGGCTGTATCGTTGTGGAGGTGGACCTCGTCGGTCTCGAGGAGTTTCGAGATCGGACCCGTCAGCGGAATCCGGTCGATTGTATCAGGGAGGTTCGCCGGATCGATGACGGCCCCCTCGGCAAGATCGAACGGCCCGATCGAACCGATTCCCGCGGCGACGACCTGTTCCGGGCCGATGCCGGCCTCGTCACACGCGTTTCGTATCGTCGCCAGGACGCCTTCGGTGACATCAATCCCGGTCGGACCGTGTGGCGTCGCGTTCCGACTCCGACCGATGATCGTCCCGTCGTCCGTAGCGACGACCGCACGCACGTTCGTCGCGCCGAGATCGACGCCCGCGTAGTAGACCATTCCTATCGTATTGACGACCGCGGCGTTACTTAAGTTGCCAGTTTACTCGAATTGGAGTTAACATATACCACAGTGTTCGGGTGAGCAAGTCCCAATTCGGAGCCGATTATCGGCTCGGGAGACGGAGAACGGGTCTCCGCTTGAACGCGGCCAGAACAGACCCTCCGCGGCAACGGGCGGCTACGCGGTCGTGAACCGATCAGTCTTCGCCGCGGACGAACGTGACGGGAGCCGGCGACGACAGCAGGATATCCTGTGCAGTCGAGCCGAACACCGCCTTGCCGGCCGGCGATCGTTTCCGTCCGCCGACGACGACCCGATCCGCGTCGACGGCCTCCGCAAGATCGACGATCGTCTCACCGTGGTCGCCGACGGCACCGCGGACATCGTACGCGACGTCGTGGTCGTCGAGCACGTCCTCGAGATCCCGAATCGTCGCGTGGTGGTTCGCGACGTCGTCCGCGTCGAAATCCTCTCGAGCCTGATCGAAGTCGAGACGGCTACAGACTTCCTCGTACTCGTCCTGCGTGAAGACGTGTGCGAGAACGACGGTCGCGTCCGCCGGAGCGGCGACGTCGACGACTGTCTGTGCGAGCGCATCGATTCGGTCGGAGTCGGTCGGGCCGACGGCCAGTAAAATTGTATCGAGCGACATACAACCGAAAACTCACTCTACCCGCTTAAACGTTAACTGACTATCGAGTACTGAAGGTCGCGAACATCGGACACGGTGCAATACTTCTAACCCCGCGGCAGACGGAGAGCGTGTATGAACGGACCCGACCTCACGGACCAGGTCGTCCTCGTCACCGGCAGCGGACGAGGGGTGGGACGAGAACTTCTGCTGGCAACGGCCGAACGCGGTGCGAAAACCGCGGTTCACTACCACACGAGCGCCGACGAGGCTCGAGCGGTCGCCGCCACCGCCGACGAACGCGGCGCGGCCGACTCGATGACGGTGCAGGGAGACGTCACCGATCCCGACTCCGTCGACGGGCTCGTCTCGGCCGTCGAATCCGAACTCGGCTCCGTCGACGTGCTCGTGAACAACGTCGGCGACTTCGCCCCGTCACACTGGGAAGATATCGACCTCGAGACGTGGAACCGGGTGCTCGAGACGAACCTCAACGGCACCGCCCTCTGTTCGAAGCGGGTCCTCCCCGACATGCGCGAGGCGAGCTACGGCCGGATCGTCAACGTGGGCTACGCCTCGAGCGACCGGGCGATGGTCAATCCCAAAAACTTCCCGTATTTCGTCGCCAAAACCGGCGTCCTCCAGTTCACGCGGATGCTCGCCGCGGACACGCAGGACGACGGGATCACCGTCAACGCCATCTCGCCATACGTCGTTGAAAACTCCGAGGAGTTCCCCGAGGAGTTGCCTCGAGGGCGGCCGGCGAGCTTCGAGGATCTGATCCGACCGCTGTACTTCTTCCTCGATCCCGACAACGAGTACGTGAGCGGCGAGAACGTCGAGGTCGACGGCGGCTGGCTGCCCGAGCAGGTGTAGTCGTGCGAGACGCCGCGGTTCGTCGTTAGCGATTCGACCGGATCGGGCTCGAGGTCTCCGGGAGCAATCAATAGAGACGTGGCGGAGAAATCGTTCGTTCGCGGGGCGAACGCGCCTATCGCGACGATTTCGCCGAACGACGAGTCAGGTGAACCGTTCAAGTCGCTTCAGCAGTTACTCCCCGGTAGTATCGACCACGAAATGACGTCCTCACACTCTCCATCGATTCCGGACGACACGTACGAAGAACTGATCGAAGCCACAGTCGCCGCGCTGTACAAAAAGGGGTACGCTAATCTAGGGGTTCGAGATATCGACGCCGAGTTCAGCAAAAGTCGGCAGCTCATCAACCACTATTTCGACGGGAAAGACGAGCTGATAACGGAGCTCCTGTTGTACCTCCTCGAGTTCGACGAAGAGCCGCTCGAACCGTCGGACGACGATCCGGTTGCAAAATTGAACGAAGATATCGACAATATACTGCTCGGGTCGAACATGAACGACGACGAATTTTGGATGTTCATGACCGTAATCTACGATATCCAATCTCAGGCCCACCACAACCCGGATCATCAAGAGCTCATCAACCAGATATCCGACGAATACATCGATCACTTGAGCGAGATTATACGGGGCGGAATCGATCGGGGCGTCTTTACCGACGTCGATCCCGTGCGAATAGCGAGAATTATCGACGGTCTGATCACCGGCGCACACATCAGAAAGATCAATCTGGGCCAGGACGAAGCACCCGCGGAAACTCGAGAGACGATCGACGAAATCCTGATTTCGCGAGTGTTGCTGGACTCGGCGGAGTGACCGGGCCGACGTTCGTTTCTGCTTATCTCATTTCGAGCTACGAGTGGAGAACGCTACCAGAGCAATCGGTGCCCGCTCCGTGGAACGAGACGGATACATCTCGAGAACGAGAGGCCAACTCGAGGCGAAAACGGCGGCCTCGAGGTGATTGTGGGCGAGATATTCAGGTATCCGAGAAGGATTCGAGGGAAGTAGCAACCTATTTGCCGATCGGAAAACTAACGGTGGGGTATGCGGGCTATCCACACAAAATCACTCGCTCGAGAGTTCGGGAGCATAACGGCGGTCGAATCCCTGGATCTGGAGGTCCACGAGGGGGAAGTTTACGGCTTCCTCGGGCCGAACGGGGCCGGAAAGTCGACGACCATCAACATGCTCCTCGGGTTCACGCCGCCGTCGTCGGGATCCGGAACGGTACTCGGGCACGACATCGTAGACGAGTCGCTCGCCGTCCGGCAATCGATCGGCGTGCTTCCCGAAGATTTCGGGATGTACGAGCGCCTAACCGCTCGAAAACACGTCCAGTTCGCCGTCGACACGAAAGGAGCCGACGACGATCCCGACGCCCTTCTCGAGCGCGTCGGGCTCGCCGACGCGGCCGACCGAAAAGCCGGCGGCTTCTCCACCGGGATGAAACAGCGCGTTGCACTCGCGATGGCGCTGGTCGGCGATCCCGATCTGCTCGTCCTCGACGAGCCGTCCTCCGGGCTCGATCCCAACGGTGCCCGGGAGATGCGCGAGATCATCCGATCGGAGAACGAACGCGGAACGACGGTCTTCTTCTCGAGTCACATCATGGAACAGGTCGAGGCAATCTGTGATCGCGTGGGGATCATGCGCGACGGACGGCTCGTCGCCGAAGACACCATCGATGCACTCAAAGATCAGTTCGCGTCCGATTCACGACTGATCGTTACCGTCGACGCCGTCGAGAACGGCGTTGTTCCCGCGCTCGAGGCGTTGGAGGGCGTCTCGGACGTGTTCGTCGACGGAACGACGATCTCCGCCGCGCTGACCGACTCGAGGCGGAAAGCACCGGTCATCAACACCGTCGAAGAGACCGGGGCCATCGTAACGGATATCACGAGCGAGGAGCCCTCGCTCGAGGACCTGTTCGCGGCGTTTACGAACGGTTCCAACTCACCGACCGATAGCCCGCCGCGCGACCAGACCGTCGTTGCCAAGGAGGAAAGCAGCGCATGAGCTGGGTCCACGTCGCCCGCAAGGACTTCGAGGACGCGATTCGATCGATGATGCTCTGGGCGCTGTCCATCCTGATGATTCTGACCGTTGCGGGGATCTCAGCGATACCGCACCTCCTCTACACCTCCGGCGAGGGACCTGCTCCCGGGTTCGACGAGGCGATGAGCTTCATGTTCACGTGGATGACGCTGATGATCTCGGTTATCGGACTCGTCGTCGGCTACCAGGCGATCGTCAAAGAGCGAGAGTCCGGAAGCATTCGATTCCTTCTCGGGCTTCCGAACACCCGCCGAGACGTCGTCATCGGGAAGGTTCTGGGACGGGCCGCCGTCGTTGCCGTCCCGACAGCTATCGGCTTTCTCGTCGGCGCGGTCGTGATCGCCGCCCTCTACGACGGCTTCGGCGTCGCAGACTATGTCGGACTTTTCGCCTTCTCGATCCTCATGGGGCTCGTGTACGTTTCGGTGGCGGTCGGCGTCTCCGCGGCCGTCAGTACGCGTGCGAAGGCCGTCGCCGGGGTCCTCGGTATCTACGTCGTCTTCGATTGGATCTGGTGGGCCGTTCCGATGGGGATCTACTGGCTCCTCGAGCGCGAGCTTCCGGGTGCCACCGACCTTCCCGCGTGGTACCTTCTGATCGAACGGTTCGGCGTTTGGGAACCCCTGGCCGCGATTTCGAGCTCGATCGTCGACATCGCCGGCGTCGAGACGGTTCCGATGGCCGATCGAATCGCTGGCGACGTCCCGTTTTACCTCGAGGCCTGGTTCGCCTGGGTGTTCGTCGCGGCGTGGATCATCGTCCCGCTCGGCATCGGCTACTACCGATTCAATCGAGCGGTATTGAGCTAACCCCCCAAAGCCAAAACATGCACTTCACGATTACACCGTCAAATCGTCCCGGACCGAACGCAGGACTCGAGCGGGAACGAGCGAAGAGCGAGAACGGTAAAGGACGAGAACAGCCGAGAGCGGAAACAGCCCGTCGAGCCGTTCCGAGGCCTGCTCACGGATCCGAACGACTCGTCGCAGAGCCGATATCGAACGAAGGTGAATCGAGATGACGGATTCGCGTCACGTCCGAACGGATGGTTCCGGCGGAGATCGACCGCACGATGACTCCGGTCGTCGTATCTCGCTATTCTGGCGAATCACAGCCGTGTTCGTCGCCGTAACGCTGATCTAGCTCGTCATCCAGTACGTGAGCCGAGCGGCCTTCGGCGCGGGCTACGATCGTACCGGACACGTCATGTCGGCCGTCCTCGCTACCGTACTGACCGTTCCGGTGGTCGTACTGGCCCGCCACGTTCTCGACCGACGCCCGTGGGCCGGGTTGGGACTCTCTCCGCTTCGGTCCGGCTGGCGGTCGTTCCTGATCGGAACGGCGTGTTACTTACTTCCCGCCGCCGTCGGGTTGACGGCAGTCGTGGCCCTCGGATGGGTCGAGATAACCCTCGTGGCGTCCCTCAGCGAGCTACTCCTGCTCGTCGCCAGTCTGATGGTACTCGTGTTCCTCTACGAGGCGTTTCCCGAGGAGTTGGTGTTTCGCGGATACCTCTATCGCAACCTCGCCACCGCGTATCCACAGCGATTGGCGGTGGGCGGTCAGGCGGTCCTGTTCACCCTCTGGGCGGTCGCCATTGGGGCCGCGCCCACGGTCGAACGCGTCGCGTAACCTTCCTCGCAGTGGCCGCCGTGTTCGGGCTGATCCGACCATCACCGGCGACGTCTGGGCGTGTATCGGTTTTCACGTCACCTTCCAGACCGTCCAGCAGTTGTTCGCCGGCGGGTGGGCCGGCGATGCGTTCGTCGTCACCAATCCGGGAACGCTCGAGATGATCGCGTTCGGAATCGTTCCTTTCGCGCTCTCGCTCGTGGTGCTCGAACTATTCGTGGATACCGAAACGGACTGGGACGAACCGGAGGTCGTCAACGGAGGCTCAATCGAGTGAGGACGGCGGAGAGAAAGAAGAGAGAATAAGTAGGAGAGAAACGCGATTCGGTCGAATAACGCGACTACCGGCCGAGTCGCTGACGGGCGAACGTCGCGAGCAACGGAAGATCGCCGGGAGACAACAGTTGTAAAATCGCCCGTTTGCTCCCCTTGTTGGCCTTCGCGAGGGTGTCGTCGTCCAGGTCCGAGAGGTCCGCCATCAGCCGGTCGTATCGTTCGTTCGACGCGAGATAGAGCAGTTCCGTCATCAGGAGCCGCGAATCCATGTTGGGTGCGACGTCTCGGTGCCAGAGAGTCTCGTAGACCTCGAGGTTCTCGGCGGTCGGCTCGAGTTCGCCGTGTTTGAGGCAAGCGTCGGCCGCGGTCGCGGCGGCCCGACCGGATCGCATGCACTTGTTGATCCCTTCTCCCCAGAGCGGGTCGACGGTCGGGACGGTGTCGCCGATGGCCATGAACCGGTCCATGTACAGCTGACTCGGCATCTGGATGTGGGCCGAGCCGCGGTGTTGTTTCCCCTCGAGTCTCGAGGCGTCGGCGAATCGGGGGTCGGTGTCGAGCCAGTGTTGGAGGTAGTCGTCGATGCTGAAATCGTCCCGCGCGTAGTTCTGGTGGCTGTCGTTTTGGATGTAACAGAGGCCGACCTTGGCCGTGTCCTCGCCCGTGTGGAAGATCCACGAGTAGCCGCCGGGCGCGAGGTCGTGGTCGAGCCTGAGCATCATCGCGTCCGTCAGGTCCGCATAGCCCTGTCGGTCGATCTCGATCCCCTCGAGTTCGTACTCGATGCCGATGGCGTGATTCTGACGCTCCAGATCGCTGACGCCGAGTTTCTTCGCGAGCGGTGCGCTCGGGCCCGTCGCGTCGATCACGATATCGGCGTGTACCTCCTCGGAACCGTTGTACCGGACGCCGACTGGCGTCCCGTTCTCCGTGATCGGTTCCGTAACGTGGGCGTCGAAGATGTACTCGGCACCAAGGTCCCGACTGTCTGCGACCAGGTACCGCTTGAAGTCGGCGAACTCGAGGACCGCACCCGGTTGCTGTCGGACGTAGTACTCGTTGGGCGACTCGAGGACGACGTTCTCGGTGTAGTTCATCACGACGTCGTCGGGTATCCCGAACGCGGACATCATCGACGGGAAGGTGCCGGCGGTCGATTTGTTCGACTGTCGCGGGAACTCGTCTTCGACCTCCGTCTCGAGGACGACGGTGTCGTAGTCCCGCGCCGCGAGATCCCGTGCACATTGGGCCCCAGCGGGGCCTGCGCCGGCGATCACCACATCGTACTCGTCGTTCATGTTATCCCGACTGTCCCGGACGATAAAGAGTGTACCTTGTCCGGGATCGGTGCGGTATTCACTATCAGTGGGGAGTTCTCGGCGTTGGATTCGGCGCGTACGCCAGTCCGTTCCTTCCTAGCGCCGGGAAATTTCAGTCCGTGTTGGCGGCCATAAACCACATTGAAAATAATACGAGATCAGGACTTGTCCCAGTTTCCCCTGCAGGTCGTACGGTCACGGTTCTGATCGTATTCGGGACCAGGGCCGCGAATGAAAGTCCGCGGACGAAATCGGCGTAAGACCCACGCGTGTTCGTTTGCTCCCTGCATTATATACCGGTCCCTGCGCTATATACCGCTTCACGGTGTGGCCCCCAGTGACGATGAATTACAAGGAGTTCACCGGACAGGTACACCACAGACTCGAGTTCGCACAGCTGGGCCAGGCGGTCCGCGCGATACGGGCGACCCTGACGACGCTCGGTGAGCGCCTCCACGAGGGGGAAGCGACCGATCTCGCAAGCCCGTTGCCGATGGAGATCGATCGCTACCTCACCCAAGCGGATCACGGACAGCGCTTTGACTACTCGGAGTTTCTCGACCGAGTCGCCGAGCGGGAGGGGGTCGACCGCTCCGATGCCAACTATCACGCTCAGCAAATCGTGGCCGTCATCGCCGAGGATACACCGTCGGGGAACCTCGAGAAAGCCCGCAGCCAGTTGCCCGAAGATTTCGAGCGATTGTTCGAGGCCGTCGATCACGAAGCAGACGAGACGAGCGAGGAGACCACAGCGGAGGAGTGATCGAGGCGTCGGAACCGGTATCTCTTATATTGGTTGACAAACGAGACACGCACGACCGCTATATCCACTATGTACGACCGCATCCTCGTTGCGATCGACGACAGCGATTCCGCGGAGAACGCCCTCAAGCACGCAATCGGCCTCGCTAAGAGCACCGACGCGGTCGTCCACGTGCTCACCGTCGTCGAAACGACGACGTCGCCGATGACCTTCGGCGTCGAACAGGTCGACGAACTCAACGAGGCCGCGAGCCGGCTGGTCGAAGAGACGCGCGAAGCCTACGGCGGCAACGATCTCCAGATCCGAGTCGACATCTTGCGAGGGAAGCCGTCCGACACCATCCTCGAGTACGCCGAAGAGATCGACGCGGATCTGCTCGTCGTCGGCCAGCGAGGAACGAGCGGGCTGACGGGGGCGATAATCGGCAGTACGACCGAGCGGATTTCGAAACTAACGACGACCCCGATGACGATCGTTCCCGGGCCGAAAGCGGACGACAAGAGTTGACGGATCGAGCGCTTGAGGCGGAGTCAGCGTCCGGTGTTGAAACGGCGCTGGATCGAGATCATACTGATTTGAAACGGTGCTACTGCTGAAACGGTGCTGGAATACGACGGGTCTAGGCTTATCCGGGTCGTTTTGTTATATCCGGCATGGCCGCTCCGATCACCAACGACGAGGTCGGCAAAACAGTCGTCGACGCCAAGGGCAAGACGCTCGGAATCGTCTCGAGCGTCGAGGACGACACCGCGTTCGTCGACCCGAATCCGAGCCTTCTTGAACAACTGCTGTCGAAGATCGGGATGGAAGATACCGACGGAGAGGAATATAGAGTGACAGAGGATATGCTCGAGTCGGTTGGCGAGGAGGTCGTTCTCCGCGGCGAGATCTGAGGAGGAACCGTCTCGAAGTGAGACAACAAGCGACCGAGAGCGGGGTCTCGAGCAGGCGTTGACAATAGAGAACGGAGAAAACAGTCAACATGGTATCACGTGATGGAGACGGTATGAACCTCGATGACACGGATCGAAAAATTCTCTATCTGCTGCAGGAAGAAACGCGGACCAACACCAGTCACAACGATATCGCCGATCGGATCGATGTCTCCTCGAGTACCGTCGGGAATCGGATTCGGCAACTCAAAGAAGAAGGGGTTCTCCAGGACTATCAACCGAGAATCGATTACGAGGAAGCGGGCGTTCCACATCACTTTCTGTTCGTCTGTACGGCCCCGATCGCAGAACGCAAAGAGTTCGCCGAGCAGGCGACCGACATCGACGGGGTTGTCAACGTTCGCGAACTCCTCACGGGACAGCGAAACCTCCACGTCGAAATCGTCTGTCTCGATGCCAAGAGCATCGAGACGGTTGCAGAGGAGTTAGACGAACTCGGACTCGAAATAGAAATGTCCGAGATCCTTCGCGAGGAGTACTCACAGCCGTTCAATCATTTCGGGAATACGTTGGTGGATGAATCAGATGAGGAGTAACAGAGGGAGGGCTGGTAGCCCACGAGTTTTCACAGTGGTCACTGACCAGAATTGATCTTCTCTGCTGGTATAACGAGATGGAACTGTTCACAGCCCTTATACGTCAATACGATCTTACTCGGATAATGGAAACTTGCCCTCCACAAAATTCGAATCCAGCAGACCCGGTGTCAGTTCAGGTGATCAAACAGGTCGCTGCCCACGAGGGTATCGACCCGGTCGATGTGTCGCCCCCCTTACACAGCGTTATCGACACCAGCGCACTGGACTCGCTCTTCGAACCAGCGAACGACGGCCACTCACGAACCGGACGAGTCTCGTTCGACTATCGCGGACACACGGTCGTCGTCGAGCAAAACGATCGAGTCGAGATCGGTATCAGCGAGAATGATCCGCCGAAGAATTCCCAAGATGAAATACTGTCATAACTGCGACTGGGCCGTCCACGAGACGGACGGATCAACCCAGCAAGAACGTTCGGAACGAGCGCTCGAGCACCACATTGAAACGGGCCACACGGTCGACTCGAGCGATTCCGTAATTCGGCCGCAGGTACCGGCGGTCTGTGAAGAACTTCTGCTCGAAGAGCTGCTGGAACCGACGACGTTCTAAAGGACTCAACGCGAGTTCGGCGGGTCACCCGACCCGTGGTCGTTTACCGCATTTTACAGACCGGCGAAACGAGCAGCTGAAAGCGATATATCGCACTACCCGATAGCGGCAGTGACAGTCAGCGATCCCAGTTCGGCGTTCACTTTCACTCCGGGCGACCTCGTAACCGACAGCCCTTCATTTCTGGGGCGGTTGCCAACGTCTAGATGAGCAAAGAGTACATCGAGGTGCGGGGTGCAGAGGAACACAACCTCAAGGACCTCGACGTCTCGATTCCCCGCGAGTCGTTTACCGTCGTCACCGGCCTTTCGGGGTCGGGCAAATCCTCGCTAGCGTTCGAAACCGTCTACGCCGAAGGCCAGCGCCGATACATCGAGAGCCTCTCGGCGTACGCCCGAAACTTCCTCGGGCAGATGGACAAACCACAGGTCGAGACCGTCGAAGGGCTCTCCCCGGCGATTTCGATCGATCAGAAGAACGCGGCGAACAACCCCCGTTCGACGGTCGGGACGGTCACGGAACTGCACGACTATCTCCGACTGCTGTATGCCCGCGTGGGCACGCCACACTGTCCCGAATGTGGGCGCGAAGTCGGCGAACAGAGCGCCCAGAATATGGTCGAACGCATCCTCGAGCTTCCCGAAGGAACGAAGGTGAAGCTCGCGGCACCCGTTGTGCGCGACCAGAAGGGTGCCTTCGAAGACCTGTTCGACGAACTGGTTTCGGAGGGGTACGCCCGCGTCGAAGTCGACGGCGAGGAACACGATCTCAGCCTCGAGAACCCGGACCTCGACGAGAACTTCGATCACACGGTCGACGTGATCGTCGACCGAATTTCGGTCTCGACGGAAAACCGACCGCGGATCATCGACAGCGTCGAAACGGCGCTTGAGGAGGCCGACGGCGTCATGAAGGTGATCCTACCGGACGCGCCCGAAGACGTCGAACTCGGTTCCGAATCGCGCTCGACCGGCGCGCTCGGCGACGAAGCCGGCGACGATGACCGGCTCGTCGTCGAGTTCTCGAAAGATCTGGCGTGTACCCACTGCGGGATCGACGTTCCCGAAATCGAGACGCGCAGTTTCTCCTTCAATTCGCCCCACGGTGCCTGTCCCGAGTGTGAAGGCCTCGGTGAGGCCAAGGAGGTCGACGAGGACCTCGTGATTCAGGACGAATCCAAGACCCTGAAAAACGTCTTCGAGCCCTGGAGCTACAATCGCTCGTACTACCAGACCAGACTCGACGCCGTCTCCGAGCACTTCGACGTCTCGCTGTCGACGCCCTTCGAGGAGGTAGACGAGGATATTCAGCAGGCGTTTCTCTACGGCACCGACGGCCAGGTGCTGTTCAAGCGTCAAACGAAAAACGGCACCCGGCGCAAGAAAAAGCGATTCGAAGGCGTCATTCCGAACCTCGACCGCCGATACATCGAGACCGACTCCGACTCGACGCGCGAACACATCGAGGACTACATGAGCGTCACCGAGTGTCCGGCCTGTGACGGAACGCGTCTCAAGCCGGCCTCCCGAGCGGTCCTGGTCGACGACACGGCGATCACCGACATCAACGCCGCGAGTATCGGCGACGCACTCGGCCACTTCGAGTCGATGGAAGCGGACCTCACCGAGCGCGAGAAGGTCATCGCCGAGGAGATTCTAAAGGAGATCCGCGCCCGCCTCGGGTTCATGTGCGAGGTCGGCCTCGAGTATCTCACGCTCGACCGGGAGGCTTCGACGCTCTCGGGCGGAGAGAACCAGCGCATTCGGCTCGCCACCCAGATCGGGTCCGGACTGGTCGGTGTGCTATACGTCCTCGACGAGCCCTCGATCGGACTCCACCAGCGGGACAACGACCGACTGCTCGATACCTTAGAGGAGCTTCGGGACCTCGGAAACACCCTGATCGTCGTCGAACACGACGAGGAGACGATGCGCCGGGCGGACAACGTCATCGACATGGGTCCAGGCCCGGGCAAACGCGGGGGCGAGGTCGTCGTCAACGGCACCGTCGACGAGCTCAAAGACTGCGAGGAGTCGATCACCGGCGACTATCTCTCCGGACGCAGGGCGATTCCGGTGCCCGAAGAGCGACGCGATCCCGAGGGTGCGCTGACTATTTTGGGAGCTCGCCAGCACAACCTCGATGACCTCGACGTGGATATTCCGCTCGGCTGTTTCACCGCGATCACGGGCGTCTCGGGGTCCGGCAAGTCGACGCTCATGCATGACGTGCTGTACAAGGGACTCGCCCGACAGATGAACGACAACACGAGCGTTATCCCGGGCGAGCACGACTCGCTCGAGGGGCTCGACGAGATCGAGACCGTGCGCCTGATCGACCAGTCGCCGATCGGTCGGACGCCGCGGTCGAACCCGGCGACCTACACGAACGTCTTCGACTACGTCCGCAAGCTGTTCGCCGAGACCAAACTCTCGAAACAGCGCGGCTACGAGAAGGGGCGATTCTCCTTTAACGTCAAAGGTGGCCGCTGTGAGGAGTGTGGCGGCCAGGGAACGGTGAAGATCGAGATGAACTTCCTCTCTGACGTCTACGTCCCCTGCGAGGAGTGTGGCGGAGCACGGTACAACGACGCCACACTCGACGTCACCTACAAGGACAAGACGATCGCCGATGTCCTCGAGATGTCCGTCGAGGAGGCCCACGAGTTCTTCGAGTCCTCGAGCCAGATCCGTCGTCGGCTCAAATTGCTGAAAGACGTCGGACTGGATTACATGAAACTCGGCCAGCCCTCGACGACGCTCTCGGGCGGGGAGGCCCAGCGGATCAAGCTCGCCGAGGAACTCGGCAAGAAAGATTCGGGCGAGACGCTATACCTGCTCGACGAGCCCACGACCGGCCTTCACTCGGAGGACGAACGGAAGCTGATCGACGTACTCCACCGGCTTACCGACAACGGCAACACGATCGCCGTCATCGAGCACGAACTCGACCTCGTGAAAAACGCCGACCACGTCATCGACCTCGGCCCCGAAGGCGGCGAGAACGGCGGCGAGGTCGTCGCGACGGGGACACCAGAAGAGATCGCTCGACTCGAGGCCTCACACACGGGGCGGTATCTTCGAGACCTGTTGCCGGCCGTCGACCTCGAGGGCCCTCGCGGCGAACGCGTCGATCCCGTTACGGCACCGACGGACGACGACTGAATCGAGGAGACGACCACGGGTCGGGTGACCCGTGGAACTCGCGCTGAGTCCCTTAGATTCGCGGACTGAGTCGGTGTTTCTTTTCGCGAGGCTACTCGAGCCGAAAAGACGGACGGAAGACTCCATTTCGACTGGGCGAAAATCCGTCCGAGAAGAGACGAGGGAAGTTTGTTACCGGTCAAGACTGTTTTTGCTCAATGAAAATTCGTAATGGTTATTATCGTTAAAATGGTACGCTACCCTCATGCGATATGTGACATACGTTCTCAAGCCACAACAGGGATACTTCGATCGGGGAGAAGAGCGCCTCCGTGAGCACGGAGTCACGTTCGAGACCATCCAGGATATCGACCGGCTCACCGACGATACCGTCATCATGCGAAAGGAACTTCGCGGCGATCAAAGAGACGTCCGGCGCTACCTCGAGGAGGGCGGCTCGAGCGTCATCGATTTCCAACTCACGAGGGTTGACACCAGTACAATCCTCCAGCTTCACTACGAGCCGAGCGATCTCACGCGGCAGTTGCTCGACATCCACCGGCGGTACGCCGTGTTGTTGGACTACCCACTCGAGTACACGGGACCCGAAAACCGGTGGCTCCGCGTCTCCGAGGTCGGCCCCGAGGAGGAGCTACGGGGGCTACTCGAGGAAACGCGCTCGACGATCGACGTCGAAATCGAGCGCCTCGGCGGCTACGAGCCCACCGACCGGCGCGCGTTCGCCGGCCTCACGGATCGCCAGCGGGAAGTGCTTCGTCTCGCCGTCGAAGCGGGGTACTACGAGGAGCCGCGGCAGGTGACCTACGAGGATATCGCCGCCCAGCTCGATTGTTCGCCGGGTACCGTCGGGCAACACCTTCGTCGGATCGAAGCGAGGCTCATGTCCACGATCGTCGCCGGGAGTGGTTCGGGGCGAGAAACCGTTCGCGCGACGGGATCGTCGCGGTGACTCCCCCGGAAGCCGAGGAGTTCGACGTGGCCGCCGACGAATTCGACGCGAACGGAACGACAACTCGAGAGCCGAACACTTCTCACAGTCGCCGCCGTAGGGGCGGGCATGACTCGAGCGTACGCCGCGATGCGAGATCGACTGCTCGTCTGCGAACGAGACGACGACGGTAGCGGACTCGACGAAACCGAAGAGGGAGGGTGGCACGTGACCGAGCGCCTCGAGGACTACGACCTCGAGTGCGTGGCCGCTTCTCCCGACGTACCCGACCGCATCTTCGTCGGGACGTTCGAAAACGGCCTCTTCCGGAGTACGGACGGCGGCGAGACATTCGTTCGCCTCGAGACCGGATTCGTGAGACACGACGGGAGCGAACCAGAACTCGGTGGAACCGACGGCAGCGATGACGGCGACGTGTACGCCGGGGACGAGGCCGTCATGTCGCTGGCGATCAGTCCCCACGACTCGAACGTGCTCTACGCGGGAACGGAACCCAGCCGCGTCTACCGGTCAGCGGACGGCGGCGACACCTGGACGGAACTCGAGGGGGTCGACGATCTGCCATCCGAACCGCAGTGGTTCTTCCCGCCGCGGCCGAGCACTCACCACGCCCGCTGGCTCGAGGTCGATCCATTCGACCCGGATCGACTCTACGTCGGCATCGAAGCCGGGGCGTTCGTCTACAGCGCGGATGGCGGTGAAACGTGGCACGAACGGCCCGAGGGCTCGAGGCGGGACAACCACACCCTGGCGACTCACGCCGACGCGGAAGGGCGCGTCTATACCGCGGCGGGTGACGGCTACGCCGAGAGCAACGAGGGCGGCCAGTCGTGGTCCCAACCGCAGGAGGGCCTCGAGCACCGCTACTGCTGGGGACTCACCGTCGACCCCGGCGATCCCGACTCGGTGCTCGTCTCGAGTGCGAGCGGCGCGACGACGGCTCACACCGCCCATCGGGCCGACGCCCACGTCTACCGAAAACGGAACGGAGCACCGTGGGAGCGACTCGATGGCCGCGGGCTTCCTACGGGCGACGGGGTCGTTCGAACCGTCTTCGCGACGACCGGGGAGCCGGGCGTCGTCTACGGCGTGAACAACCAGGGGCTGTTCGCGAGCCGTGATTTCGGCGACTCGTGGGAACGGGTTGGCCTCGAGTGGCCGGACGAACTCGAGACCCAGACGCCGCGGGGATTGATCGTTCACTAAGCGCCTCCCTGTCTCAGCTGGCGACCGGAACGAACCAGTCACGGTGAAAACCCGCGGGAGAACTGACCCACCGGTCGCGTCCCCGGCTTCGAAATCCTTTTAGGCGCTACACGGGGATAATAGAGTAACTGAGTGATATCATGGACGTCGACATCATCTCCGAAACGGAGAACCCCATGTTGCACCGAACGGACGTCACGTTCGAGTTGACCCACGACGAGGCCACGCCGTCTCGTCTTCAGGTCCGTGACAGTCTCGCAGCGAAACTGAACAAAGAGGCCGGCGAGGTCGTCATCCGCAAGCTTGACACCAAGTTCGGGATGCGAAAGACCGTCGGACAGGCGAAAGTCTACGAAACCGCGGACTTCGCTCGAGACGTCGAACAGGACCACATGCTCGAGCGCAACAAGATCGTCGCCGATGCAGAGGACGAGGAAACCGCCGAAGCGGAAGCGGAGGAGGCATAAGATGGCTCGACACGAAGTCTACAACGACGACGGCACCCCAGACCGCGAGAACTGCCCGCGCTGTGGCGATACGTACCTCGCCGACCACGGTGACCGCCAGCACTGCGGCAAGTGCGGCTACACCGAGTGGGAATAACGAATGCGAATCCTCGGAATCGAGGGCACCGCCTGGGCGGCCAGCGCGGCCGTCTACGATTCCGACGCCGACGCGGACATTTCTTCGAAGGCTGAACCGACGAGTCGTGCGGCCGTCGGCGAGGCGAGCGCTTCCGACGCCATCTTTATCGAAAGCGACGCGTACGAACCCGAAAGCGGCGGCATCCACCCTCGAGAAGCCGCAGAGCACATGCACGAGGCGATTCCGCGCGTGGTCGAGACGGCCCTCGAGCACGCTCGAGAACGCCAAGAACGCACACAGGAGCGGTCTGACGGGGCAACAGGAGAAACGGATGGCCCACCCGTCGACGCCGTCGCCTTCGCGCGAGGCCCCGGGCTCGGCCCCTGTCTCCGCATCGTAGGAACCGCGGCCCGCGCGCTGAGCCAGACGCTCGAGGTGCCGTTGATCGGGGTCAATCACATGGTCGCCCACCTCGAGATCGGCAGACACACCTCCGGATTCGACTCGCCCGTTTGCCTGAATGCCAGCGGCGCGAACGCCCACCTGCTGGCCTACCGAAACGGACGGTATCGCGTTCTCGGGGAGACGATGGATACGGGCGTCGGCAACGCCATCGACAAGTTTACCAGACACGTCGGCTGGAGCCACCCCGGCGGACCCAAGGTCGAGGCCGCGGCCAAAGACGGCGAGTACGTCGATCTTCCCTACGTCGTCAAGGGGATGGACTTCTCCTTTTCGGGGATCATGAGCGCGGCGAAACAGCGCCACGACGACGGAGTCGCCGTCGAAGACATCTGCTACTCCCTGCAGGAGAACATCTTCGCGATGCTCACCGAGGTCGCCGAACGCGCGCTCTCGCTGACCGGCAGTGACGAACTCGTCCTCGGCGGCGGCGTCGGCCAGAACGCGCGCCTGCGGGAGATGTTAGAGGAGATGTGCGACCAGCGCGGGGCCGATTTCCACGCGCCCGACCCGCGATTCCTGCGGGACAACGCCGGCATGATCGCCGTCCTCGGCGCGAAAATGTACGAAGCGGGCGATACGCTCGAACTCGAGGACTCCCACGTCGATCCGGACTTCCGGCCCGATCAGGTGCCGATCACCTGGCGCGGGAGGTCGGACCGAAGCGACGCCCTCGAGAGCGACACCGACGACGTTCGCGGTGCCGAGGCGCTCGTGACCCTTGAGCCGCACCACGGACGGCTCGGCCGGGTGACCAAGAACCGCCGGTCGAAATCCTACCGCCACCCGGAACTCGACGAGCGACTGCGACGCGAGCGGACCCGGATCGAGGCGAGACTGACGAACCTGGCTCGACGCGAAGGGGTTCCGACGCCCGTTCTCACCGATATCGATACCACGGAAGCAACGCTCGAGTTCGAGCACGTCGGCGAGTCGGATCTTCGAGAGTCGCTGACCCCCGAACGCGTTCGCGACGTGGGCCGCCACCTCGCGACGCTGCACCGGGCGGGGTTCGTCCACGGCGATCCGACGACGCGAAACGTCAGGGTAGGGCGACACGACGTGTCGCCGAACGAGCGAACGGATGGAGTTCGCGAGCAGGACTCGGATCGGACCTACCTGATCGACTTCGGACTCGGCTACCACACTGACCACGTCGAGGACTACGCGATGGACATCCACGTCTTCGACCAGAGCCTCGTCGGAACGGCGGACGATCCCGAGCCGCTCCGAGCGGCGCTTCGGGAGGGGTATCGGGACACGGGGGAGCAGCGGGTTCTCGAGCGACTCGAGGACGTGGAAGGGCGCGGGCGGTACGTTTCGGAGTCGTAGTCGACCACGGCGACGCATAGCTCTGGCGGGGCATACCCCCCTCTATCCAGTCAGCAGACTCGAGCGGGATGGTACCATCGTGCGGCGTCGTCGTCAGTGTAACTGTCATATACTGCTCCTCGCCGAATGGATGCGCATCATTGTTGAGGATGAGCCACGGACGAGGGTTTTCAGTCGATTTGAACGGGTCAGGTCCCCAAACAACGTCCCCTCGTTGATAGCTCATTTCTGATCCTCGTCCTCGACAGCGTGCTCCAGCCACTCGTCCATATCCTCCTCTCCGAAGCGATCGTTCGCGGCACGTGTGCTCTCGAGCGTGCTCGCGTACGCTGCAATCTCTTCGTCTGCACCGAGAGCCCAGTAATTGCCTCTGTGTCGAACGAGGTCTCGATCCTCGAGACGAGAGAGGACGACGCTGATACTACCAGCTTTCACGTCGGTCGCGTCGCGGATCTCGCTCTGGGTGAACGCTTGATCTGGATGGGCAGCCAGAAACCGCATGACTCGCTCGGCGTTCGTCTCGCCACCGTTTGTGAGCCGATCCTCAGCGGCAGATTCGAACGTCTCGATATCGATCGGCATATGTATAGGTTGTCACCGAATGTATTAGATGTATTGGCATATTCGGTAAATGCCAGAAAACGCACGGCTGTTCGAATCGGAACCCTTCTCCCGCTCCTCGAGCCTGAAACCACTATACGACTCATGAGTACAGTCCTCCTCACCGGCTACGAGCCGTTCGGCGAGTTCGAGACGAACCCGGCCAAACGACTGGCGGAGCGACTCGACGGAACCGAAATCGCAGACGCCGCGATCGTCGGGGTGGTGCTCCCCGTCACGTTCGACCTGGCGCGGGACCGACTCGAGGACGCCCTCGAGAAACACGACCCCGACATCGTCTGTTCGCTCGGTCTCGCTGCGGGTCGAAACACCCTCTCGCTCGAGCGCGTCGGGATCAACTGCAGGGATACGACGACATCGGGAATTCCGGACAACGCCGACCGGGAGGTCGCGGACGAGCCGGTCGTCGAAGATGGCCCGGCAGCGTACTTCGCGACGCTTCCGCTACGGGAGATGAAAACGGCGATGATCGAGGCCGGCGTTCCGACGACTCGCTCGAGCGACGCGGGAACCCACCTCTGTAACAACCTGCTGTACACCGCCCGCTACCTGGCGGAGATGAGCGCGTGTCCCGCCGAGTTCGACTCCGGGTTCATCCACGTACCCTTCTCCCACGAACAGGCCGCGCGACGGGACGACGGCGAGCCGAGTATGTCCGTAGAAACAATGGAATGCGGGCTGATTTCGGGTCTCAAGGTCGCGGTCGAGCGGACGACGAGGTCGTAGTCGAACGGATAGCGACGGAGTAGTTATCGGTGCAGATGTGATTCATCGAGGACCGAGAAGGTCACACAATATTCTTATCAGGTGAGGCCGTACGTCTGTCCATGGTAGACAAGCCGACCTCCGGAGAGATCCTCGGGGTACCGTACAACTTCGAACGCCCAAGTATCGGCCGGATGCTCTCTTCGTACTGGAAACCGGGCGAGGGAATGCTCGTCGAGAAACCGTTCGGCGTTGGCTACACGCTGAACCTCGCCAACTGGCGGTCATGGATCGTCGTCCTCGTCGCCGGTGCCCTGCTCTACCAGCAGGAAGCGAGCGGCTCCGCGGACGAAACCGAAGACGCCCAGGACGACGAACCGGTCGAAGTAATCGTCGACAACGACGGCGACGACTGATCGTCTCTTAACGGACTCACGCTCCTCGTTCGTTTCCGATAGCCGGTACCTCGAGCGCATCGTTTCGGTGGAGCGTGAGTACTCAACGTATCAGAACGGCCTCGTACGCTACGTTTCGGGACCCATCGCTATCGATCGACTTCGCCCATTATACAATCGAGGCTCCCGATCGAGGCGATCAGGTCGGCGACGTACTCCCCCCGAGCGAGTTCGGGGAGCACGGAGAGGTTCGAGAAACAGGGGCTTCGGATCTTGAACCGCGCCGGCGTCTCGGTGCCGTCCGTTCGGATGTAGATCCCGAGTTCTCCCTTCGCGGCTTCGACGGCGCGATAGATTTCTACATCCGCGTCAGGTTTCAGGGTTCGGGGTACGTTCGCCTGCACCTCCCGGTCGCCCTCGGGCCACTCCTCGAGCAGGTCGAGACACTGCGCGACGATTTTGGCTGACTCTTCGACCTCCCGCATTCGAACGAGGACGCGGCTGTAGTTGTCGCAACCGTCTTCGGTGACGACGTCCCACTCGAGGTTCGGATAGTAGCCGTAGGGATCGTCGCGCCGAAGGTCGTAGTCGATGCCCGAGCCGCGAGCGACCGGGCCAGTACAGCCGTAGTCCTTTGCAACGTCGGGCTCGAGGACGCCCGTGTCGACGCAGCGAAGCTGAAAGATTTCGTTCCGCGCGAGCAGGTCGTGATACTCGTCGATTTTCGCGGGGAGGTCCGCGAGGACATCACGGGTGTGGGCAACAAACTCCTCTCGAGGCTCCGGGAGATCCCAGGCGACGCCGCCCAGTCGGAGATAGTTGAACATCATTCGCTGGCCGGTGAGTTCCTCGAGGATGTCGAGGACGAGTTCGCGGTCGCGCATCGCGTACTGGAAGGCCACGGTGAACTCGCCGACGACGTCGAGGGCGTAGGTGCCGAGCGCGATGAAGTGCGAGGCCATTCTCGAGAGCTCTGCACCCATCGTTCGGATCACCTGCGCGTAGTCGGGAACGTCGATATCCATGAGGTCCTCCGCGGTTCGGGCGTAGGCCCATTCGTTGAGCAGGCCCGAGGAGACCCAGTCCCACCGGTCGGGGTAGGGCATGATCTGGTGGCGGTAGGTACTTTGTTGGCACAGCTGCTCTTCACAGCGATGGATGTAGCCGATATCGGGTTCGGCGTCAGCGACCGTCTCGCCGTCCAGAACTGCCTTGACGTGGAGCACGCCGTGCGTGGAGGGGTGGTGCGGACCGATGTTGAGGAACATCGTCTCCGACTCGGGGTCGCGTTCGTCGCCCGCGATCGGGTTCGCGTGCTCCGCGAGTGTGACGACCTGTGGCTTCGTCCGGTCGTAGTCTCGCGCCAGCGGGTGACCCTGCCACGTTTCGGGCAGAAGGATCCGTCGTAAGTCGGGGTGGTCCTCGTACTCGATCCCGACGAGGTCGTAGGCCTCGCGTTCGTGCCACTCCGCGGTCGTGTAGACGGACGATGCCGACTCGCTCACCGGATCGTCGACCGCCGTCGGAACGACGACGCTCAGCTCCCGCGTCGGATCGGCGTACGACCGGAGGTGGTAGATCG
This sequence comes from Halostagnicola bangensis, assembly GCF_054653435.1. NCBI lineage: Archaea > Methanobacteriati > Methanobacteriota > Halobacteria > Halobacteriales > Natrialbaceae > Halostagnicola > Halostagnicola bangensis. Next base: position 2,051,634 of record NZ_BAAIGG010000002.1, on the reverse strand, counting down.
TCTCGAACCGGTCCGGGTACTGCTGGGCGGTGACACACGAGCAGTGATCGAGTTCCGCTCGCTCGCGAAGCGTCTCGAGAACCCCCGCGACCTCGTCGGGCCTGACGACGATCCCTGGCGCGTTGAGGTGGTCGTCTCGAGCGAGGATCGCCTCGCCGAGCAGGTCCTCGAGATCGGCTTCGATCCGCCCGTCCCCCGCGTTCGCCGTGTCGATTCGCACGTCCGCCTCGAGCGCCTCGGATTCGGAACCTGTCGACATAGCTGGGCGTTCGAACGAGTATTGCGAATCGTTTCTGCGCCAGTCGCTAGGCTATTTATATACTCGAGCCGATCTGCGGACGATGAAGACCGTTCGGTTGATCCTGCGCCACGACGCGGAGACGATCCATCCGATGCACCGGTTCGTCGCCGAGCACGACGCGTTCGACTCCTACCGAATGGTTCACGGAAACTTCAGCGGCGAGGAGGAGCGATCGTTCATCTTCCACGTCGTCGGCGACGCGACGGTCTACGAACGAGCCCTAGAGGAGTTCGGCGGGACGATATCCTCCGATCTGACGAAAACGAGCGCTCGGTCGTTCTCCGTCTACGTCCGCGACGCCCCGGAGGAGGTCGGCCAGGAGTTGCTCGCGGCGTTTACGCGGGGCACGCTCGTCGCCCTCCCGCCGGTCGAATACTGCGACGACTGGACGATCCGCTTTTCGGTCGTCGGCGAATCGGACGACCTCCGGCGCGCCCTCGAGACGGTTCCGGACGGGATCGACGCGACCGTCCAGCGGATCGGCGAGTACGAACGACCCGACTCGGCCCCGATGTCCCTGACCGAGCGCCAGCGGGAGGCCCTTCGCGTCGCTCGAGCGAAGGGGTACTACGCGATTCCGCGCGAAGCAAGCGTCGAGGATGTCGCCGAGGAGTTGGGGGTTGCACCGGGGACGGCCGCCGAACACCTGCAGAAGGCCGAATCAAGGGTGATCCGCGGCCTCGAGTTGTGAGTTGGTAGTAGAGGCGAGTAGTGTGCGGTGGCGCGCGCTGAGTCGCGGCGAGCGAAGCGAGGCGTGAACGGAGAAGGCCTCGAGAAGCGAACGGTGACTAGCAGGAACCGCGAGCCCCGACTCGAAAACGCGAGGTCTTCGGTCACGGAGTGACCGAACGGCTTGGAAGTCGCGAAGCGTCTTCCAGTGGGCGAGTGAGCGGAGCGCGACGCATGCGTCGCGCGACAGCGAACGAGTCGGTTGGGGAGGGCGAGGACGCGGCTCTCATTGTGGCCCGTGCGAGCAGAACGCTCGAGCGGTCAGCCAAAACTGCAATCGCAATGGAGAGTCATACGGTTTACTGTAAGTCATTTCCGGCGTAACCGCGTCCAGTCCTGCGGTTGCACCGGTGGACTCGCTCCGCTCCTCCACCGAGGCTCGTCTCACACGGTTCGACTCACCGCCGGTAAATCGTTACAGTAATCCGTATCAGTTGACGCTACCAGAGGCGAACTCTAGACGACTGTGGGACACGACCAATGGTTTCCCGTCATTCGGGAACTGCTTCGAGCAAGAACCGATCGCTGTCAGTCGAAACGACGAACTCGTAGCTTTGATCGACTCGAACGGCCGTAAACACGTCGAAGTACGTCAGATACGTTCTCTGATCATTGGCTTCGAGATCGTTCTCTGGGTCGTCGGTTGCGAGCTCGATGCCGATTTCTGCCTCGAGCCGTTCGAATTCGTCGTGCAATTCGCTCATGGGCAAATCCCCCGCTTCGAGAGCGGGATCGAGTTCGTCGGCGTCAACTCCATCTGGTAAGGCGAATCCTTCGATTCCGTCCTCGTTGGCGGAGAGAATGGTTCCATGACCGCCATCGGCTGTCACTCCGAGCAACCGTCTAACTCCGACTTCACCGGTAATCGTAGTATCGTCCGACGAGTTGGTGAGACAGCCAGCAGTTCCGGTAAGACAGACTCCGCACAGAGTACCGAATTTCCTTCGAGAGAGATCCATAATTCACACAGATCTAACCTATCCATAAGGTTTTTGTTTTTAACAGTTCCGTATTCTCTGAGAATTCTGTACGTTCACCAGTTTGAACATACCTTCGTTCAAGAGGAGATAGACTGTCCCCTGCCATATGGCTGCTCGAGATTTCGTGGAGAGAGTTCGGGAAGGACAGAGAGTGTAGTTATCGCGCCAGACACCGACGACGCTTTAGCCCTCCCGAACACCTCCTCTCGTATGACCATCCAGTTCGTCACCGGAAACGAGGGGAAGGTCCGCGAGGCGACCGCCTACCTCGAGGGAATCGAACCCGTCGAGCAGGTCGAGTACGACTACACGGAGATCCAGAGCGACGGACTCGAGGAGATCGCCGCCCACGGGGCGCTCGAGGCCTACGAAGAACTCGGGGCCGACGAGCCCGTGCTGGTCGACGACGCGGGACTGTTCGTCGACGCCCTCGGAGGCTTTCCGGGGCCGTACTCCGCCTTCGTCGAGGACACCGTCGGCGTCGAACGACTCTGGCGACTTGCCAGCGAGGAGGACAATCGCCGCGCACGATTCAGGACGGTACTGGCCTACTGCGACGAGAACGGCACCGAGACGTTCGACGGCTCCGTGGCCGGGACGTTGGTCGCGCCTCGAGGCGAGGGCGGCTTCGGCTACGATCCCATCTTCGAGTACAACGGCCAGACGATGGCCGAAATGAGCACCGAAGAGAAAAACGCCGTCTCCCACCGCGGCCGGGCGCTGGCGACGTTTTCGGAATGGTACGCCGAAGAACGATAGGCGCGCCGAGAATTGCTACTTCGTTTTGCGGGCAAAGTGGGGTATTCTCGAGCGGGTTATCGACGGGTTTCTCGGGCGGGCTATCTACAGTGTCCTCGAGTGATGATCGACGGTCGTCGATTCCGAGTCCGTTCTGGTTTTTGTCGGCCGACAACCCTCGTAACGAACGGTAGCTTCAAGGGTAGGTGTCAATATAACACAATCATCGCATGACCTCGCTTCGATCTCCCCTCCCACCCATCCAACCCGTTCGCGACGGCCTGACGGACGAGTCGTTGCGGTTCGCGATCCTCGCCGGGCTCGCGACGATTCCGATTACCCTGCTCCTCTCCTGGGAGGTCGTCACGGACGACGTGGCTTTTCTCGGCGGAACGATCTCGGGAGCGCCCCTGCTACTGGCCGCGCTGGTCGTCGGCTACCGCTACAGCGACCGGGAAACGACGGCTCGACGCGCCGGCGTATGGACCGGGCTCGGAGCCTCAGCCGGGACGATACTCATCTATCTGGCAAACACCGCGACCACGATGTGGGATGCCTCCGCGGAACTGGCCGCGATCGCCGCCCTCCTAACCCCGCCCACCATTATCCTCGGGGTCGGGCTCACCGTCCTCGTGACCACGGCGACCGCCATGTTCAGCGGCTGGGTAGGGACGCGACTCGACCGAAACCGGCGAGTCGTCGACTCGCACGAGACCGTGGATCGAACCGTTCGGAACTCGCGCTGGTGGATCCCCGTGGCGGCGTACGCGCTCGCGGCACCGATCACGCTCGTCGGGGCGTTCGCCCTCGAGTCCCGGAGTGAACTTCACGGACTGCTCGCTGCTCTGCTCACGATCTGTCTCGCGTTCGTTTCGGTGATCGCGTTCGTCTCGCTCTTTATCGACGCGACCGCCCCTCGAGCCGCGGAGACGGACTGGATTCCGAATCTGTGGCTGTACGTTGGTCTCCCGATCGGCGGCTACGCGCTCGTCTATCTTGTGGCGGCGGTTCAACAAGTACCGGGGCCGTCGGCTCCCGGCATGTTCGGATTCCTTACCACCCTCTGGGCAGCGACGGTGATGTACGTCGTCGCACGGCACCGTCACGTCGGAACAGTGTAGATAACAGTCATTATTTCATATGTTTAATATAATTTAGAAATATGCGACGAAGACGGTTTCTCGGACTTGCGGCCGGAATAGGGGCCGGAGTAACAGCAGGCTGTCTCGACTCCGAGGAGGAGTACGCGACCCTCGAGGGAATTAGGGTCCTGAATATGCTCGACGGAGAACCATCGGTGGATCTCCGCGTCGAACGCGAGAACGACGATTCGGTTTACGAAGAGAGACTAGAGGTTACCGGCGAAATCTACAGCGACGACCTGCTCGAGTGTGACTGGCCCGATGAGCCGCTTCGAGTACTGAGTAAACGACACGATGAGGCAGAGTGGAACGTCCTCGAGACGAACGATCACGACGGATGCGTAAGCGTGAGCGTCTGGGTCGACGAACGCGGAACGGGGTACTACGTTGGCATCCAAGAGTGTCCACACTCTTCTCACGACTGCGCTCCCGACGAGAACTAGCGACGGTCCCACACGCAGTAGATGCCAATTACTCGCTCGAGAACGAGCCGTCTTCTCGAGGATCACAGTCCGGGCCGGGATACTCCCCGTCGTGACCCTCCACGGTCTGGTACAAACTCGCTGGATCGAACAGCGTTGCGAACGCGTCCGGTGGGCGGATACTGAGCGATACTCGCGACTGGAGCGTCAGCCCGGCCTTCGCCGACCCGAGCCGTTCGTCGTAGCTCAGCAGGTGCGCGGCGTTACCCTGATAGGCCGAGGCCAGCGCGGGGTGGTCCTCCGCGGGCTGTTCGACGCGAACGCGTTCGGCCTCGAGTCGCGCGCGGTGGTCGGCCGCGAGATCCGCGTCGGTCAGCGAGGCCACGAGCCGTTCGGTCTCGTCGAGCAGTTCGTCGCTCGCGACGAGGTCGACCCAGGAGTGGCGTCGAACGTGATCGAGCGCATCTCGAGCCTCGCCGCCGACGAGCAGATCGGCCGCGAGGACGTCCGCATCGGCCACGACGCAGGTCGGATCCGGGTGCTCAGTCATCGTCTCCCACCTCCTCGTCCCCGTCGGATCCCGGTTCGCGTTCGTCCGCAGACGAATCGTGACGCTGCGACTCGAGCGTCTCTCGAATCGTCTCGAGGTCGACGTTGGCCGACTCGGCTCGATCGAAAAGGTCCGCCCAGTTCGTCATCGTCATCAGACGGGAGTTGGGGCCGAACCGAAAAAGGCGTGCCCTTTTTTCCGTCGGTATCGGCCGTCCGCCGCTCGAACCTAGACGCCGCGCTTTCGGCGCGCGAGCGCCCAGAAGACGACCGTGCCGAGGACGAACGCGACGCCGACGTTGACGAGCAGGCCGACGGCTCCGACGCCCACGACGAGCGCGAGTGACTGTCGCGTATCGACGGGATCGAAGGCGGCGCGACCGAGCTCGAGCGCGACCACAACTAGTAGGACGCCGAGCAAGGCCATCGGGAAGGCCGCGAGTAAGGCTCCGGCCGCGACGAGCGCCAGCGCGAGGTAACCGATACCGAGCAGGACGTTCGCGCCGCCGGTCCGAGCACCGAAGGCGTACTTCCCGGCGAGTCCGCCGCTTCCGTGACACATCGGCACGCCCCCGATCGGCACCGCCGCGAGACAGGTGACGCCCATGCTCTGTGAAAGGTTGTCCGCGGAGATATCCCGGTCGTAGAGATCGCCACAGAGCAACGCGGTCGCGATAGCCGCGTTGCCGACGGTCATCCCGATTTGGGCAACGGTGCCCTCGAGCGCGGCCTCGCTGAACGCGGGTGTTCCCGCCGGGAAGAGGATCGCCTCGGGCACTCGAGGAGTCGGAAGGCCCGCGTACGCGACCGCGGCGACGGCTCCGAGGCCGAGCACGACCAACACGCTCTGCTTGCGGTATCCGACGAGCGTAAGAACGACGACGACTGCAAGGCCGGCGGCTGCGACGGGAAGACTTTCGATCGAGAGGTCGACAGCGGCCTCGAGTAGGAGCAGGGCGACGGCGAACTGAATACCGCGGACGACGGGCTCGCCAACGACGGTTTGGAGCCTCCCGACGAGTCCGAGTCGACCGACGACGAGTAAGACGATTCCCGCGAGCAATCCCGCGGCGGCGAGTTCCGGGTACGAAAGCGTGCCGACAATCGCCAGGCCGATCAGGGCTTTCATCGGCTCGACGGACAACGGCATCCCGTAGTACAGCCCCCAGACAATCTGGAACACGCCGAAACCGACGAGAACGTGGGGTAACGACACCGATGTCGTCGCCGCGAGCGCCACGATCAGGGGCAGAACCGTAACCGAATCTCCTAGCGCACCCGTCAGTTCGCTCGTCGAAAACTCGAGCGATTCTCGAGTCGAGTGCTGTGACGAATGCGCCATCTGTAGCCACTAGACTGACGGTCCCTTTTACTCTTGCCAGAAACTCTGCGACGTTATTTCTCGAGCAAACGTAACTGATATCAGTTGCCACTCTGCTCGGTTTGGAAGGTCCCTAACCACGCTGTGACGAGAGACGCTGAGAAACCGACGAGGGTCCAGACGTGGTCTGGAAGGCATCTCTGTCCGACAGTGACTCGTCTTTGCTATCCGACTGATTCGCCACCGCTACGCTGACTCGTTACCGTCGCTACCGTTGGCGTCTTCGATGTCTTGGGCATCCTCTATATCCCCAATATCCTCGCCGTCTTCGACGTCCTCCGCCGTTTCGGCGTCTTCGGGGAGCTGGATATCGACCGGTTCGTTGTGCTCGGAGATTATCATCTCCGTCGTCGAGGTGATGGTCTCACCGCCGGACGTCATTGTCAGGTCGGCGTCGATACCGTGGATGTAGTTCGTCTCCTCGTCGACGTAGAGCTCGTAGGAGACGTCCTCGACGGTCGCTCCGGTCGCCTGGAAGTCCCGGGAGCTCTCGAGTTCTTCTTTGAGTTCGTCGGTCGCCTCAACGGAGACGACGGTCGTTTCGACGCCGTTGACCGTCTCAGTACCGTTTTCGGTAAGCGTACCGGATTCGATGAAGTCGGTCTGTGCCGCGAGCTGGGCGCTTTCCTCCCAGACGTCGCCCTCGAGGTCCATCTCGAACCAGTCGCCGTCGATCGAGGCGTACATCGTGTTCTCGATGATGTATTCCTCGACGTCGATGGTCTCGTTCTCCGAAATCAGTTGGTTGGCGGTGGTCGAACTCACGTGGGATCTGTTCGCCGATTCGTTGATCGTTCCCTCCGAGACGACCGTTTCCTCACCGTTTGGCGTTTCGATCGTTTGCGTCATTTCGTACTGATACGTGTCGACGGCTTCGACCTGTTGGAGGATCTCCGTCTGCTCGATCTCCTCGTCTCCGGGATCGTCTCCGCCGGGCATCGCGCCGGAGCAACCGGCGATCAGAACGACCAGTACGACGGCCAAAATCGCGCTTTTTCGAATTGAATGTGTCACGTTCCGTGAACGCTCAACGCACGGCTTCTAAACCGTTGTCCCACGATTCATTTCGCGAGAGATGACTGTCACAGAACCGTTACTGTCTCGGGACGGCCGAAGCTGTTCGGCGATCAGCACCGATAAGAGACCCGCACCGAAAGCAACCCGCGTGAGCGACCTTGGAAAAATCGACCGGACGTTCTTCGAGTGCCACGTCGCCCCGAACCTCGGCGCGCGGCGAGACGATGTCGCGATCGGCCCTCGACACGGGGTCGACTTCGGCGTCCTCGACATCGACGGGAAAGCGCTGGTCACCGCAACCGACCCGCTCTCGATCCTTCCCCAGATCGGCCTCGAGCGCGCCGCCCGATTCGCGCTCGATCTGGTGCTCGCGGACGTCGCCGTCAGCGGCGTTTCGCCGTCGCACCTCTCGATCTGTTTTACCCTTCCCGAATCGATGAGTGACGAGGAATTCGCAACCGTCTGGGAGACGATTCACGCCGAGTGCGTCGATCTGGGCGTTTCCGTCGTCACCGGTCACACCGCTCGCTACTCCGACCCGTCCCATCCGTGGGTCGGCGCGGCGACCGCCATGGGGGTCGGCGACCACGACGAAATCGTTCGCCCCGACGGGGCTCGAGCCGGCGACGAACTCCTCCTCACGACCGGTCCCGGCGTCGAATCGGTCGGCCTGTTGAGTACGCTGTTTGGCGATCAGATGGAACTCCCGAACGACGTGCTCGAGGACGCGCGAGAACGGCTCGAGGACGTCCACTGCGTCCGCGACGCGCTCACTGCCGCCGCGGCCGGCCCTGTGACGGCGATGCACGACGTTACCGAAGGCGGCCTCGCCGGGGCGTTAAACGAGATGGCCGACGGCGCGGAGAGGGCGGGAGAGCGGAGCGTTCGATTCGAGATCGATCGCGCGGCCGTCCCAATGTGTCCGGGCGTAGCGGAAGTCTGTGACGCCCTCGAGATCGACCCGTGGCACGCGACGAGCTGTGGCTCGCTCGTCATCGCCGTCGATCCGGCGGGCGTCGACGCCGTTCGCGAGGCGCTCGAGGATCGAGAGACGGTCGTCGCAGAAATCGGCCGAGTTGTAGATGTGGAGAGAGCCGAGACACTACAGCGCGATACTCGAGGCGGAACTGTCTCCGTCGACGGCGAGAACCTCGAGCACCCGGACGTCGACCCATCGTGGGCGGCATACGCCGAGTTAGCCGAGGAGTGACAGCGCAACAGTCGACGCGGCAACCAAAAGTGGAAGACGCAGCCCACTATCCATTTGTATAACGGAGAAATACACGTAGGTATGCGAACGCCAGCACCAGACACACCACCGGTCGCCCTGACGATCGCCGGTAGCGACTCCGGCGGCGGTGCCGGCATCCAGGCCGACCTCGCGACGATGGCCGCCCACGAGGTCTACGGCACGAGCGCTATCACCGCGGTCACGTCCCAGCACAGCCGCGGCGTCGAACGCTCCTACCCGCTCCCGCTCGAGGAAGTCGAAGGACAGCTTTCGGCAGTGACAGGGGACTTCAACGTCGGCGCGGCCAAGACGGGAATGCTCGCGACGACGGAAATCGTCCGGGCCGTCGCGATGGCGGCCGAGGGGTTCGCGTTTCCGCTCGTGGTCGATCCCGTCATGGTCGCGACGTCGGGCGATCGGTTGCTCGAGCCCGAAGCCGAACGAGCGTACGAAGATCTCGTCGGCGAGGCGGCGGTCGTCACGCCAAATGCGGACGAGGCGGAGGTACTGACGGGCGTTGCCGTCGAAGACGAGGATAGCGCAATCGAGGCCGGCGAGGCGCTCCTCGAGCTCGAAACGGACGCGGCCCTGATCAAGGGCGGTCACGTCCCCGGTGAAACGATCAGCGACGTACTCGTCACCGACGACGGATCCACGACGTTCGAACACACGCGCGTCGACACCGACGCAACCCACGGATCGGGCTGTACGCTCGCCGCGGCGATCACCGCGCGCCTCGCGAAAGGAGAGTCGCTCGAGGACGCGGTCAGCGGCGCGACCGACTTTCTCACCCGCGCGGTTCGGTACCACTACGATGTCGGACAGGGTGCGGGCGCGGTCAATCACGGCGTCGAACAGCGAAATCGGGCCTCGATGGAGGCAACGACCGAGTTGGTACGGACTGCCGTCGAGCGGATCGTCGAAGCGGATATCTCGCCACTCGTGCCGGAAGTCGGCACCAATGTCGTCGGTGCGACGCCGTACGCGGACGCCGTCGAAGAGACTGCGGCCGTCGAAGGGCGAATCACCCGAACACTGGGCGGGATCAGTCCGAACGGCGCGATTCGGTTCGGCGCCTCGAAAAACGTCGCACGATTCCTGCTCGACGCTCGAGAGGTCTGTCCAAGCCTACGGTTTGCGTGTAACCTCCGGTTCAACGAGGAGGTCGAACAAGCGCTCGAGGAACTCGGATGGGTGATCACGGAACTATCCCGCGATACCGAGTCCGAAACCGACGAGTGGGTGACGCCGACGGCCGTCGAAACGCTCTTCGATGGCGACGGCGACCACCCGACCGCGATTATCGACCGCGGAGCCGTCGGGAAAGAGGCGATGACGTATATAGTCGCCGTCGAGGCCGAGACGGTAGCCGATCGTGTCCTCGAGCTCTATTCGGAACTCGACTAGCGGGGCGACTGTCCCGTCGATAGGGAGGGCGTTCCGCGAAAGCGGGCGGGACGGTCGACCACCACCAACGGGACGTTCCGCTGACGTTTTTGTTCCCGCCCCCGTTCGCTCGCGTATGGTCGAAAGCCCGTTCGACGTCGACATTCGAGTCGGCGAAATACTCGAGGCCGAATCGTTCCCGGAAGCGAACAAGCCGAAGATGACCAAACTGTGGATCGATCTCGGCGACGGAGACGGCGAAATTCAGTCCGCCGGACAGCTCGATCACCATTACGAGCCCGACGAACTCGAGGGGCGGCAGGTTCTTTGTGCGACGAACCTCGGAAGCGTTCGGATCGCCGGCTTCAAATCCGAGGCGCTGACCGTCGGCGTTCCGGACGAAGAGGGGTTTCCCGTTCTCGTCGAACCCGACGAGGAGGTCCCGCTCGGGGGCCTGTTGTTCTGAAGACGTCGTTTTCTGAAGAGTCGATACGCCCACACGAACGTCCGCGACCACTTCCGCCGCGGAACCCGCAGGTCTTTTGCGATGGAAGGACACTTCCCGTGTATGACAGAGGCGACGGGTATCGTCGGCGAGTTTCTCTCGCTCAAGGAGACGACCGACGCGGAGGTGCTGGCGATGCAGTGTGGCGATTTCTACGAGTTCTTCGACGAGGACGCCGAACTCGTCGCTGACGAACTCGACCTCACGATTTCACAGAAGTCCTCCCACGGGTCGTCGTACCCGATGGCGGGTATTCCACTCGACGATCTCACGCCGTATCTCAAGGCGCTGGTCGAGCGCGGCTACCGCGTCGCCGTCGCCGACCAGTACGAAACCGACGACGGCCACGCACGCGAAATCGTTCGCGTCGTGACGCCCGGCACGCTCCTCGAGACGACCGACGCCGACGCGCAGTATCTGGCGGCCGTCCTCAAGGGCGATTCCGGCGGTGGGTCGGCCAGCACGGCTGGCACCACCAGCGGCAGCGACGGCTCGACGTACGGACTGGCCTTCGCCGACGTGACGACAGGACGATTCCTGGTCGCGGGTGCCGAAGACGCTGCGGAAACGCTGACGGAACTGTACCGATTCGATCCGGTGGAAGTGCTTCCGGGCCCCGCAGTTCGCAACGACGACGAGATCCTCCAGCAGATACGTGACCGGACCGACGCGACGCTGACCCTCCACGATACCGAATCGTTCGCGCCCAAGCGAGCCGAACACGTCGTTCGCGAGCAGTTCGGGCGCGAACCCCTCGAGGGACTCGACGCACCCCAACCTGCGATTTCGGCGGCGGGGTCGATCCTCGCCTACGTCGAGGAGACGGGAGCCGGCGTGCTCGCGTCGATGACTCGGATCACGACCCATCATAGCGACGACCACGTGACCCTCGACGGAACCACTCAGCGGAATCTCGAGTTAACCGAGACGATGCAGGGCGAGCGCGAGGGCTCGCTGTTTGCGACCATCGACCACACCGAAACGAGCGCCGGCGGACGACGCCTGAAAGAATGGCTCCAGCGGCCCCGTCGATCGCTCTCCGTTCTCGAGGAGCGCCAGGAGAGCGTCGCCGCGCTCTCCTCGGCCGCACTGGCCCGCGACGAACTCCGGGACGTGCTCGGGGAGGCCTACGACTTAGAGCGCCTGGCCTCGAAATCGACCCACGGAAGCGCCGATGCGCAGGATCTGGTCGCGGTCCGAAAGACCCTCGCAGTTCTCCCGCGGATCGCGGACGTGATCGCCTCGAACGAGGAACTGGCCGGCTCACCGCTTTCGTCGATCGTTGATCGGCCGGATCGCGCGGCCGTCGCCGACCTCCGGGAGATGCTCGCCGATGCACTCGCCGAGGAACCGCCGTCAACGGTCACCCAGGGCGGCTTGCTCCAGCGTGGCTACCACGAGGAATTAGACGAGGTGATCGACCGCCACGAGAAAGTCAAGCGGTGGCTCGAGAACCTCGCCGACCGCGAGAAGCGAGAGCACGGGTTGAGCCACGTCATCGTCGATCGAAACAAGACCGACGGCTACTACATCCAGGTCGGCCGTTCCGTCGCGGATCAGGTGCCGGATCACTACGAGCAGATCAAGACGCTGAAGAACTCCAAGCGGTTCACGACGCCCGAACTCGAAGAGAAAGAACGCGAAATACTCAGGCTCGAGGAACAGCGGGGCGACCTCGAGTACGAACTCTTCGAGGAGCTTCGCGAGGACGTCGCCGCGGAGGCGGCGCTTTTGCAGGACGTCGGACGAGCGCTCGCAACCGTCGACGCGCTCTCGAGTCTGGCGAGCCACGCCGCGGCGAACGGCTGGGTACAACCCGACCTCCACCAAGGCGACGACCTCGACATCGATCAGGGACGCCACCCCGTCGTCGAGCAGACGACGGAGTTCGTCCCCAACGACGTGTGGATGACCGACGACCGGGGCTTTCTGGTCGTCACCGGGCCGAACATGTCCGGGAAATCGACGTACATGCGTCAGGTCGCCTGTATCGTCTTGCTCGCACAGGTCGGGAGCTTCGTGCCCGCTCGAGAGGCCGAAATCGGCCTCGTCGACGGCATCTTCACCCGGGTCGGGGCGCTCGACGAACTGGCTCAGGGCCGCTCGACGTTCATGGTCGAGATGAGCGAGCTCTCGAACATCCTCCACACCGCGACCGACGAATCGCTGGTGATTTTAGACGAGGTGGGCCGCGGAACGGCGACCTACGACGGCATCTCGATCGCGTGGTCGGCGACCGAGTACCTCCACAACGAGATTCGAGCGAAGACCCTCTTTGCAACCCACTATCACGAACTGACGGGGTTAGCAGAGCACTTGCCGCGCGTCGCGAACGTCCATATCGCGGCGGACGAACGCGACGGCGACGTGACCTTCCTGCGGACGGTTCGGGACGGGCCGACGGATCGCTCCTATGGAATCCACGTCGCCGACCTCGCCGGGGTTCCCGGCCCGGTCGTCGATCGAGCACAGGACGTCTTAGAGCGGCTTCGCGAGGAGAAAGCCATCGAAGCGAAGGGCGACGGCACCTCGGAACCGGTTCAAGCGGTCTTCGACCTCTCGAGTGGCACGATGGAGCGGGCGGCGACGACCGACGGCGGAGCTGCGTCGGGGGCGGGTACGCAGGCCAGTCTCGGTACAGAATCGGCAACTGACACCACAGCTGACACTGGCGAAGCGTCCGCCGCTGACGCGGAATCCGTCGCCGATTCCGAAGCCGAGGCGAGCGCCGGCCTCAAGCCCGAAACAGTCGAGGTGCTCGAGGACCTCGAGGACGTCGACGTGAACGAGACGCCACCGGTCGAACTGATCACGAAGGTCCAGGAGTGGCAACGGAGGCTCGAGGATGAGTGACCACGAAATCCGCGAACTCGACGAGGACACCGTCGCCCGCATCGCCGCCGGCGAAGTCGTCGAGCGGCCAGCCAGCGCGGTCAAGGAGCTTCTCGAGAACAGCCTCGACGCCGACGCCTCGAGAATCGACATTACGGTCGAGGACGGCGGGACGGAACTGATTCGAGTCGCCGACGACGGCTACGGCATGACCGAGGATGCCGTTCGCGCGGCGATCCGTCAGCACACGACCAGCAAGATCGAGGGACTCGAGGATCTCGAGAAAGGCGTCGCCACGCTCGGCTTTCGCGGCGAAGCGTTGCACACGATCGGCTCCGTTTCGCGGCTAACCGTCGAGACTCGGCCTCGAGCCGACGGCGACGGAGCCAAACAGGGAGCGTCGGCCGCGACGGGCACGAAACTCGTCTACGAGGGCGGAGAGGTGACGACTGTCGAGCCGACGGGCTGTCCGGAGGGAACCGCCGTCGAGGTTGCGGATCTGTTCTACAACACGCCCGCCCGCCGAAAGTTCCTGAAGACGACGGCGACGGAGTTCGCCCACGTCAACCGCGTCGTCACCCGCTACGCGCTGGCCAATCCCGACGTCGCGGTCTCGCTGACCCACGACGACCGCGAGGTGTTCGCGACGACGGGAACGAGCGACCTTCAGGAGGCCGTCCTCTCGGTCTACGGCCGCGAGGTCGCCAAAGCGATGCTCCCTGTCGAGGCCGACGGTGACGAACTCCCAGTCGGCCCGCTCGAGTCCGTCACGGGTCTCGTTTCCCACCCCGAAACCAACCGCTCGAGCCGAGACTATCTCGCGACGTACGTCAACGGCCGGGCGGTCACCTCCGATGCGATCCGTGAGGGGATCATGGGTGCCTACGGGACCCAACTCGGGAGCGATCGCTACCCGTTCGTCGTCCTCTTTCTCGAGGTGCCGGGCGAGGCCGTGGACGTGAACGTCCACCCGCGCAAGCGCGAGGTGCGCTTCGACGACGACGACGCCGTGCGCCGGGCGGTCGATTCAGCGGTCGAATCTGCACTCTTGGAGCACGGACTGCTCCGTTCGAGCGCTCCTCGAGGTCGATCCGCGCCACGAGAAGCCCAAATCGAGCCGGATCGCTCCGGTCGTGACGGGGAACTCGAGGAGGCGAGCGCCGGATCGAACCGGGAAGTCGAATCGGGCCAGGTTGACGAACCGGACGAGGGAGCCGAGTCGAGCCGAGAGGCCGAGTCGGAGACGGGCGAGACGACTCGAGCGCCGAAAACGCGAACGGATCGAAAGGCAAACGCGGAGACGGACGCGGGAGCCGAAACTAAGAAGACGAGGCCGGCGACCCACGACGGCGAACGGCCGGCGACGTCAAACCCGGACGACCGATCCTCGGAAACGGAGACTACCGCGGTAGAATCGGAGCACTCAGCTGAACGAACGGAGGCCGAGACGACGAATCCGGAGTCCCCGACGGGCGGCGAGTCTCCCGGAAAAACGGGTCAAGCCGAGTTGGGTTCGGCAGAGTCGTCCCCACCGGATCGATCCGAATCAGGGGGGTCCAAACGCGAAGCCGCCCTCGAGTCCGGTCGCAAGTTCTCCGGTGACACCGACCAGCGAACGCTCGCGGGCGAGGTGGCGACCGGCGAAGCGACATCGTTTGACTCCCTGCCCAGCCTTCGCGTCCTCGGGCAGATACAGGACACGTACCTCGTCTGTGAAACGCCCGACGGCCTCGCGCTGATCGATCAACACGCCGCGGACGAACGCGTAAATTACGAACGACTCCAGGAAGCCTTCGCCGCCGACCCCGCCGCGCAGGCGCTCGCCTCGCCGGTCGAACTCGAGTTAACGGCCGCCGAAGCCGAGGCGTTCGAACACTACCGCGAGGCGCTTTCGCGACTCGGGTTCTACGCCGACCGGGTCGACGACCGGACAGTAGCCGTAACGACCGTCCCCGCGGTGCTCGAGAAAACGCTCGAGCCGAGCCGATTGCGAGACGTGCTCGCGTCGTTCATCGCCGGCGACCGCGAGGCCGGCTCCGAGACGGTCGACGCGCTGGCCGACGAGTTCCTCGGCGATCTGGCGTGTTACCCCTCGATCACAGGCAACACGTCGCTTACCGAGGGGTCGGTCGTCGACCTGCTCGAGGCGCTCGATTCCTGTGAGAATCCATATTCCTGTCCGCACGGCCGGCCGGTCGTCATCCAGTTCGACGAGGGAGAGATCGAGGATCGGTTCGAGCGGGATTATCCGGGCCATGGCGGATAACAGCTGCCGATAGTAACTAACAGCGCGCCATATCGGCGGGTGAACTCGGCGTGACCCGACCATGGGAACACCACGTATAACCCGTTTGCAAGTATTATGGTAGCTAGTGTCAAACATGGCAGAAAGTGAGGCGAAAACTGCTCGAGAGGAATGGGGGACTCGGTTCGGTTTCTTGATGGCGATGGTCGGGGCGATGGTCGGTGCCGGCAACGTCTGGCGGTTTCCGTACGTGATGGGCGACAACGGCGGCGGCGCGTTCGTCCTGGCGTTTCTGGTACTGCTGTTCCTGCTGGCGGTACCCGGGCTCATGGCCGAAGTCGCGCTGGGACGGTACACGAACAAGGGCGTTATCGGCGCGTTTCGCGACGTTCTCGGGCCCGGCGGGATGGTCGGGCTGGGCGTCGTCGTCCTCCTGGTGAACATCGCGCTGATGTCCTATTACTCGCCGCTGATCGGATGGACGCTGTACTACGCGGCACATTCGCTGCTGTTTACGTTCACCTCGAGCGGGTTCGAGGCCGAACCGTTCATGGAGGCCTTCTTTGCGAATTCGGGGCTCATGATCGGGCTCCACACGCTCGTGATGGCGAGCGTCGCCGGGATCCTCATCCTCGGGATCCGAAGGGGCGTCGAGCGAATCGTCGTCTACGCGGTCCCCGCACTCGTGGTCTCGCTGGTCATCATGACGGGTTACGGGCTGACCTTGGACGGTGCGAGCGAGGGGATCGCGTTCACCTTCGGCATCGACTGGGCGTATCTCACCTACAGTAGCACCTGGATCGAGGCCCTCGGCCAGGCGCTGTTCTCGACGGGCCTGGGGTGGGGTATCGCCCTGACAGTCGGGAGCTATCTTCGCGAGTACGACGACGTTCCGCTCGGAGGCGGCGTCTTCACGGCGATCGGCGAATCGAGCATCGGGATCCTGGCGGCGCTCGCGATCTTCCCGGTCGTCTTCGCGGTCGGCGTCGAACCCGACGCGGGCGCGGGACTCGCGTTCGTCTCGCTCGTGCAGGTGTTCCCCGAGATTCCGCTGGGTGGGATCCTCGCAATCTTGTTTTTCGTCGGCTTTTTCATCGCGACGTTCACCTCGGGGCTGTTGATCACCGAGGTCAGCGTCACGACGGTCGCCGAGGAAACGCGGTTCGACCGGACCCAAACCGTACTCGGTATCTGCGGGCTCATCTGGCTCATCGGGCTACCGAGTGCGTTCTCGGCCGACTTCCTCGACTTTGCGGACTTCATCTTCGGGAGCTGGGGACTGCCGCTGGCGACGCTCGCGATCATCCTCGTCATCGGCTGGGTGATGGGGCCGGAGCGGCTGCGCGTCCTCGCGGTAAACAAGAACGCCGGTATCTATGTCGGCAAGTGGTGGGATCCCGTCATCAAGTACGTGATCCCGATCGTCATGATCTTCATCATGGGCTACTTCGCGGTCGACGAGTTCGGGACCCCGGAGATGATCGGCGGCATGCTGGTCATCATCCTGTTCCCGATCATCGGCTACGGGATCATGTCAGTAGTCGATCGCACGGCGACCGAAACTGATACCGCCGAGGTCACCGGAGGTGACGACTAATGCCGCTCACTCCCGGCGTCCTCGGCATGCTCGCGTTCACCCTGCTCGCGTTCTGGGGAGTCGCTATCTGGGCGCTCACCCGAACGCTCCGCCAGGAGAGTCGCAAGGTCGAGATGCTTGAGCAACAGGACCGACTCGACACCTACTCGCCGAAAGCGCTCGCGGAACTGCGCGACTGGATCGAACAGAATCCGAACGACCCGTTGGCGGCGGAAGCCAGGGCGCAGTACAACGAGTGCGTCGACACCCTCGAGACGACAGATCAACACTTCTACAACTGGAGCGACCGGGAGATCGAGTCACTCGAGCGGCTCTAACCCCTCGAGCGAGAACGCTGGAGACGGGCTTTGCAGGCCCCGAATCACGATTACAAACGCAATACAATGCACACTGAGACGCTTATCGAAACGCTCGACACGCACACAGCCGGAGAGCCGACGCGAATCATCACGAGCGGAACGAATCGATCACAGCTCCGCGGCGGGACCGTCGCGGAGAAATGTCGCCGGTTCGCCGACGGACAGGACTGGCTCCGAGAACTCGTCCTCTGTGAACCGCGCGGCCACGACGACATGTTCGGGGCGGTCCCCGTCGAACCGACCGCCGAGGAAGCCAACCTCGGACTGTTCTTCATGGACACCGGCGGCTACCTCGAGATGTGCGGTCACGGAACGATCGGTGCCGTCACGGCGCTTTTAGAGACTGGCCAGCTCGAGGCCCGGGAGACGATCACCGTGGAAACGCCGGCCGGACTCGTACGGACCCACCCCACCGTCGACGAGACGGGCCGAGTCGAATCGGTCGCGATCAGAAACGTCGAATCGTTCGTCTACGACGCGCTTACGGTGTCGCTCGAGACCGGCGAGTCGGCCCGATCCGTGCCCGTCGACATCGTCTTCGCCGGAAACGTCTTCGCGCTCGTCGACGCCGCGGCCCTCGAGCGAGCGATCGAACCCGAACGGGTCGAGGCCTTCGTCGAGGACGGTCTCGAGATCCGGCGAGCGATCAACGACCGACTCGACGTCGTCCATCCGTTCACGGGCGAGCACCAACCCGTCTCACTCGTCGAGTTCTACGAACGCGGCGGAGACGGCGATGCTGATCGGAACGTCGTCGTCTTCGGCGACGGACAGGTCGACCGGTCCCCCTGCGGGACGGGTACCTGCGCGAAGATGACGCTCCTCCATCGGGAAGGGGCCCTCGCGGTCGAGGAACCGTACGCGTACGAAAGCGTCATCGGAACCCGATTTACGGGGCGGTTGCTCGAGGCCGAGAAACGGGACGGGATTACGGTTACGACCCCCGAAATCAGAGGCTCTGCACACATTACCGGACGCCACACGTTCCTAAAAGATCCCGAAGACGCCGTGACGGGCTTTTCGTTGACCGGATCGGCGGACGGTACCGGAACGGATACGCTGTAGGCGAGATCACTCAACAGCGGGGTACTGATAGGTCTTATCTCCCGCGTTCACCGAATCGAACTCCCGGCGCATACCGAGGGGGATCGTCTCCGATTTCCCGATCACCATATAGCCGCCCTCCTCGAGCGAGTCGCGGATAGTCTCGAAAATCGGGGTCTTGTGTTCGTCGTTGATGTAGATGAGGATGTTCCGACAGACGGCCATATCGAAACCGGACTTCGAGCGGCCGTTGATCAGGTCGTGGCGCTCGAACTCGACCGGTTCTTGAATCGTATCCGCGACTTCGATATGCCCGTCGCCTTTCGTAATGTAGCGATTCGGGCGTTCGAGAAAGTCCAGTTGGCTCGAGACGTCGTCCGTCTGTAGGTCCTGATAAACGCCGCCCCGTGCGGTCTCGAGTGCGTCGTCGCTGATGTCGGTCGCGAGGATACTGATTCGCGATTCGTCGATCTTGCGATCGCTGTGGGCGAGCATCGACAGCGAATACGGCTCGCGGCCGTCCGCACACGCCGCACTCCAGATGCGGACGCGGGACTGTTCGTCGGTCAATTTCCGGAGCAGGGTCTGAATTCCCTCCCAAACGCTGGGATTCCTGAAGAACCCGGTAACGTTGATGCTCAGCGCGTCGAGGAGTTCCTCCTGTTCGGTTTCATCACGTTTCAACAGGCTGAAATAATCTCTGTACGATTCGGAGTCCGTTCGACGCATTCGAGACGAAACGCGACGATCGAGATATCGTTCGTTGTAGTAACTCGTCGCAAAGGAGAGTTCCTCCTCAACGAACTCGAGAATCGGCTGAATAGTATCTGATGTGCTCATAGCGTACGCGGTCCGAGATATATCGACACATGTAATCACCGGTCTTATACGTACCGGCAAGTTGAAGTTATGTTTTTTAGATGTTTTCGTCGCGAAATCAGAGACGTGACGGGGAGACAGTCTCAAGAGAAGGGTAATAGCATGACACAAATATCAGCCGAAAATACTATAATCGTCAAATAGTTGTCAGAGGCAGTGAAGTTGAAATGGGCTCTGGAAAGAGTATACACTAACTGAAATGGGACGGATCGATATCACTGCTGGATTCAGCATTCACGACTACCGAACGAAACTGAAACTCTTGAACGATAACGGAGACACGCGGGTGCTCGAGAACCGGGAAGAACTCGGCTGTCCGTCGTGTGGCCAGCCGTTCGACCGGTTGTTCGTCACGGAGAACGCGACGGCATCGTTCGACAGCCCCCCGGAAAAGCCGTTCTGTCTCGCTCGAACGGAAGAGAAACTGCTTCTTTTGTCGCACTGAGTACACGGAACTGCTATTTCCCGACGACCAGCTATTTGAACGTCTGTGGCACCCACGCTCGGTTCGGATCCGCCGTCGCCTCCATCCACTCGAGTAACCGTTCGGCCATCTCCGCTCGAACGCGCTCGTAATCTGGATGGTCGATCAGGTTGTGAAGTTCGGCTGGGTCTGCCTCGAGGTCATACAGTTCGTTCACGTCGGGGCCGTTGTAGACGTACTTGTAGCGTTCCGTCCTGACCATTCGCTGGGTGTATAGCCCGAACTCGTCGCCGTGATACTGTGCGAACGTCGAGTCCGGCCAGTCCAGCGGGCTATCCGTGCCCTGGCCTTCGTCGCTTGCAACCGCTCCGTCACCGCCCTCGAGCAACGGTACGAGACTCCGAGCGTCGAACGAGTCCGGAACCGAAACGTCGCCGATCTCGAGGAACGTCGCCGCCAGGTCGTGGAGGTGGATCGGAGTCTCACAGACCGATCCCGGCCCGACCACGCCCGGCCAGCGAACCTGCAACGGAATCCTGTACGTGTCGTCGTACATCAGCGGCCCCTTGTTGAACTGCCGGTGCGAGCCCGTGAAGTCGCCGTGATCCGAGGCGTGGACGACGACCGTCTCCTCGGCGAGACCGGCTCGATCGAGGGCCTCGAGGATCCGCTCGAGTTGGTCGTCGATCAGGCTGACAAAGCCCCAGTACTTCGCGATCGCTTCGGCCCAGAGCTCCCAGTCGAAGCCGTCGACGCCGCGATACTCGAGGTAGTTCTCGTGAACCTGCGGTTTCCCGTCGTAGGTTTCGGCGTAGGTCTCCCACGGCTCGATCTCCTCGGGATCGTACATCGAGGCGTAGGGCTCGGGAACGACGTAGGGATGGTGCGGGCCGTAGAAATCGGCTCGGTGGAAGAACGGGGAGTCTCTATATCCCTCTGCGTGGGCTTCGATCGCGTCGATCGTCCGCTCCGCGAGGAACCAGGCTCGAGTCTCCTCGACGTCGACTGGCGTCTTCGCGGCGACGAAGGTCCCTTCGCTCCCGTCGCGCGGATCGTCGCCGGTGTAGATCACCTCCTCGAGGTCGACGTCGTCGACGGGTGCACCGCGTTCGTCGCGGTACTCGCGAAACGCGTCGTCGATGTCGTCGTGGTGTTTGTCGCTCCCACCGAGATAGGAAAAGCCGAAGTCCTCGGGGGTCTGGTCCCGGCCGACGTGCCACTTTCCGGTGTAGGTCAGCTCGTAGCCCGACTCCGCGAGCAGTTCCGAGAACGTCGTCAGTTCCGGCGGGAGATTCGGCTGGATCGCATCGTCCTCGTGGCAGTTGTTGAGCATGCCGTGGCCGTGTGGAAACAGCCCGGTCAGAAGCGAGGCGCGAGCGCTCGAGCAGATGCTGATCGGGGTGAACGCCCGATCAAATCGCATCCCCTCGCTCGAGAGGCTGTCTATCGTCGGGGTCTCGACCGGCGGGCCGTCGGGGGCGCTACAGTCGTAGCGCTCCTGATCTGTGAGCACGAGCAAGACGTTCGGCGGTGAGTCGGCCATCGGGTCGGCTACACCGCTCGGTCAGTTAACGCTTGCACCAGTATGGAAGTGGGCACAACTCAACTGAGAGGGGAACTGGGAGTCGGGCAAGACACGTTCCGACAAACCACACGTTCCGACGAACCAGAGACGGCACTATCGGGTTACGAGAAGTCCTCGGTTGTCGGCCGCTCGAGGTCGCCAGGGAAATCCTCGACCGGGGCCTGGATCTGATCGCCCGACTCCATATCCTTGATCGTCACCTCGTCGTTCGCGAGATCCTGTTCGCCGACGATAACCGTCGTCTCGGCGTTGATCGAGTCGGCGTAGTTGAGCTGTGCGCCGAACGAACGGCCGGCGATATCGGTTTCGACGATGTGGCCGCGCTCGCGGAGGGCTCGAGAGATCCGGGCGGCCTCCGTTCGCGTGTCACCGACCTGCAGGACGTAGTAGTCCGTCGTCACTTCCTCCTCGGGCCAGACGCCCGCCCGTTGCATCAACAGCGGCAGGGTCGCGTGACCCGGCGCGACGCCAACGGCTGGCGTCGGCTGGCCGCCGAACTGCTCGATGAGGTCGTCGTAGCGGCCGCCACCGAAAATCGACCGCGAAACCTCCCCAGCGGAGTCGAAACACTCGAAGACGATCCCCGTGTAGTAATCGAGTCCGCGCGCGGTCTCGAGCGAGATCGTACAGTACTCCCGAACGCCGAAGTCCTCGGCGGCCTTGAGCACGTTCTCAAGGTTTGTGACCGCCTCGGTCACGCGCTCGGTCCCGGCGAACGACTCGACGGCCTCCAGGTCGCCGGAAGCGATCAGTTCGTCGAACTCTACTGCCTCGTCGACGGTGAGTCCGGCCCCGACGAGTAAATCGTGGTACTCGGCCTGAGAGATCTTATCCGACTTGTCGACGGCGCGGATCGCCGCCTCGGTGTCGATATCGGCGTCGTAGGTCTCGAGCACGCCGCCCAAAATGTCGCGGTGGGATATTCTGAAGTCGAAGTCTTCCGCCGCGAGGCCGAGCCCGGTCATGGCGTCGGCGGCCCACGCCAGAATCTCGGCGTCGGCTTCGGGCTCGCTCGAGCCGAAGATATCGACGTTGGTTTGATAGAACTCGCGCTGGCGGCCCTGCTGGACCTGCTCGTAGCGCCAGAACGGCCGCGTCGAGAACCACTTAATCGGCTTCGAAAGCTCCTGTTGCTTGGCGACGACCATCCGCGCGACGGTCGGCGTCAGCTCGGGCGTGAGCGTCACGTGGCGTCCGCCCTGATCTTCGAACGAATAGAGTTCGTCGACGATATCGTCGCCGCTCTTGTCCGTCCACATCGACGCGCGCTCTAAGGCCGGCGTTTCGATCTCGCGAAAGCCGTACTGACGGGCCGTCTCCTCCAGCGTGTCGATGGTCTCGCGTCTGGCGGCCATCTCGCCGGGATAGATATCACGAAAGCCCTTGATCCGGTCGTACATGAGCAGTCGTTTGGCGAGCGCGAACTTCTAACCTTTCGTTCGCGGCCGCGGTTCTCCTCGAGTGGTCGTCCGCTCGAGAAATCGAAAATCCGTGACGCAGGTCGCCTCGCTACTGACCGATCCGCGACGTGGCCGCCCGTCACCGAACGTCCGTCACGTGGGTCTGTTCGTGATCGGGAAAGAGATCTCCGATCGCCGCCTCACCCGCCGAATCGACCAGAAGCGCTCTGAGTTCGGCCTCGTAATCGGCCCGCGTGATCTCTTCGCTCGGGCCGACGGTCACGTCGAGGGTGTTCTCGACAAGACAATCGACGGCGGTCCGCCCGAAACCCGAGAGCGGGGCGATGTAATCGACCTCGTGGCGATCCTCGAGGCTCTGGGCTTGCGCGCGCGACACCGTGGGAACACGATCATCGCGGCGCGTCCCGTCGGCGACAGCGTCGTAGCCTTCCTCGGCCGCCCGCTCTAGTGCGTGCTGGTGGACCATTTGAATGCCGTTGCGCGGAAACCCGTCCTCGCGTATCTGCTCGGCGGCTTCCTCGGCAACGCCCGGCTCGAGCTGGAGGCGTTCGAACGTAAATTCCGTCGATTCGGCGGTCGCTCGAGCGTGTTTCCAGTCGTCGGTAACGCCGAAGTGGGCGGTCAATAGCGTGACGTCGTAAAACTCCTCGAGAAGTAACGCCGCGAGCGTCGAGTCTTTGCCGCCGCTGTAGAGCAATCCGAGCTCCATCAGCGCCGCTTGATATCGAAGCTCTTCTTCTCGGGCTGGAGTTCCTTGAGCAGTTGTTTCATCTTCTCGTCGTCGATCTTGCCCTGAATGCGCCCGCTCTGGGCGAGGGCGACGACCTGTCGTTCGACCTGCTCGCCGAACTGCTCTTTGCTCATCTTGACGGTGTTAAGCCGCTGGCGGGCTTCATCGGTCAGATGTTTTCGAAGCAGCGCCTGTTTCTGGGCGTCGGCCTGCTGTTTTGCGGCTTCCTGTCCCTGGTCACCGCCCTGGTTCTCCGCACGGTTCTGTAGCTCCTCCATTTTCTTCTGACGGAGCTCTTCGATATTCTCGTCGTCAGGGGTGCCACTCATACAATCGCCTACTCTCGCAGTGGGGAAAATGATTACGGACCGGGGCGATCAGCGCAACCGCTCCGGGCGTGATCGGTTCGAAAACGAGTCGATCGTTCCGTTCCCTCGTCCCAATCTCCCGCTTGCGGACGCGAATACGCCCACTGTCGACGGCGGTGTCGGTCTCTACGCGTAGCGTTCGAGTTCCGGTCGATCGAGGTCTTCGAGGACGTTACCGGCGGTTTCGTCGAGGAAACTGCGTCCCTCGGCGGTGATTCGGCGACCTTCTCCTTCTGCAGTCTCGACGAGGTCTTCCTCTTCGAGCTGCTGGAGGATGGTTCGAATCATGTTGCGCGAGCCGTCGGTTCGCTTGTCCGACGAGACCTGGTAGCGGTTCGATCCGCTCTTCGCACCGCCGTATTCGGTCGAGAGGCGCTCGACGCCAACCGGTCCGGTGTCGGCGACCTTGCGGAGAAGGCTGCCGGCGCGAACTGCCCAGAAGTTGTCCTGCTCTGGCGGAAGATCGCGGCTAACGCCAGTTTTCGTGAATTGTGCCCAGTCGGGTTCGTCGAGTCGGTCCTCGAGGTCCTCGGCGAGCGCCTGAATGAGCGCGTCCGCCGGAACGTCGTACATCGTAGCCATTGGCGTTTGGTTCCCTTCCGCGGCATTTAAGACCATCGTTGTGGGTGCAGCCGGCAACTATGGCCTGTCGTGACACGCCACGGCCGTCGACGCCGGGCACGCTACGACGGCCGACGGACGCCACAGTCGTGTCCCCGGCACGATCTAGATCGTTCGATCGTGCCGGACCGTTTTTCGCACTCGAGGCGAAAGGGAGGGCATGGACGAACGCGCCGCGCTGGCAGTGCTCGAGGACGAACTCGAGTCGGTGGGAGACGACGCCGCCGTCGTCGACGACCTCGTGGTGACGACGGATATGCTTCACGAGACGACGGATTTTCCACCGGGAACGAGCCGATACACCGCGGGGTGGCGAGCAGTCGGCGCATCGCTTTCCGACGTCGCGGCGATGGGCGGGCAGGCGACCGCCGCCGTCGCGGCCTACGCCGCTCCCGAATTCGACCGGCAGGAACTGCTCGCGTTCGTCCGCGGCGCGAGCGACGTCTGCGCGCTCGTCGACGCGGAGTACGTGGGCGGCGATCTCGACGACCACGAGGAGTTTACGGCCGTAACGACGGCGTTCGGTACGACCGCCGATCCCGTTCTCCGAAGCGGTGCTCAACCCGGCGACCTCGTCTGCGTCACCGGGACGCTCGGGCGCAGCGCGGCCGCCCTCGAGTTGTTCGAGCGCGCTCGAGACCGAACCCAATCGAGCGATCGGGATGCGGACAGGGAACGCGCGAACGAGCTGTTTCGGTTCGAACCGCGAGTCGCCGCCGGACGAGCGCTCGCGCCCCACGCGACGGCGATGATGGACTCGAGTGACGGGCTCGCCAGGTCGCTCCACCAACTCGCCGAGGCGTCGGACTGCGGGTTCGCCGTCGACGCCGACGAGATCCCGATCGACGACGCCGTCTTCGAGACGGCCGAAACGGAGGGGAAGGCGCTCGAGCGGGCGACCACCTTCGGCGAGGACTTCGAACTCGTCGTAACGATTCCCGAATCGGCGTTCGAATCGGCTCGAAAAGCGATTACAGTGGCACTCACACCGATCGGGGCTGTCGTCGACGATGGTATAACGATGGACGGGGAACCCCTTCCTGATCGAGGATACACGCACGGAGAGAAAGAATAAGATCAACTAGCCGACCACCGTTACCGGAACCGGCGTGAAACAGAGAATACCGAGGCCGAACGTGAGTATTCCGAGCGCGAGTCGTTTCGTATCGAGTGTCTCCTCTCGAACGGGATGGGCAGGACCTGCAGTGGCGATAAATGCAGTTATCAACCCCCAGAAACCCCAGATGAGTACCGAGTTGATGTCG
Source organism: Halostagnicola bangensis (assembly GCF_054653435.1). Taxonomy (NCBI): domain Archaea; kingdom Methanobacteriati; phylum Methanobacteriota; class Halobacteria; order Halobacteriales; family Natrialbaceae; genus Halostagnicola; species Halostagnicola bangensis. Next base: position 2,025,883 of record NZ_BAAIGG010000002.1, on the reverse strand, counting down.
TGTCCGCTGACGTAGTAGAGATATCCCGCGAGGGCGAACAGGACGCCGGGAACGAGTGCTGCAATCGTTCGTTGAACGGAGCCAGCCATCGCACGGAGAATGTGCCCGCCGTCGAGTTGGCCCACTGGGATGAGGTTTAAGAACGTGACAAACAATCCCACCCAGCCGCCGATGACGACCGGATTCACGTCTCTCGTGGGGTCGTCCTGATACAGTGGCTGATCGAAGACGGATGCGAGAAACTCCATCAACGGCGGGTAGCCGAGGATGAACTCGACGGTGTTCGGATTGTTGAGGAGGGTATCGGGCCGCTCGACGGGTGGCAGATGGAGGCCGATACTGATTACGCCGATCGTGGCTATCAACCCCGCGAGCGGGCCCGCAGCGCCGATATCGAACAGCGCCTTTCGGTCGGGCATTCGACCTTTCATCTTGATGACCGCACCCATCGTCCCGATAAGCGTCGGTATGGGGATGAAATAGGGGAGCGAGGCGTCGACTTTGTGGTACCGACTCATCAAATAGTGTCCCATCTCGTGAACGCCGAGGACGCCGAGAAGGGCCGCGGTAAACGGCCAGGCCCGCCAAATTTCAGTCGGGTTCGAAAACGGGTCGATGTAGTACCACATCGAACCGGCAAAGAGCGTCGAGACGACCGTCGCGACGAACAAAAAGAGGTTCGTCCAGGGAATCCCGTTGATGCCGATCTGGGTCGGCTCTGCGACGATCACGTAGTTTCCCTCCCGAACCGTGAGCTGCGCCTCGTAGCCTGACTCCCGAAAAACGGACCACAGCTCGCGCATCATCGCTTCCGGCGAAACGAGCGGCGTGCCGAAGTACAGAAGCGTCTCGTCCTCCGTTCGCGTTTCAGCAACGACGAACGTCGACTCGATTCGCTCGAGCGAGGGACCATCAGCGGGAGGGTCGACGTCAGTTCCGGCGGAGGAATACCAGTGTCGTCCGACATCGGACGAATCCGGACCGTCCATCATCGGTGGTTCACCCTCGTGTCGTATAAATAACGTGCCGGGTGACAGACAGTGATGATTGGCGGATATCGTGTCTGGGAAAAACGGCGGGAAGGGGTGTGTCGGATAGCGTCACTGACGCGCCGACACGGACAGGAGGTGTACAACGTGTGACTTGGAGGTGGAAGCGGTGATCAGGCTGGTTCGACGCGCCACGTGGTTGCACTCGTGTACGACCATTTCTCGACCTCGAGGTCCGTCGCGGACTCCGAGAGCTTGACCATTAGCGCGCCGATCTCTTTGGGGGACATGCCGACATCGTCAGCGATGAACTTCCCTTTGAAGTACAGTTCGCCGTCCTCTGCGCGATTGCGCAGGTAATTCTTGAGGCGACGTTCCTTGCTTTCCGTGGAGGGTTGGGCTGTGGTGCTCATCGACAGTAGCTCCTTGTCGGGGAAGTATGTTATAAAGGGAGGTCGGTTAGCAGAATTTCGGATGTATTCAGGAAGAAGGGGGGCCAGAGACGTTTCACACCCATTTATAATCGCCATTATGACTGTTTCATATTCAGTTAGAAGTTTTATAACCGAATCTAATACGTTATTTCGATTTTGAAACTCACGATTTTCAAACATTCGCTTTATGATACTAAACTCATTAATACATATCCTAATGCATAGATATAAATTATTGCGACTGTTCGTGTACCCAGAATTCGTCCTCGACGGTGACCTCCTTTTTGAACAACGGGACCTCATCCTTCAATCGGTTGATCCCGTCCTCGACCGTTCGGAACGCCTCCTCGCGGTGACCGGCGAGAACGACGACGAACACGATATCCTCGCCGTCCTTGACGACCCCCGTCCGATGGTACATCACGACCTCGTAGACGTCGTCGCGAGACTCGAGATCCTCCCGAAGCGCGGCCATGCGCCGTTGTGCGACACCCTCGTACTTCTCGAACTCGAGGTACTCCGTGCGCTCGTCGTCGGGGTCGTCTTTTGCGCGGACGCGGCCGGTGAACGTGGCGATCGCACCCGCTTGATCCGCCTCCGGCGAGCGTTTGACGTCGGTGACGAGCGATTCGAGGGTTTCGTACGGTTCGTGGCGCTCGAGCGCGTCGAAGAGGTCGTCCTCCTCGAGGTCGCTGGCCGACGCGACCGACGTGAGAACGGTTCCGGCAGCCGACGGTTCGTCCGCCGCTCCGACTACGATCGAGGGGTATCGGAGCGTCGAGACGCCGACGACGACCGCATACTCACAGTCGGTGGCCAGCGCGTCGAGAGCATCCCCGACGGAGAGCCCTGTTCCGGCGGCGGTCCAGTCGCCGTCGGCACCGAGGTCGTACGTAACGTCGCCACCAGGCGTTAGTGACTCGTGCGTGCCGTCGGCGATCGTCGCATCGTATCGAACTACGCCGACGCGACCCGCTCGAGAGAGCCGATCGACGACGCGGTCGACGACCTGATCGAGCAGTTCGTCGCTCGAGTCGCGCTCGAGAATACCGAGTACGTGCATACGAGAACGGTAGGACGTGTTGGTCTTTGTAGCTGTCGCCCTCGAAGGCGAGCAGCCGAATTGTGGGCGGCAACGAGTACGGTGAAAGAGAGTCCCACCCGCTCGGAGCCGGGCTTGATAATCCTTAAGCCCGCCACCACGCTACACCGCTGTAGTATGAAAGTGGTCGTTTCTATCGGTGGCAGCGTTCTCGTGCCCGACCCGAGTACGGCTCGAGTCGCAGAACACGCCGACGTCGTCGAAAACCTCGTCTCGGAAGGGTGTCGCGTCGGCGCCGTCGTCGGCGGCGGCGGCGTCGCTCGGGACTACATCGGCGCGGCTCGAGAGCTCGACGCGAACGAGATCGAACTCGATCAGCTCGGGATCGACGTCACTCGGCTAAACGCGCGATTGCTCATCGCCGCGCTCAGCGAGGAGTCGGTCACCGCACCGGCACATAACTACGAGCAAGCGAGCGAAGCGCTCCGCCGCGGGAATATCTGCATAATGGGGGGCGTCGCACCCGCACAGACGACCGACGCCGTCGGAGCCGCCCTCGCGGAGTACGTCGACGCCGACCTGTTGATCTACGCGACCAGCGTCCCCGGCGTCTACAGCGACGACCCTAACGAGACCGAGGACGCGACGAAGTACGACGAACTCACCGCGAGCGAACTCGTCGACGTGATCGCCGGCCTCGAGATGAACGCCGGAGCGTCCGCACCCGTCGACCTGCTGGCGGCGAAGATTATCGAGCGCTCGGGGATGCGAACCATCGTCCTCGACGGCACCGACCCGGACCGAGTCGCGCGAGCCGTTCGCCGAGGAGAACACGACGGAACCGACGTTATTCCGGAACGCGCGGGCGAGGAACCGACCTACTGGGCGAACGACGAGCAATGAGTCCCAATTCGGACGCACCCGAAGACGGGATCGACGAAACCGAAACGACCGGTTCGGAGAGTCCGTACACCCTCCAGCGCGAGGACGGGAACGAAACGCACCACGCCTTCTGGGCGGACGACGTTGCGGATAGAGTCGAAGCCCGAAATCCGGACGAGCCCGTCGTCATCAAGGGCGGAATCTCGCCCTCCGGCGTTCCCCACCTCGGGAACGTCAACGAGATTATGCGCGGCTACTACGTCGCCGAGGTCCTCCGAGAACGCGGCCACGACGTCACGCAAGTGTTCACCGGCGACGACCGCGACCCGCTTCGCGGACTCCCGCGGACGCTCTGTGACCTCGAGGGGAACCTCGTCGACCTGGGCGAGGTAAACGCCGGCGCGCTCGGCCGAAATCTCGGCGCGCCCTACACCGACATTCCGGACCCCTTCGAGTGCTGTGACTCCTACGGCGACCACTTTTCACAAATCATCAGAGACAGCGCCGAGGCGGTCGACGTGCCCCTTGAGTTCGTCTCGACGACCGAGCTGTACGAAAACGGTGATCTCGAGGAGATCACTCGCCACGTCCTCGAGAACCGGGACACGGCGCGCGAAGTACTTTCGAAATATCAGGATAAAGTGGACGAGAACGGCGAATACGTTCCGTTCAACCCAATCTGTGCCGACTGCGGGAAAATTACCGAGACGGTGACGGGGATCGACCTCGAGGCCGGAACCGTCGACTACCGCTGTACGGACATGGACGCCGGCGACCAGACGATCGACGGCTGCGGCCACGAGGGAACCGCCACGCTCCGCGAGGGGAAGATGCCCTGGCGCTTCGAGTGGCCTGCCCAGTGGCAGGCGCTGGGCGTCGACTTCGAGCCCTTCGGTAAGGACCACGCCGAAGGCTCCTGGCCGAGCGGGATCGACGTCGCCGAGAACGTACTCGGGATCGAACCGCCGGTTCCAATGGTTTACGAGTGGTTCACGCTCGACGGCGAGCCGTTTTCCTCCTCCGCCGGAAACGTGATTCTGGTTTCCGACGTGCTCGATCTGATCGAGCCCGAAGTGCTCCGGTACTTCTTCGCGAAGGACCCGAGCAAGGCTCGAGACTTCAGCGTCGAGCGACTCGATCTGCTCGTCGACGAGTTCGACCGCTTCGAATCGATCTACTACGACGAGGTCGAGGCGAGCGAAGACGAGAAGGCGTTCGCAGAGCGCGTCTACCCGCTCGTCGTCGACGAACCGGACGAAGAACGGATCCGGCTTCCCTACACCTTTGCCGCGGTACTGGGCATGACCGACGACCCGGACCTGCGCGAAGAAATCGCCCGTCACGAAGGACACATTCCCGACGACGCGCCAGAATGGGCCGTCGAGGGCGCGCTCGGTCGCGTCGAGCAGGCCCGAAACTGGGCGCGCCGAACCGAGAACGAGTTCGACTATGAACTCAAACGCAGCGCGATTCCGGACCACGACTTCGACGAGACGACCGAGACGGCCCTCGAGGAACTCGCGGATTTCATCGAGGAGGGACACGGTCCCGACGAAATCCAAGAGGAGATCTACGAGACCGCAAAGCGCCACGACGTCGACATGGGATCGTTCTTCTCGGCCGGCTACAGGCTCTTTTTCGACGAAGAACAGGGACCGAAGCTCGGACCGTTTCTCGCGAAAGTAGACCAGGAATTCGTCGTCGGCCGGCTTCGACGCGAACGGTAACGGGACGGTGGGCCGTCGAATTTCGGAGCGTTCGTAGACAAAAGCCATTTGAGAGCCCCTCCCTGATAGGGTGATAATGGAGTCCGGTCCGTTTACAGCGACATCACCTGCTTTCCTCGAGATGTTTACCTCGGGGATCTTATCGTGGATTCTCGTCGGTCTCGCGGCGTACTGGCTCGCGATCATCGCGCTTCGGAAGCGAAATCTGTTGCCGTCGTACGTCGGCGCGCAGGGACCGATTCTGACGATCCACACGAAACGTGGACGGGCATTTCTGGACTGGTTAGCGGGCCCGAAGCGATTCTGGCGGGCCTGGGCGAACTTCGGCGTCGGCATCGCCATCGTCGTGATGGGGAGTATGTTCGTCTTCCTCCTGCTCGCGGCGGTCGGCGCGCTCCTGTCGCCGGAGCCGTCGGGAATCCAGACGCCGCGGAACGTCCTCGTTATCCCCGGTGTCAACGATTTCCTCCCGCTCTCTGCGACTCCCGGTATCGTCTTCGGCCTGCTCGTCGGACTCGTCGTCCACGAAGGTGGCCACGGATTGCTCTGTCGCGTCGAGGATATCGACATCGAATCGATGGGCGTCGCGATGCTCGCACTATTGCCGATCGGGGCGTTCGTCGAACCCGAACAGGAGAGTTCGAAAAACGCGAGTCGCGGCGGTCAGACGCGGATGTTCGCGGCCGGCGTGACGAACAACTTCGCGATCACCATCGTCGTCTTCGTCCTGTTGTTCGGTCCGATCGCGGGCTCGATCGCCGTCGCACCCGGCGCATCGGTTGCCGGAGCTGCACCAGATTCACCGGCCTCTAACGCCGATATCGGTGCGAACGACCGGATCACCGCGATCGACGGGACCGAGGTCGAATCGAACGACCACCTCGACGAACTGCTCGCAGGAATCGACAGCGACGAGGTCGAGGTAGAACTCAACGGCGAGGAGACGACGACCGTCGAGCGATCCTTACTCGTCACTGTCGCGATCGAAGGCGGGCCAGCGGATGTCGACATTGGCGATACGATTCTCGAGGTCAACGGCGAAGACGTCGGCACGGAAGCCGCCTTCTTCGACGCCGTCGGTGACGAGGAAACCGTCACGCTCACGGTCGAACGCGGTGATAACGGCGAGATCGTCGACCTCGAGGACGTACCGATCGGCGCGGCCATCGAAGTCGCACAGAACGGGCCGGTGGGAGAGGCGGGTGCGCCGACGGACGAGCCGCTCATCGTTACCGAGATCGACGGAGAGCCGATCCAGTCGACCGAAGAACTCTACACGTTCCTCGAGGGAACCGAACCCGGTCAGGAGGTCGTCGTTTCGGGATACGCCGGTGACGAACCCGTCGAGTACGACGTGACGCTCGGAGAAAGTTCGGACGTAGACTACGGCCTCATCGGCGCACAGAGCACGATTGAGGAGGTTTCGGGAATATCGATGAACGACCTCGGGGTTCAGTACTACCCCGCCGGCGAGTATCTCTCCATTCTCGGTGGCGACGGAGACGACAGCTTTGGCGGGATGACGGACTCGTTCCTCGGAAAGATGGTACTGGTCCTGTTTCTCCCAATTATCGGGATCACAGATCTGTTGCCGTTTAACTTCGCCGGCTTCACCGGCGGCGTCGAGAACTTCTACGAGGTGCAGGGGTCGCTGGCGGCACTGGGCGACGGGACGGTGTTCATCATCGCGAACCTGTTGTTCTGGACCGGCTGGATCAACGTCCAACTCGGCTTCTTCAACTGCATTCCCGCGTTCCCGCTCGACGGCGGTCACATCCTCCGAACGAGCACCGAAGCTGTCGCTTCCCGGTTGCCCATCGAGACGACTCGAGGGATGATCCGGATGGTCACGACGATCGTCGGCGTCACCATGCTGATCAGCTTCCTCGCAATGATATTCGCGCCCGGAATGCTGGCCTGAGAAGCGTCCAATAGCTTGCTGGTGTTCACTACGCCTGCAAACGTACCTTTTTCTCGTCGGGTTCGCTCGCGTTGCTCGCTCACCACTCCTCCAAAAATCTACGCTAAAAAGCCGCTCGCTCCCGTTGGTCGCTCGCGGGTGCAGTGCTTGCGTCACGACCGCAGCGGTAACACCTCCGCCTATACTTACCACAAGAACTCGAGCAAACCAACGACGAACGACTGGTCCGCATACCCGTCCGCAATCACTCGTCGTCGTGCTCGACGTCGTGGCGCTCGTAAAACTCCTCGGGCGTGTCCTCGATGCGTTCGAAGTCGTTGTCGAAGTAATGTTCGTGATGGCGGACGACCTGTTCGACGACCCACGCGCTGAACTCCTCGTCGAAGCGCCATTCGCCCTCGAGATTCGGGATTTCGAACCGCTCGTCCGTCGAGAAGGCTGCGTAGACGTGGAAAAAGCCGAGGATGACGTCGGCGAAGTCTCGAGCCTTCTCTGAGCCGCTCGCGCGCCTGTCCTCGAGTTCCTCGTACCCCGAGTCGGTGAGTTCGAAGTACTTTCGGTCGGGCTCGTCCTCGCGCTCGATTCGCTCGGTCCACCCCTTCTCTTCGAACTTGTACAGGATCGGGTAGACGGAGCCGTAGGATGGTTCCCAGTGACCGCCGCTGATGTCGCGAATTTCTTTGAGTATCTCGTAGCCGTATCGCGGCTTTTCCTCGAGCAATTCGAGAACGAGATAGGCGATGAGTCCTTTCGGTGGCCCGCTTTTCCGCATATACGCCCTGATTTAAATCGGCGAACGTAAATGGTTTCGGTCGGCGCAACTGCCAGCCGGCGACGGGATATCCGCGCTACGCTCTCCCTGCGACGAAAACCCCGTCCTTCTTAGCGACCCCGGCCTAACTCGCTCGTATGGAACGACGCAGACCGCCACAGACCGAGGAAGGCTGGTACGTCTTTCACGACTTCCGGTCGATCGACTGGGACGCCTGGCGAGACGCACCGCAACGGCGTCGCGAGCAGGCAATCGCGGAGGGAATCGAGTACCTTTCGGCGTGCGAACGACTCGAGGACGCCGAGGAAGGCGACTCGGCGACGTACGGGATCCTCGGCCACAAGGCCGACCTCATGTTCTTGCATCTTCGGCCGTCACCCGCGGATATCGACGTGCTCGAGCGGCGGTTCGAACACACCGCCCTCGCGGAGTTTACCGAGCAGGTCGACTCCTACGTGTCGGTGACCGAAGTCTCGGGCTACATGTCCGAGGAGTACTTCGAGGAGGACAGCGAGGTCGAGGACACCGGCATGGCCAGGTACATCGAATCGCGGCTCAAACCCGAAATTCCGGACTTCGAGTACGCGAACTTCTACCCGATGGACAAGCGCCGCGACGACGAGTGGAACTGGTACGACCTCTCCTTCGACGAGCGAGCCGAGTACATGTCCGGCCACGGCGATATCGGCAAGCAGTACGCCGGGCGAGTCACGCAGATCATCTCCGGGAGTATCGGCCTCGACGACCACGAGTGGGGCATCACGCTCTTCGGCGACGATCCGACCGATATCAAGGAACTGCTTTATGAAATGCGATTCGATCCCTCGAGCTCCCGGTTCGGCGAGTTCGGCCGATTCCTCTTCGGCCGCCGGTTTGCACCCGAAAACCTCGGCGCGTACCTCTCGGGTGAGTTCGTGCCACAGGAGGCCGCAAGTTCGGGCCACGGACACGGAGGCGGTCACGGTGACGAAGGCGGCCACCACGGCGGGTCCGGTGGACATCACGGCGGGTCCGGCGGAGACGGCCACCACGACCACGGCGGCGGCTCCGACCGCGACGACGAAGACGACGCGGACATCCGAGAGGAACTCGAGGACGTGGGCGTCTACGCCGGCCAGCCACACGGCGAGGACGTTCACGCGGTCGTCCTCTACTCGGCGGCCAGCCCCGAGGAACTGTTCGAGGAAGTTGACGGCCTGCGAACGAATTTCGATCACTACGACACGCACGTGAAGACGGCCGTCTACGAAAGCGAGGCCGAGGACGCCGAAACGGCTATTGTGAGTCTCTGGGACACCGAGCGTGCGGCGAGTACGGCGGCCGGATTTCTCTCAGACCTCCCTGAGATCGTTCGACAGGCCGGAGACGACGAGTCCGATTCCTGGGGAACAATGGGAATGTTCTACACGGTGAAAGATGAGCACCAGGAGGATTTCGTCGAAACGTTCGACGACGTCGCGGGTCTGCTGGCCGATATGGACGGCCACCGGAAAACGGATCTGCTGATCAACCGCGAAAACGAACTCGATATGTTCATCGCCAGCCGCTGGGATTCCCGCGAGGACGCGATGGAGTTCTTCCGAAGCGACGCGTTCGCTGAAACTGTCGAGTTCGGACGCGACGTTCTCGCGGACCGGCCGCGACACGTCTTCTTGGCATAATCCAGCCGAACCTGCGGATCGCCCTCCTTGGGTTAAATCCCGCCAGACCCCTCGAGTTCGTCGTAAAAGAAATAGCCTGCAAGCCCCGCGAGTCCGAACGCGAGCGTGATGTACGGCCAGTTTCCGGACTCCTGATCAGTCCAGTAGGCGTGACCGACGATGAACATCGCGAAACCGAGATGTGCAACTGCCGTCGCAAAGATGAACGTCTGCAGTTCCATTAGCGGGCGATTGCGGTGAAAACGTTTTAGCTATTTCGAAGCAGACGCTCCGGAGCGCGAGACGCCGTCTCAAGTCTCAGAGGCGAACGTCCCTCGGAGTTCCAGAACCGACTGTTTCGACGGGCGAAGCCGCAGGCTCTCGGCGGTGAATGGATCGAAACGGAACAAGAAACCGACTCTAGAAATCGTGGTCCGGATCGTCCTCGACGGAGCGTTTTAGCGAGTCGCGTCGGGACTTGGCGTCTCGAGCGGTCGCCTCGAGGAGGAAATCGTTTTTCGCGTCGACGGCGTCGCCAGCGGCCTCGAGTTCGTCGGGGCCGAGTTCGGTGGGATCGCGTTCGACGAAATCGACGGCGAGTTTATCCTTTTTGCCGGAGTACTCGACCGCACCGACGATAATACGTTCGAAGACGGGGTTGTCCGGCTCGGCGATAACGTAGAGATCGCTTCCTTTGAACTCCTCTGTGCCGGTGATTGGTCCGAAGTACTCCTCGACCGTGGCTTCCATATCCGGAATCCGATCCTCGAGGTGTTCACCACGTCGCATCTTGTACTCCTTCATAAATTGGAGATATACGGCGGAGTGTTTACCTCTTTTCATAGTCTCCGGCTGGCGAAGTCACGGGATGGAGATGGACGCCGCTCGGGTAAACGCAAAGTTACGGAAAATCGGGGAGAAAACCTCGCGCTTCAGCGCGGGGAGGATGTCAATAGACACCTGCCGACCGGAACGCGAAATCAGAACGAAGCGATGCAGTGTGCGGCGGAATTCCGATAGCGTGCGTAAGTCGGCGTCCGGGGGGCCGACTACGCCGTTCGTTCGCCGATGTAGCCCTTCTTGCACTCGGGGCAGATGTCGCCGGTTCGGAGCGAGCCGCTATCTCCCGGCGCAACGAAGCGACACTGCGGACAGAAAAACTCCGTAGTCGCACCGTCTGGAAGCGAACTCTCTCCCGGAGCAGGTGCGCTCTCTGCGCTGGTGATACCGGTTTCGGGACCCGACGACCGGGAGCCAGCGGCGGGCTCGGTGACAGACTCAACCTGAACGGCGCTCGTCTCGGAGCCGTCAGCGGGCTCTGGATCGGAACCGGGTTCAGCAGCCGGCTCGCCGCTCGCATCGACGGAGTGGTCGAACTGCTTGCCGCTCGAGTCGGCCGTCGTCTCCGACCCGCTCTCGAGGATTACGGCGTCGTCCTCGGGCTGTTCCTCGAGTTCCGATGGCCGGTCGCCGACGTCTTCGTCGTCGGCTACGGCCTGTGCACGCTCTTGTTCGTCGTCGGGCCAGGCGCTGGGTTCGGTATCGCTTCCGACGGGCGGGCCGACGTCCGCCGAGTCGGGCCACTCGCCGTGGCGCCGATCGCCCGAAATCGGGTCGTCATCGTCGCCGTCGTCCTCGAGGATTTCCCCGTCGTCGACGATCGGCTCGTCGTTTTCGTCCGTCGGAACGTCGATTTCGTCGGCGCCGTCATCCGAAGCGGCCTCGGCCGGCATCTGTTCAGCCGAGACGGCGGCCTCGGCATCGAGGGGCTCAGCATCGCGCTCAGCATCCACGATACCACTCGAGTCGGGCTCGATGCCCGTAGCCTGTTCGGTGGACGGTTCAGGCGGCGTAGAACGAGCAGGGTCTGGCGCTTGGTCGGAATCATCAGGTGCGTTCGAAGCGCGAGCAGGCGTCTCATCAGGGACGATGCTTGTCACTTCCGTGTTCTCAGTGATGATGTTTCGCTCACCGCAGCGCTGACACGCTTGAAACTCCGTGACAGTGAGGACGACTTCGCTGCCCCGTTCTTCACGCTCGCGATCGACTTCGGGCTCGCCGTAACTGTGGCCGAGCAGCGAACATCGCAGTACCATTATCCAATCGTATCTATTCACGGCATAAAAAACGTACTGCAAGTGGTATACTCGTTGACGGCTAGACAGTCGCTAGCCGATATCGCGAGAAGCGCATCGAGAGCCCTCTGATCCAGTGAATACGACGACACTCCAGCAGAGACGTCAACGAACGAAAGAACGAGCCGCGTCTAGACCCCCAGTCGAACGGCAAACGTCAAATCCCGGGTCGACAAATACGTCACTGGATGAAAGCGAAGCGAGAGTACCGGGACCGAGAGCGAACGCAGGTGGCGGTACTCGACGTGCTTGTCAACAATATCGAGGACGGCATGACCGTCTTCGAGCTTCGCGCGGCCGTTTCGGTCGAAATAGACGATCTCGAGGACGCGCTGGCGACGCTCAAAGACGATAATCTGATCGTCGTCGAGCGAGACGGGCGCGGCGCGGTCATCAGACCCGACGATCGAGTGGTGCCCGACGAACCGGACGACGAGAACGAGGGGGCGTCACTTCGCGACTGGGTTCGCGAGCGGTTCCCGTTCTAACGAGCACAGCGTCACTCGAACAGCGGGCGAACCACTCGAGGCTCTGTGCGAACGGATGAATCACTCGAGAGATCGAAACGCCTGATATCGTCTGGCCCTTCGAACACGGTATGAGTGTCATCGAGTCGCTACACGAGGATCACGGGGCAACGTTTGGCGACCGAGCGGGGCGAACTATCGTCGAACACTACGGTCGCCCGGAGCGAGCACACAGAGCCGTTCGAAACGCGGCCGGATTGATCGAGTCCGCCTACGGCGTCCTCGTCGTCGAAGGAGACGACCGCGTCGAGTACGTCGACAACGTCGTTACGAATCGCGTTCCGACCGAGAACGGTGACGGTTGCTACGCACTCGTTCTCGATCCACAGGGCGGAATCGAGGTCGAACTCTACGTCTACAACGCGGGCGAGCGACTGCTTCTGTTCACCCCGCCGGATCTCGCCGAGGAACTGGCATCGGAGTGGTCCGAGAAGGTGTTCATTCAGGACGTCGAGATACGAGTCGCGACCGACGAGTACGGGACATTCGGCGTTCACGGCCCGAAAGCCACCGAGAAGGTCGCCAGCGTGTTGAACAAATCGTCGACGCCCGACGAACGCTACTCCTTCGTGCGCGGATCGATGGGCGACGAGGGCGTAACCGTGATCCGAACGGACGCGCTCACCGGCGAGGAGAGCTACGAGGTGATCTGCGGAGCCGACGACGCGGCGGCCGTCTACGACACCCTCCTGAATCAGGGGTTGAACGCGGCCCCCTTCGGTTACCGAACCTGGGACACGCTCACGGTAGAGGCCGGTTCACCGCTGTTCGAGACCGAACTCGAGGGACGCATTCCGAACGTTCTCGGGCTGGATCACGCGGTGGACTACGAGAAAGGGTGTTTCGTCGGTCAGGAGGTCGTCTCGAGGGTCGAAAACCGGGGGAGACCGAGCAAGCGACTCGTCGGCCTGTCGCTCGAGGCCAGCGGCGACGGGGAAAGCGACAACGACGGGAGCGACGGAAACGACCCGATTCCCTCGAGCGGCGCGGCCGTCTTCGATGGGGACGACGCCGTCGGCGAAGTGACCCGCGCCGAGACGAGCCCGATGCTCGAGCACCCGATCGCGCTCGCGACCGTCGAGTACGGACTCGAGGCTGAGAGGCTAGCGGTTCGAGTGGACGGGGAAGAAGTCCCTGCAGAGCGAACGACGCTGCCGTTCGTCGAAGGGTCCGACCGATCTGCTCGGTTGCCCGTCTACGAGTAGTACCGACGCTCCCGTCGTCGAGTATCCAAACAGTTTCTATCACCGGCATCGTACGTCACGCCACGTATGCGGAGTTCGATTATTCGGGCGCTTCGAGGTCTTCTGGCGGGATTCGCCGGCCTCTCTTTTCTCCTCCTTTACTTGCTCCTCGAGTCTCGAGTGCTGTCGATTCGGGCCGCAGTCGCCCTGTTGGTCGTCGGCATCGGCTCGCTCGCCGGAGCCGTGGGGCCCGCGGGAATCTTCCGCTTGTTCGGGATTAGACCGAGAACGAACGAGTCAAACGCCGTCGAGGGCGACTGGTGGCTCGCGAGACTCGAGCCGACGCTCGAGCAGTCGTGGAACAGGTGGTCCGACCTCGTCCTCGCGCTCGGACTCGGCGTGGTCGGCGTCGGGGCGCTCGTTCTGGTCGCCCTTTCGCCCGACGGCGAACCGCCTCTGGGGCTGCTCGTCGTGGCGCTCGTCGGGATCAATGGATCGCTCATTTCGCTCGCGTTTGTGGATCTGGACGCGAGCTCCTCGGAGGAGTGACTCGAGTGGCGGTTACCTCGAGGCCTCGTTTCGAATGTGGCGAGTTCCCCTGCGAAACGCGTTTACGGAGCGGAGAGCGGCCCACGAGAGCGCCAGTGCGCCTGCGACACCGAGTCCGAGAATGGTCGGATCGTTGTTCGCGAAACCGAACGATATCGCGGCGACCAGGATCCGAACGAGGACAACGGTCGCAGCGAGTGCGACGACGCCCAACACGCCGTGTCGGGCCAGTTGCCGCGAGCGCGTTCCCCTGTGGAGTTCCGCGAATCCGTGCAAACGGACACGACAGATCTCCATCGCGGTGACGTACCCGAGAACCAACGACGAGAACAGGACCGTCGCGTGGACGAACCCGTTCTGGATCGGGCCGAGACCCGCGACGATCCGGAGGGTATCAGCCGCAGCGAGGACCGTCAGGAAAGTCAACGGAACGAACAGCAACAGCGAGCCCGACAGCACGGCCGCCGTCGACAGGTAGTTCCTCATAATATTCAGTTGAAATACCTTCGAGGCCGACCTTTAAAGCTTTTGTCAGAACGGGACCGGTAGCATAGCATCTCGAAGCCAGATTTCGGGAACGAAATGTCGGCCGCCTGTACTAGCCGGGCACAGCGACTTGGTTCCACACGATACCGATCCAGTATGGACTCGAGTACGGATTTCGAAGAGCTGTCTGCACGCATGCGAACCCAGTCCGAAGACGCCGCGGGTTCGGACACGGAACGAGTGACGATCAGATCGCTTGAGGAGGTGAGCTACGACGGGATCAAATCGCTGCTCGAGGTGTACGCGGTCGAAAACACCGACACGGAGGATCTCGTGCTCGTCCTTTCGTCGCTCAACGCGGAACTCGTGTTCGAGACCGACGAGGCCGACATCGACGACACCGAGGATCTCGAGGACCGGCTGGGCCACGAGGTTCGCGTCGAAGAGGGGATGCCCGAGGACACGATTTTACTGCTCGATCCGGACGCCGTGTCGGGCGAGGAAATTCTCGAACCCGAGAACATCGTCTGCGGGATGGTCGGCGCGGCCGACGAACCGGACGAGTGAGTTGCGTACAAGTTCGAAGGATAACGAATCTACGAACGAGAACAGGCGGTTTTTCGAGCGGTGAACAGGGGGAAACAGCGAGTTCGAATCGCTACTCGCTGGTACTTATTCAGAAAGGGTTACGAGCAAATTCCACCGTAGTGGCTAATTGCTCGGTTTGTGTGCCCGGATAGTCGCCGAAACGAGCACCTCGTCTAAGTCGCGGTCGTCACCCCACTCGCGGATGAAGTCTTGGGTTTCGTCCTGAGGTTCGATTTGGACGTCTTGGAATCCTGCCTCTTCGAGAAGACCCTCTAATTCCCTAATTCGTGTTGCACCGCCAACGCACTCCGCGATTGAGTCGAGATCTGCACGCAACTCGTCAGGGAGTTTAGCCGTCAAAACGACATCCGAGATAGCCAGCCTACCGCCGGGTCGAAGCACTCGATAGGCCTCTTCAAACACTTGGCGCTTGTCGGGTGAGAGATTGATTACGCAGTTCGAGATGATGACGTCGATGGTATCGTCACTAACAGGGAGATGTTCTATCTCACCGAGTCGGAATTCAACGTTTTCAGTGTCGTTTTCCTCACTATTTGTACGGGCTTTTTCGATCATCTCGGGTGTCATATCGACTCCGATGACGTGTCCATCCGTGCTAACCTCGTTTGCAGCGAGGAAACAGTCGAACCCTCCGCCGGAGCCGAGGTCTAGAACCGTCTGCCCTTGGGTCAGGTTTGCGATAGCGGTCGGATTGCCACACCCAAGTCCGAGGTTCGCATCAGTCGGAACCGACTCGATCTCTTCAGAACTATACCCAACTTGTTCCGCCCATGTTGTTGATGTTTCATCGTTTGTACAGCACCCAGTTAGTGTCTCTGTGTCGGTATCGTCACTTGTTGGTGACTCCGTGCTACTGCTACAATCAGCGTTCGAACTCGATTCGCAACAGCCCGTGTCATCAGATGCCACCTCCGCGTATCGGTCGCGGACTGTCTCGTGCTGTTCATCGTCAGTGAAAGTAGACTCTTCTGGAGCGGTTGTGTTTTCAGTCATTGTTGTTTGTCGGGTAGGTGTCACTTTTTTGGAGCCCACTGCGACGAGAATTGTGTCGACTGTTGGTCTCTCATATTTTGGATGTCAGACGATGAAGAGATTGAACACGACGCCAACGGTAATACCGATTGTGACGACGGTTCCAGCGTAGACGAGCAATAGCCGGCGTTTGAACAGCTTGTTTAGGAGAATTAGATTCGGGATGCTCACACCTGCGCCACCGATGACGAACGCAAGAACGGTCCCGATTGCAATCCCCTGTTCGCTGAGCGAGGCGGCGATGGGAAGCATACCGCTGAGGCTAATGTAGACCGGGGCACCTGCCAACGCCGCTAACGGCACGGCAAGTGGGTTCTCCGGACCAACGACGGTATGAAGCAGATCAACCGGAACGGCGCCGTGAATCAGCGCACCGATCGTCATTCCGAGTATAAGATATGGAAGTGTATCGACGAAGAACGACCACGCTTCACGCGCGGCCAATTCGAAATGCTGTCGATGCGTCTGCTCTACATTCGCTGTCCCTCCGGCACAGCAATCAACGGTCCCGCCGTCCGCTACGGCCTGACTCGTACTATCCGTAATGCGGACCTCTTTGACGTGGTCAACTAATCCGAGCCGTCCGATGATGATACCACCGACGACAGCGGCAACGAAGGTGATCGTAACGTAGTAGGCAGTCACCCCAATTCCGAAGAGGCCGAGAAGCAGAACCACTGCAATCCAGTTGACCAGGGGCGATGCAAGTAGAAACGAGAACGCGAGTCCAAGCGGCGCACCTGCTTGCAACAAACCAGCGAGGATAGGGACAGTCGAACACGAACAAAACGGAGTTACCGCACCGAAGCCAGCTGCAGCAACGTTGCCAGTCCCTTCGTCATGACCATGGAGCTTGCGTTCGACCTTCTCTGGGGGGAGATACTCCTGTGCAAGGCCCACGAGGAAGGAGGCCCCAATGAACAGCGGTACGAGAACGACGGCGAGGTGCAGAAAGTAATCCCACGAGTCGAGGAGTGCGTTGGTAAGGCCTGGTGGAAGCATTTCAAACGTCCTCTTGAATGGCGTGGGCGAGGTCGAGCAGTTCGAAGACTGCGGTATCGGCGATGCGATAATAGCTCCACTTACCCTTCTTCCGGGATTTGACCAGTCCTGCCTCTTTCAGCTTCCGGAGGTGGGTGGCGACCGTCGATTGGGGTGCGTCGAGCACGATCTGTAACTCACAACCACAGCACTCGGATTCGCGGAGTGCACTCAGAATTCGGAGGCGATCCTCATTCCCGAGGGCCTTGAAGACGGTCTCCTGACCGGCGACATCTTGTTCAGATGGTCGGATATCCTGTAAGGTGGCGATTCGTTCTTCTGGGTCGTCGTACAGCCGTTCGAGTGCGCTGTAGGCTTCGTCGGGTAGCGAATCTGTCTTAGACATATTTGATTTTCTCGGTCCGAGTTATTTGCAACAGCTTTCGGACTCGGTTTCTGTCGAATCAGATTGGACTTCTTCGATAGCCGTTCCACAACATTCGGACTCTTCATCCTGCCTGTATCGGTTTGCGAGACGATTCCAGATTCGGTTAAGGGTACTCTGAGCCATCACCATCATATCGTATTTTCTCGATTTACATGAAGGTTATGGTGGCACAGGTTTAGCCTCGCAGTTGAGAAGAGGATTTGCATGGTCACGCTTCAGCACAATACTTAGCGAGAGCGACGTTGACGTGAGTGGGCGCTTGATGACCTCAAAAGACAGAATCTAGACTACATGCATGAAATTCGCGATGAAATCGAACAGCGAGTTATCGACCTGTTTGAAGAGTCCAGCGAGATTTTACAAAAATAGTCTCGCTACTCCCTACTGGAGTAAATAGCGATCAGGTTTGTGGTCCCCCGGACTGCTTCCCACTGGAGTGATTAAATATACGACTCACCATGATAGAAATATAATGATCTGTAGCTACTCACCTTCCGAACCTCTGCTCGAGGGGCGGTACAAGAACTGAGAGCAGCCCAACCCGAGAAGAATCGTCCCCTATCCGGTCACCGTCGCAGACTCGAGACCATCGCCTGTGCGTGCTCGAGCGAGAACGCCGATGTCGGCCGGTCCATGTGAACCCCGATTTCGCCCGAGAGCGCACCGAGTCCGATCCGCTGGACGGGTTCGGGAAGCGAGTAGGCCCGCCGGATGAGGTGGCCGAGTCGCTGTTCGCGCTCGAGTTCCTCGCGCCAGGTGTGCTCGTAGGCCGCGAGCGAGGTCGGACGGTCGGGATCGATCTCGCGGGCGGCGTGGTCGGCACAGGTCATGCTATAAAGGATGCCGCCACCGGTGAACGGTTTCGTCTGCCCGGCGGCGTCGCCGAGCAGGAAGCCTCGACGCGTCGTGACCCGGTCCGGCGGCCCGATCGGGATCGCCCCCGAACAGCGGTGAGAGACGTCGACCTCGTAGCCGTCAACGAGTTCCTCGAAGTGTTTGTTCACCTGCACGCCCGGCGGCGCGGCGAGGCCGTACTCGACGCCGGCATCGCCTCGGGGAATCCGCCACGCAAAAAATCGCGGCGCGGTGAGGTGAACGTCGACGAAATCCTCGTCGTCGGCCTCGTCCGAGAACGCGAGCACGCCGTGGAGCAGTTCGTCCGGTTCCGGGAGCGACAGCGCCTCGCGAACCCTCGAGCGCGGACCGTCGCAGCCGGCGACCATCTTCGCCTCGAACGTCCGCTCGCCGTCGGGGCCTTTCGCGTCGATTTCGACGGAGTCTGCGGACTCGCGAACGGCAGTTACGGTGTGTTCGTCGCGGACGTCTGCACCTGCGTCCCGCGCGAGCTCCGCGAGGTGACGATCCAGCCCGACGCGGTCGATTACGTTCGAGACGACCTCGTCTTTGTAGAAGGGATAGAAATCGCTTCCTGGCCCTTGCACGTGAAACCGCGCTCCCCGAACCTCGTTCTGGAGGAGTTCCTCGCGAGCGCCCTCCCCGGTAAAGTTCCAGACGTCAGTGCTGACGTGTCCCGAACAGGCCAGCGGCTCGCCGATCGATCCTTTCTCGAGGGCGAGCACGTCGTGGCCGTTCTTGGCCGCTCGTCGGGCGAAGCGCGCTCCCGGCGGCCCGACGCCGACGACGACGAAATCGTACATGTTCGTCACGTTCACGCCGCCGAATAAATAGTTTCTCGACTCTCGCTGTGTATCTGAATCAACGTTTTAGGACCCCAATCGGCGTATTAGGTATCTTCAAGGAGAGCCCATATCGCGTCGCCCTCGCCCTCGAAGCGCTCGAGCAACGCTCGAACGCGACTTCGAACGTCGTCGTCGACGCGGACGTGGACCATCCCCTCGTCGGGCTGGCCGTAGACGACGCTCGCGCCGTCGGGTGCGGCGACGATCGCAGGAAGCGCGGCGAGATCCTCCTCGCCGTCGACGAGGATCGTGATGGGATCGTCGGCCACCAGCGCCTCGAGGAGCGCGCCGACGAGTTCTTCCGTGATGACTCCGGGCGGGTTCTCGACCTCGAGGTTGACGCCGTCGGTGACGGCGCGTTCGACCTCTTCGTCGACGGCGCTTCGTTTTGTTCGGCCGTCGACGAGCGAGACATCCGGCTGATGGCCAGCCTGCAAGAAGTGATACGTAACGACATCGCCGACGGCGACGAGCGGCCCCGAGACGGACGCCAGCAACACGTCGGCGTCGGTCTCGATCGGTCCGAACGGATCCTTCAGGTCGCCTCGTGCGTCGACCGGGAGCGAGAGCGAGGAGTGGTCGTCGCTCGAGGAATCGGCGTCAGTTGGTGGAGGAGATTCGGCTTCGTCACCGGTATTACCGGCGGTATGGCCCGTTTCCGTGTCGTCTTCGCCATCCGGGCCAGTTCGAGTCACGGTCCTACCGCGTCACCGAACCTTGAGCGCGTACGCGCCGGATTCGGTGACCTGCATCTCTGTTGCGATCTGGCTCTCCTCGGGGTGGGCAATGACAACGTAGCCCGCCCAATCCTCGGTCAGCGACGACGACGCACAACTTTCGCAGGTTTCGGCGTCGGCGTCATTGACACGGTGGCACTCTCGACAGACGAGACGATCCGAAGCCATCGTTATTCACCCGCCGCGGCTTCTTCGCGTTGCTCTCGGTCTTCCTGGAGCCAGCCGTGTTTCCCGAGACCGGGCTGTTTCGCGGTCAGGCCGATCTTCGAGTCACGCGGGTTGCGCTCGTCGATGCTCTTGGTGACGATTCGCGCGCGGACGGCGTCGTCGACGCCGAGCGTACGATTCGACTCGTTCGAGGCGAGTTGCTGGTTCTCCCCGTCGAACGCGAGATACTCGTCGCTGATCTGGGAGACGTGGAGGAGTCCGTCGACGGGGCCGATGCCGACGAAGGCACCGAACTCGACGACTTCGACGACGGTGCCGTCGACGACCTCCTGCATCTGTGGGTCGAACGTGATCGCGTCGAACTCGGCCTCGTAGTAGACGCCCGGTTCGTTCGGAAGAACCGTTCCCTCACCGATATCGATAACATCGGTGACAGAGACGACGCTTCCGACTTCCTCGTCCATTCGTCCTTCCAGCTTGTCCTGGAGCAGTCGCTTGACGAGGAGCGGCGAAACGTCGCCGAGTTCCTCTGGCGGTACTTCTACGGTGTCCGTTAATCTAGCCCGTTTGTACATCTATGGTTGAGTTACTGCCAACTTGTTTCTCCCGCGTAATGCAATTACCGGTCTACTCGCCTCAAGCACCCGGTCGCGTAGCGGGCGGTCGTTCGTGACGACGTAGTCGACCGCGCCCTCTCGGGCAAGTTCGACCAGGGCGTCGTCTGCGTACGATTCCTCCGTGTCGACCACGAGACAGCGATCGGTCGCCAGGTCGTGGCCGACGTTCGCCGCGGTGCCCTCCGTGCCGCCTTTCTCCGAGAGGCGCCGAAGTTCTTCGACGACGGGTTGGGGTGTCGTCGGCTCGAACTCTCCGAGCAGGCGATCGAGTTCGTCGAACAACCGCACATCGAGTTCGACAGGCATCATCAGCGCACTCGTATCGAGAGCAACCCGCGAACTCATTGTGACTTACTCCGTCAGCGTACCGAGGCCGATCAGCCGCCATCGAGCGCCGATTCGGCGGTTGATCGCGATTTTCGCACCCGGGTCCGCACAGACGGGACGTTTGAGTTTGACCTCGCACTCGCCCTCGCGCGCGCTCGTGACCGCGCCGACGGTCGTCGACGTGCCGACGGTCATCATGAGGGGTTCGCCCGTACTGATCTCGTCGACGGTTTCGCCGCCGTCGACGCCGACGACGCGCTCGAGCAGATCCACATCCATCGTGAACTTCTCCCACGTCGGCGGAAGGGTCCCGGGAGGACCAGCCATCTGGCCAGCCAGAGCGTCACCTTTCGTCAACGACGGATCGAGACCGGTTCCGACGCCGAGCAGGCCGCCGGGCGTGACGGTCTCGACGTTTTCGCCGCCCGCCTGCAGCGATCGGATCGTCGTTTCGATCGGAACGTACTCGCTCTGACCGCCTTCTTCGACCTCGCGGCCGGGTTTGACTTCGAGTTCGTCGCCTTTCTCGAGTTCGCCGGCGACCAGACTACCGCCGAGGACGCCACCGGTGAGGTCCTCGAAGGTCGTTCCCGGCTTGTTGATGTCGAAGCTGCGGGCGACGTGGAGCCGAGCATCGGTTCCCGGACCGCGCTCGGGCGTCGGAATCTCCTCCTCGATAGCGCCGATGAGCAGATCAATGTTCACGTCCTGTCCCGCACTGACGGGGACAACGGGGGCGTCTTCGGCGACGGTCCCTTCAACGAACTCCTGAATCTGTTCGAAGTTGTTTCGTGCCGTCTCGCCGTCGACGAGGTCGACCTTGTTCTGTGCGATGACAATGTTCTCGATGCCGATGAGATCCAGCGCCATCAGGTGTTCTTCGGTCTGGGGCTGTGGGACGGGTTCGTTGGCGCTGACCACCAACACTGCGCCATCCATCAGCGACGCTCCCGAGAGCATCGTCGCCATCAGGGTCTCGTGACCCGGTGCATCGACGAACGAAACGGTCCGGAGCGGTTCGCTTTCGGAGCCGTCCGGACACTCCTCTTCGACGGTGTAACACTCGGGTTCGTCCATTCCGGGACACGTGCGGAACGTCGCGTCCGCATAGCCCAGTCTGATGGAGATCCCGCGTTTCATCTCCTCGCTGTGTTGGTCCGTCCACGAGCCGCTGAGCGCCTGTACCAGCGTCGTCTTGCCGTGGTCGACGTGGCCGACGAGCCCGATGTTCACCTCCGGTTGTTGATTTCCTGCCATAAGACGATGAGTAATCTTGAATATGACTTCCCGTGTGCGCTTGATAAACCTACTGTTCTAGGAGCGAATTCCCCGCCGGAAACGTACTCGAGTGGCTATCGGTCACCCCAACTGGTAGTTCGTCCGCACGTATTTGCGGCTGAATTTCGTGGACGGTTCAGGCGGACCGGCCAAAGCGGTTGGGAAAGTTACAAAAATTCGGCTAAGGGAATGGCTTTGTCAGTCGGCCGCGTGAATTACCCCCATGAGTCGATCAAACGTATCGTTACAATCGGGTGATTCCGAGGGGATCCTCGAGTGTACCGACTGTCTGGATCCCGCCGACGCGTTCGCGCTTATCGGAAACGAAACGCGCCTGGCGATCCTCGAGGCGCTGTGGGCCGCCGACGAACACCCCGTCTCGTTCTCCGAACTCAGGCGCGAGGTCGGGATGCGCGATTCCGCACAATTCAACTACCACCTTCAGAAGCTGACGGGACACTTCATCAGAAACGTCGAGGGGTCGCTCGACGGCGACTCCGCCTCGACCGCGAACGGCGGCTACGAGTTCAAACACGCCGGCGAGAAGGTCGTGCGGTCGGTTATCGCCGGCTCGTTTACCGAAACGCCGACGATCGAGCCGTTTCCCGTCCAAGGCGGCTGTGTCACCTGCGGCGGTCCGCTGCAAGCCGAGTACGTCGACGAGCAGTTAGCCATCGAGTGCACCGACTGCGGCCAGCGCCACGGCGAGTATTCGTTTCCGCCCGGCGGATTGAACGACCGCACGCTCGAGGAGGTGGCCGAGGCGTTCGACCAACGAGTTCGGCACCTGCACTGTCTGGCGGCCGACGGGGTGTGTCCGGAATGCAACGGCCGAACGGAGTCGACCATCGTCGAGGACGCCGACGGCAAGTGCTGTCTCGGCGCTGGCATCCGCGTCGATCACGACTGCCAACAGTGTGGCCACAGCCTATGTTCGGCCGTCGGACTACAACTGCTCGACCACTCGACGGTCGTGAGCTTCCACCGCGAACGCGGCGTTTCGCTCGACGAGCGCCCGTACTGGACGCTCCCGTGGTGCGTTTCGGATCACCATACGTCGATTCTCGAGCGCGATCCGTACCGACTCGAGGTCGACATTCCGCTGGCGGGAGACAATCTTCACATCATCTTAAACGACAATCTGGACGTCCTCGAGACGGTAGTCGAACGCTGCGACTGACCGCCCGCGTTTCTCGAGACAGTCACTTTTTTCGAAATACCCAATTCGATCGGACGAAATCTATATTTCAACAATATTCACCTAATCTGTGGTCTTGAAATGAAATATAGAGGTTGTATCGGCCACTCAATAGACATTCTTCCATAAAGATACTAAAGTCGACATCCTCTTATCACAATAGGCATCCAAACTAAGTGATTAGATTTATTGGCTCTGGTGAATCACCAGACGGCGGCGACTTGATCCGTCAGAACTAGGGAGTTGAAGCGGGAAACGGCGGATGGTTCATGTCCAAAATTTCCCGCTTCACTGGGAAGGTCGTGACGTTGGCTAAAAGTGCTGTTGGTGGCCGAGGCGAAGCCGCCGCCCCGCAGGGTGGCGGCGGATTCGCCGACTACGCCGTCGTTTCGCTACATTGTCTTCGGATTTACTTGGAGAAATCCTACCGCGAAGCACTCGATCTTCTGGGCGAGATGCCTCAAATACTGGCGGAGATCGGCCTTGTAATGATTCAGGGACGGTTTGAAACCTACTACTCAATTCTGGAGACAGGAGACCTCTACGAGTAGTTCTCAGAAGACGTGGCATGGTTGTTCGTCGTTTATATACAGGTCACGAAAACAGGCACAGTAGGGCGGCTCCTGGCTGAATTCAAGCTCAAAATTCGATCGAGAAAAAGTACAGAAAAGTAACAGTAGTTCTGAGACGCGATTACATTGCCGTGCACCGGGTGCACGGCTCTTTCAGGCTGTTATTTTGCACGCACGAATTAACTTTCAAACCTTCTCTAAGCCATTAGAAGGCCGATCTCCCTGATCACTCGACGCTGGTGAAAGCGTTTGACAGGATCGAGATGGCGGTCTGGCGAGTACTGTTGCGCCTGTCGGCGCAGCTGCACGAGCCATCTGGTCACGCGGCGATGGACGCGACATTTTTTGACCGCGAAAACGCGAGCAAACACTACTGCCGTCGCACGAATTACCGCGTGCAGACGCTCAAAACCACCGCTCTCGTCGATACGGCCTCACAGGCTGTCCTCGACGTTCACTGCACAACCGAAAAACGTCACGACACGCAGATCGGCTGGCAACTCGCCGCCGACAAAGGCTACGACTGGCAGCGGTTACCGAATAAACTCAGGGAAGAAGGCGTAAGACCACTGATCAAGCACCGAGAGTTCCGCCCCATCGATCACGCGCACAACGCGCGGATCGATGAGGCTCTCTACGGCCAGAGAGCGCTGTCTGAGACCGTCTTCTCGGTAATCAAGCGCACGCTCGGCGATGCCGTGCGTGCGCGAAGGTGGTATCGAGAGTTCCGTGAAATCGTTCTGATGTGTGTCGTCTATAACATCAAGCGTTCCGTCAACTAGCCAAATCAAGCGCCGTATGGCGATTCACCACGGCCGATTTATTTGAAACTGATCCTGGCGTGCTCGCTATCAAGTACCTCCAGAGTCAACTACTCTTCCAAAGCCATTATGATCACCAGTGATTTCTATATATGGTTCTAAAGTTAGGGAAGGAATCGATCCACCACCAACATATGAAAACTGATGTTGACGATAGGCATTAAACTCATCATCATCCTCATTTATCCAGTTATTGACCACTCCATCGTGAGACCATGATGGGTCAGGAGTGGTACCATGTGGCTGTTCTGAGATATTCCTAATTTCGTTCTCCCAACTGTTATATTCCCATTCAACCGTGTATTCGAATTCCAAAACAGTGTGCGTTCCGGTCCAATGTTCAGCACTTTCTGTGCCTGTGACTGAAATACTATCCCACCCTGTTGATGTCGTACGAACTTCTTCTGGTTCCTGAGTTTCGTGTTTAAATTCAATACCTTCCAACCAGTCAATCACCGCTTCTGATCTTGGTTCGTTGAGAGCTTCCTGTGCCTCTATACGGTCTTCTTCAGAAAGATCGCCAAGATCTTCCATAAATTCAGTGACCTCCTCAATATTGTTAGGATTGAAATTAGTATCAATGTCTAAGTTGTTCGACTGATCGCCTGTGTCAGCAGCCACTTTTCCGACACCACTTACAGCCGTAATACCGATTATCGAGGCTTTTCCAACGTTTCCAAGGATCTTTCGTCTGTTAGCTTTTCGCATTGCATCTAGTAATAAATCCTGAAAGTATATGAATCTAAGCACAATATCCATCTAAGGTGTTTGTTGTAAGATATATAAAGAACATCATAATTATATTCTCGTATTTCGGGTATTGTATATAGAAATTGGCGAATAATAAGTTATGAGTGGGATAATTGTGCAGATTAAAGTCTACGGAATACAAGAGGCAGAAATATTGATCTTCATCAGTACCATCATATGTATCGGTGACGGCGTACAACCCTTGTTTCGTCAACATTCTGATCCTGTTTCTCATCAAGTGCGACCCGGTAACGTTCAACCATCACGGAGCGCTATGAAAATCTAAGACCGCGTGCGCCTGTTCCTCACTTACGTCCCGAGGAGAGTAATACCTAGTAAATTAATATTGAGGTAATCTCTCGAAAGCCCGTAAATGTACTGCGCACCGACCCCACCAAGGTGTTCAGGCGATGTTCATTCTCCGAAACCTAATCACAAGCCACACTTAAGAATAGAGTAGTCTTAGATAACACATAGTATTTGTGAGTTTTTCTTGATTCTTAAATATTTTCCACTAACAGGGTTAACCACTATTGTACCAAAATATCCAATATATCATACCTACTAATCAAGTGATATAATCATACAAAAGCTTTTTTATAATAAATAGGACATGTGATGATTGAAGTGAGCTACGGTGGCTCAATGATTGTCTATCGCTCTCGGAGCCCCTCAAGAAAAAGAAGACCAAGCCAGGCGACAGAAATGCCTACAACAACTAATCCTCCTAGGATGAATAGAATATTAATGTTCAAAAACCCATAATATGTGGCCGCAGTCCCAATTATGGCAGCTATTGAGAGAAGAGCACCTAATAATGATCGATGTAATGCTGAAAAGAACCTATCTGAGTCCGACATATTTGTGACCATATCCCAAAGGTTCGAGATCATACATATTAAGTTTTTTGGATGGCCAATTCTTGATATTTAATATAGCCTTAGCAAACAATCATAGGCAAAAGAGAGGCAACAGCATCGCACACAGACCTGTTAATGACTGCGATTGATCTTAAGAGATTCTTCTAAACGCTTGTCGAGTACCTGAGACGTACACCGCCGTCGAGCGCCGCACTCGAGGCACCGACTGGTGTGGACAAGCCAAGGATTTTTTCCACTCATCACCCTCTCTTCGGTCGTGTCGGAGTTCGCGTTCGAACTCGAGTTGTGTGCCCACCTCGAGTCCGTCGGCCAGCCGGGAACGGAAAGGAACGGCATCGTCGCTCGACAACTCGGTGGAGCCGTCGCCGAGCCGGGCGGACGAATCCTCGACATCGTCTGTGTCGAGCCGGGGCCGGCGTTCGACCAGCGACTGGCGCTGACGGGAGAGACGATCCCCGACGCCGCAATCGAGGCCGATATCGGCCCCGGAACGGCTCGCTACTGGAAAGACGCCTTCGCCGACGACTGTCACCCCGAGCGGGCGAAAAGCGCGCTCGAACGCGCCCTCGAGATCGACTTCTTCGAATCCGAACTGCGAAACGGCCGCGAGTACGTCCGGCAGGTCGCGCGCTATCCCGACTGGTACTCGCGCATTATCGGCATCGAGAACAAACCGGATCTCGGAACGCCCGGCGACCTCGAGGCCCAGCTCCGGACCGACGCGAGTCTCGGGCTCGTGGACGAAGCGATCCTCGCAACGGAGAGCTACGTCACCGGCGCGCACCTGAACCGGATTCCCGGGGAGATCGGCGTCTGGCGCGTCTCGAGGGGAGATACGAGCGATGGCGTCGGAAACCGCAAGCTCGAGATCGAAGTAGTCCGCGAACCGATGTCACTCTCGACGGACGAGTCGGGAATCGAACCGCTCGAGTACCACCCGGGCCACACCGACGTGGCGGTCGTCTCGGCGGAGCAAAAAGCACGGACACGGCGGCGAATCGCCGAGCGCGCGTTCGGGAAGGGGTGGCGAACGTTCCGGTTTCCCGACTGCGGGGCCTGCGAGCCATCCGCCGGGGAGTTTTCGACGCCGCTCCCGTTTTGTTCCTGGAAGGGGCGAATCGTCGACGCCGAGTCGGAGTGTGGCGCTTCGTGTCCGGGTCACGATCCGGCGAGCGGCCTGGAAATCGATCTCGAGGCCGAACGCGACCGCCGAACGCCGTGGCGGCGCGAGCCGAGCGGCGAGCGCCGACGGCAGTCAGGGCTAGATCAGTTCGGGTGATCGGGTCGCGTCACTCGAGCCCGTCGTCGCTCCGATACCGCGAAAGGCCTCCTAAATCTTCGAAGTGAGCGATCGCTGAGCGAAATCGACGACGCATTTACGTGGATGGTTCGGGGCGAGGCCACACGGCGCGGACTGTGAGTCCGCCCGAGGAGCCCCGATTCGAAGAGAGGCTCTCGAGGAGCTCTACTTGGGGACAAATTCACTCGAGAACGTACTGCTCGCCGTCGAGCGCCAGCGGTTCTTCGAACGCTTCGTCGGCCGGGTAGTAATGGGCGACGTGAACCAGTCGCCTCTTCTCGGCGTTCAGTTCGTCGGCGAGTTCGATTGCCCCTTCTCGAGTCATGTGTTTCGTTCCGAACGTCCGGGGGACGCCGTCGGAATTCTCGTGGCGGCCGCCGATGGGGTGAAACTCACAAAGGTGTGCCGGAACGATTCCATCGGCGAGCAGGAGATCGGGGTCGGCGAGCACCGCTCGAGAATCGTCGGGGACGGCGTAGCTCGTGTCGCCCGAAATCGAGAGCTTCGCGCCCGTCTCGGGGTCCTCGATCGCCAGGCCGTAACAGACCAGCGGCGGGTGTAAAACGGGGACGAGCGTCACGTCGAAGCCGCAGATGCGAACCGGGTCGAGCGGCGTCGTCGGATGGACCGTCACCGGGTCGAGATAGTCGTAATCGCTGTCGACGGTTTCGGCGACGCTCTTTCCCGTCTCGGGATCGGTCTCGTCCGCCGCGTAGACGTCGAGTTCGTCGAGCACTCGAAAGACGTTGCCCAATCCGTCGAGGTGGTCGAAGTGGATGTGCGTGATGATCGCCGCGTCGGGCAACGGGACGTCCTCGCGCAAAAACTGGTACCGAAAGTCGGGACTGAAATCGATCAGGAGCGACTCGTCCGTCCGCTCGTTCTCCACGTGGACCGAAAACCGAGTGCGTTCGATATCGCGGTCTCGAGCGGCCTCACAGGTATCACAGTCACAGCCGACGGTCGGCGTTCCCGTCGTATCCCCGGTTCCAAGTAGCGTGATTCGCATCGTCACGTCTCGCCGTCGATAGTCCCGCGTTCGTCGTCGGTACTTCCTCGGCCGTCGTCGGTGGAATTGTCTCGGTCGTTCTCGACCGATCCTCGATCACCGGTTCTCCAAGCGCTACCGCTCTCGCGTTCGTGTTCGTGCTCGCGCAACAGGTCGGGTTCGACATCGCGAAGGACAGCCTCGTTGGTCGCCTCGAGGATCACCGGCGGTGCGTGGCCGGCCTCTTCGGCCTCGAGCCAGCGGCCGAGACAGAGACACCAGCGATCGCCGGGCTCGAGGCCGGGGAACTCGAACTGTGGTTTGGGCGTCGTGAGGTCGTTTCCTTGCGCCTTGCTGAAGGTGAGAAACTCCTCGGTCATCACGGCACAGAGTTCGTGCCGACCGCGGTCGCCCTCGACGCGCTGACAACAGCCGTCGCGGAGAAAGCCGGTCTCCGGATCGGTGCTACAGGGCTGGAGTTCGGTTCCGTAGACGTTCCGATCAGTGGACATACGTACAGCTATCGAACGGGGGGACGAAAAGAGTGGCGTCAGAAACTGCTTCGAGGTGTCGCGAGATTCAGCTAGCTTTCGGCTTAATCGTCGTGGCTGTGGTCGTGCGCGTGATCATGGTCGTGGTCATGATCGTGATCGTGTGAGTTACCACTATCGCCACCGCCCACGTCGCCGCCGGCGACCAGCGCGTCGTGGTCGCCGTCGATCATGTCCATGTTCTTCAAGTTGTCGCGCTCTTCGAACTCCTCGACGGCGTTGAGGAGGTCCGTCTGGGTGAGATCACGGCGATTCTCGGTTAGCGCCTCGAGAACGGCTTCGCGAAGCACCATCCGGAGGTCGCTCCCGGTGAGTCCCTGGGTCGCTTCGGCGATGACACCCGGATCGAACTCCTCGATATCCATCGTGCTCGTGATCACCTGGAGGATGTCCGAGCGCATTCCGGAGTCGGGCTTTGGGAAGTTGACGATTTCATCGAAGCGCCGCCACGCCGCCGCGTCGAGCTGGTCGGGGTGGTTCGTCGCCCCGATCAACAATACGTCGTCCTGAATCAGCGAGATGTTGTCGATGCTCTTCAAGAGCGTGTTGACCGCGCGCTTGAGCGCCGCGTGTTCGTCGCTCCGACGAGTCTTCGCGACGGAGTCGAACTCGTCGATAAAGAGGATACACGGCGAGAGTCGCTTTGCGACCTCGAAGGTCTTGTCGACGTTTTTAGCCGTCTCGCCCAAGTACTGGCTCGTGATCATCGAGAGTTTGACCTCGACGAATGGCAAGTCCATGTCTCGAGCCAGCGCTTGTGCCGTCGACGTTTTCCCCGTCCCCGGCGGCCCGACGAACAGGAGCTTTCCGATCTCGCGGAGGCCGATATTCGCGAGGTAATCGCGGTGTTCGATGGCCTTCGCGATCTTGTCGATCTCGTCCTCCTGACTCCCGGTCAACACCAGGTCGTCGAGCGTGATATCGACCTCTTCGGGCGCGCGGATCTCGACGAGGTCGAGCATGTCATCGTCCTCTTCCTCGTCGAAGTACTCCTCGAGCAGGCCGTCGATCCAGACCCGATCGGCCTGAATCGGGCGATTTCGATCCCGCGCCTCCTCGTGGTCTACGTCGAGGCCCTCGTGGTCCTCGAAGTGCTTTGCGAGGGTCGGATTCTCGAGAACCCGCTCGTCGCTCGCGCGTTCGGCGAACCAGTCCTCGGCCATGTCCTGCTGGGTGAGCGAGACGGTTCCGGAGAACTCGTCGCGATCGGTGAACATGAGATCACCGACGGCGTTCCACGGAGCCTCCACGCCGGTCGCCTCGCGAATCGTCTGGTTGGTCGCCGACAGCGGACGGGTGATTCCACCCTGTCGATTACCGCTCTGTTCGTCCTCGTCCCCCGAGCCGCTGGTCCAGAACACCTGCCGGACGTCGGGTTGCAAGTCGTTCTCGTCTAGCGATCTGTCGTCTGAATATACGCTCGTCGTGAGCAAGAACTCGACGACATCGAGCGCCGCATCACTCATTCCGTGAGCCTATTGGCCACACGGTCTTAACGCCGTCGTCACGCACATGTTGTGCGATATGCGTCTGAGAGTCCCATGCACAGTTTAGCCTATCTCCTTGACGGTGGACGATCTCACCAGGCGCGTGTCAGCGCGAGCGTCCGGGCACAATCATTTTCGTCCGTCGGCACACACACGGAAGCATGAAGGTACTGCTGGGTCTCGCCGGGAGCGACGAGTCGATAAAAACGCTTCGGCGAACAATCGAGCGAACGTCGGACGTCGGTGACGAGCTCACCGTCGTTGTCGTCGACAAACCCGAATCCAAGCGATCCCAAGAAGAGATGCGCGAACAGGCGACGAAGCTCCTCACCGAGGCCGGCATCGAGACGGAGGTCAAGACCCTCGAGGGCGATCCCGGAAGCGCGCTCGTCAACTTTTCGGAACAAGGCGAGTTCGATCAGCTGGTCATCGGGGGCGGAACCGTCAGCCCGATGGGGAAGATCAGACTCGGTCCGATCGCCGAGTTCGTCCTGTTGAACGCACCGACGACTGTCAAACTGGTTCGATAACGATGGAACGAACACGAGAGTATTCGGACGAACCCTCCGGGCCGTTTCCGAAGCCGCCCGGTTCGTTCGAAGACGGCGACGGACGGACGATCGAACTCCGGGCTCCGGGCGAAGTCGACGACGAGGTGCTCGAGAACCTGGTTGGAATGTACGATGCGTTCGACCCAGTCGACCGCGCACAGGGTATCCCACCGACGGGCGAGGAGCGGATTCGCAACTGGCTTGAGTCCATCGTCGACATCGGGGTGAACGTCATCGCTAGCCACGACGGCGACGCCGTCGGTCACGCGACGCTCGTCCCAGACACAGACGACCCCGCTGACGTCGACGACCCTGCCGATATCGAGTGGGAACTCGCCATTTTCGTCCTGCAGGACTACCAGCGAGCGGGAATCGGTACCCAGTTGCTCGAGCACCTGCTGGGCCACGCGAGCGATGTCGGGATCGGGCGAGTCTGGCTCACCGTCGAACGGTGGAACGGCCCAGCGATCGCACTCTACGAACGGGTCGGGTTCGATCAGACGGGAAGCGAGAGCTTCGAACAGGAGATGACGATCCGACTCGAGTGAACGATCTCTTCTATGACGATCTCTTCTAAGGAGGCCCAAAACACTCCCCCATCAAACTCGGTGGAGGGGACTTACCGGCAAGCGTTAAACGGATAAGACCGGTTGACTCGCGTACGCGAGCACGTATTCGGCCGCTTTCTCGAGGATATCGGCGTCCGAATCAGTGACGGACTCCCGCGGGAGGACAATGAAGTCAGCGCCGATATCGTCGGCCGCGTCGAGAACGGCGCTGCCGGGGTGGCGTGTCTTCTGCGTCTGTGAAAAGCCGTGTGTCACCGACCGGGAGAACGCGATATCAGAGTCGGCTGCGAGTTGGCCGATGTCCTCGAGAAAATCCTGCGTGCTTTCTGCGATATCGGACTCCTCGACGGTTCCGGCGTCCATACCGCGCACGACGCCGCGTCCCAGAACGTACAGCGTGTGGACGGACGCATCGTACCGATCGGCGACGGCGACGGCGTACTCGGAGGCGGTAGCCGACTCGACACTGCCATCGACCGGCGCGAGCACGGTATCGACGGTGGCGGGATCGCTGGCGTCCATACTCGTGAGTGCGTACCCGGTCTTCAAAAAGCCCCCTCCTCGTTCCCGTCCGTTTTCGGCGTCGCTTCTGCTGTACGTTTATACCGGTTCGGACGCAACGTCCCCGTATGTTCGAAACGGTCGTCGTCGCAACTGACGGCTCCGAAAGCGTGAAACGTGCCGTCGACGTCGGGCTCGACCTCGCGAACCGCTTCGACGCGACGGTCCACGCCCTCTCAGTCATCGACGCCGGCGAAGTCGACGCCTCGCCCGAACAGCTCCGCGAGGAACTCGAGACGGCCCTCGAGACCCACGCCGACGCCGCGCTCGCGACCGTCGAGGAGCGCTCGAGCCTCGAGCTCACGACCGACGTTCGCGAAGGCCGTCCCGCCGCGGAAATCTGCTCGTACGTCCGCGATATCGACGCCGACCTCGTCGTGACCGGAACGCGCGGGCGCCACGGCGAAAACCGACTGCTCCTGGGAAGCGTCGCCGAACGCGTCGTCCGAACCTCGCCCGTTCCCGTGCTCACGGTTCGACAGCTCGAGCCGTCCAACGACCCCTCGAGTGGCGATTCGGCCGCAAAAGACGCCGTCAACACCTGATTCTGCGGCGAAGCCGATAGTTCGTTTTCAATCCAGCTGATCGGGCTGGCCGTCGCTGGACGGGGCGACAGCCCTCGGAATCGCTCGAGCGGCCGTCGCTTTGAACGAGGCGCGCATTCGCGTTCCGGGGTCGATATCCAACGTGTCGACGCTCGTCTGCGTAACGATAGTTTCGAGTTCGAACGGATCGCTGGAGTCGTCCGCCGCGTCGGAGTCGGGCGCCGAATCTCGAGCCCGTTCGAGCGCGAGCGTAACCCTCGCGATCCCGTCGCTCGCGTCGACCGACGAAACCGTCCCGGTGAACTGGTTGCGGAAACTCGTCTCCCCTCCCGCAGGGGATTCCTCAAGGTCGGAGAGGACGACCGCGTCGGATCGAACGCCGACCTGGACGTCGGTCGTCCCCTTCGGAACGAGCGCCACGACGGGGCCGACGGCCGTCTCGACGGTGCCGAGGGCTCCCGTCCGCTCTCGAACCGTTCCCGGAAACACCGATTCGGTCGCTCGAGCGACCCCATCGAGCTCCGTCTGATGGCGCTCGAACTGCTGGCGGACCTCGAGAGCCGTTTGCGTGAGTTCGGTCCCGCCGCCGCCTTTGCCGCCGCGGCGTCGCTCCGTGAGGTCGCCGAGTGACTCCTCGAGTTCGACGATCCGGCCCTGGAGCCGGGCGTACGATCGCCCGAGGGCGTCGGCGGCCGCGTGCATCGAGCCGTGCTCGTCGATCGCCTCGAGCATCTCGATGTCACGCCGGTCGATCGTCTTGCCGTCTACGGCCAATTCGGTCTTGTACTCTTTCTCGAGTGTCATCGGTGTATTCGGTCGTCAGTGAGTCGGTCGTCGGTGAGTCGGTCGATGAGCCGTCGGTTCTCGCGG
This sequence comes from Halostagnicola bangensis, assembly GCF_054653435.1. Taxonomy (NCBI): domain Archaea; kingdom Methanobacteriati; phylum Methanobacteriota; class Halobacteria; order Halobacteriales; family Natrialbaceae; genus Halostagnicola; species Halostagnicola bangensis. Next base: position 1,992,054 of record NZ_BAAIGG010000002.1, on the reverse strand, counting down.
CTCCGCCAAACCTGATCGAGTCGAGTTCGTCTTTCAGTAAATCAACTCGCCATCAATAAATTTCTGTGTGCGCTGGTCCGACGGATCCTCGAAAATCGTCTCGGTCTCGCCGACCTCGATGATCCCGTCGCCGAGGATGACGGCGACACGATCGGCGATCCGCTCGGCCTGGTTCATGTCATGGGTCGCAATCGCGACGCCGATACCGCGATCTCCGGCCTCGCGGACCGCCTCCTCGATCACCGCGGTGTTTCGGGGGTCGAGATCCGACGTCGGCTCGTCGAGCAGGAGGAAATCGGGTTCGTACGCGAGCGCGCGGGCGAACGCCACCCGCTGGGCTTCGCCGCCCGAGAGCGACTCGGCGTGTTGCTCGAGTTTCTCTTCGAGGCCGACGACCTCGAGCGCCTCTATCGCCGGGCTCGTTCCGTTTCGGAGCCCGACGAGGTCCGCGAATTCGCGACGGAGCCGATCTCGCCACGACCTTCGAATGTGGAGGCCGTACTCGGCATTCCGCCGGACGTTCGCGTCGAAGAGGCTCGCCTCCTGGAACACCATCCCGATATCGCGTCTGTACTCGAGTCGGCGTTGTTCGGATGCGTCCCACACGTCGGTGCCGTCGTACTCGAGCGAGCCGCCGCGCGGGCGCTCGAACATCGCGAGCAAGCGCAGGAGCGTCGTCTTGCCGACGCCGGAGGGGCCGATGATCGCGACGATTTCGCCGGGTGGAACGTCGAGCGACACGTCCTCGAGGATGGCCTCGCCGTCGTAGCCGTGCTCGACGCCGACGGTTCGAAGCGTCATCGGTACCTACCTCGGTCGTCGCCCAGTCGGACGACGATGGCGTTTACGAGCAAGACGAGTGCGACGAGGATCGCGCCGAGGATCATCGCCGTCTCGAAGCGGCCCTGCCTAGCCTCGAGTTGGATCGCCGTCGTCAGCGTTCGGGTGACGGATTCGCCGTCCGCACCCGCGATGTTGCCGCCGACGATGAGGACGCCGCCGACCTCGCTGATCGCCCGCCCGAAACCCGCGAGGACGGCGGTCGCAAGTCCGTACCGGGCTTCCTTGATCGTCACGAGCGCCACGTCGTAGCGCGTGCCGCCCATCGCGAACGCCGCGTCCCTGACCTGCTGTTCGACGCTCGAGACCGCGGCCAGGCTCACGCCGGTGATAACCGGTACCGCGAGGACGATCTGTGAAAGGATCATCGCCTCGGTCGTGAAGACGAGATCGAACGAACCGAGCGGTCCTTCGTTCGAGACCGCAAAGAGCACGACCAGTCCCACGACGACGCTGGGAAACCCCATCCCGGTCGTGATGATCGATGTGAGGAAGTTCTTGCCGCGAAAGTCCCTGAATCCGACGAGCAACGCGATCGGGACGCTCACGATCGTGCTGAGGAAAACGGCGGTGAGGCTTACGTACAACGAGACCTCGATGATGCTCCGAACGTAGGTCCACTCGAAGGGGAACGCGGCTACGAGGGGGAGAAAGGTGTCGAATATCATGGCGAACGCACTCGTGTTTTCGTGTCCGGATAGCTCGACTCCGTCGGGAAGTAGTGTTCGAAACGAAGCATCGTCGCGGACGCGGCTAACAGATGTTTCTCAGTCCAGCGTCGCGATTCCCCGAAGCACGTGATACGCGCGGTCATCATCGCACAGCAACCCGACAGCTACTCACCGTCGCCTCCGCTCCACTCTTCGGAAACGTACTGCTGGAAGTTCGGATCCTCCGAGAGCGCCTCGGGGAAGAACAACTGCTCGTCCTCGACGGTGTACTCCTCGATTATCTCTTGAGCCTCGGGACCCGTGATGTAGCCGATGTAGGCCATCGCGAGATCGTACTCGACGTTGTCGTGGACCTCGGGATTGACGGCGACGATCCCGTAGGGGTTCGCGAGCAACTCGGGGCCGTCCTCAATCGGGCCCTCGACGTGAATCTCGAGGTCGATATCGCTTTGCATCGAAATGTAGGTCCCCCGGTCAGCGAGCGTATAGCCCCCTTGCATGTCGGTTTCGGTCAGTATCTCACCCATCCCGCCGCCGCCGTCTACGTACCAGTCGCCGGACTCTTCGACGGTGACCCCCGCCTCGTCCCATATCTCGAGTTCCTTCGTGTACGTTCCGGAGTTGTCTCCGCGCGAGACGAACAACGACCCCGAGTCGGCGATCGATTCGAAAGCCTTCGGCGCGTCCTCGCCCCCGCCGATCCCCGCCGGGTCGTCGGAATCCCCGACGACGACGAAATCGTTAACCATGATATCGCGTCGGTTCACGCCGTAGCCGTCCTTGAGAAATTCGTCTTCCTGCGATCTGGCGTGGACCATCACGACATCCGAGTCGCCGGATCGGGCGGTCTCGAGGGCCGCACCCGTCCCCTGGGAAACGGTGTCGACGGTGACACCGTAGCGTTCCTCGAACGGGAGGTTGATCTCGTCGAGCAGGCCCGTGTCGTAGGTGCTCGTCGTCGTGGTGAGCGTAAGCGTCGTGCCGCTGATCTCCGCCTCGCCACTTGAATCATCCCCGCTGAGACAGCCAGCGAGCCCGACGCCAGCGCTACTCCCCACAGTAGCGAGAAACGTCCGTCGTTGTATCGACATGGATACCACGATGTGGACTATCTAAAAATAGTTATCGATAGAAATACTACTCCCAAATACAGACCCAACAATTTGGATATGGTCTGCCACGGACAAAGTTGATACTAGTTGGTGGATATTGGAAGATAAAGTTTATAGGTCTCAGATATGAAACACATATTACTCATTGGTGAGAAATTCAATATGAAAACGAGACGTACGCTACTTGCTACTTGTCCAGTTACTCTTGCGGTTGCGTCCGGATGCGGTGGGTCCTTATCTGATCGGCTCTGGTGAATCGCATGACTACGTAGACTTCGACCGTCAGAACTAGGGAGTTGAAGCGGGAAACGGCGGATGCTCTATGTCCAAAATTTCCCGCTTCACTGGGAAAGTAGTGACGTTGGCTAAAAGTGCTGTTGGTGGCCAAGGTGAATCCGCCGCCCCGAAGGGTGGCGGCGGATTCGCCGACTACGCCGTCGTTTCGCTGCATTGTCTGCGGATTTACTTGGAGAAATCCTACCGGGAAGCGCTTGATCTCTTGACCTACCGGGAAGCGCTTGATCTCTTGAGCGAGATGCCACAAATACTGGCGGAGATCGGCCTTGAGAAGGCCGATCTCCCTGATCACTCGACGCTAGTGAAGGCGTTTGACAGGATCAAGATGGAGGTCTGGCGAGTGCTGTTGCGCCTGTCGGCGCAACTGCACGAGCCATCTGGTCACGCTGCGATGGATGCGACGTTTTTCGACCGCGAAAACGCGAGCAAACACTACTGCCGTCGGACGAATTATCGTGTTCAGACGCTCAAAACAACCGCACTCGTCGATACAGCGTCACAAGCTGTCCTCGACGTTCACTGCACGACCAAGAAACGTCACGACACGCAGATCGGCTGGCAACTCGCCCGCCGCAATGCGGGCGAGTTGCGCAGCCTCGCCGCTGACAAAGGGTACGACTGGCAGCAATTACGCGATAAACTCCGGGCAAAGGACGTAAGACCGCTAATCAAGCATCGAGAGTTCCGTCCCATCGATCACGCGCATAACGCGCGGATCGATGGGACTCTCTACGGCCAGAGAGCGTTGTCTGAGACCGTCTTCTCGGTGATCAAGCGCACGCTCGGCGACGCCGTGCGTGCGCGAAGCTGGTATCGTGAGTTCCGTGAAATCGTCCTGATGTGTGTCGTCTACAATATCAAACGTGCCGTCAACTAGCAAAATCAAGCGCCGTATGGCGATTCACCACGGCCATATTGATCCAAATTTGGAGAGTTTCATTCCAGACTTTACAGTGAATATTGGAACGAGTGTGGTTGTCACTGGAGACAATCCATATGTTTCAATTGAATACTGTCACCGATTTACTCGAACGTCATCGTGGATTGATCTGGACTTTGGATACGGTGGTGTTGGTGCCGATCTCAATGAAGACAACAATTGGAAGCTAGATACATCGACTGATATTGAGTGAGGAATTATTAAATAGTATAGCGTGTCATAGAATACGACTCACACCCTCTACGCAGTGATGTTGGCTGCTTCATCTCACACCTGATTCAGGGAAACACCGCATTTCAGTTTCTATTCAAAGATGAACGCGCGAAATGGACCGGTCGAGAACTATTGTATGACACGCTCTAGTAAGCAAGCGACTAAATAGGTAGAAGATATCAATTTGAATTTGTTATTTTCAAATACTCCATGGTGTTTTCGAATATCGTCTCTTTTAATCAATCAATAGCGCAAAAATAGCTGCAGAGACGTTTATCTGGGTTTTGAGTGGTAACCAAAGTTACGACAACACTGGTAGCATCGATACCGGCGGGTTCTTCCCGCGTCACCTCTCAACTGTCGGTATGTACGAAGATCTTATCGAGAGCGGCGAGTTATCGCTCGCCCGCAAGTCCGTCCTGCCGGGGACGGGCTTTTTCATGCCCGACACCCTCGAGGAGGACCTCGAGGAACAGGAAGCCAAATCCGCCCTCGAGGGTGCGGAGGTCGCCGTCGTCGCCGACCCCGACGCGGACGGCCTCGCCTGCGTCGCGCTGTTGCGCGAGGTCTACGACGACGTTCAGAACGTTCCGGAGCCCGATGCGGAGGAGAGCGACGACGAGAACGCAACCGACGAGACCGGCGATGAGGACGAGGAACTCCTCGAGGAGCCCGAGCCGACCCCCCACAGCGTCGCGCTCGTTCCGGGAAGTCCGCACAACCTCGAGGATTCGCTCCAGCAGGTTGCCGACCACGGAAAAGACGGGATCGACCTCTACGTCTGTGACCTCTGTCCGGACCGATACAAGTACGTCGAGGACGAACTCGAGGCGGCCAAAGAGACCGCAGGAAGCGTCGAGTGGTACGATCACCACCAGTGGGACGACAACGTTGCGGCGTCGGTTCGGGACGCCGGCGTGACACTCGTCGTCGGCGATTCGGACGAGGAGTGCACGGCGGACGTCGTCTACCGCTCGCTCGAGTACGACTTCGACGAGAAGTTCGAGGAACTTGCCGCGGTGACGCGGGATCACGACCTCTGGCTCCGAGAGGACCCCCGGAGCGACGACCTCGCGGATTACGCCTACTGGACCGACCCAGCGGAGTACGTCGAGGTCGTCCGCGAGTACGGCGCGGACTTCCCCGAGTGGGTCGAAGAGTACATCGCCGAACGTCGGGTCGAGAAAGAGGCTCTAATCGATCGAGCCGTCGCCCGCTCGGAGCTCCGGGAGGTCGGCGACTACACCGTCGGAATCACCTACGGCCGGTGTTCCCAGAACGAGGTCGCCGAAGCCATGCGCGAGCAGGGAGCCGACGCCTCCATCATAGTCAAACCCGCCGGCTCGGCCTCGATTCGGGGCACCGACGAATTCGAACTGTGTCACGAGGTCGCCGGGAAGGTAAACGGCGGCGGCCACCCCAAGGCCGCGGGCTGTAAGCCCGACATCTACGACGACATGCTCGACTACGCGACCCACTGGACGACTCGAGGATCCGTCGCGAAGCAGGTAATCTTGGACGCGTTCGGAGCCGTCGTCGAAGACGAAGCGAGCGAAGCGGACGCAACGGAAGAATAAGGTATCGCGGACGCCGAAGAATCGTCGCGACTATTCTCGAGCAAAGTACCGAATCACGAGCTGCAGGACGTGGACGAAAACACCGGCGACGGCGATGTAGACGCCGATGGTCTGGAGGCCGACCGGCATGTCCCGCTGATCTCGGATGCGCCAGATTTCCCAGCCGAGCCGCAAGATGAACCCGAGGAAGATCAGGACGAACCCGACCGGCAGGACCGGTGCGAAGAACGTCCCGATGGCGATGGCGATCACGCCGCCGATGAACGAGTAGTTGGCGTACGATCCCCAACTCTCGAAGGTCTTCGAACGCGCGTAGACGTATCCTGATATCAGTGCGGTCATGATCGCGACGATGATCGCCGTCACGCCGAGAATCGCGAGTTGACTCTCCGACGGTGCGAACGAGAGGACGCCCGCGCCGAACGTGCCGAACGCGAGTTGCAAAACCACCATTCCGACGAACGCGATACCGAAATCACCGCCCTCGATGCCCCGTTCGGCGATCAGTTCACCGACCATGATCGCCGCGCCGTAGACGATCACGCCGATGATGGGTGCCTGGAACAAGTAGTCGTTGACCACCGCGAGCGGCGTCTCGACGAAGACGTACATCAGGGCGATGTTGATCGCCATCAGGATGCTCGCCCCGCCGATCACGCGAGCCTCGCGACTCGAGATGCCGAATCCGCGGTCGGTCTCGTGTGGCGTTTCAAAGGAACTCATAGACGGCCGTACCCCTCTAGGACGGATAAATATGTCCTTTATCAGGGTTCAAAAGCGGATATCGCCTCGAGCAAAGAGAAACTGTTGGGACGGCAACAAAAAACGGGAGCGACTACGGCTCGGCAACCCAGCGGTCCGAGTACGCCGTTCCGCAGGTACACTGCGCGTACGCGTGGACGACGTCCCCATCTGCGTACACTCCGCCGACCTCCTCGTTTTGCTCTTCGGCGAACGCGAAGATGTACTGAACGCTGTGCTCGTTCGTCTCATCGCCGGAACCGTCAGCGTCAGGACAGACGCCGTCGGTGAGATCGTTCTCGATCGGGCTCTCGGTCGCCATCGCCGACTTCGCGAAGGCCATCGCGTCCGTGCCGGTCGCGGCCTTGAACGCGTTGCGCCCGCTCTCGCCGTCGACGACGATCAACACGCCGCCTTCGACCTCCTCGCCGAACTGTTCTAACCTGTCGTCTTCGACGTAGGATTCGGCCAGAAACAGCGCGACGTCGTCGGGCCGCTCGCCCGCCAAAAACTCCGCACGTGGATCACTCATAGCTCGACAACGGGTCTCGAGTGGGAAAAAGGCCGTCATTGACCGCCAGCGAGCGCGCGTGCGACCGTCCAGTCGGGCCTCGAGAATGTCCGAAAAGCTAAGATAATCCAGTCAGTAGCAATTGCCATGGACGAGGATGTGGTCGCGGATATCACTGGTCGCTTTATCTTGAGCAACGGTGGTGAGAACGCGGGCAAACCGGTCGAGGGGCGGATCATTATGACCGAAAAGCGGGTCGTGCTTGCGACGGGGAAAACGAAGGAAACGATCCCGTTGTCCAAAGTTATCGACGTGAACGTGGGAACGGTTCCCCAGCACGTCAAACGGTTCTTCGGAGACACGGCAACGATCGGTTACCGGACGGATGAGGGCACTCAAAGCGCGGTCATCGAAAGCTCGGACGAAAAGGTTGAAAAATTCGTCGGAATTCTCTTTCGCTGCCTGCTCGACGGCCGGAAAGTCGCCGTCAAACACCCGGCGCGGGTCGGCGGCCGACTAACGGACTCGAGCGTCGTTCTCGGAACCCTTCACATCAAAAACAGGCAGGTCGAAGTCAGGACGAAAAACAGCGGCTTCAGTATCGACGTCGCGACGGTGATGAACATCGACCGAACGAACCAGATCGGCGACAGCGACGACCGGGTGACCCTGGTCGTCAAACACACCGATCAGGAGTCCGGTATGACCCAAACCTCGCAGATCGCGCCCGCAAAGAGCCAGTACGTGAATCTGCTGGCACGATACTTCAGGCTCGAGTACGACGAGGTTCGCGAAGAGGTCGAAGAGATCGAACTGACCAATCCGGAAAAACGCGTGTTGGTCGGGGTCCACGCCACGGGTGGCGACATCGACTTTACGAACATGTTAGACGGCGATCCGGCCTACGTGACGAACGTCTTGAACTCGGTTCGAAACAAACAACTGGTCGTCGAGAACGGCGAGGGGCTCTCGCTGACGCCCCAGGGTCGAATCGTCGTGAGTCAACGCATCGAAGACGTCAACGCGTAACAAAAGCGCAGCAGTCGATTTCTCGGACGAAAGCACTAGTTTCAGAACAGGTCGTCAGGGTCGACTTTCGTGTTACCGGAGTTCTCGATCAAGATTTCGTCCAAAGCCTCCTCGAGTTCGTCTCGACGCGGCAGGGCGAGCATCTGACAGGTGAACACCCGATCGCTGTCGGTTTCGATGCTCGAGTCGAGCATGAACGCGTGGTCGTCGGTCTGGGCGATCTGGGCGATGATCGGGCTCATGATCGACGACCCGATGTCGGCGACGAACTTCGGCGGCGAGTGTTTGATCTCCGCGTTCAACACGTTCGCCCAGCCGTCGATGAAGCCGCTGGTCATGATGTTGCCCAGTTCCTGTAAGGCACCCTGTTCCATCTCGCCCCACTCGCCTTCGGTTTCCATCGGCACGAGCGAATCGACGACCGCACGGCCCGACGGCTGATCGAAGAGGATGATCAGGTAGCCGCTGAGTTTGCCCTCGAACTCCATGACGGTCCCGACGTAGCGTTTGTTGCCGACTTCGGCGGGAATGTCCTCGAGCGGAACGAGGCTCAGCCGACTGATGTTGACGCTCGTCTCGATGCCGGTCATCGAGGTGATGTTGTCGGCCGATTTCTCCGCTCCCTCCTTGGTCATCTCGTTGAACACCTCGAGTTTCTCGAAAGAGATGCTCGTCTCGGTTCGGGGCTCAAGAGCCGTCTCGAGCGATGCCTGATCGGGAACGAGGAGGATTCGGAAGTCGACGGGTTCGTTCACGCCGCCGCGGGAGGCTTCGACTCGGCTTCGGAAGACGAGCAGGTGGCTGTCACCCTCCGTCGCGGACCGCGGGAGAACGTCCGTCCCGGTTCCTTCGATATAGGTCGGCGGCGAACTCTTGATCTTCGTATTGAGGTGGTTTGCCCAGCCGTCGATGAAGCCGCTGGTCATGATGTTGCCGACCTCTTTGATGCTGCTCTTTTTCATCTCGGGGTCGTCGGCCGGAACGAGCACGTCCGTAACCGCCGTCCGCGCTTGCTCGTCGAACGCGAGGACCGTCTCTCCCTGTATCTCTCCGGTCAGATCGATGCTGACACCCGCGTACTCGTTGCCTATGAACTCGTACTGGAGATCAGACGGAGACATCAACGAAACGTCGGTCACTTCGACTCGAGTGTTGATCCCCGTGAGCTGAGACAGCGACTTGACCGCCGACTGTGCGCCGTCGTGAGCGAGCTTGTTGTACGTCTCGAGGGCCTGAATATCGATTTCCATGAAAAATTACCCGGCGGTGATGCTGTTTACTTCCTCGAGCACGCTTTCCTTCTGGAACGGTTTCGTGATGTATCCGTCCGCACCGGCTTTGATCGAGTCTTTCATCTGCTCGGCCTGCTCGACGCTCGTACACATGACGATGGTCGCGTCGGGGTCGAGATCGGTGATCTCGTCGGTCGCCTCGATCCCGTCTTTGATCGGCATGACGATATCCATGAAAGCGATATCCGGCTCTTCCTGTTGATACAATTCGACGGCTTCGACGCCGTTTTCGGCTTCCCCCACGATGTTGTGTTCCTCCTCGAGAATTTCCCTGAGAAGATCCCGCATGAATCCGGAATCGTCCGTAATTAATACGTCCATGCGCGGTCCGACACACTCAGTTTACTTAATAAAATTGGCCGTCTCTCGGTTCCGGTTGGAGGAAGGTCGCCAGCGCGAGTTCCGAGCAGGTCTCAGGAGGTTCGGTCGAAGAAATCGTCGCTCAATTGCGGAGACTCGATCAGGAACCTGCCGGATCCCGAACACCGTCTACTCGGTTCTCTTCCGTCCGCACCGAATCCGCTTCGTCGATATGGGAAAGCGCTTCGCGGCCGCCAAAGAGGATGGCGGTAAACCCGAGTATCAACACGACGTCGGCGTAAATCGCGATGCTCGAGCCGACGAACGTGTCGGTCACCTCGAGGTTGTACTCGGCCAGCACACCCGAGAGGAGCATCGCGACCCACGTGAGAATAGTGAGGTACATTATTTTCACGTACAATAGCTGTCGTTCGTCGGTTCGCTGACCGGCCCGCCGTCTAAACGGCTTCGTGAGCAGATAGACCATAACCCCGATCATGGCCACCATCAGCGCCATGATAACGAGCTGGGAAAGCCCGTCAGTCAGCCAGCCGCCGAGCGTACTCCAGTTCGCCCACAACAGGGCGACGACCAGGGCGCCAGTCGTTCGAAGACCGACACCGGCTGATTGTTTCAACACGTAGGCGAACGCGAGCCACAGGATCGTGTATCCGATGAAACGGGCACCCGACGTTTCGACGCCGGGTTCGACCTCGATCATTAGGAACTCGACCGACATGAGCACGTACGAGATACCCATTCCCGCCGCGGCGAGTCCCGGAAGGTAGCCGTACTTACGAATATCCGAGGAAAGCCACTGCGATGCCCCGATGATCGCGAGAGAAGCGACTATCAACAGCAAGCCGAACCACCTGTACAGGACGAGTTCACTGATCATCGGCCCACCTCCCCGTCAGTTCGAACAACGTCGTCCGTTGCCCGTTCGTCGTCGCTTCGTGCCCGCTCTCCCCCTCGCACACCATCGTCTTCCCGCATCGCATCATCCGTCCAGCCACCGTCCGCTTCTAGCTTGGCCCGTCCGGAAGCCGACCTGGATCCGGTTCCGAGGTCGAACTCGCTCATCATCGAGGCCAGGTTCTCCGCCTGATTGCCGAGTGAATCCGCCGAGCTCGAGACCTGTTCGATCGTCGCCGTCGTTTCTTCGGACGCCGCGGCGACTTTCTCCGATTGGTTGCTCGTCTCGGCCGACACGTTCGTCACGTCCGCGAGTATCGAGGAGAGTTCCTGTGCGGCTTCGGCCTGATCGTCGGCCGTCGAATCGATTTCCTGAATTCGCATATCCACCTGCTCGATTCCCTCGTTGACCGCGGTCAGCTGTTCGTTCAACTGTCGAACCAGTTGCGAGGTCTGTTTCAACTCGCCGTCGACCGAGTGGACCTCCTCGGCGGTCACCTCCGCCTGTTCCTGAATCGCGCTAAGTCTCCGATCGATATCGTCGACGCCGTCCATCGTTTCCTCGGCCAACTGCTTGATTTCGTTCGCGACGACCGAAAACCGCTCGCCGCTCTGGCCCGCGCTCGAGGCCTCGATATTCGCGTTCAGCGCCAGCAGATTCGTCTGATCGGCAACGTCTTCGATGAGTTCCGTGATCTCGCCGATCTGTTCAGCTTCGTTGGTGAGCGCCTCGACGGTCTCGACGACCGAATCGGTCATCTCGACCAGCCGCTCGATGTTGGCTTCGACCTGTTCGGCGTGTTCCTGTCCCTCGCTCGCACTCGCGGTCACGTCTTCGGACGTTTCGGCGATGTCGCTCGTCGCGGCTGCGACCTCTTCGCTCCCCGCCGACAGCTCGCTGACGTTCGAACTCGCGATATCGAGTTGCTCGCTCTGTGTCGTTGCCCCCTCGGAGATCTCTTGCATCGATTCAGAAACGTCACCGCTCGCGTCTCGAATCTGTTCGCTCGAGGCCTCGAGATCGACCGCCATGTCGTCGACGGTCGAACTCATCGTCTGTACATTCTCGAGGACGCCAGTGATCTCCTCGAGCATCTCGTTAAACGAGTCGGCGATCGCTTCGATCGCTTCGTTTTCGATCCGTGGTTCCAGTCGATTGTTCAGATCGCCGTCGGCACACGCCTCCATCACCTCGGAGAACCGTTGTGCCTCGTCGATCAGCTCCTGATTGCGTCGTTTGGCCTCCTGTTGGGCCTCCCGAAGCTTTTCCTGTTGAACCTCGAGTTCTTCCGAGCGACCTCTGGCGTCTTCTTTTGCCTCCTGTGCCAGTCGTTCTTTCTCCGTCACTTCCTCGAGGGTCGTCTCGAGAGAATCGCGCATATCGGCGAGCGAGGTGTACAGCGCGCCGATTTCGTCGCTTCTGTCGGTCTTCAGATCGACATCGAAGTCGCCGTTGCCGATCCGTTCGGCCCCGGACTCGAGCTGGCGCAACTCCATCCCGACGTTCCCGCCGACGACGATCCAGGCGACGCCGAGGTTGATGAACGTCACCATCATCAGGCCGGCCAACGATGCAATCGAGCGCTCGACGACGGTTTCGGCCGGGCCCGAAACGATATGAAGGCGAAAGATCAAGCCGGCTATAATTGTCGTGACGAGTATACCAGCGAAGACCACAGCGAGTTTCGCACTATACTGGCTCCGAATTCGTTCTGCTCCTAAAGACCCATAATTCATTGTTATCCTTCCGTTGATTCGCGATTACACGCACACCGACCACGGTCCGAACACTACGTGTTAACTGTCCAAATAATTCTACAAGCAGTTAATTCTTCTCGCCGTAACAGAGACGGTGTCCGTGGCCGTTCGAGCCGACCGGATGGACACAGCCAGTTCGGTCGGCGAGCACGACGAGTCCTCCTGATGCGTTCAGTCAGTCCGGACGGGTGATATGGAACGGAAGCCCCTCGATGCCGTCACGCTGGAACTGATCGATCGTGGAGTTTACCTCGTGATACTCGAGGATGTTTTCCTGAATCATCCGTTCGATAATGTTCGAGCGGAACTCTAGATCGTCGTAGATATCTCGCGTGTCCGCGTACCCGAGCAGCGTCGCGATCTGTTCTTCGAGGACGTAGGAGTTGTTCATCCCCTGGAAGACGATCTCGTCCTCGACGGGGTCCCAGTAGAACACCTGCCGGGTGACGACGCCGTCCATCTGGTCGGAGTAACCCTCGATCTCCTGAACGCTCGTGACCCGACGCAGGACGTCGTCGCCCTGTTTCACCCGGTTCTGGAACAGTGCCACGTCGGCGTTGTCCATGAACGTCTCGGGGACGTTGATCGGGTCCCCGGTAAATCGCTGAATCATCGAGACGATATCGCTCGCGTGGAAGGTAAGCATGACCGGGTGGCCGGTCTGGGCCGCCTGGAACGCCATCCGACCCTCCTCACCACGAACCTCGCCCACGACGATGTACTCCGGACGGGAACGAAGCGCCGCCTCGACCAGATTGAACATGTCGACGTCCGCACTGTCCTCGCTCCGACTCTCTCGAGTCAGTAGCTGTTGCCAGGTGTCGTGGGGCGGAAGCACCTCCGCGGTGTCCTCCGCGGTGTAAATCTTCGAGTCGCGGGGAATGAACGACATGATGCTGTTCAGCGTCGTCGTCTTCCCCGACGCCGTCTCGCCGACGACGAACACCGTTCGCTCGTTCTCGAGACACAACCAGAGATACGCCGCGAGCTGGGGCGAGAGCGTTCCCCAGTTCGTAATCTGGGTGACCGACAGCGGAACCTCGTCGCCCTGACGGATCGTGAGGCTGGGCCCTTTCACACTCACATCGTCGCTGTAAATTACGTTCAGACGGGAGCCGTCCGGAAGCGTCGAGTCGATAATCGGCTCGGCGTCCGTCATCGGGTTCCCGATCCGTTCGCCCATATTGCTCAGCCAGCTATCGAACTCCTCTTGAGTCCCGAAGTCGACGGTCGTCTCGACCATGCCGTAGGTGCCGTGATCGACGTAACACTCGTTGGGGCCGATCACGTGAATGTCCTCGTTCTCCGGGTCGCGCATGACCGGCTCGAGCGGACCGAGGCCGACGATATCGCGGTTCAACCGGTACCTAATGTTCTCGTAAGTCTCCTGTGGAATCTCCTGAATGCCCGGATGAAACTGGACCTTGAGTCGGTCGAGGAAATTGTTCAGGTCGTCGCCCTTGATATGTGTCGCCTCCTGGAGCAACTCCTCGATCTGGTCGTCGTACTCGGCGTCATTTTCGGGTGCGGTCTTGCTCGTACTCCGGCGCAACAGGGAGTCTTTGACCGCCTGAAAGACCTCTTGTTCCTCTTCTGAAAGCGTCGGCTCGACGGCGAAGTACTGCATCTTCGCGCCGACGTCGCCGTAAATGTGACTGAAAATTGGGCCACCGACCGGGTACAGGACGTTCGGATGATCCGTCTCGTACTCTGCGGATGGCTCGTCGATCAGGACCGGAAACTCGCCCGTGATCTGTCTGAACTTCTTTAAATGTTCACGGAGGTGCGGTCGACGCGCGGCAAGTTCTCGAAGCTCGTCCGACGGCTTTGGTGTTCCCAGCTCTGTCATTGCTAACTCGCTTAGGCAACACTCCGGTTCTCGATCACGATTCCTGTGCCCGAACGGACCGAATAGCCGATGCGGTCACCGACCTGTTCACCCATCCCCGCAAACCGCTTGATGAACAACTGTCGTCGGATATCGTTCCCAACTTCGATCATCTCTAGCTCCATGAAAACGTCCGCGATCGATCTGAACGGCCCGATCGCCTCCTCGCCGACGGTCGAGGGGTCGACCGTCAACACGACGACTTTCCCCTGGGAAATGATATCCCGGAGGAACGAGATTATCTCGAGGGCGGCCTGGCGTTCCTCGTTCTGTTTGACCAGCGCTTCGAACTTCGGATCGTTTCGCAAGATCGCATCGAAGGTGTCGACGATCACGACGTCGGCCGTCCAAATGGTTTCTTCTTCCATCAGGTCGGTCAGCAGATCCTGTCGGTTCTGTTCGTCGTCGCTGGCGGATAACACGCTCCCGCTGTCGAGGTCGCCGTGTAAAAACAGCATGTTCTCGAACAGGAGATGCTCTTCGACGTTGTAGTTCAACGAGTGCATCTGTTTGACAAAGCCCTGTACCTCGAGTTCGGTCGAGAGAAAGGAAACCGATTTTCCGGTTTCACAGAGGCCGTAGGCAAACCGCTGGGACAGCGCACTTTTTCCGGCACCGTAGTCCCCTTCCATGAGGACGATACTTCCGGTCGGAATGCCGCCACCAAGTTCCTTGTTCAGTCGGTCGCGATCGTCGAGGCCGATAGAGAAGATGTTATTGAGTTGACTCATTGTTCCTCCGCGTCCGGCGATTCTTCGGAAACCGATACGTCGTCGTGGCTCTCGGACATCCCGTCTTGGTTTGTCTCCCAGGAGCCGTCGGCGGAAGCCGACGAATCGTCCGATGTCTCCCACAGCGCCTGACCGCCGTCAGTGTCCACGCCCTGTGGAGCGACATCGGCCGTGTTTCGAGCGCGTGGTTCGCCGTCGGGTCCGGACGCCTCAGGCCCGTCTCCCGACCCATCTGCCGGGTTCCAGAAGCCATCGTCGTCGTCCTGAGGGGACGACTCCGATCCGGACTCGTCCCAGAGCGCACCGTTTCCTCCGGACTCCGAGTCGCTCCAGAGATCGCCGGGATCGTCGTCGCCGTCCGACGGGTCATCGTCGGAATCGTCGAGCCAGTCGATCTCGTCGTCGGAATCGTTCGCTTGCGAAGCGGGCGAATCATCGCTACCACCGGTTTGGGAAGCATCCGAGTCGTCCGATTCCTCCCAGTCGAACTCCTGTTCCGCCGATTCGGAGTCGGTTGATTCGACGACATCCGCCACCGGTTCGGAGTCGGTTGATTCGACGACATCCGCCACCGGTTCGGTATCGACCGGGTCGAATTCGGTCAGATCGGCCCCGGCCGATTCGGTCTCGATCGATTCGCCATCAGTTGATTCGGCTTTGGCTAATTCAGTCTGGCCCGATTCGACATCGGTTGATTCGGCCCCGGCCGATTCGGTCTCGATGTGCTCGAGTCCGGTCGACCCAGCCTCGTCCACGTCGGATTCCTGCCACTCGAGTTCCTGTTCTGCCGTCTCGGACGCCGTCTCATCCCGGTCATCCGCGGGCGGTGAATCGTCCGAAACTGTCGCCGCCGGTTCGTCTACAACCGGGGTCGACGAGTCGTCCGAAGACGGCGAGTCACCTGCAACCGGAGACGGCGAGTTATCCGTAGCCAGAATCGCTTCAGTTGCACCGTTGTCGACGGCCAGCTCTTCGACGATCTCGTCTCCAACAACCTCGTCCTCAACAGTTTCGCCTTCAACAACCTCGTCTCCAACAACCTCGCCCTCAACAACCTCGCCCTCAACAGCCTCAGTTTCAGCCGCAGATGGAGCTTCCCCAACGGCACCAGTTTCGGTTGCGGCTGGGGTCTCTGTCTCAGGGGACGCTATCTCGGGTTCGGCTTCACCTGTCTCTAAAACCTCTTTGACAGTCCCAATGTCTCCGCTGGCGGAAGTCTCTTCAATGCTCCCGAGTGGGGCTTCCATCTCTTCACCGGAGTCCGTCGAACCGGTAGCCATCGTCTCTCCGGCGGCGTCAGTGTCGACAGCAGTCGAGAGGGGTTCACCACCGCTCGAGTCATCTTCGCCCGCAGTCACTTGTTCACTCGAGTCGTGAGTAGAGGACTGGTTCGCTTCGGGTTGCTCGCGCTCCGATTCGCCCTCGATAACCCACCCGTTCGAAGCCGGTGCCAGCGAGCCGTCGTCGTTCTCGACGCCGATATAACTCACAAAGGTAAACTCCGTACCGGTGCTCGGACCACCGGACCGGTCGTCACCGGCGCCCGTCGCCGCCGAAACGGCGGCAGAGGAGTCCGCCTCGAGCGGCTCTTCTGGCTCCTCGCTCTCGGTCGCCGATTCGAACGCATCATCGCGGTCGAATTCGGACTCCGTTTCGGCGGCCGCCGCCCGCTCTTCGATCGCGTCGACATCCAGTTCGGTCTCCAGTCGGCTCGTCGGAATCCCCTCTTTCCGGACCCACTCGCCGAACGTCCGCTGTTTTTTCTTCGGCGATGCGACCTGACTGATCCACCACAGACTCCGGCGGTGGTCGATACCGAGCGAGGAGTTTGGCTGCGGGTCATCGACGTCGGGGCCGCCACCGAAGCCGTTGAGCATCGTCTGCAGGTACTCTTCGACGGGGTCGTCGACCCAGTGAATCGAGCTGTAGAACCGAACCGTCTGGGCTGCTCCCTCGAGGCCGACCTCCTCGACCAGGTAGTCCAGCCACTCCATGACGAGAAACTCCGTATCGTATTCGGAGGGGAGCGACTCGAGGTATGGTCTGCCGCCGTCGTTCCAGGCGTTTTCGATGTGATCGTCGGCCGCGGATCCGGCCGTCTCTGGCTGGGTGGCATCCGAGTCGAAGACGTCAGCCGCGGTGGTCGTCTCCGCCGACTCGGTATCCATCTCCGTCCCAGTTTCGCCAGTCTCGAGGTCGTCGGACATCTCGTCTCCCTCGCCGTCCCACTCCGCAGCGCCCGACTCGTATTCGTCCTTGAGGTCGTCAAACGAGAGGTCGCCGCCGCCGACATCGTCGTCCGAGCCGGTATCGTCGTCGAACTCGTCGTCAGCGTCGTCGAACTCGTCACCGAACCCGTCGTCCGTATCGTCCTCGATGACGTCCTCGTCGAGGAAGTCTTCCGCGTCCGCATCGGAGACAGAATCGTCGACTGCCGCTTCCTCCTCGTCATCGCCGTCGAAAATGCTACTATCACCGAAATTGCCGGTTCCTTGTGCGCCGCCGCTGCCGTCGTCGAACGACTCGCTCAGCGAATCTCCTTCGACGAAGGGGTTTACCCCCTGTGTCACCATCTCGTAGACTTCCAGCAGTTTCCGAATGTTCTCTTCGATATCCTCGAGCGATTCGCTGATTTTCTCGTTCTCGCTCTGGACCGTGTTCACCGTCGAGGAGAGCGACCCAACGTCGTTTTCCATCTCCTCGACGCGAGCTTCGATTTCGTTAGACGCGCCGTCTCCGTCACCGTCGCCCTCGTCCATCTCGTCGAAGGACATCTCGCCGCCACCGCCCATCATGTCATCGCCGCCGCCCATCATATCGTCACCGCCGCCACCGCCGAGGAGGTCATCACCGCCCCCCATACCGCCACCGCCTCCCATGCCGCCACCGCCTCCCATGCCGCCACCGCCCCCCATGCCGCCACCGCCATCCGTGCTTGATTCGGGCATCAAGCCGCCATCGCTCGTACTCCCGGAGATATTGTCGTCTCCCATCAAACTGGAATCACCGCCTCCGGAACCGTCGTCGTTACCGCCGCCGAACATATCTCCGATTATAGATAGCATGACCATTCATCCCTCAAACGGGTCGTTGTGTCCCTCGTCGCCCCAGCGTTCTGGTCCGCGTGTCAAAGGAGAAACCGTCAGATCTCCGTGTTGCTCGACGACGAAGGTACTCATATGGTATGTAACTATGAACGTATGTATTAAGTTATTGTGGCCGACTATATTCAAGCTCATCAATATGCAAAATCGGCCGTATAGAGCCCCTACTCCGCTATCTGTCGAGCGGAACGGCCAGGCCCCCATCCTTAAATTCATTAGATATCACACGAATAATAAAGAGACTAGTCGGTCGGAGCTGGGATGCTGAGACGAGTCGTCGAAAACGACGAAAGAGAAACGCCAACAGAGGTTACATCTGCGCATGTAGAACTGTGGAATGACTGATAAGGGACGGGTATTCACCGAGTAACAGCGCTGACATCCCAGCAGACAGTTCAGATTTTCACACCCTCAGGTTGGGCGAAGGATTCTTTCTCCCCCGGCTCGAAGTCCAGTGTAGAGGGATGGGCCATGACAGACGGTAACACCGACGACCCGAAAGAAAACGCAGACGTTCCGCCTGTTCTGCCCGAGGAACAGCAAGCACCCGCTGACAGCGGGGGAATTCTCTCGCCCGACGATCTAGATATCTCCGAGAGCCCGTACGTGGCAGAGATTTCGGACAGTCGGTACGTCGTCTCGCCGAACAAGAGCCCGCCGAACGTGTCACAGGAAGAGTCACTCGAGCCCCGGTCCCGATCAACCGAACCAGCCCGCTCGGGGGCCAGCCACGGAAGCGGGGGATCCGACCGGCCGGGGACACGGGGAGAGATACGGAGCCCCGAAGCCGCTCGGACCGTCCTCGCCGACGAGCTCGAGCGACTCGATTCGAGGTACGCAATCGATCTCATCTCGCAGTTCGACGACAACACTGTCCGACACCGGACCGCCTCGGACGATGTCGTCGGAACGTTCGACAACCTCGTCCTCTGGTACGCCCAGAGCGTCTCACAGAACACGCCGACGACTCGTGCAGTCTCGATCTTGCTCGCCAGATCCGAGTTCAACGCGCCACTGACCGAGAATCGGATCCGACAAGCGATCGGAAAACACGGTCTCAGCGAGTCGAGTACGATCGGCGATTTGCTCGCAGAACTCGAGTAGCGGCGATGTGCAGTTAAAACACGGCTTCTCCGCGATCAACATTCGACCTCAGTAGCCTCGGGAACGATCTGAAATCGAACGTACCGGGATCGAATCGAGGGACGAGCGGCCCGTTCTACGAGCCGTTGAGGAAGATTACGCCGGCCATGAAAAACGCGAGCACGAGCGCGTAGCCGAACAACAACATTCCGCTGTGTACCGATTCGACCGCACGCGAACGCATTCCGAAGTGTCGTGGTCCCTGGGTCATCTCTGTGCGGTTTTTTCGATGAGAAGGTTATTGCTCTTGTGGCCACCGGAATCACATATCGACTGAGATGAGCATATCGATCAACCGCTGGGTGAGCGCGCCGGTGACGCCACCGATCCAGAGCAACGCCGTGAAGTGGAGGTAAGAGTTTCCGAAGTGACCGCCGTCGGCCAGTCGCAACACGAGCGACGAGATGAACGCGTTGAAGATCAGGACGAGGACGATCAGGTATCGAAGGACGTAGACGTTGTACTGATCCGTATGAATCAACGATCCAGAAACGATGTTCTCGCCGGTGTCGATATCGAAGCCCGAGAGCATCACGGCCAGTTCCAATCCGATGAACAACGCGAACGTCGCGGCGACCGAGATCCCGTACACGACGCCGACGAGCGTCGTCACCTTCTGTTTTCGCTCCTCACGAAGGTTGAGAATGACGTTCATGTTCGTGCTGATGAGTTCGCCGAGACGTTTCGGGCCGCCACCCATCTCCCGACCGATCAGGTACATGTTACTGAACTTCTGGATCAGGAACGAGTTCGCCTCGCCGGTGAAATACCGCCAGGACTTCTCCGTGCTCAGTCGCATGTTCAGCCGCCGATAGAGGTTGTCGATATTCTCGGACAACGGCCCGAAATCTTTCGTCCGGAGCGTGTCGAGCACCTCTCCCGTCGTGGCTTGCTTTGCGCTCTCGGTCGTCCCGAGCGCCCGGATAAAGTTCGGGAACTCCCGATCCCGCTCGAAGGTGTTCTTCTCCTCATACCAGAATACGAGTCCGGGAATCAACATCGGGAGCGTCGCGATAGGCATATACAACAACAGCGGAATCGACCGCACCGGGAACAGCGGCGGAATCAGTCGGAAGAAGACGAGCGTCATCATGACGACGAAAAAGAGGCTGAGCGAAAACCCGGCGATCGTCGACGCGAGCATCCGCTGTTTCGTTTTCGTCCGGTAGCCCTCCTCGAGGTACCAGATCGGATCGTTCGGGACGACCGCCTGAATGACGAAGAAAAAGCCGATCTGGACGAACATGAACATGACGATGACGAGCGAAACGGTCAGCGTTGGGTTCGTCCCCGACAACAGCGGAAGCACGATCGCGAACACGAGCGCGAACGTCATCGAAATGATCATCGACAGGTAGAGGTCCTTGATGACGTCTAAGTTGTTCATCGACTGCCTGTAGACCGTCGAGTACTGCTCGATCAGGACCTCCTGTTCCTCGAGCAGGAACTTGTCCAACTCCTGGCCGGCTTCCAAGGTGTAGGCCATCCGTTCGAACAGGTCCGTCACCGACTCGCTCGGGACGGCCTTGGCTCGGCGGCGGCAGGCGTCCCCGAGGCTCAGGTGCCAGACGTCGACCAGGTCGACGATCCGCTGAATCTCGTCGGCCAGCTCGCCGTACTGATCCTCCCTTGCGAGCTGGCGAAGAACCTCCATCCGGTCGATGTTGGTCGTCGACAGGACCGTCATGTGAATTACGAGCAGGTGGAACCGCTGTTCCATCTCGATTCGGCGACTGTCCACGGCGAGACGCGGATAGCCGAGCGCCGTCGCGAAGACCAACAGCCCGAGAACGGGAACCAGCAACCGGACGAACAGAAAGATGTCCAGCAGGAAGGCGACGACAAACGTCCCGAGGAAAAACAGGAAGGCGGGGACCAAGACCCCCAGCACGTAGTACTTCGCCGGGAGTTCCATCTCCTCGTACGAGCGGATGATGGATCCGCTAACGTTGGCCGCCGCCGCCGTGTTATCTGCGATTCCCATAATCTTCGTCAACCGTTTTCGTCCGCCAGTTTCGTCGCGTGCGGTGTCGACACCGGAGCAATACAGCACCCCGTAGCACTACAGCATCCCGTAGCACTACAGCGCCCCGTAACACTCCAGCGCAGGACACCACGCTGAGACGGTCACCCGACGCATCGACGCAGTCACGGCCGCCGAGGAAGGTCCCTGACGGGCACCGACCCGGTGAAAGTGACCGCCGTGTCGGAGCCGTGACCATCACCGTTCGTTATTGGTACGTGTCGGTGCGCTGTATACAAAATTACCGGCCAGTCGCCTACTGCTCCGGCTGGGTTATCGCCTCCTGGACGGAGCCATCGGTCAGCAGCTCCGGTGCCTGCTCCGGCGTCGCGATCCAGGCGATGTACTGCAAACTTTGCTTGTGTTCGTCGGTCTCGAGGACCGACTTCGGTTCGGGGTCCGAGACGATCTCCGTCGCCGGCTGTGAGTCGTCGCCGAAGCCGTTGAGCATCGATTGTAAGTACGTCTCGACCGGCGGCGAGATCCAGCCGACCGACTCGTAATACGCGATCGTCTGGGCCGCACCGGGAACGCCAACCGTCTCGACGAGGAAGGTGAGCCACTCGATTGTCACCAGCTCCGCGTCGCTTCTCGAGGGCTGGACGGCGAGATACGGCGGATCGCCAACCTGGCCGTTTTCGCCGACGTCGATCCCGTCGACCGCAGACTGGGCGGACGGATCGGGTTGTGTCTCTTCGGCGACCTCGTCCTCGAGCGAGGACGTCTCGATTTCGTCGTCGAGTTCCGAGTCGTCTCCCGACGCATCCTCGTCGTCACCGAGCGTGTCGGAGAACGCATCGTCCTCGAGTCCGTCGTCTGTAAACTCATCGTCCTCGAGCGAGCCGTCCTCGTCGAACTCGTCGCCGAACCCGTCGTCTTCGTCCTCATCTTCGATCTCGTCGTCGAGGAAATCGTTCGCCTCCGCGTCGACGATTTCCTCGTCGATCTCACCGCCGAGATCATCGTCATCGCCGCCGAACATCCCGCCCTCTTCCGTGTCGAAGGCGTTGCCGATCTCCTGGTCGGCGGCGAAGGGGTTGACACCCTCGGTGACGATTTCATAGAGGTCGACGAGTTTGTCGACGTTCTTCTCGACGGTCGTGATGGAGTCACTGATCTGCTCGTTCTCGCCGCGAACGGTCTCGACTTTGTTCTCGAGGGATTCGACCTCCTTCTCGATTTCGTCGAGCTGATAGGTGATTTCCATCTCCGAATCGTCGTCCTCGTCGTCGGCGAACATCGTCTCGTCGCCCATCAGCCCGTCGTCGGCACCACCCATCAGGTCGTCGCCGCCGCTCATGTCGTCCGATTCGTCATCGCCACCGAGTCCGCTGAAGTCCAGTACCATGTGTGAGTCACCGCATCAGAGTTATTCTCCGCCGTTCTCGACGTGGAAGTCGATGCTGTCCTCGTTGTCGTTGACGATCACCGTCGTGCTCGTGTCGCCATCGATCACGATATCGCCGTTTGCCTCCTCGAGATCGATCGTCAGTTCGACCACGTCACCCGTCTGCCAGGAGCTACTGTCGGCGTACAGATGCTCGAGTTCCGTGTGATCGCTCGAGACGTACTGGCCGTTGACAAGGATATCGACGGCCGAATGATGGGCCTCGAGGTGCTCGGAGCCGATGTTCTTGACGTAGAGGGTTATCCGCTCGTTGGTTTCTTCATCGCCGGCGTCGTAGATCGAATCCGGTTGGCCGGCGTCGCTAACGATATTGATCTCCGTTTCGATCTCCGTGGACGTCGCCGAGCCCTGCGTTTCGATCGCCCCGCTCAAGTTGTCGACCTCGATGACGAGCGTGCCCGCGATACCCGCCGCGACCACGATACTCGCGATAAACAGAATAAGATGTGTCGCTGAAACGCTTGCCATCTACTCACTCCCCTCGTATTCGGCGCTGTCCGTGATTCCGTACTCGGTGACGAGCTTGACGCGCTCTACGTCTTCCTCGTCGATAGCGGAAACTTCGTCGAAATCGAGTACGATCTCGAGGTCCGAGCCCGGATGCCAAATATCGGTTTCGCCGTTCGATTCGGTCTCTCCGCCGGCCGTTTCGGTCACGACGGCGGTCGTATAGTGATCGTAGTGAACGTACACTCCGTTGACCAAAACGTCGACTTTCATCACGTCGATGGTCGTCGTTCCGTCGTTGCTCGCGACGACGGTCGGTTCGCCGTCGATTTCGGAGAACGTCGAGATGTCGATAGCGGTGTTTATCTGGTCTCGAGTTTGATCCGCCTGGGCCGAGAACGCACTGCCGGTATCGCTACCGGCCGCAAACACCGCCGGGAACAGAACACCCGCCGCTAGGAGAAAGCCGATGAGCATAACCGCAACCGCAGCGCTCGTGCTAAACCCCATTAGTTCTCCGAGACACAATGCACGTGCAAAAACGCTCTGGCCATCGAATGATAGCAAGTGTCAGGACAATTAGGCACAAAAGCAGGGACGGCGTCTCGGAAACGAGAGTCTACAGGGGGTGATTTCCGCTCGACCGGAGCCGCGGTGTGCCCGCAGATCGAACGAACTCGAGCATTCGCCGCTCGAGAACGTTTATTGTGAAATGGTACCAATTAAAAGTCCGTTGACGGGGTACCTCTAGTTGGCGAACGAATGCGTAGTGAGAGGATTCTGGAGGGCAGGTAGTCGATAAACTTCAACTTAACATTTTTTCGGGGAGAAGGCCCCTTTCAGCACGACTCCGTCTAGGGGTTTTGATCGGGAGGTGAATACGAGCCTATTTTCAGTAGTACGGGCGACTTATCGACGATTCAGAATCCATAATCCGACTGAATTACAGGTAAGTTGAGTTAACGGCTTGGACGATCAAACCGTATTATTCCCTCTCACAGACTCAGACTCGAGTGCAGCATGACAGAACCCACGCTTACACGACGACGATTGACCGTACTCGCCGGATCCGGTCTCGCAGTTGCGCTGGCCGGTTGCAATGACGACGGAGAGGACCCCGAAGAAGAGGATCCAGCGGCTCCCGAAGACGAGGACCCCGCAGAGGAAGAGGATCCAGCTGAAGAGGAGGAAGATCCGGCTGAAGAGGATCCGGCTGAGGAGGAAGAGGATCCAGCTGAAGAGGAGGAAGATCTGGATGAGGAGGAAGAGGATCCAGATGAAGAGGAGGAAGATCCGGATGAAGAGGAGGAAGATCCGGATGAGGATGAGGAGGATACGGACGATGACGAGGACGGGAACGAAACCAACGGGTAACGGACAACAGCCCCGGTTCCTTTTCTCGAAACCGACTGGCGACTACCGCGAACTATCGGCCACCCCAACGCGTACGAGGACGGGGAACGGTGCGACTCGAGAACGGTCGTTAGTGTCGTTCGAGTAACGTCGCCGCGAGGAGTGTTGATAGCCACCCGGTAAGCGGGCGACAGCCGGTGATAAGAGAGCGACAGCCCGATAGCAAGGAGTGATAGTTGCGTCGGAAAAAGGCCGGGGGATGGCCTTTTTGATAGAGATCAGTTCGGGGCGCTGCGGGAGTCGATTTTCGGTGCCTCTCACATCCGTAATCGGTCGCTCCCTGACCCCGTTCCGGGATTTCGAGGATACCACTATGAAACTTATTGCTAGTTCGTGGGTTGAGTCTTCACAAGAGGTGTCTTTCAAGAAATAGTTCTGCCGGTGAGACAGGCGCGAATCTCGAGGTGGTCGCGCGCTCACCGAGCGGGGTACTCGAAGAGGACAAATCGGTACTCGAGGGGGAGGACAAATGAATACTCGAGGAGGGACGGGGAGGCCGCAAAATCCAAACACAGCGGTCGAGGCGGGCGCTCAGAGGCGGATTTTCTCGCCCGCATCGCCCTGGAGGGTGGTCGGCACGACGAGTTCCTGGCTGATCTGGGCTCCGTCGTTGGTGATGATCGTAATCGCCGCACCGTCGCCCGGCTCGAGCGGTTGGGCTTTCTCCTCGAGCTCGAGCGTGATCGTCCCGCGGTCGGAGCCGTCCTCGAGCACCGTGCCCTCGGAGCCGTCGACGGCGACGTGCTCGCCTTTGACGTAGGCGTGGTCGTTCGGCCCGAGATAGTCGATGACGATGTTCCCGAGGTCGATGGGGTTGGAGCCGGGGCCTAAACTGACCGTCATATCAATAGTCTCGGCGGTTCCATCTTTGTCGATGGCTCCGAGTAGTCCCTAAGCGAAGTGTTGGGAATACGTACGCTGTTGAATTTTACCGTGAGCGGAGACGTAAGCAGTCGGTCGTACTGTTCACTACTCAGCTATCGTCTTCGTCGTCGCTGCCAGTTACCTTCTCGACGGCTTTGGAAACAAGCTCCGACCCCTTACCGCTCTTCTGGCCTTTTTCCTCAGCTTTCTCCCGGCTCTCAGCGCTCATACCTGTCCGTACGAGTTGTGGCATTAAATAGCTACGGCTGCGACAGCACTGATGATACCGAGGACCAAGGCAATCTGTGTGCGTGTCAACCACGTAGAATTGCGCTGTATATCGTCGTAATTCTCGGCAATCATTCCAGCCATTGTCTCGAGTAGATCCTTCTCCCAGGGAGAATTCGGAAAATCGTCTTTCGCAAGGTCTTCGACGTACTCACCTCGAGGCCCGACGTACAGATTTGATTCGTTATAGGTAATGATTCCGCACACTGTTGAGACAATAAGGAGTACAAAGGCAGCCTGGAGTAGCCTCTGTTGAAACATCTCTGGGGCAAACTGCAGTCCTGTCACGAGTAACCCGAGCAGGACCGCGTTCAGCCGGACAGTCCGCATCGCCTTATCATCGATATCTGCCATCGTGCCGTTTTGCGAGTCGATGACTGCCCGCGCTTCGGAGTAAGCAATTTCCCGGCGCTTGTCAGGCCAGTCATCAGTCATTGAATCCACTATGTTGTTCGGTGGGGAAAACAATTCGGATCGGCAAAAAGGCCGTAGTAGTATCGAGTTCGATAATTACTCAGTCAGAGCCGAACCTTCTCGCCCTCTTCACCGTTGAGGGTGGTCGGCACGACGAGTTCCTGGCTGATCTGGGCTCCGTCGTTGGTGATAATCGTAATCGCCGCGCCGTCGCCCGGCTCGAGCGGTTGGGCTTTCTCCTCGAGCTCGAGCGTGATCGTCCCGCGGTCGGAGCCGTCCTCGAGCACCGTGCCCTCGGAGCCGTCGACGGCGACGTGCTCGCCTTTGACGTAGGCGTGGTCGTTCGGCCCGAGATAGTCGATGACGATGTTCCCGAGGTCGATGGGGTTGGAGCCGGGGCCTAAACTGACCGTCATATCGACCGTCTCGATGTGTCCGTTTTCGTCGAGAGTCCCGACTGAGGTGTACACCTCGAGGGTGTTCGAGACCTCCGCTGTACTCTCCTGCCCGGTCGCTTCGGCCTGTGACTGAAGGACGCCAGCAGTGTTCATCAGGACGCCCGCCGCGACCGCAGCGATGAGCACCATCGCTACGAACAGGACAAGCGTCCCAATGCCTACTTGTGCGCGTCTCTCTTCGTCAGTGGCCGTCTCGAGCATCAATAAATATAATTACCCGCGAGGTCTCTAAACCGGTTTAGAGACTGATTGCGTCGGACGTCAGCGTCGACGGTGCCATCAGGACCTCGGTGGTCTGTGCACTGTCAGCGGTGACGATCGTAAACTCGGCTGAGCTACCTGCATCGATTGGCGTGAAGTTCTCGTTTCCGCCGCCGTTGAGGCTCAGTTCAATCTGATAGCGTTCGTCCGAGGTAAGGACAGCATCATTGAGGTCGCCCTCAGAGAGACTGTTACCTTCGAGGTCCTCGATATCGAGGTTCTGAAGGTCACCGGCCTGTCCGCGCTCGGTTTCTTCGCCGACGAATTCGAAGGTCGCTGCCTCGAGGTCGACTGCGTCAGCACCGGGTCCGAGGGAAACCATCATCGAGACGCTTTCGATGTAGTCACCAACCCCGCTGCTTTCGTAGGAAGCACCCATCTGAAGGTCAATTCCGCCATCGTTGTTGTCCACGATGTTGACACCGTTGTCGATCGCACGAGCGTCGACTTCGATGGTGGCGTCCTCGTCCTCGTACTCTTCAGGAGCAGTGACGGTCACTGAAACTTCATTATCTCCATCAGAGAGGTCTTCACCAGTGAAATCCGCATCAAGGTGAGGTGTACCACTTTCAATTTGCCCTCCACCGTAATCCACTTCTATGTTGTCAAGTTCTCCGATCTCATCGTAGAACGTAATGAGCGTCTCTGGGTTCTGGTCGAAGTTCAGTGGACTGTAGATGTCGAGGTTCACATTGTCAGCGGCACCATGGTCGTTGTAGTCAACTTGAATTTCAATGGCTCCATTTTCATCCACGTAGCTTTCGTGAACATCAAGTGTGGAAGAGTCTGTGTTGTCGCTGCCGTCATCAACAACCATATCAATCTCATCAACACTGGAGAGATCCAGACCAGTCAATTCTTCTTCAAGTGAGGCAATATCGTCTTCATTTGCGAGTTCCTCACCATCAGCGATTACTGTGATATCAGTTGCATCGTTGGGATCATCATCACCTATATCATTGAACTCGAGGTCGACATCAGTGAGAACGTCACCCGAGCCAGCTACTTGACCGGTAGCTGATTCTATTTGGACGACGTTGGAAACCTGTGCTGTACTCTCCTGACCCGTTGCCTCCGCCTGCGACTGCAGCAGACCGGCGGTGTTAATCAGTACACCTGCCGCAATCGCTGCGACAAGCACCATCGCGATGAACACGATGAGTGTACCGATACCCACCTGACCGCGTTCTTCTTCGTCTGTGATTCGTTCGAACATTGTTAGTTGTGTTTGCGTCCAGCACCACCCCCGAAGTTCGTGTGTGCCTCCGCTGGGAACTGCCGGAACGTATCAACGATTTCTAACTAACCTGTATTAAGTCTATTCGCCATTTCTGACACTATATAACTCTACTTGCCGATGGCGATATACCTTAAATCTACTTGCCGTCGTCGCGTTTTCCTATTTAATTCTACTTGCCGATCGGCCATACCATAAAATATCCATCAGTTAATTCGGACGGGACACTTAAGCCCACCGGCCTGAATTTCTTCCCCATGGACATCATCGACGGGACCAAAGTCGAGTGTAGTCGCTGTGACGAACTCACGTCGCTGGACGACGTCAACGTGCTGGGGAAACGAAACAATCGCACGTACGCCAAGCCGGTCTGTGACGACTGCCTCGACGGGATCGGCGTCCCGCGCGGGTACGAACTCGAGCGCGACGTGAGCTACCTCAAGCAGAACTCGGACGAAACCCACTCCTGAGCGCCGCCGGTCGAACCCGCCTTCTGGATCTCGAGCGCACGTCGACGAGATGGCGGCTCGAAATTCAACGTCACATCACTCGTCAGTAGTGTTTGCTACACCGCTTCGAACAGCATCCCGGTGCTTCCGGGCAATTGGATCACCACCGTCGTCAACCGGGGCCGTCTCCCCGTCTTCTGAAGCCGTTTCCGCAACGAGACGGTCCATGCATTCGATACTCTGTTCGGGGGTATCTTCGGGTTCGACGACCGCCGTTCCGCTCTCCTCGTAGATCTTCACCTCTGTCCCGGGCGTCATCCCGAGCCGTTCTCGAAGCTCCTGCGGAAGGACGACTCGTCCGTTCGAATCTACTTTTAGCATATTCCCACATTTGGCGGGAACGAACGTAGCGGTTTTGCACAGCACACTAATCTATCTACGCGGTGGATGAGCAACTTCTCGGACCAACGACAGGGTCGCTCGAGCGCGATGTGGGCTACCTCGAGCAGAGAGCGAACGAAACGCACTCCTAACATCTTGGAGGACTCGTCGTATTCACTGTACTCGAGATTTGTTCTTCGGCAGTATCTGTGACTGCCATATTTATCCTCCACCACAACATAAAGAGACGTATGAGTAAGTCTGACTCCCGATCCGACACCCCGGACGAGGATATCGACTGGGATGAAACAGATCTGTGGGAAGGGATTCAGGATGCAAAGGACGACAATTTCGTCCGTCCGGAATACGAATTCGAGTTCTAAGGCTTCTAGGAGGTGGGTTCTATTCCGGAAGCAGTGTATTCGGGAGATACTGCGAACAATCGACCGGAATTGCTTCCCAGGATGCCTGAATCGCCAGATATCCCGTCCATCCTTCTCCGCGAAGCAGTTCACCGCACGCTCGACAAAACTCCGCGACAGTGCATTCGTCCTCGCGCAGTAGCAAATACAGCAAAAACGGTGGCGCAACCGCCTTCCCAGTCGTTTCCGATGCCTCATCGAACACCCGATTACTAGACCGACGGCCGTGTTTATCCATTAAAATCGCAAATCTGTACATCTCGAGATGCTGTTCAATCTCACGCGTTATCGACTTCTCACCAGCATCCTCTCCGTGCGGTCGGGGAACGCATGGAACCACGGTAAACGACTCGTTCTCGGCATCGTCGAACGGTTCGCAGGCAATCTTGCTTCCATTGTGAACCCACTGCTCGCGAGTCCCTTCGGGTGCATATTCGGACATCTCCCGAGCGTGGCGCTCGAGCTCCTGATAACAAACGTTCGTCGTCGTCAGCGTCAGATTCTCCGTGATTCGAGACCAGAGATTCGTGTTCGCAACGGCAATCAATGCATCCGTATCGACGATAACTGGATGGCGCACATCATCGGTTTCCATCCTTATTCTTGGAAGATTCCCGTTGTATCAAGCTCCGAAGCCTCCTCGAAGGCCGTCCGTTCGCGCTCGATCTCCTCCAACGCATCGCCGAGCAGGATCTCTGCAATCTCTTCAGAGAGCTCTCCTTGTTTGTACCGCTGGTGGAGAGTGATTTTCTCCTCGTCGGAAAGCGTTTCTCGCAGTTTCTCCTGCAGGCCCTGTCGAGCAAGCTCACTGGTGTTGATTCCTCCGAGGCGCATCTGATCGACGATCTGTGTCGCCTCCTTTTCAGTTTTCCCCCGGAACTGGATTTTGTCGTTGTTCGTCGCCATCTTGCCTTCCCGTTCGTTCTGCATCGATATAGCTGTTGTGACGCGCCATCCGTGTCATGACAATATCTCGAGTTGTGGAAGTTATCTGTCACTTGTCAGTCATAGAAAGAAGTATTTCACAACGCTAGATGGGTTTGACGACCACTTCCAAATCACCGGCATCCGCGTGACCGGCCGCCGGTCGCGTGTTCCAGCAAATTCTGTACGAAGAGACTAGCGCGGAGACCCGATCTCAGAAAAGCAGACGCGACCGATTACGCCCCGATTCGAACCCGTTCGCTTCCACTCGAGAACAGTTCCCAAACCGCAAGACATAGCCACGGTGGGCGTTCCCACAGGGCGAACGGTGTTCCACCCGAAACGGGAGGTGTCGGGTCGAAAACAGGTGCCGGAAATGCGGACAGTCAGCAAGTACAGACGTTATTTTCAGTCCATAACAGTAATTATATGACACTACAGCACATCAGCCCAAATGGAAGTCATGGACTCCGCACACGGGGGCGTTTTGTATTGAAATGCCCCGGGTGAGCCAAGCACCCGAGACGTGGCTTCCAAACCCGAGAGGGTTTGTCAACCATGTTCGGATTCATTCTCCGCGGGCTTAAACATCCCGTCCGACACCTGAATCGAATACCAGATACCAGCGCCCTCGAGCGATTGCCAGCCCAGACCGCCCGGTCCGGAGGTCAGCCGCGATGACCGCCTCGAGTGCCCCCCTCACCGTCGAAATCGTCGAAACGCTCGAGGCCCACGGACTCTCGCGAGATGTCTACCGGCTGGCCGACGAAATCGACCCCGAGGCGATCGAGCGCGTCCTCGAGTCCGGCGGGCCACGGACGGCGGTCCACTGCTCGGTTCGAGAGATCCCGCTGGTCGTCACCGATGAGGGTCCACGGGTGGTCTCGGCGTGAGCGACTCCGAGCGCGACTCGAGTACCGATTGTGAGTCAGACTTCGAGAGCGCCCCCGATTCGGCCCCCGACTGGGCGAACGAGACGGACCTGGATCCGGCGGACTGTCCGTTCCCGCTCTGTCCCCACTGTGGCCGACCCGTTACTCGAGTGACCAGCACCGGTCCCGCCGACCACACCGCGAGTCCGTGTGGCTGTCGGGTGAGCGGGAACCTGCTCGAGTAGGGGACTGCTCGAGACGAGTTCCGACAGCGTTGCTTTTCACTAAAACGAGTGTGACCGCCAGCAACAGTTCGCAAGGGACGAGCGACCGCTCGAGGGACGTCTCGTATATCTGAGAGCCACCACAATATATAATAGAGTGTGACGAGTACGATGCGTATGACCGATTCCGGGCTCGAATCGTGGACTGACGGGTTAACGGCCCGCGAGCGCGTCAGAGAGATTGCGACGACGCTCACGCAACCGCGGTCCGTCGAGTGGGTGAAAGAAGAAGCACAGATCTCCTCGTGGCAGACTGCAAAGGACGAACTCGAGATGCTTGTGGAGTTCAGTCAGATACGGGCCGTGGACGGAGACGACGGCAACGTGAAATACGCACCGAACTACCAGCGCCGATATTTCGA
Source organism: Halostagnicola bangensis (assembly GCF_054653435.1). Lineage (NCBI taxonomy): Archaea > Methanobacteriati > Methanobacteriota > Halobacteria > Halobacteriales > Natrialbaceae > Halostagnicola > Halostagnicola bangensis. The sequence continues at coordinate 1,960,485 of NZ_BAAIGG010000002.1, read as the reverse complement.
CGAAGTCGCCGAACTGATCAATACCCACACTAGGGACGAACTCCGCGAGCAGATCGCAGATATTCAGGCGGAGATCGACGAGTGGGCCGACGAATTCGCCGTCGAAACCCGGTCAGATCTCGAGGGCACGCTCACCGACGAGGAGCTAACGAGTGCGGAGATTCGCCGCCGAAATTCGATACTCCGTCAGTGGGAACGCTACGAAGACAATAAGCGACTTGTAAAACACGCTCTCCAGTTGTACGACGACGCGAAGTCGCTCCGTCACGGTTCGAATCCATCGAACGGATCGCCAGCTTCGGCCACCTAGGAGATGATATTCCTTGCAAACCGGGCGAATCTCGACAAACGGACGCTCCTCACGCGCCTCCATACGAATCTCCGGACACGAGTAGATAACGAAAGCTCGCCGATACAACGGGTGTGGTATCGGACGGCAGCCGGGAACAAAGCCGGTGTTCGCGCTCAAGTCGACGCCCCATCATTTCTCGATACCCCCTACGCCGTTAGTGAGGCAGAACTTCACGTTTCATTTGACTTTCCACCGAACAACGAATTCGACTGGTATTGGATCCAATGGGTCGAGCCGGAACGGCAACTCATGGTCGGATGGCATCAGGATGAAACGCACACGGATCTCGGTGAATGCCATCTACAGGTCGATTTCGAGGGAGAGACCGTACAGCGAGTCCCGGGGAACTACCTCGACACTCACCCGCTGAACGTGTTCGATCGACGAATGGCTCACCTTCCAACGATAATAAATTCGCTCACGTGGGAAGACGAACGGCCGACAGTTCCCGACCGCGCAACGCGGTGATTTGTTCCACGTGAGCGGATGTACGAAAAGACGGCTGATCCCCCATCTCACGGGTCCGGTACGGTATTTGGCCGTCGGTATCGAGTCATACGGACTATTGTAAGTCATTGCCGGAGCAACCGCGACCGTCCTGCGGTTGCAACGGTTGACTCGCTTCGCTCCTCCACCGAGGCTCGTCTCACACGGTTCGACTCACCACCGGTAAATCGTGACAATAGACCATATCAGTCCATGCCCGACGACGATCACCGCACCGACGAACCCCTCGAGCGCGTGCTCGATTCGACAGGTCGACGACAGCAGTTCGCCGCTTGCGTTCGTGACATCCCGCTGCTCGCCACCGTCGACGACCCGCGGGTCGTGTCGGTGTGGTTGGCTCCAAACCCGAACCGGACCGAGGCTGGAATCTCGCCCGCGAACTCGGCCTCGATGGGGGAAGTCCGCCTCGAAAAGAACCCGTTCCCTGATACTGCCGGCTGTAACTATGTGAAGATTGTCGCACCCTCGGGGCGGCGAGAATCGTGAACGACTTACAGCCGACAGTATGAGGGTTGCTCGGTTCCGCCGTGTCCCCGCTGTGGCCGACCCGTTACTCGAGTGACCAGCACCGGCCCCGCCGACCACACCGCGAGTCCGTGTGGCTGTCGGGTGAGCGGGAACCTGCTCGAGTAGCTCCCTTCCGACGATCCCGTTCTTACAATCCCGGTGGGTGCAGACGGACTCCACCGCTTCAGTAAACAGATCACACCCGAAGGGGTTTGAAACCGACTCGAGTTACCGTAACCGAAGGCCGAGGAGAACGACGATCGAACCGACTGCAACGATCCCGCCGAACCCGGGTGTCCCATCAGACTCCGTCTCCTCGCCGTCGGACACCTCATTCTCGGATTCCTCGCTCGCCGGAGCGACGACCGCTTCGAATCCGTCCAGTTCGGTCTCCGTCTCCCACATCGCCCGTTCACCGTCCGCGACAGTCGGTTCGGGTGTCGACGACTCGAGTGTGGACCCTGTTGGGCCCTCGAGTACGAGCGGCCGATCGGTCTCGAAACCGCTCGCAAACGGTTCGTCGACGACGAGCGAGTCACCATCGACAGCCGCCAACTCGTGCCAGGTTACCGAGAGCGACACGATACCGCGGTCGTCAGCGGACCGGAGGTTGACCTCGTCCCCGGCAATCGATGTATTGTCGGACGTATCGATCTCAGCCGAGACGGATTCCAATCGATCGGTGAATCGCTCGAGTAGTTCGGCCTGCGTCCCCTCGTCCGCTCGAATCGATTCGAACGACTCGCGTTCGTCCGAGTCGGTAATGTCGTAAACCGAAACGAGCGTCACTGTTGCATCGCCGTCATCGGAAAGCTGGACGTGAAGAGACGGCTCCTCGCTACCTGCAGGGTCGGCGATGTCCTGCATGCCGCTCGAGCCGGCAACTGGTGTGGCTACTGCACTCAACAGAACCAGCGACACCAAGCCCGCGACAGCGATTGTTCCTCGCATGATTAAGCGAGTGCCGGTCGCGCGTTGCTAAAGCCGCTATCCGACGGGTGAGTGTCCGAGCTGTCGTCCGAGGTGGATACATCGGATCCGCTGTTGTCTTCACTCGAGGATTCGCCGTCAGAACCGCCATCCGTGGATCCGTTTTCGTCAGCGTCTTTCGCTCCGACCGTGTCCTCATCGCTATCTTCGGCCTGCTCTCCGGGAGTTTCTTCAGCAGCTCCGTTCCCGGAGCCAGCAAAAGCAGTGTCATTAGTGCCGTTTTCCTGTTCCAGACCAGCCGGGCCCCCAGCAACGTCCGGCGTTTCGTTCCCGTCGACGCCCTCGTTCGGAGCGTCGACTGGACCACCTGGGGCCCGATCACTCACAACCGAGTGACCAACCGAATCGCCAGCGATTGATCGTGCGATTTCAGCCGTTTCTGGCCCACTAAGCTCGTTCGCACGGTCGCTGAGCTCCTGAATAGCGCTGGTGTTGATACCGCGTTCTTCGAGTGTGTCCGCTGGGATTTCGCTCGCATTGGTCGCCGTACTGTTAGCCAGTCGGTCGGCGGTTCGGGTTTCCGCTTCGATTGTCGCAACTGCGGCCCGGTACTGTCCCTCGCTAATGTTCCCAGCCTCGCGCTCCGCTTCGAGCGATTCCTGTCGCTCCTCGAGGGACGCAAGTCGTTCGTCAACATCAGCAAGTTGCTCGCCAACAACGGCCGCTTTCGTTTCGTTGGTCTGAGCGCTCGCAATCTTGATACCGTACGCGCGATCCGAGACCTCAGCGTCGATCTCGGCCTCCTGCACTCCGATAACGCCGGTTAGCCGTTCTCCGGGGGCAATGGATTCGTTCGGTTCCTGTGCGTCCTGTGCACTTTGATCGGAATCATCCGCAAGGGCTCCCGCCGCCCCCAGTGGTAGTACAGCCAGCGAGACAACGAGTGCCACGGCCAGCACGATCGGTGTAATTTTGCTCATTGTACTCGACCCCAGACAGTCTCCACTAATAGACTATCACGATACTATCGGCGGTTCAACGACGTTTTCGACGGTTTAACTCGGTTTTCGTCCCGCCGCCTGCTGGCGATTCCGCCAGACGGACGATGCTCTTCCCTATCTATCAATCGTATACCACGATCTATAACGAGATACCACAAACCATCACGTCGAGTGGTCGGTCGACACCTCCTCACCCTCATCGGGAAACGAAAGCACGTTCTCACGACCGAGTCGGAACGACTCGAGGTTCCCCTCCTCTCGCAACCCACTCACGACCTTGCTCGTCTTCGCGTCCGTCCACTCGAGGGTCTCCACGACCGCCTGTTGTTTCATTCGCCCACCGTTTTCCTCGAGCAAATGCAGGAGTTGCTCCTCGTTGCTCATGAGTTCCGGTTGGAGGGTCGATGGTTCGCTACTGGGGCCCGAGTGATCAGACGTTTCATCTGCAGAGCTAGCAGGCGGGCTGTCGACAACCGCCTGTTCGGACTCGCCTCGACGAGTTCGATACCACCAGCCGATACCGATCACGACCACACCGACGGCCCCAACACTGATTGCGGCGACTATGGTGTTCAGTCCATCCTCGGCGGGCGAGACAACGAGACTCGGCTCGCCGGAGATGAAGTCGGTTTCGCTCCCGTGCCAAAGCGCTGCTTGGTGGCGTTGATCGTCTGGATCAGGAGAAATCGACTCGAGTTCGTGTTCCTCGGGCCATTCGATCAACAATCGCGTTCCGTCGTCGATATTTATTCCGTCGATCGCATCACCGACGTGTAATCGTTCAGCTTCGACGGCGGCAAAGCCTGTCCACTGGAACGAATAGCTGATGACGCCGTACTCGCGTGCGAACGATTGACGATCAGTCTCGATGTGAAAGTCGTTCGCCGACATCTCCCGCTCCGTTGTCGCACTTGCCCCGTCGACCGTGGCCTCGATCCGGTCCGCAAACTCCTGTGTGTGTGCGGCTGGATCCTCGTCGATATCGTCCTCGAGCGATTCGAACGCATCGACCGTCTCGGCATCGTCGAGGTGAACCCAGAGTTCGATCGTCCACTCAGCCGATCCATCGGATTCGACCGCGATATTCATTCTGACTTCGTCTGTGTCGATGTCCTCGGGTTGTGAGACCAGTGGATCTGATTGGGCGGCGTCTGCAGTCACGGTCGGTCCACCCACCACGGCCGCACCCATTACGAGAAAAACGATTACCCCTACGCGAACGTCCATACGACCACTGTGTGAAGAGCTTCGTATAAAATATTCGAAAGACAGGAACTTTCAATTGAATGGGGCCATAAGCCCTATAAGGAAGGATATTGCCCATTTGAGAGAGACGACTAATCCAAATATCAGCTTAGAACAATAAATAGCGTTCTCTTAGGCGGATCCGGAACCCCTCCTCACCGAGTTCCCCAACTCAAACCGCCGATCGCGACGAGAAACCGGTGACGATTCCGTAGACAACAGGAAGCGCCCAGAGAATTGCAGAACCCCACTTGACGGCCCGATAACGGTCTCAGAGGTCAATGTCGTCATCATCTGCTATATCGTCCTCGTGAGTGTCGCCGTTCGCTTCGTCACCCGACTCGTTGGTAGACGGCCCACCGTCAGCCGCATCGAACTCTTCGATGACACTTTCCATAAGCGTGAGCACGTTCTCTTCCTCTGCGATCCGCACCGGCTCCGGATAGACACCGATAGTCACGAGGTGATCGTCGTTGCTCTCGATCGCTTCAGTCACGTGAAGATAGACATCGACATCCTCCCCGTCAAATCGCGCGTCGGCACTGAATCGCGACTGCATCGTGTCCTGATCGAGAATAGTGATGGCATCGTCTTCCTCGCGTGAGATATTACTGATGTCATCGTAGTTGTCTTCGACGAGTTCGACTAACTCTTCGGCATCCATCTCCTCGACGGGATTGAACTCTTGACCGAAGACACTCACCTGTGGCGTCGTAAGCACGAGAAAGACGGCACCGCGCCGGTCGCCGAGCGGTCCCATATCAACCGATTTTTCGTATTCGGTTAGCTGATTGGTGACGGATACGCTCTCTTCGTAAAGCAGTAAATCAACCTCCTCTTCGACGGGTATCTCCTCGATACCGACGCTTTCGTACTCCGTCTCCTCGAGCACGCTTTGTTCGACACCGCCCGGTTCCGAGGAATGCTCGTCGAGTCCAGCAAGACCCAAGCAACCTGCAAGACTTGCGAGGGTCACCGTCCCAGCGCTGGCGAGAAGGGGTCTTCGATTCATTGTGAAAAGGAATCTCTGTCTCATTTATTTGAGTTTATCGGCTTCTAGAAGAACGTGGAAGCAAGGATATTCGACGACTCGCGACACTCGACGTCGTCGAATACGAAGGGGCTGGCAACGGTGAGCCAAAGCGGCCAGTTCTCAAGCACAATGAGGCACTCGCTTATTCCGGCTGTAGATCGACGGACGTCACTTCCTCGAGATAAGTATCCCCTACAGAGCGTCTCCAAAGAGCAGACAGTTCCGACTCCTCACAGTTCCGCTACGGGATTTTGGCCGTCCGTACCGAACCAAATCGTATGCCTGACGACCACCGCGACAACGAACCGCTCGAGCGCGAAGACGAGGAGATCGCCGCCGAAATCGCAGGCGACGCGGAATCGCTCCTCGGTGCCCTGCCCCACTACTACCGAGGCGAAGTCGCCCACGCGACGACCGCCCAGGATCGGATCGACCAGACGACGAACTGGGCGATCACGGTTCTGGCGGCCCTCCTTTCGGTCGTCTTCTCGAGTCCGGACATGCCCGCGTACCTGCTTTTGGTCGGTATCGTCATCCTCTCGGTTTTCCTCTCGTTCGAAGTTCGACGGTATCGGTTCTACGACGTCTACCGGTCTCGAGTGCGCTTTTTCCAGGAAAACGTCTTCGCGAACGCCCTCGATCCGACCGGCGTCGAACATCCCCGGTGGCGCGAAGAATTGGGCGACGATCTACGCTCCCCGACGTTCAAAGTCAGCGCGCTCGAGGCGCTGTCCCGGCGCGTGCGCCGAATCTACGCGCTCTTGTTCGCGGTGCTTGGCGTCGCGTGGGTCGCGAAAGTGACGCTGTTCACCCCGGAAGCCCAGTGGACGGAAGCCGCGGAGTTACCCGGCATTCACGGCGCCGGGGTCGCCGCGGTACTCTGTGTCTTCTATCTCGGGATCATCGTGCTCGCAAAATGGCCGAACGCTCGCGAGGCGAAAGGGGAGATACACGGCACGGAGGCCGGTGAGTGGAAAGAAGAGTAGCGAACGGCAAGAGTCTGAGCGAGGAGTGAGGGCGAAGTCACTTGCTGTTCATCGACTCGCTCGCGATGTTCCGGCCGCGCGGTTTCAACGCGACCTCGCGGCGAACACGGACCTCCTCTAAGACATCAAGTTCGATCATCCGCTCGTACATCTCCTCGACGTCGTCAGTGTCGATATCGAGGAATTCCGGCACCTCGAACGGCGAGACGCCCGAGTAAATCGCCATCAGCACCTCCTGTTCCTGACTCGAGAGGTCGATCTGGGAGGCGTTCTTCTCGGCACCCCGGTCGAGGACGGACTTGAGTATCGCGCAGTTCTGCCCGCCGCCCGAGAGGTACGTCTGGACGCTGGTGCCCTCTTCGGTGTGTTCGGCTTCGATAACCGGCCGTTCCTGTCCGCGAACCCCTCGTTCGTCGTTTTCGACGGTGCCGACGTCGTCGACTTCGATCTGGACGAAGTTACCGTTCTCGACGGCGAAGTTCGCGACGCCCTCGTTGATCTTGACGCGGGCTTTCTTCCACGAGGAGTCCTGAATCACTCCGCCTTTCACCGCGGGGTGTTTGACCAGCACGATTTCGCCGTCCAGGATCGCCTTCTGGATCTGCAGTTCGAACGCCTCGACCTCGCCCATCGAGACCAGAAACACGTTCTGGCCGGCGTTGATGCTGATATAGTCCGAGACTTTCGCGATCGTCTGGTTGACGTCGTACCGGCCGCGGATCGACTGGATTTTCCCCAGCGGGATCGTTTGCTTCCCGCTGTTGCTCGCGATCACCAATCGCTTGTTCGAGAGGACGATTCGGCCGTTCGACCAGTCGGTATCGGAGAGCTTCCGGCCCTCCTTGACGACCTGGGTGAACTGGCCCGTCACGTCGGCGAGTTTCGTCTCGGATTTGCTCATGCGAAGTCACCGGTCGGTGCGCCAACACCGCCGAGTTTCGAGAGCGCGGAGAAACCGCGCTTGCGCAGTCGGTCGTTCTCTACTCGATCGACGAATCCCGAAAGCCGTTTGCGCGACGGATCGCCGCCGACCTTTCCGAGGACGAAAAGCGCCTTGACGCGGGTCTCCACGTCGATGTGTCCGTTTTCGACGAGATCGAGCAGGCGCTTTTCTAACCCGTTTCCGTCGAGCATCGAGAGACTCGTCGCGGCGAACTTCGAGGTCATCGTATCCTCGTCGCCTAGCGTCTCGATCAACGCGTCCTGTGCCTCGCTCCGATGTTCGGTATCCGCAACCCGACCGAGCAACCAGGCCGCGTTCCGGCGCTGGGCGGTCTCCGTACTCTGCTCTAAGATGTCGACCAACGGCTGCACCGATTCGCTCGCGTTAGCCTGCTCTAACTCGCCGACGATCTTTTCGCGAACCTGATGGCTCGCATCCGCCGGGGCCTCAGAGAGCAACTGCACCAACGAGAACATCGCCGTCCGGCGAACCGTCTCGGAGTCGTCGCGCAACGCCCCCGCGAGGAGTGCGACCGCCTCGACGCTTCCGAGCCGTCCCAGCGCGTCAACGGCGATCCGTCGCAAGGTCTCGTCCTCGGCGTCGGTGACGCTCGAGAGCTCGCGGATCGCGTTGTCGGTCCCGATATCCGCGAGCGCGTAGGCGGCCTCGACGCGAACGTCGTACTGATCCTCGTGGAGGAGCTGTGAGAGGCCGGGAACGCTTTCTGCGGCTCCGATACGACCGCAGGCTCGAGCGACGCGTTTTCTCACGCTCGCGTTGGGGTCGTTCAACTGGTTGACCAGCGGCCCCACGACGTTATCCTCGCCAATCCGACCGAGGCCGGTCGCCGCCGCCATCCGCAGTTCTGGTCGATCGTCGTTCAAGCTCTGTGCGAGCGCCTGGGCCTTTTTCCACTCCGCAACGTCCTCGAGTTTCTGGCCGATAATCTCCCCGATAAGTTGCTCTAAGGCCTCCTGACCGTACTGGTCGAGGGCGTCGATTGCCGAGGCACGGACGTCCTGACTCTCGTCGTCGTTCGCCGCCGTCACCAGCGCGTCGACTATATCCTGTCTCGGAAATCGACTGTCGGCTTCCTCGGGTTCGAGACTGCCGAGTATCTCCGCCGTTCGGCTCCGTACCTTGGGATTCGAGCTCGCCTCGAGATGCTCGACGAGTTTCTCGAATTCCGCGTTCCGCTCGAGTTCGAATAGCGTCATTGTTGCGTTCTCACCTTCCTCGAGGGGAATGTCCCACCATCCGATGCATGGCCAACTATCTCCCCCACCTGTACTTACTGTTTCCGTTGATTTTCAACGAACTTGGAATGTTAGGATTTCCAATGGAACGGCGAACTGCCCGAACACAGCTCGAAACGTCATTCTGCATCGGTTTCGTTCCCTTCCGAATCTGTCGTCGAATCGCTTCCGTCGTCGGATTCGTCTTCGTCAGTAGATCCGTCGTCGGACTCGTCGTCATCTTCGGTTTCGGTATCGTCGCTCGATTCGCTTTCGCTGTCGGTCGGCTCATCTCCATCGTCGGAAAGGTCGCCGGCGTCGTCTTCCAAGAGATCGCTCTCGTTTAGCGAATCGTCGTCACCGGTTTCACCATCACCGCCGTAATCTCTGGTTTGCATAATCGTCTGGAACAGCGCCTCCCAGGAGATTTCCTCGGCGAGATACTGGTCGGCCCACTCCGTCTGGATTCCCCACCCTTCAGCCTGTCCGTCGAAGCCGCCTCGGATTTCCGTGAACAGGTTCTCGATATCGGAGCCGTGTTCGATGAGGCCGTCGGTGTACACCTGCATGATGATGACGATTTCGTCGTTCGACTCGATCTCCTCCTCAGCAGTCGACTCGTAGAAGAGGTGCAAACTGTTGTCATCCTGGTCGAGGTACAGTTCGTCGACGGTGATCCCGTTGTCCTCGAGCCAGTAGTGGAACTCTTCTGGAGTCCCGTCCGGATCGTCACCGGGGTCCGTCGGTTCGACCAATTCCTGGCCGTTGCCCTCGAGACCGGGAACGGAACTCAAACAGCCGGCAACCACACCCAGCGACAGCGTTCCGGCGGTCGCAAGTGCTTCGCGACGGCTGAGCGTTCGATCCGATCGAGTCGTGCGTCTCGACTGCGTCGTTCGCGTTGTTCGTGACGATCCGGAATCGAATTCCAACTCGCGATCGTCGTCGGCGTCCCTACTGGGAGAGCCGGCTTCCCGTGACATCTATACGTCAGCGTAGCACCAACTACGTGAAAAGCGCGTTGGCCGTCCGAACCCAATATATCAGGATAGGTATAATAATCGCCCAGAGAGTATTTCAATACCCCATCCAAACAGTTTGAAACATACGATTGGTGTCGTTTGGATGAAAACGAATCCGCTCTCGCACTCGCTAGTCAGTTCCGATAGGTACCTCTCTTTACAGACGTGTTTCCGATTTCGGACGCACCCGGGTTGGGTCGTTCTTGCTCGAGTTACTCGAGCGATCCGGCCAGCATTAGCCGTGCTCGGCGTCGGTCTCGTCCTCTGTGGACTCCTCGTCGGACTGGGGGCTGGCGTGGCGGTGGGAGCGGCAGATAGCGACACCAGTGCAGATTTCGAGGCGCTAAATGAGGGAAAAGAATCACAAACGACGGTTTCGCTTGTCGAGTCTACTATCGATGCATCTGACCCAAGCGATGACGATGTAGTCGTGCATTATGGGGATAATTTCGTAGTGAGTGGGGCATACGCCGACGGAACGCCTCCGGAGCCAGCCGTAACCGTTGACGGCGATCCGCTTGTAGTAAGAGAGGGTGTCGTTCAGACACGGGATGGGAGAGAAGATGTGGAAGTTGATTACGGTGATGAAACGGAACCGGTCGAACAAGTATCTGGATCTCCAGATATAGCAGTTGGGGGTACAAACCTAGAGATCAGTGACGATGGAACAGTACGGACAGCAGATGAAGAAGCCAACTTCGTTGGAGTCGGAGACGATCCAGCGGAATACGACAATTTTGATGAAGAGATACTGCAAATAGAGTTCGAAAGCATTGATGATATCACGGAGGGGGAAGAGCTGTCAGTCAATGTTACGTTCACGAATTATGGCTACGAAAGAGTCGAAAAAACAGCAAAGCTTTCGGGAGTAGATTCGAACGGGGAATTCGAGGAAGGAATTGATTCGTGGAAAGACGTTGAGTTAGATGGTGGTGAGCAGACCACGAAATCGTTCGTAGACGAAACCGATATCGGATACGGAGACATGAACGAACTCCAACTCGAGCTCGATGGCGAGCGAGAGGCGGATACAGCTATCGATGTAAAGGAGGCGGAGCTATCGATTGTTAGTTTTGATGCGAATACACCAGTCGAGGGAGAGGATTTGAGCCTCAGCGGTGAGATAGAACGTATCGGTTCAGTTCCGTTCGATGAATTGACAGCGACAGTTTCGATTAACGGACAGGAAGTCAAACACGAAACGTTCGACCTCGATCCTGGTGAAAGTGAAAGTGTCGGGTACGAAACAAACAATAGTTCTCACGAAAACGGAGAAGCAACAATTGAGACGGCGTACGTTCCTGAGTCGAGTGAAAGCGATGGAGACGTAATCACAAACGAGGATGAGGTCGAAATAACGATAATCTCGAGGCAAGACCACAACGAGAGTATGTCTGCAACCATTCTCAACACGTCAGTTGGAAACCTCTCCGAAGAACTCGAAGTGAACGCCTCGATCGACTACGACGGGGACGTTCCGGACGGCGAAACCGTCGTTCCGACGACGTTCCTCGTCGACGGTTCGGTTGCGAACGAAACGAACGTGACGGTCGAGGACGGCTCGCCGACGGACGTGACGTTCGCGACGGAACTCGACGAGGATACCGTTCCGGTGACGAGCGTAACTGTCGAAACGCCCGGCCGGAGTGACACGGTCGAGTTCGCTCGAGCGGTTACGACCGATGTCAGCGTGAACGATCCGTTCGCGTCGAACGAATCCCTCGAGGCGGTAGTCGAGATAGAAAACGACGGCGACACACCGGAGATGGTGAACCTCACGGTGTCCGTCGACGATCCAGCCAGCGTAGAATCCGACGGAAGCGAGAGCCGGGAACTATCGGTGAACGCGTCCGAAACGGTCGAAGCGGAATTTACCTTCGAGCCGACCGATCACGCATCCTCCCAGATCGAAGTGACGGCGGAGGCGGGTGACTCGTCCGATACGGCGACGACGAACCGGCCGGTGTTCGAGGTCGAAGACGTCGAACTCGAGGGAGCGGACGACGCCGGATCGGGGCTCACCATGAGCGGAAACGTAACGAACACGGGCGAGATTCCGGACACCCAGACCATCCAGTTCACGCTGGACGGAGAACTGGTCACCGAGAAGAACGTGACGCTCGACCCCGACGAGTCTGAAACGGTCTCGGCCGATATCGAGCCGCCCGAGGAAGACGGTGAGTACGGGTTTGGCATGACGGCGAACAACGAAACTGCGACTGCGGGCGAGTCCGCCGAAGGAAGCGCAGAGATCAACGTCTCCGGAACGTCGCTCCTCGATCGGCTCTCGTCGCTGGCGCTCCCGCTCTTGCTTCTCGGACTCCTGGTGATCGGCGTAGTTGCCCTCAAATACCGTGACGATCCGCAGGCGTTCAAACGCCGCATCGCGACGGCGCAATCGACCGTCCAGAGCGCCGTTCAGGGAATCGTTGGCGGCGGCGGGTCGGTCATCGTCGAAAACGGACTGCCGCGGGACTCGACGGTTCGGATACAGGTAAAGGACGCCAACGGCGTCGTCTTTCAGGAGGACCTCCAGCTCGCGGACGGCGAACAGCGGGAGTTCCCATCGCTCCCCGACGACGGCCAGTTCGAGGTCGGCGTCGGCGTCGACGATGTCGCCTCGCACTCGGAGGTCTTCCAGGGGCCGACCGACAGCGTGGGAGTCGTGCTCCAACCGGACGGCATTACCATCGCGGAACTCTGAAGCCGGACGAACCGGACCGAAACAGCGCGAGATCCCGAGAAAGCTCACTCGAGGACGATCCGTTCGCGCTCGAAGTATCCCTCGTCGCCGAACTCACCCCTGTCGCTGGACCCATTCTTATCGTCAGATACACGACCATCAATAACTTCGGCGTCAGGAGCTTTGGCGTCGGCTCCGTCGCGCCATCGCCAGGAACCGAGCCGTGTTCGCCGCGTGTCGTCAGCGCTCGAGTCGCCCTCACCGGTCAAGTCGTCGTCTCCATTGGACTCCCCGCCGTCGTCACCCGAACCGTCCGCCCCGAGCGAGACGATGAGATACGACCGATCAGGCCACGTCGCCCACGCCGCGTCCGTCTCGCTCGGCTCGAGCGGGCCGCGCGGGTGGGAGTGATAGAACCCGACGATTTCTTCGCCCCGCGCTTCCAGTTGATCGAAAATCTCGAGCTGTTCCTCGGGATCGAGTCGGTACCGCGTCCGGGTGTTCCGGGCGGCGTTTTCGGCGGGGTAATGGGATCGAACGCGACTCTCGTCGACGCCGAACGACCCGCCCAGAACGCCACAGATTTCGTTCGGTACGCCGCCTCGAGCGGCCGCCACGATTTCCTCGCGGATATCGGCTGGGAGTTCAATCATTCGTCTCGAAGAAAACCGATTTCGTTCATGAGTAGGAACTCACGCCGGAACTCCCTCGAGACGCTCGAGCGGCAGTGCAACTGATTCCTCGGGCGGTCCCTCGAATGGGTCGGGCGAAATAATCTGGGCGAGCGCCTCGAGCGTGTCGACCAGCCGCGGGCCGGGTCGGTTGAGGTAGTGATTGCCGTCCATCGCCCAGACTCGTCCCGCTTTGACGGCCGAAAGCTCCGCCCACCCCTCGAGCGCCGTCAGATCCTCGATGTTCGCGGCCGTCTGCTCGAGGTCGAATCCGCAGGGTGCGGCGACGATAACCTCGGGATCGTACGCGCGGATCTCCTCCCACTCGCGGGGTCTCGAGCGCTCGCCGGGATCGGCCAGTCCGTAGGAGCCCCCGGCCCACTCGACGAGTTCGGCCGTCCAGTGGCCGGCGATCATGACGGGATCGGTCCAGTCGAAGATGGCGACACGGGGACGCGAACCCGCGTCGGCGAGGCCCTCCCGCGTTCGGGATCGAACCGATTCGATTCGCTTCTCGAGGCCATTGACGACCGTACTCGCTCGCCGACCGTGACCCGTTGCCTCGCCGACGCGCTCGATATCCTCCAGTACGTCACCCGCGGTGTGAGGGTCGGTCGTCAGAATCTCCGGGTCGGCGTCGATGCGCTCGACGGCTTCCTCGATCACCACCTCGTCGACCGCACAGACGTCGCAGATCCCCTGGGTCAGGACGAGATCGGGGTCGAGTTCCGCGAGCGTCTCGAGGTCGACGTCGTAGACGCCGTCGCCGTCCGCCACCGACTCGAGCACCTGTCGGTCGATCTCGGAACTCGCGGCGTCGACGTCGACGCTCGAGGCCGTAATCGACGGAATGTCCCGCACTGACGGTGGATAATCGCACTCGTGGGAGACCCCGACCGGCTCGAGATCGAGCGCGGTAACGATCTCGGTCGCCGACGGAAGGGTCGTGACGATTCGCATAACCGGCTAGTCGGGCTGGAAGACTAAAAACGGAGTCGCTCGAGGTGGCTTCGGGAGCGTTCAGTCAACGCCAAACAGCTTCTTCTCGAGAGCGGTCTACTGCTTGCCGGGCTCTTCGTCGATATCGAACTCGCCGGACTCCTCGTCGGTGCTGAACTCGTTGGCTTCCTCATCGATATCGAATTCGTCGGTCTCGAGTTCGTTACCGTCGACGTCGACGGTGCCGTCTTCGATTTCGATGACGGTGCCGTCATTCGACGGGTCGTCGCGTCCGAAGACGCGCTTGGCCGCGGCCTCGGTTTCCGCGTTTACCTCCCAGGCGAATCGCAGAACGGTCTCGAAGTCGGTGCCGGCGGCGCGCCCGGCGTGGTCGTCCGCGAGTTCGGCGAGACTCTGTGCACCCTCCGGGTGGAGATACTGAATAGGGTGGTTGTTCGGAACCTCCTGCAGGTCGACGTTGAACGACCACAGGTACGGCAGCAGTTGGACGGCGTAGCCGTGCGGTTTCGGCGCTCGCCGTCCGGCGGCCGTTAGCGCGACCGTCGCAGCCGTGTTCTCGGCGCTTGTGTCGTAGTAGACCCCCTTGAAGCCCGGAATTGGTACTTTCATGGGACGATCCTAGGGGGCTCCGCTCGAGAGTGTATACCCGGCACATCCAACCCCGTTTTAGCGGGGGGAGTACGACGCTCGAGGCGATCGACTCGACGCGAGCGACCGGCTCAAAAGCCGCTGAACTTGTCCCGTCTGAAGAGGTCGAGTTCGCTCACGCTCGAGGACTCGCGCGTCGCCGCGAAGGCGATGGCCTCGGCGATCTCCCGCGGCTCGGTCGCCTCGTCGGGATCGAAGCGCTCGGCGAAGGTGTCGCCGTCGGTCGTCTCGAACTCCGAGCGAACTTCGGAGGGGTTGACGATCGTGACGCCGACGCCGTCGTCGCCGACTTGGGCGGCGACGCTTTTGGCGAATCCCCGAACCCACCACTTCGTTGCCGCATAGACGGGGTTGAACGGCCGGGGATACTGCCCCGCGAAGCTCCCGACGAAGATCAGGTGGCCGTCGCGCTCTCGAACGTGGGGGATCGCCGCCCGCGTCGCGTAGAAGACGCCCCCGACGTTGGTCTCCTGCATCGTCTCGAACGCCTCGGTCTCAAGGTCCTCGACGGCGCTCCCGCGAGCGAGACCCGCGTTGTTCACCAGCACGTCGATCCCGCCGAAGCGGTCGACGGTCTCCGAGATGAGCGAGTCAACTTGAGACTCCTCTCGGACGTTCGTCGGTGCGACGAGCGTTTCAACGTCGTGATCGCCCTCGAGTTCGCCCGCCAGCTCCTCGAGTCGGTCCTCGCTCCGGGACGCGAGGACGACGTTCGCACCCTCAGCCGCGAGCGCTCGAGCCGTCGCCGCTCCGATTCCCGCGCTCGCTCCGGTGACGATCGCCGTCTGTCCCTCGAGTCGGGCGGCAGGGCGGTCTGTTGTCGACGCAGTATCGGCGTTCGTTTCGGATTCCTCTGAGTCCGCCGTCGGTTCTTGTGCGTGTCGCTCGTCGGACATAGGTGTGTTCTCGAGACGAAATCGGTTGTAGCTTGTCCCGAAATGGTCCGCAAGCTGGCGCTATTCGAGATCGTACAGCGCGCCGTACTTCGAATCGACGTACTCGAGGAAGTAGTCGGCCGTGAACGACTCGCCCGTCGCTTCCTCGATCAGATCGGGCGTGGTGTATCGTTTCCCGTGGGCGTGGACGTTCTCACGGAGCCAGCCGTTCAGGTCGTCGAACTCTCCGTCTCGAGTGCGGTCGTCGAGATCTCCCAACTCGTCCTCGGCGGCCGCATACAGCTGTGCGGCCAGGACCGAGCCAAGCGAGTAGGTCGGGAAGTAGCCGAAGGAACCGTGGCTCCAGTGGATGTCCTGCAGACAGCCCTCGGCGTCGGTTTCGGGGCGCACACCGAGGTACTCCTCGTACTTGTCGTTCCAGACCTCGGGAACGTCTTCGACCTCGAGGTCGCCCGAGATGAGCGCGCGCTCGATCTCGAAGCGGATCACGATGTGGAGGTGGTAGGTCAACTCGTCGGCTTCGACCCGAATCAGGTTGTCGTCGTACACCTGATTTGCGGCCTCGTAGGCCTCCTGCGGGGACACCTCCTCGAGTTCGGGGAACCGCTCTCGAGCCGTCGGGAGGAAGTGCTCCCAGAACGGTCGAGAGCGTCCGACGTGGTTCTCCCAGAGTCGCGATTGGGATTCGTGGACCGAGAGGTCCCGCGATTCGCCAAGCGGCGTGCCGTACTCCTCGTCGGGGAGGCCGATGGTGTAGTTGGCGTGGCCGAACTCGTGGATGACCGACGTGATCGAGCCAAGCAGGTCCTCCTCGTCGAAGCGGGTCGTAACCCGGGCGTCGAACTGGGTTCCGGAGGAAAAGGGGTGCGGAGCCGTATCGAGGCGGCCACGGCTCCAGTCGTAGCCCAGCGCGTCGAGGACGTCGCGGGCCAGCGCCTCCTGATCGTCGTCGTCGAACTGCCCGGAGAAGGCGTCGGTCGCGAGGGCAGCGTCGCTGTCGTCGATCGCTTCGATCAACGGCACGAGTTCGTCCCGCAATCGCTCGAGGATCTCCTCTGCGGTCTCAAGGTCGAGGTAGGGCTCGTACTCCGCGAACAGAACCGCGTATGGATCCGCGTCGGGATCGATGTGTGCGGCGTACTCGCGTTTGAGCTCGACGAGTTTCTCGAGGGTTGGTGCGAACTGCTCGAAGTCGTCCTCCTCGCGGGCCTGGGTCCACGTCGGGTGCGCGTTGGAAGTCGTCTCCGAGATTTCTTCGACGAGCTCCTGTGGGACGCTCGTCGCGCGGTCGTGCGTCCGGCGAACCTCGCGAACGACCGCCCGCTGATCCCCGGAGAGTTCGTCGCTCGCGGCTTCTAACTCCTCGAGAAGCTGTCCCGTCTCCTCGGCGGTCAGCAGTTCGTGGCTGAGCGAGGACAGCGTCGAGAGCTGTTTCGCCCGCGCCGGCGTCCCCGCTTCGGGCATGATGACTTCCTGATCCCAGCGCAAGATGCCCGCGGCGTTGCCGACGTTCGAAATCCGCTCGACGCGTTCCTCGAGGCGGTCGTAGGCCTCGGCCGCGTCAGTCGTCTGTGTCTGATCCGTTGCCATTAGAATGGGGTACTCGAGCCGGACCCATCAACGTCCGGGTTCCGGAGAGCAAAAAGTGGGATAGCGTTTCGTTCTCAGTCGTCGATCTCGTGCTGGTAGATCGCCAGATAAATCGAGGCAATGGCACAGATGATCCCGCCGGCGAAGACCAGCGAGTACGGCGACTCCTCGGGGGTGAGCCACGTATCGGTGACCGTGAGACCGATGAAGCCGACCGGGAGCAAGACGAAGGCTCCGTTACGCAACGCCATCGCGATCCGCCAGCTCCAGCCTCGAGAACTCGAGGAGTCGCCGGATTCGTCTGCGTCGGTCTCCGTGACATCGTCCGTGTCGGAACCGTCGTTCGTCATTCCCTCGGTTTTCGGCCGATCGGTCCCCGAATCGGGCGTTTCAGTCGGTTCGGAGCCACCCTGTGTCGGTAACTCGCCCCGATCCGCGCGCTCGCGGCGGCGGGTCCGCTCGAGGTCGTTTCCTCCGGAATCCATTAACCGAACTGACAGTCCGAAGGCTCGTAAGTCCACCGCTGGCAGCGTCGCCAGACTCGAAGACTGAACTCTTGTGGGGCGCGTTCGAATCCGGACTCAGATCAACTGTTCCGCGGTTCGTCGATAGGTCTCGAGACAGCGCTCGAGGACAGCAATCGAGACGCTTTCGGTCTTCGTGTGCGCCTCGCCGGGTTCGGAGGGGCCACAGATTACACACTCCGTGCCGGCCTGGGAGAGCCAGCCCGCATCCGTCGCATGGGGTTTCGTCACGAGTTCCGGAACGCCCGATTGGGACCGGTCCGCGGCCTCGAGGACGGCGTCGGCGAATGCGTAATCACCACATTGCATCGGTGGGAGATCCTGGTCGATCGTCCACTCGATACCCTCGCGGTCCGCGACGGTCTCGAGGGCCGCCCGTTCGCCCGGAACCGTGCGCTCGTCGATCGTGATCGTACACACCTCGGGGACGACGTTCCACGCCGACCCGCCGTCGATTTCGGTGACGACCAAGCTCCCGGCGAGTCGGTCCCCCGCGACCTCGAGGGTTGGGACCTCAAGGTCCCGAATCGCATCGACGGCGTCGGTGGCGCGGTATATCGCGTTCTCTCCCGCCTCGGGTTCACTCGCGTGTGCGGCGGCTCCGCGGGCGGTGATCGTGCTCGCGCGCCGGCCCTTGTGGGCGACGGCGACATCTGTCACGTCCGGCCCGGAGTAGTTCGTCGACCCTTCGCCGACGACGGCGTAATCGGGGGCGAAGCCGTTTTCGATCGCGTGGCGAGCGCCCGTCCCGCCGATCTCTTCGCCGACGAAGCTCGCGAAGACGAGTTCGCCGGGGCGAGCGTCGGTGTCAGCGTGGGCGCTCGAGTCGGAGTCGGTGCTCGAGTCGGAGTCGGTGCTCGAATCAGAGTCGGTGCTCGAGTCGAAATCGCCGCCCGGGGCCGACTCAAGGTCACAATCCCGGAACGCGATCGCCGCGGCGGCCACGGCTCCTTTCATGTCCGCGGCACCGCGGCCGTAGATCCTGCCGTCGCGTTCTTCGACGACGTACTCGCCGTCTGCGACCTGGGACTCGTCCGGAGGGACGACATCGTGGTGGCCGACGAACGCGAGCGACTCGGGCTCGAGGCTATCGGTACCGTCGACCGCACTGCTCGAGAATCGTTCGTCCGGTCCGACACCTCCCCGGCGCTTTCGTGCGATGACGTTCCCTGCCTCGTCTCGAGTCACCGCCGCGTCAGTTTCGGTTCGGAGCCACTCCTCGAGAAAGTCACCCGCCGTAGTCTCGTCCTCGTGGCTCGGGATGGAGACCAATTTTCGCGTGAGATCGACGACAGTCATACCGAGCGGTTCGGCCTCGAACGTGTTTGTTCCACCGGAAGCGGACGAGCGATCGGGGCGAACCCACGTTGAGAACTCGTGAACGGTACCGTCGTCCATCGATGGCGCGACTCCGACGATCCGTCAGTACCGCTCGAGCGCGCCCCAGCGGACGATCTCGGAGTAGTCGAGGATGAGTCCGTCGACGCCCGCCTCAAGGAGCCGTTCTGCCTCGTACCACGTGTTGATCGTCCACACGTTGACCGGCAGATCCCGGTCGTGCGCTTCGGCGATGAGATCGATCGATTCGTACGCGTCGTCGTCGAAGAACGGAGTTCTACAGATCATGTCAAGCGGGGGGTTGATCGCATCGACGTCGTACTCGTCGGTTACTGCGATCCCCTCCTCGATTGAGGCCGAGAGGAGGTAAGCGACCGGAACGTCGGGAGCAATCTCCGTCAAAGTTGCGAGAGCGCCCTCCCAGAACGTCGAGAACAGGAGTTCGTTCTCGTAGTCGGTCGCGATCTCGACGACTGTCTCGAGCCACTCCCATTCCTCCCGTTCGGTCGCCGGGTCCTCGACTCGACCGAACTGGACGTTCGGAGACCCCTCCTTTAGGTCGATATTGACCCCCGTTTCGGCTGGAATGGCGTCCATGGCTTCATCCAGTGACGGGACTGTCTGCCCGCTCTCGAGGACCTCCGCCTTGAACACCGTTTCGGCGGGCGTCTCGTAGACCGCGCCCTCGATATCGGTCAGGTCGTCCAATTCGGTGTCGTGAAACACGGCAATGTCGCCCTCGAGCGTCGGATAGACATCGAGTTCGACCCAATCCGCCCGTCGCCGATTAGCGGCATCGTCAGTTCCACCCTGAGTCGCGAGTTCAAACGCCCCGACGGTGTTTTCGGGATATGTGTCGGCGAACCCTCGGTGGGCGATGACCGTCGCACGGGCGTCGCGAGCGTTCGGATCCGCGCCGTCAGCACCGCTCCGATCCCAGCTCTCACTGTCTTCCACTGCCGCGGTACCGATCGATGATGTGACAGCGCCGCCCGTTACCGCCGCGCCAGTTCCGATTACGAATCGCCGCCGGTTCAGCATACTTGTCGTATCTCGCATGACAGTTGGGTTCTGGTGTCCTTTCGATTGATATTTTATATTTTTAATAAATATATAGAGAGACAAATTAAGTAGCGTATAGAGATATCAGTATCGGAATGACTGCTCGTGAGTTGAAATAAGTCCGCCGAATCGTTGACGTGACGGACGGCCAGTCGGTGCCGTCGCAGACGACACATACAGGGACAATCGTTTTCCGTGATTTCGTGATAGAGAGCCCATGACATCGAATGCGGAGACGATATGGGAATACGAGACGGCCCGACCGCCTCGAGGGGCCACCAGAGAAGAGGCCGATGATCCGGAAGACCTGTTGAACGAGTACGGGAGCGCGGGGTGGGAGTTCATCGATACGATCGAGTACAGCGGCGGCGGCACGAAGTTCCTCGTGTTCAAACGTCCCGCTCACGGTGACGGCGACGGAAAACGATCGACGGAAAACGACAATGAGTGACGAGCAAGTCAGTACGCAGGACACGATGCGCGAGCGGGCCGACGAAAGCCGGCTTAAGCTCTGGTTGCTCGTCGGCGCGAACCGACTACTCGTCACCGCTGTCCTTTCTGGCACCTTCTTCGTGCTGTTCATGCTCGGTGCCCTCGTGGATCCGACCCTCTCGGACTTACTCGAGGATCGAGGCGTCATCGAGTCGCTGTTTTCCTCGATGGTCGGCGCGCTCATCACCGGCGTCACCTTGGTCGTCACGATCAGCCAGTTGATCGTCTCCCAGGAAAACGGGCCGCTTGGCGAGCAACGGACCCGAATGAGCGAGACGATGGACTTTCGAGACTACATTAAGGAACTCGTCGGAAAACCCGCGCCGGCGGATCCGTCGACCTTTTTGCGGGAGATCGTCGGAGCGACCCAGACCCGCGCCGAAGACGTTCGCGAGAGCGTACAGTCGACGAACGATCCGGAACTACAGGACGAGGTCGGCGAACTGGTCGACAGCATCATCGGCAACTCCGAAACTGTCCAGGAGAAACTCGACGGCGCGAAGTTCGGCACCTTCGACGTCGTCTACGCGTCGATGGACTACAACTACGCCTGGAAGATCTTCCAGATCGAACGGATCGAAGACGACTACGAGGACGTCCTCGAGGACGAACACTTCGACGCCTTCGACGAACTCCGAACGTCGCTGGTCATGTTCGCTCCCGCCAGAGAGCACATCAAGACGTTGTACTTCCAATGGGAGCTCATCGATCTCTCGAGGATGATCCTCTACGCCGCGATTCCGGCGTTGCTCGTCTCGGGGATGATGCTGACCTTCGTCGACGCCACCATGCTCTCTGGGACGACACTCGGCGTGGAGAACATCCTCTGGGCCGTCGGCCTCGCGTTCACGTTCACGCTGGTGCCGTTCCTCATGTTGACCGCGTACGTGCTTCGGATCGCGACGGTCGCGAAACGGACCCTGGCAATCGGAGCGCTGATCTTGCGGGACTCTCAACGCTGAGGGTATCTCGAGGCCGTTAGCTTCACTCGTATTCGTTAGCTCTACTCGAGGTCAGAGCTCCAGCCGAAAACCTCGGGAAGCTTCCCGAACCCGTCTTCCTCGTATCGGTGGGTCGCCCAGCCGACCTGCGCCGCACCCTCTATATCGTCGTCGGAGTCCCCGACCATCGCGTACTCGTCGGCCGGGAGGCGTCGCTCGGCGAGCGCGAACGGCTCCGGATCGGGTTTGTGCACACCGGCGTCGTAGGACGAGACGATCGCGTCGAAGTGCGCGTCGAGATCGTACGCCTCGAGCTTGCGCAGTTGCCAGGAGCGAATCCCGTTCGTCAGCACGCCCAGTTTGAACTCCTCGCTCAGCGCCTCGAGGTGGGCGTGGACGCGTTCGGGCGGTTGGCAAGCCTCGACTTCGCGCTCGCGGAGTTCCTCGAGAAGTTCGTCGGGGTTCTCGCCGACGGTCGCGAACGCGTTTCGGGACGGGTTGGGCTCGCACGCGGAGAATACATCGTAGAACCTCTCGTTGTAGGTCTCGACCCACTCGTCTCGAACCTCGCCCTCGACCGTTCGGAACGTCTCTGCCAGAATCTCGTCGTACGCTCGAGTGAAGTGCAAGAGCGTTCCGTCTACGTCGAAATAGATCGCTTTCATGTCGTGGATAACACTTTCTGTCGGATTCGTATAATATCCATTGACGGTCCTGGTTCGGTCGAAGCGTTCGACGACTCTCCATCGGACCGCCTCCAACGACCAGCGGTAGAAACGACCCCAAAACAGCGCTCGAGCCCACCAGAACCCATCCCGCTCGTTGAACACCCTTATTGGCGTCGGCAACCCTATGTTGATACATGAACGTCGTGCCGGACACGAGCGTGGTCATCGACGGCCGCGTCTCGAAGACGATCGAAGACGGGCAGTTCGAGGGAGCGACGATTTCGGTACCCGAAGCCGTCGTCGCGGAACTCGAGGCGCAGGCAAACGACGGCTACGATAGCGGCTGGGATGGCCTCTCGGAGCTCAAGCGACTCGCCGACCTGGCCGACGACGGCGTCATCGACGTGGAGTACGTCGGCGAGCGCCCGAACGCCATCGAGCGGGGCCACGCCTCCGAAGGCGAAATCGACGCCCTGATCCGGGATCTGGCCGAGGATCTCGAGGCGACCTTCCTCACGAGCGATATTGTGCAAGCCGAAGTCGCCCAGGCGAAAGGTCTCGAGGTCGAGTACCTCTCCCCGAAGGTTCGCGAGGTCGGTACCCTCTCCGTCGAGGGCTACTTCGACGAGGAGACGATGAGCGTCCACCTCAAGACGGACACCGTACCGATGGCAAAACGCGGCGCACTCGGCGAGATGCGCTACGAGGAGATCGCCGACGAACCGCTCGATGAGGAGACGATGGACGAGTACGCCCGCGAGGTCGTCGATGGAGCCAAGGAGTCGAGCGACGGCTTCATCGAACTGAAGGAGTCCGGGATGCAGATCGTCCAGTTCCGTGACTTCCGGATCGCTATCGCCCGACCGCCCTTCGCGGACGGGATCGAGATCACCGCGGTTCGCCCGATCGCCCAGACCGACATCGAGGACTACGAGCACGCCGACGAGTTGAAAGATCGCCTGCTCGAGCACCAGCGCGGCGTCCTCATCTCCGGCGCGCCCGGGGCTGGCAAGTCCACGTTCGCCCAGGCGGTCGCCCGGTACATCTCGGACAACGACTACTCGGTGAAGACGATGGAAAAGCCCCGAGACCTGCAGGTCGGGCCCGAGATCACCCAGTACACGGAACTCGGCGGCGAGATGGAGAAAACCGCGGATGCCCTGTTGATGGTTCGACCCGATTACACCATCTACGACGAGGTCCGCAAAACCAACGACTTCGAGGTGTTCGCGGACATGCGACTCGCGGGCGTCGGGATGCTCGGCGTCGTTCACGCCACGCGGCCGATCGACGCCCTCCAGCGGCTCATCGGTCGGGTCGAACTCGGAATGATTCCGCAGGTTGTCGACACCGTGGTCTACATCGAGGCCGGGGAGGTCGCAAAGGTCTATGACGTCCAGACGGAGGTCAAGGTCCCCGCGGGACTCACCGAGGAAGACCTCGCGCGACCGGTTATTCAGGTCAAGGAGTTCGAAACCGGCGTTCCCGAGTACGAAATCTACACCTTCAACCGCCAGGTCGTCACCGTTCCGCTCGACGGCGACGAGGATGGCGGACCGGGTTCGGAATCCGGCGTCGACCGCATCGCCAAACAGGAGATCGAACGGGAGATTCGCTCGATCGCCCACGGCTACGTCGACGTCCAGCTCAAGAGCCAGGATCGTGCGGTCGTCTACGTCACCGACGACGACATCTCGAGCGTGATCGGGAAAGGCGGCGGCCGGATCAACGACGTCGAGAACCGACTCGGCATCGACATCGACGTTCGCACCCACGACGAAAACCCCCACTCCGGGGCGGGCGGTGCGAGCGGTGGCACCCAACACGCCGGCGGCGGTTCCGCAAGCGGCGGGAATGCGGGCGGTGGAAACAGCGGCGGCCAGCAGGCCGGCCAGATCGTCCAACCCGAGATCACCTCGAGACACATCGTCATCCCCGTCGACGGTCACCAGAGCGAAACCGTCGAACTGCAGGCAAACGGCGAGTACCTGTTTACGGCGACGGTGAGCCGCGGCGGCGAAATTCAGGTCTCTCGAGGGAGTGCGATCGCCGACGAACTCGAGCAGGCGATCGATCGGACGGAGCCGATTACCGTCGTGCCCTCGTAAGCAGTTGGACCGCGAGCGAGCGGAGCGAACGAGCGGCCTTTTTTAGCGTAGATTTTTTGGAGGATGGGTGACCCCGAAGGGGGAACCCGACGAGAAAAAAGGTACGCGTGTGAGATTCAGGTCTCTCGAGGGAGTGCGATCGCCGACGAACTCGAGCAGGCGATCGATCGGACGGAGCCGATTACCGTCGTGCCCTCGTAAGCAGTTGGACCGCGAGCGAGCGGAGCGAACGAGCGGCCTTTTTTAGCGTAGATTTTTTGGAGGATGGGTGACCCCGAAGGGGGAACCCGACGAGAAAAAAGGTACGCGTGTGAGATTCAGGTCTCTCGAGGGAGTGCGATCGCCGACGAACTCGAGCAGGCGATCGATCGGACGGAGCCGATTACCGTCGTGCCCTCGTAAGCAGTTGGACCGCGAGCGAGCGGAGCGAACGAGCGGCCTTTTTTAGCGTAGATTTTTTGGAGGATGGGTGACCCCGAAGGGGGAACCCGACGAGAAAAAAGGTACGCGTGTGAGATTCAGGTCTCTCGAGGGAGTGCGATCGCCGACGAACTCGAGCAGGCGATCGATCGGACGGAGCCGATTACCGTCGTGCCCTCGTAAGCAGTTGGACCGCGAGCGAGCGGAGCGAACGAGCGGCCTTTTTTAGCGTAGATTTTTTGGAGGATGGGTGACCCCGAAGGGGGAACCCGACGAGAAAAAAGGTACGCGTGTGAGATTCAGGTCTCTCGAGGGAGTGCGATCGCCGACGAACTCGAGCAGGCGATCGATCGGACGGAGCCGATTACCGTCGTGCCCTCGTAAGCAGTTGGACCGCGAGCGAGCGGAGTGAGCGAGCGGCCTTTTTAGTGGAGGTGAGCGACCCGTGAGGCCGAGGGTTCGACAGGTCAATTGAACCGTTTCCGAGTGAGGAAGAGGATGACCGCGGTGACGAGGAGAATACCGAGGTAGGCTGTTGCTTCTTCCCAGCCGAATACGATACTGTCGAGTGTCCCCTGTGAACTTCCGATAGCCCACAGGATCGGCCAGAGAACGAGGAGGTTCCGGTCGAACGCACGAAAGAGTGCCGCATGAATAGCCCCGAAAAACAAGAGGATGAGTAATCCGGCCAGTGTCGTCGTTCCCACGTGAAACAATGCGAAGGCGGCGCCAGCGAGTACGATACCGGGACCAGCACCGAACGCCTGCTCGAACCGAATCTGAAGCCACCCGTGGACGAAAAACGGTTCCCAGATCATCAGCCCGACCGTGACGATATGAGGGATTAAAACGGCGGCAGGTTCGTTCACAAAGATGAGGCCGGGAAGGAGTACCAGCGCAGCAATAGTTGATGCAACGACAGCTCGCCGCCACCCGCGAGTCGTAATACCGAGCTCCGAGAGCGGCTCGTCTCGCACATAACACGCGTAGTAAATGGGAAACACAATAGTGAGACCGAAGTTTCCGACCAGCAAGAACAGGAGAAGCGACTCAACCGAATCGCTTACCGACTGAAAATAGTAAATACCCCACAGTGCGAATAATGAGAGAATCGCGACGAGGGTATCAGCGTCCGGTTCGAACCGCACATCTCTCACCGTTGCAATAGCAACTCCGACTCTCGTCTGTAGCGTCTTCGTGGAGAGAAGGCGGGCCATGGAAGTGAATATGGCCGCCATCTAATAAAAGATTAGCAACACGTCTACCACAGCCACGGCGCAATCATGTGAGGGCGACACCGATCGTGCCATCCTCGAGCGAACGAGTGCATCGGACCGCGAAAAAGCGAGTCTGTACCGCGAGCCGAGTGGGCGAGCGAGCATTTCACAAAAGCGTGAATCGCCTCCCGAACGTTTTTCGGAAGCCGTACAGCTCACCGTTGTCGACGACCACCAGTCGATCCTCGAGTGCGAACAGCTCGCCCGAGCAACCGACCTCGAGCGGGACGGACGCCGTCCAGGCTTCCTCGCCGTCGTGATCGAGGGCGATCAGTCCGCAACGATCCATCGCTTCGGTCGTTCCCTGCACGTAGAGTCGGTCGCTGTCGGCGGCGACGTCGCCACGGACCGTGTAGTCCTCCGTCGTCCAGGAGCGCTCGCCGGTCGACGTATCGATCGCCGAGATCGTTCCACCGGCGGCGAAGTAGGCGCGCTCGCCGACGACGATCGGCTCGCTCGAGGACCGCTCGAGCGACACTCGTCCGCGGCGGTCGTCCGAATCGTCGATCAGCCACAGTTCGTCCTCGCCGTTGTCCGTTTCGACGCCGACGAGTGCGGCTGATCCCGCCGTCTCGAGCCAGTAGGGTGTCGACGGGAGCGAGCGGTCGACGACCACCTCGCCCGCGGAATCGTAGCCGAGGAGGACGGGGTCGTCGCCGCTGTCGTTGTTGGTGTCAGTATCGGCGTCGTCGTTGTCGTTGTTAGTGTCAGTATTGGCGTTGTCGTCGGGATCGTCGTCGTTGTCATCGGAGCTGTCGGTATCGACGGCGACGACCCACACAATCTCGCCACCAACCGCTACGGAGTCGATTTCGTCGAACGGTTCCGCCTCGAGATCGAGTACAAACCGTTCCTCGCCGCTATCCGAATCGAATCCGACCGCCCCGCCTTCGTGAACGCCGACGACGAGGTCGTCCGAAGCTGAGAGGGCGAGCGAGGGACCACCCCAGTCGGTCGTCCACGCGGTTTCGGCGTCGTCGGTGCTGTTTCTCCCGGAATCGTCGTCGGAGGGGGACCGCTCGAGCGCCGCCACGGTTTCGTCCTCGAGCGAGAAGAAGACCCGCCCGTTCGCGATGCTCGGCACGCCGGTGTACTCGCTTCCCGCGTCGCCGCTCCAGACTGTCGAACCGCTCGAGTCGTAGGCCGTAACGTAGGCTCCGTTGACGTCCTCGAACCCGCCCGGAACCGCATCGCGGCCGCTCCGATTGCGGATCCGGAAGAGGTGAGTCCCGTCCGAGCGCCAACGTTCGTCGCTCGAGGAGCCAAAGCCGACGTTGTGTCCCGTCGACTCCTGCCAGTCGAGGTCGCCGCCGCCCGGCTGATAGCCGCAGCCGGCGACGACGGTCGAGGTTCCCGCCGCGATCGCCCCCAATACCTGCCTCCGGGATCGAGTCGCCCGGTCGTCGCTCATCCGGTCACCCCCTCGCGCTCTATGTCGCGAAGGTGCTCGATTCGATCGCTCGTCTTCGGATGGGTTTCCGGGAAGATATCCGTGCTAATCAGCTCCTTCGAGCCGAACGCGCGCGACTCGAGCGGCGCGAGGTAGAGCGCCTCGGCACCGCCGTCGAGCGAGCGAAGATCCTCGTCCGGGAGTTCGGGCATCGTCCCGTCGACCTTCTCGAGCGCGCTCGCGAGCGCCGCCGGGGAGCCGGTTATGGTCGCGGCCGCCCGATCCGCGGCGTACTCGCGGTGTCTCGAGAGGACCCGATAGAGGAGGACGCTCGCGACCCAAAACATCGCCGACACCGCGAGCGTCACGACCGCGCTGACGACGATAACGACGATGGCGACGGCGAGTCCGCGACCGTCGCGGTTTCCGCCAGAGGTGCCACCGCCGGATCCGAGCAGTCGAAAGAGGCCGTACAGGACGTAAAACGCCGCGATCGCGAGGAAGTACGTGATCGTCGGCAGGAGCCACGCGGTCGTCATCAGGTTCGCGTCTCGGTTCGAGAGATGTGCGAGTTCGTGGGCCACGGTCGCCTCGAGTTCGTCCTCCGAGAGAAGTTCGAGGAGGCCGGTCGTCACGACGATGCACTCCGTTCCTCCGCCAGCGACTGCAAACGCGTTGGGGACGTCGCTGTTGATGACCGCGACATCCGGTTTCGGGACGTCGGCTTGGGCCGCGAGTCGGGTAACGGTCGCGTGAAGCGTCGGATACGCGTCGGCGTCGACGCGGCTCGCGCCGACCGAATCGAGGACCGCTCTTGGCCCGTAGCGGTACTGGATGACGAGGCCGGCGAGGACGAAGACGGTCAGGAGCACGGGATCGACGTAGAACTCGCCGTGGTACGGGCGCTCGTTCGCCCACTCGAGCAGGGCGATTCCGACCGTGTTCGCGAGAAAGACGAAGGTGTAGACGAACGCGAACGGGAGCAAGACGATCAAACAGAGCGAGCAAAGCATCCGGAGACGGAGCTCGCGGTCGGGCTCGAGGCCGACGTCGGGGACGAACTGGAGGGACATAGCGGGAAACCGTTGCTACCAGCTACTGGAGTCGTCCGGAAAATAAACCTGTCTACAGACGGAACCCTCTCTACGGACGAAAAATGAATCCTCGAACGGCACCGACTGGTAACGGTACGCACTTTCCGGCTACTAGTTGTTTAAGGTACACTCATAAATACGAGTAGAATGTCGAATGACTAGGTACTCTCTTTACCGTGGCGGTGAGAAACGTGAATACTGACGAAGCGATCCCCGCATCCGATGGGAGTCCGTTTCTGACGGATCGAGATAGTCTGCGGAGCGTTCACGAGCGGGCGACATCGTACGTCGAGTCGCTCGTGAACGAAGCGGACGTCGACGGCGTCGTCGTCGCGATGAGCGGCGGCGTCGACTCCACCCTGACCGCGACGCTCGCGGCCGACGCGGTCGGAAGCGAACAAGTGCTCGCACTCGGACTGCCGTATCACAAGACGGAGCAGGCCGACATGACCGACGCTCGAGCGGCCGCCGAGGAACTCGAGATCGAGTTTCGAGAGATTCACCTCCGGTCGTTGATCGGTTCCTTCGACGAGACGGTCTCGCCCGCTCTCGAGCCGGATCAAGAGTCGATGTCCCGGCCGAACCAGCGCAATCACGCGCTCGGGAACGTTGCCGCGCGCATGCGGATGGTCTCGCTCTACTACGCGGCGAATCGCCACTCGCGGATCGTGCTTGGAACGGCGAACCGCTCCGAGTCATTGCTGGGCTACTTTACCAAGTACGGAGACGGCGCAGCCGACTGTTACCCGATCGGCGACCTCTACAAAACCGAGGTTCGTGCCCTCGCGAGCTATCTCGGCGTCCCCGACGAAATCATCGATAAGGAGCCGACGGCCGGGTTCTACGTCGGACAAACGGATGCGGACGAACTCGGCGCGCCCTACGCCGTCATCGACCCGCTGCTGGAGCGCGTCGTGGATCAGGGACAGTCACTCGAGACTGCCGTCGATGAGATGGGTATCGAGCGAGCGACTGCCGAAGAAGTCCTGTCGATGCACGAAGCGTCCGAGCACAAACGCACTGTTCCACCGACGCCCGGAATCGGCGAGCGAACCGAACGATAGCAAGAACTCGATTTTGCCAGCGAGCTTAGTCGCTTCCGACCCGATACAGGTCGGTATTTCGCCAGTAGAACAGCCCCCAGGCGGTCACGAATCCCGCGATCATCCCGAACAGCTCGCGAACGAGTTGCCCCAATCCGGCGTCGAGCGTGAACGCGATGACGAACCCGGAGGAAACGATCGCACCCAGCAGGATGAAAAACACGTCGCCGAAGATGCTCGCTTTCGAACTCTCCCAGTAGTGTGCACGGTCGTCGTCGTACCAGACGCTGATGTAGATCACGACGACCGACATCGCGGCGATCAGCGTGACGACGAAATAATTCGGGGGAAGCCCGATGGGCTCGAGGACGAAAACATTGAATAAATTCGAGAGAATTGCCATCCCGAACAACCCGATCAACAACCAACCCCACTGTGGAAGCCGCTCCTTGTCCATACTCGAGAACGTTACCACGATAAAATAATCCTGCCGTTCTCGCGGTTATCGGAAACCGGATTATTCGGCACAGCAGGCGTCTTTTTCGGGTGCGGCTTCCTCGACGCCGTTACCGTCGGCCGCGACCGGTTCCTCGAGTCGGTAGAGACTCTGACGGGCGTCGGCGAAGTAGATATCCTCGTCGACGATGCCGATCTCCTCGAGGCGCTCGAGCGCGTAGCGGACCGTCCGGGCAGAGAGCATCGACTCCTGAACGATCTGTTTCTGGGTCAGCGGACCATCGTACTCGAGCACCTTGAAAACGAGTTTGGCACTCGGCGGCAGATCTTCGATTTCCTCTCCGTCGGTCTCTTCCATACTACGATTTGAAAGCACCCAGAGGCTTAAAAGTTGAGCCTTGCTCCCGGAACCAGAGAGTAAGTATACGACACGGCCACCGCGAAAATTTTGTTTTCAGACCCTCATACGCCCCATATGAGCCTAATTGACTGGTCAGTCAGGGTTGGGCGTGAGATGCAGGTACAGGAAGGAAGTCGTTGACCGAAGGATCGACCGCCCCATCGTCGCCGGCCGATCGTCGACAAATTGGCGCATCCAAAAGCGACGGATAGCCCCGGAACGAGAGCGAGCCCTGGACCGTACCCAGTTTGCAACCGTCGAACTGAATGCTCGCAAACCAGATTGCCCGCGTTCCCGCCAATGCGAACGGCTTTTCACCGACGGCGACAGAGTGCGTCTCATGTCGACGGAATCGATTAGCGACCGATACGAGCACATCCGCTCGATCAGCGTGACGGCGCTGTCGGCCTTGCTCGGGGTCGCAGCCGCGTTCGCCTGTCTCTACCTCTACGGGACGGGCGAAGGCGGTGCAGAAAATCAAGAGGCGCTGTTGGTCGTCCTCGGAGCGATCATTATCCAGTTTCCGCTCTTACAGGTATCCGGCATCTATAATGAGGACGAGTTCGGGTTCAAACACTATCTGTTCATCGCGTTCATGACCTTCTCGCTGTGGTTCGTGACGTGGGGCATTCTGCTCACGACGGAGGTCACGATCTAACGATGGCAGACGATAGCATCGCCGTCGTAGACCTCGACCGGTGTCAGCCGGATCGGTGTAACTACGAGTGCAAGAACTACTGTCCGCCGAACCGGACGGGCAAGGAGTGTATCACCCTTCGCGGCGAGGAACCCGATCAGGGCCAGCCCGAACAGGTCCGTATCTCCGAAGAGATCTGTCTCGGCGAAACCTGTGGTATCTGCGTCGAGAAGTGTCCCTTCGACGCCATCGAAATCATTAATCTCCCACAGGAACTCGAGGACGATCCGATCCACCGCTATGGGGAAAACGCCTTCTCGCTGTACGGGCTTCCTGCCCCTCAGGAGGGACAGGTCACCGGTATCCTCGGTCCGAACGGGATCGGGAAAACGACCGCCGTCCGCATCCTCGCGGGCGAACTCGAACCGAACCTGGGTCGGTACAACGAGTCGCCGGGTTGGGAGGAGGTTCTCGACGCCTACCGCGGCACCGAACTACAGGACTACATCGCGGACGTCCGCGACGGTAACGTAACCGTCTCGCAAAAACCCCAATACGTCGACCAGATTCCCGAACAGTTCGACGGCAACACGCGAGAGTTGCTCGAGCGCACCGACGAACGGGGTGCGCTTGATTACCTCGTCGAACGACTCTCGATCGGCCCGGTCATGGATCAGGCGATCGAGGACCTCTCGGGCGGCGAACTCCAGCGGGTCGCTATCGCGGCCACGCTCGCTCGAGACACCGATTTCTATT
The DNA here is from genome assembly GCF_054653435.1 of Halostagnicola bangensis. NCBI lineage: Archaea > Methanobacteriati > Methanobacteriota > Halobacteria > Halobacteriales > Natrialbaceae > Halostagnicola > Halostagnicola bangensis. Next base: position 1,928,670 of record NZ_BAAIGG010000002.1, on the reverse strand, counting down.
TCCTCGACGAAGTCACGCCGTACCTCGATATCGGTCAGCGAGTTACCGCCGCACGACTCACCCGCGAACTCGCCGAGGAGGAGGGCAAATCCGTACTGGTCGTCGAACACGACCTCGCGATTTTGGATCTGCTCTGTGACACCCTCCACGTCGCCTACGGTGAGCCCGGGGCCTACGGTGTCATCACGACGCCAAAATCCGTCCGAAACGGGATCAACGAGTACCTCTCGGGCTACCTCGAGAACGAAAACATGCGGATCCGTCCCGACCAGATCGAGTTCGAAGAACACGCGCCGCGGAACGCGACCCACCGCGACCCGCTCGTCGAGTATCCGGACATGACGAAGTCCTACGGCGACGGCGAGTTCGAACTCGCGGTCGAAGGCGGCGAAATCATGGAAGGCGAAGTGCTCGGCATCGTCGGCCCGAACGGGATCGGTAAGTCGACGTTCGCCCAGTTGCTGACCGGCGATCTCGAGCCGACGACCGGGGATGCTGACCTGGATCTGGATATCTCCTACAAACCCCAGTACGTCACCATCGACCAGCACATGCGCGTCGACGTGTTCCTCTCGTCGATCACCGACCAGTTCGGCTCCTCATACTGGAACACCGAAATCGCCCAGCCCCTGCAACTCGAGCGCATCATGGAACAGAACCTCTCGGATCTCTCGGGCGGTGAACGCCAGCGGGTCGCCATCGCGGCCTGTCTCTCCGACTCCGCGGATCTGTACCTGCTCGACGAGCCATCCGCACACCTCGACGTCGAACAGCGGGTCCAGGCGACAAGCGCGATCCGCCGCCACGCCGAGATGCAGGACGCGACCGTGCTCGTGATCGACCACGACACCTACGTGATCGACCTGCTCGCGGATCGCCTGATGGTCTTCGACGGCGAACCGGCCATCGAGGGCCGCGCCGGGACCCCACAGCCGATGCGCCAAGGCATGAACGACTTCCTCGAGAACCTCGACATCACGTTCCGCCGCGACGAACGGACGTCGCGGCCGCGTATCAACAAACCCGACTCGCAGTTAGATCGCGAGCAGAAACGCGAAGGCGAGTACTACTACTCGGTCTGATCGGCGGCGGTCGACTTGTTTTGGCTCGAGTTGTCGACGACCGGGATATTCATGCGATAATGGACAGAATTTTGACGCGTGAATTCAGTTTCCCGCTTTCAGTTGCCGACTCGGTCGACGGAAGGACTGGTTGCGGTCCTCGGAATTACCCTCACGCTCGTCGCGACTATACTTGCAGACTCCGCCGGGCTATCGGCGATGGTGCTCGCACTCGGAATCGGTCTGACGATCGCTGGAACGGTCTGTCTCGCGATCGACTCGGCCGTAATCGTCCGTTATTCCGGCGCGTTCGTCTCACTCGTCGCGGCGCAGTTGCTCACCTTCTCCGGAGTCGTTCGTCTCCTGGGTATCCTCGGACTGCTGACGGTCGCTGGCGTCGCTGTGTTCAGTCGGCTCGAGTGAGCGCGACGCGACGGTAACATCGGCAGCATCTAGTCTCGAGGATCAGCTACCGAATACGCGACGAGAAAACCGACTAGCGCGAGGAGGAGACCCGGAACCGCGTACGCGATCGCGGCACTCGAGACGACAACACCTCCTGTCACGCCAAACACTGCACCAGCCGCAGCAGTGACGACGCCGACGAGAATGAACGCGAGCGCGATCGAGACGGTCACGGCGTCGGAATCGCCCTCCTCGACGGGGTCGGGGCGTTCCCGCGGATCGACGAGACGCCACGTTGGCCCGGTTTCGGTCTTCTCGAAACGACCGCCCAAGGAGGACTCGAGCAACGAGTTCACCGTCCGGCCCGCCACGCGAGCGGAGCTCGTCCAGAGCCCGTCCCAGCCGGTCGTGTCATCGTCCTCGAGATCCGCCCGCGTGACGAACACGGATTCTCCGACAAGGTGGCCTACGGAGGCGGCGTCGTAGCCGACGTCCTCGACGATCCGGGCCAAGAGAAACTCCTCGGACCACGGAATCGGCTTCTCGAGCGCGAACGAGGCCGTTCGACCGTGGGGGAGCGCGACCTCGAGACGAACCGTCGTCTCGTCGACCGTCTCGAGGTCTGTTACGCGACCCTCGACGTAGCCCTCCGGCGTCGACATGACGTCGATGCGGCCGAGTTCGTCCCCGAGGTCGCCCCCGTCCGCCGCCTCGGGATCCTCGAGCGGGTTCGGACCGGTGCTCCACCGGCCGGAGTCGGATTCAGTCTCGGTCGAAATTTCGTCGTCTAGCGAGCCGTCGTCCGAGCGGTCGCCCTCGGCTTCGACCTCGATTTCGATCTCCCGCTCGTCGCCGGTCATCGGCGCTCACCGGGGTCGACCCCGAGACAGTCGCTACTTACGGCCGCGTCGACCCTCCCGCTCTGCGAGAGACTGGCAGGTATCACGACAGTAGTGTCAAGCGTTCGTAGGACGCTCGAGCCTAAATCCTTGTTCCCTCCGGCGGTGGTCTTTGTCTCTCCAGCGGAGGGAGACGGCTTTCGAGTCGGCCGAGGCTACTCGAGCGTGGCTCGAACGACGCCGAACAGTCCGTCGCCGTGGCCGTCGCGGACGCGTTCGGTTTCGCCGTGCAATTCGGTCTCGGTGGGCTCCTCCACAGACTCGTCGAACACCGTCTGAACCCGTTCTCGAACGACGAATTCCGCGTTCTCGAGCGCACCGCAGACTTCCTCTCCGGTGACGAACTGCGCGTCAGCGTAGAACGGGCTCTCATCCTTGTTCTCCTGGTACACCTGCCCTAGCGGGCTCGAGCGGTCGAGAAACGCGATCACGAGTTCCCCGTCGGCTGCGAGCACGCGACGGGTCTCTGAAAGCGTGTCCTCGATATCGTCGAGGAAACACCAGACGGTGACGAAGAGGATCCGATCGAACGCGTCGTCGCACAGGGGGAGCCGTTCGGCGACGCCTCGAACCGGATCGACGCCGCGGTCTCGGGCCTCGAGAAGCGGGTTCCTTGCCGGGTCGATTCCGACCGGAATCTCGAGCGGGTCGGCAAAGCGGCCGGTTCCGACACCGACCTCGAGGGTGGCCGGGCCGGCGGGATCGGTTTCGCTGGTTACGTAGGGCGTGTCTTTGGAGAGCACCTGCTCGAGTGCGGCCAGTTCCGCTCGGTACGCGTCTCGGTTCGTCTCGAACCAGGCGTCGTACTCGGCGGTGAGCGTTTCGAAGGGGGCTGTGGCGGGCATCGGTTCGAGAAAGAACGGCAAGAAAGAAAAACGAGGTGTTCGGGACCGCAATCGCGATGTCGCGGGTCTACAGCGAGAGTGCCTCGGGGCGTGTCCCCGAGATACATCACTTTACCAACCGCTGGCAGCTTCCACAGAGGTTCTCCTCTTTGATATCGACCTCGCGAACCGTCGGCGAAAAGTTCATCACGCAACGGTTGTTGTCGCAGTGTTCGAGGCCGTATGTGTGGCCGATTTCGTGGACGATCTCCTTTCGAACACGGTCCTCGAAGATGTCGGCGGCGCTCTTGTTTGAGAAGCCGCCGTCCGACGACGTCTGGAGCCGGTAGGTCGAGACGACGCTACCGCTACCATCGAGGTAGGCGAGTCCGAAGACGTAGTTTCGGCGTCGGTAGAAAAGGTCGTGGGGAGTGATCGCGATGTTCTTATCGCCTCGGCCAGTTCGTTCCGCGAGTTGGATGAACGACTCCGCAGAGTATTGGTTCCGTCCGTCATCGTACGCACCGCTTGGAATCGACTGCGAATCGTTGACCGTAACCTCACAGTCGTAGACCGAACGCAACGCTGAGGAGGCCGCCCGCTTGACCTCCGCGGAAACGGATCCCACCGGAACGATATCGACGAGCATGAAAACGACTATGGCCGCAGGTGCCATAAACGTCCCGCCATGGCACACTCTCGTCGGACTCTCGAGGCAATCTGTGATTACCTCTCGAGTGCAGATTGCGTGGTCGAGGTGGGAATCGGCAGACGAACCGATCTGGCGAGTGTACTGGCGAAATCGGGGGTTTCCGTCACTGGAACCGACATCCACGAGCGCGACGTACCAGCTAGCGTGACTTTCGTCCGCGACGACATTGTCGATCCGAACCTCGCGGTGTATGATGGTGCGGACGTGCTCTTCGCCCAAAACCTGCCGCCCGAGTTGCATCGACCGACGCTCGAGGTCGCTCGAGCGGTCGACGCGCCGTTCGTCTTTACGACCCTCGGCGGCGACCAGCCAGCCATTCCGGTCGATCGAAAGACGATTCCGGGTGACACGCTGTTCGTCGCCGAGTGAACGTGTGATATCGGCGACAGACACCGACCCAGAACACTTAGGATTCCGTACTGCCGTTCTGGCATATGCTCGCGTTTATCGGCTTTTTCTTCAGTCTCCTCACCGCTCCCGGGGTCGTCGTCCACGAGTTCGCACACAAGAAAGCCTGCGACCTGATGGGCGTTCCCGTCGTCGACGTCGCGTACTTCCGACTCGGGACGCCTGCGGGGTACGTCCAACACGGCGAACCTGACCGCTACTGGCAGTCGTTCGTCATCAGCGTCGCACCGTTTCTGCTCAACACGGCGATAGCGTTCTGTCTGTTCGTCGGGTTCGCCGCGGTCGTGCTCTCGAGTGGCATCCCGGAGGTCGGGGCCAGTCTCGATCTGAGCCTCACGACGACCGAAACCGTCGTCGTCGCGCTCGTACTCGGCTGGCTCGGGTTCAGCGTCGGCGTCCAGGCGTTTCCCAGCACCGGCGACGCGAAGACGCTGTGGAACCGATCGCTCTCAGAGTGGCGGCGCTCGCCGATCGTCCTCCTCGGAATCCCGTTCGTGATCGTGATCTACGTCGCGAACCTGCTGTCGTGGTTCTTCCTCGACGTACTCTACGCCGTCGGCTTGTTGCTCCTTGCGGCGCAACTCGCGCTGGCGCTCGGGTTCTAAGCCGTGCTCAGACCAACGTTAGCGCGTAGATTCCGAGTTGGCGATCGGGAACCGATCAGTCGCCGTCGGTTGCCGAGCCGGGACGATACCGCCGACTCACGGCCTTCCAGTGGCCCGTCCGGAAGAGCCAGTAGTTGATCCCGCCCGGAACGAACGTCTCGAGCAAGAACGCAAGGTAGAGCGCTGCGATGCCGAGCGGCGTCACCAGCCCCAGCGCAGCCGCGGGAAGGGCAAAGACGTACCGACCGATCAGCGAGGAGACGAACGGCCAGCGAGTCGCGCCGGCACCGAGCAAGGCACCGGCCGCCGCGCCGTCGAGGCCGAACCCGACCGCGCTGATCGCGCCGATGGCGACGAATATCGCGGCTTGCGTGACTTCGTCGGGACTCGAGACGAAGATACTGGCGATCGGTTCGGCAAACACCACCACGATCACAGCTGCGGTGACGTAGATCACCAGCGAGAGCCGGATGATTGCGCCGCCGTAGGCCTCGGCTTCGTCCTCCTCGTTCGCCCCGAGGTGCTGGCCGACGAGCGAACTCGAGGCCAGGGACATCCCCCAATTGATGCTGTTGATCAGGCTTCGGACGCGTCTGCCGACCTCGAAAGCGGTGACGATGACCGGGCCGAACACCGCCGTGATCCACAACAGCGGGAAGACGACGATCCCCTGTGCGAGTCGACGACCGATTTCCGGCGTCGAGATCTCCATCAGTTGACGGATGATCCCGACATCCAGAAGGGGTCCCGTGCGGGTAATCGGAACGGGGCTGGGTTCCATCCCCAGCGCGCCGTAGTTCCGCCCAACCATCCCCCACGCGAGGACGACGGTGACGAACCCGGTCGAGAGGGTGGTTCCGATGGCCGCGCCGGCGACGCCCATATCGAAGCCGAAGATAAGGAGCGCGCTGAGAATTACGTTGAGCACCGCGCCGCCGCCGCGGGCCATCATTTCCGTGAACGTGTCGCCGATCCCCGTGTACGTTCGGCTGGCGATCAAGTTGAGCAATTCGAAAAGAATGGCCGGCGCGACGAATGCGAGGTAGACGCTCCCGTGGTGAATCGATTCCGAATCGTTAGCGAGGAGGCCGATCAACGGCTCCGCGAAGAGAAAAAACGCGGCCATAAGCGGTATCGCGAACGCGATTGCCACCAGAACGCTCTGTTTGACCACGATCGATGCGCGTTCGGTCTGCTCGCCGCCGTAATTCTGCGAGACGAGAGTGACGGTGCCGCCCGCGAGCCCGAGTCCCAACATAGTCACGACCTCCCAGTAGGCTAACGCGAACGCGAGGCCCGCGGTCCCCGTCGTGCCGACGGCGATACCGACCATCGCGAGGTCGGCCGTCTGCTTGGACATGATCGCAAAGCCGGTACCGATCCGGGGCAACGCGAGCTCCATCGTCGGACGGAACCGCTCGGCGGAAATGACCCCGAGCCGCTCGAGCCCCCTGGCGATCGCATCGACGACGGTTCCCGCTCGCCCACTCATCACGCGTTCATTTCGGGGACGGAGACTTCCGTTTGCTGGTTCGAGTCAGACCGTTCACAGACGCGAGTTTCAGCCGACCGAATTCGGCGTGCTTTATCACCTCGGGTCCGTTCGACAGCGTATGAACGCAGCCGCCACCATCGACGCCGACGCGGTCGTCCTCGACATCGACGGCGTGCTCGTCGATGTCGAAAACTCCTACCGTCGAGCGATCGTTGAGTCCGTCGAGCGCGTCTACGACCGGAGCATTCGCAAGGAAGATATCCAGCAGTTCAAGGACGCCGGCGGGTTCAACAACGACTGGGAACTCACCGACGCCGCGGCGCTGTACGTGCTTTCGACCGAGGAGGGGTACCGCGACTCGATCGACGGGTTCACGGACGAAATTGCGGCCAACGGCGGCGGCCTCGAGGCCGCAACCGAGGTCGTCCAGGAGGAAATCGGCGCGAACGCCACCCGGCGCGTGAAAGACCGATGGGATCGCGAGCGGCTTCGGGACGTATTCCAGCAGCTCTATCTCGGCGAAGAGCTCTACCGAGGCCTCGAGGGCGGCGACCCCGATATCGAAACGCGCGGGTTCATCCACGACGAGCCGGTGTTGCTCGAGGACGAAACGCGGGACGCCCTGACGGCAGACTACGACGTTGGCGTGGTGACCGGACGTCCGGAAGCCGAAGCCGAAATCGCTCTCGAGCGCGTCGGGCTCGATATCGGTGCCGACAACCGGTTCACAATGGATGATTGGGAGGAAGGAAAGCCACACCCTCGAGCCCTGACTACGCTCGCGGCCCAGTTCGACGCCGACACCGTCGTCTTCGTCGGCGACACACTCGACGACGTGCGGACGGCCGTCAACGCAAGCGAGAGCGATCCGGATCGCACCTACCACGGAATCGGCGTGCTGACCGGCGGGCTGACGGGCGAGGACGGGCGGCAGAAGTACGACGAAGAGGGCGCGTCGATTGTCCTCGAGTCGATCAACGAACTGCCGGACGTGTTCGAGGCCGAAGACGAATCCTAACACCGCTTTTCGCGTCGTCCCGTCGAATGTAGAAACGACTGACAGAACGCGACACAATACATAAAGCGTTCGCGATACCTCTATCAACAAATGCGAACCGCGCTCGGGATCTTCGTCGTCGTTGGGCTCGTCGTGATGGCTGGTTGTGCCGGGCTCGGTATTAACGGCGGTCTCGAAGGGATCACGAACGAGAGCGACGATCCGAACGCGAACTCGGATGTCCCCGACGCGAATCCCTACGGCACGGAGACGCTGACCGTCGCGTACGACGATTCGGCCGTCGAAATGGATAAACGCCACATCGTCGAGGACTCATTGGAGTACTGGGAAAACAACAGCGAGCAATACGCCGGGTATCCGATTTCGTACGAGCTCAACCAGTCCGATCCGGACCCGGACAAGCACATCGAGTTCGTCAGCGACCTCGAGCGCTGCGGAGAGGCGTTCGATTCGTTCCACATCGGTTGTGCGGACTACGTCACCGAGCAGGCACCCGAGACGGCCGAAATCCGCGTCGAGGCAGGATACACGAACACTACGCTTCGAGAGACGACGAAACACGAACTCGGACACACGCTGGGACTCGACCACGACGACGAACCGCAGTCGATCATGGCTCCCGAACAGGAGCGAGCGATCGACCGGGACATGAGCGTCCAGCTCCGCATCGCGGACGCGTACGACGAACGAAACGTCGTCCGAGGGATCGAAACGGCACTGGATACGTGGGTCACTCACTTAGAATCGAAGGGCCACGACACGACGACCACCGTCGATGTCGTCGAGGAGTTCGACGGCGACGCGGCGATCGCCTACGACGCGACGGACTCCCGTGACGCGTGCAACGGGGAGTTAGTGTGCCAAACCGACGACACAGACGACGGCGACTTCAAAGTCACCACCGAGTGGATTCAAGAGGACGACCACGAGAGCGTGATGGGCAGCGTGTACGGTGGGTATCACGGGCTCGAGGCCGACGATGCTCCGCCCGAATACCAGCACGAACCCGACAGCTAACGGTACTGCTGGCGTACGAGTTGTCGGACGTGTCGAGGCTAGTGAATCAGTCGTCGAGAGTGCAGTGATTTTGCCCAAAGAGGGAGGGTTTTCCACTTCGCAGAAAGCCCATGCCCCGCTTGTTTTTTGCCGCCGGCAGTCGTACCGGTCACCAGATGGCAGGCGAATTCACTCGACCCAGCGACGACCTCCCCGGGGAGCCGACCTCACCCTGGCTCGCGAGCACGCTCGAGGCCAGTTACGGCCCGCTCGAGTCGAACCGCTCGGTCGACGTCGCCGTCGTCGGCGCGGGAATCGCGGGACTCTCGACGGCGATCGACTTGCGGGATCGCGGGAAGTCGGTCGCCGTCCTCGAGCGCGACCGCGTCGCGGCGGGCGTCACCGGGAAATCGACGGCGAAGCTGACAAGCCAGCACGGGCTGATATACGATCATCTTCGCCGAGAGTTCGGCCGCGGAGCCGCGAGACGGTACGCGTCGGTAAACGAGCAGGCGATCGACGAGGTCGAATGGCGGGTCGACGAACTCGACATCGATTGCGGGTTCGAACGACAGCCGTCGTATCTCTACGGCGACGACCCGGACGAAATCGAACGGGAGGCCGACGCGGCGACGATGGCGGGACTCGAGGCGACCGAAGTTCGGTCCGTGCCACCGTTCGAACGAGCTTCGGCGGCGCTCCGGTTCGACAACCAGGCGTGGTTTCACCCCCGGCGGTACCTCCTCGGACTGGCCGAGGAATTGCATGGTAGCGGAAATACCCCCGACGAGGGAGTGGGAAACAACGACGACACGGGCGTCTACGAGCACACTCGAGTAACCGACGTCGAACCGGGCAGTCCGTGTCGCCTTCGGACAGAGCGAGGAGCCACCGTCACCGCCTCGAGCATCGTCCTCGCGACGGGCTATCCGATCCTCGATCGGGCGGGCTACTTCACCAGAATGCACCCGAAACGGTCCTACGTGCTGGGCATTCGAATCCGTGGCGAGCCGCCGTCGGGGATGTACTACCGACCCGGCGATCCGTACCGCTCGGTGCGGACCTATCGGAGGAACGGCGAGGAACCGCTGGTCCTCGTCGGCGGAGAGAACCACAAAACCGGGCAGGGCGGCTCGACCGCGGATCGGTACCGGCGGCTCGAGCGCTGGGCGCGCGAGCGGTTCCGCGTGGAGTCGATCGACTACCGCTGGTCGACTCAAGATTACGTGACTGCGGACCGGGTGCCGTTCGTCGGGCGGGCTGGTTTCGCCAGCGAGAACGTCTATGTCGCGACCGGCTTTCGCGGCTGGGGAATGACGAACGGCGTCGCCGCCGGGCGACTGCTCGCAGCGTTGATCGACGGCGAGCGCCCGCCCGAAGCCGACCTGTTCGACCCGCTCCGGTTCACGCCGAAGACCTCCGCGGCGGACGCGATCACCGAAAACGCCGACGCCGCGAGCCAGTTCGCAACCGACTGGCTCCGGACGCTGTTCTCGCCGGACCTCGAGTCCATCTCGCGGGGCGAGGGTCGAGTCATCCGCGACGGCCCGAAACCGATCGCGACCGCTCGAGACGGCGACGGCGACCTCCACGCCGTCTCCGCGGTCTGTCCCCACACCTACTGCGTCGTCGACTGGAACGACGCCGAGTGTAGCTGGGACTGTCCGTGTCACGGCTCGCGGTTCGCCCCCGACGGGACGGTGCTCGAGGGGCCCGCGACAGAGGATCTCTCTTCTCGAGACGACGATTCACTGTAGCCGGTTCAATAAGCGGTTACTGCCTGACGGCGAGGCCGGGGTAGTCCGCGATTATCCCGTCGACGCCCGCCTCGGCGAGTTGGTCGAACTGGGTCCACGTCTCGGCGGTCCAGACGTTTACCGCTCGACCTTCCTCGCGGGCGACCTCGAGGAGATCGGTTTCTGGCTCTGCATCCGAGAACCCGGCGTACTCCGTTCCCGAAAGCGCTGTTCCCGCGATCGCGTTTCGCGGCGGGTGGATCGCCTCGCAGTCATACCGGCGAGCGATCTCGAGGCCGGCCTCGAGGTCGTCCCAGACCAGCGCGGCGGCGGCGTAGGTCGGTCCGATATCGCGGACGGCCGCAATCGCGCCCTCGCAAAAGGACGAAAAGAGGATCTCGCCGGCGAAGGAGTCACAGTCGGCGACGGCCCGTTCGACGAACGGCTTCCAGACCGCCTTTCGCTCCTCGCGGTCGCTCTCCGGAAGGGACTCGCCGAATCGAAGCGACTCCGTCCCGGGATTTTTCAGCTCGACGTTGACGGCCATCGCGTTCGGGACCGCCTCGAGAAACGCCTCGAGCGTCGGCACCGTTTCGTCGGTTCCGAGGACCCTCGCGTCGCGGATCGTCTCGAGGTCAGTCTCCCAGACGAGCCCATCGGCGTCGGTGAGCGGCCGTCCGTCGCGGGTCCCCTCGAGCCGTTCGTCGTGGATCACTACCGGGGTTCCGCAGGCCGCGGGCTGGACGTCGATCTCGAGCATCGACGCGTCGTTGTGCTCGGCGGCGTTTCGCGCCGCGGCGACGGTGTTCTCTGGGGCGACACCGGCGAATGCTCGGTGGGCGATAACGGCGGGTTCGGCCATTGGCGAAACGAACGCAGGCTGTCGTGTTGTATCTAGTCCTCGTCCGTTGGACCGGGTATTCCTCGTTCATTGTACGGAGACTGAAAATGCGCGCAAACGTTGAAACGGCTTCCCGTCGAGACCCCATCCATGACGGATAGGACCCTCGCCGACATCGAATCCGCCCTCGAGCGAGCGGCGGACCTCGAGACCGAAGCCGCGGTCGACCTCCTCGAGCGCGCCAACCGGGATCTCGAGGAACTCGCGGACGACCCGGACATCGACCAGGAGCACCACCGAGCGCTCGAGAACCGACTCGAGCAACGGGTACGGGAGCTACGGAATCGAGACGCCTACGACGGCGGCGGGTTCGGAGCCGCGATGAATCCCGAGGAGGACGATGCGCCGTAAGAATCCGTGCGGAACGTGACCCGCCAAGAGGGAGAAAAACCGGTTTGAATCGCGACCGATCTCGGCCATCGGATCGAAACGACGCGTTTGATCGCGGAACGGTCAGCCTCCTTTTACGTTCGGGAGTGGAGCAAGCGTGCGTCATGAAGAAACGGGAACTCACGCGGCGGCGGGTGCTACAGGGGGTAACGACCGGAAGCATCGTCCTGACCGGGACGGCCGTCGGAGACGAATCGAGAGTCGGCGGGCGGAACGGACGCGATACAACGGCCGCGCTCGAGACCGATGCCACGAACCGGCAGACCGACACCTCGAGCCTCGAGATCGATATCGTCGAGACGAGCGCGCCGGTGAACGCGGGCGAGCATCTCCGGGTGACCGCCGAGATCGAAAACACCGGCTCGTCGGACGTTCGAGCCGACGTAGATTTCGTCGTCGGCCACGCCGAAGAGCGGCTGGGACGGCAAACGATGACGATCGAGGCCGGCGAGACCGAATCGGTCAATCAGGGGTTCGACACGTATCCAGTCCGGAGCGACGACGAATTCCCGGTTCGAATCGAAATCAGCGGGGTCGGAGCCGAACGGACCGTGGCGGTGGACGCGGCGTCGGAGCTCCCGAACGCGATGCCGAATAGTGAACTCACTGTCCAGCCGGGAACAACGGTGCTGTTCGAGGTCGAGCCCGTCGATCCGGACGAAAGCCACGAGGTGAACTGGTGGATCGACGGCGAGTCCACCGGAGCCTGGATGAGGCCGTGGACGGGCGCGTACTTCGCCGAAGTCGGGCGGTATTTCCACATGCACACGTTCGATTCCACGGGAACGCACGAGGTCGCTGCGTCGGTGGCTCGACGCGGAGAGAGCGGGTTCGGCGGCGGGAACGAAACCTACGCTGCGTACTGGGAGATCGACGTCTCGAGCGGCGGCAAGGGATCGCCGTCGATCGAACGTCGACAGCCCGCCGAGGAGACCCTCGAGTTCGCGCCGGACGACGACCTCGAGTTCGAACTCGAAGTGTCTCTGTCGGGATCGGATCGATCCCTCGATCGAGTCGTCTGGTGGCTGACCCAATCGGACACCATCCTCGACGTGACCGACCTCTCCGGCACGCTCGATACAGCGACGCTTCCGACCACCGAGAGCACACTCTGTCACACCTGCCGGGTCAGTCCCTGGATCGTCTGTGCGGACGGCACCACTCGAGAACTAGACGGAGCGTGGATCGTCAATAGAGTCGAGGACGATGGTGCTGACGACGGAACGCTTGAGGTGCGGATCCTCGAGACGAACTCGCCCGTCGAGGCGGGCGGGGTGCTCGAGGCGATTATCGAACTCGAGAACGCCGGCGAGTCGACCGCCTCGGACGAACTCGAGTTTATCGTCGGCCACGATCCGGAGCGGGTCGACACCCAGGCGGTCACCGTTTCGGGCGGCGATACCGGCACCGCCACGCTCGCGTTCGAGACGTATCCGACCAGCCAGGACGAGCAGTTTCCGGTTCGGGTCGTCGGCGCGGACGACGCAGACGAAACGATGGTCGAAGTGATCGCCTGAGAAGCGGCGGGGACAGGGAGACGCTCGACGGTCGGATCAACCGGGAGCTAGTAACCGAGCCCGAAGACTCGGTTCGCCGCGAGGGCGAGAAAGGAGACGAAAAACAGGGCCGCCAGGGTCCAGAACGCGACGCCCCAGCCGAACAGGTCGGCGGTGAGGCCGACGCCGAACGATCCGCTCGCACCGAGGACGGTGTATACCGTTCGGACGAGACCGAACCCGGTTCCGCGCTCTTCGGCTGGAAGCGCGTCCATGAACCGTGGATCGATCGCCGCGAAGAAACTCGAGCCGACGCCCGCCAGGGCGACGCCAACGGCCATCGGGAGCAGTCCCGAGCCGAGTACGACCAGCGGTATCCCGACCGCTCCGGCGATCATCGAACTCCCGATCGCGACGTCCCGTCCGTAGACATCCGAAACGCGACCGAGGACGATCTGGCCGCACGCCCGGATGACGAAAAAGACGGAAAAGGCGACGCCGGCCGCCGTCGGCGTGTAGCCGTGAAACGCGACGAGGAACGCGGGGAAAAACGACAACAGTCCCTGAACGACGTACGTTCCGGCCATCGCGATGAGGAGGGGAAACGCGATCGTCGGTCGCGAGATCAGCCCGACCAGCGAGCGTAACTCGAGGCTATCCCGCAACGGTTCGTCCGGCCGTCGCGGTTCGGTCGGACGGATCCGCCAGACGAACAACACGAAGATCGGGATCCCGACGATCGCGGTCAGCGCGACGGCGGGACGCCACCCGTACCGAACGCCGACCCAGGCCGCCGCAACCGGTGCGACCAGCCCCGCCAGCGGGCCGCCGATCGAATGGAATCCGACGGCGGTCCCGATATCGTCGAACGTCCGAGAGAGCAGCGTCGTCGCGACCGCGTAGTGAAGCCCCGCGACGCCGCCGAGGACGACCGCGGCCGCGACGAACGCACCGTACAGCGGCGACAGCGCGAGCGCGAGGCTCATCACCGTCGTTCCGCCGACGGCGACGAGAACGATCGGCTTTTCGCCGTACCGATCGGCGAGGACGCCGCTTGGAAACTGCGCGAGACCGTACGCGAGCCACATTCCAGTCAGCGCGAACCCGATCAACGTGTTCGTAATTCCGAAGTCCTCGGTGATCAACGGGACGACGGGGCTGATCGCGAGCCGCGCGAAGTAGGTGACGAAAAACGCCAGCATGCACAGGACGAGAACCGTATACCGATACTGCCAGTTCATAGGGGAGAGACTACCTGAGTGACTCGAGCGCGAGCGTATGAGAGTGGTGTTTTCGATGCTCCGCGGTTCGACAGTGAATGCGAGAGTGGCTCTCTCGCCGAGTCGAAAGAAGATCTGTAGAGTCCCCTTCCCAGCCCCGTCGACCCCCGGGTGTGATCTACAATCCTCCGCTTTCGTTCGCCCGGAACCGTGCTGGGACGACCGTCTTCTCGGCGAGAAGTACGATCACAAGTCCGACGAGACCGCCGACTATGACCGCATCGAAGAAAAAGAGGACTCCACCGAGCGCGAGTTCGACTCCGAAAACGAGGACGAAACACAGGAAGATAGCACCAGATACCGGATATTTGAGCGCTTCGCGTCGTTCGGCCGGAATGCGATCGCGAACGAACCACGCGAGCGGCCCGAAGAGCGAAAAGGACGCGATGGCGTACCCGCCGGCCCAGAGCCACACGCTCGAGCCATGGTTCAGCAGATTGGCGACGCTCTGGAGACCGAAGTAGGCCAAACAGCCGACGAGGAAAACGCGGCGAGTGCGGGCCGACACGGAGAGTACCATACGAACAAGTCTTTCCGTCGTCCCAAAATATGCGTCGGGTCACCGAATTCGAACGCCGGTCCGACCGTGATTCCGGCGAGTTCGGCCGACCTCCCACCCTTTTATTCGAGTGCCTCCCCGAGAGGCAGGTATGCGAATCGCGCTACTCGGCGGAACTGGCGATATCGGCGAAGGGCTTGCCTTGCGTTTTGCACACGACACCGACCACGAGATCCTGATCGGCTCTCGAGACCCGGAAAAGGCTCGAGACTCGGTCGAAGAGTACGAGAAACTCCTCGAGGATCGTGACGTGGAGGCCTCGATAAAGGGATTCACGAACGAAATGGCGACCGATCGAGCGGACGTCGTCATCCTGTCGGTGCCGCCGTACTACGCCGGTGACACCGTCGAGACCGTCGCGTCAAAACTCGACGAGGACACGATCCTCGTCACCCCGGCGGTTGGGATGAAAGGCGACGAGGACGGAATGCACTACCATCCGCCGTCGGCCGGGAGCGTCACCGAACTCGTCGCGAGTCGGGCACCCGACGAAACCCCGGTCGTCGGCGCGTTCCACAACCTCGCGGCGGGCGAACTCTCGAATCTCGATCACGACCTCGATCTCGATACGCTTGTCGTTGGCGAGGGGAACGCCAAGCAGACGGTTACGTCGCTGGCGAGCGAAATCGATGGACTCCGCGTTCTCGACGCCGGGCCGCTCGCAAACGCGGCTGAAGTCGAAAGCATCACGCCGCTGGTTATCAACATCGCCCGCCACAACGAGGAGTTACACGACGTCGGCGTCAAATTTAAGTAATCGTCTCGACAGCCCCAGCGTGTTACGGTAGCGTCGCGGCGAAAATGCCGGCGGGTTCGTGCTTCTATTCCTGAGAGAATAGTACAACAAATCGGAGCGATATTCCGGATTACTCCGACGGAGTGCCTTTTCGCTGATCGATGTCGGGGAAATAGTACATCCAAGAAGGCGCCTGTGTACAGGATCGGCGCGTCTCTCGATCGCTCTCGTCTACCGCAAGCGGGGACGGGAAACGACACTCGAGTGAAAGCAGATACCGGGAGCTCATCGGGCAGAGAGAACGTGAAAACGGCGAGTTGGGCTTCGTTACGCGCCGGCTGACTCGAGGGCGTCCTCGATATCCTCGCGCTGTGTAACACCGACGAACCGCTCGACGATTTCGTCTTCGTTTTCAATGACGAGTGTCGGGAGCGAACGTACCTGATACTCGTTTGCGACGTCTTGCTGTTCGTCGACGTTTACTTTCTCGACTTCGAATCGGCCCTCCCAGTCTTCCTCGAGATCGTCGAGGATCGGGTCCTGAGTCTTGCATGGGCCACACCAGTCTGCGTGGAAGTCTTTAAGTGTGACAGTCATACCGTTCATTGGCTCTTCCCGCGCGGCGCGCATAAGAGTTTCCCACCAGTGTGGCTTTGCCGTGATCGCCGACGCTACTCGAGTACGAACGCGTCTGGCCGGTCGAAAGATTTAGTGCCTGGCGGACCAATGTAGACGTATGGATAAAGGACAGAACACAGGCGGACTGATGTCCAGTGCCGGACTTGTCCGGTACTTCGACGCCGAAGACTCGAACGCGATTCGCATCGACCCCAAAACCGTCATCGCAACCGGTGTCATGCTGGGCGTGCTCATCCAGCTGCTCGCGTTCGTCTCGTAACGCGATCTATCAGGTTTCTGGCTCGGTCGGTCACCGCATAGCGGCGCATTTTTGTTTTGAGACACATTTCGAGGTCGAGTACGAGTTGATGATCCGATAGTAGAAGGAGTCCTTGTCGGAGGAGGTCTCTCGAGTTACTCTCATGGGGTTTTGAGTGTACCCATCTCGAGAGCCCAGCCCGCTCTTTTGCTTGGCCGATGGAATCGAGACTACGGCCCTGAAATCCCACCCCTTTCGAACCTGCCCACAGCACCTCGCCGTTCGCCGCTCATACTGCCGGCTGTAACTATGTGAAGATTTTCGCACCCCGGGGAGACGAAAATCTTGAACGACTTACAGCCGGCAGTATCACTTCGTTTGCGGGTCGTGACGCGGGATTTTTGTCGGCGGTTCACCTAAGTCGGCCATGTCACTGGTTGCAGGCGTCATCGCCGTTCAGGGCGACGTCTCCGAACACACAGACGCGATCAAACGGGCGGGCAACGCCAAGGGCGAGGCGGTCGAAGTTCGTGAAATCCGCGAGTCGGGAATCGTCCCCGATTGCGACCTGCTCGCGATGCCCGGCGGCGAGTCCACGACCATCTCGAGGCTCGTCCAGTCGGAGGGAATCGCCGACGAGATTCGCGGGCACGTCGAGGCCGGAAAGCCACTGTTCGCGACCTGTGCCGGACTGATCGTCGCCTCGAGCGATGCGGGCGACGAGCGCGTGGAGACGCTGGATCTCATCGACGTGACCGTCGAGCGAAACGCCTTCGGACGGCAAAAAGACAGCTTCGAAGCGCCACTCGAGGTGACGGGGCTCGCCGACAACGAGCCGTTTCCCGCGGTGTTCATCCGCGCCCCGGTCATCGACGACGTCGGCAATGCCGAGGTGCTGGCGTCGTGGGACGAAAACCCGGTCGCGGTGCGCGACGGGCCGGTCGTCGGCACCTCCTTTCACCCCGAGTTGACGACCGATGACCGCGTTCACGAGTTGGCGTTCTTCGAGAACGATGGCGCAGATGTGCCGACGCTCGAGTGAGGCGGGCGGACGGCGAGACGGCGGTCGTATCCGGTTCGACTCCAACGGGAAACTCCATTGCAGGCGTACAGACTTTTCCCCTTCGCCTTCATGAGTCGAACTATGAATGCGTCCATCGACGCGGTCCGCGTTGCGGGAACCCAACAGGGACCGGTTCCGGTCCTGATTCTCTCCATCGACGGCGAGGACGATATCGTCCCGATATTCATCGGGTTCAACGAGGCGACGAGCATCGCTCGAGGCCTCGAGGCCGAAGATATCGGTCGGCCATTGACCCACGACCTCCTGCTCGACGTGATGGAGGAACTCGGCGGACGGGTCGACCGAGTCGTCGTCAACGAAATCGAAGAGCGTGCGGACGGGCAGGGCGGAACCTACATCGCGGACATCCACGTCGATACGCCCCGCGGAGAGACCGTAATCGACGCCCGTCCGAGCGATTCGCTCGCTTTGGCGGCCCGAACCAACGTCCCCATCGAGGTTACGGAGGCCGTCTTCGAGGACGGCCGAGACGACAGCGAGAAGTTCGCCGAACTCGAAGACATCCGTGACGTTCCCGGTGAATTATAAATGGACGAGACACTCGAGGAGTTGTTCGCCGTTATCGAAGACCGCAAGGAAACGCTACCCGAAGATTCCTACACCGCCTCGCTGTTCACACACGAGAAGGGAGAAAACGCCGTCCTGGAGAAACTCGGCGAGGAGTCGACGGAACTAGTCCTGGCCGCCAAAGACGACGACCACGACGAGATCGCATACGAAGCCGCCGATATCGTCTATCACCTGCTGGTGTTGCTCTCGATGAAGGATATGAGCCTCGAGGAACTCGAGGAGGAACTCGAGGCGCGGCGATAGGGGCGAACACCTGCAGAGCGCGGGTTCGAAGTGCGATCGAAGCGATCCGACCCCGCAAACGCCCTCTGATTCGGCGACAACGGATCAGCTCCATCTCTGGCATCGGTCCAAAGATGATCGACAACCAATAGTATCCCGTATCGTGACTGTAATAAATTCAGTGTTTTTGTACCGTTATGTTATGGGAATCACCACAAAACTCATCCCAGATGGCTCAGAGGAACTGTTATGGGATTGTTTGGAGACAACCGGGGCGCGGCCGAGACGACGGCGCAGCTCCCCATTCCGGAATATGAGCATTTTCCTACGGAGACCTATAGCGTCGCGTGTGCCGTAGCGATCTCTCGAGACGACCTGAACGCACTGCGAGCGCTCCTCGAGAACGAAACTGCGACTGCGACTGCGATCGAACAGTCGACGTTCCTTTCTCGAGTGCTGAACGACGAGTTACAGATCCAGCAAACGGAAGCGGATTTCGCGGCGTTCATGCACGAGCTAGTCGAGACGTGGGAGAGCCAGATGGGTAACGAACCGGCGGCCGTGTGGTGGCCGCTCGATTCCGACTGGCGGGCGAAACTGTATCTACAGTACTGTACGGCGAGAGCTGAACACGAGAGCGATGAGTTTGAATTCTCGGGAAACATCGAGCGGGTTCGGACGTTGATCTCCCGTTGTGAAGCGGTCGCGGAGGACGATGCGAAACGGGGAATCGTCCACAAAGACCACATCCCAGGAGAGGAGCCCGAGGAGAGGGACTGAAAGCGGGCGATCAGTGACGGACCAACGAGCGCGGAGGCGCGGACTGCTCGAGTGCGAGCCATCGCTCGTTTCCGCTATCACTCGACACAAGTATCGTTACTGGTCGTCTTCTTCGTCCTCGTCGATATCCGCCAGCGCATCAGCAGCGCCGTTCAGGAACGCTTGATTTTCCTCGACGTTGTCCGCAGCGTCGTTCAGCGCGTCGACCGCTTCCTCAGCCGCGTCGCCGAACTCGTCGTCGATCTCTTCGGCTTCTTCCCGAGCCTCGTCGGGAGTACTAACCTCAGCGGCGATGTCCTGACCGAGGAGTTCCTCCGACTGGGCGTTGATTTCGGCGACGACCTGCGTGAAGATGTCATCTTGGAGTCTATCGACCTCGTCCGCAAGTCGGTCCGCTTCGTCTTGGGCATCGTCAGCGGTTTCGGCCGCTACTTCGTCGACTCCCTCGATATCGTCGACGTTCTCGAGTTCAGCGTTGATGGCATCGACGTTCTCGTTCGTATCGGCGAGTGGACCGTCGTTAACCTCCTCGACCGTCTCGTCAACACCGTTAACCGAGTCGTCGATCGGATCCGCTTCGGGCGCTCCGGTATCGGCGTCGTCATCGTCTTCGGCTGGTTCGTCCTCCTCTTCATCATCTTGGCTGGTATCGTCGACACATCCGCTCAGTCCGATCACGGCAACCGGGCCGGATAGCTTGACGAATGTTCGACGTGAAATATAACTATTGTTCATCGACAACTATCAGCATGCCTTTACCGGTATTTACTATAGAGACATTATATGCCATGAATATCCGAAACGGTTCGGACGCCGCTCGAGCGGCCGCAGTTTGAACCGAAAGAGCGAGCGGGAGAGCACATTGAGCGGACAGGCGACAGGTGCGGTACCGGATGGATATACTGTCAGCTGTAACTATGTGAAGATTCTCGCACCCTCGGGCGACGAGAATTTTGAACGACGTACAGCCGACAGTATACCTCGAGATATCGATTGCCGTGGTCGTCCGGCACCGACGCCGACAAACGATTCTCGCAAACGGGCCTGCTGGGTCGACTATTCGATGCGTTACTCACCCTTGATCGGGCTCTGCCCACGCCGGAGTCAAGAGCAAGTACCGCGACAGCCGAAGCAGGAGGATGGAAACACTGGCCGAGCAATGAGTCCGCGAACGACGAGTCTTCGGGGAGTGGGTCCGAGAGAAAGACGTGAACGGCAGACGGGTCTCTCGACACGTCACACGTCGCAGGGGGCACTCGAGACCCACTCCCGCTACGGAATCAAGATCGAAACGGCGGCAGGGTTCATTGCAGACCTCGAGAAAACGAATAGCGTTTTTCGTCACTTCGACTGGGACGTTACTTCGTATGGGAACTATCGCATCCTATTACCGGAGACGGATAGGTATAAAAGATCTATTCTGGTTGGAAGGAGCGATTCGTGCTGTCGGGCTCAGCACTCTACGGATTCATCGGTCTCGTCAGGGTCCTCGTCGGCCTCGTCGCTGTCATCTTCGTCAGCGTCGTCATCAGTTTCGTCGCTGTCGTCGTCGACTTGGTCAGCGAGTTCCTGGATTTCCTCGACACTGTCCGCGGCATCGTTCAACGCGTCGACTGCTTCTTGAGCGGCAGCGCCGTACTCATCCTCGATGTCTTTAGCTTCTTCGCGTGCTTCTTCGGGTGTGTCGACATCGTCGGCGATATCCTCGCCGAGGAGTTCCTGTGACTGGGCGTTGATTTCGGCGACAACCTGCGTGAAGATGTCGTCTTGGACGTCGTCAGCGGTACCATCTTCAATCTCGTCGATCGTTTCGACGTCGTCAACGTTCTCGAGTTCCTCGTTGATGTCTTCGATGATCGCGTTGATCTCGTCGACCTCGTCGCCATCATCGGCTTCGTCGCTCTCATTTTCGTCAGCTTCGTCGCTGTCGTCCTCATCAGCTTCGTCGCTCTCGTCTTCATCAGCTTCGTCGCTGTCGTCATCGTCGGCCTCGTCACCGTTATCTTCATCAGCTTCGTCGCTCTCGTCTTCATCGGCTTCGTCACCGTCATCTTCATCAGCTTCGTCGCTGTCGTCTTCATCGGCTTCGTCACCGTTATCTTCATCAGCTTCGTCGCTGTCGTCATCGTCGGCCTCGTCACCGTTATCTTCATCAGCTTCGTCGCTGTCGTCATCGTCGGCCTCGTCACCGTCATCTTCATCAGCTTCGTCGCTGTCACCCTCGTCGGCTTGTTCAGCGAGTTCCTGAATTTCCTCGATACTGTCTGCGGCGTCGTTCAGTGCGTCGACCGCTTCTTGAGCGGCAATACCGTACTCGTCTTCGATGTCTTCAGCTTCTTCGCGCGCTTCTTCGGGCGTATCGACATCGTCGGCGATATCTTCGCCGAGGAGTTCCTGTGACTGGGCGTTGATTTCGGCGACGACCTGCGTGAAGATGTCGTCTTGGACGTCGTCAGCGGTATCATCTTCGATCTCGTCGATCGTTTCAACGTCGTCGACGTTCTCGAGTTCCTCGTTGATGTCTTCGACGATCGCGTTGATCTCGTCAACCTCGTCGCCATCGTCGGCCTGATTGCTTGCCCCTACGATCGAACCGACGCCGGCGAACGCAGCCGACGTAACCATAAGGATAGCAAACAGCAGTGCAAGTACCTGGGATTGTTTTATTCGTGACATTTGATCACTTGTCTTCGGTGGCGATCTGCCAACTTCGAAGACGAGAAATTCATTGTGAGATTATAGTATTAAACGGAGATATTGTTCAAAGTTCACATACAGTACAATAGTCCCCCAGTTGTGAGTTTAACAACAGTTGGAATAATCATTATATTAGTTTCTGGAATGGGAGGATACTCATGTTTTTGTGCCAGCACGTTTCGGGCCTAAGCCCTGCAAACGAGATTAGTGAACCACACTCGTCTCGAGTTCGTGAATACGGAACCCCCCGCGATCACAGTCGGTGATGCTGTACTGTTAGTAAATCTCGATCGGCGACTTTGAGTCTGACATCAAGTACGTTCCGCGTAAGACTCCGACCCTCGAGGCGGCGAAACCGAGAAATATCGAGGGGGTAGTCTAGCTGGCGACAGTTTCTGAAATTAGAATTCGAACGCCCTGCCAGCCGAGCTAGTTACTAGACGGAGCGATCTCACCGGGTTGGGTACGATTCCGTTCAAGAACGAAGAGAGTACATCGAGACGCGCCGCCCAATTCACGAGCCGATCGATACAGTACACGAGCACTGCTTACAAAACGGTGTGAGTCCTATCGCTGGGCTTTTGAGCCCGTTCAGCTGACCAGTCTCACGAACTCTCCCACTGCTTTCCGACAGTACCGCTCCGACCGGCGTCCAGAACGGGTTTTACTCGGATCTGCTCGAAGCAAAACCTGCGAGTACACCACCGATCGATCCAAATACGAGCGGATACGCCAGTCCGGCGAGCGCAGTCGCAAAGAGCGGTTCGGGACGCATCGCACCGTCTCCCAGGTCGATACTGAAAACGAACAGTCCGATGACGACGAGCGGAAAGTAGCCGAGGACGACCATCCCTCCGGCGAGTGCGGCGTCGGTCGACACCTCGAGATCCGAAACGGTGTACGACGCGACCGCTCCGCCGGCGAGGAGCAAGACGAGCACCGGGACGAGATACAGGAAGAGGGAGCTTCCACCATCCGCGAGGACGAAGTTGTGACTCCGTTCGAGCGCTTGGAAGACGCTATACTGTGGCACCTCGGCGGCGACGTTGTGTGCGTTGTAGAACAACAGGCCGACCATTTCGAACTCGATGGACTCTTCGGCCGCTAACTCGAGTAATTCGGCTTGCTCGTCCGCCCGAATGTCGCCGATCGCACCAGCGTACGTAACGAGATAACCCAGTATCCACGCCGCTACGCCTGCTAACGCGCCCACGACGATCGACATTCGTAAATAATCAGTAACGACCATTATCAATGGGTGTTGACGGCAACATAAATCCATTGTTAAACAGTGACACCCACATTCAGAGTTTACTTATTGTTCGGTAGATCGTATTTTTCAGTCACACGTGTGTTCGTCACGACTTGCATTCGCCCGTGCCAGCTTGATACCCAACCCCCACGTCGAGTGTGCACGATGGCACTCGAGCAACTCGAGCATGCGGACGAGCATATGCAGGAGTGTATCGACAACTGCCTCGAAGCCGCCCAGGTCTGTGAATGGTGTGCGGACGCCTGTGCGGGCGAGGGAGAGGAGATGGCACGCTGTATCCGACTCTGTCGAGACGTGGCGGATCTGACGACGCTTCACGCGCGGTTTATGGCTCGCAATTCGGGCTATCACCGCGAGCTGGCGTCGATCTGTGCCGATGTCTGTGAAGCGTGCGCCGAGGAGTGCGAACAGCACGATCACGATCACTGCCAAGCCTGTGCAGAGATCCTTCCAAAGTGTGTTGAGAGCTGTCGAGAGATGGCCGAGGGCTGAAATCCGACGGATGAGCAAAAAACGATTCAGGCGTTGAGCAGTCCACCGAGTGCACCGGCCAGCGCGCTCTCGAGAGCCATGATCATCGCGAGCAAGGCCGCGAAGACGAAGACGCCGACGCCGAGCAAGCCGCCGATCGGGCCCAGCGTGAGTCCGGTGATCCCGACGATGATCCCAACGAGCAGGCCGGCGAGTATGCCGCCGAGCGCCCCTGCGAGCAGGCCGTGCCAGCCACCGCGGAGGAGGCCGCCCCCCGCGATGAAGCCGGCGACGAATCCGCCGATGAGGCCGGCGGCAAGTTGCCCGATTCCGGGGATCGCGAGTCCGATAATCGAGACGACGATCGTGAGTCCGAATCCGATGATGACCGCGCGCCAGTTAGTCATAGAGACTGTACGCTCCGGAACAAAATAAGGACGCGGCCGGGTTCTCGAGGTTTCGCTACCCAGAAAAGTGAACGCCAAGGCGACGAACGAACAACGAACGCCCTTTTAGTGTCGAGGCTATAATGGCTACTATGATTTTCGAAGACCTTCCGACGACGCCAACGTCGGAAGAGCTGATCGACAAGGCGTTCTCCCGGGCGGCCCGCTCGGGCAACGCCAAAAGCGGCCTCGAGGCCCAGCAGTCGATGCTCCAGACGGCGGCGAACATCATGTCCGACAATCTGGAGAACGTCGTGACCGCGTGGCCGGATTTCGAGTACGATGTCAACCCGTTTTACTACGAACTCGCCGACGCGATCCTCGACGTTTCCATCTCCCACTCGGACGGATCGGGAGACGCTGAACCCACGACCGGCGTCGACGCCCTTCGCCAGAGCCTCTCGCAGGTCGGGTGGGCCGGCCGAAAGACCCGTGAAATTCACGAGGAGTACCAGTCCCGGCTCAGAAAGACTGACATCGACACCGCTCGCAAGCACCGACAGCAGGCGTTCGCCCGACTCGCCGATATCGTCGAACAGGTCGACGAACACCTCCGGTTGATAAACGACGCGCGAAACGAGCTTCGTGACCTCCCCGAGATCAACGCCGACGAACCGACGATCGTGGTCGCCGGCTACCCGAACGTCGGCAAATCTACCTTCGTCAACGACGTGACCAACGCCCGCGGCGAGACGGACTCGTATCCGTTCACGACGACGGGAATCGGACTCGGGCACCTCGAGCGAGACCACATTCGGTACCAGCTGGTCGACACGCCGGGACTACTCGACCGGCCTCCACAGGAGCGAAACGAGATCGAGTCACAGGCCGTCAGCGCCCTCGAGCACCTCGGGGACTGCGTCCTCGTCTTTCTCGACCCCAGCGGCAAGTGTGGCTACCCGCTCGAGTCACAACTCGAGTTGCGTGACGCCATCGACGCGCAGTTCGACGAGATACCGGTACTGACGATCGGGAACAAGTCGGACCTGTCGAAGGACGTCGAGGCCGACTACCACATGAGCGTCGAAACCGGCGAGAACGTCGAAACGGTCCTCGAGGCGGCGATCGAAGCGATCGATTACGAGCCGGAGTTGCCGTTCGACGGTTGAGGACGGATTCGGCCCGACTGCTTTTTCAGCCGGTAGCGGACGCGGATTCGTACTCGACCGGTTCGACGCGAACGTCGATAGCCTCGCCAGTCCGTTCTTCGATTGTTTCGGCGAGATCGGCGGCGAACGCCGCCGTATCGGCGTCACCCTCTTCACTCACCTCGACCGTCACACTCCGTGGACCGGTGTAGGGCGACATATCAGCGTACTGCGTCTGAACGGACACCGCGGTGAGATCCTCGTAGGCGGGGTCCTCGAGCGTCTCTTCGACCGACGAGGCGACCTCCCGATCGACGCCGACCTGCTGGACGGTCGCGAACCCGACCGACAGCGTGAGCGCGATCACGATGATCGCGAGCACGCCCGTCACGACGAGGGACCGGTCGAGTTCGCCGCCCGGCGAGGTGCGTTCTCTCGAGGCGTACCCCAGGAGGACCAAGACGGCGAATACGGAGAGATTGATCACGACCAACGTGGCGAGCAACAGGACAGCCGTCCCGATGGCGAGTTCGGGCTCGAGCCAGGCGATCGAGATACCCGTCGCGGCGGCCGTCGGAATCAACGCCGCGGCGATCATCACGCCGATGATCGAGGTCGGCCCTTTCGTGGTCAGGCCGATGCCCGCCGACGTTCCCGCCGCGACGGCGACGACCAGCGACAGCATGTTCGGCGCAAGTCGGACGCCGAACAGATCGAGCGCCGGGAGATCGATCGTCGTCGGAACGAACCCGCCGAATCGAAATCCCGCCGCCAGCGCCGCCGCGGCGATGATCGCGAGCCCGAGTCCGTACAGTTGCATCCAGAAGCTATCCGCAATCATCTTTCGATCGCCGGTCACGGTTCCGACGCTCGCGGTCAGCGCCGGGCCGATGATCGGTGCGATCACCATCGATCCGACGACGATCGCGGGCGAACTGATCAGCAATCCAGCCGTCGCGATCAGCGCGCTCAAGATCATCAACGCCGCGTACGAAGCTGTATCTCGGCTCAGGTCGCGAGCCTTCGTCCGGAGCTCGACAGCCGTCATCGGCTTGTAGTCCCCGGCGTACTCTCGCTCGAGCGCCTCCGAGGTTTCGGTCATCGCCGTTTCGCCGCTGGCGACCACGGTGTAGTCGGTGACGTCGACCTCGACCGCCTCGAGCACGTCGAGCACGTCGCCGACCGCGTTGCTCGGCACCGGAATTTCGAACATGACGAGGTCGTCGTCGACGATCGGAACGACGGTGAACGTGAACTGCTCGTCCTCGAGCGCCGCTCGGGCGGCGTCTCGGCGTTCTTCCGGAACGGTGACGTGGACGAGGCGCACGCAAAACACCCCGGCGCGTGGAACAAAAAGAGGACGGCCTGTGTACGCCGATATTCGGTCGTTCAGTCGGGAAACAGAATATTGGACACTCCCGAGCCGCTGTTTACATCGTCCGGGAGCAAACTCAACGCTCGGCGACTTCGACGTATCGAATTTCGACACCGACGGGTTCGTCCGCGTGCTGATTGATCCGTTCGTGGAGTTCGTCCACTAACTCCGGAGCCGTCTCACCCGGCGGACCGCCGATCGTTACGAGCACCCGTTCAGGGCTCAAGAACGGGTAGTTATCGTCCATCACCACCTCGAGTTCGAGCATCTGGTAGGCTTCGTACTCCTCCTGATCGAGGAGGAGTTCGACTTCTTCTCGAGTGTTCTCCTCGAAAGTCCCGGCGGAGTAGGAGGCGTACGTGATCCCGCCGAGGAAGACGCCGAACAGGAGGACGATGATGACCAACCCCGCCACTCGACGCCTGACCCGCTGTTGTGTCGGGCCGAGTTCGAACAGGTTCTCCGGACGATAACCGGCGTACCAGAGCGTCAGCAGTCCTGCGAGGTTAACCGAGAGGACGTTGACGAACACGAGCACCGTCGATCCGATCGCAGCCGACGGCTGGCCCCACGCAATGGCGATCCCCGCCGCCGCGGCCGGCGGGATCAACGCCGCGGCGATCATCACGCCGACGAGCGCGACCGAGATACCCGTCGAGATCGAGACGATCCCGGCGACACCGGCACCGAGTGCGACCGCCAGCGAAAGCAGGTCCGGCGCGAGCCGCTCGGAAATTTCGTCGACGGCAGAGATGTCGAGCCCCGGCGGGACGATGTTCGTCACACGAACCGTCCAGGCAAACACCGCGGCCGCCCCGATAGCCAGAAGCACGCCGACGAGTTGATACTTGATACTCTTGAGGAAGAGGTCCTCCTCGTCGAGAACGGAGCCGACACCGGCACCGAGCGCCGGTCCGATCAACGGTGCGATCACCATCGAGCCGACGACGACGGCGGGAGAGTCGAGTAACAATCCCGCCGTCGCCACGACTGCACTCACGATCGTCATCGTCGCGTAAACGCCGAACGTGGGCGTCAGCGACTCCGCTTCGGCCTGAAGCTCCTGTCTCGAGATCCGATCCGATTCGACGTCCCCGTTTTCATACTTCTCTCGTAAGGACTCGAACCGGCGAGAGATGACCGTCTCCGCGTCGACGACGACCGTATAGGCTTCGTCGTCGAGCCCCTGATCCTGTAACGAATCGAGAACCGGTTCGACCGCCGCCGAGGGGAGCGGAAAGTAGACGACCGCCGTGTAATCGCGGTCGCTCGTCTCCTCGTTGACGACGTAATCGACCCCCTGGTCGTCGAGCGTCTCGAGGATAGTTTGTCGTTGGCCTGTCGGAACCGTCAACTGTACGAGCCGCACACCCGTATCTCGCCCCCCGGTGTGATAATTCCAGTGTTCGGAAATGACAGACGGGGAAACGAAGAGTCGGTCGGTCACTGATACTGCCGGCTGTAAGTCGTTCAAGATTTTCGTCGCCCGGTGGTGCGAAAACCTTCACATAGTTACAGCCGGCAGTATGAAAACCGGTAGTTGCCCGTTCGGTCGAACCGCCGTCGCGGCCCTTATTACTCGCCGCCCTCGTACGTCAGGTATGTTCGAAAACCGTCCGAACTGCGACGCCGAAGTCGCACTCGTCGGGCGCTCTAACGTCGGGAAGTCCACGCTCATGCGGGAGTTGACCGGCCACTCCTTCGATACCGGCGGCAAACCCGGTGTCACCCGCTCGCCGAATCACTACGACTGGACGGCCGAGAGTTTCGTCCTGACGGATCTCCCCGGATTCGGATTCATGAGCGGCGTCGAGGAGGACCACCGCGAGCAGATCAAGACCGACATCGTGCACTATCTCGAGGAGTACGCCGACAACATCCTCGTCGCGATACTGGTCGTCGACGGGAAGAGCGTCGTCGACATTATCGACCGCCACACTGGGCCGGATTCGATCCCCTACGACGTCGAAATGTATCACTTCCTGCAGGATCTGGGGGTGCCGACCGTCGTCGCCGTCAACAAGATGGACAAGGTCGACGACCGCGACGAGCGTCTTAACGAACTCGCCGACCGGCTCGGTCTCTACCCGCCGTGGAAACAGTGGCAGGACACGGTCGCGCCGATCAGCGCCAAGCGCGAACAGCTCGATCCGATGCTCGAGGCCGTCCGAACGCACCTCCACGAACAGGAGCGAGACGACTTGTTCAAGTTTTTCTAGTGACGCCGATCCGGATCGCCGGGTTCGCTAAGGAACCACGTCCAGGTCGTGAAAGCGGTTTAATAGTTGGGTAGGAGCGCGGGCCCCGGCTTAACTGTTTGATAGTAATAATGATCGTGGAGGGATGTCTCTCGCATGACGATTGGGGGAGCTACCGAAACGAACACAGCGACTGGAGAGACCGGCGAACGACCGCACAAGGGAAAACGGTGCCGAAAGTCGTCCGGAAACAGGACCGGCAACTACTCGAATGTGCACCGGGACACGACTACCAGGGGAACGGGCCGCGTTCGAGGAAGACGCCGATGACGGGCGTCAGCCGCCGAGATTTCTGCCGGGTCGGATCTGCCGGAACGCTCACGCTCGCTGGAGCCAGCCTCGGTATCGGGCCGATCGTCGGCTCCTCGAGGGCACAGAGAGACCACAACGGCCGCGTCGTGTTCATCTACGATGATAGCTGGCGCGAGGACTGGACCGACACGTTTCCCGTCCACCAGGACGAGGACGTCCCCGCCTGCTGTGCGGCCGTGACCGACTACGTCGATACGGGCTGGGGGCTCCTTCCAGAGCACCTCCACGAGATGGAAGCCGAAGGCTGGGAAATCATATCCCACACCGCGAGCCACGGCGCCGTCGGCAACCTCTTCCTCACCGAACCGACAGAGCCCGACGATCATCGGGTCTACCTCAACGGGGACTTCCTTGAGGATCGCGACGGCTCCGAGATCGTCATCAGCGACGACAATCGGACGGTCGAAAACGTCATCGCGGGCGGCGGGAACAACGATATCGGGACGTACATCGACCTCGAGGAACCGGTCGGCGACTCGTTCGAACCCGACGAGTCGTTCACACGCTTTTCCGACGAAATCGTTCGTGAAGAGGTGGTCGGCTCGAAGGAAGAACTCGAGGAGATGGGCCTCGAGATCGACCACTTCGTCTCGCCGTTCGGCCGGAGCGAGGGGCTCGTCGACGAACTCGTCCAGGAACACTACGCCGGGTTCGCGAACCGCGGCGGGGACGGGTTGAACCCGATCGACGGACTCGACCCGCACGAACTCGGTCGGACGAGCATCGACGGGAACGTCCAGGATCGGGAGGGGATCGAAGCGTTTTACGACGAGGTCGTCGCGGGCGACTATCTCGGCATCGTCGTCGGCCACAGCCAGTTCGACAAGACGACGCCCGAACGCGTCCGCTTTGCGATTCAGGAAGCGAAAGCCCGCAACCTCGAGATCGTGACGCTCCGGGAGGCGCTCTCCGATCTCGAGGGCGGATCAGGTACTGGGAGTGGGGCCGCGAACGGCGGCAACTCAGAGGACGGGGGTGATGGCGGAACTGAATCGGGGAGCGACGAGGCAGGGGCGGACGAGTCGGCGGCGAACGAATCCCCAACCGTCGGCGACCGCGTCGCCTCGACGGTTCAGGACAACCAGACCTCGATTCTGGCTGGAACCGGTATCCTCGCGGCGGTTGGAGCCGCAGGAGCCGCGATCTATCGACGACTCGAGTAACAACTGGTACGGTGGACGACTCGAGTGACAGTCAGTGCGTAGACGACTCCAGTAATAGTTAGTGTGTTAGACGACTCGATTGTGGAACTCCTCGCTGTCGTCCAATCGCCCCACGTTCTTGCGGACGATTTCGCCGACGTCGGTCACGTAATCGCGGGTGAACGCCGCACAGTGTGGCGAGACGATCACGTTCTCGAGGTCCCAGAGCGGCGACTCCTCGGGGAGCGGTTCGGTTTCGAACACATCCAGTGCCGCACCCGCGATTTCGTCGGTCTCGAGGGCGTCGACCAGCGCGGGTTCGTTGACGACTGCACCGCGTGCAACGTTGACGAAGTACGCGCCCTCGCACATCGCGGCGAACGCATCCGTATCGAAGAGATGGTGCGTTTCGTCGGTCAACGGAACGGTCACGATCACGAAATTTGGCCCCGAAATCGCCTCGAGCAGGTCGTCGTTGGCGTACATCTCCGCGAATTCGGGAAGCGGCTCCGCGGATTGGCGAACGCCGATCACGCGGACGCCCAGCGAACGCAGGACATCGGCGACGCCGGTCCCGAGGGTTCCGGTTCCGACGACACAGGCGGTGGTCCCCGAAAGCGTGAAGGCTTCGTCCCACTCCGGGCGATCCCACCGGCGGTCCCGTTTGTTCGCGGCGTAGTCGTGAATCCGGCGGGCGAACGCGAGCAGGTAGCCCGCGACCGTTTCGCCGACGGACCGGCCGTGAATGCCCGTGCTGTTGGTCAGGATCACGTCTCGGACTTCGAGCGTCTCGAACGGAAACCGATCCACGCCGGCCTGAATCGAGTGGATCCACGAACACTCGAGCATAGCGTCGTCGTACTCGAGCGTGACGACCGCGTCGCAGTCGGTAATTTCGTCGTCGCCGATTATGGCAACCTCGAGCGGGAGAGTCTCGAGATGTTCGACGAGTACGCGGTCGGGAAAGACGGCACTGACCGACTCGTGGACGCCGAGCCGGTCGATGTCGAATTGCATGAAGAGAGCTACAGACGGCTCCGTGTTGAAGGTTTCTGCACTCGAGAACGACATGAGAGTGGCACGGGTTGTACGTAGGAACGACTCTCGAGTTCGGAAACGACGGCGGCTCGGGAAAATTCCTCGTCACAAGGGGCTCGGAGGGGGTAACTCTTCGTCACGGCCGCCGGAAGAGCGTTCGGCCTCGAGGGGTTTCGGTCTGTCGTTTCATTGCTCGAGCCACGCCGCCACCTCTCGCAACTCCTCGGCGACCGACTCGACGTCGACTCGCTCGAGAACCCCGCGTTCGGAGACGTACTCGCTCGCGCAGTCGGCCGGCGTCACGTCGAAAGTCGGATTCAGCACGTCGATCGACGCGTCGCCGCCATAGACGGCGTCCCTCGAGCCGGACTCGATGTTGACCTCCGAACGAGTCGAGACCTTGTCCGTCGCGGCGACGACCGAGACGGGAACGCCTTCTCGAGCGGCCGCGAGCGCGATCGAGCGCGTGCCGGTCTTGTTGACCACGGAGCCCTCGGGAAGGATCGTATCGGCACCGACGAGGACGCGGTCGACCTCCTCGCGTGCGAGCACCGATGCGGCCGCAGCGTCGGTATGGAGCGTCACCGGTACCTCGTTCGCGAGCGTTTCGGCGACGGCGACGCCCTCGCGGGCTGGCCCTGATTCAGCGACGAAAACGCGCGAGGGTGAGCTGCTCTCGAGCGCCTCGAGGACCGTCCCCGAGCGCGAGAGGGTCAACACCGTATCGCCTTCGATCAGTTCGGCGGCGGTCTCGGCAGCTCCGCGGTCGGCTTCGACCGCGCGATCGATGCCGGCTATCGTCGACTCGAGGATTGCGACAGCGTCGGCTTTCGAATCGTCCGCGACCGGCTCGTCAGATTCAACCTCCGTCGTGGCACCCGCCATCGCTCTGTTCACCCGGTTTCGCAGGACGGCCATCGAGGGGCGGCTCTCGAGCAGACGCCGAGCGAGTTCCGCGAGTTCGTCCCGTTCTTCGTCGGGGTCGACACCGACATCGTCGCGCTCGCCGATTAACAAGCCCGCACGGTCCCGAAGCACCTCGAGGGCGCGAATCGAGAGGAAGGCAGCGCCGTGCTCGTCGTCGGCGGCGACCGACCGAACCGAAGGCGCGACGCGCTCGTAGGCCTCCCAGAGCTTCGGAACCGTCTGTCGATCGTCCACCCCGGCGACCTCGGACGGATTCGTATCCGACTGCTCCTCGAGGCCATCGGGATCGAACGCGACCGTCGGGGAAACCCACTCGAACTCGTCGTGTTCCGCGCTCAGGGCCACGTCTCGAGAATCGCACTCGAACAGGTACGGGTGGACGACCCACTCGCGCTCGAGTTCTTCGTCGGTCACGCGGAGTTCGCGCCCCGAACGGACCAGGGAGACCTCGTCCTCGAGGCCGGTCTCCTCGGCGATTTCGACGCGAACCTGCTCGGCGGGATCGCCTTCGGCGAAGCCCGAGACGCCGCCCCACTGCCCCGTGTAGGTTCCGACGGCATCGCTGCGGCACAACAGGAGCACCTCGCCGCGGTTTCGAACGAACGCGGTGACGACGTGACTCGTCTCGCTTTCCTCGCTCTCGGCGCTTTCCGTTCCCGAGTCGGTCATACGTGAGCGAACGCCGGCCTCGAGGGAAGGCGTTTCGGGACAGCGGAAGCCTCGAGTTCGATACCGACGCCATTCTCCGATGACGGTGCGTTTTTGGCGCGGCTCACCCTCTCTCCGATATGGAGCTACACGCAGTGACGGATCTGCCCGAAATCCGTCCCGGCGACGACATCGCCGAACTCGTCGCGGATCGGGCCGCCCTCGAGGCCGGCGACGTGCTCACCGTCGCGAGTACGATCGTCTCGAAGACGGAGGATCGAGCCGTCGACCTCGAGGAGTTTCCCGTCAGCGGTCGCGCGACCGAGATCGCCGACCGACTCGAAGGGATCACCGGCGAGCAGAAGGACCCGCGGTTTGCCCAGGCCGTGCTCGAGGAGAGCACCGAACTGCTGATCGACGCGCCGTTTCTCCTGACTGAAACGCGGTTCGGCCACATCTGTGTGAACGCGGGGATCGACCGCTCGAACGTGCCAGATAACGACGTTTTGCTTCTGCCCAAGCGGCCGGCCGAAAGCGCCGAACGGATTCGTTCCGGGCTCGAGGACCGGGGCATCGAGGACGTCGCCGTCATCGTCACCGACACCTGTGGACGGCCGTTCCGACACGGTCAGCGCGGGGTCGCACTCGGGTGGGCGGGCATGTCCGCGAGCCGAGACTGGCGCGGCGAGGAGGACCGCGACGGCCACGAACTCGGCGTCACCGTCCAGTCGGTCGTCGACGAACTCGCCGCGGCGGCGAACCTGGTGACCGGCGAAGGCGACGGCGGAACCCCCGCCGTGGTCGTCCGAAACTGGGACTTCGGCGACCATGCGGGAAGCGACGAACTGTTCCGATCCGTCGAGGACGATCTGATCCGTCAGGCGCTTCGCGGATGGAGGTTCGACGGATGAGCGAGAATTCCCCGAATCGAACCTCGAGCGACGACGGACGAGAGAACCCGACCTGGGGCGTCGAACTCACCCCCGAACACCCGCCGGATCGGATCTCCTCGCTGGCGGCCCAAGCCGAAAACGAAGGGTTCGACATCGCGTTCACGAGCAGTCACTACTTCAACCGCGATCCGTTCGTCGCCTGCTCGAAGATCGCCGACGAGACCGACGAGATCCGGATCGGACCTGGGGTCGTCAACCCCTACGAAACCCACCCCGTCAGGCTCGCATCCCAGGTGGCGACTATCGACGAGGTCAGCGACGGCCGCGCGGCCTTCGGCGTCGGTGCCGGCGACCGCTCCTCGCTCGCGAATTTGGGGATCGAACGCGACCGCCCGCTCCGGCGCGTCCTCGAGACCTTTGACATCGCTCGGGAGCTCTGGGCGGGCGAAACGGTCACCCACGAGGGGACCTTCACCGCCAGAGACGCCTCGCTCAACCTCGAGCCGCCACCGGAACGGATCCCCGTCTACGTCGGGGCCCAGGGACCCCACATGCTCCGAATGAGCGCGAAACACGCCGACGGCGTTCTGATCAACGCCGCCCACCCGGCCGACCTCGAGTGGGCGAGCGATCAACTCGAGCAGGGACTCGAAGACCGTCCCGACGAACACGGCGCGTTCGAATCGCTCGCGTTTGCCAGCGTGAGCGTCGCCGGCGACGAGAAGGCGGCACGAGAAGCGGCTCGTCCGCCCGTCGCATTTATCGTCGGCGGCGCGGCAGACCCGGTACTCGAGCGCCACGATATCGATCAGGAAGCGGCGAGAGAGGTCAGCGAGGCCTTAGAGCGCGGAGACCTGCCCGAGGCCTTCGATCGCGTGACGCCCGAGATGGTCGACGTTTTCTGCATCGCGGGAACGACCGACACGGTCGCCGAACGGTTCGAGGCGGCCCTCGAACACGTCGACGGGATCGTCGTCGGCTCGCCGCTCGGGCCGGATCTCGAGGACGCGGTAGGACGGGCGAGCGAAGCGCTCAGGCGAGCGGACGGAGCGTAACGGAAAACAGCACAAATCGGCCAACGGCGCTAATTTGCGGTGAAAAGATTGCCGACGGCACCGAGGGTCAGCGCGCCGAAAATCCCCAGGCTGGCGATAATTATGAGCGTGCCCATCGCGACGAGCAACGGCGCGACCCCATCACCGAGCGCGACATCGGTGAAGAGTTCGTTCATCTCCGTGATGTTGTCCACGATGACGTTCAGTGGTACGGCGGTGTCCATACGTGGGAGTTGTCACCGATGATACTTGGCCGTGCCGATCCGTGACGCGGTACTCACTCGAGGGGAAACCACCTGCCCCGCAAGTGATCTACCTATCCGCCGCGAGCTATCTCCCCACCCGTCGATCCTCGTCGGAGCCGTTAAGCCCCGGCACTCCGTATCCCCAACCGTGACAGAGGACGCGACACTCTCGGCGTTTCAGGATTCAGAAGACGACGCGGGTGCCAGCGAAGGGCAAGCGGATAGCAGCGAGGACCGATCGGACTCCGGCAACTCGGAAGCCGTGTCCGAACCCGACGCTAACGCGGCGGAGCGAACCGACGCGAACACCGACATCGATCCGGCCACCTCGACGTACGTCTGGGGGACATACACCTGCGACAGCTGTACAGAGACGGTCGCTCGAGCCTGGCGCGAAGGAGACGGACTCGTTTGCCCGACCTG
This sequence comes from Halostagnicola bangensis, assembly GCF_054653435.1. Lineage (NCBI taxonomy): Archaea > Methanobacteriati > Methanobacteriota > Halobacteria > Halobacteriales > Natrialbaceae > Halostagnicola > Halostagnicola bangensis. The sequence continues at coordinate 1,893,325 of NZ_BAAIGG010000002.1, read as the reverse complement.
TAAGGATTGGTAGCGAAACCACGAGACGACGCCGGTTTGGGGGCATATTCCGGAAAATACTGCTGGTTGATCCCGAACATTTATGCTATAGTCGTTGCTCTATACGTCTGCAATGGCGAAAGGCACGGTCGAATTCTTCAACGACACAGGCGGTTACGGCTTTATCGAAAGCGAGGACGCGGACGAAGACGTATTCTTCCACATGGAAGACGTCGGCGGCCCTGACCTAGAGGAGGGTCAGGAAGTCGAGTTCGATATCGAGCAAGCAGATAAGGGCCCGCGCGCGACGAACGTCGAGCGCCTGTAAGCGCCCGAAGAAGGGGTATCGTTTTTCAAGTACTCACCCACCGAAGAGCAACGCATCCGGTGTCGACACGAGTAATTGACAGCTCCGTGGTTCTCCGAGGATCAGTTATATCAAGATCGACGTGGATTCGAATCTTACCGCGAAGACAACGTCCACAGGCCTTGAACAATGTCCGCCGGATCTAACCTGATTGTCACAAAACATATATTGGTGAACGATAGATACCCCACAAATAGCCGATCGAAATAGGTCCTCGTATTCGGTCACCGCACCCAGTTATCCATGACTAACACAAACACGACAGCCAGACCAGCTAGCGACCACTCGTCACCGAACCCCCTCCCGGTCGATACCGTTAGTACGCTCTCCGAAGAAATCCACGACAACGTCAGCCGAGTGATCGTCGGCCACGACGAGGCCATCAGTCACGTCGTCACGGCGATACTCGGCCGCGGCCACGTCCTCCTCGACGACGTTCCCGGCGTCGGCAAGACAATGCTCGCCCGCTCGATTGCAACCTCTGTCGACTGCGAATTCAGCCGAGTACAGTTCACACCCGACTTGCTTCCGACGGACGTCACGGGCGTAAACGTATTCAATCAGAAGACTCGAGAGTTCGAGTTTCGGCCCGGACCCGTCTTCGCTAACATCGTCCTCGGGGACGAGATCAACCGCGCGCCGCCGAAAACGCAGTCCTCGTTACTCGAAGCGATGGAAGAGGGGCAAGTCACCGTCGACGGGACGACGCGACAGCTTCCGAACCCGTTTACCGTCATCGCGACCCAGAACGCCGTCGAGCCCAATCGAACCTACGACCTGCCCTTCGCCGAAGTCGACCGGTTCATGAAAAAGCTCCACCTGGGATACCCCCACCCCGACGAGGAATCGGAGATGCTCGGCCGAACCGTCGGCCACCACCCGATCGACTCGCTCGAGGCCGTCACGGATCTGGAGACGATCGTTCGGGCGCGCGAAACGGTCGCCAACGCCACCGTCGAAGCGCCCGTTCGCGAATACGCGACTCGTCTGGCCGGCTACACGCGCGAACACGCACACATCGGCATCAGCCCCCGTGGGACGATTTCGTTGCTCCAGGCGGCACAGGCCCACGCAGTCAGTCAGGGACGGGGATACGTCGTGCCGGACGACGTCAAGCACGTCGCTCCGGTCGTCATGAGCCATCGAATCAAAACGACCGATCGAGAGCGGGACGGACGGTCCGTCGTCAAAGACGCGCTCGAGAGCGTCCCCGTCGAATGAGACCGACACGTCGAGGCGTCGGCGTGGTCGCCATTCTGGCGTTTTCGTTCGCCATGGCGTGGCAGTACGGTCCCCGCGCACTAAGTGCGATCATCTTTCCGCTGTGTATCGTGAGCCTCGCGGCGGTCGTCACGACGTACCGTGCCGAGAAACCGGTCGTGAACAGAACGCCGATCAACGCGGGCTTTATCGGCGAACAGCGGACGGTCGAAACCCGTATCGAGCCAAACAACCCGGTCTCAGCAACCGTTCACGACGCCGTCGACGAGACAGGCGGTCTCACGGGTACCGACGACGCGAACCGAGCGGAGACGACGATTTCCACGGAGCATCGCTTTCGCTACGACGTTCGACTCGAGGCTCGAGGCGAACACGATGTCGGACCGATCTCGATTACCATCACGGACCTACTCGGACTAATGAAACGGCGGTTCGAAGACGACCAGACGACATCGATACTGGTCTTTCCCCGCATCTACGATCTCAGCGAAGGGCCGAATCGCGACCTGCAGATGCTCGCGGACGCCGCCGGCGTTGCCAGCCGCGAGGAGTTCGACCACCTTCGAAAGTACGTTCGGGGCGACTCCCTGCGGGACGTCCACTGGAAATCCGCCGCGAAACGATCCGACGGCGAACTCGTCGTCAAGGAGTTCGTCGACGACGAGGATCGTGGCTCGGCCTCGATCGCCGCGGAGTGTATCCCCGGCCGAGAAGACGAGTTGGCCGCCGCAGTCGCCAGCGTCACGACCTACTTGCTCGAGCTAAACGTCTCGGTCGGCGTGACGCTTCCCGACGCAACGCGGCCGCCGTCGACCGGCGAGGAACACCACCGCGACGTTTTGGGACTGTTGGCCCTCGTCGAGGCCGGCGAACTCGACGACCAAACGAAAACCGACGCCGACGTCCTCGTCCAATCCGACGCGAACGGGACAGTCGTGCTTGTCGACGGCCACGAGATCCCCTTCTACCGACTGCGCGGGAGAGCAGGTAGTGAACGGACGAATACGGCAGGGGGTCGCCACTCTCCCGAATCTCTCGGGACGGACGCCCAATCGGAGGTGTCCCCGTGAGCTCACGATCGAAGCGAGGAGTCACGTCGGTCGACCTAGATGGGACGGTCGGACCGCGGGCGTTCCGAATCGTCGCGCTCGGCGGCATCGGGATTCTGACGGCGTCGTACGTCAGAGTGTTACACCAGGACGTCACGTCGGTCGTCGGTGGTACGGAAACGCTGTTTGCCATCGTCGCCGCGATGCTGGTCGCCGCGACGGTACTCGCGTATACGATTCGACCGCGAACGGCGATACTCGCGGCAACGGTGGCGGCGGCCGTCGGGTTTTCGTACTACCTGAACGCGGCGGGCGTCGAACTCGGCGTCGCGATTTCGGCGTGGGACGCCCTCCTTTCGGACGCGATCACACTCGCGACTGGGCTCCCGATCCTCAGAATGGTCGAAGCGGGAACGTGGGCGCTCGGGTTTGCACCGGGCCCCGTCTTTCTCTCGTGGTATCTCGCGATGCGAGAGCGGTACGTCTGGAGCGTCGTTCCTGGTGGGTTTGCCCTTCTGTTTCTGGTTCTGACCGGAAACGCGGGAATTACCGTCACCATGCTTGGAACCTTGGGTGCGATCACGGCGGTCGCGTTCGGCGAACTCGCCCACCGCGACGGATCGATCGCGCAAGCGGATATCCTCGCAATCATATTCGCGCTGATGATCGCCCTCTCGCTGTCGGTCACGGTTATCCCCGGCGGAGACAACGGTGGACCAGTCTTCATCGACAGCGACGGTCCACAGACCCTCGAGGGGACGATCGACTCCTCGCCCGGCCACTCGGGGATCGGGGGACAAGTCGATCTCTCACCGGAAGTGCGGTTTACGGCGGAATCCGAACGGGCGAGTTACTGGCGCACCGGCGTCTACGATCGCTTTACCGGCGACGAGTGGGTCCGAACCGGAGATACCAGCGAGTACGACGGCAGCCTCGAGTCACCGCCGGGCGACTACGAGACGGTCGAACAGGAGATCGATCTCGAAACCGAAATCGGGACGATGCCGATGGCGGCCCACCCGCTCTCGGTCGAAGGGAGTGGGATCGGGGTCGCCGAAGTCACGGACCACGGGCAGATCCACCCGGTGGAAACGCTGCTCGAGCGCGACGAGTACACCGTCGAAAGCGCAGTCCTCGACCCGGAGCCGAACGAACTCCGAACCGCCGGACGGAACTACCCGGACGAAATTCAAGATAGCGAGTACCGCCAGACGCCGGAAGACACCTCGAGCGAGTTCGAGGAGGAAACGGCCGATATCGTCGAAGACGCCGACAACCCCTACGAGAAGGCGGTTGCGATCGAATCACACCTCCGATCCTCCAAGGACTACTCGCTCGACGTCGAAAAGCCCTCGGGCAACGTCGCGGAGGACTTCCTCCTCGAGATGGACGAGGGCTACTGTGTCTACTTCGCGACGGCGATGACACAGATGCTCCGCTCGGAGGACGTTCCCGCGCGGTACGTCACCGGCTACGCAGAGGGACAACAGGTCGATGACGACGAGTGGGTCGTTCGAGGATTAGACGCCCACGCCTGGGTCGAAGTCTACTTCCCCGGTCACGGCTGGGTCGAATTCGAGCCGACGCCGCCGGGCGACCGTCAGGACGCCCACGACGACGTCCTGCAGGATGCACGCGACGAGGGACAAAGCGGTATCGACACCGAGCAGAGCGAAGATATCCCGCTCGAAGAGGAAGAAGAAGAGGATCCAGACGGCGATGGTCCCGACGAGAACGGAACCGAAGATCCGGACGAGAACGGATCGGAGGACGGGACCGAATCCGAAGAGCGAAACGAATCGAACGGAAACGAGAGCGGTCCCGATCCCGACGACAGCGGTGGAACGGATACCGAATCCGAAGACGAGGAATCCATGCTCCCGTCGATATCGTTCGAAGACGCCGTAATCGGGCTCTCCCTGGTGGTCGGACTCGTCGCAGGGATCCGCCGGAGCGGCGTCGGCTCCCACGTGAGCCGGACGGCTCACCTCTACTGGCACGGCTCCCAAGATACCCCGGCGGCGGACGCCGAACGCGCCTACAGACGACTCGAGATTCTCCTCGAGCGAACGTATCGGCCGCGACGAGAGAACGAATCGGTGCGCGAGTACCTCGCGACGCTCTCGGAGACTGACGAACTGGATCCGCGCATCGACGAAGTCGGTAAAACGTATGAGTTAGCCAAGTACAGCGGAGATATCAGCCGAGAACGGACTGACGAAGCGATCGAACTGGTCGACGAACTGGCGCGTGAACGACTCCCAGTGATCGGCAATTCGACCGATGCGTGAATCGACCACTGAAAAAGAACCACACGAGGGAGGGAAGGTCCCGATAGTGTTTAATATGCTGGTTTCGTACGGGCGAACGTAATGTCGGAAGTCTGCTCGACGTGCGGGCTGCCTGATGAGCTTTGCGTCTGTGAAGACGTCGCCAAAGGTCAACAGCAACTCACCATCCGCATTGACGAGCGCAGATACGGTAAGGAGGTAACGATCATCCAAGGATTCGACCCCAAAGACGTCGACCTCGACAGTCTGTCGTCGGATCTCAAGTCAAAATTCGCCTGTGGCGGCACAGTCGAAGACAGCCAGATTGAACTACAAGGGAATCACTCCGGTCGCATCGAGGATTTCCTTCGGGATCGCGGCTTCAACGTCGCATAGGATGATCTGAGACGACTCCCGAACCCACGACAGCCCGTATCGCTTCACTATCGCCCCCGTTTTCTCCGTAGAGACCGACCCGAACAGCGCGGCGACCGGCCCGAACAGCACAACGACCGACACTGGCAGTACTGCTATCGGAAGTACCGAATTACGACCTCAATCAGAACGGTGATTCGGTGCTCTGTGTCGATTCGTTGGGTGACTCCTTCTCCGAAACGAGGCCGTACTTTAGCCCGTACTCCTCGAGACCGCCCTCCATACTTTCGACCGTCGCATCGGCGCTTCCTTCGTACGAGCCGATAAGATTGGCGGCCTGCACGCTCGCCTTCCCGTGCGGGCAGACGGTGACGATACGTTCCGCTTCCTCGAATTCCTCGATACGTCCCGAGAGCTCGTGGAACGGAACGTTTTCGCTGCCGGGGATGTGGCTGTGTTCGAAACTTCGCTCGTCGCGGATATCGACGATCCGAACGTCAGCGTTATTCTCGAGAAGTTCCTTGACCGCTTCAGTGGAGATTTCGCCGTCCATTTGCCCGGTTGTTAGACCTCGGGCTGAATAAGACCACGGGTCGCCCCCGATGTCGACATCGCCGGCAACACCACCGACCGCCTCAAAGCAATCCGTCTTCGCGGGCCAGCAACAGCGCGCTGATCGTCGAATCGTTCGCGGGTTGCTCGCGGGCCCGCTCGAACGCCTCCTCGACCGGAAGCGACGTCACCTCGAGAAATTCGTTGGAGTCGAGTTCGGTTTCTCCCGGAACGAGTCCGTCCGCATAGACAACGGCACGGTCGTGATCAAGCACACCCGTCGCGACGGCGTACTCCTGGAGAAGTACGGTCGTCGAGGGCTCGAACCCGGTTTCTTCCTCGAGTTCTCGCGCCGCGGCTTCGGTGTAGGACTCGCCGTCTTCGACAATCCCCGCGGGCAACTCGAGGTGGTGCTCACGAATCGCCGGGCGGTACTGCTCGACGAAGAGAATCCGATCCCCGTCGCCCGCCGAATCGCTCGATCCGACCGCGGTTCCCGTTACCTTGGCGACGACGACGACCGCCGGCGGCAGTTCCGCCCAGTAATAGCGCTTCTCGGTTCCGTCGGGCTGTTCGACCAGATCGTATCCCCCCTCGTACCAGCCCGTCTCGTACTCGGCCTCCCGCTCGATAACGTCCCACTCGTCCGGGACAGTCGGTTCGCGTGACTCGTCTGCGTCGGTCATCGGACCCGAATGGGGTCCGGAGTCGGTAATAGGTGCCGCTTTGGACGCTTCTCGAGCGGTCCGGTAGCGACGAACCGGGAGCTTACAAGAGATCGCGATACAATCGCCCGAACGCCTGTCGCCGGAGCGTCGCAACCGCCGCGTCCTCCTCGTCCTGAAACGTTGCGGCGACCGCCGAGCCGTCGGGGCCGGCGTGCCAGACAACGTGGTCGACAGACTCATGGCCCGTTTCCGTCACCTCACCGTCGTACTCCTCGAGCCAAGCCGTATACTCCTCCCGGGTGCCGACACGGACCGAAAGCATGCTGGCGAAGAGGGCGTCTCGAGCCGTCTCGACGACCTCACTGGAGACGCGTTCCTGATACTCCTCGCGGTCAAACTCCATCGCCTTGGCAACCTCTCGGACAACGGTCTGTGCCGCAGGACCGATGCTCTCGTAACGTTCGCTCGCATCAGCAACCGAATCGGGGGAAAACGAACCCGTCGTGTGCATAGTAGGACTGATGAGACCGGGCGATTACAGGGTTTCGTTGTCCGACTCCGTGGCCGTCTCCGAGAGCTCACGATCCGACGACTCCGCGGACGGATCGTCATCCGAAGTTCCCTCGCTCCCATCCGACGACTCGTACAGTTTTCGAGTCAGCTCCCGAGCCTCCTCAAGAGCCCCCTGAGCCTCCGGACTCGGCTCCTGTGTCGTCGATCCACGACCCGGCTGACGGGACTGTGCGGCCAGTTCTGCCTCGAGCGACGGCGACTGTCCGTGATCGGTTCCCTGTTTGATCTCCGGTGTCTCAACCTCGGATGCATGCTCGGTAACGATCTCAGCGAGCTCGTCCGGTCCCCGTTCGTTCCAATTGGGTGCGTAGGTTTCGAGCCACTCGAGATGATCCTCTCGACCCAGTGAGGCGGTCACTGCGAAATGATTCGCGAGGTGGACACCATCGGCTTCCTCGGTCCCACAGACTGGACAGGCGTATCCCATACCGGCGCGTACGGTAGCCAACGGTAAAATCACCTCGTCTCCGAATCAGCCACGCTTCAACTACTCAGTCGCTCGATCCAATCGAACGAGATGGGGAACCACCGTTCGAAGTGTGACGTTCACGCCACCCGCGAGTGGCAAAACCCCGTTTGTAGATTCGGCGGCATCGTCGATCAGGAACCACGGTCCACTACCCATCGAAAGGTGGATTTGTCCGATACTACTCGAGTTCGTAAATCATGACGATGGCATCCTCGTCGTTCTCGTAATAGTTCGGTACGCGTCGAAGCGGATCGAATCCGAAGGTCCGATAGAGGCGTCTCGCACCGCCGTTAGATGGTCGGACCTCGAGTTTGATCGAGTTTGCCTCGTACGTGCCGAGTACGGAGAGCGTTCGGGTGAGCAACGCCGAACCGACTCCCGAGCCACGATGGTCGGGATGAACGGCGATATCCTTGATGTGACCCAGATTTCGGCCGTAGTTCGGCGTAACATCGGAAACAACGTAGCCGACAATCGACCGGTTTTCGCCGATCGCGACCAGAAACCCCGGCTCGCCGAGAAACGTTTCGAACGCATCGTAGGGCCACGGTTGGGAAAACGACGCGTTTTCGATCCGGACGACGGCAAGGAGGTCGGCCCGTTGTGCCCGCCGAATCGAGAGGCTGTCTCCCCCCTCTGGAACAGGGACCGTCATGGACGAATCTATCACACCGAACCATAAAAACGAACCGTCGGGCAAATCGGGAGGCTGCTCCCGGGTTCGGACGTACTCGAGTCGGCGAAATTCTAACTCTCGGTATCTTCCGCTTCGACTCGTTGGGCGTGCTCCTCGAGATCGGCCGCCAGCGCTCGAGCCTGATCGGGACCTAACTGCAGTTCCACCATGTGCGCCGGGAAGTGCTCTTCCGCTCGATTATCGAGTTCGACCTGCAACTGAACATCGGCCGGATCCGTGCGATTCGTCGTCGCGTCCACCACGGCAACCGATTCCGTTTCGAACTCGTATCCAGTTGCGACCGCATCGACGTAATCTAACGTCGTGTACGCAGTAACGGACATCAGGCGGTTTGTCATAGCCCCAGTATCACTTCGAATCCACTTAGCCACCGCGGCTTCGGTCGACGCCTCGAGTCGTGTTGTGAACCCTCGGCAATATATAACAGATCGTCGCCGTTCCAGTAAATATCTGAGTAATAACGTAATATCCACACCCGTTCCTGGATCTCTATCGATCGGACAGGAAACAACAGTTGATGACGAGGTGTATGACCAAAATCGCAGTACCTGACGGCATTCTCTCCCGTGGAACGAAACCGAGATACCGGCTATCCTTTCCGCCATAAGCGAGTACGGGTATCGCTTGCACCCGAAGGCGAACTTATGGGCTTGTCGAACAAACGAATGGTTATGATCCGCGTTTCGCGAACTCGAGTCGGCAGACGGCAGCACGTTTCGGCCGATGTCGCACCAGAATTACACCAGACAGAGGGCCAACATGACTAAAACAGAATGTGCGACTGAACCGGTAGACGACGATGAACGCGACGACAGTCACCTCGACGACGTCGAGGTCGGTGCGGGCTGTACGGAAATCTGGGAACACCTCGCTGAGGAACGCGACGAGTGAGACGTATACCCGAACAAGAGCTTTTTGGCGACTTGCTCCCTCTATGTGGTCATGAGCGATAATCGGCGCGGCGATCAACCATCGGAAGAAGCCGGTCAATCAGTGCCAACAGATCGGAAATCACCTGTTGGGGCACCAGTCATCCGTGGTGACGAATCGGTTGCCGGAAACCGCGCCCGCAAGGCCGTCCAATTCGACCCTGATGACCCCGAGAGCCTCGCCGACGCAGCCGAGACTGTCAGACAGTTCGCGGCCGGGAACACCACGGGAGATCACCTGTATATGCTTCGCGGAGCGGCCGCATGTGCGGCCCTCGTCCGCGGCGAAGGATCGTACAAGGCCGCCGCGGAGCGTGCACGCGATGGAATCGACGAAACGACCTTGAGCGAGGACGATGCCGAACCCGAAACCGCTACCGTTTCGTTTATTCGAAAATGGGCTCGCGTTCACGACCTCCCCCGATCGGTACGTCGGCAGGTCGCCCTCGGGCAGATCGCACCAACCGCGGCCAAACACATCGCACGCGTTTCCGGCGAATCTCGCCTCCTCTTGGCGTGGGCCACACTCGACGGCGACCTCACTGTTCGGCAGGTCAGAAGCGTCGCGAGCGCCGTCAACGATGACACCCCTATCGACCGCGCCCTCGCCCAGTGCGACGTCCAATTGGGACACCTCGAGCTCAGCCTCCCACCGGTTATCTACCGCGACCTTCGACAACAGGCGTCTCTCGAGGGCAGGCCCCCCGGAGAGATCGTCTCGAATGCGTTAGAGCAATACCTCGAATGAGATCCATCCGGTAATTCTCCACCGAATTCACCATCGGAGAAAGAAACGTTTAACCACTACTCGCCGATAGTACAAGACACAGGGCCGGTAGCTCAGTTTGGCAGAGCGTCTGGCTTTTAACCAGACGGTCGCGTGTTCAAATCGCGCCCGGCCCGCTTTTGCTCCGAGTAGTTACTTGACGAGCGAAGCGGCCACGAATAATTTACGGAGACTAGAACCCTTGCCAGACCGCCCCGATGTTTTCGATTCGTTGCTTCCGTGTCTTCCGAACACGATCCAGCCGCTGAAATCAGCGGAAAAGTGAACGTAGCTCTGATCATCTCTCTGGACTACAATAACGGAACTATCGTGATTTAGTTGATAATCGACTGTTGATTTCGGAGTAGGGAAAGTATCGCCAATACTGAAAGAATAGAGAAATACCATATTTATCGTCCGTAACACACTGTATTCCTTAGATCGACAGTGTCAGATGAACGTCGACGAAGGGGAAGACGATTTAAACCGACGGTGGGCGCTCACTGATTTAAAACCGCAATCCAGATCTTCCGCTCGCAACGAAGTGTTTCGGAAAAGCCAAGGGCCGGATTTGAACCGGCGGTGGGCGGCTCTGCAGGCCGCTGCGTTCGGCCGGACTCTGCCACCTTGGCGCAGATAGTGGTAGACGAGTTGCGCGCATAACGGTTACGGTCCCCGACGGCGATGCGACGTGAAGGCAACGCTGTCGGTACTCGAATACGAAATAGCGAAACCTCAACCAGCGTTCCCACTGGTTGAGGTAATAAAGTATGAATGGAGGCGGCGAATCAGATTTCCCAGAGGGTCTCCCACTCCAGTACTGACCGAAACGCAGGCAGGCTTATCTTCCGTGTTCGGGATGGGTACGGGAGGAACCCCGCCGCTATGGCCGCCGTAACGCCGAGCTACGGATTCGAACCGCCACACACGCTCACTAACGAGCGTGTGACAGCCAGTCTCGGAAACGGTGCCGAACCGTGTGTACGTGTAGTCCAGTTCACGCCTGGACCCGTTTCCGGGTCCGTACATGATCCAAATGCGTATGAATGGTGGCTCAATCTGTTAGTGCTCGCGGGCTCAACACCTCGTTGCCTTGGTGCGTACACCCCGAGTCTATCGAACTCGTCTTCTACGAGTGATTTCAGATGGTATCTCTTTTCCAAGTGGGTTTCGAGCTTAGATGCGTTCAGCTCTTACCCCGTGGTGCGTGGCTGCCCAGCACGTGCCCTCTCGGACAACTGGTACACCAGTGGCACCCATTCGTAGTTCCTCTCGTACTATACGAACGTTCTCGTCAGATACCGTAACACCCCCAATAGATAGCAGCCGACCTGTCTCACGACGGTCTAAACCCAGCTCACGACCTCCTTTAATAGGCGAACAACCTCACCCTTGCCCGCTTCTGCACGGGCAGGATGGAGGGAACCGACATCGAGGTAGCAAGCCACCCGGTCGATATGTGCTCTTGCGGGTGACGACTCTGTTATCCCTAAGGTAGCTTTTCTGTCAGCAATTGCCCGCATTAAGCAGGCTAATTGGTTCGCTAGACCACGCTTTCGCGTCAGCGTCGATTGTTGTGCTCGACACTGTCAGGCTTCCTTATGCTCTTGCACTCTTACTCGGGTCTCCGACCCGAGTGAGGAAACCTTGGGGCGCGCTCGATATCTTTTCAAGCGCGTACCGCCCCAGTCAAACTGCCCGGCTACCGGTGTCCTCCGCCAGGAGTGAGAGTCGCAGTCACCATCGGGTAGTATTTCAATGATGCCTCGGTGGCCCGCTAGCGCGGGTACCTGTGTAGTGGCTCCTACCTATGCTGCACAATGGCGACCACGTCTCAGCGACAGCCTGCAGTAAAGCTCTATAGGGTCTTCGCTTCCCCTTGGGGGTCTCCAGACTCCGCACTGGAATGTACAGTTCACCGGGCCCAACGTTGGGACAGTGGCGCTCTCGTTGATCCATTCATGCAAGCCGCTACTAAAGCGGCAAGGTACTACGCTACCTTAAGAGGGTCATAGTTACCCCCGCCGTTAACGGGTCCTTCGTCTCATTGTACTGAGTGTTCAGATACCCGCACTGGGCAGGATTCAGTGACCGTACGAGTCCTTGCGGATTTGCGGTCACCTATGTTGTTACTAGACAGTCGGAGCGCCCGAGTCACTGCGACCTGCCTCTCTCCGAGGCAGGCATCCCTTATTGCGAACGTACGGGACTAACTTGCCGAATTCCCTAACGTCGGTTGATCCCGACAGACCTTGGCTTTCGCCGCCACGAGTACCTGTGTCGGATCTCGGTACGGACAGTGTGATCGTCTTTTCACGGGCTCCAGATTGACCCAGCTTGCGGCATCCCACCATTCATCCGCTTCGTGCCATTACGGCTTCCACGGATTTCGATGGTTACACCGGGCGAATGCCCGGCCTGGGCGGCTCCAAAGCGTCGACTTCTAATTCACACTGGCATAGGAATATTAACCTATTTCCCTTTTGTCTCGTTCGAACTGCGGCGAGACTTAGGACCGGCTAACCCTCAGCTGATCAGCATTGCTGAGGAACCCTTACTCGTTCGGCCGTCGGGGTTCTCACCCGACTAACGCTGCTACTATGACCAGAATTTTCGTTACTGAACGGTCCACACGAAATCTCTTCCATGCTTCCATCCGAACAGTACGCCAACCTACGGAATCACACCTGTAAGGTGTGTCGCTCGGTCTCGGTGGTGGACTTGAGCCCCGATCATTTTCAGCGCGCCGAACCTCGGCCGGTAAGCTGTTACGCTTTTCTTAGAGGGTAGCTGCTTCTAAGCTCACCTCCCGGCTGTCTAGGGCTCGGCACCACTTTCGATCGCACTTAGTCCACACTTGGGGACCTTAACCCAGCTCTGGGTTGTCTCCCTCACGGTACACAGGCTTACCCCGCGCACCGGACTCCTCACGTCAACAGCGTTCGTAGGTTCGGAGTTGGACAGGGAGGCGAACTCCTCTCGGAGGCCGGTCTCCCAATCCGTCGCTCTACCCCACAAACTACCTCGGTGAAGGTCATGCTTCGACATGTTTCGGTTGGAACCAGCTGTTTCCGGACTCGATGGGCCTTTCACCCCTACACATAAGTCACGAGAGGGTATTGTAGGACACCAACTCTAACGGACCTCCACGTGCCTTTCGGCACGCTTCGTCCTGCTCATGCGTAGATCGTCCGGTTTCGGGTCGTGTCCGAGTGGCTCCCCGCGCTTGAACACGGTGACCCTGGTGCAAAGCACTGCGGTCATATCGGTTTCCCTATGCCTTCCCTGATGATCAGGTTAGACTCGCCAATCAGACACACTCTCTGGTTCGTTTTTCAAAACGTACGACAGAACACCGGCTTCCGACACTGCTTACTACAGATTCGCATCTGATTCATTGTGTGTCGGACCTTGTGTGCCCTGTCGTTCTATCGCCAACTGATTTCACGCCCTATTACACCTCCCTTCTTGGGGTGCTTTTCAGCGTTCGCTCACGCTACTTGTTCGCTATCGGTCTCAAGGAGTATTGAGTCTTTGCGGTCAATGCCCGCAACATTCACGAGGAATATCCAATCCCCGCTACTCTGGAGCTGACGCACATCGTACTTCTTGACGGTACGGGACTGTCACCCTGTTTCGTACTCCGTTCCAGGAGATTTCTCATCAAGTTTCGGATGCTGAATGTCAGTCCGAACACCACATTGCCCGTAAGGGCTTCGGTTTGGACTGTGTCGGGTTCACTCGCCGTTACTAACGACATCGCGGTTGCTTTCTTTTCCTGTCGATACTAAGATGTTTCAATTCTCGACGTTCCCCATTGCGCGAAGCAATTGCGGTGGGGATTCCCATTCGGAGATCCTGAGTTCTTCGCCTCCGTGCGGCTCCCTCAGGCTTTTCGCAGCTTGGCACGTCCTTCTTCAGCTCTTGAGCCGAGCGATCCACCAGCTGGCACAGTAGCCACGTTCTTTCGGATCAGTAGTGACCCGGGAACGGGTCCAGTGGACGCCTGGACTACACGTACACACGGTCTCATCTGCACGCCCGTAGACAGCGGGCCTGCATTAACCCTTCCCACCCACACTTGCGCGGGGTGGTGCATTGGTTCGTTGCTTCGGATTAAATCAACGCCCCGTCTCCCACTTAAGGGACACGATTTGTGATTTAACCCGAGTCATGGACCCACAGGGATTCGAACCCTGGGCATCCTCCTTGCAAAGGAGGCACTCTACCACTGAGCTATGGGCCCACCCCTGTCTGCTCATAGTGCAGTCAGGGGATCAATCGGGAGTGTTAGCCTTGACAGTTCTAAGGTGCTCGCTCGGCCTGACGGTGGTCGAGTGAACGTGTGGACCGAGTTCGCAAAACCGCGTGTGGGCCGGGGCGTCGCCCCGGTCCCGGTCTGTGGAGGTGATCCAGCCGCAGATTCCCCTACGGCTACCTTGTTACGACTTAAGCCCCCTTGCGAAGCCCAGATTCGATCGGCGTTGCGCCGGCCTCATCCGGACCTCACTCGGGTGCTTTGACGGGCGGTGTGTGCAAGGAGCAGGGACGTATTCACCGCGCCCTTCTGAGGCGCGATTACTACCGAATCCAGCTTCATGCGGGCGAGTTTCAGCCCGCAATCCGAACTACGATCGAGTTTCGGAGATTAGCGTCGCCTCTCGGCGTAGCATCCCACTGTCTCGACCATTGTAGCCCGCGTGTAGCCCAGCACATTCGGGGCATACTGACCTACCGTTGCCCGTTCCTTCCTCCAGTTTGGCACTGGCAGTCCTCTTAATGTACCCAACCACCTCAAGGGTGTTGCTGGCAATTAAGGGTGCGGGTCTCGCTCGTTGCCTGACTTAACAGGACGCCTCACGGTACGAGCTGACGGCGGCCATGCACCTCCTCTCAGTGGCTCCAGTAAGCTCATCACACTGACTTTCACTGCACACTGTCGATGCTGGTGAGATGTCCGGCGTTGAGTCCAATTAAACCGCAGGCTCCTCCGGTTGTAGTGCTCCCCCGCCAATTCCTTTAAGTTTCATCCTTGCAGACGTACTTCCCAGGCGGTCTGCTTCACGGCTTCCCTACGGCACAGCACAGGCTCGTAGCCTGTGCCACACCTAGCAGACATCGTTTACAGCTCGGACTACCCGGGTATCTAATCCGGTTCGTGACCCGAGCTTTCGTCCCTCACCGTCGGATCCGTCTTTCCAGAGCGCTTTCGCCACCGGTGGTCCGTCTCGGATTACAGGATTTCACTCCTACCCCAGACGTACCCTCTGGATCTTCCGGTCCCAAGCCATGCAGTTTCCACCGGACGCCTCCCCGTTGAGCGGGGAGATTTCCCGATGGACTTGCGTGGCCAGCTACGGACGCTTTAGGCCCAATAATAGCGGTCATCACTTGTGCTGCCGGTATTACCGCGGCGGCTGGCACCGGTCTTGCCCAGCACTTATTCGCCGACCATCCTACGGTCGGAAAAAGCGAGGACTATATGCCCTCGCACTTGGAGTCCCCTTATCGCACTCTCGTGCAGTGTAAAGGTTTCGCGCCTGCTGCGCCCCGTAGGGCCCGGTATCTTGTCTCAGATACCGTCTCCGGGCTCTTGCTCTCACAACCCGTACCGATTATTGGCACGGTGGGCCGTTACCCCACCGTCTACCTAATCGGCCGCAGCCACATCCTATCGCGCCTGAGCATTTCTAGCTCGCGCCACTCCAGGGAGCGAGCCGTATGCACTATTAACCTCAGTTTCCCGAGAGTATCGTGCTCGATAGGGTAGTTTGGCCACGTGTTACTGAGCTATCTGCTACGAGTCTGAACTCGTACAACTAGCATGGCTAAATCGGACTCCAATAGCAATGACCTCCGGCAGGATCAACCGGAATGCTAAATCCCCTGCGATGCAGGGGGGTTTGGCGGTGAATGGTATAAATACACACTCACACATTGCGTGGTCCACAGTTCGGCGACCAGATCGTCGACCGATCGAGCGTCACCGAACTGTCAAGGCTAACATCAGATCCCATCTTAACGGCGGACCGCAGGGGTAGGATCCTCATTTCCTTCGGACTCTATCATACGTCTTCGAGGGTACAAAACCCCTTCGGAGTATGACCGTCCGAGATGACGAGCCGAGTTGAACGGCCCGTCGATCACGTGTTCGTTGCGTTCATATCCGAACTGCCCTATCCTTATAAGGCCGTCGGATCTGAATCGGCGCCGGAATCGATCACCGGCGCCGGATTTCACGTAACCAATCGTAGACGACGACACCATATAAGGGCGTCGTCTCGAGGCGACCGGGTCGACCCCGGTCGCGGTCACGTTCATAGTCAAATTCCCTCGAGCACTTAAGGTCATTGCATCGACCTCGGCCCGAGTCGGAGACGAACTGCCCTCCGTGCCGGAATCCGGCCAGAGGGGACGTGACATCCTGCGTCACGTCGTTTACATTCATAACGAGGAGACGGTCCCTACATAAGGCCGTCGAACGAACTTCCCTCCGCATCCCGCTACCATGGCACGGTTTTCCACCCGTCAATTACTCCGCTGACACTAATAAATGGAGACGAAAACAAAATAGCGCATCCGCTCGAGAGGAGATAGTAATATCGCGCGGGCGGAGGTCGGCCAATCATTCCGTCCTTGCAGACACGGTCTAACCGAATGATACCCGCGCAGTTTCCTATTCGAGCGCGCACGCAAGAACTCTTTCTTTCGAATATCGACGGGGCTGGTTACCTGGGTGAGCCGAGCATCGTAACACGCTCGGCAACCAATGGCGAAGATGTTCGTGTTCGAGGCGTCAGCAGGCAAAAGCGGTGATCAGCATCGATGCGAATAAATCACGGGGGTGACTAGAAAGAGACGAATGGTCCGGGACCCGATCGCTTCGGAGTCGATGCCCTCAGCCGAAGAGATTTGTGCTGCGCTCGACGACCCCGACTGTCGGGAGATTATCCGGAATCTCGACGAACCGCTGACGGCGTCCGAGCTGACCGAGCGGTGTGAAATTCCGCAATCGACGCTGTATCGGAAACTCGAGTTACTCACCGACGCAACCTTACTCGAGGAGTCGACCGACATCAGACGCGACGGCCACCACGCGAGCAAGTACACGGTCGCGTTCGAAGAGATTACGCTCGTTCTCGAGGACGACCGTTCGCTCGCAGTCCGAATCGAGCGACCGGCCCGGACTGCCGACGAACGGCTCGCGGAACTGTGGTCGGAGGTGCGAAAGGAAACATGAGCACGGAACTAATCGAACCGACCACCGCCTCGATGGCGTTGATGGTCGTTAAAACGTTATTACTCGTTGTTGGAAGCATAATCACTTACTTCGCATTCAAGGCCTACCGCCGAACGCGCCAGCCCGCACTCGGCTATCTCACAGTCGGGTTCGGAATTGTAACGCTCGGGTTCGTTCTCGCAGGAATGGTTCACGAAGTGTTGAACATCGGACTAACGGTTGGAATCCTCGTCGAGAGCCTCCTTGTGCTCGTCGGATTCACAATCATCGCGTACTCGCTGTACGTACAGTAATGAAGGTCGGGGAAGAAAGTCCTACTCCTCGTATCCCGCGTCGTCCATGATTTCGCCGAACTCCTCGGTTTCCATCGCTTCTTCGTAGACGATCGCGGTCGCCATTCCGCCCGGATAGCTGCCGTTGGTGGTAACGTGATGGACCTTGTGACAGTGGGCCGGATAGATGCCGGGGTCGGCGTCCGCCTCGAACTCGAGGGTGAGCCGTTCGGCGGGGGCGATATTGACGACGTCTTCGTCGTACTGCGCCGATTCGGGAATCGGCGAGCCGTCTTTTTCGACGACCGTGAACCGGTGGCCGTGGGTGTGGAACGGGTGACTTTCGTAACCGTTGTTCGCGATGTGGAGGCGAACCGTCTCTCCCGCGGAGACGATCAGCGGCGATCCGAGTTCTGGATGAAACGTCGAGGGAGCGCTCCGTCCGTTGATCGTGTAGGCGTCCGAAGAGCGATCCGTCGGCGAGTAATCGGCGTCGCCGCCGGCGTTTTGCTCGTGAAGGCGAGTATCCCAGTCGCGAAGCGTCAGGAAATACTCCCGGTCCGGCGGTTCGTATCCCTCCGGATCGACCCTGATGATACCGTACATTCCCATATCGAGGTGATTGTGAGTCTGGTAATGGCAGTGATAGACGTGCGTTCCCGGAACGTCACCCTCGAGCGTGTAGGTGTGGCTCTCGCCAGCCCCGACGCGGTCGCGGTTGGTAACGGGTGCGCCGTCGTCGTCCCACACCTTCCCGACGGCGTGGACGTGAACGGTGTGCGGTCGGGTGTGGTCGTTGTCGTACGTGAGCTCGAACGTCTCCCCTTCTTCCATTCGATAGATCGGGCCGGGAACCGACGGCTCGAGATCGTCCGCCTGCCAGGCCCACACCTCGGGAAGCTCGAGTGGGCCACCACTGGCCTCCTCGGTCACGAGTTCGTGGCGTGCGGAGACCGTCTGGAGTGTTGATTCGTATCCCTGATCGGCGAGATCCACGATTTGGGGTGGTGCCGTGTAGGGATGGTCGGTCAGCGGTTCATCGTCTTCGTCACCATCGTCAGACTCGGAAACGTCAGGATCCTCTTCGAAGAACGAAGAAGTACACCCCGAGAGCGCCATCAGCCCACCTGCACCGGCAGCTGAAAGAACGGTGCGACGTCGAACGGTTGCAGTCGAATTCAGGTTCCCCATGGTACAGTTACGGATTCACACCGAGGGGTGAAGGAGTCGTATGGGAGTTCCTACGACTCGGGAAAAAGCGAGAAAGATGAGGGTGTAGCCGTCGAAGAGCACGGAAACGGTCGGGCGACGCTCGGACGGCTACCGCCCTACCGATTGAGCGTGTGGATCGCGTGTCCGAGTGCGTTCTCGGCGGCTTCCATCACGGATTCCGAGAGCGTCGGATGGGTGTGTATCGTTCGAGCGATATCCTCTACGGTCGCTCCCAGTTCGATCGCGAGGCCGATTTCGGCGATCAGTTCGGATGCCTCGGGGGCGACAATCTGTGCGCCGAGGACGAAGCCGGCCTCCTCGTCGGCGACGATGCGGACGAACCCGTCGGATTCGTTCATCGTCAGCGCGCGTCCGCTCGCGCGAAGTGGGAACTCGCCGACGAGCGGCTCGAATCCCTGTTCGGCCGCTTCGTCTTCGGTGAGCCCGACGGTTCCGATTTCGGGCTCCGTGAAGACGGCGGCGGGCATCGCCTGGTAGTCGATCGCCGAGGGCTCGCCGGCGATCACTTCGGCGGCAACCTGGCCCTCCATCGACCCCTTGTGTGCGAGCATGGGTTCGCCGGCGACATCGCCGACCGCGTAGACGTGCTCTCGATTGGTCCGCGCTCGGTCGTCCGTCGGGATGAATCCGCGGTCGTCGGTCTCGATCCCCGCGGCCTCGAGATCGAGCGTATCCGAAACGGGCTGGCGTCCGACGGCGACGAGCACCTTCTCGGCGTCGAGTTCGATCGACTCCGCTTCGGGGGCTTCCATCTCGCCGCCGTCTGCGGCCGCCTCTTCTGCGGGTTCGGCGATGACGCGGATCTCGTCGCCGTCCTCCAAGTCGTGCCACTCCGATGCCGTGTACCCGAACTCGAACTCGACGCCGAGTTCCTCCGCGCGCTTGCGGACGGGACGCGAGAGGTCGTCGTCGTAGCCCGGAAGTGCGTCCTCGAGCATCTCGATCACCGTTACGTCGGTACCGAGTTTCGCGAAGACGCCGGCCAGTTCCATCCCGATGTAGCCCGCGCCGACGATCACCAGCGACTCGGGGACCGACTCGAGGGCTAACGCCTGCCGCGAGTCGAGAACGGGCTCGTCGCCGTACTCGAAGCCGGGAATCTCGATGGGACGGGAGCCGGTCGCGATTATCGCGTCTTCAAACTCGAGGCTCTCGCTCCCTTGCCCTTCGCCGTCGTGGGAGACCCGGACCGTGTTTTCGCCGTCGAACTGGGCGGTTCCCTCGAGCAGGTTGACCCCATTTGCCTTGCAGAGTTTCTCGACGCCGCTCGTAAGCTGGTCGACAACCTCGTCTTTCCAGCCCATCATTCCCGAGAGATCGATCGCGGGGTTCGCGTGGATGCCCATCTCTTCGGCGTGGCTCGCCTCGTGGGCGACGTTCGTCGCCGAGATCAGCGCCTTCGAGGGAATACACCCGTGGTTCAGACAGGTTCCGCCGTAGGCGTCCTTTTCGACGAGCGTGACGTCGAGATCCAGTTGTCCGGCACGGATCGCGGCCACGTAGCCCGCGGGTCCAGCGCCGATTACCAGTACGTCCGTGCCAGTTGTGACATCTCCAACGACCATTGTAGTGAGTCTCTTTGTCCGCTTGCGTGTCCCTTCGCCCGCCCGCTACTTCAACAGTAGCAGTTCGGGGTCCTCGAGGTACTCCATCAGTGCGTTCGCAAACCGCGCGCCGACCGCGCCGTCGATCAGCCGATGGTCGAACGACAGCGAAAGGGTCATGACCGAGCGCGGTTCGATCGATTCGGTGCCGTCCTCGTCGGTGACCACGCGAGGTTTGCGTTTGATCTCGCCGATCGCGAGGATGCCCGACTCTGGGTAGTTGAGGATCGGCGTTGCGTACTCGCCACCGATGCCGCCGACGTTCGTGATCGTAAACGTCGATCCCTGCAGTTCGTCGGGCGAGATCGAGCGCTCTCGAGCCTTCTGGACGAGTTCGTTCGTCTCCGAGGCGATCTGGAGCAGCCCTTTCCCGTCCGCGTCGTCGACGACGGGGACCATCAGCCCGACGTCGGTCGCCGTGGCGACGCCGATGTTGTAGTAATTCCGATAGACGACCTCCTCGTTTTCCTCGTCGATCACCGCATTCATCTCGGGGAACTCTTCGAGGGCGGCGACGACGGCCTTCGTGATGAACGGCATGTACGTCAGCTTGATTCCCTGCTCTTCGGCGCGGGGCTTGAGCCGCTCTCGGATTTCGACGAGTTCGGTGACGTCGACCTCATCGTGGTGGGTGACGTGTGGAGCGCTGTACTTCGATTCGACCATCGCGTCGGCGATGGCCTTTCGAACGCCTTTGAACGGCTCCCGACGTTCGCGTTCGCCCTCAAATTCGTCGGCGGCCGAGCTGGCCGAGGAAACGGCGGCCGCGTCGGCTTCCTGGGCCTGCCGTTGCATCGTCGCGTACTCTTCGATCGCTTCAGGCGTGACGAACGGCTCGCCGTCCCGCGTCTCGTCCGTCGGAACGGCGTCGATGTCGATGCCTTCCTCATCAGCGAGTCGACGCGTCGCGGGTACCGCGAGCGTTTGGTCGCGGTCGGCCGACTCGACGTGTGTCCGCGACTGGGTGACCTCACCAGCCGCATCCGCCACCGCACTCGAGTCCGCGACTTCGGCTTCATTCTCGGAAGCAGTGCTGGCGCTCGCGGAAGCGCCACCGCTCGAGGCGGAGTCGGCACTCGATCCGGATGCGGCCTGAGTTGCGGAATCGGTCTCCGCCGAGCCGTCGGCGGCCGCCCGAACGTCCCCCTCGGTGATCCGGCCGCCGGGGCCGCTCCCCTGGACGGACTCGAGGTCGATGCCTTCTTCGCGTGCCGTGCGTCGCACGCGCGGGGGCGCGAAGATTCGCCCTTCGGGCGTGGCGACCTCCTCGATATCGCCGCCCGTCGCGCCGGGGTCGCCGGCAGGTTCGGCTTCGGCGGAGGACTTGGAGTCAGATCCGGAATCGGCTGTCGCCGCGGAGTCCGCTGTTTCCGACGCGCTATCACCATCTTCGGCGTCGGCAGACGCGTCAGCGGTCTCCTCGCCCTCGACGTCGAACGTGATGATTACGTCGCCGACGGGAACGACCTCGCCTTCCTCGGCGCGCAGTTCCCGCACCGAACCGTCGACGGGCGAGGGAACCTCGACGAGGGCTTTGTCCGTCTCGACCTCGGCGACGGGCTGGTCCTCGGAGACTTTCTCACCCGCTTCGACCAGCCACGAGACCAGCTCGCCCTCGGCGACTCCCTCGCCGACGTCGGGGAGTTTGAATTCGTGAACCATCTAGAACCCCACCGCGTCTCGGATACCCGACTCGATGCGTGCGGGTTCTGGCAAATAGTAATCCTCGAGCGCGTACAGCGGGAACGGCGTGTCGAAGCCGCTGATACGTTCGACCGGTGCCTCCTGATAGAGGAGCGCTTCCTCCTGAATCGTCGCGGCGATCTCCGCGCCGAGTCCGCCCGTCTTTGGCGCTTCATGGACGACGGCCGCTCGTCCGGTTTTCTTGAACGAATCGACGATGGTGTCGACGTCCAGCGGGGACATCGTCCGCAGATCGACGACCTCGACGTCGATTTCGCCATCGAGGTTCTCGGCGGCCTCGAGGGTCGGTCTCGTCATAGCACCCCAGGTGAACACGGAGATATCGGATCCCTCGCGCCGGACCGCCGCCTCGCCGAGTGGCACCTCGTAGGACTCCGTGGGGACTTCCTCGCGGAACGCCCGGTAGATGAGCTTCGGCTCGAGGAAGATGACCGGGTCCGGATCCCGGATCGCGCTCGTCAGGAGCCCTTTCGTATCGTAGGGCGTCGAGGGGATGACGACCTTGAGCCCGGGTTGGTGAACGAACATCGCTTCGGTCGACTCGGAGTGGTGTTCGGGGGCGCGAATACCGCCGCCGTAGGGGGCTCGAACGACCATCGGACACGTGTATCGCCCGCGCGAGCGCGTACGGAGGCGAGCGGCGTGGCTGACGATCTGGTCGAAGGCAGGGTAGATGAATCCCATGAACTGCATCTCGGGGACGGGACGCATCCCGTAGGCCGCCATCCCGATCGCCGTGCCGACGATACCGGACTCGGCCAGTGGCGTGTCGATCACTCGATTTTCGCCGAACTCGTCGTAGAGCCCTTCGGTCGCGCGAAAGACGCCGCCGTTTTTGCCGACGTCTTCGCCCATGACGAGGACGTCCTCGTCGCGTTCCATTTCGGTGTACAATCCATCTCTGACCGCCTGTACGAGCGTGAGATTTTCGACCTCCGCCGTGGATTCTGCTGCCATTGTTAGTCCTCCAGGAGCGCGTCGTCACCGTGTTGCTCTCGAATCGTTTCGAACCACTCGAGCTGTTCCTGTAATCGTTTGGGCATTCCCTCGTACACGTGGGCGAAGATTTCCTCCGGGTCGGGGCGCTCGACGTTTTCGGCGGCCTCGATCGCCTCCGCAACCTCGTTCTCGACTCGCGAATCGATCGCGTCGACGCGTTCGTCGTCGAGAATCCCTTCCGACCGCAGAAACGTCTCGAGGCGCGGGATCGGGTCCTTCTGTTTCCAGCGTTCGACCTCGTCGTCGTCCCGGTAGACCGACGGATCGTCGGCCGTGGTATGTGCCCCGAAGCGGTACTGGACGGCCTCGATCAGCGTCGGACGGAGTTCGCCCTGGCCCGGATCCTTCGCCTTCTCGACGGCGTCGCGGGTGACCTTGTACACCGCCAGCGGGTCCATCCCGTCGACTTGAACGCCTTCGAATCCGTACGCAGAGGCCTTCTGTGCGAGGGTCGCGCTCGCAGTCTGGCGTTCTCGGGGAACCGAGATCGCCCACTGGTTGTTGTTACAGAAGAAGACCGTCGGCGTGTCGAAGACGCCCGCGAAGTTCAGTCCCTCGTGGAAGTCACCCTCACTGGTCGCTCCGTCGCCGAAGTAACAGAGGAAGGCCTTCTCCTCGCCTTTGAGTTTCGACGCCCACGCGGCACCCGTCGCGTGGGGAATCTGGGTTGCGATCGGAACCGCGACGGTGAACGTGTTCGAGTCCTCGGAGATTCGGTTGCCGAGTTCGTGACCCATCCAGTACAGCATCGTCCGCTTGAGCGACGTGCCCCGAACGAGCGCCGTTCCGTGCTCGCGGTAGCTCGGGAACACCCAGTCGTCATCCGCGAGCGCATGCGCGCTCCCGATCTGTGCGCCCTCCTGTCCCGACAGCGGCGGGTACGTTCCCATCCGACCCTGTCGTTGGAGGCTAACTGCGCGCTGGTCGAAGTGACGAACCAGTCGCATCTCCTCGTACATCTCGACCATCTCCTCGGCCGAAATATCGGGCACCGACTCCCCCTCGAGGAGTTGGCCGGAGTCGTCGAGCACCTGCACCTTCTCTCGAGGATCGCGTTGTAACGTACTCATGGAAAGAACCTCCGTAGCATACTCGTATCAACAACCGCTCGAGGTAAAGAATTTTCGTAAATAATTTACTGTTAGGAGGAAAATTGCCATCATTGCACAGATGTGTTCAGTGAGCCGGATATCGAACGGACGAATGTCTTATTTCTCGAACTATCATCGAACGGTGTCCAAAAGATAACGAATTTTCACACACGTTTTGGACGGACGACCAGCTCTCGACTCCGGAGGCCCCAACGAAATCGAACTCGGAGACGAGATGGCGTGGAGCCCCCTGAATCAGATTAGTCAGGAAAACAGGGTATGCGGGTGAAGCGGTCAGGGGAGGCAGATAAAGCGAACAGATTGGGACAGATTAGCCCCGAGATCCGCAAATTGGACGCGTGTTCCGGACGTAAATTAGACGCGACTACCGTGACTTCCTCGAGCGCGCTCGCGCGCACGCTCGACGCTCTCGCCTTCGCGCAACACCGCGTCGACGAACAGCTCGCCGGCTTTGTACGACGAACGAACCATCGGGCCGCTGGCGCAGTAGAGATATCCCAGTTCCTCCTCGGCGACGCGTCGCCACGTCTCGTACTTGTCGGGATGGTCGTACCGTTTTACGTCGAGGTGTGATCGCGACGGCTGGAGATACTGTCCCAGCGTGACGATATCCACGCCGCGCTCGCGGAGGTCGGCTAAAGTTTGGTAGACCTCGTGATCGTACTCGCCGTGGCCGAGCATGATCGAGGTCTTAGTGTAGATATCCGCGTTCCGGTCGACGTACTCGAGCACCCCGAGGCTCTGTTCGTAGCCCGCACGACGGTCTCGTATGGGGTACTGGAGCCGTTCGACGGTTTCGACGTTGTGGGCGATAACGTCCGGTTCGGCGTCGATTATCTTCTCGAGAAGCCGTTTTTCGCCCTGAAAGTCCGGAATGAGGACTTCGACGAGGATGCCGGGATGGCGTCGTTTGATCTCCCGAATCGTTTCGGCGAACTGACCCGCACCTTGATCCGGCAGATCGTCCCGATCGACGCTCGTGAGGACGACGTAATCGAGCCCAATCTCCGCGACGGCGCTTGCGACGTTTTCCGGTTCGTCGGGGTCGAGCGGCTCCATCCCGCCGGTCTCGACGTCGCAAAAGTTACAGCCCCGAGAGCACCGATCGCCCAGAAGCATGAACGTCGCCGTCCCGCCGCCGGTCTGTCCGCCTCCAGCATCCCCGCTAGAGGCAGGTGTACTCGAGCGGCCGGACCAGCACTCGCCGAGATTTGGACAGTTTGCCTCCTCACAGACGGTATGGAGGTTTTGCTCCCGCAAGGTCTCCCGAATATCGGCGAACTCTCGACCCGATGGTGGCTGGGTCTTCAGCCACTCGGGCTTTCGCGAACTGCTCATACCAGTGTGGTGGTGACCGACAGTGAAAATCGTGATGGTGATGTTCTCTCATACCCCTGTCAACAACGGGCTAGTTGGATACGACGAGTGCAACGGGCTAGTTGAATATGACGAGTGTGACGATACGATCAATTTTCGAGGAAACGTGGAAAATCGATTCCAGGGACGTGACTCGAGAAGAGCAGTTGTCACTCAAGGGCGGTAAGTCGGAATTCGAGAGCGCAATGGCTCTCGAGTGTTAAAGAAAGTAAAACCGGCTACTGAACGCGGACCCGTTTACAAACGGGTGACGTTGGTTGCGCGGGGACCTTTCGGTGCTTGTTCGATGTCGAATTCGATCTCTGTGCCTTCTTCGAGGTCCGGGCCGCCAACGTCTTCCATGTGGAAGAACACGTCGTCGTCCGCGTCGTCTGTCTCGATGAAACCGTAGCCGCCTGTGTCGTTGAAGAAATCAACGTTGCCTTTCGCCATTACAACTACATCAAGTGCCACGAGCCGTATAATGCTTGTGTTATATATTTCTGTAGGATAAGACAGGAAAGACTTTGGAATCAGGAATTACAGCACCTCAGTGGAATATTCTATTTGTTCAATTCAATTATTCTCCCAATTCATCGGTGTTTGTTGGATTTCTCGAGTGGTTTCCGAAACGGCTCATTCAATCGTCAGTTCCCCGTAGACGTGGTGTGAGTACACTAGACGTACAGAGAGTGCTCACGTTGAGTCTGTAGAGAGTGAGTCTATAGAGAACTGTTTCACGACGAACGCAAGCGGCTCGTAACGCACCAATTACGACGCGAGAAGGCTCGACAAATAGCGACAACGGAGACGAAATACAGGCAAGTGGTGGCTAGTGCGCGCACGAACGTTAAGTTTCTACAGGTTGTGTGACTGGTCTGGAAGCTACAATGTTCGCATTCGATCGGTTACGCCAGCTGCAGTCGAGTAACGATACGGAGGACGACGACACACGGTCGCGCGCTGAACACACCGCAGCTGCCTCCGTTCGAGGGCTGCAAGCCGGATTCGTCGCGACCTGTATCATGACCGCGTTCCGGCTCCCGATCCTTCGTTCGCTCCCGCCGTCGGCGAACTTCTGGACCCAGTACGTCGCCGACGGGGATCCGGACGATCATCCGGTTGCCGGACTCTTCTTGCACCTCGTTTACGGGATGAGCGCGGGGGCGGTCTTCGGCGGTCTCTTTGCACTCCAGGACGCCGAGCGCTCGATCGAGGCCGAACAGCGAGGGATCGTCTGGGGGTCGGTGTACGGAATGGTTCTCTCGGCGTTCGGTTCCCAGGTCATGCTCAAGGAGGTTCTCGACATCCGACTCGAGAATGACGAGCTCGCGCTGTTTCACGCCGGGCACCTCGTCTATGGACTTGCACTCGGCGCGTGGGTCGGCTCGCGAACCGAAGGCGTCGAAGATCCGGTAGCAGAGTACGAATACGACGACGGCAACTGAGCCGTTGGCTTGTTGTGAAAACAGGGTTGGAGGTGGTTGTGTTCCTAGCATACGGCCAAGATGGGTTAGCAACCGTTAACAGCGGTATTACGGCTTCTCGGGAACGTTCATAACAACCTGTATACCGACAACCGCCCGCGGATACAGTATGGAGATCGGGGTCGTCCT
Organism: Halostagnicola bangensis; assembly: GCF_054653435.1. Lineage (NCBI taxonomy): Archaea > Methanobacteriati > Methanobacteriota > Halobacteria > Halobacteriales > Natrialbaceae > Halostagnicola > Halostagnicola bangensis. The sequence continues at coordinate 1,866,274 of NZ_BAAIGG010000002.1, read as the reverse complement.
CGGCGTCATCGTCATTGGGTTCGTCCACGGCGTCCTGCCAGATCACGGCTGGCCGATCGCGGCGACCTATGCGTTGAACAAACAGCGACGGCTATTTTACGGGTTCGTTGCGGCTCTCATCCTCGGCGTGGGCCACCTCGTGAGCAGTGTCCTGTTGGTCCTCGCGTACTTCTGGTTCAGCACGTTCGCCGCCTTCGCCGAGGGACCGTGGATGCGATACGTCGCCGGGACGCTCCTGATCTTACTCGGCGTACACGAGTATCGCCACGGCGGCCACGCGATGGACGAACACGATCACGAAGGGCACGATCATCACGACGGCGAACAAACCGACGAGCGCGGCGACGACCGCCACGATTCCGATCACACTCACGAACACGGAAACAGCGGCCACAGCCACCACACGGACGGTGGAGACGAGACGCACCACACTGGAGACCGTTCTCAGCACCACCATGATGCTCGAGACGAGGACGACTCCGAAACCAGCGTTTTCAGCCGTGTGCGACGGCACCTCCCCGGCGGTGGCGGACACCAACACCTCGAGGAAGAACACGCACAGCGGGGGCTCTACGCGCTCGGAATGACCGCCTTGTTGCTGGGATTCGCTCACGAGGAACCGATCCAGATCCTGGCGATCTGCGTCGGGACGGAACGCTGTCTCGAGTTGATGCTACTCTATTCGACCGCGGTGATCATCGCCATCGTCACTCCGACGCTTCTGTTGATCGCGGGCTATGAACACCATCAAAAACGGATCGAGCGGTACACGCCGTACTTACCGACGATTACCGCAATCGTCCTCGTGGCGATGGGGATCGCGTTTATCACGGGACTCATCTAACGAAGCGTATCCACGGGAGATCTCCGACTCCGAAAAAGGTTAACCTGAGCTAGCTTTCGAGGAGCGTCCGCCCCGAAGAAGTTTGACGACGCCCTGAGCGGCCATCCCGATGAGGGCCCACTTCCAGGCGAAGACGGCGACGACGAGCAGGAGTGCGCCTCGAGTTCGTTTTCCGCGGTCGAACGATCGCTTCGCTTCGACGAGGACCGAGACAACCGTCAGCGAGCGAGTCGCTTTCGAGCCGAGGAATCGGGTGAGTGCCATACGTGTTCTTTCCGAGCCAACGAAATAACGACAGCGCCGGAGCACGCAAGCCCGGACAGCGTTCGACGCGCTCGAGTCGACGACTCGCCGCCGTGCCCGGAACGACTCGATCCCTTCGGGTTGGAATAGCTTGACTGGACTACCCATCCGCCTCGGTGAGTTCACTCCTCGTCGGTGTCGGTCACGTCGTCGGTGTCAGTCACGTCGTCGGTGTCGGCGCGCGATTCCTGCTCCCCTTCGCGTTCGTCCGTCTCGCCGGTTTCGTCGTCGACGACTTCCTCCGCGACATCCTCGTCGATCGTCATCTCACCCGGCTCTACGGGTTCTTCCTGAACGCCCGTCTCGATAGCTGGCTCGTCTTCGTCCGTACTCGTCTCGTCTCCATCCATGCCAGTCTCGCTTTCGTCCGGTTCGGAAGCCGGTTCGCCGATTGCAATTTTTTGTGCACCCTCGAGTCCGTCGCCGTCAGCGTCGTCCGACTCGAGCGGTTCCGCCAACCGCTTCTCGAGGCTCGGACCCTCGCGGTTTCGCCGGCGAACCACCAGGTACGCGACCGCGCCGATTCCGAGCGCGAGGACGAGCTTACGTCCGCGTCCAGCGCTGGACGAAGAATCCTCTCGCTGGTCTTCAGCCGTCGAGTTCTGGACTATCGTGTCCGGCTTGTTCCGGCCGAATCGTGGGAGACGAACCATGGGCGTCCTACCGTCCGAACGAGGAAGTTCGTTTGGGGTGCACACACAGCCACGGCTATCGGCGCTGAGTCGGTGAAGTTACCTCCAAAGCGGAACCCGATCGAAAAGCGGCCTACTGGCTCAGATAGCCGCCTTCGACGCCGAGATCTGCAACGACGACGCTCGCGCCGCGATCCGAAAACTCGAGTGCAGTCACCCGACCGATTCCCGATCCGTCACCAGTATCCCACAACACGCAACCACATATACAAAATATATTATATTTGTGGGAGAGAATCAACGCGGAGAGAGATCCGCCGCGTCGGCCAACAGTTCGTGTGACCGAAGCACGTCGTCGGGGTCGGCGAGTTGTTGCTGGATGACGACCTCCTCAACGCCGGTCTGGTCCGTCATCTGATCCAACAGCTTCCGTACCGTGGACGGGCTACCGGAAATCTGTCGGGGCCACTGGCCCGGCTCGAGCGAGGTCGGCGTCGGGTCGGGAACGTATCCCAGTTCCTCGATTGCGGCTTCGGTCGAACGGATCGGCGGCCGGTCGATCGTTCCCTGCCGAAGTCGCTGGTGAGTCGCTTCGGTGGTGGCGCGGAGCCGAGCGGCCTCCTCGTCAGTCTCAGCACAGGTGACGTTCGCCGCGATCATGCCGTGGGGTTCGTCGGGCCCGGCACCGAACGAGGACGGCTGAAAGTTCTCCCGGTAAGCCTCGAGCGCCCGAACAGCGGGACCGGGTCTGATGAACGCCGCGAAACAGTATCGAAGCCCGAGCTGGCCAGCGATTGCGGCGCTCGATGGGCTCGAACCGAGGACCCAGATATCGGGGATAGTTTCGCGTGCGCGGGCGAGCTCGAGCTGGCTGAACGAGTGGTCGTCCGGGAAGCCGTCGTAGAGGTGGGCGGCGACCTCGTTTATTTTCTCCCGGTGATCGTCGTTGGAACCTGCACGGTGTTGACTCCGATCGGTCTGGAGCGCGCGGTCGCTGACCGGGTTTCCGGTCGCGCGACCGAGCCCGAGATCGATCCGACCAGGAGCGAGCGCGTCGAGGACGCTGAACGACTCCGCGACTTTGTACGGGCTGTAGTGGTTGAGCAGAACGGTGCCGGACCCAACACGAATATCCGACGTTTTGGCGGCGATATGCGGGATGAGCGCCTCGGGCGTCGTGCTCGCCAACGAATCGGTAAAATCGTGATGTTCGGCGACCCAGACGCGCGAGTAGCCGAGTTCCTCGGCGTTCCGGGCTCGCTCGACCGTGTTCTCGAACGCTTCCGTTGCTGACCCGCCCTCGGGTATCGGCGCGAGGTCGACGATGGAGAGATCCACAATCGGTGGTCAGGGCCAGCGAGTAATGAAGGATGCGCTCTCCGAACCCCAGAACCGGCGATTTCAACCGGTAACGCCGCCTCGAGAGGCGATAGAGCGAATCGGACGGACCACCCCATCCGGAGCGTGACTCGAGCAGTGAACCACCGCGCGGACGGGACCTTTTTCTCGTTTCGATAGAATAGCCCGGTCGATGGAGCTCGAGACGATTCCGGGCGTCGGCGAGAAGACCGCACGTTCGCTGGCAGCGCTCGACGACCCCGAGCAGGCGCTTAGAACGGGCGACGTGGCGGCGCTCGCGCAAGCCCCGGGGATCACACAGGGGCGGGCCGCCCGCATCGCGCGCGGGGCGATTCGACGCGAACACGACGATCCCGGCGGCTTTCTCGCGACCGATCGTGCGCGCGAGATCTACCGGGAGGTCCTTTCGCTGTGCAAAGACCGCACCGTAACCGCCTACGGTGCCCAGCGTCTCGAGACGATCTACCCGAGTCCGTGCCGGTCGCGGATCGAAGAAGTACAGAGATTCGCGCGCGAGGCGCTCAAGCGCGACCCCGACCCAACGGTTCTCGAGGCGCTCGAAGGAGTCGAGCCGCTCGAGACCGGCGGCGACGTACAGGTCCGCGAGCGGTGTCTGGCGACGACCGACGCCGAGCGGTATACGGCCGCCCGGGAGGCGATTCCCGAACTCTCCGTCGAGGTCGTCGAAGACGCACAGGGACTGGCCGAGCTCGCTCGGGGCTACTCGACAGTGATCGCGCTCGACGAGGCGTTCGCCGGCGTCACCGTCGAGGGCGACGTACAGGTTCGTCCCGACGCCCTCGAGAACCCAGCGGACGTCGTTCCCGAACGCTCGTTAGCCTTTTTCGCGCGCAATCGCGACAGCTTACGGGCGGCGATCTCCGTCCACCGCAACGCCGACCTCAAGACGGACTGTGATCTCGATGCGCTCGAGAACGGCCTGTCGCGGGTGGACGAAGACGGAACGGTCGCCGGCGACGATGAACTGGATCGGCTCGCAACGGCCATCGACGACCTCGACGCGGCAGTCGGAGCCGGCGAATCCGTCGCCAACGATCACCTTCGACAGGCGATCCGCGAACAGGACGTCACGATCGAAGGATCGGATTTGCTCTCGCTGGTCGAACAGGGGGCGGGTGTCGACTCGTTGCTCTCTCGAGAGCTCGCAGACGAGTACGCCGAAGCCGTCGAAGCCGCCCGCAAGCACCTGATCGACGCGCTCGACCTCGACGCGGGCGAAGCCGAACTCGCCCGCCGGGCGTTCGGCGACGAGCCGACGTTTCCGGTCGAACGGGACGAAGGGACCGTGAGCCGACTTCGGGAGGAACTCACGGCGACTAAAGAACGCCGTGGCGCGCGGCTGAAACGCGATCTCGCGGCGGACCTTGCCGATCGACGCGAGAGTGCCGAGGGGCTCGTCCGGTCCGCCCTCGAGCTGGACGTCGAGCTCGCGATCGCCCGGTTCGCCCGCGATTTCGAGTGTACGATGCCGGAGTTCATCGGCGAGGAGTCGGACGGTTCGACGAGCGCGAACGCTGACAATCGGGGCGAGAAAGGCGGGTTCGAGATCGACGGCGGCCGCTCGCCGTTGCTCTCGGAACCGCTCGAGGAGATCGAGCCGGTCGACTACGACGTTGCCGGCGTCGCCCTCCTGTCGGGGGTCAACAGCGGCGGGAAAACCTCAACGCTCGATCTGGTTGCGAGCGTCGTCGTGCTTGCCCACATGGGACTTCCAGTTCCTGCGGATCGGGTTCGGCTCGAACGCTTTGATGACCTCCACTATCACGCCAAGACCCAGGGAACCCTCGACGCGGGCGCGTTCGAGTCGACGGTTCAGCAGTTCGCCAGCCTGGCCGACGGCGGCGAGGGATCGCTGGTGCTGGTCGACGAACTCGAGAGCATCACCGAACCCGGCGCGTCGGCGAAGATTATCGCGGGAATTCTCGAGGCGTTATCCGAAAACGGGGCGACGGCGGTGTTCGTCTCCCACCTCGCGGGGGAAATCCGCGAGATGGCCGCCTACGACGTGACCGTCGACGGCATCGAAGCCGTTGGACTGGTTGAGGGCGAACTCGAGGTCAACCGCTCGCCGATCAAGGACCACCTCGCGCGCTCGACGCCGGAGCTGATCGTCGAGAAGCTAGCCGACGAAAGCGAGGCCGTGTTCTACGACCGACTGCTCGAGAAGTTCGAGTGAGGACGAAGCACGCCGAGTGAAGTCAATGAAGGTTCTTTCGCTACCGAGTATCCACCAGCGGTCACGGAATCTTCGAAAGTCGGCACCTATTTACAACCTGTCGCGTTACGTTCGACCGTGGTTGGTTGCCAACACGTGACAAGGATAGAGCGTCTGCCGAGAGTCATGGAGCGTCTGCCGAGAGTCGGGCCGCCGACTGCGGGGTAGTCCAATGACGGGATCGAACGCACTGAAAACCGATCCGAAGCTCCACGCTATTCTTGCGCTCGCCGGCGTCGGCGTGCTCTCGAGCACGCTGGTTTCTCCGGCACTGCCGGGGATGGCGTCGACGTTCGACCTGACGGAGGCTCGAATCGGGATGGTGATGACGGCCTTCTTCCTGACGGCGGTGGTCGCGATTCCGACCGTCGGTGTCGTGACGGATATCTGGGGACGACGGACGGTGTTTCTGTGGTCGCTGCTGGTCTACGGCGTGGCCGGCGTACTGATCGGGTTCGTCGACAGCTTCGCGGTGATCTTGCTCCTCCGTGCAGTTCAGGGGTGTGCCTTCCCGGGCCTGCTTCCGATGGCGATTACGCTGATCGGCGACCTCTACGACGGAGCTACCGCGACCACGGCGCAAGGGTATCTCACGAGCATTACCGGACTCGGCGGCATCGTCTCGCCGCTGGCCGCCGGCGTTCTCGTGGACATCTCTTGGCGGCTCCCATTCCTGTTGTATGGCATCACGTTCATCGCGTTCGTCATGTGCTATTTCTGGCTCCCGGAACCCGATTCGTCGCCAGACCCTGGTTCTTCGAAGGGAGTTTCTGCCGGCAGCAAATCCGACGCCTCGCCGAACCCTGAGACTGGAACGCTTGAGAGCCCCGGCACTGGAACGCCTGGAAACCCGGACACGCTCCCGTCGGGCGACACGCCCGCTCCGGCCGTTAGTTCCCGCATTGGCACGATGGTACGGGAAGTCTGGAACGCGCTCACGAGGGAGGCCGGTATCGTCATCTTCGGCGTCATCGTCCTCTTTTTCGTGCGCTACGCGCTGTTTACGTTCATCCCACTGTACGCGGTGACGGTGCTTGGAACCAGCGAGTTGATCGGCGGCGTGGCGGTCGCTGTCCTGGGGATCGGACGGTTCGTCGCCGCCCCCTACGCCGGATGGCTCGCCACCCGAATCAGCCGCCCGACGATTCTGGTCTCGAGTCTACTCTGTTTCGGCGCGGGAACCTGGGCACTCCTCCTGACGACCGATACCTGGGCCGTCATCGCCATCCTCGGACTGACGAGCATGGGCGACGGCCTCTTCGATCCGGTCGCGAACGATATCGTCACGATGAGCGCCCCCGCCGACGTCCGCGGGCGCATCGTCAGCGTCCTTGAGGTCGGAAAGACGGGTGCGATTTCGGTGTCGCCGGTCGCGTTCGGATTCTTGCTCTCGGTCAGCTCCTACGCGATGCTCTTTCTGACCGGCGGGGCGCTCATGGCCGTGACCGCGGTTATCGTCGGAATCGTCCTGTTCGACGGGTAATACAGGAATCGGTACGCAATTTTGGAATCTGCAAAATTCCGATACCCCCGCCACGGATGTGCAAGTACAACGGCTATTCCCGTTCGCACGAACCTACGGGTATGCCATACCAATTCGAATGCCCGCGGGAGCGCTGTTCGTTCATGCTCCGGGCCGACGGCGACGGGGAGGCGGAAACGCTAGCCCGAGCACACGCTCGAGTCGCTCACAGTTCCCGGATCGCGCCGGCAGATCTCGACCGATGGATCAAACCGATCGAGACGGCCTGAAACGGGATATTATCGGAAACGGAACCGCCCGTACGCCAAAAACAACTAAGTAGCTCGGAGAGCGTGGTGAAACTAATGGATGGGGACCCCGAGGAGGGGATGTTGTCGTGGGACGAATCCGTGTTCCGCAACGAACACGTCTTCGAGATCGACTACGTCCCTGAGACGTTCAAACACCGCGAGAGTCAGACCCAGAGCCTGACCTACGCCTTGCGCCCTGCGGTTCGAGGGTCGCGCCCGCTCAACGTGATGGTTCGGGGACCGCCCGGGACCGGCAAGACCACCTCGATTCAGAAACTGTTCGATGAAGTCGGCGCACAGACCGGGGACATTCGGACGATTCGGGTCAACTGTCAGGTCAACTCGACGCGCTACTCGGTGTTCTCGAGACTGTTCGAGGGAACCTTCGACTACGAGCCACCCTCTTCAGGTATTTCCTTCAAGAAGCTGTTCGGCCAGATCGCCGAGAAACTCGTTGAGGAGGATCGCGTCCTCGTCGTTGCACTGGACGACGTGAACTACCTCTTCTACGAAAACGAGGCTTCGGATACGCTCTACTCCTTGCTCCGGGCTCACGAGGAGTATCCCGGCGCGAAGATCGGCGTCGTCGTCGTTTCCTCGGATCCGACCCTCGAGGTGATCGACGAACTGGACTCGCGCGTCCAGAGCGTGTTCCGCCCCGAGGACGTCTACTTCCCGGTGTACGACCAGCCCGAGATCGTCGACATCCTCGACGAACGAGTCCGCAAGGGGTTCAACGAGGGCGTTATCACCCGAGATACCCTCGAATACGTCGGCGAACTGACCGCCGACAGCGGCGACCTCCGGGTCGGCATCGACCTGCTTCGACGGGCGGGACTCACCGCCGAGATGCGCGCCAGTCGCGTCGTCGAGCGCGAAGACGTCGAGAACGCTTACGAGAAGTCCAAATACGTGAGCCTCTCCCAGAGCCTCTCCGGGCTCAGCGACACGGAACGTGCCCTGCTCGAGGTCATCGCCACCAACGACGGCGAACAGGCCGGCGACGTTTACGAGGCCTTCCGCGAAGAAACCGAACTGGGCTACACCCGGTATTCAGAAATCGTCAATAAACTCGACCAACTCGGGCTGATCGAAGCCGATTACGCCGAAATCGACGGCCGCGGTCGATCACGGTCGTTGACGCTCGCCTACGAGAAAGAGGCAGTGCTGGATCGGCTCGAGTAGCTCGCGGCGGACGCTTCTCCACGTATCGTTCCGACATGCATTCGCCAGCCGAACGCCCACCGACCAGCCAGTCCTAGCGCCAGTATGGAACGGGACGAATTCTACCACACCGTCGAACAGCGAGCCCAGCTCGCGGACCGCGACGACGCGGCCGACGCGACTCGAGCTGTATTGCGAACCCTCGGCGAGCAACTCGAGATCGCCGATGCACAACGACTCCACGGGGAACTACCCGAGGAGATCGGCGACGAACTCACCCACGGGAGCGACGACGAACGACTCGCCACCGAGGAGTTTCTCCAGCGCATCGAAAAGCGCGCCGACAGGGCGGATACGGGCGAGACGGAGACGATCACGCTGGCGGTCGTCTCGACGGTGATCGAACACGTCGACGAAACGGAGCGAGAGACGCTTCTGGACCGTTTCGAGGCCTTCGGCTACGACGATCTCTTCGAGGATCTCGACGCGGTCGCGACCGAGTAAGCGGGAGTGCCGGTAACGAGAGCGCCGCCTACAGGTGCTCCCCGACCCCTCAGGGAGCGGCCCGCTGTGGGGCCTGACATGGACCAGACGCAGTTTCTCGAGGCCGAGGAGCTCTCCGGCGAAAGCGTCTCGTCGACGGTGATGGGCGTCGTTCTCGAGCACGTCGACGCGAGCGAGCACGCCGCCGTCGTCGACCAGTTCGAGCACATCGGCTTCGAGGAGTTGCTGGCCGAGACGAACGCCGAGGTGGACGTGCAAGATCGGTCGCCGAGAGAGTCGTAGCGAGGCCGTCTCGAGTATCGGTTATTCGGGACGACGGGAGTTCGCTACTCACGCCTGTTCGAGATTTTCGCGGTAGTCCTCGGCGTGCTCGAGCGCGCGGTCGACGGCCGACTCGGTTTCGCCGCCCGCTCGTTTCTTTAGCTGACGAAGGGTGTTGAGGTGGGTATCGAGGACCGCGTGATCCAGGTCGTCGGCGTCGGATGCGAGTTCGGCGAACTCGCCCGCCGCGTCGCGGAGGTCGTCACGAACGTCGTCGTCCGCGGTTTCGACGGCGTCCTCGAGTTCCGTGTGGGCGTTCTGAAGTTTGGTGGCGGCCATACCCAGATGCCACCACGACATCGCCCAAAACGCTGTGGGTCCCCTTCGAAGACTGCCGAACCAGTTCGGTTCAGTCGCTCGGGTCGAAGCGGGAGAACCAGGAACCGTCGCAACCTTTGCCGAGTTTGACGACGGCCGAATAGCGTTCGGTCTCACCGAGACGGCCAGAATCGAGCCTCTGTACGGCTGAAGAGGAGGTCAGTTCCGGAAAAACGGCGCGAGTCCGTTCACGGTAACGGTGGGAATCGACCCCGAAATACACATATATATTTCTCGAGACCAACACCTCGACAGTGACAGTTCCAGCGCGGAACGGACTCTCTCGTCGGGACTACCTCCGAATGGCCGTCGCGGTCGGCGGAGCCAGCGCCATCAGCGCCTGCGTCGACGAGCAGGACGATATCGACGTTCCGACGGGAACCGACGATCACGACTCGCTTCCCGAGCGCCAACACGCCTGGAACGGGTTTCTCGAGACCGACGACGACGGCAACGTCCAGCCGCCAGAACACCACGTGCTGGTTGCACTTTCCCTCGAGGCCAAACTCGACGATGGCGACGGCGACTCGTTCGACGACGCGCGCGAAACCGTCGAGACAAGTCTCCGAACGCTCGAGCGAGCCTACGAGTGGAGCAACGACGGACTGCTGTTTACGATCGGCTACACGCCTTCGTACTTCGACCGATTCGACGGGGAGCTCCCCGAAGCCGTCGACCTACCGGAGCCGGAGCCGTTGACCGTCAGCGAGGATCCGGCGTTCGACGAGTTCGACGCGGTGATCCACCTCGCGAGCGACCATGCCGATGTCGTGCTCCGGGCGGAAGAGGCGCTCTTTGGCGAACTCGAGGAGCTAAACGACGAACCGGTCGAGGACGATCTGACGGGCGTGTTCGAGCGACTCGACGACCACCGCCGAACCGGGTTCGTCGGCGAGGGCCTCCCGGCCGAACACACGGACGTCGGTGGCGTTCCGGACTCCGTTCCGGAGGACGCTCCGTTTTTCATGGGCTTTCGATCCGGCTTTCGGGAGAGTCAGGCGACCGAAGACCGGGTCACCATCGAAGCGGGGCCGTTCGCCGGGGGGACGACCCAGCAGCTCTCCTCGATGGGGATTCAACTCGAGGTCTGGTTCGAACAGGAAAATCACACCCAGCGCGTGATGAAGACGTTCAGCCCGGAACACGCAGAGGAGGATCTGGTCGGCGAAGTCGGCGAAGCGTTGGGAGCCTCGAGCGGGCTCACGGACGAGCGGATCGAGGCGACCGAAGCAGACGCGACGAACCCCGGCGTCGTGGGACACGCCCAGAAGGCCGCGCGGGCTCGAGAGGACGGGAATCCGCTCCTCTTACGGCGGGACTTCAACACGGTCGACGGCGATAGTCCTGGGCTTCACTTCCTCTCACTCCAGCGCGGACTCGAGGAGTTTCGGGCGGTTCGCGACGCGATGACAGGGGACGACTTGGACATCGGCATCCGCCAGAATCACGGCATTCTGGGCTACATCTTCGTCGACCGACGAGGGAACTACCTCGTTCCGCCTCGCTCGCGTCGATCGTTGCCACCGGCAGCGCCCGAATAGTCGGCTCCAAAGCGAACGATTACAACCAACCAATGTCAGACACAGACAACATGAAGCGGCGAATCGACCGACGACGATTTCTCATACACGCAGGCGCAGCCGCGGGAATTGCGGGGCTTGCAGGCTGTACGCTCGAGTTCGACGACGAATCGGCGGATCCGGATCCGAGCGACGACCCCGCGATGCCCCAGTTTTACGAAATCGAGGACAAACCGGACGCGGTTTATCTCCCGACTCACCGCGAGGCGATGCGGATGCTCGAGCCGGTCGAAGCGGGCGAGTACACGCTCGCGCCGATGCTCTCGTACCCGCATCCCTTCTGGATTATCAGCGGGAACGAAATCGAGGAAGAAGTGCCCGAGGATGGCAACGGGGTCCACCTGATGATGACCGTCTGGGATACCGAGACGGGGATCGTCCTCCCCGTCGACAGCGGCGCACAGCTTCGAGTCGAGAAAAACGGCGAACAGGTCGGCTCGCCGCGGACTCCCTGGCCGATGATCTCCCAGCAGATGGGCTTTCACTTCGGCGACAACGTCACTCTCGAGGAGGACGGAACCCACACGGCCGAGGTGACACTTCCTCCGCTCGACGTTCGAACGACGGGCGAACTCGAGGGCAAGTACGAGGAAACCCAGACGCTTTCGTTCGAGTTCGAGTACGACCAGGAGTTCCGCGAGGAGGTCGTCGCCGGCGTCGAGTACTTCGATGAAGACGAGTGGGGCGAACTCGGCGCGCTCGAGCCGATGGACCACGGAGAACACGACCACAGGGACAAGGAAGATCACCACCACGAAGACGACGATCACGAACACGGCGACGACGGTCACCATCACGACGAGGAAGACCACGAACACGGCGACGATGACGATCATCACGACCACGAACACGATGCTGACGGCGAGCACGATGATCACGCACACGTTCCCTACTCCGAGTTGCCGCCCGCCGAGGAGTATCCGGGCACCCACCTCGAGCCGGCCGACGGCGACGAGGAGGCCACGAGCGGCGACGCCGTTTTCGTGACGACACTGTTCGAGCCCGGTTCACGGCTCGTCGACGGCGACGAGCAGTATCTTCTCGTCTCTCCGCGGACGCCGTACAACCGCGTTCCGCTGGCGGACATGTCGCTGTCGGCGTCCGTCGACGACGGCGAATCGGTCTCGCTCGAGCAGACGATCGACGACGAGTTCGACCTCCACTACGGCGGGCCCCTCGAGGACGTTGAATCGGGCGACGACGTGACCGTCGAGATCGACTCGTTCCCGCAGGTCGCGCGCCACCAGGGGTACGACACGGCGTTTCTGGACATGCCGCCGATCGAACTGACGGTTCCGGAGGCCGACGAATGACGACGGGACGGCTCGCTCGAGGCGCGGTCGTGGTCGCGGTCTGTCTGGTCGCGAGCGCGCTCTTGGTCGCGCCGGTCGGTGCCGGGGACGGCTCCGCGGTCATGTCGTTCGACGACGAGGACGTGACGGCCGCCCCAGGTGAAACCGTCGAGGTCGACGTGCTCTTCTCGAGTCACGGCGACGGCTCAGGAAACGGCGTGACCGATATCGATGTGACCGTTGGCCACGACACCGACAACCTCTCGGTTGCGAACGTCGAGTACGGTACCTGGTTCGAAGAGGAGATAGACGGCGACGAGGTTGAGATCCACGAAACGAACGAGGTAGACGAGGAGACCGGCAACGTCACGATTCAGAAAGAACGCGACCCACCCGGTAACGGCACGACGAACTACGCCCCGGTCGCAACGATCACGTTCGAGGTCGACGAAGACGCTGAACTGGGCACGAGCGAACTCGAGTTCACGGACAGTTCGGCGGGTACATCTGGAGACTACAGACAGAACGCGATCGAGCGGACCGGAACGATCGAGATCGAGGAAGCGACAGGTGACGAGCCGATGAGTGGCTTCGGAGCGGCCGTCGCGGTCGGCTCGCTCTCGCTTTTGCTCGCGGTGCTCGTCGGTCTCCGGCGACGGCGGTAAGCGGCTCAATTACTGGCAGAGTTGGGGTAGTTCGATCGAAGGGGAGTAATCGCGGCGGAAATCAGTTGTCACAAACACCGCCGACGGAGCAGTAACAGACTTGTGTTTGTGTTAGTACTCCAGAAAAGGTTTTGAGAAACGAGTGCTCCGAGCAGCGGCCTTGGCGTCAGTAGCTGGACTCCACCGATTGGATTCCTCAATAGCTTCCCTGGATCACTAGCACAAACACAAACTATGGGGACGAAAACGATCGGCGCCCGAGACGAGATCTACGAGCGTTTGAAGGCTCGAAAACGGGATGATGAGAGCTTTACCGATCTCATGGATCGCCTCTTGGACGAAACGACTACCGACTGGCGTGAAGAGTTCGGGGCGCTTCCCGAAGGAGACGCCGACGAACTCGAGCAAATCGTTGCGGACTCCAGTAATCAAACGAGTGAGGGCCTAGCAACGCGACAACGAGAAGCACTCGAGAAGATGGCAGACACGGACGATGAAACTGCTTGATACGACGTTTCTCATCCACTACTGGGCGGGCCGAGACGAAGTCAGACGATATCTCGAATCACACGAAGAGAGCGAGTCCGTAACGACGACCCTGAACATCAAAGAGATCACGGTCGGACGAGAACTAAAAGGACAACTCGATCCGTTCGAGATACGCTCGAAATTCGAGTGGCTAACTATCGTCCCGTTTCGCGTCGAACATAGCGTTATTGCAGGAGAGCTAGAAGCAACACTCCATCGAGACGAGCATATAAATCGGGATAAAATGAATTTCCTCGTCGGAGACGCATTGATCGGCGCCGTGGCCAAGGAAATTGGCGCAACAGTCGTAACACAGGATGATTTTCAGTTCTTCGATGATGTGGCCGTCGAATCATGCTGATTTCTCCAAGTAAATCCACAGACAATGCAGCGAAAAACGGCGTAGTCGGCGAATCCGCCGCCGCCCTTCGGGGTAGTGGATGCGCCTCAACCACCAACAGCGCTTTTAGCTAACGTCACTACCACCATAGTGAAGCAGGAAATTTTAGACATGAACCATCCACCGTTTTCGCTTCAACTTCTACTTGTAACGAACCAAGTCGGCGCATTCTGATGGTTTACCAGAGCCAATTCCTCCTAGAAGTCGAAAAGTATACATTAAGGGATTTCCTTGTTTGGAAATTAACTTTGGAGTCGATAGAAAAGCAAACAGAGCAAGGTAAGGCTAATATGATTCGCACATTAGTTCTGTAACAATGTCCTCGTATACTCGACGATCTATCTTGACAGGAGTTGTGGTCAGTTGTAGCCTAGCAGGGTGTACAAACGTTTTCAACGCCAATCATAAACAAGTACACATTGAGTTTATTAATGCATATGAGGAGGAAAAGACTTTCAACTTTCTCATGGAAGAAGACAGTGAAACTGTCGTTTGGGATTCGTTCCAGATTGAAGGTGCACATGAAGCAGATGGGTCCGTCGGACAACTTGTGCCAAATCTCAGAATTAACAGTAAATTAGATGGTCCACTCTCGTTGCGTTTCCGAGTTGACGATCTATACGAAGATCGGGTCCTCGAAAACGGGACGTTCGAGTGGACATCTGATCGAACGAAAGCCGATATTCACGTCAGTTTTTGGCTACAAGAAGATGGTAGGTTGAATGTGAGGAAAAATGACTAAGACCATCTCCCGCAATCAAATTCTCTAATAATAAGGAATGTGTTTAATGGTGTGGATTGGTTGTATTTGCGTATGTTGGGTGTGAGTTGAAGCGACTAAAGATCGAGCAAACGGTTACCAGATATATGCCGGTGGGCTATCTTCGTCTTTGTCTCGTTCTAGTAAATTAATCGACCATGATTCGGTGTCGTAGTTATTAAGGTAGCTCTCCACTTGTGTTTCATCCGAAACTTCCTCACGGTAGCCTCCGCGGCCCGACGCCACTAAATCGGCAATATCGACAGAATCCTCAACTACTAATTGACAGCTCTCGCCGGCAGGCACATATATGCTGAAATACATGTAGTGTTCGAACCACTGATTCGAGCCACCACCGCCGATGCTTGGATCAAATTCGAACGTGAAGCTGTCGTCAGACATCTCAGCCTCGCCATCTCCTCCACTGATGAGCGAGAGCGCTAGTCCACCTACAGACAGTCCCGCGCCTATGGCGGGAAGCATTGATGCGAGGCCCCCAGAGAAGGTTGCACCCCCAATACCGAACGCAGTTCCAAATCCCGAAATGTAGTCAGATTCCCTTTCAAGATCAAATGATTCATTATCCAGGTCGTCTGCAACCCAGTCTTCGTGATCAATGAACTCGTCATCCTTGAAATACGATCGACCGTAAATGTGGGGGTCTTCGTAATTGAAAAATGTTCCTAGGGAGTCATTCCCGATGAAATCTCCCTCATTCACCTCCACAGACATTCTCTGACCTCGGTTTTCGAACGGTGTTAACGACGATTCTTCTCTCGCAGTGGAACAACTGCCCCAGAGGGTTGGGGTGTTCTCAGTTCGACATGCATCAGCACCGAACGCCGATAGAGTAAATTCGTATAGATGGCCGTCACCATCGTAGCCATGGTATCCGTTCATGAAATTTGACCGGAGAAACGTGAGCGTTCGATTGACACTGAGGCTGTATTCGCCAGCGGAAACGGTAGAGGCCCAATCTACTTCATCGCAACCGAATTCCTCATGCATTGAGCCCTCACTTACAGCCGTACTTTCACCCGTACTCATTATTGATAGCTCCCCTTCCTCTGACTCCATGGGATAAAGAGGCTTGGCTTCATCCGGCAGTTCGGGATCCCTAGATGCAGCGACGGAACTGCCACTAGCCATTATTCCAAGACTTCCAACCGTGGTTGCCATACCTGATTTGAGTACGGTTCTCCGATGAATACTGTCTTTATCTCGCATACTTAGATGTATATCACCCAACCATATTTATACTTTTACAAGTTCTAAAACAATTAAATTCTAAATTTATTAGTCATAATATTTTAAATGTGTGAGCAAAGATAGATAGGTAAGACTATAAGTTTGAATCGGCGAAGCAAGAGAATTTGAACATGAAGCATCCGCCGTCTTCCACTTCAACTCCTAGTTGTGACGGATCAAGTCGCGGTATCTGTCCATTTATCGGAGCCCTACAATCAGTAGAAATGACGAGGAAACGTCTATAAAATCAAGCGTGCTGTGAGCTAGACAAATCCAACGCTATATGACGATTCACTACGGGCAACGTATCCAAACAGACTCATTGGAACTCGCTTCCTTGTGTACTGTTCCGGAAGAGTGGTTGGAATCTGATGGCGCGATCTCCCCTCGACGCCACCATTTCCCGAACCGTTCGGCCTATTCGCTCGCAGAAGTGCACTCGAGTAACATATCCACTTGTTCAGTTGATTCTGCGTCTACCGTCGACTCGAGAGTTCCGCTGAGTGTGATCGACTCGAGCCCCCGCCT
The DNA here is from genome assembly GCF_054653435.1 of Halostagnicola bangensis. Classification (NCBI taxonomy): domain Archaea; kingdom Methanobacteriati; phylum Methanobacteriota; class Halobacteria; order Halobacteriales; family Natrialbaceae; genus Halostagnicola; species Halostagnicola bangensis. The sequence goes on along the minus strand of NZ_BAAIGG010000002.1, from coordinate 1,849,819 downwards.
CGAGCGCCAAGCGTGTCGGTAAAGTGCCTCGAGTCCCTATTCGGGTCATCGTGAGCGACACTCGAGGCCCCCTACAGCCGGACCGACCCGACGCCGCCGAGCCGTTCGAGGTCGACGCCCCGTTCGATCCCGCCGGCGACCAACCCACGGCGATCGAGGAGTTAGCCGAGGGATACCTATCGGGAATGGACAGACAGACCCTACTCGGCGTGACGGGATCGGGAAAGACCAACACCGTCTCGTGGACGGTCGAGGAGATCCAGAAACCGACGCTGGTCATCGCCCACAACAAGACCCTGGCGGCCCAGCTCTACGAGGAGTTTCGGAGCCTCTTTCCGAACAACGCCGTCGAGTACTTCGTCTCCTACTACGACTACTACCAGCCCGAGGCCTACGTCGAGCAGAGCGACACCTACATCGACAAGGACGCCTCGATCAACGACGAAATCGACCGCCTCCGCCACTCCGCGACGCGATCCTTGCTGACTCGAGAGGACGTCATCGTCGTCGCCTCGGTGTCGGCGATCTACGGCCTCGGCGACCCGCGAAACTACATCGACATGTCGCTGCGACTCGAGGTCGGCGAGGAGGTCGGCCGCGACGACTTGCTCGCCCAGCTCGTGGACCTGAACTACGAGCGCAACGACGTCGACTTCACGCAGGGAACCTTCCGCGTGCGCGGCGACACCGTCGAGATCTACCCGATGTACGGCCGCTACGCCGTTCGCGTCGAGCTCTGGGGCGACGAGATCGACCGTATGATCAAGGTCGATCCCCTCGAGGGCGAAGCCAAGGGCGAACAGCAGGCCGTGCTCGTCCACCCCGCAGAGCACTACTCCATTCCGGAGACGAAACTCGAGCGGGCGATGGACGAAATCCGGGACGATCTGGATTCGCGCATTTCGTACTTCGAGCGCCAGGGCGATCTCGTCGCCGCCCAGCGCATCGAGGAGCGGACATCTTTCGACCTCGAAATGATGCAGGAGACGGGCTACTGTTCGGGGATCGAGAACTACTCGCTGTACCTCTCGGATCGCGACTCCGGCGAGGCACCGTACACGCTGTTGGATTACTTCCCCGACGATTTCCTGACCGTCGTCGACGAATCCCACCAGACGATTCCCCAGATTCGGGGCCAGTACGCGGGCGATAAGTCCCGGAAGGACTCGCTGGTCGAGAACGGATTCAGACTCCCGACGGCCTACGACAACCGCCCGCTGACATTCGAAGAGTTCGAGGAGAAGACGGATCAGACGCTGTATGTCTCGGCGACACCGAGCGACTACGAACGCGAACAGAGCGAGCAGATCGTCGAACAGATCGTTCGCCCAACCCACCTCGTCGACCCCGAAGTCGAAGTCTCGCCAGCCAGCGGGCAGATCGACGACCTGATGGATCGGATCGACGGCCGTATCGAGCGCGACGAACGCACCCTCGTGACGACACTCACAAAGCGGATGGCCGAAGACCTGACCGAGTACCTCGAGGAAGCCGGGGTGAACGTCGCGTACATGCACGACGAGACCGACACGCTCGAGCGCCACGAGATCATCCGATCGCTCCGGTTAGGGGAGATCGACGTGCTGGTCGGGATCAACCTGCTCCGGGAGGGCCTGGACATCCCGGAGGTTTCACTCGTCGCGATTCTCGACGCCGACCAGGAAGGATTCCTCAGGTCCGAAACGACCCTCGTCCAGACGATGGGCCGAGCGGCCCGAAACGTCAATGGGGAGGTCGTCCTCTACGCCGACGAGCCCTCGAACGCGATGGCCGACGCGATCGAGGAAACCCAGCGCCGCCGTCGGATTCAACAGCGATACAACGAGGAACACGACCTCAAGCCGACGACCATCGAGAAGGAAGTCGGCGAGACGAACCTCCCGGGAAGCAAGACCGACACCTCGAGCGTCTCCGGGCGCAACCTCGAGGACGACGACGAAGCCGCCCGATACATACAGGAACTCGAGGATCGAATGCAGGAGGCCGCGGAGAACCTCGAATTCGAACTCGCGGCGGACATCCGAGACCGGATGCGAGAGGTTCGCGAGAAGTTCGAACTCGAGGGCGGCGACGAAGGGATTGCGCCGCCTGCAGAGGAGTTCTGACGGAACCGGTCGTTCTCGTCGAGCGGATTACGTTCGTCGTTTCGAGTTTCCTATCAGTCGTTGGTAGCGCGATTTCTTTATTCAGAGATGAGGTTGAAACTGAATTGGGTGATTCGGTAAGTACGTGTACATACTGACCGCTGGAGATCTCAACCAGCCCGGTTTGCACGAGCCAAACGGTTATGTGCGACCACCACGTCAGTAGGACTATGAGCCAAGGACGCGATGACGCGGGCCGATTTGAGGAGTCTGTTACCGAACAAGATATCCTCAAAGTCTTCGACTACGAGGATGATCCAGTCCTCACAGCGCCGGAAGTTGCCGACGGTCTTCGACGGTTTGGGACACAAATCACCCCCGAAGGAGTCCGAAACCGGCTCGAGGAGATGGATGAGAAAGGCCTTGTAAGCCGAAAAAAGCTCGGTGCGAGAGCTGTGGGATGGTGGGCAAACGTCGCCCCAGAACTGGATTCTACTACTGCCGAAACTGTTGACTCGAGGAAGGAGTCTACCGAGTGGGAGGAATTGTAGCGATAGATGGCGACGGTGTTGTTGCATCCTGATGTGGAGAAGGAACTGCAATCTCTCCCAAACGATATCGAGGATCGAATTCGATCGAAGTTGACTGAAGCCGGGGAGAATCCAGACCGTCACCTCAAACCGCTTAAGGGACGAGATGAGTATTCACTCCGCATTGGGAAACGACGCGCAATTATCGATTGGGTCACAAACGAACTTCGAGTACTGGAACTCGATACTCGAGACACAGTCTATCAGTAGTACAGTCGATCGGGACCGTGATGTGGTAACTACAGGTGCCAACCTTTTGCTCTGCGCTCCCTCGCTGGTGCTCGGTCGCTCGGCAAAACGTTGATGAAAAGCACTCCTCCCTCCCCTACGGGTCGGTCGTCGGCCCGCTCGCTCACTCCGTTCGCTCGCGGTGAGTGCACACGTCTCCGACTGTACTTACCGCGATTTCCACGGCCCACACTGAATAAAGAAACCTGCTACTATCTACCGCTATTGTCTCCTATCACTTCGGTTTCGAGAACGACGACCATCGTCGAGAATCGACCACGGAGACCCGTGGTTCACTATACCAAACGACGGAAAGCATCATTTGTTGGGAGAGTGCCCAATAGACATGTTCCCGACCGAGATCGAAACCAAACGGCTCCGACTCGTTCGACTATGTCGCGAAAACGTCCCGGCGACAGACCTGTACGAGCACATGAGCGACGATGCTCCCGAAATGGACGAGATTAGCGAATACGTCATATGGGAACCACACCAGACGATCAAGGAAACGGAAGACCACCTCAAGGAGGTCGAACAACAGTGGGAAGACCGAGAACAGGCAACCTACGTCGTCTATCCTCGGGGAGAGGAGGCGAACGCGGGAGCGTTCGCCGGCGTCACAAACCTTCATTTCGGCTGGGAGCGGCGGTCCGCCGAACTCGGCATCTGGCTCCGAAAGCCGTTCTGGGGTCGCGGCTACTCCGGCGAGCGCGCCGGGGCGCTACTCGAGTTGGCGTTCGAGCGATTGGACCTCGAACTCGTCGGCGCGGCACAGCAGGTCGGGAACGAGAAATCGAAACGAGCCATCGAGAAGTACGTCGAAGCCTACGGCGGACAGTACGACGGCATTCTTCGAAACTGGATTTCAAAGGACGGGGAGGTGCGTGATCTCCGCAGGTATACCGTGTCTCACGAGCAGTACCGAAACGCCTCGCAGTAGTCCGAGACATCGATACAGCTTCCAATCGGCTTCTCTCTACTCGAGAATTGGCAATCACGATGGTGCTGAACGTGTGGTGGGCCACGAATACAGAGATTTGCCGTCTCTAAATTCTACGAACCGTGTCGTCGGCCACAACGAGCGATCGGCGACGATTGTTTATACCTCGTTGCACAAAACCAAATAATGTCCGAGGAGATGAAACGAGGGATAAAGGTGTGGTACGTGTTTAGCCCGAACTGATTTCGGTACTCTCTCGTAGGAAGCGTTCAACGGACGCGATATGAACAGGCAGCAGACATCGGATACGACTCTCAGGGATGGGCTCCGCAGCGGAGCCCATCCCGTTGCCTCTGCTGTCATAACTGGTTGGTGGAGTCTGTGAACGCAGACGAGTTCACCAAAGAAGAGCTCCTTTCTCGACTTCTTCAACTTGAACAACAAGTCGAAGAACTTCAACAGGAAGTCGATCAGAAGGACGAGCGGATAGAAGAACTCGAAACACGTCTTCGCAAATACGAAAATCCACACACGCCACCCAGTAAGCGACGGTCGGGGACGGACGAGTCCCCGACCTCGCAGGACGACGAAGACGAGAATGTTCGAACCGATGGCGGCACTCCTGGACGAAAGAACGGTCATGAACCAGAGTGGCGTGTAACAGCTGATCCCGACGAAGAGATCGAAGTCACCTGTGACTGTTGTCCCGAGTGTGGCGACCACTTCGACGAGTCGGTGGGCGTCAGCCCCCGACTCGTCGAGGAGGTTCCTGATCCACAGCCACCAGAAATCACCCGGTACAACCGCCACTACTACCAGTGCGGCTCTTGTGGAACAGAAACCGTTGCTACACACCCCAACTGCCCCGATAAGGGGCAGTTCGGGGTGAACGTCATCTCTCAAGCAGCACTTTCTCGGTATGATCACCGCCTTCCCTACCGGAAAATCGCTGACCGCTTCGAGCAACTGCATGGATTAGAACTCTCGGGCGCGTCCGCGTGGCACGCGACCGAGCGCGCTGCGCGCGCCGGTCGCTGCGAATACGAACAGATTCGAAGACAGATTCAGCAAGCAGAGATCGTTCACGTTGACGAAACTGGTATCAAACGCGAAGGTGAGCAAGCGTGGATTTGGACGTTTCGGACGAGCGAGCACACGCTATACGCCGTAAGAGAGAGTCGTGGAAGTGATGTTCCCGCGGAAGTCCTCGGTGAGGACTTCGCGGGAACGGTCATCTGCGATGGGTGGACGGCGTATCCAGCGTTCAGCAGTAATCTTCAGCGGTGCTGGGCACATCTTCTCCGGGAAGCCGAAGACGCTGCTAATGACCACGAGGAGGCAGAGCCGGTTTACCGATATCTCAAGCAGATGTTCGTCGGTCTCCAGTCGTGGCTGGAGACCGACCCGAGTCCTCGTGAGAGAGCACAGATGCACCGATCATGCCAGAACGGGCTTAGATCGCTCGTTGAGCGGTCAGTAACCGACGAACCAGTGGCAACACTACTCGGGAAAATCGAAGGAGGGATCGACCACTGGCTCACCTTCGTCGGTGAGCCAGCGGTCTCCCCGACGAACAACGCAGCTGAGAACGCACTTCGTGAACCAGTCGTTCTCCGGAAAATCATTGGGACACTCCGTAACGATCGAGGTATGTTCGTTCACGAGACGATCTTGTCCCTGCTGGCGACATGGCGCCAGCAGGGACGCAATCCCTACGAAGAACTTCGCCGAGTGGTCAGCAACAATGAGATAATCTCACGGACTCACACTGAGCCGGCTGTTGAGACTTCGGGGTAAACACGTACAAGGTGTGTATCGATATCGACCCGAACGACGAGACGGGTGTCTTCCGAATTCAGGCCGCAGACGAGATTCTCTCCTTAGTAGCCGATGCTCACGATACCGAGTTTACGATACCCGAACTCGTCGATCTCTGGCGAAATCACCGATCGAAAACGTACTATCAAGACGGACTGGCCGCGGCGAGTCGGGCCGAAGCAATGTCCGCGCTCGCAACCGAAATCCACACCCTCGTCGTCGGCCGATCCGCACAGGGCCACGAGTGCTTCTGTGATCACACAATCTGAACGTTCGGAGTCATCACAACTCGAGCGTGTACACCACTTCTCGCCGTTTTTCGCCGCCGATTTCGACCTCTCCTTCGCCGGTCTGTTCGAACCCCTGTGACTCGTAGAACGCCTGGGCGCCCTCGTTGCCCGCCAGATCCATCGCTCGCATTCGATTCATGTTGAAATCCTCGAGGTTCGCTCGAAGGCGCTCGTGGAGTGCGGTTCCGACGCCGTCGCGCTGATGGTCGGGATGGACGTATAATCGGAGAATATCCCCCTCGTCCCCCTCCACGACGCCGTGGGTGAAGCCGACGAGGTCGTCGTCGACGACGGCGACGAGAAAGGCCGTTCCCGGTCTCGAGAGGGCGCGCTCGAGGGCCTCGTCGCTGTACCACTCCGCGACGGTTTCGTCGATCGTCTCGGACTGGAGGTCGTCGTAGGTGTCGTGCCACGTTTCCCGGGCGACGATGCGGATGGCCCCTCGGTCGGCTTCCGTGGCTGGTCTGATCTCCATGGCCGAGGCTCCCACGGCGATCACGAAAGAAGTTCCACTCGAGTTCGGTTCGGTGCCAGTGATAGCGCATTAATCGGTAAACGAACCCATTTCGAAGCCAGAACTGAACAGTGTGGATTCCCAGTTTTTATATTCGTATGACACGAATCCAACTACTATGGCGTCTCCGAAAACGGAATCCAGCCCGACCTGGTTCGTGTCGCCCTTCAAGGAGCCGGACGGGTGGCCGGGGAACGCGGTAGCCGTTCTAGTGGCAGCAATTTGTTTTACGTTGCCACACGTTCGCGGCTACGGTGGCTGGGTGACGGTTGGATGGATTCTCGTCGTCCTCGCTATCGCCGAATCGGTTCCAGCGGAACGAACAGCGCTCGCGGGAACCGTTCGGATCGGTGGTATGAGTCTCATTTTGCTTGCTGCTATCGTGGTCGACTTCGGACTCGTTGCGTAGCCCACGGCTCGTTCCGCTTCCGGCGTGACGAGTATCCTCTGCAACGAGTGGGAAAGCTCGACGGTCAGCTCACGAACCTGCGCTAAACGGCTGATACACGTCGTCAGTACCAAAAGTCTGCTCTCGTCTTTAGTCTGAACGGGACCGCGCCCCAAAGGAAGTTCCACCCGAAGGAAGGGGGTCGAACTCGAGCGGTGGGTCCGCGAAGTCCACTCGAGCGAGCGACGGTCAACTCTTCGCTCGAGTCGTCACACCTCGAGCGTGTACACCAATTCCGGGTAGAATTTGCCGTCGATTTCGACCTCCCCCTCGCCCGTCTGCTCGAAGCCGAGCGACTCGTAGAAGCCCCGTCCCTCGTCGTTGAACGCGAAGTCGATCAGCTGAATGCGCTCGACGTCGTAGGCCTCGAGTTGGATTCGGAGTCGGTCGTGGAGCGTCGTCCCGATCCCTCGGCCCTGATAGTCGGGGTGGACGTACAGCCGAAGCACATCCGCATTGTCGCCGTGGACGACGGCCTGGGCGAAGCCGACGATGTCGTTCTCCGCCCCGTCGTCTCGTTCGTCCGCGTCATCGTCGCTCCCATCTCCATCGCCGCCTCCGTTTTCGACCTCCTGACTGTCACCTCGCTCGCCGTCCTCGCTCTCGACGACCAACACCACGGTTCCGGGCGCCTCGAGCGGAATCCCGCCCTCTCCGTACCACTCGTCGATCGCCCAGTCGATCGTCTCGGGCTCGAGTTCGTCGTAGGTGTCGTGCCACGTTTCCCTGGCCACGGCGCTGATCGACTCGAGGTCCTCGGTCGTCGCGAGCCGAACGTGCATACCCGAAATTGGGCGGAGAGCGGTAAAGGTGTTCTCGATACTCGTGATGGGAACCCAATTATTTGAATAGGAACTGCGCTCTTGTGGCGTAGATTATTGGTGAGTTAGAGCGCAGTTTCGAGGATGGTTTTGAGCGCTTCTATCCCTGGTTTTCGGTAGACACGACGACGAAGTTGAAACGCTCTGAGAGACGGTGTGAGCTTATCCTTGAAGACGCCTCGATGTGGCTCTCGCAGATATTCTTAGTTGGTTTTACTCTCTCTTATATATCTACTATAGCTCCATCTAATAGTAAAGTAAAAATATAAAACTATATTAGTTAGATACTAGATTACATATACATGGCGAAAAATAGCCGCCACCGATCAACGGAGAATTCCTCGCGTCGAAGCGTCCTCAAGTCGATGGGTGCCAGTGGAGCAGGTCTCGCTGCAATGCCAACTCTGACTTCACTCACCGACGTTCAGATATTCGGGACGGCTACCGCAACCACTGGTAGCGTCGACGACACATCGAAGCGATTGCTCGTGATCAAGAGTACTGAAGAGATCGAGTACGAATTCACCGTGACCGGACTATTGTCGGAAGTTGATGCACCGTCTGATGCTGTCGAGTCGGGGACTGGTTCGGCGGTACTTGCGGATGGACGTCACGAATTTTCGTTTACTGGTGAATTCACGGCTTTCGGTATCGAAGGCGACGCAACCGTCACCGTCGACGGAGAGTCGTTCGAATACGAGACGTTCCCACACAATACGCTCGAGATTATCGCCGACGGGACGGTGAACTACGACGTTTCGGCGACCGGAGCCGTCGAACTCAACTCGGATGATGCAGAGAGGCCGACCAATCGGAGCGCTACCGGCACGATTTCTGCTGTATCTGGTTCAGGTCTGACCTCGTACGGTTCCGGATCGTCATCTCACACGCTCTCATACGCTGGGGAATTGACATATCTCGATATCGAGGGCGATGTGACTGTGATCGATAACGGCACTGAAATCGATCCTACTCGACCGGTTCCCACAATCGAACCCCGTCGGGCGCAGATCGAATCGTTTGGGACCGAACGCGAGTACTATCTCCACTTGGGATGGGACGTCACCGCAGAAGACGGAGATGAGATGATCGATAAGATCAAACACGGTATCGCGTACGGGACCGCAACTTCTCAACCCACCGCATTTTCGTTCAGTGGCATCTTCCAATTCGTGGAGATTCCCGAAGTCGGAGCGATCAAAAATGATCCTGAGAATGACTCCGTCGAGTGCCTCTCACTGAACGACGATGGTGTGTCAATTACCGTAACAACCGCCGATGGATTGGAGACGACCTTTGCCACGGAATCGGACGAACTGGAGACGTTCGAACTGGATGGACAGATTACGAACGTCCGAGTGGAAGCCGCGAATCAGCAAGAACCCGCTGGGGTCGAACTCAATCTTGAACCCGGCGTGACGCCCGATGCGGCAATTCGTGCAAAAAAGCTCCAACTGGCTGCCAGCCTCGAGCGTGAGTCCGAGTTCGAACCGCTTTCGATTCACGCCGAAGCAGATGGCGGTCGAATTCGACAGGATTCCGGTGGGATCACTGCATTCCGTGTCGCAACCGCCGGTGATACGGGCGATAAATCACAGCGGGATTTGTATGCCGGCGCTCGCTACGAGCTTACAGATATCGACGGACCCGACTTCGAATCGGTACGACTTGCGAAGAATACAACGATTAGCGAGGTAGAGGAAGCACAGGTAATTCGACGCTTCCGAACGGCAGAAGATGTTCCACAGGGTGTCGAAGTAGGTCAGCTGATCGACGAAGACAGCGAGGAGGCTGACAGACTCACTACGCACTCTACTGAAGAACATTCGCGGGAGACGATACGGCTGAGCGAGATATCCGGTAGCCTTCGAACGCATTCTGTGGAATCCGACAAAACGGCACTACGAAAAGATGCGTTGGAGTACGATCGGAACCAGGATGTAACAGAACTAGAAATTCACGGTATCTCGGGTATCATCGACGAGGGCACTGATGTCGTCGTTGACACCGTAGACAGTGGAATAAGTGTCACCTTGTCCGGAATCGGTACGTTCAGTGATTGGAATTACCTTGAGGGGAACTTCCAAGGTTTCTCTGATAGAGGTTCGAGGGCACTGAACAACGCGTTCAACTCGGCCAGTCCGTTCGTAACGGCATTATCTCATTTCGGAGAAAGTGGTGAAGTTGATAATTGTAGCGCTTGCATTGCGACCGGCCTGGTCGCGGTCGACGTTGGCGTCGGCAAAGCTAGTACCGCTGGATGCGCGGCGATCACTGGGGGAGTTGGTACACTCGGATGTGCGCTGTTCTTTAATACGCTCGCTGACCTGATTGCTCAGCATGGTGCGGAAGAAGGGTTGCAGAGAGCGTGCGAAGAAGCCAGCCTTTGTTGAGTGAGCCCATTAGATCACAGAACCTATCCCACAGTATTTATTCTATTGAGAAAATAAATATTCAAGACCTCACAAATAGTGAATCCTTTTCAGATGGTAAGTAGGACTGATGATTTCTGGGCGTATAGCCGTCCTGTGGTGGTCCTCATCGCTATTGCGAATTTGCTCCCACTGTTGGGACTGCTCGCCTTCGGCTGGGATATGATCGACCTGTTGGTAGTTTATTGGCTCGAAGGAGGCGTCGCCATCATCGTCGGATTCGTGAAAACCGGCCCAGCGAGGCTCGTCACTCTACCGTTGCCCGACAGCCAGCGTAAACCCTCGATACAGATCAAGCGCGGGTCGATCAACATCGGCGGTCTTCCTATTTACGCTCGAAACGGGCCGCTACTCGTGTTTCTGCTGGCCGCTCTCGGGGTGTGGCTCGTAACGGGGGTACTCGCATTCTACCGCGCTACGTCTCCGTTTGTGTACTCAACGACGACGCTTCCGACCGTCGTAACTGTCGCAGGTCTCCTTGCCGTATCGCACCTGATAACGATTCGACCGTACTTCGATGAACGGCGATATCGACGGACGACGCCACCAGAAACTGCCGCTCCATCACTCGCATACGTGTTTGGCGTCGCCTCGCTTGTCGTGGTACTGGCTGATCTTACCGATCATCCTCTGAACCTTAGTTGGCTCGTGTCATTTCCCATCGCGATTGCCATCGGAAAGATAGTCCTCGAGTTGCTCACCCGTTGTCGAAATCGCTTCCGGTTCGAGCAGATCAGTACAGATACCGATCCGTTCACCTTTGAGCGTAGTTTTCGTCAGCGGATGTCACCGAAACAACTGACCGCGGAGCTTCCTTCGGTGCCCCGTCCGGATACGTGGCCACAGCTGACCGTCCAGCCTACACGCCTAGGTATTATTGTCGAAGGTCCGTTCGTTGGACTTGGAAACCGTGTCTTTGGAACCTGGTTCGGACTCCTTTTCACCTTCGCTATTGCGATAGTGATACTAGGCGGGTCGTGGTCGTTTGCACTAATCCTCGGAGGCACCGCGTTGGGTGGTCTCACGTTGTGTGGTCTCGCGATCTCGTATCCACGGAACGCGACGCTCGAGTACGAGTTCTACGACGACCGGCTGGTTTGCTACGATCGGTGGCTCCAACAACCGCAGTGGGAACTTCCCTACGCGGAAATTGATCAGGTTTCGATCACTCACAGTCGAGTCGGTCAGCTCGTCGGATACAGTACTGTGTCTATCGGAACGAGCGACGGTATGCCTGCCAAGCTGCCGTATCTTTCGGACGGGGAAGAAGTCGTTGCTCGTCTCGGTCGTATCGCTCACATTGAAGTTCACTAATTCCCTAAACTACAATTTAGCTGAAAAAGAGGGTGCTAAGCCCTCGTCCTCGGTCGTCGCGAGCCGAACGTGCATACCCGAAATTGTGCGGAGAGCGGTAAAGGTGTTCTCGATGCTCGAGGCAGAATACAGCACATCGAAGGCCGTAGGCGACAGGGACCAAGGAACTTATTGACAACTGTTCAATTTACTAATCTGATGGGATTCGGTCGACGAACGGAAACGAAATCGGTCGATCTCGGCTTTGGCCCTATCCTGCTATCGAACCTCCTCCCGATCGTCGGGATCATCTGGTTCGACTGGCGACTCGCCGAGATTCTCGTGATTTTCTGGCTCGAGATTTGGGTCATGCTCCTCGTTTACAGCGGACTCGCACTCACTGCTGAACGACCGGTCGTTCTCGAGGGGCGAAGACTCCACCTGCCGGGTGTTGGGAAGAACACGGACCTCTGTGAGTCGAAGTGGAGCAGCGAGTCCGAGGGAATCTCCCTCGTCGGCCCGATTCCGCCGATTTACCCCCGAAACGGTCGGATAGTTGCACTGTCGATGTTCTGGGGAGCCGGGTTTCTGATCCTCCCCGTCTTCGTCTTCGAGTATTATTCGGCCCTCAAGTCGACCGTTTCACCCGCCATCGTCGGGGTGACGATCGCGATTTCCGCTTCGCACCTCCTCGAGGTTCAGCGCGAATTCCTCGAAGAGAAAAAATACCAAGCGATGTCCGCACACATGGTGCTCGAGATTCCCATCCGAGTGATCTTCTTTGCCTTTGGGTTTCTCATGACGTTAGCCATCGTTGGCGGAATATTCATCGTCATCATCGGAGTGACTCTCTCCGAGACGTTCGGCTACGTTCCGAGCGAACGGGTCATCGATGCCGTCCTCGTAACGGGACCGATATTAGGAAAACTCGCCGTCGAATGGTCGAGATTCAGGGCGGAACGAGAGTCGAATCCGACCGGCTTCGCGAACTGGTTCGTTCCGGAAGATCCGCGATCGAAATAGCGCCTCGAGGAATCACTATCCGCTGTGGTGGACTCTCTGATCGAGAGGAGCGGGCTCGCTCAAGTTCAGAGAGCAGGGAGTTCGCTCAACTCCGTATTTCAAAGCCGCGGTCGCGAAGCAACTCCGGCACTCGATCCTGATGGTCGCCCTGGAGTTCGATCCGACCATCGTCGACCGTTCCGCCTGCGCCGACTGCACTCTTGAGATCCGACGCGACAGATTGTACTTCCGAATCCGAGAGGTCGAATCCCTCGATAATCGTCACCGGCTTGCCGTACCGGCGGGTTTCCATCCGAATCGAGAGCTTCTGTTGGGAGGTCTCGAGGTCTCCCTGACTGTCGAGTTCGTCGAGCAGGTCGTCGAGTGGGTCGTCTGCGGGCACGTGTAAGTGGAGGTATCCCAGCACAATAGACCTAGTTACCGGTCGGATTTCCGGACCGTCGCGCGACGAGTTCGGTCGCACCGACCGAGAGGACGGAGAGCCAGAGGGCACACGCGATCAGGGCCACCGTCGTCGCAACCGCCGAGTGAATCGCCAACGGTGCGAGGACGAGCAACGGGAGCCCGAGTAGGACCATCACGACGGTCAGCGCGTCGCCGAGGACGGCCGGGCCGATACCGGCGAATTCGACGAGCGCCCAGGCACCACAGAGCGCGACGAACCCCAGGAACACGCCGAGCGCGTTGGTATCCGCCTGGAAGACTCGCTGCCGGTACGGCAGTTCGTGGGCCGCGGTGGTACGATTCCTGCCGACGAACGCGAGAAGCGCCGCGATGGCGGCCGAACCGACGACCGCACCGACGAGGGCGAGCAGGATCAGCCCTGCACTCGGTTCGATTGCGGGCGGGAGCCGATCCGTCGTCAGGTTCCGGTTGATGAACCAAACCGACGGAAAGAGAGCCATAAAGAAGGGGACGATCATCGCACGAACGAATTCCCTCATTGGTAACTGTTCAACTCGAATACACATATGTGTTGCTTACCGAACGTGACGGTGTCCGATACGGCAGCCACCGTTGCCCGCTACAGCCGTGACTTGATCGTCTCGGCAGTCTTCTCACCGATGCCGGAAACGCTCCGCAGGTCCTCGAGGGACGCCTCGCGAACGTTCTCCACACTCCCGAACCGCCCCAAAAGCTGCTTTCGCGTCTCCGGGCCGACGCCCGGCACGTCGTCTAGTACCGTCTTCACCTCGTCGCGGATCGTCTGGTGGTACTGTACGGCAAAGCGGTGGGACTCGTCGCGCACGCGCTGGAGAAGGTGCAGATGCGGGGCGTCCGACGGCCAGGAAAACTCCCGGTCGGGCGTGATGACCTGCTCCTCGGCTTTCGCCAGGGCGATCGCTGGCACGTCCCAGCCGACGGTCTCGAGCGCGTCTCGAGCCGCCTCGAGCTGTCCCGCCCCGCCGTCGATCAACAACAGGTCGGGGTCGGGGCGGTCGTCTCGACCCTCGACGGCTCGGCGGGCGCGCCACTCGAGGAGGGCTCGCATGTTGTCGTAGTCGTCGTTCTGGTCGGTGAGCTTCTTCCGGCGGTAGTCGGCCTTCTCGGCGTTGCCGTCGACGAACGCGACGTTGCTCCCGACCGCCGACTTCCCCTGGGCGTGGCTCACGTCGAAGCCCTCGATTCGGTCGGCGGACTCGAGGCCGAGCGCGTCGGCGAGCATACCACACTCGTCGCGGCCGCCGACGTTTCTGCGGGCGTTTTTCAACGCGAGGTCGACCAGCTTCACCTCCCGGCCGGCACCCGGAACGCGGACGTCGACGCCTTCGGCCTCGAGCCAGGCCGCGACCTCCTCGTCACCGTGGCGTTCGGGCAACAACAACGCGTCGGGCAGGTCCCGTTCGGCGTAGTACTGGACGAGAAACGCCGCGAGGACAGACGCGATGTGCTCGCTCTCGTGGTCCGGAGCCGGCGCGTCGACGCCGTGGCGATCCCGTTCGACCAGCTTACCGTCCTCGGCGCGGAGTCGGGCGACCGTCGCGTCTTCGCCCTCCACGGCGACGCCCAGCACGTCGACGGCCCGTTCGTGGCCGGCCGACTGGACGGCTTCGCCGCCCTCGCCGTGGAACGCCTCGACGGACTCGAGTCGATCCCGGAGGTTGGCCGCGCGTTCGAAGTTCTGCTTCTGGGCCGCGGCGTCCATCTCCCGGCGCAGTGGGTCCGCGAGGATCCCCGTCTCGCCCTCGAGAAAGCGCTCGACCGCAGTTACGTCCTCCCTGTAGCTCTCGGGGTCGATCTCTCGCGTACAGGGCGCGGTACAGAGTCCCATCTCGTAGTCGAGACACGGCCGGTCTCGACCCGAGTACTTGTGATCCGAACAGCCACGGACGCCGTAGGTTTCCCGCAAGGCCTTCAGGACCGTTTCAACCCGCCCTTTGTTCGTGTACGGGCCGAAAACGGTCGCGGACTCGTTGGGGTCGCGCGTGATCTCGATCCGCGGTGCCGCGTGATCGGTCAACTGGATCATCGGATACGATTTGTCGTCTTTCAGCCGGACGTTGTAGCGGGGCTGGTGGCGCTTAATCAGGTTCGCCTCGAGCAACAACGCCTGGGTCTCCGTGTCCGTGACGGCGATCTCGATGCCGTCGGCGCGGTCGACCATCCGCCGAATCCGAGCGCTTCGGGGGTCGGCGTAGGACTTCACGCGATCTCGGAGGTCGACCGCCTTGCCGACGTAGACGGTGACGTCGTCGGCTCGAAACTGGTAGACGCCGGGCTCTCGCGGTAACGATTTCGCTCGCTCGCGAACCGTCTCGGCGTTCATCGGCGGGCCTAGGGAGTCGAGGGGTTTCAGCCTACCGTCACAGCGTCTCCCACACCGACTCGAGTCGGTACCTCGAAGGATCCGACTGTCTCCGAAACCCGACGCGGTACTTTCTCGGTGGTCGGCCCACAACGACCACTCATGAGTGATTCGACGGAACGGTGCTGGCTGGTCGAGCGGACGTTCGACGATCGAAACCTCGTCACGATCGTCTACGCGACCCCTGACGGCTCGCGGTACCACCAGCGAGAACGGTCAGCGATGTCCTTACAGCAGGGTTCGGCGGTGACCGCGGCGGCCGATATCGACGCGGACGAACTCGAGGCGGTCCCCGACGAGGAGACTCGAGAGCGCTACGCTGGCGAAGTCGAGCGGACTGCAGAAAAGTACGACCCGGACGAGGAGATCTGACAAATTTATCAGAAATAGGCCGAATTAGCCTCTCAAACCTTCAGTCGCGTTTTCTCGCACTAATATCCAGTGGAAAAAGCTTATCGGCACTCAGTGAGAGATGCCACCTATGGCTGCTATAGAAGCCAACGCCCTGACAAAATCATACGGTCAAACGGTCGCGCTTGATGATCTCACCTTCGAGGTGCAGGAAGGCGAAGTATTCGGGTTTTTAGGCCCGAATGGCGCTGGAAAGTCGACGACGATCAACATCCTCCTCGATTTCGTCCGACCGACCGCTGGCTCCGCATCGATTCTCGGACTGGATGTCCAGTCCGATAGCAAAGAGATCCGTTCGCGAATCGGTGTCCTCCCCGAAGGATACGAAACATACGATCGACTCACCGGTCGCCAACACCTCGAGTTCGCTATCGAATCAAAGGAAGCGACCGAGACACCCGATGAGCTGCTTGAGCGGGTGGGAATCCTCGACGCGGCCGACCAGAAAACGGGCGGCTACTCGAAGGGGATGGCACAACGGCTTCTGCTTGCGATGGCGCTCGTCGGCGAACCGGAGTTGCTGGTCTTGGACGAGCCGTCGACCGGTCTTGATCCTAACGGCGCCCGCGAGATGCGAGAACTCATTCGCGAGGTCAATGATCGAGGGACAACTGTGTTTTTCTCGAGCCATATCCTCGAGCAGGTTGAGGCAGTTTGTGACCGCGTCGGTATCGTCCGTGACGGGGAAATGGTCGCTGTCGACAGCATCGAAGGGTTGCGCGATTCGGTCAGCAGTTCCACAGTACTTCGGGTTTCGGTCGACCGGGTCACGGATGATGTCCTCGCGGGGGTCCGGTCGCTGTCCGGAACCGGAACCGTCGAAACTCGGACCCAAAACGGCGAGCAGACACTCCTCGTCGAGTGTGACGGCTCGAAGACTGCCGTCCTCGAGGCCGTTGAAAACACCGGTGTGACAGTTCAGGACTTCGCAACAGAGGAAGCATCGCTCGAAGAAGTTTTCCATTCGTACACGGAGGTGAGCGCATGAGCGTCGCTGCCGTAGCAAAGAAGGACTTCCGGGACGGAGTCCGCTCACGGCTCCTCTGGGCGCTAACGGCGATGTTCGTCCTGTCTATCGGTGGGTTCAGCCTCCTTGCGACGCAATCATCAGTCGAGGACGGCGGGACCGTAGCATTGATCGGGATGCTCGGAATCTCGTCATTGATCGCCGTCGTCGTGCTCGTTCCGCTGACCGGGCTGGTTGTCAGTATCAAGTCAGTCGTTCGAGAACGCGAACTCGGCAGCATCAAAATCCTGCTGTCGCTCCCCCATACGCGTGGAGAGGTCATTGTTGGCAAGTTCATCGGACGCGTTGGATTATTAACGACCGCAATCCTCTCTGGATTCCTACCAGCCGGAATCATATTTGCGCTCCGGATCGACAACTTTCCGCTCTTCGAGTACGTGGCTTTGGTTCTTGTGACGATACTGTTTGGGGTTACGTTCGTCGCCGTTGGACTCGGTATCTCCGCACTTACACGAACTGAAACTCGCGCGACAATCGGCGGCGTCGCGGCGTTTATCCTGCTGTACTCCTGGCAGGGCATCTTCAGCTGGATCAACGGTCAGCTCGAGTTATTCTCTGGCGACGCACTGTTGTTCGTTCAGCGATTCGATTTGTTCACGGTGTTCTACGATGTTTTTGCGGCGATTATGACGGTGCAACACGACGATATACCGAACGCCTCTCTCGTCGCTGTGAACCAACAGATGATGGAAGATCCATCGGCGTCCGAGGTAGCCAGCCAACCAATCTACCTCCAACACTGGTTCGCGTTCGTAATCCTCGGAGCCTGGATCGCAGTTCCGCTAATGATCGGATACTACCGATTCAAAGCGACTGATCTCTAACGAAGTACTCATTGAAGAGCGACGGTGATGGGCACGCTATTTCGCTTACAACGTAGCACGTGATCGGAGGGGTGACATCCGGTGCTGTTTCAATTCAACTGTCCTCAAGAACCGATCGCAATGCCGTCGAAAGCTCCTCGAACCGCTCGATCGAAAGCGGATCGGTCGTCACCCAGACGCCGGCATCACCAGCAATGACGCGCGTTAGGTAGCCGTTTTCGAACATTCGAATCGTCGCCTCGTACGCCCCGAGTTCGGAGTTGCGGTAGGCCGACTGCGACCGAAAGCCAAGCGCCTCGTGTTCGGCGAAACCGACGAGGTCTGCGGTCTGCTCGAGGTCCGACCGGAGGTACAACTGGTCGACGTCGTCTTCGGTGAAGTAGGTGATACTCCGAAGTTCGTCGCCGACCGCGGTCCGACAGACGCTCTCGAGTTCTCCCGACAGTTCCCGACTAATGCTACCGTCACTCATACGTTATAATTGGAGCGACTGGTTAATAGCGTGACGATGACGGAAGAACCTACATTATGGTAAAGTACCTCACCCGAAGTCTCAAACCACACGGTAAGTCACCGCCACTTAGTGATTCACCGGAGCCGATCAGATGTCCTCTGATCCCAAGTCGTAGGTATCACAGTCCCAACTCTGCCACGGGTAAGTCCGTGTACAGTACGTGAGTTCGTTTTCTGCCCTAGGTCCGCCCGGATAGCCACTATCGTAGCAGGTTTTAGCTTCCACCTTTCTCAATCCGAGATTGAGAGTTACTTCTTCACAGCTCTCCCCATCCGGATCACACGTCCATGAATCCGTCCTTGTCTGGTCTAACGCCGAGAGTTCTAACTCGAAAGCACACGGGTCTTCGTACGCTGTGAAACCGATATTCAAGGGAAAGGGCAAATCTATCGGGATGAAATCATCGATGTCATCCAGTTCGAAACCACCGATCTCTTCTCCACCGGGACTCGCTGCTGCTACGCTAGGAATGATCACAGCACCAGTACCTACACCAGCGGCTGCTCGTAGCATATTTCGACGCGTCGGTGTCGATCCATCAGAGGACTGTTTTATATTATCATCGGGCATTGCAACTTATCCATCAAGTATCAAATTATTAAAATTATTGGATTGGGAAATTGTTTACTTATCCTCAAGATTTATACATTATCAATAGACATTACTATTAGTTCTTCCGGGCTTTTGAATATAGAAGCGCCAGCACAAAGAGTTGGCTATGAATCGGCCATAGTGAACCTCTATACAACAATGGATTAGCTAGCTCACGGCACATTAGATATTGATAACACCACACATAAGGATGATTTTACAAAACACACGATACCAGCTTCTCGCAGGCACCTCGTCGCTGAGAGTGCATTTAATCACCAAGAAGACGCTTCAGACAGCATACTCACACCTTCTTTCGGCAGTTCTTACATAAGCGCTACCAGTCATAACCCTTGGCGGCTGGGAGGCGTACGAAGCCGGCGTCTGGAGTGCAGAAAAGGCAACCAACAGAGCGTGGAAGCAAATTATCGCGGAACCGGTGACGAAACAATCCGGGGAAGACATCAGTTCTCACCTAGAGTTTCCGGAGGCGTTGGACGCGCAAGTCCGGGAACCGTCGGACTCGTCGGACCCGGTTTCTCCGTCCTCGGTGTCGGCGAGCGAGTTCGAGTTGGAGCTGAACAACAGCCATGAAGATGGATCGTCCGGACTTTCGGGGTCGTATTCGACGTCTTCTCGGACTCACGATGACGATGGAGAAGCGCGGATGCGCGGGTACTGTGGAACCGTGGTCGGGGGCACCTCGGAGTACGTCGTTCGGTTGCTTGCCGATGCCCGCGGTGAGAGCGGGAGCTACCAGGTGAACGTCGACTACAAAGCCCGGGGAACGACCACCTCCACGGTAGGCAACGCATCTACGGAACTCTTCATCTTGCTTCGAAACATGTCGAACGACACGATCGTAAAGGAACGAATAGAAGACCTGGGGTGGTCCAGTGGGGACGAAAAAACGGGTTCCGCGCAGTTCGAGCTAACCGACGGAAGCATCCATCAATTCGGCGTCGAACTACGGGCCTCCGCATCGGCAATCGTGGAGTACACCTACAGCGATTACTGGGGCCGTGATTCGAGAGCGCGGCGTCGACGGGTGGATATCGACCGCCTCGCTATTCAGGAACTCTAACCGGCCGGCAGCCGAGCGTTTCGACGGGTCGTCGACACCGACCGGTTGCATACCACCGACGAAGTGACTCAGAGGGAAATTGCCGTTTCCTCACTCGCCCTCGAGATCGATCCCGTGCTCTACGAGAAACTCCCGGAACTCGCCTTCTTCGAGCACGTCCACGTCGTTTTCCTCGGCGTCCTCGAGCTTCGTCGCCCCCGGACTCTCGCCGATGACGAGGTAGTCGGTGTTCCCCGAGACGCTTCCCGTCGCGTTCGCGCCGTGGGCTTCGACGGTCTCCTGTGCGTCACCTCGAGTGACGCCCTCGAGCGAGCCAGTGAAGACGAAGGTGAGCCCGTCGAATTCGTTACCGGCGTCGGTCTCGGTGTCCACCTCTTGGGGCGAGACGTGCTCGAGCACGTCGTCGACCGCCTCGGCGTTTGCCTCGCTGGTGAAGAACTCGTGGATCGTCTCGGCGACCGTCTCGCCCACGTCGTCGACGCCCTCGAGTTGATCCGGTTCGACCTCGACTGCCTCGCGAAACGCGGCGAACGTACCGAACTCCCGTGCGAGTTCGCGTGCGGTCGCCGGTCCGACGTGGGGAATTCCAAGCGCCGAAAGGAAGTCCAAAAGCGGCGGTTCGCGGGCCTCGGCGAGTTCCGAGAGCAGGTTGTCCGCGCTGGTTTCGCCCCAGCCCTCGAGGGCGGTGAGCTCATCGCGCTCGAGTTCGTAGAGCGAGGCGATGGAATCGACGAGGCCGGCCTCAACCAGCTGGCGGACGCTCTTCTCACCGAGGCCCTCGAGGTCGAGGCCGTCGTCGCTCGCATAGTACTCGATCGATCGACGGAGCTGGGCGTCACAGGCGAGGCCTCCGGTACAAAATGCCATCGGCCCGTCGTGTTCGATCGGACTGTCGCAGATCGGACAGCGCTCGGGGAGCTCGTAGTGGCCCTCACTCGCTTTCTCGATTACCTCCTCGACGTAGGGAATCACGTCGCCCGCTCGCTGGACGCGGACGGTATCGCCCACGTTGACGTTCTTCTCCGCGATCTCGTCGGGGTTGTGCAGGCTCGCTCGAGAGACCGTCACGCCGCCGACGTCGACCGGCTCGAGGAGCGCGACGGGAGTAACCCGGCCAGTTCGACCGATCTGGACGGCGATATCGACGATCGGGGTTACCTCCGCGCGTGCGGGGAACTTGTAGGCGAAGGCCCACCGGTCGTGACGAGCCGTTTGGCCCAGCTCCTCGCGGGCCTCGCGGTCGTCGACCTTGATCACGACGCCGTCGATTTCGTAGGGGAGGTCGTCTCGAGCCTCGAGCAGTCGATCCCGGTAGTCGATGGCCTCCTCGATCGCATCTCCCGATCCTTCGTCACCTGCGGCGTCCGCGGAACTCCGTTCTGCGCTTTCGACGACCTCGACGCGGTCGTTCGTCCGCAGGCCGAGTTCCGGGAGCCGTTCGAGTTCCTCGCGGTGGGTGTCCTCGAGCTCGCTCGACTCGAGCACGTCGAAGTAAAAGACCTCGAGCGGGCGCTGTGCGACCACGGCGGGATCCAGCTGGCGGATGGTTCCCGCGGTCGCGTTTCGCGGGTTCGCGAAGGGCTCTTCGCCGCGTTCGATTCGGTCGCGGTTGTGGGCTTGAAATTCGTCTTTGGGCATGTAGACCTCGCCGCGGACGGCGAGGAAGTCGGGCGGATCGCCGTGGAGCTTCTGAGGAACCGAACCGATCGTGCGCGCGTTTCGGGTCACGTCGTCGCCTTCGTGGCCGTCACCGCGAGTCACCGCCCGCACCAAGCTCCCTTCCTCGTAGACGAACTCCATCGAGACGCCGTCGAACTTCGGCTCGCAGACGTAGCTGATATCCTCGACGCCCTCGCCTTTGCCGACCTCGTTGCGAACCCTGCGATCGAACTCGCGAACGTCTTCGGCCTCGCCGCTCTGGTCGATCGAGAGCATCGGCGCGACGTGTTCTGCGGTCTCGAACGCGTCGATGGGCTCCCCGCCGACGCTTCGGGTCGGACTGTCGGGGTGGGAGAGCGAGAACGCGTCCTCGAGTTCTTGAAGCCTGGCGAAGAGCGCGTCGTAGGCTCTATCGGCGATGGTCGGATCGTTCTCGACGTAGTAGCGACGGTCGTGTTCGCGGATGGCCGCCCGGAGCTGCTCGACCTGATGTTCGGCCTCCTCCGCCGAGAGCTCCTCGAGGGGGACAAATTCCGTCGGCGGATCTCGGAGGTAGGGGTTGTCGTCCGAAGATTCGTCGGCGACTGACATTACTCGAGGGTAAACGCCGGTCCGTTAAAGTCGCTGTCTCTCGTGTCGGCATCGGACGGCCAAAAGAACCGAATAGGTAGACAGTAGCCCGCTGTTTGGCGGTGCGACGTCACTGTTCACTCGAGGAAACAGTGGATCCGCAAGCCGGATCCGTGACAGTATCGCGACGCGCCGTTCAGACGGACTGAGTCTCGAGATTCCACCCGGGATCCTGACCGGTCCGTTCGATGAGGTCGGATCGACACGCCGGGCAGTAGTCGGGCGTTGCACTCGCACTTCGGGGAACATAGACCGCACCGTTGCACTCCACGCATGCATCGGAAACGATGGTCGCGCAGTCGACGCAGACGTTAAAATCGTCGACCGTGAGTTCACGCAGGGGTTCGAGTTGTTTGTCCAAGAGATACTCGTCGATGACCGCCTGACAGTTTTGGCACGGTTTCATGTCGATGCACTCGGTACCATGTGACAGTAACACAAAGTTCTGTCGTCCCCCGTGGAACCCTGCCGCAACTTCGCCGTCGGGGAGATTTCGACATCTGCGACAGAGCAATCACAAACGAACGCAAACGGAGTCAGCCGCCGAATACCGAGCCAAAACCTGAACTGGTTTATTCCCGGCCTGAAAACCATCGGTCGATGACCATCGTCGCTTTCGACTTCGACGGAACGCTTTCCGATTCAGAAATGACCGTCCTGCTCGGCGACCGGTGCGGGGTCGCCGACGAGATGGAGGAGATCACCGAACGCGCGATGAACGACGAGATCGGCTACGCAAAGAGCCTCCGCGAGCGCGCGGCGCTGCTCGAGGGACTCTCCGAAGCCGAAGCCCAATCCGCCTTCGACGAGGTCGAACTTCGCGAGGGGGCGGCGGGCCTGATTCGGGCGCTCAACGACGCCGGCGTCACCACCGCGATCCTCACCGGCGGCTTCAAGCGCGGCGTCGCGACGGCGCTCGAGGACGAGGGCGTCACCGTCGATTTCATCGTCTCGAACGAACTCCCGATCGAAGACGGCGAACTGACAGGCGACGTCGAAGGCCCGCTCATCGAAGGCACGAAAGATACCGCACTCGAGAGCCTCGCCGGCGACGCCGGCGTTTCGATGGCGGAAACGGTCGCCGTCGGCGACGGCGCGAACGACCTCCCGATGCTCGAGGTCGTTGGCCTTCCGATCGGGTTCGATCCGAAACCGGCCGTCGAACCGGCCTGTGAGGTCGTCGTTACCTCGATGGCCGAGGTTCGAGATACGCTGTTGGCCGAAGGCGTCCTCGATCGAACGTAAAGACGAATAGTCGTCCGAGTAACATCGGTTCTCCCGAGTCGTTTCCTGTGAGACGAGCTACGACGATACCTCGTCGGACTCGGACTGAACCGAGTCCGCTGTTCGCGAACGGGGTGGCTCAATTCGTCCCAACAGGTGATAGACGAACACTGCGATTACTCCCCCGATTAGCGCAATCGAGAGCACGGTGCCGACCGTCGTCAGAACCAGCGACGAGTCGACGGCGACCGCGATCGCTTCGGACTCTTCGGCCCTCGCCCCTCCAGTAGCGGTCCCCGTACCCTCTTCCTCGGGAATCCAGGTCGAAATCTCAGCAAGAACGACCGAGAGGACGACGTAACTCGAGACGAAGAACGTTCCGGCTATCGCACCGCTTTTGGCTGTCTCCTTGAGCCTCGCTTCCCGCAGTGTCCGGACGAGGAGAAAGCCGGCGATCGAAAGCACGACGATCGGAACGAGCGCCGTTACGTGGGACGTAAGGCTGCCGTACACGCTGAAGCCCATCTGTATCGGCTCCTCGCCGTTCATAATCGTCGCACCCTGGCTCCCCAACACGGTTAGCCCGGTGACCACCCATCGGCTCGGTTCCTGATCTCCCCCTGCAAACAGTCCGCCGGAGAACATCGCCCCAACTAATTGATAACATATTACATAGACAGCGACGAACGAACCGACGCCGAACCCGAGTCCGACTTTACTCGACCGAACGACCGATCCGACGAGTTCGAGTCCGTCACGCCTCGGATCATCACCGCCGTTGGAGGCGTCCTCCGAACTCGTCTCTGCATCCTGTTCGTCCACCGCGGGGCCCTTGTCGTACTCGAGTTGTCTGTCCATTGCCATCAACGTTTCAGCCGAACCGAATGTGTGTTTCGGTCTCCCAATCAATCGGGCGCGCCGTCAGAAGGTTCCCTCGAGCGGCCGGACGAGCAGTCAGAACCGGGACTCGGCCGCTCCGAACGGTCAGTGCCGGTACGCAATCATTCCGAAAACAGACTCGTGTGTACCGGCGCGAACGCCTCCGGTTCGTCCTCCTCTTCGGCCGTGTCCGTGATCGCACGCCCCTCGAGGCCCGTGGAGAGAAGCGCCGACAGCGGCGGGCCGACCTTCTCGGGTTCGACGAGGAAGGCGTCGTGGCCGTGGTCGGATTCGACGACGTGGTGGGAGGCGTCGACGCCCGCGTCGCGACAGGCTTCGGCGAGGACCTCGGCCTGTTCGACGGTGAAGTGCCAGTCTCCGGTAAACGAAAGGATGAGCAGTTCGCCCTCGAACGCCGCGAGCGCATCCGCGTCGGATTCATAGCCCGCCGCGAGGTCGAAGTCGTCCATCGCGCGGGTCAGGTAGAGGTAGCTGTTGGCGTCGTACCGGTCCGTGAACTTCTCCGCCTGATAGTCGAGGTAGGATTCGACCTCCCGATACGGGAAGAACGCGCCCGCGGGATCCGTCGGCTTCTCTCGAGTCGCCTCGCGACCCGCCGATCGGCGACCGAACTTGCGGGCCATCGAGGCCTTCGAGAGGTACATGATGTGGCCGATCTGGCGGGCTCGAGCGAGGCCGTCGGTGGGCTCGGGGCCGCCGTAGTAGTGGCCCTCGTTCCAGTTCGGGTCGGTCGTGATCGCTCGCCGGGCGACGGTATCGAGGGCGAGACACTGCGCGTCGAGTCGGGCCGCGGCCGCGACCGATGCGGCGTACTCGATGTCGTCGGGGTACCGTCGAAGCCAGTCGAGGACGTTCATGCCGCCGACGCTGCCCCCGATGACTGCGTGGAGGCGGCCGACGCCGAGTTCGTCGAGCAGTTTCCGCTGGGAGCGCGTCCAGTCGCCGACCGTGACGGGCGGAAAGTCGGTGCCGTAGGGCTCGCCCGTCTCGGGGTTCGTACTCGAGGGGCCGGTCGTTCCGTAACACGACCCCGGCGCGTTCGCACAGACGACGTAGTACTCGGTGGTGTCGATGGCCTTGCCGGGGCCGACGACATCGCCCCACCAGGCTCGAGCCTGTCCCGCGGTCTGATCGCCCGAATCGGGGCGGCGGGCGACGTGGGCGCTGCCGGTCAGTGCGTGACAGATTAAGACTGCGTTATCGCCCGTGAACTCGCCGTACGTCTCGTAGGCGACCTCGAGCGAGGGAATCGACTCGCCACTCTCGAAGGTGAACTCCCCGAGTTCGACGGTCTCTTTGGTCGTCATGGCCGCTCCTCCGCAGGTTCTCCTCGATTCTCGGTGCTTGAGTCCGAACTGGCCGCCGACGCCGTCTCGATCGCCGAGTCGATATCCGCGAGGATATCCGCAGGGTCCTCGATGCCGACCGAAAGTCGGACCAGGTCCGGCGTGACGCCGGCGTCTTTCTGTTCTTCCGGGGAAAGCTGTCCGTGAGTCGTACTCGCGGGGTGGATCACGAGCGTCTTCGCGTCGCCGATGTTCGCGAGGAACTGGGCGACCTCGACTTCCTCGCAGAAGCGTTTGCCGGCCTGGAAGCCCCCTTCCAGTCCGAAGGCGATCATCCCGCCGAAATCGGAGAGATACTCGGAGGCGTTGTCGTGGGTCGGGTGGGTCTTCAGGCCCGGATGCGTGACCCACGCCACGTCGTCGTGATCGGCCAGGTACTCCGCGACGATAGTCGCGTTCTCGCAGTGTTTGTCCATCCGCAGAGGCAGGGACTCGAGCCCCTGCAGGGTCTGCCAGGCGTCGAACGGCGACTGCTGGTTCCCGAGACTGCGCGTCGAACGGAATCGAACCGTCGCGGCCAGCGGCGCGTCGGGAAAGTCCCGTGAGAAGTCGACGTCGTGGTAGGCGTGATTCTGTCCGGAAATCTCGTCGTAACCGTGTTCGCCCCACGGGAAGTCGCCGCCGTCGACGAGGATGCCGCCGACGGTCGTCCCCGAGCCGTGGAGCCACTTGGTGGTCGACTCCCAGACGACGTCCGCGCCGTGTTCGAGCGGACGGCAAAGATGCGGCGTCGCGAACGTGTTATCGACGACGAGTGGCACGCCGTGATCGTGGGCGATGGTCGAGAGACGGTCGAAATCGGGCGTCACGAGGGAGGGATTGCCGATCGTCTCGACGTGGACGAAGGCGGTGTCCTCATCGATTGCTTCCTCGTAGGCGTCGTACTCGAGCGTGGGAACAAGTCGAGTCTCGATATCCCGCCGGGAGGCAGTTTTCGCGAAGTAGGCGGTCGTCCCGCCGTAGGTGTCCGTCGAGAGGACGACATTGTCGCCCGCCTCGGCGAGGACGAGGACCGCCGAGTCGAGGGCGGCCATCCCGCTCGCAGTCGCCACCGCACCGGGTGCGCCCTCGAGTGATGCCATCCGCCGTTCGAGGGTCTGGACCGTCGGGTTCGATATCCGCGAGTAGATGTGACCCTCGCTCTCGAGGGCATAAAGATCCGCAGCGCTGTCGGCATCGTCGAAAACGTAGGAGGTCGTCTGGTAGAGTGGCGGGGCCATCGCGCCCGTCTCGGGGTCGGGAGACTGTCCGGCGTGGACGCTTCGCGTTCCGAATCGACACCGTTCGGGTTCATCGGTCCCGTCGCTCCTGTCGTCGCTCATGTTTTGCATGCATACTTCCCCACGGACTTATGCGTCTCAGTAACGGCAAAAACCGCAGACCTTGAGAGATGATATCTCGCATATGAGGCCATACTAGTGAGTGCGAACGACACGCAGTACCGAGACGGACGATTTCATAGGGGTGTAGACGCTACGGGAGAGTGTGTCTTCGAGTCGTCGCGATCGATTCATCCTCGCAACCGTCGTCTTCGCGGTGTTGTTCTCGCAGTTACTGCTCTATCCGGGGGTCGCGACGCTTGTTGAGGCACTCGGCGCGGATCCGGGCGGAGAATCCTCACCGTTCGCAACGACGGCGCTCGACGCGAGCATGTGGTTCCTCGTCGCGGAGTTCGCGGCGTACGTCGCCTTCGTCGGCGTCTGGGGAGCCGCAAGCGACATGACGGGGCGACGAACGCCCTTCATCGTCATCGGCGCACTCGCCGGTGCCGTCGGCTATCTCGCGCTCGCGGTCGCGCCCCTGCTCGGCTCCGTTCCCTTCGAAGGCGTACTCCTCCTGCGGGTGCTTCAAGGCGCGATGACCATCGGCGCGTTCTCGCTGACGATGACGATGCTGATGGATCTCGAGGGGGGCCACGGCAGGAATATGGGTGCCGCGGGGATCGCGATCGGACTCGGCGCGGCCCTCGGCGCTCCGATGGGGGGCCAACTCACGACGGTTCACCCGCTCGCCCCGCTGGTCGCCGCCGGGGTCTTGCTCGTCTGTGTCGGCGGGCTCGTCACCCTCGTCTCCGATAGAGCACCGAGCGGTAAACGGACGGCTCGAGACCTCCTCGAGGGTGTTCGACAACGGCCGACGCTATCGATCCCGTACGTGTTCGGGTTTATCGATCGACTCACGGCCGGGTTTTTCGCCCTCGTCGGGACGCTTTACTTTCAGGACACGTTCGGACTGGATCCCGCACAGACCGGGCTCTTGCTGGCGTGCTTTTTCGCTCCCTTCGCGCTCTTGCAGTACCCGATGGGAGCCCTCTCGGATCGAATCGGCCGAACGGTTCCGATCGTCGTCGGCTCGCTCTGTTATGGCGTCGGGATTCTGGGCGTTAACGTCGCACCGACGGTGACACTCGCAGCGCTTGCGATGGTTACGGTCGGTATTCTCGGCGCGCTCGTCTCTCCGGCGACGATGGCGCTCGTAACCGACATCGCCGCCGACGACGAACGCGGCGTCGCGATGAGCGGATTTAATCTCGCAGGGAGCCTCGGCTTTCTGGGCGGGTTCCTCATCGGCGGCACTGTCGCCGACACGTACGGCTACGATCTGGCATTTCTCGTCGTCGGCGGCCTCGAAATCACCATCGCGCTCGTCGCCGTTCCGGTCTTCCTCAGACTATCAGTATCCGGACACAAACATGTTCGTGAGGGCGAGGCATAAAATCTACACCGGCGCGTGAACTCGTCTTCCGTTTGATTTGCGGAAAGTTGTCGGCAGTAATGTGGTATGCACACACATGACTGCGTAACGACAGAGGGAATCACTTTTTATGTACGTAGTACCAAGAAAGTCACGATGGCACGAAAGCGAACGGTCTCACGGCGAACCGCACTGAAGGTCACAGGCGCTGCTGCGGCAACCGCGCTGGTCGCAGGATGCAGTGACGATGACGACGGGAACGGTGGCGACGATGACGGTGGCGACGACGGTGGAGAGACCATCGAACCCGGAACGGAGATCGAACTCCTCGGTTATACTGGCGGTTGGGAAGGCGTCGCACCCGAAGAAATCGAGGGCGAAGATAACCCGACACTCAACCTCGAAGAGGGCGAAGAATACGACTTTACGTGGGAGAACGCAGACGGCGACAACCACAACCTCGAGATTTGGGACGACGACGGCGAACTCGTAGACGACGAGTACCAGACGGACTTCAACGACAACGAGGGCGATTCCGAGACACTCGAGGGTGTCGAAGCAAGCGACGACATGGCAGAATACGTCTGCGAACCACACTCGGGTACGATGGACGGCGAAATCAACGTCGAATAACCGTTCGGTACTGTCCGTTTTTTCGGAAACCAGAGTCGGTAGTCATTCGACCGTCGATCGATGCGTCGAATTGGGTCCTGCATCGAACCGACAAGTCGCCACCTCGACAAATACCCGTACCTATCGACACGATGAGTCCCTTTTCGAGCATTCCGTTGCGCTGACAGCCGACCGGCACAGAGTATGTCATAGGAATTAGTACCATACGAAACCTCACTCATGTCCTACGATAACATTCATCGAAGAATTTGGGAGGTAGAGGGACTCTATGTCCGACATAACAACATACAAGTGCTCGAGTCACCTCCCATAATAAAATGAATTCACAGAGAGATATTCTCCTCTTCGCCGCGCTTGCACTCGCCTGGGGAACCGCGTTCAGTGCGATCGAAATCGGACTCACGTCGCTTCCGCCGATCCTCTTTGCCGCCTTTCGGCTCGACGTCGCCACCCTCCTGTTCGTCGCCGTCGTCGCCGTGTTAGGCCTCGAGTGGCGACCGCGAACGCGCGCCGACGTAATCGCGATCACCGTCGGCGGCGTGCTCCTCGTGGGCGCTCACTACGGACTGCTGTTCGTCGGACAGCTGTACGTCTCGAGCGCCGTCGCCGCGATCGTACTGAGCCTGACGCCGATCGTCACGCCGCCGATCGCACTCGCATTGCTCCCAAGCGAGCGGATCCGCCCGCCCGCCGCCGTCGGCCTGATGCTCGGCCTCGTCGGCGTCGTCGTCATCGCCCTCTCGGGCGGCTCGATCGGCGGCCAGGCCCTCGGCGTGGGGCTGTTGTTCGGATCCGCGATCTCGATCGCCATCGGTTCCGTCGTCCTCGAGCGAACGCGGGGGACGCTTCCCGTCGTCTCGCTCCAGACGTGGGCGATGGGGGTCGGTGCCCTCACGTTGCACGGCCTGAGCGGACTCCACCCTGGAGAACGCTTCGTCACGTCGGCGTTCACGACCGAAATCGTTGCCGCACTCGCGTACCTCGGGGTCGTCTCGACGGCCGGCGGCTTCCTCGCGTACTTCGTCCTGCTCGAGCGGGTCGGCGCGACGGAGCTCAGCCTGGTCAACTACACCTCCCCCGTGATCGCCGCCGTCTTCGGCTGGCTCCTGCTTGGCGAGTCGATCACGGTCGCGACGGTCGCGGGCTTCGGCCTGATCGTCCTCGGCTTTACCCTCTGTAAGATCGACAGCCTCTGGAAGCTCGTTCGGCCGATAGTCGAGGACGGATACACGCGTCCGTCGGTGCCGACGAACGGGTTTGTGGTCCGACAGAATCCGTACGTCCACTCTACGAATCGCAACAACGAGGGGCGTTCGGCACCACAGTCTCGTTCGTCTCCGGGTGCCGACTGAACGCTCTTCTGGATGTCGACTGAACTCGTCTCCAAGCGACGATCGAACTCTCGAGTCACACGCGAGTCGATGCGAGGTGAGATCGACTATCGGGGTGCGAGGTGATACCGACAATCGGGCCGTCATTCCCCGTTCACTCGAGGGCGAGTAAACTCGAGACGGGCGCTCCGAATTCGGCGCGCCATCAAAAGTACCATACCGACGCGCGACCCAGTAGCTCCTATCAGGTGGTTTTCGTGACCAAAAAAAGCGAGTATCAAGACGACTACCCCGACAAGACGCTGTATATTCCGGGCCCGACCGAAGTTCGAGAGGACGTTATCGAGGCCATGTGCGAGCCGATGTTCGGCCACCGCATGGACCGAATGACGGATCTCTACACGACCATCGTCGAGGACACGAAGGAGTTCCTCGGCACCGACAACGATGTCATCATCCTCACGGGCTCGGGCACCGAATTCTGGGAAGCCTCGACGCTCAACCTCGTCGACGAGAACATCCTCGTCCCGACCTGTGGGAGCTTCAGCGAACGCCACGCCAACGTCGCCGAACGGCTCGGTAAAACCGTCGACCGACTCGAGTACGAGTGGGGTCAGGCGATCAAACCCGAAGACATCCGCGAGACGCTCGAAGAGAGCGACAAGCACTACGACGTGGTCGCGACCGTCATGAACGAGTCCTCGACCGGCGTCCGCAATCCGATCGAAGAGATCGGCGACGTCATCGCCGAGTATCCGGACACCTATTTCGTCGTCGACGCCGTCTCCGCGCTGGGCGGCGACTACGTCGACATCGACGAGCACAACATTGACGTGATTTTCACGTCCACCCAGAAGGCCTTCGCCATGCCGCCCGGCCTGGCAGTCTGTGTCGTCAGCGAAGATGCCTACGAGGCCGAACTCGAGTCCGATTCGGCCTCGTGGTACGGCGGCTTCCAGCGCACGATCGACTACTACGACCGGAAGGGCCAGACCCACTCTACGCCCGCCATCCCGATCATGCTCGCCTACCGACAGCAGATGAAACACATGCTCGAGGAAGGCCACGACGGGCGCGACCAGCGCCACCGGGAGATGGCCGAGTACACCCGCGAGTGGGCTCGCGAGCACTTCGATATGTTCCCCGAGGAGGGCTATGAATCCCGGACGGTGAGCTGTATCGAGAACACTCAGGGGATCGACGTCGCCGAAACCATCGACGCCGTGAGCGAGGAGTACGACATGGTCTTCTCGAACGGCTACGGCTCCGCACTCGGCGAGAAGACGTTCCGCATCGGCCACATGGGCGAACACGATCTCGAGAGCATCAAGGAGCTAACCGACGCGATCGAAGACGTCGCGGATCTGTAGAGACATCTCGAGGAGTGGTTGGAAGCAGTCGTGGAACCGCCACGCATCACGGACTTCTCAGCATCGACAGGGCTGTTTGGTGACATTGAAAACGGTATTTGTTATCCGTCAGTTTCAAAGACAACGGTATAGGGTTGTATTCTCCGAAAACAACCGACTACGGTTGTGTTTTCGGCCTCTCAAACGTAAATCGCCGATCACGCCGATTAGCCACCCACACCCGCTCGAGAACCAGAAACGAACCGACGAGTCATTTTCGGATACCGTCGAGCGTATTGCTGGCGAGCGTTCTCTGACCGAACTGGCAGGTATCCTCACGGACGAGGAGGCCAACGAAATACGTGAGATGATTCGAGAGCGCGAAAACCGAAGTGGTCGATGACGGTGGTGAGTTAGTCCGAACCCGCTGACGAACCCGCTCGAGGCCCGTTCGAAAGCGCCAACATGCCGATCGCGGCCGCACAATCGGGACAACACGCTCGAGTGACTGCGGCGTAGCGCTCCGCGAGGTCCGGACCGGGGCTGGTCGAAACGGCGAGGACGCGACCGGCCGGAACCGATTCGCCGCACCGATAACAAACTGCTGGCGGGGAGCGGTCGACGCTCGCCCCATCTTCGGAACCAGCACTCGAGTTCGTTCCTTCAGCGCTCGAGTCCGTCGCGTCGGATCTCGAGGTCATCCGAATCGCCTCCAGAGCGTCCTCCAGGCGTAATTTTCGGGGTATGGGGGTCCGTTCGACTCCGCGAGTTGATCGAAAGTGATACTGAACTGTCGTTCGAGAGCTTTTTGTCTCGGAAGGAACAACTGAAACATGGCAACCAAGTGCTCGCTTGGAAGCCACACGCTTCGGGTGTTGGTGCACCCGGGGCATTTCAAACGAATGCCCACGCGTCCACGTTTTGGAGCGCGCGGCTTCCATCATGACAGAAGTTCTGAAGGACAATATACTTACTGATAGCGGATGGAAGAAGGTAACTCGAGAGACAGCGAACCAGACAGAGTTGCCCTCGCTGATCGACACATGAAACGATATTTCGGCTCGTGAAATGGTCCACCAGCAAACTCTCGGCGAGTGAGCGGTTCGAAGAACCCGAACGACGCCGTTCACCGAGCGAAGCGCGGTTCGAGCCCACAGGGCGAGAACCGCAATAGCGAACGGGCAACGCCCGTGAGCGCTTCGCGCTCGGGCCGACGACTGATGTGGAGAACGCTATGCGTTCGGAACAGAAGGAGGAGTGCTTTTCATCAACGTTTTGCCGAGGGACATCGCGTTCTGGCCAGTCATGACTGGCCAGAATGCGGTAGACCGCAGCGCAAAAGGTTGGTTACTGAATATGCCCTTCGCTTCTGAGTTGGTCGGCATCGGACTTCTCGTAGCGCCAGGTGATATCGCCCTTCTCGTCCTGCCAATCCCACGGCTCGACGAGGACGACGTCGTCCTCACGAATCCAGATGCGTTTTTGCATTTTGCCTGGAATGCGTGCTGTGCGCTCTTGCCCGTCAGCACATCGTACTGTGACTCGGTTCGCCCCGAGCATGTCCGTGACCGTCGCAAAAACCTCGTCGTCGTCCGGCATCCGGAGGTTCTTGCGGCTGCCCTCGTCCTCGCTCATACGTCGTGGTTGGCGTTCGAGGGTTTTAAAACTGTTAGTTAGCGAGCGTGCGTGGTGGCCGCTCGAAAAACGAGTCGATCACTCGAGTGCGTCGTAGACAGCCACGGTCGCGGTACTGGTTACGAACCCACCGCCGACAAACGCCAGCACGGGACCGAGTACGGGGATCCACGCGAGACCGATCGTGAGTCCGACCAGACACGCCACGACGAGCGCGATTCTGACCTCCTGACCGCTAGTTACCCGCCAGCTCTTCCGAATCGAGCTTCGAACGGATCGATCCTCGAGGACGAGGGCGGGCAGTGCGACGAACAATCGAATCGCGGCGATAACGCCGGGAACGACGAGCAACAGGATTCCAATTCCCGTCAGTATCAGTATCGTGAAAAGAAGGACGAACGTCCGACGGCTCGTGGCGAAGCCGCGACGGAGAGCCGTAAGGCGCGAGAGTGACCGACTATTGGTGGACGCCGCGATTCGACACACGCCGGTTGCACAGACGAACGCGAACAGCCAACCGATTGCGAGTGCGAGCGCGACGACGAACGCGAAAACGAGCGGCGTTCGCGGCGAAAAGACGTATTGTTGTTCGAAGAGCGTCGGGGCGAGTTGTGACGCCAGGGCGACGAACTGCCAACTGTACTGATCGACGAGTTCGTAAAATTCGACGAGGACGAACGAAACGCCGAGCAACAGGACGAGTAGTTCCGGCGTCGAAGCTATCGAACGCTTGGTCGATCCCGGAATATCGAAGACGTAATCGAGATACTGTAAATTATTGTCGGAGGGCATGGACTGTAAAACAACCTAACACGAATGCTGTCGGTATCGGAGATCTGAGGGCGAGCCACCATTACAGTTGTCATTACGATGGAGGAAATGTACTATCCTCGTTCATCTCCGTTCACCATCCGACGCGTTGAAAGGCTAAACCACGCCGTTTATTTTCGTCGGCTATCGACTCAAGCGTATGCTCGATAAGCTCGGCCCGCTGGGGATTGCAGGACTCGCTATTGTTCTCGTCGGAATCGTTCTCATCGCCATCGAAAGCTTACTCGTCGCTGGCGGCATGGCGCTCGTGCTCCTCGGCCTTGGACTTACGGTCAAGGCGCTCGTTTCGGGGATGCTCGGTGCCTTCGGCATGATGTGATACGGTTTGCTGTAACGATTTACCGGAGCAACCGCGACTCGTCCTGCGGTTGCTCCGGAAATGACTTACAGCAAACCGTATGAGGCGGCGACGGGACCAAATCCGGAATCAGACTGTCTCGAGGAGTATCCGGGGATGGAACGTGTTCGGATAGGCTTACGACGTCACTTCGCCTAGAGACGAGTATGGGAGACACGCTACAGTATTACGATCTGATTTTGGCCTGTATCGCCGCGAGCCTCGCGGCCGGCTTCGTCGTCGGGTACGCGACGCCAATCGCGTTCGAGCTCTCGGTCACCGTCTCCGCCGTCGTCGCCATCGGCTTCGTGGTCCACGCGATGTTCGTCAACGGCCCCGTCGACGAACTCGAGGACCTGACCGAGGAAGTCGAACCAGAGGAGGCTCCGGCGGTTCTCTCACCGCTCGAGACGCCGGAATGAGCCCTCGACGGCCCCGACAAGCAAAATCGCTGGTTTTCGGCTCTGTTAGTCAGCCTCGTTGTCTCCTGCCCGGTGTTCGCTGATGAGCTGGTCGACCATCGAGGCCTTCTGATCGCGCCGGCGGTCTCGAGCGCGCTCGTGCCAGTCGTCGATGACGGCTTCGACGTCTTCCTCGCGAGCCACGGCGAGTTCGTCGACCTCCTGCATGGCGACGTCGCCCGCGGGGCCGACGGGGAGGTCCGCGTCGAAGAGGATCCGATCGGCGGCTTCGGAGAGCCCGCCGTCCTTAAGGATGACGCGTGGCTCGAACGACGCGAGCAGTTCCGCGGTCGATTTACCGGCTCCGCTCGCGTCGCGGACGTAGACGACGTCTCCGGCCGCGAGTCCGTACTGGTCGTCGGCCTCGCGGATCGCGCCCTTGGTGAACTGTTCGATCACCTTCACCGGCACCAATCCTTCTTTCTTGGCCGAAACGTCGCTGAAGTTCGAGTGATCGAGCTTCCAGAGGGCTTTCATCCGCTCGACTTTGTCCTCGAGTTCGTCGACCGTCTCGCGGGCCTCGTCACGTTCGTCCTCGAGGCGCTCTGCCTTTCGCTCGAGGCGGGTGACTTCCCGATCCTTTCGAACCTTGCGCTGCTCTTCTGTCCGTGCAACGGTGATTTGAGCCTCGAGATCCTCGATTCGGTCGTCTTTGGTCTCGATGCGATCCTCGAGCGTCCCGACGTGTGATTGGAGGCGTTCGACCTGCCGCTCGAGGGACTTGATTCGCTTTTCTTCGGCGGTCAGCTCGCGCGGTTCGTGCTCGGTCGTCTCTTCTTCTGTCTCGTCCTCGTCGGTCAGCTCGCGCAGAACGGCTTCGACGCTCTCTTCGCCGGCGACGACTCGAGCGGTCACCTCGCCCCGGTCGATTCCCGGCGGGAGTTTGTCGGCGATGCGTTCGAACTGGCCTTCGTGATCGTCGACCGCGTACAGCGCCGCGGCCATCGCGTCGCGCTGGTGGTCGTCGTCGTAGGAGTGCTCGCGCGTTCGGTGTTGCTTCTCGTCGATCGGCGGGTCGCTGTTGGGCGTCCACGCCGCGGCGTCGAAGCTCCGGCGGAACTTCTCGACGGTCTCGGGAATCGGAGTGACGTCCGCCGCGACGATCACCGGTCGCCCGCGCTCGACGATCCACTCGATCACGTCCGCGGTGTCGCTCGTGCGCGAACTCCAGACGTCGAGGATTTCGCCCTCGAGACTGGCGATGGCGACCGCGGTAGTGGTTCCCGGATCGATCCCGACGACGACGTAGTCGCGTCGCTTCGCCAGCGGACGGAACTCGATGCCGTCGCGGCGTTCGCGTTCGATCTCGACGCGGACGTCCCCCGATCGCTCGTTCGAGACGGGAATGTCGCTCGGCCGCGCCTGCACAGTAAAGATGGCGTTCGCGTAGCCGCCGTAGGACTCGCGAATATCGGTTTCGTACTCGAGGTTCGCTTTCTCGAGTTCGGACTCGACCTCTCGGGCGCGGCGCTTGACGGAGCCGTGAATCCGGCGAGTGTACCGGTCTTCGCTCCAGCCGCCCTTGCCGGTCGATCGGCCCCTCGAGACCTTCACCGTCGTCTCGTCGGTGAAGGCCGATACCTCGTGACCGACGTTGTGGGCGGCGAGCTTGGCGGCGGCTTCGGCTTCCTTCATCGGATCCTTGCCGTAGGGAATCCCGTGGCGCTTGGCGACGCGCGAAAGCGGTTCGGGCTGTTCCGCGCCGGTCACCTGCACGAGCATCGTTTCGGCGGGCAATGAGCCCAGAAAGTGGATCAGCTGGTCTTTGTCCGGGGCCAGCTCGTACATGTTGTCCGTCGCGATGATCGCCGGCTCGTGGTCGTCGATCAATCGCCTGAGCTTTCGGTGGGTGACGACGTCTCGAGTGAGGTCCTCGCCGTTGTACTGGACCAGCGCGTAGGAAGGCGAGTCACCGCGGACGTCCCCGCTTTGAATGTCGACGCCGAAGACGACTGCATTCAACGCACTCGTTCGGGTGCTCACGGAGGAGTATAGGGGCGAGCGATGTATAAATCCGACGCGGGTTCAGCACCTCGAATGGATACATTCGATTCACTCCCGCTCGAATGGGGGGAAGGAGATTTCTGGCTTACTGTTTGAGGAGCGATTTTGTGGCACGAGTCAATTCGGTGCGACGAGAGAATCGGCCCGTTCACAGCGTGGGAAATGGTGTGGAATTTATTACACATCCAAATCTTAATTTTCATAGAGCGTCAACGCTGTCAACAAGGATGTCACAGCAAATTCGTCTCGAAGACGATGTCTACGAACGCATCAAGGCGAAAAAACGTGATAACGAGTCGTTCAGCGACGCTGTAGAACGGCTCATCGGTGGGCGGTCACTCCGCGACCTCCGCGACGTCTTCGATGAAGACCAGGTAGGCGAAATGCGAGCGGCGATCGACGCTGCTGATCAGGAGGATCGCGAAGGAGTCCGCGACGTCGCGGAGCGCTTCGAATGATCGTCGATACGAGCTTCGTTCTGGACGTCATCGACGACGTCGAAGCAGCCGTCACGAAAGAGCGAGAACTCGAAACCGAGAGCGTCCCGCTGGTGCTTCCCTCGATGACCGTTCTGGAGCTCTACACCGGCGTCGGAACGGTGTCGAACACCCGAAAAGAGCGCCAGAAAGTCGAAGCCGTACTCGATTCTTACCCGGTGGTAGATATGACGCCGAGTATTTCTCGACGTGCGGGACGACTACTCGGTGAACGAATGGCCGACACGGACGACGGTGAAGGCCCTGGAATCGGAAAAGCCGATGCAACAATCGCCGCAACCGCTCTCGAGCGCGACGAACCCGTCCTTGCCGCAGACGACCACTTCGGGACC
Organism: Halostagnicola bangensis; assembly: GCF_054653435.1. NCBI lineage: Archaea > Methanobacteriati > Methanobacteriota > Halobacteria > Halobacteriales > Natrialbaceae > Halostagnicola > Halostagnicola bangensis. The sequence continues at coordinate 1,812,218 of NZ_BAAIGG010000002.1, read as the reverse complement.
ATTCCGGGCATCACCCACGAGCGGTATCGGTAAGCAAATTGAGAGAACATCGATTCTGACGGTTAGCAAGCGGAAGCCTCGCCCTTCACAGTAGACGCCGAACCTAATTTGTAACGTTGCTGGTAGGGTGACTATGACCAAGACGGTCGAAGCAAAACAAGTCTGTCGTGCCGTCTCCTCCGTCGTGTACCCAGCACTCGACTTTGGCATCAAACCCTGTGGAGGCGACACGAGAGAGGAGCTTCTCGAAGTACTCTCTCGTGTCGCCTTCGAGCAAGAGTTTGCCAATACCGCCGGGAAAACGTGCTAACTCAACCATGGCGAGTTCGTCGACGTAACGTCGACGGCTCGCAATGGACTCGCCAAATCCCTGCTCTACCATCTTCGAAACTTGGAAGCGGACGCCATCGACGATCAGTTCGATAGCGTCCGCGATAATCTCTTCGAGATCCTTCGAAACAACGGCTATTGCCCAACTGTGTCGATGTTGCGATCGACCTCCACCAGTGCGGTTTTACGGTGATGCAGACACAGATCACGTCCTGATCACTTATCCCGATCAGGGAACAAATCGAACGTACTGTTTTGCGACGATTTAATGAATTAGCTAAGTTCTGGGAATGGGGTCTACCCCACTTATCGGCAGCTGGGGCCTGTAGTGGTACTCCCTCGTACAGCTGTTCCCAATACTTCTCTCGATCATTATATCGTCGCACCTCCGCCGCACATAACTTGTCTTCTGACTGCATCAACAAGCAATTAGAATCGTCGCTATCTGTCGTTGTCCTCTAAACTCTCTATTCCGGCTACTGCGATAGTTACTTGACTAAGAGCACACCGAGGGCCATGGAAAGGAATTGAAATCGAACAACATTATCTTGGTCGTGTCCCAAACTCACTAGAGTAGTAACTGACTCCTGTGGAAACAGGGGCAATATATTTCGTCGAAAACTTCTTAGCAGAGTAGTGAAGGGTCTTAAATATGGACTCCAGCCCCCTTCGAGCTATAAATACCTTTCTTGATATTCTTGCAAAAACTATTGCTTTGATAGTTCTTCTCTTTTCACTCTGGTTTTTTTTTTCACTGTTATTGCTCCTCCAATCGAGATGCTATATTTTGTAGGACTAGCTGTTGTTAGCGTCATTGGATTGGCTATTATCATACATATTCATGATAGGTATATTAACAAGTAATTTCGGACTGGGAAGATTGTATTTGATTAGCTAGCATGGAGGTAGGGCAGAATACGTATCAAAGCCTAACTTGACGAATCTTTGATTGGGATGATTGTATAAATAAGAGAAGTCTGCTAATATATCGTTATCTCGAGGAAGAAATTAGGGCGTTCGTAGAACTGTGATTAGCCAGTACAGAGCTTGTGAAGACTTCTGCACAACCGCTTAGTCTAGGCTGTCAAACTCGATATAGTCTGGGTAAAGACACCTGTCTCCTGAAAAGTAATCTGTATTGGCTGCACCACCGCCAGTTGAAGCCTCAACGTATATTTCTATGGTGGCCAGTAGAGTGGACACATTAGATGGGATATAAAATTGTTCTTGGGCGTAATTCCAACCTTCATCCCGACCGGAGGGTTCCTCTAATGTCGTTGACACTGATGATGGAGAGCCATCATCAATATAAGATATTCCGAGATTTATTTCTGCATCTCCAGTGACAGCATCACCATCTCGTTCGTAGGAAGCACCCACTTCATAATTGCTGCCACCCGATATGTCGTTATTGACCTCATGGGTTTCAAATCGTGTGTAAGCCCACGCAGACCCATATCCGTAAACAGCTGCTTCAGCACGTGCCCGATGCCACCAGATAGAGTCTCCACGATTCGCGCCCGTATTGGTTGTTCCTGCGACACCGGACTCAGAGTCGGTGACTGGATTGCGAAAATCCGAAAGTCTGGTAGTTTCCAGGGTCCCTATATCGGATGGTTCAGCTTTCGACTCTTCACTCTGGAGTCTTTCAAACTTTGCTTGCTCTCGCTCGCTCGCCTCTTCCAGATCGATAGTATAGCGCTTATGATTGTTTTTCGTTATCTCGTACTCTTCTTCTTTCTTATGAGGTTTTGGCTTTTTTTCCTCCGACTTGCTGGATATCCTGTTTAACCTTTTTTAGTTTTTCATGTTCCAAGACATCCTTAGTGATCTCCTCATACTTCTCTTGCTCTGATTTTTCGTCAAATCTTGCTTATCTTGAATAACATTATAGAGTATTTTCCCCTCTTTTCGTCCATAAGCTTCCTTCAAGTCCGATTCGAGCTCAGACTGAGATTGAGCCGATGCAGAGTTGGAAAACACTGCCATCCCAGAAACTGTTCCGATGGTTGCTTTGATACCTTTACGGCGAGTTATTTTAGTGGGCTTCTTACCCATAAGTTGAATTTAAAATCCATTCTGTATATATCTATTGGTTATTAGTACAGTTATTATTGTTTTCATAATCTCAATCACATCCATCCCAATCCTAAATTTTCTCATAGACATTGAACGTGGTCGAACGAGCCATAGGTGAAGTTCCGAAGCGGTGTAAGAACCAGTGGATGCGGTAGTCAGAGTCTGGATTAGAATTGCTTCTTTAGCTGAATCTGGTACAGTATACCGATGCCGAGCAGTTCGTGGCGTTCGCTGACGAACTGCTTGAGCGGTGAGCCAAAACAGCCATCACAATGGAGGTGTCAGTTGAGGCTACCAGAGGCGAACTGTATATGATTTTGAGACGGGACTATTATCTTACAGATCGATAACGGGGGGTGTTGCGTCTAAGGTTATTGCAGATCGACCAAGAGGCTGTTCGGTAATCACCACGGTTTCGTTCTCCGGAGATTAGCAGTTGGATCATCAAGTCGGTTGGCTAGCGCTGTGACAAGTCGATCAATCAAAACGAGTCCAACGTGAGTTTCGACGCGACGGCGGCCCAGAACTCGGAACGTCAACTTCCGCTCATCTTCTTTGAGTCCGCTGAAGAAGCGTTCGCCGACCGGATCGTCGGCGAACGCTGCCTTGAGCGGTCACGATTGAGCTGAACATCGTTTTCTTCGATCAACGCTTCTACCCGGAACACGATATCCAGCGGATTAGCCGTGTTTCGCGGGTTGTACGTACAGATTGGAAGCGGCTCGTCATCGATACACTCCTCGTGGAATTCGAGCGTATCATACGCTGAATCGCCTAGAACCTCCGTTACCGTCGTATTTTCACTCAGCCGGTCAAAACACTCGAGCGTTGCTGTTTCTGGATGCTGTTTGCGCTGGGTAACGACTGCGCCAGCGGGAAGATCGCTGGCGCAGTCGACCGCGACGAGCATTCCGTAGCCGTAGGCCCACTTCTGATCGATAGAATCCCACGCCCACGCTCCGTCGGGATCGATGCGTGGGCATTCCAGATGGGTCGAATCGAACACGAACCGGGAGCCGTAGAAGCCGAGTCCATCGAGGAGTTGGACGAGATGATCGAACAGCCGCTGAATGAACGGTTGGACACGGTTCCAGAACTCCCAGATCGTGCTCAACACAGGCGTCTCATCTGCAAAGAGTGGTCAGCGCAACGTTTGAATACATCGTCGTCGAGACCAGGGTCGACGGGATGAGGAGACGCCGTTTGCAGACCTGGGACGTTCAATGGTTACGCCAATCACTCTCCGCAGATGAGACGCCCGAGAACCGAATCAAAGCAGTCCTCAAGTTCTCTGAACTGGAACTTCGTCTCGGCAGTGCACAACAGCAGCCCCCGCATCATCTGCGAGCGAGGGTACTTTGGATCACGACCTGGTCCATTGTCCATCCATTCATCAAGAACTGACAGGTCAAGCGCCGCGTTCTCGCGGCGCTTTGCCGACCGAAGGATGTTTGTGACAGGTACGCCGTCTAGTACATCGGCTGGTGAGGGCGTTTGAGAGGACACACTTAAACCGCCATCACCGGCCACTTTCACACGTACACCGACAGAATAATCGATAGCCAGCGACGAGTTGGATCAGTCAGCGAATTACCGAACAGGGTCATCCGAGTATGGTACTTCGAGCGTATCCCCATCCTCCGGCAACAGTACCTCGCCGTCGAACACGTCTCGAGCCTGCTCGAGGTGGTCCTCGATGTCGCCGGCGTAGCGCGAGGAGATGTGCATCAGCGCCAGGCGATCGGCCCCGGCTCGGCGGGCGATTTCGGCCGCCTGTCGCGCCGTCGAGTGGGCCGTGTCCGTCGCGCGATCGGTTCGGCCGTCGGCGAAGGTCGCGTCGTGGATCAATAGGTCCGGTTCCTCGGCCACCTCGAGCGTCGCCGTCGTCGGGCGGGTGTCGCCGGTGTAGACGAGCGAGCGGCCGGGGCGGGGCTCGCCGACGACCTGGTCGGGTTCAACGACGGTGCCGTCCTCGAGTTCGACGGCCTCGCCCTCGTGAAGGCGCGAGAACTTGGGGCCGACCGGAACGCCGAGTTCTTCGGCCCGCTCGCGGTCGAATCGTCCCTTGCGGTCGTCCTCGACGAGCGCGTAGCCGACCGAGCGGGTATCGTGGTCCGTCTCGAAGACGCGAACCTCGTACTCCTCGGCGCGGTAGGCGACGTCGTCGCCCCCGACTTCGTTGATCCGGACCGGAAACGAAGGTTGGTTTCCGAGGGCGTTGACGAGCGACTTCACCTGCGAGCGAGTTCCGTTCGGCGTGTGAATCGCGAGCGGTTCCGTTCGGTCGTTAAAGGCCATCGTCTGCAACAAGCCGGGAATTCCCAGGACGTGATCCCCGTGGAGATGCGTGAGAAAGAGGTGGGAGATCGAGAACCCCGTTCGAAACCGCATCATCTGACGCTGAGTCCCCTCGCCGGCGTCGAACAGGAGCTCGTCACCTTCGCGCGCGACAAAAATGCTCGTGGGATTGCGCTGTGCTGTTGGAATCGCCCCACTCGTTCCGAGAAACGTCACGCACAATGGCATTACCTACGGTTCGGTACGCGGCGACTAAACCGGCTTCGGATCGAGCCGGTTCGGCCGTTCCGCAAGAGGGGACCGTCACCGGGCTCGTCCGCCGTTAGGCTATCGCAATCCCGAGGCAACCACCACCAACGCGAATCCTCGATCGGAGTCGCTCATCAGGTCCCTCCGCCCCCGACCGTTCCTCGATCATCGACAACTTCCGCTTTCGGCGACCTCGAAATCGTCCGAGAGCGCCGCCGCCGTTCCGGTAGCGATCTCCTCCCAGTACGCGCGACGAGTCGCGTAACTCTGGGAGAGGAAGAGACACTCGTCGCCGAGATCGTCGACGAGCAGCCCCTCGCCCGTCACTGCCTCGTCGTCCGGAAGCGTCGCCTGCTCCGCACACGACGGGAGCGCATCGTTGATCGAATCGCGAACGTCCTCGAGGAGCGACGCCGTGGCGTTACCGGCGACGACGACTCCCTGCTCACAGACGCCGCCGAAGTCGACCGCAACGTCGAAATCGGCGTCTGCGATCGTCTCGAGTTCGGGGTACGATTCGGGGGAGAGTTCCGTGGTTGGGACGTACCAACGTTGAAATGCGCCGGAGTTTGGCCCCCATCCCTTCGTCCGCCAGCAGGTCGCGTTACCGAGCTCCGCGGCGTGTTCTGCTTGCTCGTCCGTCTTCGGTTGCACGCCGCCGCCGTGTGGCGCGATGAAGATGGTGTCCGTGCCGTTTTCGTCGAGCTGTTCGATCAACTCGCCCCGCTCTCTCGCCTCCGATTCGGAGAGGGCCGGGTTCGAGATCATCGTCGAGATGTCGCCGTCGAACTCCTCGTCGCTGATCGAACAACTGGTGGTGGGGCCGGGACAGCTCTCGTCGTCGGGATCCGTCGCCACCGACCCAAGGTCGAGCCGACAGCGGGCGCTGTCGGACATGCGAACGATGGTCTCGGGCGATTCCAGTTGCTCGTCCGCGATCGTATACACCGCGAACTCGTCCTGATCGTCCGAGCGGGTGATGCGTAGCTGGTCGCCGACGGAGAGATCGTGCGCCGATAGCAAGCGTGGGTCGGCGGATATCGACGTCGGATCTTCGGCGAGATTGTCCTGTCCGTCAGCGAGGTCACAGACGAGGCAAGTATCGAACTCCTCGTCGCTGGTCACCCGCGATGCGGCCTCGTACGAACCGACGGCGAGGCCGAGCAGTGCTGGAGTACCGACTGCGCCGGCCAGGAACGTCCGTCGTGACGAATGGGGTCGGCCGGTGCGTCCGTTGGTGTCTGAATCGTTTGTCATAGTATTTCAGTTCCGATGGGAGCATACCGCCTCCCGAGCGGTAGTCGACGGGCGAGACGTCCGGGCCGAATGCCGACAGGTCAGCTGGAGACCTGTCCGCGAGATGTGTCTCTCTACATGATCACCTCTGTACGGAGGAAGCCCGGGGCGGTTCGTCGTCGGATTCTCCAGCCGACCGGTAATCAACCTGCTTTTCGGGCAGTTGCTGATCGGTCGGTTTTCCGGGCGACTGCGGTTCGAGATCCGCATTGGGTGTGTCGGCCGATTCTTTCGGTGCCGAATGACGGTCGATTTCGTCGTCGAGGTCGCGCATGAACTCGGCAACCGTGTTACCCATCACGAGAACCGGCCAACCGTCCGCGACCATCTCCTCGAGAACTGATCGCGCCGATTCGGTTTCCGTGTCGTGACTGATCACGGGAAACGACGCTTTCTCGGCGAACAGATCCGCGTGTCCGCCCGCGACCCGTGCCTGTTCGATCGCACCATCTTCGAAAAGCCCTCCGAGATAGTCGTGGAACGACGCGGTTCGAGCGCGCCGATCCCGGCGAAGATAAACGAACGGCTGGATCGGTTCGCCGTCGTTGACCAGCGCCTGGCGAACCATCTCGGTGCTCTCGACGTCGTTGACGTCGGCGGCGTTGTAGACCCGGCCACCGAGCGCGCGGGTCCACTCGACGCGGAACCCCTCGAGCATCGACTCGCGCTGACGGTCGGACAGCGGTTCCTCGTCGATCGCCGCGAGAACGTGATCGAGCCCGTAGATACATTCGGCGGCCGGAATGTCCTGATGGCGTTCGGGAACGTCGACGTGGGAGACGGTCGCGTCGACCGTCTCGAGTTCCCGCTCGATGTACTCTCGAAGACGCGAGTCCTGTTCGCCGTTGACCACGTGGGTCCCGGCTGGCGTCGCTCGAGCGAACGCCCTCGCGATGTCCGCACGAGTACCACCGAGGGTATCGCGGTGATCCTGTCGAACGTTCGTGAGCACGAGTACGTCGGGTTTACCAAACTGTTCGTTCATCATCCGCGTCGTGTAGTCCGTAATCCCCTGATTCTCGAGGACGAGCGCGTCGACGGGGGCGTACTTTCGAAGTTCGTCGAAGTTCTCGTAAAGCGTGACGCGCTCTCCGCGGTCGATCGGGTTCTCGTCGCCGTCGTACAGCGATAGGGGATGGTTTCCAGTCACCTTGGCGTAGGCGTCGTAACCCCGAGACCGGAGAACGTCGTAGATCCGTTCGGTCGTTCCCGACTTGCCTCGAGTGCCGGAGACGACGATTTTGACGTCGATTTCGTCGAGTCGTCGCCGGTGTTCGGTGCCGCGTGTGAACGGGCCAACGATGCGCCGAGCGAGCCTCGTGACCGGCTCTGGGATGACCGTTGAAGATGTGTTGGAAGACATTGATGTTGTATCTGTATTGTTGGTTGATTAGGTGTGGCTATTGTGTGTGCTAACGTGCTGTCGATCAGCATCCGAACTCGAGGGGCGAAGCCGCTCGAGACGGAACGCTGTTATCGTGCCGACAACGAAGGCAGCGGCGAGTAACCCGACCTGCGGGAGGAGATGCAGATTGTACTGGAGAACGATATCTAACTCCCACAAATTGAGGGAGAAAACGTCGCCCAGCTCGATGAGATCCAAGTGGAGCGCCCCATCCGCCTCCGGAGAAACAACCAGACGGAGCCCTCCGAGGAAGAGCGCGAACGCGCCGGCCGACAGAGCGATCGAGGCCGATCGGTGTTCCGGCGGCATCCGGTGAAGGTTGTACGAGCCGATTCCGATCAGAATGGCCGTAAAGAACAGATGCAATCCGGAGGTGACCGGGACAATGATCGCGACGGGAATCGATCCCGCGACGGCGATAGCGAGGCCGGTGGCGAGCAGAACCCGCCCGTACAACAGGGTAGATCGGTGAATGAGAGTGAGCAATCCGTAGACGACGGCGACGCCGAGCACGTACAGCGGAAGAACGGCGATCGACTGGAGCGCGAACAGAGCGAGTAGCGGCAGCGCGATGATGCCGTTGAGTCTGACGCCCCATCGCATGTACGCGCCCTCCGAGACGATCATTCCGAGGACGATCGCAAGCAACACGATTGGAAGCGAGGCGTCGAGGAAAAGTTCCATATTGCCGGCAGTGGCGTCTCGAGCGTCGGCGATATACGATTCGTCACCGAACAACAGCGGCGGAGTGAGCCCTCCGATGTGGGGAGCTAACTCGATGTTGACCAGCGCCGCACCGAGCCCGATCAAACCGAGGAGGACGCCGATGCTCACCGCGACATCCTCGAGTCGTCGGTCGGGCTCAAGCTGGTGGTAGTTGTACGCGGCGACGCCAGGAAGAATACTCCCGACGAACGTGAACGCCGAGAGAGAGAGTTCAAAGACACCGAGTGCGGAGAATCCGCCGAAGACGGTAAACGGGACCACCATACTGAGTATCATACTCGCCAGAAGCAACTGTCGGCCAAACAGTAACGTCCGACGCTGCAACAGTGCTAATCCAACGTAGGATGCGATGACCCCGATTACGAACGCAGGGAGTGCAAACACGTCGTAGAGGGAGTACACCGCGAACAGCGGAACGACGAGGACACCGGAGAGTCGGAGCCCGAAGGATTGGACGATTCCGATTCCGATCAACAGGCCAATGATGGTCAATAACGCGGCAACGATCATCGAGAGATGACCTCCGGGAACCGCTCTCGCATCCGATTGGGAAATCCGAGTAACCAATTCGCCGAGATGAGAGCATGAGCACTCCGGAAGAACGTATTCTCGTCGTCAGTGGTTGGATGGTCAGTGGCGTTCGTTGCTGACGGACTCATATTGGGGAAGATACCCCGGCAATAAATAAAGTTTATCTAGCGTTGTATTTTAAGTCTAGATAATCTATACTAACTAGATGGTTACTTATTGATATCTATATAGAATCAATATATTAACAAATTAATGATTTGTGGATAGTTTATTCTAGATTGAATCATTAGTAGATGTGAATGTATAGCAAATGTTGAGAGGGCCACAAAAGCGATCGACGAAAGATTGAGAACAAACGACTGTGGACAGACGACAGAAAGTGGCCGCCGAGGAACCGACAGAATTTTAAACATACTATACCTGTCCGAATTAAAAACTGTAAGACAGACCTAGAGGCTAGCGGACGCGGCGAATGGAGCGGTGAACAGCCAAACAAACTCGACGTTTTACGTCTCCGGCCCACAAAGGGTTCGTATCCACTTGGGACATGAGATCGAGACCCGAATTCAGTACACTCAAACGAATCGTTGCTATCTTGCTCGCCCTCGTCGTCGTCCTCGCGGCGGGTGCCGTCATCGGACAAGCTCCGGCTATCTTCGGTGTCGACGAAGAACCCGAGGCGTCAATCGAATTCGAGGACCAACAAAGCGACGGAACCAGCGTCTCCGTGACGTCGGTCTCGGTCTCGGACGGCGGCTTCGTCGTCGTGACTGACAGCACCGGAAACAGCGTCGGTGTCTCGGAATACCTCGAGGCGGGGACACACGAAAACGTCACCATCAACCAAACCGCCGACGACGGCCTCGAGATGGTCGGACAGTTGACCGCAACTGCACACCTCGACAGCACCGGCGACGAAACGTACGCCTACGACGAAACCGACGGCGAGGAGGACCAACCGTACATCGAGGACGGCTATCCTGTCAGTGACACCGCGACGGTGACGATAGCTGATCGAGACAATGGTGCCGTCAGCGACTCGTTTAGCGTCGAATCTATCGATGCCCCGTCGTCCGCCACGACCAACGAAACGATCACCGTAACCGCGGAGATCAGAAATCCGACCGACGAGGTCGATCAACAACACGTCGACCTCCGGATAGACGGCGCCGTCCTCGAGCGACAGGTACTCGAACTCGAACCCGACGAGAGCCGAGAAATCGAATTCGATATCGAGACGACCGGGGCCGAACCCGGCGAGCAGACGATCGGCGTCTATACGACCGATGACGGGGCAGTGGATACGATCGATCTCGAGTTTGACGGCACTCCAGCCGTCGAACCGGTCGATGGAAACGAAACGAGCATCGCGGCGGACGTGACAACACCCGCGGACGGATTCGTTGCTGTCGAACACGCCGATACCGACGACGCAAACGGTCCGAGTCCGAACGGTGCGAGCGACGACACCCAGACACTCGGAACGAGCGAGGACCTCTCGCCCGGCGAGTACGAGAACGTCACTATCGACCTCGAGGACTCGATCAGTGAAGACGACGAACTACTGTTGGTCCTCTACGAAGGCGATCCGGACGATGTCGCCGGCGCAACGCAGATCGGGACCGAAGACGGGGAGGCCGTCGAGGCCGAGTTCACGCTCGAGGAACTGGACGGCGAGACGGACAACGAATGAACGGCGATGACAATAGACGGCGAGACGGACGACGACTGAGCGGCGGTGTCAACGCGGGCCTCGGCAATGGGACGCGGCGCGAACGCAGGCCACGGCAACGGGAAACGCAGGCCACGGCAACGGGACGACCACGCGGGCGACAACAACGGGAGGGCGGCCACTCGAGAGTAATCGACCGATTCTTACCCATCCCGTTCGTACCGACTGGCGATGGATGCGCCGCTGTGGACCGAGACGTACGCCCCGACTCTCGAGGAGTTACCACAGGACGACGCCCGCAGGTACCTCGAGCGGGCGTCCGAGGAGCCGATCAACCTGATCCTCCAGGGGCCGCCTGGAAGCGGCAAGACGGCGGCCGCGCGCGCGCTGGCTCGCGACGTCTACGGCGACGACGTGGACAACGACCTGATCGAGATCAACGTCGCCGATTTCTTCGGTCGAACGAAGACAGAGATCAAGAACGATCCCCGGTTCAAGAGTTTTCTCGTCGGGCGATCGTCGATGTCCAAACGGGACATGATCAACCACGTCCTCAAAGAATCCGCAAGCTACGCCCCCGTTTCGGGCGAGTACAAGACAATCTTGCTCGACAACGCCGAAGCGATTCGCGAGGACTTCCAGCAGGCCCTGCGACGCATCATGGAGAAACACCACCGAACGACGCAGTTCGTTATCGCCACGCGCCAGCCGACAAAACTCATCCCGCCGATCCGCTCGCGGTGTTTCCCCGTCTCGTTTCGGGCGCCCTCGAGCGAGGAAACCGTCGCCGTCCTCGAACGGATCGTCGAGAGCGAGGGTGTCGAGTACGACGAGGACGGTCTCGAGTTCGTCGCCGGCTACGCGAACGGAAACCTTCGAAAAGCGATCCTGGCCGCCCAGACGACCGTCGAGGACGAGGGCGAGCTCACTATGACCGGAGCCTACGAGACCATCGGCGAGGTCGGCCTGGCCGAGGAAATAGAGTCGATGGTCGACGACGCGGAGGCGGGGGAGTTTACGGACGCCAGAAAAACTCTCGACGACCTGCTCGTGGACGAGGGCCTCGACGGCGGAGAGGTGCTCGAGGAGATACTCGCGATTGCACGGAAGCGGTATCACGGCGACGAACTCGCTCGGATGCACCGGCTCGTGGCAGATACCGAGTTCGAGATGCAGGAGGGCTCGAGCGATCGGATCCACGTCTCACACGTGCTCGCGGAGTTAGGGCGGAATGACTGAGCGAGGGGCCGAACCGGGGTTTACCGGCATTCCCTTCGGAACCCGTCTTTGGACGATATTCCCGCTCTTTCCGCTCGTGAGCGTCACCCTCGAGACGAGCGGGGTCGTCGGAAACCCGCTCGACTCCGCGCTTTCGCTCGTTCTGGGGCTCGCGCTGGCTGTCTTTCTCTCGGAACTCCTGCTTCGAGCCGTCGGTCCCGCGATCGTCGATCCGCTCTGGTACGGCGTCTTCGTCCTGGTCGGCGGCGCACTGGTGGTGCTCACGACCGCACCGATGGTCGATCTCGAGCCCGAAGCGATCCAGCGGCCCGCGTACGCGGTCTTGCTGACCTGTAGCGCGCTCGTGGTCGCCGTAGCGACACGCCGGCGACTCGAGTAGCGAGTCGTCGGCGGCGCCAGGAACGGTACACGAAACGACACCCTGCGGGAGCCACACCGTTATCTACCTCTCTCGAGAAGCCTTTGGTATGCCTGCACTGCTCGAGACCTATATCGAAAACCGATTTCCCGTCCAACCGAATCACGCGAACAATAACGGCACCCTCCACGGCGGGAACCTGATGAAGTGGCTCGACGAGGTCGGCGGTATGGCCGCCATCCGGTTCGCCGGCGAGTCCTGCGTCACCGCTCGAGTCGACGAACTCGATTTCGTTCGGCCGGTCCCCCTCGGGGAAACGGCGCTCATCGAGGCCTACGTCTACGACGCCGGGAAGACGAGCGTCAACGTCGCGTTGCGGGCGTGGCGCGAGGAGCCGCGATCGGGCGAAACGGAACTGACGACCGAGTCGACGTTCACGTTCGTCGCGATCGATGAGAACGGAACGCCGATTTCGGTGCCGGAGCTTACCGTCGAGAGTGACGAAGGTGAGCGCCTTCGCGAGCGGGCGATGTCTGCGACCGAGTAAGTGCTCTCCGAATACCGATACTCGAGCCCTCGATGACAGGAACGGTAAGCGCCTCGTCAGGGACAAAACTAATCTGTCTATTGCAGAAGTCCACTGTGACCTCGAACAACAACTCCACGGGTGGAGAGGAAATCGTCTCCGTCACTGAAAACGGACAGGTGACGATTCCTGATCGCCTCCGGGAAAGACACGGGATCTCTGTGCCGGGGCGAGTAGCGTTCGTCGAAAACGAGGACGGAGAACTCGTCGTTCGACCGGTCGGCTCGATGCGCGAGTTCCGGGGACTCGAACGGACCGGGGATGACGACCGACCGGCGACGGCGGTTCTTCGTGAGTTGCGAGCTCGAGACGAGCAACGTACTGGCGATCCGGGGAACTAGTCGAGCAGACCGAGACGAACTTCCCCCGCTTTTTACTTGCTGAAAGTGTCACTCGAGAACCAGCACGTACCGCGTCAGCGATCGGTGCACCCGCCGTTCAAAGGCCGCCTCGAGTTCCCACCCGGACGCCCGCGCCTCGCTCGCCCACGAGCGGTCGGCGACAACGACGGCTCTCGAGGCGACTCGGCGAGCCTCCGAGAGCGCCCCCGAGACGAGGTCCTCGAGCCGGTGGGTTTCGATCTTCGACTGGCGGCCGTAGGGGGCGTCGAAGACGACGCCGTCGATCGAGTCCTCGGCGAGCGGCAGTCTGGTCGCGTCGCCGCGGCCGACGTGCCACGAGCCTCGAGTCGCGCCGGTCGGCGACTCAGTGGGGTCGTCCAGAAAGTGCTCGAGATTTTGGCGTGCCCCCCGGACCATCTTCTCCTGGGCGTCGGTTCCCACGACGTCCGCGCCGACGAGCCCCGCTTCGACGAGGACGCCACCGGTTCCGCACATCGGGTCGAGAATCCGACGACCCTCGTGAGCGCCGGCGATGTTCGCGACGGCTCGAGCGAGAAGCGGGTCCATGCTTCCGGGCTGGAAGAAGGGTTTGTCCGTGGGCGCACGCGAGCCGAAGTCCCGGACGCTTTCGGCGGTAAGCCAGCCGAGTGCACAGATCGAGACCTGTTCGCCCCGCGCGGTCGCGCCGGCATCGTGAGCGGGGACACTCGTCGAATCCGCTTGCGAATCCGAGGCCAGTATCGGCTCGAGATCGTCCACGTCATCGATCTCGCCGACCGAAAACGCCGCGCGGAGAACGTGGTCCGGGTCGTCGAGGTCCACCGAAAAGCCGCGGTCGACGAGCACCTGTCCAAGCGTTCGCTCGACCGCTGGCGCGGAGACGCCGCTCGAGCCGTGAATATCCGTGGCTCGCACGGCGACCGACCCGTCGCGATCGATCGACGCTGTCTCGAGGAGCGCCCGAGCGCTCTCGAGGGTTGCGTCGGTTCGACCGAGCAGTTCGCTGGCGCGATGGGTGTAGGCGAGTCCGCGGACCCGCTCCGGGACGATACTGCGCACGATAGCGATTCCAGGGGCGACGGTTCGGACGTCGGCCGCCGAACTCGCCGCTTCCCGCCTCGCGAACCGATCGTCCTCTCCGCCCAACTCGAGGAAGTACACGCACGTTCGTCGCCGCGGGCCGGGCATGAGCCTACCGCTTTCGACGACTCGTTTAGCGAACGACGAATGGCGATTACGCGGCTGCAGTCGCCGAGGCGACGGTCACCCCGATTTAAATCGAACTGACAGCTGTCCCACAAACCGGAGAGAACAGGTGTCGGTACCAATCTTTATAAACCTTAAATACGTCTTTTTAAGCGACTTATGACGGATCCGAAGGACACCATCAACATCGAAAACGTGGTGGCGTCGACCGGCATCGGGCAAGAACTCGACCTCCAGAGTGTCGCGATGGACCTCGAGGGGGCCGACTACGACCCCGAGCAGTTCCCCGGTCTCGTCTACCGTACCCAGAATCCAAAATCCGCCGCGTTGATCTTCCGTTCGGGAAAGATCGTCTGTACCGGCGCGAAAAGCACCGACGACGTTCACGAGAGTCTCCGTATCGTCTTCGACAAACTCCGTGAACTCCAGATTCAGGTCAACGAAGATCCGGAGATCGTTGTCCAGAACATCGTCACCTCGGCCGACCTCGGCCGGAACCTGAACCTGAATGCGATCGCAATCGGACTTGGTCTCGAGAACATCGAGTACGAACCCGAACAGTTCCCGGGACTCGTCTACCGACTCGACGATCCGGACGTCGTCGCACTCCTGTTTGGCTCCGGGAAACTCGTTATTACCGGCGGGAAACAGCCGGTCGACGCCGAACACGCCGTCGACAAAATCGTCTCCCGTCTCGAGGACCTCGGCCTGCTCGAGTAATTCAACTTTTCCTTTCGTTTCGAGCGGACGATATCCGTTCGGCTGCAGTTCCGTTCTGTTATTTAATCATTTCTCGGCGACGGCGTCGACTCAACAGCGAGCCCCACGGACGAACACGATTGTAACGAAATACGGAGTGTCCAGCTTAAAAGACTGTTTCAGTGAGTTTCTCGGCGACTAATATCCAATTAATGCATCGCCAGATCGGTTATACTCAGATATCGTCGCTTTCGGCGAACTGGAATCGTTCATTCGGCGGCGAACGGTTCGAAAGAGTGTGAATCGACCGCGAATCACCGTAATCCGACGAACGACCGGCCCCGTTTAACAGGTCCCAGAACAGGAGCATCAGTTGCCGATGAAGATTCCGCACCCGACAGACACGACGAATCGAGTGTCGCCCTCCAGCGCGGAGACAGGACTCGAGGAACTCACACTGGAAGCCCTCCGAAGTGTCCTGAGCAGTCGGCGCCGGCGCGCGATTATCCGGTACGTGCTCGCGGCCGACGACTCCGTCACCGTCAAGCAGCTCGTCCGAGCGCTCTCGGAATCGGAAAACGATCCGACCTTCGAGACGACCTTCCTCGAGCGGTGTCAGCGAGTGCACGACTCGCTTTCCCAGACCCACCTGCCGAAACTCGAGGAGTACGGCATCGTCGAGTACGAACGCGGAGCCGGTCGCGTCTCACCAGCGGCGCACCTGCTAACACTCGAACCGTACGTCGGGAGCGCAACAGCCGGCAAACAGTCCCCCTGACGCTTTTTGGCACTCCATTTCTCAGGAGTTTTCGGGCCGTTGCATCGATTTTCTCGACACGCCGGCCCGGAGTAGAGAGCGTATACAACGTGTAAACACTAATTACTATATTCGAAGATAAATCAGCTAGTGTATAACTAATGTATTCCTGACTTTCTTGAAATTTGCAATGAATCGACGGACGTTCATGATCGGTGCAGGGGGGATCGGCGCAGTAGCAATTGGCGGTCTGGTGCTGACGAGTTCTGCGGCCGCGGAAGTCGATACCGGACTGTTCAGCGTCGAGAACGAACACTTCGATACGAACAGCGGGCGCATGGAACGCCTTGAAATCGCGGAAATCAGGGTTTTTTCCGAATGGGAAGGGTTCGAACACCCGGTCGAAGCGGTCGAGTGGGAACTCGAGGCCACCGTCGGCGGAAACGGCTTCGAACCGCTCGGTTCGGCAACTGTCGAATTCGACGAACCCGACGAGTACGAGGGAGAAACGTCGAGCAGTTCAATCGACGCCGTCGATCTCGTGGATATCTTCGGTCAGGAGACGTTCGAAGTCGACGGGGATAACGCCTACGAGGAAGACGCCACGGAACACTTCGACGTCGAGTTCACGCTCACCACGACCGTCACCGATGTCGGCGGAAACGAGGTCGAGGAGTCGGTCACCGGCGATTCGAACGTCGGCATCACGAACCTCGGTGCCGACGTGAGCGTCGGCGGAGAAGGCGAGATCGACGGCGACGAAGAAGAGGGGACGGAGTACGGCCCGATCGAAACGATGGACGGCGTCGAAGCCTGGACGGGAATTAATCGCTTCACCGTCAAACTCACGAATACGAATTCCTACCCTGTCGTGGCGACTGCTGAGTGGGACATCTCCGATGATACGACACACGCGCTCGAGGCTGGCGAGAAAAAAGAGGTGATGTCTCCGCTACTCCCAAGCGGGGACGTCGGTTCGCAATCACGGACCGACACCGACAGAGAAGACGACGAATTTGTCGGTATCAATAGCGTCGAAGAGGAGACATGAGGAATGAGAACTCGCCGTCAGGTCGTCGCCGGCAGCGTCTGTGGCATCGCTGTCCTTCTGGCCGGCTGCTGGAGCTTCCTGGACGGGGATGGGCTATCGCCCTCAGACGGCAACGGGATGGACGGCGTCCCCGACAGCACACCGGGTGAGGGTGCAGAATTACCCGATTCGGCAGGGAACGCGGACGGCTCGAAATCAGCCACGATCGCAACCGAAATCGGCGTCGATCGATCGAACCGGCCGCGAGTCGGCGAGCCCATCGCGGTCGAGTTCGCCGCTACGAACGAGGGGACGGGAGTCGGACGCTACGACTATCGGCTTCGACTCGAGCACGAAGACGGCCTCCTCGGCGGAGACGAACCTCTCTCCGGAACGCTCCCGGAGGGGACACGACGCGTGTACGACCTCGAGTTCGTCCCGCCGCGTGCCGGGGACGTTTGCCTACTGTTCGAGAAGGATGTCGTCGACGAGTTCACCGTTCGGTCGCGGCGATCCGACGACGGTGATAGCGACAGCGACGAAGGGAGCGGAGACGACGAATCCGACGGCGACACGTCGATCACTACGGGCGGTAACGGGGCGCTCGTCGGCGAAGAAGCGACCGCAGGATAGTGATCTGACAGTCGGGAACCCGTTACTCGACAAGTCGCTCGATTTCCGTCACCAGAATACCGCTCGCGCCGGCATTCTTCACGTCCGTGATCGTTTCGAACACGTCTCGTTCGTCGACGACCGCGTGGACCGCGACCTTCTCGCCTTCGCCGTTGGCGACGTCCATGACGGTCGGGCCGCCGAGTCCGGGGATGACCTCGCGAACGTCCTCGAGCTGGTCTCGGGGCACGTTCATCATCAGGTATCGTTTGCCGTCCGCGGAGAGAACGGACGAGAGCGCGGTTTTGATCTCCTGGACTTTCGGGTCGTCGACCACGTCGTCTCGAGCGAAGAGGAAGACCGAACTCGAGAGAACCTCCTCGACCACGCCGAGACGGTTCATCTTCAGCGTCGTCCCGGTGCTCGTGATGTCGACGATGGCGTCGGCCATCTCGACGTGGGGCGTGAGTTCCGTCGCGCCGCTGACCTCGACGATATCGGGCTCGATCCCGGCGTCGTCGAAGAAGTTTCGGGTGACGTTCGGAAACTCGGTGGCGACGGTCTTGCCGGCCAGATCCGAGACGGCGTCGATATCGCCGTCTTCGGGCGAGGCGAGGACGAGTCGACAGCGGCCGAACTCAAGGTCAAGCAATTCCTCGACGCGATCCGTCTGTGCTTCGCGAACTTGATCGAGACCCGTGATGCCCAGGTCGGCCGCACCGTCGGAAACGTACTCGGGGATATCGGCGGCGCGGGCGAACAGAATCGTGACCTCCGGGTCGACCGTCTCGGCGTAGAGCTTGCGGTCGGCACCGTTTTCGATGTGGAGCCCCGCCCGCTCTAGGAGATCGATCGTCGGCTCGTGCAGGCGGCCCTTGTTGGGAACGGCGATACGCATTTGACGGGTATTAGCGGCCCCGCGGGAATTGTCTTTCCTTTCGGGCGATGGGCGCGGCGAACGCGGCGGGCGAGAGAACTTATCAGCATGGCTATGACTCTCGGAGGCTCTTTTTCACGTAGGCTGTGAACCTTTGTGCGGGCATCTCGTCGAAGCCGGCATGTCGAATCCGCCTCGCGTCATCGTCGTCGGTGCCGGACTCGCCGGACTCGTCGCCTCGCGACACCTCGCGGCCGCCGGAGCGGACGTGACCTGCCTCGAGCGCCGGGAGACCGTCGGCGGCCGCGTTCGAACCGCCACGAAAGACGGGTTCCGACTCGATCGGGGGTTCCAGGTGCTGTTCACCGGCTACCCGGCCGTCCAACGCGAACTCGACATCGAGGCGCTCGAACTCAGACGGTTCGCGCCCGGAGCCGTACTTGCGGGGCCCGACGGCCGATCGACGCTCGCAGATCCAATTCGAGATCCGGCGGCGTTACCCGCAACGATTCGGAATTCAGAGGTGACGCTCCGCGATAAACTTCGGGTGCTCCGGCTCCGTGCCGCGCTGGCACAGACCTCGATGGATTTCGAGACCGTGTTCGCGGGCGGCGAAGACGAGACGATCACGGAATACCTCCGCGATCGCGGCTTCTCCGAACGATTCCTCGAGAACTTCGCCGGCCCGTTCTACGGCGGTATCACGCTCGACCGATCGCTCTCGACCTCGAAGCGCGTCTTCGAGTACACGTTCGCGGCGCTCGCGGCGGGCGATATCGCCGTGCCCGCGGGAGGCATGGGAGACGTAACTGCACAGCTCGCCTCGAACGCGCGTCGTGCAGGCGCGACGATAGAAACGGAGACGGACGCAACGAGCGTCGAGACCGATCAGTGTAGCAGATCCGGCAATCGAAGTGACGCGACCGACCGGAACGCTCCCGTCGCGGTCGAACTCGAGGGCGAAAGCGAGCGGTCAGCCGACGCCGTCGTCGTCGCCGCCGATCCGAAGGCCGCCCGCGACCTAACCGGTCTCGAGTCGATTCCGATCGAGGCGAGGGCCTGCGTCACACAGTATTACCGGCTCCCCGCGAGTGTTGACCTCGAGACGGGCCAGCGCCTGATGTTGAACACTCGAGAACGGGGACCGAACCACGTCGTCCCTCACAGCGCCGTCGCGCCGGAGTACGCACCCGAGGACGCAACACTCGTGAGTGCAACTTATCTCGGCGAGCGCGAGGAAAGCGACGACGAGCTCGCCGAACGGACCGGACAGAGCCTCGAGACGTGGTACCCAAGCCGCCGTTTCGGCCGGCTCGAGCCGATCCACACGGAGCGAATTCGGTTCGCACAGTTCGCCCAACCGCCGGGTATCCACGAAACGCTTCCTCGCGTTCGGGACGCGGGAGACGGCATCTACCTCGCCGGCGAGTACACCCGCTGGTCGTCGATACAGGGAGCGATGGAGAGCGGTCGAGCGGCGGCCAAAGCTGTCATCGACGATCGCTCTTGAGAAACCAACAGAGGATGACCTTCCATGGGAGTCACCGGATCAACCGGGCCGGTGCTTTGGATTCTAAAATATCGACGGATTAAACCACCACTTCCGAAAGCGCAATTCGCTTGAAACTACACCACGTATGTATTCATATGACAACCAGACGAGCGCACCTCGAGATCACGGGAATGTCCTGTTCGACGTGTTCGGGAACCGTCGAAGACGTCGTTTCGGACCTCGAGGGCGTCGTCTCGGCGAGCGCGAACTACGCGACGGACGAGGGGACCGTCGAGTACGATCCGGAGACCGTCTCGCTAGCCGAGATCTACGACGCGATCGAACAGAGCGGCTACGAGGCGGCCTCGGCGACCGAAACGATCGCGGTCATGGGAATGTCGTGTTCGACGTGTTCGGAAACCGTTAGCGAGGCGGCCGAGACCCTGCCTGGCGTAATCAGAGCCGACGTGAACTTCGCCTCGGATGAGGCACGCGTCCGGTACAACCCGACCGACGTCTCGCTGGGAGAGATTTACGCGGCCATCGAAGATGCGGGCTACGACCCCGTCCGCGAAGAAATTGGGGAAACGCAGGGCTCGAGCCAGCGCGAACGCGCCGTCGAGAAGGAGCTTCGCCGACAGCGCAGGCTCGTGATCGCCGGCGGACTCCTGACCCTGCCGTTCGTCCCGATCATGCTCGCCATGCTCGGGCTCGTTCCGATGCCCCACGAACTTCTCGGCGTCGAGGAAGTCTGGATCAACGGCCTCGAGTTCGTCCTCGCGACGATCCTCATGGCGACGCTCGGCAAGGAGTTTCTCGTCGGCGCGTGGCGCGCCTTTTCGAACAACCGACGCGCGAACATGGACACGCTCGTCGCCGTCGGCACCTCCGCGGGGTACGTCTACAGCACGGCCGTCGTCGGCGGTGCGCTCACCGGAAACCTCTACTTCGAAGCGGTCGCCTTTATCCTCTGGTTTATCACGCTCGGCAACTGGCTCGAGGTGCGCTCGAAAGCCCGCGCGGGAAGCGCCCTTCGGGAACTCCTCGAGATGGAAGCCGACGAGGCGACGGTGATTCGGGACGGCGAGGAAGTACAGATCCCGCTTGAGGACGTTCAGGTCGGCGATGTGTTGAAAGTCCGTCCGGGCGAGAAGATCCCGACCGATGGCGTCGTCGTCGACGGACAAAGTGCGGTCGACGAGTCGATGCTCACCGGCGAAAGTATGCCCGTCGAAAAGGACGAGGGCGACGAGGTCGTCGGCTCGACGGTCAACCAAAACGGCGTCTTGCGGGTCGAAACGACGAAAGTCGGCTCCGAGACGGCGATTCAGCAGATCGTCGACCGGGTCAAGGAAGCCCAGTCTCGCCAACCCGAGATTCAGCGCCTCGTCGACACCGTGAGCGCGTACTTCGTCCCTGCGGTGATCGTCAACGCGATCTTCTGGGCGGTCGTCTGGCTCGCCTTCCCCGAGTTGTTGTACGACGTCTCAGCGGCGCTTGGCTCCTGGATTCCGGTCCTCGAGCCCGTCGGCGGCGGCCCCGTCGCGGGCGGTGTCCCGGTCCTCGAGTTTTCTGTGATCGTACTCGCCTCGGCCCTGCTGATCGCCTGTCCCTGCGCGCTAGGACTGGCGACGCCCGCCGCGACGATGGTCGGCTCGACGCTGTCGGCGACCAACGGCGTTCTGTTCAAGGGCGGCGACGTGCTCGAGCAGGTCCGGGGTATCGACACCATCGTCTTCGACAAAACGGGCACGTTAACCCACGGCGAGATGGTGCTGACTGACATCGAACTCGTCGGCGACGCGGTACCCGACGGTGGTGAATCTCGGTCGGCTGATGGCGACTCCGAGACCGCCCCGGACGGCGGCACGCTCGTCGAACGCGAGGAGGATCTCGAGTCGTTCGTCCTCGGCGCGGCGGCCGCGGCCGAATCCGGCTCCGAGCACCCGATCGCAAAGGCGATCGTCGAGGGTGCTTCCGACCGCGGCGTCGAAGTCGGCGAAGTCAGCGAGTTCGAGAACGTCCCCGGCCACGGCATCCGTGCCGAAACCGTCCGCGGGAGCGTCCTCGTCGGCCGACGGAAGTTGCTCGCAGACGAGGGGATCGATCCCGATCCCGCCGAGGAAACCCTCGAGCGCCTCGAGCGCGAGGGGAAGACGGCCATACCGGTCGCCGTGGATGGCGAACTCGTCGGCGTGCTTGCGGTCGCAGACGAGGTTCGCGAGAGTGCACGAGAGACCGTCGCAGCGCTCCGAGAGCGCGGGACCGAGGTCGTGATGCTCACGGGAGACAACGAGCGGACGGCTCGAGCAGTCGCGAAAGACGTCGGGATCGATACGGAGAACGTCCGCGCGGGCGTGTTGCCCGAGGACAAGGCGGATCACGTCGACGCGCTACAGGACGGCGACGACGGGACCGGTGCGCGGGTGATGATGGTCGGCGACGGCGTGAACGACGCCCCTGCCCTGACCACCGCGCAGGTCGGCGTGGCCATCGGTTCGGGAACCGACGTGGCGATCGAATCCGCTGATGTCACGCTGATGCGAGACGACCCCGCGGACGTCCTGAAGGCCGTCCGCATCTCCGAGGCGACGATATCGAAGGTCCGCCAGAACCTCTTCTGGGCGTTCATCTACAACACGACGCTCGTCCCCATCGCGTCGCTCGGTCTGCTCAATCCCGCGCTGGCCGGGCTCGCGATGGCCACCTCGAGCGTGAGTGTGATGGCGAACAGTCTGACGTTCGCGACGTACGACCCCCACGAGGACTACCGGCTGTTCGTACTGCGACCGATAGATTGGATTCGTGAGCGGATCTGAGCAACAATCCGGGTCGCCAAAGCGGAAACCGCGCGGACGACTACTCCGCCTGCCCGGGGAAGAAGAGTTCGGCGATCGGAATCGTCAGATAAGCCTCGACGAACGCCGCGACCACGAGCATGAGCCAACCGAAGATCACCAGCAACGTCGTCCGGGCGAGGTAGGGCTTCGTGAACAGCGCCGAACGTTTCCCGGTAATGCGTTCACCCGCACGGTAGAGGAACCGGAATCCGACGCCGGCGGCGATGAACAGCGCCGTCAGCTCGAAGATTCCGTGTGGGACGAGCAACGCGATGATCAGGCCGTAGCCGACCTCCGCACCGATTGCAACGGCGATATTCCCGACGATCAGGCCGTTGAACGTCATAATGAAGAAGGTAAACAGGCCTAGCGTCAGCGCGCCGAGGATCGAAGCGAGGTACGGCGGCGTATTGTTGAGGATGAAGAACATCGCGGAGAGCTCTATTTTTCCCTCGCCCTCGAGTCCGCTCGGTTCACCGCCGACTCCGTTGAGTTCCTCCTCGCCGAACTCTTCGAGGATGAGTTCCATGAACAGTTCGGTCAGGTCGACGCCCGCCGCGGCGAGTGCGACGCCAGAAGCGATTCCGAGCGCGAATAGACCACCCGAGAACGAGACGTACCGCCGGTGTTCGGCCCACGCGTCCGAAAGCGCGTGGAGGATCTGTGGAAAAACGGATCTGGAGACGACCGCGGCGAGGACCAGCCCGGATCCGAGGATCGCCGCCCCGAGCGTAGCCATCATCGCGTCGTAGACGACGAGCGTCGTTACCGCGGAGACGAACGAGACGACCGCAAGGGTCGCCAGAAGCGCCGTCCAGTTTCGGACCGCGTCGGGACCAGCGTTCGGAAACATCGATCCGTCGTCTTGGGCTGGCGGGTTGCCCGGCTCGTCCGAGTCGCCCTGCTCCGCCGGGTTAGCCGACTTCGGCGAGGAATCATCGAATTCCCAGCCGTCGGCTGTCTGGTCGTTGGCTCCGTCCGTGCCATCGGCATCGCCCCAACGGTCGTCGGCGTCGTCGTCGCGTTCGGGACCGTTCATGAACCTCTGTTGGGGAAAACGACTGTTAAACCCGCCGACTGGCGTTGGCTTCGCCGCTACTCGAGCGGACGGCTGATCGACAGCCTGACATTCCCGGACGAGAAAGGCAGGACAATGACGACGCTCGAGATCTCCGGCGGGCAGGTGCTGTTACCCGACGCAACGGTCGAACGCGCCGACGTACTGGTCGATAAGGATGCGGGAACGATCCTCGAGATCGGTCTCGATCTCGAGAGAACGGCCGACGAGACGCTCGACGCGTCGAACTCGCTCGTGACGCCGGGGTTTGTCAACGGACACACGCACGTCGCGATGACGCTCCTGCGTGGGTACGCGGACGACAAACCGCTGGATGCGTGGCTGCAGGAGGACATCTGGCCCGCCGAGGGTGCAATGACGGCCGAGGACATCCGCGTCGGCGCGGAACTGGGCATCCTTGAGATGATCAAAGGGGGAACGACGGCCTTTGCGGACATGTACTTCGAGGTCCCCGAAATCGTCGCGGCGGTCGAGCAGACGGGCGTTCGAGCCACGCTCGGGCACGGGATCGTCACGGTGGCCAAAGACGACGAGGGAGCACACGAAGACGCCGCCGAGAGCCTCGCCGTGGCCGGGGAGTTCGACGGAGCCGCCGACGGCCGGATCTCGACGGTGTTCGCCCCGCACTCGCTGACGACCGTCGGTGCGGAGTACCTCGAGGAGTACGTTCCGAAAGCCCGCGACGCCGGAATCCCGGTACACTACCACGCGAACGAAACCGAGGACGAAGTCGCGCCGATCGTCGACGAACACGGGATCCGGCCGCTCGAGTACGCCGACGAACACGGTCTGCTCGAGCCTCAGGACTTCGTCGCCCACGGCGTTCACGTCGATGAAACCGAAATCGACCTGCTCGCGGAGGCCGGGACGAGCGTAATCCACTGTCCTGCCTCGAACATGAAACTCGCCAGCGGGATGGCACCCGTCCAGCGACTGCTCGAGTCGGGCGTCACCGTTGGCCTCGGAACCGACGGCGCGGCCTCGAACAACGACCTCTCGATGCTCGATGAAGCCCGCGATGCGGCCATGATCGGCAAACTCGCCGCGTCGGACGCCAGCGCCGTCGCGGCCGAGTCCGTCGTCGAGATGCTCACGGCCGGAAGCGCTGACGCGATGGGCCTCGAGTCGGGCCGCATCGAGACCGGTGCACCGGCGGACTTCGCCGTGATCGACCTCGAGAAACCACACTTGACGCCGGGACATGACCTCGTGAGCCATCTCGCCTACGCGGCCGAAGCAAGCGACGTTCGGCACACGGTCTGTGACGGATCGGTGTTAATGCGCGATAGAGAGGTTCTCACGGTCGACGAGACAGGCGTTCTCGAGCGAGCGCAGGAGCGCGCCGACTCGCTTTCCGCTCGGGTTGAGCAGTGAGATCACAACGCAAACCGATCGCGGGTGAATAGTCACAGATCGGGAGACCAAAATTGAATCTAAACTGTTAGAGCTGATGATAAACGCTCGAGAGAGATCTGTTTCCGTGTTATCTTCTTATTTAATAGCTGAACTGACACGAGGGTTTATTTAAATTTGCTTTGATATCGTGAGTGGGTGTGAATATACTGTCGGCTGTACCTATGTGAAGATTCTCGCACTCCCGGGCGACGAGAATTGTGAACGACGTACAGCCAACAGTATACCTGCAGGGTACTCGTGGGGGACTGGCCTGCCACACCAACTGATCCGTCCCATCGAACCGACGGAATCCATCCGTCTCCGAACGGAAACAGGTGTCAGAGGCACCGTCATCCGTCGACCGAGGAACTGGGTTCGCGCCCGTCTCGAGGCGGGCGCATCGGATCGTCCTACTATTCGGCCTCATTGGCGTCCGTTCTTCGGCGTTTTGAGACCAACTCATAGGGTCGGTTGTACCCGTTTACCGGTTCGTCTCCAGAGCGGGGTGGCGAATGGCTGGAAATGACTGACAGCCAACCCTATTACGCAGTGACTTCTTCGAGTGTACTCGCTGCGGCGTCGGCCGGTGCCTCGAGGCGTACGGCACACTGTTTGAAGTTTGGTTCTTTCGAACGCGGGTCGACGGCCGAAATCGTGAGGTCGTTCACGTCCGGGTGGTGAATCGGCAGCCAGACGACGCCGTCGGGGATGGCCTCGTCGATTTCGATCCGTGCGAGTATTGACGCTCGTCGAGACGTGACGCGAGCGTACCGCTCGTCGTCCGGTCCCTCGAGTTCGGTCGACAGCGCCGAGGCGGTTGCGCCGCTCACTCGAGCCGTAACCGGTTCGTCTTCTCGAGTGCGAACGCCGGTGTTGTACGCGCCCGGTTCGCGTGCGGTGGTCAGCGTCAGCGGGTAGGACTCGTCCGGTGGCTCAGGGAGGCCGGTTCCCTCGCCATCGGAAAACTGTGCGCGACCGCTCGGCGTCGGGAATGACCAGCGTTCGCTCGCGGATGCGTCGTAGTATCGATATCCTCCGGCGTCCTCGCGAGTCGGGGCTGGCCAGCGAACCGCGCGCTCGTCCTCGAGACGGTCGTAGCTGATCCCCGAACAGTCCGCGAGGGTGCCCTCGGTGAGGCCGACGAACTCGTCGAAAATCGAGGCCGGTTCCGGGGTCGTCTCGAACAACCCCGGCGCGAGGCGGATCGCCAGTTCGCCGATCAACTCGAGATCGGATTTGACACCCGAAGGCGTTTCCGTCGCCGAGCGAACCCGCGAGACGGTTCGTTCCATGTTCATTGCGGTCCCCTCCGATTCGCCCCACGTTGCCGCCGGGAGCACCACGTCCGCACACTCGACGGTCTCGCTGTGGAAGGCGTCCTGCACGACGAGGAAGGTATCCTCGAGTCGCTCTCGAACACGTTTCGCGTCGGGCATCCCCACAGCAGGATTGGTCGCAACCGCGTAGACGGCCTCGACCTCGTCTTCGGTGGCGTCGACGATACCGACGGGGCCGGGCCCCGGATCGTCGGGCAAGGTTTCGACCGGAACGCCCCATTCGTCCGCAATCTCATTACGGTGGGCCGGATCATCGAACGCTCGGTGACCTGGCCAAGTTCCTTTCGAAGAGCAGACGCGGGTTCCCATCGAGTTCGCCTGTCCCGTCAGCGAGAACGGTCCGGTTCCGGGGCCGAGGTTGCCCGTCGAGAGACAGAGGTCGATCAGGGCGGCCGCAGTCGGCGTCCCGTCGACGCTCTGATTGACGCCCATTCCCCAGTAGAGGAGGGTGTCGTTCTCGAGCGCCGCGGCGAGTTCGTCGACGGTCTCGAGGGGAACGCCCGCTTCGTTCGCCGCGGTGGCGGCGTCGGGAAGTCGGTCTCGAAGCGCGTCAAAACCAGTCGTTGCCTCGGCGACGAACGAGTCGTCGACCCGGTCGGTTTCGACGACCCGAGCGAGGACTGCTCGAGCGAGCGCGAGGTCACCGCCCGGATCGGGTGTAACGTGTGAGTCTGCGACCTCGGCCGTTTCGCTTTCGACGGGGTCGACGACGATCAGTTCGCAGTCCTCATCGGCGGCGGACTGGCGAATCCACCGGAACATCACCGGGTGTGCGGCGGCAGGGTTCGCTCCCCAGACGAGGTGGGTTTCGGCTTCGGGGATATCGTCGTAGGTCGGCGGGGGCGCGTCGCTTCCGAAGGCATCGTAGTAGGCGGTGACCGCACTCGCCATGCAAAGGGTGGTATTCGCGTCATAGTATCGCGTGCCGAACCCGCCGCGAGCGAGTTTACCCAGTGCATAAGCCGCCTCGTTGGTCTGCTGGCCGCTTCCCAACACCGCGACGCGGTTCGACCCCTTCTCGAGGGCCGTATCGAGCCCTTCGGCGGCGCGCTCGAGGGCGTTATCCCATGTCGTCGGAACGAGTTCCCCGTCCCGTCGGACGAGCGGACGCGTGAGCCACTCGCCATCGGGATCTGCCGTCTCGCTCACGCCGCGCTGACAGGCCAGCCCCTGATTGACGGGATGGGCGGCGTCGCCCCTGACGATGTCCAGCCCGTACCCGGTCTCGACGGCTCGTTGAACGTGGCCACAGCCGACTGCACATCGCATACACGTGGTGGGAACGTGATCAGTCATATTCGACCCCTCCCTCCGTTCGAAGAAAGACTCTCGTGGGGTTTACATACATACCACAACCCTGGAGATTCGTCCGAAACCATTTCACAATTTCACGAGATTAGAAAAGCTTTCCAGCTACTAAACCATAATCGTTTAACTACCACAGTTTTTGGCGTTCTTCGTGCCGGTTCGCTCAATGTAGGAACGCATAAGGAGAATATAAGGGGATATGATCCGGCTATGGCCGTCAAGAATAGACGGTCGCTGACAGCGATAGTATCGGTTGGATACCTCGGGCGAGAACCAAATTTCGAGAGGGGACACGCGCTCGCGGTCAACGAACGCGCCGACTCGACTCCGAACGGCTACCGTCTCACCGACCGGTCCACTTCACGACCAGAAGCGTCCCTTCGAACAGGAGGATCATCGTAATGGCCACGAAGATCGGGGCCATGAACGTCGGATCCATCGTGAACATAAACGAGAGTCCCGCGAATGCCGTCCAGAAGTAGAGTCGTTTCTCCGCGAGCCACTCTCGAGTGGTCACGCCGAGCATGATCGCGAGCATGATAAAGAGCGGTATCTGGAAGACGATCGCGAGGAAACCGGTCAGCGTGATGACGAGGTCGAAGGTTTCACCGAGCGCGTAGGCGATGTCCGCGCTCCCTTCAGAATAGAACGTAAAGTACGAGAAGAGAATCGGGAGGACGACCAGGTACGAAAAGATCATCCCCAGTCCGCCGAGGACGACACTGGTCGGAACCGCGGCGAGGTAGTACTTGCGCTCGTTCGGGTACAGCCCTGGCCGCATGAACAGGTAACACTGATAGACGAGCATCGGCAGCGCGATCATGATCCCCAGCAACGCCGAGAGTTTGATCCGGGTCAGCCACAGCTCGAGGGGATGGTAAATGTGGGGCGGTCGTTCGGAGGCCTGCGGAACGACATCGGACCAGATGAACGCGATCGCATCCGAAGCCCACAAGATTCCGATCGCGGTCCCTGCGGCACCGAACAGAAAGACGACCGCGAGCCGCAGAACCATCTCTTCGATGTGGTCGGCGAGCGGCATCTCCTCATCGTCCGGCGGCGTCGAGATACCGCCGATATCGTCGTCGGGATCGGGATACTCCTCCTCTTCGTCCTGTTCCGGCTGATCACCGACGTACCCCTCGCCGTCGGTCTTTGCCTCCGGTTTCTCATCGTCATCGGATGGCAATGGCTCCTCGGAGCCCGTCGTGGACTCATCGGTCCGCTCGTCGTCCCCACCGCCAGCCGACTCGTCCGGCATCTATGATGACATAGACCCGCCACTGGTTATAGGCCTTTTTCTTACGAGCACTCGACGAGGACGAGCGAAGACAGTGAAAGTTTCACTCTCCAAACGGGATATCTGTCGAATACGGTGGCACGCTCCCCGGTACGGCGGGTTTCCGACACGGCACAGTGGGTACCCGACACAGGAGAGGGCCCGCACGCACCACGACTCGTTTCACACTTCCGTACTCGAAAGGTTGATAACTGGATGTAAGTTATCCACTGACAGCAATGAGTTCTGCGGTCAGCGAAGACACCGCCCGAGCTATCAACACCGGCAGGGAAACCATCGGCGCCGTTCTCTCAGGCGCCCAGGCGAACCTTCAGAAGGTGTTTATGGTCTTCGTCATCGGGTTCGTCGGCTCGTTTTACGCCCTTCGTGTCTTTATCTGGGACTTCCTCGAGGCGACGGCGCGAGCGGAGATGAGCGCGAACGTCTCCGAGGCGACGAACATCATTACCCGGACGCCGTTCGAAGTAATCCTCCTGCAGGCGAAAATCGGGATGGTGGTCGGGATCATCGTCGCGATTCCGGCTGTCATTTACTACTCTCGAGACGCCCTTCGCCAGCGCGGGCTCAAATCGGTCGTCCCCGTCTCGAAACGGTACATGGTCGGCTTCGCGCTGACCTCGTTTACCCTGTTCTGGATCGGCCTGTTCTACGCGTACGCGATCTTCTTCCCCTACGCGTTTGACTTCCTCGCGATCGTCGCCTACGAGGCCGGCGTCGATCCGAGCTGGGGGATCACCGAATTTACGGAGTTTATGGCTCTGTTGACCATTTCGTTCGGTCTTGCGGCCCAGCTGCCGCTCCTGATGAGCGTCCTTTCCTATACGGAAATTATCTCGTATGAGACGTTCCGGGCCAAATGGCGCCATGCCCTCGTCGCCATCACGGTTTTCGGGGCGATGTTCTCCCCGCCGGACCCGTTCACGCTGATCATGTGGGCACTGCCGCTTTTCGCGCTCTACATGTTCAGTCTCGGCCTCGCGAAGGTCGTGACAAACATTCGGCGACGCGGCGCGGCCGAACTCGACACGGGAACCGGATTCATGAAGCGACGTCTTCTCCAGTTTTCGGGGCTCTTGATTGCAATCAGCGTCGCGGCGGCCGCCTTCGTGAACCAGGGCGGGTTCGATTACCTCGAGGAGTCGGTGTATCCGCTCCTCCCGTCGGGCCTAGAGCCCGGCGGACCGACCGCTCTCGAGTCGATGGCGATCGAGTACGGACTGGCCGGCGAGGCGGCGGTCGGTATCCTGATCGGACTCGGCGTCGGCTTTCTCATCCTCATCGGCTACACACTCATCGTCCTCCGGTCGCCGGTCTACCCGCGGGCGGGAGACATTCGAAACGCCGACAGCCCCGACGACATCGACTTCGAGACCCTCGAGACCGAAGACGTCGAGGACGTATCGGCGCAGGTCTTCCTCCAGATGGACGAAGAGCAAGCCCTCGAGATCTCTCGGCAAGCGATGTACGACGAAAACAAGGCGAAAGCCGAGAAAGTTCTCAACCGGTTCGATTCGATCCAGGCCCAACAGGGCCAGTCTGGGGGCGCGGGCGGTAGCGAAGACGGATCCGGAACAGGTGCCGGCGGAGCGACGGACGGCGATTCCGGAGCCGGCGAAAGCGAAGAAGAAGGGCTCTTCTCGAGTACCGCCGCGGGGATGCTCGATCCGTTCACGGAGGACGAGACGACCGAAGACGACATCGGCGGCTACGCCTACGATATCGCGTTCATCCTCAACAGCCTGACCTCGAAGGTGTTCTACATCGTCGGGGTCTTCATGGCCGTCCTCGGCGGGACGTTCTTCGCGCTGTACCAGGGCGGGTTCACCATCATCCTGGCCCAGTTCGTCGACCGGGTTCCCGAGGACGTCCTCGTGGAGGTCGCAGAGGCGAACGACGCCGAACTGGTTGGCGACGAAACGACAACGGAGCTGATCCGCGACGCCGGGTTCGTCATCGCTCTCGATCCCGTGGAGGTCCTGATCTTCATGGTCAAGGTGAGTACGATCCTGGCGATCATCTCCATCCTCCCGCTGGTCCTGTACTGGGCCTGGCCGGCCCTCAAGGAGCGCGGACTCGTCTCGGGCAACGCACGAGTTGCGCTGATCTGGGGCGTGACGATGCTCGTCGGCTTCGCCGTCGGGCTCCTGCTGGGATTCTACTGGATCGCCCCGGCGGTCATCTCCTATCTCATCACCGACGCCGTCAACAACGGGATGGACGTCACCTACCGGATCAACAGCTTCTCCTGGCTCGTGATTTACACGACGCTGGGCGTCGGCTTCCTCTTTAACATCATCGTCACGATGGCGATGTTCCACATCGGCGGCGTCGTCAACTACCGGACGATGCTCGAGCAGTGGCGGCCGGTCGTCGTCGGTGTCTTCGTGATCGCGGCCTTCGCGAGTCCGAAAGGAATCCTGACGATGATCGCGCTCGCGACGCCGATCGCGCTCACCTACGTTTTCGGACTGGTCGTCCTGTACGTGCTCACAGCCGGCGGGCGGCTCTTCGGTGGCAGCGGCGGGGGCGGGGAGCCCGAACCGGAGACCGGTGCCGCCGCCGAATGATCGGCGGAACGGCGAGTTCCCGCGGTCGACGATACGTTTCCCGATTGTTCATTTTCAGCCGTCACCGCTCTCTCGGTAGCATCGAAGACTCGGATGGAAACGTTAAGGGATAACACTACAAACCGCCTCGTATGCCCAAAATCAGCGTCGAAATCCCACAGGAACTCCTCGACGACCTCGATGCCCACGTCGGCGACGACGGAAAATTCGTCAACCGAAGCGACGCGATCCGATCGTCGATCCGCAAAAACCTCGACATCCTTGACGAAATCGACGACCGACACGACCGCCTCGAGACTGACGAATGAACGTGAAACCGGGGAAGCCGGATGACGACTCAAGCGGCAATGAATTCCGCGCCAGATAGCACCAGTAACCGAAACAGAATTCATCTGTAATAAACGGCCTTAACATTCAAGCACTATCTTACCCGCCAGCAGTGATATCCAGTTACTATCACCTATTCGTTTGCCACTGCACCCAGTGGAACCCGACGAATCACTGTGGTCCGACGAATCACTG
The DNA here is from genome assembly GCF_054653435.1 of Halostagnicola bangensis. Taxonomy (NCBI): domain Archaea; kingdom Methanobacteriati; phylum Methanobacteriota; class Halobacteria; order Halobacteriales; family Natrialbaceae; genus Halostagnicola; species Halostagnicola bangensis. The sequence continues at coordinate 1,780,088 of NZ_BAAIGG010000002.1, read as the reverse complement.
TGGTGATATCCTGATGGAACGAACGACCGAAATACCCGCAACCGACGTTACGCAGTGTGCCCTCCACGAGGCGACCGGACACCTCTACGATGCGCTCGCGGAGGCGAATTTACAGGACGAACAGATTCCGACGGCGGTCTTCGACTCAGTCGAGGAGTTGTACATCGCGACCGCCGAGCGATCGTTGGCGAGCGTCGAGATCAGCTACGAACTCGAAGAGGAGTCGTCCTCGAGCTAACACGGACTCGAGCGCACGGTTCGGCGAGCGACGCGAGGGCGAACCGCGGCAGTCAGTCTCGGTCCAGGCGCTGTGCGAAGCCGAAGTTCGGCTTGACGTCTTCGACTTTCACTGTCACCGTTTGGCCCTCCTCGGCGCCGGGAACGAACAGTCGATAGCCTTCGACGGAGGCGATTCCGTCGCCCTCCTCGCCGACGTCGACGATCTCGACCTCGAGTTCGTCCCCCGTCCTGACCGGGGAGGTGAGCCGCCCCTTGCCGATGAGATAGATCTCCGAGGACTCCTTGCGCGACGCCTTCGGACTCGTCGCGCGGACATACTGGAACTCCGCTTCGACGTCCTCGCGGAACGCGTCGACGTCCGGTCCCTCGAACACCTTCACGATGAAGTCCCCGCCGGTGTCGAGCAGTTCCAGCGACGTCTCGAACGCCTGTCGAGCGAGGTGGAGCGAGCGAGCCTGATCGAGGTGGTACTCGCCGGTCATGTTCGGTGCCATGTCCGAAACGACCACGTCGACGACTCCATCGGCCGTATCGGTGACTCGGTCACGGGTCCGGTCCTCGGTCATGTCACCGCGAACGGTCTCGATATTGTCGTGGTCCTCGAGCGGTTTGATCCGCTGGAGGTCGACCCCGATGACGGTTCCCTGCGGACCGACGCGCTCGGCGGCGACCTGAAGCCAGCCGCCCGGCGCGGCCCCGAGGTCGACGACGGTGTCCCCCTGGTCGATGACGTTCTCGAGGTCGGCGAGCTGTTTGAGCTTGTAGGCCGCTCGAGAGCGATACCCCTCCTGCTTGGATTTGTTATAGTAGTGGTCTTTACCAGTCATACGTTCCTCGCCAGATTCAGTGATGTGTCCGCGAGAGCCAAACGAATCCGGTTCATACACGAACGACGCCGTCGACGCTGATAGGCGTGACGCACCTGCGGTCCCCGTCGATCGGCGACGACCGGCGACGACTCCGATCGACCGCAAAAGGTGGCTTTTTATGCGGACCGTCCGTAGCCCGTCACATATGTTCAAGGCCATCGTGAGCGCGGAAACACTCACCAGCACGCTCGACTCGATCAGTGTGTTGGTCGACGAGTGCAAGATTCACCTCGAGGAAGAAGGCCTCGAGATTCGGGCCGTCGACCCCGCAAACGTCGGGATGGTCGACCTCTCGCTCGATGCAGCCGCGTTCGAATCGTACGAAGCGGACGGCGGACTGATCGGCGTCGATCTCTCGCGACTCGAGGATATCGCGGGCATGGCTGAATCCGGCCAGCTCATCCAGTTCGAACTCGACGAAGAGACGCGAAAGCTCCACATCCAGATCGACGGACTCGAGTACACGCTCGCGCTCATCGATCCGGATTCGATCCGGCAGGAGCCCGACATTCCTGATCTCGACCTTCCCGCGGAGGTCGTTCTCGAGGGCAAGGACCTCAACAGATCGGTTACAGCCGCCGACATGGTGTCGGATCACATCGCGCTGGGCGTCGACGAAACCGACGAGTTCTTCTACGTCAACGCGGAGGGAGACACCGACGACGTTCACCTCGAGTTGACTCGAGACGATCTGATCGATCTGCAGGTCGGTCCGGCGCGCTCGCTGTTCTCGCTCGACTATCTAAAGGACATGAACAAGGCGATCCCCTCCGACACCGAAGTGACTCTCGCGCTCGGCGAGGAGTTCCCGATCAAGATGTACTTCGGGTTTGCCGAAGGGGACGGGCAGGTCACGTACATGCTCGCACCGCGGATTCAGAGCGACTAGCGAACCGATCGGCGGACACTACTGATTCTGGAGTCTTCGAACCGGTTCGAAGCGACAGCGACGGGGCGGCCACGGGTCTCGTCGATCGAGGGAGCTGACTTTCGCAAGTGAAGATCCAACCGGAGTGACTGCAACAAGCGAGTGACCGTCAAATGGGGGAGTATGTAAGGGGAACACATGGAAAGGGGAGGAGTTACCGTCCCCAAACCGCTAGAGAGAATATGGTCTCTCCCGACGATTCTGCAGGTTCTCCGTCGAGTCACGTTATCTCGGTCGGCGGGCGACAACCGAGCGAAGCCCTCATCTCCGCAGTCGCAACGCTCGCGGGAACGGAACCCACATCGTTGCCGCCGCTGTACGACGTGGTCGACCCCGAGGCCCTCGATTCGCTCTACGAACACGTTCGAGAGCACAACGGAAGCTCCTCGAGCGATCACCAGATAACGTTCCCCTACGTGGGGTACGAAGTCCGTGTTGGGTTCGACGGGCGGATTCGACTCGAGCCGGGCTCGCCGAACGGACAGCAAAACAGCTGATCGACGCCGGTGGCCCGAACGGGGCGAACCGCCCGCGAACCTCCGCAAGAACGGGTCGCGATGCAACGCCGTGGCGATGGGAGCTCTCGGTAGCGTTCGAGGAATGGCTCCCCCTCGTGATGAGAAGACGCGAGCGTCTCGAGTCCTAACGGAGCCGGTCCCATTTCGGGAGCGAGGGGCTCAATCCTGTTCGTGCAGGAACGAACGCACGCACTCGGTTGCTTCGTCGCTTTCCTCGATAAAAAAGCAGTGTGAGCCGCCGTCGATGGTCTCGAGGCGCGTCTCCGGGATTTTCTTCTCGAGCAACCGAGCGTTTTCGACGGGAACGACTCGGTCCGCGGTTCCGTGAAGGACGAGCGTCGGCGCTCGAATCTGGTCCAGTCGGTCGCCGACGTCGAAATCCAGCGCCGCGCCAGCTTGCGCTTCGCGTGCGGGTTCGGGTGCGTCCTGCTCGAGTCGCCACTCGATGATCCGGTCCATCAGATGGGGGTTCCGGTTGGTGAATCGCTCGGTAAACGCCGGTCGCATTCGATGACGGAGTTTCTCTCGTTCGCTCGCGCCGTCGGGCGTCGAGAAGAGGTGCTCCTGGGTTTCCTCGGGAATCGGAACCGCGTCCGTTCCGCCGTGGGTCGTACAACACAGCGTGAGCGACTTCGCTCGCGAGTACTCGAGGGCGTACTGTAGGGCGATCATCCCGCCCATGCTGGCTCCAACGAGATGAGCGTTGAAGATGCCGGCATCCTCGAGAACGGCCTCGAGGTCCCCGGCAAGTCCCTCGATCGAGTAGCTCAGGGGCTTCAGGAGGAGCGGTGAGCGAACCCTTCCCGGGAGCTTCGAAACGCCCGGGGGGAGCCCGGCATCCGACCGACCGGTTCCGCGGTTGTCGGGGGCGATCACGTCGAACTTCTCCGAGATTCCTTCGCGTTGCCAGCGCCACATCCATCGGCCGTAGCCGAGGCCCTGAACGAAGACGACTGGGTCGCTCGTCGTCCCGCCCTCGCTCCCGTCTCGCTCGTAGTAGATCGACACGCCGTCTCGAGTGACCCGTGGCATACGTCGATCAACGTGTCGAACGGTCTTGAAATCGATCATCCGCGAACCGATGACTGAACGGTGGGACGGACCCGGACAGTTGTACGTCGAGACAGGACACCGACGCCGGCCCGCGAGTGACTCGCGGGTAGACCGAACAGCCACTTCCAAGTCGCCCGGTCGCCGACAATCAGCGCGTTTAACCTGCACCAGTAATATCGTCTTATCGATGCAGCGACTGCACGCCCGATACCCCTTCCTCGAGGCAGCCCGCGACTCGGTCGCCACGGAGGCCGTCGATCTGGCCACCGTGGTCGAGCAGGACCGGGACGTCGTCGATCGCGCCCGCGAGCGCGTCGTCGCCTCCCTCGAGGAGGGGACGACGGGCGAGGGCCACCGGGAGCCCCGCGTGGAACTGCTGTCCTATCCCGTCGCACGGGTGCTCGTTTCGCTGGTTAACGAGTCAATACTGGTTCGCAAGTACGCTCGAGCCGAAGCCGAAACGGCCTTCGATCGGTTTACGGACGATCTCGAGGATACGACGGAGCTAAAGAGCGTCGAGACGACGGGGCTCGACCTCGAGGACCTCTTCTCGGAGTTCGACCTCGACGAGTCGGTTCGGACGACTGGTGGAGGCGAGTATCGAATCGACGTCGGAACGTACCTCCCCCTCGCCGGCGATCTCTGGGAGGACGAGTGGCGACTCGTCAACCAACCCCTCGGCGATGGCGACGTGCCGGTCGACGAGACGGAGTTGCTGACGCTGCTTCGGGAGGCCGTCCGCGAGCGGATCGAGGACGGGCTTCCGTTCGACGTTCCCGACGCTATCGGCGCAGAACTCGAAGACGAGGCCGAAGAGATCCGCGAAGTACTGTCGGAAATGGACCTGACTCGAGAGATCGATACCGTCGTTCCGGATCTCTTCCCGCCGTGTATGAAGGCGCTTCTCGATCAGATTCAAAAGGGCGAACACCTGCCCCATCACTCCCGCTTTGCGATCACGGCGTTTCTCGCGAGCATCGGGATGGAAACCGACGATATCGTCGATCTCTACCGCGTCAACTCCTCGTTCGGTGAGGAGATGACGAGATACCAGACGGATCACATCCGGGGCGATACCTCCCCGACCGAGTACTCGCCGCCCTCGTGTGCGACGATGCAGTCCTACGGCGACTGCGTGAACAAAGACGACCTCTGCGAGGAGATTCCACACCCGATGGCCTACTACGAAAATCGCATCGACGACGCCGACGACGACGAACTCGAGGACTGGCGAGAGGCCACGGCCGAAGGCGACGCCTGATAGGGTCGTTCGCAACTATCGTAACAACTGAAACTGTTTACACACGAATCGCATAGCTGTCGTGCGATTGGATGTGCACTGGCTTTCAGTGGTTACTATCTTTCCAGCCAGCCTGAGCAGAGAACGAGGTTCGGGGAACGAAACCGCCGACGGAGTCTCTACGCCGGGAGAGAATTACGAACGACTCTCTGAAGCGATCGAGGCTCCTCGAGCGGAGCAAAGCGGACGCGAGAAAGACTGTGACTCACAGCCGGTGTCGGCTCAATCGCGAAACTCTTCGGGTGCTTGCTTTCTGGCTTCCTCCTCTATTTCCGCCAGCGCTTTCTCCTGATCGTCTCGAGCGAGCCCGCCCGATTCGACGTGGCGGCCCGTATACTGTCGAGACGGGATCGCGTTCCAGACGGAGTTACCGTCCGAATCAACGGACTCTCCACCGCCGTCGTCCCCAGTAGCCCCGGGTTCGGTTGCTCCGTCCGAACTCGAGCGAGCGGAAACGAGCCACGAAACGAGGAGAACGGCGAGGGCCAGTCCGAGGAAAACACCGACCCAGCGTTCGCCAACCTCGGCGACAGCGCCGGAGACCAACAAGATGAGCATGAGGCCGATCACGATCCGCTGAACCCACGTCGGGACGGTCAGATTGCTCATACGGAAATGTTGTTCCTCCTACCAGAAATAAGTTGTTCGGGTATCGGTATGGCAGAAAACGTTCGACGGGCGTCGAATCGGCCTATATCGAACTCTGGGCCTCGGGTTCGTCCTCGAGACCGTCTTCGGGGTCGTTCAGGACGTACGCGAGGACGATTCCAACGGCGACGAGCAAGAACACGAAGCCGACGATGGCTGCAACGAGCATTTCCCCACCTTCGGGAGAAAGCGCGTTATTGGTCCCGCTGTAGGTAGACCCGATGTGAACCATGGTCCCGATCATAACGGCGACCGAGAAAACGGCTACGATGATTTCGATGATTCGCTCACGCTCGAGCATTGACTGGTGATTTCGCCGGATCGCTGAAAAACGTATCGAAGGCGTCGTCCACGCGAAAAGATCGGCCTCAGAATAGCGATCGAGCACGAAATTATCGAGCGGGTCGAACGAAACGGTGGAAATAGCCAATCGGCCGAAATGAGGACGAAGAGAGCATCTTTCGGCCGTTTAGTTCGCAGGCGTTGCCGTTATTATCGCCGAGAACCTAGGGTGTTCGAATAGCTAGCCGACCGCCTGTGACCCCCAGACGCACCCATGATAACAACCGCGTCACCGAAAACGAGCCTTCCAGTACCGACCGATAGACGACTCGAGGAGCGATCGCTCCGAGCGCGCACGGAAGCGATGTCCGTCCTCGCGCTCGGCGACGGCCTCTACGAGGTCGAATCCGAGAGCGAAAACACGTATCTCATCGACCTCAAGGCGGGCCGGTGTACGTGTCCGGACCACGTGTTTCGGAACGTCCGGTGTAAGCACATTCGTCGCGTCGCCATCGAAATCACGGCGGGGCGCGTCCCGCCGCTCGGCCAGATCGCCGTCGAGTGTACGGACTGCGGCGAGTCGATCTTCGTCGACGAGGACGAGGGCGGTCCGTTCTACTGCGAACGCCATCGAATCTACCCCGGCGTGACGGTTCGGGACCGCGAAACGAACGATCGGCTGACAGTCGTCGGCGTTTCGAATCTCCGAGCGGATTACGTCCGCATTCCGGACGCGGGCAGTACCGTCGCCGAGTACGGCACGAACGAGGAGTACGACCCCGATACGCCGGTTGTCGGTGCGGTCTATCCGCACGCGACCGTTGCCCGAAACGGCGTCGTCCCCGACTCGCTGAAGGTGTACGTGTTCCCACGAACGCGCCTCGAACGAGTCACCGACGCCGATTGAAGCCGCCAAGACGGGAACGAGTAGAGACGGAACGGCGACGGGTAGAGGAAAGCAGTACCGAATCCGCCTCGAGACTCGCCGCTCACTCGAGACGTTAGATAGCCGACACTATTTTTGAGAGGTGCGTGCAAGCACCACCATGGTATCGCTAGAAATCCTGTTCAGCTACACCGTACTCGGTGCCGTAGCGTTTCTCCTCGCAATCGGAGCGGCGTCGTACCTCGGAACGAGAGCGGCGCTGAACCAGTTCTTCGACGAGAGGCGGACAGACGAAAGCGCGTAAGAGGACGAGACGCTCCGAACGTCCCACCGCTCGAGAGCGCCGCAGACAACACTCGTGAACCGAGAACGGGTTGAGATACTGCCGTTTTATTGCCAGACGTGAACTATTCGCACATATGGGCCAGGGGATCGATTTCGGCGAGTTCGACGAGGGACGGGGCGTCAACTACTGGGAGCTCGATCGTGCCCTTCAGCGCGAACTCGAGCGGATCTACACCAGTTCCGAGTTCGAGTGGGCCGAGTCCAGGCTCTCGTCGTTCGGCCGGACCGTCGGCCACACGATCGCCGACAACGCGGATTACATCGACGACAACGGACCGGTGCTCGAGTCCCACGACAAACACGGAGAGATACAAAATTACGTTCGTTATCCCGCTGAGCAACACGAGGACGAGCAACTCGCCTACGAGGCAGGTATTGTCGCGGATTCGTTTCACGCACCACCGGGTCGCGAGGAGCCGATGCCGTTCAGTCACAACCTCGCGATGCAGTACCTACTCTGCTACGCCGACCCCGGCTTCGATTGCCCCGTCGCGATGACCACGGGTGCGGCGCTCGTCCTCGAGAAGTTCGGTGACGAGGAACTCGAGCCGTACTATTGGGCACTCACGAGTCGCGACTACGACGACCTCGTCGAGGGCGCGATGTTTCTCACCGAAAAACAGGGCGGAAGCGACGTCGGAGCCAACGAAACCAGCGCGAGCTACGATGAGGAATCGGGCTACTGGCGACTCGAGGGCGAGAAGTGGTTCTGTTCGAACATCGACGCAGAAGGGACGCTCGCGCTCGCGCGCACCGAGGGCGCACCCGAAGGGACGGCCGGACTCTCGCTGTTTCTCGTTCCCCACACGGACCCGGACGGCGGCGTGACGACCAAACGTGATCGCCTCGAGAAGTCGAGCGCGAATGGTGGACTGGCACCTGACGAACTCAACGAGCAGTACTATCGCCGTCTGAAGGACAAACTCGGAACGATCTCCGTTCCCACCGGCGAAGTCGAGTTCACGGGTGCGAAAGCAATCCTCATCGGCGAGGAGGAAAACGGCTTCACGCAGATGGCCGAGATGCTCAACATCGAACGGCTCTCGAACGCCGCAGCGTCGTGTGGAATCATGGGTCGGGCGCTGCTCGAGAGCCGAATCTACGCCGCGAATCGGGAGGCGTTCGGCGAAACGATCGACCAGTACCCGTTGATGAAGGCGGATCTGGTCGACATGACCGTCGACCACGAGGCCGCGACGGCGTTCACGTTCGAGGTCGCGCGGCTGTTCTCCGAACGAGAGCGACTCGAGCGCGGAGAACGCGAGAGCGGAACGGCCGACGACGCCGTCGAGCCCAACCCCGACGACGCCGCCGAGGACGCTTACCGACTGATGCGGCTCCTGATCCCTATCGCGAAGGCACGAACTGCACGGATGGCCGTCGATACCGCCTCCTACGCTATGGAGGTCCACGGCGGCAACGGCTACGTTAACGACTTCGTCACCAATCGTCTGCTTCGGGACGCCCAGGTCCTCCCGATCTGGGAGGGAACTGAGAACATCCTCTCGCTCGACGTGCTCCGGGCGCTCGAGCGCGAGGAGGCCCATGAACCGTTCCTCGAGGCCGTCCGAGAGCGACTGGACGGCGTGGACCACTCCGCACTCGAGGAGACTGTAGAAATCGTCGAATCGGAGTGCAACGACCTCGCGACCGCGATGGCGACGCTCGCCGGCGAAGACGCCGACTACGCACAGTTGTCGGCCAAACGACTCGCCCACTACATCTTCGACGTCTTTACGGCCACACTCTTGCTCGAGCAGGCCCAGATGGGTCTCGAGGACGGAAACGGGCGAACGGCGCTCGTCGCAAAGCGATTCGTGGCGAACGAACTCGAGGACCGAGACGCGCGGGGAATCACCGACGGCGAACGATTGCCCCTCGAACAGTTCGATGCCATCGTTCGGTACGGGTCGATCGAGCCCGAACAGCTATCGGAGTCGGTGCCGGCGGACGATTAAACGAAGAATAGCACGCCGGCACCGGATCGACAGCAAACGACTACCCTACTCGAGCAACGTCGCGGCTTCCTCGACGTCCATCACGCCCTGTTCGACCGCGTTGAGAACCCGGACGATTTCGGGGTTAGGGCCGGTGTCGACGCCGTCCTCGTCGATCTCCTCGAGCGTGACCTTCTCGGATTCGCCGACGAACTCCGAGAAGTCGGTGCCGTCGGCGATGGCCGTCTCGCTTTTGACGCGGTAGTTTCCGCCGTCGGTGACGTGGAGGTCGCCGGGATGGAAGAAGTACCAGTCCTCGCGATCGAACCTGACGCCGATCCGCGGTTTCGCGCCGAAGTTCTGTGCGAAGTAGGTGAGCGCCTCGACCTCTTCGCCGGTGAGATAGATCGGATCGCCGGAGCTCGATTTGGCTTCGATCGCATAGAAGGTGTCGCCGTCGCCAGCGAGCACGTCCGGCAGTTCCCGCTCCGTCGCCGATCCGCTCGCTGGTGCACGCATCACCGCAAAGCCCGACTCGTCGAGCAAATTGACGAGTTCACGCTCGCGGCGATCGCCTTTCGCCTGAGACATATCTCTCACTCACGTGTCGCCCCTCTTAAACTGGGCGGACCGCAATACGGCACCGAAGTGTGGCGACGGCGGGGTCCGAGACCGATCACGGTGTGTCGGTCACTCAGAGCGGTATCAGAACGACCACAGTTTCGAAGAGCATGGATTGCAGTTCCTCGAGCTCCTCTGGATCGCCGTACTCGAGTTGAAGATAAAGGATTCCGAACTGGAAGAGATTGAACCCCGCGTGGGCGGCCGTCGGAACCAGGAGGTTGTCCGTTTTAGCGTAGGCGTAACCGAAGATCAACGAGCCACAGAAGACGGCGAACAGCGAGACGAGCGTCCCGAACAGCGGACCGCCGACGAGATACACCGGGAGATGGACGGCCGCGAAGATCAGGCTCGCGACCACGATTGCACCGGCTCTGCTGAACGAGTCGTAGAGGCGTTTCTGAATGATGTTCCGAAACAGAAATTCCTCGGCCGGAGCGTTGGCAAAGAGCACGATAGCGAACATCGCGAGCAACAGGACCTGATCGTCGCCGATCATTGTGACGACGTCGTTGGGCGTCTGTGGTAACTCGAGAAGCTGGACGAGAACGCCGAACGCGATGATAAAGGCGATACTCCCGACTGTCGTGACGACGATCCACAGCCAGTCACGGAGCGACGGAATACGAAGATCGACGTACGACCAGCCCCGGCCGGTGTAGGCGAGATAGATTCCGCCGGCGACGAAGAATCCGGCGAAGTTCAGGACCATCATCGCGATGGTCGTTCCTCGTTCGGCCTGTTGATCCGGATCGGCAATTGCTGGATCAACGAACCCGAGCGGTGCCACGAGAACGTTCGCGACGACGTACGCGAAAACGGCGAGACCAAGCCCGACGAGAATGGATCGTGTTGGGCTCTCGGAGGGAGTGGGGGAGGCCATGCGGAACGGTACATCGACGAGTCCCTTGGGCGTTCCTTTTCCGGAAGTGGGGTTCAGATTGGAATCAACCGAACGACAGCCTCAGATCCTCGTCGTTATCCGATACACTCGAGAAAATCGTCGCCGTGAAAATTGCCAGTGAGAAGTAATCCAACCTGTTACCGCATTTCGGAAAGATCGACGTACGATCCCTTTTCGGCCGTGATCCAGTGGGTCGCAATCTCGTGATCGGTACAGTTCCGAGGGTACATCGTACAGGCACTCGGGCCGTCGTCGTACTCCGCAGTTACGTGTTCGAGCGCTGCGGCCGATTCGGACTCCGTCTCGAGCGTCCCGTCGACCGGGACGTCTGGACGTGAAATGTTGGACATTGTGGATCGTTTCCGTATCCACATCTTGTCGAGAGGAGGGATATGTGTTTTGATTGTGTTCAGTTATCGGATTTTCGAAGACATACGTAACTAGATGGCAGAGTTAGTTGAACATTCCAAAGCATATCGAACACATATCCCCATGGATCGGATAATCGTCCACAATAGCGAGTTTTTTCGAATTCTCGAGAAGGGTGGGAGGAACTCCCCGGCGAGGGGGAATAATGGATAGCAACCAGTGAGCGCCGCCGCCTAACCGAGGAGGTAGCGAAGCTTCGGAAAGCGTTCGACGATCGGGTGTTCCTCGAGGTACCGATCGACCCCGAGGATCCGTCCAGCGGCGAACGCTCCAAGCGCGAGGAAGACCGCCGCGTAGACAAGCTGGTCGTTGACCAGCCCGCCGGCGACGTCCCAGCTCCCGAAGTAGAACAGCACCATCTGGGTGGCTGCTCCGAGTGCGACTAATCGGACGAAGACCCCGGCGATCAACGCCACTCCGATCAGGAGCTGGGTCCAGGGAACGATCACGTCGACCGCAGCCATCATCGCGGCACTTTCGGCCATCATCCCGAAGGCCGCGCTGGCCGGGCTCGCCGGATCGACGTTCGCGAGATAGCCGTGGGCACTGAACCCGTCAGTGATTTTCCCCCAGCCCGCCGTCAGCATGACCCACCCCATCAGGACTCGAAGACCGACGATCGCCCACGCGGAGAGTTGATGCGGACGTCCCTCGAGCGTCACTCCCCCAAACGTACTTTCCAACCGATTTACCGAAGTTTCAGTCATTGTCGGACACCTCTTACAGGTAATCGTTTGTCGTATACCCACATGTAGGAGGAGGGGACTTCCTATCGGGTGGGAAATAGTTTGTTGTAGAACGGTAGTTTACTGCCAACCTCAGTGTGCCTACCTAGTCTTTAGTTTTATCAATGCGCATTAAATCGCGCAAGAAAACAATTCGGTATGAAGGCGTTACGAGGCTCCAAGACGAGACGTTATGTTCCGTGATCCCACGAGCCCATGTACTCGCGCTGGACGTCGGTCAGGGAGTCGAAGTCGACGCCTTCGGCCTCGAGTTTGATCTCGGCGATTTCCTTGTCCAGTTCGTCGGGAACGTCGTGGACGCCCGCTCCGTATTCGTCGCTATGTTCTAGCATTTCACGCACGCAGACGGCCTGAATACCGAAGCTCTGGTCCATCACTTCGACGGGATGGCCCAGCGAAACCGGTGCCGCGAGGTTCACGAGTCGACCTTCGGCGATGACGTTGAGCCGACGGCCGTCCTCGAGTTCGTACGCCTCGACGCCGTCGCGCGCTTCGTACCGGTCGACGGCCAGATCGTCGAGCGCCTCGAGGTCGATTTCGATGTCGAAGTGGCCGGCGTTTGCGAGCAAGACGCCGTCTTTCATCTTCTCGAAGTGATCTTCGACGACGACGTCGCGGTTGCCCGTCGTCGTGAGGAAGACGTCGCCGACTTCGGCGGCCTCGGCCATCGGCATGACCTCGTAGCCCTCCATGTGTGCCTCGAGCGCGCGCCGTGGCTCGACTTCGGTGACGATGACGTTCGCGTTCTGGCCGGCGGCCTTCTTCGCGACGCCCTTGCCGCAGTAGCCGTAGCCCGCGACAACGACGTTTTTCCCGGCCCACGAGAGGTTCGTGGTCATGGCGATGGAGGCCAGCGAGGACTCGCCGGTGCCATGAACGTTGTCGAACAGGCGTTTCATCGGCGTGTCGTTGACCGCGAAGACCGGGTACTCGAGTGCGCCGTCCTCGTCCATTGCGCGCAGTCGGTGGACGCCCGTCGTCGTCTCCTCGGCTCCGCCGACGATGCCGTCGATGAGTTCGGGGTAATCCTCGTGGATCGCGGCGACGAGATCCATCCCGTCGTCGACCGTTACGGTCGGCTCGTGGGCGATGACGGCTTCGATCGCTTCGTAATACTCGTCGTCGTCGACGCCGCGTTTCGCGTAGCTCGTAATGTTCTCGTGGGTATCGAGCGCCGCGCTTACGTCGTCGTGCGTCGAGAGGGGATTGCAACCCGTAACGGCGACCTCGGCGCCCCCGTCGGCGAGAGATTCGACCAGAATCGCCGTCTTGGCTTCGACGTGCATCGCCATCGCGATTCGCTCGCCCTCGAAGGGTTGGTTCGCCTCGAACTCCTCGCCGACGGCCTCCATGATGGGCATGTGCTGGGCTGCCCAGTCCATCTTCCGACGACCCGCAACTTGCGCGTCCTCGAGATCGTCTAACTGCTCGCTGATCGGCGGATACGCTGTCATGGCTAAACAGAGTGCGAGCGAGGGGAAAACGCTACCGAAGCGCCGCGGCGCTCGGCGGTCGAAACGCAGAGCGGGTCGTCGGGGGGGGGATTTTGGATAGGTGCAGTGAATCAGGATACCCATTGCGTTTCATCGGTTCGAGTGCGGGGTCGAAGCGCCACGTAGCGCCGAGTTCGACACGATCGGTACTCGGTGAAACGATCAACTGGAATGGAGTTGGTATTCGGGTAGCCAACAATGAAAAAACAGCAGAATATCGGCGTCGAATACTGTCAATCAACGTCCTAATACAAACCATATTCCATTGTACATCGAGTACTCGTCCGAGAATACGCTCAAATATGGCTATTTGTAAACGATTAGCATTATATTGTTCACTACCATGGCTATGAACCGTACATTGAGCAATGATCCAATTGAAATCTGCTAATTTAGAAGACGGACGTTCAGTCGGGGTGTCCACCGATGGCTCATAAAAAAGAGGAGTACAAGGAAGACTGCTACGGGGACGAGGTTCGAGAGCACATCCTCGAGTTTGCCGAGCAGGGGTTCGAGTCGATTCCCGAAGACGAGTACGACAAGTGGTTCACCCGGTTCAAGTTCTGGGGGCTGTTCCACCAGCGCGACGGGCAGGAATCGTACTTCATGATGCGGTTAACGAACGCGAGTGGCGTTCTCGAACCCGGCCAACTCCGAGCGATCGGCGAGGTCGCTCGCGACTACGCGACCGGCCCGATCGAGAACCCGGAGTTCGGCAACGGCTTTCTCGACCTGACGACCCGACAGTCGGTCCAGCTCCACTGGATCGACTTAGAGGAGGTTCCTGACGTCTGGGATCACCTCGAGGCCGCAGGCGTCTCGAGCCGATCCGCCGGCGGCGACACGATGCGAAACATCTCCGGCGGCGCGCTCGCGGGCAAGATCGACGAGTACGTCGACTCGCTGTCGCTGCTCGAGGAGTTCCAAGAGAACTGTCGCGGTGACGACGCGCTAGCGAACATGCCCCGGAAGTTCAACATCAGCGCGACGGGGTCGAAAGACGGGAGCGCCCAGGATTCGCTCAACGACATTGGTTTCGAGGCGGCGCGCAAGGAGATCGATGGGGAGACGATCAAGGGGTTCAACGTCCGCGTCGGCGGCGGCCTCGGTGGTCGCAAGCCCCGCGCGGCGACGCCCCTCGATATCTTCGTTACGCCCGAGAACGCCTACGAGGTCGGCCGCGGGTTCGTTCAACTCTATCACGACTACGGCAACCGGACCACTCGAGCGAAGAACCGCTCCCGATTCTTCGTCGAGGACTGGGGCGAGGAGAAGATCCGCGAGACGCTCCAAGAGGAGTACGTCGACTTCGAACTGAAGACCGCCGGGGAGGACTTCCGCGGGGAGTACACCTACAACGCGGGTCGTCCCTCGGACGATGGCCGCGTGGACTACGTCGGCGTCGGCGACCAATCCGACGGGAAGAACTACGTCGGACTGACCGTTCCCGTCGGACGCCTTCCTGCGGAGGACGCAATTGGGATCGCCGATCTGGCCGACGAGTACGGCTCCGGCGAAGTGCGGCTCACCCGCCGACAGAACTGTATCATCACGGACGTTCCCGACGACGACCTCGAGGCGTTGCTCGAGGAGCCGTTGGTCTCGAAGTACCCGCCGGAACCGAGCGTCTTCGACCGCGGCGCGATGGCCTGTACCGGCACCGAGTTCTGCTCGATCGCGCTGACCGAGACGAAAGCGCGGATGGCCAAGATGCTCCGCTGGCTCAACGCCAACGTCGAGCTTCCCGACGACGTCGAGCACATCCACATGCACTACTCGGGCTGTACGGCCGACTGCGGACAGGCGATGACCGCGGATATCGGCCTGCAGGGCATGCGTGCCCGCAAGGACGGAGAAATGGTCGAAGCCTTCGACATCGGCGTCGGCGGCGGCGTCGGCGAGGATCCCTCGTTCGTCGAGTGGATCCAACAACGGGTCCCCGCGGACGAAGCGCCGATGGCGATCAAGCGACTCCTCGAGGCCTTCGCGGCCCACCGATCAGAGGGACAGACGTTCCGTCAGTGGGTCGAGGCGACCGGCACCGAAGCGCTCGTCGAGTTCTGCGAGCCGGCCGAATCGGACTTCGACGCGCCGTACATGGGCGATGGCAAACAGGCGTGGTATCCATTCGCGGACGGCGTGGCCGATTCGGAGAGCGAAAGCTCCGCCGCGCCGTCGGACGACTGAGATGACTCGAGACCGTCGCCACCCCGAACTGTCGATGGACGTGCTCGAGCAGACAGAGCGCGCCACACACGACGAGGAGCGGCGAGGGTGTGGCTCACGCCAACAACACGTTTCGATCGACGCAGCTCCCGAACTGTTCGAGTAGGCCGTTCCTGATCGAGGAGATGTTTGCTAGTCGCACGAGCTAATTTTGAACGAACGCCAATATACATTCGAGAGGACAGTTCTGAATGGGAACGGTTAGCGCCAGCGTTTGACATCCTCCCCGCGTAAACGGACGGGGATTGTGTTCGAAACGGCATGTCGAGAAGGCAACAGCTACCGATGAAAGCCGCTGGATGCAAAAAATCCGAGAGTGGGGATATCCTATCGGTGCTCGCACGTCCGCTCGTGGGCGTACTCGACGGCGTCCTCGAGCGAACCCGGCCCGTCGTAGCTCGCAGAAAAGAGTTCCATAAACCGCCGTGCAATCTTCCCGCAGCGTTCGAAGGTAAGGACGGTTCTAACCGTCTCAGTCTCCGAAAACTCGAGTCCCGGATAGCTGGTCGTCGTGAGCGTATACCCCGGATGATCCTCGCCGTCGAGCGACGCCGGGGCAACTTTGAGACGGAGGTCGCCCGATTCGTGGAGGTACGTTCGGTACTGCATTTCTCGGTCGGTGTCCGCCGGCGTGTAGCTCCTGTGTTCGTCTTCGTTCCAGTTTGGGGGAACCTCGATCTCCATTAGGTGTCTCTATTACCGGAAGGGATACGTTCGTGTCGTATTACGCAATATTCCCGGACGTTAGTAGGATAATCGAACCTATGAGTGGTTTTGCTGTTCGAACCAGTTTATATTTTGGACGAACGTCCCCCAAATATCGGCGAAGTCGAAGAATGCGCGTATCCGATCGGAGAAAGAGCCCGCTTCGGCCGGATCACTCCTCGGCACTCGAGGGAGCGTCCTCGGCGACCGAGTCGTCGTTTTCGGGACTCACGCTTCCGGTTCTGTAGCCGTGTAAGTCGAGCGTTACGTGATCGAACCCGAGATTGGAAAGCGCGTCTCGAGCGGCCTCGACGAACGGTCGCTCGAGTGCGGTCTCGAGTTCGTCGGGAGCGACTTCGATGCGCGCGAGACCGTCGTGATCGCGCACGCGGAACTGTTCAAAGCCCCAGTCCCGGAGGAGCGCCTCGGCCTGTTCAACACGGGTGAGGCGCTCTTCGGTCACGGACAGCCCCGTCGGGATGCGAGAAGAGAGACAGGCCATCGAGGGCTTGTCGGCGACCGAGAGGTCGTAGCGCTCGGCTATCTCTCGGACCTCCGACTTCGTGATATCGTGGGCCAATAGCGGCGAGGCGACGTCGAGTTCGTCGACCGCCTGCAGTCCGGGTCGGTGGCCTGCGCCCGGATCGTCCGCGTTGGTTCCGTCACAGACCGTCTCGATGTCGAGGCGTTTTGCCGTCTCGAGCATCTCGCCGAGTCGCATCGTCCGGCAGTGATAGCACCGATCGCCGTCGTTCTCGACGAACTCGTCGCTTTCGAGTTCGGAGAAGGAGACGGTTTCGTGGCGGATACCGATCTCCTCGGCGACCCGTCTCGCATCCTCGAGTTCCGCCTCCGGAAGCGTCTCGCTCTTTGCGGTGCAGGCGACGGCGTCCTCGCCGAGGGCGTCGTGAGCGATGGCTGCCACGGCGCTCGAGTCCACGCCGCCGGAAAACGCGACCAACACGCCGTCGCGGGTCGCGAGGTCGGCGCGAGCGGCCTCGAGTTTGGCCTCGACCGTTGTCATGCTCGGCCGTTCGTCCCGGATAGGCAAAAGGACGTTGTCACTCCTGTCCCGACCCGACACCCAGTAATCACACCATTCCTACGATAGCTTTACGGGGACGAACGGAATAACGAGAGCGCAATGGCCTTCGGCTCCACGCCGGACTGGTTTCACTTGAGCGACGACCACGACATCGTCTGGGAGAGCCGACCGCATCCGATCGCGATGGGGACCGGCCTTCCGGTCGGCGTCATCGTCACGCTCGTCGGAATCCTCATCGTCGGGTGGAGTACGACGACCGAGAATACCATCTTCCTGGCGGTCGGATTCGTGTTCGCACTCGCGGGGATCTCGCTCGTCCTCGTTCGATACCTTGTCTGGACGAACACCCGATACGTGATCACCACCGCCGAACTCTACAAGAAACACGGCGTCGTCTCGAGAGACGTGACCCAGTTTCGACTCAATCGGGTCCAAAACACCAGCCTCGAGCAAGACGCCGTCGGGCGGGTGCTAGGGTACGGAAACTTGACGGTCTACACCGCCGGCTCGGGGGATCCGGAGCTCACGTTCGAACGCGTCCCTAGACCCGAACAGGCCAGCAGCCTGTTGAGCGACCAGCTCGAGAACGTCTCCGGACGAGAGGCGTCGAACCGCCAGGATCGCGTTTGAGCGGCACCTGCCGACCCGACCGTCGCTTCCGTCACTTCGTGAGAACTGGTTTCGAATCGTGCACGGTTGGCGTCGAGGAGACGGAGAGCTACGATATGGTCACATTATCGACCCCGTACGTGTTTGTCTCGAGTAACGGAGCACCGAGAACGGAGGAGAAATTCCGAGGCCGCGAAGGAAACGCCTTTCACCCACCACTTCCCGTTTTCGAACGATGGAGGTCGCCGAGGTTCTGCCGGAGTTCGCCGACGCCTTCGCGTTCGAGGAGTTCAACCGGATGCAACGCGAGGCCCTTCCCGCGTTGCTCGAGCGCGAGGAGAACGTGGTTGCGAGCGCGCCGACCGCGTCGGGCAAGACCGCGCTCGCGGAACTGGCAATCTGTAAATCGCTCGCCGACGGCGGCACGGCACTGTTTATCGCCCCGATGCGAGCGCTGACGAACGAAAAGGAAGACGACTGGGACCGGTTCGAGGAGTTAGATTACTCCGTCTACGTCGTCACCGGCGAGCGGGATCTGAACCCGCGTCGCGCACGTCGCGCGGACATCCTCGTGATGACGCCGGAGAAGCTCGACTCGGCGACCCGGAAACACGACTCCCGGCGCTATGACTTCGTCACGGACATCGACGTCTGTGTGATCGACGAAGTTCACCTGCTCGACGCCGACAGACGGGGGTCGGTGCTCGAGGTGACGATTTCACGACTCCGTCGGCTCTGTGATCCTCGAATCGTCGCGCTTTCGGCGACGATGCCGAACGTCGACGACGTGGCGGCGTGGCTCGACGCGAGCGCGGAGACGACGTTCGAGTTCGACGAGGAGTACCGTCCCGTCGACCTCAACGCAGGGGTCAAAACCTACACGCACGGCGAGAACGCCTTCGCGGACAAGTACCGACGGCTGTACCGGGCGCTCGACCTCGCTGAACCCCACCTTCGGGAAGACGGCCAGGCGTTGGTATTCGTCTCCTCCCGTCAGGACACGGTTCGAGCGGCCGAAAAAGCCAGGGACGAAATCGCCGAGCGCGACGTGCCAATGGGGGCCCGCGGGAACTACGATTTTCACACTGACGCACAGGAACTCGAGAACGACACGCTCAGAAAATCCGTCCTCGACGGCGTTGCGTTTCACCACGCAGGGCTCTCGAAGAACGACCGCGATCTGGTCGAGGAATGGTTCAAAGAGGGGATCGTCGAACTGCTGTTCTCAACCTCGACGCTCGCCTGGGGCGTGAACCTGCCCGCACGTTGCGTCGTGATTCGGGACACGAAACTCCACGATCCGCTCGAGGGCGAGGTCGATATGAGCCCGCTCGACGTGCTCCAGATGCTCGGACGCGCGGGTCGGCCGGGCTACGACGACGTGGGGTACGGCTGGGTCGTCTGTGACGCGTCGGAGGCCGACAAGTACAGACAGCTCCTCAAAGACGGCAAGGAGATCGAATCCAGACTCGCCGAAAGCCTCGAGACCCACCTCAACGCCGAGATCGCGATGGGGACGATCACGGATCTCGAGGACGTGATGGACTGGCTCGAGACGACGTTTTACTACGTTCGGGGCCAGTCCAGACCCGAGGCGTACGACTTTCCAAACCTTCGACAGCGCGTTCGGGACTGCCTCGAGCGGCTGGTCGAGCGCGGGTTCGTCGAGACGGGCGAGGACCTCTCGATCGAGGCGACGGCGCGGGGCGTGCTCGCCTCGAAGTACTACCTGCGACTCGAGACGGCGGCCAGGTTCGCCTCGCTGACCGAGCGCGAGGAAATCGAGACCGCGGATATCCTCGAGACCGTCGCCGGTGCCGTCGAGTTCGATTCGGTCTCGGCTCGCCAGTCCGAACGCGACGCGATCAACGCCGTGTTGGTCGGCCAGCAAACCGACGATCTCGAGGCGGGCCAGCGCAAGGTGCTCGCAATTTTGCGGGGGGCCGCGACCGGAAGCACGCCGAGCGAGCTACGGAGCGACGCCTGGGTCATCCGCCGAAACGCGACAAGATTGATTTCGGCTCTGCAAGCGTTCCTCGAGCGGTTTTCCGGCCCACACGAGGCAAACCTGGCGAAACAGGTCGAGGCCCGGATCGAAAACGGGGTCGCCGAGGACGCGGTCGGGCTGACGGCCATCGACGGCGTTGGCCCCGGCCGCGCGAGCAAACTCGCCAAGGAGGGCAAATCGACGCCCGGCGACATCGTCGAAAGCGGAACCGACGGACTCGTTTCTGCCGGCCTCTCGGAGGGCGTCGCCGAACGGGTCTATGAGGGGGCCCAGTCGCTCCCCGCGGTCGAACTCGAGTGGGGACGGTTCCCCGACGAAATCGCGACCGGCGAGAACGAGGCCCACGAAGTGACGGTTCGAAACGTCGGCGAGCCCGCACAGGCGGGTATTCGCGTCACCGTCAACGGGGTCGAGATGACGAGTACGAGCACGTATCTCCGAGGCGAGAAAGCGGTCCCGGTCGGGGTCTTCGGTGCGAACGCGGACGAACTCGAATTTGCCGTCAGCGTGGCGTTTCCTGAACTCCCGCTCGTGCCACAGGAGCAGACGAAGACTGTCGATATCGTGTAGGTCACCGTCGTTCGGTACCCGTTTTTGATTCCGTTAGATGGCGTCTCGAGAAGCGTGGGGACGACCTGCGCACGCGGTCCAAGCCCTTTTGCTGTCTCGGCCAGTATTGGCACATATGCAGCACGTGAAGATTCCGCAGGACCGTATCGGCGTTCTCATCGGAGAGGGAGGCGAGACGATGCGACGAATCGAAGCGGAGGCCGAAGTGCGACTGGATATCGACTCCGAGAACGGCTCGGTCGCCGTCGAAACCGTCGGCGATCCGGTCAAGGGACTCAAAGGACCGGAAATCGTTCGCGCGATCGGGCGCGGGTTCCCGCCAGAAGACGCACTTCGATTGCTCGACAACGAGATGATGCTGTTCGACATCGTCGACATCGACACCGCCTCGCGTAACAAAAACGATATGAAACGCAAGAAGGGGCGGCTGATCGGCGAAGGCGGCCGAACTCGAGAGCTGATGGAAGAACTCTCGGGGGCTTCGGTCGTGATCTACGGCTCGACGCTGGGTATCATCGGTACACCGCCGGAAGTCGACGCCGTCAGGACCGCAGCCGAGATGCTACTCGATGGCGCACCCCACGGCGCGGTCTACTCGTTCCTCGAGGAGCGACACAACGAGATGAAACACCAGGGAATGCAGTATCACGAGTATCCCGGCGGTAAATCCTAAGGGGGTCGTTCACCGGTTTTAGAGGAGGCCATCGGATATCGAACGTGGCCTATCAACGCTAACTCGCTCCACCGGATTCGCGGTTCGATTCTTGCTGCCGGTTCGTTGCACAACTCCTTTTGTCACGGGTCTCGATTCACCCGGACCGATGCAACTGACCGTTGGACAGGGCGTTAGCCAATGGAAACATCCACCGTCGTAGCAACCCGTGCGTTCTCACGCACTACAAACGTATTATAAATACCCATCCAGCCGATATCACGAAAACACCCGACTCAAGCTATATTGGGGGAAGCCATTTGTCCAATAGGGAAAGGTTTATATAGAATAGCAAACAATCCTTCGTTTGACTATGGCACAACAGCAAATGGGCAATCAGCCCCTCATCGTACTTTCCGAGGACAGCCAGCGAACCTCCGGGAAAGACGCACAATCGATGAACATCACGGCCGGAAAAGCCGTCGCGGAATCGGTCCGGACGACGCTCGGCCCGAAAGGAATGGACAAGATGCTCGTCGACTCGACGGGCTCGGTCGTCGTCACGAACGACGGCGTCACCATCCTCTCGGAGATGGAAATCGACCACCCGGCGGCCAACATGATCGTCGAGGTCGCCCAGACGCAGGAAGACGAAGTCGGCGACGGCACCACCTCCGCCGTCGTCGTCTCCGGTGAACTCCTCAAGCGTGCCGAGGAACTCCTCGACCAGGATATCCACGCGACCACACTCGCACAGGGATACCGACAGGCCGCCGAGGTCGCCACGGACGCCCTCGAGGACATCGCCATCGAAGTCGACGAGGACGACACCGAGGTCCTCGAGCAGATCGCCTCGACGGCGATGACCGGCAAAGGTGCGGAGAACGCTCGAGAGCTGCTCTCCGAACTCGTCGTCCGAGCAGTCCAGACGGTCGCCGACGACGACGGAATCGACACGGACAACATCAAAGTCGAGAAGGTCGTCGGCGGCTCGATCGAGAACTCCGAGCTCGTCGAGGGCGTCATCGTCGACAAGGAGCGCGTCTCCGAGAACATGCCGTACTTCGCAGAGGACGCCAACGTCGCGATCGTCAACGGTGCCCTCGAGGTCAAAGAGACCGAGATCGACGCCGAAGTCAACGTCACCGATCCCGACCAGCTCCAGGAGTTCATGGAACAAGAGGAGGCCCAGCTCCAGGAGATGGCAGACAAGCTGGCAGACGTCGGCGCGGACGTCGTCTTCGTCGACGGCGGCATCGACGACATGGCCCAGCATTACCTCGCACAGGAGGGCATCATCGCCGTCCGTCGCGTCAAATCCAGTGACGCGAGCCGACTCGCCCGATCGACGGGCGCTCGCCCGGTTTCGACAGTCGACGACATCACCGAGGACGACCTCGGCTTCGCCGGCAGCGTCGCACAGAAAGACATCGCCGGCGACCAGCGCATCTTCGTCGAGGACGTCGAAGACGCCAAAGCTGTCACCCTGATTCTCCGCGGTGGCACCGAACACGTCATCGACGAAGTCGACCGCGCGATCGAAGACTCGCTCGGCGTCGTCCGAACGACCGTCGAAGACGGACAGGTCGTCGCCGGCGGTGGCGCACCCGAAATCGAACTCTCGCTGGCACTGCGCGACCACGCCGACTCCGTCGGCGGCCGCGAACAGCTGGCTATCGAAGCCTTCGCGGACGCCCTCGAGGTCATCCCACGTACGCTGGCCGAAAACGCTGGACTCGACCCCATCGACTCGCTCGTCGAACTTCGAAGCGCCCACGACGGCGGCGACACGGCCGCCGGACTCGACGCCTACACCGGCGACACCATCGACATGGACGCCGAGGGTGTCTACGAGCCGCTTCGCGTGAAGAGCCAGGCGATCGAATCGGCAACCGAAGCCGCAGTCATGCTGCTTCGCATCGACGACGTCATCGCCGCCGGCGAGCTGAAAGGCGGCGCACCGGACGACGACGACGGCGACGACATGCCAGCAGGCGGCCCAGGCGGCCCAGGCGGAATGGGCGGCGGCATGGGCGGCATGGGCGGTGGCATGGGCGGCATGATGTGAGGGAGGTCTGAGTAGCGCGAAGACCTCCGAAAAGCGAGCGGCGAAAGCCGCGAGCAAGGAGCGAGAACATCATAAGGGGTGCGAAATCGAAGATTCCGCGGAAAGGTGAGGTTCTCGCTCGCTTCACTCGTTCCAAGTCAGTTGTCGGCCCACTCGCAGTGAACTTCGTTCGTTTCTTCGAGCCGCTTCTCAGCGATCACGCAAAGTAATTTGTTCAATCACTATTTGTTTGGCTCTCTCTATTTCTATCGACTGAACGGTCATGCTAGGTGTCGAATCCGTCGTTGATGGCTCGGTTCCGACAGAGCGGACTCCGAGCGAAAACCGGCATGGGTCGAGTGCAAACATTGATGGAGTCGCCCAAGACCGATGATACTTGTCGGTAATCGCGACCGTATCGAACTATGGTGCGTACCGTGAACAAGGCGATCAGGACCTATTGCCGGTCAAATCACTCCGAAAATCGGTAGGGAAGGAGTATTCGTATCAAGCTACCTCTTTTCCTCGGACGTGAAAATATAGAAAGTTATTTATTATTGGACGGTTGAATTGTCTATCGCAATGACCAATAAAAATATGGCGCGGAGATTAGTTCTGAAATCGGCTGGTGCGGCGGTAGTTGGACTCTCAACAGCGAATACTGTTGTTGCGGACGACGAGACGGATCCAAGCGAAGAGTTCACGAAACAGATCGCCGAGGCGAATCGAATCGCCAAAGAAGATGGGTTGGACGAACGACGGACGTATCTTGATGAGAGCGGTATTTCGCACAAGGAACAGAGTGCCCAATTGTCTGTACCGAATTTCGAATCGGACGACGATGTGCTTCAGGTCGAAAGTCACGAAGCGCCTATCTGCGTCGATCCGCTGGAATGTGACGCCGATATCGATGTCCAGTTTTCGCTGAGTTACCAACCGCGGGCCGAAGAGTTTCATTATTCGTACTTCATCCAATTTCACTACGGGTACGCCCCCGATCCATCGTATCCGTGGGGTACTATCTACGCCGGACCCGAAGATCCGGTAGATACGCTCGGACTCACGTGGCAGGAAGATCAAGTGGAAGTACGGGACCATCGCAGGGTTCACGAGTCGGTGATCACGGACGACTATACGCAATTCGATGAAGGAAGTTGGACGGGCTCCGGTCTCGGCATTCTCGTCGATGGGTATCAAGCGTCGGTCGATTCAGGCTATACCGGCGTTGACGAAACGGATTGGAGTCAACTGGTAACGTCAGGAGTCTTCCTCGAGGAGGGCGTCGATTTCAGACCCGATACGTCCTTCAGAGGCATCTACGAGTACGCCTGGGAGGGAACCGAGCCTGAAGTGTCAGTTTCGTATCCCGCACAGATCTCGTTTTCATCGAGTTCGTACAACGAGTCGGAGGCCTTCCAGCACACGCCGGAGGGCGATACCTTCCATATCAAAGCTGAAGACGTGATGTAGCTGGTGTTGGAGGAACGAACAATTACTTATAGTGATGAAAACCACTCGTTGCACATGTACTCGCGTTCTCGGAGGCAAATCCTCCGAACTATCGTCGTCGTCGGTCTCATCTCGTTACAGGGGTGTGTCGAGTCACTTCCCCTATACGAGGACGAACGCGAGGACACTGCCGTTCTCGTCGTGAACAACCTTACTGACGACGACGTGGCACTCCATGTCGACGTTCGCGGATCGGCTGCGGAGGTGTTGTACGACGATCGTCTTCATATCGAGGCTGGGAAGGGGTACCGAACGGACCCGTTCGACGACGACGCACGAACCCTCGAGTACGAACTGGCCGACGATCGCGGCATGGTCGAGATACCGACGGATCCCACCGACGACTCGACACCGCCAAGGAAACTGTGGTTCTCGTACACGACGGAGGACGGCCTGGTGTACGAACAAGGGTAGTGGGTCGAACTCGGCGGCGAGACACCGATCGCCGTTCGCCTCGCCGCGGCGCTACACGCCACGGCTTCCACATCAGTCGTCGGCCCGTTCGGGCCGCGGCCCTCACGGTACAAATCGGAGGACACTCCGGCGAGCTGTTCGCTGAAACCGGCGATTCCGCTCGCCTTCGGGTCGACCTCGAGTACCTTTCCGGCACAGGCAATGACGAAGGCGATTTTGCCCCGGTACTGCGAACCGGGGCGATCGATCGAGCACGGCCCGCACTTGAGGAACAATTCAAGAACCGGGATCCACGTCTAACTGTTCCTCATTTTGCGTTCTCACCGACCTCGAGTAGCAACGCCGAACCGACGATCAGCCGGTCCGTTGGCCGCGACTCGAGTCCGTCGGAACGAACAGTTCTTCATCGAAGAGGTGTCGCTCGAGCGACGCCGCTCCCGGCCCGCTCAGCGCGAGAGAGAGCGAGGTGAGCGTCAGCACGAGGGTGTACTCGATACCGCCCTCGCCGGCGACGAACCCCTCGGGAAGATGGACGAGGACGGTCGCGACGGCCATGATGACGGCGAGGATGGCCGCGGTGTATCTGGTGAGTAGTCCGATTAGGAGCAAGAGTCCGCCGACCAACTCGAGCAGACCGACGGACCAGGCGAACAGCGTCGGAAAGGGAACGCCAAGCCCGGCGAGGGTGTCGGTGAAGCCAGCGATTCCGCTCGCCTTCGGACCGACCTCGAGAACCTTTCCGGCACCCGCGACGACGAAGACAATTCCGAGCGCCAGTCGAAGAATTACGGGACTCCACTGCGTTCCGATTCGTTCGATTGAATTACCATCAACCATATCCGTGTGTTCCCTTCCCGCGCATATATGCTTGACTCCACAGGGTTCAATGTCAGAAATAACGCCGGTCGCTCGAGAGTTGATCGTCCGGACGACCGAACGCGAACCATTTGACACAAACTAAATAGCATCGCGCAATATTTGCACGCATGCATACACTCCTTCTGAATAGCGAAGCCGTCGACGAAAACGCTCGAATGACGGACATGGTTCGAGCGGTCGAAGACGCCTTTGGGGCCTACGAACGCGGCGACGCGCAGATGCCAGCCAAATCCTACATCGATCTGCCACAGTACAACGGCGACTTCCGCTCGATGCCGGCCTACCTCGAGGTTCGAGAAAGTGATTCTACTGCTTCCGACGGGTGGGACGCCGCCGGGCTGAAATGGGTCAACGTCCACCCCGACAACCCGGCGGATCACGATCTGCCGACCGTCCTCGGAACGATGATCTACTCCGATCCCGAGACGGCGTTCCCGCTGGCGATCATGGACGGAGCCGAGCTGACGATGAAACGGACCGGCGCGGCCGCGGCCGTCGCGACGGACTATCTGGCCCTCGAGGACGCCTCGAGCCTGGGAATCGTCGGTGCTGGCGTCCAATCGTACACGCAACTCGAGGCCATCGCGGCCGTCCGGTCGATCGAAGAGGTCGTCGTCTCGGACCTCGACGAGGCGCGCCTCGAGCGGTTCATCGAAACGTTCGAGGATGAGTTCGACATCCGGAGCGGCTCGATTTCGGAAGCGGGCCACTGCGACGTGCTCTCGACGGTGACGCCCGTCGAAGATCCCGTCGTCAGCACCGAAGACGTTGGCGACCACACCCACATTAACGCGATCGGGGCCGACGCGGCGGGCAAACACGAACTGACGGATGCTCTCCTGCAGTCGGCCACGGTCGTCATCGACGACCACGAGCAGTGTACTCATTCGGGCGAGATCAACGTCCCCTATGGCACCGGTGCCCTGACGGACTCGGATATCCACGGCGAGATCGGCGAACTCGTCGTCGGGCAGAAGCCGGGCCGAACCGACGAGACAGGCGTCACGGTCTTCGATTCGACCGGGCTCGCGATTCAGGACGTGGCGGCGGCTCACGTCGTCTACGAGAACGCTCGAGAACGGGGCGACGGCGACGAGTTCGGAATGATCGACACCGGAATATAGCTCGCGCCGATCTGCGATCAGTCGTCGGTTTTCGTCGCTTTCGAGGAGCGGTCCTCGAGACCGTTTCCGACCGCCGTCTCGCGCAGGTCTTCTTCGATCTCCTCTAACGACCGGCCCTTCGTTTCGGGAACGAGTTTGTAACAGAAGACGAGCGCAAGTAGCGAAAACGCGCCGTAGAGCCAGAACGTTCCGGACTGGCCGAAGACGTCGACGAGTCGGAGAAACGTCAGCGAGACGATTAGGTTGCCGGCCCAGTTGACGACCGTAACGACGCCCATCGCGGTTCCCCGAACCTCCATCGGATAGATTTCGGAGATCATCAACCAGAACACCGGTCCGAGGCCGATCGCGAAGAAGGCGACGTACAGCATCAGGCTTCCCGTCGCGACCCAACCGATAACACCCGAAAGACCGGGCAGATAGAACACCGCACCGAGGACCGCGAGCATTCCGGTCATCCCCGCGAGCCCCGTCAGCAACAGCGGTCGACGACCGGTTCGGTCGATTAGCAAGACGGCGACCACGGTCATGACGACGTTGATCGCACCGATTCCGACGGTTGCGAGAATCGACGCGGTATCCTCGAAGCCGGTCGACTCGAGGATCGTCGGGGCGTAGTACATCACCGTATTGATCCCGGTAACCTGCTGGAACGCCGCCAGACCGACGCCGACGATCAGCATCGGACGAACCCACTGCGAGAGCAGATCCCGAAGGGTGCCGGACTCGGTCCGGATCGTCTCTTTTATCTCCTCGAGTTCGTCGCTAACTCGCCCCTCCGTGCGGGTTCGAGAAAGCACCTCGCGCGCATCCGCCTCGCGGCCCTGCTCGTAGAGCCATCGCGGACTTTCGGGCATGAAGAGCATTCCAGCAAAGAGGATCGCCGCGGGGACCATTCCGAGCCCGAGCATCCAGCGCCACTCGCCGCCACTCGAGAAGGCGAGATTCACCAGGTACGCGATGAGGATGCCGCTCGTGATCGTCAGTTGATTGAGCGAGACCAGCGAACCGCGGATCTTCGGCGGCGAGATTTCGGAGATGTACAGCGGCCCGACGACGGACGCGAAGCCGACGCCGACGCCGTCGATGATCCGGCCGAGGATAAGTATCTCCACCGTCGGTGCGACCGCCATGATAAGCGAGCCGATGAAAAAGATCACCGCGCCGACGAGAATGAGCCGACGACGGCCGAGCCGATCCGCGAGTCGACCGCCGAGTGCGGCCCCGAAAATCGCGCCGATCATCGCGCCGCTGACGATCACCCCTTCGACGTAGGAGGGATTCACCGAGAACCCAAGAAGCGTCGTCAGCTCGAACGTCTGTCGGATGTAGAGCATCGCGCCGGAGATCACGCCGGTATCGAATCCGAACAGTAAGCCGTTGAGAGCTGCCAGACCCGCAACGACGTACACGAACGAGTTCCGATCGCCGGTTGCCGCGCCTGTCTGAGTAGACGACATTGATAGTGTGTGAAAGATTCTTTCAGACCGGAGTTAACAAACTCATCGGTATCAGGTGCCGTTGTCAACGGTAGTCGCGAATGAGAAAAACACCCATCCGGAGGTCAATCCTGACGGATTCGACGGAGTATCGATCCGGTCATCTCGAGCCGTTCACAGTAGGAAACGATGGGGTCCGCGTTCGGCTCCGGTAAGCCGTTCGATCGAAAGAGGTCGTTTTCGTGGATCGTCGCCGTCACCGGCCGAAGCGGCCACGGTTCGTGGGCGATCTCGCCGGTCATAACGCCGCGGCTCTCGGGCGCGTAAAACCGTTTTCGAGCGGTGAGCCAGTACTCGAGCGATCCCGGTTCGGCCGTATAAACGGCACCGTCCGGCTCGTAGCTGGCCGAAAATCGTCCTCGACCGTCGGTCGTCGGCCTGCCGTCCGAGAACAAATCGGTCTGCCAGCGATCGGTCGTTCGTTCGCTCGAGAACGAGACGCGATCGTCGGCCCTGCCGACGTGCATTCGAGAGTTGTAGACCGGAAGACGGGTTGTTCTGCCGACAGCGGTTGCGACGAGCGGGTTCCCGACGTCGATACTGAAAAAGAACAGACCCGGTTCGCCGCGGTACTGAACGTACGTCCGCACGTTTATTTCGGGAAATGCGAACCGGGTGAGTTCGGGCGACCCGCGAATCCCGGCGTTCGACAGGACGAAGGGAAGAACGCTGATCCAGGCCGAACCGTCTCGGGTCTCGAGACGGAGCGAATCCGGGACGTGCGGTCGAAGCGCATCGTGATCTATCGGCCAGTGGACGAACAGCCCGTCCCGCCAGGTCATCGAGGCGACGTGGGGCGTCCGCGGCCGATCTCGCCTGCGGCGGCGACCGCGACGCGATCGGTCAGTTCTATCGACGTTCGTGGAAGTCTGTTCGGAGTTCATCGCGATCCGACGGAGTGGACGTTCGTACGGGGAACGAGCGGATAAAAGAACGCGGGTGCGTTGCCGGGTACTCAAGACAGCAGGTTAGCGTGGCCTCTTCCAATCGATCGCGCCCAATCGCGCTGAAGTCAGTCTTCGATCTCGATTGCGGGCCGACCGGGTTCGGCGTTTCGAAGCACGTCGTCGCTGACTTCAGTTGCGCGAACGACGTGAACCGGCACGTCGAACTCCCGCTCGATCAACCACGCGGCCGACTCGAGGGCGGCGTGTTCGGCCTCGGCCTCGAGCGTTCGGGTGAGCGCCTCTCGCTCGACCTGCAGATCCTGTCCGTAGCTGGCCGCCGCGTCGCCCTGCTCTCGGATCTCCTGGTTCTGCATGAGTTCGCCGATCAGGTTGTCGGCGTCGCTCTCGATGGCGATCTCCAAGGCGTCGTACTTCCACTCCGGAGCGACGACGACGTCGATCGATTTCGGATCCTCGATGCCGGCGACGTCGATGATCTGACGGATGTCCTCGCGGGTGTTCTCGACCAGACTGCGCCGCTTGTCAATGTGCTCGCGGTCAACCGTCGCGGTCGGCCACGGGGCGTCGACGACGAACTCGTCGTGACCGAGGGCGTCGTACAGCTCCTCGGTGAGATGGGGCGCGACCGGAGCCAGCAGTCGAACGACCGCCGAGAGCCCGCGCTCGTAGGTTTCCGTGTGTGGGTCGGCGTAGTCGGCGTACTGACGAAGCGTCCGAACCAGCTCCTGACTTTCGCGAACCGCGGCGTTGAACGTCAGGTCGTCGTACTCGTCGCTGGCGATCGCGATCGCCGCGTCGATCTCGCTCTCGACGTAGCTCGCGATGGCGTCGTCGTCGCCGTCGGGTGCCTCAGCTCGTGGGTGGTCCCCGCTCGCATCTTCTGTGGCGCATTGTGCCGCGTACTCTTCGACCATCCTCTTGAGTCGAGTCAAGAACGCGTAGGTCGATCTGACGCCTTCCTCGCTCCAGTCGAAGTCGCGCTCGGGCTGGGCGGCCTGCATCATGAACAGCCGGGCCGTGTCCGCGCCGTACTCCTCGACGATCCGCTGGGGCGAGACGACGTTACCGACGGATTTGGACATCTTCTCGCCCTCGAGCTGGACCATTCCCTGTGCGAGCAGGTTCGTAAAGGGCTCGCGGTGCTCGAGACCCTCGTGATCGGCGAGCACCTTCGTGAAGAATCGCGAGTAAAGCAGGTGCATCACGGCATGTTCGATACCGCCGACGTATTGGTCGACGGGCATCCAGTCGTTGGCCCGCTCGAGATCGAACGGTGCATCCTCGAGATCCGGCGAGACGTACCGCAGGAAGTACCACGAGGAGTCGACGAAGGTGTCCATCGTGTCCGTCTCTCGAGTGGCCTCGCCGCCACACTCCGGACAGGTCGTCCGCTTCCACTCCTCGGCTTCGTCGAGCGGGTTGCCGGTGGTGTTGATGAATTCGGGGAGTTCGACCGGCAGTTCCTCGTCGGGAACGACCACGGGTCCACAGGTGTCGCACTTGACGACTGGAATCGGTGTTCCCCAGTAGCGCTGGCGGGAGATCCCCCAGTCGCGAAGCTGGTACTGGGTCGCCTCTTCGGCGCTGTCGATATCGTCGGTAAGTCGCTCGCGGGCCGCCTCGCTCTCGAGGCCGGAGTACTCGCCCGAGTTCACGAGGATGCCATCGTCGGTGAACGCCTCCTCGCTGACATCGGGCGCGTCGGGGTCCGTCTCGCCGTCCCAATCGTCCGGTTCGGGGGCGATGACGGGAACGATCTCCTCGTCCATCTTCTGTGCGAAGGCGTGGTCGCGCTCGTCGTGACCCGGAACGGCCATCAGCGCACCAGTCCCGACGTCCGAGAGGACGAAGTCCGCGACGTAGACCGGAATCTCGTCACCGGTGACGGGATTGGTCGCGGTCAGGCCGGTTTCGACGCCGTTTGGCTCATCGCCCTCGGGGTCGGCCTCGTGCTCGATGAAGTGACGGACTTTCTCGTCCTCCGCGGCTACGTCCTCGCTGATCGGGTGATCCGGCGCGAGCGCGAAGAAGGTCGCCCCGTGGATGGTGTCGACGCGAGTGGTGAAGGCCTCGACGGAGCCGTGGCCCGCTATCGAGAACTCGAGTTCAGTCCCGTACTGCCTGCCGATCCAGTTGCGTTGCATCTGGCGCACCGAGTTGGGCCAGCCCTCGAGGTCGTCGATGTCCTCGAGCAGTTCGTCGGCGTACTCGGTGATCTTCAGGAACCACTGCTCGAGTTCCCGTTGTTCGACGGGGGTGTCACACCGCCAGCAGAGTTCGGCCTCGCCTTCGACCTGCTCGTCGGCGAGGACGGTTTCGCACTCGGGACACCAGTTGACCTCGGCGTCGCGTCGTTCGACCAGCCCTTCGTCGTGGAATCGGGAGAACAGCCACTGATTCCACTGGTAGTACTCCGGCTCACAGGTCGCGATCTCTCGGTCCCAGTCGTAGCCAAAGCCCATCGAGGCCATCTGCTCGCGCATCGTATCGATGCAGTCAATCGTCCAGTCGCGTGGGTTCGTATCGCGTTCTTTGGCCGCGTTTTCGGCGGGCAAGCCGAACGCGTCCCATCCCATCGGGTGAAGCACATCGTCGCCGCTCATTCGACGGTATCGGGCGTAGGCGTCCGTAATCGTGTAGTTTCGGACGTGGCCCATGTGAAGCTTCCCGGACGGATATGGGTACATCCCAAGTACGTACGTCGGATCCTCGATGTCGTCGGGCGTTCGGTACGCCTCACCCTCGTCCCAGGCCTCCTGCCAGCGCCGTTCGACCGCTACGTGGTCGTATCCCTCTTCGCTCATCTCTTGTTTACGTGTGTTCGGGACGCCGCCCTATACCTTTCCATCCAATCGTTGGCTCGCGTTCGTCGCTGTCTGTATGCTGTCACTGTTGGTCTCTCCTGTCGTTGGTCGATCGCTTCACGCAAAACGCTGCTCCAAAACTCAACGGTTTCGTTCGGAGCCCTTCCGAACGGTTCGTCGGCTCGGTCGTCCTCGAGCCTGCCGACGCTTGATTCGTTACTCGATGTCGATCTGTTTCGACTCGTCGTCTCCGCTCACCTTCGGCAGTGCCACGGTCAACACGCCGTTGGTGAAGGTCGCCGAAACCGCTTCCTCGTCGACCGGTTCCGGCAGACGGATTCGCCGACTTGCTGACTGGCTCGTCCGCTCGCGACGGACGTACTCGCCCTCTTCGAACGCCGTTTCGTCCTCGCGGGCCGCCTCGAGTCGAAGCGAGCCGTCCGAGAGCGTGAGCTCGATATCGTCGGTTTCGTAGCCCGGCAGATCCGCGGTAACGACGAACTCCTCGCCCCGGTCGGCGACGTCGACGGCGACTGAGCCAGGGATCTGGAAGCCGCCACCGCCGCCGCTGATCATCCCCTCTTCGACCTGCTTGCTGATTCGGTCGATCATTTCCTCGAGGTCGTCGAACGGGTTTTGTCGCATAGGTCACCGTACGCGCTCGAGTAGAATAAATTCTGCCCGTCAATTGGCGACAGAACGAGACAGCCGCCGCTACCATCGAGAACGGTGACGGTACCCGACAACGCGCAACCCTACTCGGAAAGCGTCACGTGACCGGCCTCGAGCGCGTCGCCCAAGACCGCTCGAGCGTGGCCATCCGGATCGACGTTCTCGTAGACCGTCTTCACCTCGCCGTCGTCCAGGAAATACGTCGTCCGCGCCGCCGCCCCGCCGCTGCGGTCGACGTCGAAAGCGTCCGTCAGTTCACCCTCGGGATCCGCCAACAGGTCGAACCCGAGGCCCTCCGCCTCGCAGAATTCCTGGTGGGAGTCAACGTCGTCGGTCGAGACGCCGTAAACGGTGACGCCAGCGTCGCGATAGCTCTCGAGTTCGCGATCGAACTGTCGCGCCTCCGTCGTACAGCCCGGTGTCGCATCACGCGGGTAAAAGTACAGTACCGTCGGCTCGGCGAACTCGAGGCGGCGCTCGTCGCCGTTTTGATCGGTCGCGCTCACGGCCTGAACTGCTGTTCCCTCCGAAAGTGGCATGTTCGATCCTACTCGGAGGCGCGGAAAACAGTTTGCGGTACCCCGTCGATCGCGCTACTCGACGACGTGTTGGGTGTCGTACGATCCCAACCGGCGGACCCAGCCGTTCTCTGCGAGCTCCTCGAGGTCGGCGAGAGCCTCCTCGGTTCGGGACTCGTAGAGCCCGGCTTCGATGTCGATGTGGAACACGTAGTCTCCCAGCCGCTCGCCGCTCGGGCGGGACTCGAGTCGCGTCAAGTTGATGTTCCGGTTGGCGAATGGCTCGAGTAGCTCCAGCAACAGTCCGGGATAGTCGACGTCGGGGTAGGCGACGATCGAGGTTTTACCGCCGCCAGGCGAGCGGTCCGCCGCCGGCGCGACCGCGAAGAATCGGGTCGCGTTCGAGGACTGCTCCTGAATGTCGTCGGCGATGACCTCGATGCCGTCGCCCGCGTTATCCGGGTGGGCGACACCGGCCACCGAGGGATCCTCCCGGGCGTACTCGACGCTCTGGGCCGTGCTCGCGACGGCCTCGAGGGTCGCGTCCGGATATGTGCTCTCGAGGTAGGACCGACACTGGGCAAGCGCCTGCGAGTGGCTCGCGATCGTGTCGAAATCGTCGGACTGGGCGAGCAGAGCGTGATTGATGGGCGTAACGATCTCGCTGACGATCGCGATTTCGTACTCCGCGATCGCGTCGAGACTCTCCGTAACGCTTCCTTCGATGCTGTTTTCGATCGGGATGATACCCCGATCGTACTCTCCGCTCGCGACCGCGTCGACGATCGCCGTCACGGACTGACGAAAGTCGATATCGTCGTCGACCGCCTGGGCCGCCCGGTGTGAGTACGTTCCTTCGGGTCCGAGGGTAACTACGGTCATCACCCGTTGTTTATGGGTGGCAAGGAAAAGCCCATCGGGAATTTCGTCCGATCAGTCGTCGGTAGCGGTGGCAGAACCGGTTCCGGTAGATCCGTCGCCGGTGACGAACCAGCCGTCCTCGGTCGCGTTCTCGGCGATCTCCGGCTGGAACACCCACGCACAGAGGACCAAAATTGGAATCATCGTTGCGCCGACGATCGCGTAGCCAACGTGGAGATTCGGAAGGAACGGAGCGGAAAACACGAGCGGGTAGACCGTACCACCAATGGTTCCGAGACCCCCGACGACCCCCGCAACGGTGCCGGAGTTGTTCGGGAACATCGCCGGTACCTGCGCGAAAATCGCCCCTTCGGAGAACGCACAGCCGACGCCGACGAAGAAGCCGGCGGTCACCGCGAGATAGATGCTCCCGCTCAATCCGGCAGCGGTCATCCCGAACATCGTCAGGACGACGAAGGCGAGCGTCAGGAAGGTCCACTGTTCCCGGTATCGACCCTCGAACCACGGGAGGACCGATATCTCCCTGCGAGCGACCACGTCGCTGGTGTAGCCGCCGATCGGACGAAGGAGTCCGGCCGCGATTGAGAACGTCGCGGCGAACGTCGCGGCGATCACGATATCTCCCTGCCCGAACCCTTCACGGTAGTAGGTCCCCAGCCAGCCGTTCATCGCGACCTCGAGGCCGAAGGTCATCACGTAGGCCGCGGAGAGAACGACGGCACCGTGGCGAGTCGCGATGTACAGCCACTGTTGTCTGTTGACGCCGTTTTTCGCCGCTAGGCGTCGCTCTTCGGTCTTGGCAGCGCCACCGAAGATGAAGTAAACGATTCCGAGGACGATCGCGATAACACCCGTGTAGAAAAACGCCGCTCGCCAGTTCGAGGAAAAAAGCGGCCCAACGTAGTTCTCGCCGAAGATTCGCGGGAGGGTAAAGTACGCGCCCAGTCCCGCACCGGCGTTGCCGATGCCGGCGAAGATCCCTTCAGCCAGTCCGAGGTTCTCCTCCTCGAACCACTGTGAAACGTGTTGGATTCCGATGACGAACGTGATCCCGGCCAGCGAGGCGATGATACGCGAACCGACGAACACCTCATAGGTCTGTGAGAACGCGCTAATAATCGAGAAGATGCCGACGACCACGAGAGTGATCCCGGCAATCATCGGTGCACCGAATCGATCGGTGAACGGACCGACGAGGATCCGTCCGAGCGGAACGGCGATGACGGCCGCACTCGAGACGATGCCGATCTGGGCCACCGAGAGTCCGAACTCGTCGGCAATATCGCCAGTGAACGGCGCGAACGAAAACCAGATCACGAACCCGAGATTGAACATCGCCGTCGCGAGTAGCAGGTTCTTCCACTTCGGAGCGATCATACGCCCACCTCACATGACCCGTCCGACGAAGTCGATAAGCGGACGGACCAACACCATACTGAACAATCATCTTCTTTACTGCAAGTTTGGTGAACGATCAGGCCCATATTCTATTCAATAATGGCCAGTCTCTCACTCATAAACGTGCTTCTTAGTCAGGCATAACAATACTACGAGATAGCCATAGCACTAGGTCGTATTATGATGTTACAAAACTGGACACGCGGTCACAATCTTACACCAACTACCAAACTAATTGAGACCAGACATCGGACGATTTCGGGCGAGTACTCCCGTCTTCTGCTAGTTGTCACTCGAGAAGTAGCCTATCGAGAATCTCCGACAACCGATTATTCTTCGAGGTGGTCGATTCCTTGTTTGGCCACGTTCGCTTCCGTGATCTCGTCCGGCATCCAGTCCGGCTTGTCGTCTGGCGCAGTTTCCTCCCAGGCCCAGCCGTCGTAGATGTGGACTTTATCGGTTCCTTTCTCTCGAAGTCGGAGTTCGACTCGCTCGGCGGCGTCCTCGCTCGAGCCGGGCTCGAGTCGCCGTGCTGCCTTGAGTGCAGCCTGCCGAGGTGTGTTTCCAGAGAAGACGCTCTCCTCGTTGCCGTTCGTCGCGCGCAGTGCAAAGTTTCGCTTACCATCTTCACGTACCATGGTTTTTCCCTCCATGTCAATTCAGCACACGGTCCGACATAAAGATATCCCCCAAAACCGACCGACTGCGCCGGTATCTTTAAGTGAACTCGACACGCCACCACCTTCCACCAATTGATTGTGAGCGTGAAAGTCGTCGCATATATTCACATACGTACAGCATACGAGACATAGTACATCGATATTGCGTAGAAAACACTTAAGTATATCCTGCAGTGAAGTTCGAGTTAGAACCCCGCGATGGTCCGGAAAAAGAAGTTGAGTCCAAGCGGCGCCAAAGACGAGGACGGAAACTACCACAACGTCCACCTCAATCTACACGAAGACGAACTCGAGGTGGCGGGCATGGATATCGGTGATGAGGTATTCGTCCGTGTTCGAGACGGAAAAATCATCATCCAGAAAGCCGACGAGGAGGAAGTCGAACACGAGTTCTAGAGACGAAGTTTTGCGCTGTGGTCTACCGAGTTCATGCCAGACATAGCTGGTGTGAACGCGGTGTCCCTCGGCAAAATCCTCAAAAGAGCGCCGACAACCTCGCGGGAGCGTAATGATCAAGATAACTTTTGCAAATATGGACTGAGGAACTGGTCGATCCAGGACTTGGCGAATCCAAGTCGATTCGTAAGGGTGTTGAAGAGACGGCGAGCGAGAGTGCGGAACGCGCTCTCGCTCGCCACGACAATTGGTGAAGCGTTCCGTTTGAGCACTTTCCAGACCTGCTCGATTGGATTGAGATGCGGTGAGCCGACCGGAAGAAAAACGAGATCGATACCAAGTTGATGTGCGCGCTTGCGCGTGTGTTCACAGATGTGAGACGAGAAGTTGTCCAAGACGAGCAGAATCCGCGTTCCCGGATTCTGCTCGCGGACCTCCTCCAATAGGGCACAGATGTTCTCTTTCGATTGATCTTCAGGAAACGTTAGGACACTTTCACCGTTAAGCGTATAGCACCCGACCGCTGGTTCGTCAAGCTTCACCAGCGGTCGTTCCAGTGTCGGATCATCGACGTACCACAGTCGATGCGAATTGTCGTATGGTTGCGGATGCGAAGCGTCACAAAAACCGACGACAGTTCCCCCATCTGTACAGATATCGTCGTCGAGAACCCAGCCTTCGTCCTCATCATCAGGACGCTTGTTATGTGCTGTCTCTGGTTCCTCGTCGAACGCGTCTGCGACGCGTTCTTCGAGGATTTCATCGGCGTTCTCTGGCCGAGAGGGGCGTTTTGGACGTGGTTTCGCGTAGGATAGTCCAAGGTTCCGGAGGAATCGACCGAGATAATCCGGATGGTACTCAACATCGAACTCTTCGTCCAGAAGCTGATGAACTTCCTGTGCTTTCCAGGGCTGTCCCTCCCGGAGAAGTTCTAGAAGACGCTCTTGTTCCTTGTCACCGACCTTCGGGGGCCTTCCGCCCCCGAAGTTCGGTGTCAACTGACCTAGTCCGCCATCGTTCCATCGACGTGCCCAGCGACTTCCAGTCGACGCAGATTTACCAACGTCGTCGGCTGCTTCCTCGTACGTTGCACCCTTGTAGAGACGTTTGACAAAGGTGAGCCGTTTGATTATCTTTGGATCGTCTGCTTCGTCCAGCAGACGATCCAACTCCCCCTCACTCAGATGACGAACGAGATCGCCTCGCCGGTCTCCTCCCATTACTCGCCCATCTCAGCCCATGCCCATAACTTCCGTCACTCATTAAGCTCCCGCTTAGCTTCGATTAAAAGCACCGGAAGACGGTCCAGCTCACTCCGTTCGCGGGCTGCGACTTCCGAGCCTTCGTTCGTTCCACTCACGAAGACACTCCTCTCCGTTCGCGTTGCTCACTCCGAGTCAGTCGTCGGCCCGCTCGCTCACTTCGTTCGCTCGCGGTAAAATATCATAGCCGTACTGCATCCAATCAACAGAGATCCTACTCAGTTCAGCGCCTCGAGATCGAACTCGAACGCCGCCACGGGTACCTCGAGGTCGTGTTCGACGAGCACCTTCGGATGGAGTTCGCCGATGACGCCGACTTCCTCGCCGTCGATGACGACCGCGGCGGTTCGCCCGTCGATGAACGACGGGTGTTCGGTCGGGGGCGTCTCGAGTTTGCCGCCGAAATCACCCACGAGCGTCTGGAGTCGTCCCTTCGCGTCCTCGTAGGCTGCGTCGTGGCGAGCGAGCACGGCACCGACGCTTCGACGTTCGGTGACGCCGGTGTTTTCGGACTCGTCGACCTCCGCGGCGAAGCCGATCTCGGCGAGGTCCTGCGGATACGCGCGGTGGGTGTTTCGCTCGAGGACCATCACGAGCGAGGGGAGCACCCACGTCCGGAGCATGGTATAGTCCTCGCTGTAGGGTTCCTTGATCGTCGCGGGCTCGCCGGCGCCGTAGACGGCCTCGCCTTCAGCACGCTCGCCGTCGGCGCCGTCAGCGGGAAGCACCATGCGATCGAAGTTTTCCTCCTCGTTGATCATGTGGAAGTTCAGGAGATCCTCGAACCCTAATCCGACCAGATTGCGGCGTGTCGCATCCTCGAGGCGACTCCGCTCGTGGCGACCGCCGACGGTTCCCACGTCGGGGTAGCGCGGCTCGAGTTCGTTGAAGCCGTAGGCCCGGCCGAGGTCGTCGATCAGGTCCATCGGGTGAAGCACGTCGACGCGGTAGGGCGGGATCGTTATCTCGTAGACGAGATCCTCGCGGTCGTGGTCGTCGCGTTCGGCTCGCTCGACGCTCCGACCTCCGTCGGCTTCTGCCGTCTCGGCCTCGAGTCCCGCCCGTTCGGCCAGATCGATGACCTCCTCGGGATCGAGGTCGATGCCAAGGATCGTCTCGATGCGTTCGTGGGCAACCGTCTTGGTCTCCGTCGAGATATCGGGGCGAATCAGGTCGTGGTCTGGATACTCGACAGTGACCTCCTCGATGGTGCCCCCGCGGGCGCTCAGCGCGTAGCAGATGATGGCGCACATCTTGTCGATCGTCCACTGGTCGGTGCCGGTCAACTCGACGAATAGGTTCCGAGAGCCCGTCGTGACCTCCGTGCGCCGCCCGTTGATCACTGGCGGGAACGAGAACAGCCCCAGTTCGTCGTAGATCGCCGGGTACCGGTCTGTATCCCGAACGAGATCGGCGTAGGTTTCCCCGGTCGGATGCTCCTCGAGAACGTCCGCGGGCGTCATTTCCCGATCCGCATCCAGGGGAACGAAACTGTCTTCCTCGGGGGCGACGCCAGTGTAGCGAACGCTCGAGTCGGCGTCCCCGACCGAACTCCCCTTGAGCATGGTGAGGTCGTGAATCCCGATCGCTCCTTTCGCGCGCTTTCGGCCCATCGTCGCGTGGAGCTTTTCTTGCAACTGAATGAGCGAGTCAAGCGCATCCTCGTCCAAGTTTACGCCGCGGACAACCGCGCCCGTGACGTAGGGCCGCTCCTCGGCTACCGCTTCGTCGACGGTGATCGTCCACTCCGCGGAGTTCGTATTCGGCACGTAGACGCCCCGGTCGTCGCCATACTGGTAGCGAAGCGAGCGGGCGACGCCCTCGACCGAGAGCCGGTCGAGCCGGTCGGGCGCGAACTCGAGTTCGAACTCGTCGTCCTCTGTTCGGCCCTCGAATTCGAGACCGAGCGCGAACATATCGTCGATTAAGTCGTCGTCGCTCTTTTCGTCGGCGTTAGTCAACTCGCGCAGTTCGTTGGGATCGATTTCGACCGTGGGCATTAGTAGGTCACCTCCGTCTCTCGCAGCAGTTCCAGATCACACAGCGTGCCGTGGATGTCGCGAATGTCCTCGAAACCGTACATCAACATGAGCAGGCGTTCGAGGGCGAGCCCCCACGCCATCACGTCACACTCGACGCCGAGCGGTTCGAGCATCTCCTCGCGGAAGAGCCCGGAGTTGCCGATCTCGACGAGTTCGCCCGTCGTCGGATGGGTTCCGAACAGCTCGAAGCTCGGTTCCGTGTACGGATTATAGTGTGGCTTGAACTCGATGTCCGTGATCCCGAACTGGGCGTAGAACTCCTCGAAGGTGCCCATCAGATCGCGCACGGAAAGATCCTCGGCCATCACCCAGCCCTCGATCTGGAAGAACTCGAGGAGATGCGTGGGATCGAGGGTGTCGTTTCGGTACACCTTCTCGACGCTGAAGAAACGCTGTGGCGGCTCTAATCGTCCGATCTCCTCGCCGGAGAGATAGCGCGCCGAGAGCGATGTCGTGTGTCCGCGTAGTGCGAGCGCCCGCGCGAAGTCCTCGTCCCACGGCGAGTGATACCCCTCGCCGTCGTCGCCGACGCCCTCGCGATGGGCGCGTTCGACGCGGTCAACAAGATCCGCCGGTAAGTCCTCGATATGAGTCGGTTGCTCGAGGGCAAACCGATCCCAGTGGGTCCGCGCCGGGTGGTCCTGTGGCATGAACAGACAGTCGTTGATCCAGAAGTCCGCGTCGACGTGCGGGCCTTCCATCTCCTGAAAGCCCATCCCGACGAGAACGTCTTTCACGCGATCTGCGGTCTGTCGCAGAATGTGGACCTTCCCGCCCTGTACCGGCTCCGCGTCGGCTTCGACGTTGTACTCGGCGAACTCGGCGTCTTCCCAGTCACCACTCGTGAGCAGGTCGGGCGTAACCTGTCCGACAGTCTCTGTGGTCTCGACTCCACCCATTAGCTCCGTGACGCCGAGTTCGGTCAGCGTGACGAATCGAACGGTGGTTTCGCTCCGCTCGAGCAGGTCTCGCCGCTCGAGCGATTCGAGCGTTTCCTCGTCGATACCGAGTGCGTCGGCGGGTGACGATCCAGCGCCGCCCGCGGCGTCGTCGGCTCCCGTTGCTCCGTCGTCGGCTTCCGTCGCTGCCGCGATCTCTTCGAGCGCGTTTGCCTCCGAATCCGAGCCTGGATTGGCGTCGGAATCGGCGGTGATCTCGCCGCTGTCGATCGAACCGTACCCTTTCCGGGCGTAGTTCGAGAGCGCGATGTCGACCGCCTGACCCTCGAGCCCGGACGCGCCGATGACTTGCCCCATCGAAATGGGGTCGTCGGCCGCGCCGGCCTCGAGTGCGGCCTCGTAGAGTCGAATCTCGGGAAGCCCCTGGTTGACGTACTCGCGGCCCTCTTCGGTGATCGATACCGTTTCGTCGACCCGTTCCTCGACGGCGACCAGCCCCTCCTCCTCGAGTTCGAAGGCCGCGCCGGTGACGGTCTCGGTAGGGAGGTCGGTGGCCGCAGCGAGGGCGTCGACGGACTGTGCCTCGTCTGCGCTCGCGGTCTCGACGACCGCGGCCTGTGCGTGTGGAAGTTTCATTCGCTTACTTCAATGGCTGTGGGTCGGTCAGTTAGCGGTTCCGACTCGGTGCGGTCGGTTTCGACCCGCGGGGCCCGGTAGAGCCACGCGGACGTCCACCGACGCTCACCGGAAAAAAGCGAAGCCGAATCCCGAAACCGACCGCTGTGGCTTGCGAGTGACGCTGGCACGAACGTGGGATTCGGTTGCCATACCCGGAAAATGATCCGGTTCGAGCAAAAATCTTGCGGGACGGTCGCACGCCTGACTGTCCCGTGTTCCCCGATGAGGGTAGCTCCGACTGCAGTCGAATCTATCCGTTCGAGATCCGCGTCGTCTCGAGCGACCCGGAGTCGACCCACTCGAATCCGGACTGTTCGGACCGGGCTCTGGCCGCTTCGATCGCGCCGGGTTCGAACGGATCGTCGAACGTGAGACGCGTCTCGTTCGGTTCGACGGCCGGGAGTTCGGGAAGAAACTCGTCGTCCTCGAGCAGTCCCGTCACCGAGACGTCCTCGCCCGTCCCGAGTGCCGCTCCCAACGCCCGGTACCGTTCCTCGTCCGTCTGCGTCTCATCGGCCGTGTCGAAGGAGTCGCTCGAGACGCGGGTCGTCGTCGGCGAACCAGATAGCGTTCCGAAGCCCGATT
The DNA here is from genome assembly GCF_054653435.1 of Halostagnicola bangensis. Lineage (NCBI taxonomy): Archaea > Methanobacteriati > Methanobacteriota > Halobacteria > Halobacteriales > Natrialbaceae > Halostagnicola > Halostagnicola bangensis. Next base: position 1,737,878 of record NZ_BAAIGG010000002.1, on the reverse strand, counting down.
CCGAGTCGTCGTCCGAACCCGTCTCGAGGTCCAGACAAGACCTCGCCGAAATCGGCTTCGCGGCCGAGCTCGAAGATTTTTCGGGTTGTCGTCCGTCCGAATTTCGATCGTCTCGGTCGGAAACGCCGCCGAAGTCGGGGTCTGTATCGCTCGCAACTGTCTCGCTCGAGACAGATCCGCCGGATCGGGTGACGGTCGGCGAACCGCCGGCGAGTTCGAAACCATCGTACTCGCCGTTCGAGTCGCTCGGGTCCTCTCGAGACGCTGTGCGTTCGTCTCGCGAAGGTTCCGTACGTGCTTTGTCCTGCGAATCGCTCGAGGGCGACGAAACGTCCGGGCCGCCGGAACCGTTCGGAGACGGCGCGGACTGATCGGAGTGCTCCGAACGATCCGAGTCCGCCGAACGGCTTGGCTCAGCCTCCGTGATAAACGAGGATCCGTCGCCGCTCCTCGAGTTCGGTTCACCTCCCGCTGTGCGCCCGGTTTGCTTTCGCGTTCGCTCGCTCGCCCACTCCGGCCACGGTTCGGACGGATCGTCGGAGTCGTAGGACTCACAGTCGTGTTCGAGCCGGAGCGGCCGCTCGAACGCCTCGATCCGATCTCCGTAGCGCTCGCGGAGACGCTCGAGTTCGTCGCTCTCGATCAGCGCGGCGCGCCAGCGGTCGACGCCCGCCGAGAGGAGGACGAATCGAGCGTCGACTCCCGACAGAAGGCGTTCGTTGAGCGACGAAAGGACGGCGGGCAGGTTGTCTGACCCCAGTGGCGTCTCGGGGTACTCGACAGCAAGTTCGCGTGTTCGGTCCTGCAACCCGCTCACGGAGAGTTCGAGTCCCGACCGATCTGCAAACAGGTCGACCGACCAGCCCAGCGACGCGAAGACGCCGCCCAATTCGCTTTCGAGATCCCGACTCGAGTAGCGAGCCGAACAGTCGATTCCACGAGCCGTACCACAAATCGTTCGGCGGAGAAACGCCGTTCGATCCCGCGCATCCTCCAGCGCATCGGTTAGCGTCTCCTCGAGGGCGGATTCGTCAGTCGACCGGCGATCACCATCCCCCGTCGTTTGGCGCTCGATATCCCCTGCAGAGATGCCGAACGCGCCGAGTACGTCAGCACAGACGAGTGCGTCCTCGCTCGGGTCTCGAGGCGGGCGACGGTCCATCGTCTTCTCGGTTCGGTATCCAACCGTTTGTATCTACGTCAGACATCAAAATAATTCTCAGAAACTAGTGAAAAGAGTCCGGGAGAGAGCAACCGAGAACGAAGAGACTGCCGATCGATGAGATCCCCGTCACCGACGATCCGACATCTATCCGCGCCGCGGCGAATCGAGTTCAATGTCGGCCTCCTCGAGCAAGTCTTCGACTTCCTCGCGTTTTTCCTGATGGTCCGCGAGGAACTCCCGCATCAGTTCGGCGGCCTGTTCCTTGCAGCCGCCACAGAGTCGCTCGCCGCCGACGCACTCGTCGTAAACTTCCTTTGCGAACTCGTCGTCGTCGCCCGCGAGCAGGTATGCGTACAGCTCGTAAACGGGACACTCGTCGGCTTTCCCGCCAAGTTCGCGCTGTTTTTCGGCCGTCTCGCGGCCACCCGTCGTCGCCGATTTGACCTTATCGTAGCCCTCCTCTGGATCGTCGAGCAGGGAAATGTGGGAGGCCTCGATCGACGAGGACATCTTCCCGCCCGTCAAGCCCGTCATGAATCGGTGGTAGATCGACGACGGCGGCAGGAAGCCGTAGCCGCCGTTGTCGACTTCGACCTCCGTGGCGAGGGCTTTCGCTTCCTCGAGATCGAGATCGAAGGCGTCGATATGACTCTCGTAGACCCGCTTTTCGCCCTCGATAGCCTCGATGAGCGCCTCGAAGGCGTCTTCGGTCGCCCGACGGTTGAAAAACCGCGTTCGCGGCCGGATCGGTTCCTTTCCGGCCTCGGTCAGCTTTTGGACGACCGAGCCGAGGGTGTCGGCCGGAACGTCGAGTTCCTCGAGCGGCGTCCGCTCGAGGAACTCGGCGACGTGAACGCAGCGAAGCGTATCGTCGTCGAACTCCTCGGGCTCGAGGCGGTCGTAGAAGTCGGCAACCAGTTCGCGTTCCTCGTCGTCGAGTTCGAAGCTCGCGTAGGCCTTCGAGACCTTGAAAAACCGCATTCGTTCGGCGAGATCCCGCGCGAGCCTGACGTGTGGGTCCTGGTCCGGGCCGACGGGGATGACGGTCGGCTTTGGCTCCTCGAGTTGCGGGTAGAGGATATCGGCCATCTGGGTGACGACGCTTTGCATGTGCGAGACGTCGGTTTCGCCGTCGAAGCCGTAGATGGCCTCGAACTCGGAGAAGTTGGCCTCCGCGCCGAGTTCGAACGCAAGGTCCTGCACCTCTCGGTTGGTCGACTGACGGTAGAGTTCGCCCTCCTCGGGATCGAAGCCGAGCGCGAGCAAGGAGAGGAGGTAGTTCCGGCTGTGCTCGTCGATCTCATCCCAGGTCAACCCGCGCGCGGAGTGGGCCTCGAGATCCGCGATGAGCCCAAACGCGTCCGCCCCCTGTTGTTGGTGCCAGATGATCTCGTCGAACACCAGCTTGTGCCCGATGTGAGGGTCGCCGGTCGGCATAAATCCCGAAAGCGCCGCAAAGGGCTCGTCGTTTCGCATCGCCTCGGCGACGGGCCGGTAATCCCGGTGGCCGAAGATAACGCCCCGACGCAACAGGTAGTGCGGATCCGGTACTTCGGAAAGAATCTCGTCGAACTCCTCGATCCCGAACTCCTCGAAGAGGTTCCGGTAGTCGGAGACGCTCGAGGAACCCCACGGGTCCAGCGCAACGTCGTCGACGGCTCCACCGTCGGAGCGGAGCTCCGACAAGGATCGCTCACCGCCGTCTGTTCTCGGTTCCCCGGGCTCCTCGAGTGGATCGTCTCCGGTCATTATCACCGTGTTGGCGCGCCAGCGCGCAAAAGGCTTCGGCTTCGCGGGAGGACTCGGCGTGATCGACCAGACACTAGCAGTGGCGCGCGCCCGATCGCGGTTCGCCGCGTTGCGAACCGCGATCGACAGCCGTGCGAGGGACGAATGAGCGGAGCGCGACGCGAAGCGTCGCGGAACAGCGAACGGCGAAGCCGTGAGCCAAGCGAGCGAACGAGTCGGCTGGGGAGGATGTGGAAATCAGTGTTGCCAGCACGATGACTGTTCCTGAGTTAGAGAGTCTGTTACAGCACATTGTTACGGTGTAAGTCGCTCGAGCGACCACCACTCTACGTTCCCATCATCGCCGACAAGCGCGAACACCATCGTCTTCCGGACGCCGTGGGCGAGCCGAACGTCCAATGCGAGGTCTCGAGGCTCGAAGACGTGATCGTCGGAAAGCACGCGAACCAGTAGTTCGGAGTGGCCCAGGTCGTCGACAGACTCCACCTCAGCGTAGGTCCGAAAGTCCGCGCCGAACTTGTAGCCCGTCTTCGGAACCACGCCGTCCTCGCGGAGCGTTTTGTACACCCGGAGCCGTCGCTCGAAGCGCTCGCCTTCGACCTCACGACCCCGCTCGCGAACGACCGACGGCTCGAGGTCCAAAATCCCCCGATCCGCGAGGTGTGCGGCCTCGAGCAGGGAACACTGCAGCGTCGGCCGGTCGTACTCCCGTCCCTCGAGGGGCTGGCCGTAGAACGTCCGTTCGTAGAGGTCGCCCGGGGGCTCCCAGACAACGACCCGATCAGCCAGCAGGTCGGCGGCGATCTCGCGGTCCGGCTCGGCCGTCGCGGAACTCCCCGTCGGATTTCGCGGGTTCACGTCGAAGTAGGTGATCTCACTCTCCTCGTCGACGACCGCGAGGACGCTCTCCTCGAGCGCTCCCGCCGGAATGTCGGTCCGCTCGCCGATCACCTGCAGCGCGTAGGCGATCTCGCCGTCGTTCGGTCCCTTGCCGCGAGGGAATACCGCAAAATCGCTTGCCGGCGGGTCGGTCACCCACGGCTCCTCGGCGGGTGAGAGGTAAAAGCCCCGAGAGCGCAGGTCGGCGTAGACCAGAAACCGAACCCCGAAATCCGTCCCGGGCTCGCGGGCGAGCACGTCCCTGAACTCGAGTCGCTGACCGTCGTCGACGACCGCCTCGAGATCCCCGCGATAGAGCAGGTGCGCCGCTTCGACGGGCGCGAGTGCGATCTCGTTGCCCTCGAGCGGGTAGCCGTAGCCCCGCGCGTCGTGATAGCGTTGGCGCGCGTCCGCGCCGACGCGGACGACGCCCGCATCCTCGTCGTATCGCCCCTCGAGTGTCATGGTCGCGATTTTGCCGCCCAGCACAAAGGGGCTGTGGATCCGGGGTGGGCTATCCGAGCGATCCGTACGACGAGCTAGTTAGACGGGAGTCGTCGGTAGTTAGTCGCCGCTCGTGGCCTTCGGTGCGTGCTCAAGCATCCCCTCGCAGGTCGCGTCGAGACACCGGGTTCCGCTGGCGGTGCCGAAGGTTGGAAGGCCGCACCGGCACTCGCCGTCGATGACGCCCGCGGGGACCCGAAATCCGGTGTCACAGTCGGAATAGTGCTCACAGCCCGCTAGCAAGCCGCCGCGTCTGAGGATTCGGAGGTCCCCGTCACAGCCCGCTTCGGGACAGTCCCACTCGCGGTCGAAGGCTTCCTTAACGGCGTCGTCCAGGGACTCACACTGGCGATCGATGCAAACGTTGAACGCCAGCCCGCGTTCGACCCGCATTTTGGGGAGTCCGCAGTCGCAGGTGTCCTCGCGGATGGTCGCGTCCGAGGGGACGCCGTAGCGGGTTCCACAGTCCACGCAGTTAACGCCGCTCGAGCGGACGAGCGCACCGCCGCAGTCGGGACAGCTCCCGACCGGCGTTCCAGCCGACGAAGCCGGGTAGTGGGCGAATGCGTCCTGTTCGTGAGCCGCGATTCGGAGTGTCTGGGTGTCCTTTTTCGCCACGAGCGTGAAGCCGTCCGAGCGGTCGCTCGAGACGCTGTCGGCGCGGGTGAGCCACGCAACGGGCTGATAGCCGTCGATATCGTGGACGAGGACGGTGTTGTCGGGTTTGACGAGCGTGGTCACGCGGCCGCGGTACTCCTCTCGAGCCGTTCCATCGGTGATTACGGTACAGTCGCCCGCGAGCACGCGGATTGCGTCGTCGATCATGGGCGGTCTGGCCGCGGGTTCGTATATAAATTCTCGTCCTTGAGGGTCAGTCGCGCCGTTCCGCCAGCCACCCGCCTAGCCACTCTTTTCGTCGACGAACCCCTCCGCAGCATCGACAGTCGTACACAACGTCTCGAGGAATCGCGCCGCATCCGCACCGTCGACGACCCGGTGGTCGAAGCTCAGGTCGAACGAGATCCGCTTGCGAAATTCTACGCCGTCGTCGCCCGGTCGGGCCCGTTCTCGAATGCGGTTGACGCCGAGAATCGCCACCTCGGGCGGGTTGATAATCGGCGTGAACGAGTCGACACCCAGCACGCCGAGGTTCGTGACCGTAAACGTCCCACCCTGGAGGTCGGACATCGAGTAATCGCCTGACTGTACTGCTTCTGTCAGTTCCCGGCGCTCGAGCGCAATCTCTTCGAGCGATTTCGACTCGAGGTTGTCGAGGACGGGCGCGACCAGTCCGGCGTCGATATCGACCGCGATTCCCACGTTTTGGGTCTCGTATAGCCGGTGGACGCCGTCCTCGAGCGTCGCGTTGAATCCGGGATGTTCCGCGAGCGTTTCCGAGAGTGCGCGGAGGATGACGTCGATCACCGAGACGTTGGCGTCGGATTCCTCGCTCGCCAGCACCGCCGCCCTCGAGAGCGCTTCGGCGTCAACTTCGCGATTCGCCGTCACGTGGGCCGCGTTCTGTGAACTCTCCTGGAGTCGGTTCGCGATCGTTCGGCGCATCCCGGTGAGCGTGCGCTCCTCGAGGACGGCGCGGTCGCCGTCCGACGGATCGCTCTGTGAACCGCCGGTATCGTCCGCAGTATCGCTCGAGTCGCCGTTTTCGGTGGATGATGTCATATGGTTGATGGCCTGGTGAAACGTCACGGTGATCGATCAGGACGCCTTGAGCACCGCCAAGATCTCGCCGCGCTCGAACTCGTCGTCCTCGTCGCGGACGATTTCGGAGAGCGTCCCCGCCACGGGTGCCGGCACGTCGACGCTGACCTTCTCGACTTGAATCTCACAGAGCGTATCGCCTTCCTCGACCCGGCTCCCCTCGCTCGTAAACCAGTTGGTGACGACCCCTTCGTCTTCATCCGCGTCCTCGGGCCAGACGTCTTCTGTGTTGATCTCGAGGCGATCGTTCCCGGACATGGTTAGGAACTGACCGACCGAACGGCGTCTTTGATATCCTCCGCGGCCGGAATCACCTCGTTCTCGAGCGGCCGCGCGTAGGGAATCGGAACGTCCGGAACCGCGAGCCGTTCGACGGCCTCGAGCGAGGCCAGGTCCTCCTCGGCGACGCGGGCGACAATCTCGCTTGTGACGCCGTAGGAGCGGTAATCCTCGTCGACGACGACCAGTCGGCCGGTCTTCTCGACCGACTCGAGGATCGTCTCGGTGTCTACGGGAGCGAGCGTTCGAAGATCAACGACTTCGGCGTCGATGCCGTCCTCTGCAAGGTCTTCGGCGGCCTCGAGTGCCCGGTGGACGTGCAGGCCGAGCGTGACGACGGTGACGTCCTCGCCCTCGCGTTTGACATCGGCGCTCCCGAAGGGGATGGTGTACTCCTCCTCGGGAACGGGCGTCTTGGGACCGTCGGGAGCGGGCATCCAACCGATTCCCATGAGTCGCTTGTGGAACATGTAGACGACCGGATCGTCGTCACGGATCGCGTTGTGCATCAGCCCCTTCGCGTCGTAGGCCGTCGAGGGAACGACGACTTTCATCCCCGGAAGGTGCGCAAAGGTACCGTACAGCGTCTGGGAGTGCTGGGCGGCGTCGTTGTACGTCCCGCCGACGGCCGCGGTCAGCACCATCGGGACATTCACGCTCGAGCCGCTCATGTACGTGTTCTTGGCCATCTGATTGTATATCTGGTCCATCGCGACGCCGAAGAAATCGGCGAACATGAGCTCCGCTATCGGGCGCATACCGGCTTGTGCGGCCCCGACGGCCGCACCGAGGTAGGCCGTCTCGCTGATCGGCACATCCATGATGCGGTCGTGGCCGAACTCCTCGAGGAGCCCCTGCGTGCTGTCGAAGATGCCGCCGTAGTCGGCGACGTCCTCGCCCATATAGAAGACCTCCTCGTCGGCCCGCATCTCGTCGGCGATCGCCTCGACCATCGCCCTGCTCATCGTTAGTTCGCGGTCGATCGTTTGTGCGGACTCCTGTTGTGCCATCAGTCCTCACCTCCCGCTCGAGTCTCGTCTGCCAGCTTGTGGGTCGGCTCGGTCGTCGTGACGCCGGATTCCGGGCCAACGAAGACGTCCCCGTAGGCGTCCTCGGGGTCGGGTTGTGGCTGTTCTTTTGCCCACTCGATCGCGTTGTCGACGCGCTCGTGGGCGTTCTCGCGGAGTTCGTCAAGTTCCTCGTCCTCGACCCCCGCCGCGCGCAACTCCGAGGCGAGCCGTTCGATCGAATCGCGATTTTGCGCGGCCTCCGAGTCCTCCTCGGGGCGGTAGCTCTCGGGGTCGCCCATAAAGTGGCCCATCCGCCGGTGAACCTGCACCTCCAGTAGCGTCGGACCGTTACCGTCTCGAGCCCGTCCGACCGCTTCCTTGGCGGCGTCGTAGATGGCAGTCGCGTCGTCGGAGTCGACCCGCTCGCCCGGCATATCGAAGCCGCCCGCGCGTTGGGAGGCGTCCGCTACGTCCGTCACGCGATCTTTGGGCATGCTGATCGCCCAGTCGTTGTCCTCGATGACGAAGACGACCGGCAGGTTCTGGACCGCGGCGAGGTTCAGCGACTCGAGGAAGGCTCCCTGACTGACCGCGCCCTCACCGATGAACGCGACCGCGACGCTGTCCTCGTTGCGTTTTTTTGCGGCGAGCCCGGCCCCGACAGCGGGCGGACAGCCCTCGGCGATGATGCCGCTACACGCGAAGTTGACCTCCGGGTCGAACAGGTGCATGTGGCCGCCTTTCCCCTTGCTGAGCCCTGTTTCGCGGCCGAAAATCTCCGCCGTCATCCGGTTCAGATCGACCCCCTTGGCGATGGCGATGTGGTGGGGTCGGTGCGGTGCCGTGACCGTGTCGTCATCCCGCAGGTGCTGACAGACCCCTGCTGCCGAGGCCTCGTGACCCGCCGCGAGGTGTAACTCGCCGGGGATCGGCCCGGCCGAGATGTCGAAGGCCGGCTGTTTTCCCTCGAGGTACTCCTCTTGAAGGCGCTCTTCATAGTATCGAGCCGTGACCATGTCGGTGAACATGGTTTGTAACTTGCTAACTGCCACCATGGAAAACCCATCGTCACCGTCCACACGAGAAAGTATATAACTATGCCACGGGTTCGCTCCGCTCCAAATACGGGGACGATGATTGCCTGCCTCGTGTCAGTAGCACACTCCAGCGATAGTTGGAAGATCACCACGGATACATCGGATCGAGCAACCAGCGCCCGGCCACCCCGACCATGGGCGGCTGTCAGCTTGTGTGACGGGCCTAAAGAGAGGTATTCATGAGCGCTGCGGGCATAAACGACCGAAACGAACCGTCAGGAATACGACTGACACTCGACCTCTGGCACCCGAACTGCTGGGCGATCGCGGCTACCGACCGGACGGACGGCGGTGTTTTGGGCCACGCGATCTACAATTCGCCGAGAGCCGATGGTGGCAACCCAGGGACTGTCAAGGCGCTGTATACGGCGTTCGGCGAGACGAGCGGTGAAGTCGACGACCTGCTCGAGGCGATCCGAGATTCGGATCACGCAGGAAGGCTCTTCGAACTGCAACAGCGGTTCGGTCGCACACGAGATACCCCTGGAACCGTCGTTCAGGAATTTTTCCTCGAGTACGATCCAGCCGAAATGGTCTGTCCGGTGCTTCTCGAGAACGGGTTCGTTCACAGTGCCCCGGTTTGCATCCAAAACGGACGCGAACAGTGGCAGGTTTGTTTCGCCGGCGATCGCTCGGAGGTCGAAGCCTCGCTCGACGGCGTTCGCGAACAGGCGGGCGCCGAGGTGAGCGTCGCGTCGATCACGTCTTCGGACGGCCCCCAAAAATCACCTCGTAGTCGGCGACTGGACACGCTGACGACGACCCAGCGCGAGGTGTTCGAACACGCTCGCGAAGTCGGCTACTACGAGTGGCCCCGGGAAGCGACGACCCGCGAGCTCGCGGCCGACCTCGGTATCTCAAAATCGACACTGCTCGAGCACTTGCGCAAGGCGGAGTCGAAACTGCTCGATCCCTGACCAGTCTTCGGGGTCACTCGGCTACCTCACTCGGGAAAACGAGAGCGCTGTCTACGACGGTTCTTCCGCGGCGACGGGTGTGGTAGTCGTCGCTTCAGCCGTCGCATATCCGACGGCGACGATCGCTGCGATCGTCAGCGGCCACGGAAAGATCGGAAACAGATCCGGTGCGAGATAGAGGTTTCCGATCGAACTACCGAGTCCGACGAGAAGCCCGGCGAGGGCCGCTTCCGGCGTGGTCTTCTTCCAGAAGAGGATGAAGACCAGCGGGAGTCCGAAGGTAACGCCGAGTCCGACGTAGGCGAACTCGATTATCTCGAAGATAGTTCCCGGACGAACGTACGCCAGTACGACGCCGAACACTGCGACGACGGCGACGACACCGCGTCCGAAGAGGATCAGTTCGCGATCGGTCGCTCCAGGGTTGACATACTTCTCGTAGAACCGAGTGACGTCGGAGGAGGTCACGATCAACATCGAATCCGATGTCGAGAGGATCGCTGAGACGATCGCAGCGAGCAAGATACCGGCGATCAAGGCAGGGAACAGGTCGACGATAGCGATCATCGCGACGTTCTCTGCTTCTCCGGCCTCGAGTCCGTCGTAGAGAATCCGGCCGGCGATACCGATGATGAGCGGGACGGTAAGGCGCAACGCCTGGAAGGTGATGGCGATCACCGACGCCGCGCTGACGATCCGTTCGGATCGAATCGCCTGATACCGCATCAGCGATTGGGGTTGCCCGAGCGTCCCCATCGCGAATGTAACCCAGGCGAGAACGGCGATCGCGAGTCCGGTCCCCGCATCGCCGGCAGTCATCGAGAGCAGGTTCGGATCGGTCGCGTTGGCTTCGGTGAGGAACGCACTCCAGCCACCGACCTCCAGCACCATGAGGATGGGAAGTGCCACCGCTGCGACGAAGATCAACACCCCCTGAAAGACGTCGGTCCAGATCGAGGCGTTGAATCCGCCGAGAATCGTATAAAGGCCAACTGCGATTCCACCGAGGAGAACCGCCCAACCGTAGTCGATGCCGATCCCGGTGTCCATCGCTTCGCCGACGGCAATGATTTGGGAACCGACGTACGACACCATGAAGACGACGACCGCGAGCGTCGCGACGATTCGAATCGCCGGACCCAGCCGGTCGTCTTCGAAATACACTGAAATGTGGTCGACCACGGTGTAGCTCTCGAGTTGCTCCGAGTGTCGTCGGAACGGGGACGCGACGTACCGGTACATAAACAACACGAGCAGGATCATCGTGAGCGAGAACCAGAGCCCGCTAATGCCGGTCGTGAATCCGACGCCGACCCACGCGAAGAACGTCCAGCCGCTCGCGACGGAAGCGACCTCCGAAATGGCGATCGGCCACGTCCCGACATCCCGTCCTGCGAGAAGATAGTCCGATAGCCGCTTGGTCTCCGTCGTGAGGAAAAAATAGAGTCCGATCGCGATCAGAACGAGGAGATACGCCCCGAACGTCAGTTGGATCGTCGAAACCATGCTATCGACGCCCCAGGACGGTTACGTGACCGTCCCCTCGTCGCTTATCAATTCGATACAGTACGTACGAGACGAGTGGAACGCCAACCATGACCGCGAGCGCTACCACCGTTCCGATCGGTAATGATGTCTCTGTCATTGTGAATCGTAGACAACCTTCACTTTCAATGGTAAGTCGTACGGTATAACTGTTTTCCCTGTCATGGGCGGGGACATCCACACTGTATCACCCGTTGGGTCGAACGGTTCACGAACTCATCAGAGAGAACCAAAGAAGTACGCGGTTGTCTACTTCGATCCGGTATGGGTTCCAAATACCAACGTTGACAATAACACCTACCTAAATTACACCATGACCACGACTACCGTCGAAATCCCTCTCTTCGACGGCTTCGACGAACTCGACGCCGTCGGCCCCTACGAGGTGTTCGATTACGGCCGGCAAGCAGGTGCACCCCTCGAGACCAGTTTCGTCACGCTCGAGCAAACAGATCACGTTCGGGCGAGCCACGGCATGCGCGTCGAACCCGACGGAGTGCTCGACGAACCCGACTTGCTCGTCGTCCCCGGCGGCGGTTGGTCGAGCGAGGACGGAGGCGTCAGACGGGTCGTCGACGAGGGTCGGCTCCCGGACGCCGTCACCGAACTGCACGCGGACGGAACGACGATAGCCTCCGTCTGTACGGGCGCGATGGTCCTCGCTGAGGCGGGAATTCTCGAGGACCGACCCGCGACGACCCATCACACCGCACTCGACGACCTCGCCGAGTACGCCGACGCGGTCGATTCGCGGGTCGTCGACGACGGCGATATCCTCACGGCCGGCGGCGTCACGTCGGGGATCGATCTGGCGCTGTGGCTCCTCGAGCGGGAGTTCGGCGAGGACGTTGCCGACTCGGCGGCCGAGGTCCTAGAACACGAGCGACAGGGAACAGTGCACCGAGAGCCGGAAAATCGATAGACGCGCAATCAGCTAATGGGATAACGGCTATCCGTCCGGCGGGCGAACCTCGAGACGACTCCAAATGGCTGCTGTACTCTTCGACATGGACGGCGTTATTATCGATTCGGAGGATTACTGGGTCGAACGACAACGAGAACACATTCTTCCGACGACCGTTCCGGACGAGGACGTGCCGGTCGCCGAGATCTCGGGAATGAACTACCGGGAAACCTACGAGTACCTCGAGTCGAACTACGAGACCGCGATTTCTCGAGAGCGGTTCATCGACATCTTCGCAGAGACGGCTCAAGAGATCTACAACGAACACGTCTCGCTCCTGCCGGGCTTTCACGACCATCTCGACGAGCTTCACGACCGCGGCGCGACCGTCGCACTGGTCACCTCTTCGCCCCACGACTGGATCGAAATCGTCTTCGAACGGTTCGACCTCGAGGGCCGGTTCGACGAAATCGTCAGCGGCGAGGATATCGAGGGACCCGGCAAACCGCATCCGTACATCTTCGAGCAGGCAGCGGATGAGGTCGGCCACGAACCCGAACACTGCGTCGCCGTCGAAGACTCCGAAAACGGCGTCCGGTCGGCTTCTCGAGCCGGAACAACCACTATCGCCTACCGGATCGACGCCCACACGGGACTCGATCTCTCGCCCGCCGACGCGATCGTCGAGACGCCGGAGGGGCTTCGAAAGACGGTACTCGAGCACCTCGAGTGAGATTTCGGTCTCTTCGACGACCGCCACATTCGACTAGTTAGCGCCTGAACAGGTTGTAAAGCCAGCCCAGCACCACTCCCACGAACAATCCGTCGAGGGTTCCCCAGACGATTCCGGCACCGAGTCCGCCTTCGTCGGGCTCGAAGCCGGGATAGATTTCGCCCAGAAGCGTTCGCCAGCGTTGGCCGTAGCCGACCTGGGACGTGAGCCCGAGGCCCGCGACGGTGATCGACCAGAGCGTTGCGACCGCGAATCCGAGCGCGACCGGATCCAGTCGTTTCGATGAGCGCGCTGTCATCGGCGGCGGCTACCTCGATGCGGTCCTTATCGGTTTCACTTGCCTGTGCGTAACAGTGGTCACCTCAAAGACGATTCACCAGCACGCTACTCGAGGACCGACCGAAATCGAACCGACTCCGAGCGCGTGTCCAAAATCGCCACCGTCCGGTCGTCGTCGGGCGTCGGCGGGAAGTGAGCACCGGGGTTTATCACCGTCGTACGGCCTTCTTCCGAGTGTTCTCGAGCGTGGTGGTGGCCATAGCAAACGTAATCGTAGGTCTCAGCGCTCGCGACGGCACGAACTTCCTCGAGTGACTCTCCGTGGAGCACCGCCAGCGAGAGGCCGTCGAACTCGAGGGAGGCAAAGCGGCCGTGCAGTTCGCTCTCGCCGCCCAGGGAGTCAAAGACCGACTGTAGATTCGCAGCGTCGCCGTCGTTGTTCCCGAGAACGCCGTGCAGTTCGAATTCCGAAAAGTACGGGGGAACGAGCGGGGCGACGAAATCCCCGCAGTGGACCACGATTTCGACGCCCTCCTCCTCGAATAGTTCGGTCGCTCGTTCGACCGCCGGAACGTTGTCGTGGGTATCCGCGATGATCCCAACGTGCATACGTGATCACGGGAGTGCGAGGAACTAATCGATTCGGGAATGCTCAACCGCTTGTTTCGACATCGTCTGCTGTTTTGTGACGAATCGAGAATGCACTCGTCACGTTTCTGTGGTACCTTCGTCCCCGGGCGGATATCGTACCTTCAAAGCCATCCATGGTTCCTCCAGAGCCGGACATCGTTCCGTAAAGGCTAGCATGTACTTCATAACTATATTTTCTCGCATCCGCTCATAGAGGTAAAAATTATATTCTAGGAAGAGATATATTGTACTGCAATGAGACGGCGACGCATGCTAACATCGCTCGGTGCGGGCGTAGCATCGCTCACGTTTGTTGGAACCACCACCGCACGGGACACCTGCGGTGAACGCGACTGGCAGTGTTCGGGGAACGATACCTGTGGTGAGCGCGACTGGCAGTGCCAAGCGGAGGAGGGTTACCAGTATTCGGAGACTGTCGGACGGAGCGGCCCCGCCTGCGAGTTCACGAACCAGGTCGTGTTCCCGATCCTGACCGCCGCGTCGATGGAGGACGGCATCCCGATATCCACCAAGGTGGTCGCGTCGGGCTGGGCCGCCTCGAGCACGGCGTGCTACGCGATGGATCAGATGGAAGAGTACCACGAGCAACAGATCGACGAGGCGTCCGTTCACATACAGTCGAACGACGAACACACGCTGATGATGCCCGAATGAATAAAGCCAAGTTACTCGCTTGCACGGCCGTCCCACGTTCTTCGCCGTGACTGTCACCGACCAGTAGCGGGCAGCGGGAACGATCAAAATAACTCGAAGTCGACTCGAGGCGAAATCTAGGGGAGATGTGGAACGCCGGCCGCCTCGAGCGCTCGCGTTCGCTCTGCCTGCGTGAGCCGGTAAGGCTCGAGTTCGCCAGCAAGCGAACCCAGTTCCGAGCGCCGGCGCTGGTGGGCGGCCAGGAAGTCGGTGATCCGATCGATCGCGATCTCTTTGAGTTCACCGCTGAGTAACTCGCCGTCGCGATACTGGCGTGCAATGCGCTCGAGTTCCTCGTCGGCGGCTTCGAAGAAGAATCGCAGGTACTGGAACGGGACGTCGACGGACGGATCGCCGCCGCGCTCGCGGTGTTCCTCGAGCGACGGTTGGCCGCCGGTGTAGGCGTGCGTCCGGATCGTCTCGGCGACCGTTTCGGCATCGGCCGTGAGCTCGATCGACGGTGCGTCGCCGGAGGAACTCATCTTCCCCGGTCCCTCGAGGCTCGGGAGGAAGCGCCCGAGCAACGCCCCTGGTTTGTCGACGGGCAACGCTTCCTTGGCCGCCACGTCTCGACAGACCCGAACGTGTGGATCCTGATCGATCGCGATCGGAACGAGCGTCGGCTGGCGTCCCGCGACGAGTTGGGGCAGTAGAAGATGGGTCGCCTGGACGGCAGGGTAAAACTGCAAGCCGACGGTTTCCTGTTCGCCGTAGACGGCTTCGACCGTCGCCGGCGTGAGGTGTTTCGCGAGCCGAACCGCAATCGGGTAGATCACGTCGGCCTCGGCGGTATCTACGATGATTCTCGTTCGATCCGGATCGAAGCCGACGGCGAGAACGTCACGGAGGTTCGCGCGGGTGTGCTCGCCAATTTCGTCGAACGATTGGTCCTTCGTAAGGAACTTCTCGTCGTCCGAAAGCGGGATGTAGACCGTCGCTCCGGTCTCTTGCTGGAAGCGTTTCGCAAGATACAGCGGGAGGACGTGTCCAAGGTGCATCGGACCCGACGGTCCCCTCCCCGTGACGATCGAGTGCGATCCGCCTGATTCGACCGCCTCGAGGTATCGGTCGACGTCTCGGCCGGCGTAGAACGTCCGGCGTCGCAACATCGGGTGATCCGGAAGCCGGGCAATCTGTTCGTCCGTCAACGGGTCGGCTCCGAAGCGCTCGAGGAGCTTCTCGTAGTCGATCTCGCCCTCGACGGCGTAGGGCGTGACGGTGAACTCGTCGCGTTCGGTCGATTCTTCGTCGGTGCGTTCGTCTGTAGCGTCGTTTGGATTCGGCATTCGTTACTGGGTATCACAGTGGCGTTTGGCGGTGGCTCGAGTCGGGACAAGGACAGAACGAGCGGAGGGAGCGACCGTCGCCCCGGAGACGGGTTAGGCCGCGTCGCCGGGAACGGCGAGACTATGCGCTCTCGAGGACGAGTGCCAGCGCCAGACGAGAGCGGCGATCATCGACTGCTTCTATCCGCGACACCGCAAAGAGCGTTTCGGGGGTTCGACGACGAGTGCCTCGAGTGAGCCGAGAATACCAAGCCGAGCGAACCGGGATACCAAGCCGAGCGAGCCGAGAGACCGCCCCCGTACCACGCCGTTTCGGATCGGGCACCGCCGAGTCGCACCATCCTGTCAATCATTCCAGACTCTATCGCTCGATAGTAAGGTGCATAACGGGGAACATGGAGACATCAAATGATGAAGCGACGAAACGTCCTCGCCACAGGCTGTGTCACCGCCGGTGCGATCGCCACTGGCACCCTCTCCCGGCCGAGTACCGGCGGCGAGACGGTTGCAACAGCGCGCCGAACCGACGAGCCGGGTGACACCGATCGGCGCTCGGTGCGGATTCTCGAGGAAACGGTCCACGAGACCACGCTGTACGAGATCGACGCGCCCGAAAGCGGACCCACAGCGATGGTTTTCGGCGGAATTCACGGCGACGAGCAAAACGGGATCAGCGTCGCCCACGAGATGACTGACTGGCAACCGGACGCGGGCACGCTCGTCGTCGTCCCCGAAACGGACCGCGTTGCGGTCGAGAACGGAGAGCGGGAGGGGATCGACGGCGATCTGAATCGGCACTTTCCGCCGGGAGGCGAACCCCAAAGCGAACTCGCGCGCGGCGTCTGGAACGCCCTCGAGCGCTACGATCCCGACGTCGTCCTCGATCTCCACCGGTCGCTCGGCATCTACGGCGTCCACCACCAGTACGTCGGGCAGATCGTCTTTCACTCGCCGGACGCTCGTGGCTCCGCCCTCGCAGACGCGCTCAACGATGAGGTGATTCCCTGGTACATGCCGCTCCACCGATTCCGGTCCACTACGAGCGACATCAACGGGCCGCTTCTCTTCCAGGCCGCCAACCGCGAGCTCGGCTCGACGAGTTACCTGCTCGAGTCGACCTCGTTCGTGCTCGACGAGGACGCGATGAACCGCCACACTCGGTTCGGGGCCGCGAAAGTCCTCGAGTTACACGGCCTGCTCGAGACGGAGGGTGACGAATGACCGTTCCGCGTCCGCCGATTCGACGTGTCCTCGCCAGTCCTGTGACGCTGGCAACGTACGCGTTTCTTGTAGTGCCGTTCGCGCTGGGATGGCTTCGCTCGTCGTGGATGTCACCGCTCGCACTTCCGGGATATCTGATCTTCGTAATCGGAACGGTGATCGGCAACGCCATCGCTCCGCGCTACGAGTTCTGGGTCTACTGGGCACCGTTCCTCGCGGGG
The DNA here is from genome assembly GCF_054653435.1 of Halostagnicola bangensis. Taxonomy (NCBI): domain Archaea; kingdom Methanobacteriati; phylum Methanobacteriota; class Halobacteria; order Halobacteriales; family Natrialbaceae; genus Halostagnicola; species Halostagnicola bangensis. Next base: position 1,721,026 of record NZ_BAAIGG010000002.1, on the reverse strand, counting down.
AGTTTCGGACTCGCGACCGTCGTCGGCTACGGCTACGAAGCGTGGCAGGACGAACGGTCGAACGAAGGGTAGGCAAAGTACCGGGTGAGAACAGTGAGTTCGGTATGGTATCCGCACTCGAGAATCGCCGAGATCAGCTTCTCGAGGGATCGGGGTCGGGGTCGGTCACGAACTCGAGGACCTCGTCCTCGGTGACCTCGAACCCTTCTCTGGAGAAGTAGTTCGCGATGTTTCGGCAATCGCGTTCCAGAAAGGTCCGACTGTTAGGGTGGTGGACCGTGACCGCCTGTCCGAGGTCGATGACGACGAGTTGGCCCTCGTCGAAGACGATGTTGTACTCACTCAGGTCGCCGTGGATCAGCCCCGCCGAGTAGAGTCGGCGCATGTACTCGCGAACCACTTCGTAGGCCGTCTGGGGGTTCTCGATCTGAACCTCGCCCAGTCGCTTGGCCCGGCCATCCTCGTCGCCGATGTACTCCATCACGAGGACGTTCCGTTCGGTCGCGATCGGTTCGGGAACTCTAATACCCGCCTTCTGGGCCCGCATTAGGTTCGCGTACTCCTTTTTGACCCACGCGAGGACGACGTCCTTTTTCTTCCCGCCCAGACCCTCAAATCGCGGGTCGCCCTCAAGGTACTCGCGCATCTGTCTGAAATTCGACGAGTTGATGCGATAGATCTTCACCGCGACTTCGCGGTCGTCTCCCAGCGCGTGGTAGACGTTCGCCTCCTTGCCGGTCGAGAGCGGGCCGCCGAAGGCTTCGACGTGACTGTCCTGGACGAGTTTGTACAGGGCCGCGAACGTCGCGTCGTCGAACACCGACTGCTCGACCTTGAACTGGTCGGCGTCCTTGATCCGCTCTTCGAACTGCTCGAACTCGCGGTCGCGCTTTCGGGCGATTCGATCGGCTTCGGTGTCCGAGACATCGATCTCCTCCCACTCGTCCCCCGGTGTCTCGACGGCCTCGCTGTCTACCAATCCGTACTCCGTTTCCATCTACTGTGTGATTGTCGCCCACGCGGGTAAAGTACCGGGTATCGTTCACCGGCGACTCTCAGGTAACCTGTCACGCGACGAACGCGATTTTTCCTCGAGACGACGAGCACGACACCGTATCGGTTTTGACACACCCACCGGATAGAACGAGTATGAACGCGATCAAAGACGCCGTCCACGACTACATCGAGGTCGACGGCGTCGCCCGCGACCTCCTGGACACGACGGCGATGCAGCGACTCCGACACGTCAAACAGCTCTCGACGGTCAGGCTCGTCTACCCCTCCGCGAACCACACCCGGTTCGAGCACAGTCTCGGCGTCTACCACCTCGCGCGACAGGCCCTCGAGCACCTCGAGATCACTGGCGCTCGCGCGGAGGCCGTCCGCGCGGCGGCCTTGCTCCACGACGTCGGTCACGGCCCCTACGGCCACCAGACCGAGCGGATCATCGAGCGCCGACTCGGTCGCCACCACGACGACATCGACCACTTGCTGGCCGACGGTGAACTCGCGAGCGTGCTCGAGTCTCACGGCCTCGACACTGGCATGGTCGCCGATCTGATCGCCGGCGAGGGGAAACTCGGCCAGCTCGTCTCGAGCGATCTCGACGTTGATCGAATGGACTACCTCGTGCGCGATGCCCACCACACGGGCGTTCCCTACGGCACCGTCGATCCCGGTCGGCTCGTCCGCGTCCTCCAGTTCGTCGACGGCGACCTCGCGCTGGCGGAGGGCAACGTCGCCACCGCCGAGAGTCTGCTCGTCGCCCGCGCGCTGATGAACGCGACCGTCTACCGCCACCACGTCTCCCGCATCGCCGGCTCGCTTCTCGAGCGCGCGAGCGAACAGCTACTCGACGGCACCGACGTCGGCGTCGAGGAGTTCGCCCGGATGACTGACGCCCAACTGCTGGCGGCGCTCCGGGAGTTCGAGACGACCGCGCCAGTGGCGGCTCGGCTCGCCGAACGCAGACTGTACAAACGCGCCGTCTGGACGGAACTCGAGGAGGTGCCCGAATGGGTGCTCGGGGCCGATCACGAGGAGCGCAGGGAGCTCGAGGCCGACCTCGAAGATGCCCTCGATCTCGAAGAAGGCGACGTCATCATCGACTGCCCCGGCCGGCCGAGCATGCCCGAGACCCACTCGCGTGTGGTCGTCAACGGCGACGTTCGGCGGCTCCACGAACAGTCGCCGCTGGTGCAAGGACTGCAGGCGGCCCAGCGCGCCCAGTGGCGACTCGGCGTCTACACGCCCGAAGCGCACGCTGATACGGTTCAGGACGCGGCGACGGACCTGCTCGAGTTGGCAGAATAACACAGCGACGAGAAGAATCGGACCTCAGGCGTTGAGCACTTGCCGCAGGACGTCCGGCGCGTCCTCGAGCGCGTCGTCGAGATCGTCTTCGTTTGGTCCCCCTCCCTGTGCGAAGTCGGGCGGACCGCCGCCGCCACCGCCGACTTTGCTTGCGAGCTCGCCGACGACTTCGCCGGCGTTGACCTCGGTGTCGTCGGGAACGGCGACAACGAACTGCGCCCCGCTCGCACCCGATCCGAGGACGGCGACCGTCCCGTCCTCGACGAGGGCGTTCGCCGTGGCCCGGAGTTCGTCCATGTCCGCGTCGATGCGCTGGACGACCGCCGTCGTCTCGCCGATTTCGACTTCCTCGCCGCCGCCACCGCCGCCGGCGCGGGCCGCGGCTAACTGCTCTGTTAAGTCCTCGATCTGTTTGCCGCGATCTTTCCATTCCGTGAAGAACCGTGCTGCGGTATCGGGAACATTCTGTGGAGTCACGTCGAGCGTTTCGGCCGCTTCGTAGAGCGCGTCCTCTTTCCGTTGGGTCGAGTCGATCGCCGCCTCGCCAGCGGCGAAGACGAGTCGTTCGACGCCGTCCTGAACTCGCTCGGTGTTGAGAACTTTGATCGTCCCGATATCACCGGTTCTGGCGACGTGGGTTCCGCCGCAGGCCTGAATGTCTTCGCCGACCTGAATCAGGCGGATATTCGTTCCCGGCGGAATGCCGCCCTGGTAGAGGTCGAAGCCGTGTTCGGCCTCGGCCTCGTTTCGGTGGGGCCACTCCTGGGTGACCGGAAGATTGTCCATCACCATCTCGTTCGCGAGGTGTTCGATCCGTTTGACCTCCTCGCGACCGATTCGGTCGTAGTGACGAACGTCGATCCGGGAGGAGTCGACGCCTTTCTGGGCACCCGCCTGGCGGATGTGCTCGCCGAGTACCCGTCTGGCGGCGTGGACGACGATGTGGGTCGCCGTGTGCTGGCGCATGAGCTGTCGCCGACGGGGACCGTCTACCTGACCGTTGACGAACTCGCCTTTGCCGGGCCGCTCGTCGGTCCGGTGGAAGATGACGCCGTCTTCGACCTGCACGTCTCGTACCTCGACGGTGGCGTCCTCGGTCGAAATCGTCCCCGTATCGGCCGGCTGTCCGCCGCCCTCGGGGTAAAACATCGTCTGGTCGAGCACGACATCATAGCCCTCCTCGCGCTCGAAGACGTCCAGTACGACGGCCTCGAACTGGGTCCGCTCCTGGTCGTCGTAGTAAAGTTTCTCCGTCTCCGGGAGATCCCCGGAGCGGGCATCCTCGTCGTCGCCACCCTCCTCGAGCGCCTCGACGGTGTCGTGGCGGTCCGCGACGAGGCTGTAGAAGTCGTCCGGCACGTCGACCTCGGCTCCGGCTTCCTCGGCGATCTCCTCGACCATGTCGGGCTGGATGCCGTGGGAATCGTAGAGTTCGATGAGTTCCTCTGTCGGGATCGGCTCGCCTTTCTTCGCGTACTCCTCGGCGAGCGTTTCGACGCGACGACCGCCGCGCTCTAAGGTTTCGCGGTACTTTTCGACTTCAGTACGGACGATGTCGCGGATAATGTCGCGGTTTTCGTACTCGAGGCGTTCTGCCTGCATGTCGACGAGTTCGTCCAGCGGCGCGTCGACGCCGACGGTGTCACAGAGCCGCTTCGTTCGGCGAAGCACCATCCGAGTAAGATAGCCCGTGCCGACGTTCGAGGGGACGATGCCGTCGCCAAGCATGTACGCGAGTGTCCGACAGTGGTCGGCGATGGCGTAGATCGACTCGAGGGGCTCTAGGAGGTCTCGAAGCTCCTCGGTCGGAATGTCGAGTGCCTCGGCGATGTCGTCTCTGGCCGCTTCGACGTCGTCGACATCGTCAATGTCGAGTTGGCCCGAGAGCCGCGAGGCGCGGGAGATAATCTCCTCCTCGCGCTCGGAGTGTTCGAGCCCTGCATTCTCCTTCAGGAAGTCGATCATCTCGGGGTAGATCGACTGGTAGACGGTCGGGGTCCCCTGGCTCATCCAGGTCCAGCGTTCGAGGCCGTAGCCCGTATCGACGACGTAGGTGTCCATGTAGGAGTAGCGGTTCCCGTCTTTGAGCTCGTACTCGCCGTCGGGGTCTTGCTCCATGCACATGAAGACCAGCGTCGCCAGCTCGAGACCGCGGTAGATGACCTCGATTGCGGGCCCGGCGTTGCCGCCGCCGACCCAGGGATCCTCGATGTAGGTGACGTCCTCGATGTCCGCGCCCATCGACTCGAGCAGTTCGTCGCAATATTGGACAGTTTGATCCTTCCAGTAGACCTCGCCCTGGTAGGCGTACTGGTCGGGGTCGTCGATATCTTCGCGCGCGTTGAACGCGTGGTGGGCCATCATCTCGAAGGCCATCGTGTGACGACCGGTCTTCCCGACGTTGTCGATATCCTGCATCCGAATACAGGGCTGTGAAATCGTCAGCGGGTTCGCCGGCGGCGGCGTCTGGCCGCTGGTGACCAGCGGCTGGAAGTCGTAGATCGATGCCTGGGTCAACAACACGTCGTCGCGCCAGCGGTTCGCCGCGACCGGGTACGGCTCGATGCGTTCGTGATCGTTCTCCTCGAAAAAGGACAGAAACGCCTCGCGCATCTCCTCGAGGGTGTATTCCCGGTCGAACCCAGGGCTCTCGATGAAGTCGTACTCGGCACACGGGGGCTCCCCGCAGGTCTCCCGGTCGTGATCGCGCGTCCAGAAGTGCGCGCCACACTCCGAGCACGCCTTCCGCTCGAAGCCTTCCTCCTCGAAGTACTCGAGGCGGTATTCTTCCTCCAGTTCGCTCATTCTACGTGTGTTTGGCTCTGGAAACCCTAAAACAGTTCCGCAACGTGTATTGGAGAAATAATCGCAAGACGATAACTCCCATCAGAATTTTGGGTGGAAATCATCATCAATTATCCGAGGATTGAAATAGATTTATAAGAGGATACAGCCATTATACCGTTGGTTTTGATTTTGTCGAGGTTTACATATCGAATAAGCTATCACTATACCAGAAATTACACCAACGGCAATCGAACCAGTATATAAGTAGCGTAGTGGAGGAAGCGAGGAAGTGTTATCCAAAGCGAAAGTAATACAAATTGTCGTCTCCGATCACTCTGCGATGTGGTTCGATCCAGCAGTTGTCGAAGCCGTCCGCGATGCGATCCCCACCTGGCTCGGCGTCCTCATGGTCGTCCTCTCGTACCTGGGGAGCGTCTACCTGATCGCTCCCGCGATGATCGCCGCTTACTGGCGAAAGCGCGACCTCGTCGCGCCGTGGCTCGGCGGCGTCATCGGCTACTACGGCCTGATGTCACTGACCAAGTCCTATCACACGGCGACCCGACCGACCGTCGGCCCGCCGGTGGGTGCCGAATCGTTCCCCAACTGGTTCGTCCCGTGGTACGAACACGCCGCCCACATTTCCACGGCGAGTTTCCCGAGCGGCCACGCAATGGCGGCGACGGTCATCGTCGGCATGCTCGTGGTCGACCTCCCCGTCAGCACGCTCGCAAAGCGAGCGGTCGTCGGAACCGCAGTCATGCTGTGGGTCGGGCTGACTCGAGTGGGCCTCGCGGTTCACTACCCGGGTGACGTCGCCGGCGGCATCGCCTACGGGCTCGCCTTCCTGGCAATATACTACCTGGTTCGACACTACTCGACCGACGAGACGAGAGCCGCCCTCGCAGTCGGCACGGCGTTCGGGATAGCCGCCGTCGTACTGGTCGGGAGCCGAAACTCGCATATCGTCTTCGGCGGCGGCGTCGGCGCGTTGCTCGCGTGGCAGTTCGCACCGGCCATCGCCGACCTGATTCGGGACACCGTCCTGAAGTACGTCCTCCCGGTCGCAGGGGTTCTGGTCGTCCTCGGAACCTGGTTCGTGACCGACCTGGGAATCGGCAACGACGCCTTCATCGTGGCCTGGTCGGCACTGTTCCTCGCGGCGGTCGTCCTCGTTCCGTGGGTCACCCCGAGCCGCGAGGAGTGGTCGGCAACGGCGTCGAGACTCACTGGATAGAGCCGACAAACACAGAAACAACCGTCGCAACCGCCTTCGGATTAGGATTCGCCCTCAAGCGCCAGCGCCGCCAGCATCGCCTCGAGTTGTAGTCGCTCGTTCGCGCCCTCCGTGATGCGGTAATCGACCTCGCCGAGTCGCTCGAGCAGTCGAACGGTCGCTTTCTCCGAGAGGTCGAACTCCCAGGCTGAGCGGTGAAGCTGGTCGATAACGTCGCCACCGGCGAGCCCTCGGTCCATCAGGAGGGTCTCGAGGGTCGAGCGAGCGGCCGTGAAGTCGCCGTCGATGGCCTGCTCGACCATCTCCTCGACCTCCTCGGGTCGGGCCGTGGCCGTGATCGCGAAGACGCCATCCTCGTCGACGATATCGCCCATCACCGCGGCGGCCTGCAGGCCGTTGATCGCCTTTCGCATGTCGCCGGCCGCGGCGTAGACCAGCGCGTCGACGCCGTCGTCGGTTACCTCGATATCCTCGTTTTCGGCGATCTCCCGCACTTGCTCCTCGATCGCCGGTTCGGAGAGTTCGGTGAAGCGAAACACCGCACACCGGGACTGGATAGGATCGATGATCTGACTCGAGTAGTTACACGAGAGGATGAATCGCGTGTTGTGAGAAAACTGCTCCATCGTCCGGCGAAGCGCGGACTGGGCGTCGGAGGTCAGCGCGTCGGCCTCGTCAAGGAAGATGATCCGATAGTCGTAGCCGCCGAAACTCGAGCGGGCGAAGTTCTTGATCCGGTCTCGGACGACGTCGATCCCGCGCTGGTCGGAGGCGTTCAACTCGAGGAAATTATCTCGCCAGTCGCTTCCGTAGATTTCGCGCGCGACAGCCTGTGAAGCTGTCGTTTTTCCCGTACCGGCCGGACCCCCCAGCATAAGGTGCGGCAGGTCGTCTTGCTCGACGTACTGGGAGAGCCGCGGGATGATGTCCTCGTGGCCCTTGATCTCGTCAAGGCGCTCCGGGCGATACTTCTCGATCCAGACTTCGGTCCGGCCCGGCGTCGACTCCGCGGTCTCGGCGTCGGCCTCGCTCATACAGGCCGAAAGGGGAGGGTCGAAGATAAAACGACCGAAGCGAGAGCATCAACAGACCCCACGAATCACTCGTTCGAACGATTCGGAAATGTGTCACCACAGACATCATTTTATCGCCCATGAGGCCGTACTGATGATATGTCACCAGGAACCACGACGACATCGGAGAGCGACGCTTCGAAACGATCAACGGGTGACGGTTCGGAGCGCCCTGCGGATGACGCTTCGAAAAAACGGACGAGCGACGCACTCACTCGAGTCGCTGTCTTCATCCTGATCGCTGCCCTCATCCTCGGGACCACACCCGGGCTCGCCGCCGCCCAATCGATCGACGGCTCCGACGGCGTCGGCGGGACCGTCACTGTCGAGGAGGGCGAAACCGTCGACAGCGTCGAGGCGTTCGCGGGTAACGTCATCGTCGACGGCACCGTCACGGGCGACGTGAGTTCGGTCGCCGGGAACGTCTACGTCAACGGCGAAGTCGGCGGCGACGTCTCGAGCGTCTCGGGTAACCTCGAGATCGACGGCACCGTCGCGGGCGACGTGAGCGCGGCCGGCGGAAACGTCATCCTCGGCGAGGACGGAACGGTCGAAGGCGAGTTTCAGGTCGGAGCCGGAACCGTCGTTGTCGACGGAACGATAAACGGCGACGCGGCGATCGCCGCCGACACGATCGAACTCGGCGAGACAGCCGCCATCGCAGGCGACCTCGAGTACAACGGTAGCTTAGAGGGCGACACCGGCGTCGTCGCGGGCGAAGTCAGTCAGGATTCGTCGCTCGGTGTCGGATTCGAACCGGCGCTCGAGCCGATCGTCTCGTGGCTGTTCGCGCTGTACACGCTCACGTTGAACCTGTTGTTGGGAGCGGCACTGCTCGCACTCTTCCCTCGGTTTTCGGACGACGTCGCCGAACGGGTTGCAACCGCTCCCGTCCGGGCCGGGCTGGTCGGGCTCTTGCTCCTCGTCGGAATCCCGATCGCTCTGGTTGCGATCGCGATCACGATAATCGGAATTCCGCTCTCGATCGTCGGCGGGTTCCTCTTCGCATTGTTCGTCTGGGTCGGGGTCGTCTACGGGCGGTTCGCCGTGGCCGCCTGGTTCCTGTCGCTTCTGGGCGTCGGCAATCGCTGGCTCGCGCTCGTCGTGGGCATGGTCGGCGGCGCGATACTCACGCAGGTCCCCATCGTCGGCGGCCTGGTCAATTTCCTGATATTCCTGCTCGGCCTCGGCGCGCTCTCGATGGCGCTGTACGGTCAGCGACGGCAGAGTCGCGAGTCGCCGACGCCGACGAGTCGCGAGGGACCGGCCGCCGACTGATTCGGTCGATTGACCGACCGACCTCGTCGTGTTCCCTTCGTTGATCGATGGACCTGAAGAGGTTGACATCCTCCCGCCCCTAAAGGGGCGAGATTCCTCCGTTGGGGGTTCGGCTACCGACCCACGGAGGCAACTTGCGGGTTCTCACGTTGTTCGTTGAGACAAGCGCGTGATGACGCTGACCATGAATGGTCGTCCCACTTGAACCGTGAAGGCTGTGCCATCGGCCCGACTTCGCCGCTCGCTTCGCGTTTTAAGAACGTCTCAGACGCCGTGAGGTCCGCGTGTCCCTCGGAACCGCAGGGGCACGTCAACGTATCTTCGTGGCGCACAGTCCCCTCTCGCTCCCCACAGTCGGGACACTCTTGCGAGGTCCACGCTTCCGTCCGCGCTTCAAGGACGATACCGTATTCCTCACAAACGCAGGCGAGACGGTTGATGAACGCGCGGAACGCCCAGAAGTTGTGCGTTTTCGCGTTCGCCCGAACCGACCAATTCGATTCGAGAATATCGGTTAAGTCCCCGACGTACACCGTCGCAACGCCCTCGTCGTAGAGCCGTTCTACGAGGTCGCGGGCAACAGCGTTCATCGCGTGGTCCCGTCGGCGCGTTCGTTGTCGGTAGAGCCGCCGGATGCGGTTGCTACTGTAGCGCCCTTCGGGCAACTTCGACTGTAGACGGCCGATTTCCTTCGTCGTCTCACGAAACCGCTCGAACAGGTCGCGTCCTTCGTAGAGGTACTGCGAGCCGGTCGAAACCGAACACGCTACGATGTTGTTCGCGCCTACGTCCAGAGCGGCGGTTTCATCCGCCAGTGGTGAATCCTGCCGAGAATCAGGCACGGTGACAGGTTGAAAAGCTCGGTACGTATCGCTCGTTTCATCGTAGGTGATTTCGAGACGGCCCTGTTTGCCATCCCACTTCGGGTTCCCTCGCACTTCGAGGCGAAGGCGGTCGTGGTAGCCAAGACCGTACTCTTCTTTCAGGTCTTGCCCGACGGGGATTTCGAGACGACTACGCTTGCCCCATTCGAGCGTGTACTGATTGCAACGGATGTAGGTACGGAGCGTTCGCCCGTCCTCTTCGTTGCCCCAGTAGCCCGGTGGGTTCGCGCGTTCGCCGCTTTCTTTCAGCGAGAAGAACGACCGCCATGCTTCGCTGTTCTTTCGTGTGAGCTGTTGGACGGTCGCGGACCCTACGATACCGTTGTAGCGTCCTCGGTATTCGTCGGTATCCCACACGCTCGAATCGTCGTCGGCGAAGTAGTTCTGCCGACGCTCGTAGTTCAGTTCGTTCCACAGGCTTGCGGAAGCATCCAACAGCCGCCCAAGTAGCTCTTCGTCCTCGTCGGACTGTGGGGCTACTCGGAAGGTGTTGACGCGCTTCATGCGTTTTGTTGCTCGCGGATATACTGTTCTACGGCGTCCTTCGAGACACTACCCGCCGTTCCGACGTAGTACGAGCGTGTCCATTTGATACGGTCGTCGTATCGCTGATTGTAGTACCGCGCGGAGATGCCTTTGAGCCAATTGACGAGCAACGACGGTTCGTTGCGCGGCGGGCTTCCCACGAACAGGTGAACGTGGTCGGGCATGATTTCGGCCTCTACAAGTTCAAGGTCTTTGTCGTCGCATATCTCCACGAAGATGGTTTTGAGACGTTCTTTGGTTGCGCCCGTCAGACGCGGCTCCCGGTACTTCGGGATGAACACTATGTGGTAGTAGAGTTCGTATTTCGCGTGACGGGTGCTCTTCACCATCTATGCATACTATGGCCAGAATGCTACTTAACCGCACCGACAGAACCCCGGCAGTGCTTTCGACGGCAGAAGATTAACGAGAATTACGGCGCGTATCCCCACCCTGAAGGGCGAGGCTTTGCGCCTGTTTTCACGTAAAGTAGCTAGAGTTGTCAACCGATAGTAAACAAGCCTACATTCGAATGACGAATATCGGCCAGTACGTTCCGAACGATCTCGAAGTGACCATACTCATCTGGGTGAGCACGTTGCTTTTGCTGGACTATTTCGTGGGGATTTCGGAAATTCTTCCCGACGGCTGGTTTCACCTCCTGTTAGGGGTTTATCTCTTCGTGTGTGCGGCCGTGTTGTTCATCAGGAACGATCGTTCATCCGGGTGAGCGTTCCGTCTCTCGCATCCGAACGAAGGTCTCGCGAACCGAACACCGGGTCCGAGTACGTTTCCAAACCGCGCAACGACGCCCTCAAGTTCGAACGGCGACAACGACGACCATGCGCGTCACCGTGGACGTCAAAGGCGAGGAAACCCACGAGTTCGCCCTCGAGGACGTCCCCACCGAATCGGCCGAAACCGCGGTCGAGCAACCAACCTACGCCGATCTCCTGTCCAAAATCGACCTGAGCCCCCACGAGGTGTCCGTCCTCGTCGACGGTCGTCCCGTCCCCGAAGATCAGCCGGTCGAGTCAGAGCACGTTACAGTGCTTCGACTGATCAAGGGCGGGTAAGCGGCGTCAGCGCGACACTTCAATTCGTCCCTGGAATTTCGACTCGAGATGGAGCGACTGACTCGTCAGTTCGTCGCCGCGACGACCTCGATCTCCAGAGCCGCACCCTTGGGCACGTTCCCGACCTCGACGGCGCTTCTGGCCGGCGGGTCGGTTTCGAAGAACTCGGCGTAGGCCTCGTTCATCGCCTCGAAGTCGTCGATACCCTCGAGAAAGACCGTTACTTTGAGGATGTCTGCTAGCTCGAGACCGTCGGATTCGAGGATCGATTCGACGTTCTCGAGACAGGCCGAGTAATACGGTATTACCGAACCACCCGTGTTGGCGAAGAAGTGTGTACCTGATCCAGTGTCTCACGCTTCGTTCGCGAACGAAACGGACGTACAGGTCTCGTATGAGAGGTAACTCTCCGCGTTATAGCTGGAAGTCCGATCGGCGAAGAGCGGCTTCGATCGACGTTCGACCGCGGATCGGCGATCGGTTCCGCTTGAGGGCGGCCGGACCAAATAAGTGGCGTCGCCCCACGCTTCCGGTCGTGTCTTCGATCAAGTAACATACGGAAACTGAGACGTCTGGTCAACCGTCGTCAATTCGAATTGTCCGCTTCGCGCTACGTTCTGTCTCCGTGTTCATCGTTTCCGTTCAATCGTCTGTTATCGTGGCCTCCTCTTACGGTCTTGACAGCGTTCATTTCCGTTGATACGTAGACGGAAAGTTCCAGTCAATGTTGATTTGTAACGAGTCCTCATTGTGTGTGATTCGCCGTAGCAGACAATTCATCGGTCGTGTCGACCGTTCCAGCAAGTGAGTTTTTTACACACTCGAAAATATCCACACAATTACAAAGAACTAGAAGCCCGAACTACAAAGGGCATGGTTCAAATCCAACCCGCACAACAGGTACAGGTCCCAGAATGGTTACAGGACCCGGTAGCCGAACTCATCACCTTCCTTCCGCGACTGGTCGGTGCGGTAGTCATCCTGCTCATCGGCTGGGTCATCGGTCGCCTCGCGGCCGGGGTCGTCCGACGGCTCGCAGATGGCGTCGAACTCGATCGCATGGTACTCGAGACGCCGCTCGGGCGGATACTCGGCGGAACAGAACGGGCGGTTTCCAGTGCATTCGGGAAGCTGGCGAAGTGGTTCGTCTACGCCCTCGCGATCCTCGCGGCTGCGAACGCCCTCGCGATCCCCACGCTCTCAGAGTGGATCTCAACGGCCGTCTCCTATTTGCCGGCGTTCATCGCGGGCCTGCTCGTCATCGTCCTCGGATTCGTCGTCGCGGACTTCATCGGCGACGTCATCGAACGAACGCAGGCTGCGGCCCAGACTGCCTACGCGAGCTGGTTCGCGAACGGCGCTCGGATGTTCCTCTACTTTACGGCGATCGTCATCGGTCTGGATACGATGGGAATCGACGTGGGCATCCTGTACGTCTTCGCTCGAGCGCTCGCGTGGGGACTCGCGGCCGCAGTCGCCATCGGCGTCGGCGTCGCCTTCGGCTGGGGCGGCAAGGACTACGTCTCCGAAAACATCGACCGGTGGATGGGACGGACGAGTACGGTCACGCCAACCGAGAACACGCAAACCGGAGAGGGGCCACGCGGCGGCGACCGCGACCCCGGCTCCGAACCCAGCGCCGGACCGGGTGCTGAAGACGACTGAACACCCTCACTCGAGTGGCGTCGAAACCCGCTCCGTTGGCCGGTTCGATCGCGCCGTCGCGTCGCGCGGAAAGAGTGGTCTGACGGGCACGACGACGTAGGACGTGACGAGACGACCATCGATCGGTCGGCACTTCTCGACCTGCGCGAGTCGATGCGTCGCGGCGTAGACATCCTCGATTCGCTCGAGGACCGATTCGAACGCGTCCACGTCGAATCGTTCGGCCGGGACGCGGTCAGTGGCGACTGCGATACCGTTGGATTTGGCGTATACGTCGAGTCGGCCTTCGAAACAGCGTTCTAATTCTTCGATCCGGTCGTGGACGTCGCCGATCGACGGCTGGTCCGTTCTCTGTGGGAAGGCGACGTACGCCTGATACTGCTCCGGGCGGTTCGAGACGTATCGCTTCCACAATTGTTTGGCTATCGACATTATTCTACGTACTCGCGCGACGTTCGACGCACGCTCGTTCGACGGCGATTTCGTTCGAGTCCTGTCGCATTGATCTCACGTTCGTCTCGTCCGCGTCGGTAATACGTCCTTTGTTGTGCGCCGATGGGAGTCAGCGAACCGTTTCTTCACCAAAAACGATAGTTTCGAAGTTCGCGAGACATTTGTGCGATCAGCCGGTAGTGCTGTTCAGTATGCGCAAGCCCTTCCCCGGACCAACCTCGCTCCTCCTCGCAATTTCAGCCGGAGTCGTCGCGCTCGGCGTCGCGATTAACGACGGATTTGCTCCCTCCGCCCGCACGGTTCCCGCACTCTTCCTGACCGGTATCGGTCTCTTCGGTATCGCCAGTGCCGTCGACGACCGACCGATCGACGCCCTTCGACTCACGACGGGACGGTGGTGGGCACTCGCGTTCGTTGCATTCGTCCCATACGGTCTCGCAACGTCACCCTCGAGCGAGCAGGCCGAAGCGGTCGGGAACTCGTTCTCCGGACCCGTCGCGACCACCGCACTCGAGGCGCTCGCCGGGACCGCGGTTCTCTGTGCGGTCGCGGTTACGGTGCTCTACTGGTTCGCGAGATACGGAATCTACCCGGGACGGCCATCACCCGAAGAGCGCGTTTTAGACGACTAGCAGACCGAGAGTGGTTACTACTATTCCTGAACAACGGGTTCTCGCGACTATTTCATCCCGTCGTCGAACCGCTCGAGGACGAACATCTCGATCGGGTGATCCGTTTCGCCGTCGACCGCGAGGTCGGCCAGAATCTCGCCGATCACGGACGCGAACTTGAACCCGTATCCCGAGAATCCCGCCCCGACGACGAGAGTGCAACTGGAAGGTCTTCGCGGGCAACTACTCCGAATGCGATCACTGCCAGGCGAACCATCAGAACTGGGTTCGGGACCTCGAACTGCTCGACTCCGAACTCGAGGTCAACGACTACCACTGGACCCTCCACTACCGACACGGCGAGGACGTCGACGACGAGATGCGCATTCACGACGAACACGAAGCCCAGTTCTGGTACTTCTGGCACAACTTTACGGTCAACATGTACGGCACCGCCGACGGCTACGGCACGTACCTCATCAATCCGATCGACGAGGGGCGATTCTAGCTCGTCGTGGACTACTACTTCAAAGACCCCGAGCTGAGTAGCGACGAAACGGAGTTCGTTCGAACGAGCCGTCAGCTCCAGGAAGCGGACTTCGAGTTGGTCGAGCGCCAACAACGCGGGCTCGAATCCGGCGCGATCGCACAGGCCCAGCTCGGCCCCAACGAACACACCGTCCACAAACTCCACCGCCTCGCACAGGAAGCCTACGAGGTGTGAGCCCTCGATTCTAATGACCTCAGCCAACGATCGACGGAACCCGGAGACGCGAGAGGCACCGTTTCGCGTCGCCTACCTGGGAGCCGACATCGAAAAGGGGCTCTACTCGGCGAACGAGATCGTCGAGTTCTACCGACGGTATCATCGTCACACGGGCGACGACGTCACCGTCGAGCGCGCCCGGTTCGGATTCGAACTCCCAGTCGAAGGCACGCTCGAGCAGGTGATCAGCGAACTCGACGAACAGTACGAGCGAGCGGGCGTTCCGATCGGGACCATCGCCACGGCGATGGGCGAACAGGGGTGGACCGTCGGCGAAACCCTCGAGCGGATATACGAGGTCCGGATGACCGGGGCGCTCTACGAGCCTCGAGCCGATCACCTCGCCGTCGTTTGATACTGTCGGCTGTAAGTCGTTCCAGATTCTCGTCGCATAGTTACAGCCGACAGTATGAGGAGAAGAGCTCTCAAGGAATAAATTCTGATCAAACATTCGGAGGATAGCGCGGTCAGTAGACCTGCAAACGTACCTTTTTCTCGTCGGGTTCGCTCGCGTTGCTCGCTCACCACTCCTCCAAAAATCTACGCTAAAAAGCCGCTCGCTCCCGATGGTCGCTCGCGGGTGCAGTGCTTGCGTCACGACCGCAGCGGTAACACCTCCGCCTGTACTTACCGTTCGTCGAGTAGTCGGAGAGAGGGCATGAACTGTTCTATGACGCCTGCTGAGGAGACCTAAGAGTTCTCTTCGTCTTCCTCGAGGAGCGTGTTCGACACGAGCTGGCCCGTCCCGCGATGAAGGCGGCCGCCGACGGCCGTCGGTGAGATCTCAAGCAGGTCGGCGAGTTCGGCGAGCGACGTTTTACGAGGTTCTTCGAAGTATCCTTCCTCGTAGGCGGTTTCCAGTGCGACGCGTTGTTCGTCGGTGACGTTCGGAGACGTTCCGTCCGTCCACTCGTCTCGACGGAACATGCGGTACAGCTCGAATGAAATATCTTCACGTTCGCAGTACTCCCACACCGACGAGAGCGCTTCTCGATCCGGTAAGTGGAGCCGCACCGTCCACCCTCGGTCGTTGCTCTTGGCCCGCAACAACAACCCGCCGAGTTCGATCGTCGCCGGCGAGATGAGTTTCGTCCCCTCGGTGTGTTGCAACCGATAGATACGCGTCCGCTCGAGATCGTCCACGAGAGACCACGTGTCGACCGTATGGTCTTGCTCGAGCGCCTCGTCGAACGTCTCGTCAGCGCCATCGACGAGGAAGAAGAACATTCCCGTCTCGGGATCCGTCGACGTGTGCGAAAGGACTTCGATGGACGTCTCCGGACACTCACGAACCGTCGGTGCCAGCGCGAGATCGGGATGGGCGATGTCGATGATCGCAATGAGGCTCACGATCGTTCGCCTCGCACTGACCGCTGTCTCGAGTGGCGTCTCGAAAGGCGTCTCGAGAGGTGTCGTCGCCGACGAGAGGCGCTCCGCGACCAACCGAAATTGACGAAGATTTCGAGTCGTGTATTCACATGGCCCATATGTTACTGTATGGCGGCTATTTCCCCTTAATCGTTTAGTACATTTGCAGACGAGACCGGGGCAGTTAGGCGATCCGGGCACCGCTGAAAGGCCGATAGTTTTCTCCGTTCGGCCGAACTATTCGCCAATGACCGAAGCAGACGTCACCGGCCGCTCCGCGGGCACGACCGATCCGATCGCTGCTCGCTCGAGCGGTCCGAACCAGCTATCGCTGTCGGAAGGATCGCCGTTCGGACTCGACGCCCTCGTACGATAATGTTCACTCGTCTCGCCACCCCGGAGGATGCACTCGAGGTCCGGCGAATCCTCGACGCATCGATGCTCGAGCCCGGTAACGTCGAAGCCCGTATCGAGGCCGACGATGTCTTCGTCGCCGGCGATCGGTGGGAAGCGAGCGGGGATTCGAACCCCTCGAGCGCGCAAACCGAACGAGTGCTCGGGACGATCGTCCTCAAGCCTCTGGAAGCAGTCGAGGGGGACGATCCGGGTGCACACGTCAGCGCGATCGGTGTCCGTCGACGACATCGCGGGAAGGGAATCGGGCGAAACCTGATCGAACGAGCCGTGGCGCGCGAACGGCGACTAACCGCGCGCTTCGACGCCGACGTGCGTCCGTTTTACGAGTCGCTCGAGTTCTCGATCGAACCGATCGACGCCGAGCGGTATCGCGGCTCGCTGGAACGAACGGACTGAAATGGCGGGCTGAACCGACAGCGCTGAGAGACCGGGGCGGTTTTATGAGCGATAACGTGGTACGTCGGTGCGCATGAACCTACAACGGATACTCAGCGGTGACCCGTCGCGGAACTCGTTGCTGTATCTCGGAATCGGCGTGATTTCGCTGTTAAAGGCACTCGCGGTCAGAGACGACTCGACACGGTTTCGTCGAGAACTGCTCGACGCCGGGATGTTCATCGGGATCGGCCTCCTCCTGCGACAGTATAGTAAGATGAAAGCGCAAAAGCGCTCGGAGATGGAGGGACAGCTTCCCAACTGGATCGTCGACACGTCCGGATCCTCGAGTGGTTCGGGCGGCCTTCGGACGAAGGCCAAACGGCGACTCGGGAGCGAGACGAGCGCGGAACCGGAACCGACGCTCGGCGATCGCGCACGGAGCGTTCTGCAGAGCTAATAGTCCTCACACCGGAGCTAATAGTCCTCACACCGGAGCTAATAGTCCTTACTGCTGACCGCGATAAAGCCAAAAATCCTCGCTCCGTAGCCGTGAGGTCGTGAGCCGAATCAATTCGAGATCGGCTCGAGTTCGGCCGTGAAATGCCGTAATTCGGGAATTTCGGGCTCGGTGGCGAGTCGGAGGCCGCCGACGTTTTCGCGGTTTTCGTAGGCATCGACGGCCGTCTCGAGGACGTGTTCGAAGTGTTCTCGATGGTACGTTCGGCGCGGAATCGCGAGTCTGACCAGTTCCGGACGATCGG
The DNA here is from genome assembly GCF_054653435.1 of Halostagnicola bangensis. Classification (NCBI taxonomy): domain Archaea; kingdom Methanobacteriati; phylum Methanobacteriota; class Halobacteria; order Halobacteriales; family Natrialbaceae; genus Halostagnicola; species Halostagnicola bangensis. Next base: position 1,703,434 of record NZ_BAAIGG010000002.1, on the reverse strand, counting down.
CGTCGGGGAACGCGAAACTCCCGAGTTCGACGCCTCGAACCCCGCCTTCGCGGTAGAGTTCACAGACCAGCACCTGTCCCGGGAACTCGCTCGAGTCAAGGTGGGGATAGAACGATCCCGCGTCGAGATATACCGCGTGACCGCCCGCCGGCTCGTAGATCGGAATCCCGGCCTCCTCGAGCATCGACGCGAGGGTTCGGACCTGTCGGATTCGGTCCTCGACGTAGGCATCTTCGACTGCTTCGCGAAGCCCGACAGCCATCGCCTCGAGATCCCGTCCTGCCATTCCGCCGTAGGTCGGAAACCCCTCGTAGAGGATCGCTCGGCTCTTACAGCGCTCAAAGAGGGACTCGTCTCGAGTCGCGACGAACCCACCCGTGTTCACGAGACCGTCTTTCTTCCCGCTCATCACGACGGCGTCGGCGTACTCGAGTTGTTCGCGAGCGATATCCGCGACGGTCGCATCGGCGTATTCGGCTTCCCGTTCGCGAACGAAGTAGGCGTTCTCGGCGAACCGACAGGCGTCGACGACGAACGTCGCGTCGATTTCGTCCGCGAACGCTCGAACCCGACGCGTGTTCTCGATACTGACCGGCTGGCCGGCGGTCGAGTTGTTCGTGATCGTCGAGATGACGACAGGGACGTTCTCCGCGCCGACCTTCGAAACGACTTCGCGGGCGCGTTCGACGGAGAAGTTGCCTTTGAACGGCTCCTCTCTCGAGAGGTCGTGAGCCGCCTCCGTCGGGCAATCGGCGGCTTCCGCGCCCTGATTCGCGACGTGGGCTCGAGTCGTATCGAAGTGGGTATTGTTGGGAACGACATCGCCTTCCGAGAGCAAGGTTCCGTAGAGGACGTTCTCCGCGCCTCGTCCCTGGTGGGCCGGAATTACGTACGGGAATCCCATTACGTCCTCGACGGCCGACTCGAGGCGCTCGAAGCTCGGCGAGCCGGCGTAAGATTCGTCGCCGCGGTGGAGCGCGGCCCACTGGGCGTCGCTCATCGCCCCCGTTCCGCTGTCTGTCAGAAGATCGATATAGACGTCGTCGGCTGGGAGATTGAAGACGTTGTAGCCAGCTTCCTCGAGCGCGCGTTCACGTTCCTCGACCGAGGGCAACTGGATCCGTTCGACCGCTTTGGACTTATAGGAAACCATGAAGCGGATGAAGACCCCGAGGTTGTTTAGCCTATCTGATATAACATGCCCATCGAGGTGCCGAGTCGGCACCCAACCGACGGCTTCGAACAGTGATGAACGGAAACGACGGGACGGAAACGTTCGTCCCACACCGTTTGATTCGCGGCGTTGAGACCAACACGTACTATTATGAACAATAGGGCAGAACGCAGAGACATGACAGGGTACGACCAGACGTTGAAACCGTTCTTGTGGCGTGCGGAGAGACTGTATCCCGACCGAGAGGTCGTTTCGCGAACGCACGAGGGAATCGAACGCCATACCTACAGCGAGTACGCCGACCGAACCCGCCAGTTGGCTAATGCACTCGAGGAGATCGGAATCAACAGCGACAACGGCGAGCGCGTCGGCACGTTCTGCTGGAATCACAGTAGACACGCCGAAATCTACTTCGGCGCGCCCAACATCGGCGGACAGCTCCACACCATCAATCCCCTGTTACCGCCCGAGCACATCCAGCACATCGTCGAAAACGCCGAAGACGAGATTCTGTTCGTCGATCCGTCGCTGCTCGAGGCGCTCGAGGGAGCCTACGACGAAGCGGCCTTCTCGAGCGTCGAGCAGTACGTGGTCATCGGTTCGGACGTTCCCGAAACGAGCCTCGGGCCCGTTACGGACTACGAGTCGTTCATCGGGAGCCACTCGACCGAGTACGACTGGCCCGAACTCGACGAAGAAACGCCGGCGGGGATGTGTTACACCTCCGGAACGACGGGCAAACCGAAGGGCGTGGAGTACACCCAGCGGATGCTCTGGTCGCACACGATGGCGACGCTCACCCCGCAGGGGCTGGGCGTTCGCGACGAAGACGTAGTGATGCCCGTCGTTCCGATGTTTCACGTCAACGCCTGGGGACTGCCGTTTACGGCCACCGCGGCTGGCGCAAAGCACGTCTATCCCGGCCCCTCGCCCGATCCGGCGGATCTCGTCTCGCTCATCGAAGACGAAGGCGTCACGCTCTCTGCCGGCGTTCCCACGGTGTGGCTCGGCATTCTCGAGTACCTCGAGGAAAACGACGCGGATCTCTCCTCGCTCGAGCGGATCGTCATCGGCGGCAGCGCGGCTCCGAAAAGTCTGATCGCGCAGTACGACGACCTCGGCGTCGATGTCGTCCACGCCTGGGGGATGACCGAGATGTCCCCCATCGGGACCGTCGCCCACATCAAAGAAGGACTCGAGGGCCTCTCTTCCGACGAGCAGTACAACAAACGCGGCAAACAGGGGCTGGTCGTTCCCGGTCTCGAGCTCAAGGTGGTCGATGACGACGGCGAGGAAATCCCGTGGAACGGAGACGATTTCGGTGAACTCTACGTCCGCGGGCCGTGGGTGACCGATTCGTACTTCGAACGCCCCGACGCGAACGAAACCGACTTCGAGGGCTCGTGGCTCAAGACCGGCGACATCGTCACCGTCGACGAGGAGGGCTACATCCAGATCGTCGACCGCGCCAAGGACGTGATCAAAAGCGGTGGCGAGTGGATCTCCTCGGTCGAACTCGAGAACGCCATCATGGCCCACGACGCGGTCAGCGAGGCGACCGTCATCGGCGTTCCCCACGAACGCTGGCAGGAACGACCGGCCGCGTTTGTGGTCCCGGCCGACGGTGCCGACCTCGAGGAAGAGGAATTCGAAAGCGAACTCGAGGATTTCGTCGGCGCGGAGTACCCCGACTGGTGGACGCCCGACGCCGTCGTCTTCATCGACGAGGTGCCAAAGACTGCTACCGGAAAGTTCGACAAGAAGGTGCTCCGCGAGGAGCACGCGACCGAAACGTTGCTCACTGAGGAGTGAGACGCCATATCCGCTGTTTTGCTGACTCGGCGAACGGTCGCGGCGTGATTTATACTGCGAACTCCTACCATTACTCGATGAACGAATCTCGATCGCTCACCGATCGGCTCGCAGACGACCTCACGGCGAATCTCACGGTTAGTATCGTCGCCGTTGGGATTGCTCTCGTCGCACTTTTCCTCGCACCGCTCGGGGAGAGCGTTGGAAACCGTTTCCTCCTCCTCTGTACGCTCGGGATCTTCATTCCGTACGCATACGACGAATACTGGCCAGTGGAGTATTCGCCAGTGTACGCGGTTTTCTGGACGATCGCCGCAGGACTCATAACAGCGGGTCTGTTTATTGGTGTGTTCGGCATGAGCTTGCAACTGCTCTCGGAGGACATCGCAGGAATCGTTGCGTTCTCCGTGACGGCCTGCTTTCAATACGGCGTCGCAATGATCTTTCCCCGGGTCCGCTAAGGAGAATGGCCGGTACGGCACGTTATTCTCGAGGCGTTCGCTCGGACGGAGTCAAACTGCTCCGCGGGCGGTCGTCGAAACGCGCACGAAAACCGGGCAAACCCTCGAGACAGAAGACACAACATACATCGAGTACCCCCCGTGACAGTAGTGATAATTGAGTTTCAGAGCAGAAGAAACGGAGTTCACACGAAGAATCGATACGCAGGCCTCAAAGCCGCCACACACCAACGATACGTGAGCGAGTCAAACCGAGACGACGGCGAGGAACGACCCCGGTCCGACGAGCTGTTCGCTCAGCTCGACGACGAGTACGCTCGCCGAATCCTCGTCGAAACGACCGGAGGGACGCGGTCAGCAAAGGAACTCAGCGACGCGTGTAACGCCTCGTTGTCGACGATCTATCGCAGAGCGGAGCGGCTCATCGACTGTGGACTCCTCGCAGAACAAACGATCGTTGAGGAAGAGGGCAATCACTACAGCGTGTACGAGGCGCGACTCGACAGCCTCACGGTCGATCTCGACGAAGACGGGTTCTCCGTAACGATCGAAGAAAAACCGACGGACAGCCTCTCCGACCGGCTTACCGACATGTGGGAGGGACTCTAATGATCGCTAGTAACTGTGAAAGGGCTCCAGTGATCGCCAGTAACGCAACGTCGACGACGCTCTCGTTCGACTATCTCACGCTCCTCTCGGTGACCCTCATCGCGATCGGACTATCGCTGTTCATCGTGTTTCAGGCGTACCGCGGCTACCGCCACCACGAGAGCCGACGAATGCTGTTTCTCGCGCTGGGGCTGTTCCTGTTGACGGTCGTCCCGTTTTCGCTCGCGGTCGTCGTCGACTCGCTGGCGCAGATGGCGACGCTCGAGCCTCGAGTAACATCGTACTACCTGCCGCTTTTCAGTCGACTCAGCGAAGTGAGCGGGCTCGGTTGTCTCCTCTATTCGCTGCTGATCGACGCCGAGTAACCGCCGGTCTCAGGAGCTAGTTTTGGCAGCTGAGCGATTAGAGAAGCATCGAAAGGATCGCCAGTACCAGAAAAATGAGCACGAGCCACTTCGCGATCGTCATCGTGATACCCGCGATTCCCGACAAGCCGAGAACGGCGGCGATAATCGCGATGACGAAGAACATGAGTGCGAGTTCTAGCATGGTTCAAACAGTGCGATATACGTCAAAGTCAGTTGTGCCTGACTGTGCCTGCACGACGGTGGCCGAACGGCGGTCGGAACACGGTCTCGAGTGATAGAACAAGTCCTGCAGTAGTCTACGGCCTCTTCAAGTCCGGAAGAAAAGATACAGGAAATGTTGGAGGAGAGCCTCTCTCGGTTGGAACAACGAAAAGAACGTCAACAGATCGTCACACCCCACTCGGGAGGAGATATCGACTGGAGCGAACTGTCAGGGGTTAATGACAGCGATGGAGACGTATCGGTCTGGTCCGAACAGTCGCCGTACGGAAACGTAAAGCGAATCCACGAACTTCGGAGAGTTCCCGGTGAAGTTAACGTATACGCCGTGAAGGCAAAGGCTCGAATGAATTCGGCCAGGAACCTGTGCAATAGCGGACAGTCAGAGTACTGTCAATCAGCCTATAACGACCGTCGAAATAAGCGGTGCGAGATCGTTACAGACTGGGGCAGTGGCAGCAATGTCAGTTCCGAGGATATTGCCCCGAAAAACGATATCGATGACGGAACACGGGTGACTTTCGGCGGTGGTATCACCAACGACACAATCGGTGCTGATTATTCAATCAGTCAATCCGCTAATACCCTCGCAGACACGTCTGACACCTCAAGCGGCCGCGTCTCTCACCAAATCGAACTTAGACCTTCGATAACGGCCTCACGCACGACCATCGAGTACGAATCCTATAGTGTTGGCGAGTCTGTTGGATTCTGTGATACAATGGACGGAAAACACGTCGTTAACGTCACCGTGAATCCAGCGTGGGATAGACACACTAGTCCATCACAATATCCCCCATACTGGGCACCAGGAGTATCCAGTGAAGGTGAAGAGGTTGTTGACTCACTCGGGTATTACTGTGGGCGTCCACAATAGACTATCTTTCGCCACCTCTTTAAGATTAAATAAGGTTAAACTAATATTTTAACCTGTATTCGAAACATATATTCATCTGTTATTAGTTGTTTAGTATATGATTGGCCTGAAACTCGTCCTACTCGGAATCAATTTCACACTACTAGCGATTATGCTTGGGGATGGTGCGTGGGGTGCGGCGTACTTCGGTATCTTCCTCTCGATAGTCGGCGTCTTCGTCGGCTCCGGCGATACGTCGATCGCATCAGAATAGGACACTCGTATCAAGTACGAAGTCCATCTGCACCCGTCCACGCGATGTAACGTGCGAAATCTCGGTTGAGGATAGTAGCGAAGCGAGGCCTCGGGTGGCCGAACCGCCGACCCCTCTAGAACAGGTCCTGGGTCAGTTCCAGGGTCTCCTCGCGGTCGTCCCAATCGACGATCAGCGCGACGCTGGTCGCGCTCGTGATGATGTCCTGGAGGTTGATTCGGGCTTCCGAAAGCGGATTGACGATATCGCTGATGATTCCCGGCTGGTTCGGTAGTTCGCCGCCGGTGACGCGAACGACAGCCATCGGCGAGTCGACGGTCACGCTCGAGAACTCCTCGCGGGCGATGACCTCGCGGTGGAGGATGTTCTCGGCTCGCTCGGCCTCTTCCTCATCGATGTAGAACGTCACCGTATCGACGCCGCTGGCGACCGCCTCGATGTTGACGTCGCTTTCACCGAGCGCCTCGGAGAGGTGCTGGAAGACGCCGGACTGGTTTCGAATCGCGCGACCGGCGACGGTCAGGCAAGCGATGGGGCGCTCTCGCAGGTCGACGAGGTTCTGGAACTCGCCTTCGATGCTCGTCCCGCCGCTCAAGAGGTCCCCGTGCTGGTAGTGAACGACGCGAACGTCGAGGGTGTTTTCCTTGTAAGAAAGCGCAGAGGGTGCGACGACCTCCGCGCCGCGGAACGAAAGGTTTCGGAGTTCGTCGACGGAAATTTCGCCGACGTTTCTGGCACCTTCGACGACGCGCGGGTCGCCGGTCATGACGCCTTCGACATCGGTTACGATGACGACTTCGTCCGCGTCCATGTACTTGCCGAGCATGACGGCCGTCGTGTCGCTTCCGCCCCGACCGAGGGTGGTGATCGAACCGTCCGCTCCCTCCGCGAGGAATCCCGTGATAACCGGAACCTCATCCTCGAGCGACTCGGCAACCTCGAAAGCGCGCCGCTGTGTTTCTTCGACATCGACTTCGCCGTGTTCGTCAGTAATAATCGGCCAGCCCTCGCCGCCCGGCTCGAGGAATCTGGCGTCGATCCCGCGCGCCGAAAGCGCCGCCTTGAGCATTCGAACGGACGTTCGCTCGCCCATGCTGACGATCTGGGCTCTGTCTTCGTCACCGGTCTCGAATGTGATGTCGTCCAGTAAATCGTCGGTCGTCGAGCCCATTGCGCTGGCGACGACGGCGATTTCGTGGCCGTCTTCGACCGCAGCGGCGACCGAATCGGCGGCCCGGTTGATTCGGTCTCCCGAACCGAGACTCGTTCCCCCGAATTTGGCTACAACGCGCATAGAGACACCCCACAATCGATGTGAGTGGCCGTGGTTCTGCTCATGTGCGAGTCCATTACCAGAGCGGGCAAATAACTGTGTCCCATCGAGCGCATTTTTACCTCCGCTCGGAAACGGGGACAGAGATTCGCTCTCCTCGTAACCGTTTCGCCCGGATCATCTCTCGCCCGCAATGCAGTCTTCGGGTGGAACAAACACTTTGCCTTGACGAAGATTTCTGCGGAAAAGTATGTTCTCACAATGAACTATCTTTCGAGACTAAATATGATTTATAACAAACTGTTTAGTAATACAGAAAGTAACTCACACCGACTCGAGACAGTCAGCAAACGGGCGAAATTTATGTTACTGCGTATCATTACCACATACCAATGAACATACGCGACGCACTCGAGGCCGATGCCGACGCGCTTGCGTCCATCGCGGACTCACCGACTGACGTGATGCGAAACCTCGTACACGATCGGACGGTACGCGTCGCCGAAGACAGTACGCACGACCCGAACGCCGACATTACGACCGGCGAGACACAGTACAACGAATCGAATCCGGAGGATCTCCTCGGGTTCGTGAGTTTCGACGCCAAAGACGACACCGTCCATGTCACCCAGATCGGAGGGACGGACGACGCCTGCGTCGAACTGCTGGCCGAACCGGTTCGGTTCGCCGAGTGCGAATCGATGACCGTCGAGCTCCTCATCGCACCCGATGCCGACGGCGTGAAAGACGCCGCCGCCGAGCTCGGCTTTCAAAACTGTGGATCTGGTCCTCGTTTCGAGAACTCCCGCACTCAGAAATTTCAACTCGAGCCGTAGCCAAAGGGGGCCAAACCCGCTGATTGGACTAAACCCACAGACTAGGCCAAACCCGCAGACTGGACCAAACCCGCTGATTGCGGATGTCAAAGCGCGTCTCAGCTGAACTTCTGGACGGTCACGTCGAGCGTATCGAGATCGACGATCGGCGCGTATCCGGCGTCGGGATCGATGTTGACGCTCTTTTGAAAATCCGTCTGTGACTGCCAGCAACCCGAATTGATCGCGAGGACGTTGTGATACTTGCCGAAGCCGAGTTTGTGAACGTGACCGGTGTGGAAAATATCCGGGACGTCTTCGATGATCAGATAATCCTCCTTTTCGGGGGCGAGTCTCGTGTGGCCGCCGAACTGCGGCGCGACGTGGCGCTTTTTGAGGAGGTGATACATCGCTTTGTGCGGCTCGTCGTAGTTCGCCTTCTCCTCGGGAAGTTCGGCGATGACTTCGTCGAGGCTGACACCGTGGTACATCAGGACTGAAACGCCCTCGAGCGTGACCGTCGAGGGATTGCTCACGATCCTGGGATCGTGTGCCGACATGATATTCCGGAGGTTCTCGTCGAAACCGGGTTGCGGTTCCGCGAGCCGAACCGCGTCGTGGTTCCCCGGAATCATGACGATATCGAGGTCCCCGGGAACCTGTTTGAGGTACTCGTTGAACACTTCGTACTGCTCGTAGATATCGACGACATCGAGTTCCTCGTCCTGGTCGGGATAGACGCCGACGCCCTCGACCATGTCTCCGGCGATTAGGAGGTACTCGACGTGTTGGGCCTCTTCCGTGTGAAGCCAGTCGGCAAATCGATTCCACGCATCGTGCATGAACTCCTGGCTCCCCACGTGAACGTCGCTGATGAGCGCCGCCTGAACGTGGCGATCCGCGGTAGATGGTTCGTACGTTCGCGGAACGTCCGGAAACGACATCGAATCGACGAACGCAATCCCCGAATCGTCCGCCAGCGTCCCCTCCATCGCCAACACCTCGTCACAGAGGAGTTCCTCGACGAGATCGGCGTACTCCCTGTCTTTCATCACCAGCCACGGAAACGTCCCGGTCGCGTCCTCGAGTTCGACCAACCAGTGGCCGCTCGCGGTCGAACGAATATCGTTGACGAGACCAACCATCGCCGCCTCGCTTCCGCCGGGCATACTCTGAATCGCGGAGGCGGGCCGGTGATTGAACCGACCCCGAAGTTTCGATCCCAGTCGCTCGAGGCGATCCCGAAAAACGGCGACGAAGTCCTTATACTCGCCCGTACCGGTACTCTCTCCGGTCATGTCGTTTGCGATCTCGAGCGATCGCTCGGAAACGTCGCCCGACCGTTCTATCCGGCCGGGAGACCCCTCCGTTTCAACTGGAGACTTCCCGCCACGAGGCGAGGAGACGGGATGCGAGTTTCCAGTTGAAACTGAGGGGTGTTGTCGGTCGGGCTGATCCGTGTCGACGGCATCGGACGTATCGAATTCCGATGTGGAATCGGACGACGCGGTTCCTGGTGGTGAGTTATTCGAGGGAGGTTCCGATGTCGAACCGGCCGAAGAAGATTGCGAGTCCTCGAGGACCGATCGAACGTGATCCGAACGGACGACCAGCGTCCCCTCGGGTAACTCGTCGACGACGCGCTCGAGGGTCGGCTGTGGTCGTTCTGCGGCCGCAATGAGCGTCACAGCTTCGCGTTCTGCGTTGTACCCGCGGGTGGTCAACTCGCTGACGATCCGAGCGGGGCCCTCGAGTGGCACACAATTCGCATTCGCGAGCGGTGAGAAAAGGATGACGAATCGGTCGTTGAACGGAGTTGATGTGGAGGGGAAAGTTGATGCACGGTCCTCACAAAGTGAAATTCAATGGGCGATGGTGACGGCAGCGATGCGTACGGCGACCGAGACCGAACCGGTTCGTCGTCCGACTCAGATGAGACCGATCTACAGCCGGGTGAAAACGATCAACAGCTGGATGAAAACGATCAACAGCCGGGTGAAAATATTGAAGCGGGTACCGCCGAAGACGCTCGAACCGATCACAAGGACGATTCTGCGTCCGACCAGAAAACGTCCGGACCGCAGTACGAATCCGAGCCTTCCGAACGCCGTCCAGCGCGCGATTCGACGCTGTCCTCGAACGGTCGAGATGGATCGAATCCTCGAGACAAGTCGAACCCTCGAGACGAATCTGAAAACCAGGTGACGATCGAGAATGATGGGATCGTCCGCTGGTTTCTCAAGACGGACGACGGGACGGTCCTGATCGTCAGGGACGTTCTGACGAGTGTCGCAATCGTCGCCATCATCGGACTCATTCTGTTCGGTATCAGTGGTATCTGGCCACCACTGGTCGCCGTCGAGAGCGGAAGCATGGATCCGAACATGAAGGAAGGAGATCTTGTCTTCGTCGTCGACGACGATCGATTCGTGGGTGACAATCCGGTCGACGGAACCGGCGTCGTCACGCTCGAGAACGGGCAGGAAAGCGGACACGACAAGTTCGGAATGCACGGCGACGTCGTCGTGTTCCAACCGGGTGGAAGCACGACCGAAACACCGGTGATACACAGGGCGCACTTCTGGGTCGACGAAGGCGACGACTGGGTCGCACAGGCGGATCCGGATATCATCGGCGAAGACGTAACCTGCGATGACGTTCAAACATGTCCGGCAGAACACGAGGGGTTCATCACGAAAGGTGACAACAACGCTGGCTACGATCAGCAGGCAAACGCCGGAACGCGATCGGACAGCATCGTCCACCCCGAATGGGTCACCGGAAAAGCCTCCTTCCGGATTCCGTGGCTCGGCAACATCCGTCTGCTGTTCGACGACTACCTGCTCGGAATTGCGAGCGGGTCGTCACCGATTACACCTGAAGCGGTCGGCGCAGTTTCGATCGGCGCGAGCGGGGCAGGAGGGGCCGTTGCAATCGCCGGAAGACGGCAGTTCGAGCGTTATTAACTCGCCTTCCCTCGCCGTCCAGTCTCCGAGTTAGTTCGCGCGTCAGAACGAATTATCTCTCGAGTCGGTCTTGATATCTCTCGAGTCGGTCTTGAGTCGGGGACCGTACCTCCGTTCGAGTGCCGACAACTCGAGATAGTGGTCGGTAATCCACGGCGTGAAACCGCGGGGCAGGTGACCCGTGGACGTCTCGTTGCTCACTATAAACAGCTCGAACAAAAAGACAACACACCGATTAGGCAGTTCGAACGGCTTAGTTCTCGAATCTGGCCTGTACAAACGGTTGAATGTCGTCAATGTCGCTTAGCCGTGAGTCCGAGAGCAAGACAGCCTCCGTCTCTTCGAGTGGAACCGAGAGACTGATCTCTTTCGTCCGGCCGTATCGCCCCTTCGAGACGACGACGGCGTTGACGATTCCGAGCATATCGAGCTCGCTGATGAGATCGGTAACGCGCCGTTGGGTGAGAACGTCGGCGTCGATCTCCTCACAGAGACGCTTGTAAATGTTGAACACTTCCCCCGTATTGATGCTCTGGACGCCGTTTTTCTCGAGGGAGATGATCGAGAAGAGGACGAGTTTGCTCTGGGTCGGGAGTGTTCGGACGACTTCGACGACACGATCGAGTTCGATCTTGTCCTGTGCTTGCCGGACGTGTTCCTCGACGATGGTTTCGGACTGGGAGCGCTCGGCGAGCTCGCCAGCAGTCCGAAGGAGATCGAGCGCCCGCCGTGCGTCCCCGTGTTCCTGCGCGGCGAAGGCCGCACAGAGCGGGATCACGTCGCCCGACAGCGCACCGCCCTTGAACGCGACCTCCGATCGGTGCTGAAGGATGTCGCGTAACTGATTCGCGTCGTAGGGCGGAAACACGATCTCCTCTTCGCCAAGGCTCGACTTCACGCGCGGGTCCAGAAAGTCGGTGAACTTCAGGTCGTTCGAAATCCCGATGATCGAGACGCGCGAGTTCTCGAGTTCGGAATTCATTCGCGAAAGATTATAGAGCGTATCGTCGCCGCTTTTCTCGACGAGTTTGTCAATTTCGTCGAGCATGATGACAACGACCCGCTCGGAGTAATCGACCGCGTCGAAGAAGACGCTGTACACGCGATCTGTCGGCCACCCTGTCATCGGAACCTCCTCGAAGGACTCTTTGTCCTCCTCAAGCTCCGCTATTCGATCCTCGATAGCCTTGATTGAATCGAACGGGGTCGACTCGAGCGGATGTGAAGGAGGTTCGACTGCTGACGACGCCGTATCGTCGCCGTCCGATGACCCCTTCGTTTCGACTGGAGAATCGCCCGAAGTGAGATCGATATCCGAGTCTGCGGTGTGCGAGTTTGGAGCGCCAGGCGTCTCAGAATGTGAGTCTGTTGTCGAAGGGTTGGAACCAGTCGCGTCTGAGTGCGGGTCAGAAGAATCCGAACGGGAGCTAGAAGAATCCGGACGGGTGTCTTGTGCGTGTGGGCTCGTCTCGTCCCCTGAAGAGCCAACGGAATCCGAATCGGGACTTTCTACGGGGGTAATACTGGTCTGGTCGACAGCGGTGTCGGTCTCAGGATTCTTCGAAGAACGATTTCCTGACGAGTCACTGTTCACCGATGACCCCGACTCAGTCGTCGGCTTTTCCTCGTCGTTCGACCGGCCCTCCGTAAGTTGTTTCCAGTTCGAGGCTGTCGCGGAATCTTGCTCGCGATCGAGACTCGAGGTTCGCTCGTTCGTCGCGTCGAACTCCTCGACCGAATCCACGAGTGATCGAAGTTCCTCGAGTCGGGTGTCGATTCGACGTTCGTTCTCTTCGATAAACTTGTTCGCGAGCTGTGCAAGTACTCGATACTGCGTGTCGGTTACTTCGCAGTTAATGTACTCGACATCGCACGGAACGCTGTATTTCGTCGATGTACTCTCGAGTTCCTTACTAACGAACTTGGCACTCGCAGTTTTCCCGGTACCGGTCTTCCCGTAGATGAGAATGTTCGAGGGCGTTTCACCACGAAGTGCGGCGACGAGAATCGTCGCCATTTTGTTGATCTGGTCGCTTCGATGGGGAAGTTCGTGGGGGGTGTACGACGGTCGAAGAACCTCCTTGTTTTCGAAGATCGGTTCACCGCTCAACAGGTCGTCGAACAGCCCTTGATTCGGCTCTTCGTCGCCGAGATCGGAGCCTTTCAGTTCCGTGGAGAACCCGTCTGGGCCTCCCAGTTCGACGTCCCGATCCGAATCCGTCATATCCAATTCATCGTCAGACATTCGTCGTTCGTACACCCCATCATTTCGAGTGGAAAGTAACCCGAGCGCGATCTATTGTGCCTCGTACGGCCCTGAAAGAACCCATTCAAGCGTACGAGTTCGCGATCGGAGTCCAGTTGATGCAAACGAACCAAAGGAACACCTAGATATTAAATTCTTCCCTTCGGATCCCTAAAGAGGTCATTATAGATACATTATACGCATAAATAATATATATGGAGTGAGGATATGGAGCGAAATAAGTCGTCAGAATCGGGGATGGGCGGACCAAATCAGCATCGCTGATCAGAGCGGAGTAGCTGGAAGTTCCGCACGAATGTAGCGACTTGTGATTTGGGTGTACTACAATTGGCCGTGGTCCGATCCCTGTAGCGATTTCATCCGCCGTAGTGACTCCACAGAGAGAAATGATTACAGAGAGAAAGATCAGGAAGGACCAGAAAAACCGGAAGAGTGTGAACGAAAGGAACGTGTGGGACGGTAGCATGATTTGTCATTGACCCCCACCCCTTTGTTTCGAGTGGAGAGCGTTACGAGAGGGGGTGGGGGAGGGGAGGATTCTAGAACGGGAAGTTTTATGTCTATGGTCAGGAAACAGTATCCGCAGAACTAGCAAAAGCATTGTTTTACTAGAGTTAGATTAAGTAATCCTAGTCATTACTAGAACTGCTCCTCTATAGCCGTTCACTTACTAGAACCGTTCAACCCTCTCGTATACCCTCGAGACGTCTTCTACTCCTCTTTTCTGACTTCTCTCGTCTCTTTTCCCGCAAAATCCCTCCAAACCGAAATTCATCGACCCCCCTCTTTTCGCCATCTCCACTCGAAACAAGGGGGTGGGGGAATGGCCCGTGTATACTAGTATGGTTCTAGTACGCACAATTGATCCTGACACTCGAGAGAAACAATTATGCTCGGTTCACTCTCTATCCTCCGTTTTCGTGGTTTCGGAATTGGGACTCTCCCAAAACTTCTGCTCGACGGCTATTGATCCTAATCTCAGTTACCTCTCTTTCGACTGGGTACTCTTGCTTACCGGGTCAACTGTACTTTCCGCCACTTCATCTGTACTCTCTACCCATTGTCTGTAGCTCCCATCCACGATCTTCAGTTGCTACTCATTATCTTCAGTTGCTACTCATTATCTTCAGTTGCTACTCATTATCTGTACTTCACTTCCCCAGTCAGTGTCATCTCGTCCATTCATACAATGCCTATCCATTCATTTGATTGACGTTCTTTCTTATTGAATAGTAAATACGTCTGACGTAGGCTTAAGTGAGTACAGTTCCGTAGTACGCGCAGATGCACCCATATGGTGCTGGAGGCCCCCTAGGATGGGACTGTTAAAAGGACTTAAAGATAGTATCTCTCGCGCTACGGATCGGCTGTTTTCCGAACAGGAGCCAAAGCGGATTGGAATCTACGGGCCGCCGAACGCCGGGAAAACGACGTTAGCGAATCGCATCGCTCGAGACTGGACAGGTGACGCAATCGGGACGGAAAGTCACATTCCACACGAAACGCGGCGCGCGCGAAGAAAAGAAGGCGTGGAAATCGAGCGCAACGGAAAGTCAGTCACCATCGATATCGTTGACACTCCCGGTGTCACGACCAAAGTGGACTACGAAGAGTTCACCGGTGAGATGGAAGAAGACGATGCGATCCGTCGCTCGCGAGAAGCGACGGAAGGTGTCGCCGAAGCCATGCACTGGCTTCGCGAAGATGTCGACGGGGTCATTTACGTGCTCGACAGCGCCGAAGACCCGATCACGCAGGTCAACACGATGTTAATCGGGATCATCGAATCGCGCGACCTTCCCGTCCTTATCTTCGCCAACAAGATCGATCTGGACGATGCGAGTGTCAAGCGTATCGAGGATGCGTTCCCACAGCACAAGACCGTCCCGTTGTCGGCGAAAGAAGGCGACAACATGGACGAAGTATACGAAAACATCGCGGAGTACTTCGGGTGACCTGAGATGCCGAAAGCAACGAACGCAGACGATGGAGATGGACCGGAGAGCCCCGACGGTGTGCAGATCGATCTCATCAGTGGCGAACGAATGGATGGGATGGCAAGCATGGAGAAGATCCGGATGATTCTCGACGGCGTTCACGACGGCAACATCGTGATTCTCGAGGAAGGTCTCTCGCCCGACGAGGAGAGTCGCCTCATCGAGGTGACGATGGCCGAAATCAGCCCCGACGAGTTCAACGGTATCGAGATCGAAACCTATCCAAAGTCGAGTACGGGTAACTCGTCGATCCTCGGTCGAATTATGGGTAACAACGAGTCGACGAAGAAACTCACCGTTATCGGTCCGGCAAACCAGATCGAGACACTTCACAAGGACGAAACGCTCATCAGCGCGCTCGTCAGCCGTAACTAATGCCACATCAGTGTACGAACTGCGGCCGCACGTTTCCCGACGGCTCGAAAGAAATGCTCTCTGGCTGTCCAAACTGTGGCGGCAACAAGTTCCAGTTTGCCCCCTCGTCGACGGCTCGAGGAGACGCATCTGGTGTCAAGCCGGACGACTCGAGTACACCTCCTGATCCGCCGTCGAAAGAGTCGGCCGATAGCGTCGCCGCTCGAGCGGCCGAAACGGTTCGTGATTTCGTGTCCACTGATACGAATCCTGCTGACAAATCTGAAAGTGCCGGCGACGTCCCAGAACAGTCAGAGACCGGTCCGGAGACTCCTCAACACGGTACTGAACCACAGTCTACGCCCGGTACCGAATCACAGCCAACCACTGCCGAGAACTCGTCCACCCAGGACACTGGAAGTTCGCCAACTCAGGACGCTGAAAATTTGCCAACCCAGGACACTGGAAGTTCGCCAACTCAGGACGCTGAAAATTCGCCAACTCAGGGCGCTGGAAGTTCGTCCGCTACGCGCGACGAAACAGATCACGGTGATGGCTTCGAAGAGCCGGTTCAGAACAGAGTTTCCGACTGGACGACTGCGAGCGATAGCGACAACGTTCCGTCCTCGAGCGGTGAGTTTCCGGAGTGGCCGGACTCCGCTCGACCGCCCGAGGACCGATCCACCGCGGATTCTGATCTCGAGGGTAACGATTCGACCGATTCAACTGTTACTACAGGCCGGAACGAGCGCCGATCCTCCGCACCGACCGACACCCCATCCGGAGAATCTCTCTCCTCGTCCACGTCCTCGAAATCTAATCGCAAAACTGCGGGTTCGGCCACCGAACGGACCGGTTCCAGACAAGCCGAATCCGAACCGGCAAATCCCGAACCAACTGATTCCGAACCGATCGATTCCGAACCAACCGATCCCAAACGTCCCGAATCCGAAGGGACCGATTCAGTTCGTGCCGAACCCGACCGAACTGGTACCGAACGAGCCGAAACCGAACTTACCGAGAGCGAGGATACCGCACAGGCAAGTGCCAGAAGCGATGTCGTTCAATCGGACGAACTCCCGGATTCGACAGCGCCAATCGAGGATGCGACCGCACCGGATCACGGTCGCGTCGTGAGCGAACCGACGGGGGAACAACCCTCGCTCGAGGATCTCCGGGCGGAACTCAACGAGCAGTTCGAGAGTATCAAAATTCTCAAACCGGGCCAGTACGAGCTGAATTTGATGGAACTTTACAACCGCGAAGAGTACATCATCTCACTTCAGGAAGACGGCCGATACGTCATCGATGTCCCGGATTCGTGGCGAGACGGTAACGAAGAGTAGGAATGCCTTTGGTTGCGGTTCCAGTCGAAACGGTGGGGGTTCGTTCGACTGTATTTTCCTCTCATTTCCGTTCGATAGGATCTATATCCACAGTCTCCTCCACTGGGGAATATTTCCACTCGAGAGTCCGCGTGTTCGTCTGAGTTCCGGTGGTCGAACGTTTTTCCGGTGGTCGAACGTTTCTGGCGAATTCACTGGAGAAAGATGGATTTAAGCAACGTGACCGAGACGACTCCTGTATGAGTACTGCAACCAAGATCGTTCTCACCACGGTCACCGTGTCGGCCCTGCTGTCGATCCTGCTCGTCTTTCAGACCGTCTTCGTCTGATGTTCGAGGATCGTTCCCTCTCAAGGCCGGTCGAAGACGTTCGAGATGAATATGCACCAGACACCCTCGTTTTCGATTGCAACCAGGATTTCGAAACGCTTCCACCAGCGCAAGCTGAGGATCTCGGGCTCGTCGTCGATTCGCTCGAGCCGGCGACTTATCCCGCGTCGTGGCTTCCCGATGATGCCCCGACGCTATTGAGTCGGTATGCAGGCGGCGAGTTCACCATCGGAATGCCGGGAGACGGAAGCGTCGCCTGGACTCGACAGACCGATCCGCCGGTCGTCCTCGTCAAGCCTCGAGTCGGGGGCTCTCCGGACGAATTCATCGATTTCTTGCTCGCAGAGGCGCTCGTCGAACTCTCTCTGGGGATTCCGGAGCACTTCCTGGGATTCTTCGAGGAGCGGTATCCCGAACTGGCAGCTGCGACGCCGCTCGACCCGAACTCGACGTACCAGATCGCAGCGGCGCTGTTTGACGGCTGGACGGGACTGCAAACCCGCCAAGAGTTCGCCGACTGGCACGGCGACCACCCTGAACTCGCCGAGGCGTGGCAAGACGCCGGCTCGAGTCTCGAGGAACGAGTGGGCGAACTCCCACGGGCGGTTGCGCGCGGGGAAACGGACTTCGCCGATGCGACGGAACTCGCATGTGCCGCCATCAAACACGCAATCGAACTCCCAGCGCCGTTCGGCGCACTCGAAACGGAGGCCTACCGAGATCACGGTCCCGAGTACGGGATTCAGTGGGTCAAAAAGACGTTCGACGCACTCGAGGACGAACCGTAATAAAGCGCTTGAGGACGAACCGTAACAAAGCACTCGAGGACGAACCGTAATAAAGCGCTTGAGGACGAACCGTAACAAAGCACTCGAGGACGAACCGCAGCTGACGCGATCAATCTGAGTATACGAACCGATACGTTACGCTCGAGTTAGAACTCCGTCGCGACGGTTCCATCCTCGTCGAGATCGATCACGCCGTCGAAGAGTTCGCGGAACTCGTCGACGATGTCGTCGTCGTGGACTTCCTCGGAGAGGTGAAAGAGCCCGATCGCATCGTATTCTTCGAGTAGTCCGAGAATCTTTTCGACGGCCTCGAGGGCGGCTTCGTCGTCGGCGTAGTAAGCGAGTTCCGTGACCGAATCGAAGCTGATCCGGAGTTTGCCGTCGTGTGCATCGAGAAAGCCGTCAATGTGCTCGAGGATTCCGTCGATGTTGTCCGGTGCGCTCACGTAATGGACGGTATCGCTCGAGCGGCGTGAGTAGCCGCGTTCGATGCTCAGCGTGTCGAGTATCTCGGCGGATTCCTCGTCGACATCGTAGTACTCGAGTTTCTGTCTCACCTCTCGAGCGGTGGTTCGAGTGGAAACGACGAGGAAGTGGTCGGTATCCGTTTTGAAGAATTCCGTATCGATGCGGTCGGTTTCGCCTGTGCTTGGATGGAGAAGAAGTATTCCAGTTCCACCTGGTACCGTTTCCGGGGTGTCATCGATCTCGAGCGAGTACTCCATATTGAGGATATCAACTTTCGGGATCGACTTAAGCGTGCGGATATCTCGAGATACAGCCCCCTACGACGGTGGGTCATCTACCATCTTTGCCGTTATGAGGTACCCTCGATATGATCTCTCCTCAGATTCGCTTTATACTCTGGCTCAGATCATCTGTGGGGCGACTCTCGATCTATCTGATTCAACCGTTATCCTGACCGTTTCAACTGATGTCTCCGCCTTCCTGCCGGAGCAAGATAACCATCGAGAGTCCTGAGATGAGGATCAAAAGGAGGGCCGGAACGGCCGCGTATCGGTAGGCGATCGCGTCCTGTGCATCCCAGACGATAGAGACCAGCGTATCCATTCCGACGGGTTGGAGCATCAACGTTACCGGTAACTCCTTCATTGTCGTCAGGAAGACGAGGATCCCACCGGCGATCACGCCGGGCATAATGAACGGCAATGTGACGCGCCGGAAGGTCTCGAGTGGGCCGGCGTTGAGCGTCCGAGCGGCCTCGATGGTCTTTTCGTCGACCTGAAGGACGGACGATCGAACGGTCCCGACCGCCTGTGGCAGGAAGCGGACGACGTACGCGAAGACGAGCAACCAGACTCCTTGCCTGTAAAATGAGGGTAAGGTTCTGGTTCCCAAGAACACCAGTGCGAGTCCGATAACGACGCCAGGAACGGCGAATCCGATGTAGGTTGCTCGCTCGAGAATCCGCGAGACGAGCGAGTTGGCCCGACCGGAGTAGTAGGCCACGGGGAGTGCGAACAGGCAGGCGACCAGTGCGGCCAACAGGGCGAGATAGACCGAATTGAACGCGTACCCCCACTCGAACTCGAGTGACGGGATCGGATCGCCCTGACTGCGGATGAGCCAGTTCGTGAAAATGGCGACGGGGACGACGAGGGTGACGATTCCGATCGTCGAAACGAAGCCCATTGCCGGCCACTTCCAGTGGCCGAGTCGCATCTTGCTACCCTGCCCCGGACCCCCGGCGGCGTCTTCGTCTTGCCCGATGCCAGCCTCGATGACCAGAACGATGGCAACGATCGCGACCAGTTGCAACGCGAGCAACGCGGCGTATTCGACGGCAAAATTACTGAACTCCCAGTAGATCGAACTCGTGAAGACGTTCGCTTGCATGAACGCCGGCGTCCCGAAGTCGGATATCGCGTAGAGACCGGCGAGCAATGCGCCGGCGGCGATTCCCGGTCGTATCTGGGGTAATGTAACGCGGCGGAACGCTTCGAACGGCCCGGCGTTGAGCGTCCGAGCGGCGTCGACGATCGAGCTATCCATCGACAGTAACGCGGCTCGAGTCGTCAGGAAAACGTAGGGGTACGTATACAGCGTGATGATAAATACCGCTCCGGAAAGTCCGTCAACGGGCGGAAGCGTCATTCCGAACACCGAGTCGACTTCCCCGCCGGAGCCGAACATGCCGGTAAACGCGATCGCGCCGATATAGCTCGGGATAACGAGTGGCAGTGCGGCGACGATGGTCCAGAAGTGCGGGTACGGAAGGTCAGTCCGAGTCGTCAGAACGGCGAGCGGAACGCCGAGTAGAATCGAAAACAGGGTGACCAGGGCCATCAGTCCGACGCTGTTTGCCGTCACCCACGCCGTCTGCGAGGAGACGATGAGCCCATAGGCTCGTGACGGCTCGACCGTCGTCGCCTGCCAGACCAGCCAGAACATCGGTGAGACGACGAGGAATGCAACGATGGCACTCGCCGTTCCTAGCGCGACCATCGAACGGTCGGTCTCACCGAGACGCTCGAGAATCGGCTCGAGTCGACGTGAAAAATCGAAATAGTTCGTGAGTGATTTCATTATGGACGTCTGATCTGTTCGCTGAGGGGCCGCGACTCTTACTCGTTCGTTTGAGCTAGGTCTACCTAAATGCCCCGAAGCGTCCCGAGGTGGACAGCTGAACGGATTCAAAATTCAATAAACCATGAGGATCAATAAACTATGAGAAAATAGAAAGAATGAGGTTCCGGTGGAAGAGGAGGAATGAGGTTTCGGTAGAAGAGAAATAATGAGGTCTCGGCGAAGGGGAAGAATGGAGTTCCGGTGGAAGGGGAAGAATGGGGTTCCGGTGGAAATGGAAGAATGGGGTTCCGGTGGAAAGTAAGGTTCCAGTAGGTGAGGTTCCAGTAGAGAGTGGTCTTAGACCGTCATTCCCTCTTCTTCGAGGAGGTCGCCTGCTTCTTGGAGGTCCATGTCGAACTCGCTGAGGTCGAACTCCGGCGGGTTGATCTCCTCGAGGTTCGGGAGGTCGCCGACGTACTCGACCCCTTCGACGACGGGGTACTCTCCGTTCGCTTCCATCATGAATTCCTGTCCTTCGGCGGCGATGAGGTGACGGATGAACTCTGCCACGAGTTCGGGATCGCCGACGTTGTTCGTCGCGGCGACGCCTGCGACGCTGAACAGACAGCCGGCGTCTTCTTCGGTAAACGTCGCTCTGATCGGTGCGTCGGGATCTTCGTTGAGAATACGTGCGGCGTAGTAGCTGTTTCCGAGGCCGACGATCGGATCGTCGTCACCGCCAGTGTTGACAGCCTCGGCTTGATCGGATCCGCCCGAGAAGAGCTGGATGTCCTGATCTTCGACCATCGCCCGAACCCACTCACGGGTTTCGTCTTCGCCTTTGCGTTCGACCATCGCCTGAATAAAGCCGCGGAAGGTCCCCGAGTTAGGCCGCGTCGAGATGATCCCTTCGAACCGATCGTCGGTCGCGAACTCCATGATGTCGGTCGGGAAGTCGTCTTCGTCGCCGTCCCAGCGTTCGCTGTTGTACTGAATCGAGCGCACGCGACCGGTCACGCCGGTCCAGTACCCGTTCGGGTCGCGGTAGCTTTCGGGAACGGCCTCGACGATGTCCTCCGGAAGCTCTTGTACAGCGCCTTCTCGCTCGAGTTCGCCGAGCGCGCCGGGATCCTGCGAATACATCAGGTCCGCTCCCGCAGCGTCACCTTCCTGAATGAGCTGGTTCACGTGTACGTCGTTATCGTCGTAATCGACGTTGACGGTGAGATCATCGTACTCGTCTTCGAGGGCCTCGAACACCGGATGGATCTGGTCGCGTGTTCGGCCGGAGTAGATGTCGATTTCCCCCTCGAGGTCGCCGAGGTCGTCCCATTTGATGGCAGTTGAGTCGACGGACTCCGATAGCGGTTCGGATTCCGCGATCGGGGTGACGTCGTCATCGTCTCCGAGACATCCTGCGAGGCCTGCAACGCCGGCTGCTGAGATGCCTGTAATGGCGAGGAATCGTCGTCGTCCAGTCGGCGTTCGAGTCGATCGGTTGCTGTTGCGTTCTTGCATATTTAGTTTTAGGCTGACCTAAAACACTAATACCTTCCGATTGTGTTTCGGAGAAATGGGGCGAGAGGTGGGACAGCTATCGCTATAAGCCGGTCTCAACCCGATGCCCAGGGGTTTCGGCCAGCCTAAACCTCTCTGTCTCTACTAATTTAGGCTATCCTAAAAAGTGTATCGGTCATGCGAACGCGTTTTGTCTCCCGCGGCACAATAGCGCCCACATGAGCGTTCGCGAGGAGTTCGACGAGTGGGCGACGGCCGGTCGTGACAAAGGGATGGAGGATCGCCACTGGCACACCGCAAAGCACGCGCTTGCGAGAATGCCGGTCGAAGCCGGCGACACCGTCCTCGACCTCGGCTGCGGAAGCGGATACGCGGGTCGGGCGATCCGCGACACCAACGGCGCGGGCCGCGTCTACGGACTCGACGGCTCGCCGGAGATGGCCCGCAACGCCGCGGACTACACGGACGATTCACAGGTCGGCTACGTCGTCGGCGACTTCGGCTCGCTGCCGTTCGAGACCGACTCGATCGATCACGTCTGGTCGATGGAAGCATTTTATTACGCGGCGGACCCCCACGAGACCCTCGAGGAGATCGCTCGAGTCCTCGCACCCGGTGGGACCTTCTACTGTGCGGTCAACTATTATGAGGAGAACGTTCACTCTCACGAGTGGCAGGAGTTCATCTCCGTCGAGATGACACGGTGGGACCGCGAGCAGTACCGAAGCGCCTTCCGAAACGCGGGCCTTCACGTCGCCGAACAGGACAACATCCCCGACCGCGAGACCACGATCCCGCACGAAGCCGAATTCCCGACGGATGACTGGGAGACGCGCGAGGAGATGGTCGAACGGTATCGAGAGTATGGAACCCTCCTTACTGTCGGCGTCTCGCCCTGATCGGCCCAGTGCCGTCGTTTTTCAGCTCGTGGCCGGCGAGAATGCCGACCAGTTCCGAACCCCCTAATTTCCACTCGAGACCGATTGAAAACCACTCGCATCCCCCGGTTACGGCTCGTTGCTTTCCTCTCACTTCGATCGCGCTCGAGTCGAAACCGTCCTCTTTTCGAGATGCCACCGTTCTCGAAACTTGAATCTCCCGTTTCGGATGCGCTATTGCTCGAACCGTTCGCCCGCTGGAACCGTTACTTCGAGCCAGTTCTCTTCCGGCGGTAGCGGGCAGTCAAAGGTCTCACTGTAGGCACAGAACGGCGTGTACGCGAGATTCAGATCTAGAACGATGTCGTCGCCATCCGCCACGTCTCTCTCCGGCGAGAGTTCCATGTACCGACCGCCCTTGTAGGTCTGCTGTCCGGTTGTTTTGTCCCGAAACGGAATAAATAGGGGTTCCTCTTCGGGCCGCTCCATCTGATACGCCGCCAGTTCGTAGGTCCCATCGGCTAGCTCCGGATCCGCTCGCTCGAGGTCAAACGAGAGCGTCACGACTCGGAGGTATCTGACCTCTCGACCCGTGGTCGTATCCATCGTGACGGGTTCGGGATCGTCGTGGACGGTGACGGTCGCGTCCACGCGATAGTCCGAGTCCGGCTCAAAGTACTCGAGGCCGGAAAACTCCTCGCGCTCTTCCGGGGGGATCGGCGACTGTGGATGGTCGGCGAAGAACTCGTCTTTTTCGGCGCGCTTTTCCTCGAGCTCCGAGCGCCAGGTCTCGACGTCGAACGAATCGCTCATGGCGATCGTAGTGGCCGAGCACTCGAGTGGGTTGTGGTTTCGGAGCGCATCTACACGATCGATTCGATCACCGACACCGAAATTCGATTGTGCGAGGACTACTGATCGAGGTGGTCAGTGACGGGGTGGCTAATAATGGGTGGTCAGTGACGGGGTGGCTAGTAATGGGTAGCCAGTGACGGGGTGGCAATAATGGGTAGCCAGTGATGCGATGGTATGGTGGAGCGCTATTCGGTGATCGTGAGGATTCCGTTGTTCACGGAAACCTCGCTCGCGTCAGCTGGCAGTTCGAATTCGAACTGTTCGTCGTCCGTGACGACGATCGCCGTGCCGTCGACCACGTCGACTGTGATATCGCTGGCCGTCGCACCGAAGTCGACCACGATAACGCCGCTGTCGTCGTAGTTGTAGGTCCGAACGGTGGCTCCGTGTCGGTCGACGTCTCGTAGTTGTTTCGGGACTCTCATACCTTTCTTAGGTGACCAACACGTGTAAGCCCCACGCTGGCAGTATCAATATGAAATTCTTCCCGAGGATTCATCGTGGACGCCTGACTATATTCAACATTCCTCGAGTCGAATTTCGGCTGGCTTGCAGTCGAACCGTGGCAAAATAGCGGTCGAACGTAGATCGAGACTGTAGTCACGCAACCGAGCGATCAGCGGGCCAGGGTTTATCCCGGAAGCCGGACCAATCGAGGTCCGTCAAGGATATGGCTGACCGACGATGAATACGCACAGCATGACGAATTGGCGCTCGGTGTTCGGCCATCCGACTCCCTACGACGAGCAGGTCGACGGTATCGAGTCAGCCATCGAAACCGCACGCGACGGCGGCTATACCGTGATCGAGGGGGCCTGTGGCACCGGCAAGACGATGATCGCGCTCACTGCAGGGATCGACCTCGTTCGCGATCCCGACAGCGAGTACGAGCGCGTGTTCGTCCTCACGAGCGTCAAACAGCAACTCCACCAGTTCGAAGAGGATTTAGAGACGATCAACGCGAATCTCCCGTCCGACTGGGACCCTGTCTCCGGACTCACGCTCGTCGGGAAGGCGGACGTCTGTCCCTACAACCGCGAGGGAAAGGCGGGAATCGACGATGGCAACGTCTACGATCGGTGTGAGACACTTCGCGACCGTACGCGAGCACTCACGGGCGAAGGCGGCTCGACGACGGCGGGTAATCTCGCCTCTCGCGCGCGAAGTCAACAGATCGGGCTCGCCGACAGCGGCTCTCGAGGCGGCTCGACCAACTTCCTCGAGACCGCAGGCGAAGCGACTCCTTATCCCCCCGATCTCCCCGAGTACGACGACGGCGGGCCGGCCGGAAGCGAGGTCGAGTACTGTCCGTTCTACGCGCAGTACCTCGAGGATCTTCCCGACGAAGGGAGCGACGGCGACGCCGCCGAAGCGGTTCCGTTCGATTTCACCGAGACGGGACTCGTCACGCCCGAAGACCTCGTCGGCCTCTCCGCCAGCCACGGAACCTGTCCACACTCGGTGATGGGGGCCGTACTCGGCCACGTCGAGGTCGTGATCGGGAACTACTACCACGCGTTCGATCCGACGACGACCTCTTCGTTTACCGGCGCGTTGCTCGACGACTCAACGTTCGTCGTCTGCGACGAAGCTCACATGCTCGAGCCCCGCGTTCGAAACCTCGTCAGCGACGGGGTGGCCGACAGGACGCTACGAGATGCGGAGACGGAACTCTCGCGCGTGATCCAGCCGGTCCGGCACGAACGACAGGGGAGAGAAACCGAGGGTGGGTCCAAGACCGCAGACGCGGATCTCGTTCGGGGGGAACTCGCCGATAGCGACGTTTCCTACGAGGAACTCGAGAAGACCCTCGAGTTCGTGCAGGATCTTCGGGGCGAACTCGAGCGACGCGTGGAGGCCCACCTCGAGAAGGAGTACGGAAACTGGAAGGCGGATCTGACACAGCTCGAAGATGACGAGATACCGCTTCGAGACCCCGCCGAACCCTCAGAGGACGAGATTAGCGAATGGGCGTCTCGAGCGGGATACAGCGATTCGGTCTGGGTTCGGGCGGAGGCGGTCGGCGCGATCGTCGAACGAATTTTGAATTCCGCGGAGGACGAGGACCGAACCCGCTCGATGCCCGCCGCCGGTCGTCTCCTCGGCGAGTGGTACCGCCGCGGGCACACCGACTACTTCAGGGAGATCGAACTCGAGCGGACGTGGAACGAGATGGAGCCCGACGATTCGTGGCGGCGGGCCTACACCGCTCAACTCGCCTTACACAACTGCGTTCCGAGCGATGCGATCGGCTCGCAGCTCTCGACATTCGGCGGCGGCGTGCTCATGAGCGCGACCCTCGAGCCGATGGACGCCTTCACCGAGGTGGCGGGCCTCGAGTACCTCGAACGCGAGGAAGATCGGCCGGTCACGAAGCGCCAGTACGGGTTACATTTTCCGGCGGAAAACCGCGAGAGCTTCGCGGTCGCCGCGCCGAAATTCACCTACGAGAACAGAGGTCGCGCTGGCGAAGAAAACCCGACCCGTAGGAGCTACGTCGACGCGCTCGAGCAGGTCGCCGACCTTCCCGGTAACGTCCTCGTCGGGATGCCCAGTTACGCCGAGGCGGAGTGGGCGGCGGGAGCGCTCGAGGATCGAATCGCCAAACCCGTCCTCGTGGACGCCTCCAGCAGCGACGACACGACCCAGTCGCTCAAAGACGAATTCTTCTCGGGCGAGGGAAAGGTACTGGTCACGAGTTTGCGGGGAACGCTCACCGAGGGGGTCGATTATCGCGGTGATCGGCTCTCGGCAGCGGTCGTCTGTGGCGTCCCCATCGTCAACACCTCGAGCCCGCGGACGAAGGCCGTTCGCCGCGCCTACGACGACGAGTTCGGCGATGGATTCGAGTACGCGTTGACCGTTCCCGCAGTTAGAAAAGCGCGACAGGCGATCGGCCGGGTGGTCCGCAGTCCCGAAGACGTCGGCGTTCGCGTCCTGCTCGACGAACGCTACGCTCGGGACAGTTGGGATTCGGTTCGATCGTATCTCGCCGCCGACGAGGAGTTCCAGCCGGTGAGTCCCGACATGCTCGAACTCGGTCTCGAGCGGTTCCGAAGCCGGCTCGAGTCGTAACCGACTCGAGTCGTAGCCAGCTTGAGGGCTGACACCGATAGCCAGCTCGGTCACCGGGTTCAGCTTATCGAATTACTGTCGTCGAGCCGGACGCCGAGTCGCTCATCTCCGCGTACAACGAGTACAGGAGGATCGCGAAACCGAACGCCGTGGCCGAACTCTGGACGGCCACGCCCAGCGCGACGTCCCCCTCGAGATAGTGGGCGAGTCCGCCGAGGACCGACCCGACGATGATACAGCAAAACCCGATCGTGACGGCTCGGAGTGCTGGAGCGTTCGTTCGTCTGTACGCCCGAAACGCAAGCAGCGCGACTGCACCGCCGGTGAGGAAGGTCGCAGTGTTTGCGATCATAATGACCGCCGTGTATCCGTTCATGTACTTGATTCGTAGGTTCTTAGAGCGGTCGTCGATTTTGATGTGTTCGACGATGTCGCCGTGTTTGTCGGTGTGTGTTGGGTGAACATTCGAAAGTAGACGATCTACGAGGCAACCAGTAGAACGACCGAAACAGCAATATCGGAACGTCGGGCCCGTTTGTGGCTCTGGCAAGACCATCGCATCCACGGGCTCGCAACCGGTTCAACGGGACACGTTCGGTGTCACGGCGTATTCGTGGCCTCGGTCGTGATACCAGCCAGCGTTGAAAAGAACTGTAGTGGTCAGTTCCTTCAGTCCCGTTCCGGTTCTCAACCCTGAAGAACAGTCCCGAATATGTTCGATCGGGGTGGTCGACGATCGGTGACTGACGATCCACCGTCTTCCGACCGAACAAACGGTTCTCCCTCTGGAACTACGATTTTCAGCCTTGCGTGGTTCGTCTGACGATGGTTGAATCGCGGGGAGAGAAGCCGACTGTGAGGTCGCCGTCCGGAACCTCCTCGAGGAGCAAGACGACCGACATCCCGTTCCATTTTCCGTGGACGCGAACGGTGGTTCCGAGGAATTCGCTCGTTTCGATGTCCACGGGAAATCTGTTGGTTTCCGCGCTTTGCGAGAGGTGTTCCGGACGGACGCAGAACGTTACTCGGCCACGGTTCCCGGCTTTTCCGTCTTGCACCGAGCCGTCATCGACCCCGTCCAAGGGCGGGAGTCGAAACGTTCGCCCGTTGACTGTAACTTGTGCCTTCTCGGGCCCCTTCTCGAGGATTTCCCCCTCGAAGACGTTGTTGTCGCCGATGAACTCCGCGACGAACCGACTTTCCGGCGTTCGGTAGATCGTTTCGGGCGTTCCGACCTGCTCGACTCTCCCCTCGTTCATCACGGCGACACGATCCGAAACGGCGAGTGCCTCTTCCTGATCGTGAGTCACGTAGACGGTCGTGATATCCAGCGTCTCCTGGATCCGGCTCAGTTGCCTACGAAGCGACTCTCTAAGTTGCGCATCGAGGGCGCTCATCGGTTCGTCGAGCAGGAGAACGCTCGGCTCGGGCGCGAGCGCTCGAGCGAGGGCGACGCGCTGTCGTTGCCCGCCCGAGAGCTGTGTCGGGTCTCGCTCACCCATGCCCTCGAGGTCGACCAACTCGAGCAGTTCTTCGATGCGTTGCTCGCTCGAGGTGCCGTTAGGGGGGTCCCGAAACCGCAATCCGTAGCCGACGTTTTCGCCGACGGACATGTGCGGAAAGAGCGCGTAACTTTGGAAGACGACGCCGACGTCGCGGTTCTCGGGGTCGGTTCCGGTCATCGGTTCGCCGTCGAAAGTGATCGTTCCCGTCGTCGGCTCCTCGAAGCCGGCGATCGTCCGGAGCGTCGTTGTCTTGCCACAGCCCGAGGGGCCGACGAGCGTGAAGA
The DNA here is from genome assembly GCF_054653435.1 of Halostagnicola bangensis. Classification (NCBI taxonomy): domain Archaea; kingdom Methanobacteriati; phylum Methanobacteriota; class Halobacteria; order Halobacteriales; family Natrialbaceae; genus Halostagnicola; species Halostagnicola bangensis. Next base: position 1,674,883 of record NZ_BAAIGG010000002.1, on the reverse strand, counting down.
ACTCGCCGTCTCGAACCTCGAGATCGACCTGCTCGAGGGCCTCTGTCGCGCCGGCTCCCGAGCCGTACCGCTTAGAGACGGCCTCGAGGCTGAGTTCGGTCACCGCTCGAACCTCCCGCCGACGCGGTCGATGACGACGAAACTCGAGGCGGTGACGAGGAGTAAGATCGTCCCCATGGCGATCGCAGGGCCGGATCGGCGGCCCAGATACCGCTCGAGTGCGACTGGCATCGTGTACGTCTCGCTGCCGCCGGCCAAAATCACCGTCGAAGAGAACTCGCCGATCGAGATTGCAAAGGCGAACGCCGCGCCGGCGACGATCCCGCTGGCGATCAACGGAAGTTCGATATCGAGCAGAGCGCGGGTTCGTGAAGCGCCCAGTGCGCGAGCGGATTCCACCATCGCCGGGTCGAGATTCGACAGAAGCGGTGAAACGTTTCGCGTCACGAATGGATAGGCGGCGACGGCGTGTGCGACGACGATCGCGACCGCCCCGGTCACCTGAAACTGCCAGCCGAACGGAAGCGAGATGCCGAAGACGAGTCCCTGGAGGAGCCCGATTCCGAAGACGACGCCGCTGACGGCGAGTGGCACCATCGCGAGTGTGTCGATGATCGTCCCGCTTTGCCCGGCGCGAGCCGTCACCACGCTCACGATGACGCCCATCGGAACGGCGATCAGGAGCGTTCCCAGACCAAACAGCAGCGAGTTTCGAATCGCCGGATACGGCTGAGTCTGGAAATCCGCGCCCTCGATCTGACGCTCGAGCAAGAACGAGTAGTGCCGAAGTGTAACACCGTTGCTGTCGGTAACTCCTCCGATGACGAGACTCACCATCGGCCCGACGAAGACGACCAGCGCGACGACGCCGTAGCCGACGATGGCGAGCCGTTTGGGGGATAGTGCGGTTCGAAGGTCCGGAAAGAGCTTTTCTCTGCCGGGTGACGACGCGGCCCGTGAAAGCCCGGACTGGGCGGACTCGTACCTGAGATAGGCGTAAGTAAGTCCAAGCGAGAGGATCGTCTCGAGGATCGCAAGCGTCGCGGCTTCGGCGTAGTTCAGGCGGCGCATTCGATCGTAGATCCAGACCTCGACGGTCGCCAGTTCGAGGCCGCCCAGCGCGAGCACGATCGGGAAGGTCATGAAGGTGAAGATGAACGTCAACAGCGCGCCGGTGAACACCGCCGGAAGCAACTGCGGGACGACCACGTCGAGGAACGCACGGCGGCGACTCGCCCCCAGACTGCGGGCCGTTTCGACGGTTCGCGTATCCACGGACTCCCACGCGGCGACGGTGATTCTGGCGATCAGCGGCGCGTTGTAGAACGCGTGGGCGACGATAACGATCGCGAGGGGACTGTACTGCATGAACGAGTACGGTCCGAGCCCGACTGCGCCGAGCAACGAGTTAAGCGTTCCCGCCTGCCCGAACATGGCGTAAAAGCCGACGGCGACCATGATCCCGGGAAGGACGAACGGCAGGATCGTCAGCGATCGAATCGTTTGTCGGCCCCGAAACTCGTAGTTTGCGAGCACGTACGCCGCCGGCAATCCGAGCACCAAACTCGCTATCGTCGATAGCGCCGCCTGATAGGCGGTAAAGCCGAACAGTCCGCCCCGAACGCCGGGGGTCTGAACGGAAACCCAGGGAAGCGGAACCTCGAGGCCCGGAAGCGGCGTCTCGAGGGACAACGAGATCGAAATCGCGCCGAGCCAGCCGACGAGCGTGCCGAGGTGACTCCCGATCGCGAGCGGGTTCTCGAAGACTGCCGCCAGCGACCCGAAGTAGAACGGATCGGCCAGCACGGCCCGGAAGTGCTCGAGCGTCGGAACGCCGTCGACGAAGACCGCGTTCGCGAACACGATACCGACGGGAAAATACAGCATTACGGCGAGCACGCCGGCGGACAGGAGCGCCGTCAGTTTCAGCGCGTGGCGCTCGAGCCAGTCGGCGACGGTACTATCCTCGAGGAAGCGACGAACGGGCTGTTTCCCGATCAAACTCCGACCGCTGTCGTGTTCGTCGCTCGGTGTCACGATCCGTTATTGGACGATCGTCTGTTCCCAGTCGTCGACCCAGTCGTTCAGATTGCCGTCGAGTTCGTCGTAGGTGAACGTAACCGACTCCTCGGGCTCGTGGGCGTAGTCATAGAAGCTCTCGTCGAGGTCGACGAACTCGTCCGCGACCGCGGGAAACTGGACGTTCTTTTCGGCGATCGCGGCCTGGGCCTCGCTCGTGAGGACGAAGTCCATGAAGTTGTGCGCGAGTTCGGTCTTGGTACTGTCGGCGAAGACGGCCATCCCCTCGTGGTTCTCGTAGCCCTGGTCGTCGAGAAACGCGATCTGGTTCCGGGTGAGATCGGGATCGTCGCCGCCCGCGTGAAAGACCTGATCGGTCGAGTAGGAGACGATGACCGACCGCTCTTCGTTCGCGTACGGTCCGAAGTAGGTGTCCGTCCAGCTATCGCCAACCATGACGCCGTTGTCCTGTAGATCCTGCCAGTAGTCGAGGTAGTCGTCCTCGCCGTACTGGTCGATCGTCCAGAGCAAGAACGCCTGTCCCGGATCGGAGTCCTGTGCGTTCTGGACGACGAACTCGTCTTCGTACTCCGAATCGAGTAGATCGTCGAACGTCTCGGGCGTCTCGACCGCGCTTTCGTCGTAGACGAGACTGATGTATCCCGTATCGTAGGGTAACACTCGGTCGTCCGGGTCACCGAAGTCGATATCGTCTCGAATCCGATTCGCGTTCTCGAGTTCGTCTCGGTCGAGCGACTCGAACAACTGCTCGTCGAGATTGTCGTCGACATGGACCAGATCGTCGACGTTGAGGCCGAGAAAGAGGTCCGCATCGACGCCGCTCTCCTGTTGGGCCTGCTGGATGTAGACGTTGAGTCCCTCTTCGGGGACCGTCCAATCGATTTCCGTATCCGGGTACTCTTCCTCGAACGCTTCTTTGAGCCACTCGGCCGGCGAGTCCCCGTCCTCGAGTTCCCCCTCGACGAACGATGAGTACGTCGCGATCTTGAGTTCACCTTCGTCCTCCTCTCCGTTTTCTCCGTTTTCGCCGTTTTCTCGGGTGAGACAGCCGGCAATCCCCGCAGTTGCTGTGGCCCCGCCGACGGCACGAACGAACGTACGTCGTTGCATTACTCGGTTGTGACACCCGGTAGTCTTAAACGCCGTGATCGGCGCTCCGGCGGTCCGAACGACTTTAGGCATCGACTGTGAGGTGTATCTGTGCCATCGAATCGCCGACTCGTTATCGCCGGAATCGTTGCCATACTCGGCGTGCTCACCGGAGCGATTTTACTCGACGTGCTCGGGACGATTTTGTTCGCGCTGACTGTCGCATACGTTCTCATCCCAGTCCACGGCTGGCTTATCAGGCGAGGGCTCACCGATCGCATGGCGGCCATCGCTGCGACGACGCTCGGCTTTGTAACCGTTCTTGCTGTCTTCTCGCCGATCTTCCTGACGCTCTATCTCCGTCTCGAGGAACTCGAGGCGCTCGTTCGAAGCCTTCCATCCGAAATCGTGATCGACGTATACGACCAGACGTACACGCTCGAAGCGGGCGAAGTGCAGTCGTTCGCTCTCTCCTGGCTGAGCGACGTCGCGATCGCCTTCGCTTCCGATTTGCCGGTCCTCGCGATCAAGTTCGCGCTGTTTGTCATCCTGTTGTTCGCCTTGCTCCGTAAGGGTGATGCGGCTGGGAGAGCGGCCATCGCACCGGTTCCACACGGGTACCGCGACATCGTCTACGCGCTCGCCCAGCGCGCGCGGGAAACCCTGTATGCTATCTACGTGTTGCAACTCGCGACCTCAGTCGCAACGTTGCTCATCGGCTACCCGCTGTTCTGGGCGCTCGGATACGACATGGCCTTTACCCTGGCGATGATCGCCGCGATCCTTCAGTTCGTGCCGATAATCGGGCCGAGTCTGCTCATCGCCCCGATCGCGATCTACCATGTTGCGGTCGGCGAACTCGTCGCCGGAATCCTCGTAGGAGTACTCGGCGTAGCGCTGATCGCGTGGTTCCCCGACGTGGGCGTCCGGCCGTACTTCTCCCGTCGATCCGCGAATCTGCCGGGAAGCCTCTACTTCGTCGGGTTTACCGGCGGCCTGTTCACGCTCGGTCCGATCGGTATCGTCGTCGGCCCGCTGATCGTCGCTGTCTTCGTCGAAGCCGTCGACCTGCTCGGAGACGAAGTCAACGGCGATCGAACGTTTACCGAAATCGTCGAGGAGACCGCCGATCTCGAGGCCTCGGGCTTCGAACCGAAAGAACCCGCTCAATCTGAAGACTCGTCCGACGATCCGGAGTCTCGGCCTGCCGGTAACGGTTGAGGCCAAGTTGCTTTCGTCTGCCGGTCTTCCCGTCGTCTTCGCTATCCCATGTCTTTTTCTCCGCACCTGCCATCTAGGAACCTGACTATGGTTTCCGGACGGACACTCGTGAACGCGGTTATCGGCGCGGTCGTCGCAGTCGTTTTCTCGTTCATCCCGTTTTCGACGATTCTCGGCGGTGCCGCCGCTGGATTTCTCGAGGGATCGGACGGCCGCGATGGTGCGATTTCCGGCGCGCTCTCGGGACTGATCATGTTCCTGCCGATGGCCGGTATCGCGATGTTCTTCGCCGTGATATTTGGCGTCGGCTTCGGCGTGGCCGGAATGCCAGCGAGCGGAGCCGCTGTCGGATTGTTGTTTCTTGGTATCGTCGCCGGCGGCTTTTTCGTCTACGTCGTCGGACTCTCCGTGTTCGGCGGCCTGCTTGGCGCGTATTTGGCGCGCGAGTATCCCGAACAACACGCCTCCGCACGAGAAACGATAGGGTACGAAAACGCGCCCCGCGACTCGAGTCGTTCGTCCGAGGGCGAGTACGCTACGACTAGCACCCGTTCGGAGACAGACGAAGCCCCGCTCGAGGACGACGGATTCGGCCCCTCCGACGGCGACCGAGTCGATGATCACGAATCGGACTCCTACTGGGATCGAGACCGGCCCCCGATCAACACGGATACCGACGATGATCGAGTCGGGAACCGCCGCGATAGCGGAAGGCCCAACGACGAAGTCGATTCCCGAGACGATGACGACGGTCGATTCGACACCTGATCGACGCCCAGTTACCGTCACTCGTAGCGTAACGCGTCGATCGGGTCCGTTCGCGCGGCCCGCCAGGCGGGGTACAGCCCCGAGACGACGCCGACGAGGATCCCGACAACGACGGCGAGTACGACGTACTCGAGCGGGTAGACCAGTGGGAGTCCGATATACCAGGCCCCGAGGTAGCCTGCGGCGAATCCGAGTGCGGTTCCCAGCACCGCGCCGACCAGTCCGAGGATCACCGATTCCATCAGGAAGAGTCCGAGGACGTCCCGATTCTGCGCGCCGACGGCTTTCATGATCCCGATCTCCCGCGTTCGTTCGGTGACCGATACGAGCATGATGTTCGCGATGCCGATCGAGCCGACCAACAACGAAATCGCCGCGATGCCGACGATGAAGTTCTGGAGCAGGCTCAGGATGTCCTGTAACTGCTGGAGCAGTTCCGTACTGGTCTCGAGCGATACAACGAGATCATCTCCGAGGAACTCGCTCGCGTCCGATTCGTCGCTCTCGAGGTAGGCCGTCGCGGCGTCTCGAGCGTCCTCGATCGCCTCCTCGTCGGTCGATTCTGCCTCGACGATGATCGCGGTAAACCAGGCGTCGTCGGCCCCTTCGGCTTCGGGTTCGTCCTGCATCGCCAGCGCGGCGGTTTGTGGGTCGTCTCCTTCACCTCCGTTCTGTTGGTCGCCGTCTGCTTGTTGTTCGTCTCCAGTTTGTTGTCTTCCATCCTGCTGACCGTCTCCGGTTTGCTCACCGTCCCCCTCCTGCTGTCCGCCGCCCATCTCGGCCGCCCGCTCGGTGTAGTACGGTTCGGTCGGGACGTAGACTCTCGGCGAGTTCTCGAACCCTTCGAACGGGCTTAGCCCCTCGGAGGTATCCGTGATGCCGACGACCTCCGTCTCGACTTGTTGGCCGGTCAATAGCGTGATCGTGAGTTCGTCGCCGACCTCGACGTCCTCCTCGAACTGGCCGGCCGCCGCGGGGTTAAGCACCGCCTGCTCCTCGCCCGACTCGAACTGCTCGCCCGCCTCGAGCGTGTCCGCCCGGATGTACGACGAGCCCGACGCGACGACGCCGTCGCCTTGTGGCACTGTCTCGTTGCCGTCGCTGATCGTCTGGGTCTGTAAGGGGGCGTAGCCGTAGGCCGCCTCGACATCCTCGAGATCGCCGACGGCGTCGAGGTCGTTCTGGCTGAAGACGGGCTGTGCGCCGGCACCCGGTCCAGCCTCGACGTCGGGATCTGCCGCCCAGCCGTAGAGGTTGCGCTGGTCGTCGGGACTGATGTCGCCGATAACGCCAGCCTGCAGGCTCGCACCGAGCGTGACGAACGCGATCACTGCCGCGATGCCGATGATGACGCCCAGCATCGTCAGCCCCGACCGGAGCTTGTGGCCCGCGATCGAGCGCCAGGAGAGACGCAGACTCTCGAGCGGTCCCATTACTCGTCTCCCTCCGGGCCCCCTTCGAGTTCTTCGATCCGCTCGACCTCACCGTCGAGCAGGTGCACGATCCGCTCGGCGCGCTCGGCGACGTGGCGCTCGTGGGTCACGACGATCATCGTGGTCCCGCCGCCGTGGAACTCCGCGAAGAGGTCGAGCACTTGTGCCTCGGTTTCCGTGTCGAGGTTTCCCGAGGGCTCGTCTGCGAGCACGATCGCCGGGTCGTTCACCAGCGCTCGAGCGAGTGCAACCCGCTGGCGCTGTCCGCCCGAAAGCTCGTTCGGGAGGTGATCCGTCCGGTCGCCGAGTCCGACGCGCTCTAAGAGTTCGCGCGCTCGGTCGCGTCGATCGCTGCGGGAAATCCCCTGAAACAACTGGGGGAGCGCGACGTTCTCGAGAGCGTTTAGCCGCGGCATGAGGTTAAACGTTTGAAAGACGAACCCGACCTCGGTCCCGCGGAGGCTGGTTCGTTCGCGTCCTGAAAGGGTGCTCACATCTTGCCCGTCGACAACGACCGTTCCCTCGGTCGGCGTGTCGAGACAGCCGACGAGGTTCATCAACGTGGACTTCCCGGAGCCGCTCGGCCCCATGATCGCGGTGTAGGATCCTCGGGGCACGTCGAGGGAGACGCCGTCGAGCGCGTGTACCGGCTCCCCGAGCTGGTAGGTTTTGCGAACGTTCTCGAGAGAGACCGCAGTACCTCCGTTCGGGTGTGTGCCCGGGCTCGGGTCGGCCCCCGGGTTCGAGTTTGTCCCCGTATTCGACATGGTGGTCCCCTCTACATCCCCGGCGAAAAATCTTCGCGGGTTTTCCGAGAGCCGTGAACTGTTTCGCGCTCGTCGTCGTCTGGCCCCGTTCGACCGGAGGTGCAACGTTTTTGCCGATTCCCCACAGTGCTCGAGACATGAAACGCACGGGCGGTTCCGACGAGGCGAAACGCCGGGCGGGCGAACGCGCCGCCGAGGAAGTCGAAGACGGGTTCGTCGTCGGACTGGGAACCGGCTCTACGACGGCCCACGCGATCAGGGCGATCGGCGAGATGGTCGCGGACGGACTCGAGATACAAGGCATCCCCACGTCCTTTCAATCACGCCAACTCGCGCTCGAGGTCGGAATCCCTCTCACCTCGCTTGACGCAGTCTCGAGCGTCGATCTGGCCATCGACGGAGCCGATCGGGTCGTCGATACCGGGAACGGCGACGAACAGGTCCTCGACAGATCCGACGCGGGCGACGGCGACCTGATCAAGGGCGGCGGGGCGGCCCACATGCGGGAAAAGCTCGTCGACACCGCGGCCGACCGGTTCGTCGTCGTCGCCGACCCCTCGAAGCTCGCCGACCGGCTCGAGGGGCCGATTCCGCTCGAGGTGGTGCCCGACGCCCATTCGGCCGTCGCCGACACAGTTCGAGAGCTCGAGGGCGAGCCGACGCTTCGCGAGGCTGAACACAAGGACGGCCCCGTCGTCACGGACAACGGCAACCTCGTGCTCGACTGTTCGTTCGGCCCGATCGAGGACCCCGAACGACTCGCGAGCCGACTCGCGTCGATTCCGGGGGTTCTCGAGCACGGGCTGTTCGTCGGGCGGACGGATGCGACCTACATCGGGACCGAGACCGGCGTCGAGGTTCGGGAGTACTGAGCGATTGGTGTGTCCGTTGGTACCCGGCCAACCCGACCGTCGCCTCCAGGGCGTACGTGTCGCCGACCTGTACGCTTATTTTTCCCTCCATCGTACTAGCAGGCGAATGGCGCGTCGAACGATCGAGGACGAGCGAGACGCCGAGATCGAAGCGTCCGATAGCGCCGCCGACGCGCCTCGAGTGTCGCCGATGGGAACCGTCGACGAGTCGGTCAAACGCCGGCTCGAGGAGGCCTATCGCAACGACATGGAAGACGAGCTAATCGTCGTCGACGTCTCCTCGCCCGAGGGCGGTTCCTCGATCGCCATCGAGATGGAGACGCCCCACGGCGACACCAACTTCACGAAGTACTTCGACGGCCCGAAACACGGCTCGCTCGAGGAGTGCGAGGAATTCCTCCGGTTTCTCGAGGTGGCCGGCGTTTCGCCGCTCGAACTCGAGGAGCTGATCGGCTCGCGGATTCCGGCGTCGTTCGACCCCGAATCGGGGTGGATCGTCGCGAGCGAGTACGCGCCCGAACGGCACGAGGAGACCGACGCTTCGCAGGACGCGGAGGTCTCCGCTCGAGGACGGTTCGACGGCTGGATGAAGCGAAACATGGAGTGGCTCGTTCTTTTGATTCTCGTCGGCGGCGAACTCCTTATTGTCGCTATTCTTATCGCTCTTTTCGCCTGATTCGTCTGGTTCCCATCCGTTTCACTCGACTTCGAGTTCGGACGACGACTCGGTGCTTTCGCCGTGTCCGCGCTGTGGCGGCCCCGTGTTGGTCGTCACCAGCGCCGGGCCGATGGCCCACCGGGCCCGGCCCTGTGGCTGTCGCGTGGGCGATCCGTTCCTCGAGTAGTCCTCGCTGAATTCGCTCCATTCATCCCGCCGAACCCCTTCGTTTCCCCTCGAACTCGTCTCGAACCCCGTCGTTTCGACTCGAGATCCGTCCCTCGACTCCGCTTTCGAGATTCGCTCTGCGTTCTCGAGTATCACTTCAATCCGCAGTCGAGGAGGCTTTCGCTCGCCCCGAAAACAACGCAATCGCGACGTAACACACGCCGAGCAACCGCGTCGCGGGAACCACCCACGGTTTCAACTCGAGTTCGTCGGGATTCTCGTAGGCCATTCCGAGCGCGAGCGTGACGAACCGTCGCGGAAAGAGAAACGCCGGCACGCCGATGATCCCAACCGTCCGACTGACCGCGGGTGCCTTTGCCCTCCCCGTGAGGACGAGCCAGCAAAAGAGCAGTCCCTCAAGGCGAGCCATCGGAATGGTCCACGGCTGCAGCTGACCCTCGCCGGGATTGTCGAACGCCAGCCGTTCCGCCGAGGCGACGATTCGGTCTGGGAACGCTATCTCAAGGAGGCTGACCGCCACGAGCAGGAGTCGTTTCATAGACTGATGTTTGCTAGTAACCAACAAAAATATTCCCGGTAACAGAGCGTTCTTGGCCTATTACCGTGGATTCTCCCGCCCCACGGAACCGCCGGCCCGAATAGACACCTTTTCAGTTCTCGTCGGCTACTGGCGTAGTAGAGACGAACCGATGCCCGAGACTTCCGACCGGAAAGACGACCACATTCGTATCATTCAGGAAGAAGACGTCGAGACGTCGGGAACGGGATTCGCAGATATCGACCTGGTCCACGACGCGCTTCCCGAGATTCATCGCGACGAAATCGACACGTCGACGACGCTGTTCGGGCACGAACTGGCCGCTCCGATTGTCATCGAGAGCATGACCGGCGGCCACCCAAACACGACGAAGCTCAACCGAGCGCTCGCCGAGGCCGCCCAGGAGACGGGGATCGCCATGGGCGTCGGCAGCCAACGTGCCGGCCTCGAGCTCACCGACGAGGATCTGCTCGAGTCCTACACAGTCGTTCGAGACGTCGCACCCGACGCCTTCCTCTACGGCAACGTCGGCGCCGCCCAGTTGCTCGAGTACGATATCGAAGACGTCGAACGCGCCGTCGAGATGATCGAGGCGGACGCGATGGCAATCCACCTCAACTTCCTGCAGGAAGCCGTCCAGCCCGAGGGCGATATCGACGCCCGCGGCTGTCTCGCAGAGATCGAACACGTGGCCGACGAACTAAGCGTCCCCGTGGTCGTCAAGGAGACGGGCAACGGCATCTCGAGAGGTGCGGCTCGACGGCTCACCGAGGCGGGCGTCGACGCCATCGACGTTGCGGGAAAAGGTGGGACGACGTGGTCCGGGATCGAATCGTACCGGGCCGCCGCGGTCGGTGCCGACCGACAGGAGGAGATCGGCCAGCTGTTTCGCGCCTGGGGCGTCCCGACCGCGGTCAGCACGCTAGAGGCCGCCGAATCCCACGACTGCGTGATCGCGAGCGGCGGCGTTCGGTCCGGACTCGACATCGCGAAAGCGATCGCACTAGGTGCTCGAGCCGGCGGCTTGGCGAAGCCGTTTCTCGCCCCCGCCGGGCAGGGAACCGATGCAGTCGTCGATCTGATCGAGACGCTCTCGCTCGAGCTTCGGACGGCGATGTTCGTTACGGGCTCGGCATCGATTGCGGCGCTTCAGGAGAACGATTACGTCGTCCTCGGGCGGACGAAAGAGTACCTCGAGCAACGCCGCCAGCACTGAGCCCGGTTTCGCCCTGACGATAAGAGACTGAACTGTTCGACGATGATTTTCCTGTTCCGTTGCTTCTGGCCGCGTTCGTTGTTGACGCGATCAGTGCAGTTCCGCCGGACCGAGACAACTGCGACGAACGTGGGACCGTTGCTCTCCGTTAGATAGTGCTAGTGGTCTCGAGTGGACAGTGCTATTGCTCTGTGCTGAACGGTGTCGTTGGTCTGGCACTGACTGGTGCTGTTGCTCTGTACCGTAGCGCCAATAAAAATTTTTAGCGGGCGATCCTTACAGGTCGCGGGGCTGGACCGTCTTCCGGTCGTTTGCTTCGGCACGTCGTGCTGCGTCTTCGAGAAGCTCGTCGACTTCCTCGTCGAGTGCTTCGTAGAAGTCCGAGGCGACGTTCTTATCATCGAGCGCTTCTTTTACGGCGGCTTTGACGATCAGATCTGCCATACGAAATGTTCGTTTCCGTTTCCCTCTTATAGTTGTTTCGGTTACTACCGCCAATACCGGGTCTGCAGGGGCCAATTCGTCGGTTCCGACGCCTGATTTCACCGGAAAATATATGTCCGATGAGTTTTCGATCGGTCTCTGACCGGCTAAATACCCCGAAGACCTGCTCGCGCGCGGTCCTCGAGTGGGTTTGCAACGAGTGCCGACGGATTCGAGTAGGTGCGCCGACGAGAACGAATATGCGCGAACTTCTCGAGGCCGTCGCGGAGGGATCTCTCTCCCCGGCCCAGGCCGAAGCCGAGCTCGCCGGGTACGTCACCGACGACGCCGGTCGATTCGATGCGACCCGTCGACAGCGACGCGGGATTCCCGAAGCGATCTTCGCTCAGGGAAAATCACCCGAAGCGGTCGCGTCGCTATCGACGACCGCACTCGAAACGACGGGACGAGCGCTCATCACTCGACTTTCGGATGAGCAAATCAGGGTTCTCGAGTCCGCTATCGACGACACCGAACCCGACGCGACCATCGATCACTGGAGCACATCGGCTCTCGTCCGAACAGCGGAGTACGAACGTCCGTCGCTCGAGGCGACGGTCGCGATCGCGACCGGAGGGACCGTCGACGCCCCGGTCGCCGACGAGGCACAGGTCGTCTGTGAAGATGCGGGGGCGACCGTGGATCGACTCGACGACGTCGGCGTTGCCGCGCTCGACCGCATACTCGATCAAGTCGATCGATTGCGGGCAGCGGACGTCGTGATCGTGGTCGCCGGCCGCGAGGGTGCGTTGCCGACTGTCGTCGCCGGACTGATCGATGCACCCGTGATCGGCGTGCCCGTCTCGAGTGGCTACGGATACGGTGGCGACGGTGAGGCCGCTCTCGCTGGCATGCTCCAGTCCTGTACCGTCCTTTCGGTCGTCAACATCGATGCCGGCTTCGTCGCTGGAGCCCAGGCGGCGCTTATCGCACAGGCCGTCGATCGAGCTGTGACACAATCGAATGAGGGATAATGATTTTCGACGACCCCAATGAATAACAGATATCGGAAAAATATTCTTCTATAGCCCAAATATGAGTCTTCGATAGGGGAAGGTTATTTAGTACACTACCGATTATTTCTACGTGCCGGCAAACGCCGGTGAACTATGCCAGAGTGTAACCACTGCAGTGCGCACGTCTCGGAGCGCTTCGTTCGCGTGTTTGCAGACGAACACGGTGACGTCCACGCGTGTACCAGCTGCTCGGCGAACGCAGGGATCGCAGAAGCTGCACGAGAACGCTCTCGACGCGTCTGATCCCAACGCGAACAGAGACGATCACCACGCAACCGCTGAACCGTCCCCGAACACCGTAAAGGTCGGACTTTTTGTCGCCGCGGGCGAACCGATACTCGATGAGTGATCACGTCGTTTACGTCCTCGAGTGTGCCGACGGGAGCCTTTACACGGGCTATACGACGGGCCTCGAGCGTCGCGTCGCCGAACACAACGCTGGTGACGGTGCGAAGTACACGAAACCGCGAACACCCGTTGAGCTCGTCTATCACGAGCGATACGACTCGAAGTCGGCCGCGATGTCGCGTGAGTACGAGATCAAGCAGTGCTCGAGAACCGAAAAGGAACGGCTCGTCGGCCTCGAGTGAGCCGGTCTGTCGATGATCTGTCCCGTCGAGTACTCCGGATCCTGCCGCCGCCGGCTCCCTAATCGTCCGTGTTCGCCGTCCGCGGCGAACTCACGTCGGGTTCGATGAAGGCGTACTCGGCGAGCATTCGTCCGAGCTTCTCCACGCGATTTTGGAGGCTCGGATCGACGAATGCCCGCCCGTCGATCGCATCGGGGTCGGCATCGAACTCTCCCGACGCGCCTCGGATACCGACCTGATGTGGGAGCACCCAGCCGTGAACCCCTCGAACGGTGATACGCAGGTGATCGAGCGTCGAGCCGTAACTGCCGCCGCCGGCGGTCGCAAGGAGCCCGACGGTCGTGTCCTCGTATTCGTCGAATCCACAATAATCGTGGAAGTTCTTCAGGACGCCGGAGTACGAGCCGTGATAGACCGGCGTTCCGAGCGCGACGGCATCCGCCTCACGGACGAGCCGCTTGACTTCCGTGCCGTCTCCCTGCCCTTCGATATCCGGATCGTAGAGCGGGAGGTCGTACTCCTGAAGATCGAGAAGACGCGTCTGTGCACCCGCTTGCTCAGCGGCCCGGAGGACGTATTTGAGCCCCGTCCGGGTGTAGCTTTCGTCCCGAAGGCTACCGGAAACGGCGAGGACGGAGGGACCACGTGTCATAGGTGGATTATCATCTCGGTTGGGAAAACGTCATCGCCGTTCGGACGGAATCTGCTCGAGCCGAACGTCTTGTCGACCCGAGACCCGTTCGAGGCGGCCGACATTCGACTGAGATCGTACTCGAGGGGCCCAGCGACCGTTCGGATATCCAGTGTTGCGGTTCCCACTCCGATTCTTCGAAACGGACGGACGTCGTCGCTTTTTTCGCACCGGCCGCTGATACTCGCGCTATGGAGACGATTTCGTTCGGAACCGACGGCTGGCGGGCGACACTCGAGGAGTTCACCACGCCTCGGGTGCGGATAGTCGGACAGGCAGTTGCAACGTATCTCCGGGACGAGGGACTCGAGGCACCCGTCGCGATCGGATACGACGCCCGGGAAACCTCGCGCGGATTCGCGGAGGAACTGACGCGTGTCCTCTGTGCGAACGGGTTCGATGTTCTACTCAGCGATCGCGACCGCCCGACGCCGCTGATCGCCCACGCTATCGTCGACAGGAATCTCGCCGGCGCGCTCGTCGTCACCGCCTCACACAACCCGCCGGAGTACAACGGCGTCAAGTTCATCCCCGAAGACGGCGCACCTGCGCTCCCGGACGTGATGGACGCCGTCGCCGATCGGCTCGCCGAACCCGATCTGCTTCCGGCCTCCGAACACGGCTCCGCCCGAGAGGTCGATTTCGTCGACTCCCACTCCGAGGCCGCGATGGACGTTCTCGAGGAGGCGACTGGAACTCGCGCCGCTATATCTGATCTCACCGTCGCCTACGACGCGATGCACGGGAGCGGTCGAGGGACGACGGATCGGCTCCTCGAGGATGCCGGTGCCGCCGTCGACCGGTTGCGCTGTGACCTCGATCCCGAGTTCGGCGGAACCGGCCCCGAACCCGCCCCCGAGAATCTCGAGGAGTTGATCGAGATCGTTTCGGGAGAACCCGAGGACGATCGCTCCGATGTCGATCTCGGCATCGCGAACGACGGCGACGCGGATCGTCTCGCAATCGTCACGCCCGAACGGGGCTATCTCGACGAGAACCTGTTTTTCGCCGCGCTCTATGACTTCTTGCTCGAGTCGAACGACGGCGCTGCGGTCAGAACCGTGTCGACGACTTACCTGATCGATCGGGTCGCTGACGCACACGACGAATCCGTCCACGAGGTTCCCGTCGGCTTCAAGTGGGTCGCCCAAGCGATGGCCGACCACGACGCGCTCGTCGGCGGCGAGGAGTCCGGCGGGTTCACGGTTCGCGGCCACGTCCGCGAGAAAGACGGCGTCCTGATGGCCCTCCTCGCGGCGGCGATGCACGCGGAGGAACCGCTCGACGACCGCGTCGATCGATTACTCGAGGAACACGGCACCGTCACGCAGGACAAGGTCAGCGTCGACTGCCCGGAGTCGGAAAAAGAGCGCGTTCTCCTCGATCTCGAGGAGGAAATCCCCGAAACGGTTGCCGGGACGGCAGTCGAGGACGTAAACACCGCGGACGGCTTCAAACTCCTGCTCGAGGACGGCTCGTGGCTTTTGGTTCGCCCGAGCGGTACCGAACCCGTGCTTCGAGTGTACGCCGAAGCGACCGACGAGGAACGAATCGAGGAGTTGCTCGCGGCCGGCGAGGAATTGCTCGAGCCGTTGGTCTGAGACGACTCGTTCGCCACAATCTGCGGACGACTCATTCGGCAGTTTCTCCCTCATTCGTGGTGGCGATCACACCTCGTCTGGTTGCGTTTGCCGGGTCCGAATTTACCCGTCTCACCGTCCTATCAGTCTTCATGAGCGATCAGGCGGGTGTCGCCCGGATGGAACTCGAGCCGGACGCTTGGCACCAGAACGATGACGGAAACTACTACCTCGACTGCCCGGAATGTGGCTCGGCGGCGACGCTGATGAACGTCGTCGAGCACAACCGCTGTAACGGGTATCTCGACCAGCAGGAAGGTGAGACGGAACTCGACGAGGGGCTCATGGAGTGTACGGCGAAGCTCACGCTAGAGCTTGCGTATACCTCCGATCCTGCGGTGGAGGCGTCCGATGACGATGTCGGTGGCGAAGCAAACTCTGACGACGATAGCTTTGCCAACGGTGATGAGATGGATGCGAGCCTCGAGGAAGACGACGGCGTCACTGGCGAAGGGACGCCGCCGGGATCGGGCGGGACGGTCGACGACGAGCAGGGATAAGGTCGTAACGAGCAGGGATAAGGCCGGACGAATAGGGATACAGACGCGACCAGTAATTATATTTGCTCTCACGGGTGGTCGCTCCCTGGGTGTACGACCGGATTGGCGCTATCTGGGAGCAGTTCGATTCCTGAACTGCTGTGACCGCGGAATTGCGTTTTAATTGACGGGCTCGGCGGGAACGCCGACGACGGTCGTCTCCGGGCCCACGTCGCCCGTCACGACCGAGCCAGCACCGACTGCCGCGTTCTCTCCGATCGTAATGTCGCCCAACAGCGTCGCGTTCGCCCCGATCTGGACCCCGTCCTCGATCGTCGGGTGTCGTTTGACGGGTTTGTTCGTGTCCCCGCCGAGGGTGACACCGTGATACATGTGCACGTCATCACCGATTTCGGCCGTCTCGCCGATTACGACGCCAATCCCGTGATCGATCGTTACGCGCCGTCCGATCGACGCGCCGGGGTGGATTTCGACGCCGGTGAGGAACCGGACGAACTGCGAGAACACTCGAGCGAGAAGCTTGAAACCCAGATTCCAGAGCCGGTGATTGATCCGGTGCGCCCAGACGGCGTGCAATCCCGAGTAACAGAGCACGACCTCGAGACAGCCGGTTGCGGCGGGGTCGCGATTGCACATCGTGAGCGCGTCCTCGCGTATTCGCCCGATCATCGGCTCTCGTGTGACGTCCAACTCGGCTGTTCGTGAGCAACCCGTTTTGCCCGTTCGAGTCGACCTCCGATATTGGGCCGGTCACAACACCGTGCCACAGTCGCTCGCCGTCGATTCCTGTCGATACGGCCGGTGTGGCAGGCGATTACCATATCACCACTTCACGAACGGCTTCGTGAAAACCCCTTCGAGGTCGCTCTTTCAAGCGTTCTCGCGCTTCGAGGTTCGTTAGATCACTTCCCGCGAGCGAGTCGCGTCCCGATACGGTCGGGAAGCCCGGCCGCGTCGACGGCCTCCTGAACGCTCTCGACGTCGTACTCGACGCGATGGGTTTCGACGGTCATGGCGTCGAGATCCGCGACGGCGTACCCCGCCCGCGGATCGCCGTCTCGAGGCTGTCCGACGCTCCCCGGATTGACGACGACCCCCTCCGCGTACGTCTCGACGTGCTGGACGTGGGTATGGCCAAGGATGAGGATATCCTCGTCCTCGAGCAGTCGCGGTGAGAAGTCCTCCGGACGGGTGTACCGATCCGGATCGTCGGGGTGGCCGTGGATCAGCTTCATCCGGCCGTCGAATTCGACGCGTTCTTCGGGCAGAGATCCGAGCCAGTCGCGCTGGTCGTCGGTCAGTTCCGCCTGCGCGTGTTCGACGCCGGCGCGGGCCATTCCGTTGAATCGGAACGACGTTCCCTCGACGACGGCGGCGTCGTGGTTTCCGATCACCGTCGGAACGTCGCGATCGCGTGGCTCTCCCGTCCGCGTCCCGACGGCGCTCAACATCGCGCCTTCTCGGAGAGCTTCCACGCACTCGGCCGGCCACGGATTGTAGCCGACCACGTCGCCGGCACACACCAGCTCGTCGACCGGTGGCATGTCCTCGAGGACGGCCTTGAGGGCGATCCGGTTGCCGTGGATGTCGGAAATGAGGCCGACGTTCATGGGAGACACAACTCGCTCGAGGCGTTTGTAGCTTCCTGCGGTTCGGCGGTGACCTCGGCCGAGAAAAGTAGCGCCGCCGATCAGTCGCCGTTTTCGATCGCTGTCTCGAACCCGTCTTCGGTTCGGGCGACGCCCGCCGCACAGACGGCGTGTTCGAACTCGAGGTCGTAGGCCTCGCCTGCGGCCTCTTTGGCACTCGTGGCTTCGAACTCGAACGCCCCGGGAGTGTCCGTCTCGTAGGTCGCGACGAGCGTCGGCTCCTCGACGGTTTTGACGATGAGCGAGTCCTTCCGAACTGTGGCGATTAGCGCCTCGCCGTCCGCACCGATCGTCGCGGCGATCCGCGGCGTATCGTAATCGTCTTTTTCGTAGTCGAGCGCGAGCAAACTCGTCGCGAGCGCGTCCCGCGCGGGATAGCCCCGCTCGAGTTTCTCCGCGATCGGATCGACGTGTGACCCGTTTCCGAAGGCGGCCGTCTCCCCTTTCGGGGTCTCGACGACGCGAAGGCAGTTGTACCCGACGTAAGGATTGTCGGTCTCCGGTGCGTCTTCAGTTGGGCCGACGGTCAAGGCGTCCTCTCGAGCAGTTATCTTTCGGTTCGGGAACGACCGCGAGGAGACGCGGTAGGCTCCCACATCGGGGCCGACGACGACGAAGCGTCCAACGTACATACTCGAGGCTGCGCGAGAGAGCGGAAAAGGGGTATCGGTTCTGACTCGATTTGCGTTCTCGTTTCAACTGGGCTCCCTCGAGTGACAGTCGAACCGTGAGAACGGCCGAACTAGACTCTCCCAGTGGGGAACGGACTCCGACTGTTTATATATTATACTGGGACCAAACCGTCCGTGACGACTGTCGAGAACTGTCTCACGGCGTTACGACGGGCTTCGGAGAAACTCGGGGAATCGCCGTCGAAGGCCCAGTACGAGGAGCTGGGGTGGACGCCCGCCTCCGCCACCATCATCCGGACGCTCGGAAGTTGGAACGAGGCCAAAGCGGCTGCCGGCCTCGAGACGTACTCTTCGGGTGGTTCTCGAGTCGAATCCAAGCCTGACGAGCTCGAGTTACCCGATGGGATGGTGTGGAAGGAGCTTACGGTCGATCAGCGCTGGCACTATCGACACGTCGAGCGGAACACTGAACGCACTTTGCAACGTCGGAGACGTTTGCGAAAGTGGCTCAACCACCGAAAACATGTGCGAGGATGTCCGCAGTGTTCTATCGACACAGCTCAGTGTTTGGATTTCCACCACGCTGACCCATCTGAAAAGACCATGTCGGTTTGTCGAATGGTAACGTACGGATATGGAAGGGACGCGCTTCAGGATGAACTTTCACACTGTGTCGTATTGTGTGCAAATTGTCACCGGAAACGCCACTACGACCCGCCAACCCGTGAATGTCGCCGGATCGTACACGAGCAAAAACGCAAAACCGGTGGTTGTGAAAGCTGTTCGGAGGACGATCCGGCGGCTCTGGATTATCACCACGTTGATGAGAAACGCTCAACCGTCGCCGAACTAATTTCGGATAATCGATCGATGGAGCGCATACGTACTGAAATAGACCACTGTATCGTTCTTTGTGCAAATTGTCACAGGATCGAACATGGTCACTCGCGCACGTCTGGAACGTAGTACGAATTATCCGTCTCGGTTCGTTTTCGCTTTGATTCGCTACTGAACCCGGCTCCGTCTCAGGATTTGAATGGTTACAAACCGAAAGCGATAAACTATACCTTCCCCAATCTATGGTCGCACGAAGTCCATTAGGGTAGTGGCCAATCCTTCTGCCTTCTGGGGGCCGAGACCCTGGTTCGAATCCAGGATGGACTATCCTCTTACTTCAACTCGAGCAGTTTACCGTTCCCCTCTCCTGTTCTCCAGTCGAAACGAGGGGGTCTCAACCCGCGTCCGATCCGTCGGAAGAACTATTTAAATACATTTCGTACACGATGGTATGAATAGACGATCGTTTCTCGCTATCGCCGGGAGTGGATCCCTCGCGACCACTGCCGGATGTCTCGACGAGTTCGGGAGTAACGATGATAGCGGCGATGGGGACGAGTCGGAGTACGAAACCGACTCCTTCGAGGGAGCGGAGATCCCGCTCGCTCCCGCGGAGGACGTTCACGAGTGGTTCGAGGAGGACGAGGCGAAGTTCGTCGATACCCGCGGCGTCAGTCAGTACGACGCCGGACACATCCCTGGTGCCGTCCTGAGTCCGGGAATCGATAACGAAGGTGACGACCCGACCGACGACTGGTCGACCGACACGCGGGTCGTAACCTACTGTGACTGTCCGCACTCGCTCGCCGTCCGGCGCGGAGCCGATCTCAAGGCGGACGGATTCAACGACGTGTACGCCATCGACGAGGGCTACCTCGGTTGGGAAGAGGCCGGCTATCCGACGGAGTACAACGAAGCCGATGCCGATGTCGAAACGTACGAGATCGAAGGCGAATCGGATCCGTCCTACGAGGACGAGTACGTCCACATTTCTACCGCCGACGGCGGAAGCTACGAGGTCGCCCCAATCGACGGCGACGGAATCTACGAAACCGAAATCCGATTCCCCGATCTGACCGACGACTCCGAGCTGATCGTCGAGGCACCCGATTACACCGTCGAAGGCACGCTCGAGGAGTTGACTGACGAACCCGTCACCACCGATAGCTGAGCCGTCTCACCCCCCACGTCTTTCTCGTTCGTATACGCCAGCGCGCTCGAGTTCGCCGCGTTCGCTGAGTACGGCTGGCGTTCGACAGATACCGGGTGCGCCGGTCACTTGCGGCACCGTACAGTTGTTGCAACTCTCACACAGCAAGCGAGTCTCGGCCGATTCGGGCTCGAGCAGTCGCGCACCCAGTTTCGGCTCGGCGTAGAACGGTCGAGCCATGCCGACCATGTCGCTGGCCGCCGACCCGCCGTTTCGGCTCGAGCCCGATTGACGACTCGAGTCGCCGAGCAACCGATCCATTTCGCCGCGCTCCCGTATTCCGCCTTCGGCAAGTACCGGAATCGAAACTTCGTCGCGAACCCGTCGACAGAATCCTTCGTTCCAGGCCGATTCGAAATCGTACTGTAGCGATTGTATCCAGTTCGCCGCGGCGACGAGCCGTCGGCGATTGGGACCGCCGAAGGCCGCGTCGTACCCCTCGACCATCGCCTCGTTCGCCCATGCTCGGTCGGGGTATTCACCGCGAACGATGCTCATGTCCCAGACGACCGACGCGTTGACGGGAACGACGGCATCGTAACCGATTTTCTCGAGTCGACGGCAGATTTCGATACCATCTTCGAGCGAGAGGGTCCGCCGGACGACCGGCCACGGCGGCGCGGCGGTCTCAGCCGGCACTTTCGTCAACAGCGGAACGTCCCCCGCCCGGTCGCGAATTTCGTCGTGAACCAGCGCGAGAAACTCGAGGCGAGCCTCGGGGCTCCCGCCGAACTCGTCCTCCCGGCGGTTGTAGAACGGCGAGAGGAACTGCTGGATAATCCCCATGTTCGCCCCCGCGAGGTGGATGCCGTCGTAGCCCGCTTCGATACAGTAGTTTGCAGACCTGCCGAAGTCCGCGGCCAGTTCGTACACCTCCTCGGTCGTCAGCACGTGAGGATCACAGGAGAGAAAACCGAGCCGATCGAGCACTCGCAACTGCCACGGCGGCTTCGATACGGCGAGTTGCTCGAGATCCGGATTCTCGGCGCGGTGCTCGGCGTGCCAGGTTTCCATACTCCGGAGGCCGCCGTGCTCGAGCTGGACGAAGATCCGACTGCCGTGTTCGTGAATTCGGTCGGTGAGCCGCGACAACCGGGATACAAACTCGGGGTCGTGGACGCGAGTCATTCCCGGCGCGGCACACCCGCCCTCGCCGCGAACGATGGTCGCTCCCTGACAGATGAGTCCGACCCCCGATTCCGCCGCGGGCTCGAGATCCTCGATCAGCGCGTCGACGGCGTCGGGGCCGTTTCCGGCGCACTCGAGTAACGGAGCCCGATAGAGTCGATTCGGGACCCGTACTCCGCCAATTTCGATCGGATCCTCGAGCGTGGCCATGGTGTAAATTCAGGCGGAAGTACCAAGAACGTAGTGTCGAGTCGCAGTCTGAGTGCGGTCACCCCTCTCACCGGTGACTACTTTTCGACCTCGAGCAACGCAACTCGCTCGCAGACGAGATCCTCGAGTCCCGCGTCGGTTGCCTCACGTTCGGCCGACGTAATGTCGAAGTACGACTGGAGCGTCTCTTCGTCCGGACCCTTGAGCGTCGGCTCGGGATCGAACTGTTCTGCTTCGATTACCTCTTTGCGGGCCCGCGTTTCGCCGCCGTCTTCGCCGCTTTCGCCACTGTCGCTGTTTTCGCCATCATCTCCGCTGCCCTCGCCGTTGCCACCGGCATCGAAGAGTACGACAACGCGGTTCTCTCCGTCGCTGACGCCCATCTCGAGCGCTCGGTCGATCTGTCTTCGCCCAGCGGCGTACAGCAGGATTTCGACGGCCCGATCGCGGGCGACGTTCTCGCCGCGCTCGCGTGCCCGGTCCGCCAGCTCGATAGAGCGCTCGAGGTGGCGTTCGCCGGCGATATAGCTCGCGTCGAAGGCCTGAATCGTGACCCCGTGGCGGTCACCCAACTCGCCGAGTCGGGCGACGAACGAGTCGAGGTCCTCGAGTTCGAGTAGCCCCTCGAGTAGCTCCATCAAAAATCACCCAGGCTGGCTTGATCGTCGTCGGTTTCGTTCGCCCCGCTGTTCTCCGCTGTCGTTTCGGATTGGTCGCTCCCCGCGTTCGTCGTCACTTCGACGCCCTCAAGGTCCGTTCGCGGTTCGATACCGTCCATCGACGGATCTTCGCGGCCGGCGTTCTCGAGGATGTTCTCGGCCGTCTTCTCCCCTTTTAGCACCGCAAGGACGACTCCCTTGTCGGCGTTTCGGAGGTCCGCAGGACCTTCGATGCCGACGTCGTAGAGCTGGCGCGCGCGCTTGCGGCCGACGCCCCGAACCGAAACCAGCTCGAGGAGGTCCTCGCTCACGCCGTGTTCGACGCGGGCGCGGGCCTCTCGGACCGCGACGGTCCACTCGCTTCCGATTTCGTTCGCGAGCGATTCGGCCGCGCCGAGCAGCCATTCGGCGGTGTCGACCTTCCCGCGGAGGTCGCCCGGCCCGATCTTGTACTCGTCGGTGAGCCACTCCTCGTCGCGTTCCTCGGCCCAGTCCTCGAGTAGTTTGCCGGTTTTCAGCGAGGCGAGCCAGTCTTCGAACCGACCGTCCTCGTACTCGCTCGGCGCGTCGCCGAGCAGTTCCGTTTCGCGTTTGTAGAACAGTTCGCCGAAGGTCTCGTCCTCGCCCGAACGGAGGTAGAGCTCGTACATGTCCGGCGTCCGCGAGATCAGCTGGTAAAGCCCGAGTGCCGTCGGTCGATCGTTCGCCGACTCGAGACCGTAGACAATTTCCGCGGCGGTCATGGGATCGAGATAGAGCCTCGAGACGGTGTGTCCGAGGCTGGTGGCGGTGAGTTCGACCTCGTTGCCAGCATCATGATCCCTGTCGCTGTCGGTTTCCTCGTCCGTAAGCTCCGCGGCGGAAACGAATGCGTCGGTCGCTGGTTCTGCTTGCTCGTCGGTCGTCCCTCCTGTTCCTGTCGTCGTCGGTCCGCCCTCGCGGTCGATGAAGTCGTTCGACTCGAGGTACTCGAGCACGTCGTCGGTGACCGTCTCGAGTCGGCTCCCCTCCGTCGACTGGCTCGCGTAGAGTGTCGCCTGCATGAACTCGAGCAATCCTCGGCGCGTCCGAGCGAATCCGGAGGCGATGGTCGCGAGAACGTGGGTGCGAAGCGCGGGTTCGGCGGCGAGCTTGGAGCGAACGGGTTCCGGTTCGCCCCAGACGTACCGGTCGAACAGTTCCTGGCGCTCGTCGTGGCTGTTCGCGAGCAGGACGGCTTCGCCGTAGGGATCGAGCCCGGGCCGTCCGGCCCGGCCCATCATCTGGTGGACCTCGAGAACGTCCAGCGGCGACATGCCGCCGGCAGTGGGGTCGAACCGCCGCCAGTCGCGGACGATCACGCGCCGGGCGGGCGTGTTGACGCCGGCGGCGAGTGTCGGTGTCGCGGAGATCATCTTGAGTAGTCGGTCGCGAAAGGCGTCCTCGACGATCGTTCGGTGTTCGCTCGCGAGTCCCGCATGGTGAAATGCGCCACCGCGTTCGACGCAGTCTGCGAGGTCTTTGCTCGTCTCGGTGTCGCTGACGTCCCGAATGTCGTCGGCGAGTTCTGACAGTTCGTCCCGTTCCTCGTCGGTGAGTTCCGGCTTCGAGACCTGCGAAAGTCGCCGCGCTGCGGCTTCTGCATTTCGACGCGAACTGACGAAAACGAGCGACGAACCCCCCTCCTGTAGAATGTCCCGGACCAGAGCGGCCTCCTGCTTTTCGGATCCTTCGACGGGAACTTCTCTCGTCGAGCCGTCGTCGAACTCGAGGGCGTTGCCGTAGTGGACCCCCATCTGGAGGTCGATCGGTCGCCAATCCGTGTCGACGAGGTCAGCCTCGAGCCAGTCTGCGATTTCGTCTGCGTTGCCGACTGTCGCCGAAAGTGCGACCGTCTGCAATCCGGGGTTTAGCTCCCGGAGCTTCGCGAGGGTCACCTCGAGTGTGGGTCCCCGGTTCCGGTCGTCGATCAGGTGAATCTCGTCGCTGACGACGCAGGTGAGATCCGAGAGCCAGTCCGCGCCGTTTCGAACGAGCGAGTCGACCTTCTCGCTGGTCGCGACGATCAGGTCCTTCGTGGCGAGCCACTCGTCGGTCGACTCGTAGTTTCCGGTTGTCACGCCCGTCGTGACGCCGAACTCCTCGTAGGCGTCGAACTCGGCCTTTTTCTCGCTTGCCAGGGCGCG
Organism: Halostagnicola bangensis; assembly: GCF_054653435.1. Classification (NCBI taxonomy): domain Archaea; kingdom Methanobacteriati; phylum Methanobacteriota; class Halobacteria; order Halobacteriales; family Natrialbaceae; genus Halostagnicola; species Halostagnicola bangensis. Next base: position 1,650,682 of record NZ_BAAIGG010000002.1, on the reverse strand, counting down.
GAGGGGAACGATGTACAGTGCCTTCCCCCCGCGCTGGACCGCAGAAAGCATTGAGAGGGCGGCGATCATCGTCTTCCCGCTCGCGGTCGGCACGGCGGCAACGAGGCTCTCCCCCTCGAGGATCCCCGCTTCGACGGACTCGGCTTGCGGTGGGTACAACTCCTCGATCCCCTCGTCCTGAAAGTGCTCGAGCGCCCCCAGCGGGAGCCCCGACAGCTCCTCGACGTTCATTACTCGCTCTTGTGCCGTCCCGCGGTTTAAAGTATCGTCTCGGTGTGACTCTGCAGACGCACTCGAGATCACTCGAGGAGTTCCTCGAACGCTTCGCTGACGCCGTCGGCGATCCCCGCCCATTCTTGCCCTCTGACGTCGGCTGGCTGCTCGAGCTGAATTGTCCGTCCGACCGGTGCGAGTTGATTGAGCACGTTTTCGGGGTTCGCACCGGTGTACTCCGTGGCGTCGCGTTCGACCACGCTGACCGTTCGATCGGGGAGCTGCTCGGAGATGGCGTCCGTCACGACCTCCTTCGCGTCGTCGTCGGCGGTTCCGCCGACCAGGATGCCGTCGTTCGAGTAGCCGTGAAACGCGACACCCCATTCGAAACTTCGATCGAGAAGCGAGTCCAGTTCCGGAAACGATCGCGGGTGGATCTCCGTCGAGTAGCTGTGCCAGCGATCGAACGCGCCGCCGCCCTCGTTGAACCCCGAACAGATCCACCCCGTCGCACCGAGTTCCTCGACGACTCGATCGGCCTGAAAGTCCGTTCCGTACTCGATGTAGCCGCCGTGGGGCGCGATCACGACGACGTCGCCGCTCTCGTCCTCGCCGTTTTCGTCGTCATCGCTCTCGCCGTTTTCGTCGTCTTCCTCGAGGACGTACTCGATGTACTCGTCGTTCAGCTCTCCACCTTGGCGAGTGTCGTAGCTCGGATGGACCGCCTGCGAACCGACCGTCACCGTCTCCGACTCGCTCGTCCCAATCCGGTCGAGACCGCTCGGCGTCAACCGGAGCGTCTCGTCTTGGTGCTCCGAAGCAACGGTGTACACCGCGTTTTCGAACTCGTCTGCATCGTTACCGGTTCCGACTCGAACCTGTTGACCGACCGCTAATTCGTCGTTGTTGGTCAACGTACACGGAACCGAGCAGTATCGACTCGGGCTCGAACGCGCGCTCCAGCTCTCGGCGGCCTCCTCGAGCTCGAGTTCCCAGTGATCAATGTCGTCACAGCCATCCGCGTAGACATCTTGGCCCGTTCCGCTCGGTGGAAGGTCTTGCGAGCGAGCGATCTGGGTATGGTACCCAGCAGCCAGAACGCCAGCACCAGCGATTCCCGCACTCGCCGCGACGACCCGTCGTCGTGAATGGCTTCGATCTTTACTGTACGTTTCTCGTGATCTTTCCTCTCTCGTCATTATAATACTAACCCTATCTTACATTCATTTTAATCTGGTGGCAATATGTGTGGGAATTGCCATCTCGTCCGTCAGCCACGGAATTCGGTCCGGAAGCGGTATGTCGAAGACTCCCGAACCATCGCGTATGCAAGTCGAATTCGACGAAGACACGTGTATCGGCATGTACCAGTGTGTCGCCGAATGGGACGCCTTCTCGAAGGACAAGTCTGCGGGAAAGGCGGTTCTCGAAGGGGGCGAAGAGAAAGAAGAGGGGGTGTTCGTTCGTGAGGTGCCAGACGACGCGGAACTCGACGCGAAGTTCGCCGCTCGGACCTGTCCCGTCGACGCGATCGCGATCTACGACGACGACGGCGAGCAGTTGATTCCGTAGGTAGCTCCGTTTCTCACCGTCGTAACGCTGCATCGACAAGCTTCGACTCGACCGTCCGCAGGAGCGTCGAGACCGCGCTTTCAGAACACTCGAGCGCCGCCGCAACCTCGGCCAGCGATCCGGTTCGGGGGATATCGTAGTAGCCAAGTTCTCGAGCCGTCTCCATCGCCTCGAACTGTCGCGCGGTCAGTCGCCCGGCGAGGGTCTCGGCTTTCCGCTGGTGATCGCTCACCCGCTCGACCTCGACGCCGACGTCATCGGGGAAGCGCTTGACCAGCCCCGCGAGCGCGTCAGGCTCGCCGAGAACGGTAACGTGGACGCTCTCGCGACCGGTGTAGATGATCGGCGGCACGATCACGAGGCCGGAGTCGTCGAACGTTCCCAGTAACGCCTCGTCGGCCCCCCGGAGGTCCATCTCGGCGTAGCCGTAGAACGTGTCCTCGTCGACGGGCGTAATCTCGAACCGGTGGACGACGGTCAGGTCGGTTGCCGTCTCCCGGATTTTGTCGCGGTCGCCGACGATCAGCGAGAGGAATCGCACCCGCTCGGTCTCGGGATCGACGTGCCAGGAAAGCAGTTCCTCGCGGCGAAACTCGAGTTCGGAATCGGGCCTGGGAACCGGCAGCTGCATTCGCTCGGGCAGTCGGAGCGTCAGATCCGTTGATTGCATATTCGCCGGTCACGCTCCATAATAAAGAAGTTCAGTGCTTCGGGAAAACGCCGACCATCTTTCCCATCCTGCGTACGAACATGTCCGATACCGAACCGCACTCGCTCCGCTCCGACGATGCCGCGTCGCTGGCGGCAGATTCCTCGAGCGCCGACCGACCGCCGGGACCGCGCGGCCTTCCGTTGATCGGGAGCACGATTTCGATCGCCCGCGACCCGATCGCGTTCCTCGAGTCTGCCAGGAAGCACGGTGATATCGTCTCCTACGGGGCCTACGGTACCGAGTTCGCCCTCGTCTACGACCCCCACGTCGTGGAGGCCGTCCTCGTCTCGCGATCGGACGAGTTCAGAAAGGGCGAGTTCGAGACCGAGTTCGGCGAGCTTATCGCCCCCGACGGAATCGCGTTCACGGAGGGCGAGCGGTGGCGTCGACAGCGAACCCTGTTGCAGTCGTCGTTTACGCCCGATCGCATTCACGCCGTCGCCGACGAGATGGTCGCGGAGGCGGACGCGCTCGTCGACGGGTGGGACGACGGCGACATCGTCTCGCTTCGGGACGGTCTGGCGACCTACAGCGTCCGCGTTCTCGCCCGGACGCTGTTTGATCTCCCGCTCGAGGACGACCGCACGCGAACCGTCACGCGGGCGGCGACCGCAGTCAACGAGTATGCGTCGCCCCGCCGCCTCGCTGTCGGCTCGCTCATACCGTCGTGGGTTCCGGACCGCGTCGGTCGCGAGTACGAGACCGCGATGGCCGGCCTCGAGGAACTCGTCACTGAACTGGTCACGGAGCGCCGCCGGACGGACACGACGGGTGACGACCTCCTCTCTGTATTAGCTCGAGCGGAGTACCCAGACGGCTCGCGACTCTCGCCCGACGAAATCCGAGATCAACTCGTCACGTTCCTCTTCGCCGGTCACGAGACGACTTCGACCACGCTCGCGGTCGCGTGCTGGCTCCTCGCAGGCAATCCAAACCTTCGCGCAAAACTCGAGTCGGAACTCGAGACTGTCTGTGACAATCGGGACCCCGCAGTCGGCGACCTCGCCAGCCTTGAGTACACCGAAGCCGTTCTCAGGGAGGCGATGCGACTCTACCCGCCGATCACGGGCGTCTACCGTGAACCACTCACGGACGCGGTGCTCGCCGGGTATCGGATTTCGGCCGACACGACCCTCCAGCTCTCGGCGTACGGCATCCACCGCGACGAACGCTGGTGGGCCGATCCCGAGACGTTCCGCCCCGAGCGGTGGCTCGCCGATACCGAACGGCCCGAGTACGCGTACTTTCCCTTCGGCGGCGGGCCTCGCCACTGCCTCGGAATGCGCTTTGCGATGATCGAACTACAACTCGCCCTCGCCTCGATCGTCAGCCGCGTCGAGTTCGGCCGCCTCACGGAGTCTCTCGAGCCGTCGCTCGGTGTGACGCTCGATCCCGGCCCGCTCGAGGCGCGAGTGCGGAAGCGATAACGCGGCGCTCGTTCGACCGGATCGGCATCGGTTCTCGGCTGACGGACGCGGTCGGTCGGAACGGCTGAATCGGAATCTCCTCTCAAACGTCGTTCATATCTCGACTGCACGTCGTCTACGAAAGTGCCGTCAAGTACGAAGTGGTTCGTTTTTCGGGGTCGTTTCGATGTGAGGTCGTTTTGCGGTGAAATCGTTTCGACGGAGTGACTTCCTCACTCCTCCGCGACGGTGATCGTTATTTCGTCGGTTTCACCGAAGGCGCGATGTGGTCCGTCGGCGATCTGGAGGGTTAGATCATACTCGCCGGGCTCGAGTTCGATCTCTCCGTTGGACTGTCCGTCACCCCAGTGATAGATACCGTCCGCTTCGGCTTCGTCACCTGGTCCGGGGATGGTTTCGCCTTCTTCGAAGCCCTCGTGATCGACCAGCACGTGCAGGTGTCCCTCACCTTCGGTAGCTTCTCCTGCTGGCGCGAGTTCGATGCCTTCGGCTTCCGCCTCGATTTCGACCGGCGACTCGACGGTGTCGCCGTCCTCGGGTGTTGTAATCACCGCGCTTGCGTCGTCGGGCTGGTCTCCGACGTCGATTTCGCCGTTATCGTCTTCGCCGTTGTCGTCTTCGCTCGGTTCCTCGTCGTTGTCTTCCGGCTCGTCGTCATCGTCTCCGCTGAGACAGCCGCTCAGTCCGATGATACCGACGCCCGCGAGAGCGCTGAATCTTCTCCGTGTGTACGTTGTGTTTTCGGGAGCCATGATTGTATTATTCTCGCGAACGGGTATGAAATCACCGGTGTCGAGATACCCGACAGTCTCCTCAATTGATATAGTCGATAAATCCTGCTACTGTCTTCTCTGGAAAACGTCGCTCGGGACCCGGATACGTCGGGCTCGAGAAATGGTCGCGCCGATCGACGCGAGTTAGGAGATCTTCTCGTACTGCTCGGAGAGCTTTTCTGCGGCCTCGCCGAGTTCGTTACGTTCGAACTCCGAGAGGTCCCACTCGACGATCTCTTCGATTCCGTTCGAACCGAGTTTGGCGGGCACGCCGAAGGCGGTGTCCTCGTGGCCGAACTCGCCCTCGAGCGTGACACTCGCGGGGAGCACTTCGCCCGTGTCGCGGATGACGGCCTCGACCATGTGGCCGACGCCGGTGGCCGGCCCCCACTCGGTCGCGCCTTTCTTCTCGATGACGTTCATCGCGGAGGTCTGGAGCTCCTCGAGGAGTTCTTCTTTTTCGTCGGCAGTGAACTCGGGATCTCGACCGTTTACTCGAACCTTCGAGAAGACGGGGACCTGTGCGTCGCCGTGCTCGCCGAGGATCGTCGCCTCGACGTTCTGGACGGGGACGTCGAAGCGCTGGGAGATGACGTACCGGAATCGTGCGGAGTCGAGCCGGCCGCCGAAGCCGATCACCTTCTCCCGTGCGCGCTCGCCGCTCTCGTAGAGATGGCGGTTGAGCAGGTCGACGGGGTTCGAGGTCGTGATCGTGACGAAATCGTCGTTGTGCTTGGCGAGTGAGGAACCGATATCCTCCATGATCGGCGCGTTATCGCCAGCGAGGTCGATACGGGTCTGTCCCGGTTGCCGTGGAATACCCGCCGTGATAACGACGACATCTGATCCTTCGGTGTCCTCGTACCCGCCCTGTCGGATGACGGTATTGGAGTCGTAGGCCGCGCCGTGGTTCGCGTCGGCGGCCTGTCCGACCGTGTCGTCTTCCTTGTCCGGAATGTCGACGAAGACGAGCTCGTCTGCAACGTCCCGAAGCGCGATGTTGTAGCCTGCGGCGGCCCCGACCGTCCCGGCCGCGCCGACCACGCTAACTTTCGTCATACCACGTAATGGTGCACCGTCCCCCGCGTTAAATCCGTCGAAACCCGTCGATTTGTACGATTTACTGATCGTCGAACTGGTGTTCGTCGACTTCCTGACTGAGACCGAACCGATCATACAGCCGGCCCTTGAGTCTCGAGTATGCGAGTCAGCGTGGTCGGCGGCGGAACGATTACCGACGAACAGGAGGGAACTGCCGTGGCGGTCGGGAAGGCACTGGCGCGAAACGGCCACACCGTCGTCTGTGGCGGTCTCGGCGGGACGATGGAAGCGGTCTGTCGCGGGGCGAAATCCGAAGGCGGAGCGACCATCGGGATCCTCCCGACGGATCGCCGGACCGACGCGAACGAGTACGTCGACACGGCGATTGCGACGGGACTGGGTCACGCCCGAAACGTCCTCGTTCCGATGAACGGTGAAGGGGTCGTCGCGCTGGCAGGCAGTGCGGGGACCCTCTCGGAAATCGGCTTCGCACAGGTGTACGACCGCCCGGTCGTCGGAATCGACACCCACGAGATTCCCGGCGTCGATGCCGTCGAGACGCCCGAGGAGGCGGTCGCGACGCTCGAGCGAGCTGTCGCGGAGAGATAATGTCTGGTTCGAGGGACTCACCGGTCGACGTTACCGGCGGCCGCCGTCGCCGGTCGTCGCTGCGTCGAAGCAGGCGCTCCTTCGGTTGCTGGACCCCTCGTTTCCGGTATGACTAGTGATTCCGAGAGCGATTTCGCCACCATTCCCGAATCTTACGATCTTCGCGAAGAGCTCCCAACGCTCGAGCAGTTCGCCGAGCTTCGTGACGCCGCCGGACTTCCGGCTCGCTCGCGCGAGGGAATCGAACGCGGCCTTCCAAACTCTCTTTACGGCGTGACCGTCGCGTACGGGCCCGATTCGGAGGTCGTGGGGATGGGGCGAATCATCGGCGACGGCGGGACGGTCTTCCAGATTGGCGACCTGGCGGTCCGTCCCGAACATCAGGGAAACGGCCTCGGGACGGCGATGATGGCCGCGCTCGTTTCGCACCTCGAGGAGAACGCCCCGCCTCGGGCGTACGTCAACTTGATGGCGGACATCGACGGCTTTTACGACCGGTTCGGGTTCAAGGAGACGCGACCCGAATCGAAGGGGATGTACCGCCGAACGGGCGAGGAGCGATAGCGACGCGGTCGCTCGTATCCAATTTCTCAACCCCTTCAACCCTCTTCGTAGCCTTTTCGACGTTCCAGCCCGTTGAGACGAGTATGAGCGACTTCGACAAGGAAGCCGAGCGCGAGAAGCTTCGAGAGAAGTACGAGCGCGACAAACAGGAGCGGGAGGCGACCCAGCGGATGAGCGACCTCCTGCTAAAGGGGGCGCGGATGACCAACACCCACTGTAACACCTGCGGCGATCCGCTCTTTCAGCAGAACGGAACGACGTTCTGTCCGTCCTGTCACGGCACCGCCGAGGGCGTCGAGGCGTCCGTTGCCGACCAGTCGGCCGAAGAGGACACTCGGGGAACTGGCGCTTCGGACGGTCAGACGGCATCACCGGAATCGAATAGCGCTGACCCCGCTACCACCGAAGGCGCATCCGGAACCGTCGACGCTCCCGAATCCGGGCCCGAACCGACCGAATCGGTTTCGAACGACCGATCGACAGGGTCTCGAGCCACGCCCGCTCAACCGCGGAACGAGCCGGAGCCGTCGAACGCGAACGAAACGGCCGCTCAGCCGTCCGACGCTCGAGACGAACCATTTGACCGGTCTCGAACCCCCGTTGGGGACCAGTCGAGTCGAGACCCCGCCGGCAACGGTCGTTCGTCTCCCGCCCCCGTCGACGGCGACCTCGAGGTCGCACAGGACGCGCTGGTCGAGTCCCTCGAGCGATTCGCACGGAAAGCCGCCGAAACTGACGACCCGCGGTACGCCAAAGAGTGTCTCGAGGCCGCCCGCGAGGCGAGCGAGGCGTTGTCGGCGTTGCGGTAAGGACCGTTCGATCCCTTCGGTCCCGGCTACTTTCCGGAACCAGTGTAGTCGCTCCCGATAACTTCCCGAATCCGTTCTGCGGTGACCGAGCCGACGCCGTCGGCCGCCTGGAGTTCGTCCTCGCTCGCGATCATCACCGCCTCGACGGTACCGAACTCCTCGAGTAAGGATCGCGCGGTTACCGGCCCGATTTCGGCGATCGAACCGACGACGTACTCCTGTTGCTCGGCCAGGGTCTTGCTCTGTTTCTCGCCGTGGACCGAGATTTCGCGACTCGAGGTTTCCTGTTCGCGCCCGGCGATGACGCCGAGTAACTCCTTCGTGTCGGATTCGTCTTCGGTTCGCAAGATGCTCACGCCGAAGTCGACGGCGAGACTCGAGAGCGCGCCCCTGATGGCGTTCGGATGGATGTCGCGCTGTTCGTACAGCCCGTCGCCCTCAACGATCACGATCGGTCGGGAGTAGTGTCTGGCCATCGCGCCGACCTGCTCGAAGACCGACCGATCGCCGCCGACCAGCGAGTCCACGAAGTCGGCGACCGACTTTCGCTCGACGACGGCCCGATCCGAGAGGACGTAATCGCCCACCTCGAGGGTCTCGAGGCGGATGTCGATCTCCTCGCGTTTGGAAAGCTCTCGAGCGATGTTGGCGTCCATCTCGCGTTGGTCGGCGACGATTTCGATCGCGTCTCCCTCCGCGTGTGGCTCGTGGGTTTCGACCTCGTCTTCGCTCGATCCGTCCGCCTCGTTTCCGTCGCTTTCGTCGGCCGATTCGGCGTCGAACTCCTGCAATCCGGGCTGACCGGAAACCCCCCCACTTCCACTGGAAGATGCGGCTCCTTCGGGCGATTTTGTCGCACCAGCGTTCACTTCCGCTTCGCTTTCGCTTCTACCACTATCGCTGGCCTCACTCCCCGCGCGTTCGCCGCCGCTCTCGAACGCGGCGAGCGATTGTTGGGCGTCGTCGAGTTCCTCCTCGAGGTTGTCGGCCATCCCTTTCAGTTCTCGTAGCTCGTTCTCCATCTCCTTCTCTCGCCGCCTCGAGATCCAGAAGTACGCCTCGTCTCGGGTGTCTTCGGCCATCAGGACGACGACGCGACCTTCGGACTGGCGGCCGGTTCGACCCTTCCGCTGGATGGACCGAATCGCCGTCGGGACGGGCTCGTAAAAGAGCACGAGGTCGACTTCGGGCACGTCCAGGCCCTCCTCGGCGACGGAGGTCGAGACCAGCACCTCGAACTCGCCCGCGCGGAAGTCGTTCAACACGTCCTGTTGTTGATTCTGGGTCATCCCGTCGCTCCCCTCGCGGTCGCCCTGTCCGACGAAGCGTTTGGCGTCGAAGCTGTCGTTCAGAAAGTCCGTCAGCGCCTCCGCGGTGTCCCTCGATTCGGTGAAGATGATCACGCGCTCGCCGCCGTCGAGGCCCAACGTTTCAGCCAGCAGCATCCGCGTCTTGCGATACTTGGGGTGGAGCTCGTCGTACTTCTCGGCCTTTCGCATCGACTCGCGGACCCGCGGATCCGAGACGAGTCGCTGGCTCGCCTTCGAAGCCCCGGAGGAGCGGGCCTGGTTTCGCTGCCGGTCGAAGTACCGCCGGAGTGCCTCGACGCTCTGGGTTTCGACCAGCGTCACCGCCTGCCGGAGTTTCATCACCTCGGCGTGGACGGACATCCCCTTGAACCCCTCCGACTGATCGTTGTTGATCAGCTCCTGTAGCTCTGCGCGCATCCGATTGAGATCCTTCTGGGACTGATCGGGCTGGGTCGACTTCGCGACGCCGAGTTCCTTTAACTTCTCGAGGCGCTCTTTGATCACCTCGTTTAGGGCGTCTCGAATCTCGATAACCTGCTCGGGGAGGTCGATCCGCTCCCACTCGACATCGGTGTCGTGGGTGAACTCCGAGACGTCGGCGTCCTCCTCGGTCATCACCTCGACTTCGTGGAGCCCGAGGTTTTCACAGACCTCGAGGATGGCCTCCTCGTCGCCGCCCGGTGACGCGCTCATCCCCGTTACGAGCGGGTGGTCGGCGTCGGCGTGGTACCGTTCTGCGATGTAGTTGTAAGCGTAGTCACCGGTTGCCCGGTGGCACTCGTCGAAGGTGATGTGAGTCACGTCTGCGAGCGAGACTCGACTGCCGACGAGATCGTTCTCGATGACTTGCGGCGTCGCCATGATAATCGTCGACTCGTTCCAGAGTTCGGCGCGATCCTCCGGACTCACGTCGCCCGTGAAGACGACGATTTCCTCATCCGGGATCTGCAACGCTTCGCGGTAGAACTCCGCGTGCTGTTGGACGAGGGGTTTCGTTGGCGCGAGCATGAGCGACTTGCCGCCGGCCTCCTCGAGTCGCCGCGCGGTCACGAGCAGGCTCACCGTCGTCTTCCCCAGCCCGGTTGGGAGACAGACGAGCGTGTGGTCGTCCGCCGCCGTTCCCGCGAGTTTCAGCTGGTAGAGTCGTCGCTCGAGAAAGTCGGGCGCAAGTAGGGGGTGATCGATGGAGGGGATGTCCTCGTCCGTCGCTGCCATTGCCGGTCGTTCGACGCGGCCGCTGTTAAGGGTTGAGAAAGCGCGGTGGAAGTAGTCACGATGGGCGGAAACGCAGCAAAAGCGGTTGGTCGATGCTCGAGTTCGGGCATCGTGACGATATTCAGTTCCTTCGATCGTCGCTCACTCCAGCGGTTTGACGCCCGTTATCTCGGTGGTTGGACGCCCGTCATTTCAGCGGTTGGACACCCGTCACTCCGGCGGTTGGACGGTCGCAGGTTCGTTGTCGCCGCAGCCGTGGCGGTAGAACTCCGTGTACTCCCGGTTGCGGTCGCCGGGCGTATCGATCGTCTCGTGGGTGATGTCCTCTTCGACGACGTACATGGTGAGGCGGATGAGCTCCTCGTCGTGGTCCTCGGCCCACTGCTCGCAGATATCGTCGGCCAGTACGGCGGGGACGTCGTTTCCGCCGTAGCCGCCGCGGCGGACGCTGTTCATGTAGAACCGCTCCCGGTAGGTGTCGTACTGCAGTTGCAACTCGTCGTGGGGCCGATCGTAGGCCAGCGGCCGCTCGTTGTAGGCATCGACCAGCTCGCCGCTTTCGGTCTCGGCGGGGAAGACGTAGTACCGATCCGTCGTCCGCGGATCCGGCCCGGCGAAGACGCCCCAGCCGACCGGTTGATCGATCCCCAGACTCGAGGCGACCGTCTCTATCTGCGCGACGCCCCGGTGCTCCTCGAGGGTCTCGTGGACCGATCCCTCGATTCGGTCTTCGAACTCCTGATCGCTCTCGTCGTCGAGTGCGGCCCCGCCGACGTTGACCGCCAGTACGGTGGCGACGAACAGGACGGTGACGACGACGACCCCCAGCGAAAGGCTGTACGCGCGCTCGCTGGCGAGGGTGAGTCGTTTCCGCTCGTCGGCGAATCCTGAATTGGGAACTCGCCGTGCAACCCCCTCGAGACGTCCCGTCGCTCGAGCGGCGAGGCCGGGGACGTCGATCCCCACTCGAGTCGCTATCGCACCCAGATCGTCCCAGAACTGCGCCTGCAAGAAGAGCAAAATTCCGGCTATCGAGACGTAGGAGAACGCGCCGATGCGGACCGTCAGCGCGAACGAGAGATGGCCCGCGACGAACATCCCAGCCAGTAGCATCCGCGGGCGGCCCCGCAGAACGAACAAGAGCGGCGAACAAAGGAGCATAACGAACCAGAGCAGGCCGCCGTACTCGAGCAGGACTGGGAACTGGCGAACGGTGTCGCCCAGCAGGAACGTCATCTCGTCGAGGCCGAGCACCAGCGGCGCGGCGTCCCCGCTCGTCCAGACGTCGGACTGGGATTTAATCAGCCCGTTCGTGAAGTACATGTAGACCATCTGGCCCAGGATCAACGCCGAGGCGACGCTCGCGATGGCGGCCCTGGGTTTGCGATCGGCGTGGACGGCGTCGATCGACCATCGCTCGCCAAGCGGGAGGAAGATCGCCCAGAACGTCAACAGGCGAAACAGCGTGTCCGCGTAGCTCAACACGAACGGGTTGTGGTTGTCCAGCGAGATGACGAACAGAAAGGTGAGCACCGCTGCGATCCGAGTTTTGTAGCCGACGATCAACTGGACCGCGATCACTCCCTGCAGGACGAACAGCCCCGCGATCAGGGTCGGATCCGTCGTCAGGTGGTAGATCGAGAACGGGTACGTCCCGGCCGTCTCGAGGACGAGCGACTGCGGGACGACGCCGCCGTCGGTGTAGAAGTATCCGAAGTTCCGCGCCCGGAGGAACAGATCGGCGAGGACGAGGAGGCCGACGCTGACGCGAAAGATCGCGAGCGTTCGCGTGTCGATCCGAACGCCGTCACGGAGGCGACTTCGAAGCCGGCTACCCGACTCGCGGAGGGAGGAGATTGTCGTGGGACCCATCTGTCGTCGTGATTCTACAGTAACGGTATAGGTTTTTCTACTGAAACGACGGTTCGGCGATGCGTCGTCGGCGGACGAGACGTTTCGAGTTCGATGCTCGAGTCACCGTTCGATCCTCCGGTCGCGCGAACTTCATTACGAAACCCGCGAAATTCGTCGACGCGAATACGATCTACGCACAGCGTCCTCCTCGGGGTTTGCCGTCACTTCTAGAACCCTTCCGTCACGAACCGATCAAAAGGATAATGGTAATATCGTAACACGTCTGTCGTATGGCCGCCATCGAACTCCGCGGCGTGACTAAACGGTACACGAGCTACGGCTTGCTCGGCAACCGCTCGGTCACGGCCGTCCAAGATCTCGATCTCACCGTTCAGAAAGGTGAGATATTCGGCTTTCTCGGCCCGAACGGGGCCGGGAAGTCGACGACGATCGACCTCCTCCTCGAGTACGCCGAACCGACCGACGGATCAGTTCACGTTCTCGGACACGACGTCCAAACCGAGAGCGTCGCCGCCAGAGAACGCGTCGGCGTCCTTCCCGACGGCTACGGCCCGATCGGCGAGCGAACGGGCCGCGAGCACGTCGAGTTCGCCATCGAAGCAAAGGGCACCGAGGACGATCCGGACGAACTGATAGAGCGCGTGGGCATGCTCGGTCCCGACGAATACCCTCTCGAGGAGTACTCGAAGGGGATGTCCCAGCGGCTCATGCTCGCGATGGCGCTCGTCGGCGAACCTGACCTCCTGATACTGGACGAGCCCTCGACCGGCCTCGATCCCAACGGCGCACGAACCATGCGAAAGATCGTCCGCGAGGAAAACGCTCGCGGCGCGACCGTCTTCTTCTCGAGTCACATCTTAGAACAGGTCGAGGCGGTCTGCGATCGAATCGCTATCCTCGACGGCGGACAGCTAGTTGCCGTCGACAGCCTCGAGAACCTCCGGGCGGACACCGACGAATCTGCCCAGATCACGGCCGAACTGTCGGCAGTCCCGCCGGAGATTCCCGACCGCATTCGGAAGCTCGAGGGCGTCGCGGACGTGCAAACAACGGGAACATCGGTCGTCGTCGCCTGTCGAAATGACGTGAAGGCGCTGGTAATCGCGACGATTCACGACTCGAGCGTCGACGTGTTGAACGTCACCACCAGCGAAACGTCGCTCGAGGATCTCTTCGAGAACTACACTCGAGGTGTCGCCTGATGGCGTCCGGCGGCTTCTCGAGGTTGGCGCTTTACGTCCGCGAAGACGTTCGCGATACCGTCCGCGAGCGCCAGGCACAGGTCATCGTCGGGCTGTACGTGCTCGTTGGCGCGTGGGTGGCCAACAACGCCGCGTCCTCGTCCGTGGTCGAGCCCTCGGAGGTCGACCTGTTCGCCGAACTCGTCCCGGTACTCGTGTTGCTCACGCCGCTTGTCGCGCTCGGATTCTTCTGTTCGTCGCTCGTTCAGAAGCGAACGGGCGGCGCGCTCACGGTTATTCTCGGGTTGCCGTTCTCGAGGAAAACGGTCGTTCTCGGCACGCTGATCGGCCGGTCCCTCGTCATGACGACGGCGGTACTCGCCGCGATCGCCGCCGCCGTTCCGGTCGGCTACCTTCGCGGGATCTCCTTCGAGCCGGGAAACCTCGTCGGCGCGGTGGTTTTGGTCGTCCTCCTCGGGGTCACGTTCACCGCGCTCGCGGTGTTTCTCTCGGCGGTCACCCGGACGGCCACTCGAGCGACCGTTGCCGCGTTCGGCACGTTCGTGATCTTTGCGGCCAACGTCTGGAGTCAGCTTCCGCGGCTCGGAGTGTACGTCAGCTACGGGCTGTCGTATCCGGAGACCTACCCCGCGTGGTACGATGCTATCGTCGCGCTGAACCCGATTGCGGCGTACACCTATCTCGTCGCCGAAGCGTTTCCCGATCTTGAGGGCGGGACCTTCATTCGGGCTCCTGCAGACCCAGCGTTCTACGAACGGCCGACGTTCGCGGTCGCCGTGCTCCTCGGTTGGATCGTCTTTGCGACGTGGTTTGGGTATCGGCGGTTCCGCGCGAGTGATTTGTAGCTGGCACCTCGCTGAAACCCCCGCCGAAAGCAACACCGATCAGAACGGTGTGAACTCGAGAACCAGATACCCCAACAACCCGGCGTAGATCGGGATCGTGAGGTTGTCGTCGACGACGAAGTCGCCGATTTTCACTGTGATACAGTCGGCGACCATTGCACCGATCGCCGCCGCAACCGCGACCTCGGGATGCTCACGCAGGAACGGAAGCGCGAGCAGGAAGCTCACAACGAACATCGTCGCGAACACCTTCGGGCTCTTGAACCGCCGGAGGGAGTTGTCCGAGACCGCGCCACTGATCGGGTCACCGATCGCGAGCATCAACATCGCGGGCAGGGCGATTTCGGACGGGAACGCCAGCACGGCGACGGTCATCGAGACCATGTAGTAACCGTAGCCGGCGAACTGATCCTGTTCGTACTCTCGAGTGAGTTTGTCGTAGAGGGACAACTCGAGGCCGGCCTTGAGTCGGAGGAACTCGAGGCCGATCGTCCCGACCGCGAGGACGACCATCAGTAGCTGAAAGCGATCCCACGTCAGTCCGAGATCGAAAGAGGCGGCGAGCAGGTAGAGAGCGACCAGTCCGGCACCGCTCGAGTGGACCAGTCGTCGCTTGAGTTCGTCGGCCATCCCGTGAGTCCTCGAAGTACGTGACCTTCAGTTCGTCGGATTACTTTTCGAGAGGGGTGTTTGTCGGTCATGGCGACCCGCGGTCGAAGTGTAAGGGCGGACGCTGAATCGTGTCGTTCGACGCGTTGCGACTGCCAGCCTATCATCTTTGGTCGTCGGATCGTATGTGTGATATGGACTCACAAACGCTCGCACTCGAGCACCCCAATGTCGGTGAGGGGCCGGATCCAGTTTCGCTCGAGGAACTCGCCTCGGACGCGGCGTTCGTCGTTCTTGCGCTCATGCAGAGCCATCGGAGCGGAACCTGTCGCCAGCAGGCCCGCGAACTTGCGGCCGAGTACGACGAGTTCCGACGGCGGGACGTGACGGTCGCGGTGGTCGTTCCGGGAACGCGACCAAAAGTTCGGTCCTGGCGACGACTCGTAGACCCGCCGTTTCCGATTCTGGCGGACGACGACGGTGTCGTCCGCGAGGAGTTTCACCAGCCGACGCAGTACGGAACGATCGGCCGGTTCGTCGCTTCGATCGGACGCGTTCCCGTGACACTCGTTCTGGACTGTCGCGGCGGAGAGCCGTCGGTCGCCTACAGCTACGACGGCGAGACGTCGCTGGACCGTCCGTCGCCGTACGACCTCCTCGAGGCAATTGACGATCTGCTGGTTCGAAGAAGCCGTTGACCGCAGATCTGGATTGTCAGGCGGTTCTACTCTTCAAGGTCCGAAAACGCAACCTCGCCCTTCCGAAGTGCGACGAGCGTTTCCGCCAGCCCGTCTACAGGCAGGCGCTTCTGGTCGGTTGAGTCGCGCTCGCGAACCGTCACCGCCGTCTCCTCGTCTTCGATTGTCTCGTAATCGACGGTCACGCAAAACGGCGTGCCGACCTCATCCTGTCGGCGGTACCGTCGGCCGATATTCCCCGAGTCGTCGTAGGTGACCGACAGCCCGGCTTCGCGCAGATCCGAGGCGATATCGTCCGCCTGGGTCTCGAGTTCGTCGTCGTTTTGAAGCGGGAACACGCCCGCGAACGTCGGCGCGACTTCGGGCTCGAGCTCGAGGTAGGTGCGCTCCTCGCCCGCGACTTCGTCCTCCCGGTAGGCGTGGTGGAGGACGGTGTAGACGACCCGATCGACGCCGAAGGAGGGTTCGATGACGTTCGGAACGACGTGCTCGCCGGCTTCGGTCTGCTCCTCGACGGCGAAACCGGTCTTCTCGACGGGGATCTCGTGGCTCTCGCCCCCGAGTTCGATCTCGACCGATTCGTCGTCAAATGCGGACCGATCGCGTCCCGCGAGGGCCTCGAGTTTCTCGACGACGGCCTGTGCGTCGCCGCCGAACTCCGGCCCGAGGTAGCTCATATCGGGGTCGACGGTGGCGCGCTCGACGGTTTTGGGCTCGTCGTACTGCTTGAAGACCGTAAAGCGGTCGCCGGAGTGTTCGGCGTGTTTCGAGAGGTCGTAGTCGCCCCGATGGGCGAAGCCGGCGATCTCGATCCAGTTCCCATCGATCTCGCTCTCGGCGTCCCAGCAGTCGCTCGCGTAGTGAGCGCGCTCGCCCGAGAGGTGCTGGCGGAACCGGAACCGGTCCATGTCGACGCCGATGGAATCGTACCACCCCTGAGCGATGCCAAGGAAATACGCGACCCATGGGTCGGTGATGACGCCCTCCGCGACGGCGTCGCCGATGGTCGTCTCGATCTCGTCGCCGTCTTCTGCGTTCTGTTCGGTGACGGGGTACAGCCGCACATCCACGTCTTCGACCGCAGAGAGGTCCGGTTCGTCCTCTTCGGGGTCGATGAAGTACTCGAGTTCGGCCTGGGTAAACTCTCGAGTCCGGATAATGGATCTGCGCGGGCTGATCTCGTTGCGGTAGGCCCGGCCGATCTGGGTGACGCCGAACGGAAGCGTGTTTCGGGCGTACTCTTTGAGCCGCGGGAACTCGACGAAGATGCCCTGTGCGGTTTCGGGCCGCAGGTAGCCCGGCTGGGAGTCGCCGGGGCCGATGTTCGTCGCGAACATGAGGTTGAACGCTTCGACGGCCTCGCCCGCGAGTCCGGCACCGCAGGAGGGACAGACGAGTTCGTACTCGGCGATGACCTCCTCGACCTCCGGAATGGGGAGGCTCTCGGCGTCCTCGAAGTCCGTGTTGTCCTCGACGATGTGGTCCGCGCGGTGACTTTCGCCACACTCCGAGCACTCGACGAGCATGTCGTCGAAGCCGTCGAGGTGGCCCGAGGCTTCGAAGACGGGTTCGGGCATGATCGTCGGCGCGTCGATCTCCATGTTGCCCTCCTCGAGGGCAAAGCGGTCGCGCCAGGCGTCCTCGACGTTGCTCTTCAACGATGCGCCCTGCGGGCCGAACGTGTAGAAGCCGCCGACGCCGCCGTAGGCTCCCGATGACTGGAAGAAGTAGCCCCGACGCTTGGCGAGTTCGACGAGCTGTTCGCTCGTCCGCTCGGCGTCGCCGTTCTGTTCTTGTTCTTGGGTTGTGCTCTCGTTACTCATACAGTGCCTCCAGTAGGTCGACGTCACAGACGATACCCGCGAGCTGTTCGCCGGTTACCATCGGAATCTGCTCGACGTCGTTGCTGATCATCTCCTGTGCGGCCTCCTGTACCGACCGCTTGGCCGTCACAGTGACGACGTCGCCGGTCATGAAGTCCTCGACCGGGCCGTTCGGAATCTCGATGTCTCGAGTCGGTAGGTAGCGGCTCCCGACGCCTTTGATTCCCTCCCAGGAGTAGTCGGCGTCCTGATCCGGGAAGTTGTTTCCCGTCTCCTCTTCGCCTTCGACGATGCGAGCCACGTCAATGATGTCGACTTCGGTGAGGACGCCGCTCATACTCCCCTCCTCATCGAGTGCAACCGTGTACGGAACGTTCGCGTAGTACAACTCGCGCTCTGCGACAGCCAGGGGAGCTCCCTCGTAGGTCGTGTTCACGTTCTCGCTCGCATAGGAGCCGACGACATCGTCGGTCTCCTGATCGCCCGTCGCGATGGCGTGGATAACGTCGGTTACCGTGACGATTCCCTCGAACTCCCCGTCGACCACTGGCACTCGCCGCGCGCCAGTTTCGACTATCTCGCGCGCAACATCCTCGAGCGACGTCTCCGCGGTCGTCGTCGGCACGTCGTCCATCAGCATGACGAGCTGGTCTTCGTCCGGCTGTTCGATCAGGGCGTCTCGAGAGACGAGCCCGCGGTATTCGGTCTCCTCGTCGGTGGATTTGACGACGGGGACCGACGAGAACGACTGTTCTTGCAAGTACTCGAGCACGTCGGTTCTGGTTCCCGGCAGTTCGACGGTCACGACCTCCTCGCGCGGCGTCATCGCGTCGGCTACGTTCATGTCCCGCTTGTACGGCTAAAATGAGTATAAACCCAGTGTTTCACTGGTCGGATCTGACGGGAGTCCTCCTCATCTGTTCGGGGTCGTTACGATCTCCCCATCGAACCAATTACGACGACAGTCATTTCCATTGGACAGTCAATTTCGATGCGTTTATACGTGTGTGGGTGAGAACTTCTCCCATGCCCAACAGTCACGCACACTCGGTTGGGTCCGACGACACCGTCGTTGGCTCCATCGATTCGGGAGGATCGAGCAGCGAGTACGTCATCGCGGACATTTCAGCCGACGGTGCGTGGCTTTCGATGCAGGCCGACGACGCGCCGGAGCTTCCGGCGTGGCGCTAACGCGTCGTGTGATTGATATCGTTTTTCGAAGTTAAGCCGAAACCGAAACCGGTGCCCGTCTCCAACACCTCGAGTCGAACATGCCAACTGCGTCGAACGGAGACGTCTCGCTTCACTACGAGGTCGACGGCGACGGCTATCGGGACAGTCCCGCCGGTAGTTCCGATACCGTCGTGTTCGTCCCCGAAGCCGGCCTCGGCGGCTGGTCGTGGGGCTGGCAACACGCGGCTCTCGCCGGCCCGTTCGAGACCATCGTCTGGGATCTTCGCGGAACGGGGCGATCGGACTCCCCGTCTGGACCCTACGACCTCGAGACGCTCGCGGCGGACCTCGAGGCCGTTATCGCTGACTCCGAAACCCGATCGGCCCACGTCGTCGGTGCCGGACTCGGCGGTGCCGTCGCGCTCGCGGCCGCACGAACGACGAACCGAGTAGAGACGCTCACGTTGCTCGGAACCGCACCGACGGAATCTGCGTTCGACCTCGAGCCCCTGTTCGCCCCACCAGAGGACCGTGAGGCGATCCGCTCGTCGCTCGAGACCGTCCTCTCGGCCGATTTTCGCGAACGCCAGCCCGAGGTTCTCGAGGGAATTGTCGACTGGCGAGCCGACGGCGACGCCTCCCGAACGGGATGGGAGGCCCAACTCGGAGCACTCTCCGGATTCGATGCGACTGATTGGCTGGTCGAGGTCACCCAGCCCGCGCTCGTCGTCCACGGATCCGAAGACGAACTCGTCGATCCCGAGGGCGGCGAGCGACTCGCTCGAGGGCTCCCGCGGGGCGAGTTCGAAGCGGTCGATGACGCGGGCCACCTCGCGTTTATCGAACGCTCTCGGACCGTGAATGATTGGCTCCTGGGCTTTCTTGAGTCACAGGAAGACGAGCGCTGATTCCGATAGCCACCGTTTTGGACTCGGGGCAGGCTCCCACCAGCCAAATTTTTGTATTACTCACCTGAACGGTTTGCCGAATGCAGTTTATCGATCTCACCGTCGTTCCTGACCCGTCGATTCAGTCCGATTTGAGTCGTCGGCTGGCCGCCAGTGATGCGATCATCAGGGAAGAACTGCTCATGTGGCGAATGAGTCGCCAACTGATTCTCAATCAGCTGTGTTTCGTTCACGGGGATCCAGACGTCTACGCCGATGCGCTGGCGGACGCTCCCGAAATATGCAAACACGAGATCAGACCGGTCAGTGACGGCAGGTTCTACGTCTACACGCAGGAGGAAGATGCCCACGAGCGGACCTCGTGGTGGTCGGTGTTTCTGGGCCACGATTTTATCCACGTTCCGCCGGTCGTCGTCGAAGATGGAACGGTTACGGTCACGATTCTGGGGGACTTTCAGGAGCTACGTGAGGTGGTGAGCGACCTCTCCGAAGCGGTGTCGATCGAAATCGAGTCAGTCGGCGATTACCACGGTCGTGATCGACGGATCACCGATCGATTAACCGCGAGACAGTATCGCGCCTTACGGACCGCCGAAAACGTCGGATACTACGAAGTCCCTCGAGAGGGATCGCTCGCCGAAATCGCAACGGAATTGAATTGTTCCGAGAGCACCGCCTCGGATCTGCTCCGGCGGGCGGAACGCGAGATCGTTCACGCGCTCGTCCCGTCGCAGAATCGGTAGATGCTACCGCCGTCTCCTCGCATTCCTCTCGTCAGTTTTCTCGCTTAGACGATAAATAGCGTCACGATCACGTACGCGTATACGTTGTTTAACAGGTGCAGTAACCACGCCCCGGCGAGATTGTCGAACCGAATCCGGAGTATCGTCGGGAAGATCGCCCACGCAGCGATCGCGAAGACTCCCGCGATGCCGAGTCCGAAGACGTGGTATCCGGCAAAGACGGCGATCGACCCGATGCCGGCGGCGATCGGAGACCACCCACGGTCGCCGAGTGAACTGATCAACGCCCCTCTGAAGAGGAGTTCCTCGGCGACCGGTGCCACGACCACCGCCCCCAACACAACCCCGGCGAACGTCAGCGGGTCGGTCAAGTCGTACGCGTAGAACGGCTCCATTTCGAACCCGAGAAGCCCCGCGACCCACTCGCCGCCGAGAAACGCGCCTAGCCCGAGCGGAAAGAACACGACCGTCCAGCCGAGTTCGGCTCGAGTCGGTCGCCGTAGCGGAAATGCCGCCCGCCGTTCCGCCTCGTCGAACCGCCACCACAGCAGGGCCACCGCCAGCGCGAGCGCGATGGCGCTCGAGCCGTACACGACTCCGGCGGGCGCCTCGCCGCCCGGCTCTCCGGTCACGAGGAAGTATCCGGAGATGGTCACAGCTATTACTACAATCGCGAGCGTCGCGACGCCGAGCGTGAGCCAGAGCCGATCGGCCACCGGCGCCGCTGTCGTCTCGGTTTCGTCCGTCCCGGATATCCAACCTCCGTCCATAATTACACGAACCGATACCATTCGAACCGTGATGGACGCTCGTACTGCACAGTTCGATTCGTTAAGTCCCCCCGCGTGTACGGTCGTCTCCAGTGCATACTGTCCCGAACTCATCGCTTTGGAATCTCGCCTCCGACGGCCGCTTCTGCCGAACCTCGGGACAGTTCCGTTCTGACATCCAGTTTCGTCGTGACGCAGATCACGGCAACGCCCGTGACGGGCGCAAGGCATTTTTCCAACGAGCCGTCTACAACTGGTAATGAGTCAACTCCGTATCGCCGTCCTCAACGCCGCACACGAGGACGCGAACACGACACGAAACTTTCGACGCGAACTCGACGCCTCCCTGGTCGAGTTCGACGTCAACAGCGGCGAGGTTCCCGACACAGTCGAGTTCGACGGCGCGGTCGTTACCGGCTCGCGGTCGTCGGTGTACTGGGACGAAGAGTGGATCCTGTCAGTCAACGAGTGGGTAAGCGAGGCGATCGACGAAGGCGTCCCGTTTCTCGGCATCTGTTGGGGCCACCAGCTCCTCGCGGACGTACTGGGCGGCACCGTCGCCGACATGGGTGCCTACGAGGTCGGCTACAGCGAGATCGAACACACCGGCTCCTCGAGGCTCTTCGACGGCATCGACGGCAAGTTCACCGCCTTCACGAGTCACTCCGACGAAGTCACCGAGCTTCCGCCGGGTGCAGAGCCCCTCGCCGAAAACGAGTACTCGAACCACGGTTTCAACAAAGGCCGCGTCTTCGGCGTTCAGTTCCATCCAGAGTACGATACGAAAACCGCGCGCGAACTCGTCCACCGAAAGGAACTCTCCGACGAACGCCGCGAATCCGTCCTCACGGAGATCACCGACGAGAACTACCAGCAAGCTTGTCAGGCGAAACTTGTCTTCGAGAATTTCCTCGAGTACGTTCGCGACGTTCGTCTCGAGGAAACGCGTGGAACGACGTCTCGAGACGCCTCGGCCTGAGTACGAACACGGCCCGATTTCGGACGCGTAGACGGTTGCATTGCTTTCTCACGCTGTCGGAATCGCCACGCTCGAACTCTTCGAAGACGACCCTGACTCGTAGCCGGCTCCGTTTCGTCTCTGAGCCCAATTCGTAGCCGACCCGACTCGAACCGACCCGATCAGTCGGCCGCGACCTCGAGACTCGCCCGCTCTTCTTTCCCAATCGCTTCGACGATCAGTTCGGCGATGTCGACGACCTCGATGTCGTCTTCGAAGCCGCCCGTTTTGCGCCCGTCTTCGTACATCGTCATGCACATCGGACAGGCGACGACGAACTTCTCGACGCCGCTTCCGGCGTCGGTGTCCTCGAGCGCCTCGCGAATGCGCTCCTCGCTCGGTTTGGGTTCTTCTTCGAAGTCCATCCAGAGGCCGCCGCCCCCGCCGCCACAACAGAACGAGTTGGCGCGGTTGCGCGGCATCTCGTCGAGCTCACAGCCCGTCGCTTTGATGAGTTCTCGAGGCGCTTCGTACTCGTCGTTGTACCGCCCGAGGTGACACGGATCGTGGTAGGTGACCGTGTAATCGAGTTCGGTTCCGGATAGCTCGAGGTTGCCGTCGTTGACCAACTCTTCGACGGCCTGGGTCCAGTGGAGCACGTCGATCTCGCCGTCGTCGTTCCAGAACTCGTCGTACTCGAAGGGCATGATCGGGTCGTCGGCGAACTCCTCGAAGTCGACCTCCGGATACTCGTTCTCGAACGTGTTGTAAGAGTGTGGATCAGTACAGACGATTTTGTCGAACTCGCACGCTTCGAAGGACTCGACGTGGTGGCCGGCGAGTTCGATGTAGAGGAACTCCTCGCCGACGCGGCGGATGTCGTTGCCGTCGTACTTTTCGTCCTCGAAGAGGATGCCGAAGCTCACGTCGGCCTCCTTGAGGATCGTCGCGAGCGAGCGCGCGACCTGCTTGTTGCGCTCGTCGTAGCTGGGGAAGTCCCCGACGTACCAGAGGTAGTCGACTTCCTCCTCGCGAGCGTCGGTCACGTCGAACTCGAGTTCGTCGGCCCAGTCGCCCCGGTTTCGGGGACTGTTGCCGAAGGTGTTGCCGTCCTGCATAACGTTCTGGAAGACGTCCTGCATTGAGGAGGCGATGTCGCCCTGATCGGTCATCTGACGGTTGAGCTTCGTAAAGGAGTTCAGGTGCTCGATCTCGACCGGGCAGGCGTCCATGCAGGCCATACAGGCCATGCACGATTCCATCGTCTCGGTGTTGATCACTGAGGTGCCTCCGTCGGCGACGATCGGTTTCTCCTCGCCGCCGGCGTCGAGTTCCTCACGATAGGATTTCAGGTCGAGGATGACGTTTCGCGGGTCGAGCGGGCGGTCCGAAGCTTTCGCGGGACAGACCGACGAACAGCGGCCGCACTTGGTACAGGCGTCCTGGTCGAGAATGTCCTTCCAGGTGAAGTCGTCAATATCCTCGGCGTTGGTCGCGTCGAGGTCCGAGGGCACACCGGGAAGTCGTGCGCCCGCCTTTTCGTCGCGGGTGACGACGTTCGCGAACGAGGAGATCATGTGGAACGGCTTGGCGTAGGGGATCCACGCGATGAAAAAGAGCGCCAGCAAGGAGTGAGACCACCACGAGAGCCAGTGGAGGGTTTCGGCGTTCGCGCCGAACGCGCCCATCGCGACGTACTCCTGAGCGACGTCCGCGCCGCCGACCGTCGGCACGCCGATCGCGCCGAACAGCATGGCGAGGCCGTAGCCGACGAAGCTGACGATCTCGTGCTCGGGCATCCCGGTGATATAGATACGGAATCCCTCGAGGAGGAAGCCGCCGACGCCGAGGCCGAACAGCGTCCAGATGAAGATGTCGTCCTCACTCGAGGTGTGGCGATCCCAGAGGCGGTGATTTCGGACCCAGTACCGGCGATACATCGCCATGGCGATACCGACGACGAACAGCAGTCCCATCGCGTCGACCATGAACTGGTAGGCCAGGTAGAAATCGCCCTCCCAGAAGAGGATGCCAAACAGCATGTCGGTCGCGTAGGCTTCGAAGCCGATGATGAGCGTCGCGATGAGGAGGGTCAGGAAACCCCACATGATAAAGGAGTGCATCAGCCCGCCGTAGAGGTCTCGGTTGAACTGCTTCTCGTTTGAGAGCACGATTTTGGCTGCGCTGACGATTCGGTTCGGCAGGTCGTCGAGTCGAGCGAACGGATCTTCGTCCCCGCGGGTGTAGCGCGCGAATCGGCGGTACACTCCGTAGGCGAAGACGAAGAGCGTGACCGCGACGAGGAAGTAAAACAGGAGTATCTCGACGCCGTGAAGCCCCAGATACATGTCCCTCGACGCGCCCGCCTGTGCGACAATGTTCATGTTCTATCACGTGCGGGGATTCGACTTAACTCTTATCACCGCGTTCGGTACCCCTACCCGACGCCGTCTGCGTAAAATGTTATTTTTGTTTTGAGTTTAGATATGTGGGTTGTTTTCCGTTCCGTCGTGACGATATCTGGCAACAGGCTTATATAGCGTCCTATCTCCAGTGTCCACTCATGAACGAAAAAACCGAGGAACTTCGCGATCTCTTTACGAGCGTTACCGACGGTGAGGAGACCGTCACTGAGTCTCAGACGGCGAGTCGGGGCTCGCTCGAGAAAGACGAGCGAACGATCGACGAGCGCGTCGAGAACGTCGTCACCCAGATGCGCGAGCGATACGAGTTCGATACCCCGCTCACGGACGAGGAGTTGATCGACGTGGCCAAGGAGTTCTACGAGGGAACGAGTGACGAAGAGATCGCTTCGGAGCTTGATGCCACGGAAGAGAGCATCTTCGAAGCGAGGGCCTCGCTTCATCTGGTGGACGACGTCGACGCGGACGAGGTCGACCTCGTTGCGATCCGAGAACGTGATGAGGACCCAGCCACGATCGCTTCGGAGTACGACGCCAGCGAGGAACAGATCCGACGATACCGTCGAATCGCGTCGGCTCGAGACGAATCCCGGGCAGCCAACGATCGGTACCGGGACGAGTTCGATAGCGTTCTGGCGGATTCGGATCTGACGGATCGAATGGCCAGCGACGTTCGAGAGGACGGCCTCGAGGACGCAACCGAGGGAATGGAAACCGACGTCTCGCTCTAGGACCTGCTACCCTTTTTATCGGATCGGGCGGCCAACGCGGCCGTGTCCCGCGTCGCTTTCAGCGATCTCCGATCGGCCGCTTACTGTCCGCGCAAATGCTATTACGACCGTCGCCGCGACGAACGCGACCCGCCCGCGACCGTCGAACACATCCGGTCGCTCGCCTTTCGGTACGAAGCCCTGCTCGAGGCCGACGCGAACGCCCTCGCGGGCGAGCCGATCAAAACCGATCCAGACTCCTTCCGACGTGCGCTCGAGCACACCCGGTCCAAACTCGAGCGGGCGGACCGGTGGGACCCTATCTGTAACCCCGCTGCCGAATCCGTCCTTGCCACTGGACGCGACGTGCGCGGAATCGTTCACAAGGTTCTGTCCGACCCGCTCGAGCCTGCGCTCGTCTCAACGGGAAAGCCGCCGGAAACCGGCGTCTGGGAATCCCAGTCGGTCCACGCCGTCGCGGCCGCGAAGGCGCTCGCCTGGGAGCACGAAACGCCGGTCGAGGGCGTCTGGCTCGAGTACCCCTCATACGGCGTCGTTCGACGGCTCGAGATGACGACTCGCCGGAAGGCCCGGTACCGTCGGGTGCTTCGGACGGTTCGCGAACTCGATGGGCCCCCCGCGCGCATTCAAAACGATTCGAAGTGCGAAGCATGCGAGTACGCGGGCGAGTGTGGCGTTAGAACGCGAACGCTCCGGTCGTTGCTCGGGCTGGGTTGAGAGTCTCGTACGGCCGTCCGGGTCCGAAACGCTCGGCCGGCTCACCGCTCGTCGAGCCACTGCTCGATCTCGCTGGCCATCGCGCCGCGGCGGTGGATCTCGCCCGTCGAGACGTTTACGACGGTGCTTTCGGTGCCCGCGGTTTCGCCGCCGTCGAGCACTACGGCCGCCCGGTCGCGGATCTCCGGGTCGAGATCCGCGACTCGCCTGGCGCTCGAGCGGCCGCTGACGTTCGCACTCGTGGACGTGATCGGCGTCTCGGCCTTCTCACAGAGCGCCAGCGCGAGTCGGTGATCCGGAACGCGAACGCCGACGCGATCAGCACCGGCAGTGAGTTCGTCCGGGACGCTCTCTCGCCGCCGACAGAGGACGGTGACGGGGCCGGGAAGGAACGTCGCCATGAACTCCCGTTCGCGGGTGGTCGCCCGAACGTGCTCGAGCGCCGCGGGAACCGACGGCACCGCAAGGGAGACGGGGTTCGATCGATTCCGCTCTTTCGCGTCGTAAACGCGTTCGACCGCCGCGGCGTCGAGCGCGTCGGCGGCGAGGCCGTAGACGGTTTCGGTCGGGTAGACGACGAGCTCGCCGCTCCGAATCGCCGTCGCGGCTCGCTCGAGAGATGACGATGACACGGTTTCGATTCGAACTCCGCTCGTCGCGGCCAAAAACGTACCGCGTTGCGGTTGGACCGTTCGGTGCGTGGAACGTCTCGGTGCGTATGTCCTCACGGTTTGACACGGAAACCATTAAATTCCAGAAATATTCGAACTACGTGGGGGATATCCATTTGTCAATGGGACAATATTGATGAGGCATGATATCACTCGAACCGATTTTCCGGCTCAACCGGGAACGGATAGAACCTGCGCTTGCACTCCTCGTGATCTTTCTGGTGGGGTTTTGGGCTGTATGGACGCAGATCCCGCTCGACACTGGCTGGACGCCGCCCGTCGATCTGTTCGTACTCCCAGTACTTCTCATTC
Source organism: Halostagnicola bangensis (assembly GCF_054653435.1). NCBI lineage: Archaea > Methanobacteriati > Methanobacteriota > Halobacteria > Halobacteriales > Natrialbaceae > Halostagnicola > Halostagnicola bangensis. Next base: position 1,623,979 of record NZ_BAAIGG010000002.1, on the reverse strand, counting down.
CAGGGGTTCTGGCACTCTTCGTTTTACTCGGTTCGCTGGCGTACGGCGTCCGACTCGTCTCCGCGCTCGCGATGTCGGGTGAGCTTCCCCAATCAATGGCTCTCGTCGCGTTAGGAATCGCTAGTTCGGTTCTGTACGGTGTCGTCAGCGCGTATACGCTCTGGTGGGCAACGGCGAGCGTTTACGTGATCTATTTCGGCGACTCGGGCGGCGTGTTGCTTCATCCGTTCGTCGTCATGGGGTTAGGGATCGTTCTCAGCGTCCTCGTTTTGCTTCGGGTCGTGTACCGTCGCCTGTTTGTTCGTAAACGAGGACTCGTTGGGGCAAACGCATCTTCCTGAGCGCGCATCGACGTTTGGTCGACCGATAGTCGCCCACGGAGTCGTCTCCGAAAGTCACCTCAGACGAGATCCAGCCGTTCCTCGAGGTCGTCATACTCGGGGAACTCGGGCCACTCGGTGGCGACCCAGCTGGCCTCGACGACGCCATTCGAATCGATCGCGAAGAACGCGGTTCGGGGCTCCGAAACGCCAGCCATTCCGTCGAGGTCGTGGGCAATGCCGTACCGTTCCGCGACGCCGTTTGCCGGATCCGCGAACAGCTCGAACGGATAGTCGTTGTCCGCGATCACGCTCGAGTGTGCGTAGGGCGTCGAGGCGCTGACGCCGACGACGCGCGTGTCGCCCTCGTTCCAGCCGCGCTCCGTGAGTTCGTCCCAGACGTACTTCGCGGCGTAGGAGGCGATCATCGGCGTGAAGACGAGAATCACTCGCCCCTCGTCGGTTAGTTCCGACAGCGAGCGGTCCTCCCAGAACTCGTCGTTGACGAGCGGGCGAGTGAAATCGGGTGCCTCGTCGCCGGCTTCGGGATGATCCGTCGGACCGAGTTCGACGACGTCGAAGTCCGGCATTCAGTCGTCACCCCCTGCGGCCGCGCCTTGTGCTTTTCCGTGCTCACCGTAGGTCCGCTCGAGGTACTCGACGATGTTCCCGCTTTCGGCCATCGTGACGCCCGTTTCCTCGTCGACGATAACGGGGACCGACCGGACGCCGGCGACGCGTTTGACGACGTCCCGCTCGGAGTGCATCGGTTCGACGTACCGCGAGGCGTACTCGAGGTCGTACTCCTCGAGGAGGGCAACCACGCGCTCGCAGTAGGGACAGGCCTGCAGTCGGTACAGGGTGATCGGTGATTCACTCGGTGCGCTCATGTGTCTCCGTTGGTGAAACGGGCGGGTAAACGTATCGTCGCCGGAAATCCCTCACAAAAGGATAAAGGGTTAGTCGGCAGGGTGATAATTTCTCGATAATCAATGGCGTTGTCTTCGTTCCTCGACATCTTGCTTGCCACATACGAAGTTCCAGTTGCTGGACTCGAGTTCGACCGGTCGACAGTAACGATTCTCGGGGCGCTCGCGGTCGTCGTCCTCATCGCATTATCGGGCTTTTTCTCATCCTCGGAGATCGCGATGTTCTCGCTCCCGAAACACCGCGTCGAGGGGATGGTCGAAGAAGGGGTCCCGGGCGCAGAGCTGGTGAAGTCGTTGAAGGAGGATCCACACCGCCTGCTCGTGACGATCCTCGTCGGCAACAACATCGTCAACATCGCGATGTCCTCGATCGCGACTGCGCTGCTTGGCTTCTATTTCGGCGGATTGGCTGCTGTCTTGCTGGCGACGTTTGGCATTACTGCGATCGTCTTGCTGTTCGGCGAGAGCGTTCCCAAGTCCTACGCCGTCGAGAACACCGAAACCTGGTCGGTTCGGATCTCGAAACCGCTCAAGGCAACCGAGTACCTCCTCTACCCGCTCATCGTCCTGTTCGATTATCTCACCCGTCAGGTCAACCGTATTACCGGATCTACAGGGGCGATTGAGTCCCCCTACGTGACTCGCGACGAAATCCAGGAGATGATCGAGTCCGGCGAGCGCGAGGGCGTCTTGGAGGAGGAAGAACACGAGATGCTCACGCGGATCTTCCGATTCAACAACACGATCGTCAAGGAAGTGATGACCCCTCGACTCGATATGACGGCGGTTCCAAAGGACGCCGACATCGACGAGGCGATCGAAACCTGCATCCAAAGCGGTCACGCTCGAGTGCCGGTCTACGAAAATAGCCTCGACAACGTGTTGGGTATCGTCCACATTCGTGACCTCGTTCGCGACCTCAACTACGGCGAAACCAAGGCCAACGACCTGGAGATCGACGACCTCATCCAGCCGACGCTTCACGTGCCCGAGTCGAAAAACGTCGACGAGTTGCTCACTGAGATGCGCGAAAACCGAATGCACATGGCGATCGTCATCGACGAGTTCGGAACCACGGAGGGGCTGGTGACGATGGAAGACATGATCGAGGAGATCATCGGCGAGATCCTCGAGGGCGGCGAAGATCTCCCCGTCGAAGAGATCGACGAACGGACCGTCCTCGTCCGCGGCGAGGTCAACATCGAGGACGTTAACGAGGCCCTCGAGATCGAACTCCCCGAAGGCGAGGAGTTCGAGACCATCGCCGGTTTCATCTTCAATCGAGCGGGCCGACTCGTCGAGGAAGGCGAGGAACTCACCTACGAAGGCGTCCGGATCACCGTCGAAGATGTCGAAAACACCCGGATCATGAAGGCTCGACTCCGGAAACTCGAGGAACTGGACGAAGACGGGGAGACGCAAGCGGCTGAAGAAGAGACGGAGGAGTAGGCGGGGCACAAGCGGCTGAAGAAGAGACGGAGGAGCAGACGAGGCGGACGACATTCCGAGGAGCGCTCATAGGGTTGGTTGTCCCTGTGTACCGGTTTGTCGCCAGAGCGGGGCGGCGAATGGCCGGAAATAACTGACAACCGACCCTATCAGTTGTCGGCGTTGACTAACTCCTGTACTTCTCGTGCGACCGCCGGCGGAACGACGATCCGCCGCGGTCCCTGCACGTACTGACCGTCCGGTTGCGCGTACTCGAGGCTCAAGATCGCCGCGTCTCCGAGTCTGCGGATCGAGGTGTCCTCGATCAGTTCGAGTTCGATCGCCTGATCGGGGTCGTGGAGGTAGATCACTCGCTCTTCGTGATCGAGCGTGCCGACCGACCGGAGAAACGACGAGAGTGCAATTGCGACGAGTGCGAGCGGAATCGTCAGTGCCGCGAGCAACGTAAACGGACCGGCACCGAGTTCCAGCAATTCGTTCTGCGAGACGTACCGACCGGTCACCATCAGGGCCGCAATCGCGCCGGCCATCACGAGCATTCCGAGCGCCGCATCGAGTGCTCGCTCGAGGCTCGTTCCGGTCGGTGCACTGACCGGGAGCCGTTCGCTCACTCGCGCGACTCGCTGTTCGGTATTACTACCGAACGCGAACGCGAGGATTGTAACGACGAGTGCGGCGAGGCCGGCGACGATGATCGATTGGCCGCCGGTCTGGCCGGTCATATCGAACAGTCGCCAGAAGACGATGATGAGCGCCGCGGCGAAGAACGTCCCGACGCCGAGTGACCACAGGATACGAACGGTTCGCGACGTTGCGGCGTCCCGCCGCCACTGAATCGGTTCGGAATCGTCTACTGCCATACTGGAATTCACGGCCGTTCGTGTAAATGCCGTTCGGTATCGCGCTCGCCGTCTTCCTCTCATAGGGTCGTTCGTACCTATTTTCAGCCAGCCTTAGCGGAGAACGAGTTTTGCCGAGTGAAACCGACGACTGAGTATCTATGCTGGGAGAGAATTACGAACGACCCTATCAGAGCAACAGGATATCGATAACCCAGTAGCCGAAGAACGCGATGAGGATCGAGCCGACGAGCGAAAGAACCCACGCGAGGACCGTGTACCCCATTTTCCTCCCGCTCACTCCTCCTCCCGCCGTCGATGCGGCGTAGCCGCTTCCGATGATCGCACTCACGATGATCTCGTTGAACGAGACGGGAATGCCGTACAGCACGGCGACCTGTGCGATCGCGAACGACGGGATCAACGCGGCGATCGAGCGTCGCGGCCCCAGCGAAGAGTAGTCTTGTGAGATGGCTTTGATCATCCGGGGGGCTCCCGTCCACGAACCGATCAGGAGTCCGACGCCGCCCCCGAGCAATAATGCGATCAGGGGTAACTCGAGGTCGCCGGAGATCGGTACCAGCGGTCCGATCGCGAGACCGACCTGACTGCCGCCCGCCGAGAAGGCGACGAGCCCGCCGAGAACGAGCAGGAAGTGTCTCTCGCCGCGTTCGGTCCCTTTGTTGAGGTCGGCTCCGATGGCGATCCCCCAGAGTATCGCGATCCCCAGAGTCACGCTGGCGACAGAAAGGATCGGCGACAGCGGGAGCCAGCCGCCGATCGTCTGTGCGATCGATTCTCCACCGTCTGGTGGACCGAGCACGGCGAACTCGATGTTTGCGACCACTGCGCCGACGAGTGCGGCGAGCCCGATAATCAACCGCTCTTCGCCGATCGGTTCGTCTCGTAAAACCCGTGCGATCGTGTACGCGATTCCGCCGCCGACAAAGGGCGTGAGTATCCACATCGCGGCGATCTCCGTGTACTTCGCCCACGCGGGGTCACCACCCATCGCTAACCCGACGCCGATCACGGCCCCGGTGGAGGTGAACGCCGTCGCTATCGGATAGCCGGCGAAGACCCCGATCGCGACGAGCGTCGCCGCGATGGTGAGCGCCACTGCAGCGGCGATCGGCGACAACGTTACGCCGCCGATCAGTTCGGTCCCGACGGCTTCGGAGACGTTCGCACCCTGTAACACCGCACCCGCAAATCCGAGGATACCGACGAAAAACCCGGCTCGCATGACTGAAATCGCGTTCGCACCGACGGCTGGTGCGAACGGCGTCGATCCACTTGAGCCGGCACCGATCGACCAGGCCATAAAAAGCGCCGCGAGTGCGGCTATGAGAAACGTCGCGATCGTCGCGATATCGACCATCTATACGGGGTTACCAGCGGGCCCTACAAGTGTGTGCCGGCCTACTTGCGAGAGCGATCCCCTCGAACGGTGTCTCCGGTACCGACCCCCCTCCGAACCGGTCAGTTCGTCGTCGACTTCGAGTTGTCCTCGGGTTCCGGCGGCGGCTCGGCACCTTCGATCGCTTCGGCGGCCTCCGTATCCTTCTCGGTGACGACGTGCCAGCGATCGACCTCGTCCTCGTAGGACGCGAGCGATTCCGAAATATCGTCTTTGAGCACGTCGTCGTTGACGTTGACCTCAAAGACGAACGACTCGCCGTTGTCGTTTCCACGGGCGGACTGTTGGATGTTCGCGCTGACGAGTTCGTTGTCGAAGTAGTAGGGTGCGAGTTGGGTCATCACGTTCTGGTAGACCGTGTCCTCGACGCGGCGAAGCGCTTTTCGACTCGCAGAATCCGCCGCCCGCGCGACGTAATCGATGGATTCCTTCCAGTTGTCGACGGCGGCTTCGGCGTCGTCTTCTTCTAACTGCTCGTAGGACTCCGAGAGTTTCTCGCCAGCGGTTTTGATGTCCTCGTCGGGATCTTTACCGGCCTTTTCGCCTTTTCCTTCTTCGACGCTCGCTTGATCAGCGGTTTTCTCGCTGACGTCTCGCTCGAGCGTTTCGTGGGCTTTCGGCCGCCACTCCTCCCACTCTTCGAAGGCTCGAGCGAAGCGCGCGCCGTAGTCGTGATCGGGGTCGTGGACACCGGCGTCTCTGAGCGCGCGTGTGACTCGCTCCCCGTGCTCGACGACGGTCGACCAATCACCGCGGACTTTGAAACCCGAGATGCTCTCTTCCATTCGGTTAAGGGAGTCGTATGGCGCGAAGCGGTATAAACTTCTCCGCTGGGGGGAAATCTGCGGGTTCGCTCGTCGTCACCCGCTCGAACCGGATCGATACCATGAACTATCCGGCGAGTGGCTGTACTACTATGCCGATAGACAAGCGGGACAACGCCTACGTCGTCACTCACGCACTGGCGAAAGATACGCTTTCACGCCTTCGAGACGTCGAAACCGAACAGGTCGGCTTTCGGAAAGGGCTGGTCAAACTGGGCCGTATCTGCGGTTACGAGATCATCGACGGCCGGATGGAAACCGAGTACGCCGAGATCGAAACGCCCCTCGAGCCGACGATGGGCGAGCGCGTCAAGGGACTCGACAACGTCGTCATCATCAACGTGTTGCGCGCGGCGACTCCGTTCGTCGAAGGCTTGCTGAAAGCCTTCCCTCGCGCGCGACAGGGCGTCATCAGCGCGAGCAGAGACGAAGAAGCCGGCCGGGGCGAGGACGGCTCGTTCCCGATCACGATCGACTACGTGAAACTGCCGGAGATCCACGAGGAAGATACCGTCATCGTCGCCGACCCGATGCTCGCGACGGGGAGTACGATGTGTGCCGTCCTGGACCACGTCGTCGAGAACTCCGTCGATCCGGAGCATCTCATCGTTCTCTCTGCGGTTTCTGCACCCGACGGGCTCTTGCGCGTCGACGAGGAGTTCGAGCAGGTCGATCTGCTCACCGTCTCGATCGACGATCGTTTGGACGACGACGGCTTCATCGTCCCCGGACTGGGCGACGCGGGTGACCGCGCGTTCCGAACGACCTGAGCGCTACTTTGCGGTTTCTCCAGTGACTTCTTGGGCTGTGTCTCGAGTCGCCCTTGCTCTACCAGTTCTCCTCGCCGCAGGTGTCGATTCCGAACACGGCGTTTATCGGACACCGCTGGATGATCGCGGTCGCGAGGATATCGCTTCCGGCGATAAACGCGAGCGTGCCGATCGTCGTTTCTCGATTCCGGTACCCGTAGATCAGCAGTGTGAATCCACCGCCGAACCGAAGCAGCCGATCGATCCCGCCGACGTTTCGGTCCATAGCTGAGTTTTGGACCCGAGACTCCTAACGGTATTCCCGTCAGCTGTCGGCACGTCACTCCCTGCTTTGTGCCTCAGGCACACACCCCCGTTTCGACTCGAGAGCGCGAACCTATCCCCGCCGTTTGAACCCTCTCGTTTCACCTCGAACCCTCGAGCCCGCTGGCGGTTCCCTAGTCAATAGTTGCAGTCGAATTGGACCTAGTCCGTTTCGCTCTCGTTCTTGCCTTCGTCTCCCGTCTCCTCGCTCTCGCCTCCACTCAATCCCTCGCCCGGATCGCACTCGAGCGCAGGCGGCGAGTCGTGATAGTTCGAGTAGCCGTCGAACCAGCGAACGATGCGCTCGAGGCGGTCGACGACGTGGGCAGGCTCGCCGCTTCGGGAGAGTTCGTGGCCCTCTCGAGGGTAGCGAACGAGACGGGTATCGACGCCGTATTTTTGCAGTCCGAGGTAGAACAGTTCGGCGGTGTTGGCGGGCGTTCGATAGTCCCGGTCGGAGTGAATCAGGAGCGTCGGGGTCTCGACACCCTCGACGTGTGCGGCGGGCGATTGCGCCCGGAGCAATTCGGGGTCCTCCCATGGGGTCGTTCCGAAGTCGCCTTCGACGAGTTTGAACGCGTCCGTCGAGCCGTAAAATCCCGTCAGATCGTAAACGCCGCGTTGCGAGACGGCGGCCCGGAATCGATCCGTCTGGGTCACGGACCAGGCGGTCATGAAGCCGCCGAAGCTTCCGCCGGTGACGTGGGTGTCGTTCTCGTCGACGTACTCGCGTTCACAGACTTCGTCGACGCCGGCGAGAATATCGGTCAGCGTCACGTCGCCCCAGTCGCGTTCGATCGCCGCCGCGTGTTCTTGCCCGTAGCCGGTCGACCCTCGAGGGTTACACCAGAAGACGACGTAGCCGCTGGCGGCAAGCGCCTGAAACTCGTACCACATCGTCCCCGAGGTGGTCCACTGGACGTGCGGGCCGCCGTGGATTTCGACGGCGAGCGGGTAGGTTTCGTCCTCGTCGAACTCGGGCGGGGTGAGCACCCACCCCTGGATCGTCCCCGCGTCGCTGTCGATCCACAATTCTTCGGGCTGAGAGACGGCGCGGTCGGTGAGATACTCGTCGTTGGCACGAGTCAGCCGCGTGGTCTCGTTGCCACCTCGAGTCGTCACGAAGACGTCTCCGGGGTGGTCCCACTCGCTCTGGACGAACGCGATGGCGTCCGGGCCGACAGAAAAGTCTTCAACGGTAACGCCCTCGCCGTAGACCGGCTCTGGCGGCTTGCTCGCGTCTCCGGGTGCCGAATAGCAGACGACGGACCCCTCGTCAGGGACGGTAAAGTACAGCAACTCACCGTCGGGCCCCCACTCAACGTGGCCGTCGTGAGCGAGATCTCGATCGAGCGATTCCGTCGGCGCCGTCTCTGTTCCCGTCTCCCGATCGTGGACCCGAATTTGAGTCTGGGCCAGCGTGAGTCGTTCTTCGGGGGTGGAGGGGTAGGCGATCCGTCCATCTTCGGTCGCCCACAGCGAGTCGATCCAGCCGGTCGTCTCCGTGAACGCCGCCGATTTGCCCGACTCGAGGTCGCACTCGAGCAGTTTGAAGGTGACCGAATCATCTGGCGCTCGGTCGTCCTCAGTCACCTTTCTCGCGTAGTAGATCGTCCCGCTGTCTCCCCACGTCGGCCCGACGAAATCGTCGTCCCCGTCGGTGATTCGTTCGACTGGCTCCGAGTCGGTGCCGTCGTCCTCACCTCGGCCTGGGCCACCGGCCTGGTTCTCGTTTGCAGTGCCCGCTCCGTCCTCGAGCGCCGCGGCGACATCGAGTACGTACACGTGCGCCCGCTTGCCGTCGAGGTACTGCGTTCCGGCGCGATAGATCATCCGGTCGATCACGCGCGGATCGGGCGACTCAGGTTCGTAGTCGGGTTCGACCTCGAGATCGCGACCTTCCTCGCGGTCTTCGTCCGTGACCTGCTGGGCGAACAGGATTTTCGTCCCGTCTGGACTCCACTCGATATCGGAGACGCCGCCGCAGACGTTCGTCACCTGCCTCGCCTCGCCGCCAGCCGTCGGAAGGATCCACAACTGCGGCCGATCGTCGTCCGCGCCTCGAGTGCTGACGAACGCGAGGTATTCGCCGTCGGGGCTCCATCGGGGCTGGCTATCGACGCCTTCGGCGACGGTGAACTGCTGTGGGTCGTCTCCGCCCAGCGGAACGACGTGGATCGTCGCCTCGTAGCTCTCCTCGTCAGTTGGAACCTTTTCGACGTAGGCGACGCGCTCGCTGTCGGGCGAAATTTGGGGACTCTCGACCTGCGTGAGAGCATAGTAATCGTCGGGGGAGATCGTCTTCATGATACGTGTCACCTCGCCGCGAGAATTAGCAGTTTCGATTCGAAATAGTCTCCTGCTCACGAACGGGCCGAGTCAGAATACGCGACGGACGACGACATCACTTTACGCAGATGCGTTGGATATCGTTCCATTGTCGCCGGAATCTGGAAATTGAATCGAGAAATCGATCGTCTCGGCCCCGTTACGAAGGATCGGTTTCTTCCGTTGTCCCGTTGTCTCGAACTCAACCACACCTAACGATTCGAGTTCTTTCAGGTTTCGATGCACTTCGCGATAATCTCGATCGACGACAGTCGCTGTTTGTCGAATACTTTGGGGCCCTCGGAGACGATGGCCTCGATGAGCTCGAGATTCGACGTGCGCATAAGGCGGTCGACATCGTCGAACTCTTCGAAGTTCAGGATGTATCGCACGTCTTGCTCGATTGCATCACCGCTTTCACCGGCTTCGGCGCGTCGGAGTCGCTCTCGAGCCGCGTCCTGGTGGTCGTTGCGCTGTTTAAACGTGATTTTGAGCGTATTTTTTGTCATGGTAGGGTTTCGATTTCCTCGGTAAATCGGTCTCGCAATTCCATCATTCCCGGAAATTCGATTTCGGTTACGTCCTCGGGCTAATCGAGATCGACCCGCCCGCTCGTCGCGCTCCGCAGTCGATCTTTGAACGCCTCGCTCTCCGCAATTGGAACCCGAACGCCGAAGCTCACGTCGGTCGCGTAGCTCGCGTCGAACTCGTAGCCCTCGCTCTCTATAATTCCTCTAACGGTTCCGGAATCGTCGTACTCGACGGTGATCACAACCCGTTCGTGGGGGCGTTCCTCGATGACACCCGCCTCTTCGACGGCGTCTTTGACGGCCTTCGAGTAGGCGCGGACGAGGCCGCCGACCCCGAGGTTCGTTCCGCCGTAGTACCGCGTTACGACGACCGCGCAGTTCTCGAGTTCCTCCTGTGTGAGGACGTTCAACGCAGGCTTGCCGGCCGATCCCGACGGTTCGCCGTCGTCGCTCGAGTACTCCCGCAAAAAGTTGCCCTCGGCGTCCGCTCGCACGCGGTATGCCGGGACGTTGTGGGTCGCGTCGTCGTATTCCCGTTCGACCGTTTCGACGAACTCCTCCGCCGCGTCGACGGACTCGGCGGGACAGGCGTGTCCGAGGAACTCCGATCCCTGGTCGACGAACTCGGCGGTGGCGGGCTCGGCAAGGGTGCGGTACGTTCCGGTCACTGTCTTCTCTCCTTGCTTCTCACTGCAGTTCGATCTTGCGGACGAACGTAATCTCCCGTAAGTCCGTAAACAGCTCTCCCGGCAGATCTTCGTCGGTGACCAGGTACAGGCGCGGATCATCGGTAAACTCGGGATCCTCGCTGATCGTCTGGCGAATCGAGATGTCGTGATCGGCCAGCAGTCCGGTGATCGTCGCGACGATTCCTTTCTTATCGGCGTCGTCGACCTCGATCGACAGGACGGTCAGATCGAGCACCGGCGCGAGATCCATCAGGCTCGGCACCTGCGAGATGTTCTGGAAGATCCGTCTCAGTTCGGGATCCTCGAGGATCGCGTCGGTCGTCGAGTCGACGACGCGTCGGTCGACGTCGATTTCGCGGGCGATACCCGTGTTCGGAATCTCGATCCCACCGGAGACGACGCGGCCTTCGTCGTTGACCGAGAACCCCCGCTCGAGCAGCAGGCGGATAACCGCCTGCTGGCTCGGCGATCCCTCGAACTTCTCCATGATCTCGTCGAACATTCGTTCTCGTATATTCGCGGGCCGTGGTATAATGTCCGGTGGTCGCTCGTCGCTGTTAAAACGCCACGAGACGCGAACGGCTCACCTCGCGTCTGACGGACGTTTTTGAGGGCGTAGTCGAAACGAGTTCTCATGCGCGCACTCAGCCACTGTGACTTCTGCGGAACCGACGCCGCGGGGACCTTCGAACTGCTACCACCCGAACTCGAACCGACCGAAGCCGAACAGCGCCGCGTCGTCCTCTGTCGTACGTGTGGCGATCGACTTGAGGACCTGCTCGAACCCTTGCTCGCTCGCGCCGGCGTCGAGTCGTCCGAGGAACCGACTTCCGGGAGCGATTCCGATGCGGTGACCGCCGCCGACGATGTGACCGCCGCCGACGATGTGACCGACGCCGACGATGTGACCGCCGCCGACGATGTGACCGCCGCCGACGATGTGACCGACGCTGACGATTCATCTCCCTGTGGCGATGCGAGCGGCGTGGAACCGACAGCAGAGGATCCGGACCGAACTGGCCGGCCATCCGTAATCGACGTGAGCGAAGCCAAAGCGGACGCCGTTGTGGACGACTCGGACCGTGAGGGTTCCGGAGCTGACGACCGGGACCTCGGAATCACGCTCGAGCGAAGCCCCGATTCCGAATCCGAGGACACCGAAGACGTATCCACAGAGTCCTCGAGTACAGACGAATCTTCAACTACTGATGCCCCCTCGAGTACCGACGAACAGAGAGACTCCTCCGATACTGGGGAAGACAGCAGCTCCTCGAACTCCAGTAATTCGAACGCGAACTCGAAGGCGAGCCCGCCACAGGGCTACGGCAAGGTCATCCGTCTGCTCCGAAACCGCGAGTTCCCGATGGACCGAAGCGCCGTCGAAACGCTCGCCGCAGGGGCCTACGATCTCGAGACGCGCGAAGTCGAGGAAATCATCGAGCACGCGCTTGAGGACGGCGAGTTCGCCGAAAATGGCGACCAACTCGTTCGTTCGTGAACCGGTAGTCTCCGCTCTTTCCTCGGTCTGTACCGGTTTTGCTGGCCGCCCGTTGACACCGAAACGCTCAATTGACGAACGTATCATGATCGCCGTATGGTCTCCCGGTCGCTCCTCGGAATCGGTCTCGCCCTCGTTATCGGCTTCTGTTGGCTTCGATTGTACGGCTGGTACACCGCTCGAGACGATGTCGATCCTGAGCGTGCGAGCGCGGGGACGTATCGACAGCTCATCGCCGTCGGTTTTCTGACGCTCGCCGGAACCGTCTTCGTCGGTGATTTTCCCGCACGGACCGAGGCGGTTCTCGAGTCGATCGACCCGGCGCTGGGTGGTGGCATTGCAATGGTGCTGGCCTGGATTCCAGCGCTCGGCACCGTTTTCGCGGTGGTAATCGTGTCCTCCCTCGGTGTCTTCCCCTATGCTCGCCAGCGAGCCGAGACCGACCTTTCCGCCGCTCGCGCGACGTGGCGACTGACCAGGTTTTTGCTCGGTCTCTTCGCGATCGCCGTCGTCGTGATCGCGACCGCGGGTCTCGTCTTCGAGACGCCGCTCTGGATCGCCGGCCCGGCTACCGGCATCCTGTTCGTCGCCATGTTTTATCTCTGGGGGCAGTTTTCGACCCGTCTCGTCAACGAGGTCACCGAACCGACGGACGGACAGCGCCAACGGCTCGAGGACGCGCTCCAGGCAACCGACCTCGAGGCGTCCATCGGCGGCGTTCTCCCCGGAGCGGAGAATCGAATCGCAGCCGTCTATCTCCAGGGCCCGTTCTGGAACCGGCGGCTGTACGTTACCGATCATGCCCTCGAGACGTGTTCGGACGCGGAACTCGAGGCTCGGTGCACTCGCGAAGCGGGTTCTCACAAGCTGCGTATCCGAGAGTTACGAGCGATCACTGCGGGTATTTTGCTCGCATCGACCATCGTCGGACTCTCCGTTTTTGGCCTTCTCGGAGCGCTGGGAGTACTGGGTTGTTGGCTCGCGTTCAGTTGGTGGCTCCGCCGTCGCACGCTCGCTGCAGATTGTGGGGCTTCCAGGCGAACAGACACGGAACCGCTCCTCGAGACGTACGAGCGCTCCCGAAATACGCCGTCCGAAGATCGAGGTCGGATTCGTCCTCTCTTCTCGCTCACGCCGCCGGTCGGGCGGCATCTCGAGGCGGTAAAAACGGATTAACATCGTCACCGCGCCGTGATTATACTGCGGCCGAACGACTGCGCTCCTATCACTCCGAAAGGGTCCCTTTCGTACTCGGCGCGCCCTCCCGGCGCTCGTCGAACCGCGTCGCGTCGTCGAGCGCTCGAGCGAGCGCCTTGAACAGCGCCTCAACCTCGTGGTGGGCGTTCTCGCCCTCAACCGCGAGGTGGAGCGTTAGCCCGGCGTTCATCGCCAGCGACTCGCCGAAGTGCCGGGCCATGTCGCTCGTAAAGTCGCCGATCTGATCCTGAGAGAACTCGCCGTCGAAGTAAAACCGAGGGCGACCGCTCACGTCGACGATCGCCGAGGCGACGGCTTCGTCCAGCGGAACCCGTCGGTCGGCGTACCGGACGATCCCCGTTCGATCGCCCAGCGCCTCCGAGAGGGCCGTTCCGACGACGATCGCGACGTCCTCGACCGTGTGGTGATCGTCGATCTCGAGGTCGCCGTCGCAGTCGACCTCGAGGTCGAACAATCCATGTTTGGCCAGTGCGCTCAGCATGTGATCGAAGAACCCGATTCCGGTCTCGACGTCGGCGGTCCCGCTACCGTCGACGGTGAGTGTACACTCGATCGTCGTTTCGGCCGTCTCGCGGGTGACGGTCGCCGTTCGCTCGCTCATGGGCAAACGAGGGGGCCGGCGGTACAAGGCGATTGCGCTCGAACTGCTCGCTGACCCCCTCTCTGAAGCCCGGTTTGAGAACTCACGCTAATCCGGTAAAACTCCTTTAGAACGTTCTATAAAATGTCTAAAGATTTTTGAGTGCGTCTCGAAACATCCGATTACATCGCCTACTCGCGTAAAACGGACCGAAATTACGCCAACCTTCTCCCTATTATATGTTATCGCCGATGAAAGTCATGAGTAACTGAGGTGAATGTCCCGAGATGTCCAACTCCTCCCCGCTCCCGAACGAATCGATCGCTCAGTCGCCTACTGAGACGGATCGAGATATTGACACCCATCGCCGCCTGCTCCGGACGATCAAACGACCGGCCCAGTTCCTCTCGTTCTGGGTTGCGATCGCCTTGCCGTTCGTTCACGTCCCGTTGCTCTCTCAGGGTCTCGGCGACCCGACCGTTACGATGGCATTTCTCGCTCTGTTAGCAATCAACGTCCTCGCCCTCTATTTCGGTCACGGCTACAACCGATCGTCCTGACCGCGAACTCGCCGCTATTCTGCACACTACGTGGTTGCTCGGTTACGCGATCTCCGGTGAATCGCCGACCGAACCGATTATTTCCTCTCCGCCTCACGTTCTGACTCGATGAAGATCCGCGTCGACTGGCGCTCGAGTTGCAGCCTCACCGGAACGGTGTTAAAGTGGCTCGCCGTTCCGCTGGCCGCGCCGCTCGGTCTGGCGATGATCGACGGCTCCGATCCGACGCCGTTCGTCGTCGCGATTATTGCGACATTACTGGCCGGATTGGGGCTCGAGCGACTCAGCGTGGAGCGGGATCTCGGCCAGCGCGAGGCGTTTTTGATGGTCGCGGTGACGTGGCTCGCCGTCGCCGCTATCGGCGCGATCCCGTTTTTCGTCGCCGGCGTGGGCACGCTCGCCCATCCGGTCAACGCGCTCTTTGAGAGCACGAGTGGACTGACGACCACGGGAGCGACCGTGATCGATGATTTCGATGAACACTCGAGAGCGATCATGCTCTGGCGACAGCTCATCCAGTGGCTCGGCGGACTGGGTATCCTGGTCGTCGCCATCGGCCTGCTCTCGAACCTGATGGTCGGTGGTGCACAGTTGATGGAGACCGAAACGCAGACGCGAAACGTCACGAAACTCCGTCCGCACATCGGCGACACCGCTCGGCTCATCTGGGGACTGTATGTCGGACTAACGGTCGCGGCGGTGACGACCTTTTACGCGCTCTATCTCCTCGGTCTGGCGCCGGAAATGGATCTGTTCAACGCCGTGTCACACGCCTTTACAAGCGTCGCGACGGCCGGCTTTTCGCCGGAGGCCCAGAGCGCCGGCGCGTTTTCGCCGATCGCTCAGTGGGCGATCGTCCCCTTCATGATTCTCGGGGCGACGAACTTCGTGCTGATCTACTACGTCGTCCAGGGTAACTACCTCCAGCCGTTCAAAAGCGAGGAGTTCCGTTTCTACTTGAGTATCCTCGGCACATTCAGCTTGCTCGTCGTCGCCATTTTGTACGTCGACTCGACGTTCGATCAGGGGCTCGAGCCGACGGTCCGACACGGCGTGTTCAACGTCGTCTCGCTCGTCTCGACGACGGGCTACGCCTCGGTGGACTTCGACCTCTGGTCGCCCGGCGCGAAGCACATGCTCTTTTTATGCATGTTCATCGGCGGCATGGCGGGGAGTACGACCTGTTCGATCAAGTCCCTGCGCTGGCTCGTGGTTCTCAAGAGCCTCCATCGGAACCTCTTTACCTCGATTCACCCGCAAGCAGTTCGTCCCGTGCGACTCGGCGACAGCGTCGTCGACGAGGATACGATCACCGACATCTTCTCGTACGTCCTGCTCGCCATCGTGATCTTCTTCCTGCTGACGATTTTCCTCGTCGTCGACGCCGCTCGAGATCCCACCACTGTCGTCTCGGAGTTCGACGCGCTCGGGGCGGCGGCTTCGATCTTCCTGAATATCGGACCGGCGTTCGGAATGGCCGGTCCGATGGGCAACTACGAAGGGTTCTCGGTGTTCTCCAAGTTCGTCATGATCATCATGATGTGGATCGGACGCATCGAGATCATCCCCGTACTGGTACTGTTGACGCCGGCGTTCTGGCAGTCCTAATGAACGAAGTTCTGACACCGAAGTTTTGACACCGAAGTTTTGCTCTGCGGGCCAGCAAGCTGGCCCTCGGCAAAAATTCGATTAAAAGCGCTCCTCCTTCCTCTTCGTTCGCGTTGCTCACTCCGAGTCAGTTGTCGGCCCGCTCGGTCACTGACTCACGGGCGTCGCCCGTTCGTCGTCCCGCGGCGCGTCGCGCCGTGCTCTCGTGACCTCGCGGTTCAGATGGATGTGAACCGCCTGCCTTTCCCCGGGTCGCGGGCGTCTCGCCGTGGCTCGACGCCCGCTCCCGGCCACCGCTCTCTCAGATCGTTTCGTGCTATTGGGTGTCGACGACGGCCTGGGCCTCCTCGAGCGAAAACTCGCCCTCGTACAGCGCGCTCCCGACGACGACGGCGGCCGCGCCGGCTTCCTCGAGCGCCCGCACGTCTTCTAGCGTGGCGACGCCGCCGCTGGCCACGATGGGAATATCGGTCGCCTCGACGAGTTCCCGGACGGGTTCGGTGGCGACCCCCTCGAGTTGCCCTTCGACGTCGACGTTCGTAAAGAGGATCCCGGCGGCACCGAGGTCCTCGTAGCGTTCAGCGGCTTCGACGGGCGTAATTCCCGCCCCTTCGGTCCACCCTTCGATGACGACCTCGCCGTCTTTCGCGTCGAGGCTCACGACCACCGAATCAGGGTGGGTCTCGCTGATCTCGGCGACGATTTCCGGATTTTCGACGGCCGCCGTCCCCAGGATGACTCGGTCGACGCCGCGCTCGAGCAGATCGGTCGCACCCTCGGCGGTTCGGATGCCGCCGCCGAGTTGCGTCGGAACGGCTACCGAATCGACGACCGCGTCGATCGCGTCGGCGTTCGCTCGCTCCCCTTCGAAGGCTCCGTCGAGGTCGACGAGATGGAGCGTTTTCGCCCCCGCGTCGATCCACCGTTGTGCGGCATCGACGGGGTCGCCGTAGCGCGTTTCGGTACCGCGTTCGCCCTGTACGAGTTGGACGACTTCTCCATCCTGCACGTCGACGGCCGGTATCACCTCGAACGCTGGGAACTGGCTCATACGGGAACGCGCGGTGCCGGTCGGGATAATCCCGTTGGTCCGGCGCGACGACTCGGCACCGCTCTCGACGGTTCGTTTGTACCAACACCCTTCGATCTCGACCGGTCAGCGGCGAACAAAAATACGCGTGCTTTTAGGTCTTCACACTCTATTTTACAGACGTGACAGAAGTACTGCTACTCGTCGGAATTCTCGTTGCAGCCTTCGTCGGATACAATATCGGTGGTGCAACGACCGGCCCGGCATTCGGGCCTGCCGTCGGTGCAAATATCCTTTCGAAAGGCATTGCAGCGGCGCTGATGTCGATCTTCTTCGCGATCGGCGCATTTACGATCGGACGGGAGGTCGTCCATACGCTCGGAAACGAACTGGTGACAAGCACGGCTATCTTCACCCTCGAGGCCAATGTCGCCGTCCTCTTTTTCATCGGCGGTGCCCTCTTCATCGGAAACTATGCCGGCGTTCCGGCTTCCACGTCGATGACGGCGGTCGGCGCGATCGCCGCGCTCGGCCTGGCAACGGGCGAACTCAACTGGGCCGTCCTCGGAGAAATCGCCATCTGGTGGATCGTCGCCCCGATCATCGGCTTCTGGATCGGCGGCGTTGTCGGCCGGTATTTCTATACGCGGATCAACGAGTGGGTGGCCATCGAAGGCAACGCCGCTGAGGACGCCCTGCTCGGAATCGATACTTCGGGGTATATTCCCCGATTGCGCGTCGAAGCCGGCGTCTCGAGACGGGAGTGGACTGGGTCGACAGTCGTTATCATTATCGGCTGTCTCATGGCTTTCAGTTCGGGAACGAGCAACATCGCGAACGCCGTCGCACCGCTCGTCGGGAGCGGCGAACTCGCGGAGGATCCCGCCATCATCATCGGTTCGATCGCGGTGGCTATCGGCGCGTTTACCATCGCCCGCCGAACGCTCGATACGCTCGGTAACGATATCACTAACCTGCCTCTGACCGCGGCGGTTGTCGTCGCCGTCATCAGCTCGATGCTCGTCGTCGGACTCTCCTGGATCGGGATCCCGGCGAGTTTCGTCGTCATCGCGACCATGTCCATCGTCGGGCTAGGCTGGGGTCGTGCAACCCGGACGACTCGACTCTCGGAGGCAGCTCGAGGCGAAGAGACGGCGGTTTCGGTCGGTGCGCTCACGGCCGACGAGGAAGGCGAACCGTCCCCGGAAATCGGCGAGGAGGAAGTCAGCGACATTCCGAAAGCGTCCGATCTGTTCAATCCCTCGACGACGGCTCGGGTGATCCTCATGCAAAACGTCGTTCCGATTATTTCGACGACGGGAGCATTTCTCACGTTCCGATACGTTCCGATCTTCGGATTCTAACCGTTCGAGCTATTTCTGCCCGTATCTTTGATTCTAGACCGATATCTGCCGTGAAACTATACGATCACCGAACCAATCCATGGATACTTACCAATTCTATGTGAAAGACAATTTAGGACTGAACAGCAAGCTATACCAGTGCGGGACTCGAATCACCGCCTGATGCCCACCGTAGAATACCTCAACTACGAAGTGTTAGATGACCAGGGATGGGAGATGGACGACGACGACCTCTTCGAGAACGCGGCTGACGCCGGTCTCGACGATGAGGATTACGGCTCCCTCGACGTCGCCGAAGGCGAGTATATCCTCGAGGCCGCAGAGGCGCAGGGCTACGACTGGCCGTTCTCCTGTCGAGCTGGCGCGTGTGCAAACTGTGCAGCCATCATCAAGGAAGGCGAAATCCAGATGGACATGCAACAGATTCTCTCCGACGAAGAAGTCGAGGAGAAAGACGTCGTCCTGACCTGTATCGGTTCGGCTGAAACCGAGGAAGTCAAAATCGTCTACAACGCGAAACACCTCGACTACCTGCAGAACCGCGTCATTTAACGACCGTACTCGTACCCGTCGTATTTACACGGATTGTGGGATCCCTCGTGATCCCGCTTTACTATTCGACCGTAGCCTTGATTGTCCAGCCCGGAGTGGCTCTCTTCGGTCGCCCCCTCGCTTGTTCCGAACGCATTTCGACACAGCGGGCGATTTCGTCACGGAAGCTTTGGTCCCTCGGCGTAGATTTCAAACCTCGATGTATGCGCGGCAAGACTTTACCGTAACCAGCCAGTACTGGTCCCAAAATGGGTTCGTCATCTAAGCCCAGAACGGAACTCGAGATCAGGGTTCACCAACGCGAACTCGTTACCGACCTCGGAACGCAAGCGCTCGAGGACGACGATTCGGATAAGTTGCTCGAGGATGCTATAGAAGCGATCACGACGTCGTTGAACGCGGAATTCTGTCACGTTCTCGAAACGGACTCGAGCGACGAGCAGCTGTCTTTTCGCGAGGGTGCCGGGTGGGACGAGACGGGAGCGGAGTCCTCGAACCTGTCGACGATGTCGAAGTCGCTGTTTGGACACACCCTGCGTTCGGACGAGCCGGTTATCGTTTCTGAGCTCGAACCCGGGAATCGCTTTTCGGTCGCTTCAGTCCTCGTCGAACACGATATCACAAGCGGCATTACCGTTTCGCTCGGACCGGATGATGATCCGTGGGGTATTCTCGGCACGTACTCGACGAACCCCCGCGATTTCACCGAAGACGATGCCCGCTTCGTCGAAAACGTTGCCAGTATTCTCACGTCGGCTCTCGACGGACCGCGGCGGACCGACCGTCGGGATAACGACCGACGCACGGACCGAATCCTCGAGACGAGTCCGGTCGGCATTACCGCCATCGACGCTGACGGAACGATTACCTTCGCGAACGACCACGCCGAGGACCTCCTCGGTGGCTCGACCGATCAACTTCCGACCAGCGTTCTCGACGAATCGTGGGAGTTCGCCGATCGAGACGGCAACGAGATCTCGCCGGATAACACCGTTTTTTCACGCACGAAGCGGACCGAAGAACCGGTGATCGAAGACGGTATCGGCATTACTCAGGCAGACGGGACGCGCGTCTGGCTGTCGGTCCGTTGTACCCCCTTGTTCGACGGCGACGGCTCCTTCGATGGCGCGGTCTGTACGCAAACGGACGTCACCGATCGGAAAGAACTCGAAGGAAAGCTCGAGCGGATACTGGGCCGGATCGACGACGCGTTCTGTGCGTTCGACGACGAGCTTCGATATACGCTCGTCAACGATCGCGCGGAAGTGCTCCTCCAGCGTTCCGAGGAAGAACTCCTCGGGAACACGCTCTGGGAGATGTTTCCCGATGCGACCGACGATCAGGACGTTCGAGAGAGCTTCGAGACGGCGATAGAAACCCAGGAACCGACGAGTTACCAGCACTACTACGAACCGCTCGGGAACTGGATCGAGGGGAACATCTATCCGTCAGAAACGGGCGTCTCGTTGTATTTTCGCGACATCACCGAGCGCAAGGAGTACGAACGGAAACTCGAGCGCTCGAACGAACGGCTGGAGCAGTTCGCGTATGCGGCGAGTCACGACTTGCAGGAGCCGCTTCGAATGGTCACGAGCTATCTGAACCTGATCGAACGTCGACACGGCGCGGCCCTCGACGAGGAGGGGCGAGAGTTTCTCGAGTTCGCGGTCGACGGTGCCGAGCGGATGCACGAGATGATCGACGGACTCCTCGAGTATTCACGAGTCGAGATGCGAGGGGATCCGTTCGATATGATCGATTTGAACGACGTTTTCGCGGACGCCCGAAAGGACTTGAAAGTTCATATCGAGGAGACCGACGCTCGAATCACGGGGGGTTCGCTTCCGTGTGTCGAGGGGGACGGTAATCAGCTTCGACAGGTGTTTCAGAACCTCTTGAGCAACGCAATGGAGTATTCGGGGGCGGATCCTCCGCAGATTGATGTCTCGGCCAGGCGAGATGGAGACGAGTGGAAAATAACCGTTCAGGACAATGGTGTTGGGATCGATCCCAGTAACGAAGGCCGTATCTTTCAGGTCTTTCAACGGTTCCCAAGCGCCGACGATCAGCAAGGGAGCGGCATCGGACTCGCACTCTGCAAGCGGATCGTCGAGCGACACGACGGACAGATCGACGTCGATTCGGTTCCCGGCGAGGGCTCGACGTTTACGATTACGCTTCCGGTTTCTCGCGAGCAATCGCCGTAGTTTCGCGATAGCGACGCGAAGCCGATGAAACCGTCGCGCCGACTTGCTCGGAGTCAGAAACGACCCACCGCTTTGCCCTTGCTCGGAGTCAGAAACGCCCCACCACCTTGCTCGGCTCTCGAACTACAATATCTTGAGAGGTATCTTCCATCATATTACTGTCTATTATTGGTTCTCTCTTCTTATATTTCATATTGTGGGGTAATCGGTTATCGGGTTCTCTCCGCTGAATACTCCACCGACTGTAACATCTATAGATAAAATCTCGAATAATGTAGTGTATAACTGGAAAATATAGCCGACTGTCTGATCGATTGAACTGCTCTACGAACGCTTTCCTATTCTTCTTCTTATCCCGGGAAATTCGTTCGCTAGATAACTGAGACAGCACTTCCTTCTGTGAGTTGGCTTTCTCAAGTATCTTCCCGGTCCATTAAGTAACATCTGGATAATATGTAGTGTAATATGTTATTTATGGCATCATAGGAACGGTTCAGGCTGGTCGATTCGAATCATTCTCGCAGATTCGTCTCCCGATTTTTGTCGCACGGTTCGCTCGGAAGCCCCAACCGCGTCTCGGTGGTTTCACTGGGTTCGATCCTATATGTGGGTCTCTATATATCGCATGGCCGAACCGCCCCTCGAGAAATCGTCGTTCGTCGAAACCGACTCCGCGTCGTTCGGACGGCGAAATCCGAAACCGTCCTAGCCGCCGATGTACGTCTCGACGAACTTGTCCGACTCGAGGCTGTCCGGCGTTCCCGAGCGTCGAACGGCCCCGTTCTCGAGCAAGTAGAGGCGGTCTGCGTGTTCGAGCGCGAAGGTGATATTTTGTTCGCAGATGAGGACCTCGACGGACAGTTCTTGAATCGATTCGAGGGCTTCGCTGATATCCTGCAGGATAACCGGTGCGAGTCCGATCGAGGGCTCGTCGAGGATGAGGAACTCGGGATCGCTCATCAGCCCCCGCCCGAGCGAGAGCATCTGCTTTTCGCCGCCGCTCAGCGACTGTGTCTCCTGGGATCGTCGCTCCTCGAGTCGCGGAAAGAGATCGAAGACGTCTGCGAGTCGTTCTTCCTCCCCTTCGTCGTTCAGGTATGAGCCGAGTCGAAGGTTCTGTTCGACGCTCATGTAGTCGAACAGGTCCCGCCGCTCCGTGCAGTAGAACAAGCCGTCGTCGATCAGTGCCGGCGTCGACGAGTCGGCGATCTCCGTCCCGTTGTACCGGATGGTTCCCTCGTAGTCGTGAAACCCGCCAATCGTATCGACGAGCGTCGATTTCCCCGCTCCGTTGGGGCCGATAACCGCGACGGTTTCGCCGCTTCGAACGGCGATGTCGACGTCCTTGAGCGCCTGTACTTTCCCGTAGGATACCGACAGGTTCTCGACCGAGAGCACGGCGTCGTCGGCGTCCGGCGTCGTTGTACTCATAGTTCACCTCCGAGATAGGCCTCCTGAACCGTCGGATCGTTTCGAATCTCTTCCGGACTGCCTTCGGCGATCTTTTCGCCGAACGAGATCACGACGACCCTGTCAACGAGGTCGAGGAGTCCGTGCATGTTGTGATCGATAACGATCAACGTCATGCCGTCTTCGCGAAGCGATCGGAACAGCGTCGCCGTTCGTTCGACCTCTTCGGGCGTGAGTCCGGCGAACGGTTCGTCGACTAACAGGAGGTCGGGATCCGTCCCGAGGGCGCGACCGACCTCGAGGCGTAACAGCCCGGCGTGTGGCAGTTCGTCCGGCGTCTGGTGCATGTATTCGGTCAACCCGACCTGCTGACAGATATCTTTGGCCCGATCCTCGACGTCGGTCCGAAACTCTTCGATCGAGAACAACTTGTTAGGTACCATCGAGAGCGAAACGTTCTCGAGGACGGTTCGATCGTCTAGCGGTCGAAACGTCTGATAGGTCCGTGCCAGTCCCTTCTCGACGAGCGCGTACTGTGGCACGCCCGTGATGTCTTCGTCCCGATAGTACACCTTGCCGTCGGTCGGCGGAAACGCCCCCGAGACGCAATTGAACGTCGTCGACTTGCCGGCTCCGTTCGGCCCGATGAACCCGAGAATTTCCCGGTCGTGAACCGAAAACGAAAGATCGTCGACGGCGACGACGCCGCCGAAGCGCTTGGTCACGTTCTCGAGTCTGAGCACGTCGTCCGTGTTCGCTGTCCCATCCGTCGATTGCGTAGATTGTGAGCTCATTGATGTCTCCGTATTAAGTGGTCGGCTTTCCGCGTTGGTCTCGCCACGCTAGCAACGTACGTCCCCGGTCGGCCAGCCACGGAACGACTCCTTTCGGAAGGAAAAACAGGACCAAAAGCGCGACCGAGAAGAAGATCACCATCGAGACGTGACTGACGGTCGACTGGAGGAAATCTCGAACGAAGTAGTAGCCGATCCCAGCGGCTGCGGGGCCCGTGATCGTCCCCATCCCGCCGAGAATGGCGATCAGTACGACTTCGATACTGACGACGACCGCCAACAGAAGCCCCGGATTCGGATTCCCGACCGGAGTGTGGACGAACGCCGCCCCGGCGAGGCCGCCGACCGCACCGCTCATCGTGAAGGCGAAAACCTTGAACTTCGCCGGGTTGATACCCGAGGCGAGTACCGCGTCCTCGTCCTCTCGAATCGCCGTGAATATGTCGCCGACGTACGAGCGAGTGAAGACGTAAAACAGGGCGAAGATCGCCAGGAACAACAGGAGACTGAGATAGTAGTAGACGAACACCTCCTGATCGAACGGCGTTTCGAAACCGATCGTCGAAAGGATCGGTGCTATCGTGTCACCGACGGAAATCAGATTATCCGGACTGCGCAACCCCGCTTCTCCACCGAGCGTTCCGGGGAAGATGTTGACGATCTGTACGAGTATGAGCGGAACGATGAGCGTGATGAGCGCGAGATACGGTCCTCGAAGCCGAAGTGCGGGAACGCCGATAACGACGCCGAGAATTCCCGCCGCAATCGTTCCGATGATGATTGCGAGCAGGGGTGTAACGTCCAGGTGGAGATTAAAAAGCGCCGCCGTATAGCCGCCCGTGGCGAAGAACATACTGTGTCCGAAGCTGAGCTGACCGGTGTACCCCGAGACGTAGTCCCAACTCATCGCGAACATCCCGAGAAACAGCGCGCCCGTAAGCTGTCGTAACGTAAGAACGGGGAGCAAAAACGGTGCAGATGCTAACCCTATCAGACAGACGATACCCACTGCTTGTCGCGGCTCGAGATCCAGACGTGTCATGTCATCACTTACCCTCTCGCTAGAGATGACGCAACATTGTATTTATAACTTATTGTCCAGTGTTGACTCGTGGGTTATGGCATGTTACCAACACACTTATTTAGGAGGGTGGTCATCCCAACTATTATGCGTGATAACGCAACCCAGGGTATCGACAGACGACGGTTTGTCGGAATGATTGGTGCAGGTGCAACGATGTCCGTTGCGGGGTGTCTCGGTGGTTCAAACGGCGGGAACGGCGATGATGGGGTCCAGATCGGGCTCCTCGCCTTCGAACCGGGAAGTGCACCGCAAGGAACGGCACAGGAATACGCCGCGGAACTGGCCGTCGACGAAATCAACGACGACGGCGGAGTGCTCGGAGAGGAGGTCGAACTTCACGTTGCAAACTATCAAGGTTCGCCGACGACCGCCGAGGATCGGTATCTCGAGTTCGTCGTCGACGATAACGTCGATATGACCGCCGGCGTGTTCCAGACGGAGGTCATGCTCGACCTCATGGAGAACATCGCAGAACATCAGGTCGTTCACATCAGCGGCGGAAACACGTCGCCGGAGGTTTCGCGGTACCTCGCGGACGATTACGATCGATACAAGTACCATTTCAGACCCTACGGAAACGGAGTCCTCTGGGCGGAGTCGGTCGCGGAGTTCGCCGGGTACATGCACGAGGAAGAGGGGTGGGATCGAATCGCCGTGCTCAACGAGGAGTTCGAGTGGACCCAGCCGTTCTCGGAGGATCTCCCGGACTTGCTCGAGGACCAGGGGATCGAAGTGCCGTACAACGAGCGCTATCCGGGCGACACGGATAACTTCACACCGATGTTCGACAGTATCGAGGGAGAAGACGCCGACGCCGTTCTGATGAGCATGGCACACACCGCTGGTCCCGCACAGATTCAGTGGCGAGACGAGGAACGGGAGTTCGCGATCGCCGGGTTGATCTCACAGATCAACGACCCCGGCGCACACGAGGCGTTCGACGGTGCGACCGAGTTCGCGATGAGCAATACGCCGGGTGTCCACACCGCGGAACTCACCGATCAAACGATTCCGTTCGCCGAGAACTATTACGACGAATTCGGCGTCTATCCGAACGACGCCTTCTCCTACGCCACCTACGACGGCATCAAGATGTGGGCCGAAGTCGTCGAGCAAGAGGAGACGACAGATTCCGAGGCGATCGTTCCGGCGCTCGCGTCGCACACATACGAGGGTACCCGCGGAACGGTCGCGTTCAACGGCGAAGGAGACGAATTCCCCCACGACGCCCAGTTCGGGGAGGACCGCCTTCGCCGAGTCAACTTCCAGTGGCAAGTTGACGACGACGGAGACGGCATCCAGGAAGTGGTTTACCCGGAGGATCTGGCAACGGCCGACTATCAGGAACCAGAGTGGTTCTGACGAATGGTTGACATCGTCGGTATCGTCGCGAACACGCTCATCCTCGGTTCGCTGTACGCGCTCATCGCGATCGGGTTCACGCTGGTGTTCGGCGTCGCCGGGCAGGCGAACCTCGCCCACGGCGGAACCATTACGGTCGGCGCGTTTACCGCATGGTTCGTCGCCGGCATGGGATACGGCGTCTGGATCGGGCTTGCTGCCGCGACGGTGATGGGAGCGCTCTTCCACGTCGTCTTGCATTCCGTCTTCGTTAAGCACACGGACGACCCGGTCAACGTCCTCATTATCACGCTCCTGGCCTGGCTGGTCATCGAGTACTCGTTTCGAGCGGCCGTCGGGACCGATCCTCGATCGGTCCCCTCGATGCTCGCCGGCAGTACATCGATCGGCGGCGTCTCGTTTCTCTACAACAACCTGCTGATATTCGTCATCTCCTGGCTGTTCATCATCGGGTTGTTCGTGTTCATCAACCACACGAAAGTCGGACAGGCGATTATCGCGACGGGACAGAACGAAAAGGGCGCGGCGCTGGTCGGCATCAACACGAACCAGATCACGCTCCTCGTCTGGGCGGTGGCCGGTCTCCTTGCTGGCTCTGCAGGTGTTATGTACGGGACCTTCCGGGCCGCGTCCTACGATATGGGTATGATGCCGCTGGTTCTGGCGTTCGCGATCGTCATCCTCGGCGGCATCGGCTCGATTCGGGGGAGCCTCATCGCCGCGTACGTCATCGGCTTTCTCGAGGTGTTCACGACGACCGCCATTTCGCCGCGATTAAGCGGTATGACGGCGCTGATCGTGATTATCCTCGTGTTGCTCTACAAACCGACCGGCCTCTACGGGCGGGAACTGCCGCACTAAGCCGGTTTTCACCTCTTCTCTCGAAGCTTCGTCGAGGACCCCTCGAGCGCACCGTCTCTTTCTTCGAGGAGATCATCTCGCTCTCGAGAGAACACTACCCGACCACCCTCGGAAAAAGTGTTCGGCCGGTAGATATATTCGGACGGTCTTCCAACAGGTGCGCTAATGACTAGCAGTGAGCTGTTGCTTCCGGATCAGATCGCTCGCGACGACATGGACGGCGAAGACGAGAACGGCCGGTTGCGAGCGGAACGCGATTTCTGGCGAAACCTCTTCGAAGGGATCGTCGACGAGTTCCCGGAACCGATCCTCGTCGTCAACGACGGCGGTGCTATCACACACTGGAACGACGCAAGTATGGAACTGACCGGCGTCTCCGAAGCGGACGCGGTCGGAGAGCAGGCGCTGGATGTGATCGGCACCGAAGGCGTCGAGGAAACCCTGGCGGAGGAGATCGCCAGAAAAGGAACCCCAATTCAGGAAGAACAGATACGCTCCGGCGGTCCACCCGACGATCAGTGGCATATCCGCACGGCCGGCGTCCCGCTTCGTTCGCCCGACGGCGAGTCGATCGGCGCGTTCGAGTACATCACCATCGTGACGGATCTGGTCGACCAGCGCAACGAACTCGAGGAGATACAGGCGGCGATCAGTGAAACCGTCGACGGCGCGGTCGAGGAGTTGCTTACGGCGGCCGAGACGAACGCGGAGATCACCGACGACGTCGACGACCTGACCGCACAACAGGTCGAGAACCTCGCCGAAGTTCGCAACGAGATGGAGTCGCTGTCGGCGACCGTCGAAGAAATCTCCGCGAGCGCCGAAGCGGTCAGCAACCAGAGCCAGACGGCCGCCGAACTGGCCGCCGATTCCAAGGAAGCGACCGCTGACATCGTCTCGATGATCGACGAGGTTCGCGGCGCGACCGATACCCTTTCAGAGAGTACGCGAACCCTCGAGCAGCGGATCGAAGAGATCGACAAGATCGTCGACGTGATCGACAAGATCGCCGACGAAACGAACCTGCTGGCCGTCAACGCGAACATTCAGGCCGCGCAGGTAGATGCTGGGGCCGAAGGATTCGGCGTCGTCGCGGACGAGGTCAAAGAGCTTGCCGACCAATCGAAAGCGGAAGTCGGGACGATCGAGGACATCGTAAAGGATGTCAGCCAGAACACGACCGAAACGATCGATAGCGTCGAGACGACGATCAGCCGCGTCGATGAAGCCGTCGAGCGCGCTCGTACGATCGACGACAAACAATCCGAAATTCGGGCCGCCGTCGAGGAAGCCAATACGGGTATCGACCAGATCGCCGGGGCGACGGACGACCAGGCGGCGACCGCCCAGGAGGTCACGACGATGCTCGGCACGTCGGTCAGTCAGATTGAAGAAGTCGCCTCGGAAATCGAAACGCTGGCCGAAACGAACGACCGGCAGGCCGACAAAGTCCGAGAAGTCCACGAGGAGGTGCAAGACCTCGGCTCGGAGTTGTAGCCCACCGGATTTAGTGCAAATAAACGACCGTTGTCTGGAAATTCTCTCGAGCATAACGTACTCGATAGGTGATTGTGTTGACTGCTTAAGGTATTCTTATGTATGTTACCATGTAACTCTCGTACTGGATGCATTCAGACAGTCACACGCGTTTGCGTCGTCGCCGATTACTCCTGTTGCTCGGTGCTGGAGCGACAACGGGCATCGCCGGATGTTTCGAGTCCGAGGAGACGGCCGACGACCCGCTAAACGGAAGAACAGAGACGGACGTCATGGTCGAGATGCGAGACGGCGTTGAACTCGCGACGGATATCTACCGGCCGTCGGACGACGGCGAGTATCCAACGCTTTTGATGCGAACGCCGTACGACAAGACCGAGGAGGGCGTCCCCGGAGGAACCGAAGCCGCGGTTGAGAACGGCTTCACCGTCGTTTTACAGGATGTCCGGGGCCGATTTGGTTCGGAAGGAACGTTCGATCCGTTCGTCTTCGAGGCCGACGACGGATACGACACGATCGATTGGATCGCCAAGCAATCGTGGAACGACGGACAGGTCGGCATGCTGGGCAGTTCCTACGTCGGAATGACGACCTGGCAAGCCGCGTTAGCCGAACCGCCCGCCCTCGAGGCCATCGCCCCGACGATCACGCCCGGCGATTACTACGAGCACATCAAGTATCCGGGCGGCGCGTTCGAACTGGCCAGCGCGTTCGGGTGGACGATACAGGTCACTTTTCAGGGCTTAGAGGGAGGTCAAATCGAGGATGCGGACCCGGAAGCGATTGGGACGTTTACCGAGGAGATCGCCGAGAATCCGATGGAGTACATGGAGTACCGCCCGCTCGAGGAGATTCCCAGCTTCGACGAACTCGCGCCGTACTGGCGCGACTGGCACGAACATTCGACGTACGACGAGTTCTGGGCTGGCCTCGACGTCACGGAAGGGATCGACGACGTCGATATCCCGGTCTTGCACGCCGGCGGCTGGTACGATATTTTCCTGACCGGCCACACCGACGTCTATCGGGCGATTCAGGAGGATGGCGGCGAACGGATTCGCGACAACCACCACATGGTTATTGGCCCGTGGGACCACATGACCTTCGGAACGTCGGAGACCGAGGTCGGCGACCGCGATTTCGGCGAACAGAGCGCGGCAACGATGGTGTCAGAACGGATCCTCCCCTGGTTCGATCACCACCTCAAGGGCAAGGAGACGGAGGCGGCGAGCTATCCCGACGTCGAGTACTTCCAGATGGGCGACAACGAGTGGCGCGAAGACAGTCGATGGCCGCCAGCTCATGAACCAACGACGCACTTCCTGACGAGTGATGGCGAAGCGAACTCGAGACACGGTGACGGGAAACTCGTTGACTCGTCCACCAAGTCCGGCACGACTGCCGACACCTACGAGTACGATCCCCTTGACCCCGTTCCCTCCGTCGGCGGCCCAGTTTTGAATCCCGAAGCCGTCCCGCCGGGGGTGAGGAATCAATCAGCTGTTGAAGAGCGATCGGACGTGCTCGTCTACACGTCTGAGAAACTGGTCGAGTCGGTCTCGATCGCCGGCCCCGTATCGGTCGCGCTTTCGGCCTCGAGTTCCGCGCCCGACACCGACTTCACGGCGAAACTCGTCGACGTCGAGCCCGACGGCTACGCCGCGAACATCACCGAAGGCGTTGTCCGGGCTCGGTACCGCGACTCGCTCGCGGAGCCGTCGTTCATGACGCCGGGAACCGTTTACGAACTCGATATCGACCTCTGGCCGACCGCGCACACGTTCGCCGAGGGTCACCGGATCAGATTGGAAGTGAGTAGCAGTAACTTCCCGCGATTCGACCGCAATCCGAACACCGATATCGAGGAGATATCGAAAGCCACCGAAGACGACGTTCAGCGCGCGACACAGCAGGTGTTCCACGACGAGGACCGTCGGTCTTGTCTGGTACTCCCGGTCGTCGACTGATCGGCTCGGATCATGCGCCGAATAGGTTCGGACCAAGTGCGTCCTGAAAAATCGGACCGAGCTCGAGGAATCGAATCGAGCCCGAACGTGCCCGAACGACCGAATCGACTCGCTACTCCTCGAGCGGAAGCCCGTCGTACTCCTCGTCGAAGTCATCACGGAGTACCTTCTTGTTGAACTTCCCGGTCGTCGTCTTCGGAATCTGCTCCCGGAAGACGATCTTGTCGGGCATCCACCACTTGGGATACCGCTCGAGGAGGTGCTCCTCGAGTTCGCCGGCGGTCACGTCTTCCGTGTTCGAAACCACGTAGGCGACCGGTCGCTCGTCCCACTTCTCGTGTTCGACGCTGATGACGGTCGCCTCCTCGACCGCGTCGTGGGCCATCAGTTCGTTCTCGAGTTCGATCGAGGAGATCCACTCGCCGCCGCTCTTGATGATGTCGTCGAGTCGGTCGACGACCTCGAGGTAGCCGTACTCGTCGATGGTGCCGACGTCGCCGCTCTTGAACCACCGTCTGGAAGACGCGCCGTCCGACTCCCCGGTCGCTTCGCTCTCGGGGACGTCTTCGGTGAACGACTGCTCGGTCTGCTCCGGCCGATTGAAGTACTCGTCGATGAGCCAGGGTGATCGGGCCTGAATCTCGCCGGAGGACTCGCCGTCGTGAGGAACGGGATCGCCGTTCTGGTCCCGAAGCCGGATCTGCACGCCGGGTGCGGGAATGCCAGGTTTCATCTGCTGGTGGTACTGCCCGCTTTCGTCGAGTTCTTCCTGGACCTCGGTGGTCGTCATCGTGTTCACGAGGTGGGGAGCCGCCTCCGTCATCCCGTAACCCTGGTGGATCGGCGCTTCGATCTCCTTGTCGAACTTCTCCATGAGCCACTCGGGCGGCGAACTACCGCCGGTTAGGACTCGGTCTAAGCTCTCGAGTTCCACGTCGTCGCGCTCGTCATAGAAACTCGCCATCTCGCGCCAGACGGTCGGCACCGCCGCGGTGACCGTGACGTTCTCGCGGTCGATAAGCGCCGCCGTCTCTTCGGAACTGGTCTTCGGTCCCGGCAGTACGAGCTTCGAGCCACAGAACGTCGCGGTGTAGGGGAGCCCCCAACCGTTGACGTGGTACATCGGGACGACGGGCATGACGACGTCGTTTTCGCTGATTTTGAACACGTCCACGTGGCTGTGGGTGAGCGTGTGCAGGTAGAGCCCGCGGTGCGTGTAGGCCGCGCCCTTCGGGAGCCCCGTCGTTCCCGACGTGTAGCAGATCCCGGCCTCGCGTTCCTCGTCGATTTCGGGCCACTCGTAGTCGGTGGCCTGTCCTTCCAGGAGGTCCTCGTAGGACCGGACCGGCTCGAGGTCGGTTTCGGGAACCTCGTCGTCGAGGATCACGTACTCCTCGACCGTTTCTAACTTATTCGCGACGGCTTCGACGGTGTCGACGAACTCGGGATCGACGAAGACGACCTCGTCTTCGGCCTCGTTGATGATCTCCACGATGTGCTCCTCGGGGAGCATGTGGTTCGTCATGTGGATGCTCCGACCGCTACAGGAGAGCCCGAAGTAGAGTTCGTAGTGGCGGTGGTGATTGATCGCCATCACCGACGCTCGACTCCCCAGCTCGAGGCCGAGTTCGTCGAGCCCGTTCGCGAGCTGGCAGATCCGCTCTTCGGCCTCGCTGTAGGTGTAGCGATGCGTCGTACCGTCCGCTTCTTCGGAGACGATCTCCTTGTGGCCGAACTGGGAGACCGCCCGATCGAGCATGACCTGCAGGGTGAGTTCGTAGTCTTTCATTGTTCTTCACCTCGTGGTTCGAACCGATAAAAGACCCGCTCCCGTTCAGTCCCGTCGTCGATGTCGACGATCTTCAGCGAGACCGGATCGCCGATCTCGAGGTCGTCGTACCGAGCGTCGTCGATCCGCGCCGAGAGCTTGACCTCGCCGAGATCGACGATGGCGACGACGAACGGTGACGTGTCGTGGTAGCCAAGCGGCGTGCCGCCGCGGGACTCGCTGAACGCGAATAGCTCGCCCTCGTGTGGTAAGTCGACGTACTCGAGGTCGTCGCTCATACACTCGGGACAGACGATCCGGGGCGGGTAGTGGGTCTCCCCGCACTCGAGACAGCGCGTGGTCGTCAGCCTGCCCTCGTCGAGGTTCTCGTAAAACTCGTAGATCTGGGTGTGTTCTGCCGTCTGTCGTTCGTAGAAATCGAGCAGGTCGGGGAGCTCGATCTCCGAGGGGATCGATACGGTTGTTCTCGGGACCGATCCGTTCGCGTCGTTCGAGCCGGACTGATCGGTCGAATCGGTGGAATCTGGTTGCTCCGTCATTGTGGATCACGCCCCAGCGTCATGACGCTGTGAACTGACGCACTGCCGCTCAAGTTGTGGATGAGTCCGGTCGTCGCGTCCTCGACCTGTCGGTCACTCGAGACGGTGCCCTGGAACTGATTCGTGATTTCGAGGGCCTGCGAGACGCCGGTCGCCCCGAGCGGGTGGCCACAGCCAAGTAGGCCGCCGCGCGGGTTGACCGCGATATCGCCGTCGAGATGGCTTCGACCGTCCTCGATGAACTGGCCGCCTTCGCCGCGTTCGACCCAGCCGAGTTCCTCGTACTCGATGATCTCGCTGATCGAGAAACAATCGTGGACCTCCGCGACATCGATTTCTTTCAGCGGGTCCTCGATGCCGGCCTGATCGTAGGCTTCCTGAGAGGCTTCTCGAGCCTGCGGCCAGCCGTCGTAGGATGGCAGGTTGTTGATCGAGTTGCCCGCCATCGAGGATTGACCGCTCCCGGTGATCCAGGCGGGGGTGTCGGTTACCTCTCGAGCTTTCTCCTCGCTCATCACGATCACGCCCGAGGCGCCGTCCGTGATACCGCTGCAGTCGTAGAGGTGAAGCGGCGGTGCGATTTCGGGCGATTCGGTGACATCTTCCGGATCGATCTCGCGCTGGAACTGTGCGAAGTCCGTCTTCGCCGCGTTGGACTTGTTCTTGGCGGCGACCTGCGAGAGCTGTTCGCGGGTCGTGCCGTACTCGTGCATGTGTCGCTGGGCGTACCAGGCGAAAAACGGCGGCGCAGAGAGGCCGTTGACGCCGTCGAACTCCCTGTCGAGGACGTTCGACATCGACGCCTGCATCTCGGGCATCTGCTCTTTGCCGAGGTTCATCTTCTCGACGCCGAGGACGAGCGCGACGTCTAACTGGCCGGCCGCGATGGCGAGCCAGGCGTATCGCAGGGCGGCCTGGCCGCTCGCACAGGCCAGTTCCGTGCGTGCGATCATCTTCGTCACGTCGATACCGAGCAGTTCCGCGACCATCGGCGCGACGTGGGATTGGAACGCGAACCGTTCGGGCTGGACCGCGCCGACGAACAGCCCCTCGATGTCCTCGGGACCGATATCTGGGACGGCGTCGAACGTCGCCTTGCCGCCCTCCTGTGCGAGGTCCTTCCAGCTAGCGTCGCGGTCACCCCACGACGTTTGCCCGCCGCCGACGATTGCGACGTTGCGGGTCATCGATCACTCACCCGTAAACTCCGGATCGCGGTTCTCCCTGAACGCCGTGACGCCCTCGAGCATGTCGTCGGTGGTCGTCAGCAGGGCGAACGACTGCTTTTCCATCGACAGGCCCGCGTCGAGGCTCGTCTCCTGGCCCTCGTTGATGACCTGCTTTGCGGCCTTGAGCGCGACCGGCGGCCCCGAGACGAGATCCGAGACGATGTCGTCGACGACGTCTTCGAACTCGTCGTCCTCGACGGCGTGGTTCAGAATCCCCCACTCTTCGGCCTCCTCCGCACCGATCTTGAGGCCCCGGAAGACCATCTCCTTCGCTCGGTTCTCGCCGACGAGTCGAACGAGGCGCTGAGTCGCGCCGCCGCCGGGGATCAGGCCGAGATCCGTCTCGGGCGTGCCGATCGTCGATCCTTCCTTTCCGATCCGGATGTCGCAGGCGAGCGCGAGTTCGATACCCGCGCCGAGACAGAAGCCGTCGATCTTCGCGACCGTCGGCCGGTCGAACTCATAGACGGTCGTAAACACGTCGTCCGGGTCCATGATGTCGACCGGCTCGCCGGCGGTGAAGCCGGTGATATCCGCGCCGGAGCTGAACGCCCGGTCGCCGGCACCGGAGAAGACGACGCAGCTGACTTCGTCGACGTCGACATCGGTCAGCAATCGGTCGATCTCCGCGAACATGTCCTCGGACATCGAGTTCAGCCGTTCCTGGCGGTCGAGCGCCACGTCGAGGACGCCGTCGTCGGTGAGTTCCCAGTCGAGGTAGTGGTATGGTGGGTCAGTTCGGTAGTCGTAGAACCCTTTGCCGGCGTCTTCGCCGGTGTGGCCTTCCTCGACGAGTTCGAGGAGGTAGTCGGACGGCTCGTAGCGGTCCGCGCCGTACTCCTCGTGGAGCGACTCGAGTTTCTCGAGGACGGCGTCGAGGCCGACGCGGTCGCCGCGCCGGCACATCCCTTCGGGGAAACTGCCGCCGAGACGGAGCCCGGTGTCGATCTCCTCGGGTGTCGCGACGTCGTTTCCGATGAGCCACGCCGCGTTGTTGATCATGACTGCCTCGGTTCGAAGCGCGTCGAAGTCGCCGGCGTCGCTCGGGCCGTAATCGACGCCGTCGGCGTCCGACGCCTCCCCGTCGCCGTAGTCGTAGAACCCTTTGCCAGTCTTCTTCCCGAGGTTTTCGTTCTCGACTTTCTCCGCGACTGCGGGTGGAACGGGCTGGTCGGAGGCGTCGCGGAAGTGATAACCGATGTCGATGCCGCCGAAGTCGTTGAGTTCGAACGGCCCCATCGGATAGCCCCGTTCGTAGACCATCGTCGCGTCGGCCGTCTGAATGTCCGTCTCGTCGTTCGAGAGCATCCAGGCCGCCTCTTCCATGAACGGGACGAGGACGGTGTTAACGACGAAGCCGTGGACGTCCTTGCGCACGTGGATCGGGGTCTTGTCGACCGACTCGACCCACTCGTAGCCGGCCTGGGCGTACTCCTCGCTCGTCGCTTCGCCGCGGATTACCTCGACGAGATCCATCTTCACCGGCGGGTTGAAAAAGTGAAGCCCGATGACCTGTTCCGGCCTGTCGGTCGCCATTGCGATCTCCGAAATCGAGAGACTCGAGGTGTTCGACGCCAGAATCGCGTGATCGGGCGCGTGTTCATCGACCGTCGAGAAGGTATCCTTCTTGATCTCCATCTGCTCGGGAACGGCCTCGATCACGAGATCTGCGTCCGAGACGGCGTCGGGAAGGTCGGTGGTCGTCTCGATTCGCTCGAGAACGTCTTCGCTGGATTCGTCGATTCGCCCCTTTTCCGCGAGCTTTTCGACGCTCCACTCGATATTTTCGTAGCCCTCGTCGACGAGGTCTTCCTCGAGATCGCGCATCGTTACGTCGTAGCCACCGATCGCAGCGACCTCTGCGATCCCGTGACCCATGCTTCCTGCGCCGAGAACCGCGACTCGTCTCACTGTGTCAATCGTCATCAATGGAAACTGCGTGTTTGGTTCTCATATATCTTTGGAAGCGACACCCGGCGATTCGCCGCTACCGTCGTTTACCGGCGGGTAACAGCCAGTCAGTTGCCGCTATCGAGCGTTGTCGGTATCGGTCCGGACAGCCGGTCAGGAGAACGCCCGTCACCCGGGACCCCTACTGTCCAATATAGTTGGATACATTGGCTTAGCCCGCGACGATGGTTGTTATCCAGAAAAAATCATGTAATAAACGACGGAACACGATCCCATTACAATCTTATGTGTGTAATTGATGTTGGCAGATGATCTTCACACTGTCTACTTTGCTTGGACGCCATGTGGTTGCTGAGCCAACACTTCATCACTACTCAGTTTGTACGGCTCGTTGTGGTACGTTTTCATCCACCTCGTCTAATATAATCGAACCACTTAACAGACTCAACGTGCCAATTGATACCGTGACTAAATCCACTCCATCACTCACGTCGGTCCAACGGGTGTTCGAGGTCATCCACCTCCTCTGGGAAACCAACGGTGCAGGCCCGTCCGAAATAGCGACACGAATGGAGATTCCAAAAAGCACCGCGCACGTGTACCTCCGGACGCTCGAGACGACCGGCTACGTCGTCAACCAGAACGGCGAGTACTCTCTCAGTTACAAGTTCCTCTCGACGGGGTCGCGGATCAAGTACC
Organism: Halostagnicola bangensis; assembly: GCF_054653435.1. Classification (NCBI taxonomy): domain Archaea; kingdom Methanobacteriati; phylum Methanobacteriota; class Halobacteria; order Halobacteriales; family Natrialbaceae; genus Halostagnicola; species Halostagnicola bangensis. The sequence continues at coordinate 1,587,819 of NZ_BAAIGG010000002.1, read as the reverse complement.
GAAGCAGGATCTATCAGGTTTCGAAGCTAGAGCTCAAGCGACTCACCGAGGCGACTGGCGAACTGGTGACGCTGGTGATCGAAGAGGCGGGACAGTCCGTGATTCTCCACGAGGAGTTCGAGGATCAATCCCTCGAGTTAGGAATCTATCCCGGCATGACCCTTCCGACACACTCCCACGCGCCCGGAAAAACCATCCTGGCACACATGTCGGACGAGCGCCTCGAGGAGTTCCTCGAGACGCGCGGGCTCCCGCAGGTGACCGATCGCACGATTACGGATCGGGAGACGCTTTTAGACGAACTCGAGACCATCCGCGAGCAGGGATACGCGGTCGATTGGGACCAGCAAGTTAACGGAATGGGGTTGCTCGCCGTCCCGATCATCGTCGAGGGGGAGTTAGAGGCCTGCATCGGTATCGCAGTGCCGACCGGGCGAATGAAAAACGAGTCCTACCAGCGGACGCTCCTTCGGGAGGCGGAGGAGTCGGCGGATACGATCAGGATCAAGTATCGGTACGGTCAGTAGGCGAAACGATGGAGTGAGTCGCATGCAGTAATCCGAGGGAGTGGCGTGGACGATATAACAACTAACAAAGAACTATGCAAATAGAACATATATTTTATATAAAATGCTCCCGCCAATAACCGATAGTCGATGGCTCTTCAATATATTTATGTATATCTAATACGTCCGAAACTGTGTCCGTAATACCTTATTACGCACTTAGATCACACCACCCCTGTAAGCATTCGACTCCGCCCGTTTGTCATAGAAGAGAAACCAGTACAGCGATGAAATCACTGCATACCCCGTTCAATCCCGGTTAGTACGCTACTTTCCTTCAGGTCGTTTTGATATTTCATACTATATTCATAACGAGTATTCTAGTATCCAATATAATTGGTATTATCTGTGGCCGGTAATTCGATCAGGAGCATCTCTGATCGCTCGTCTATCGTCTGCTGTTCTCACCGGTTGACTCGGCCACATCTCTGTTGGGCCGAAACTATAACGCTCCCTCGCTCGAGAGGGAGTCGTGTGATAGGTTCGGCTTCGTTGACGGCGGTTCCCGATCTCCTTCGATTGATCGCCGTTCCGGTATTCGCGTGGGTCGCGTATCGCGATATCAAAACTCGGCGCGTCTCGAGCGGCGTCTGGATTCCGCTGTCGACGCTCGGTGCGCTCTTGCTCGTCTGGGACGGGTGGCTCGCCTGGAACGCGTCCGATTCGACCGTCTGGTTCGAAGAATTCTTGCTACCGGTGACTGTGAGCCTGGGCTTCGTCGTCCCGCTCGCGTATCTGTTCTGGTGGTTCGGCGGTTTCGGCGGGGCGGACGCCAAGGCGCTGATGGCGCTCGCGTTGCTCTTTCCGACCTTCCCGCAGTACGTCGTCGGTTCCGTCGGGTTTCCGACGGCGACGACGCCAGTCGGCACGTTCTCCTTTACGATCCTCACAAATGCCGTGCTGATCGGTATCGCCATTCCGCTCGCACTCGCCGCCCGAAACGCCCTCGCCGGGCGAATCGCGCCGGTGATGTTCCTCGGCTGGCCCATCTCGTGGGATCGGGTGACCGAAACCCACGGGACGCTTCTCGAGTCGCCGAGCGTGCTCAACCGCGGCGGACTCGATCTGGATGCGCTTCGGATGTACCTCCGCTGGCGCAACGTCTCTCTCGAGGAGCTTCGGTCGGATCCCGAGCGCTATCGGGATCCCGACTCGCTCCCCGAGGAACCGAACCAGCCAACCGACGGTGCCGTCGACGCGGCGGTTCGAACCGACGGCGGGGAGCCCCTCGAGTCGTCGGTTGCCGATGAAGAGACGGAACGAGCGGGCCTCGATGAGGAGTCGGGAGAGGCGGATCTCGACGAGGAGTCGGACCAGCCGACTATCGACGGGAAGTCGGTGGCCGCCCCCGAAACCGAGCCCGCGATCGACGATCCGTGGGGTGCCGAGGCGTTCCTCGAGGACATCGATCACGCGGCTTACGGCACGTCTGCCGAGTCGCTCCGGTCGGGACTCGAGAGCCTGACGGACGAACAGACGGTCTGGATTTCGCCGGGAACGCCGTTTCTGGTACCGGTCTTCCTCGGACTGGTAATCGCGCTGGTTTACGGCGATCTTCTGTTCGGTCTGTTCGTCTGAGAGCCGATTCGGGAGCTGATAGCGCGATTCGCTATTTTCGGAGAAGGTGTTGGGGGAGAGGCTACTCACCGCTCACGCGAACAGTCGTTCGTACAGCGGCACGAGAACCGTCCAGAGCACGACGATCGCCCCGCCGCCGATGATAATTCCGAGCCACAACTCGCCCGTGCCGGTCGGCGGCCCGCTCGCTATCGCGACGTAGGTTCCGACGACCAACAGCACGCACCCAAGCAGTGTCGCCACCTCGAGTGCCGCCGCGACGGGGTGTTCCCGCGCCAGCGCGGCCAACCTGCTCAATCCGCTTGCCGGACTCATACTCGAGGCTCACGCTCGAGTGTAAAAACACTCACGGCAGTTCGATTCGGTCGAGTACCTCCGGGCTGGATCGGGCAGGGGCTGTACGCTACGGGCTCACGCCCCGATATCCCCGCGTGAAAACAGCGCTCGAGCGATGAGGACGAGTACTGCGGTCGCGATCAGCAGGATCACCGCGCCGGTCAGGTCGTAGGTGCTCTCGACGAGGATTTCGGTCGGATCGTAGTAGTGTGTCGGGCTACCGTTCCCGATCCACCCGTAGTCGTCCGTCCCCACGGTGATCGATTCGATCAGGAAGAGCACGAAGACGACGGCGATGGCGAGTCGATTCGCGACGGTCGCTCGAGAAACCGTCACCGAGAGCACGAGTCCGATCGCGGTACACGCGAGCAGGTAGGGGATCGAGAGGAGGTGCACCATCGCGAGATCCTGGACGGAAATCGACTCGCCGATGGCGACGACGCCGGTGTAAACGGCGACCGGAACGAGGGCGTTGAGCACGAGAACCGGTACAGCAAGGGCGGCGAACGTCTCGAGGACGACGCGGCCTCGAGAGACCGGAAGCGACAGGACGAGGTCCATCCGGTCGCGTTCGACGTCCTCGGCGACCGAGTTCGCCGCGGCGTAAGCCACGTAGAGGCCGAGCAGGAGCAACCACATGAACTGGTAGATTTCGACGGCGAGAAAGCCCTCGATCGTCCCGAGGGTTTGAATCCCGAAGGCCTCCTGCATTGCCGGCGGGTAGGCCTCGACGAGCTCGTCGATGTCGGCGTCCGCGAACGAGGGGAAAAAGCCGATGAACGCCAGCGAGAGCACGCCGATTCCGATCGCGAGCGCGACCGTTCCTCGAAGCCGGCGTTCGGCTTCGTACCGGGCGATATCAAGCATCCGTCTCCTCCGTCGTCGGCTCCGCACTCGGCTCCCTCGTTTCGTCGTCGACCGTCTCGGCGTCCGCTCGAGCCTCGACTTCCTCGTCCGCGTCTCCGTAGTAGTGCATGAAGATCGTCTCGAGCGCCGGCTCGTCGATTTCGACGTCGACCACGTCGTAGCTCGCCAGATGCGAGAGCAAGGCGTTGTACTCGCCCGTGTAGGTGAAGGCGATCGACCGGCCGGTCCTCTCGAGTTCGGCCACGCCGTTGATCGGCTCGAACCCCTTTTTGGGCTCGGCGAGTCGAAGTCGAACCTGCTTCCCGCCGCGGTTGAGCAGGGTCTCGACGTCCTCGAGGGCGACGAGTCTGCCCTCGCGGAGAATTCCGACGCGGTCACAGACGCGCCGAACCTCGCTCAGCACGTGCGAGGAGAAGAAAACCGTCGTTCCACGGTCGCGCTCGGCTCGAAGAAACTCGAGCAGCCGCTCCTGTTTCAGCGGATCGAGTCCCGATGTCGGCTCGTCCATGATGACGAGGTCGGGGTCGTGCATGAACGTCTGGACGAGCCCGAGCATCTGCTTGTTCCCGCTCGAGTACTCCCGGATCTCCCGCTCGAGCGGCGGGGTGAACAACTCGAGCAGTTCCTCACGCCGGCTGTCGCCCTGAATCGAGCCGAAGTATTCGAGCACTCGTTCCCCGGTTGCTTTCTCGTCGAAGCCGAGATCCGCCGGTAGGTAGCCGAGTCGGCGCTTGGCCTCGATAAGGGCGCTCTCGTCGCGAATGTCCGCGCCGAGGACACTAGCGGTGCCGTCGGTCGGCTCGAGCAGACCGAGCAGGAGCCTGATCGTCGTGGTCTTGCCGGCACCGTTCGGGCCTAAAAAACCGAATATCTCGCCTTCCTCGACGGAAAAGGTGAGGTCGTCGGCCCCGAGAACTTCTCCGTAGTCCTTCGTCAGTCCGTCGACGTCGATAGCGCCCATGATGGGTGTTTACAGCCCACAGGTGATAAACTCGGCTGGCCGTTATCTGATCTGGGAACTGGTTGGGAGACCTGACCTGAGAAGTAGTCGGGAAACTCGATACGGGAACTGGTTGGCGGACTCGATCCGGGAATTGGCGGGAAAACGGATCTCTCCGCTCGAGTCGAGCTGAGTTGGTGACGACAGTTCAGACTCGAGAGCCGATCTCCTCGGCGATATCGTCGAGTTCGTCGTCCGACAGATCGGGCGCATCGCCAGCGATGGCGTGGATCGGGCCGCCGCCGTCGCCCTCGAACCGCGGCACGATATGGCAGTGAACGTGGGGGACTTCCTGACCGGCCGCCTCGCCGTTGTTGAACGCAACGGTGCTCGCGTCGGCGTCCACGCTCTCCTCGACTTCGGGAACCAGCCGATGGATCGTCGCGTAGAGGTCGGTCGCGACATCGTCGGGAACGTCGTTGAGTCGTTCGTACTCCTCTTTGGGGATTACGAGCGTGTGTCCTGGCGCGAGGGGATTTGCGTCGAGAAAGGCGATCGTAGTCTCGTCTTCGTAAACGATTCGTGCCGGAATGTCGCCGTCGATGATCTGGCTGAAGATCGTACCCATACGCAGGTGTGTGTCGCCTCCACCCAAGAAGGTTACTCGAGACCACATCAATTCACGTGGTTCTCGTGAATCACGCTTATAACACTACGTACCGTACCCACAGATACCGATGTCCATCGACAGAGAAACCTTCGAACAATCGAGCGAGGAGGAACTCGAGGGCCTTTCGGTGGCTGATTACGTGCTTGGATACCTTGCCGAAAATGATGATACGGCGTTCAAAGCACGAGAAATCGCTTTGCAGACTAATCTCGATGAAGGGGCCGTAAGCACGGCATTGACTCGCTTGAAGAACCGATCGCTCGTCGAGCACAAAGGAACGTACTGGGCGATTACGGCAGATGAGCGGCGACTCGATGAGCACAACGGATACGCCCGTGCGACGAGACTGTTCAACCAGCAGTTCGGAAGAGAGGATCGCCGAGAGTGGCGGGCACACATTCCTGACGATCAACACCCGAGTCTCGAGGAGGATGAGGAGTGACAGCCGACGAAACACCGATATACGAGCCCGGAGATGTCGTTTATGGCGCTGATCCGTACAAAAGTGACGAAGACGCACGGCCGTGGCTCGTCATCTCGAACCACAAGCGAAAGCCGTTCTACGGTGAGCAGTATATTGCCCTCTCGTTGACGACACGGACATGGATGGAAGACCTCGTCGAGATTCCTGAAGATGCGTGGATTCGAGGTGGGACTCCCGATGATAGTCGAATCATTCCGTGGGCGATACAGTCGATCGACAGCGAGGATATCGACTTCTGGCAGGGGCGACTCGATGATCCGCTCGTCACCAAAGTAACCGATGCACTCGTCGACTATATCCAGTTGTGAACCTATTCTCGGATAGAATTTCGTCCGTCACTCGAGCACCCTCTCGAGCGTCTCTCGAATCGCCTCGAGATACTCTTCTGGTTCGTAGCCCAGCCGCCCGATCCAGACGTCTTGATACGAGGGGTGCAGAATCGGAATGAGCCAGACCCCAAGGCTCTCACAGTGAACCGGCTCGAGGACGGTCTCGAGGAAGCCGTCGATGGACTTGCCCTCCGCCTCGAGGACCGTCGTCGTCGCGTGTTTTCCGGTCGCGAGGACGACTTCGGGGCCGATCGTCTCGAGTTCGGTCAGCAGGTGGACGCGGCAGTTCTCCCGCTCCTCGTCGCGTGGCTCCCGGTTGGTCGTCGGATCGTCCGAATCGGCGGGAAAGCACTTGACCGCGTTCGTGTAGTAGGATTCCTCGCCGTAGCCGATCCGCTCGAGCATCGTACGAATTCGCCGGCCTGAGTGTCTCGAGGTGTAGGCTTTCCCCGTCCAGTTGCCGCCCCGCCAGCGGTCCGCCTCGGGGGTTCCGCGGCCGGGTGCTTCGCCAACGACGACGATGTCGGCCTCGAGGTCGCCGGTTCCCCACGAGATGCACTCGCGAGAATCGGCGAGTGCGCGACAGCGGGTGCAGTCGCGCTCGAGGACGTTGCGCGTGGTCGGAAACGCCGCTTTCGTGACGTCTTCTGCGCTCACGGAGGATTTTCCGCTCGAGTCGGCGTCGGGTTCGGGCACAGTCTCGGTTCGTTCTCCAGCGACTCGGCGTTGTCGGATTCGCCCCGCTCGGCCCGTTACTCGAGTGCTCGAGGGGACAAGTTTACAATTACTGAGTGGCTTACGGCAGCCATGAGAGCGGAACTGCTGATCGAGGCCCTTGCACTATTAGTCTACACGGTCGCCGCGATTGCCCTTACTGCGGCGGGTATTGCCGCCGAGTATGCCAGCGTCCAACACTTCGGTTCGGGTGAAGCGATGGTCGCCGTCTGGCTCGCTGCACTCGGCGGCGTCATGCTCTACGCGGGCGTCTACGGGCTCGGCTATCAGAAACTGCTCGCGCGTCTGATGCATCGGTAATCCGGCTTTCTCCGCCGGGTCCGTCTCGTCGTCCTCCTTGCGGTCGTCCGTCCCCGACTCACGATATCGATTCCTCTTTACTTCCCCAGCGAATTACGTTACGCATGAGCAGGTTCGGCGAGGTCGACGACCAGTACGACCCCGAAGCAGTAGAACAACGGGTCTTCGAGTACTGGGACGACGTCGACGCTTACGAGCAGACGGTCGAGCACCGCGCGGACGGCGAGTCGTTCTTCTTCGTCGACGGCCCACCGTACACCTCCGGATCGGCCCACATGGGAACGACCTGGAACAAGTCCCTGAAGGATGTTTACATCCGCTACCTTCGAATGTGCGGCTACGACGTCACGGACCGGCCGGGCTATGACATGCACGGACTCCCGATCGAAACCCAGGTCGAGGAAAACCTCGGGTTCGAGAACAAAAAAGACATCGAGGAGTTCGGCGAGGAGAACTTCATCGACGCCTGCAAGGAGTACGCCGAGGAGCAACTCGAGGGACTCCAGAGCGACTTCAAGTCCTTCGGCGTTTGGATGGACTGGGACGACCCCTACAAGACACTCTCGCCGGAGTACATGGAGGCCGCCTGGTGGGGCTTCTCGAAGGCCGCAGATCGTGGCCTCGTCGAGAAGGGCCACCGATCGATCTCGCAGTGTCCACGCTGTGAAACCGCCATCGCGAACAACGAAGTCGAGTACGAGGACGTCGAGGATCCTTCGATCTACGTGAAGTTCGACCTTCAGAACCGAGATGGGTCGATCGTCATCTGGACGACGACGCCGTGGACCATCCCGGCGAACACCTTCGTCGCCGTCGACGAGGAGGGCGATTACGTCGGTGTGCGCGCCTGGAAAGACGGTGAGCGCGAGGCGCGAAGCGCCTCGGATGGGTCGAGCGGCGATGAGTCGCGAGACGGGGAACTTCTCTACCTCGCCGAAGCCAAACACGAGGAGGTCCTCAAGGAGGGCCGCTACGAGGACTACGAGGTCGTCGAGGAGCTGACCGGCGAGGAGCTGATCGGCTGGTCCTACGAGCACCCGCTCGAGGAGGAGGTGCCCGACCACGTCGACGCCGAGGGAACCCTCGAGGTCTACGCGGGCGACTACGTCGACACCCACGGCGACGGCACCGGGCTCGTCCACTCCGCACCGGGCCACGGTGAGGAGGACTTCGACCGCGGGACGGAACTCGGGTTCCCGATCTTCTGTCCCGTTGACGGCGACGGCGTTTACACCGAGGAAGCTGGCACGTACGAAGGTCAGTTCGTCAAGGACGCCGACGAGGAGATCATCGCCGACCTCGAGGACAACGACGCGATGCTATCGTCAGGACACGTTCACCACAGCTACGGCCACTGTTGGCGCTGCGACACGGGGATCCTCCAGATCGTCACCGACCAGTGGTTCATCACGATCACCGATGTCAAGGACGAGCTTCTCGAGAACGTCGAGGACAGCGAGTGGCACCCAGACTGGGCTCGAGACAACCGCTTCCGTGACTTCGTCGAGGACGCCCCGGACTGGAACGTCTCCCGCCAGCGCTACTGGGGGATCCCGCTTCCAGTTTGGACGCCCGAAGGACGCGATGACGACGAGGATATGATCGTCGTTAGCGACCGAGCGGAACTCGCAGAACGCGTCGATCAGGATATCGACGCCGATTCCGTCGATCTGCACAAAGACACCGTCGACGATCTGACGATCACCGAGGACGGGACGACCTACACCCGCGTTCCCGACGTCTTCGATGTCTGGCTCGACTCATCGGTCGCCTCGTGGGGAACGCTGAACTATCCCAGCGAGGAAGAGCGATTCGACGAGCTCTGGCCAGCTGACTTCATCCTCGAGGCCCACGACCAGACCCGCGGCTGGTTCTGGTCCCAGCTCGGGATGGGGACGGCCGCGATGGGTGAGGTGCCGTACGACGAGGTTCTCATGCACGGCCACGCGTTGGACGAGGACGGCCGCAAGATGTCCAAATCGGTCGGCAACGTCGTCGAACCCGACGAAGCGATCGAGCGCCACGGTTCGGACGCAATGCGGCTGTTCTTGCTCTCGGCGAACCCGCAGGGCGAGGACATGCGCTTTTCGTGGGACGAGATGGCGACGCTGGAAAACCAGCTTCGGACCCTCTGGAACGTGTTCCGGTTCCCGCTTCCGTACATGCGTCTGGACGGCTTCGATCCGAACGAGTCCAGCCTCGAGACTCTTGAGGACGACCTCGAGTTAGTCGACGAGTGGATCCTCGCCCGTCTTCAGTCGACCAAGGCCGAGATGACCGAGGCGTTCGAAGACGTCCGTCAGGACCGCGCGCTCGATGCGCTGCTGGAGTTCGTCGTCGACGATGTCTCTCGATTCTACATTCAGGCCGTCCGCGAACGAATGTGGGAGGAAGACGACAGCGCCTCCAAGGAAGCCGCCTACGCGACGATCTACCGGGTCCTTCGGGAAACGGTCGCCTTGCTCGCACCCTACGCACCGTTCATCTCCGAGGAGATTTACGGCACGCTCACCGGCGAGGACGAACACGACACCGTCCACATGTGCGACTGGCCCGCGGTCGAGGAAACCTGGGAAGATCCAGAACTCGAGACCGACGTGGCGCTCCTCCGTGGCATCGAGGAGGCGGGCGCGAACGCTCGCCAGCAGGCTGGCCGCAAGCTCCGCTGGCCGATCGCGCGAGTCGTGGTCGCGGCCGACGACGACCGCGTTGTCGAAGCCGTAACCCGTCACACCGACCTGCTCGCGGATCGACTCAACGCCCGCGAGGTGCAGGTCGTTTCCCCCGGCGAACAGTGGGGCGAACTCGCCTACAGCGCCGAGGCAGACATGAGCGAACTCGGCCCCGCCTTCGGCGGTCGGGCCGGCGAAGTCATGAACGCCCTCAACGAGGCCAGCATCGAGGATCCCGACCTCGAGGCGCTCGAAGCGGCGGTCGACGACGTACTTGAAGACGACGAAGGTCTCGAAGCGTCGATGGTCTCGTTCGTCACCGAAACGCCCGAGGACGTCGCCGGAACGGCCTTCGGAACCGACGGTGACGACCGCGGCGTCGTCTACGTCGACGCCTCGCTCACCGAGGACATCGAGAGCGAGGGTTACGCTCGAGAGGTCATCCGCCGAGTCCAGGAGATGCGAAAGGAACTCGACCTCGACGTCGAGGAGCGAATTGCACTCGAGTTCGAGGTCGAAGACGACCGCGTCGCCGATCTCGTCGCGGACCACGAGGACCTGATCCGCGAGGAGGTTCGCGCCGACGAACTCGGCTCGCTCGAGGACGGTCACCGAAAGGAGTGGGAGGTCGAAGGCGTGGCGGTCGAAATCGCGATCGATCCGCTGGCGGCCGCCGAGGCGTCCGACTGAGTCGATCGTTTTCGGCTCCCACTCGAGGACGGTGCGGTCGATCGGGTCTTTTGGAGTGTTGTCTTCTCGAGAACCCGTCGCTCAGTGGGAGTTAGAAGATGCAAGGAGGTTGGTTCGACGGCTGTCTACTCGACGTAGTTACAGCACGTGTGTCGATTCTTGTCGATTGTCTGTGTTCTCGATTCCGAGGAACTGTCCGTGAGACGCCCACAGCGCGTCCGTCTCGACAGTCGCGTCGAAGACGATGGTGTTGCCGCTGCGGTAGATTCCGTCGCTCTCGAGCGACTGTGAACCGGTTGTCGCCTCGGTAACGATGTTACGAACGGTCTCTGCGGTGACTCGATTTGGATCGGCGACGATGCCGTATCGGAGACGGCTTCGGTCGGATCCTGCTTGGAGGGCAACACCGGCGGCGCTGGCGGCCCGAATTGCGGATTTGAACGCATCCGGCGCGTCGGTTAGCCGACTGCAGAGCGAGCGACGCGTATCCGAGCCCAGCGACGCGTATGCGACCGCGTGACCGGAGAGCAGCGACGGGAGCGAACCGTAGTTCGAACCCGCGACCGTCCCGCTCTGAGTCGTTCGTGACTGATCGTCGGCGTTCATCTCGAGGGCCGTCTCGACGTGTGTCCGCGCGTCGGTCTCTCCGTGATCGTAGCCGACGTAGAGCGTGGAGTCGTCGACGCCGATGGCGTACGGCGAGTCCGCGGCGGCGAACCGATCGACCGTTTCGGGTTCTCGAGTTGTGGGCGTGATGGTGCGACTCGAGCCGGTTCCCGTCGCTCTCTGCTGATGGGAACCCGCCTCCATTCGATGTTCGTCATCGGTCGACTCGACGTCGGTTAGCCCATGCTCTCGCGCTTGTGCCCCGATCGCTTGGCTGTCGAACGAACCGGTTGCGATGGCACAGCCGCCGGTTATCGTTTCGCCGTCGATTGCGGCGCTCGCGCTCACGCGCTGGATATCCTCGAGTGAGACTGACGAGTACTGCTGTTGGATATCGGTGAGCGCGTTCCCGACCGGATCGGGGAGTCCGACGACGTTCAATACCGGACGCTCGACGCTGGCAGTTACCGTCGTTTCGGCGTCGACGACTGCGCTGGCATCGTATCCGTTCTGCCGGTGTCGCTGAGCCGTCGACGACGACCCGCCGATCGGTGCGGCACCGGCCGTCCCGCTGGCGATGAGTCCGCCGCCCGCGACCGCGATGGCGCGACGAAGCAGCGACCGTTTCGATAACATCGATTGACAAGAGACGTGATTATCATATAAGCCTACTATCGCGTTTTCTCGTCGAGAAACTCCGCTCCGTTCGTCGTCTCGATTCTGCGCGGGGCGCCACGCTGAGTACCGGACTGGTCTATAGTTCGTTCGCAATCGCAGGCGCGACCGACACCGAACTGACCGTTCGTTCGACCGTGTCGGTTCCGTAAATCGCTTCGACGCCCGCTCGAGAGAGCTTCGTGTAGGCGTTGCGAGCTAACAACGGATGGACGCAGGTGATGAACACCCGCTCGACGCCTCGCTCCTCGAGGACGGCGACGGCCTCGCTCATCGTCGATCCCGTCGCGATGATGTCGTCGGCCACCACGACGTCGCGTCCGGCGACATCGACGTCGCTCGGAGAGATTTCGACGTCAGTTCCGGAGTGGCGCGTCTTTTCGAAGTAATCCGTCTCGCCGCCGCCGTAGTTGTCTCGAACCGTTTTTGCGAGATCGATCGCGCCGGCGTCGGGCGAGAGAAAGACGGGGTCCTCGAGCGCGTCCGGAAGCGGCTCCGCGAGCCGTCCGGCCGCGTCGACGGCTGTCGCCGTCGGTTCGAAAAACTCGCAGACGCCTCGTTCGTGGGGGTTAACGGTCAGGACGCGATCCGCACCCGTCGAGATGGCGCGGGCGACCGCGCGAGCGGAGATCGGATGTCCCTCCTCGAAGGCGTCGTCCTGGCGGCCGTAGCCCATGTACGGGAGCACCGTGACGACTTCTTCGGCACCCGCCTGGCGAACGGCGTCCTGTAGCTGGAGGAGTTCGATGTGGGCGTCGTTCGAAATAGTCGATGCGACAACGATAGCGCGCTCACCGGCAAAATCCGGAACCGCGGCGAGCGTTTCGCCGTCGGGAAACCGGTCGTAGGTGGCGGCCGTGAGCGGCTCCTCGAGAACTCTCGCGAGCGAGGCACCGAGCGACTGTGAGGCGGATCCGCTGACGATCATACTCGGTGAGACTGCCCCCGGGCTAAACCAGTTTTCGTTCTCCGGATCGCGTTAGTCCTCGGCTTCTTCGGCGTCGTCGACATCGGTATCCCCTGATCCGCAGGGGCCGCTGTCCGTATCGGCCGCGATCGTCACGCCGTCGGCGTCTCTGACGCTAACGTATAGGTTGAAACAGTCCGGGTCGTTCCAGTCCGCTGGCGTCGCTTCGGTGAACTCGTCGCCGTCGACTCGAGCGACGATCCGGATCGAACCCGGTTCCGATGGCCAGTTTCGCTCGAGCGTCGTACTTTCGCCGCTGGACTCGAGACTCTCGGAGGTCCAGTCCTCGATTTCGCCGTCGAATTCGACGAGAACATCGACGGTGTGGCTCGTCTCGTCCATGTTTTCGACCGTAATATCGCCGAGGACGGTCCCGGTCTGGTCACCGGTTTCGGAGCTCTCGGTTTCGGGCCCGTCGCCCTCACCGCCAGCGCTTTCGTCGTCGCCGCCGTTTTCGTCTTCTTCACCGGAACTCGTACACCCAGCAACCGCACCCATCGTGGTTGCACCCGCGACGGCCAGCACGCGCCGCCGTGTTATCTCTGCCATTGGAGTCTTCTGAGAATCCCGTCACATTAAGCCCCCGTCAGACGCACGTCAGACTCTCGTCGCTCGCCGGATCGGATTACGCCGGTGGTTCAGGGATCGCTAGCCCTGTAACGCCCGCCACGCCGAGAACGTGCGGTCGCCAGCCGTCCGTATCGGCCGCGAGAAACGTTCCCGCCGACGTGATCGCATAGACGGTTTCCCCGTAGCCGAAGCCGACGACGGAATCGCTCGAGTTCGCACCGCTCGCGCGCCGATCTTCGTCCGTTTGCTCGTCGGACCCCAACTCGTCGTCCCGAATCCATTCGGCCGTTTCGCTCCCGTCGCTCGAGTGCTCGTAGACGACGCCCTCGGAAACCGCGTGCGCTCGCTCGAGTTCGCCCGGCGGGCTAACCGGGTCGGCCGCGACCGTGTCGAAGGATTCAGATCGAACCTCCATCCAGCCGTTGCCGAGTTTGTACAGCCCCGCTTCGGTCGCCGCGAGCGGAACGCCGGCCGCGGAGACGTCGCGGACGTCTGTGAGCCCCGCGTGGTCGAGTTCGCCGTCGTGAACGCGATAGACGCCGTTTTCGGTTCCCAACAGGTCTCCGTCCATCGCTCGAACGTCGGCTTCTAGCGTTTCGGCGAGCGTTTCCCAGTCTCCCTCGAGTCGGCGGCCGATGCGACCATCGGGTCCGGCGGCCAGTAGCGCTTCGTCGTGGTAGCTCACGCCTACTGCGGGGCCGAAGTCCGTTTCCGCGAACGAGTCGGGATCGGTCGGATCAGCCACCAGCACGTCTTCTTCGGTCGCGATGGCGACTGAACCGGGCCCGGCGGCGACATCTCGAGTCTCGCTTCGGTGACAGAGCGAGAACTCGCCGACGGCGCTTCCGGAGACTTTCACACGGACGACACCCATGGAACTGCCGACGTAGGCGCTGAGCGCGCCCTCACTCTCGCCGTAGACGCGTTTTTCGTCGATCGAGGTCATAGTCGTGCTATTGGCCGGGGGCGTCGAAAGCATTCTGCTTGGCGGCGACGCTGTCGGGTTCGCGGACGATATCGGATGTCGGCGACGCCATTGGTTGCGACTACTGTACTCCTTCGAGCGAGCGCTGGACGTGTGCGTTCTCCGGAACCCCTTTGAGGTGTCCGTACAGAGTACCTCTCAATGAAAGTGTTCGGATCGAGTGGAACTCGCGGCGTCGCCAACGAGGAACTGACGCCGGAATTCGTCCTGCGTGTCGCAAAGGCTGCGGGGACAGCCTGGGACGTCGACCGCATCGCGATCGCTCGAGATACGCGCCACACCGGCCGGATGCTCGCCGATGCGGCGGCCAGCGGAATCGTGAGCACGGGAACGGATGTCGATCGACTCGGCATCCTCCCGACGCCGGGCGCGCAGTTCTACGCGGAACGCGAGGGCGTGCCGACCATCGTGATCACGGCTTCGCACAATCCGCCCCAGTACAACGGCGTCAAACTCGTCGGGAGCGACGGCGTCGAACTGGCGATCGACGACTTAGAGCGAATCGAGGAAGCGCTGCTCGCAGAGTCGTTCGAGGTCGCCGCGTGGGACGAAACCGGACGAAGCCGTGACGTCGACGGCGTCCGGCGGGACTATATCGACGAACTGCTTGCGACCGTCGACCGAGAGCGGATCGCCGACGCCGACCTGACCGTCGCCCTCGACCCAGGCCACGGTGCGGGTGCGCTCGTCAGCCCCGAGTTCTTCCGCGAGCTCGGCTGTCGAGTCGTCACCGTCAACAGCCAGGCCGACGGCCACTTCCCCGGTCGCGACCCCGAGCCCGTTCCCGACAACCTCGAGGATCTCGGCCGGCTCGTTCGCGCGACCGACGCCGATATCGGAATCGCCCACGACGGCGACGCCGACCGCGCCATCTTCTTCGACGAAACCGGCGAGTACATCGAGGGCGACGCGACGCTGGCCGCACTCGCCGCGGCCGAACTCGAGCCCGACGATACGACCGTCTCCGCGGTCAACGTCTCCCAGCGACTGGTCGACGTGGTCAACGACGCCGGTGCATCCATCGAACTCACACCCATCGGCTCGACGAACATCATCACGAGGATCGAGGAACTCGAGGCCAACGACCGCCGCGTTCCGGTCGCCGGCGAGGGCAACGGTGGCATCTTCTTCCCCGGATTCCGCCTCTCGCGAGACGGGGCCTTTACCGGGGCCCGGTTCCTCGAACTCGTCGCCGACCAGTCGGTGAGCGACCTCGTCGAACCGTACGGCGGCTACGCGAACGTTCGACGGAACGTCGAGTACGACTCGACCGCCGAGCGCGACGCGATGATCGACGCTGCGGCGAACCAGGCCAAAACCTCCGAGGCGGAACTCAACACCCGCGACGGCTACCGACTTGATCACGGCGACGCCTGGGTGCTCGCCCGACCGTCGGGAACCGAACCCCTCGTTCGAATCTACGCAGAAGCTCGCGACTCGAGTCGCGCCGACGAACTCGCAGACGACATGTATCGGGCGTTAATCGAGGCGAAGGACGAGGCCTGACTGCGGACCTGCCATCTTTCAACCAGCTTTTTCTTTCAGACGTGTCGTGCGCCCCACCGTTCGGTCGCGAGCAACAGCTGATGGGCGAGCACGAGAACGATGACGGTGAGGACGATCAACGCGCCCTCGAGGACCGTCGTGAGGAGTCCGAGCGAGACGATCAACGTGGTCGCACAGGCCGGGGGATGGCGGGTATCCGTCGCCAGCATTCCGCCCGCGGTGAGCGTCGTCGCGAACACGCCGCTTGCTGCGAGGCGGAGGCCTTCTATCGACCCCGGTTCCGTCGTCCCCGCCATCGTGATTCCGCCGGCGAGCAGGTGGTAAGCGAGGAGCCCGGCGACGACGCCGATGACGTGGCCGCCGATCACGCGCCGCGGCGAGGTCGCGTCGCTCTTCTGGAACAGTGCCAGCACGAACGCCGTTGGACCGAGACTCGGAAACAACATCGGGAACCCTGACAGCCACGCCATCCCCGCTGTGGTCATGATGAGGAGTCCGGTGTGGAGCGTGCTCCCGAGCTGATCGTCCATCCTGCTCGAGCGTTCGGACTCGAGGTAAAAACGTGATCGGTTTCGGCCGTCTCGAGCGCCGATCGGAGCGAAGAGCGAGTGTCGATCGGGGCGAAGAGCGAGTGTCGATCGAGGCGGAGAGTGAGGCGAAGCGTCGTCCTCAGGGAAGGCCCGCGCCGTCATCGGCGATCGTGCGGACCGCAATCACGGAACGACTGTCACCGGAACCGTCGCCCGTCGAGTCACCTGTTCTGCGATGCTGCCGAGCAACACTCTCGAGACGCCCGACCGGCCCTTGCTTCCCATGATGATGCCGTCGACGCCTTCCTCCTCGGCGTACTCGAGGATGGCGTCGCCGGCCGTTCCATCGACGACCGCCGTCTCGAGATCAGCGTCGTACTCTTCGGCGAGTCGCTTCGCTTCGTCGAACACCTCTGGTTCGGCATCGGTTCCCGCGATCGCGGGCGGTTGACCGGCGTAGCCGGCCGCGAGGTCGTCGACCGCGTGAAGGACGGTGATCTCCGCGTCGGGAAAGTGCTCGAGGGCGTACTCGAGGGCCGCGCGAGCGGGATCGGAGTCGTCGACGGGGACCAAGAGATGATGTGTCATACCACGGGGTTCGTGCCCGACCCGGGAAAATTCTCCGGAGTTTGCAGCTGCGCCTCGGAGACGCGGCACATCCCTACGCACTTTTCGGAGAAACGCTTAGGAGTCGGAACTCAAACGTTGGGCTCCCGAACTAGACGTTCTCGATACGTATCACCGACTCACAGAAATGTGGGTAACTGGCGGCGAAACACGATCGGATTACTCGAGAGAGCCTCGAGGCCGTCCGTCGGTGGGCCGACTACATTCACGATACCTCTCGACGTATGGGGCCACAGCAGAACGCAGTTGTGGACTCTCAACTCGTGAGTGACAAATAAACTGAACTTTTACCTGAACACGAGCATCACGTACGGAATGTCATACGGCAGTAGCCGAAAAACGGTAGTGAGCTACACCGGATCGTCGACCTCGAGGGCCGCCCGCAACTGTTTGCGCTCCTCTCGAAGCGCCTCGAGTTCGTCCCCAATCCGTCCGTCCGCTAGTCGCCTGCGTTCGTCGGGAGTGAGCTGAACGACCGCCTGGGCCGCCGTTTGCAGGCGACCGTAGTCGGGGTCGCGGGTGAGGAGCCGGACGTCTCGCAACAGCGCGACTGTCTCTTCGTCGGCGATCCGGTCGACGAACGGTCGATACTCCCGCGTTCGGCGCTGGAGGACCCCCGCGGGTCCGGGCGGCCACTCGAGGGTCAACGGCTCGGCGTCGATGCCGTCGAGATAGGTCTGCTGGGTCGCCACCTGCCGTTTGAGCTCGTCCGCGTCGTCGACGTAGTGAGAGAGCTTCGACCGGGAGTAGTTCGCGTACTCGAGGAGTTCGTCGATCGTATACTCGCCCGCGGAATTGGTGGTGACGTAGGACTCGAGATCCGCGGGCGGTTGTTCGTACCCGACGAAGGGGTACCAGCGCGTCCGATCGAGGAAGGCGAAAATCTCCCGTGCGGAGGCCTCGCTTCGGTACGCCTCGAAGGCCTCGCGGAACGCATCGTTGTAGACCTCGATGGGCTCGCGGAGTTGCTCGACCGGCGCGTCGAGGTCGGCGTTCGAAAGCTCGAGCAGCCGCTCGTTTTCCTCGAGTTCGTCTTCGATCTCTCGCAGGCGTTTGCTCGCGTTCGTTCGGGCCGATCTGACCGCCTCGCGAGCGGCCTGGCGTTCGTCGATCAGCTCCGCGTACTGCTTGGCGGGCTTGAGTTTGGCTTCTGCCTTTTCGAAATCGGACTCGCTTAGGCGGCGTTTATCGATCGCGTCCAGCGACGCCTCGAAGGCTTCTCGTCCCTTTAGATCGTCCGAGAGCCCTTCCACGAGTGAATCGAACTTTCCCTCGAGTTCGACGTAGGCCTTGAAGTTCTCCTTTCCCGTTCCCGTCGCGCGGTCGACGTAGGACTCCAGGAGGTCGGTCGCATCCCGGTACGCTTGGGCGGCGTCCTCGACCGCCTCTCCGCCGTCGCCGCCCTGCGTTTCGATCTGTTGTTGTGCCCGTTCGAGCCGGTCTCGGGCCGCCTCGAGCGCCTCGAGTGCGTCGGATTCTGTGCGATGAACGGATTCGCTCATTGTCTGGGTCCGTTGAGTTCGCGTTGTTTAGTTAGCTGGCCGAATTATTCGTACACTTCGTCCGGTTCGAACACCTTCTCGCCGACGTTCTCGCCCTCAATCGTGCGGTAGAAACACGACCGATGGCCCGTGTGACACGCGCCGCCCTCCTGGTCGACCAGATAGAGCAACGTATCGGCATCACAATCGACCCGCACGGCGTCGACCTGCTGGGTGTGGCCGCTTGTCTTGCCCTTCTGCCACAACTCGTCGCGGCTTCTCGAGTAGTAGTGAGCTACCCCCGTCTCTCGCGTCCGCTCGAGGGCCTCCGGAGACACGTATGCGAGCATCAACACCTCGCCAGTCTCGGCGTCCTGAGCTACGGCCGGAACCAGCCCGTCGTCGCCAAAATCGACCTCGATGCCGTCGTCCATACTCGAGTGGAAGTCCGCCGGGGGCGATAGGTCTTTTGCTGAACTCTCCGTTGTGGGAACGGACGGGTTTCGGTTGGACCGGTAGTGGTTCTCGAGCAAATCTCGATGGCAGCTGTTATTTTCCTCGCAAACGGTGACGAGTCGCTCGAGTGGCCCGTGTTTCAATCCCGTTCTGGGTTTTCTCCCTGTTGCGACCGATCTGCCAGGGAATCCACAAGGGCGGCAAGATGAAGTTTCAATCCCGTTCTGGGTTTTCTCCCTGTTGCGACATGACATACTACCTAACTGATGGCGCGCATGCCTTCCTGTTTCAATCCCGTTCTGGGTTTTCTCCCTGTTGCGACTTTTCAAGGGGGGTCTAACCGCAAGACGGCAGGCCGAAGTTTCAATCCCGTTCTGGGTTTTCTCCCTGTTGCGACGTCCGCGTCGTCGATGTTGTGGAGTTCGCAGTTGCACGTGTTTCAATCCCGTTCTGGGTTTTCTCCCTGTTGCGACGCTCGATAACGACGCGGACCCCGTTTCGCTTCGGATGGTTTCAATCCCGTTCTGGGTTTTCTCCCTGTTGCGACTAGCCGTCTGGCGGCCGCCGAAGCCCGTCATGCTTGTTTCAATCCCGTTCTGGGTTTTCTCCCTGTTGCGACCTGGACTCATCGTTTACTCTCAAGGTTCATTTGTAGTTTCAATCCCGTTCTGGGTTTTCTCCCTGTTGCGACCTCGACGCCACACCGATCGGCGAGCCGAACACGCCGGTTTCAATCCCGTTCTGGGTTTTCTCCCTGTTGCGACCGAGGCGCTCACGCTCACGATCAACGAGTGGTACGAGCGGTTTCAATCCCGTTCTGGGTTTTCTCCCTGTTGCGACTCCTCGTGTAACTCGTCTGAGTCTGACTCAATGAGGTTTCAATCCCGTTCTGGGTTTTCTCCCTGTTGCGACACTGAAATAGACCCCGGCGAGAGCAAATCTATCATCGTTTCAATCCCGTTCTGGGTTTTCTCCCTGTTGCGACGTGGCGAACCTCCAGGATGGCCCGTCGACGGTCGTCCTGTTTCAATCCCGTTCTGGGTTTTCTCCCTGTTGCGACTTCCGCGGATGGTTCGGGTCGAGAATCCGCTCGATGTTTCAATCCCGTTCTGGGTTTTCTCCCTGTTGCGACGGCGACGATCCCGACGACCCGTTTGACGATATCGAGTTTCAATCCCGTTCTGGGTTTTCTCCCTGTTGCGACACAGCACCTCGAGCGGCGGCTTCGCCGATTTCCTCAACCAGTTTCAATCCCGTTCTGGGTTTTCTCCCTGTTGCGACCCATTATTCTTTTTCAAGGATGTAATCGTACGAAACGCGTTTCAATCCCGTTCTGGGTTTTCTCCCTGTTGCGACGGAATGTTTCGCACCATATCAACACAATCCGTTGCAGTTTCAATCCCGTTCTGGGTTTTCTCCCTGTTGCGACCGGTGTGAAAGTGAAGCGCCGGGTTGGAAGGATCATGGTTTGCCTTGTTGAACGCAAGACTGCGTTGGGGTGGTGTTGACGATCTGCCGTTCCACACCGTTTGAGACGAGTTTTTGACCGCAGGAGATGCAATCGCTGTCAGTATCGACGCTTGCTGAAGGGTCAGAACTATGGTATATAGCGTCCTTGCTTCGGTGACGACGGCGATGCCTCTCCCGGATACATCCGGAGAAGGGGAGCAGGCGGCGAGCCCTTAACTCGCCGCCTGCGTCAGGTTATGGACGATGCACTTCCGAGTCAGCTCCCGGAACTGGCCGTGCCAGCTCCGGGAGCGGAGCTTCTCGCCGTCGTCTTCCTTCAACTGCGAGAAGCCTGTTTCACTCATCCAGCGCTGGTTGTAGTCCTCGTTCATCCGGGCGTTGTGCGCCTTCTGTAACGGTGTCTGCTCTCTGTGCTTGATCAACGGTCGCGTTGAGTTGGAGCGACACTCCTCTCGGAGGTCGCTCCATGAGTAGTTCGCGTCAGCAGACAGTACGCGCAGGTCTTCCGCGTTTCGCCGGAAGACCTGCATCCCGATATGGCCATCCCACGCTTTCTGGGTCGTGTAGTGAACGTCCTTGATCGCTAATGAGTTTACGTCGATCAAGATCGTCGTCTTCAGCGACCGGTACGAGAAGCCTGCACGGTCGCGGTAATGATGGCTGGTTTGATCACGTTGGAAGCCACTCGCGTCAATCGCTGCTTCACCGCTCCAACCCGCCTGCTCCGCGCTTCGGCGGAGCAGGCGGCGAAGTTCACGCATTCGGTACTGTTGTTCCCATCGAGAGAGCGAGCTGTAGTGCGGTGCCTCGTCGAGATCGAACACAGCAAGAACAGCGGGCATCTCGTTGAGGTAGTCTTCAGTTTCACGGAGGCTCTTCTCCAGTTCTACTCGGAACAGAATCAACGCGATCTGTGTCCACTCGGCGTACCCGTCCGCGCCGTCCGGCGCGGCGGGTACGTCCGGATCATCAACGTGCTGTTTGGCAAGGTCTCGACACATCCGTGCTAGCCGTCTGAGCGATGCCATATCGCCAGACGGCGTCCATTTCAGGGAGAATGTGTCGGAATCTTCCTGTGAGAGCGTCCGAGGTTGCCGTCAATCGGCGGCAAAACAAGGCATCATGGTTTCAATCCCGTTCTGGGTTTTCTCCCTGTTGCGACTCGAGGTCGCCGACGAACGTTACGCCGACGGACATCGGTTTCAATCCCGTTCTGGGTTTTCTCCCTGTTGCGACCGAACTCGACCGACTCGACGTCGTCGGACATTATCGGTTTCAATCCCGTTCTGGGTTTTCTCCCTGTTGCGACTCGACGAGTTCGTCGCCCGTCTCTCGAAGGTCGTCGAAGTTTCAATCCCGTTCTGGGTTTTCTCCCTGTTGCGACCGTTTCCGCCTTCGTCACGTAGATCGAGGTCGGACGTTTCAATCCCGTTCTGGGTTTTCTCCCTGTTGCGACCTGACCCGGCCGCGCAGGTGACCTGGCCCCAGATGTTTCAATCCCGTTCTGGGTTTTCTCCCTGTTGCGACATAAGATCCTCTTTCGAGGAATCGCCGTAAATTTCCGTTTCAATCCCGTTCTGGGTTTTCTCCCTGTTGCGACAACGCCGTTAAGCCGCCTCCGTGCTTACGATCAACGTTTCAATCCCGTTCTGGGTTTTCTCCCTGTTGCGACTTGCGAGGAATGCGGGGACAAGTTCGACCCCGCAAGCCTGTTTCAATCCCGTTCTGGGTTTTCTCCCTGTTGCGACGCTTCGCCAGCGGACGGATCAGCTTCGGGAACACCGCGTTTCAATCCCGTTCTGGGTTTTCTCCCTGTTGCGACACGACCGCCGAGGATGGCGGTGTGCCGTGGGTCTAGTTTCAATCCCGTTCTGGGTTTTCTCCCTGTTGCGACGTTCGTAAGCGCGTCGAGGACGTTTAGCGCCTCAAAGAAGTTTCAATCCCGTTCTGGGTTTTCTCCCTGTTGCGACTCCTCTTAAACGAACTCGAGAATTCCGCTGGCGACATGTTTCAATCCCGTTCTGGGTTTTCTCCCTGTTGCGACCGATCTGGAGCTGTTGCGTTGTTGTCGTTGTTCGCTGTTTCAATCCCGTTCTGGGTTTTCTCCCTGTTGCGACCATCGCCCCGAGGGGAGCTGTAATCCCGGCGGTCATCGGTTTCAATCCCGTTCTGGGTTTTCTCCCTGTTGCGACATCACGTGAAAGTGCGGACGATGCTGGAGTTCGTTTCGGTTTCAATCCCGTTCTGGGTTTTCTCCCTGTTGCGACATCACGTGAAAGTGCGGACGATGCTGGAGTTCGTTTCGGTTTCAATCCCGTTCTGGGTTTTCTCCCTGTTGCGACCGTCGGTTGATTCCTGTTTCTGCCGCTTACCGGAACCGTTTCAATCCCGTTCTGGGTTTTCTCCCTGTTGCGACTCACCTAATTGATTGATACCGCGTAAGACGAACACACGTTTCAATCCCGTTCTGGGTTTTCTCCCTGTTGCGACAACCCTGGTAAATGGGCCCGTAAAGGCCGGTGAAAAGTTTCAATCCCGTTCTGGGTTTTCTCCCTGTTGCGACTCCTTCCCGGCCACATGAAGGATACGATTCAGGGCCGTTTCAATCCCGTTCTGGGTTTTCTCCCTGTTGCGACGATCGTCGCGTCGTCAACGTGGTCGGTGACATCCTGTTTCAATCCCGTTCTGGGTTTTCTCCCTGTTGCGACTTTAATCACTTGCCGGTCAATGGGTGCATATGAGTAGTTTCAATCCCGTTCTGGGTTTTCTCCCTGTTGCGACAGCGAATTGTAAACATGGTTCTCGGACATTATATATGTTTCAATCCCGTTCTGGGTTTTCTCCCTGTTGCGACATACCGATGCAGTCAGTGCAAGACAGTGTACAGCCAGTTTCAATCCCGTTCTGGGTTTTCTCCCTGTTGCGACCGCCCTGTTCTTCCTCACTCGCGGTTACTTCAGACCGTTTCAATCCCGTTCTGGGTTTTCTCCCTGTTGCGACTCTTTATGATGGAACAGCGGTGGGCGTTCAAACGCGAGTTTCAATCCCGTTCTGGGTTTTCTCCCTGTTGCGACGCGCAGGTGACTCACGGTGACGGCGAAGCGACCACTGTTTCAATCCCGTTCTGGGTTTTCTCCCTGTTGCGACCTAATGGAGCGATTAGGTGGTTTGCTGTGAGCCGCCGTTTCAATCCCGTTCTGGGTTTTCTCCCTGTTGCGACACTCGAGATACTGATCGATCGGAGAGCCCCAGCCGCGTTTCAATCCCGTTCTGGGTTTTCTCCCTGTTGCGACCCGGTCTCTGCGTCCATCTCTTTCCGCCATTGGAGTTGTTTCAATCCCGTTCTGGGTTTTCTCCCTGTTGCGACACGGAAGTTTTCCGGATGAACGCGCCTGCGGATCGCGGTTTCAATCCCGTTCTGGGTTTTCTCCCTGTTGCGACAATCGCGTTACTGGTTATCATGGATTCCGGTGCGGTTTCAATCCCGTTCTGGGTTTTCTCCCTGTTGCGACAAGGCCTTCAGTGGCGTGACCTTGCGGGTCTAAATCGTTTCAATCCCGTTCTGGGTTTTCTCCCTGTTGCGACCCTCGCCAACGACCTTGTTCGCTCTGTAGCTTCGGTTGTTTCAATCCCGTTCTGGGTTTTCTCCCTGTTGCGACGCGTACTCGTCGACGGTGATCCGAGTCACGAGTCGTGTTTCAATCCCGTTCTGGGTTTTCTCCCTGTTGCGACTCGTGGGCAAACGTCACGTCCGGGAGGTCCGCGGTTTCAATCCCGTTCTGGGTTTTCTCCCTGTTGCGACATGGTTTGAGCGGCATCAGGGCGATAATATTCCCGTGTTTCAATCCCGTTCTGGGTTTTCTCCCTGTTGCGACTCGAATGTGGTCGTCCATGTCGTCATTCACGACCTCTTGTTTCAATCCCGTTCTGGGTTTTCTCCCTGTTGCGACACTACAATTTACAATACCAATGCCAACATCAAAAAGTTTCAATCCCGTTCTGGGTTTTCTCCCTGTTGCGACGTGCCGCCTTCGAACGTCCACGTCTGCTTGTTATCCTGTTTCAATCCCGTTCTGGGTTTTCTCCCTGTTGCGACCCTCTAAGACTTCCCGAGGCTCAGTCATCGCCCGGTTTCAATCCCGTTCTGGGTTTTCTCCCTGTTGCGACCGTAGCGCCATCGGCCAGGTACTCAATCTTGACCTCGGTTTCAATCCCGTTCTGGGTTTTCTCCCTGTTGCGACGGTCACAAATTCATGGGCGGGGTGCAACACGCAGAGGTTTCAATCCCGTTCTGGGTTTTCTCCCTGTTGCGACGACGCATCTGGCGGTAACGTGGCTGTCACGCTCCGTTTCAATCCCGTTCTGGGTTTTCTCCCTGTTGCGACGTCCTCGAGGCCCGTGAGGCGATGCTCGATGGATAGGTTTCAATCCCGTTCTGGGTTTTCTCCCTGTTGCGACCCCCGCCATCCGGGCAGATGATATCACAGTGGGTGGTTTCAATCCCGTTCTGGGTTTTCTCCCTGTTGCGACCGGGGTGACAGTCTCAAACGATTATCGTTCCACTTTGTTTCAATCCCGTTCTGGGTTTTCTCCCTGTTGCGACAGCGGGCTTAGGTTCTGTTATTCGCGTTGTGAACAGGTTTCAATCCCGTTCTGGGTTTTCTCCCTGTTGCGACCGTTCGCCGTCGATTCCGGCACGCCCATTTCTGCGGCGTTTCAATCCCGTTCTGGGTTTTCTCCCTGTTGCGACAGATAGAGACGTTCTCTCTTTAGACATCTACAGTAAGTTTCAATCCCGTTCTGGGTTTTCTCCCTGTTGCGACGGTTATTTTCCCCGGCCTGATCGAAGGCCACGGAAGTTTCAATCCCGTTCTGGGTTTTCTCCCTGTTGCGACTTCGTCGACGGACGACGATCACGACCAGAGCACCGTGTTTCAATCCCGTTCTGGGTTTTCTCCCTGTTGCGACGAGACGTTCACCTCGGGTTCGAGGTCTATCTCTTCGAGTTTCAATCCCGTTCTGGGTTTTCTCCCTGTTGCGACCCAAGGAACGGTTCACCGCCCGCTCCGAACGCGTCAGTTTCAATCCCGTTCTGGGTTTTCTCCCTGTTGCGACTCTCCGTTGTCTTCGCGTTGTGACGTACTCATCGCTGTTTCAATCCCGTTCTGGGTTTTCTCCCTGTTGCGACTTGGGCGAGCTTGTACTCCCGGTTTTCCTCCTGCTGTTTCAATCCCGTTCTGGGTTTTCTCCCTGTTGCGACCACACGACTCAGTGATGGATCTGATAGATCTTGGCCGTTTCAATCCCGTTCTGGGTTTTCTCCCTGTTGCGACCGGGGGAGGCCTACTACGTAGGCCCCCCCTAACAAGTTTCAATCCCGTTCTGGGTTTTCTCCCTGTTGCGACACGCTCGTCTTCCGATTTGATCACGTCCCCGGCCACGTTTCAATCCCGTTCTGGGTTTTCTCCCTGTTGCGACCTCTACAAGTTCGCTAAGGATACGGTCAGGGAGAAGTTTCAATCCCGTTCTGGGTTTTCTCCCTGTTGCGACCCCTCGATTTCGTCGAGTTCATACGGCCCGTTCTGCGCGTTTCAATCCCGTTCTGGGTTTTCTCCCTGTTGCGACACCTTGCACTTCAGAACGCGGCGGTTGTGCTTGGTGTTTCAATCCCGTTCTGGGTTTTCTCCCTGTTGCGACTTCGTTGATAACCTTTCGATGTCGTTCAACCACTCCGGTTTCAATCCCGTTCTGGGTTTTCTCCCTGTTGCGACGCCCGGTGCACGGTTCCGAGTCCGGCCAGCGTCCTCAGTTTCAATCCCGTTCTGGGTTTTCTCCCTGTTGCGACAGGGGGTTCAAATACGTGGATGTTCGCTAAAAAGCTTCCTCATCAGTTGAATTTCATGGTGCCGTTCATCGACCCCTGCTATACAGACTGTTTATATGGGTCGATGAAACAGCACCTCAAACAGATCCTCTTGATGCCAGATAGAGTTGCCCGCCGAGTGTGATTTCGACGTGTTTTGTTCGGTCTTCAGTCCACGACGTAACCAGACTCTCGTCCTCGAGCTGATTCACGTGTCTTCCAATCGTACTTTTTGCTTGATCACCTTGCTGTTTAAGCACTGGTATTGTCGTAGCGTCGTCGGCCTGGTCAATTGATTCGAGTGTGCCAACGGCTCCTTTCGAGATGTTCGTTGGAATAGTTGGTAGTTCCCACTCTCGAACCTGCCCATCGATGTCACTGTATCCAAGAATCTCGGCAATATTGTGTCCGTGCGCGACAGTTGCGATCGTCAGTGGAACGAGCACATCTCGAGCACCACCACCGAAATTAACGATAACAGATCCATCTGCAGCCCGGAGGACATCGCTGCACGTCATCACCGCAGCTGCGAAGTTCTCGTGTGGTATTCGAGTAACGTGTACTGTGATTCCTGGTTCGATTTCTTGCAATAGTTGTTCGACATCTGCGATTGCTTCGGACGCACGATCATCGTCTGTTTGATGTTCGGGCCGAAGTAACACGACTTCGTCATCAGGGCCGACTTCCTGATTGAGTATCGTCCGTGTGACACTGGTCGTGTTAAACCCGATAGGAGAGACGAACGTTTGCATTGGAGGGTGTTATTCGTCTCTTTCTTATAACGTTGCACGATTTTGCAATCATCATATTCTAATTCCGTTTTATATATGCCGTGACATTTATGGTGAGTGTCTCGAGTGTACTATTTGCAACCGTATGGAACAACAACCCCACTCCGCTTCTCGCCTTCGCCGAATCACCATTCGGCTACGGCCCGACAAGCGGTTCAGTGTGCCGTTGTCGGATGGCTATTCGGTTTACAGCGCCTTACTGAGCGCGCTCGAGTCAGCAGACGAAGATGTAAGCGCGCACGTACACGATTCGCCGATTGGAAGTCTCCACAACGGCGGTCTTCAGGGCTCATTTGGGAGTAGTGATCGGTCGCATCACAAACTTGCCCTACCGAACGAGGAATACGAACTCTCGCTCGGAATTACTGACCGAGCGGACGAGGACATTTTCCAGGCCCTCGTTTCGTCGCTCGTGCTTACGGGTGAAATAATCGAATTAACGAACGGAACGCTTCGTGTGGAGTCGTTCGAAAGCGAGAACGCGAGCCACGAGACGTTACTCGAACGGGCGGATAAAGCCGATAGCCCAAACCTCCGCTTTGATTTCCGTACAGCAACTTGTCTCGAGGAGGCAGGGTCGGTCACGACGATGTTCCCCGTTCGGACGGCTATCTTCTCGAGCCTACTTGGAAAGTGGAACCGGACTGCTCCCGAGGAACTCGAGTTGGATATCAGTCGAGATGCGCTCGCCTCGTCGGTGATCGAAAAACCGGATGACTCGAGCTATCGAACGCACAGTGTGCTGGTCAACCGCGTCGAAGGCGACGACGGAAACCCACAGCCAATCTTCAGACAGGGATTCTCTGGCCGATGTACGTACGCGTTTAAAGATGCCAGTGAGAGCGTCGAAAACGCAGTGACGGCGCTTGCGCTCTTTGCGGAGTATTCGGGGGTTGGGAGTGCTGTCGCTCGAGGGTGTGGTGATGTTGCTGTGGAGGTGAACGATTGATGAATCCTGAAGCCGCTCGAGATGCTCACGAAACGATCGTCGGAAGTACAGACCTGTACTCAAACATTATCGATGCAGCCGGTAAGTACGACGCAAAAGTGGATTCTTCGGCAAATTCTTCGTTAGCTGCACACATCTTGAACGCAGTTACGATCGGCGTGAACGCGTTCGTGTACGAAGCAGTTGGCCCGGGGGAGGATCTGTACGCGGATTACGAGGAAGAACTTCGCGTGCTCGCTTCTGCGCTTGCACTCCACGATACGGACAAGTTCGTCCGTGAGGCCTACGGTGCAGATATCGAGGGTAATAGTGCGGCGGCTTTCGAGTTGTATTTCGATCCAGAGCCGACCGAAGATGGAGAACCACGGGAGGGCGATCCATTTAGGATCGAAGAATTCCTTGGAGAGGGCTATCGCGACGACCTCCAATATCTCGTTCAGCGGACCGAAACGACCGAAAATAGTACCGAAACTCGAGCGACTGATACGTCGTTCAACGGACTCGAACGATATTGCCGTATTGGAGATAGTACCGCCTCAGTTGCACTTAGAGATGGTACTGATGGAGTGTACGATCAACTTTGTACGCTGATGGGACAAGACGATGTCCACCGAGTGGAGTTCACTCAACTCGAGCAACCAATTCTAAACGATACGCTTCTTGGCGCAACAAAGGAAGCTATTGCCGGCGAGACAGGCAACGATACGTACGGCGTTATCGTTGGTAGTTCGTCAAATACTGTTGTTTATCTAGGCAACCTCATCGATCGTTCGTATCTCAAAGATATTGTTGAGGAACGAGCGCCTGAACTAATCGGGACTGAGTTCGAGTTCGATTGTAAACTCAACTGGAACTCTTTTGATTATGATGTTTTAGCAGAGGTCAATATTCCTATTGAAGAAAAAGAGCAAAAAATCGCTGATGCATTTCGTGATCTCCTCGAGCGTGGATCTGCGGGGGTAGAGCCCTTTGAACATATTCCTGAGGAATTCGATCCTTATTTCCCAATTTTAGCAAAGGCAGTCTATATTGATGGATACTCAGAATTTGAGGATCCGGACGTACAAAACGCATATGACCGAATTGAGGACGAACAGGGCGTTCAGAAGGTCAAACTTCATTTTGTTGCGTATCTCGTCCAACAGTATGACGAACACGTTGATTTCCTTGAAACGTTTTCAGCGGCCGTTCGTCCTGAGTTGCACGACGATCTTGAGCCGGAATCCGATGCAATAGGGGCCGTTGTTGATCGGTTCTTCGATGGTCGAATTGCACCGGATCTCGGGTCGAAAGATGAGATGTGTTTCCTCTGTGGTGCAGAAACGGATACAAAGTACCAAAAGGGGCTTAGCGGGGTCTACCGGACTCAGGAATATTCTCGTCGTGTTCCACCACACGCGAAGTACAAGTCAATTTGTGAGGTGTGCAACCTAGAGTACGCACTTCTTTCTCACGTCTGTGAGCAACACGATGTCAGTACGAACAACGCACTCGAGGTTGCGTACTTTTACTTCGATGATTTCCTCGGCGATGTTCGAGTACGGAGTAATCGCGTCGGAAATATTGTCCAAGGGGATAGCGATGAATTAGATGATCCTGAAGTAAAGTCTGAGCTGGTGAAACCCCAGTACTTCCTCCAGCCGCTTTACGTGCTGGATGAAAATCATCGAATGGCAGTCGTCCGCCAGGTGATGGAAGCAGCCCAAGAATCTGGGATGAAGGTGGTCATCGGAAGGCCGTTTACGCGCTTTGAAAGCGCGAATACGGTCTTTACGGACGAGGAGGCCACCCGACCACAAGAACTCCTCGGGCTGGATGAAGCAGAGCGATTCGGTCCGCTCCCTGATTTTGTTGAGGGAGACCGATCGGAATCGCATCTCCAACGTTCGCTCCAGTTATTCAAAATCATGAGTATGGTCGGGCAGGATGCGAATATGACCAACTCATATCTTCACCTCGACCGCGACACGTTCCACAGCATTGCAAATTTCGCAGTTGTCAATCATGATAACGCGATCAGACTTCCGGATCTTCGGGAGTACTTCGAAACGTATCATCAAGATGCACTTATGGACATGAAAACCGTCGCCGAACGGGGAATTGACCTGTTTGGCCAACAATATGACAGCAAGTATAAGAAAACGAAAGTATTCCGTGAGGCACTCGATGCATTCCTTAGCGGAAAGAATCAGCAGATGGACGACGACCAACTTGTCGACTACGTTGAAAGTCAGGTGTATGCTGCTGCAGACCGCGAAGACTACGCCGGACATGCAACGCCGGAGCAAGCAGCGGTGTTCGTTGAGGCGATCCGTTCCTACCTCATCGAGAACAATCTCTATGACCTGAAAAAACTCTCCGATTGGGAAGACGCGCTCGTTAACTCGTACTATTACGCATACGATCAAGCACTTCAGAACTACTAATGACACTCGAATATCCAGACACAGGCCTCGTCGAATCGTTCGGTATCTACCGAAAACGCAAACCGTCCGTCACGCTCATCGTCAAGAGGGATATAACCGAACCGACACTCTTCCGTAATTCGAATCACGACCGTGCGGAAACGCAGGAGTTCGGCGACAAACTCCATGCACAGGTAAACGGTGAGAAATTTACCAGCAAAGAACGGCTCACCGGATTGTCTCTGCTTCGTAGTCTAGATGAGGAGTTCGTCCACGAAGAGTACGCGTATAACGAACCGGAAACGCTCGAGAAATCCCTCAACGTTGGAACGCTCACATATGGGTTAGCTGGTACCGGCGATCAGGACTTTGCTATCAAATCCCGAGTTGTGGAGGGGTACACGTATACGACTGAGGAGTACGATCTAATGAATAAGGAAACTCGTAACGCCGTCTACGAGTCAGGAACGATGCGGGATGCTGACGGAGACCAATCTGAGGCGCTTTTCGACTTCGTGAAAGTTCAACCGGGGAACGACCTTGTTCACTTTATCACACTCGAGGCAGCGACTGGACCAATGTTGCTGTACACCCTTCATAATATCCTCAACACGGGTAAGTACGGGGCTCGAGAGACGCGAACAGGGCGAAATGTTCGGAACGAAATCCTGGGCGTCATTCTCGGCGATCACGACACCTCACTATCGACGGGCGAACTTCTGATGGAATACCACGATGAGGGTGACGAATTGCCAGACAGCGTTGGAGAATACGTTGCAGATGTTCGTCGTACTGATTGGGAAGTTTACGGTTCCTTCGAGAGTGCCGAAGATGTTCCTGAGTGGTTCGAGCGGGTTCGATCAGTCGCTTCGCGAGAAGCCGAAGATGCCGACGATGTGATGTGCGAAGAGTTTGCAGACCTTATGGAGGACGCTAAAAGCGAACTTCTGGACGATGATTGAGCAGACGTTTGAGGCAACGCTGTATGCACCGCTCTTCTACTCCAGTTCGGAGGGGCGTGCGATCCGAACGCAACCGACGCTCTCAGCCACTGCACTCATGCATGCTCTTGGCTATCGATACTTCGGAATGGAAAAACGATACGCGGAATTTGGGGATGAAGCGACATCTCCCGACTACTCTCACCTCGAGGAAGCTCCGTTCTTCGTTACGGATATGCGGCCGGTCGCCGTCCAAACCGATGAACGGACGTTCCGGAGTACGGATTACCGGTCAGAACGGCATTTCACTACGAACGACACAGAGATTGCAAATCAAGTTGCTGGTACGAAGTCAGTGCCTGCGATTCTCGAGAACTCGGGAGCGGCATATCAGACAATGCGAAACTACGTCGGACTGTCCCCCGGCTCGACGTTCGAATTTACTGTCTGGGGTGAAGAAGAACTTCCTCGACGCCCGTTCTTTCGAATGGGAATCAAGCAGACTGGTGAAATCCGGGCACAAACTTCGGAACTGGATACACTCGTCCTGAATAAGTATCTCCTCTCCGAAGTCTACGATCTATCTGATGAAATCCTTGCAGCGTTGTTAGAGCATAGTGACTCTTTCAGGCGAGGAAATGATCCACGGTTACAGCACTTCGTTGGTGCTAATCCCGACTTTGTTAGGGAACGTGTTCTCCCTGAGGTGCTCGGATGAGTCGTTTTCAAGTGGATAGTGCAGCTCTTGCAACAGAACCTCCAGAACCTGCCCTCGAGGAACAAGGGTTTGATTATGCAAGGGCGTTCCAGAACCGTGTCGTTGAATGGATTCGTGAGGGTACCGAACCTGTCGCTGCCGTTCACGCTCCGACTGGTGCAGGGAAGACGGCGACGTTTTACGAGCTTATCGATTCGCGTGATATGACGCTGCTTGTCTACCCTACAAATGCGCTTATGCGCCAGCAACGCGAGCGATTTGAAGCGGATGAAATCGATGTTTGTATTCTAAACGGGAATACATTAGATGGACATGGACACGAGCGGACTGAAAACCTAATTCGGTACGTGAACAAGTTTGCTGCTGATCACGAAGTCGTTCTTACTAATCCAGATATTCTACAAGCGGCGATTCAGGACATGTACCGTGGGGGTGATGCGATGCGGTTTTTCAATAAATTCGATGCAATAGTCTACGACGAGTTCCATTTCTACGATGCACTCGCTGCGAGTGGCCTTTTGCTCCAAACGAAAATACTCGAGGAGCGACACAGTGATCCGAAAATCCTTCTCGCATCAGCGACGCCAAACGATGACTTCGTGGATTTCTTGCGGAAACGAGTTGGTCTCGAAATCTGTGATATTGATGCGGAATACGTCGAAAATGGTGACCAATTTCGCCAGTCGGTCGACGTCGTTCGTCATGAGGAACGAAATATTCTCGAGCAGCGTGACGAGATCGCAACGGTGCTTCGAGAGAAGGTCGAGTCAGCTGGGGAGTACGATCAACCGCATGCTGTCGTCGTGTTCAATAGTGCGAAAGACAGCAATGACTTCCATCAGTTCTTACACGACGAGTATCCAACTGTCTTCGAACATACTGCCAAGGACAATGGATTCGATACGAACGATGAAGCCGTCGACCTTGACGAGGAGAGCTTCTATATCCTCAACACGACGAGCAAGGGAGAGGTCGGGCTTGATTACGATATAACGACGCAGTACATGGAAAGTCCACCTGATGCGAGCGCATTTCTTCAGCGCTTCGGCCGTGCTGGCCGCGAATCTGAGGCGACAGTTCACCTGTACGGGCTTGGACAGGGTCCATGGGGTGCCAGTGTTGATTTTCCGACGTTCGCTGCCCAGATCCACGAGGGACTTGAGTCATCCGAGATGGATCACGAGTGGCTCGGTAATCTCGTCGGATTTCGAGCTGCCTACGCGATTGCTTCACGCGAGGATGATTACGGATGGTTCAACGAGGAACTGCGAGAGGATTTCGAAGCAAACATCGAACAGTATGATCGCTGGCGCGGGTTTATCGCAACTGTTGAAAGTGAGATTGAAGAAATAAAGGACGGACTCGGCCCTGGAAAGTACCAGCAGAACAGTGAAGCAGCGAAACTACTTCGGTTTACCCGACACTGCTTTCAGACATTCCGTGGGCTTCGTGGTCGATCTCTGTCAGCATCGATCAAATATCCGCGCGGAGACCAACTTGGCGTGACAACGTACGATCTCACGACAACACTTCGACACTACGATATCGACCGGGTGGAAGACGATGATGTTCTCGTTTTGAAACCATCTGCTGGTGATGTCCTCTCAGCGGTGACTGCACGACTACCAGAATACGAGACAGAACCGACACGATACGACAAACCGACGAGCGAGATCGAGGACCTCCTCCAAACGAAGATTCGTCGCCGAATCAATCAGATGGACTTGGAAGACGAGTTCGAACTTGACATTGGCATCTTACATCAATTCTATCGAATGATTCGGATCGTCAATGCCGTCGTCCCTCGCCGAATCACTACCGCGGAGTACGAAACAGAAGTCGAGACTAGCGATATTGGACCACCAAAAATCGATGTTTACCAGCGTCAGGTATGACTGTGGAACTAATTAATGTCTCCGACCTGAACCAGTTTGCGTACTGTCCACGCCGGTATTGGTATCTCCATTTCTATGATACACAAGGGCGGAACTACGAACGAATCGAGGGGAAGACGACACACGAGAATCAGTCGACTCGTGGGGACTGGTTAAACGAACTCTACCTCGAGTCCGAAGAACTGGGCCTCAAAGGAAAGATCGACGTTCTCGATCTCGAGGAAGACCGTGCTGTTCCTGTCGAACGAAAAAGAGCCGAAAGTGGGGATTACTACAAAAGCGACGAAGTACAGCTCGCAGGATACTGCATGCTCCTCGAAGATCATCTCGACGAGCCGGTTCGAGAAGGAGCAATATATCTCTACGAAACGGATCAGCGAATGCACATTCCAATTACGGAAGACCATCGAGCGGAAGTTCACGAACAGATTAGCGCAATTCAGTCAATGTCGGTCGATTCGATACCCTCCTTCACTGATAACCCAGACAAGTGCGAGGCGTGTTCGGCTCGAGAGTACTGTATGCCTGCAGAAACGGCTCGTCTCGAGCCCGAAAAAGCGGTCGGAACCGGCTGGGAGGACAACCTATGAAGGCTTCCGAGGGAATGTACGACGAGGCGGTATTGTTCGTCACGAAACAAGGGTCGCAGGTCCAGGTCGATGGTGGCCGAATCGTTATCTGGGATGTCGACGGCGACGACGGACAGCTCGCCTCGAGACCGATCGAGAAGGTCGATACGATCAACGTTTTCGGCGGCGTGAACTTTTCGACGCCGTTCGTCGCCACGGCAAACGAACACGGCATCGTACTGAATTATTTCACACAACACGGAAAGTACCGTGGGAGCTTCGTTCCTGAGAGAAACACGATTGCGGAGGTTCGACGCGCACAGTACGCACTTTCAGACGAGGAAGAACTCGAGATCGCTAAAGCGGTGATCGCTGGGAAGATTCGTAATGCACGAACCCTGCTCTCTCGAAAGGGAGTCCGTGGTACGGAAGTGTTGAAAGATCTCGGAGTCCGTGCCGGAAAGGCGACGACGAAAGACGGCCTCCGCGGAACGGAGGGTGAAGCGGCGGAGCGATACTTTTCTCGACTCGACGAGACGTTAACTGACGGATGGACGTTCGAAAAGCGAACGAAGCGTCCGCCGGAGGACCACATCAACTCCCTTCTTTCGTTGACGTACGTCTTCATGAAAAACGAGGTTCTGGCGGCGTTGCGCCAGTATAATCTCGATCCGTTTTTGGGCGTGTTACACGCAGATCGTCACGGACGGCCTTCGCTCGCACTCGATCTTCAGGAAGAATTCCGGCCGATCTTTTGCGATGCGCTGGTCACCCGGTTAGTTAACCGTGGTGTCATCACGCATAACGATTTTCGGGACGATAACCGGCTGAACGATGATGCGTTCAAGACATATTTGTCAAAGTTCGACGACTACATGAACGAGGAGTTCACGCACCCCTACTTCGAATACACCGTTACTCGTCGGAAAGCCATCCGTCAGCAGGCCATCCTCCTTCGAAAGTCGATTACCGGTGAGCTTGACGACTACCATGCGCTTACATTCGATCACTAACAATGCGACTCGCAATCACCTACGACGTAAGCGACGACTCGAATCGACGTCGAGTGTACCGCACGCTCGAGCGCTACGGCGCGTGGAAACAGTACAGCGTGTTCGAACTCGAGATATCCAAGACTGATCGAGTCGAACTCGAGGACGAACTCGAGTCCCACATCGAGCCATCGGATGGCGACCGAATTCGGCTGTATCGGTTGTGCGATTCGTGTCTCGATGCAACCACCGATATTGGTGCATCACAGGATGAAGAACAGTCGAATGTCATTTGATATCGACTCGTCGTTTCATCGACTGTTATAAACAGTCTGTACGGTGGGGGTCGATGAATAGAAGAGTCATTTTCGACGCTCGAGGAACACTTATGACCCTTCTATCCGTATCTCAACCCCCTGTCGCAGAAGGGAGAAAACCCACTACGGGATTGAAACGATGTGTTGACCTGCGGCTTGGAACGATGAGAGGATTGTCGCAGAAGGGAGAAAACCCACTACGGGATTGAAACGCAGATAGTTGCGCTCGAGCAACGCCGCTGCGAGCTGTCGCAGAAGGGAGAAAACCCACTACGGGATTGAAACACTTCTACCCCCTCTCCATCATCAAGAATTTTTAATCGTCGCAGAAGGGAGAAAACCCACTACGGGATTGAAACCGAAACTCGAGAAGACGTTCACACCGACGGGGAAGTCGCAGAAGGGAGAAAACCCACTACGGGATTGAAACATTATTACGTGGCCGAAGTTCGAACGGGAGAAGTCGACGTCGCAGAAGGGAGAAAACCCACTACGGGATTGAAACGCAGAACGAGAGCCCGATGATGCAGGTCCTCTTTGACGTCGCAGAAGGGAGAAAACCCACTACGGGATTGAAACTTGTTAGGGGGGGCCTACGTAGTAGGCCTCCCCCGTACGTCGCAGAAGGGAGAAAACCCACTACGGGATTGAAACAAGACCAAACGCGGTCAGACGGATCCGAGAACTCCCGTCGCAGAAGGGAGAAAACCCACTACGGGATTGAAACAGAACAGATACATAGAGAGGGCATATGAGAAGGGTATGTCGCAGAAGGGAGAAAACCCACTACGGGATTGAAACCATGAACACCTCATCTTCGACACTCCACACGTCGAAGCCGTCGCAGAAGGGAGAAAACCCACTACGGGATTGAAACAGCAGTCGCTTCCCTGCCCCGCCGTGGGCGAGTGTCGCAGAAGGGAGAAAACCCACTACGGGATTGAAACACGAAGATACGAACATGGTGACAGTGTGCCCAACCTGTCGCAGAAGGGAGAAAACCCACTACGGGATTGAAACACGTTACAGCCGGTGGGACTGTCCAAGGACAGAGCGGTCGCAGAAGGGAGAAAACCCACTACGGGATTGAAACGAACTCGTTTCCGTCCGTGAGCATAACCCGGAACGTGATCGTCGCAGAAGGGAGAAAACCCACTACGGGATTGAAACAGCTCGGATCCCGAAGCTGGCCCCTCGCGGAAGTCAGCGTCGCAGAAGGGAGAAAACCCACTACGGGATTGAAACAGCTCGTCGTACTCTTCGCGGATCTCCCGCGCGGTCTGTCGCAGAAGGGAGAAAACCCACTACGGGATTGAAACTGTCCTCTCTGGTTCAATGCCCCTGCGAGGTTTATACTGTCGCAGAAGGGAGAAAACCCACTACGGGATTGAAACTTTCATACTTATGAGTGACACATCTGACGACGGCGTCGCAGAAGGGAGAAAACCCACTACGGGATTGAAACCGTGAACGGGCCGGGTTGCCAGATGTTCCGATCCCTGGTCGCAGAAGGGAGAAAACCCACTACGGGATTGAAACTTTGTAATCCGGGCACGTGCACGCTTCGTTCGTCGTGTCGCAGAAGGGAGAAAACCCACTACGGGATTGAAACATATAGTACACTCATCGCAAACGGAAACGGAAACGTGTCGCAGAAGGGAGAA
This sequence comes from Halostagnicola bangensis, assembly GCF_054653435.1. NCBI lineage: Archaea > Methanobacteriati > Methanobacteriota > Halobacteria > Halobacteriales > Natrialbaceae > Halostagnicola > Halostagnicola bangensis. The sequence goes on along the minus strand of NZ_BAAIGG010000002.1, from coordinate 1,550,675 downwards.
AACCCACTACGGGATTGAAACGATTACTGACACTCGCCGCAAGCGCAGTCACTGCCCGTCGCAGAAGGGAGAAAACCCACTACGGGATTGAAACCCCCGAAAGGGAGCAGGTCAGAGTTGGACACTTTAGTCGCAGAAGGGAGAAAACCCACTACGGGATTGAAACATGAGTACACCGGCATGGCAGACAAGCGGCGTGTGTGTCGCAGAAGGGAGAAAACCCACTACGGGATTGAAACGCTTCAGTAACGAAAGGCTACGTGAGGAACTGTTGGGTCGCAGAAGGGAGAAAACCCACTACGGGATTGAAACGACGTGTTCACAAACCCAGGGAGTTTACACCCGCCAGGTCGCAGAAGGGAGAAAACCCACTACGGGATTGAAACTCGTCGAGGTCTGCGCTCAACTCAAGAGTGTCGATGTCGCAGAAGGGAGAAAACCCACTACGGGATTGAAACTTCGTTTCCTTCTGTCTTGCACTACTCATCGGAACGTCGCAGAAGGGAGAAAACCCACTACGGGATTGAAACATTGACCGATGAGTAGCCGCCGTGTAGCGGAATTGGTCGCAGAAGGGAGAAAACCCACTACGGGATTGAAACTATTCAGGGGCTCTCGACGACGTGGTGGTTGCAGCGGGTCGCAGAAGGGAGAAAACCCACTACGGGATTGAAACACGTCTCCCTGCGCATCGCGAACGCGCACGTTGACCAGTCGCAGAAGGGAGAAAACCCACTACGGGATTGAAACAACAGGAGATGGTTGCAGCGTCTCGCCAGCTTGACGTCGCAGAAGGGAGAAAACCCACTACGGGATTGAAACCATCGATGAGCGTCGACGACGACGAGCGAACGCGAGTCGCAGAAGGGAGAAAACCCACTACGGGATTGAAACACTGACGACGTCGACGACGGCCTCGACGCTGGTCACGTCGCAGAAGGGAGAAAACCCACTACGGGATTGAAACAGCGGAATGAACTCGAATCAGGATCTGGGGGAGACTTGTCGCAGAAGGGAGAAAACCCACTACGGGATTGAAACGATTCCAATTCAGTTCGTCGCGGACGTCGTCGTAAAAGGTCGCAGAAGGGAGAAAACCCACTACGGGATTGAAACGCGAAAGCGGCATCCTCAGCATTGTTGGTCCGCTTCTGTCGCAGAAGGGAGAAAACCCACTACGGGATTGAAACGGGATGCGCCTTGCAGATAGATATGGGCCTGTTGAAGTCGCAGAAGGGAGAAAACCCACTACGGGATTGAAACACGACGAGAGCCTTAACGACCGAATCGCAAGCGCGGGTCGCAGAAGGGAGAAAACCCACTACGGGATTGAAACACGACGACTCGCCGGGCCTCGACGAACTCGACGCTGGTCGCAGAAGGGAGAAAACCCACTACGGGATTGAAACTGGCTGGGTTCCTCGGCCTGCGTCGGTTCATGGGAGGGTCGCAGAAGGGAGAAAACCCACTACGGGATTGAAACGCACTATGAGCATCAGTCACTCGCCAAGCCAGACGACGTCGCAGAAGGGAGAAAACCCACTACGGGATTGAAACACGACATCTCTTACTCGAGGGACCGGCACAGACGACCGTCGCAGAAGGGAGAAAACCCACTACGGGATTGAAACTTGCTGTTGGGCGAGAGTCTCGAACATCCCGCTATAGTCGCAGAAGGGAGAAAACCCACTACGGGATTGAAACAGTGTCATCACCCCGCGACAGTCGCTAATCCTGATACGTCGCAGAAGGGAGAAAACCCACTACGGGATTGAAACAATGGCATTATTGATTACCTCTTGTTATCGGTAGCGGGTCGCAGAAGGGAGAAAACCCACTACGGGATTGAAACTCTTCTACCAATTCGGACTCCCAATTCAATGATCCAGTCGCAGAAGGGAGAAAACCCACTACGGGATTGAAACTGACGCCGCCGGACGACCTCGACGGCGAGGATGAGTCGCAGAAGGGAGAAAACCCACTACGGGATTGAAACGGTACGCCGGGCGGGCGAGTGCCCAGGAGAGTAGTGGGTCGCAGAAGGGAGAAAACCCACTACGGGATTGAAACACTGCTGGGGTCGTCGCGATCGGGGCGATTGATTCCGTCGCAGAAGGGAGAAAACCCACTACGGGATTGAAACCGGACCGTATAGCGGCGGGGCAATGCAATGGGTCGGGTCGCAGAAGGGAGAAAACCCACTACGGGATTGAAACATGTTGTCCGGCGACCGCGAAGCGATTCGCGAAGTGTCGCAGAAGGGAGAAAACCCACTACGGGATTGAAACTTCCCGTCTAATTCTCGAGCGATACGATGAACGGTTGTCGCAGAAGGGAGAAAACCCACTACGGGATTGAAACTCGGATGCTTTTGGCGAACGAACGATCCAAACGTCGCAGAAGGGAGAAAACCCACTACGGGATTGAAACTCCGAATAGCAGGAACGTCAACGCCTTTTTGCGAGCGGTCGCAGAAGGGAGAAAACCCACTACGGGATTGAAACTGGATTTTGCACTCGTGAACCAGCACGTTGAGGGAGTGTCGCAGAAGGGAGAAAACCCACTACGGGATTGAGGAACATCTCAAATTCGTACTGACGACATGATTAGTTTTGCAGATTCATGTTGACCTACTCCCTCGATTTCTGTCTCGAGAAAATGCCTCGAGTCCGGTTTACGGACCGAAACCCCGATCCACGATGTGGTGATGGTGGTGGTGGTTTCTTCATCGCTAACTCGGTGATCGGGATTTCGGCTTACCGCCCCGACTCGAGCCTTAGTTAGACTCGAGCAGGTTCGGGGCGACGTGACAGCCACAGGGCGTGGCGATGCCGATCGTGGGCTCTTTCATTGTGACGAGTGCGACCGGGGTTCCGCAGGTGGGACACTCGACCAGAGACCTCGAATCGGATGTGGCGTCTGATTCAGTCTCGAGGTCGTCGCTCTTGTCGGTCATAATTGCCCTCCGGCGGTGGGTGTCACTGATGGCTGAGTGCTCTGCATCGGTCGTGCGGGATGTTTATATCCCGGTAGAATGAACGGAAACATGGCTTGCAAACGGCTCGTGTTTGGAAGCCACGCCTCGGGTGCTAGGACACCCGGGGCATTTCAACGCATGCCCCATCACTCGTGGAGGGTGACTTCCATTCTGTTTGTTGACCTGATGAGACTTATATCTATCCGTAACGGACCGGGAAAATCGCTGTTTCTGTAACCGAATCCGTCCTCGAGGCAGTATCTGATTCGTCGTCTCTCTGTCTCGAGACCTGCCGGTCTCCTCTCGTCCAGCAACTGTGGTTCCCTCTCGTCCAGCACTGTGGTCCGCTCGAGTGGCCCACCAGCGCGCGCCACCGCAGATTACTGCACCGAAGGCTGTGGCCGAGAGCACGTCTCGCAAATAGGCGAGACGTGCTCTCCTACGGAAGAGCAAGCTCTTCCGAGCTCGCACTCGCTTCGCTCGCGCGAACGAGGAAGGGCAGGCCTGCGTTGTGGAACGCGGTGTGGCCTGGCGGAGTGAAGGGGCGAAGCGCGCTGGCGCTTGCGTGGTCATCACAGCGACCCCTATCGCCGTAGGCGATATGTCGCTGTGAGACCGCCAGCGGGCTGAGGGCCTTCGGGGTCACAGTCACTCTTACTCGAGCAGGTACCTCCGGTGGTCTCACCAATAACAGTTCTCGAGTATCACAGAGCGGTTCATAGCCTTCATCTTCGTCAGGTGCTCGCTCCCATCTCTCGAGTGACCCGAACGAAATCCCGTTGTTCCCCAGAACGGCCGCGCTCGAGGACGGCCAATTGAACCAAGGTGATTTCGAAAAGACGACTTACAGAAACGCCTGAAACAGGAACAAGACGGCGTTGTAACCGCCGTGAATCCACATCACGAGATAGAGGTTTTCGTACTTCTCGTAGAGCCAGCCGAGCACGAGCGACAGCGCGAGGACGACGCCGAGCGAGACGACAGCTTCGGCGAACGTGGCCGTAAAGTAGGCGGGCAGGTGGATGCTCGAGAACAGCACCGAGGTCAGGACGATCGCCCCTGCAGAGCCGAACGCGGGGCGCATGTAGTTCTGGATGACGCCCCTGAACAACAGCTCCTCGGCGGGGCCGATGATGAGAATCGAGATCACGGCCAGCGCGAGGAAGTACGTCGCCGAGGCGTTCTCGTCGATCAGCGAGTGCTCCGAAGCGGGGATCCCGAGCGTGTTGCTGATGATCGAGAGTGCCATGCCGAGCGCGACGAGTCCGGCGATCGCGATGAGGCTGATGACGAACTGGCGGTTCGTCGGGATCGACAGTCCGAAATCGGATTTCGGGATCCAGCCGCGCATGACCGAAAGCGCCGCGAGGCCGACCGCGCCCAGTCCCAACATCGCCGACTCTGCGGCGGCCAGGAACACGAACCCGTCTCCCTCGAAGAGGTACTCTACGAGCTCGAGGCTATCGGTCACCATCAGCCCGATCATGAGTGGCATCATCAGCGCGATACTGCCGGCGAATGCGATGATGAACGCGCCGATGACGTAGCCGACCGAGCCGGCAATGGCGATCAACCGCGACCGCGACGGGGGTTCTTCGGGCCCTGACGCACCGGGGCCAGAATCTCCAGGATCGGAACCGGGATCTTCAGGATCGGAACCGGGCTCTTCGGGATCGGACGGAGGGTCCGATTGGGGGCTGTCCATACCTGAATATCAGGGAATCCGACCGATGAATGTGCCGATCCCTGCAGTCCGTGCTCGCATTCCGCACGGAACCCATATTTTTCACGGTCGCTCACTATTCTCCCGCCATGGCTCGAGGACTACTCGCGCGGCTCCGAGCGTGGATCGCCGTCGAAGACCTCGAGGAACGTATCGAGGGCTCGGGCGAGCCCATCACGTCGCCACAGCACAGGCGGTCGCCGGACGCCGAACGCGAACTTGAGCGACTCGAGGACGCCGCCGATGAAAATCGCGGTGAAGGCCCGTAGTTCGTTTCGAGTCGTCGCTCGCCGACGCGTGTCTCCGCGGGCGAATCGGTCCGTGCCCGTCAACGCGGGGTTGCACTCGCCGCCCCGGCATCGTTCGTGCGAATCGACGGTCCGACTCTTTCGATAATCGCACCAACGAGGCTATGTTTCGATACCCTCAAATTTGAGATATGCAACGACGCCACCTTCTCGGAACTCTCTGTCTGGCTTCTACGGTGTCGGTAGCCGGTTGTCTCGGAGACGATTCCACAACCGCGTTGGATCCGCCGGATCATGACGCGGACCCCGAAACGTTACCCTATCCGACACACGGCGAGGAACTTCCGACGGCGACGCTGCCGTCGCCGCTTCACGATCGATCGATATCGACGACGGAGTTCCTCGAGGAACGAGAAACCTTGCTCACCTTCGTCTTCACCCGCTGTCCCGGCCCGTGTCACTCGCTCACCTCGAGTCTCGCACACGTCCAGGCCGACGCGCTCGAGAACGGCTACGCTGACGAGGTTGCGCTCCTCCCGACGACGTTCGATCCCGAACACGACACGCCCGAAGAACTTCGATCGTTCTCCGAGTCAAACGGTGCGGATCCGGACGCCGAGAACTGGCAGTTCCTCCGGCCCGAATCGACATCGGAGGCGGCGGCGGTCATCAACGACGGCTTCGGCGTCGGGTTCGAGGAAGTGCCGATGGGGGAGGTCAACCACGACGACCACGACGAGCAAGAAAGCCACGACGATCATGATCAGGACAGCGACCACGACGACCAGGACCAGGAGAGCGACCACGATGACCAAGAGGAGCAGGAGGGTGACGACCACGATAGCGGCCACGACGACGATGACGAAACGACGTTCGTCCACGGAAACCTCCTGTTGCTCGTCAACCGCGACGGCTACGTCGAGCGAGCGTACGGTCGCCAACCGCCCCGGCCGGACGAAGTCCTTCGTGACCTCGCCGACGTGCGCGATCAGTTCGCATGAACAGACGCGACGTACTCGCGGGTCTCGGAAGCGTCGGTGTGCTCGGCACCAGCGCGGTCGTCTACTCGAGATTTCAAGCCGACGGGGATGTCGATCCGGTGACGGTCGAAACGCTCGAGGCTCCCGGTAGCGAAGCTGGCGAGACGACCGTGCCGGAACCCGGCCGCGTCACGTTTCTCGAGGTGTTCGCCACGTGGTGTTCGACCTGTCGCGGGATGATGTCGACGTTACAGGAGGTCTACGAACGGAGCGACGACGTTCACTTTCTTTCCGTCTCGAACGAACCGCTCGGAGCGACCGTCGACCGAACGGACGTGGTGGAATGGTGGCGGGCACACGACGGATCCTGGACCGTCGGAGTCGACGCGGATCTCGTCTTGACGTCCGAACTCGACGTGAGAGCCGTCCCCGCCACGTTCGTTTTCGATGAACAAAATAGGATCGTCAACGCCGACACGGGGACCAAGTCGGCCGACACGTTGCTCGAGTGGATCGAATCCGCACGGGCGTGATCGCGATGGCGTTCTCGAGGGGTGTCGGGTTCGCCGACCGCGCGAACGAGAGCCCGGAACGGGGATCCTCTTCGTCGTGAGCCTCGCCGCGTACCGTCGATGGGGCACGACGCAGTACCTCCTCGTCAGCGTCGCCGTCGGGGCGCTTTTCACCCGTTCGATCGTCGGCGGGGGAACCGTACTCGGCTACGTCCCGATGACGGTCCACCATTTCCTCGAACACAGTCTCGATTTCCTCATCACGGCGATTATTCTGTACGCCGTGTACGTCCACGCGCCCGGATCGTTCACCGACGTGGAGTCGTGACGCGTCAGGACGTGCCCGCACCGCGCCGACCGGCGGTCGCGGGAAAGCGTCGTAGTCGGACGATTCGGCGACTGCGATCCATCTCGACGGCGGTTGTTTCGATCGCGACTTTGTCTCGAGAACCAACAAAAAACCGCTTCTCGAGAAATACGAGATCCGGTCAGTCCTGGCCGTTCAGGGTAATATCTGCAACGCCGATGATCCGTTCGTCGGCCTCGAGTTCCTCCCGCGCTTCGTCGGGCACGGCACTGTCGACGTTGTAGACGGTGAGTGCTTCGCCGCCGATCGTTTCGCGGGCGTTGAACATGCCGGCGATGTTGACGCCGTGTTTGCCCATCACGGAGCCGATGAGGCCGATAACGCCGGGCTCGTCGGTGTTTCGCGTGATGACCATTCGGCCGTGGGGGATCGCGTCGACGCGGTAGCCGTCGATGCGGACGATTCGGGGGTCGTTCCCGGCGAAGAGCGTTCCGTCGACGGAGACTTCCGAGTTGCCGTTGCCGACGGTGACCGAGATCAGGCCCTGGAAGTCCTCGGCCTGTCGGGTCTTGGATTCGGTGACATCGACGCCGCGGTCCTCCGCGATCTGCGGTGCGTTGACGGCGTTGACCTGCCACTCGAGGGGTTCGAAGACGCCCTTGAGCGCGCTCGCGGTGACGAACTCGATGTCTTCGTCGGCGATGTCTCCTTCGTAGGTGACTTCGACGCTCTCGATGCGGCCGTCGAGTAGTTGTGCGGAAACTTTGCCCGCGGTCTCGGCGAGGTCGATGTAGGGTTCGACGCGCGGGAACGCACTCTCGTCGATCGAGGGGGCGTTGAGCGCGTTCGCGACCGGCTCGCCTTCGATGGCGGCGACGACCTGCTCTGCGGTCTGAGTGGCGACGTTCTCCTGAGCGGCTTCCGTCGACGCGCCGAGATGGGGCGTGACGATCACGTCATCGACGTACAAAAGCGGCGAGTCCTCGCTAAGGGGCTCCTCAGCGAAGACGTCGAGTGCGGCCCCCTCGAGGGTGCCGTCTTCGACTTTCGCCGCGAGCGCGTCCTCGTCGACGACGCCCCCGCGGGCGCAGTTGATCAGGTAGCCGCCCTCGAGCAGTTCGAGCTCCTCGTCGCTAATCAGCCCTTCCGTTTCGGGGGTCAGCGGTGTGTGAACCGTGACGAAGTCCGCGGCCTCGAGACACTCCTCGAACTCGACGAGTTCCGCGCCGATGCGGTCTGCGCGGTCCTCGGAGATGTAGGGGTCGTACGCGACGATGTCCATCCCCATCGAGTCGAGCTTTTTTGCGACTTCCTGTCCCACGCGGCCGAGGCCGACGACGCCGAGGGTCTTGTCGTCGAGTTCGGTTCCGAGGTAGTCGCCTTTGGCCCACTCGGCGTTTTTGAGGCGGACGTGTGCCTGCGGGATCGAGCGCGCGGCCGCGAACGTCATCGCGACGGTGTGCTCGGCGGCGGCTCGAACGTTCCCTTCCGGCGCGTTTGCGACGATAACGCCCTCGTCGGTCGCAGCGTCGATGTCGATGTTGTCGACACCGATTCCCGCGCGACCAACGATAGCCAGTTCTTCGGCGGCCGTAAGGACGTCCTCGGTGACTTCAGTTCCCGAACGAACGATCAGTCCGTTGGCGTCCGAAATCTCCTCGAGGAGCGCCTCGTCCTCGAGTTCGTATGCCGTTTCGACTTCGTAGCCGGCGTCCCTAAGTACCGCCAAGCCCGCGTCAGCGATAGGGTCCGTGACCAGAACCTTCATGCGCGAGTCAATTGCGTCGATAGGGTAAACCCTTCCGTTGTGTCCGAAGCTGGCGAAAGTTGCCGCCGTGGCCGATCAGCCGTTCGATAGCCGTTGACACCTCCTGTCGGCGAATCGTTCCCGTTCGTGTGACCATCGGCCTCGGACCATATCCGATCGTCAGGTCGGTGTGACATCGGATTCCGCTTCCGTACCGTCGCGCTCTTCGTACGATCCGTCGTCCGACTGCGAATCCGTCCCTGCTGTGGACTCGGTCTTTCCTTCGGAATCAGTTCTTCCCGCGGAACCGGTCTCCGTTAGCGGAACGTGACACGCCGACCGCGTCGCTCCGATCTGACGATGGTCGGGTTCTACTGTCGCACACTCCGGTTGCGCTCTCGGACACCGCGTGTGGAACGCACAGCCGCTGGGCGGCGAGACGGGACTGGGGATCTCGCCCTCGAGGCTGGTTCCGTTCGACGCCTCTCCGAGCGACGGAATCGCCTCGAGTAACGCCTCCGTGTACGGGTGTGTCGGCCGACCGAACACCTGCGCGGCGGGGCCGACTTCCATCAACTCACCGAGGTACATCACGGCAATGCGGTCCGCGACGTGTTCGACGACGTCGAGGTCGTGGGAGATGAGCAGGTACGTGAGACCGAGTTCGTCTTGGAGATCCAACAGGAGGTTAAGGATCCGCGCTTGCACGGAAATGTCGAGCGCCGAGACGGGTTCGTCGAGGACGAGAAGGTCCGGATCGAGCGCGATCGCACGGGCGATCGCGACGCGTTGAATCTGGCCCCCGGAAAGCTCGTGAGGATAGCTCTTTGCGTAGCCGGATGCCAATCCGACGCGATCGAGCAGCTTTACAACGCGTTCCTCCCGACGGCGTTCGCTCCACCCCCGAGCGCGCATGGGTTCGGCGATCGCCGCTTCGACCGTCATTCGCGGGTTGATACTCGATTTCGGATTCTGGAACACGTATCCGACGGTTGCGAGGGTCTCTGCCGACCGTTCGCCGACCGCCCCCATTCGCGCGCTGTCGATGCGAATCTCTCCCGTCGTCGGCGTCTCGAGGCCGGCGACGAGACCGGCCAACGTCGACTTCCCGCTCCCGCTTTCGCCGACGAGGCCGAGTGTTTTTCCCGAACGGACCTCGAGATCGATGTCGGAGACCGCCGTGAGGGTTCGCTCGTTCCCGAGGATCCGATCGAGGATCGTGCCGTCGAGATCGAACCGCTTGGAGACGCCGTCGCACTCGACGAGGGGCTCCGCGCCGGAGCGTTCCTCGGCCCGTTCGGTCCGCGACCGCTCGCGACTCGAGGCGGTTTCCCCCATCGAGGGGAAGGGTTTCCCCATTGAGCGATTCGAGTTGCCGCCTCGAGTTCCGTCCGCTCGACTCGAGTCGAACACGATCGGTTCGGCACATGCCGCGGTCCCGCCGGTGGCTCCGTCGATCTCCACGTGTGGTATCTCGCGGGTTCGACACGAGTCGGTCGCATGGGGACAACGCGGCGCGAACGAACAGCCGGGTCGCTCCTCGAGCAGGTCGGGGACCGATCCGTCGATCGTGGGTAAGGACGACTTTCGTTCTGACTCCTGGGTCAAACACTCGAGTAACGCTCGCGTGTACGGATGGCGCGGGTCCTCGAGGATGCGTTCGGTCGGGCCGGTTTCCATCACTTCGCCGGCGTACATCACGACGATTCGATCGCAGATGTCGGCGACGACGCCGATGTCATGGCTGATCAGGACCATCGCGAGGCCGCGCTCGTCGTTGAGCCGTCGAAGTCGCTCGAGGATCTGTGCCTGCGTCGTCGTATCCAGCGCTGTCGTCGGTTCGTCGGCGATCAGGAGGTCGGGTTCCGAGGCGAGTGCGATCGCGAGGCCGGCCCGTTGGCGCATTCCACCCGAGAGTTCGTGCGGATACGCATCGACGCGGTCGTCGGGACTTGCGATCCCAACCGCTTCCATGAGTTCGACCGCCCGGTCGCGCTTTTCTCGCCAGTCGGACCGGCGGCTGAACAGCGGAGCGTGGAGGTAGTCGAGGAGTCGCTGGGAGTCCGGTTCGTCGTGGACCTTGAGCGATTCGGCAATCTGTTCGCCGATATCGAAGACGGGGTTTAACGTCTCTGTTGGGTCCTGAAACACCATCGAGACGGCGTCGCCGCGAAGCCGTCGAAGCTCCCGGGGCGACGCGTCGGTGACTTCGGTCCCGTCGATCTGGACGGATCCCCGGACGATCTCGCCGGGGTCCTCGAGACCGACGATAGAGCGGGCGGTGACGGACTTGCCACAGCCGCTCTCGCCGACGACGCCAACGATTTCGCCGTGGTCGACGGTAAAGGAGACGCCGTCGACCGCGCGAACGATTCCGTCGTGCGTCTGAAACTGCGTGTGGAGGTTTTCGACGGTGAGTAATTCGGTCATAGTTACGTGATTTTCTCGGTCGTCGCGTCGTGTTTCGGATCGAGGATGTCCCGGAGTCCGTCACCGAGGAGGTTGAACCCGAGGACGGTGAGCATGATCGCGACGCCCGGGATGTTTGCGATCCACCAGGCGTCCCGGAGGTAGTGGCGGCCGGCCGAGAGCATCGTCCCCCATTCGGGCGTCGGCGGCTGTGCGCCGAGGCCGATAAACGAGAGTCCGGCCGTCCCGAGGATGACAGTTCCCAGGTTCAACGTCGCCAAAACGATGACCGGGCTGGCGACGTTCGGCAGGAGGTGTCGGATCGTGATTCGGAACCGGGAGACGCCCATCAGCTGTGCCGCCTGGACGAACTCGCGTTCTTTCGTCGAGAGCACGCTGGCCCGGACGACCCGGGCGTAGGACGCCCAGCCGACGACGGCGAGTGCGATCATGACGTTTCGCAGGCTCGGGCCGAGGATCCCGGCTATCACGAGCGCGAGGACGAGCCCGGGAAACGCGAGCTGAACGTCGACGAGTCGCATCAGCAGTTCGTCGATCCAGCCGCCCGCGTACCCCGCGAGTACCCCGATCGTCGTCCCGAGGACGAGCCTGATCGCGGTAACCAAAACGGCGATCCCGAGCGAAAGCCGCGCCCCGTATAATAGTCTCGAGAAGATGTCTCGACCGAGCTGGTCGGTCCCGAACGGGTGGGCGAGCGAGGGCCCCTGGAGCCGGTTGGGAACGTCCTGAGCGGCCGGATCGTAGGGGGCGACCAGCGGGCCGAATACGGCCGCGATGACGAGCGTTCCGACGATAGCCAGTCCCGCGATGTTGAGCGGATCCGCGAGGAACGCACGGAGTTCTCGAGAGGTTCGTACGTCTCGATACCGTGTCCGGAGGGAACCCACCAGGTCGTTCACGCCGTTTCACCACCCAGGGAGACGCGCGGATCGAGGTACCGATAGCTCGCGTCGACCAACAGGTTCGTCGCGACGAATATCAGGGCGGTGAACAGGGCGATCCCCTGGACGACGGGGTAATTACGCTCGAAGACCGCGTCGACGAGTAACATGCCGAGCCCGGGTCGTTGGAAGACGATTTCGACGACGACCGCGCCGTTGAGGAGCGAGCCGAACTGGAGGCCGACGATCGTTACGACGGGAATAATCCCGTTTCTGAACGCGTGTTTGTAGACGACGATCCGCTCTCGGAGCCCCTTCGTCCGAGCCGTGTCGATGTACGGATCCTCGAGAACCTCAAGCATCGAGGTTCTGACGAGTCGCGTTACGACGGCGGCCATTCCGGTCCCGAGCGTGAGCGCCGGCAAGACGAGTTGGCTGTAACTGCCCGCACCGGCGACCGGGAGAACGCCGAGCGTCAGCGAGAAGACCAGGATGAGGAGGTAGCCGAGCCAGAAGTTCGGCATTGAGACGCCGACCAACGCGCCGAACTGGCTCGCGTGGTCGACGGCGGAGCCTCGATGGACGGCACTCAGGACGCCCGTCGGGATCGCAATCACGAGCGCGACCGCCATCGACACGACGGCCAACTCGAGGGTTAACGGAAGCGCGTCGACGAGCAGCGTCGACACGGCGGTGTCTGTGTAATACGACGAGCCGAGGTCGCCCCGGAGCACGCCGCTCAACCAGTCGAGATACTGGATCGGAACCGGTTCGTCCAAGCCCCGTTCGGCACGGAAAGCGTCGATCTCCTGTTGGGAGGGCTGGCGCTCGAGGCGCTGGCGGAGGATCACCTCGGCCGGATCGCCGGGTGTCAAAAAGACCAATCCGAAGGTAACGATCGAGACGCCGAACATGACCGCGAGCGACGTTCCGAAGCGATATGCGAGGTAGTTGTACATCGGTGGGTTCGCTCCTTACGACTCTCTTCGAAGATCGGTCCACTCGGTGAGTCGATCGATGGGGTGGTGGCCGATTCCTTCGATGGCGGCGTCGGCGGCGACGACGTACTCCTGGAAGTAAAGCGGGATGACGACCGCTTCCTCCATGATCTGTCGTTGTGCCTCGACATACGCCGTCTCTTTCTCGTCGGGCTCTCGAGACTGGAATCCCGTCTCGATCAGCTCATCGACCGCTCCACCGAGGTTGTGGAGGCCAGTTCCCTCGTTTTCGTGTCGATCTATGTTGCTGATGCCCAGCGAGTGGAAATTTTCCCACATGAGGTAGTCGGCCGCCGGACTGTTCGACTGCGATCCTCTGATCCTGAGGTGGAACTCGCCGCTGTCGACGCGGTCGTCAAGGGAGGCCTGCTCGAGCACTTCGACGTCGATGTCGACGCCGATGTCGTCGAACTCTGAGTCGAGTCGCTGGGCGATGAGACCGCCGTCGTCCATGTCGTTTTCGACGAGACAGGACAGCGCTTCCCCGTCGTAGCTCGACTCGTCGACGAGCTCTCGCGCGGCGTCGTGATCCCGTTCGTAGCTCGGCAGTTCCTCGTCTGCGGCCCAGTCGATCACCGTCGAGATGGGGCCGCCGGCCGCGATGCCGATCCCCTCGAGCAACGAGTCGACGATCTCCTCCTGCGAAATCGCGTGGTTCAGCGCCTGCCGGAGCGCCGCGTCGTCGGTCGGCTCGTTGTAGAGGTTGATCGAGACGTACGTCGAGCCCGGCGACTGTTCGGCCTCGAGGGCGATGTCGTCGTCCTCTCGGAACGAGGAGACGCGACTCTTGGCGGGGTCGTAGATGATATCGACATCCCCCGACTCGAGGAGGTTCGTCCGCGTCGTCGCGTCTTCGGCCGCTCGGAACGTGAGGCCGTCCGGACCTGGTTCGCCACCCCAGTAGTCCTCGAACGCCGCAACCTCGAGTTGTTGGCCGTTGTCGATCTCCTCCAAGGTGAACGGGCCGGTTCCGATGACGTTCCCCGCCCTCGGCTCCGCTTCGGGCGGATGGATGTCGATCATGTTGTGAGCGATCGTTCCGGGAAACCCGGGGAACGGTTCGGTGTTTTCGAACTCGACGGTGTAGTCGTCGATCTTTTCGACGCTGTTTGGCTCGAGGTGGAGCCAGCCGTAAACGACGTCGCCACGCTCGGTCAGGATGTCGTCCTCGAACGTCGTGACCACGTCGTCGGCGGTCATCTCCTCACCATTGTGGAAGCTGACTCCCTCGCGCAGCTCGAACACCCAGGTGGTGTCGCCGGCCGCTTCCCAGTCGGTCGCCAGCCACGGCTCGGGCTGCATGTCTTTAGTTCCCCAGACGAGCGGTTCGACGACTCGCGTCCAGTAGGGGCTCATACCGCCCCAGTTGTCCCACGAATCGCCGGCTCCGGTCGGGTCCATGTGCGGAACGATCGTAAACGTTCCCGGCTCGTCCGTACTCCCTTCCGCACAACCCGCGAGTCCTGAAACTGCGGCGGCACCGATTCCACCAAGCAACTGACGACGTGATATTGTCGAGTTCATCGTTTTCATAAGATATGGATGTCTATTAATAAGATTTGCTAATTTGAATAGTGGTGTAATTATAACCAGGGCCGTTTGGTGTGAATTCACTGCGGGTGGGCTCAACGAGACGAAGCGATTGACCGTCGATAGCGGCAACCATGAAACTCAGTTTTCAGTAGTGAAAGCTAGATTGTAAAGCTACCGATCGATCACCGCTCACGATGTCCGAACGGCGGAAGAACTCACAGGTGGGCGACGGATCCACGAAGAACGTTCAAGGCTACTATCGGCGAACGTACTAACCAATGTTCGCCGAGTCGTTTCCGTCGAGAACGACACCCCTACTAACGAACTGCAGGCCGTGTTCCACTGCGTCGTAGCTCAAAATCGGTCGTTCGACCGCTCGAAAAAGGGTGCTAAAAGAGCCAAACGAATGCCGGAATTTGTGACTGTGCCTGGATACAGAACGATGTTCTCGAGGAGTGGATCCTGAATGTTCCTACAGCAGAATCGACCCCCATATCGTAACCGCGGCCTGCCCGATCAGGAGCATCAGCGCTCCGCCGAGTCTCGAGGACATCTGTGCGAACGCCATCAATTCCATTCGTTCGGCGGCCGCGAGGGTCGCGACATCGCCCGACCCGCCCATGTTGACCATACAGAGGCCGCCACAGAGGGCCGCCTCGATCGGGAACATGCCAAAGAGGTAGCCGACGAATGCGGCACCGACCGCGCCACCGATGACGACGAGGATCACGATGGCGAAGTACGTCGGCGTGATCATCTCGATGAGGACGTCGATATCGATGAGCGCCATTCCGATCGCGAGCAAAAGCGGGCCGACGAATCCCGCGACCATGAAGTCATAGAAGTGGCCCGCACCGTCTTCTAACCGATCCGGAAACACCTGTGAAACCTTGATTCCAACCGCGAACAGGATCATGATCGCGAACGGGTGAATCGGGATGATGTTCGCGAACAGATAGCCGAGTATCAACAGCCCCATCGCGATCATCCACCCCGTGACGATCGTGTTTTCGGTGAGCTCGACGCCGGAATCTTCGGTCTCGGAACCGGATTCTGGCATCCACTTTTCTTCGGGCATGACGACGCCGTCGCCGCTCAGCGACGGGCGAACCTTCCCGATTCGGTTCGCGACCGCGGCAAAGAGGATTCCGGCCATATTGCCGAGGATGATCACGGGAGCGATGATCGAGAACATCTGTTCGAAGCTTGTCCCCGTCTCGCTCGCGTAGATTTCGCTCAACGGGATCCCGCCCGCACCCATCCCACCCCCGAAGACCGGGATCAGTATTGTTAGCAGTGCATCCAGTCCGCCGTAGCCCAGGATCGCCCCCGAAACGTAGGCCGTCAACGCGGCGACGACCAGCCCACCAACGACGGCTGGGGCGTATATCGGGAGCGCCTTGACCAGATACGACCGCGGCATCGAGAGGATGCTTCCCGTAATCAACGCGGCGATGAACCAGTCGAGCATGTTCGAGCTATCCTGCAGGAAGCCCTCGATGGTCTGGTACGACTCCGCGGGGATCAGCGAGTAGTAGTTTATCAGCAGTCCCAACACGAGACAGAGAACGAGTCCGCCGCCGAACCACGTGCGCCAGACCGGAACTCGATCGCCGATAAAGACGGTGATCCCCGATATGACGAGCAAAAAGGCCGTCGCGCCGACCATATCGTCCGGAAGGTCGCCGGTGAAGACGGCGGTGAGTACGGTGAGAAGCAGTGGAAGGTAAATATATAGCGGGACGCCGTAGGCAATCTCCGCTCGGAGGAGAGATGATTCTGAATTGTTCCAATATTGATTAATCGTATTGTACATTCACATTAGCACTGTCAACCCATAGCATTAAGAGATTCCGATTGAAGAGAATATGGTTATTTACCATGTGTATTTGAATAAAAAGACTGAGAATCGGGTATAGATGGTCCCAAAATCAGTTTCTCCGCAATTTCGACTTCTCCCTCTCAAAAGATAGTTTTTCCTAATGCGCTGATAATTGTGTGCTATGGAGAACGTACTGATCGTACAGACTGGAGATGCGATCGATGAGACACTTTTCAAGACGGCAGCAGAACACGTCACGGGAACCGAAAAGGAGGTGCTCGTCTGTGTTTCAATAGATGCCGACCGAATCCAGAACGAACTAAAACGTCAGGCCAGACCGGATCGAACCCTCGAGGAAATAAAGCGAACCAGACAGGCGGACGCGGCGGACCTCGCGGACGAGGTCTTCGGTTCGGACATTCCGTATACGGTTCGCGAAGTCGTCGGACGGATTCCAGACGACGTTCTGGAGATCGCGGCGGAACGAGAGTGTGATCATATCTTCGTGAGCGGAAAAGGCCGGTCGCCCGCTGGAAAGGCTATTTTCGGTGACGTTGCACAATCGGTGATTCTCGAGTTCGACGGCCCGGTCACCGTTCTCACGTCCTGACGGCTGGCTACTACCGTTCTCATGTCCTGACGGCTGATTACTACCGTTTTCACGCCCTACCTGCTCGTGATTGGGTTCGGAATCGATGATAGTCCTCGATTTTCGCTTTCGGAGGCCTATTCCCGCTCAGATCGTCACCATCACCGCGCCGACGACGATCAGTCCGGCACCGACGACGACGCCTCTCGTCACCCGCTCGAGATCCCGGAGTAACACGGCCGCGAACACGAGGGTGAAAAACGGTGCGGTCGCGACCAGCGGATCCACGATGGCGATTCGGCCCCCCTCGAGTCCCAGCGCGGCCATCAGCGACAACATCGCGACGCTCGTTAGGAGCCCGGCACCGACGAAATAGGTGTAACTCTCTCGCGGCCGCGAGAGGATTTTTCGCCGATTCGTGGCGAGTGCGAACGCGACGAGTGCGACCAGCCCTGCCGTCTCGTTTATCGCCACCGCCTCGAGCGCCGAAATCGGGCTCTCGAGCATGCCGTACCGGCGGGCGACGTTGGCGACGGCGAACGTCACCGCGGCGGCGAGGGGCCAGAGGAGGTCTCGTGGTTCCCAGCCTGCCAGATCGCCGCCCCTCGAGGTCGTAAGCACCGACAGGCCGATCACGATCACGACGATCCCGAGGCCGGTTATCGGCCCGAACGGCTCCTCGAGGACGACCAGCGCGATCAGCGTCGCGAACAGCGGCCGCGTGCTCAAGATCGCGCTGTTGAGACTCGCGCCGACCTTGTCGACGCCGACGAAGATCGCGATTCGACCGATGCCCGTTCCGATGACGCCCGCGAAAACGAAGACGGCGGCGACCTCGAGCGTTAGCCCTGAAAACGCGCTCCGGCCGTAAAGGACGCTAATGAGGAGCCAGTAAACGGCCGAGTCGACGAGCACGACGACCAGCGATGCCTGAACCGAATCCCCGCCCGCGGCCATGCCGCGTTTGTCGAAGATCGGAGAGAACCCCCAGAAAAGCGCCGTGAGCATCGCGAGAGCGACGGCCTCGGGAGCGGCCCCCGTCACGGCAGACCACGCTTCGGCGCACCGATCGTCGCTCGAGTCGAGTCCATCGTCGGAGGGTGGGGAGACGAGTCGAATTAGTGTTCCCCTTCCGGACGCTGGTTCCCGCGCCTGTTCCCGGATGTTGCCCTGAACGCACTTTTGGATGTTGCCCTCGCACGCGCTTTCTGATGTTGCCCTCGCACCCGTTTTTTTCGTGTTGCCCTCTCCCGCTCGAGGAGCGAGATAATGACCAATCCTTTATTCGTCGACTGCTGACCCACAGTCGATGGTGGGCCGTCGCCCTCGAGGCCGGGGAAACGACGCCGACGAGTACGGTGTCGACTCCTCGCGGTATACGCTCTCGAGATACCTTTCCCCGTTCGTTCCCGCAGCGCTCGCTAGACGGGCGGTCGTCGTCTCCGTCTCGACTGACCGGGATGTGTACGAACGCGGCGACTCCGTCGAGGTAACCGCCGAGTTCAAGAACCGGCTTCCGGTTCCGGTCGAACTCGCGACGCCGAGCCAACGCCGGTGGGGATGGAGCGTCGACGGCTTTCTCGAGGCGAGCGACGAGCGGCTCTACACTCGATCGTCCCCCTCGACGTTCCGGTTCCGGGGCGGCGAACGAAAACGCGTTTCGTT
This sequence comes from Halostagnicola bangensis, assembly GCF_054653435.1. Classification (NCBI taxonomy): domain Archaea; kingdom Methanobacteriati; phylum Methanobacteriota; class Halobacteria; order Halobacteriales; family Natrialbaceae; genus Halostagnicola; species Halostagnicola bangensis. The sequence goes on along the minus strand of NZ_BAAIGG010000002.1, from coordinate 1,532,263 downwards.
CGTCTGGAACGGCCGACTCGAGTACACTCGTGGTCGACACGAATCGGTCCGTCCCGAGCCGGGCGAACACGAAATTCGCGTGTTCGTCGCGACACGGGGAGAACACGATCCGAGCGATACGACGACGATCACGCTCGAGTGAGGCCTCGTGACTGTCAGTCGCCGCCGATTTTCTCGACCGAGAGCACCTCACAGCACGGTTTTATTCTCTGACGACGTACTGTGTCCGATGACCCGATGACACCTCGAGAAACCTACCCCCAAGAGCGACAACGCGAGCGAACGGGTGACCGCGCTCGTCGCGCCCAACTCGAGCAGGTCACGGAACGCCTCGAGGCGACGGAACGACGTCTCACAGTGCTTCAAAACACGGTTCGAGCCGTCGCCCGCGAAGCGGACGTTACGGTGAGCGGACCCTGCGGGCGCTGTAGTCGAGTCAACCTCCTCGTCACGGACGGAACGCTACACTGTCCGATGTGTGGCTATCGTCGATCGCTGTAGAACGTCGCGCCAGATCGTGCGTTTTCCACGATCTCACTACTCTTCTCGAGTCGAGTCGTGTCTTGTCGGTATCGCTTCGACTAGAAGTCGGATATCCACGAAACTCCTCGAAGTGGCGGTCTGATTGCACTTCGAGGCGTACCGGTGGAGCCATTACCGGTGGAGGTGACAGGCGGCGAAGTGTGTCTCATCGCTGTGTTCTGACTCGAACTCGTAGCTCGGACGCTCCTGTGCACAGATGCTCTCCTCGGCGAAGCTCTCGAGTAGCAGTTCGGTCGCCTCGGTCCACGCTTCTCGAGTCTCATCCGGTTCGAGTTCGTCCTGATCTTCTCGTCCCGTCGCGACGAGTCGGATCGCTTCGTCGACGATTTCGCCTGCTTCGCCTCTCGGAGAGATATCCCCGAAGAACCGCTCGCGGATCTCCGACTCGTGTGCCGGTTCGAACGTCCGGCGCTTGACTGCGCGCATGAACGCCCGCGTCGCCTCCCACTCTCGCTCGGCGAACTCGTAGGCGTCGGGCGCGATCAGCTTCGGACACCGTGTCCGGAACCGACAGCCCGACGGCGGGTCGATCGGGCTCGGCACTTCGCCCTCGAGTACGCCTCGAGCCCCCTCGTCTCGCGGATCGGGGACGGGGATCGACTCGAGCAACGCCTCCGTGTAGGGATGCTGTGGATTCTCGAACAGCTCCGTCTTGTCGGCGAGTTCGACGATGTGTCCGAGGTACATCACCGCCACGCGGTCGGAAATGTGGCGAATCACCGAGAGGTCGTGGGCGATAAAGAGGTAGGTCAGGCCGAACTCCTCCTGAAGCTCCTCCATCGTGTTCAGCACCTGGGCCTGAATCGAGACGTCCAGCGCCGAAACGGGTTCGTCACAGACGATGAAGTCGGGATCGACCGACAGCGCTCGAGCCAGGTTGACCCGCTGGCGCTGGCCACCGGAGAACTCGTGTGGATACCGGTTGTAGTGATTGGAGTCGAGCCCTACTTTGTCGAGCAGGAACTCGGCGCGATCCCGTCGGAGCGTATCCTTCGACGCCGCGACGGAGACGTCGACGTGAATCGTCCCCTCTCCCGACACCGTAACGTCCGCCTCCAGCTGATCCGGGACGCTCGCGGTAATCTCGCCGTCCGCGTCTCGAGTCACCCGGACCGGAACGGTCGCAACCTCGTTCTCCGGATCGACCACCATGTCGATATCGTCGGCAACCTCGACCTCGACCGGTTCCGATAGTTCGGTCGCTTCGACTTCGGCCGTCGTTTCGACCTCCGGATCCGACTCCGGCATGCCGTGGGCCTTCATCGGCTCCTCGACGATCTGCCCGACTTTCATACGGGGGTCGAGTGACGATTGGGGATCCTGAAAGATCATCTGGATCTCCGAGCGCTTCTGGCGGAGACGTTCCCCGCTCAGTTCCGCGAGATCCTCTCCCTTGAACTCGATGCTCCCGTCGGTCGGCTCGAGCAGTCGGAGTATGGTCCGTCCGAGCGTACTCTTCCCGCAGCCGGATTCGCCGACGAGACCGAGTGTTTCCCCCTTCTCGATATCGAACGAGACGTCGTCGACGGCCTTGACCTGGTCCGTCCCGGTGCTAAACGGCGGGAACGATCCGGGGTCGAACTTGAGGCCCGCGAGCAGTCCGGAATCCGAGCCGAAGTGCTTTTTCAAGCTGTCGACCTCGAGCACCGTCTCGCCCATCTCGATGCGTTCTTCCTCCTGGGGTGGTACGTCCTGACTTCCGACCGAATCACTCATCGTCCTCACCTCCGGTTCCGCTTCCGGCGGCCGCAACCACGTCCGGTTCGGCGTCGATCGGCGGGCTCTCGTCGTAGCCGACGTCGAAGGCGTCGCGCTTGAGACAGGCCGACCGGTGCGGGTCACCGTCGACGGTGTCGACGACCTTCGGGTCCGGGTGAACGCGCGTACAGACTTCCTTTGCGTCGGGACAGCGCGGATGGAACCGACAGCCCGACGGCGGGTTGATCGCCTCCGGCATCATGCCCTCGATCGGCTCGAGTTCCTCGACCGTTCGATCGGGTCGGGGCATCGAGTTCAACAGCGCGTTGGTGTAGGGATGGCTGGTCTCGTAAAAGAGCTCGTCGACGGGCGCTTGCTCGACGATTTCCCCGAGATACATGACGTTTACTCGGTCGCAAATCTCGGCGACGACGCCGAGGTCGTGGGTGACCCAGATGAAGCTCGTGCCGTACTTCTCTTGTAGATCGTCGACGAGATCCAGAATCTGGCCTTCGACGGTGACATCGAGGGCCGTCGTCGGCTCGTCGGCGATGATCAGGTTCGGTTCGCAGGCCAGCGCCATCGCGATGAGCACCCGCTGGCGCATCCCGCCGGAGAACTGGTGGGGATACTCCTCGTAGCGCTCTTCCGGATCGGGGATGCCGACCTCTCGAAGCATCTCGATCGCTTCCTCCTTGGCCGCCGCCCCCTCGAGGTCGCGGTTGAGTTCGATGAACTCCCGAAGCTGTCCGCCGACGGTAAACACCGGGTTCAGCGACTCCATCGGATCCTGAAAGATGACCGCGATTTCGTTCCCGCGGATCTCCCGGCGCATCCGTTCGGGAGAGAGCATATCCTCCCGTTCGCGAAGTTCCCCGTCGGGGCCTTCCTCGAGGCCGAAGATCGTCTCGCCGTTGTAGGTGATTTCCCCGCCGACGATTTCGCCCGGGCTATCGATGAGTCGCATCAGACTCATCGAGGCGACGCTCTTGCCGGCCCCGCTTTCGCCGACCAGCCCAACAATTTCGCCCTCGTTGACTTCGAACGATATTCCGTCTACCGCGCGCACTGTGCCTGTTTCCGTGAAGAACTGCGTCTTGAGATTCTCGACGCGTAGGAGTGGTTCAGTCATTGTTAGTCGTCAATTTGGGGATCGAGCGCGTCCTGGATGCCGTCGCCGAGGAGATTGAACCCCATAATCGTGATCAAGATTGCGAGTCCGGGCCAGATCGAGAGCCAGATGTTCGAGAGCATGTGGCCGTGAGACACTCGGAGCATCTCGCCCCAGTCCGGCGTCGGCGGTTGGGCTCCGTATCCGAGGAAGGAGAGCCCCGCGACGATCAGGATCGTCACACCGATCTGTAGGGTCGCATACACCATGACGGGTGCGAAACTGTTCGGGATGATGTGTCTGAGGATGATGTTGCGGTCTTTCACGCCTGAGGCACGCGCCGCTTCGATGTAGTCCATCTCACGGACGCTCAACACTTCGCTTCGGATGATCCTGGCAAACACCGGTATGAACGCGATCCCCACCCCGACAATGGCGAACTGAATGTCCGGACTTCCGCCGCTGATCAACACCGTAAAGACGATGATGAGGACCAGCGGTGGGATGGCGTAGACGATTTCGACGGATCGCATCAGGATGTCGTCGACGATGCCGCCGTAGTAACCGGCGATCGCGCCGATGATCGTCCCGCCGACCAGACCGATGAGCGTCGAGAAAATCCCGACGCTGACGGACACTTGCGCCCCGTAGACGATACGGCTGAGATAATCCCGTCCGTCGGGGTCGGTTCCGAGCGGGTGGGCCATCGAGCCGTCGGCGTGGAACACCGGCGGCTGGTGTCCGTCCGTCTCTCCCGGCGGCGGGATCCGCTCTGGATCCTCGAGAAGCGGGAGCGCTTCCGCAAACGTAAAGTCGGACACTCGCCCGAACGTGATGACCGATAGGTTGCTGTCGATCGCCGTGTACGCGGAGATGAACAGGACCACACAGACGACGTACAGTCCCCAGCGTGCAGTCGTGTCTTCTAGGACTTTCGAGATCGTATAGCGCCAGCCGTACTGGTTCTCAGCGCCGCCTCCCGAACCGTCGCCGACTTCGCTCTGTGATTCGATGGACATGATTATTCTTCCTCCCCGTAGGTCACTCGCGGATCGATGTAGGCGTAGGAAATGTCAGTGATGATGACGCCGATCACGAAGATGAATCCGATCACGATCGTGATTCCCATGATGAGCTGATAGTCTAACTCCTGAATCGCCTCGATCAACAGCCGGCCCATGCCGTTGATGTTGAACACGTACTCGATGAGGACGGCTCCGCCGAGGGCCGTCGAGAGGTTGAGGCCGATAATGGTGATGATCGGCAACTGCGCGGGCTTGAAGGCGTGCTTTCGGAGAACACGCCGCTCCGGAACGCCGTACGCTCGCGCGAGTTTGACGTACTCTCCCTGTAACGAGTTGATCATCTGCGTTCGCTCGACGCGCATCAACGTCGCCATCTGGAGCGTACCGAGTGCGATCATCGGCAACAGGAGATGCCGTAACACGTCATAGAAGTGGGTGAGATACCCGAAAAAGCTCGTATCGGCGGGTGTCCGCCACGGATAGACGAGCCCGCTCGAGGGAAGTACGCCGAGAGTGACCGAGAAGATCACGATCAGCATGATGCCGATCCAGAACGACGGCGTGCTGACCCCGAACAGCGCGACGATTCGCGAAATGTGGTCCGCGGGCTCGTTTCGTCGCTTGGCGGCCAGAATGCCGAGCGGGATCGACGTCACGATTGCGAACACGTACGCCGAAAGGACGAGCAAGAGCGTCGGTCCGATTCGGTCGAGCATCAGATCGCGTACCGGTCGGTCGCGGTGAATGCTGTGTCCGAAATCGCCCTGTACCAAGCCAGCCATGTAGTTGAGATACCGCTCGTGGAGCGGTTGATCGAGGCCGTATCGTTCTTCGACCGTCCTGACGAGGTCCTCGTCGACTTCCTGTCCGTGGAGCATCAACTGCACCGGGTCTCCGGGTGCGAGATTCGCAAGAATAAACGTAATAAGCGTAATCCCGATCAGAACAGGGATCGATTGAACGAGTCGGTAGATCGTGTATCGAAGTAGTCTCATCGAAAGTGTGTGTGCAAGTCTTTCGTGGAACGACAGCTAAATATTGCCCGAAATCAGTTGCGGTTGGACTGCGGTACGTCGATCAGTCGTCGTCGACCCAGACGTTACTGCCGTCCGAGACGATGTTCGGGTTGTACTGCATCTGCGGGTGGACGTGCATGTCCTTGACGTACTCCGCAGTGGCCATCGAGTTGTGTTCGGTGTAGGCTGGCAGAGCCGGTAGCTGCTCGATAACCTCGTCGATGAGCTCGATGTAGAGCTGTTCGCGCTCCTCTTGGTCGGCGGATTCGCGCGCTTCGAGGATCTTGTCGTGGAAGTCGCCCTCTCCCTCGTAGAAGTGCCCCTGATTGGTACTTTCCTGGCTCTCGTGGAAGTTGGGGTACAGGTAGTAGTCCGGATCCGGACCCCCCGTCCAGCCGACGATGTACGCTTCGTAATCGTCCGGGTCGCCGTCGCTGTAGATCGTCTCATCGAGCATCTGGCTGAACTGTCGCGTCTGGACCTCCATGTCGTAGCCGATTTCGTCGAGCCGCGAGGCGACGCGTTCTGCGAGCGTCGCTCGCTCGTCGTCCGGCGCGAGGAACGTCGGGTTCCAGTCGTCCGGCGCGTGCTCGTCGAGTAATTCCTGGGCGAGATCCGGATCGTACTCGGGGTAGGCCTCTTCCCACTCGTCGAGCGGGAAGTCCCACAGCTCGTTCGAGATGGGCGATGTCGGCGTCACGATCGGCATCGCCGAATTGTTCAGGTACGTCTCGACGTAGTCCGTCATCGAGAACGAGTGTGCAATTGCCCGTCGGACTTCGGGGATCGCCGTCCCTGCTCCCTCGTTGCAGTTGAAATAGACGTACGTGACGGACGGGCTTTCGGAAACGTGGACGCGAATGTCGTCGTCGTCCTCGAGGTTGTCCCAGTCGTCGTTCGGAATGTCTCCGATCGCGTCGGTTCCGCCGCTTAGCACGTCGCTGACCCGACCTGGATCGTCGACGTTGTCTTCGAACCGAATCGCTTCCATGAGCGGTTCGGGCTCGTCCCAGTAGTCGTCGTTGCGCTCGAGTTCGACGTACTCGTTGTACTCGAAGTCACTCCACATGAACGGCCCAGAGCCGACCGGGTTCGTGTTGAACTCGTCTCGGTCGTCGGTTCGAGTGTCTTCGGGAACGATCTCGACGGCCTGACTCATCGTCTCCCACGGACCGTACGGATGCTGGAGATCGACCTGCAGTTGGAGGTCGTCGATTACCTCGATATCGTCGATCATGTCGTAGGAGGAGATGTTCGGCGTTTCCTCTTCGACGGGAGCGCGGAACGAGTGGGCGACATCCGAGGCCGTCAGCTCGGTTCCGTCGTGGAACTCGATCCCATCGTGAATCTCGTAGAGGTATCGCGTTCCGTCGTTTTCGACGTCCGGATAGTCGACTGCTACCTTCGGCTGTAGCTCTAGATCGTAGTCGTACTCGTAGAGCCCGTCGTAGATCAGCATCGCGATCTGCATGCTGTAGGCGTCGTTCGAGACGACCGGATCGAAGTCCTCGGCCCGCTCGAGTTCCTGCGTGTAGGTCATCGAACTGTCTCGAACGGCGTCCGGGTCGTCTGGCTCTTCTCGGTCGTAGTCGTAGTCTTCCGGATCGAGAATCTCACCGTCTCCGTCGTCGTCACCGTTTCCACCGATACACCCCGCAAACGCCGCAGCAGAAGCTGCAACACCGGAGGCGAGCACCCGCCGCCGCGAAAGGTCTGATAGCTTTTTCGCCATTCTAGCATAGATGGTGCAATATTTCACTATATATGTTTTGGTAGAGCACGGATATCCAACGCGATGTTCAGATATTCTAACGAGGTAATGTATGCATCAATGTTCCAATTTCACCATTTTACGTGGTTGATTATGATGATGAACATCTGTGTACATCTGGTCACCTATTGTGACTTTTCGGTCAGTAGCCACGGGGTCGTAGTTCCCCTCACGACGTTCGTCCGACCGGTCGAGATCGAACCTGCGAGCAACCGATGACCTTTTTCACCCTCCGAACACTGTACGTCTGTATGGACTATCGAGCCGTCGAAACCACGGACGAGTACGTCGCCCGCCTCGAGACGGGCTCGGATTGGCGAGCCGAAATCGAAGCTCTCGCGGCCGACGTCGATGCGGGCGCGGCCTGGTTTACCGCACTCGGCGCCGTCCAGGACGCCGAACTCGCGTTTTACGATCAGGACGACCTCGAGTACTACTCGATAGACGCGGACGAGCCACTCGAGGTTGCAAGTTGCGTCGGAAACGTCTCCTGGCTCAACGGGGACCGGTTTGCGCACACGCATGTGGTCCTCTCGGACGCCGACGGCGAGACGATTTCCGGCCACCTCAACGAGGCGACCGTCTGGGCCGGTGAAGTGTACATGCGCGTCTTCGAGAACGATTTGGAGCGCGAACACGACGAGACGACTGATCTCGATCTCTGGCTCTGAAATGCGCGAGGAAGACCGGCAGTATTTCTCGCGGCTAGAAGCCCAACTCGACGAGGCGTTCGACGTCGCCGAGACCGCCAAGGAACGCGGCGGGGACCCCGAGCCCGAAGTCGAGATTCCGGTCGCGAAGGATATGGCCGACCGCGTCGAAAACATCCTCGGCATCGACGGGGTCGCCGAACGAGTTCGGGAACTCGAGGGCCAGATGAGCCGCGAGGAGGCGGCCCTGGAGCTTGCGAAGGACTTCGCCGAGGGGACCGTCGGCGATTACGAGACGAAAGCGGGCAAGATCGAAGGCGCGGTTCGAACCGCCGTCGCGTTGCTCACCGAGGGTGTCGTCGCCGCCCCCATCGAGGGCATCGACAAGGTCGAACTCCTCGAGAACGACGACGGTACGGAGTTCGTCAACGTCTATTACGCCGGCCCGATCCGCTCGGCCGGCGGGACCGCACAGGCGCTATCGGTTCTCGTAGGGGACTATACGCGCGCGCTCGTCGGCGTCGACCAGTACGACGCACGAAGCGAAGAGATCGAACGGTACGCCGAGGAAATCTCTCTTTACGATAAGGAAACCGGCCTCCAGTACACCCCGAAGGATCCGGAGACGAAGTTCATCGCGAAACACCTCCCGGTCATGTTAGACGGCGAGGCAACCGGCGACGAGGAGGTCTCCGGCTTTCGCGACTTAGAGCGCGTCGACACCAACTCCGCCCGCGGCGGCATGTGTCTCGTTCTCGCCGAAGGAATCGCGCTGAAGGCACCGAAGATTCAGCGGTATACTTCTCAGCTCGAGGAGGTCGACTGGCCGTGGCTTCAGGACTTGATCGACGGAACGTACTACGGCGACGCGGATGAAGCGGGAGACGACGAGTCCGACGCCGACGGCGATGGGGAATCCGACGCCGAGACCGACTCCGAAGCCGGCCTCGAGAAAGCCCAAGCGGCGGACGACGACACGGGACCGGTTCGGCCGGACCCCTCGAAGAAGTTCCTCCGGGACCTGATCGCCGGCCGGCCCGTGTTTTCCCATCCCAGCGCCGAGGGCGGCTTCCGACTGCGGTACGGCCGCTCGCGAAATCACGGCTTCGCGACCGGCGGGGTCCACCCTGCGACGATGCACCTGGTCGACGACTTCCTCGCGACCGGCACGCAGATCAAAACCGAGCGACCGGGAAAAGCCCACGGCGTCGTCCCCGTCGATTCCATCGAGGGACCGACGGTCAAACTCGCCAACGGCGATGTCCGCCGCATCAACGACCCCGAGGAGGCCCTCGAGATCAGAAACGGCGTCGAGGAGATCCTCGACACAGGCGAGTACCTCGTCAACTACGGCGAGTTCGTCGAGAACAACCACCCGCTCGCGCCAGCCTCCTACGTCTACGAGTGGTGGATTCAGGATATGGAGCAAGCCGGCGCGGACGCACAGGCCCTGCTCGACGATCCGCGGATCGACGCGGAGCATCCGCCCGCCAAGCGGGCCCTCGAGTGGGCCCTCGAGTACGACGCGCCGCTTCACCCCGACTACACCTACCTCTGGCACGATCTGTCCGTCGACGCCTTTTGTGCGCTCGCGGAAGCCGTCTCGAACGGACGAATCGGGAACGCCGGCGAGACGCTCGTTCTCGAACGAACCGAAGCGGTTCGAGACGCTCTCGAGACCATCGTTATCGAACACCGCCAGCGGGAGGGCCGACTCGAGGTCGACGACTGGGTTCCGTTAGCCAGGACGCTCGGTGTTACTCGGAACGACGACGGAGACTTCGAGCGGACATGGGCCGACGACGACCTCTCGGAACGAGCACGTACCTGGGGACGCTCCGCTGGCGACGATACGGAGGCTGGCGACGAGGCGGAAGCCGCTGACGAGGAGACAGCGGAGGAGGACAGGACGTACTCCGGCGAGAATGCGATTGAAGCGGTCAACGAGGTCGCACCCTTCAGCGTTCGGGAACGCGCGCCGACCCGGATCGGCAACCGGATGGGTCGACCCGAGAAATCCGAAAGTCGCGATCTCAGCCCCGCGGTCCACACGCTGTTTCCGATCGCCGAGGCCGGCGGCGCACAGCGCGACATCGCTAAAGCCGGTAAACACGCCGAAACGATGGCCGATACGCCCGGCGTCGTCGAGGTCCAGATCGGCCGACACTACTGCGAGACGTGCGACACGGAGACGTTCAAAAACCGCTGTTCGGAGTGTGGCTCCCGGACAGAACCCGACTATCGATGCCCCTCCTGTGACTCGGCGATCGAACCCGACGAAGCCGGCCGCGTCGAATGCGATCACTGCGAAACCGAAGCCACCTGCGTCGAAAACCGTGAGGTCAACCTCCACGAGGAGTACCGAAACGCCCTCGAGTCCGTCGGCGAGCGCGAGAACGCCTTCGACATCCTCAAAGGCGTCAAGGGGCTGACCTCCGCGAACAAGATTCCCGAGCCCATGGAAAAGGGGATCCTGCGGGCGAAACACGACGTCTCCTCGTTTAAAGACGGCACCGTCCGATACGACATGACCGACCTCCCGATCACGTCGGTTCGCGCGAGCGAACTCGACGTCGACGTCGGCCAACTACAGGCCTTGGGCTACGAGGAGGATATCCACGGCGAAGCGCTCGTTCACGAGGATCAACTTGTCGAACTCAAGGTTCAGGACGTCGTCCTCTCGGACGGCGCGGCAGAACACATGCTCAAGACGGCCGACTTCATCGACGACCTCTTAGAGCAGTACTACGGCCTCGAGCCCTTCTATGAACTCGAGGAACGCGAGGAACTGGTCGGCGAACTCGTCTTCGGCATGGCACCCCACACGAGTGCGGCAACTGTCGGGAGAGTGATTGGTTTCACGAGTGCGGCTGTCGGATATGCTCATCCGTACTTTCACGCCGCAAAACGCCGAAATTGTGATGGTGACGAGGATTGCGTGATGCTCCTCATGGACGGCTTATTGAACTTTAGTATGAGTTTTCTGCCAGACCAGAGAGGGGGGAAGATGGATGCACCCCTCGTGATGTCTTCGCGGATCGACCCCTCCGAGATCGACGACGAAGCCCACAACATCGATATCGTCTCACAATATCCTCGGGAGTTCTACGAGGCGACCCTCGAGATGGCCGATCCGGGAGAAGTGGACGTCCAGATCGCCGAAGAGACCCTCGGGACGGATCAGGAGTACACCGGCTTTTCCCACACCCACGACACCACCGACATCGCGATGGGGCCCGACCTCTCGGCGTACAAGACTCTGGGATCGATGATGGACAAGATGGATGCCCAGCTCGCGCTCTCGAGGAAACTCGAGGCCGTCGACGAGACGGACGTCGCCGAGCGAGTCATCGAGTACCACTTCCTGCCGGACCTGATCGGCAACCTGCGGGCGTTCTCCAGACAGGAGACGCGCTGTCTCGACTGCGGCGAGAAGTTCCGCCGGATGCCCCTGACCGAAACCTGCCGGGAGTGTGGCGGCCGGGTCAACCTCACCGTCCACCAGGGGTCGGTGAACAAGTACATGCAGACTGCGATCGAGGTCGCCGAGGAGTACGACTGTCGCCCCTACACGAAACAGCGACTCGAGGTGCTCGAGAAGGCTCTCGAGAGCGTTTTCGAGAACGATAAGAACAAGCAATCGGGTATTGAAGACTTCATGTAACTCCCCCGGTTGGAAACTGGAAACCATCGCTGTCCCTTTATGCAGTTTCGTGTAGACGAGTAGTCCATGACCGACGATACGACACGCCTCGGATTCGGAACGGAAGTCTACGCCGAAGACGGGACCAAAATCGGACGGATTCGCGGATTCGACGAGGACGGGTTCTACGTCACGCTTCGGGAAGGTCTCGAGGGAATGAGCGTCGAACACGTCCGATCCGGAAAGAATTTCGGCGAAGCGGAACTCATGTGGCGTTGCTGGGAGTGCGGTGAGATGGGCAAACTCGATCACGATATTCCGGACAACTGCCCGAACTGTGGTGCCGACCGGGAGGATATCTATTACTGGACCGAAGATTGACCGGTGTCGGTGACCCGTCGTCGGAGAACAGCTTCCGACGAATTTCCCACTGGATCGGACGGGTGAGTGCACGCAGGAACTCCAGCTGACCTTCGGTTCGTCGCCGCCCCTGATAGGGTCGGTTGTAAGTCATTTCCGGCTATTCGCCACCCCGCTCTGGCGACAAACCGGTATACAGGTACAACCGACCCTATGACAGGATAACGACTATCTGGTCGTCGTGTCCTTTTCGGGACATTCGAGACGACTCTCCGGTCACTCGAGTTCGGCTTCGCGGTATTCACTACGCCCTCGCCGCCCTGGTATGTGCTCTTCTCGCGGTCGCGGTGGTGTTCGACCCGTTCCCGTAACCCGAGACGAAAACGGTTTTCACCCCGCTCGTTCCACCTCGAGCCATGCGAATCGTCGTCTTCGGAGCCGGAAGCCTCGGGAGCCTGCTCGGCGGAACGCTCGCACGCGAACACGACGTGACGCTCGTCGCTCGCGACGCTCATGCGTCCGCCGTCCGCGAGGAAGGGCTCCGAATCGAGGGCGAACTCGAGACTGTCGTTTATCCCGATGTGACGACCGACGGCACGGACCTCGAGGCAGATATCGCGCTTTTGACAGTGAAATCGTTCGACACCGAATCGGCGGCAAAAACGCTTGCGACGGGGACGTTCGATGCCGTCTGCTCGCTCCAGAATGGGATGGGAAACGAGGAGACGCTCGGGGCCCATCTGGAGACGACGATACTGTCGGGGACCGCAACGTACGGGGCAATGTTGCGAGACCCCGGCGTCGTCGAGTGTACGGGCCTGGGCGATATCGTTCTCGGCCCCAACGGCGGTGGTCAATCCACTCTCGCGGATCGGGTGGGAGACGCGTTCGACCGAGCGGGCCTCGAGACGACCGTCGCCTGTGACATGCCGTTTCGTCGCTGGAAGAAACTCGCCGTTAACACCGGCATCAACCCGATAACGGCGTTGACGGTGGTCGAAAACGGGACGGTTCTCGAGCCGCCGGCGAGTGCGATCTCGCGGGCCGCAACACGCGAAACGGCTCGAGTCGCACGCGAGAACGGCGTTTCGTTATCGAACAGAGAGGCGCTCGAGGCAGTGAGAACGGTAGCGACGTTGACGCGGAACAACACCTCTTCGATGGCCCAGGACGTACTTGCTGGACGCCGAACCGAGATCGACGCGATCAATGGCTACGTGGTCGACCGGGCCGCAGAACGGGGGATCGACGTTCCGACGAATCGACTGCTCACCGAACTGGTTCGAACGTGGGAACGGGGCCATGCGCCGAACCGAACGTAGCCAACCGGTCGCGAGCACTGCTCGGATCGGAATCTACTTTCGGCGGAACTAACGCAGGTATTCAAAAACTAGCGTCGTAATCAACCACGAATCACGTCTGTGGACGACTTCCTTTAGAACGGTGCGGCTGGTCCTTCGTCGGACTCGCCCTCGTCGTCATCGACGGTCTCGCCGGGGAACGATGGCGTTGCACCGCCCATGTCGCCACCGCCGCCAGCGCCGGTGTGTGCGTTAACCTTCTCGATTTCGGGAATTTCCTTGACCATTCGGCTCTTGATCGCCTGAATCGTCATCGGAGAGATACCACAGCCACTGCAGGCACCACCGAGTGCGATGGTAACCTCTCCGGTCTCACGGTCAAGGTCCTGAATCGCTGCGTTCCCGCCGTGCATCTGAATCTGCGGGAAGTTCCGGCGCAGGAAGTTCGTCACGCTATCTTCGAGGTCGTCTCCGTCGTTCTGGGTTTCCGTGCTCATGAATTCGTGTTGGTGGCGAACGTCCTTAGACCTTCCGCAGTTTGTATTCGGTTTCTTGGCCCAGGTTCCCGTTTTAGGGCGTGATACCGGCAGACGCGCTACTTAAAAATTAAACACTCGCTGGAGCTCGGTTTCGATCTCTTCGACGTGTTTCTCGAGCACCTGTTCGAATCGTTCTTCTTCGACGACGACGCCCGCGAGTCGGTCGTAGGGATCGTCCGGCAGTTCCACGCGAAATTCACCGTCTCCCTCGTAAAACGGCTCGCTCTCGTTGAGCACTTGTTGGTCAATAGCGTGGACGAGCTCGGAATCGTATCGGTCGTTCATTCGGTTGAACGCGTTCTTGTACGCCTGCTGGAGTTCGGGGAAGTAATTCGCGTACTTATCCTCGAACTTCTCGGAGTCGAAGTCGGTCATGTCGGGTGAAAGGGACAGCGTCACCAAAAGTGGGGCGATTAGTTGTTTTGGCACTGCCAGTCTGGGGTTGCGATTGCCGGATGCTTTTGTTCGTACTCGCTGATATTGTCTCTCTGGCTGATACAGTATCGGGTGCCTACATAGGTGGGATGAATTCGCAGGCCAAACGAGCACCCCGAGCAGTCGCGTTCGATCTGATATGCCACTAACACAACGGTCCCTTCCGAGGGAGGAACTCCCGCCTAATTGGGGACCGGTCGAGACCAGCGACGATCGAATCTCGTATCGTCACAGTCGGTCCTCGGCTACGCTATTTGCGGCTCGAGTTTCCGCTCATAGCTCCCATCCGTCGCTCGGTCTAAGTCGATGCTGGGAGATCCGGTACCGATACTCGGTCGGCGAGTGTTCGGCGACCGAACGACTCGGGAGCGTCACGACCCGTAGCGCCGCACTCGACGCCCTTCTCGAGTGTATGCACCACGTCTACGACTCCGTCGACTCATCGGATAGTCCGCTCGATATTCGCGCTGCCCTCGAGTCGGTGTCTCTGTCAGCGCTCATCCCGGAAGATTCCTCGGCGCTTTCGTGACAATTGATCGGATGGCGGCAACATTCTATATATCGAAATACGATTTATCATCGATAAACGACTCTCCCCCTCAGTATTCGATAGCAACCGTTATCGGAGCGCTACCGCTCGAAACTGATCCCCAGAACCGATTGCGACTCAAAATATGTTCTATGTTACCAATACACGGTAACTAATCGTGGACGAGCACGTCCACCACGTCGGTTCCATCGTGCTCGAGTGCCTCCTCCAGCGTTGGCTCGAGTTCGCCGGGCGTCTCCACGAGGTGCCCGCGTGCCCCGTAACTCTCCGCGTTGGCGACGAGGTCGACGGCTGGTTCGAAGTCCATCCCCACGTATTCGAAGTCTTCGTCGGTTCCGCCGTAGATCGTTTGCATATTGTCCTTCAGGATCCGGTAGTTGCGGTTGTCGGAGACGACGACTGTCAGATCGAGGTCGTACCGGGCCGCCGTGTAGATGGTGTTCGGGTAGTACAGGTACGAGCCGTCGCCGATGTAGCCGATCACCTCGCGTGACTCGTCACGCATCGATTCGGCCAGGGAGGCCCCGACGGAAGCGGGGAGTCCGTAGCCGAGTCCGCCGCCCTTGTTCGAAATCATCTGTTGTGGCGAAAGCGAGAACCGGGTCAACAGCGGGTACTTCGACGTTATTCCTTCGTCGACGATGTACGCGTTCGGCACAACGGCCTCGAGTGCGTCTACGAGTTCGTGTTTCCCCGCCCGGGTTTCATCCTCCGAGCTCTCGTCAACGCCCATCTCCCGGATGAGCCCCTTCATCGATTCTTTTACCGCACGAACGTTCTCGAGTCGGTTCTCGTGTTCGTCTTCGGAAAGCCGATCCGAGACGCGGTCCGCCAGATCGGCCATGACGGTGCCGGGATCGCCGAGTATCGCCGCGTCGGCGCGTTGATTCTTCCCCACTTCCCAGGGGGCGTCGCTCAGGTGGATGCAGGTCGTTTCCGAATCGACCAACGGCTCTTCGTGGCGCATGAGGGTCGTATTTGTCGATATCCCGGCGAAGACGAGCGTATCCGTACTCATCAACATCGACGCGATGTCCTCATCCGGCGGCACGAAGGAGATCCAATGATCGTGATCGGTCGGGAAGTTGATCTCGCAGGCAAGGATCTCGCCGTGGACGCGTGCGCCCGACGCCTCCGCGAGATCGACCGCGGCGTCGACCGCGCTCTCACCCGCTCGAGCCACGTGGTCGCCGACGATCATGACGGGGTCGTTCGCCTCCGCCAGCAGGGTCGCGGCGTGCTCGAGTTGGTCCGTATCTCCGCCGCCAGCGGTCGGAACTGGGCCGAGCGGTTCGATTTCGTCCGGACTGGTCTCCGAGAGCATGACGTCCATCGGGAGCCCGAGGAAGACGGGACCGGTCGGGGGCGTCAGTGCGACCCGAAACGCCCGGCGAAGCATCGTCGGCAGGGCGGTCACGTCGAGCACTTCGTCGGACCACTTGCAGAACTGCTCGGTCATCTCGACGAGTTCGCCCGACAGCAGCGGTTCTTCGTGCCGAAAGTCTCGTTCGTGGTTTCCCGCCGTAACCACGAGTGGCGTTCCGGCCATCTTCGCGGCGTAGATGTTCCCCAATCCGTGGGCGAGCCCCGGGGTGATGTGGAGGTTCACGACCCCCACAGGGTTGATCGAGGGGTCGTCGTCGGCGTGATACCGTCGCGTACTGGCGTATCCGGAGGCCATTCCCACCGCCACATCTTCGTGAAGGCCCAGGACGTACTCGAGTTCGCTTTCCGAAAGGGCGTTCATCACCGGCAGTTCCGTCGTGCCGGGGTTCCCGAACACGTGTGAAACGCCGTAGGACTCGAGGGCGTCGACGAACAGATCTGCTCCTGTGTACGTTGTTGTCATGGCTTGTTCACACATTGTTGGGAACCTACAAAAAGCGACGCGTCTCCCGGCCGCGAAGTCGTTTTCTCTCTCTAATAAACTATACAGTGCTATATTCAATTACGTCTCGCCGGTCAACTGAGTACGATACTATCCTGATCTCGATTGATGGAAGCGGCGAGTCGAAAGCTCGCCGTCGCCTGTCTGTACGCGGACGGCGTCGCTACTCGACGAATTTTACCGTCGGTCGCTGGCCTCGAGGCGGTCCCGTCTGCTTTGTCCGATGGCTGTCGCCTCGCGGTGGCGTTTCGAGCGGAGCGCTTATGGGTTTGTCAGTCCTATTGTTGACAGCGACAGTCGGTCATATGAACTCATACCTCCCATTTTCGATCGATTTTCACGTTCACTCCGATGACTCCTACGACGGGCACGAACCGATCGAGCTCATCTTGGAACACGCCGCGGATATCGACCTCGACGGCGTCGTAATCACGGACCACGACGAAATCGAGGAGTCCCGCCGCGCGGCGAAACTCGCCCCAGAGTACGGCCTGATCGGTATCCCGGGCGTCGAAGTATCGACTCGCCACGGCCACCTCTTGGCCGTCGGCGTCAAAGAACGTCCGAAGCCAGGAATGGCGTTTACGGAGACGGTCGAACGCGTGCGTGAACTCGACGGGATCGCGATCGTTCCCCATCCGTTCCAGCGCTCGCGCCACGGCGTCCGAAAACGCCGGATCAAAGACGCCGACGCGATCGAGGTGTACAACTCGATGGTCTTTACCGGCTATCGAAACCGCCGTGCGCGAACGTTCGCCAGAAAGCGAGAATATCCCCAAATCGGTGCTAGCGACGCTCATTACCTCCCGAACGTCGGAAAGGCCTACACGGAGATTCTAATCGAACCCGAGCGATCGGCGGAGACAAAAGCCGATATCGACGGCGACGAACTCGTCGACGCGATTCTCGAGGGCCGAACACAAATCCGCGGAAAGCGCACGCCGATTCACAAAAGTACGGTCCAGTACGCCAAAGGTGCCGTCCGAAAGTCGACGTACATGCTCACCAAGCGAGCGCCGCTAGTTCCGACCGTTCCTGCTTCGATGGACCGGTCCTGAATCTACGCACCCAAAACCGTGATGTTCTCGGATCCTCGAGTTGCACGTTCCCCGCTTCGATATCGCTCTATTCGAGCTGTTCGCCCACGATCTCGTCGGCTCGCTCGATGAACGCCGACTCTTCCCCGGCGGGAACCGTTGCACCGGCGGCGACGTCGTGACCGCCACCGTCACCGCCCACTGCCTGTGACGCATCGCTCATGACGACCGAGAGGTCGAGTCCGTTCCTGACGAGACTGTGAGTTCCTCTTGCAGAGACCTTGATTTCGACATCCTCGCCGTCGTTCCCTTCCTTTTCGGCGAACGCGAAGATCGGCTTTCCAGTGGTGATTCCGTCGTTGCCCATCGCCATGCCGGCGACGATTCCCACGATGGTCTCTCGAATGCGGTCGCCTGCGTCGAACCACTGCACGTGCTCCTCAGTCGTTACACCCTCCTGTGTGACCAGATCGATCCCCTTCGAGAGGTTTTGCCGGTGATTTCGAAGGAGCGTTCGGGCTCTCTCGAGCGCCCCCTCGCGGTTTCCGAGGCAGACGCCCAGCCCGACATCGGCTCTTTCGTATCGCGCTGTAGCATTTAAGAGCGTGGAAAACTCGCTCGCATCGCGGAGCTCCGTTCCGACCGGTTCGGCGCTTAGAACGTAGGAGGTACCCACGAGACCGTCGATTTTGGATGCCGGGACGCCGGTCGAGACGGCTCGCTGGACGAGCGCGCTCGCGACGGTTTGTTTTTCCTCGCCGGTCAGCCCGGACCAGCGCCGCCACTCGCCGTCGCGTTTCAACTCGAGGTCGAGTCCGTCGAGAAATCGGAGCGCGCCGTTCGAGTCGTTCGAGATGCCGGGAATGTAAACGTCGGTAGAGTACTCGAGCAGTTTCGGCAACGGACGGGTCTGTTTACCGTAAATCGCCAGATCGGTTGCGGTCTCGAGGACGCCTGCTTCGACGCCCTCCTCGACGATCCCTTCGTTCGCGCCGTGGAGTTCGCCGCCCGAGGCTTGCATGTCGCCGACGGCTCCGACGACGGCGAGCGCGGCGAGGTCACGATTGTCCGCTTGTGGTCCCGTTCCGCCGGCGGGCGGGTTTGTGGCGGTCCCGGTTCCACACTCTGGGCTTGCCCCGCTCTGGGCTTCGGTTCCGCCGTCGGTTGCGATGCATCCGTCAGGTTCGTTCCCACCTCCGGCCGTTTCCGCGAGCGCTCGAGCGAGGACGTAACTCGCGCCCGCACCGGATAACTCCGACGCGCCGTTGATTCCGAACAACAGCGGGTTGAGGTGGTACTCTGTCTCCCTGTCTGCGGGCTGGTGATGGTCGGCGATGACGGCCGTGAACGCGCCGTCGTCTTCGTGCTCGCCGATCACATCGAGCTGGCCGCTCCCGAAGTCCGTAAACAGCACCGTCTCGTACTCTCTGGCGGCAATGGCCGCGATCGCCTTCTCGTCGAGCTGTTTTTCGAAGACGGTTTCGAAGGGGATGTTCGCACGCTCGAGTGCGCTCGCGGCGATCGCCGCGCTGGTGAGTCCGTCAGCGTCGATGTGGGAGGCAAGCAGCACTTCCTCGGCCTCGCATAGCCGCTTGGCGCACTCGCGGGCGCGATCGTCGAGTTCGGGGACGGGGCCTGACATTCGTCTCGGTCGGTTGTGGGTCGGCTTCCGGGATAAAGTTGCGGTCCGGCGTGGAGGGACGCGTTCAGTTCTGCCTGCTACTAGTGGAGCGACATTCAGCGTGTCTATTCTCCGTTGGATGGCTTCTGCGATGCTTTTTCAGCAATCTTCTCTGTGAAACAGCTGGTATCGATGAATCACTGAGTCGCATACTGGTGGGAGCTTCCCTCCGGACTACCGTGCTAGTTTGTGTTCATATTCGGCGTCGAGGACGATAGGCACGCCGGGTACACAGTCTTATGTCACGGCCCTAACTCCTATGGCGAATCCGAATGAACAATATGTCTATACCGAATACGATCATCTCCTATCGATGACCCTCCCCAATCCAACACGGCGGGCCGTCGTTGGCGCGGGCGGACTCGCCGCTGCGCTCGGCGTTTTCGGCGGCACCTGGGCCCTCGCCAACGGATCGGATGACCGCCCCGGCGCCTGGATTCTCACCTCCGGCTCGGTTCCGAGCAGTATCGATCGGCTCGTCCACGTTCGCGTCGACGACCTCCAGACGGACGATATCGCTCGAGCGGGTGCGTTGACGCTTCTCGATTCGCCCGCGTTCGCAGACGTACCCGACGCGATCACGTCGTTCATCGACCGTGAAACGGTTACTGACATCGAGGCCGACGGTCTCGCGAAACTGGTCCTCGTTGGCGACGATGACGGGGCGGCGGCGCTGGCGTGGGTAACCTGGAGCGAAGCCGACTTGCTGGCAGAACTCGAGTCGATCGCCGACGAGACGGCCGAAATGGTCACCGACGGCGACTCTCCGATTCGCGTTGTTGGCGAGGCAGCTGTCGCGTCGATCACGGAAAACCTCTTTGTCCTCGGTGAGCGGGAGACGGCGACGTCGGTAGCGGCCGTCTGGAACGACAAATCCGATCCGTTGGCCGGTCCCCTCCTTGATGCGTTCACCGCGGCGACGCGAGAGGCGCCCGTTCGGTTCGCGGTTGAGCGCCCCGTTAGGAACTGCCGAGATACCGTCGGCGGCGAGGAGACGGCAAACCGGATTGGATACGTTTCCGGGGACGCGTTCGCCGAGGGCGATGTACATGTTTCGACGGTAACGTTTCGAAGCGACGAGTTCGACGACGCCGAGGCGGTCGAGGAAGATGTGGTGTCCTCCCTCGGATTCGGCGGTCGGGACGACCTCCCTGCGGATGACATTTTCACTCACGACGGAATGCGACATGTTTCACTCGACCGAGATGGGACACGCGTGATGCTGAACTACCGGGCGCCGGCTGACGAACCGACCGACGTAATCGACGCGTTGTTCGCCGCGATCGGGTGCGGGTACGGGACGTGAATCGCCTCGGGGTCAAACCGTTCGAGAATCTTCGATTCTCGTGACTAAGCGAAGATAAGCTGAGCGCAGTTTCCGCGAAGTCTGCGAAACTGAGGGCTTTGCTTGATTACGAAACTCCTCGATTTCCGAACGGCCCCGGCATTCTCCTGGTCCGCTTGTAAACCGAGAAAACCGCCTACTCGAGTTCGGCGACCGTTTCCCGAGCCAGCGTCTCGAAGGTCGCTTCGCTCGAGACGACGTCGACGTCGACGCCGAGCTCCGCCGCCGTTGCCGCGGTCGGTTCGCCGATGACGCCGACGACGGCGTCGTTTAGCCCCTCGAGGGCGTTCGTTGTGTCCCCGTTCGCTCGCGCCCGCGCGGCCTCGAGGAAGTGTTCGACGGTCAGCGACGAGGTGAAACACGCCGCGTCGAGTCGCCTTTCTGCCGCGAGTTCGACCGAGTCGCCGCTTGCGTCGGGGCGAACGAGCCGGTAGAGGATCGTTTCGTGGAGGTACGCTCCCTCGCGTTCGAGGCCCTCGAGCAACACGTCGCTCCCGTGATCGCTGCGAGCCACCTCGACGCGCGCGCCGTCGACCTCGTTCGCGAGCCGCGAAACGAGTCCGCTCGAGGTGTACTCCTCGGGGACGATATCGACATCGTAGCCGACCTGGCGAAGGGCGTCGGCCGTCGCGGGACCGATCGCACAGACGGTCGCCTCGCCGGGTTCCCAGCCGGCGTCGGCGACGAGTTCCGCACCGGTCTTGCTCGTCAACACGACGTATTCGGCGTCGGTCCGTGGAACCGCGTCGGTCGGTTCGACGGCGAGCATCGGGTCCGGAACGGGGTCGACGCCGAGTTCGGAGAGTAGCGCGGTCGCGGTTTCGATCCGATCGTCGTCGGGACGGAAGACGGCGACCGACGGGGTGTTTGTCGACATCGATTATCCCTCCGTGGAACCGTTTTCCTGGCGCTCGTAGTCGTTTTCGATGAACTCGCCGACGGCCTCGCGGGTCGAGGCCACGTCGCCGATCACCGTCACGGCGGGCGGGGAGATGCCTTCCTCGTCGCGGACGTCGACGATGGTCTCGAGAGTCCCCGTCGCGACCTGCTGGCCCGGCCAGGTGCCGCGCTCGATCAGCGCGACGGGCGTTTCGGGAGCCATGCCGGTCTCGAGAAGCGCCTTCGTGTAGTCGGGTAGTCGGCCGACGCCCATCAGGACGACGATGGTGCCGCCCGTCGCGGCAAGTGCGTCCCAATCGACTGCGGACTCTTCTTTGGTCGGATCCTCGTGACCCGTGACGAAACTCACGGAGGAGGCGTGATCGCGGTGGGTAACGGGGACGCCGGCGACGGCCGGCGCGGCGATCGCCGAGGTGACGCCGGGGACGACCTCGAAGGGAATCTCGCGCTCGGCGAGGTACTCGGCCTCTTCGCCGCCGCGGCCGAACACGAACGAATCGCCGCCCTTGAGCCGAACCACGTCCTTGCCCTCGCGGGCGAGTTCGACGAGCCGCTCGTTGATCTCGGACTGGGAGGTGCGTTCGCCGCCAGCGCGTTTGCCGACGTCCTCGCGCCGATCCTCAGGAAGCGTCTCGATGATCTTCGGACCCGGAAGCTTGTCGTGGAGAACGACATCCGCATCGTCGAGCAACCGTTTCGCTTTGACCGTCAGCAGTTCGGGATCACCGGGGCCGCTCCCGACCAGTGAGACGGTTCCGGCCGCTTGCTCGGCGTCGGAATCCGGGTCGCTGTCGTCGAACTGAACCGTGTCTCCCGTCACCTTACTTTCCCTCCGGTTGGTCCTCTCGGTCCGGAAGATTTTGGTCGGTATCGGCTTCGCTCTCGTCGGTTTCCGTTTCACCGTCTTTTCGAGCCTCCGCGATCAGCTCCGCGGCACCGCGGTCTTCGAGGTCTCGCGCGAACTCGATGGCCGCGTCAGCGTGCGTTTCGACGGGGAGATCTCGATTCGCGAGAACGGATTCCTCGCCGTCTCGGTCGAAGACTGTGACTCGAGCCTGGACATATTCTCCCTGCACGATCGCGTAGATGCCGATCGGAGCGATACAGCCGCCGCCGAGTTCCGAAAGCAACGTTCGTTCGACGGTCGTCTCGGCGCGACTGCGCGGGTGGTCGATCGCCGACTGGATATTCCGGGCCGTCTCACCGTCGGTTGCAGTCACCGCGAGCGCGCCCTGGCCCGGTGCGGGAACGAACGTCTTCTTCGAGAGTTGTTCGTACTCGACGTGGTGGGCCAGCCCGCTTCGCTCGAGGCCGGCTTCCGCGAGGACGATCGCGTCGTACTCCGTCTCGATTTCGCGCCCGAGGGCCTGCTTTTCGATCTCCGAGAGGCCGTCGAACCACTCGTCGACGGTTTGATTATTCGTTTCGTCGTCTTCATCGTCGTCGGTGTTCTTGTCCTCGTAATCCGGCTTGTAGCCGCCGGTGTCGCCCTTTCGTTCCTTGTCGGCATCGCTCCGTTCTGCGTGTTCTTCTTGCAACGCGGGTGCGAGGAGTTTCTCGAGTCGCGTGTCGACGTTTCCGCGGAGGGGCTCGACCTCGAGATCGGGGCGTTCCGAGAGGAGTTGGGCGCGACGACGGAGACTCGAGGTTCCGACCGTCGCTCCTTCGGGGAGTTCCTCGAGCGACGTTCCGTCGGGTGTGACGAGGGCGTCGCCCGGCCGTCCGCGCTGGGGGATGGCCGCGGTAACGAGTTCCGACGGCTGCTCGGTCGGCATGTCTTTCATCGAGTGGATCGCGCCGTCGAGGTCGCCGTCGAGGACCCGTTCGTCGAGTTCCCGGACGAACGCACCCGTCTTCCCCAGCCGGTGGATCAGTTCGTCCCGAATTTGGTCGCCCGTGGTCTCGACGGTGACGAGTTCGACCTCGTAGCCGCGATCCTCGAGTTGCTCCTGAACGAGGGCCGCCTGTCTTCGGGCGAGTGTGGACCCTCGTGTCGCCAGCCGCAATGTCCCGCGTGTTCTCATAGACACAGGTCCGGGCCTCACCTATGAAAAGCGCACGCTCTGTCTCCGTTCTGTCATCGAACGGTGCATTCGTGACCACCGAAGCCGAAGCTGTTCGTGAGGACGTTACTCGAAGATGTTCGTCATGACGTTTTTGGTACCGTAACTGAAACTTGTTATCGATGGCAGAACAAACCCTGTACGACCGTCTCGGCGGCGAGGAAGCGATCGGTGCCGTCGTCGACCAGTTTTACGAATACGTTCTCGCCGATGATGATCTGGTCGGGTACTTCGAGGACGTGGATATGCAGGCCCAGCGCGCCCACCAGACCCAGTTCCTGAGCTCGGTCGCGGGTGGCCCCGTCGAGTACACGGGCGAAGATATGGAAACCGCCCACGACCATCTCGGGATCTCGCAGAAGGATTTCGACGCGATTGCACAGTACCTCGGGGAGACGCTGGCGGAGTTCGATGTCGACGAAGCGGATCGGAAGGCGGTTCTCGAGGCGGTCGGCCAGTACGAGGACGCGATCGTCACCGCCGATTGAGAGCGTGGAAGCACGTGTCCTCGAGGAGCGGCGTTTCTCACTGTCCACTGTCGAGGGTGGGCAAGTTCGTATCCCTGTCCGCCACTAGAGGAGGTGTCAGGGCGTCCCCGTCGACCGCCGTCGACGGAACAGATAGTACCCGGCCAGTACGGGCTGAATCGGGGCAGCGAACAGGCTCACTAGTGCGATACCGAGGAAGAGTCCGGGATTCGGTTGCCACGACCCGCCCCGTGCACTGACGTAAGCGGCGTCCTGGTGGATCGCGATCGGAAACGTGCCGAACGCCACCGCACCGGTGAGTGCGACTGCGGCCAGGAGCAGTCCCGGGATCGAGAAGACGACGGCGATTACCGCGGTAATCACTCCGAGTACGGTCGTCATCAGCGAGAGTGCGACGACGAGCCACCAGCCGTTCCATCCAGCTTTCGTCCCGGCTGCCCTGTGACGTCGCGCGAGATAGATGACCCCCGCCGCCGGTGCCCAGAGCAGTGCAAACGTCGCGTAGAGCCAGGGACTCGGCGTCCAGTTCGTGCTCGTGGAGTTCTTCGATCTCGAGTCGCCGTTCGAACTCGAGGATTCTTCTGCACTCGCAGTCCCCTTCGAGTTTGCGGCGGCGATCGAGTCAGACCGAACGTCGCGCGCGTCGACGAAGAGTGCAAGCATCATTCCAATCGTCAACAGGGTGTAGCCGAAGGTCCCGACCAAAAAGAGTCCCCACGCGAGGCCGGGGACGCCGGGATCGGCCTCCTGAATGACTCCGATCGCTCCGACGCCGATCACCGGCGGAAAGAGAAAGCACAGCCGCTCGATAATCCGTCCCCAGTCGACAGCCGAAACACTCGAGGGCCGCTCGAGAGTAATCACGTATCGTGACGTTCCACCCTAGAACGGAAACGTCTGGCGTTGAGTGGTGTTCGGATCCCTTGTCTGGACTGGGAATTCGGAGCCGCTGGGAGCTTTGACGGTATTCCGAGCCGTTGTCAGCATCGAGAACGTTGTGAACGACCCCCTCTGACAATCGACCTCTCTAGAACAGCGCCTCGGGTTCCGTCGGCGGCGTTCGTTTGTGTTCGCTCTCTTCGTGGAGCCGTTCGACCTCTTTTACCTTCTCGGGGGTCGTGTCGGTGAGGCGCGCGGTCACCGAAGCGGAGAGGTTTCCGTCGATGTAGAACGCCAATACGGCGTCGAGCGTGTTGTAGTCGAGTCCGAGCTCCTCCTCGTCGGTACCGTAGTCGACCATCCCGCCGGTCGGCGTCTTCTGAACGATCGACTCGTCGACGCCGAGGTAGGCGGCAACCTGTCGAACCTGCTGTTTGTAGAGGTTCGCGAGCGGGTTACAGTCCACCCCGCCGTCTCCGTACTTCGTCACGTAACCCGTCGCGAGCTCCGCGCGGTTTCCGGTCCCCAGAACGATTCTGTTCTCTCGATTGGCGAGGAGATACGTGACGGTCATCCGGACCCGGGCGCTCGTGTTCCCCACGTATCGCCCCTCCCACTGATCCTCGGCGATATTCCCGCTGTCGGCGTCTGCGGTCTCGAGCACCTCGTTCATGATGGAGTCGATACCGAAGACGTCGTAGGAAATCCCGAGGTCGGTCGCGACGCGCTCGGCGTCGCTCATGTTTTCGTCCTCGTTTACCTCCTTCGGGAGGGTAACTCCGTGGACCGCGTCGGTACCGAGGGCTTCGACCGCGAGCGCCGCAGTCACCGTGCTATCGATACCGCCTGAGAGCGCGATTTCGACGCCGTCAGCGTCGGATGCGTCGACTTGTTCTCGAATGAATTCCAGAAGATGATCGGTCTGTTCTTCGATTTCGGTTTCGGAGAACCGAAGGTCGACTGGCTCGATCGACTCGTCGATTTGGTCGTAGATTTCGGGCATGCAGGTGCCGGAGTAACCAGCTTGAGACTCATAATGGCCGTGCTTTCGAGCGCGCTCACCCGAGAGACGGGATCGTACACTGTTTCGAGTACCGCCTCTCTCCGCGTTACCGCTCCAAAAAACGCCGGATTCCCTGTATTCTTCCCGGCTAGCAACCCTTCCACTCTTTTGTGGGATAGCCCACGACTTGTAGATGTGGGTTCGTTGCAGGTGTTGAGACTCTCTGCTCGAGATGAATTTCTTAGAGCGCTTCTTTGTACGCCTCGAGCGTCTCTTCGACGTCGGCTTCGGTGTGGGCGTAGCTGACGAACTGACACTCGAACTGGTTCTGGCTGAGGAAGATGCCCCGCTCTTTCATCTGGCCCCAGAACACGCGCCGCCAGCGATCGGTTTCGGCGGCGCTTACGTCCGCGGCGTTTTTCGGTGCGTACTCGTAGCGAGGGGAGTCGGGATCTTGTACGCAACCGAACTCCGATTCTCCCTCGAGCGCTCCCGTTCCGGGATTTTCGCGGGTGAAAATCACCTTGAACATGCTCGCCGTTCCCGCGACGGTGTAACTCGGCGCCTGGTCGGCGACGATGTCGGAGAGTCCCGATCGGAGCCGGTCTCCGAGTCCGTCGACGTGCTCGTAGACATCGTTCTCTGCGGCGAATTTCAGCGTCTCGAGGCCGGCGGCCATCGTCACGGGGTGGCCCGAGAAGGTGCCCGCCTGAAAGACGTCGCCCGCAGGCGTGAGTCCTTCCATGATCTCCGCTTTACCGCCGATCGCGCCGACGGGAAAGCCGCCGCCGATGATCTTGCCAAACGTCGTGAGGTCGGGGGTCACGTCGAGTTCGCTCTGTGCGCAGCCGAGTCCGCCAACGCGGAAGCCGGTAATCACCTCGTCGAAGATCAACAGCGAGCCGTGCTCGTCGGTGATCTCTCGAAGGAACTCGTGATAGCCCGGAACGGGGTGGACGATGCCGTTGTTCCCGAGAATCGGCTCGGTGAGCACGGCGGCGATGTCGTCGCCGTGTTCCTCGAAGACCTCGCGTACGGCGTCTTCGTCGTTGAACGGCACTGGAATCGTGTGGTCAGAAAAGGAGACGGGGATCCCCGCCGAACTCGGTCCGCGCTCGTCGGCGTCGCCCTCGACGAGCGTCGATTCCTGCGCGCCGTGATAGCCACCCTGCATGATGACGATCTTGTTCCGGCCGGTGTGTCCTCGAGCCAGTCGAACCGCGGAGGTTGTCGCTTCGGTCCCGGAGTTGACGAACCGTATTTTCTCGACGCTCGGGACGTGTCGGACGACGAACTCCGCGAGGTCGACTTCGATCTCGGTCGGCGCGCCGTACATCGGCCCCTCGGTCGCGTTTCGTTGAATTCCGGCTCGAACTTCCTCCGGGAGGTCGTGGCCGAGCAGTAGCGGACCGAGTCCCATCACCCAGTCGACGTAGCGGTTGCCGTCGGCGTCGATGACGTGGCCGCCGTCCCCCTTCTGGACGAAAAAGGGGTACGGTTCGATCGCCGCACGAACTGCCGAATTCACGCCGCCTGGCATCACCGACAGTGCCCTGTCGTACAGGTCCCGCGAGTTGTCGTCGTTCATATGCGGGCCTTACGTATCGGACGACAAAGAAGTACCGAGGTTAGCCGACGAACTGCTCGCCGGAGCGAAAAGAAACGACAGAAGTGAGCCGAACGCACCTCGTAGTAAGCCACAATGATTGAGCGGAGCAACGTCTTAAAATCGCCAGTCAAATCGGAACCGATCCGATCAGACTGCGTCCGTTCCGGTGTCGCCAGTGCGAACCTGCATCGCGCTTTCGACGGGGAGCACGAAGATCTTGCCGTCACCGGGTTCGCCGGTGTTAGCTCCCTCTCGGATCGCGTCGACGACGTCCTCTGCGGGGACGTCCGCGACGACGCACTCGATTTTGACCTTCTGGTGAAGGTCGACGGTGTACTCCTCGCCGCGCCACTGTCCCTTCTTGGCGGGCTGGGACCCGCGTCCGGAGACGTTAGTGACGGTGAGCGACGGCGCACCGCTTTCGGCGAGCGCTTTTTTCACGTCACCGAGGCGGTCCGGACGGATGATGGCCGTGACCATCTGAATGTCCGTCGTGTAATCGTCTTCACCGCCGTCGGTACGAATCTGCTTTTCGGGAACGCCGCCGTCGGTCGCGACATCCGGGCCGCCGAACTCTGGGTAGGTGTCGACGCCGTGTTCGGCGATATCGAGTCCGTCGCGTTCGTGTTCGGGCGTGACTCGAGCTTCACCGATTGCCTTGAACGCGCCCCAGACGGCTGCGGTCGCGAGCACCGTCCAGATGGTGATGACACCGACGCCGAGAATCTGTGGACCGAACGCGCTGGCTTCGATCGAGAAGATCCCGCCAGCGATAACTCCTTCGCCGATGGTCGTTGCGCCTTCGGCGTTCGACCAGAGCGGGTAGATGATCAGCCCGAGCATGCCCGCGCTCCCGTGGACGGGGAAGACTGCACAGACATCGTCGATCTTGAGTTTCTGTTCGACGAATTTGAAGACGATTGGCAGTTGTGCGCCGGCGAGGAAGCCGATCGCGATCGCTCCCACTGGCGTGATGAGGTCGGTCGGACCGGTGACGCCGACAAGACCTGCGAGCATGCCGTTGGCGACGTAGAGCGTGTCGACTTTCCCGTTCATCGCGAGCGAGACGACGGAGGCCCCGATTGCGCCGAGCCCCATCCCGAGGGCGGTAACCGCTGCGATTTCGCCAACGTAAGCGAAGTCGCCGAGAACGAACGTTCCCTCCGCCATCGCTTCGGAATCGATGACGTCTGCGGCCGTTCCGACGTTGAAGCCGAACCAGCCGAAACAGAGGATTAGCGTTCCCAACACGGCGAATGTCATCGAGTGACCGGGAATGATGTTGACGCTCCCGTCGTCGTTGTACTTGTCCATCCGGGCACCGATAATCCAGGCTGCGGTGAGCCCTGCAACACCGCCGACGCCGTGGACGACCATTCCGCCCGCGAAGTCGGCAAATCCGAGGCTAGCGAGAATCGGTGCATCTGGTCCCGGTGCGTACCAGACCATGCCAGCCACCACCGGGTAGATGAGGGCGGCGAGCAGGAAGGTGTAGGTCACGTACGCGCGGAGTTTCGCACGTCCCGCCACCGCACCGGAAACGATCGTCGCGGCGGTCATCGCGAACACCGCGCTGAACAGCCACATCGTGAGGTCGAACGATCCTTCTCCAAACATCGTCAGTGGTCCGCCGTCGCCACCGACGAGCCCCGCCCCAACGTTATTTGAAATACCCATACCGATGACGAAGAACACCCCGATTCCCACTGCCCAGGTCAACATGTTCTTGGTCAACTGGTTCGCGACGTTCTTCGAGCGGACCTGCCCCGCCTCGAGCATCGCGAACCCAGCGTGCATGAAGAAGATGAGGAACGTCACCGTCAGTGCCCACATCAGGTTCATCCCCGTCGCGAGTTCTTCGAGGTCGGCTGCAGTGGCCTCGAGAAGAATTGGATCGATCATGCGTGCGTCACCTCACTACCCGTTCCGAACGCACTGCCCCCAATACCGTTACGTATGTCCACACTATCTTTGTTTTGAGTCATGATTGTACTCCAAATCACGTTCGTTCTCGAGGTCTCACCTATATATAATGGTTGGCGTTGACAATCCGGTAGGAATGGTGGTGTAATAGGGCAATCCGGGCGAATCTAAAGGCAATATAATGTGTATTAGGGCCTTGACTAGGGCCGTTCGTCTTCTCACGTGCTTATACACTGACCGTCCGTCCACCGGCGTTCGGATCGACCGTGGAAACTTTTGCGACGATTGAACGGATTTTGGCCTCTTTGGGCTTGCGCGCGGCAGATATTGCCGCACGAGCGTCCCGGCTCGAGTGCATGTGAACGTTTGGCGGTTTCTGGCTGTTTTCAGCCATCTGTGGATAACATATTCATTGAGCTCGAGTGAGGTGGTACCTCTTGAAGAAGCGACCTCTTATTTTACCATCACCGAAATACTCGAGTGCCGGATCACATGAGAGACTGACTTTCGTTCAGGATCCAGCCGATAGCTCTTCGGCGACGGTTTCTGCGAAGTAGGTTAGAATCAGATCCGCACCTGCCCGTTTGATCGACAGCAGCGACTCGAGTGCCACTTCGTCCAACTCGAGCCAGCCCTTCTCCGCGGCGGCCTGAAGCATGGCGTACTCGCCGGAGACGTTGTAGGCCGCGATTGGGTGGTCGAACTCCCGCCGGAGCTCGGCGACGATATCGAGGTACGGGAGCGCCGGTTTGACCATCAACACGTCCGCTCCCTGCTCGACGTCGAGTTCGACCTCGCGGATCGCCTCGCGTGCGTTCGCGGGATCCATTTGGTAGTGTCGTCGGTTTCCAAAGGAGGGTGCACCATCCGCGGCGTCCCGGAACGGGCCGTAGAAGGCGCTCTCGTACTTCGCCGCGTAGCTCATGATCGGGACGCCTTTGAAGCCGGCTTCGTCGAGCGCCCCGCGAATCGCGCCGACCATCCCGTCCATCATCCCGCTCGGCGCGATCATATCTGCCCCCGACTCGGCGTGGGAGGTCGCGATCTTCTCGAGGGACTCGAGGGTCGCGTCGTTGTCGACGGTCATCGTATTGGTCGGCACGGCGCCGTCGTGTCCACAGGTTCCTTCGGGGACGCCGCCTCCACCCTCACCACGGAGTTCCTCAGCCAACGGCCCACAGTGGCCGTGATCGGTGTACTCGCAGAGACAGACGTCGGTGATAACGTACGCGTCGGTCTCGCTCGTAATTCGTCGAGTCGCCTCCTGGACGACGCCGTCTTCAGCCCACGCACGGGTCCCCTCGGGATCTTTCGATTCCGGAATGCCGAACAGCATGACGGCCTCGACGCCGGTCTCTCTGACTTCCTCGACGCGAGCGACCGCCTCGTCTACCGGGACGCGCTCGTGGCCCGGCATCGACTCGATCGGGACGCGTTCGTCCGTCGTCGCGTCGACGAAAATCGGTGCGATGAAATCCGACGGCTCGAGACTCGTCTCGCTCACCAGCGAGCGAATTCCGTCTTGACGAAGCCGTCGTGGGCGATGAGTGAGGTCCATATTCAGTTATTCGTCGGGTCGCGCAAAAACGATGCGTTCGGCGGGTCGAGTCCGTTACGTATGATCGTCGCGTGTGAGCACCACGTTTACGATCATCCGTCCGTGAGTATTGTTTACGGATATCCCGCTCTTGTGCAACCGTCTACGGGTCTCCCTCGAGTATCAGTTCTCTCTCGCTGGCGGGTCCCGTCGAACGATCTTCCCGAACAGGTCCCTGTTATCCGCAACCCGGCGGTAGAGCGGTTCTCGCGCCTCTTCGGCACCGGGGAGTTGTCGAAAGGCCGCCGCGAGGTGTCTCGAGGGTGTCTCGAGTCGCGTGCCGACCTCCTCGATCGCTTCGCCACAGGAGTAGACGGCGTCCTGGGTGAGGAGGTGAGCACAATCTTCGTACTCATCGGGGAGCCGGGCCAGTTGGTCCGGCGTGAGGTCCCGAAAGCCGACGAGTTCGAACTCGCCGCGCTCGGCGGCGTACTCGGCACACCAGGTACAGAATCCGCAGTCGTCGTCGAAGACCAGCCGCGGCGTGGCCGATTCGGACTCGCTCATGCTGGTACTTGTGGTCCGGCTACCAAAAGCTTCAGCACCGCGGAAGCTCCCTCGTGGCGGCTGTCACGACGGCCCCGTCTCTCGAGGAGCAACGTTCTCGCACTGTCCCAAAGCATTTCTCTCGCACTGTCCCAAAGCAACTCTGCACTGTCTCAGACACCGAAGTCGCACACACGCACGGAGGAACATAAATTTAAGTTCGCGCCTCCCATTTACATCTGTTAGCAATGGCCATAGATCCACAGTTCCACGAAAACCGCGAGAAAGAAGGCGAAGAGAACGGGGTTGCCGTCTGGGGGCCGGTCGACGAACCCGAAGAGCTCGGCATTCGGGGCACGCACGTCGCCGTCGATTACGACCTTTGTATCGCCGACGGGGCCTGTCTCGAGGACTGTCCCGTCGACGTCTTTACGTGGGTCGACACACCGGGACACCCCGAGAGCGACAAGAAAGCGGAGCCAACCAAGGAGGCCCAGTGCATCGATTGCATGCTCTGTGTCGACGTCTGCCCAGTTGATGCGATCGACGTGGATGCGGGCCGGACGGCCTAATTACGGACTCGATTTCTACCGGTTGCCGTCTGCGTTACTCAGCGCGGTCGACATCGACTTGCTCTTTCAACGTCTCGAGGCCGTCGGCCTCGGCGAGTTCCTGCAACCGCTCGCGGAAGTGTTCCTCGCAGAGGCCGACCCTGAGTCCGTCGGACTCGGCGGCGAAAGCGGCCTCGCGGTCGCAGTAGTGGCAATTCATGGACGGCCATTTGGGCCGAGACACATTGAAGCCTCCGTTATCGGTCGAAAACCCCCATTTCTAGCCTGACAGTTCGAGTTCGTGATACGCCTTCTTCGAGAGTCCCTCGAGACCGAGCTGTTCGCCGTGGGCGTCCGTTCCGCCGGTGACGAGCAGGTCGTTTCGCTCGATCGCTCGCTCGACCGGCTCGAGATCGACGGAAGCGCCGTAGGGATAGTGTAATTCGACGGCGTCGAGGTCGGCGGTGAGCTCGAGCGCCCGCTCCGGTTCCGGATACCGAAGCGGATGAGCCAAGGAGACGACCGCCGCGGCTTCCGAGAGGAGCCGCTGGCCGCGCTCGAACGAGGGGATCTCCCGCGAAACGAAACAGGGTTTTCCGCTTCCGATTAGTTCGTCGAATGTCTCTTCGTAGTCGTATTCGGTGTCGGGGTGGTCTCCGACCACGCGGGCGACGTGCGGTCGGCCGAAGCCGTCGTCGACGGTGACGCCGAGGTCGACGCCGAGGCGATCCTCGATACAGTCGACGATTTCCTGTCCGCGCTCGCGGCGGTTCGTCTGAATTCCCTCGAGGGTTTCCTCGAGTTCCGGCGTCGGCTCGAGTTCGTAGCCCAGCAGGTCGACGCGCTGGCCGCCGGCCGTCTCGACGCGCAGTTCGATACCGTGGAGGATCGTCACGCCGCCGCGCTCGATGACCGGCTCTTCGAACGGTTGGCGTCGGTCGTGGTCAGTGATCGCGACGATGTCGACGCCGTGGCGGCGGGCGGCATCGGGGACCTCCTCGAGTTCTAAGCTCCCGTCCGAGCGGGTCGTGTGGACGTGGAGATCGGCGTAGGGCATACTGTGCTCGAGTCAGTCCGGTCCTAAAGCCGTTTCTCATACTGCCGGCTGTAAGTCGTTCAAGATTTTCGTCGCCCCGGGGGTGCGAAAATCTTCACATAGTTACAGCCGGCAGTACCACTGGTCCTCGCGGGAGTTTCGAGCCGCTGATCGGTTCCGTATCGATCGACGTATTGCAAAATCGAGGTCTCCGATGGCGTCCTCGAGGAATGAGTCGGAGTACATTCTAGGACGATATAGGCATATAATGTCTATCGGCCTCCTAAAGAACGTTTATGGACAATGTTTATAATTATCGTTCACAACGGTTAGCGTGTAATGTTGCTCAATGGCACCGGCGAGATGATCGACGCACACGAGTATCCCGCGACAACCGAGGAAATGATCGAGGCCTACGGGGAGCGCACGCTCGAGCTCCCGAACGGCTCCGAATCCGTCGAGGAGGTACTCGCTCGCCTCGATTCGGAGACGTTCGAGTCCTCCGAAGAAGTGCGGTTTGCGGTCTACTCTGCCGTGAGCAAGAAGGCGATCGGCCGCGTCGGCTACAGCGACCGCGATCCGACGCCGCTTGGAAGCCCCTACGCCCCCGAACAGGTGTCGTTCTGAGACACTCGCTCGAAATTGAGTCCCCCGTTTCGGGGTTTTCATCCGTACTCCGTCCGGAATTCGCTAGTTAACGTGTTACTGTAACTGGCTCACTCGAGTGATCAGAACAGTACTCCAGCTTCGTCTCACTACTGCGGTAGCGTGACCGGTCCGTCTCAAAACTGACCGAAATTCTCGAACTCGAGCGCGTCGTCTAACTCGAGTGGCACCGATCCCTTCTGATAGCCCTCGATGTGCCCGTTCGGGCGGGCTCGATAGACGACGGCGGGTCGGTGGCGAACGTCGGGCTGTTCGCCCCGAACTGCGTTCCAGTTGTCCTCGCGGAAACTCGAGCAGTCGACGAACAACACTGCGCCGCCGCCGTGTTCGGCGAGCTGGCCGTTGGTCTTCGTCTCGGCGGTATCCCGAACCGCGGCGACCGGCCCCGCGGCGGCCCGGTTTGCGGGCGGCTGGGGTCGAGTTACTTCGACGAGCACGTTCGTTTCCGCGTCTTTCGCGCGGAAATCCAGCGAGTGTCCCGTCGTCACCTCGATCTCGGGAACCACGTCGTAGCCCGCGTCGACGAGGACTTTCGCGGCGATGAACTCTCCCATCGCCGCGCTCATTCGAACCCGGTCGACGTGATCGCTGGTGCCGAGTTTTCCCGACATGACGTGTCGGTACTCATCAAGCGTGCCGCTCGAGAAGAACTCCTCGAAAAAGCGCGTCGATTCCCTGCGTCCGGCATCGGGGAAGCCGGCCGCGTGCTCGCGGAAAAAGGCCCGCGTGGATTCACGCCCGTCCTTGGACATGAACACGGGAAGGAAAAACCAC
Source organism: Halostagnicola bangensis (assembly GCF_054653435.1). Classification (NCBI taxonomy): domain Archaea; kingdom Methanobacteriati; phylum Methanobacteriota; class Halobacteria; order Halobacteriales; family Natrialbaceae; genus Halostagnicola; species Halostagnicola bangensis. Next base: position 1,497,695 of record NZ_BAAIGG010000002.1, on the reverse strand, counting down.
GAGAGGTGCGGATAGTCGGCGAGCCACGGATCTTCCTCGTGGAGCGTCGAGAGTAATTCCCGCTGTGCCCACCGGGAGACGTGATACGGCACGTCGCGCCAGCCGAACTTATCGGTTCGCCACAGCGTCGACGGCGTCTCGGTGTTGCCCATCCAGTAGGCCTCCTCCTCGTTTCGGGCGAACAGCGCGACGTCGTCGTTTGCCATCTCGAATCGGTGGGTGTCCCACCCACCGTTGATCCGATATCGCGGACTGACGGCTTGAGCGCCGATGTTGTTCCGAAGCGGTTGCAAAATTTCCTGTCGAACCCGTTGCTCGCTCCAGTGGGCGGGCGAATAACGGAAGCGAAGCGGCCGTGCCACAGTGGCGAGTACGCGCTGGGCTCGCATACGTCTTCCCTTCTCCCGCTCATTGTGCATCTGGTGATACTCTCCGTTTCACACATGTTAACGACTGTTGCAACCGTTACCTTGATAAGAGAGAACTACTTACATGTTCATAGTTGCCATGTCAATGGGTGCCTATGATGAAGACGAACACGAGCGACGTGAAAAGCAAGCTTCCAAGGTGGACACGGATTTCGACGACGAGCGGACGATCCACCACGGAACGGTCGAATACGATTCGGGCGATTCTGCGGACGAGCTCTTGAGCAAGTTCGAGGAGATCAAATCGAACTAGTGGCGGATCGCTTCCTTTCCGCTGGAATCTACCACCTATACCGGCAGGTCCGTCGAGTCGAGGACAGGGGAACGACTTTGACCGTTCCGTCACGATAGTCAGCTATGGGAACTGACTCGTGTGATGGCTGTGGCCGACCGATCTCAGTCGCGGGCGGCATCGCCAATATCTGGACGTTCGGCGAGGACGACGGCAGCGACGGTACTGCGATGACCCTCGAGCTCGAGGACGGCTCGAGCCATCTATTGTGTTATCCCTGTCTCGGGGCGTTGCCCGACGAACCGACCGCCGAGGATATCGAGAAGTTAGAACGGGTTGACGAAGAGACATCCACACTATCGCTTCGTTGAGAGCGCTACTCCGCTAACTGTCGTTCGATAGCAGACGACAGAGAACACGGAAGGGGTGGGATTCGAACGCCACGAGGCCTGAGGGCCTCCGCGGGCCAATGGCCCACGGTGCTCTTCCGCTGAGCGACCCTTCCACGTTCAGGTTCGAAGGGAGATTTCGTATTTGTAATCGAGTCCCTACCGTTCGGTAGGCGGCGGTTTCGGCATCTCTGTGGGCAGTGGTGTTCGACCGATACCCTGTCCCAAGACTCACTGACGGCGACGGTTCGGTGCTTTTAGGATCGAGCCCCTCCGTGAACCGAACGGTGAACACCGAGCGGATCTTCGAGGAGTTTCCCGCGCCGAGCTACCGCGGAACGCAGGAGACGGCCCTCCGAGACATACGAGACGCCTTCGAGGCCGGCAACGACGTCGTTCTCGTTCGAGCGCCGACGGGGAGCGGCAAGTCCCTGCTGGCTCGAGCGATCGCAGGCTGTGCCCAGACCGTCGAGGAGGCGGATCCGAGCGATCCCTCCGGAGCCTACTACACGACACCGCAGGTTTCCCAACTCGACGATGTCGCGGCCGACGACTTGCTCGCGGATCTGAACGTTATCCGCGGGAAATCGAACTACGACTGTATCCTCCCGAACGAGCGGAACACGCCCGTCAATCAGGCCCCCTGCGTTCGCGAACGCGGGTACGACTGCTCGGTCAAACATCGCTGTCCGTACTTTTCTGACCGCGCGATCGCCTCGAACCGCGAAATCGCGGCGATGACGCTCGCGTACTTCATGCAGACCGCGGGGAGCGAAGTCTTTCGAACTCGAGACGTCGTCGTCGTCGACGAAGCGCACGGGCTCGCCGAGTGGGCCGAGATGTACGCCACGATCCGGCTCGGCCCTCGATCAATCCCCATCTGGGAGGACCTTCGCGTTCCCGACATCGACGGCGTCGACCGCGCCGCACGCTACGCCGAGAATCTTGCCCAGACGTGTACCCGCAGAAAAGATGAATTACTCGAGCAGGAGACGCTCACACCCGCGGACGTTCGCGAACGGGATCGCTTTCAGGAACTCATCGGCGAACTCGAGTGGTTCGTCTCCGACTATCGGGATCCGGAGAGTCCGACGACCTGGCTCGTCGATCAGGAGCCGGCCGACGAAAACGCACAGGGTACCGATTCGGACGGTACAGACGACGAACTCGGCGGCCCGCTGACGATCAAGCCGATGAACCCCGAGCGATACCTCAGACACACCGTCTGGGATCGGGGAAACAAATTCGCGCTCCTCTCGGCGACGATTCTCAACAAAGAAGCGTTCTGCAGGCAGGTCGGACTCAATCCCGCGGACGTCGCCCTCGTCGATGTCGAACACACGTTCCCCGTCGAAAACCGACCGCTGTACGACGTGACACAAGGGAAGATGACCTACGACGAACGCGACGAAACCCTGCCGAAGATCGCCAGAACAATCGTCCGGATCATGCAGGAACACCCCGACGAGAAGGGGCTGGTCCACGCTCACTCCTACGCGATCCAGGAGCGACTGGCCGATCTCCTCCGGGATTTCGGCGTCAGCGAGCGGGTGCAAACCCACTCGAGAGATGGCCGCGACGGCGACCTCGAGGCCTGGAAGGCGAGCGACGATCCGGACGTGTTCCTCTCGGTCAAGATGGAGGAAGCGCTCGATCTCAAGGGCGATCTCTGTCGCTGGCAAGTCCTCTGTAAAGCGCCGTTTCTCAACACCGGCGATTCGCGCGTCGCCCACCGACTCGAGGAGGGCCAGTGGGCCTGGTACTACCGAACCGCGCTCCGGACGATCATCCAGGGCTGTGGTCGGGTCGTCCGCGCGCCCGACGACTACGGCGCGACGTATCTGGCGGACTCGAGCCTGTTAGACCTGTTTGATCGCGCACGCACAGACATGCCCGACTGGTTCGAAGCGCAGGTCGTTCGGATGGACCAGCCGTCGCTGCCCGCGTTCGAGCCTCGGACTGCGGTGGCTGAGGCGGGTGGTAGACGGTCGTCTTCGAGTCGTTCTGGGTTCTCTTCGTCTGCCGGTTCGAACGGCAGTTCCGGGTCCGACAGCGCGTCCGGGTCCGCTGACGACGGTAACCGATCCTCGCGAGACAACAACCGATTCCGGAAGCGGAATTCTTCGCGCTCGAGTCCGTTGGCCGACGTCTGGGACACTGACGGCTAACGTGACCCCTCACGCCGTCATAGCTAACCGGCGGTAGAAACGTCCGAGTGTGTCGGTGTCTCGCTCGAGGTCGACCTGTCGGCGATCGATTTCGGTGCGACCGGCTCCGTCGTCGCGCTGAAAATCGTCTGCATGCCGGTGCTCGCGTGGATCGTCTTCTCGCTGCTGACCGTCGACGAGGCGACGTTCACCGTGAGCGTCGTCATGCTCGGAACGTCGACGGCCGTCTCGACATATGTCTTCGCCGCCGAACTCGAGGGCGACGAGGGCCGGCTATCCGGTGGCGAAACGAGGCCGGGCTAAAAGAGATAGATCGCCGGCATCGCGACCATCGAAGTCGCCATCAGTATTGCGAACACGAGCGCGATGACCTGTCCTCTGTTCATTATTCACTCGTTCTGTCTCAACCTGTATGAATGTCACGGCTGTGTTCGCCGCTCGATGCCGTCGGCTCCCGAATCGTTGAACGTCGAGCGTTCACAACCGGATCGTCTCAGTCGACGACGGCGTCGAGAACGACGTGTTCGACGCCGGCGCTGTGACTTTTGACGCGACGCCGGTCGTCGACCCGCTCGAGCGTCCGCCCCGCCGCTTCGATGGCTCCTTCGACCCGCTCGACCGGCCGCTCCCACAGGAGTGACTCGGGGGTCGCCTCGTGGTAGTGGACCGTTCCACCGGGCTCGAGTGCCTCGAGTGCCGCGGGGAGGAACTCGTGGGCTTCGTCGGTTCGGGTGCCGGTTTCGTCACCGGGGTCACTGGACGGTTTCGGCTCGTCCCCGACGCCGTAGTAGCCCATAACCACTCGGTCGACCTCGAGACCCTCAGCCAGCTCCCGGCAGTCGGTCATGTAGGCTTCGAGATCGGACTGAACCTCGTTCAACATCGCGTTCTCGAGGAGATACCGAAACGCGGTCGGGTTGACTTCGGCGGCAGTCACCTTCGCACCGGCTCGCGCCATCGGGAGCGTGAAGTAGCCGATCCCGGCGAACATGTCGAACACTCGTTCACCCGCCGAAACGACCTCGCCCATTCGCGCTCGTTCGGCCTGGTTTCCGGGCGAGAACATCACTTCTGTCGGATCGAGACCGTACTTCGTACCGTGTTCTACATGGATCGTCTCGGTGTCGCGGTGGCCTGCAAGCAACCGCGTTCGCGGCTCCCGATAGGTCCCCGCGGTACCGTCGTTCGCGACGCCCTCGTCGGCGAGGACGCTTTCGGCCTCGCCGTGAATTTCGAGTAGTTCCTCGCCAAGTGCCGTCTCGTCGGGGCAGTCCTCGGGAACCGTCACGAGGATCACCGATCCGACGACGGCCCACGAACCCGGAACCGTCTCGAGTTCGGCGTCGCTCCAGCCCCGTTCGGCGAGTCTGGTCTCGAGGTCCGGACTCCGGTAGTCGGGGTCGATCTGGCGGATCACCTCGAGCACCGACGTCTCGGACGGCTGGGACGAAACCGGCAGTGCGACCGTTTCGGCGGTGTACTCGCGGACCCGTCGCTCGTCGTCGTAGACACCTTCGGTCCGCAGGGATTCGGTCGCAGTTTCAGCGCGGGGCTTTTCGACGACGACGGCAAGCGGTGTGTCCGTTCCCGCCTCGAGCGTCGGGCTTTCCCCTTCGGGAATCGAACTCGCCCCTTCTGGCTCCTCAGTCATCGCTCTCTGCCGGAAGGACGTGCAACCCGGCGCGGCTTTTCAGGATGGGGACCGTCTCGGCGTCGGGATCGAAGTATTCGGGCCGGGACACCGTCTTCGCCTGATAGGTTTCAGGATCGAGCACCTGCACGGCGTTTTCGTCCTCGACGGTGACGACGGTCGTCTCCTCGGCGGCCTCGAGTTCGCCGAGCTTTCGGGCGTCGGGGGAGTTGCCTTCCTCGTAGTCCGCTTCGTAGTGCTCGCCCGTCGTTACGCGCGTTCCTTTGAGGTTTCCTCGAGCGCTCCGGACGAGGACGGGGCCATCGTCGTCGTCTTCGTCGGCGAGTTCGATAATGTCGCCCGGTCGGTACGGCGGCAGACGAACGGCGAAGGTGACGCGGTAGACCTCGTTTCCGTCGGAATCTTCCGTCACGAGCGTCTCAGCGTCGTTGATGGTCCCGCCGAACTCCTCGACCATCTTGTTCGAGATTTTCTTCCCGATTTTGTTGGTCGAGACCCGCATGTTCAGCCCGTCGGGCGTTTCGCTCATTTTGGTGATGAAGGCGTTGCGGTCTCCGGTCGCCTCCATTTCGGCGACGATATTATTCGCGATTTCTTTCGCGCGTTCGGTCTCCTCGGCGACCGGCGTCCGGTCTTCGGCGCGAATCTGGACGATGCTCGCGTAGTAGTCGCCGGCGATTCGGCCACAGCGCGTACAGGTCTGTCGAGCGATTCTCACGGGAACTGTTACTTGCTCTTCGACGGGTTCGCCGCGCACGACACCCGTGAAATAACAGTGCATCCGGATCGTGTTCTCGTCGACCTGTTCGGGTTCGACCTGCCAGGCCACGTCTTCGGCGTCGACGTGAACGCCGAGTGCTTCGCTCACCTCTTCGATCGCGACGTCGGTGTAGTCGTCTGCACCCACGTCGACCCAGCGCTGTCCCCGGTGGACCGCTCCACACCGCGCACAAACCCGGACATCGACCTGCTGGGGCGCATCAACGAATTCGAAGTCCTCGAAGTAACACGCCCGGCAGAGGTCGCTTCCCGCGGTTCTCGGATCGGGGATCTCGCTCGTCTCGGTCCCGTCTCCCTCGTTCATCGTCTCAGTCGTCTCTGTCGTCTCGGTTGCATCCCCGGTTTCGGTCGCGTCGCTCCTGGATCGATCCGGAATCGGATCACCGCAGCGGGGACAGAACGCACGCGAATCAGCCATTGACTCCACTTTGAGGCTGAGCGAGTTAAACGGCGCGCTCTCTCGTTTTCGATCCCACTCGAGGATATTTTGATCGCATAAAGCGATACCTGCTCCTTTCAGTTTGTGAGAGCTCCACACGAAACGAGGGGGTCCAGTTTGCGTCTGTCGATCTGATTGTCACTCCTTTCCACACGAAATAGGGGGGTGAACTGTTCATGCTCAAGGAACGTTTCAACGCTACCGGTCACGATCGGACGCACTCATCCCTGGCGTAGTCGGGTGATTTCCGGCCCTTTCTCGAGATACTCGGATTGGATGTTGGGATCTCTCGGTCGGAAACCTCTATCACATGTGGAACTATCACACGATGAGCAAGACGAACGTCTGCCACACGTCAGATGGTTACGTCTCGTTCATGTCAGACGTGCTTTCGTCATTAGATCTCGATGGGAAACAGGGGGGTTTCGCTCGAGCGCTCGCTCGTCGGTTTGACGACACTTATTTCCCCTCGAGTTCTAGTCCCCCATATGGACTGGCAACCGGACTGGGGGCTTCGCGCGCGAATGGGCCTCACGATGTTCCTGCTCTTCGGAGTATACCTGTTTTTCATCGTTGCACTCACGACCGCGTTCGGTGGGACCGCCTCGAGTCTTCTCCTCGTTGCGCTCCTATTCGGGAGCTTCTCGTTGATCCAATTCTTCTACAGCGACAAACTCACGCTGTGGAGTATGGGTGCCGAGGAGGTCGAGTACGAGGAGTACCCGCAACTACACGCCTCGGTTGACCGCCTCTCCCAGCAGGCCGACCTCCCGAAGCCGAAGGTGGCCGTCGTCGATTCGAAGGTGCCAAACGCCTTCGCGACGGGTCGCTCGCCGAGCAACGCCGTCGTCGCGGTGACGACCGGACTCATGCGAACGTTAGACCAGGAGGAGCTAGACGGCGTGCTCGCACACGAACTCGCCCACGTCAAGAACCGCGACGTCGCCGTGATGACCATCGCCTCCTTTCTCTCGACCATCGCCTTCCTCATCGTTCGCTTCGGCGGTCAGACGATGATCTTTACCGGCGGCGGACGGAGCCAGGGCGGCGGCAAGGGCGCGGCGGGGATCCTCGTCGCGATCTTGATCTCCTTGCTCGTCTGGATCATCAGCTACATCCTCATCCGCGCGCTCTCGCGCTACCGCGAATTCGCGGCCGATCGTGGCGCGGCGGCCATCACCGGCAACCCCGGCGCGCTCGCGTCCGCGCTCATGAAAATCTCGGGCGAGGTCGACAAAGTGCCCGACGAAGACCTCCGCGAGGAGGCCGAAATGAACGCCTTCTTCATCATCCCGCTGAAGTCGGGCATCGTCGGCCGACTGTTCAGCACCCACCCTTCGACGGAACGACGGATCGAACAGCTTCGGGATCTCGAGCGCGAGACGGCGACGGCGTGAACGGTTTGGATATAATCTGCCACATTATTCCACCTGTAAATAATCAATACAAATCAATGAATAACGTATCCACCTGCTGGATCAGCTCCAAGATGCTGTTCCTTCACTATACCAGAGAGAATACATGATTGGTGGAAATATACCTAAGCATTAGCTGATTGCCACCAGAACCGTCTGAAAATGGTCTATAAGAATTTGTTTGAGACAAAATGTGATGTTTTCTGATTGTGAGGAAGATTCGGGATGTTACAGAAGTTTTCGAAAGAAAGTTTTGTGTCGTGATAGTTGTTGAGGCCGGTCCTGTTCTGGTAGAGCCTGGATTTGTGCAAGTGCACTAAGTTGGGTGACCACGAGGTACAATTTGCGGTATTGCATAATCGTATCATGGTTGAATGGCCGGTGTCGTGTGTATGACCCATAAAGATGGTCACGAACGAGTCCCCGAACTTCAGAGTCAAGTGGTGCCCACTTGGACAGGTATTGCTCTGTGAGAACTAATTCGTACACACTATGTGCACTCCGGACTGCTCCCCAATCTAAAACGGTTTTAATTCCGCCTTGTCGGTTGAGTACCAGGTTCTTGGGACGATAGTCATAATGAATCGGAACTGGCTCGATCTCTGAAAGACCCTCGACAGCTTCAAAAACGAATTGACGGATATCTGGTTCAAGATCGGCGAACTCATTCAAAGGAACTCGATTCGATTCGACAGTGGACCGGAGCCACGCCGACCACGAGTCAGTATCGTAGTCAGTGACGATAATTTCTCCATTTTCGATACCGACGGGGCCAAGACCTGAGAGGGGGCCACAGTTATGGAGCATAGCGAAATGCTGTCCAGCATCGGTTGCAACCTGCGCAAGTAGTTCGCGGTCACTGACATCCCGACCCAGATCCGCGACAGGACGCTGTGTTGCCATCCCGGCTCCCAGGTGAACTGAGAATCAGCGGTGCAGAGGCTCAAGTGACTGTCCACACGTCAGATGATGCTCGGCTCAAACAAGGATTTTCCAGTCATGTCGAAGACGGTACGATTACCGGAACATCAGAATCAGGAGACGTTGTAGCTCGGTATGATGGCAACGTAGAGGAGATTGAACACGAGGGTGGGACAACCGTTGAGATCCAACCATCATCAAAGCGCATCGTCTGCGAAGCACCGGAAGATACGGATGTAACGTTCGAAGCTGAAGCCAGTGAGGCGGTTGTCTACGATCGTGAGGCACACTGGCAGGCAACTGTCTCCGTTGGGCCTGGGGAAACTGAAAAAATCAAGTACTACGGTCGTCCCACTACTGTATCGATTGATGAACTTGAGGTATCAATCGGTAACGAGGTATACGAAGATGCAGTCAATTCCGCCAAATTACAACGAGCGGCGGAGGCCGAACGAGCCACCTCCTTCGAAATCATTGACGAGGCAATCAATGGTCGAATCCGTCATGATGCGGAAAGTCTGTTTTTAGGCTCTGTTGCGGACGATGAACCGAAAGATACTGTGGCATTTCAAATCGACGATATTGATGATGGTGACCACGGAACAGCCTATCTTCATCGGGATCGATCCACTGACGAGACCGAGAGCGCGGGCTACGAGATTCAGTGGTTAACAGATAATGAGATACCTGAAACAGTCGAAATTAATAATTTACAAACAGAATTTGGAGCGAGCAGTGTTGGAACTGCATTCGAAACCAAAACCTTCGAACATGAAGAAATCTCGACTAACATCGCAGCTTCTGAGGAAACCAGTAAACAGACTTTTGAGGGAGGTGATGAAGTACAGCGCGTAGATACATCAGGAGTAGAGCCTCAGCTTATTCCCAGCATTCCAAGTTGGGTTCCGAGCATTCCGAGCGCCGATGATATCATTGACGCCTTCGGCGATGCCGTGAGTTCTTTTGCCGATCATGTTGGTACAACCCAAGATGAGGTAGCGGGTGCAGTCTCGACTGCTGTTGAAAATGCTCAGGACACGACAATTGAGGACATTATTATTGATAGTACTCAAATTATTTCCGACACGATGCATGGACTTATTCGATTAGTCGAAGAGTTTGAACAAAGAGGCTCCCAACGCGCTATTTGGGCTCTCAGGGCTGGGTTCGCCAATACACTATACTCATTAGGTTCTTCCGGTGCATTGCAGGAACTCGCAGACGGGAATTATAACTGCGGCGGTTGTATCGCTGTCATCGCCGTTACGGTTGGAGTCGGTCTTGGTGTTACCGCCTCTCTGACCTGTTCTGCATTAGGAATTGGGACGCTTGGACTTGGAGGGGTCGCTTGTACTACATTCTTTGGTGCAGTCTTTACATATGGTGAGACAATTTTGTTCTCGGAAGCAGAAGATATCTGTAGTGGGAATCATTCCCCGACAGATGTGAATGTCTGCTGAGAGAACTTCCTAGGTATAACAACTCGACCCAGTTCCTGTTTGGAAGGGCTGTATCTTCCAATGGATACAGGTGGACATTTATGCTGTAAGGTAAAAATAGATGTGTAGATGATGAAAGGGAAAATACTTTTAATACCGATTATATTAATATCGAATTTTGCAATCATTGGTGGCGCTGCCGTGTTCGGGTGGAGTCCGCTCACCGTTGTCGCCCTCTTTGTGTTCGACGCACTCCTCGGAGCTATTCGTATATCGGTCGAACGGTTGTTCGCTGGTAAACCGAGAGGTAATGCTCAAGTTCCAACGTATCCGATCTTTCCAACGCAACCAATTTATCACGGTGTGATTTATGAGAGCCTCCTCGACAAACGCGGTGTAATTCGTCTCCGTGACTGGATACCAAAACTCTATCCTCGGAATATCCCGTATGCCCTAGAATGGTGGGTTTTCATTGCAGCTTTCGGTTTCTGTCTCGGTATAACATGGCTTTCGTTCGGACCAATAGCTGGTACCATCGACGAATCTTTCGGGCTAGTACTGGCTCTGATTACCACTAGACACGTCTCGATTATCGTGATATGGCAGACCACAAATCAGTACGAACAGGCTTCAGCGCCAACAGTCCGACGTCGCCGCGAACTCCTTTTTTCGTTTGCTATCGCATTCATTGCTATTGTCTTTGTTGGCTCACAACCCGCAGGCAGTGCGATCATTGTTGCGGCGACAATCCCACTAGTCCCAAAACTCCTGTTTGATTTCCGCGAAGCTGGTATCGGTCCAGACTTGCTTGTATTCGATCCAAGCAGCGATACTGCGACGCAACCACTACCCATCCCGGCACGCGAGCCGCGTCACGTGTTTCAAAACGGCAGACGAGGAGTGTATAATACCGCTCTTTTTTTGGGTGTTCTGCACATGCTCGCTCCGGGATTGGCCATCATTGCCGTGTTCGGACTCATCGCAGTGTTTTCTCAGTCGCTTCTTGTCGGCCTTATCGGAGTTATAGCTACCCTCCTAATCGCACTGTCTATTGATTACGTCGCCATGTGGCTAGCGTATGGCAACGTTGAGTACCGCGTGTATGGTGAGGTACTCGTGGCATATGATCACTACCTTGAGGAGCCGCAGTGGGTTGTTTCGTCTAAAGATTTGACCACTATCACGACGAAACCGGAACCGCTCAAATCTCAGATCATTCCGTCCGTCAACGCACCCGTCGAAATTGAGTGTGCAACAGACGAGAGTTTCCGTCTTGAGTATCTCGACCAACCGGAGGAATTCGTGCGGAGCGTTCGCGGAACGATGACCGATCACTCAGCTGTGACGTAGCTATCTCTGACTATGGCTTGGGACACTTTCTGTTTCACTTGGAAAGAGCTGAGTACCATTAATAATTAAAAATAGCCAAATAAAATGATGAGATCTCGCAACCTTCTATTAGAATCTATCCTACTATCAAATATTGCGATTGTCGTTGGAGCTCTCAGTTTCGAATGGGGCCCACTTACCGTCCCCGTCCTCTTCGTGATCGATGCACTATTCGGAATCTGTCGAATATTGCTCGAGCGGTTGTTCGCCGGAAAACCGCGGGGCGATACCACTCCCCCGTTCGGGCCCTACGGCGAGTTCGAGAAGTTCTACGAGAATCTGCTGGATAAGCGTGGCACGATCCACATCGCAGATTGGATGCCGGGACTTTCGCCTGGAAACCTTCCGTTCGTGCTGGCACAGTGGGCCTCTCTTTTCGTGTTGACTTTGCTGTTCGTTGTGACATTGTACGTCGTTCCGCTACCAGAAGGGAGCCTCGATATTTCCCTCGTACTGCTCCTTCCATTGTTCGTCACAAAGCACGCCTCGACCGTTGCCACGTGGACAGAGGCAGGGCGTTACGAGCGAGCGTCGGTGACGACAGTCCGTCCTCGAGCGATCCTCTATACGGTTCTCGTCGGATTCCTTGCGTTTCTCTTTCTGGCTACACAACAAGACGCACACGTCGGGCAGATCGCGGCCGCAACGACGCTTCTGGTAGTGCCGAAACTACTGCTCGATTTCCGCGAGGCTGGCATCGGCCCGAATGCCCTCATATTCGATCCCAGCAGCGAGACGACGGCCTCATCGGTATCCGTTCCGCCGAGCGAGTCACGTTACGTATTCCTAACTGACAGACGAGCGGTATTCAGTCGCGCTCTTTACGTCGGGTGTCTGTACACAGTTTACCCGGGTCTTTTGCTCATCGGCGCAGTTGGACTGGTAGGCGTATTGCCATTCAATCTCGCGGTTGGTCCTGCAGTGGTCACGATCGCAATTGTCGGTACGCTCCTGCTCTCGCTGTCTGTGGTGGGCGTGGTCGTGTGGCTGGGACACGCTTTCCTCGAGTATCGCGTGTACGACGACTCGCTCGTCGCGTACGACCGGTACCTCGAGGAGCCACAATGGGTTGTTTCGTTCGAGGACGTCACGACCGTCGAGACGACCCCTCCCCCACTCGTGTTTCGGCATTTCCCCTTCGTCGACGTATCGATCAAACTCGAACGCATCTCGGACCAGTCCCTCCGGATCGAGTATCTCGAGCAACCACGGAAGTTCGCTCGAGTCGTCAGTGAGATGATGTCCGGGTAGTCGGTTGCTATACTGCCGGACAGAACGACGTGAAGATCGATAGCTCCGCTACGGCCGTCGCCGGTGGAGATGGCCGCGAATCGCCATCGACTTCGTATTGACTCTGTCCGACAGTATACGTATCCATCACCGGTACTAAGCGATGAGCTATGATCGGAATTGGAACGAGAATATGACGCTCTTCAGTGAGGAACTGTCCTCGAGAGACGGATTGTGATCATTTCACTCGGCGTCACCGAGCGGACATTCGTCATCGCACTCGGGCGCGTCGTCGAGGTGTACGTTTGCTTCGCGTGACGTTCCTTTCATCTCGTCGATCATCTCTCGAGTCCGTTTGGCTCGACGGCGATACCCCTCAGCGAGTTCCTCGCGGGAGATGGGTTTCTCGATGATGATTCGCCCGGATTCCCTTCGAACCTCGACTTCGTCGCCGCTCTGGATGCCCGACGCCTCTCGTAGTTCTTTCGGGATCGTGACCTGTCCTCGCGACCCCACGCGTTGGGTTTCCATCTCGGTCATATCACTTCATAGTAGGTTCGCGCCTATAACTGTACCATGCCTCGCTTGGGTTCTCGAGGAGTCTTTCGGCACGCTCTCCTGTCTCCTCATCACTCACTTCGAACGTGCACTCGAGTGCGCGCGTAAATGGATGACTTCTAAGGTAGTTCCCACGACAATACGGGTATGGGACTGCTGGATGGACTCCGATCCGTACTCGGCTTACGCGCCGAGTCCGACGCCAAGCGCGACGCCGACCCCGAGGACCTCTTCGGGATGAGCACGGCCTATCTCACCATGGAAGCCGAACTGGGCTACAAGTCGGCCGACATTGGTGCACTCTGTTTCTCCGGCGTCGACTCGAGCACCTTCCGCGAGGCCGTCTCGGAGGTCGAGGCGATCCTCGAGGCGGGCCGCGAAGAGACGGGAACCGAGTTCGAGGTCGCCGAGGACGATCACGGCTACCGGTGGGTGATTCTCGAGGAGAGCGATCCGGAGGATCTGATCACGAGCATGCACTTTGCGGCAGATACGTTCATCGAGCACGGCTACGGCTCGCGACTGCTTGCTGCCGTCTTCGCCTACGAAGGAGGTGCCACTGCCGACAGTGACGGCCCCGCATACTGGATTTACTCCTTCCGACGTGGCCGCTTCTATCCGTTTGCACCTCGCCCCGGTCGGGAACGCGACTCGAGCGCCGAGTTCAAGCTCGAGTCGGTGCTCGACGGGGAACTCGAGATCGAGCGCGAGAAGGAGTACTGGTACCCGCTGTGGCCGAGTTCGTCCGGAACGCACCCCTGGGAATGACCGGCCTCGCCCCGATCAGTCCGTAAAACCAACCGACGAGGCCAGCACGTGTCGTATCTATTATGACCTGTGAGTTGCAACGATTGGCCAGTGAGCGATTGGAACCAGTTCAGAAGCGATCACGAGAACTCCGGCCACCGGAGAGGGCCAGCCCTCGAGGAGCCGGAACGCCCAGACGCGGCCTGGGAGACCGAAATTAGCGGTTCGGTCGAGGCCGCGCCGGTGCTTGACCGCGATACCGTCTACATCGGCTCGAGCGCGGGGAACGTGTACGCGTTCGACAGGTACGAGGGTCGACGTCGGTGGGTTTTCGAGACGCAGCTGCCGATCGATTCGGCGCTCGCTGTCACCGAGGAGTCGCTGTTCGTCGTCGCATCCGACGGCACGGTGTTCGCACTCGAGCCGGAAACCGGGGAACTCCAGTGGGAGGGCGAAGTCTCCGGGAGCGTCGAATCGGCACCGACGTTCTCGCGTGGCGTCCTCTTCGTTGGCCACGACGAGGGCGTCTCGGCTCTCGCCGCCGAAACCGGCGAGGAACTGTGGGTTCACGAGACGGACGCCGGCGTCGTCGGGACGCCCGCGACGACGCCCGGATTCGAGACCAACCGCGTCTACGTCGGAACCTATCAAGACGAAGTCCTCGCGCTCGAGACGGCGTCGGGCGAGGAACTTTGGACGGCACCGATAAACGGCGCGGTCGTCGGCGGCCCGACGGCCGTTCCGGGCAACGGCGACGCGGAGCGAACCGAACCTGTCGGAACCGCCGAACGCACTTCCCCTGCGCTCGAACCAACCGCCTCCGAAGACGATGCCGCGGTCGGGAGCACTCCCTCACTCGAAGATGATTCCGTGCATGGAACTGACACCGCGAGCGGCACTGATACCGCAGTCGGAACCGATATCCAGCCCAGCGAGACGGCTGTCGACACGGCCGAGAACCAACAGCAGAGTCTCGCCGTCGACGGCGATATCGATGCTGGCTCCGGCGACCGCGTGTACGTCGCCGACGACGGCGGGCTCCTCGTCGCCTTGAACGCCGAAACGGGTCAGTCGTGGTTCACCTACGAGATTCAGGGGTCGTTTACGAGTGCACCGACGGTTACCGACGACAGCGTTTTCGTCGCCGCCTCGGACGGCTACCTCCACATCACCGACACGATGTTCGGCAAGCGGAAACTCCGCGGGTGGCTCTTCGCGAAAAAGGGGATCAACCTCGACGGCGTCGCGCGCTCGGAACCGGCCGTCGTCGGTGACACCCTCTGTCTCGGCGATTCGAGCGGTTCAGTCTACGGGATCGATATCGACGAACCCGACTTCGGCTGGCACTACCCGCTCGAGGAGGGCGTCTCGAGCGGCCCCGCGGTTTCTGACGGCTCGCTTTACGTTGTCACGGACGACGGCCAGCTCCGTTGTCTTTCCTGGCGGGACGACACGACGGGCTGGGATTGATTCACTTCACTGTCAGCCGCCAGCGATCGGTTCGTTCGCCGATTCTCTCTTGCCGGTTATACTCTCGGATACGAATCTGTTTACCCCGACGCAGTCGCGCACTTTCACTTTCACTTCCCTGTTAACGAGGCTTTATACGGGTACCGGCACAACGACTGAGTATGGCAGACGCAGACCTCGAAGCACTCCCTGGTGTCGGACCGGCAACCGCAGACAAACTCTACGATGCAGGCTTTGATTCTTTCCAGAGTCTCGCCGTCGCCGCTCCGTCGGAACTCTCGAATACGGCCGATGTGGGCGAGTCTACCGCGAGCGATATCGTTCGCGCGGCCCGCGACGAAGCTGACATCGGTGGCTTCGAAACCGGTTCGACGGTTCTTGAGCGACGAAACGAGATCGGCAAACTCAGCTGGCACATCGACGAGGTCGACGAATTGCTGGGCGGCGGTATCGAGACCCAGTCGATCACCGAAGTGTACGGCGAGTTCGGTGCGGGGAAGTCTCAGGTCACCCACCAGATGGCCGTCAACGTCCAGCTTCCGAAGGAAGTCGGCGGACTCCACGGGAGCGCCATCTTCGTGGACTCCGAAGACACGTTCCGACCGGAACGTATCGACGACATGGTTCGTGGCCTCCCCGACGAGGCGATCGAAGCGACCCTCGAGGACCGCGAAATCGAAGGATCACCTGACGACGAAGCCACGCTTGATACTCTCATCGAGGACATCCTCGAGAAGATTCACGTCGCAAAGGCATTCAACTCGAACCACCAGATGCTGCTCGCCGAGAAGGCCAAAGAACTAGCGAGCGAACGGGAAGACTCGGAGTACCCGGTTCGACTACTCTGTATCGACTCGCTGACCGCCCACTTCCGCGCGGAGTACGTCGGCCGTGGTAACCTCGCCGACCGACAGCAGAAACTCAACAAGCACCTTCACGACATCGACAAGGTTGGAAACCTCTACAACGCGGCCATCATCGTCACCAATCAGGTCGCCTCGAATCCCGACTCGTTCTTCGGCGACCCGACGCAGCCGATCGGTGGGAACATCCTCGGCCACAAGTCCACGTTCCGTATCTACCTCCGAAAGTCCAAAGCCGACAAACGGATCGTCCGACTGGTCGACGCGCCGAACCTCGCCGACGGCGAGGGCGTAATGCGCGTACAGGACGAGGGACTGAAGCCGGAGTAGTCGGAAGCTGGAACCGTCCCGACACACTCGGAACTGTTCGCTCGATTGTTGCTATTCACTCGCTCGAATTACCCAATGCCTCGAGCGCCGCCTGACGCATCTCCGTAACCTCCTCGATTTGTTCTTTCTTATCCTCGGGGTCCTCGAGCCCCTGCAACCAGTACAACGAACTGTAAAAGGCCACCAGCTTCCCGATCTCGGCTTCGGTCAGGAGACCGAGATCGCCCGCGGCCGACTCGTAGATAACCGGATTCTCGACGCTGGTCGTCACCCGTTCGTAGCCGCCGTCGTCGATAATCTCGTCGACGTGTTTGTACGCTCGAAGTTCCTCGCTGAACGCCTGCCGGAGCCGCTTCGTCGCGTCGCGCTCGCGTTTCCAGTACAGCAGGTACGAGCCGGCTGCCGTCGCTATCGCTCCGATGACTGCGCCGAGGACGAATCCGACCGCCGTTTCGACCATATCGGACGAACGGTCGTCTCGAGGGTAAGCTATCGGGTTGCAACGTCCCTTTCGACGACCGAGAACGAACTGCAAGTGGATCGGTGAACGGGGACAAAATCACGCCATCGAACCGGTTATGGTTGATGACGTGACGATAACCGGCCCAACGAACACAGGGTAGGAAAGCTCAGTCTTCAGTCGACGTCTTCGACTTGTCCAGTTCGCCGCGGTAGATTTTCGCCCCGTCCTGTGCGACCTTCTCGGCGAGGACGGCGCACTTGATCCGCATCGGCGAAATCTCGACGCCGAGCATGTCGATGATGTCGTCCCGATCCATCTCGAGTAGTTCGTCGATCGTCTTCCCCGCGAGTTTACCCGAAAGCATGCTCGCGGAAGCCTGACTGATCGCACAGCCGTCGCCGGAGAACGCGACGTGTTCGATCGTCTCCTCGTCGTCCTCGAGTTTGACGTCCATCTGAATCTCGTCGCCACACATCGGGTTCTCCCCGACGTGCGTGAAGGTCGGATCCTCGAGCTCCCCGTAGTTGCGGGGACTCTTGTAGTGGTCGAGGATCTGCTGTCGATACATATCCGAACCCATTCCCATGATTGAATACGGATACGGCTGTCTGCTGTAAAAGGATTCCGGGGCCGCGTCCGCCCCGAACGGCGCTCGGTTGTGTCTCGGCCACGGAAACCGAACGACTCGAGTACCGCTAATCGGTGTGGAGAGACGCTCGATCGATTCCAAAGAAAGAACGGTTGATGGTCTATGCTGTGTCCGAACCCTGGTCGGGATCGACCGGCGGGTTCAGGTAGCAGGCGTCGACGACGACCACGACGCCGACGACTGCTGCGGGCAACAGTGCGTACTGTACCGGAATAGCCAGTACGAACGCGGCGACCAGCGCAACCGCGAACGCGATCGGGATGATCCCGAGCGCGAGGTCGTATCGGGTCGCCGCGGTGAGAACGTCGACCAGGGTCTCGAACGGATCCCGTTTGGGAACGTCCTGTGGTGTCTCGTACATAGTTCTCACCTCGGCGATACCGAATACGTGACTGAAAGTGAAAAATTCCGTGTGAGGAGAATTGACATGCAGAGGGGCCGTCCGGCGATACTGTTTTTGGAAGTCCCGCGGTCGTATCACTCCGCCGACGACCGTGTTTGTCTACGCGAACAACTGGCGTGCATCATCAATCGCCGCAACCAACTTGTCGATTTCCTCGCGCGTGTTGTAGACGTAAAAGGACGCTCGAGCCGACGCTGCGACCCCCAGCTTGTCGTGGAGCGGCTGGGTACAGTGATCGCCGGCTCGGACCGCGACCGTGTGGTCGTTCATGATCGAGGCGAGGTCGTGGGCGTGGACCGACTCGAGGTTGAAGCCGACGAGGCCGCTTCGGTCGGGACCGGGTTCGGGGCCATAGATTTCGATGTCTCCCTCGGCCTCGAGCTGTTCGTAGGCGTACTCGGCTAACTCCTCTTCGTGGGCCTGAACCCGTTCCATGCCGATCTCCTCGAGGTAGTCGATCGCAGCCTCGAGACCGACGGCCTCGGCGATGGGTGGCGTGCCGGGTTCGAACTTCCAGGGGAGGTCCGCCCAGGTGGAGTCCTCAAAGGTGACCTTCCGGATCATTCCGCCACCGTAGAGGTAGGGCTCCATCTCCTCGAGTAGCTGTTTCTTTCCGTAGAGGACGCCGATTCCGGTCGGACCGGCCATCTTGTGTCCGGAGAAGGCATAGAAGTCGGCGCCGATTTCTTCGACGTCGACCGGTCGGTTCGGGACCGCCTGCGCACCGTCGATGAACGACAGCGCGTCGTGTTCGTGGGCGAGTTCGGTCAACTCAGTGACGGGGTTGACGGTGCCGAGCGTGTTCGAGACGTGGACCGCCGAGAGGATCGCGGTGTCGTCAGTGATGCACTCGCGTGCGTGGTCCATGTCGAGACGGCCGTCCTCGTCGATTCGAATGTACTTCACGTCCGCGCCCGTCTCGTGGGCGATCTGTTGCCAGGTGACCAGCGAGGCGTGGTGTTCCATCTCCGTGAGCACGACCTCGTCGCCGGGGCCGAGTTCGTTCAGGCCCCACGAGTAGGCGACGAGGTTCTCGCTCTCGGTCGTGTTCTTCGTGAAGATGACTTCTTCGCGGCCGCCGCTCGCGCCGATGAACTCGGCGACGCGGTCGTGGGCTCGCTCGTAGGCCTCCGAAGCCTCCTGACTGAGGTGGTGGATGCCTCGGTGGACGTTCGAGTTCGTGTAGCGGTAGTAGTCGCTCATCGCGTCGATAACCGGATCGGGGGTCTGGGTCGTCGCCGCGTTGTCGAGGTAGACCACCTGCTGGTCGTCGAACTCCCGCTCGAGAATCGGGAAGTCCGACCGGATACGCTCGATATCGAGCGTGCCGACGTTTCGTTGACTCATTGGTAAATAAGAGGGACTGGAGACAAAACACTCCTTCGGTCCACCCCCGTCTTTACGGAGTCGACGCTCGACCGGCCAGCTACGCCGATCTGATGGCGTCGGCGCGTTGTCTCCGATACTTTCCAACGAGGGCCCGCTCCTTCTCGAGTTGAAACCCTGGCTGTCGAATTATAACGCACAATGTGGTAGGGCCCGCACGATGGTTGCAATCCGCACGTCCGATTTGACGAAACGATACGGCGACTTGACTGCAATCGCCGATCTCGACCTCGAGGTTCGAGAGGGGGAAGTGTTCGGGTTTCTCGGCCCAAACGGGGCCGGCAAGTCGACGACGATCAACACGCTGCTGGATTTTACGCGCCCGACCGAGGGGTCGGCAACGGTACTCGGCTACGACGCTCAGGAGGAAGCGGATCGGATCAGTCCTCGCGTCGGCGTCCTTCCCGAAGGATTCGATTGCTACCCTCGATTGACGGGTCGCCGCCACGTCGAGTTCGCGATCGAGACCAAAGGCGCCGACGACGATCCAGACGACCTTCTCGAGCGGGTCGGATTAGCTCCCGAGGATCGTCGTCGCCGAGCGGGCGAGTATTCGACGGGAATGCGCCAGCGACTGGCGATGGCGATGGCGCTCGTCGGCGACCCCGATCTGTTGATCATGGATGAGCCTTCCTCAGGGCTCGATCCACACGGAATCCGCGAAATGCAAGAACTCGTCCGGAGCGAGGCCAACCGAGGGACAACCGTCTTCTTCTCGAGTCACATCTTGGAGCACGTCGACGCAGTCTGTGACCGAATCGGCGTGTTGAACGACGGCCACCTCGTCGCGGTCGACACGATCGAAGGTCTGCGCGAATCTATCGGCGGCGGCGCGACGATGACGCTTACCCTCGCGGACGCCGATGAACACGCTCGAGAGACTGCCGCGTCGATCGAGGGCGTTACCGCGGCCTCCGTCTCCGGGCAGACGCTCGAGTGCTCCGTCGTCGATCCACTGGCGAAGGCGACAGTCGTCACGGAACTTACGCGGACGGGCGCGACGATTCACGACATCCGAATCGAGGAGGTGTCCCTCGAGTCGCTGTTCACGACGTTGACGAACGGTGATAGTGAGCGAGCCCAGCGTTCGCACATTGCTTCCGAGGATACCACCGAACCTGTGACCCAGAACCCGGACAGCGAGGTGGCCGGATGACGTCACATATCGCCACCGTCGCTCGAAAGGATTTCGCCGATGCTGGACGATCGAAATTGCTCTGGGGAATAGTCGGATTGTTCGTCGGCATTGTTGTCATCGGGTACGTTGCTATCTGGGCTACTCTCGATGACGTGGTCGCCTCCGAAGCGCTCGGTTTCCTCAACTTTCCGATACAGGTTGTCCTGCCGGTTGCCGCACTTATCGTCGGCTATATGGCCGTCGTCGGCGAGCGCCAATCGGGAAGCATCAAGCTCCTGCTCGGGCTTCCACCGAACCGGATCGACATCGTGCTCGGCAAATTACTCGGGCGAATCGGCGTCGTCGTGGTCGCTATTGTCATCGCGTTCGTCGTCGCGTTCGTCCTCAGCTTGGTTCTGTTTCGGTCGGTCCCGTTCACCGACTGGCTCGCGTTCGGCGCGCTCACCGTGTTATTTGGAATCACGTTCGTCGGGATGGCTGTCGGGGTCTCTGCGAGCGTTTCCTCCCGCGGTCGATCAATGGCTATCGTCGTTGGGATCTACATGGTGTTCGTCGCCCTCTGGGAACTCCTCACCGCCGGTACGTACTATCTCATCTACGACGAGGGGCCACCCCTCGAAGTGGAAACGTGGTACCTACTGATCGATCAGTTCAATCCAATATTCGCATACACGAACTTCGCGAATTCCCTCGTCGACGGTGGTATCTTTCCCTTCCAGTTCCAGTACGGACTCGAGTCCACCGAAGCCTACCAGCTGACGCCGGCCGAGCGCTACGCCGGATCGGGAGACGCACCATTCTTCTTACAGGAGTGGTTCGGCATCGTCGTTCTCCTGTTCTGGCTCGTCGCCCCCGTCGCTATCGGGTATTATCGATTCCAGAGAGCGGAGCTGTAAGTCGCGCCATCGACTTCTCGACCGCAGCTATCTCCTCATCGACCGCGGCCATCTCACATCCGCAACAACTGCGCGTGGACCGTCTCACCGACCTCGAGCACGTTCGCTTCGTCGACAATCCCTTCGTCGATCGCGAGGTCGACCGACTTCTGACCAACGATGTTAGCGACGGTCGCTCGAGCGAGGCTGTGTGCGACCGCCTCTTCGTCGGCGTCGTCGCCACCGTAAAACTCCTCG
Organism: Halostagnicola bangensis; assembly: GCF_054653435.1. NCBI lineage: Archaea > Methanobacteriati > Methanobacteriota > Halobacteria > Halobacteriales > Natrialbaceae > Halostagnicola > Halostagnicola bangensis. Next base: position 1,476,074 of record NZ_BAAIGG010000002.1, on the reverse strand, counting down.
GTGACAGTCAAGGAAAAATCATCGCTTTCGAAGGTTTCTCCGAGTACTGCCCGGTCACAGACGGCGACGAGCAACCCCTCCGGCGTCTCGCGTTCCGTCACGAGCATGTCTCTCTCAGATTCCATCGGTGGTTACGACTACTCCTGTAGCTGCTGGCGCTCTTCAACGAGTCGCTCCTCGGCGCTCTCGCGCATCTCGTTGGCCTCCTCGGCGATCTCTTCTGCTTCGTCGTACTCGCCCAGTTCCTCGAGGATTCGCGCCTTCTCCTCGAGAACCTGTGCGTTTCGCAGTCCGAGACGAATCGCATTGTCGATGCAGTTGTGGGCCTCCTCGGCGAGCCCCCGTTCGGCGAGGAAAAAGGCACGATTGAACCACGCCTGTGCGAATCGCTCGTCGATTTCGACGGCCCGCTCGGCGTGCTCGAGTGCCTGTGCGGTCTCGCCGAACTCCCAGAGTGCGTAGGCCAGGTTCGTCTCCGCACTCGCCGCGTGCTCGCTCTCGTCGTCGATTCGAAGCGCCTCCTGGTGGGCACCGATCGCCTGATCGTACTCCTCGAGTTCCGAATGGGCGACACCCTTGTTCACCCACGCCTCCTGTTCGACGAGGTCGTCTTCGGCGAAGTTGGCCGCCCGTTCGAAGGCTTCGGTTGCCTGCTCGTGGCGGTTGATCCGCATGTAGCTCAAGCCGACCTCGAGCAGTTCTTCGGCATCGACGTCCTCGCTCCCGATATTCCGTTCGTCTAGGAGGTCGGTGACGGCTCGGGAGTCGACTGGGTCGACTTTCGTCGGATCGACGCCGAGCTCGGGCGGGTCGAGATCGAACTCGTCGTACGACTGGTCGATCCCTTCCCCCTCGGAGTACTGATGTTCGGGATCTCGGTCGTTCTCTCGTTCGGTCATTGCAATTTTTTGGCGGCGACGACTGTTAAGACCTGCGACCCTCGCCAACCGAGAATTCCTCAGTGCACGCTTTACCCCGCGAGGAAAACGGGACGACGCTGGTTTCCTCTCGAGCGTCGCGGCTCCCCGTTCGTTGAATACCCTCCCCACCGAATCGCTACCCATGCGACTGTTCGTCAGCATCGACCTTCCCGAGACACTCACGGAGTCTGTCGCCGATCTCCAGACGGCACTCGAGGACGCCAGCGGGCTGAACTTCGTCGATCCTACCCAGGCGCATATCACGCTCAAATTCCTCGGCGATGTCAACGAAGATCAGGTCCCGAAACTCGAATCCGAACTCGAGGCCGCCGTCGCCGATGCCAACATCGACCCGTTTACCGTTCGATTCGGCGGCCTCGGCGTCTTTCCGGACCTCGAGTACATCAGTGTTGTCTGGCTGGGCGTCGAAACGGGCGGCGATCAGCTCCGTCGGTTACACGAAACGATCGAAGCTCGAACGACGGCGATGGGCTTCGAACCGGAGGAACACGATTTCACACCACATGTTACGCTCGCGCGAATGGAACACGCAGGTGGGAAGGATTTGGTGCAGGAGACGGTTCGAAATCGAGATCCAACTATCGGCGGAATCCGTGTTACGTCGGTTCGGTTGACCGAGAGTACGCTTTCGCGGGACGGACCGCGCTATTCGACGGTCGAGCGTTTGTCGCTTGGCTAGTTGATCTTGTCGGAGTAGCCGATTTTCGAGTACTCGAGTTCGTTGCTCGCCGATTTCGGTGGAAGTAGGGGGGTCGCGTCCCCACCGGAAGGCCGCACAGTAACGCAAGCGCGTCTTTGATTACCACCGGCAGTTTACTCGTCGTATGGATTTGGCGGTATTACGTGAAGATATGGTCGACGGGCTCGAATCCGCGGCCAAAGGGATCCTCACCGACAACGACATCGGCGTCGCGATGCGTGAGGTCCCTCGTCACGAGTTCTTCGACGACGAGCAGTTGGCGTACGCCGATCGGGATACCGACTGTCTGGGAACGCGAATCCTCGCCCCGAGCGTTGTCGCCCGCTTGCTACAGGTTCTTTCTCCGGAGGCGGACGACGACGTCTTGATCGTCGGTGCCGGCGTCGGCTACACGGCGGCCGTCACCGCCGAACTCGTCGGCGAGACGAACGTCCACGCGATCGATATCGCTCGCCCCGTCGTCTACGAGGCGCGAACGAACCTCGAGAACGCGGACTACGAAGGCATTCTCGTCGACTGTCGGGACGGCGCGTACGGACTTCCGGAGTACGCACCGTTCGATCGAATTCTTCTCGAGGCGGCCGCGGTTTCCCCGCCGCAAGCGCTTCTCCAGCAGTTGGCTGACAGTGGCCGTCTCGTGTATCCACAGGGGAGCCACACCCAACGGCTGACGGCCGTTTCGGCCGACGGGTCACCGGTGGAAGTTGAACGTGGTGCCGTTTCGTTCGATCCGCTATTGGTCGAGGGTGAACAGTCGGGTGCCGTCGAGCGAAACCGAACCGCTCGAGAGGATCGCGAACACGCCGTTCGACACGCCCAGTCTCGCCGGGGCTGGGAACAGGAGTGGATCGAGTGGGACGACGCGATCAGTCCTCGGTCACGATGATGTCGTTGTTCGCCTGCTCGTCGACGTAGTCGGTGCTCGTCGGCGGATGGACGTCGACCTCGAGCGTTCCCGTTCCCTGCCCCTGTCTGATTTCGGGCTCGAGGTTCAGTATGGTGGTCCCGTCGCTGTCCGTTTCGTTATCTACAGTTTCATTGATCGACGCGCTCCCGCTCGAGACGATGACGGTCGCGCCTTCGACATCGTTTCCGTCTTCGCCGATAACGGTTATATTGACGTCTTCTTCCGTACCCGCGGGAATCGTCGTCGGATCGATTTCGACGTCGACTTCGGTCTCCGAGAGCGTTCCAATGCCGCTGAGCATGTTCATCATGATCCCGAGGCAGGCAACACCGACAACGAGTGCGATGACGAGCCGAATCGGCAGTCCTTCGATCGCTCGATCGTCCTCGTGAAATCGTGAGAGCGTTCGCATACGCCGTTTGGAAGACTATTGGTATATAAACTCACGTCTGGCTCAGCGTGAGCGGATCGTCTGTTCGTGTTCCATTGTCTCCGTCTGCTCGAGCGGTCAACTACCCACCCTAAGCGCTATAATGAATTAGCTAAGTTCTGGGAATGGGGTCTACCCCACTTATCGGCAGCTGGGGCCTGTAGTGGTACTCCCTCGTACAGCTGTTCCCAATACTTCTCTCGATCATTAAAGCGCTTAGGGTGGGGCTTGTCCATGAACTCGGCCTCGAACCCTCCGAGTGGGCGTTGAAATGAGGAGATCACTCGAACGAGATCAGCATCTTCAGAACTCGAGAAGCCCGTAAGACAACAAGCTGGTTGCTCACGAGGTTGAATTTCGAGAGAGCGCCTGAGGCGGGATTTGAACCCGTGCGTAGACGTTCCGGGCATGCGGCCTCACTTCGTTCGACCGTTCCGGGCGGTGCGACTACTTGTATCCAAATCCCTTGTTAGGTTTTCGAGAAAAAGCGACTCGCTTCGCTCGTCGTATTAGTTCTCGAAAAAGCGCCTGAGGCGGGATTTGAACTACGGTCGCACGACCTCGCTTCGCTCGGCTGCGTGCTCTTTAGTTCAAATTCCTTATGCCGTCGTTCCCGCTCACGAAGACGAGCACACGCTACGCGGTGCTCGTCAAAATTGTTCGCGGAAGAAGACGCCCGAGGCGGGATTTGAACCGAAGGAAGACGGTCCTGCTCGGCTCGAGGAGCCTGCACGGGCTGCGACTTCCAGGATTCAAAACCCTTGTGTGCGTTTCGCTGATGCTGTCACTCGTTCGTCGTTACACTCCTCACTCATGATGTAGCGTCAGCAGAAAACGCCCGAGGCGGGATTTGAACCGAAGGAAGACGGTCCTGCTCGGCTCGAGGAGCCTGCGCGGGCTGCGACTTCCAGGATTCAAATCCCTGTCTGTGTTTTCCTACTTTCAGTCTTCGCTCGTCACAGAAGCTCCTCGCTCAGAAGTTGAAAGTAGGAAAACGCCCGAGGCGGGATTTGAACCCGCGTCACAACCGTGACAGGGTTGTATGATGGGCCACTACACCACCCGGGCACCTGACAATCATTCCTTTCCCGGTGATGGTATTAAGGCTTTCCAATCGAGGGCCGCGTGGTAGTGCGAAACGGGGATGTCGAGGCAATTCTCGAGCGTTCGAACTTGGCTTTCCGTTTGCTCCGCTCCCGCCTCTCCTATTCCGGAGAAATTTGACGTCATAGCTACCAGTCCCTAAGAGGTGCACCCCTCCACTACGACCATAACCGGGGTCGCTACTTTTGGAGGTGGCCATCGATGATGTTGGTGCGGATCGAACCCGCGCGTTCGGACTTGTGTTGTTGTTTGCGGTCGGAATGCAACTTTGGATCACTACCTGGATCGGGGGTTATGAACTACAGGTTCTCACCGCTCTGCTAACGATGGGACTCACACTCGCCGCGGTCGTGGTGCTCTTTCGGTCACTCGAGGGGATCGCCAGCGATGGCTAACCCGGCCAGTCATGATCGATTGCGTTTCGTTCAGGGACTCGCCATACTGCATTGTAGCTGGATAGTTGATGATCTCAGTTCTCGTTTGCTACACTGTTGTTCGCTCGAGAAGTAGAATCAGGTACGGCTCGAGGTGGAATTTGGACCCAGTAGAGCCGTTCCGGGCTACGGTCTCACTGGCTCACGACTTCGCCGGTCACTCACGAGTATACAAATCGAAAAAGCGACTCGCTTCGCTCGTCGTATTAGTTCTCGAAAAAGCGCCCGAGGCGGGATTTGAACCCGCGTCACAACCGTGACAGGGTTGTATGATGGGCCACTACACCACCCGGGCACCTGACAACCATTCCTTTCACGGTGACACTCTTAAGGATTCTTACTCGGTCGCTGTATGGTAGTGGCTCTCGAGGAGGGTCGTTCCTCCAAGAAAAATCAACGAAACAACAGTTCCCAAAAGGGATTTAACTGATAACGGGGTATTTTGGAGTGTGAACGGCTACTCCGGTCAGGTTTGGCCGGCCGGATAGCGCTACGCTTGCGTCCGACTTAGAAACTCTTAACTGCCTGCCGCCGATACGTCTCTGTAGTATCTCGTGACAGCAGCTTCTCTCCCCATAGCCCAGCACAACCCATGGTAGACGTAAGCCAACACGAACTCGTTCCAGAGCACACTATCCTCGAGGACGATGTCCTCGATGAAGTACTCGACGAGTACGACATCGACCGTACAGACCTGCCGAAAATCAAACGCAACGACCCCGCACTGCCCGACGACGCGGAGACCGGGGACGTAATCAAAATCGTTCGGGATTCACGAACGACTGATCAAGCGGTAATTTACCGACTCGTGGTGGAATAAATGGCAACAGAACTTAACAGAGAAAAACGACGGGACATTTCGCGCGAATATTTCTCGAGGGAACGACTCGCAGAACACCACTACCGTTCGTTCAACTCCTTCCTTAACCGGGGGATGCAGCGGGTGGTCGACGAGAAGGAGACGATCGACACGGACATCGGCGACAAGGAAGGCGAGGAACCGGTCCACGTCGAACTCGGTGACGTCCGCGTCGTCACGCCCCGCGTTCGGGAGGCCGACGGCTCCGAAGAGCTACTCTACCCACAGGAGGCTCGACTCCGGAACATCACCTACTCCGCGCCGGTCTTCATGGAGATGTCCATCGTCAAGGGCGAGGAGGGCGACCAGCGGGTCGTCGACTCCACGGAGACGAAGATCGGTCGGATGCCGGTCATGGTCGGCTCCGATAAGTGTAATATCGCGGGCTTTTCCGATCAGGAACTGATCGACATCGGCGAAGACCCCGCCGATCCCGGTGGCTACTTCATCGTCAACGGCTCCGAGCGCGTGCTGATGACCAGCGAGGACCTCGCACCGAACAAGATCCTCGCGGAGTATGACACCAAATACGGCGACGAGATTCAGGTCGCCAAGACGTTCTCCCAGCGCCGTGGCTATCGCGCACTCGTGCTGTGTGAACGGACGCGAGACGGACTGCTCGAGGTTTCGTTCCCATCCGTATCGGGCTCGATCAACTTCGTCACGCTCGTCCGCGCGCTCGGCCTCGAGTCCGACGAGGAGATCGTCCACAAGGTGTCGAACGACCCCGAGGTCGTCAAGTACATGCTCGAGAACCTGGAGGAAGCGGAAGTCCAGAGCGAAGAGCAAGCGATCGAGGAACTCGGGAAACGCGTCGCCTCCGGTCAGGGCAAGAACTACCAGCTCAAACGGGCGAACTACGTCATTGATCGGTACCTGCTTCCCCACCTCCACGAGGACGGTGTCGAGGAAGAAGACGTCCGAATCAACAAGGCCCACTACCTCTGTCGGATGGCCGAGGCGTGTTTCGAGCTCGCACTCGACCGCCGAGAATCCGACGACAAGGACCACTACGCGAACAAGCGACTGAAGGTCAGCGGCGACCTGATGAAGGATCTGTTCCGAACTGCGCTGAACAAGCTGGCCCGGGACGTGAAGTACCAGCTCGAGCGTGCAAACATGCGAAATCGTCAGTTGTCGGTCAACACCGTCGTGCGATCGGATGTGCTCACCGAACGCCTCGAGCACCCGATCGCGACGGGGAACTGGGTCGGCGGTCGTTCGGGCGTCTCTCAGCTGGTCGACCGAACCGACTTCATGGGAGTTCTTTCTCACCTCCGCCGTCTGCGGTCGCCGCTTTCGCGGTCGCAGCCACACTTCGAGGCGCGGGACTTACACGCGACCCAGTGGGGTCGCATCTGTCCCTCGGAGACGCCGGAAGGACCGAACTGCGGACTGGTGAAGAACTTCGCGCAGGCGATGGAACTCTCCCAGAACGTCGAGGACGAACAGGGACTCAAACGCGAACTGGCATCGATGGGGGTCGAAGGAATTCCGGGCCTCGAAGGCATCGAGCGTACGACATCGCCAGCAGACGACTAACCAACAATGAGTAGCCAACAACGAGAAGCCAAGGTGTACGTGAACGGATCGCTGGTGGGGACACACGAGGATCCGCACGAACTTGCCGAACAGATCCGCGAAGCGCGACGTATCGGCGACGTTTCGGAGATGGTCAACGTCTCCGTGAAAGATCGCACGCGCGAAGTAATCATCAACGCCGACGCCGGACGAGCGCGACGGCCCCTACTGGTCGTCGAGGACGGCGAACCGCGAATTACCGACGACGAGATCGAAGCGCTTCGTAACGACGAACTCGAGTTCGAAGATCTCGTCGCTCACGGCTACATCGAGTTCATCGACGCCGAGGAGGAAGAGGACATCTACGTGGCCGTCGAGGAGGACGATCTCAACGAACGCCACACGCACCTCGAGATCGATCCCCAGCTCATCTTCGGGATCGGTGCGGGGATGATTCCGTATCCGGAACACAACGCCTCGCCGCGCATTACGATGGGTGCAGGGATGATCAAGCAGTCGCTAGGACTGCCGTCGGCGAACTATCGAATTCGTCCGGACACGCGCCAGCATCTGCTACACTACCCGCAGCTCTCGATGGTCAAAACCCAGACGACCGAGCAGATCGGCTTCGACGACCGACCCGCCGCACAGAACTTCGTCGTCGCCGTGATGAGCTACGAGGGATTCAATATTGAGGACGCCCTCGTCATGAACAAGGCCTCGGTCGAACGCGCCCTCGCTCGTTCGCACTTTTTCCGAACTTACGAGGGCGAGGAACGACGCTACCCCGGCGGACAGGAGGATCGATTCGAGATTCCCTCACAGGACGTCCGCGGGGCTCGAGGCGAGGAAGCCTACACGCACTTAGACGAGGACGGACTGGTTAACCCCGAAACGAAGGTCGACGAAAACAGCGTGCTGCTCGGAAAGACGAGCCCGCCACGTTTCCTCGAGGAGCCCGACGATATGGGTGGCCTCTCGCCACAGAAACGTCGGGAGACCAGCGTCACGATGCGGTCGGGAGAGAGCGGTGTCGTCGACACGGTCACGCTGATGGAAGGCGAGGACGGCTCGAAGCTCTCGAAGGTATCCGTGCGTGACGAACGGATCCCCGAACTCGGGGACAAGTTCGCGTCTCGGCACGGCCAGAAGGGGGTTGTCGGCCACCTCGCACCCCAGGAGGACATGCCGTTTACCGAAGCGGGCGTCGTCCCCGACCTCGTGCTTAACCCGCACGCACTGCCGTCGCGGATGACGGTCGGACACATCCTCGAGATGATCGGCGGGAAACTCGGCGCGATGGAAGGCCGCCGCGTCGACGGGACGCCGTTCCTCGGCGAGGACGAAGACGAGCTCCGGGGCGGACTCGAGGAGTCCGGCTTCGAGTCGTCGGGCAAGGAAACGATGTACTCGGGCATCACGGGCGAGAAGATTGAGGCCGAGATTTTCGTCGGGATCATTTTCTACCAGAAGCTCTACCACATGGTCTCGAACAAGTTGCACGCTCGCTCTCGCGGGCCCGTGCAGGTTCTCACTCGCCAGCCGACGGAGGGTCGTGCCCGCGAGGGTGGCCTCCGTATCGGTGAGATGGAACGGGACGTCTTCATCGGCCACGGCGCGGCGATGACCCTCAAAGAGCGACTCCTCGACGAATCCGACCGTGAGTTCATCAACATCTGCGGGCAGTGTGGGATGAGCGCGGTCGAGAACGTCGAGCAGCGCCGGGTCTACTGCCCGAACTGTGACGAGGAGACCGACATCCACGAGATCGAGATGAGCTACGCGTTCAAGCTCCTCTTGGACGAGATGAAGGCGCTGGGTATCGCACCACGACTGGAACTAGTAGACGCCGTCTAACCCATGCAAAACAGCACACCAAAAGACATCGGATCGATAAACTTCGGGCTCATGGAGCCCGAGGAGTATCGGGAGATGAGCGCGACGAAGATCATCACCGCCGACACGTACGACGACGACGGGTTCCCCATCGACATGGGGCTGATGGACCCGCGACTGGGGGTCATCGACCCCGGCCTCGAGTGTAAGACCTGCGGCAAACACTCCGGGTCGTGTAACGGCCACTTCGGCCACATCGAACTGGCCGCGCCGGTCATCCACGTCGGCTTTACCAAACTCATTCGACGGCTCCTTCGCGGAACCTGTCGAGAGTGTTCGAAGCTCCTGTTGACCGAAGACGAACGGGACGAGTTCCGCGACGACATCACGGAATCCCGGAAACTCGGACGAGACCTAAACGACGTTACCAAGTCCGCGATTCGACAGGCTCGAAAGAAAGATCGGTGTCCACACTGCGGCGAAATCCAGTACGACATCGATCACGAGAAGCCGACGACCTACTATGAGGTTCAGCAGGTTCTCACGAGTGAGTTCTCCCAGCGCATCGCAGGAGCGATGCAGGGCGACGAAGAGGAAGGCATCGAGCGAACGACGCCGGACGAACTCGCCGAGAAGACCGACATCGAGATCACTCGAGTCAACGAGATCCTCTCGGGATCGTTCCGGCCACGCGAGAGCCAGCGGAAGGCTATCGAGAAGGCCTTAGATATCGACCTCACCGAGGAGGACACGAATAAGCTGATGCCGAGTGACATCCGGGACTGGTTCGAAAACATTCCCGACGAGGATATCGAAGTGCTCGGGATCGATTCCGACCGTTCCCGTCCGGAGTGGATGATTCTCACCGTGTTGCCGGTTCCGCCCGTGACGGCGCGACCGTCGATCACGTTGGACAACGGCCAGCGTTCGGAAGACGACCTCACGCACAAGCTCGTGGACATCATCCGGATCAACCAGCGGTTCATGGAGAATCGTGAGGCCGGTGCGCCACAGCTGATCATCGAGGACCTCTGGGAGCTGCTTCAGTACCACGTCACGACGTTCATGGACAACGAAATCTCCGGAACGCCGCCGGCTCGACACCGCTCGGGTCGACCGCTCAAGACCCTCAGCCAGCGACTCAAAGGCAAGGAGGGTCGGTTCCGCGGATCGCTCTCGGGGAAGCGCGTGAACTTCTCCGCCCGGACCGTCATCTCGCCGGACCCAACCCTCTCGCTCAACGAGGTCGGCGTTCCCGACCGGGTCGCCTCGGAGATGACCCAGACGATGCTCGTCACCGAGCGAAACGTCGAGGATGCACGACGATACGTCGCGAACGGGCCGAATTCGCATCCCGGTGCGAACTACGTTCGCCGACCCGACGGCCGTCGGCTGAAGGTCACCGAGAAAAACTGCGAGGCACTCGCCGGGATGACCGAGGATTCCGACGCGGAAGGAATTCAGACGATCGGTCCCGGCTGGGAGGTCAACCGACACCTCATCGACGGCGATATCGTCATCTTCAATCGCCAGCCGTCCCTACACCGGATGTCGATCATGGCCCACGAGGTCGTGGTCATGCCGTACAAGACGTTCCGTCTCAACACTGTCGTCTGTCCGCCGTACAACGCTGACTTCGACGGCGACGAGATGAACATGCACGCGTTGCAGAACGAGGAAGCCCGCGCGGAAGCGCGCGTCCTCATGCGCGTGCAAGAACAGATCCTGAGCCCCCGCTTCGGTGAGAACATCATCGGCGCGATTCAGGACCACATCTCCGGAACGTATCTGCTCACGCACGATAATCCGCGATTCAACGAGACGCAGGCGCTTGACTTGCTTCGCGCGACGCGGATCGATGAGCTGCCGGAACCGAGCGGCATCGACGACGAAGACGAGCCGTTCTGGACCGGCCACGACGTCTTCTCCGAACTCCTGCCGGACGATCTCAACCTCCACTTTACCGGCACCGTCGGCGAGGATGTGACCATTGAGGACGGACAGCTCCTCGAGGGCACCATCGCCGAGGACGAGGTTGGCGAGTTCGGCGGAGAGATCGTCGACACAATCACAAAGGAGTACGGGAACACCCGCGCTCGAGTCTTCATCAACGAAGTCTCGACGCTGGCGATGCGTGCGATCATGCACTTCGGGTTCTCGATCGGGATCGACGACGAGACGATCCCCGGAGAGGCTCAGGATCGCATCGACGAGACGATCCTCGATGCGAACGACCGCGTCGAGGAACTGATCGACGCCTACGATGCGGGCGAACTCGAGAGCCTGCCCGGCCGAACGATCGACGAAACCCTCGAGATGAAGATCATGCAGACGCTCTCGCGGGCACGTGACAACGCGGGTAACATTGCGGAGGAGCACTTCACGGAGGACAACCCGGCCGTAGTCATGGCCGAATCCGGAGCGCGTGGCTCGATGCTCAACCTGACCCAGATGGCCGGCTGTGTCGGCCAGCAGGCAGTTCGGGGAGAGCGTATCAACCGCGGCTACGAGGACCGGACCCTCTCGCACTACGAACCAAACGACCTCTCGGCTGAGGCACACGGGTTCGTCGAGAATTCCTACACGAGTGGACTCACACCGCGCGAGTTCTTCTTCCACGCGATGGGTGGCCGCGAAGGGCTGGTCGACACGGCAGTCCGGACGTCGAAGTCCGGCTACCTCCAGCGCCGGCTGATCAACGCGCTCTCGGAACTCGAGACCCAGTACGACGGGACCGTTCGAGATACGAGCGACACGATCGTTCAGTTCGAGTTCGGCGAGGACGGCACCTCGCCAGTCAAGGTCGGCTCCGACGAGGAACACGCCGTCGACGTCGACGGAATCGCCGACCGCATCGTCGAGGCCGAGTTCGAGGACGACGCCGAGAAGGCGGCGTTCATCGGTCCGAAACAGGAGACGACGAACCTCTCCGAGCACGCGGACAGTCGTCGATTGCCCGACGGCGCGGAGGTGAGCTCCGATGACTGAGATCGCCTACGACGTCAGCGAGGACACGATCGTTCTCGTCGAAGATTCGGATCTGCCGCGACGACTCAAAGACAACGTCTACGAGACGATCGAAGCTCGAGACGCGCTCACGAACGAGCAGATCAACGAAATCGTCACCGCCGTCGAGAACAAGTATGTCGATACGCGAGTCGATCCGCTCGACCCCGTTGGCACCGTCTCCGCGCAGTCGATCGGCGAACCCGGGACGCAGCTGACGATGAACACGTTCCACTACGCCGGCGTCGCGGAGATCGACGTGACCCAGGGGCTTCCACGCCTCATCGAGCTTGTCGACGCACGGAAGACGCCGGATACACCGATGATGACGGTGTTCCTCGAGGACGAGTACGCGACCGAACGCGAGAAAGCCCACGAGGTCGTCTGGAAGATCGAGGCAACGCAGATCCTCGCACTCGGTGACGTGTCGACGAACGTCGCAGATATGCGGGTCCAGATCTCGCTCAACCAGGATACGCTCGAGGAGCGGATGATCACGGCCGAAGAGGTCGCGGATATCATCGAGGACAATCTCGGCGTGAAAACGGTTCAGCAGGGGGCGACGATCGAGTTCGGTCCCGAAGAGCCGTCCTACCGCGATCTCCTCCAGCTCGTTGAAGAGCTTCGGGATATCACGTTCAAGGGTATCGAAGAGGTCTCTCGGGTCGTTATCCGGCGCGAAGAGTTGGACGACGGCAACGAGGAGTTCGTCCTCTACACCGAGGGGTCGGCCTTCGGCGACGCGCTCGCGATCGAGGGCGTCGACGCCTCGCGGACGAAGTGTAACAACATCCACGAGATTCACCGCAACCTCGGGATCGAGGCCGCTCGAGAGACGATCATCGAGGAGACGAACAACACGCTGGCCGAGCAGGGGCTCGACGACGTGAACGTTCGGCACCTGATGCTCGTCGCCGACATGATGAGCAACGAAGGAACGATCGAGTCGATCGGTCGCCACGGTATTTCCGGATCGAAAGATTCCGTCCTCGCGAGGGCGGCGTTCGAGGTCACGGTTAACCACCTCCTGAACGCGGCGATTCACGGCGAGATCGACGAACTCGATGGCGTCACGGAGAACGTCATCGTCGGCAAACCGATCAAGCTCGGAACCGGCGACGTCGACCTGCGGATGGGATCGACCGGGTCGGGTAGTCAAGCCGACTGATGGGCGTCACCCTCGAGGACGAGGCGCGCCGGTACCTCGCGGCCTTCGAAGACGCGACTGAGACAACGGGCCAGGACTGTCTCGTCGACGACGACCAGTTGTTAATCGTGGTCGAAAGCGGCGAGATGGGCGAAGCGATCGGGCCCGGCGGGCAGAACGTGATGCAGTTCGAGGATCGCGTCGACAAGTCGGTTCGGCTCGTCGAAAACGCGGACGATCCCGAGACGTTCGTCGCGAACACGCTCGCACCCGCCGCGGTGTACAACGTAACGGTCAGCGAGAACGACGACCTCGTCGCCTACGTCGAGGTCGCGGACGAAGACCGCGGCGTCGCGATCGGTTCGAACGGCGAGACGATCGAGCGGGCACGCACGTTGTGCGACCGGCACTTCGGATTCGACGACGTGCAGTTGATCTGACGCGGTCGCGAGTTTCCTTTTGCGAGAAACGAGTTGACTCGAGGGACGTCTTTCGCGATGGAGGGTTCGAGATGCGTTCCGAAACGGGAAAGCCGAGCTGTCGGCGAACGTTCGGACACCTCCTGCCCGCCGAGGGGCGCTACGCCGCGTTCTGCCCGTAACTCGAGTCGTTATGAAACGCGCTCAGATTCCTCGAGGGGGGTACCTCGAGCGTTCTCGGGACGTAACACCGACTCCAAACAGGGATGCTTAAGTGCCTCCGTCGGATACCGACGTGCATGGCAAACGGCAAATACGCCGCGCGCAAGCTCAAGAAGGACCGCCAGAATCAGCGGTGGTCCGACTCTGACTACGCGCGCCGTGCACGTGGACTTCGAGAGAAGTCCGACCCGCTCGAGGGTGCCCCGCAGGCTCGCGGGATTGTCCTCGAGAAGGTTGGTATCGAGGCAAAACAGCCGAACTCGGCGATTCGAAAGTGCGTCCGAGTGCAGCTGATCAAGAATGGAAAGCAGGTCACCGCGTTCTGTCCCGGTGACGGTGCAATTTCGTTCATCGACGAGCACGACGAAGTGACCATCGCCGGTATCGGTGGAGCGAAGGGTCGTGCGATGGGTGACCTTTCCGGTGTTAACTACAAGGTTGACAAGGTCAACGGTGTCGCACTCAAAGAACTCGTTCGCGGAAACGCGGAAAAACCGGTGCGATAATCATGGCGGCAGAAGACCAACCAGACCCAGATGCACCCGCCGGCGATGCTGACGTTTCGGCGCAGCTGTTCGGCAAGTGGGATATCGGCGAAATCGAGTACGGCGACCCCTCGACGGAGCGATACATCAACGCGACGCCCGTTGCTCACACCGCGGGCCGACACGCGAGCAAGCAGTTCCAGAAGTCCCAGATCTCGATCGTCGAGCGCTTTATCAACCGGCTGATGCAGACCGAAGAGAACACGGGCAAGAAACAGCAGACGCTGAACCTCGTCCGTGAGGCCTTCGACATCATCCACGAACGCACGGAGGAAAACCCCGTGCAGGTGCTCGTTTCGGCCGTCGAAAACGCCGCACCTCGAGAGGAGACCGTCCGCCTGAAATACGGTGGCATCTCCGTTCCGAAGGCGGTTGACGTTGCCCCACAGCGACGTGTCGACCAGTCGCTGAAGTTCATCGCCGACGGCGTCCAGAACAATTCTTTCAAGACGCCGACGCCCGCCGAGGAGGCGATCGCGAGTCAGCTGATCGGTGCCGCGGACTACGACGTCCAGACGTACGCGATCAGTCAGAAAGAAGAAAAAGAGCGCGTCGCGGCCGCCGCACGCTAACGCGTTTTTCACTTTTGTTTTCAGCCCCTCGAGAGCGATAGCTCTCGTTTTCACGGTAGGCGGTTTTGAGTGGTTTCGGATCTCTACAGGCGGAGCAGGCCGAGTGCCTCGGGGCTTGACCCCGAGGGTGAAGGCCGTAAGCCACGCTAAACGTGTTCCGTTCGCTCGATATACTACGGCGATTTGTCGCCACGGCACTCGAGAGCACAGCCATCTTCGTGACGGCCCTCGAGCAATCGACGGTTTCGCGCTGGAACCGTTCTCTCCGAATCGTTCCCAGGAGCGGCCGAACTAGAACTGTTCAGCACACGAGAGGATATACGTCGTCCAGAGAAGCGTCGTCACGCCGTATACCAGATCGGCGCCGTAGGCGGGAGGGACGAACGCGACCCAGAGGAGTCCAAAGAGAACAGTTCCGGCTAGGGCCAGTACGAGCGGGTACCGAGAAAACTGGGGCCGTGCTAATCCCACTCCATTTGTGGCCGAATAGTTCCAGACGATGACTCCGGCACCAAGGCCTGCAAACACGAGCGCCCCCGTAACCCACGTGAACGTCGGCGTCACGATTCCGGGTTGGGTTCCCCCGAACAACAACACGACGGAGGCGACTGTGAGAGCGATTGTATCGACGGCGAATCGAACGGGGCTCGAGAGGGTAGGCGTCTTATTCATTTATGTGCTCGGGGCGATTGTGTAAGAAATCTATATATTGTCCCATAATAGTTTCGGCAGTAGTGAGTGAACGAGGCTCCCGTGGGAGGAATTGACAGAGGATGTCGTCAGAGATCACGCGGTGATGGTTCAGAAACCAACTCGCACACGCTTGTCCGGGCCGTAGCTCTCATCTGGGACGGAGTCGTTCGTTCTCTCGAGCACGGTTGCCTCGGCTTCAGTCCGCCGCTACGGTGTCGTCGCTGACGTAGGATCGCGTCGCGTCCACGAGCACTTGCTTGTAGGAACTCGAGTCCGGTTCCTCGGCCAACTCTCGAAACCGTTCCCTGAATCCCTCGAAATCGATTCCGGGGGCGTCCATCGCGGCCGCGTGGGCGAGGTCGTACAGTCGGTGGTCGTCCTCGAGGAGGTCGTGACGTTCGGCCAGCGCCAGCGCAAACGCGGCGTTGACTGCGGTGATTTCGGGGTCGGCGCTCGGCGAGATTCGCTCGAGGCCGGGTCTCGAAGGCGGGTTCGGTCGATCCGCGACCGCCGCCGCGAGCGAGGACTCGAGGAAGGCAAGTAGTTTCTCGCCGGGGCCCACCGAGAGGGTGATGTCGTCGGCGTAGATGTCTTTCATGTGATTGGCGATCTGGTAGCAGTGGGCGAGTTTTCGGCGCTCGACGCGCTTGCCCGCGAGCGAGAGGTAGAGTACTTCGTCGATGGACTGGGTGTGGGAGGGGTGGGCCTCCTCGTGGCGGGCCATGTGGGCGAACTCGTGGAGGGCGAGTTCGCTGGCCATCGCGCTCGAGGCGACCTGTCTCGAGATGTTCAGCACGTGGTAGTCATCGTAGTGGGCGGCCCAGGTCCGTTCGTCGGGGTCGTCTCTGAGACGAACGGTAACGGGGAGCGAGAGGTCGTGTTCGGTTTCGAAGCGGTCACGGGCGCTGAGAAAGGGGGCGGCGGGGCCCGATCCGTGCACGCGGAGATCCATGGTTATCAGTAGCAAGGGCTGGTCGTGTATGTCTTTTTCGCCCGTTCGTCGGCGTCGAGCACTGTTGCTCGAGCCGGTGGGGGTTTCGGTTGCGATGAGATCCGCTGAAGGTTCCGTTCTGTCGGTTCGATCTTGCGTGGCATTCACTCACGGAAACGGGAGATTCACGTCATCCAGCGGGTTATTGTCTCGATTTCCGACGCCAGCGAAACACTACCCTTTTGACCCCACTGCCGGTAAAGGTGGATATATGGGCCGACGCAAGAAGATCGTACAGGAGTGTGAACGGTTGATGGACGAACCGGAGAACATCCGGAACATCGCTATCGCCGCTCACGTTGATCACGGTAAAACGACGCTTTCGGACAATCTGCTGGCCGGTGCCGGCATGATCTCCGACGACACTGCCGGTGAACAGCTCGCGATGGACACGGAAGAAGACGAGCAGGAACGTGGGATCACCATCGACGCGGCGAACGTTTCGATGACCCACGAGTACGAGGACACGAACCACCTCATCAACCTCATCGACACGCCGGGCCACGTCGACTTCGGTGGCGACGTAACCCGTGCGATGCGTGCCGTTGACGGTGCGCTCGTCGTCGTCGACGCCGTCGAGGGTGCCATGCCACAGACCGAAACGGTCCTCCGGCAGGCGCTTCGCGAAGGCGTCAAACCGACCCTGTTCATCAACAAGGTCGACCGCCTGATTTCCGAACTGCAGGAGGGTCCCGAGGAGATGCAACAGCGTCTCGTCTCGGTCATCAACGATGTCAACGAATTGATCCGGGGAATGACCCAGGATATGGACGACATCGAGGACTGGACGGTTTCCGTCGAAGACGGTACCGTCGGCTTCGGTTCCGCACTCTACAAGTGGGGTGTCTCGATGCCGTCGATGCAACGGACCGGCATGGACTTCGCCGAGATCATGGAACTCGAGCGCTCGGACAGTCGCCAGGAGCTCCACGAGAAGACGCCGCTGTCGGACGTCGTACTCGACATGGTCTGTGAGCACTTCCCGAACCCAGTCAACGCACAGCCGCGTCGTATTCCGCGGGTCTGGCGTGGCGACGCCGAATCCGAACTCGCAGAGCAGATGCGCCTCGTCGACGAATCCGGCGAAGTCGTCCTGATGGTCACCGATATCTCGATGGACCCACACGCCGGCGAAATCGCCAGCGGTCGTGTCTTCTCAGGAACACTCGAGAAGGGCCAGGAACTCTATGTCTCCGGGACTGCGGGCAAGAACCGCGTTCAGTCCGTCGGTATCTACATGGGTGGCGAACGCGAGGAAGTGGACAACGTTCCGGCGGGGAACATCGCCGCCGTCACCGGTCTTCGGGATGCGATCGCCGGTTCGACCGTCTCGAGCACGGAGATGACGCCGTTCGAATCGATCGAGCACATCTCGGAACCGGTCATCACCAAGAGCGTCGAGGCACAGACCATGGACGACCTGCCGAAGCTGATCGAAACGCTCCGACAGGTCTCCAAGGAGGATCCGACGATCCAGATTACGATCAACGAGGATACGGGCGAACACCTGATCTCCGGTCAGGGTGAGCTCCACCTCGAGGTTATCACCCAGCGTATCGAGAAGAACCAGGGGATTCCGGTCAACACCGGTGAACCGATCGTTGTCTACCGCGAGGCGATCCAGCAGGCCAGCGATCAGGTCGAGGGGATCTCGCCGAACCGCCACAACCGTTTCTACATCTCCGTCGAGCCGCTCTCGGAGGAGCTCGTCGACACGATCAAGATGGGCGAGGCGTCCATGGACATGCCCGAGCAGGAACGCCGCGAAGCCCTGCAGGAATCCGGCATGGACAAAGATGACTCCCAGGACGTCGAGCACATTCACGGCTCGAACATCCTGCTGGACCAGACGAAAGGTATCCAGCACTTGAACGAGACGATGGAGCTGTTCATCGAGGGACTCGAGGACGCCCTCGACAACGGTCCGCTCGCGAACGAGCCGGTCCAGGGAACGCTCATCCGACTTCACGACGCACGACTCCACGAGGACACCATCCACCGTGGCCCTGCACAGGTTATCCCGGCAACGCGAAACGCCGTCCACAAGTCGCTGATCGACGGCCAGATCAAGATGCTCGAGCCGATGCAGGACTGCCGTATCGACGTGCCGAACGACCACATGGGTGCCGCCTCCGGCGAGATCCAGGGTCGTCGTGGCCGCGTCGACGACATGTACCAGGAAGGAGACCTCATGGTCGTCGAGGGTATCGCGCCCGTCGACGAGATGATCGGATTCGCGAGCGACATTCGCTCCGCGACCGAGGGTCGCGCCTCCTGGAACACGGAGAACGCAGGGTTCGAGGTCATGTCCGACTCGCTCCAGCGTGAGAAGGTTATGGAGATCCGAGAGCGCAAGGGCATGAAACTCGAACTGCCGCCAGCTATCGAGTATATCTAAGGCCCTTCTGCGGATCCCGTTTTGCGGATATCGCCTTTTCGATCGTCCCTTCGGTTGAGAGCCGCTTCTTCGTTCCGTATGCGATTATTGAATCGGCTGCAGTTGCTGGCCTTAGTTACTCTTATTAACGAAACGCAACTTCTGAGCACCAAGTTGTGCCGGTAGTTGGCGCTTCGTTGAAACAGTTAACGTAGCAGGTCTACAGGCTGAACAGGCCGAATGTCTCGAGTAAGCAACTGGCCGTGCGTCTCGTTATTCGCGCTCGCCCGCTCCGAGCGCACTCTCGCCGACTTTCTCGTGGCCCTCGATAACCTCCTGACCGCCCATGTACGGCCGAAGCGCCTCGGGAATCGTCACGGTTCCGTCGTCGTTCTGATGATACTCGAGGACCGCCACCATCACTCGAGGAAGCGCGAGCCCGGAGGCATTCAGCGTGTGCAGGTACTCGGCCGATTCGTGTCGTTCGGGTCGGTATCGAAGCCCGGCGCGACGGGCCTGGAACTCCTTGAAATTCGAGGCCGAGGAGACCTCGAGCCACCGCCCGCCTTCCTCAGGGCCGTCTTCCATGTCGTCGCCAGGCGACCAGACTTCGATGTCGTAGGTCTTGGCCGAGGCGAAGGTCAGGTCGCCGGTACAGAGCTCGAGGATTCGGTAGGGAAGCTCGAGTTTACGCAGGACTTCTTCTGCTTCCCCGAGCAACGACTCGAGGCGTTCCTCGCTGTCTTCGGGGTCGACGAAGTTGACCAGTTCGACCTTGTTGAACTGGTGGACGCGGACGATGCCCCGCGTCTCGGTCCCGTGCTCGCCGGCTTCGCGTCGGAAGTTCGGCGAGTAGGCCTGATGCTTGAGCGGGAGGTCGTCGGAAAGCAGGATCTCGTCGGCGTACATGTTGGTGACCGAGACCTCCGCGGTCGGACAGAGCCAGAGATCGTCGTCGTCGTACGCTTCCTCGTTATCCCCGCTGAGACGGTAGGCGTCGTCGGCGAACTTCGGGAGCTGGCCGGTTCCGCGCATCGACTGGCTGTTGACCGGCACGGGCGGGAAGATATCGACGTAGTCCTGCTCACGGTGGACGTCGAGCATAAACTGGATCAGCGCGTGCTCGAGGCGGGCACCGTCGCCTTTCAGGAAGTAGAAGCCGGAGCCGGTCGTCTTCGCGCCGCGAGCCTCGTCGATGATATCGAGTTCCTCGCCCAAATCGTAGTGGGGGACGACCTCCTCGGGCAGGTCGTGCTCGCCGTCGAAGCCCCAGCGGCGGTGTTCGACGTTGTCGGCCTCGTCCTCGCCGACGGGGACGCTCTCGTCGGGGACCTGTGGGATTTCGAGCATCCGCGCTTCGAGTTCGTCCTCGAGTTCCGAAGCCTCGGATTCGACGTCCTCAATGTCGGCTTTGAGCGACTGCGATCGCTCGATGGCTTCCTCGGCCTCGCCGTCTTTGCCCTCCTGTTTCAGTTCGCCGATCTGAGAGCTAATCTCGTTGCGCTCGTGACGAAGCTCGTCGCCGCGTGCTTTCAGTTCGCGCCAGCGTTCGTCGAGGTCGAGGATCTCGTCGAAATCGACGTCGGTCCCTCGATTCTCGAGAGCGTCGCGTACCGCGTCAGGGTTCTCGCGTAGATAGGTCCGATCGAGCATTGAACGGTGATTCTTTGTCGCTCGGCAAAACCGTGTCGGAAGACGACGTTTCGCGCGAATCAAATCGCAACGAGACCACCCGATCCGGAACGAGTGGTCGTAATCCGTCTTGGGATGACTCATATCGTCACTGTCCGCTTCGAAGCCGAAGTTCGCGGGAAACGCTTTTTTGCCGGGAGCGCAGTTCTCCGCTATGGATCCGTTCGAGGGTGAGGCGTCGTCGCGGCCCGTCGAGTACGAGCCCGTCAGCGTCAAAGACGTTCTGGTCGAGATGAAAGACACTGCCGAGCTGTTGATTGACCTCTCTTACTCTGCGGTATTACACCGTAACGAGGAGCTCGCGACGGAAGTCCTCCGATTGGAAGAGCGCATGGACGTCCTCGAGCTTCGCGCGCGAATGAGCCTGATGATGGCCGCGCGCAGTCCGGACGAAGCAGAACAGCTCGCGCCAGTGCTCGGTATCGTCGCCGCGGCGGGACTGATCAGCGACGCCGCCGGCGATATCGCGAAGATCGTCCTCGAGGATATCAGACTTCCCGAGGCGATGCGCGCGGCGCTCCCCGAGGCGGTCGAGATGCTCGTCCGCGGCGTTGTCGACGGCGATTCCGAGTACGAGGGCCGGACGCTCGAGGATATCGACCTCGAATCTAAAACCGGCGTGCGGGTTATCGCACTTCGCCGGGGTGAGGAGTGGTTGCTCAATCCTGGTCCGACGACCCGTATCGAGGCCGATGACGTCGCGTTTCTTCGCGGCCCCGAGTCGTCGATCGGCGACGTGTTCGAACAACTCACAGGCAAGCCCTACGACCCGCCGGCAACAGATGCGCCGGCGATCGACGACTTAGAGCGCGCCGTCGACACGATCGTGCACATGAAGAACCTCTCGGAGCTGGCTGTCGATCTGGCTTACAGCTCTATTCTCTTCGACAGCGAGGAACTCGCCGAGGAAGTTCGAAACCTCGAGGTCGAAGTCGACGCCATGGAGTCGCGCTTCGAAGCCTGGACGCTGCGAGCGGCCGCCGACGCCGAAGACCCGGTCGCGCTTCGGGGACTGATTCACCTCGGGAGCAGTACGGAGGTCATCAGCGACGCCGCAGTCGACATCAGCGAGGGCGTTCTCAGGGATATCGACGTTCACCCGGTCGTCCACCTCGCGGTCCAAGAGAGCGACGAGATCCTCACTCGCGTCGAACTCGAGGAGGGAAGCGAACTCGACGGCACGTCCGTGACCGCCGGCGTTCCCGACGTCGATGCGACGATGTCCGTTATCGCGATCCGTCGCCCCGAGGAGGGATGGCTGCTCGTCGGCGAAGCCGGCGCGACACTCCGCGGCGGGGATGTTCTCATTTCGAAAGGGACGCGAACGGCGGCCGACGAATTCGAAAAATTAGCGCGGGCCTGACTCGCGGGGCATCGGCCGTTCGCGGCGATCGTTACCGCTCGTCGAGGACGTATTTTCCGACGGCGAGAACGAGGACGAGACTGATCAGTATCATCGCCCCCTGGGAAATCGCGGCGACGCTCGAGTCGACGCTTTCTCCGGTGACCAGTGCGATGATGTCCGGGATTCCCCGGAGGGATCCCATGACTCCCAAGAGCGCCAGGATTCCGACCCCGTAGATGCTCAGCCGTTCTCGATTCGTTTCCCGGCCGACGGCACCCAGGGCGGTGATCACCACGCCGAAGACGGCCGGGATTAGCGCCGTGACACTCGCGAAGTCAGAGAGTACGTAGGCCCCGACGCCGAGCGCGACGAGGACGATTCCGAGCACGATCGAGAGCGTCGTCTGTAGCGTTCCGTTGTCACTCATAGTTGATGCATGTCTACGACCGTGAATAAGCGTTTCTTGAGACCGTTCGTTGAGTCCACGCTCGTCCCTTCCCGGTGCCGATCAGAAACCGAGCACGAGCGCCGAAACGCCGATGAAAATAACCATCCCGAAGACGTCGACGACGTTCGTGACGATCGGGATCGTCGTGTCGTCGGGGTCGATCCCGAGCCGGAACGAGGCGTACGTCGCGGCGAAGCTGAAGATGACCGCAATCACCGCGACCGACATCCCGCTGATCAGCGAAATCGTCAGCAGCACCGACAGCGGGAGCGCGGCGCCGATGACCTGCCCGATGAGCCACGCGCCGACCGCGAGTGCGGTGAATATCGTCGCGCCGAGGGCGAGGACGGCGAGGACGTTTGCCCACAGCTCTCGATCGCGCGGATCGAAATCCGTCGTCCCCAGGTGAAGCCGCGTCGAGAGCCTCGAGCTCAATATCGCGCCGAGGTTTCCGCCCATGTCGACCATCGTCGGGACCATGACGGCGAGCAACCCGTACTCGGTGAGCATTTCCTCTGCGTCCTCGAGCGTGATCCCCGCGATCAGCACGATTACGGTGAGAACGATCAACAGCGGGAACATGTTGCCGACGATGCTCCGGACGTCCCACGTCCCGAGCGAGCCCTGCGGAACGACCATCAGACGATCACCTCGACGATGCCGATGGCGAACAGCAAGAACAGCATGCCGAAGATGTCACCGAGCGTGGTGACGATCGGGCCGACGAGGTTGTCCGGGTCGTACCCGTACTTGTAGCCGGCGAAGATCAACGCCAGCAGTCCGAATATCAACACGAACGAGGTTAGTACGCCCGCGATGAGCATGATCCCAATGAACTCGTAGAGTGCGGCGGACTCCCAGCCGATGATCTGGAGTGCGAGCCACGTTACGACGCCGATCACGACCGAGATGCCGATGCCGTTGATAAACGACGCCACGACCGCGTTGACGAGTCGCTCGTTCCAGTCGAATCGCGGTTCGATCAGTCCCTGGTGGAGTCCGCTCGAGATGCGTCCGCCGAGCGCGCCGTAGACGTTTCCTCGCGTGGCCAGAAAGACGGGGACCATCACGAGTAAGCCGGGAAATCGTTCGACGCTTTCGACCATTCCCTCGAGTACTAATCCGGCGAAGAGGCCGCCGCCAAGCGCGATGAACAGGATGGGGATCGCTTCACGGTAGATCGACCAGACGTCACCGCGGACACTCATATCTGTGACTCACACAGTACCCTGTTAAACCTAACGAGAAGGGACTCTGACGACCGGATATCGGGCTCTCGTCGCTTCGGATGAGGTATTTCAATCGGGTGGACGACTGGCGACGGATGGACAGGATTTTAAGCCAGCGTGGGCTAGACCAGCCCACTATGGGTAAAAAATCGAAGGGCAAGAAAAAACGTCTCGCTAAGCTCGAGAACCAGAACAGCCGCGTTCCGTCCTGGGTTATGCTCAAGACCGACATGAACGTCCAGCGAAACCCGAAGCGACGCAACTGGCGTCGTAGCGACACCGACGAGTAAGGATATCTATGAGTGCAACTGATTTCGAAGAACGTGTTGTTACCGTCCCACTGCGCGATGTGAAGAAGGGTGCAAACCACGAAGCCGCAGGTCGTGCAATGACAATCATCCGCGAACACCTCGCAAAACACTTCGCGGTCGACGAAGACGCCGTCCGACTCGACCCCTCGATCAACGAGACCGTCTGGTCGGAAGGCCGATCGAACCCGCCGCGAAAGCTTCGCGTTCGCGCCGCGCGATTCGACGAAGACGGCGAGGTCATCGTCGAGGCCGAGGTCGCCGACTAACTTGCTACGTGCCTCCTTCACCGGATCGTCCTATATTGGCGTCTTCGCCCGTGCGACCGATTCGTGTCTGCTCGTCCGGCCCGATGCCGACGACGACACCGTCGACGGGCTCGCCGAGGAACTCAGTGTCGATCCGGTACGGACGACAGTCGGTGGCTCCTCGACGGTCGGCGCGCTCGCGACGGGCAACGAAAACGGCTTGCTCGTCAGCACTCGCGTCCTCGATATCGAGCGCGAGGAGATCGAAGACGCCGTCGGCGTTCCCGTCGCGGAGCTTCCGGGAAGTATCAACGCCGCCGGAAACGTCGTGCTGGCCAACGATTACGGCGCGTACGTCCACCCCGATCTGCCGCGCGAAGCGATCAAAATCGTTAAAGACACCCTCGAGGTGCCGGTCGAACGCGGCAACCTCGCGGGCGTTCGGACGGTCGGGACAGCCGCCGTCGCGAACAACACGGGCGTCCTCTGCCATCCAAAGGCGACCGACGCGGAACTCGACTTGCTCGAGGAGGCACTCGACGTCCGGGCCGATGTCGGAACGATCAACTACGGCGCTCCGCTCGTGGGCTCCGGGTTGCTCGCGAACGAGTCGGGCTACGCCGTCGGCGAGAATACGACGGGGCCCGAACTCGGTCGGATCGAAGACGCGCTCGGCTACATCGACTGAGTCGTCGACTGGATCGACTGAGTTGCCGAGACCGGTTTATTGATTCCGTAGACGTGTTTTCTTACGGTTTTGTCCTTTAATCCTGTATTCGACTTTAGGCCCGTATTAGCCCTCACCCGAGCCGCTGGTGGAGTGAGTCTTGCGGGTACTCTCACCGGATTGTTTCAGTGGCGATAATCACCGTTTCTCGAATTTGTGCCGAACGATATCGCTCTCGTCGTCCCACTCGAAGTGGTCGTGAGCGTGTTCGAGCATGGCTCTGTACGCCTCGAGATCCTCGAGGCCTTCGGCCCGTGCGTCTTCGTCGGTCAGGTCTCCCAGCGTGCGCTCCGTGATCTCGGTGACTTCGAACGTCGTCCCGTCGATGGCGAACGTATCGCCCGGGTCGGCGTACTGATTGCCGCGGTGGATCTGTGTGACCTCGCCTCCGAGAGCCTGTTCGCGCATTCGTTCGCTCGGCAGGAGTTCGCCTGGTTCGATCTCGCTCATAGCTCGAGTTCGCTCGCCAGGAGGAAAACTGTTCAGCTGCTCGAGTCGGTATCAGTCGTTTTCTCCGCCTCTCGAGTCAACTCACGAGCGTGATGAGAACGAACAGCGTCGCAATAGAAACCAGCGTCGTCGCGAAGACGTTCAACGACGCGAACTCTTCGTCGCCGCCGAGTTCGTTCGCGAACACGAACGTCGAGACGGCCGTCGGCGTTCCGAGCATGACGACGCTCGCGGTGAACGTCGCCTCGTCGACGGTCAGCAGCGAGAAGACGATCCAGGCGAGCACCGGCATGCAGACGATTTTGAGTGCAATCACCGATCCGGATGCGCCGAAATCGACCGCTGGTAGATCGACTTGTAGTGACGCCCCGACACAGAGCAACGCGAGCGGGAGGGCAAACGCCCCGACGATATCGAGTCCGCTCGCGACGAGCGCGGGAACCGTAACGGATGAACTGGAACCGATACCGAGCCCCGCAAGAAGCGCGATGAGAACGGGGTTCTTGAACAGGCCTTTGAGCTCCCGTCGGATCTTCGTGTCCGCTTCGTTGACGAAGACGAGGATGAGCACCGTCATCGGCAACTGAATCAGTGAAATAATACCAAGGATCACACCCGCAATTGCGGTCACCTCGGCACCGAACGTCGCCGCGACGAGCGGAAATCCGAGATAGCCGAGGTTCGAGTGATACGATTGGACGATTGCGACGCTCTGGAGCGGTCTCGAGGACCGATTTCGGTGGACGATCCAGGCGAGTCCTGCCGTCGAAAACAACACGAAGAGTAGCCCCACAAACAGCGCGGGAGAAAGCAGTTCCTCGACCGCTTGATCGTACGTGGAGATGAAGATGAGCGCCGGGAGCGCGACGTAATAGGCGACATCGTTTAGCCGCGCAGTTCTGCTCGTATCGAGTATCCCGCTGGCCCGCAATCCGGTACCGACGAGTAACAACACGAGAAGCGCAAGCAGTCGCCAGACGACCTCCATGCCCCGGCACAGTTCACGTGGTGTCTTTTACCGTTCGGTTTGGAGTCAATTACGGAGTAACCAGTCTGAAAATAATATGGGAACTGGGGTCGTCGTTCGGACACGACACCGGATGGGAAGGCAAGGTTCTTCCGGCTCCCCGACGGAGCAATGGGCATGAGTGAATTCAACGTTAGCGGTCGATTCAAAAACCGAGATGGTTACGCACCGTTCGAGACGACGATCGAAGCCGAGAACGAGAACGTCGCTCGCGAGCACGTGCTTTCCCAGATTGGGAGTCGACACGGCGTCAAACGGACCGGAATCGAACTCGAGGAGGTATCCCAGCAATGAGTAGTCAGCAGGAACTCCAGCAGCTCTCTCAGCAGATTCAAGAGCTCGACGAGCAGATCGAAGCGCTCGAAGGGAACGTCGAAGCGATCCAGCAAGAGCAGACCGAAGTCGACGAGGCAATCGAAGCCGTCGAAACCCTCGAGTCGGACTCGGTCGTGCAGGTTCCCCTCGGTGGCGGCGCGTACGTTCGTGCAACCGTCGAAGATATCGACGAAGTGATCGTCGAACTCGGTGCCGATTACGCAGCAGAGTTCGAGCGAGAGGGCGCAGTCGACACGCTCGAGAACAAAAAGGAGAACCTCGACGACGAGATCGACGAGGTCAACGCACAGATCTCCGAACTCGAAGCAGAGAGTTCGCAACTCGAGCAGCAGGCTCAGCAGATGCAACAGCAAGCGATGCAACAGCAGATGCAGCAGATGCAGGGCCAGCAGGGTCAAGGTCCTGACGAATAAGTCGATTACGACCCATGTTCGATAACCTGAAGGAGAAACTCGGGAGCTTCCGGAAAGACGCCGAAGCGGCCGCCGAAGAGAACGCCGAGGAGGTCGACGACGATGTGGATACGGCGTCAGATCTCGAGGACGACGAAGCCGCCGCGGATGGCGAACTCGCCGAAAACGACGCTGGTAGCGAGACCGCCGACGCGGCGACGAGCCCGGACGCGTCCGAGGAACCACGAACAGATACCGTCGATGCGGCGCAGGACGGTTCTTCGCCCGACCCGGAACTCGAAGACAGTGTCTCCGCGGCCGATGTGGCGGACGGATCCGCGGCCAACATGGCAGATGGCTCCGCGGCCGCAACCGATGTCGACACCGCTTCGGTCGACGACGTTTCGAACGATCCGTCGTCGGCAGTCGATAGTTCGTCTCCGTCGGGAACCGGTGGCGTGACGGCGGGGACCGCCGCCGACGAACCGGTGCCGTCGGAGGCGGACGCGACTGACGCCGAAGCGGCCGCAGATGCCGCCGAATCGAGTGCTGACGAAGCGGATGCGGACGACGAACGCGACGACAACGGCTCGACCGGCTTCGGTCGCAAGGCCAAATCCCTCGTTCGCGGGAAGTTCGTCATCGAGGAAGAGGACCTCGAGGGGCCGCTTCAGGAACTCGAGTTCGCGTTGCTCTCGAGCGACGTCGAGATGGGCGTCGCGGAGGAGGTCCTCGACAACATCCGCGACGAACTGATCGGCGAGACGCGGACGTTTACGACTTCGACGGGCGACGTCGTCGAAGAGGCCTTACGCGATGCGATTTACGACGTCATCAGCGTTGGCCAGTTCGACTTCGACGAGCGCATCGCGATCGAAGACAAGCCGATCGTCATCATCTTTACCGGCGTCAACGGCGTCGGGAAGACGACCTCGATCGCGAAACTCGACCGGTACTTCGAGGAACGCGGCTACTCGAGCGTGATGGCCAACGGCGACACGTATCGGGCGGGTGCCAACGAGCAGATCCGCGAACACGCCGAGGCGCGGGACAGCAAGCTCATCGCCCACGATCAGGGCGGGGACCCCGCTGCAGTGTTGTACGACGCCGTCGAGTACGCTGAAGCGAACGATATCGACGTCGTCCTCGGCGATACGGCGGGTCGGCTCCACACCGACGAAGGGTTGATGGATCAACTCGAGAAGATCGGTCGCGTCGTCGGCCCCGATATGACCCTGTTCGTCGACGAGGCCGTCGCCGGACAGGACGCGGTGAACCGCGCTCGAGAGTTCGACGAGGCCGCCGAGATCGACGGGGCGATTCTGACGAAGGCGGACGCCGACTCGAACGGCGGCGCGGCGATTTCGGTGGCTCACGTTACCGGGAAACCGATCCTCTTCCTTGGCGTCGGCCAGGAGTACGACGATCTCGAGCGGTTCGATCCCGAGGAGATGGCGGATCGACTGCTCGAGGACGAGTAGTCGTTGTCGAGGGTAGATTCGGCTCGAGTCCGATGCGACGTTTCTCGTATTTGTGCGATGTTCGGTGGTTGCAAGCGCCCGGATCAATTTCTTAGTCTCCGCTATTGTAACCGGCTTGCCATGGCTATCGACACAGTTCTCGTGGTCGGTTCGACGGGTACGCAAGGCGGGGCCGTCGCCCGGCATCTCCTCGAGCGGGATTTCGAGGTGCTTGCGCTGACTCGAGACAAAGACAAACACGAGTCACACCAACTCGCCGAGCGAGGGGCCGAGATCGTCGAGGGGAGCCTCGAAGAGAAAAACAGCATCGAACCGCTCGTCGAAGCTGCCGACGGCGTCTTCTTGATGACTAACTACTGGGAGCACGGCTACGACGACGAGGTCGAACAGGGACGGAACGTGATCGAACTGGTCGACGACGTGGGAGTCGATCACTTCGTTTTCTCCTCGGTCGGCGGAGCCGAACGCGACAGCGGCATTCCCCACTTCGAGTCGAAGTGGGAGATCGAAACGATGATCGACGACCGCGAACTCCCGGCGACGGTCGTCCGTCCGGTCTTCTTCGCCCAGAATCTCGAGGGCTTTCGCGAGTCGATCGAGGACGGGACGCTCGCGATGGGACTCGAGCCGTCGAACCCGTTGCAGGTCCTCGATGTCGAGGATCTGGGCGCGTTCGTCGCGGAAGTGTTCGCCGATCCCGAGGTTCACGAGGGGGAATCTTCCGAACTCGCGAGCGACGAACTCTCGCTTCGTGCGATGGCCGTTCGCTTCGCCGACGTGCTCGAGACGCCCGTTCGCGCCCAGCATCTCTCGATAGACGACGTCGAGGAGAGCCAGGGCGAGGAGTACGCCGTGATGTTCGAGTGGTTCAACGAATCGGGCTACGAATCACCGATCGACGAACTTCGGGCCGAGTACGAGATCCCGTTCAACCGCCTCGAGACGTATCTCGAGCGGGAGTGGCGTGACTAACGGGTGACGTTCCAATTGCTGGCCGTTCGGTCCGGCGAGCCGTCCGGATTGGAACGCCAATTGGGCCGGCACGAGACTCGCAATTGGCTGAAATATGATAGTAAAGAAATTTGTCTCTCGAATCGATATTCGGCCCCGTAGCACCTACCGGAAACAATTTCCGCGAATACGCGACGGCCGCTTCGGTGCCAGTGATGACCGAACCCGTTCAGTTCGTTTCGAAGTCTCTTCTCGCTCGGGCCAGTTCGGTTCGTGGTAATATTGACCGGATTATCCTAGCCCCGTCATGGTTCGCCTGATTACTGAAGGGTATAGTGGCAGGGTGCTAGGATCCGGTAACCGATGAGCGAGACAGCTATCTCGAGTACGCTACCAGCTGGTCGCCTTTTGACACGGCGGTGGTCTGCGTGAACACGACTGAACAGTACAAACAGAACAAGCATCCCCTCGACGTCCTCGACGATGTCTACGAGTACGCCGAGGACGGGCTCACCTTCGAGGAGATCGAAGAGCGAGCTGGCGACGGTGAGTGGGAGCGCCTGAAGTGGGCTGGCATGTACGCCCAGAAACAGGAGGGCTACTTCATGATCCGGACGAAGGTCCCCGGCGGGAAACTCACGCCTGAACAGGCCGAGGTCATCGGCGAAGTTACCGACGACCTCGCAGTCGCTCCCGAGGAGTACGGCGGCGAAGAGCAAAACGAACTCTGGGGAGACGCCTACCTCGACATCACGACCCGACAGGACATCCAGAAACACTGGATCCGCGTCGAGGACGTCCCCGAAATGTGGGACCGCTACGACGAAGTCGGTCTGACGACGGTCCAGGGCTGTGGTGATTCCGCCCGGAACGTCCTCGGTTGCCCGGCCGCCGGACTCGATGACCACGAGTGTTTCAACGCACAACCGGTTATCGACGCCGTCTCGGACTTCTTCACCGGCAACCGCGAGTACGCTAACTTGCCCCGCAAGTTCAAACTCACAATCACCGGCTGCGCTCACGACTGCGGACAATCCCAGATCAACGATATCGGGCTCGTTCCCGCTAAAAAGGAGATCGACGGGGAACATCTCTACGGCTTTCACGCCCGCGTCGGCGGCGGCCTCTCGGACGGGCCGCGGATGGGCTCCGAGCTGGACGCGTTCATCCGACCCGAAGACGCCGTCGAGTTCTGTCGTGCCGTCGCCCAGACGTTCAAGGAGATCGGCGACCGAAACAACCGCGGCGTCTGCCGCATGCGCTATCTCGTCGAACAGCTCGGTCCCGAGAAGTTCGAGGAAGCCATCCGCGACCGCTGTACCGTCGACCTGCCCGACGGCGGCGAGAACCTGACCGTCGGCTACAAGGGCGACCACGTCGGCGTTCACGACCAGAAACAGGACGGGCTCCAGTACGTCGGCTTCAACGTGATCGCCGGCCGTATGGGCGGCGACGAGTTCGCCGAGGCCGCTCGAGCGGCCGAAAAGTACGGCACCGAGGATGCCTCCGTTCGGCTCGCGACCGACCAGAACTTCCTCATCACGCACATTCCCGAAGAGAACGTCGAGGACCTTCTGGCCGAACCGTTCGCCGAGGACTATCAGCCCAATCCGGGGCCATTCTCCCGCGGTGCGGTCGGCTGTACGGGCAACGAGTTCTGTAACTACGCCATCATCGAGACCAAAAAGCGCACCAAGCGCTGGGCTCGAGAGCTTGACGAGCGCATCAACACGCCAGACGACCTCGACGTCGTTCGGATGCATATGTCCGGCTGCTCGGCCTCCTGTGCACAGCCACAGATCGCGGACATCGGTTTCCGTGGCGAGACCGTCAAACTCGAGGACGAAGACAGTCCGAACGAGGAAGGAGACAACCTCGTCGAAGGAATGGACTTCGGTCTCGGCGGCTCGCTCGGCACCGACAACGAGTTCCTCGATTGGATCGAACACGCCGTTCCGGCCGACTCCGTAATTCCGGCCCTCGAGCGACTGTTTGACGCCTACGCCGAGGAGAAACACGACAACGAGCAGTTCTACGCCTGGTGTCGCCGCGTCGACAACGAGCGCCTTCGCTCGATCATGCAACAGGCCGACGCGCCGGTTGCAGGAGGTGTTGCCCATGGGGATTGACGGCGAGGCCGAACGTAGTGAGGCCTCGGAGACGCAAGCGGGAGCGAAGCGACACGCGAGCCGCGAGGCCGAACGGGGCGAGGCCAACCGACGGGAGGCCTCGAACGGATCGAGCGGGGAGCGAAGTGACCCGCGAGAAAGCGAGTCCTCGGAGCGAGCGAGCGGTGAAACCGCGAGCCGCGGCGACGAGCAGCCGTTCCCGGGCGTTCCCGAATCCAGCGGCGACGATGCCGAGGATGTTATCGTCCCCGAGACCAGCGGCCGAGCGCCGCGGTCTCGAGAAGGAATCGATCACGCTCGAGAAGGAGCCGTCCAGCCCGCAGGAAGCGGTGCAAGCGGTGACGCCGACGCCGGCGAGAGTTGCTCATCGAACACCTGCACCTGCGGCGAGCAGACCACAGAGAAAACCGTGGCAACCGATGGAGCAGGGGTTGCAAATGTCGACGAACAGGGCAACCTCGGCGACCTCGAGTTCACAGAGCCTGCTGAGAACGCGAGCCAGGACGTCTACGACGACGCTCCCGATACGCGCGTTGGCGTTCCAGACGGCGTCGACCTCGAGACGCCGACGTACTCGATTCGCTCGGAGATGAACGACATCGAGACGCCGGACGAGAAGACCTGGTTCATGGAGCTGGACGAGGCCGTCATCGACGACGGCCGTTGTATCCAGTGTGGGACCTGTGTCGCCGCCTGTCCGTCCGATTCGATCGGCGTCGGCGAGGACGACTTGCCGGAGCTGGTCAAGATGTGTACCGGCTGTTCGCTCTGTTGGGACTTCTGTCCCCGCGGCGGCCTGCGCTATGAACGCCAGTGGAAGATCACTGGCGGCGACGACAACGTCAAAGGTGCCGGCGACCCGATCACGGAGTTCTCCGCGCGGGTCGACGAGAGCTGGACGAAAGGTGCACAGGACGGCGGTGTCGTCACGACAGTTCTCTCGCACCTCCTCGAGGCGGGCGAGATCGACGGCGCGCTCATCGCGACCGAGAGCGAGGACGAAGCCTGGAAGGCAGAAAGCTACCTCGCGACCAGTCACGAGGATCTGATCGAAAACGCCGGGACGATCTATAACCAGACGCTTGCACTCGGCAACCTGAACCTCGATCAGTGGGAGCACAAGCTCCCCGACAAACCGTTCGACGAACTCAGCCTCGCGCTCGTCGGCACGCCGTGTGAGATCGAGGGCATCCGCGCCCTGCAGGACTTTGAGTGGGACTACCAGGAACAGAACGAGGGCATTCGTGCGGTCGATTACACGATCGCGTTGATGTGTACGAAGAACTTCAACTACTACAGTCTCATGGGCGAGCAGTTAGAGGACCAGCGCGGTATCTCGCCCGACGAGATCGGCAAGATGGACGTTCTCCACGGCAAGCTGATGGTCTACGACCACGACGGCGAGATGATTCTCGACGAAGACATCGAGAACTTCCACGACGCCGCGCTCAAAGGCTGCGACGAATGTGCCGACTTCACCGGCTTCTGTGCCGACCTCACCGTCGGCTCGGTCGGTTCGTCCGACGAGTACTCGAGCGTCATCGTCCGAACCGAACAGGGCATGAAAGCCTGGGAGATCACCGAACCCGATCTGGACTACCACGACCTTGAGGACAAGTCCGCGGTCGGCAAGCTCCAGGGCTGGGACAAGAAGAAGGCCTTCGAGAGCCTCGAGCGACCGTTCGATCCCGACGCACCCCGGTTCATCGACTACACGGACCACGCCGAGAACTACGGCACTGAGCTGAACCCGCACGATTACGGTCACTAACGGCCACCGCTGCGGTTTCGATTGATCTCGTTTTCGTTCCGTTTTTTGCATTTATCGGCTCTCGAGCGTCAGCGTCGGAACTTCTCCCTTTCCTCGTTCAGCGGACTTATTGGCGAACGGCCGGAAGTGCGGCCATGGAATCCGGTATTCGAGTTGCGACGCCGGCGGACGCCGGCGAGGTTCGACGTATCTATGCCCCCTTCTGCGAGGACTCGGCGGTGACGTTCGAAGAAAGCGTTCCCGACGAATCCGAAATGGTCGACCGAATCGAGGAGACGCTCGAGACCTACCCGTGGCTCGTTTGCGAGCGCGACGGCGACGTTGTCGGCTACGCGTACGCGAGCAAACTTCGGAAACGACGGGCCTACGAATGGGTCGTCGAACTGTCGGTCTACGTTGCCGAGGACGCCCGCCGATCGGGCGTCGGTCGAGCACTGTACGAGTCGTTGTTTGCCGTCCTCGAGCGGCAGGGCGTTTGCGACGTCTACGCCGTGACGACGGTTCCGAACCCCGAAACGGTTCGATTTCACGAGCGGCTCGGGTTCGATCGCTTCGCGGACTTTCCGCGGGTCGGCTACACGCAGGGCGAGTGGCACGACGTGCGGTGGTGGCGGCGGGAACTCGCGGATAAGCCCGAAAATCCCAACCGTCCAGATCCGTTCCCCGAGGTTTTCGAATCAGCCGATTTGGACGAACTGGTGACTGCCGGCGAATCGCGTCTCGAGTTGTTTTGAGGAACCCGCCGATTCCGTCGGCGCAACCGACGAACCACCTCGGACCAAAGCGATTTATCGAACCACCACATGGTATCTCTCATGAATCCATCGACGTGGCAGACCTATCTCGTCACTCAGTCGTCGATTTCAGCCGGTCGATCGACACCGGATATTGTCCGTGCCGCGATCGACGGCGGCATCGACGTCGTCCAGTTGCGGGACAAGGGCCTCGAGACGCGCGAGCGATACGAGATCGGCCTCGAGTGCAGAAAACTCACCGAGGCGGCAGACGTCGACCTGATCGTCAACGATCGGGTCGACCTCGCGCAGGCGATCGACGCTGACGGTGTCCACCTCGGGCAGTCGGATCTCCCGGTCGCGGTCGCTCGAGATTTTCTCGGGCCCGACGCGATCATCGGCTGTTCGGCCTCGACGCTCGAGGAGGCTACGCAGGCCGAAGCCGACGGCGCGGATTACCTCGGCGTCGGCGCGGTGTACGGTACGTCCTCGAAGAACGTCGAGGAATCCAAAGACGGAATCGGCCACGATCGGATCCGCGAAATCGTCGACACCGTCTCGATTCCGGTCGTCGGGATCGGAGGGATAACAGCCGAAAACGCGGCTCCCGCCGTCGAGGCGGGTGCAATCGGCGTCGCGGTCATCAGCGAGATTACGGCCGCCGACGACCCGAAAGCGGCGACCGAATCGCTCGCTTCCGCGGTCGAGGCGGGACGTGCGGGCGAGACCGCACCGAACGAAGACGCCGATGCGGCCGGGGAAACCGGAAAGACCGTCGACGACGGAGGGGTGGTACAATGACCGACTTCGAAGCGGTAACAGCGCAGGAACTCGAGACGACACTCGACGCGCTCGAGGAGTCGAAACCGCTCGTGCAGGCGCTGACGAATCAGGTGACAATGAACGATGTGGCGAACATCATCCTCCACTGGGGCGCATTGCCGGTGATGGCGGATTCGTTCGGCGACGCCGGCGAGATGGCCGAAATCGCGGGCGCGATCCTCATCAACGCTGGCCAGATCGCGGACGACAACGTCGAAGCGATGCACGAGGCCGGCCGGATGGCCAACGATCGTGGAATTCCAGTCGTTCTCGACCCCGTCGGCGTCGGTTCGACGCCGTCGCGGGAGGCGGTCGCCGAGAGCCTCCTCTCGGAGGTCGATTTCGCCGTGATCAAGGGTAACTACGGCGAGATCAGCGCGCTTTCGGGCGTCGAAGCGGACGTCAAGGGCGTCGAATCGATCGGCGACTACGACGAGATCGACGAAACAGCTCGATCGCTCGCGGATTCGACCGGTGCGACCGTCGTCGCCTCCGGCGTCGAGGATATTGTCGCGGACGCCGAGAACGCGGTTTCCGTTTCGGCCGGCCACGAGATGATGGGCGAGGTCGTCGGCACCGGTTGCATGCTCGGAGCCACCGTCGCCGCGTTCTGTGGCGCGCTCGAGGACGACCGAGCCGCGGCGGTTCGGGGAACGCTCACGTTCGGAATCGCCGGCGAGCGGGCGACGCACCTCGAGTACAACGGCCCGGCGAGCTATCGGACGAACTTCCTTGATTCCGTCGCCGGACTCTCCGCGGAGGTCGTCGACGAACTGGATCCCGAGGGACGAGTAACTCCGCTCGAGTAACCGATCTGCACTCTCTCGCGATCACCGCTTGCAGTTTCTCGACATCGACGTGTCCAACAGCTATTGTACTCGAGCGTGAACCTCGAACCGACACCAATGTCACGAACTGAACTCGAGCACGCGGCCGAATCGCTGACGGATGCGGCCGACGCGGCCGGCAACGACGAAGCGCGCGAACGACTGGAGAAACAATCGAACCAGCTCGACCAGCTCGCGACAGCCGACCGCGGCCCCGATCACGGTCGACTCGCCCGTCACGAACACATCATCACCGAGATCGCCGACGAGGAGGGCGGTGACGTCGCCGATCACGCCGACGACGCACTTGACTCGATTCACGAGTTCCGAGAAACGCTCGAGGGCGTCTGATCTCCCGGAGGCGCCGGCCACCAGGTGCGTCGAATCAACAGACTGGTTTCGGATTCGCCCCCATCGTCTCGAGATTCTCGACGTACTCGTCGTAGGCGGATTCGATGGCTCCCGTTGCGGCCTCTTTGGCTCGATCCCAGTCGTCCTCACCGTTACAGACTGCCTCGAGGAGGTCAGTAACCCGATCGAGTTGCTCGTCTAAATCCTCGCCGAACTCGCGGAACAACTGTGCACTCTGGGGATCTGCGTTCCCGACGAAGTAGCCGACGACCTGCTCTTTCGAGTGCTTGCTCGCGAGGATCCGTCCGGCGAACGCGCCGACTCGAGGAACAGTCGACTCGAGCCCGCGGAGATACTCGTGGAGCGCGGGAACGGCCTCGGGGTCGTACGCCTCGAGTTGCTCGGAGACGGTTTCGTAGTGCTCCCGTTCTTCTTCGGCGGTCGTCTCGAACGCTTCGCGCGCTCGGTCGTTCGATTCGTCTTCGGCCCACTCGTCGAACGTTTGCCATGCGGCGTACTCGGCGTCGGCGGTCGCCTCGAGGACCGGTTCGGTGTCGATATCGCCGTCCGTGGCGGCGTACAGCGACTTTGACGACCCGAGTCGGGAGAGCGGTGTCTGGTTCGTCTCACGAACGCGGTCGAGAAACGTCTCGCCATTGGTCATGGATCGGCCTACGATCGGAATCGAGTTAGTTGTGTCGTGATAGCGCCGAAGTGGAT
Organism: Halostagnicola bangensis; assembly: GCF_054653435.1. NCBI lineage: Archaea > Methanobacteriati > Methanobacteriota > Halobacteria > Halobacteriales > Natrialbaceae > Halostagnicola > Halostagnicola bangensis. The sequence continues at coordinate 1,439,382 of NZ_BAAIGG010000002.1, read as the reverse complement.
CCTATTCACCCTCAACCGACCTTTTTGTGCCGGGTAAAACGGCGGTTTGGCGGTCGTTACTCGGCGGTATTCGGTCCCTTCTACCGGTTGAACTGACGGTAACGAAGTCATAACAATCTCCGAACGTGGAACGTCTTCGAGTGAACAATGAAACGACGAACGTACCTCGTAACGACAGCAGGCGTCGTAGGACTCGCTGGCTGTGCGGGCTCGGGAGACGATCCCGAAGATGACGAAAACGGTGACGACGACCCGAACGAAGGCGGCGATCCGAACGGAGATAACGTCGAAACCGACGACGACGGAACGTTCGACGATTTCGAGGATCTTGACGCGTGGACGGAGGTTGAAGGCTCGCTCACAGCCGACGAAGATCGATCGCTCGTCGGCTCTCAATCCGCGCTACTCGAGGCATCGGAATCCGACAGCGGCGTCATGATCCGACGCGAGTTCGATTCGCCACAGGATTTCTCCGACGAGGTCCCTGGGCTGGCAGTCGCCTCCGACGACCTGCAGAATCCGATCATCCAGCTCACCGACGAAAACGGCGACCGGGTCGATTTTCGCGGCCGGTCCGCCGCGGATATGTCGCTCATGCGGTACAACTTCGGCGTCGGTTCGATCGACGGCGATCCGGACCTCTCTGCGATTTCCTCGATCCAGATCGCGGCCTGGACCGGCGACGAAAAGGAAAAGGAATTCTGGTGTGACGATCTGTACTTCACGCCGCGTCCCGAGACGGGCACGGTGATGGTCCAGTTCGACTACGGCTATGAGACGACCTACTCCGAAGGGTTCCCGGTTCTCGAGGAGTACGACATTCCCGCGACGGCGTTCGTCAACACCGATTTCGTCGGTGGCGACTCTCGAATGAGCCAGAGCAAACTCGAGGAACTGCACGGCGCCGGGTGGACGATCGCCAGTCAGTCGGCGAACAACGGCGACCTGACTGACACGGACGATCCGTCCGCACAGATCGAATCGGCCGTCGAGTGGCTCGAGGACAACGGCTTCGAGGACGGCGCGGGCTACTTCGCGTACCCGCTCGGAAACTTCGACGAAGCCGCAGTCGAAGCCGCCGGCGATCACCACGACCTCTGTTTTGCGAGCGGCTACGGTGCGGGCGGCCAGATCACCAACACCACACTCTGTCCGCGCGTCGGTGACCCGGATCCGGACGACGCCAGGAAACTGCTCGAGTGGACCGCGGAGATGAAGGGCCTCACGACGCTTTATTACCACGAACTCGAGGACGATCTGCTCGACTCGTTCGAGGAGACGATGGCCGACCTGAGCGAGATGGAAGCCGACGGGGAGCTTGAGGTCGTTCTCCCCGGTGACGTCGAAGAAGAGTACGTGCTTTAGAGACCTAAATCAAGTAGCAGATTCGGGAAGCGAGGAAGTCGGCGTCTGGCGCGTCTCGAGAGAAAACGGCGATCGAGACCGAACCACAGCGCGGTTTGCTGTCGACCGAGCGTTCGAGGTTCCCTGTTTGTCACGCTCCGCCTCGAGGGCTGGTTCGGCAGTGATGCCCAATTTTCTCTCCCTGTCGGTCGTTCTTGCGCGAGGACTCCATGCGGTCGTCCTCGCGTCAGTCGTCCGCCTCGCCCGCTCCGCGGGTCGCTGGCGCTCCCCGCTTCGCCTCGAGGCGAACTCCTTCCCTCCGTTCAGTCGTCCGCCTCGCCCGTCTCTACCGGCGCATTCACAAGATTACCCCACTCGGTCCAGGACCCGTCGTAGTTGACGGTGTCCTCGTAGCCGAGCAGTTCGTGCAGTGCGAACCACGCAACCGAGGAGCGCTCCCCGATTCGGCAGTACGCGACGGTCGTCTCGTCGCCGTCGATTCCCTTCTCAGCGTAGAGCTCCTCGAGTTCCTCGGGACTTTTGAACAGGCCGTCGTCGTCCGTGACCGCCGCCCAGGAGATGTTCTGGGCACCGGGGACGTGACCGCCGCGCTGGGCCGTCTCCTGGAGCCCTGGGGGTGCGAGAATCTCGCCGCGGAACTCCTCGGGCGAACGAACGTCGACGAGCGGAACGCCTCGTTCGATCGCGTTTTCGACGTCTTCGCGGTAGGCGCGGATGCTCTCGCGCGGCCCGGCGGCGTCGTACTCGACTCCGGAGAAGTCAGGCTCCTCGTCGGTCGTTGGATAATCGTTCTCGAGCCAGTACTCTCGACCGCCGTCGAGCAGGTAGACCTCGTCGTGACCGTAGTACTTGAACTGCCAGTAGGTGTAGGCGGCGAACCAGTTCGAGTTGTCGCCGTAGAGGACGACCGTCGAATCCTCGGTGATGCCGTGGCTGCCGAGGAGGTCCTCGAAGTCCTCTTTCTCGAGGATATCCCGTCGCGTCTGGTCCTGCAGTTGGGTCTCCCAGTTAAACCCGATTGCGCCGGGTGCGTGGGCCTCGTCGTAGGCTTCCGTATCGACGTCGACCTCGACCAGCCGAAGCTCCGGATCGTCGCTCTCGAACTCCTCGAGTCGTTCTTCGACCCAATCAGCCGTTACGAGTACGTCGTTGGCGTAGTCTGTTGCCATACATTCCACTTGGACCGAGAACCACAAAGAACCCCTTCTAACCGGACAATGCGGTCATAGCTTCATTTTGGCGGATAGCGTTGCCTCTTAATCTCAAAAGTGTTGGATCCGTCGGAGCGTAAACCGTGCGTATAGCGTTGCTATCGTCGGTTTGATTGTTTTTTCCGTGGAATCTCTGATCGTTTGCAACGGATGGCGGAAATATTTGCCACCACCTCGGCACCTACGAGAGCGGTGCCGGAACCGGTGCCCTCTCGAGGCTCCGACGACATGGTAGCGCCAATGGATGATTCGCTCGTCGTTTCGCCGGAGTGGCTCGCGGAACACCTCGAGGATCCGACGGTCCGTCCCGTCGACGTGCGGGACGCCTGGGAGTTCGACGGCATCGGCCACGTTTCGGGTGCAGTGAACGTTCCCTTCGACGCCTACCGCGACGCGTCGAACGACGAACCCGGAACGCTTCCCGGCGCGGACGCCTTCGCCGACCTGCTTGAGGAGTCCGGAATCGAACCCGGGGATACGCTCGTCGCCTACGACGACATGCACGGCGTGTTCGCCGCTCGCTTCGTCCTGACCGCAATCGTCTACGGCCACAATGATGTTCGACTCCTCGACGGCGACTTCAGCGCCTGGAGTCGCGAACACGAGACGACGAGCGACGATCCCGAAATCGAGTCCTCGAGCTACGCGCCCGATCCGCTGACCGCTGAGGAGAGCCCGCTGATCGACCTCGAGGGGGTCGAAGCCGCGCTCGAGCGCGACGCCGTATTCGTCGATACGCGCGAGCGCGAGGAGTTCGCGGAGGCCCACCTCCCCGGCGCGGTTCGGTTCGACTGGCGGGAAGTCGTCGACGACGAGACGCGGCGGCTAAAGCCCGAAGACGAACTCGAGGAGCTACTGATCGACCACAGCATTACGCCCGATCGAGAGATCGTCCTCTACTGCAACACGGCCAGACGGATCAGCCACACCTACGTTGTCCTCCGGGCACTGGGCTACGACGACATCGCGTTCTACGAAGGGAGTCTTACGGAGTGGATCGCGGCGGACGGTGCGCTCGAGACCGAGACCGAGTCGCGTTGATTTGGGTTTGGATATCGGGTGTAGATGTCTGCACACGGCACATAGCCTGCATCTGCAGGCCAACTGTGTTTTTCTCGCAAACCCCGTTAGTTCACTCGAACCGATGTCCACAACTGGTAACCGAGCGGACACGCTCAAGAAAGCGAGTACCGTCACGACCGTGATCGATGCGATAGCCGAATTCGCGAAGGGGCGGCGAGTCGAGGGTCTCGTACTACTCGGTGCTGCGGCCCTCTCTTCGCGCGTTCCCGGTCTCGGAACTGCGGCGTCGATCCTGCTCCGCGCGTATCGTCGATTCCGCTAAGTGCGTTCGGCCAACTTCGTAATTTCTCACGAGGCTGTTGCCCATCGTCGCGCTCAAGCGAAATGACAAGATGGGGCCCGACACGAAAACCCCCACACCGCTCGAGATCATCACCACCAGCCGCCACTCGCCGGGATGGAGGATGCGGTCGACGCGTCGTTTCCTACCGATTTCTTCGTTGTGGTGGGGCGAATTTGTAGGGATGTCGTCGCTTGTCTCGGTGAGCTCTGGGAAACCGAAACGACGTGACCTCTGGGATTGCGCTACATCTCGCTCACGTCTCGCCAGTCCGGCGTCGTCGAGTACGGCTTCGAGGCAACCTCGTCGAACGCCGAAACCACGACCTCGTTCAACGCCGGGTGGACGTGGACCGTCTCGGCGATTTCCGACACCGTTCCGTCGCCGCGCTGGACGACGATGGCGACTTCGTGGATCAGGGTCGAGGCCTGCGGACCGACGATGTGACAACCCAGAATCTCACCGTCGGGTCCCGCAAGCACCTTCACGAGGCCGTCGTCGGCCCCGAGGATCAACCCCATAGGTGCGGTGCCGTACGGTGTCGTCGCCGAGTCGTACTCTCGATTCTCGTCCTCGAGTTCCGACTCCGTCTTCCCCAGACTCGCGACCTGTGGCGACGTGAAAACGGCGTGGGGAACGCCCGTGTAGTCGACCGCACGCGCCTCGTCGGCGAGCACGTTCGCTGCGACGATTTCGCTCTCGTAGTCCGCGACGTGCTTGAACGGGAACTCGCCGAGCACGTCTCCGAGTGCCCAGATTCCGTCCGCGTCGGTCTCGAGCCCCTCGTTGACCGGGATCGATCCGTCCTCGGCCGTCTCGAGGCCAGTTTCTTCCAGATCGAGCGTATCCGTGTTGGGTCGCCGGCCGGCGGCGACGAGGAGCTCGTCGGCCTCGAGTTCCTCCGTTGCGCCCTCGCCGTCTCCGCCGTCGGTCGATTCGACAGTGACGGAGACGCCACCGTTTCGACTCGAGACGGCAGTCGCCTCGAACCCGGTGTAGAGGTTGCAATAGCGCTCGAGCGAGTCGGTCACGACCTCGCCGATCGCCTCGTCTTCTCGAGGCACAAGTCGGTCGCTTCGCCCCACAATCGAGACTTCGGTGCCGAGCGCGGCGAAGAAGTAACCGAGTTCTGCTGCGATGTAGCCGCCGCCGACGATGACGAGGCGCTCGGGTTGTTCGTCGAGGTAGAGTGCGTTGTCGCTCGTCAGGTACTCGAGGTTCTCGAGGCCGTCTATCGGTGGTTCCGTCGGTCTCGAGCCAACGGCGATGACGACGTTTTCCCCGCGGATCCGTCGTCCTTCGGCATCAGCGCCGCTTTCCTCGCGTTCGGGATCGACGAGCTCGACCGTTCGATCGTCGACGAACCGCCCCGCCGATTCGTAGAGGGTAACGTGTTCGTTCGCCTCGAGGCTCTCGCGTTGTCGATCCGCCTTTCCGAAAACGGCTTCGTGGATCGCATCGGTGATCTCCTCGTAAGCGACGTCGTGGACTTCGGCGTCGATCCCGAAGCGATCCGCGCGATGGATCTCCTCAAGGATCTCCGCTCGGTGAATGAGAGCCTTCGAGGGAATACAGCCTCTGGTGATACAGGCTCCGCCGAGCGGGCCGGGTTCGAGGACGGCCGCCTCGAGACCCTCATCAGCCGCCGCCGTCGCGACTTGCGAGCCAGAGCCACCGCCGAGGACGACGATGTCGTATGCTTCCATGCGTGGCTCTCGACCACGAGCAGGCGCAAATAAGTGGAGCCCGCCATCCGGGTCGAAAGTGGCCCGACCTGCTCGAGGAGGCGATCCGGCTACAGCCAGCCGTCGTCGTCCGGCTCCGCGCTTCCCTCCCGGTAGGTCTCGAGCGCCGCGGCGAGGTTTTCGAGGGCCGCCTCCTCGTTTTGTCCCTGACTCGAGATGCCCGTTTCCTCGTCCTCTGCGATATAGAGTTCGTTCTCGATTCTCACGGTGATCGACTCGTCATCCGCGAGATCGCTCGCGTTTCGCGCGTCGCCTGTCATACCCGATGCTATCGCTGGGCGCGTCAAATATCTGCTGACAACGGGTTCCCAGCCGAGTGTGGATTGCTCCAAGCAGGACGAAACCACTTTCGGCTCGCGCCACAGTTATTTTGCCACTTCGTGTCCCTGTCTCGAGCATGGAGCGCGTTTCCATCGACGAGGTCAAGCCCACTCCCGACGACGACTGCCACTCGGACAGGAGGGCGTTAGCCGACCCGCTGGGAACGACCGATGTCGCGATCACTCGATACGTTCTCGAGCCCAGAGAACGCGTCAGCGGCTCGGTCCACACGCACATGGATCAGGAGGAAGTGTTTCTCGTCCTCGAGGGAACAGTGACGTTCGAGCTCGCGCGGTCCTGCCGGAGTTCGAACGGAGAGGATGGGGACGACTGCTCGGGTGACTGGAACGCCCCTTCGAGTGGCGAGGACTACTCCTCGAGCGAGAAGGACGGCCACTCGAGTAACGGAAACGAAATCACCGTCGACGCTAGCGAAGCGATCCGGTTCGCTCCGGGCGAATTCCAGTCCGGGAAAAACGACTCCGACGAGACGGTCGTCGCGTTCGCGCTGGGCGCGCCGAAAGACAGCGACGACGTACGAATCTCCCGGATTCCGACGCTGGGCGAGCGGGACATCGGGTGTCCCGAGTGCGGACTTGGACACATGCGAATCTCGTCGGGAACCGAGTCGGAACTCGTCTGTCCCGATTGCGGTGCGACGATGGACGTCGAGTGAACGGTTTCTCGAGTCGTTTTGCTCTCTGAATACCCGACGATCGGAGAGAACAGGAGTTAGTGAACGGTACGGTGTGTTTGTGCGTGTCGCTATTCGTCGTGGAACGTCCCTACGGTAAATTCAGTTTCCCATCGTGGGCGTTCTGGCCCCGGCATCTCATCGACGAGATCTCGCAGCTCGGCCATCGTCGTCCAGGGGTGGCACTGGTCCATCGCCTCAAACCGTTTGAAGAAGCTTAGGCGGACCCAGCTATATTCGGCGGGCGGCTCATCAATGTCGCTTTGACGCTCTTTGATGATGTCGGTAAGTTCTCGCTCGGTGATGTCGACGCCTTCCTCTCGCGCTGCTGTCAGCAGTGATGCGATTTCCGCTTTCTTTTTCTCGGCGACTCTCTGCTTACTATCGATATGATCGAAGTCAGCGTAGTAGACCGCCAGAGCAGCTTGGATGACGTTTTCTCGCGTCTCCAGGCTATCGCGGGTGAGGCCAGTATAGTCGCGCGGCAACACGAATGTCTTGTTCACGAAGAGTGCTCTGACAACCCCAAGTTCCGGACTCTCCCCACCGCTTTCCTTCTCATAGACGCCAGCGATATAATCTGTTGCCTCACCGAGGAGGTTGATCTTGATGTCGAATTCGGGGACAACCTCGGTATCCAAGTCGATTGTATCCCCGAGAACGATTGATTCAGCGTTTGTTGGCATGTTGAGGCAGTTAGCGAACTCTCGAAGGCGTCGTCCGTACGCGCTGCGGTAGCTACCAAGAATCAGGTAGCTACTATCGGCTTGCTCGAACCGGGGGAGTTCTTCGTTCATATACCGGACGACTTCGTGGTAGTCTCCCTGTGGTGAGGAGCTAATCCCCTCAAAAATTCGGTCGACAGCCCGGTAGATGGCGTACGAATTGCGCGGAACCCGTGGAACGTTCATATTTTTGACTACAAACGTGTTCGACTTTAACGTTCATACTTGGGTTGTAAATACACTATAATCCCAACCTATCTATCCCGAACAGTTACTGGAGTGAAGACGAAACAGACACGTATGAGCAACAGTGCGGGGAGTCCACGAAGTTCGGGCGGCGGCGAGGCAGACCCATTTGGCGGTGACGACGTCATGCCGATCGAGAAACAGCGACGGGCACACCAATTCCTCACTCAAGAAACCCGCTACCACATCATCCAAGCCGTGCTTGGGCATCCGAAGTACCTGGCGACACTCGACGAACTCGAATACCTAGTGCCCAAGAATCGCTCCACCATCCGGGAGCATCTCGACCGACTTGCAGAGAAACGGGTGATGGCGAAGTACAAATACCGTGGAAATGAGGCCGAGCATAACGACCCACGGGAGTTTTGGGGGTTCACCAGCTACGGAATCTCCCTCTTAGATGAGTACAGCTACCTCCGGTACGTCCCGGTTCTGCGCGCCCTACAGGAAAATCTCTATCTTACCGAGAAAATCGAGAGACATCAGGATGCGCCGCGACCAGAACTGCCAGAAGCCGTCAGTGACTCCCTCAAAATCCCAGAAATCGACGACGAAACAGAGGCGATTATCGATAACGCACTCGCTGCCCGAGAACGTGGTGGCGGCCGGCTCTTCGATGCTCCTCCTATTGAGCCGGATGAGAACGTCGAGACCAAAGACGGAGCAGACCGGCCTCTCGACGAACTCTTCTAGTCCTCTGATCGCTATCAAATTTTTACTGGTCAAACCTGTAATGACCACACACTGTCGAAATCTTTCAGTAGTCGCGACCGAGTAACTGACCAGCATGGTCATGCGAATTCGGATCGGGTCGGGCGACGATGACGACGACGAAAGCGGGTGGTCGGAAACCGACGCCGAAAACGCGAGGTGGGGCGAAGCCGGTGAGGACGAAGACGGCGAGGGCGACGACCAGTCGTGGATCCGTGCGATCATGATCCCGCCCGATCTGGGTGGGCTGTTCGCTCGGCTCGCGTTCGCGTTCTTTCTGCTGACGATACTCTCCCTGCTCGCGTTGGTCGCGGTCTTGCTCGTCGAGTCCGACGAGCCGTTCGTCGATCAGCCCCACCTCGAGGATCCGATCAGCGGGTGGATGTGGCTCTTGTCGCTCACCGGAACTGCGGTTTCGATGGTTGGGTACACTGTGTGGTCGTTCTGGAAACAGCGACGACTGCGAAAACGCTACTTGCAGAATCAGTCGCCGGGCTATCGCGAGACGCCGCTTTACAAGCGTCCTATTCGCGCCCTCCAGATCGCGAACGTCGATAATACCGGCCTCGACGAGTACGAAAAACGAGTCCAAAAGACGGTTACCGCGCTCGTTCTCTGTGTCTTCGTCGGCGCCATCCCCGGACAGATGGTACTGGACGCGTTACTGGGGTTGTGATCGTACTGGCGTCGTGATCGCTCGAGTCGCTGTCGGCCATCACAGAAAAAGGCTTTAACGCCGCCGTCTCGTACACCGAGCAAATGGTACTCGACGATCTCGGGAGTTCCCTTCGGGGCACCCTCGATAAACTCCGCGGGAAGTCACGGATCAGCGAAGAGGACGTCGAGGAGATCGTCAAGGAGATCCAGCGATCGCTGCTCTCCGCCGACGTCGACGTCTCGCTCGTCATGGAGCTGTCGGACAACATCGAACGGCGGGCGCTCGAGGAAGAGCCCCCCGCCGGGACTCCGGCACGCGATTTCGTCCTCCGCATCGTCTACGAAGAACTGGTCGAACTCATCGGCGAGTCGACGGACCTGCCCCTCGAGGAGCAGACGATCCTCCTTGCGGGTCTGCAGGGATCCGGTAAAACGACCTCCGCGGCCAAGATGGCGTGGTGGTTCTCGACGAAGGGTCTCCGCCCCGCCGTTATCCAGACGGACACGTTCCGACCCGGCGCGTACGATCAGGCCGAGCAGATGAGCGAACGTGCGGAGGTCGACTTCTACGGCGACCCCGATGGCGAGGACCCCGTCCAGATCGCCCGCGAGGGCCTCGAGGCGACCAGCGACGCCGACGTGCACATCGTGGACACGGCGGGTCGACACGCGCTCGAGGACGACCTGATCGACGAAATCGAACAGATCGAAGGCGTCGTCGAACCGGATCGATCCCTGCTCGTCCTCGACGCGGCGATCGGTCAGGGCGCAAAGGAACAGGCCCAGCAGTTCGACGAGTCGATCGGCATCGACGGCGTCGTCATCACGAAACTCGACGGGACCGCAAAGGGTGGTGGCGCGCTGACGGCGGTCGACCAGACGGATTCGTCGATCGCGTTCCTCGGGACCGGCGAGGAGGTCGAGGACGTCGAACGCTTCGAGCCGGACGGCTTCATCTCGCGACTGCTCGGGATGGGCGACCTCGGCCAGCTTGCAGAGCGAGTCGAGAGAGCGATGCAACAAACCGATGTCGAAGAGGAAGACTGGGATCCCGAAGACATGTTGCAGGGCTCGTTCACCCTGAACGACATGCAAAAGCAGATGGAGGCGATGAACAACATGGGGCCGCTCGATCAGGTTATGGATATGATCCCCGGCTTCGGCGGCGGGATCAAAGATCAGCTCCCCGACGACGCGATGGACGTCACCCAGGACCGGATGCGCACCTTCAGCGTTATCATGGACTCGATGACCGACGCCGAGAAGGAGTACCCGAAAGCGATCGGTGCGAGCCAGGTCGAGCGGATCGCTCGCGGCTCCGGCACGGACGAAGATAAGGTCCGAGAACTGCTCGAGCAGTACAAGATGATGGAACGGACGATCAAGCAGTTCCAGGGTATGGGCTCCGAAAAGGAGATGCAACGGATGATGCAACAGATGCAACAGGGCGGTGGCGGCGGAGGCGGCGGCGGAATGGGCGGCATGGGTCCGTTCGGATAACCCAAACCCTTTCGTCGTTTGTTGATGATGGCCGCCTAACACCTTCTCGAGCCGATTCGGCCATCAGTTTCTTGCCCTCGTAACTGCGTTCGTCAGTATGAATCGTCGCCAGTATCTCTCGACCGTGGGCAGTTTAGCTGTCGTCTCATCTCTCGCCGGCTGTCTGGGCGGAATCATGGACTCCGAGGAGGGAGAGCCGCTTCCGGACGACCACCGCGCCGACGAGCGCAGTATCAACCGCGCCGTCGGCAATTTGAACAAAGCGGCTGTCTCCATCGACGGGGCCGAAAGCGGCCTCGAGAACCCGGACGACGTCGATTTTTCGCTGTCGGAGCCGCGATCGTTTATCGACACCGCACGAACCGAACTCGAGGCTGTCGACAACTCGGATATCGGTGACGAGCTACGGAATTATTCGACCGTTCTTGAAGGAATGGTCGACGTTCTCGAGACGCTCACCGACGAGACGCTCGAGGAGGATATCGAGACCGTTTCCGCCGAAATGGACGGCGGTGACACGGCGTCGGCAACCGAAACGCTCGAGACTCGCAGTGAGGAGACGGATGACGCTCGAACGAGCCACGACGAGGCGATGGACATTCTCGGGGCGCTCGATCGAGACTCTCTTGAGGACCACTCGATCGTCGAGGTCGATCGCGTCGAGTCGGGAGCCGAAACGCTGGGAGAGGTGCTCGGATCCTTTGAATCGCTGATTTCTGGATACGAGTCGATGCTTTCCGGACACGAAGGGCTCGACGAAGGCGAGGAACGCTTCGACGCGGGCGAGTACGAACGCGCGGAGTCGGCCTTCGAGAACGCGGCGAGTTCGTTCGGTGACGCGGCGGAGACGTTTTCTGATGGTGAATCGGATGCTCCGGACAGTCTCGAGGGGTACTTCGACACCGCCACCTGTCAGAGCGGCCACCTCGAGACGGCCGCGACGGAGTTCGAAGAAGGTGCGTCCGCCGCTGACGGCGGTGACGTCCTCGCTACCCAACGACATCAGAGCAACGGCGAGGATGCGCTCGAAAAGGCCGAAAACTGTTAACTCAGGAATCGATCGGTCGACCGTCCTCAGTCGGCGGGGCGACGTGATCGACGTACTCCTCCAGACTCGGTTCCTCGACTCGGACCCGGACCGAGATTTCGCCGAGTTCGTCGGGTTCGCCGACGGAGAAGTTTATCCGGTTTTCGAACGCCGCCTGTTTTTTCAGCGCGAAGCTGAAGGTCTGTCCCTCTCGGTTCGAAAAGAACTCGCCGCGAGCGGTGTCGAGGATTTCCTGCCGGTGCAAGAGCTCCGAGAACTGCTCGAGCGAGTGTGTCTCTCCTCTGATCTCTCCGAGGCTCTCCTCGAGTTCGGCGTTCGGAAAGATGTTCGACACAGCGTCGGCGACGCGGGAGGTTACCTCCGTGTCGTACACCGGTGCCGTAATTTCGACGTCGACGCGGTAGATTTCGGTTTGACTCTGACTCATGAATTTTGCATCTGTTGCTCGCCGTCTCGAATGATGGTTCGGATCCGATCGTGAAACGCCTCGAGCGTCTCGGTATTTTCGACGACGGCATCCGCTCGCGCCATCGCGTCGTCCATCCCGAAGCCGCGCTCGCGTTCGTCGCGGGTCTCGAGGCTTTCGCCGCCGTCGTCCTCGCTCGCGTCGCGCCCGCGAGCGTCGATTCGCTCCGCGCGAAGGTCGAACGGCGCTTCGATGCTCACGAGCGTAAAGTCCGCGCCGAAGCGCTCCTCGAAGGCGTCGACCTCCACGCCGGAGCGAAGGCCGTCGACGAGAACGGCGTCGTGATCCTCAAGACGGTCCTCGACCATCGGCAGCGACCGTTCGGCGATCGCCGCCGGGCCGTTCTCCTCGCGAAGTGCCTGTGCGACTGTTCCGTGATCTTTCGCGGGGTCGAGCCCGCGATCGGCGGTCTCCTGACGGACGACGTCGCCCATCGTCACGACCGGAATCCCCGCTTCGCGTGCGACGGTGGCGACCTCGCCCTTGCCGCTGCCGGGCAATCCCACCGTTCCGATGACGTGCATCGGGAAAGAGTACAGGCGAGGACTGCATAAGGGCTGTGTCTCGCCCGCGATTCGGGGGCGGCTAGACTCGGGATCTGCATCGAGCAGTCGTCTCTCCTGTCTCGAGTAGTCACCCATTGTCCGTCTCGAGTAACTCGAGAGTGCCCCACAGAGAACGGATCGACCAACGAAGTTATTTCGGAGGAAGAGCTTCTGTTATCCCATGTCCCAGCATTCGTTTTTCGTCCGGGCGCTCTGGTTCGTCTTCATTGGCTGGTGGCTCACGCCGATCGTGGTCAATCTGGCCTGGTTCCTGAACGTTACCGTCGTCCTCGCACCGATCGGGATCAAACTCATCAACCTCGTTCCAACCGTGTTGACCCTCCAGGAGTCCCGTTCGTTCACCGAACCGGATCTCGCTCGCGGTCAGCACTCGCTGCTCGTCCGGGCGCTATATTTCGTCTTCGTGGGCTGGTGGTTGAGCTTCCTCTGGGCAAACGTCGCTGTCATCTTCGCGATTACGATCATCGGACTACCGGTTGCGATTTGGTTGGCTAACCGCCTGCCGTTCGTCACGTCGCTCTATCGGTTCCACGGCTGAGGGAAATCCCAACTGCTTATGGCCTTTGGGGGGCGAAACGTACTCGAGGGCACGTAGCTCAGTCTGGATAGAGCGTCGGACTTCTAATCCGACGGTCGTGGGTTCGAATCCCATCGTGCCCGTGATTCTGCGACGAACGGACGTGAGGAGCGAATCACTCACCGAGATGGGATTCGAATCAGGCTGAGGTTCTGCGCTTCGCGCAGGTTCTCAGCCGTGGTTCGAATCCCTTGCCCTCTCCTTCTCGCTATACCTCACTCGAGCGGTCTCTCTCGTATCCACTCGAGTACTCTCTATTCACGTCCCGATCCGGTTCACCACGAGACACAGTTTGCTCGAGCAGTACGCCTCGAGAACTGTGTCTCTCCCACCAACCTTTTCTCCTCCTCTCGTGTTCGTAGAACCAGTATGTCTGGGGAAACCGCCGTGTCAGCCGACTCGAGAACGAGCAGCCATCCACGCGAACTCACTCGAGCGAGCATTGCTTTGATGGCCGCCGGAATCCCGTTTTTCATCGGCGGACTGCTGGTCATCCAGACCGATACGCCGCCGTCGTTGTCGCCGACGCTGGGAATGCTCAGTCACGCGCTGTGGGCGTTCGCAGTCGCGATTCTAGCGCTGGCTGTCACTATTTTGTTACGGTGGGTCGAGCCACTCAGACGGGGTCTCGCGGGCTTTCTCTCCGTCGGAATCCTCGGTCTGGGTGTGCTTCATGGCCTGCAGTGGGTCACCTGGGCCTACGTAGATGTTCGGGCCGCTCGAGAGGGCGAACACGAACTGGTGGTCGATGCGATTATCGTTCCGTTCGGTGCCGGCCACCTCCTGATGTACTGCATTCTTCTGGGGAGCGCGATGGCGTTGCTGGGGTGGGCGCTCCGCCGGACCCGGATCACGCACCGATACGTCGGACCGGTCGGCGTCGTTCTCGGCGCGCTTACCGTGGCGTTGGCAACGTACCCGCTCGTCGCCGCCTACGGCGGTGGGTCGGAGGGACATTTCATCTTCGACGCGGCGACGCTCATGCTGCCGGTGTTGTACCTGTGGGCGATGGTGCTCGGCATCGATATCTATCGACGGCAGTAGCCAAAGGGCGTCTCGCCCGCAATTTGTGGCGTGCGCTCCGATCAGCCGACCGTTTTTAACGGATAACGAGGGAGGGTTGCCCAGCACTGCGGGTCGGACGGGTCACGTAATGACTTTCCGAACACGGCTCTCGAGACCGTCCGCGTCTTGGCGTTCCGCTTGAGCCACTCCCGTCCGTCCGCAGGTGTTTCCACCAATGGATCTGAACGCCCCTTCACTCGAGCGAGCGGCATCGTCGGACGAACGCGCAGTGAGCCCCGTCATCGGAATCGTGCTGATGGTCGGAATCACGGTCATCATGGCGGCCATAATCGCGGGGTTCGTAATGGGAATGATCCCCGACGAACCGCCACAGCCGACCGTCAATCTCGAGTTTCACGAGCAGGACGAGACCGTGACGATCGCCCACGCTGGCGGCGACGACTTCGACGCGGCGGGCGTGCGGATAACCGGAGACGGGATGACTGGTGAACTGCGTGCGACGGCGAACAGTTCCAGCGGGGGCGTCGATGCGACGACCTGGGGCAATTCGACGTCGACCGGCGATTCGTTCACGCTCGCCGAGGATTCGGATGCCGGGCTCGACGACGACGGTGGTACGATTCAGCTCGTCTGGGACACCGGTGACGCAAGCACACCTATGGATCGGTTCGAGTACGGCGGTGGCGCCTAGCTCGAGTGTTGATACGATCAGCTACTGAATACCCCTCTCGAGTTTATTAGCTCGCTCGTGATTCGTCCCATTGCAATGTCACCAATGCTCTCAGATCGCGTTGCAGTGATCACCGGTGCATCGAGCGGGAACGGCCGAGCGATCGCTCGGCGATTCGCCGAGGAAGGTGCCGACATCGTGATCGCGGATATCCAGGAGGAACCTCGAGAGGGCGGCGAACCGACCCACGAACTAATCGACTCGGAGACGGACGCCAGCGCGACGTACGTCGACTGTGACGTCTCGAGTCAGTCGGATCTCGAGGAGGCCGTCGACACGGCCGAGGAGTTCGGCGGCGTGGACGTGATGGTCAACAACGCGGGCATCTTCCACGGGGACGAGTTTCTCGAGGTTGACGAGGAGACGTACGATCGGATGATGGACATTAACGTCAAGGGGACCTACTTCGGCGCGCAAGCCGCGGCCAAACGGATGGTCGAATCGGACGGCGGCTCGATCATCAACCTCTCGTCGGTGGCGGGACTCGAGGGATCGGCCGACTTCGTCACCTACTGCGGTACGAAGGGGGCGGTTCGACTCTTGACGTACGCGATGGCCGCGAACCTCGGTCCGGAGGGGATCCGCGTGAACGTCATCCACCCCGGATTAATTGAGACGATGATGACGACCGAGGACGTCGAGATCATGGGAACCGAAGCCGAAGAGGGGTTCGTTCAGGGGATCCCCTCGCGCCGCGCCGGCCAACCCGAGGATGTCGCCGACGCCGCGTTGTACCTCGCGAGCGACCTCTCGGGGTACGTCAACGGCGAGTCGCTCGTGGTAGACGGCGGGATGACGAACACGCAGTAGTCTGGTGAAAAAGCGCGACTCACTATCGTTCGTCGCGGTGCCCCTCCTCGAGCACGTTAGAACCTGTCTCCACGGCTCGCGTGCTCGCCGTTCCGATTCGAGGTCTTCGTAGACTCAGACCTCGCTTTCCTCAAACTGGAAGGTACCGTTCCGCTGGACGACCTCGCCGTCGACCTCGATGAACGAGTCGTTCCGAACTTTTTCCGCTCGGGTCGCTTCGCGACCGCTCGCGCAAAAACTTCGATGAAAAAGCCCGACTCACTGTCGTTCGTCGCGGTGCTCCTCCTCGAGCACGTTAGAACCTGTCTCCACGGCTCGCGTGCTCGCCGTTCCGATTCGAAGTCTTCGTAGACTCAGACCTCGCTTTCCTCAAACTGGAAGGTACCGTTCCGCTGGACGACCTCGCCGTCGACCTCGATGAACGAATCTTCGCTCATATCCACGATCATATCGACGTGGACGGCCGACTCGTTGGCTTCGTTTTCCTCGCCGACCGTGTCGTCGTAGGCTCGCCCGACGGCCATGTGGACGGTATCGCCCATCTTCTCGTCGAACAGCATGTTGTAGGTGAACTGGTCGATATCCCGGTTCATTCCGATACCCAGTTCGCCGAGGCGTCGGGCCCCATCGTCGGTCTCGAGCACCTCGGTGAGCGTCTCCTCGTTTTTCTCCGCGGAGTGGGAGACGACTTCGCCGCCCTCGAACTCGAGGTACGCGTCCGTAATTTCCCGACCCTGGTGGTACAGCGGCATGTCGAAGAGTACCTCGCCTTCGACGCTGTCGGGGACGGGGGCGGTGAATACCTCGCCGCCGGGAAGGTTGTTCTCGCCGTAGTCGTTGATCGTCGGGTTGCCCGCAACCGACAGCGTCACGTCGGTCGTCTCGCCGCTGACGATCCGAACCTCGTCGGCGGGGTCGAGAATCTCGACCATCTGTTGTTGGTGTTCCCGGACCTCCTCCCAGTCCTTGTTGACGGCGTCCCAGACGTAGTTCTCGTAGGCATCGGTGCTCATCTCGGCGAGTTGTGCGTTCGCCGGAGCTGGATACTGCGTGAGACACCACCGCTTCGAGAGTCGCTCCTCGAGGATCGGGCGTTGGGCCTGTCGGTACGCGGCGCTGACCTCGGGATCGACGTCGCTCGTCTGGGTGACGTTGTCGCTCGCACGGATCGCGATGTAGACGTCCGTGTTCTCGATTAACGCCTGCTCGTGTTCGGGGGTTTCGAACTCGTCGTCCTCGAGGTCGGCTCCCGCGGCTTTCAGGTAGGCACGTCGGTTTCGGGTTCCGGTTCGCTGGCTCGTCGTGAGGGGGTTGGCTCCCTTGTCGCCGATCACTTCGTGAAGGGCGACGACGAGGTCTTCGGCGACGGGGTGAGCGTCGATAACGACGTTATCGCCTTCCGCCATGTCGACGGAGTGGTTCGCGATGATTTCGGCGTGTTCGCGGATGCGTGGGTCCATACCCGGATATCGGACCCGGTCGTGAAAAACGGTTTGTGATCCGGGCATCGATTCCTTCTGGAAGTATCGACCTGTCCCAGTGTCCCGGAAACCGTTATGAGGCCCCCCAATCTGGCGTATCCCGATCCGCGAGTTCGACCAGCTCTCGGAGGAACGACGTCGTCGCCGCGGTCAGGACGAGCGCGAGCGGGATTGTGAGCGTGACCGCGAGCACGAACCCGATCGGACCACCGACGCTCACCAGTATCGAGAGTACGACCGACGCTCCGACCGTAATCACGACGTGTTTGACAGCGAACCAGAAGTATACCCCGCCCTCGAGGGCGAACTCGAGGGATCGTTCGAACGCCTCGAGGAATGCGGCGTCGTCGACGACGAACAGGAATGGGACGGCGTAGAAGAGATAGCCGAGCACGAGCGCGGCCGGAAGCGCAAGGAGGAACAGGAGGGGCGCGACGAGCAGAACGGGGATCAAAAACAGGGTCGCTCCGAGCACGAGCAGGGTGTACGCGAAGAGTTTCGGAGTATAACGTCGGATACATTTGATCGGCTCGCTCCGCCGATTTTCCAGCCGCCGATCGATTCCACCCACGTAGATTGCCTCGAGCACGGCGAACACAGCGGCGTACGCGAGCACGCTGAGAACGAGAATCGGAACGAGCGTGAGCCCCAGCGCCTCGAACGGAGCCGTCATGATCTCGAGGTGGCTCTCGACCGTCAGATCGGTGCCGCTCGAGGTGGTCCGACCGATGGACCCCACGCCTGAGTCTCCGCCTGCCGTCCCGCCCGACGGTTCGATCGCCGATGCGCCGTAGCCACCGTCCGGAAACTGGGGATCGGCCGGCTCCGGTGGGTCGGCGAACGACCAGAGATCGAGAAGCGGCGACGGCAGCACGAACTCGAACGTGATCGAGAAGTCGCCGCGATTCTGGCGGAGGGCCTGACGGACGCTCTGTGTGTCGAGAAGCGTCGTCAGGAGCGGTATCAACGCGAATACCAGAAGCTCACCGAACCGATCGGTAATCCGACTAACGTGCCACCCGAACGAATTCGGCCCGTCACCGCTGCCGGTGTCGCGGTCGTCGTGGGTCGTATTGTCCCTGTCACGGTTCGTATCGCTGTCGTCGGGATCGCTACTGCGTTCATCGCCACCGTCTTCGCCGCTGCCCGTTCCGTCATTGTGCGTATCCCATTTGTCAGTATCGCCGTTCCAACCGTCGTCATCACCACTGTCGTCGTCTGGATCGGGAACCATTCGTCTCGAGTCCAGACGTGATACCGAATTGAAACTATCGGTGTCTCATCCCCAAATCGGAGCATTCTCGGCCCACTTTCCTCGTCCCGGCTCGTCGTCTGGTCTCCGATACGGTTAGGGAGGAGCCGACATAGTATCCGGTATGATCGACCTCCGCTCGGATACCGTAACGACCCCCGACGAGGAGATGCGCGAAGCCGCCCGGAACGCCGATGTCGGCGACGACGTGTACGGCGAGGATCCGACGGTCAACGAACTCGAGGACCGCGCTGCGGAGTTGGTGGACAAGGAGGCCGCCCTGTACGTTCCATCGGGGACGATGGGGAACCAGATCGCCGCTCGCGTCCACACGGAGCGCGGTCAGGAGGTGCTGGCTGATCGTAAGAGCCACGTCGTCAAGTACGAACTCGGCGGATTCGCCCAGCACGCGGATCTGCAGGTTCGAATGCTCGACGCGGGGCCGCGTGGCGTCCCGACCGCAGAGCGGGTCGCGTCGGCATGCGTCGAGGAGGATCTCCACCGGCCGGGAACCGGCCTGCTCTGTCTCGAAAACACCCACAACGCCCGGGGCGGCCTTGCAATTTCGCCCGAACGCATTGAGCGGGCCGCGGAAGCCGCTCGCGAACGCGACGTAGCCGTCCATCTCGACGGGGCGCGAGTGTTCAACGCGGCGACCGCGCTCGAGGTTCCCACAACAGCGATCACCGATCACGCCGACTCCGTCATGTTTTGTCTCTCGAAGGGCCTCGGTGCGCCGGTCGGATCGATGCTGGCCGGCAGTGCGGAGTTCGTTGAGCGGGCGAGGCGGGTTCGCAAGCTCTTCGGCGGCGGTATGCGCCAGGCCGGGATCATCGCGAACCCTGGACTCTGTGCCCTCGAGAACGTGTCCGATCTCGAAGTGGATCACGAGAACGCACGCGTGCTGGCCGACGGACTCGACGGTATTGGGGGTCTCGAGGTCGCCGAACCCGAGACGAACATCGTTATTGCCGATGTCTCGGAGTTGGCTAGCGATGTCGAGTCGGTTGTCGACCGATTACGCGAAAACGAGATCGGTGCGACGCCCTTCGGTCCGACGACGATACGGTTTTGTACGCATCGGTCCGTTACCCGCGATGATATCGAGCGTGCGGTCGGACGTGTAACGCAAGCGCTCGCCTGAGAGACGACCGATCATCGAGAGACGAGCGGTCGTCTGCGGCCACACGGACCCGCGTGTGGTGTATCGTCCGAGAGATTCCTCTCAACGGCCGCCGTCCATCCCGTCTCGAAACTCGAGGATGGTTCGACGGACCAGCAGATACGAAAAGAAGATCAGCGACAGCAGTATCAGGACCACCACGATGATGACCGGGTCGTCGGGGAGGAATCCCAGCATAGCCGGGTCTACAGCGCGGCGGCGCAAAATCGTTTCGACCTCGTTCGAAGGTCAGTCATGTGACGTATTTCGTGCTCCCGATCGGACAATCTGGCGTTCTCGACGACGATTCCGCTAGCTAAAACTGGGATTTCAGCTTACCGCGGGTATTTTTCAGTCGAGAACGTAGTCGTATCTGTCCCGGTCGAACCCCTCTACAGCCTTTGGCTGTTCCCCCATGACCGGGGCTCCTGTCCGCGGTCCCTGCCTCCGTCGGACCGACCACAGCCGGTCCGACCCATTCGACCACCCCCTACTCGGAGTCCACCTGGACTCTCTTTGCCTCGGACAACCGAGCTGAGTTCCCCCGTTCTGCTGGTCCCCGTTGACGCTTCCGAATTGCTGTCCTGCTGTCTCACTTCGTCCAGCCCGGACAGAGGATTCGGTCGATCAGTCAGTCGTTTTTTCGCCGCTGAAGGTCTCGAGCACCGTTCCGTCGGTCTCGAACAAGCGCCCTTCGAACCCGTCCGGTCCGGATTCGATCGTGGCGAATCCGGCTCTGTTCCCGCGGGGATCGGCGTGACTACCCGGATTCAGAAGGATGCTGTCCGCCGTTTCGACGACGACGGGTCGATGGGTGTGTCCGGAAATGACGATGTCGGCGTCCCGCGACCGGCCGAACATCGCGAGACCCGTTTCGCCGCCGTCTCGATGATGCGTCATGGCGATTCGGAGTCCATTGTATTCGACGGTTCGTGCGGTCGGCAGTCGATCCCGGACCGCGACCGAGTCGGCGTTTCCGTGAACCGCGTACAACAGGTCGCATTCGGACTGGAACGCCTCGAGAGCCGTTGCGCTCGTGAAATCGCCCGCGTGGAGGACGACGTCAGCATCGCGAGTCGCCTCAAGGGGTGCTCCCTCGAGTTGGTGGCCACCGGTGCTGTGCGTGTCGGAGAAAATCGCGATCATAGGGGTGCTACTGTGTCAGGGACGACGAATGTTTCGTTCGCTCGGGAGGCCGTTCGCTTTCGAACCCAATTACTCGACCCGGCTTACCAGCTTCTCGTCGTTCTTCTCGTACATTGCGACGACCGTTTCACCCGACGGTGGTTCCGGCAGAATAGCGGTGACGGTCGTCTTCTCGAGGTCCACCTCGGAGGGAAGTTGGTCGTACCCTGTCGGCGTCTCGAGGCCGACTGCGACGTCCGTCGGACTCGCTCCGGGCGGGAGCCCCGCGGGATCGTACTCGAGCGTAAGTTGAATCGCCTCGAGCCCGTCAACTCCCCCGAGGCCGACGATCTCGACCGGTTCAGTAAGCGCACCGTCGGGTGCTTCGCGATCGCTCTCGCGAATACGAATCGAATCGGGAACCGCGTCGGCGACGATTGCGGCGCGTGCACGTTCGCGAACGGCGGCGTCCTCCCCCTCGCCGGCTCCCCTTTCAGCAGTGTTATCCTCGCGCTCTATCGAATCGAGAGCCGTCGGGTCGTCAGCCTGATACTCGAGGGCGATCTCGTGCACGTCGGTCGAATCATATCCGGGAATTGCCATGGTTTGCCGTCAGCGTGGCGGGGTAGTATGATTGATGCGTGCGTACGCCGGGTTTCGATGTCCTCCCAGCGAGACGTTTCGTTCTGAATCACCCGGAAGAAGTCATCTCTCCGTCACACAGCGGTCTTCGTCGGCTGAACGGGCATCGAACCGAGACGAATCCTTTTATCGGAGTAGGGACGTATCACTCATCGTGGCCGAGACTGACGGGTACATGCGCTTTTTCCCCTACGAAGAGCCGTACGAAAACCAGCGGGAGGCGATGGAGCGGATGTACAACTCGCTCGTGCGCGGGCAAAACGTCCTCTTCGAGGGTGCCTGCGGAACGGGCAAGACGCTGTCTTCGATCGTGCCGGCGCTCGAGGTCGCCCGCGAGCAGGACAAGACGGTCGTCATCACGACGAACGTTCACCAGCAGATGCGCCAGTTCGTTGCCGAGGCTCGAGCGATTTCCGACGAAGAGTCGATCCGGACAATCGTATTTAAAGGAAAATCCTCGATGTGTCACATAGACGTCGAGTACGAGGAGTGTCAGGCGCTCCGTGACAACACCCGATCGCTCGTCGAGACCGAACGGGATCGCGAACAACTCGAGCAACGCCAGCAAGAACTCCTGGCTGAGAGCCGGGAGGGCGATTCGAGCGCGGCTGAAGCCCGAAGCGCGGTGATGGACGAACTCGAGGAACTCGAGGACGATATCGACGACATCGACGACCAGAACGTCTGCGAGTACTACCACAACAACCTCACCGAGAATACTGAGGACTTTTTCGGCTGGCTCTTCGAGGACGTCCGAACGCCCGACCAGATCTACGAGTACGCCGACGAGCGCAAACTCTGTGGCTACGAACTCCTCAAGGAGGGGATCGAGGGCGTCGATCTCGTCGTCTGTAACTATCATCACCTCCTCGATTCGGGCATTCGCGAGCAGTTCTTCCGGTGGCTCGGGCGGGATCCCTCGGACGTGATTGCCGTCTTCGACGAGGCCCACAACGTCGAGGACGCCGCCCGCGAACACGCGACCCGAACCTGTACGGAACGAACCTTCGAGTCCGCGCTGGACGAACTCGCGGATACCGACGACCCGCTCGCCGAAGACGCGGCCAACGTTATCAGCGCGTTCGGAACCGCTCTCGTCGACACCTACGAGGAGTCGTTCGGCTTCGGAAAGCGAGAACAGATCGACGAGAACTGGGAGGACGTCCCTATCAGCAACGAGGACGGTCGAGACGACCTGACGATCGCCTTCCTGCAGCGATACTCCGGGCAGGGCATCGGTTCGGACCTCGAGGCGGCGCTGAAACTCGGAAAACGACTCGATGAGAAGTACGAGGAGCAGTACCGCGAGGGAGAGACCGCGACGCGAACGGAGTGTCAGACGTTACAGGCCGCGGCGTTCGTCAGCGCGTGGATGGACGAGGGGACGGACCAGGGTCTGTATCCGGTCGTTTCGGTTCGACGAGACGCGGGAACCGGCGAGGTCTACGGCCGCGCCGAACTGTACAGCTGTCTCCCGCGACAGGTGACGGGCGAACTGTTCGAGGAAGTGCACTCGACGGTGTTGATGAGCGCGACGCTCCAGCCCTTCGATGTGACCAAGGACGTGCTTGGGCTCTCCGAACCGGTGACGATGGCCTACGGTCTGCAGTTCCCCGAGGAGAACCGACGAACGTACGCCGTCGAGACGCCGCCGCTCTTCTCTTCGGATCGGGACGATCCTGGGGTTCAGGAAACCGTTACAGAGACGATCCACAACGCGGTTCGACTCACTCCCGGCAACACGCTCGTCTTCTTCCCGAACTACAACGAGGCGACGCGGTACGCGGACCGACTCGAGCAGCGGGCCCCCGCCGCATCCATCTACAAGGACGAGCCGGGCGTGTCTGTCGAAGAACTGCGCCAGAAATTCATCGCAGACGACGACGCCGTCCTGTGCACGTCGCTGTGGGGGACCCTCGCGGAGGGAGTGAGTTTCGACGGCGACGACGCCACGACGGTGCTCGTCGTCGGCGTCCCCTACCCGCACCTCGACGACCGAGCCGAAGCGGTTCAAGAGGCCTACGACGCGGCGTTCGATGGCACGAACACTGGCTGGCGATACGCCGTCGAGATTCCGACCGTGCGAAAGACCAGACAGGCGCTCGGCCGGGTGATTCGTTCGCCCGAAGACGTCGGCGTGCGAGCCCTCCTCGATCGGCGCTACTCCTCTCGAGCGAAGTCGGATCTCGGCAAGTACAGTGTCAACAGCACGTTCCCGCTCGAGGAGCGCGACGAGCTGATCGATATCGATCCGGAGAAACTCAAGTTCGCGATGTTGAACTTCTACGCGGACCACGATCGGTACGACGGCGAGGCGCCTGCACCGTGAGAAACGCGGTTTGCGCCGTTTGTCGTCTCCTTATTCGATAGTGACGTCTGCAGTTCCGCTGGTGACGACCGCATAATGCGTGCCGCCGTTCTCGATGGTCACCTCGAACGTCTCCTCGTCTTCGATACTCCACGTGTCGATGGGGCCGTTGTCCTCGTGTTGGATCTGGAATCCAAGTGAGTCCCGTTCTGCCTCGATGTTCCCGTCTTCTCCTGGTTCTTCGATCTCTTCGACCTCGACGGTGACGGCTAGTTCGGCTCCTTCGTCCGCTTCGAACTCCGCCCGTTCTTCGTCATCCAGCGTGGTATCGACGCCACCGCCGCCTAACACGCCGCCACAGCCGGCTAATGGAGTGACCGCTGCGATCGCTAGAAACGTTCGTCTGTTCATGTGATGTGATTTTAACACCGGCGTGTAATACTTTCTGGCTGTTTTCTGACTCGATCAAACCAATCAGGAATCCGTTCAGGCCGGTAACGAGACGCGACTCACCGGTAACTTGTACGTGCCGTCCCAGAATTCGAGGCCGTCGACCGTCCACGTGATCGGCTCGAGTTCTCGCGAGGCGAGGCGCTTTGCGTCCTCGAGGTCGCCGCCGCGGGCGAGCGTGATGTGTGGGACGTAGTCCGCTCCCTCGAGGTCGTCAACGGGTTCGAAAGCGCTGGTCAACTCGTGGTGTATCGACTCGAGACCGGAACTCTCGACGGCCAGGTAGACGACCGGGGCGGTTCCCAGTGGCGGGTCTGCGAAGTAGTCGATCCCGGTAATCCGGGCCTCGACGGCTGGTGTGCCCTCGAGTGCACGGTTGAAGCGGTGTTGCAACTGCGAGATGTGGTCGGCGTCGCCGAGTCGCTTGAGTACCATCGAGTGGTCCTCGCGAGTCGTCTCGAAGGCCTGCAACGAAGGATAGAGATCGGATGCGAGCTTTCGAACCTGACCGGGAACCGGGACGTTGACGCTGTACACTTGCCTGCGGTTCGATTTGGTGCCGTATTAGTGTTCGGTTCGAGTTTGTTTTGGTGGGGCGGTTCGCATCCGTTCCGCAGCGTCAGTTCGGGTTCGTTCCCGATCTCGGTTCGTGTCTGCTCGGGTTTGGGTTTCGCGTACGTGATTCTCGTCTCAGATCATGTCGAGGAGCCAGAGGATAATCAGGACGATAGTTCCCAACAAGAGAACCGGCAGGAGCGCCTGAATCCAGCTTACGACCATGCTGAGGATCGAGAGGATGAGCCAGATGGCGAGCAATCCGAGGACGATCTTCAGCAAGGTTTCGACTTCGATGTTCCCTCTGGTATCGATCATACGTTCACTTTGGGATGACAGTCTCATAAGCACTGTGTCGTCTGAGTCGGAAAGACCTATTTAGGCGGCCATACCATCACCGTACAATGGTCGGGAAGGGGCTTCGAGCCCTGGCTTGTGTGCTCGTGGTAACAGGTTTCCTGCTCGTGGTGGGCCCGTCAGCAGTTGCGACGCCGGATGCTACAACGGCCCAGTCACCGACGATACAGGAAGAGGGCAACGAAGAACTGACACTTGATGATGCTGATACGATCAATATCGAAATGCAACTTCAGCCGAACGGTAACGCCACCGTGTCCGTCGATTACCGGTATCTGATCGGGAACAATACCGAGACCGAACAGCAGTGGGACACGTTGTCAGCTGATGTCGACGAGAACGCTGAGACGTACATCGGAGAGGAATCCGACCGCTGGCAGGACACGCTCGAGGAGGGAGAGAACGAAACGAATCGAGAGATGAATCTCTCGTCGTTCACTGTTGAAACGGATGAAAGTACGACTCCGCGGGAGTACGGGCACATTAAGTTTACCTTCGAGTGGGAATCGTTCGCCTACGTCGAGCTAAACCGCATCGAGGCGGGTGACGCCCTGGCTGGGTTCATGTTCGACGACGATACCGAACTGCAGATGTCCTGGCCCGAGACGCACAACGCAACTGCAGTTGACCCGGAACCGGATACGCTCAACGATAACTGGGTGCTGTGGGACGGTGACAGTGCGGGATCGGACAGCCATCCGCCACAGGTCGAACTGATCGAAGAGGGGGCCGCGACGAACGAGCCCACACCGGACGACGGCACGACGGGTGTCCTTCCGGTCGATGGTCTCGTCGCCACACTCGTCCTTGTTACCGTCGCAGCGGTTGCCGCCGTTGCAGGGTGGCTATTCAGACGCGACGGTGATGCTCCGGCAGTGGATCCGGACGAGCCGCCGGAGTCGACGGATTCGGCCGTTGCGGGCTCCGGACAGGTGACGATGCCGCCACCGGAACTGTTGAGCAACGAAGAGCGCGTTCTGCGCTTGCTCGAGGAACGCGGCGGCCGACTCAAACAGCAACAGGTGGTTTCGGAACTCGAGTGGACGGAGGCCAAGACCAGTCAGGTCGTCAGCGGACTCCGAGAAGACGGTGAAGTCGACGTCTTCAGAATCGGCCGCGAGAACGTGCTAACGTTGCCCGAAGCGGGAGAAGACAACGACTCCGCAACCGAAGCAACTGAATAGTCCACACGTGCGTTCGGTCACGAGAGTGACCTCGTTTTTTCGTTGCCGCTGTCGCGTCTGTGACTCGGATGTGTAACATTTGCCCGGCAAGGAGGATTTAAGGGACTCGAGTGTGTTAGTTCGAACAATGAGAAACCTCGTCGGTATTCAGGGCATCGTTTCTGAGACCGACAGGTTCGTCCCTCGGCGGCGGCCGCGGCGGGCCCTTTGAGCCCGTACTATTTCCTTCCCCAAGTCCCGATGCTTTCCACACCTTCGAACTCTCGATTTCATAGTTAGCAGACGCTCTAACGTAATTTTACGGAGACTAAACCAACGAACTTAAGTCTCCCCTTCCGTTTCACTCGAGTACGATATGACACGTGTGGCACTTGCGTTTTCGGGCGGACTGGACACGACTGTCTGTGTCCCGCTGCTCGAGGAAGAGTACGGATACGATGATGTTATCGGCGTCACCGTCGACGTCGGTCAGCCGGCCTCCGAGTTCGACGAGGCCGAAGAGACGGCCGAAGCGCTCGGCCTCGAGCACTACGTTGTCGACGCGAAGGAAGAATTCGCCGACCTCTGTCTCGATAGCGTTCGCGCGAACGCGACCTATCAGGGATACCCGCTCGGAACCGCTCTCGCGCGCCCGGTGATCGCCGAGGCGATTCTCGAGGTCGCAGAGGAAAACGACTGTACCGGCATCGCCCACGGCTGTACGGGCAAAGGAAACGATCAGCTCCGCTTCGAAGCGATCTGGCGCGACTCGGATCTCGAAGTCATCGCGCCCGTGCGTGAACTCGGCCTCACCCGCGAGTGGGAACAGGAGTACGCCGACGAGAAGGACCTGCCCGTCGAGGGCGGTAGCGGCGGCGACTGGTCGATCGACACCAACCTCTGGAGTCGCTCGGTCGAAGGCGACGAACTCGAGGACCCGAGCTACGTTCCGCCGACGGAAATCTACGAGTGGACCGAGAATCCGACCGGGGAGACCGAGGAGATCGAAATCTCCTTCGAACAGGGGTACCCCGTCGGGATCGATGGCGAGGAGTACGACGCCATCGACCTGATCGAGACGCTCAACGAACTCGCCGGCTCCTACGGCGTCGGTCGCACGGATTCGATGGAAGACCGCATGCTCGGACTCAAGGTTCGCGAGAACTACGAGCACCCCGCCGCGACGACGCTTCTCAACGCTCACGAGGCGCTCGAGGGCCTGGTCCTCACGCAGGAAGAGCGCCAGTTCAAACAGCAGATCGACCAACAGTGGTCCCAGAAGGGCTACGAGGGTCTGATCGACGCGCCGCTCGTCGACGCTCTCGAGGCGTTCATCGCCGAAACCCAAAAACGCGTTACCGGAACGGTAACTATCAGATTCGAAGGTGGGAAGGCTCGCCCGGTCGCCCGTGACAGCGAGTACGCCGCGTACTCGGCGGCCCACGCCTCTTTCGACACCGAAACGGTCGGCAAGATCAAGCAGGAAGACGCGACGGGCGTCGCCAAGTACCACGGCTTCCAGCGCCGTCTCGCCAACGCTGCAATTGAAGATATCGGCGGCGACGCCGTCTCCCTCACGACCGACGGCGGTGAAGACGACGATTCGACCGAGGAGTAACTATGACAGGAGAGAACGCTGACGACGGGGCACCCAACGGCGGTAACGGGAGTGCTACGGACGAGATAGCCGACACGGTCGAGGCGACCGAGACGGCCACCGCAGACGAATCAGCCGGGGACGACAGCGTCGTCCGCCGGGACCGGTTCAGCGGCGGCCCCGCACGGAGCTTTCTCTCCTCGCTCGAGGCGGACGAACGCATCTTCGAAGCTGACCTCGAGGTCGATCGCGCACACGTCGTGATGCTTGCCGAATGCGGTATCATCGAATCGGACATCGCGGGCGAAATCCTCACCGCACTCGACGCGATCGAAGTCGAAGGCCACGAGAGCCTCCCCGACGGCGAGGACGTCCACGAGGCGATCGAAACTGCCGTCATCGAACAGATCGGCTCCGACGGCGGCAAGATGCACACCGCCCGCTCGCGCAACGACGAAGTGGCGACCTGCATCAGATACCGCCTCCGCGAGGACGTGCTTTCGGCACTCGAGACGACGCTCGGGCTCCGTGAGGCGCTCCTCGAGGTGGCCGACGAGCACGCGGAGACCACAATGCCGGGCTATACGCACCTTCAGCCGGCCCAGCCGATCACGGTGGGCCACTGGGCGCTCTCTTACGAGAACGCGATCCGCCGCGATACTGCTCGGCTGGTGGATGCGTACGGTCGAATCAATCAGTCTCCCCTCGGCGGCGCGGCCTTTGCAGGAACCACGTTCGACATCGACCGCGAACGGACGGCCGACCTGCTCGGGTTCGAGGCCGTCCTCGAGAACTCGATGGACGCCTCCTCGAGCCGGGATTTCCTGCTCGAGATCACCCAGGCGCTGTCGACGCTCGCGACGACGCTGTCGGGACTCGCCGAGGACGTGATCATCTTCGCGAACCGCGGCTTCGTTTCCCTTTCCGACGACTACTCCTCGACGTCGTCGATCATGCCCCAGAAGAAAAACCCGGACACGCTCGAGTTGGTTCGCGCGGTCGCGGGAGACGCCGCCGGCGAAGTACAGGGGTTAACGACGACGCTGAAAGGACTGCCGCGTGCGTACAACCGCGACTTACAACGCGCCACGCCCCACGCCTGGGAGACGGTCGACGCCGTTACCGAGGCAGCGGAAGTTGCGGCAGGTGCGGTTGCAACGGCCGACTGGAACGACAACGCACTCGCCGAGGAGGCGGGTGCCGGCTTTTCGACGGCGACCGGGGTCGCGGATCTGTTGGCGGCGAACGGGCTGCCGTTCAGAACCGCCCATGAAGTCGTCGCGCACGCGGCCGAGTCGGATGCGTCGGACGAACTCGAGGCGGTCGAAACCGCCGCGGCGGACGTCTTGGGCGAACCGCTCGAGAGCTACGTCGCTCTCGATGCCGTCGAAGCGGCGCTCGATCCGACCGAGAGCGTGGCTAGCCGAGATTCCCAGGGCGGCCCCGCACCGACGGCGGTCCGAGCCCAACTCGAGTCCGGCCGGGGCACGCTCGAGGCGGACCAGGAGGAGTTAGACGGGCTCGAAGACCACCTCGCGAGCGCACATGCATCGCTCCGCGAAGAGGTGAGTGAGTATGTGTGACGCGATTTCGACACGCCGTCCGGATCATTCCTCCGCAACTGGCTTTACGGCCCCCTCACTCCGGCCGCCCCCGCGGGGGCGAACTATACCTAAATAGTGATATATCGGTCTGAATATTCCTGAAAAAGACACGTACACACCGTTAGTGTGGTGTGCAGTATTGTAATTGTGCTGTTAGGTTCGACAGGTTTAAGGGTAATCACCTCCCAGTTGGGAATACAATGACCGAATGCGTCGAGTGCGGGGCGGACGTCGCCCTTCACGACGATCTGGAAGTTGGAGAGATCGTTGACTGTACAACCTGTGGAGCAGAGCTGGAAGTCGTCGACACCGCGCCGCCAGTCCTCGAACGGGCCCCGGAGCTCGAAGAGGACTGGGGTGAGTAACCTTGCAAATAGGATTACTCTACTCACGAATCCGCAAGGACGAGAAGCTGCTCCTCTCGGAGCTTCGCGACCGCGACCACGAGGTCGAAAAGATCGACGTGCGCAAGCAGACGTTCGATATCTCGGGCGCGCCGGATTCGTTCGCCGATCTCGACATCGTGATCGATCGCTGTCTCGCGACGAGTCGCAGCCTGTACGCGACGAAGTTCTTCGAGGCGTACGATATCCCGATCATCAACTCGAACACGACCGCGGATATCTGCGCTGACAAGGTCAAAAACAGCCTCGCGCTCGAGGCTGCGGGCGTGCCGACGCCCGAGACGACCGTCGCATTTACGAAAGACAGCGCGCTCGAGGCAATCGAGAACTTTGGCTACCCCTGCGTCCTCAAGCCGGTCGTCGGTTCGTGGGGTCGCCTGATGGCCAAAATTGACACTCGAGACGCCGCGGAAGCGATTCTCGAGCACAAGGCCACGCTCGGCCACTACGAGCACAAGGTGTTCTACGTCCAGGAGTTCGTCGAGAAACCGGGTCGTGACATCCGCGTGCTCGCCATCGACGGCGAGCCCGTCGCGGCGATGGCTCGCTCCTCGGACCACTGGCTCACGAACGCCGCCAAGGGTGCCGAAACTGACGTCTTCGAACTCGATGACGAAGCGAAAGCCCTCGTCCAGGACGCGAGCGACGCCGTCGGCGGCGGACTGCTCGGCGTCGATCTCATGGAAACTGGCGACAGCTATACGGTCCACGAGGTCAACCACACCGTCGAGTTCAAGGCGCTCGATTCGGCCGTCGAGACCGACATCGCTGGCACCGTCGTCGACTGGATCGAACGGAAAGCCGGGGACGCCGATTCCTCGCTCGAGGTGACCGCCTGATGTCTGCGGGCAATAGTTCGGACGCCGCGTCCGTCACGGCCAGCATCATCGGCGGCAGCGGCTTTACGGGCGGGGAACTCCTTCGTCTGCTCGCGGGCCACCCCTCCATCGAACTCGCCGAAGTCACCAGTCGATCGAAAGCGGGCAAGAGTGTCGGCTCGGTCCATCCGCCGCTTCGCGGAACTGATCTGCGCTTTACCGAACCCGAGGACCTCGAGTCGGTCGACGTCCTCTTTACCGCAACGCCTCACGGCGTCTCGATGGGCCAGATTGACGACTTTTTCGACGTTGCGGACACCGTCATCGACCTCTCGGCGGACTTTCGTCTCGAGAGCGAGTCCCAGTACGACGAGTGGTACGACGGCCACGACGCGCCGGAGTACCTCGAGAAATCGGAGTACGCGCTCCCCGAAATCAACCGCGAGAACCTCGAGGGTGCGGAGCTCATCGCCGGCGGCGGCTGTAACGCCACGGCGACGATCCTCGGCCTGTATCCGCTGTTCGAGCACGATATCCTCGAGGGAGGAGAACAGATCGTCGTCGACGTCAAGGTCGGCTCCTCCGAAGGCGGAGCCGGCGGCGGCGAGGCCTCGAGCCACCCCGAACGCTCGGGCGTCGTGCGCCCGTACGCGCCGACCGGCCACCGACACGAGGCCGAGATCGAGCAGTTCCTCGGCACGTCGGTCTCGTTTACCTGCCACGCCGTGGACATGATTCGCGGCGCGAGCGCGACGAGTCACGTTTTCCCGTCGGGGCCGGTCTCGAAGGGCGACCTCTGGCAGGCCTACCGCGGCGAGTACGAAGACGAACCGTTCGTTCGCATGGCCGCTGGCGGCTCGGGCGTCTATCGTTACCCCGAACCGAAGGCAATCGCCGGGACGAACCTCGCGGAGGTCGGCTTCGAACTCGACCCATCGAACAAACGCATCGTGGTCTTTTCGGCCATCGACAACATGATGAAGGGGTCGGCCGGCCAGGCCGTCCACGCCGCGAACATCGCGCTCGGCTTAGAGGAGACGGCCGGCCTCGAGTTCGCGGGACTCCACCCCGTGGGGGCACCCTAGAATGACTACTGTCGTCAAAATCGGCGGCGCACGCGCCGTCGACCCCGAAGGGGCACTCGGCGACGTTGCACAGCTCGCCGAAGCCGGCGAAGACGTGGTCGTCGTCCACGGTGGCTCGACAGCTGTCGACGAGACGCTCGAGGAGCTCGGCGAGGAGCCGACCTACGTCGAGACGCCCGGTGGCGTCGTCGGCCGATTCACCGACGAACGCACGATGGACGTCTTCAAGATGGTGATGCCCGGCAAGCTCAACACGGACCTCGTCGAGGCTCTCCAGAACGAGGGCGTCGACGCGGTCGGGCTCACCGGCACCGACGGAAAGTTGCTCGAAGGGAAACGCAAGTCCGCGGTCCGGGTCAAAGAAGACGGCAAGAAGAAAATCAAGCGCGGCGACCACTCGGGAACGATCGAGTCGGTCAACGCGGAGTTGCTCGAGACGTTGCTCTCGAGTTCGTACACGCCCGTCGTCTCCGTCCCGGTACTCGGGAGGGAGAAAGACGGTGGTTACACCGCCGTCAACGCCGACGCGGATCGTGCGGCCGCCGCGGTTGCGGGCGCGCTCGATGCCGACCTCGTGCTCCTAACCGATGTCTCGGGGATCTACGAGGACCCCGACGACGAGTCGACGAAGATCGACGAGGCGGCGACGCCCGAAGCGTTCGAGTCGGTCAAATCCGCCGCGGAAGGATTCATGACGAAGAAGGTGATGGCGGCCGAGGAGGCTCTCGACGGCGGTGCGGCCTCGGTCGTCGTCGCGGACGCGAACGCGGACGAGCCGATCACGAACGCACTCGAGGGTGAGGGAACGACCCTGACGCCCGGCGCGCTCGCAGACGATGAGAAAGCACGAACGGAGGCCACAGAATGAGCGACCACGATTTCGTCTCCGGTGGCAAACCCATCGGGATCGACAGCGGCGAGGGACCGTTTCTCTACAGCACGGACGGCACGGAGTATATCGACGCGGGTGCGAGTTTCGCCTGCACGCCGCTCGGGCACAGTCACCCGGCGGTCGTCGACGCGGTACAAGAACAGGTCGGCGAACTGACCTTCGTTGACTCCTCTTACCCCGTTCAGTCGCGCGAGGACGCCTACGCCGCGTTCGTCGCGTCGACCCCCGGCGCACTCGAGCAGGCCTGGTTCTGTAACTCCGGGACCGAGGCCAACGAGGCCGCGCTGAAATTCGCCCGTTCGGCGACCGGCGACTCGAAAATCGTCGCCGCGACTCGTTCGTTCCACGGCCGGACGATGGGAGCGCTCGCGGCCACCTGGAAGGACAAGTACAAGGAGCCCTACGAGCCCCTGGCCGGCGACGTGGAGTTCGTCCCCTACGGCGATAGCGAGGAACTCGCAGCCGCCGTCGACGACGAGACCGCGGCGGTCATCCTCGAGCCGATCCAGGGTGAGGGCGGAATTAACGTCCCGCCCGCGGGTTACCTCGAGACTGCCCGAGAACTCACCGACGCGGCCGGCGCGGCGCTCGTCTTCGACGAGGTCCAGACCGGCATGGGTCGGACGGGATCGATGTGGGCCTGCCAGAACGCGGGCGTCACGCCCGACGTACTGACGACGGCCAAGGGGCTCGGCAACGGCCTGCCCGTCGGCGCGATTGCGGTTCGGGACTGGATCGCCGACGGCGCGGCCTCGCACAACGCCACCTTCAGCGGCGGACCCGTTGTCTCCGCGGCGGTCCACGCGACGATCTCGACGTTGGTCGAAAAAGAGTGGCCCGCCCACGCCGCCGAGATGGGCGACTATCTCGTCTCCGAACTCGAGACAGCCCTTGACGACGACGTACGCGAAATTCGCGGCGAGGGGCTACTCATCGGAATCGAGTTGAAACGCGGCGCGAACCGCGTCGCTCGCGATCTGGCGATGAACCAGCAGGTGTTGGCACTGCCGGCGGGACGAACCGTCCTGCGCCTGCTGCCGCCACTCGTCATCGACGAGGAGGAAGCGGACCAACTCGTCGACGCGCTGACCGAAGTCGTCGTCTCCGAGTCCTAACTATGAACGCGAGCAAACCCGAACCGACCGACGTCTCGCCCGAGAACGCGCGGAACCTGCTGGTCGATCTCGTTTCGATCCCCTCTCCCAGTGGCGAGGAACGTCAGGCGGCCGAACGCCTCGTCGAGTTCTTCACGGCCAACGGCCGCGAGGCCTGGATCGACGAGGTCGGCAACGTCCGCGCGCCGGCCGACGACGCGGTCTTGCTGACTTCTCACGTCGATACAGTCCCCGGTGAGATTCCCGTCGAAGTTCGGGCGGCCGACGCGGACGACCTTGAGGCCGAAGTCGCTCGCGAGAAGGGTGAGGATATCCTCTGGGGTCGGGGCAGCGTCGACGCCACCGGCCCGCTCGCCGCGATGGCTGTCGCCGCCGTTCGTGCTGGTGTGTCTTTCGTCGGCGTCGTCGGCGAGGAGACCAACTCCCGCGGCGCGCGCCACCTGGCCGTCGACCGCGAGGAACCTGACGCCGTCGTCAACGGCGAGCCCAGCGGCGCGACGGGGATCACGCTCGGGTATCGAGGGTTTCTCGCGGGTACCTACGTCGCGACGAGCGAGTCCGGTCACACCTCCCGACCCGAACCGAACGCGATCCAGCACGCGGTCGACTGGTGGACGGCCGTCGAGGACGCGTTCGCGGACGACGAGTACCATCCCGTCTTCGAGCGCGTCACGGCAAAGCCCGTCGACATCGACGGCGGCTCGAGCGAGGACGGCCTCTCG
This sequence comes from Halostagnicola bangensis, assembly GCF_054653435.1. Lineage (NCBI taxonomy): Archaea > Methanobacteriati > Methanobacteriota > Halobacteria > Halobacteriales > Natrialbaceae > Halostagnicola > Halostagnicola bangensis. The sequence goes on along the minus strand of NZ_BAAIGG010000002.1, from coordinate 1,404,889 downwards.
GTCGAAACGACGCTGGACGTACAACTTCGCGTTCCACCCTCGCTTACCGCCGAAGCAGTTCGGGAGACGGCGGAGGCCGAACTCGAGATCGGAACCGTCTCTTGGGCGGAGCCGATCCCGCCGGTCATGGAGAGCCCGCGGACCGAAGTCGCGCGGGCGTTCCGCGCGGCGATCCGAAAACAGGACGCCGATCCCCGATTGCTTCGAAAAACTGGAACCAGCGACATGAACATCTACGCCGGCAGCTGGGAGTGTCCGATGGTGACTTACGGCCCCGGGAACTCGGATCTCGATCACGCGCCGAACGAACGGCTCTCGCTGGCCGAGTTCGATTGTGCCGTTTCCGTCCTCGAGACCGTCGCAGCCGATCTCAGCGGTGATACGCAATGACGACACGACACTTACTCAATATCGACGACCTCTCCGCGTCGGAACTCGAGACGATCCTCGAGCGTGCGCAGAGATACAAACGAGCACAGCAACGAGGCGAGGACCACGAAGACCTCCCGGGCCAGACGCTGGGGATGATATTTCAGAAGCCGAGCACTCGAACTCGAGTCTCTTTCGAGACGGGGATGACACAACTCGGCGGCCACGCCGTGTTCCTCGGTGCGGACGACATCCAACTCGGCCGCGGTGAACCACTCAAGGACACCGCGAGAACGCTCTCGCGGTACGTCGATGCGGTGATGGCTCGCGTGTTCAAACACGAGAACATCGAGGTGCTCGCGGAGTACTCCTCGGTGCCGATCGTCAACGGGCTCACCGACGACGCCCACCCGTGCCAGACGCTCGCCGATCTGCTGACGATCCGCGAACAGCAGGGTGGACTCGAGGGGGTATCGGCGGCCTGGGTTGGCGACGGCAACAACGTCGCCCAGTCGTTCGCGATCGGCGCCGCGCTGGCGGGAATCGACCTGACCGTCGCGACGCCGAAGGGCTACGAAATCGACGACGAAGTCGTCACTCGAGTAGACGACCTCGGCGGCACCCTCTCCACCACGACGGATCCTGTCGAGGCCGTTTCTGATTCCGATATCGTCTACACCGATGTCTGGACTAGCATGGGTCAGGAAGATGAGCGCGACGTCCGGATGGACAACTTCGAGGGCTTTCAGGTCAACGGCGAGCTACTCGAGTCTGCGCCCGACGCGTCGGTGATGCATTGTCTTCCTGCCCATCGCGGCGAGGAGATCACCGACGGCGCTATCGAAAGCGACCGCTCGATCGTGTTCGACCAGGCAGAAAACCGCCTGCACGCACAGAAGGCGTTATTGAGTTGGCTGCTCGAGTAGTCACTCCGACGGTTTCGAGTAGCTACTCCAACGGTTTCGGGTCGACCGACGAGACGGCCGAATCCACTCACTTTTTGCCCGTCCCGCTCTTCTCGCCGATAATGAGTCTGAGTCTTTCAGCGGATCAGCCGGAACACCCGCCCGAAGCCGACGACGGTGCCTGGCTCGAGTGCATCGAGTGTGGCGAAACGTTCGCGCCGCTCGAGGATATTCGCTACACCTGCGACGAATGTGATGGACTGCTCGAGGTTCGCTACACTGACCTTCCTACTCTGGACGAGTTCGAAGGACGAGGCGTCTGGCGATACGCGGACGCGCTCCCGCTCGATTCGGGCGTCACGACTCAGGAGGGTGCGACGCCGCTGTACGAGGTGCCACGGCTCGAAGACGACATCGGCGTCGAAGCGCTGCGAATCAAACACGAGGGGATGAACCCGACGGGTTCGTTCAAGGATCGCGGGATGACGGTCGGCGTCGCCGTCGCCAAAGAACTCGGTGTCGATCGACTCGCCTGCGCGTCGACCGGAAACACGAGTGCGGCACTCGCAGCCTACGGCTCCCGTGGCGGGATGGAGACGCTCGTGCTCCTCCCGGCCGGAAAGGTCGCCGCCGGAAAGATCGCGCAGGCGAGCCTCCACGGCGCGAGAATTCTCGAGGTCGACGGCAACTTCGATTCCTGTCTCGACATCGTTCAAGAGCTAGCCGCCCGCGGCGAGGCCTACCTCCTGAACTCGCTGAACCCGTTCCGCCTCGAGGGCCAGAAGACGATCGGCCTCGAAATCCTCGAGGCGTTCCGCGACGACTACGGTGCGTTCCCCGATCGTATCGTCCTCCCGGTCGGAAACGCCGGCAACACCTCGGCGCTGTACAAGGCATTCAGAGAACTGGTTCAGGTTGGGGACCTACCACTCGAGGAGGTGCCGAAACTCACCGGCGTCCAGGCGGAGGGTGCCGCGCCGATGGTCGAAGCGATCGAGAACGATGCCGACGAAGTCCGGCGTTGGGACGACGTCGAGACGCGCGCGACGGCGATCCGTATCGGGAACCCTGTCAACGCCCCGAAAGCGCTCCCGGGAATCCGCGAGACTGACGGCACCGCCGTTGACGTCTCCGACGAAGAAATTACGGACGCACAGCGCGACCTCGCGGAGGAAGGGATCGGCGTCGAACCCGCCTCCGCCGCCTCGATTGCGGGGCTTCGAAAACTTCGCGCCGATGGCACCGTTTCCGACGACGAACGCGTCGCCTGCCTCACGACGGGCCATTTGCTCAAGGACCCCGACGCGGCGGCCGCCGCCGGAAGCGATCCACAACCGGTACCGAACGATATCGAAGGCGTGCTCGAGCACCTTCACGAGTGACACTCTAAGGGGTACAGTGCGAGTTCCACGGATCACCTGATCCGTGGTCGTTTACAGGTTACGTGACCGGATCCGGTCGATCGAGATACTTCCTCCCGTCTTTCATCCGCATGCGCTCTGTCTGACGCGTCAGACGGTCGACTGACTGAAGCTTTTGCGGCCAGAAAAGCTATATGCTATTCCATGTCCGTCGAGCACCGACACACCGACACCCCCGCCCGAGTGTGCGTGCAGCAAACGAACGCAGACGGTACCACTCGGGACGAGCCGAGATCGCCCGAACGTTCTAACCGTACCACTCGAGTTCGTGACCCCCTCCCGGCGAGAATCGAACGAACCCAACTACGGCTTCGAGTCACCGCACTCGAGCGCGAACTCGAGGCGAGCGAAACCGAACGACAGGAGATCATTGACCGGTACGAGTTCGTGCTTCAGAACCGCGAATCCGATTCTGTCGAATCGACGACGGATGACGACGGACTCGTCCGTCGTATTCGGCGTCTTTTCGAGTGACCAGGTCGATACGTGTCGTTTTTTGATCTCCCTGTTTGAACTAAGATGTCTCTCTCTACAATGTTGGAACTCTAACTAATTAGTATATTTTAAATACCATTGGTATTAGTATATTATCACTAGGGGACATTGCGAATGGATGACGGCAATACGAACTCGACTTGTACAGAATGCGATGGACAACTTCGAAGTAACGGCACCGAGACGGTCTGTGAGGAGTGTGGCCTCGTTTCAGACGAGAACGCGATCGATCACGGACCGGAGTGGCGGTCGTTCGAGGACGACGAGACCGACCGACGGCGAACGGGTGCGCCGCTGACCCGCTCTCGTCACGACAGGGGTCTCTCGACGGAAATCGGATACGGTTCCGGCTCCCGGCTGACGGGTCGAAAGCGTCGACAGCTCGCCAGAATGCGCCGGGAACACAATCGAGCGCGTATCTCGTCGAAAGTCGAGCGAAATCAAGTGTACGGATTCACGGAGATCAAACGACTGATAACCGAGCTCTCCCTTCCCGACTCTGCTCGCGACCAGGCGTGTACGCTCTTTAAATCCGCACAATCCGAGGATCTCCTTCGCGGCCGATCGCTCGAGGGCTTTGCGGCCGCGACGGTGTATGCGATCTGTCGAACCCTGTCGATGGCTCGAACGCTCTCGGAAATCGTCGCCGTCTCTCGAGCCGACGAATCCGAACTCAAAGCGGCATACGATGCGCTGAATCGAGAGCTCGGTCTTCCAACGGGTCCGATCGATCCGACGCAGTATCTCCCCCGATACGCGTCGAAGCTGGATCTCGACACCGACATCGAACAGTGCGCTCGAGAGCACGTCGAAACGCTTCTCGACAACTGTGCAATCGGGGGCAGAAACCCGAGCGGGGTCGCGGCGGCGTGTTTGTACGTCGCAGCGAACGATTGTCCCGATTGCGACAGTATTACGCAAGCATCCGCGGGCGACGTCGCCGACGTCAATCCCGTAACGATCCGTTCGACGGTTCACCAACTCGAAGAGTGTTGATCCTCTTTACAGCGTGAGACCGTTTTTGCGACCCTCTCAATACGCGTCGCTGGAAGACAATCGGGTTCAGCTTCTCGAACCGGTACTCCTTGTGCCCGTGTTTCGTGGACGACTTCTGAGCTGGGAACGGCCGTTACGGTTGCGCCGAGCGCGCGTTCGATCGCGGTCTTTCGCTCGGTGCTGGCGTCCGAACGATTGAGGATGATCGCACCGATCGGCGTACCCACCTCGAGCGCGAGCTGTTTCGTCCGAAGTGCATCGGCTATCGCTTCGTCCGTATCGGCCGTCACGAGAACGACCAGATCCGAGGCGTGTAACTGTACGCCGACATCACTTGCGAGCCCTGCCGGACAATCGATAACGACGCGACCGAACTCTCGTTCGACGGCGTCGAGTACGTCTTCGAACCTGGTCAGATCGGCTGCTCGAGCGCCGGCTAACGACCTGCCACAGGGAAGCACCTGGACCGTTCCCACGGCCGTCACTGCTTCGATCGGGTCCGCCCGTTCTGCGAGGACATCGTGAAGATCCGGTCCCCGTCCGCGAGGGAGGTCCGCCATCGCGAGATCCCCGTCGACGACGACCGCATCGAGTTCGGCCCCGAGATTCAACGCCATCGTCGACTTTCCGACACCCCCTTTTCCCCCGCTGACGGCGACGATCATCGTCGGCTGAGGACCCCTTTCGGTGGCTTCGATCGACTGAGACTCGAGAGAACTTCTCGTGTCTTCAGTTCCGTCCGACCGTCAGCACGCCTCGATTCGACGGATTCGAGCGGCTCGTCGATCACTGTCTCCGGACTCGCAAAGCCCACACCCCGTTGGCTTTCCGGCTCGAGTCGCCCCTCCCAGCGCGGCCCGTCCCACTCCGGAGCGACGACGCCGTTTCGTCGCGGCGGCCAGACTGGCTCGATTGTGCTCTGGAACCGGACCAACTGCGGTGTCGTTCGATCGTTCGTTACCGTGGCGCTGACAAACGTCACGCCGTCGCGGCGATCGATACGCGTCGAGATGTCGACCATGCCGCTATTGGTCTCGTTTCCGCATATAAACTCGAGTACCCGGTCGGCGGTCGTGACCGTGTCCCGCCGATACGATGATTTCTGTCCGAAAAACACGCCGTTCACTGTCTCTCGCGCGACGGTTGCCGTTTTCGGATTACGTCGTCCGGAGGTTATCCGTACTCGGCTCGTAGACCTCGCCTTTCTGTTTGAGTTTGTCAATCTCGTGTTCGGCTTTCGACTGATCCATTCCGATCTCGTCGGCTCGCTCGAGGACGATATCCATCGGTGCGCCGTCGTCGTACTCCGCTTCGATATCGCTGATCAACTGTTTGATGTTCTTGATCCGGTCGCGCTGAGACTTCGTGGTTCCGGCCTCGACGATATCCGCGTCGAACTCGCCCGTCTCGGGGTCGACGCCGATGTCCTGGAGCGTCGAACGGACGATCTCGACGACCCGTTCTGCGTCGCCGACTTCGACCGTATCGGAGAGGCGAATCCGCGCACTCGCTTCGGCGAGTCGCACCAGTGCCTCAAGTTTTCGTGCGGTGACGGGGATCGGTGCGTCGTCGTCGGTCCCCTTCAATCGGAGATCGACGTAGAAATCTCGAATCGTGTTCCTCGCCTCCTCGGTCATCCGCGGATGACAGTTTTGCTTTGCGTAGGCGATGTACTTGCGCAGGAGCTCCGCGTCGATCTCGGGATCGACCTGCTCGGTCATCTCCTCGATTTCGTCGGTGCTCACCTCGAGGGAGGTCATCTCCTCTTGCTGGGTCGTCAGCTCCCCTGCGTAGTTCGTCGTCAGGATGTGCTCGGCGAGATTTCGGTCTTTCTCCTCGTCGGGGTTGTCCGTCACTGTAAAGATGAGATCGAACCGCGAGATCAGCGCGGGCTCGAGGTCGATCTGCTCGGCGATCGGCTCGTACTGGTCGAAGCGACCGTACTTGGGGTTTGCCGCACCAAGGAGCGAACAGCGGGACTTAAGCGTCGCGTTGATCCCTGCCTTGGAAACCGAAATTTGCTGTTGCTCGAGGGCCTCGTGCATGGCACTGCGATCTTCTGACCGCATCTTGTCGAGCTCGTCCACTGCCGCGATTCCCTGATCGGCGAGCACTAACGCGCCAGCCTCGAGCGTCCACTGCTGGCCATCGCCGAAGTCGTCTCGCACAGCCGCGGCCGTGAGACCCGCTGAAGACGAACCTTTGCCGGAGGTGTAGACGGATCGTGGTGCGATATTTCTGATATATCCGAGCATCTGGGAGTTGTGAGAAATAACTCCATTAGAGACGTAATTGTGGGTTTCCTTGACCTCAAGATCGTACACCCATTTATCATCAGGGTCAACAGGCTCGATTGACTCTATACAATCCCACCCGGTATCTCCATCGACCAATTGACGCAGTTTGTTTATAGTGGTTGAGATTGATCCACCATCTGTCTCAATTGCACCTGATTCTGACATAGACACTGTCTGAAGTCTCCGCTCGAATGTGGCGACGACCTCCCGGAGGTTCTTCCGCCCTGGATTTCGTGTTCCTCGTTCATAGTGCTGATACGTACTCCGGGGGATCCCACATTCTGCCTGGGTAAGCCCAATTGAATCACGAACTCGACATAATTCAGGTCCAACTTCTGGGATCACATCTGTATTCGTATTACCGTTCACGGAAGTGTACTGCTCTGCAGCGCTTTGCTTCCGATCTGTCACGAACCCTATTTTGGAGAGATATCTCCCGAATTCTTTGCCACTGATTCGGAGTCTGCTACTTTTGTTCTTTCGCTCGTGTATCTGTGAACGAATTCCAGTGGAGAGGAGCAATGTTCGAACTCCTTCGAGTAATTTGCTACTTGTTGATGCAACTGTTATTTCGCGTTGAGTTCCAGATACATGACCTTCTCCTTCGATGAACGCTTTGATGAATTCATTTCTAATTGACTTCGAGGCTTGAGCTAATTTCTCGGGAACCTGCTGACAATCTGACCCTTCAAGTAAGGTGGGATCGAGATTTTGTAGAAAACTCGTAAACTCTCCAGACGAACAAATAATTTCATGAGCTGGTTTTCCTTCATGTGGTTTTCGCTTCGTTGTGTTCAGTCCAAGTTCTTTGAGGGCTCCTTCTATGTCTGATAGAACTTCTTGATCGTTATTTGTGATCGTGACATATCCAGTGTTATCTGAACGATGTTCGACATAGCCTTCCGCTACAATGTATCCGAGTAGCCTCGCAAGTGATGGTGTCCATTTGTCAGGGAGATTGAGTTGAACAGCGTTTCTTGATTTTGATCTACGGTGGAATACATCGAGACTATCATCTCCTCTGGTTGGTAACGAACGTGGGACGGCGATAAATGCGCCTTCATCCAATTCCTCAGCAACAACTGGGTCAGTCTTCCCGTCACGTTGAACGAATAATGGATGTGACGGCGTTACCTCGAGTTCGCGGCCACTCGAAGTTTGTATTCGAAGCATCCGGTCGGGCGCTTCTCGCTTCCAGACCTTCGTTGCCTGCTGTGTGGCCATAGTCCCGTCCTGTTGTAGTGACGGGACTTCAAGATCGATGTCGTCCCACCAACCGTCGTCAACGGGCTTTGGATCCTCAAGGTTTGTTTCGACGAGGTCGCGTATAGGAACGTCACGCCCATCCGCAAGTGTTACTCGGGTGTCGCCTGTGACACATTTACCTGTACCAGGATCTCCGATCAGCAGCATGTGCAGGTCTCCGCGAATCCTCGAGCCATCGGGTAACTGTTTGGTAACGCCCGAGAACAGTTGGAGCATCATCGCGAGTTTCTCCTGGTCGTAGCCGTAGATCGACGGCGCGATGGAGGCGACCATCTTCTCGTAGATGTCGTCTTCCGTCGAGAGGCGGACGATTTCCTTTTTGTCCTCCTCGGTGATGTCCATGTCCTCGAACTGCTCTTCGTCGATATCGACTGATATCCCCTCCATGTAGAAATCGAAGATGGGGGATTTCTCCTGCTGGTTGCCCTGTTGCTCGAGGCGGAGGACGCCGACGGCCGAAACGTGGTCGCCGGGCGTCACCTGTCCCGTGATATCGTCTTCGACGTTCACGTCGAGCGCCTGCGGCGTTTCGCCGCCACGTAGCCCCTCCGGGCTTTCCTGGATCCGGAGTTTCTGGGCGTCGATGAACTCCGACTGGTCGAAATTAACCTGGAACGGCCCCTGTCGTTCACAGCCCTGGCACTCGTGGGGTTCCTGAAAGTCGCCGGTAGACTGTGGAATTCGATTGAGCGTGCCACAGAGCTGGCACTCGAAGGCGGCTTCTTCGATCTTCGGCCGAACGTCCGTTGCCTTGCGGACGATTCCCCGAACCTGCACGAGCTTGTTCATGTTCTGGGCACGGATGTCCCGAATTTCGGGGGACTCGGTGTCGGGAAGGTTCCGGATTCGGACGTGTGCCTGCCCGAGACTGACGTCGATCGGGAGGTCGTACAGTCGAAGCGCCTCCTCCGCGTAGCGTTGGAGTTGTTCGGGCTGGTTCAGATAGTCGTCCGCGAGGTCGGGATCGTACCGGTAGAGGTCTTGCCAGTCGATAAACAGCGAGCGCTGTTCGTTCGGATACTGCTGGGCAAGCTGTTTCACCTCGTTGTCGTAGTAGTTCCGGAAGAACTGCTCGAATGCGTCGACGAGTTCGGAGTTTCCCGCTTGCGCCATTGACCTGTTGTTGGGTCGCCATTGCGTATAAATGGTCGCAAACTCGAGTGAAACTAGTCCTCGAGAATATTCGGATGAGTGATCCGTACCGTCGCTCGCCGACTCCCTCGTATTTGGGTTATCACTTACAAGAACGGATTTGGGTTCCGGGTGATCCTCGAGCGGTCGATAGAAGATTCGACACGCCGACTCCCTGTCTTCCCGTGGCCACTCGTCGGTAGCCGTTTTCTGGTACTACGTCGTCCGTTATGTATCTCGGGCCAATTTCTTTTGGTCGATGGGGCGGTCGTCTTGTCGAGTTCGCACTATTTTGCGTTCTCTGGGATCTTCGGTCGGCAATCCAGCGCGTTCACAGCTAGCGGTAGCGTGGATACTCTCTGGTGGCTGTTTCCAAGACTCGTTTAACAACCTGTTAGAAGCGTAAACGCGTCCGGTAGCCGCTATTGCACTGTTTTCGGGAAATTATTTAGTGACCTGTTAGATAGATATCTATTGGTAATGAACGTAATGAACGTACGGAACTACTATAGTGACATTTCGGATTGGATATGGATGGAGATGATAGAATGCTAGAGCTTCTTTCCGAATTTCGGGGGATAATCTTCCCCGTATTTTACGTCGGGTTTTTCCTCGGAACGCTCGTCCTGCTTGCGCTTTCGGACCGCGAGGTCGCGAGATCGGTCTGGGTCGGCGGATTTATACTCGTCCTCCTCGCTGTCACCGTCGTCGGGACGCCGCTTATGCCCGTCGTCGAGATGCACAAGTTTTCACAGCCGAACGACGAACAGAACACGGCCCACGAGTTCGTGGTCGTCGATGCTGACGGAAACGAACTGTACTACGATTACCGTGCGGCACCCCCAACGACCGGCAGTCGGTCGTCGACGATCGCTGGGCACATGGTCGAGGAGTATCCGGATGAAGACCGGATAGAGATCGCTGAGTTCTATCTCTCTAACGCTCAAGAGTACCGTTCGGACGTCGAATCGGGTGACTATCCGCCTCCCACGGAGCCACTAGCGCCACCGCGCTACACCGATGATAAGCAGTGGTCCGCCGAAGAACTCGAGGGGCTCGAAGCGTTCGAAGCCATCCGGATCTACGAGCGGACGCTGACGGTTACTGACGATAACACCGAGATCGAATCCCACGAGCGCGACCCCCGACTTACGGTCCACGTGGACAATCAAACTATCACCGAACACGAAAACACATGAGTGCGTTCATCAACTACTTCGCCGACGACGCTCGTTCGTCACCGATCAACCTCGCGGCCGCTCGAGTCGTGCTCGGCGCGTACGTTCTCTGGCGCGTTGTCTTCCTCGATTGGGGGTTCTACCAGGAGTGGCCTCGGGATTTCAATCCCGGAATCAACTTCCTGTACAACGACCTGTTGTTCTCGCTGTTGCCCTATCAGCAGTGGCTCGTCGCCGGACTGCTCGCGTTGTTCATCGTCGGGTACAAAATAAAGTGGACCGGCGGACTCGCGAGTCTGCTGTTGATGCAGATGCTGTCGGTCAAGTCGACGATCTACATGTCGGGAACCGTCGAGTCGATGTTCGTGTGCGCGTATTTCATCCTCCTGTTCGCGTTTTTCCACGACGACGACGCGCTGTCGGCGGACGCGGTGATTCGAACGAAAGAGAAATCCATCGATCAGCTAAACTGGTTCCTGAAGGAGGGATCGAACCAGTCCTACCGGATGCGGCCGTTCAAGTGGGGACTCGTTATTCTCGGACTGATGTATCTCGGTGCCGCGTGGGGCAAGTTGCTCAACGGCGGGTTCGATATCTATCTCTCCGGTACCGACCTTCAGCGCGACATCGTCTACAACCAGGTCGCGACGGGAATGTACCGTCCGATCGGTGACTTCGTCGTCCAACACGAGATACTGGCCTGGCTCGGCTTCGTCGGAACTGCGTTCGTTCAGTCGCTGTTCATCGTTGCAATCGTTCTCGGCGTGACGGTTACGCCGTTTATTCTCGGTTTGATCGGCTTCCACGTCGGCGTGATCCTGACGCTTGGGATCTACTTCGTCGATATGATCGTCGTTCTCTCACTGTACGCCGCCTGGGATGTCGGCTACCGAAAAATCGCTGCGGATCAGACGAACGCTGTTCAGTTGGTGTACGACGAACGCTGTTATTTCTGTGCAAGAGCTCTCTATCTCTTCAAACACCTCGACATCAACGACTCGGTGCAGTTCTACACGCAGTCGGACGCCCCATCGGAACTGGTCGCACGCGACGATGTCGACCTCGAGAAGGAGATGTACCTCTTTCGCGACGGCGAAGCCTACGGGGGCTACGACGCCTTTCGTCACCTGTTCAAGCAGTTCCGGATCTTCTTCCCGATTACCCTGTTGATGGTCCTCCCGCCGGTCAGGATGGTCGGCGAACGCATCTACGAATACATTGCGGATAACCGAGACCGCCACTTCGTCTGTAGCTACAATCCCGACGAAACCTCATAGGCGAGCGTTTGTCATTGACTCGAGAGCCCCCTCTTCTGGCTTGCAGGCGCAGTGCCAGTCGTCAAACCCATTCACGATGGAATCCAACATGGAATGGCATCACCACAACGAAGACCAGATTCCTCGAGTCTCGCAGAGGTACTCGACCGCGTCCTCGACAAGGGCGTCGTCATCGACATCTGGGCACGAATTTCGGTTGTCGGCATCGAACTGCTCACCATCGAAGCGCGAGTCGTCGTCGCGTCGGTGGACACCTTCCTGCACTACGCGGAGGAGATCGCAAAACTTGAGCAAGCGACGGCCGAAGGCGATCTGGAAGACCTCGAGGAGCTCGAGGTCGAACAACGCCCCGAGTCGTCACCACAGTCGGCCTCACAATAACCTCGATGGCGGACGATTCGTCATCGCGAAAGCGGAAGGTCCGCGGGAAGAAAATCCGGACCGATCGCGAACAGAAGAAAGGCCGGAGAGCGAAAAAAGAGCTCCGCCGAAAGGCGGCGGCCGCCGGCGAACGAAACGGCGACACACCGCTGTCGTCCCCCGAAGACGTTGCTCCGGAGCCGTTCGTCGAAACCGACGAAATCGATTCGATTCGCGGGCGGATTCAGGGCTGGCTCGAGGCCGAACAGCCGGTCCACCTGATCGGTCCGACCGGTTGCGGAAAAACGTCGTTGGCGCTTTCGGCCGCCGCGGAACGCGGACGGCCGGTCGTCTGGCTCAACGGAGACGAGGCGGTCGATACGGCAGCCCTCGTCGGCGACCACGCAGGCGGCGAACGCTACGAGGAACGTGATCAGTTCGTCAGCGGCGTCGACAAACGGACCCAGATCGTCCGCGAGCGATGGGTCGACAACCCCCTCTCGGTCGCCGTTCGGGAGGGAGCGACGCTGGTGTACAACGAGTTCTCCAGGAGCGACCCGGTCGCGCACAACGTCCTGTTGTCGGTGTTCGAGGAGGGCGTCCTGGAGCGACCGGGCAAGCGCGGCGAGGATCGAACGATCGATGTTCACCCCGAATTTCGTGCGGTGCTCACCTCGAACGACGTCGAGTACGCGGGCGTCCACCAGCAACAGGATGCCCTTCTCGATCGCGTCGTCGGCGTCCACATCGACTACTACGACGCCGAAACCGAGCGCGAGATCGTCGCCGCCCACGTCGAGTTGCCGTCCGATCAGATCGAACTGGTCGTCGAGGCGACCCAGCAACTCCGCGACGAACTCGATATCGTCGTCGGCACTCGAGCCGCGATCACGACGGCCAAAGGACTGTCGGTGTTCAACGGCAGCGAAACCATCGACGACGACCTGCTCGCCGACGTTTTCACCGACGTGCTCGCGCCGAAAGTCGCTGGCGGACGCGACGAAAGCAACGTAGCCGAACTCAGCGACCGAATCGCAGACACAGTGTAGAGCCCACCCGAAACCAACACTTCCGAGACGAACGTAACCCCCTATGGCCGAAGCCGGCACGGACACGACCGAACGATGTCAGGCACTCACCGACGACGGTGAGCGGTGTTCACGGCCGGCCCAGGACGACGGGTTTTGCTACCAACACGATGAGAGTGATTCAACCGTGAGCAACAGTCAAACAACAGAACAGCAAGAACAGGCCCAAGAACAAGACCAGGAATCGGCGGACTCTGACAGTTCGCAAACGGCCTCGATGGCTGGAGAGGAAACGACCGACCCGGAAGACGTCGATACGAGTTCGCTCGAGGACTCGGACCTCGAGATGGACGACGTCGATGAGAGCAAGATCGAAGGCGTGCTCGCGGTCCGTCGGACCGTTCAGTCGACGGCGGGTGAACTGATCGGCTACCGGTTCGACGGCGTGAGCGAGATCACGCCGACCGACGAGGGCTGGCGTGCGGTCGCCGAAGTCGTCGAACGGGCGTCGGTTCCCGATACGCAGGACGTCCTCGGTCGATACGAGATCGAACTCGACGAGGACGCCGTCGTGCTGGGATACCAACGGATCGATCGATACCGCCGCGGCGATACGGGTTCGTTCGAATCCAAGTAACGCGGTGCTCGAGTGATCCACTCTGGACAGCGTTCGTCTCGGCCAGCCGCGCCAGTATCCTCCGTCCCCAATTACTTTGGTCCTGATTTTTGTAAAACGACCATCTCTTGGACAGACACCCGACCTCCCCACATTCGAGTTAGATACTATGATCGGGGCTCGAGGAATTGCTCATCGCAAGAAGTGAGCCAGCTCGAATTTTAACCACGCCCGAGAACCTGCGCGTTGTGCAGAACCTCGGTCTACTTCAAATTCGAGTTGGATTTCATAGTTGCGGCTCGCGGGTTTGCTCGCCGCAAAAGTATGGGCCAACTCGGATTTGAACCGAGAACCTCCACCTTATCAGAGTGGCGCTCGACCTAATTGAGCTATTGGCCCGCTTCGCATCAATGAGTTGCGGGCTGGTACGTTTAAGCGTTTCTTTCTTCAGTACCCGTGCGAACCGCTACCGAGCGAAAGGATCGCTGTCCGTTTCGTCGTCTCGAGACTCCTCGTCACCGAACTCGATGGTGTACTCCTCGTCCCCGACATCCGATTCGACGGTGTAGGCGTCTTCGTCGAGGTCATAGGTGCCGCCTGTCGCGTCGCTCGCACCCGCCGTACCGTTCGTGTTCGCTGTTTTTGCCTGCTGGCCTCCTGCGTTTTCGCCGTTGGGGAATCCGAACGTGTAGACGCCACCGGTGGCGAAGCCGCCCGTCTTTTTGTCCGCGTAGGGGACGATCACGAACCGTTTGAGTCCCGTTCGAATCGGGATCCGGGTGATCGGAACGACGAGGAGAAAGCCGATCAGGTCGGTGACCAGTCCCGGCGTGAGCAGGAAGGCACCGGCGGCGATCAACAGGCCGCCGTCGAGCAACTGGTTCGTCGGCGGCTTTCCCTCCGCGAGCGACCGTTGCATCTTCCCCAGGGTGCGTCGTCCTTCCGCGCGAACGAGTAACATCCCAATCAGCCCGGTCAGAACGACCAGTAACACCATCGCGGCCCAACCGAAGTCGGTTCGACTGAAGACGAACGCGAGGAGGACCGCGTCCAGAAACGGGATGAGCAACAGCGCAGAGAGCCACCGGAGCATGCCTCGTTCTAGGGTGTGGAGGGTCAAAACCCTTTACTCTCAGCGTTGGAGATACGCTCGCATCGAATTCGGGACCGGGCTCGAACGAAGGCCTTACGCACGGGACTCACGTCCAAGCGGGTATGGACGACGTTACGCGAGTCGAGTGGCGCGAATGGGGACAAGCGGCCTTCGACGAGGCGGCGGAGTCAGATATCCCCGTACTGCTTTCGCTCACCGCGACGTGGTGTGATCACTGCCACGAGATGGACGAGCAAACGTACGCGGAGCCGCGGATCGCCGCGAACATCAACGATCGATTCGTACCGATTCGGGTCGACGCGGATCGGCGACCTCGAGTACGCGACCGATACAATATGGGCGGCTTTCCCTCGACGGTCTTTCTCGCCCCCGACGGCGCGCTGTTGACGGGAGCGGGCTATCTCGGACCCGACGGCATGCGCCAGGTTCTCGATAGCGTCGGGACGATGTGGGAGACCAAAGGCGAGGGAGCGAGCCGAATCCCCCGACCGCTTCGGGAGGACGAGCCGCCGGCCGGAACGCTCTCGAGCGGTATCGAGGAGTCGATGCTCGGACAGCTTACGGAGAACTACGACGAGGTCGCCGGCGGCTGGGGAACCGAGCCGAAGTTCCCGCTTCCGGACGCTCTCGAGTTCGCGCTCAAACGCGACCGCGAGATGGCGCTTCGCTCGTTCGACGCGGTCAGCGCGAACTTGCTCGACGAGTATGAGGGCGGATTCTACCGATTCGGAGCTGAAGCAGACTGGGGCGGGATTCAACACGAGAAGCTACTCGACTCGAACGCCGCGCTCGTTCGCGCGTTTTCGAACGCCTACCTCTCGACGGGTCGCGAGGAGTATCAGAAACCGGCATCCCGAACGATCGAGTACCTCACGACGACGCTCTGGAACGACGACGCCGATGCCTTCGCGAACAGTCAGGCCCCCGGCGAGGGCGGCTCCTACACGCTCGAGGCGAGCGACCGGGAGGGAGCCGACGCTCCGCCGGTCGATCCAGGTGTCTTCGCCGGTCCGAACGGGTTGGCGGTCGAGGCCCTGCTCACCTACTATTCGTATACGGACGACGAGCGCGCCCGTCGATACGCCGAACGCGCGCTCGAGACGCTCCGGACCGACCTCCTCGAGGACGGCGTCGCGACGCACAGACTCCCCGAAGCCGACGAAAGCGCGGAATCGCTCGAGCGGACGCCGCTGTTGTTGACGCAGGCTCGAACGCTCCGGGCCGCGCTCGCGGGTGCGAGCGTTCTCGGCGCGGAAACACTCGATGATGCGCGCGCCGTCGCCGACGTCACGATCGATCGGCTTCGGGACGGCGACTCGTTCGTCGATGCGCCAGCCCGAGGAACGGGTCTGCTCGACCGGTCGCTTCGGCCGCTCGACGCGAACGTCGCGTTCGCGGACGCGCTCGTCGATCTCGCAGTACTGACCGGCGAGGAGCGGTATCGAACCGTCGCACGAGAGACCCTCGAGGACTTCGCTGGCGCGAGCGATCGGTTCGGCGTCCAGATCGCGAAGTACGGCTCCGCCGCCGCACGAATGCTCGACGATCCGCTCGTCGTTCGCGTCGGAACGCAAGCGGGCTCCGATCTCCACCGAGCCGCGTTCCGCGTTGCGGACCACGAAAAAGTCGTCGTTCCGAACGCCGCGGACGGGGTCGACCGGGGAACGGCTCGAGTCGAACGGGGCGAACAGGTCTCGGAACCCGCTGAAACTCCAGAGAAGTTGAGCGAGCAGGTTCGAAGCCTACTCGAGTGATACAGCGAACGAACGCCGCTGAATCGATATCTGATCAAACTATCGTAGCGTTTATGGCCTTCGAGTTGGTTGCGTATCCATATGGCCAGTCTCAGGGATCTCGGGCTTTCGGAGTACGAGGCTCGAGCGTACCGATCGCTGTTGAGCACCGGTCCGACGACGGCCAAAGAACTCTCCCGGGCCAGTGACGTGCCGATGGGCCGGATTTACGATGTTCTCAACAGTATCGAACAGTACAATCTCGTTCGTAGTCAGACCGCGAGTCGTCCCAAGAAGTACGTCGCCGTCGAACCTGCAACCGCGCTTGATCGACTGCTGGACGACAAAAAACGCGAACTCGACGAGAAGGCCGAACAGTACGAGTCGATCGTCGACGACCTTTCCGACGAGCTCGATGCGGCCGAACCCGTCGAAGAGCAGTTCTGGACTGCTTCCGTCGGCCCCGAGGAGACCATCGATCTCCTCTTAGAACGACTCACCGCGGCTGACGACGATATCGTGATGGTCTCTGCGGATCCCGCACCACAGATGGACATCCGAACCGTCGGCGACGAGGTTCTCGCACATCTCGAGGACGCACTGGATCGAGGCGTCTCGGTCGACGTCCTCATGACCCGCGAACTCGTCGCGTCGCTTTCCGAAAACGTCGGAAGGCGGTATCAGGAAACGCTTCAGGAGCGCGATGATTTCTCGGTGCGGATCAACGACGACGTTACGGGCTCGTTCAACCTCATCGACGATGTCGAAGTCTGTATTCAGGTGCCGAACCCGCTCAACTCTCAAGAGGTCTTCGGCATGATCGACCTGAAAGACCCCGAGTTCGCCGCCGACGTACACGAGGAGTTCTACCCGAGCTGGGAACAGGCAGAGCCCCTCGAGTTCTGACGGTCTGATTTCTCAAGGACGGCCCGAGAAGGGTCTCTCCCACCGAGCGTCTCACACCGCAAGCCCCGTGGCGACCGATCCGAAAAGAAAAGCGATCGAGACGAAAAGGATCGTTTTCGGGGGCGGGCTATCGCTCGAGGTCGCCGTTGACTTCTTCGCGAAGGGTTTCCATCTCGACGATGCGTTCGGCGTGGGCGTTGTGCTGGTGGATCGATTCGTCGTTCGATTGGGACATCGTGATCACCGCGTCGTCCTCAAGATGGTCGAACTCGGCGACCACGCCTTCGGCCATCGCCCGAACGCAGTCCTCGACGAATTTGGCGTCGGAGTGAGCCTCGAACGTCATGTGATCCTCGTCGGGGCGTTTCGCGAGGTTGTAGATCTTGGCGCTCATGGACTCTCGAGCGATGTCGATGATCTCGTTTAAGTCGACTTCCGGATCGCCGTCGGCTTCGACCGTGACCGTTGCGTGTCCGCGCTGGGAGTGGCCCGGCTGTGGAACGTCGTCCAAGAATTCGGTGATCTTCTCCTCGGGAATCTCGAGGTCCTCGAGTTTCTGTTTCGCACGCGCGACTGACATTCCTTGCGAGCACGGACAGACGGTCATCCCGACGACGTGTGCGCCGATTTCCTCGCGGGTGCCGTCCTCGGTGGCGGTCGCGGACGCGATGATGTCGACGGTGTGTTGGGTTTCCCGATCCGAGGCGGGCGTCTGCTCGCGGCGCATGAACTCCGCTTCCATCGAAACCTCGGCTTTGGACGTGTAGTCGTGTCGCTCGAGGAGCCGTTCGGCGGCGTCGCCACAGACGTCCTCGACGCGGTAGGCCTCTTCGCGGGTCGCCTCCTCGAGGATTTCGTCGATGACCTCCATGTTGCGGCTCATGTCCGCTCCTTTGCGCCAGGAGGGGAGGTCGACGAAGACCTCGAACTCGGCGGTGAGGACGAGCGGTCGTTTGCCGTTGCGAGCGATCTTGACGAGTTTCTCGACGCCGGTAACGCCGACCTGGTTCAGGCCGACGGTGACGTCGGGGGCCGTCGCCTGCACGTCGGGAAGCTGTTGACTCATTGCCTGTATTCAGGACAGCGTGCGATTCAACCTTTCGGAAGGGACATTGTTGACGAGGCGTGACGGTTCGGCTCGAGGGAGTGTCGCCACTCGAAGTGGGTCGCTCCGCGCGTTCCTTTAAGTGCTTCTCGTCACAAGGTGAAGATACGAACGGCGACCCGGAACTTCTCGAAGTGTCTCTTGTGCGCACGAACGACAGTTTTGCCGATACAAGACGGTCCGCCGCCACAACGCCAGTTCGGGCGCGGATGTCGTCCGGAACTCACACGTAACCTGTTGGTTTCTCGAGCGCCGCAGTTTGAGTTGACCTCATCGAGCGACCGTCCCGGGCTCTTGGGACTCCTGCTCGAGGGAGCGGAGCCGCCTGCGACGGAACTCGTTCGAAGCCTTCCGCTTTCGTCCAACCTATATGGCATACGATACAATTCTTGAACATGTCCTACGAGAAGGCTCACAAGACTGATCCTGAATCGATCATTCCCGAAGAAAGCGGCGGTCTGTAGTTTCTTAAGGAGGAACTCGAGACCGACGAGATCGGACTTTCAGTGCTCGAGTTCGAGCCCGGCGTTAGCGGGAAGGCCCACGACGAAACCCACACCGGCCAGGAGGAGGTGTACTACGTCGTCGAAGGGACGGTGACGGTCGATCTCGACGACGAGTCGGTGACGCTCGAGGCCGACGAAGCGCTCCGGATCGAGACCGAAGTGGAGCGACAGATCCACAACGAGAGTGACGAAGCCGCGAAGCTCGTTCTTGTCGGCGCGCCGCTGTAGCGAAGCAACGGCGAGGCGTAATTCGACGGATTCGACCGACGGCCCTGCCTATTCGACGAGCCGCCCAACCTACTCGACGGCCCTACCTACTCGACGGCCAAACTTACCACCCATCCGACCGACCGCGGAACTCAGTCGTCGACCTCGAGTTGCACGAGTTCGTCGACCTCGGGAATGTCGGCGGCGGCATCGGTAATCTGTTGCATGCGGTCGGTGTGTTTTTTGACCGCGTAGCTCGCGAGTACCCCCTCCTCGAGACCTGCGGGTTCGCCGTCCTCGGGCTGGAACCGGTCGTCTTCGGTGATCCCCTGGACGAGTGGGAGGAGTTCGTTTACGGTGTCTTCGATGAGTGCGGGTTCGACGCCGTCGGCGATGAGTTTCTTGAGCTGGTTCATCCCGAACCCGACGTGGCGGCCTTCGTCACTGCGGATGCTCGTAAATCCCTCGACGAGGCCGGGCAGGTGCGGTAGCTCGTCGAACTCGCCACCGAAGGAGCGTTGCATCCCGTAGTAGCCCGTCTGTGCGAGAATTCCTTCGACTACGAGGTGATAGTGACAGTACGCGCCGGCGCGGTTCTCGAGGGTGTCCTCCTCGAGGAGGCGGTACTGCGCCTGCCTGTTTCGGTCGAACAGTTCGATATAGGGGTCGTTGAACCACTTTTCGTCGCGGGGGTTCGATCGGTCCCAGCCGAGTTCGTCCTCGACGGCCCAGACCACCTCGCGCCAGTACCGATCGAAGAAATCTGCGTGTTTGGCTTCCTCGTAGAGCTGTGTCGTCAGAAACAGTTGGTCGTCGATATCCTCGAGGACCGTCGCCAGCGGTGCGAGGTCTTCGGTGACGGCGTCCTCACCTGCGCCGAACTTCGCGATCCCGTTTACCATTCCGTCGAGGGCCAGCCGATCGAATCCGTCGGTCGTCTCGGCGACCTCGAGGAGGTTTTTTCGATCCCTCGAGAGGTCGATCTCGCTGGGATCCCAGTGTCGTTCGACCGCGTTTCTGTAGTACCGGTTCGACCGCGATTCGCGGTCCATCATCGCTGTGGGGGTGTACTCCGAGGCCATAGTCGGAGTAACGACACGCCCATAATAATAGATGATGGTGTTTGTGAGTGAACAGGAGCGGCTGGTTGTGAATAACAGAAACGAATGATTGTGAGTGACAGGAATGGATGGCCCACTGGGATGCCGGGGACAACACCCTTAACCGCCGTCGTGGCCACCGCTCGAGTGATGCCACCGGCGATTGAGACGCAGGACCTTATCAAAGAGTACGGCGAGCTACGGGCGTTACAGGGCCTGTCGCTGACCGTCGAGGAGGGTGAGTTCTTCGGACTGCTCGGCCCGAACGGCGCGGGGAAGACGACGTTCATCAACACGCTCGTCGGCCTCGTTCGCAAGAGCGGCGGGGACGTGCGCGTCTTCGGCCACGACGTCGAAGCGGAGTACCAGCAGGCTCGAGACGCGATCGGGCTCGCTCCCCAGGAGTTCAACGTAGATCGGTTCTTCCCCATTCGAGAGGTGTTGATGCACAAGGCTGGCTACCACGGAATTTCCGAGGAAGAAGCCGGGAAGCGAGCCGACGAGGTACTCAAACGCGTCGGGATCTACGACAAGCGCGACGAGCGCTTCGACTGGCTCTCCGGCGGGATGAAACGCAGACTGTTGCTCGCTCGAGCGCTCGTTACCGATCCCGATCTGTTGATCCTCGACGAGCCGACCGCAGGGGTCGACGTCCAACTGCGCCACGATCTCTGGGACCTCGTCACCGAACTCAACGAGGAGGGGACAACGGTGCTCTTGACGACCCACTACATCGAGGAGGCCGAACGCCTCTGCGATCGCGTCGCAATCTTGAACGAGGGACGGAAGGTAACCGTTGCGACGCCGGACGAACTCAAAAAGGAGGGGACCGACACGATTTCGGTCACGCTCGAGTCCCCGCCGGCCGCTCCACCGTCGCTCGGACCCTACGCGCAGGACGCGTGGGTTACCGGCGACGCGCTCGAGGTCCGCGTCGACGACGGCGGGTCGACCGCGCCGCAGTTGCTCTCCGACCTCGAGGCCGAGGGATACGACATCGTCGACCTCGAGATCACTCGAACCTCCCTCGAGGAGGTGTTCGTCGACCTCACCGAGCGCGAAGACAGGTCGGTAACCCGATCCGGAGCCGGTGACGCGGACGGGATCAACGGGAAGGACGGTTCTTCGGGAGGCAACGCCGACGACGAGACGGGCCCTGAGCGCGAGAAAGACTTCCTCGAGCAGGATCAGGGGGGTGTCGTCTGATGTGGTCGGTTGGCTC
This sequence comes from Halostagnicola bangensis, assembly GCF_054653435.1. NCBI lineage: Archaea > Methanobacteriati > Methanobacteriota > Halobacteria > Halobacteriales > Natrialbaceae > Halostagnicola > Halostagnicola bangensis. The sequence goes on along the minus strand of NZ_BAAIGG010000002.1, from coordinate 1,383,657 downwards.
TCGAGCGCTCTTTCAGCGCGAGATCCTGCGATTCGTTCGGCGGCCAAAGAACACGTTCATGCCACCGGCGATCACGAACGTGCTCTACTTCGCCGTCTTCGGCGTTATTCTGGGCGGTCGTATCGACCAGATCGCCGGCTTCGATTACATCCTCTTTATCCTCCCGGGACTGGTCGTTCTCGGAACCATCTCGAACGCCTTCGAGAACGCCTCGTTCTCGATCTTCCACGGCCGCTGGAACGAGTACATCCACGAGACGCTGACGTCGCCACTTTCCTACGCGGAGATGGTCGTTGCCTACGTTGCGGCCAGCGCAGTCCGCGGGATCATCGTCGGCGTCATCATCGCCATCGTCGGACGACTGTTCGTTCCGATCAGTCTCGAGAACGGGCTCTACCTCGTCACGATCATGGCGACGATCTCCGTGTTGTTCGCCGGATTCGGAATCATCGGCGGCCTCGTCGCTCGAGACTTCGACGACCTCACCGTCATGAACCAGTTCATCCTGCGCCCGCTGGTCTTTTTCGGGGCGGTGTTTTACTCCCTCGAGATGCTCGACCCGATCTGGCAGCAGGTCTCCCTGCTGAATCCGATGGTGTTGATGGTTGACGGCGTCAGGTACGGACTGCTCGGCTACTCGGATCTCGCCGCGATCGGACCATCCGCCTACGCCGACTACGTTCCGCTGGCCTCTCTGGCCGCACTGATCGGTGTGACGACGCTCGTGGTCCTGCTCGATATCTACCTCTTTAAGATTGGATATGGACTGACCGACTGATCTCGCCGATCGAACCGATTTCTTACGCCGATTGAACCGATTTCGAACCGATTTCTTACGCCGATCCGTCCGCAACCTTGACCAACTGCTTTCCGATATTCTCGCCCTCGAAGAGCCCGAGGAACGCGTCGGGCGCATTCTCGAAGCCATCGACGACTTCCTCGCGATATTCGAGTTCACCCGAGTCGATGAACCCGGCGAGGCGCTCGAGTGCTTCGCCCCAGCGGTCCTCGTAATCGCTAACGAGGAGACCCTCGACGCGGGCGCGCTTTTCGATGAGCGTCGCGAGTTTCCGCGGTCCGGTGGGGACTTCGGTCGCGTTGTACTGCGAGATCTGTCCGCAGACGGCTACTCGGGCGCGGACGTTCAGCCGTGGCCAGACGGCGTCGGTAATCGGGCCGCCGACGTTGTCGAAGTAGACGTCGATTCCGCCGGGACAGGCATCCTCGAGCGCGCCGCCGAGATCGTCCGTTTCCTTGTAGTTGATCGCCGCGTCGAAGTCGAGATCGTCGGTGAGCCAGTTTACTTTCTCGTCGCTTCCCGCGGTGCCGACGACGCGCGCCCCGGCGATCCGTGCGAGTTGTCCGACGACCGAGCCGACCGCGCCGGCACCCGCGGAGACGACGACGGTGTCGCCGGGTTTCGGCTCGCCGACGTCGAGCAGACCGAAGTAGGCCGTCACGCCCGGCATCCCGAGGACACCGAGTGCCGTCGAAACGGGTGCCAGCTTCGGATTCACTCGCCGGAGTTCGTCACCGGAAGCGACCGCATGTTCAGCCCAGAGCAGGTCGCCCGTGACGATATCGCCTGCCTCGAGTCCCTCGTCGTTGGACTCGAGAACCTCGCCGACGACGCCGGCTTTCATCGGCTCCCCGACGTCCCACGGTTCGGCGTATGATTCGGCGTCGCGCATCCGCCCGCGCATGTACGGATCTACCGACTGGTAACGCGTCTCGACGAGCACTTCGCCGTCGTCGGGTTCCGGACGGTCGACGGTGACCAACTCGAAGTTCTCGGCGGTCGGTTCGCCAACTGGACGGCTCGCGAGATGCCATTGTCTGGTGGTTGCCATGTCCGTACATCTCGCTGACAGAAGATCAATATTCGCCTCCCGGAACCGACCGATCGATCACCTGCCGTTCTCGTCTCTCTCCAAAGGCGGTTATCGACTGTATAAATCGGCTCGAGCGGGGACTCTGACGAGAATCGGCTCCAGTGTGTTTCTCTTCGGACCCTGTCGGTTAGTTGGCTCAGCGCAATTCGCGTTAACAGCTCCATTAGAAAGTACTCCGGATGGGAGCTTTCCGGTATGGATTTCGATTCCTCGCGGCGTCGAATGTTAGCTGCAGTCGGTGTGGGTTCGGCTTCACTCGCAGGATGTCTCGACTTCTTTTCTGGCGACGACGGCGACGGTGGGGACGGCGATGGCGGGAACGGTGACGGCGGCGGCGGAAGCGGCGGTGCATCCTGGCCTGGCTCTGACTCGGGTGAACTGATCTCCGACTTCGGAGAGGACGACCACTGGGTGGCCCGAACCGGTGATATCGAGCCAGCACCCGACGAAGCGGTGACTGGCGATCAGGCGATGGTCATCGAAAGCGACGAAGCCACCGCCGCTTCCGGACTGGAGGTCGTCGGCGGGGTCGACCTCGAGAACCAGGACGCGTCGCTGGCAGTCAAGGTGGATTCTGCCACCCAGATCGCACTCGAGGTTCTCGCCCCGAACCGCGACCACCACTTGACGAGCATCCGGCATTTCCCCGACGAGTACGAAGGGTGGCTTCGCGTTGACTTCGGCTACATCATGAAACGCGGCGATCCGGATCTCTCGAACGTGACACAGTTCAACATCGTCGCGACCGGACCGGAGGGCGGACCGACTCGAGTCGTCGTCGACGACCTCCGAAAGACGGAATCGGTCGTCGGTCACGGGAAGGCGATCCTCGCATTCTACGGCGGTCTCGATTCGCACTACGATATCGCGGCCGAGCAACTCGAGGAACGAGGGTGGGCGGGAGCGATTCCGATCGATCCCGGCCGGATCGGAGAAGGGGGGCGAATGGATCGCAATCAGCTTCAGGAACTTCGGGATGGGGGCTGGGATGTCTGTTCGTATCCGGAAGGTGAAGGTGCGCTTCCGGAGATGCCGGAGGATCGCCAGCGAGACGTCCTCGAGCACGCGCGAGATTCGCTCCACGAGCACGGGTTCGAGGACGGCTCGCGTCACTTCTTCGCGCCGGAAGACCGGATGGACGAGACGACCCACGAAATCGTTCGCGACCTTCACGAATCCGGCTTCCTGTTCGGTGCCAGCCCGAATTCTTCTGCGCCGACTGGGATTCACATGAACTCGCTCATCTGGGGGCCGGACCTCCACGGCGGCGTTCGCCGCGCGATCAACCTCTCGGATCAGTACAATCAGCTCACCGTCCTCCGGATTCCGGGAATTGTCGAGGACGAGGCCGACGTGACGGCGAACAACATGCCGCTCGAGGACTTCGAACATTTGCTCAACCACCTCGAGCACCGCGGCGTCGACGTGGTCACGCCCTCGGATCTGGTCGACGGGACGATGGAACGCGACGGTGACGACGCACCCGAAGAGACCGACGATGGCCCGATCCTCGAGGCAGGGAACGCACACACGTTCGGCGGCGACGGGAACCACCGGACCGACGAGTTCGAACTCGCTGAGGGCGGTCTCGAGTGTAGTTTTGTCCACGAAGGCAACGGCGAGTTCGTCGTCGAAGCGTCGACCGCCGACGGCGACCTCGCGAACGACCTGCTCGTGAGCACGGCCGGGTCCGGACCGGGCGGATCGATCACGTTTGTGGAGGAGGGAACGTACCAACTCGAGGTCGAAGCCGACGGGGAATGGTCGATCGAAATCGACCAGCCCGAAGTCACTGAGGCGGATCTTACGGAACTGCCGGTCGAGGAATCGGGAACTGGCTCGTCGTTCGTCGGGCCGCTCGCGAGCGAGGACGATATCAGCCTCGACGTCACTCACGACGGAAACCGCGAGTTCCTCGTCGACGGTTACGACTCGAGCGGAAGCAGAGAACAGATCGTCAACGTCGTCGGCGAGTTCAACGGCTCGAGATCCTACAGCGTCGGTAACGCGACGTGGTTCAACGTCGAAGCCGACGGGGACTGGACGCTCGAGATCAACTGAGAACCCCGATACCGATCGATTGTGAGCTCGGTGCGGGATTCGACACGTATCCGAGAAAAGAAGAAACCGTTTTGGGGCTGATCTGTGCACGTACCAGTATGAGCGATGGCGACGACGAGCTACTGGTCGAACTACTCACTGGAAACGCCGTCCACACGGAAGGACTCCCAGGCGGTTACTTCTCCGACGTGCAAAACGGCCAGGAACCGAAGGTGGTATCGATCTGCTGTTCGGACTCTCGAGTTCCCCAAGAGCGCATGTGGAACGTCGCGGATCCGGGCGCGGTCTTCACGCCGAGCAATATCGGCAATCAGACCTGGGATGACCACGAGGGCGAGCGGATCGTCGACGGTGGCGTGTTGTACCCGATCCACCACGCCGGAACCGAGGCGGTCGCCGTCGTCGGTCACACGGGTTGTGGCGCAGTCACGGCCGCATACGAGGTCGCGATGGGAGCCGAGCCGCCGGGACCGCTCGGCGTCGATAAGTGGGTTTCCCAGCTTGTCCCCGTCGTTGAAGAAGGCCTCGAGAGCGATCTCATCGATGCCGACGGGCCGGACGAACGCGTCATCAATCAACTCGTCGAGTACAACGTCGACTACCAGACGCAGTTCCTTCGAGAATCCGCAGAGATCCCCGATTCAGTCACCGTCTACGGTTTCGTCTACGACTTTCAGGCGGTCTACGGCGACGAAAAAGGACGGGCCTACCTCGTCAACCTCGACGGCGAGACAGAGCCAGACCGGATCGCCGCGTCGATTCCGGACGAGTTCGAGTCAGCGACGCGAAGCCTCCTCTACTGACGACGACGGTCGCTGCTGTCGAGTGCGCTTTCTGGCTCTCGAACGTATGATCAGCTATCACACTCCGAACGTTTGTCGAGGTGAACTCCGGTTCGCGTGCACCCGTCGATACAGTTTTGCAATTCGAACCGGAAAACGAGCGTATGCGGAGCGTCCTCGAGTCCGACACGAAGTTCTACTACGCGGTCGGAGTGTTGACTATCGCCGTCTTCATCCTCTCGATCGCCGCAGTTACCACGTTGAACTCGATCCGTCTCGGTAGTCAGGGACTGTTCGGACTCCTCGTCGGATTCGGTTTTTTCATGCTCGTCTTTTTCGTCTCGATCGCGATTCACCGACTCGAGGATCTCGAGGACGTCTAGTACTGAAACGGCTAATTATTCGGTATGGCCCCTTTACGACGATGTTTTCCGCAGAAAACGGATTTCCGGAACAGTTATGAGTCTTTATCACCTACGTTCAAAGGCAATGGCGAAAGGAACGGTTGATTTCTTCAACGACACAGGCGGTTACGGATTCATCGAAACTGAGGACGCGGACGACGACGTGTTCTTCCACATGGAAGACATCGGCGGCCCGGATCTCGAAGAAGGACAGGACCTCGAGTTCGACATCGAGCAGGCCCCAAAAGGCCCGCGCGCGACGAACGTCGAGCGCCTGTAAGGCGAATTCGCTGAGGTATCGGCATTTCAAAATCGTATTTCACACACTGACGAGCGCCGGCAGTCGGTATCGTGGTCGACAAACTGAAACTGAAGGCGCGTTGTATCGGGCCCAGCGTTACGTAGCGACGGCTCCCATCTGCTAGTATGGGCGACTCTACCGCGGAATCCGAATCTAGCGAAAGCTCCGAATCCGAACCCGTTCTCTGCCGCAGTGACGATGTCGACTACGAGGCGGTCGATGCCGCGAACGGCCCTGAGACGGGCGTCCTGATCGGCGAGGAACACGGCGCACCGAACTTCGCGATGGGCCGGTTCACCCTCGAGGCCGGGGCCCCCAAGCACACGAACGAGGTCGAACATCGCGAAGACGACACTCGTAACGGCGACCCGAGAGTCGTCGAACGTAGCGGGTATCAAACAGCTATTTGGTTCGGTCCGTACAATACCGACACCGAAACGTGAACGTCTTGCTCATCTTGGGACACCCACGGACCGACAGTTTTTGCGGCGCTCTCGCTCGAGCGTACCGAGCGGGTGCGAGCGACGCGGGCGTCGACATACGAGAGATTTCCATCGCCGACCTCGAGTTCGATCCCGACGTTCACACCGAAGAGCCGAGCGAACAGCCGCTCGAGGAAGATCTAATCGACGCCCAGCGTCAGATCGAGTGGGCGGACCATCTCGTCCTTTTCTACCCGAACTGGTGGGGGACCATGCCCGCACGGCTCAAGGGATTCTTCGATCGGGTGTTCACGTCCGGGTTCGCGTTCTCGTTTTACGACGAGGACGAAGGGGCGGGTCACGAAGCGTTGTTGAGCGGGAAGACGGCCGAGCTGATCGTCACGATGGACATGCCCGCGTGGGTGTACCGGTGGGTCTATCGCCAACCCGGAAACAACGCAGTTAAGCGCTCCACGCTCGGATTCGCCGGGATTCGAACCACGCGGGTGACGAACCTCGGCTCGGTCGAAGACTCGACACTCGAGCAGCGAGAGGCGTGGCTAGAGGAAGTGACGGAATTAGGCCGGAGTCTGGCTACCGGCCCGGAGTCGCGGTCGACGCGAGCGAAACGGACGCTGACGACGTGGCTGAAAGCCCTTCGGTTGCAGTTCTATCCGATGGCGTGGGTAGCGTACTCGATCGGCGCGCTGGCCGCGGCTGGCTCGAGTAGTGTCTTCTCGACTACGGCTTACTGGGCTGGCTTCGGGTTCCTGTTTTTTCTGGAAGCGACTACGGTGTTGAGCAACGAATACGTCGATTACGACACTGACCGAAAGAATACGTTCGCCGGGCCGTTCACCGGTGGATCTCGCGTTTTGGTCGACGGCGAACTGTCGTTCGACGAGCTCCGGCGGGGTATCGGCATCACGGGAGTGTTCACGGCGGTATTCGGACTGGCAGTGGTGACTCTCGGAGCCGGTTCGGTTCTCGCGACAATAGCCGTAGCGGCGGTGTTGGTGACGCTGGCGATCGGATACACGATACCGCCACTGAAGTTGGCGTATCGAACGCTCGGAGAGCTGGACGTAGCCACAACCCACAGCATCGGCGTTCTGTTGTTGGGATTTCTCGTCCTGGGCGGCTCGTGGCGCGATCCGCTCCCGTGGCTTCTCGGTCTGCCGTTTTTCCTGGCCGTCATCCCGTCGATCACGCTGGCTGGGGTCCCCGACTACGACGCCGACCGCGCCGTCGGTAAACAGACGGTCGCCGTCCGGTTCGGAATCGACGGTGCCGCACTCGTCGCGGCGGCTGCAACGCTGGCGGCCACGATAACGGCCGTACTTTTTTGGGTTCTGGACGCGGTTCCCGGCGCGTACGGACCGGCTATCTATCTGAGCATTCCGCACGCCTTGCTCCTCCTCTGGTTGCTTCGTGACCGGTTATGGGGGCAAAACCAGTCGACACCCGGTCAGATCAACGTGTTGATGGCGACGTCGCTCGCTTACATCATCTGGTTCGGCATCGTCCCGTTAGTCGAACTCCTGTAGCGAGCCGTTCAGTGGGTTTGGCAACGTCCTAATACGAAACCCAGCGCAACGAACCGAGTATTCGAGTCCGAATCGCTCAAGTAGGCCACGGTCCTATCAGCGGTCGTGTCGAAGCAGGTTCAGGACGTCGAAACGATATTTTGCCACGAGGTGGGATCGGAGTATCTCGTCGTGGTCAGCCGAGACGGAAAGCGGTTGTTTCGTGCAAAGTTGGGGCTCTCGGAGACGGATGCGGGGCCGAGACCCGCCAAATTCAGGCTCAAACAGGGCTCGACCGAAGAGCCTCGCCAACCCGACGAGTTCGTCGAACTCGCTCGGCGAGCCAAACGGATCCGCATCTCCGAGCAAACCTCTCCGCAGGGCCGAAAGGAGCTTCGGGAGATGCTCGAGGGCTATCAGTTAGACGCGAAAACGGTCCGAACCTGTCGGTACTGCGCCTCGGCCGGCCGCTACTCCCCGATCACGACAGATACGGCGATCAAGGACGATCGAGACTGGATTTGTACCGACTGTGCCAGCCAGGAACTCGAGCGCCAGCTTTCTCACGTCGGGAACGTGACGGGCGCGGCCAAAGAGCGCCTCGAGGAACTCATGCACGACGTACAGGATTTAGAGCGGATCGTCAACCTGCTCAAGGGACAGCTCGATCCCGATCTGACGCAGTTTGATACGATTTCCTCGACCACCGACGAGGTCGATCTCGCCCGCGTCGAGACGCTCGATCTCCATCCCGACCTCCAACAGCTGCTCGAGGATCGATTCGAGACGTTGCTGCCGGTTCAGAGCCTGTCGACCGACCACGGATTGCTCGAGGGCGACGACCAGCTCGTGGTTTCGGCGACGGCGACCGGGAAGACGCTCGTCGGCGAGATGACGGGAATCGACCGCGTGCTCAACGGCAAGGGGAAGATGCTGTTTCTGGTTCCCCTCGTCGCCCTCGCGAACCAGAAGTACGAGGACTTCAAAGACGAGTACGGCGATCTCGTCGACGTGAGCATCCGCGTCGGGGCGAGTCGCGTCGCCGACTCCGGCAACCAGTTCGATCCGAACGCGGACGTCATCGTCGGTACCTACGAGGGGATCGACCACGCCCTGCGGACCGGGAAGAACATGGGCGACATCGGGACCGTCGTCATCGACGAGGTCCACACGCTCAAAGAGGAAGGTCGCGGCCACCGACTCGACGGGCTCATCTCGCGGCTGAAATATACGTGCGAACAACGTGCGAAAAAGCGCGAGTCGTACGACGGTACCCAGTGGGTGTATCTTTCCGCTACGGTCGGCAATCCCAAGGAACTCGGCCGCGCGCTCGAGGCGAAACTCATCGAGTTCGAGGAGCGCCCGATTCCCATCGAACGTCACGTCACCTTCGCCGACGGCCAGGAGAAGGTAAACGTGGAGAACAAACTGGTCAAACGCGAGTTCGACACGGAATCCTCGAAGGGGTATCGCGGCCAGACGATCATCTTCACAAACTCCCGGCGACGGTGTCACGAGATTTCGCGGAAACTCGAGTATTCGGCGGCGCCGTACCACGCGGGACTGGATTATGGCCGACGGAAGAGCGTTGAGCGCCAGTTCGCTGATCAGGATCTCTCGGCGGTCGTGACGACGGCCGCGCTCGCCGCCGGCGTCGACTTCCCGGCCTCGCAGGTCGTCTTCGACTCGCTGGCGATGGGGATCGAGTGGCTCTCGGTCCAGGAGTTCCACCAGATGCTCGGCCGGGCGGGACGGCCGGACTATCACGACACTGGGAAGGTGTACGTCCTCGTCGAACCCGACTGTGCCTACCACAACTCGATGGAGATGACCGAAGACGAGGTCGCGTTCAAACTCCTCAAGGGCGAAATGGAGTCAGTGATGACCCACTACGACGAGGCGGCGGCCATCGAGGAGACGCTGGCGAACGTCACGGTCGGCGGGCGTGCGGCCAAGCGACTCAACGATCGGATGCTCGGCGAGGTGCCGACCAAACACGCACTCGGAAAGCTCCTCGAGTTCGACTTCATCGACGGCTTCGAGCCGACGCCGTTGGGTCGGGTCGTCACCGAGCACTTCCTCGATCCCGGGCAGGCGTTCTCGATGCTCGACGGGATCAGAAAAGAGGCCCATCCGTACGAACTGGTTGCGGAGATCGAACTTCGCGATACGGAGCTGTGAGGAGCGGCTTTTCTACGTGCTGAGGATACGTTTGGTTCGACGCTCAGACGAACGCGATCTCGAGCACCGAAAGCAAGATCACGAGAATCGAGCCCGGGACGCCGCCGATGGCCACGATCAGGAGCGCAATCGGCGTGATGGCCACGGACAAGTTGAACAGAGCCTGTGCGAGAAAGAGGACGAGCAAGCCGACGACTGCGTTGAGGATAAACGGTTTGACGGCCTGGATGACCTGCGATGCGCCGACGATCACCGCGAGTACCAGTACGAGAAGGAGAATCTCGAGTCCAGTTACCATAGTAGATGGTTCGTCACGAGAAGGGTAAATCGTTCGATCGCATAACGAAACCCTTTAACCTATCTACCCTAAGATGTAGGTACGGGATCGTGGGTTAGCTTGGTATACTTCGGGCCTTGGGTGCCCGTGACCCCGGTTCAAATCCGGGCGATCCCACTAATTTTGCGCCGAACAAGTTCGTGAGGCGCAAATTCGTTACATCGCGCGGATTTGAATCTCGGAAGTCATAGCCCGCACAGCGAGTGTAACGAGCGAGCAGGAATGTCTTCCGTTGGTTCAAATCCGCGCGATCCCACTCACTTCTGTCGCAAGCAAATCTACGAGTGACAAATGCGTAATGATTGCCGGATTTGCAGTAGTCCGAGGTTCTGCGTCGACGCCTACAGCGGGCCGAATTGGCTCGAGAGATACGAACGGTAATCACACCGAAAACGGAGGAAGTAGGTGGCTGTAACGTTACGCGAGCCGGGCTTATTCCGCAGGAACTACTTCGACCTCGAGATTCTCGTCGTGGGTGAACGTAGCTGCATAGTCGACACTCACTACTTCTTGGATCGTTATCGCTACCTCGCTTGGATTCTCTGGAACCGCAAATGCTGTCCACTCGTTCACGCTCTCCTCTGGTTCGAGATCGACATCTAACTTACTTACATCGTCAATAACAGTCCAATCCGCTTCGGTCCCACCGACAGCAACGTTCATTTGACGGGGGACGAAGTTGGCTGTTTCCTCGCCTGTGTTCGTTATCTCTTTTTGAATAACCAGGTGTTGTTCTCCCTCTGGAGGTCTGTGGAACTGGTCTGTCTCAGGATCACTTTGGTAGGTGTCGAACACGGTAGCGTTCCATTCTATCTCGAGCGTGGTTGTTGCACGGTCTGGGTTGGTATCTTCAGTTGTGATGGTCGGCTGTTCTGGGAGGCTCGCACCTTCCTCACTGCTTTCATTGCTCGAGTTGTTTGGTGAGTCGTTGTCCCCATTCTCGTCGCCGTTATCAGTATCTGACGTACATCCAGCAAGGGCCGCTACCGTCCCTATACCGAACGTAGCGAGGCAGTCTCGTCGTCTCATATGTGGAAATATCTGCTACCATGATATAAGCCCGGTCACATAGGTGCACGGCTGAAGTCTCAACCGAAGCCGTTTCCTCTGGTGGTTTTGTTGTGATATTCGAACAGAAACGATCGTGAGGCGATGGTCGCAAGGAATGACCGACACGGACACACAGTATTTTGACTGGATAGAGCACCCCCCATGCTTGTGTAGGGCAAAGAGCAATGAAGCTCTCATTCGGTAATCCCATCCGCTTCTGTCGCGAGTGAACGTTTGAGCGACGACTATCGGAACGAAGCGGGACCCGAACGAACACGCGCGAAGGTCAGGAATCGCAGGCGATGTGCTCGAGGGCAAGAACCATCCTGAAAAAGAGAATCTCGAGTACGCGATCGGAAGCGACCTCCCCATCGTCGACGCGATCGACTGTAATGTGAGCATCTTTGATTTCTCCGTTGTCGAGAGAGTGGTCCACCGTTCGCGATGAGAGGGATCCATAATCGCAACAGGATCGCTCTGGTGGGATCAGCGCTCGCGACCGTCGCAATCGGCGAGAGCCGAGAACGGGGGACGACTATCGACGGAATAGTGAACGACTGGAATCGAAGTTCCAACCACGTCCGGTCAGCAGTCTGTGTCTCCGGCCCCGAATAAAAAGCAGAGATAGAAAAGGGTGAGGAGCAACCACGTTGCGACCACAATTAGTAAGCTCATTTGGTGCTCACCGGGAATCTCCCGAACCGGTTGGATCGCTCATTTCCGGATGATTCTTCCGAGGGTGCGGTCATACTTTCGCTCTTCTATGAGGCGGTAGTATCCCTCCAGACCGGTAGGGCTGTATACGGAATTGGTTGTTCGATTAATAGCCACGGTTATGTTTCGAGATCTCTCACGATTTGAGAGTCCGACGCGAAACAAGGGGGGCCGACGGCGACTTCTAGACACGGATCTTCGCAAAACGCGGCGGAGAAAACACCGCCGAAGTATCGAACTATCCGTCGGATCGAGCACCGCACCCTGTCGAGGACGTTCACATCGGTGCTTCACCGTGATCGTCCCTTTCGACGAGCGACGGCGATCGCATCTTCTGTCGTGCATTGTGACGTTCGTCGAGACCAATTGCTGATGGGTTTTCTGGTAGGAATCGAACTCGCAGCTGCCCCTGACTCTGCCGGCAACCGAACGAGCACCGCCTCGAGAAGTGTAGGTTTCATTGTTCATCGTTTGTGTACCAGCCGCGTCCGTCCAGTGATCAGGGTGAAGTCAGTCAGCGACTATTCACAATCTAAATGATAGAACGGTCAAATCATTTATTCCGGTATCGGTATATTCACCAGTTTCGTGATCGCAGAATCACCGAGAAACGGTCACACCTATTTCCTTACTCTATTTGAACAGATATTATTTGAATACAAATACTATATCCAAATTCATCCGATGAGTATGAACTATATTCGACTATAGATCCATGTATGATTTTTATATTGGGTGAAATATATTCTTTGTCAGTACTTATTTCGGTTGTCTCACCGTCAGCCTCTCCTCAATTCGATTGCGTTGGAGAGGAGCCCAACACGGTTATTGCGGCGATTTCCCCGTTGGATAGATCCTGTGTCGAACCCGGTGAAGCGGAATTACTTACGAGATCACGTCTTCGATGTTTCTCTTGATTAGATCCGACCGAGCGCTATTTTTAATTCGAATAAATTTCTATAACGTTTCAATATAGCTTTGCATTCCATCTTCGCATCGGGTACCATGACTGGTAATACGAACCAAACCTATTCAGTACTACACGTTGTGGTCTCGAGTATGTCCCAGCCATCAGCGAACCAGCCGGTCCTCGTCGCGGTTGGTTCTCCGTCTCACGTCGAACAACTGGTCCGAACGGCTGGCGACCTCGCCAGACTCGAGGACGGCGTCGTCCGAATCGTTTCGATCGCCGTCAAGCCACATAGTTCTCCGTTTTCGCTGTACACGGACGAGACGATCATCGAGGAGTACCCCGGAAACAGCCGCGAGATCCTCGAGCGAGCGATCGAAGTGGCACCCGAAGACGTGACGGTCGAAAGCGAGGTGATCGTCGCCCGATCGGTCGTCGACGGAATCATGACGGCGGTGACGGACTCACAGGCGCGCGCACTCGTCGTCGGATGGCGGGAGCGCCAGGGTCGGACGAACGCCGTCCTGGGAACGACCGTCGACCAGTTGATCGAGCGCGTTCCGTGTGACCTCTACGTCGAGCGGATCGGCCACGAGGCCAACGGCGTCGATTCGATTCTCCTGCCGGTCGCCGGCGGACCCCACGTCGGCCCTGCGGCGAGAGTGGCAACGGCGATCGCCGCCAGCAATGACGCCGCCGTCTCCGTTCTCTCGATCGCCCCTCCCGATGGCAATTCGGAGGCCGCACACGGATACGTCACCGACGCAGAAATCGCCCTCGAGACGGCGGCCGATCCGACGGTTCGAATCGATGCCAGGATCGAACGGGGAGCGAATGTCGCTGATGCGATCGTCGAGAACGTTCCCGAGCACGACATTCTCGTGTTCGGTGCGACTCGCCAAAGCGCGCTTCACCGTCGATTCGTGGGTTCGATCCCGCGGGCGGTCGTCCGGCGGACCGACCAGACGGTGATCCTTGCTCGCGCCGGCAACGTGGTCGGTGAACCAGTTCTCAGGCAACTGAGACAGTTCCTGACACCGTCGCAGTAGGAACCACCGTCTGCATCGAGGACTGCGCCGGTGCGACGGTCAAATTAGTCTACCGACGGGCTGAGTGGGTAGATGGGACTGGCCAACTGCGTAGACGGGTCAACCGCGTGGATGGGACGACCCCTCGAGATTAATGGAGTCGAGCACGTTCCGGGAGATAATGGTACGGACATACACACTCCTCACGTGCGCTGCTGGAACCTCTGAACGGGTTTGTCGGGAGCTCTCGGCGGTCGACGGTGTCGACGGAGCGCACGTCGTTGTCGGCGAATTCGACGTGATCCTCGAACTCGAGGGGCCCGACGTCCAATCGTTGCTCCGCCTCGTTAGTGTGGAAATCCGCCCTCGCGAGGGAGTCGGGACGACGAGAACGTACGTCTGTCTGGATTGATCGCGGATCGATCGCGAGAGTTCTCGTCTCCGAGGATCAGGTCCCGTTCTCGAGTCGAACCCGAACCTCGATTCCGTCGGGATCGGTGACGTCGAACCCGTCGTCGTGCTCGGAGAGGGTGCCGCCGGTAGCTCGCACGCGGTCACAAACCGCTGTCAACGCCGATCCGTCTGGAACGGTGATTTCGAACCAGGCGACCCCTTGCCCCGAGGCGGGAGCTGACCGTCGGTTCCAGGTGTTTACGGCGACGTGGTGGTGATAGCCGCCCGCGGCGAAAAATAGCACCGAGGGAGCCGGCTCGACTGCGATATCGAAGCCGATTCCATCCTCGTAGAACGCGCGAGCGTCGTCGATAGCGCTCACCTCGAGGTGTACGTGACCCACCGTCGTTTCCGGATCGATTACGTCCTCGACCACGATACGTTCTCCCTCTGGCTGATCGCTCGAGGCGGCCAGTAGCGACTCGAGATCGAGGGGATTCGATCCCATTTCGACATGTCCGCCGCTCGTCGACCACCGGTCGCGCGGTCGGTCGCGATAGATCTCCACTCCGTTGCCCGCTGGATCGGTGAGATAGAGCGCTTCGCTGACGTCGTGGTCCGACGCACTCTCGAGTTCCCACTGCGCTCGGATCCGCCTTAGCGCATCGCTAAGCGCGGCTCGGGAGGGGACTCTGAACGCCGTGTGATAGAGCCCCGCTTTCGCCCGGTCGCGCGGAGCGGCGTTCTGATCCTCGCCTATCACGAGCAATGTCCGTCCACCGGCACCGAGTGTCGTTTCTCCGGAACTCTGGGAGCACACCTTGAGTCCGACGACGTCTCGATAGAACTCGACCAGTTCCGAACGGTCGGACGCGAGAAGCGAGACTCGTCCGATCTGCGTGCCGGACGGAAGCGAGCTGGCCCGTGTCATATTCGAACGGAGGCGGCACACGCTTGTAAGTATCGTCATGCTGCGGAGACGTATCGAGCGTCAGTATCGTCATATCGTCCGTTTCGAAGTCCCTGACTGATACATTTCGGGCGACCACCGTGTACGCTCATCTCGTTCTTGTTCGCACTCGTGTCCATTACACTCATATATTCGTAACAGTTATCGCTTCTGACCGTACATACACAAGGTCGATTTCACAGTTCGTCTCGAGCGCCGAGCGTCACCTCGAGCTCCGTTCGTTCGCCGTCACGAATAACTCCGATGCTGATCGTTTCGTCGGGCGACGTCTCGAGTGCGAGCTGTGTAGACAGAAAGTCCTGGTTCGGTATCTCCCCGTCGGCGAGTTCGACGATCACGTCGCCACCGACGGGAACGAGTTCGTCTTCGACGAGCGCCGTTTGGTCGGCCGCTTCGAACACGCCGTCGGCGGGAGAGCCGGGGGCGATTTCGGCGACCAGAACGCCGCCCGGTTCGTCGATGGTATTCGCTTGTGCGATACGCGGCGTTAGCGGGACGACGCTGACGCCCAGATACGGATGGTCGTAGGTGCCGTCCTCGATCAGTGACGGAACGACCCGCTCGGCGAGCGGTGTCGAGATCGCAAAACCGATATTTAGCCCCGGTCCGGCACCCGCGAAGACGACCCCGACGACGTCTCCCTCGAGCGTGACGAGCGGACCGCCGCTGTTTCCCGGATTCACCGGGGCGTCGGTCTGAATCGCCGCCGGAATGTTGAATCCGGTCGGACTGGGCAGCGAGCGGTTGATGCCGCTCACGATCCCCTGCGACGCCGACGCATCGAGTCCGAGCGGATTGCCCAGTGCGACGACTTCTTGTCCGATATCCGGTGTCGCTTCGGCGACGGGCAACGATTCGACGTAGTCGGGCAACTCGTCCGCCTCGAGAACCGCGAGGTCGCTGTAGGGATCGGTTCCGACGACCGTTGCCGACTGCCAGTCTTCCTCGACGAACTGGATATCGAGCTCGTCGACAGTGCTGACGACGTGCTCGTTCGTAATGATGTACTCGTCCTCGTAGACGAACCCCGATCCGATGCCCTCCTCGTGATCGGTTCCCGAGGTCTGAACGAGAACCACGCCGTCGATCGCCTCCTCGTAGAGCGTCGCGTACTCGCTCTCCTCGAGTTCATCTCCCTCAGTCGAGTCATCGTCGCCGCTGTCGTCTTGAGCGGCACCGCTCAGGCTAGCGAAACTCCCGGCGGCGATCGTTCCACCGACCAGTTCCATAACCGTTCGCCGTGTCGCTCGTGGCTGTTTCATAGTCGGTTGTCCACGACAAACCGTTTAAAACGCCGCTCTACAGAATTGATCGGTTCCGTACCCGACGAGTTTCCGGTTCGGAGCGACCGCTATATCGTGTTGCTGGGCGGACGGGGGAACTTTACACCGCTCGAGACCGTCAATCGGCTCGAAGATGCATCGACCGCACGCCGGCCAACTGCTCGCACGCCTCGAGCGACCGACGACGACCGAGCCCACGACGCTCGCGGTTCTTTCGGACGTTCACCTCGCGACGGACGCCTCCGGAACGTGGAAAGTGCTTCATCGAACGGAGCGCCACCTTCGGGCCGCCGTCGAGTGCGTAAACGACCGGGCGATCGACGGCGTCGTCGTCGCGGGGGATCTCTCGCGCGACGGAACGCCTGCACAGCTCGACCGGTTCGACGAACTCGCAGATTTCGAGCCGCCGATGGTTGCGGTCCCCGGCAATCATGATTTACCGACGACGTTCGACGACCACGAATCGGCGTCGATCGAAGCGTTCGAACGCCGATACACGCCGGGTGAATTGCCGTTTCGAACCCGATTCGGCGATCTTGAGGTAATCGGCCTCAACAGCCACGCCGCCAGACCGGCCGCTCCCGCAGAGACGTGGGACGGACGCATCAGCGCCGAGCAGTTGATGTGGCTCGACGAGACGCTTTCCGACGTCGACATCGATTCGACGCTCGTCACGGTTCATCACAATCTGCCTGCGACGGGTGACCTGTACGAGCGCTACCGAGCCGAACTGCCGGTCGGTGGATCAGTGCCCGGTTTTTCGAACCCGGAACCGCTGGTCGCATTACTCGCGTCCCGCGACGTGGCACTCGTGGTAACCGGCCACCTTCACTTCCCAGCGATCGAAGAGACGGACGGCGTTCGAGAGCTCACGGTTCCCGCCGTCTCGTCGTTTCCGCACGCGTTGTTGCTCCTCGAGATCGACGAGCGTGGGACGACCGTCCGATCCGTTCCGTTGACCGATGCCGACGGCATGGTCGAGTCGATTGCCCACGGGTACGAAAAGGATCGCGTGTTGCTTTCGGCGGCCCAACTCGGCACGTTTCCGCTCGTGGACGAGTTCGAATCCGCTCGCGACTGATTCGTTCCGCTGGGCGAAACGAACCGGATGGATCAATTTTTCGGCGGCGTTTCTGCTCGGAACTCGAGGATCTATCGTTCCGCCGAATCGCCAATACCGCCCCCGGCAACCCACCAATACCGCCCTCGCCGAAGCGCCAATATCGCGCTCGGTAACCCACCAATACCGCCCTCGCCGAAGCGCCAATATCGCGCTCGGCGCCCTCGGAATCGCACGTGTGGATTATGCGAGTGTTCTCAAAACAGCCGTGTCTTCCCCAAGACACCTCCGCCGTTGACGGAACTATTACGCCGTCTACGGAACGAACGCGTTTCACTCGACAGAACTCCCGTTCGTCTCCATTGGTTCGTACTGTCAATCACCGTTCCGGAGAGTGAAACGCTGAGAGGAGACGAACGACGAACGATTCCGCGACCCCGTCGCTCACTGGTAGGCCGAAATCCCGGTCAACTCTTCGCCGAGGACGAGCGTGTGAATGTCGTGGGTTCCTTCGTAGGTGTAGACCGTCTCGAGGTTAGCCATGTGACGCATCGGGGAGTAATCGGTGGTGATGCCGTTCCCGCCGAGCATCTCGCGGGCGACTCTGGACTGATCGCGAGCCGCGCGGACGTTGTTTCGCTTGGCCATCGAAACGTGGGCCGGACGCATGTCGCCGCGTTCTTTCAGCTCCGCGAGTCGATGGGCAAGGAGTTGCGCGAGCGTGATCTGAGTCGCCATTTCCGCGAGCTTTCGTTGCTGGAGCTGGAACTGAGCGATCGGGCCGCCGAACTGCTCGCGGTCGGTCGCGTACTGCCGTGCGACCTCGAAGCAGTCCCGCGCCGCGCCGACGGCTCCCCAGGCGATGCCGTAGCGAGCCTGGGTCAGACAGGAGAGCGGCCCCTTCATCCCCTCGACGCCGGGGAGAACGTTCGCTTCCGGAACGAAGACGTCGTTCAGTCCGATTTCGCCGGTGATCGAAGCCCGAAGCGAGAGCTTCTCGGTGATCTTGTTGGTGCTGACGCCATCCCAGTTGGTTTCGACGAGGAAGCCGCGCACCGGATCGCCCTCGCTCGAGCGGTCCCGCGCCCAGACGACGGCGATGTCGGCGATGGGGGAGTTCGTGATCCACGTTTTCGAACCGGTGAGTCGGAAGCCGTCGTCCGTCCGCTCGGCGAACGTTTCCATCGCCGTCGGATTCGAGCCGTGTTCGGGTTCGGTGAGCCCGAAACAGCCGACCGCCTCGCCCCTGCCGAGTTTCGGGAGCCACTCGTCTTTCTGCGTCTCGCTCCCGTAGGCGTGGATGGGATACATGACCAAGGCCCCCTGCACCGAGGCCATCGATCGAAGCCCCGAGTCTCCGGCCTCGAGTTCCTGCATCAACAGCCCGTAGGCCGTTTCGGAAACGTTCGGCGAGCCGTACCCCTCGAGGTTGGGGGCGTAAAAGCCCATCTCTCCCATCTTCGGGATCAGCTCTTTCGGAAACGTGCCGGCTTCGAAGTGCTCGCCGATTTCGGGCTTGACGTGTTCCTCGACGAACTCCCGGGCCGTATCCCGGATCATCCGTTCTTCCTGATCGAGGTCTTCCTCGAGGGTGACGAAATCCAGCATACGTGATAACAGATAAACAAGGTGATAGGCGTTGCGGTCACTGCTATCTTTCGAAGTTCTCTCAGCCATTTGGTTCGACCCTCGGTTTTCGGTTCCACGAGGACGGTCGATTCGGCGCTCGGCAGAGACGCTAAGTGGTTCGTTCACAAGGGTGAACGTATGAACGTCAGTCGAGCCGTCGTCGATCGCCTGGTTGCAAACGGGGTCGATACCGTCTTCGGTATCCCGGGAAAGCAGACGCTCCCCCTGAACGAGACGATCGACGACCGGGACGATATTCGCTTCGTGATGGCCCGACACGAGACCGCGGTTACCCACCAGGCGTGGGGGTACGCGGAGGCGGGCGGCGACCTCGCCGCGACCGTTGTCGTCCCCGGGCCGGGCGACATGAACGCCACGAACGGGCTGAAAAACGCGTTCAACGATTGTACGCCCCTAATCCACTTCGCCGTCGAGACGGGTCCCGAACTGCGAGGAGGCGATGGAATCCACGAGACGCCGCCGGACACCTACGACAACGTCGTCAAAGCGAACGTCTTAGTCGACCAGCCGGAGAGTACGGCGGTCGTTGTCGAGGAAGCCATCGCGACCGCGTTGACACCGCCGTACGGCCCCGTTCGAGTCGGTATCCCGAAACCGTTTCTCCCGAAGGACGTTCCGGTCGCGACGCCCGGAGAGTACAGCCGCGAGCATCTCGAGGGCGCTTTCGAACCTGACCTCGAGGTCGCACGGAACGCGCTCGCGGAGAGCCAGTCGCCGGTGATCCTCGCTGGCGGCGGCGTTCGGACGGCGAACGCGAGTCCGGAACTCGAGCGCGTCGCGGAGATCCTCGATGCGCCGGTCGTCACCACCTACAAAGGAAAGGGCGTCGTCCCGGAGGACTGGGAATTTTTTGCGGGAACGCTTTCGGGGAGTGCATCCCCCGAATTACTCGAGTGTCTCGCGACGGCCGACGCGGCGCTCGCGGTCGGAACGGACCTCGACGCCCACGCGACTCGCGGATGGAGCGTTGAACTCCCTGATACCCTCGTCCACGTCACGCTTGATCCCGGCGATCTGGGCAACGGGTACGAACCGACGGTGGGAATCGTCGCCGACGCGACTGCCGCGCTCTCGGACCTCGCCGGGGCTCTCGAGGGGAGCGAATCCGCAAACTCGAGGGCGGATGCGAGCCAAAGCGGCGCGGAACGCGCAACCGCGGTTCGAGAGGCAACGAGCGATCGGATCGACGACCTTCGCGGATCGACGCCGCCGCTGACGTCGGTGAGCGCACTCGAGGCAGTCAGGAGCGCCGTTCCGCGGGAGGCCGTCGTGACGGCCGACGCCGGCGGTTCTCGCGTCTGGGCTCTTACCGTGTTCGAGGCGTACGGCCCTCGATCGTACGTCAACCCCGGCTCGTGGGCGTCGATGGGAGTTGCCCTCCCGTCGGGGATCGGTGCACAGCTCTCGAACCCCGATGGGGATGTCGTGGTGTTGATCGGCGACGGCGGCCTCATGATGTGTGTTCACGAACTCCACACTGCCGTCGCCGAGGAACTCCCGATCACTGTGGTCGTGTTCAGAAACGAGGATTACGCGATAATCAGCGAGGAAGCCGGCCGGTCGTACGAACTCGAGGACGACGCGTACGCCTGGCCCGACGCGCCGATCGATTTCGTCTCGTTGGCAAACAGTTTCGGCATGACCGCTCGCCGCGCAGAAACGCCAACGGAGATTCGAACGGCGGTCGGCGAGTCCGTCAACGCGGACGAACCGACGCTCGTCGAGATTCCGACCAACCCGCGGGAACCGCAGGCGAGCGAGTGGATGGCCGAGTGAATGTAGCGATTGCTGGGTAAGAACAGGCCGAGACCACTGACCTCTCAACTCGAGAAGGAGAACGTTTTTGATCGTGCTCCGAGTCCACGTCCACATGAAAATCGCTGTGCTCGGAGCCGGGAGTATGGGCCACGGAATCGCACAGGTCTCGGCGATGGCGGGCCACGAGGTCGTTCTCCGGGACATTAAACCGGAGTTCGTCGAGGACGGCCTCGAGGGAATCCGCGATAATCTTCAGGGCGGGGTCGACCGCGGGAAGGTGTCTGCCGAGGAGATGGAAGCGACCCTCGAGCGGATCGACGGAACGACCGACCTCGAGGCGGCAGTCGCAGACGCCGATCTCGTCGTCGAAGCCGTTCCCGAAGAGATGGACTTGAAGAAGAACGTCTTCTCGGATGTCGAGGACGTCGCGAGCGAGGACGCCGTTATCGCGTCGAACACCTCCTCGCTGTCGGTGACGGAGATGGCCAGCGCGCTCGAGCATCCGGAACGAGCCGTCGGACTGCACTTTTTCAACCCGCCCCACATCATGGACCTCGTCGAGATCGTTGTCGCCGAGCAGACCGACGATCGTACCGAAGCCTTCGCCGTGGACTACGTTCACGATATCGACAAAGAGGACGTGGTCGTCCGCGACAGCGCCGGCTTTGCCTCCTCGAGACTCGGCGTCGCGACGGGCCTCGAGGCGATCCGGATGGTCGAGGAGGGCGTCGCCAGCCCGGCGGATATCGACGAGGCCATGAAGATCGGCTACGGCTACCCGATGGGCCCGCTCGAGCTGACCGATCACGTCGGCCTCGACGTTCGACTGCACATCGCCGAACACCTCCGTGAAGAACTCGGCGAGCGGTTCAAGCCGCCACAGACGTTGCGTCGGAAGGTCCGGGCGGGCAACCTCGGAAAGAAGTCCGGCGAGGGGTTCTACGTCTGGGAGGACGGCGAACGCATCGACACGAGCGGCGAGCGGGGCGAGCGTTCCGACTAACAAATCTTCGCAGATCGAACGACGGAGGATGTTCGCAGCCGGAACAGTCCGTCGCCGTTTTCGACTATCGTACGAGTGCTCCCGTCTCAAACCGGGATACTATCTGTTTGAGAGTCGTTGCTCCACGTTCTGTCTGTCGGCCGCCGGCTCGACCACCCGAAAAACATCAGGAAAGAACTATACATTCGGATCAAACACACTGAACGGTTCCGCTCTCCGGATGTATCAGTATCAATATTGTGTTTAGCACATATTACTATCATCGATAGAACGAGCGTGTGGATTCCCGACTGTGACTACCGGAGAGAGTCACACCGCTGACCGCGGACTCGTCCCCGAATTCGTTCGTCTACAGTTTCTCAACCGACGTGATGCTTTGGACTCGTATTTAGCTTCTTCAGAACTAGTTACTCGAGTAGTACGTCCGTTCCTGCTATCGATTTGGACGGTGGCTCGATCAATTCGAAATCTGGGCGTTCTCCCCCTTCTCGCTCGCTCCGAGCGCTTTCGGGACCCTACGATGGCGTCCATCTGCCACCGCGTCTCGAGCGGCCGTCCTCACCGTGGGACTGTGAACTCGTTTTCCGTGCCGGCTCGTAGCGCAGTCCCGCTTCCTTCATCAGCCGCCGACAGCTCGGGATCGAATACTCGATATCGTACGTTTCCTCGAGATACCGTTGTGTCAGTTCGGGCGTCCAGGCCGACGCGTCGTACCCAACTGCTGTCGGCGTCTCGTGGAGCGCTTGTTCGAACCGCTCGCGTTGCTCTTCGGTCAGCTTTCGAGGTCGTCCGGACCGATCCGCATCGATGACGGCCTGGGTAAGCGACTCGGACTCCAGGCGCTTGAGCCAACTGTAGATCGTCCGGCGTTCGACGTCGTACCACTCAGCGAGTTCAGTCTGCGTCACCCCGTTTTTGTACGCGATTGCCGCTAGCAGCCGCATCGTCGGCTTCTTCCCCTCGACCTCCTCGAGCGCTTCCTGCAGGTCTTCGAGAGAAAGCTCGTTCAGATGTTCCATTAGTGTGTCGTACTCGTGTGGGCAGTTAATTCTAATGATTTCTCTGGAAAGCATGACTCCGAAAGATCCTTTCCGAAAAATAACGGTAGTAAACGAAATCTGGGAGAACGACGTATATATACCTAATTTGGTTGGAATCGGATACCGACTCTCAGTAGCCGAGTTAGCCAGAGATTACACTCCGCCTCGTCCGGACGCCGGTAGCTACTGTTGTGTGGATTGACCTGTAATCTGCGATGGATTGCCAGTTGATATCAACACCCAATTAGACGGTCATATGGGATTTCTGCATCTATCGGTGACAATAAGGAAGGTGGTGAGACGAAGGTGAGTTCGTGATAGTTCGGCATCGATGTCGATACTACCTTCGCCTTCGAACCGTCAACAAGCAGCGCTCCCCACAGTCAACAATCTCGAGTCCGCTGATCGTGCTGGTACCCCACGTTCGTGCTGAGACCGTGGAGCCGCAATTGGCGAGCGATCTCCGCAATGTCTTCGGTACCCGTGAAAGCGAACAGTCCGTCCAGGTACGGAAGAGACACGGCCATTCCCCCTGCAGTCGGTTCGTACATGGGGGATGCAGCCAACGGGTTCAACCACAGGAGGGCAGACGACAGGCGCGCGAGCCGTGCGACCCCCGCCTCGAGCCGGTCGATTTCGTCGACCTCCAGGCCGTCGCTGATCACGAAGACCGTCGTCGTTCGGTCGACCGCGTACGGGTGAGTTCGTCGCACCGATTCGATCGCGTGACCGATTCGGGTCCCACCGCCCCACTCCGTTTCCACACGCCGTAGTGCGCGGGCGGCGTTGGCAGTTGATTGTGCCTGGAACTGCGCGGTGACTTCCCGAACGCTGGTGTCGAAAAAGAATATCCGGACGCTTCGCCACGCGTCGGACACCGATCGCAGAAATCGAAGGAGGAATTCTCGATCGATCATATCGAGGACGGATCGACTGACATCGACCAGTAGCAAACATCGCACTCCCGTCGTCCGGCGAGTGTGGCGGGGAATATCGGCAACGGTTCCGCCCGTGGCGAAGCTTCGCCGAAGCGCTCGTCGCATGTCGACCCTGTTGCCGCCGGTCGTGCGGTCCCATTGTCTGCCCCGAAGTGTCGCGATTGCACGCGTCATTTTTCGTACCGCCTCGTCTAGCCGTTCGGCGTCGGCTACAGCCGCCTCGTCGACCAGTTCGGGGGTGCCGGTTCGACTGTACGACGATACAGTCGATCGAACGGAGTCGTCCTCGCTGTTTTCAGCATCGATACAGCGGCGGGAATCACTCGAGTGCGACGACTGTTCGGATCGGCCCTCAGTCTCGTTGGATTCGTCGCCCCAGTTTTCCACCCCTGTATCCTCCGTCCGGTCGGTTGCGGGATCCGAACCGAGCGACCCGGAGTCGCACACGTCGTCGGATCGGTGCGGGCTCTCCGCCGCCGACGTGGCTGTCCGTCCGGACTCGCCTCGAGAGCGCTCACGTTCGCTGATCCCCGAACCGGCCAGATTCGTCAACCGCTCCCAGAACGGCGGGAAGAGCTCGTCGAAAACGTCCGTGTCGGTCCGTCGAGAGACGAGCATTGTGCGTAGTGCGACTCGAACGCGTTGCCGGTCTCCGAACCCGACGACCGTGAGCGCCCGCATCGCGTCGATCCCCGCGTTCGCTGGGACGTCCGCGCCGGCGCGTCGCAGGTCTCGAACGAAGGTCGTAACGTGCGATAGGATGCGATCTCGAGCCGTGTCAACGTCTAAATCCGGATCGGGACGTTCGGTCCGTCTGTCGTTCACAGCTCCTCACCGGCGGTTCGTGCGTTTTCGCCCGCCGATAGGAGTGTTTCGACGAACTCGTCGTCGACGCGATTCGTGTCCTCGACCTCCTTGAGCAAGAGTCCGAGGGTGTGTTCGATGTCGGACCGAGAGAGCCCGCCATCGTCGCCTTCTCGAAGTTCAGCGATCGCGCGCGCCCAGTCGAGCGTTTCGGCGATACCCGGTTGCTTGAGGAGCGTCTCATCGCGCAATCGCTGGGTGACGCCGACGAGTTCGGCGACCGTGTCACCGTCGAGCTCCGGGACCTTGCGCTGGACGATCTCCCGTTCCTTCTCGAAGTTCGGCGTTCCGATGTGGAGAAACAGACACCGTCGCTTCAATGCGTCGCTGAGCCCTCGAGTTCTGTTCGACGTGATGATCACCACCGGCGGTGTCTCGGCCCGTACCGTCCCGTACTCGGGGATCGACAGCTGAAAGTCCGACAGGAATTCTAAAAGGAGCGCTTCGAACTCCTCGTCGGCTCGGTCGACCTCGTCGATGAGCAACACCGGCGGCGTTTCTCCGTCCTGGTTGATCGCGCACAACAGCGGCCGTTCCAGTAAATACGCTTCGTCGAAGACCGTCTCGCCGTCGGTCACACCGCGCTCGTCGGCCTGAACGGAGAGGAGCTGCTTCGTGTAGTTCCACTCGAAGAGCGCGTTCTCGGCTGTCAACCCCTCGTAACATTGGAGCCTGATGAGTTCTGTGTCGAACCCTTCCGCGAGCACCTTTCCCAGTTCCGTCTTGCCGCCCCCCGGCTCGCCTTCGACGAGAAGGGGTTTCCCGAGACGAAGCGTGAGCAAAAGCGTCGTCACGACATCGTCTTCTACGACGTAATCCGTCTCGTCGAGAACCGTTCGAAGATCCTGCTCCGTGAGGTCGGTAAACGCCGACGACCGATCGTGAGAACCCATTTTCCGTAGTATCGATCCCGACCATCAAAAATACTCTGACTGGTGAGACTCCAATCGAACCGATCCGATCGCTCGCCTGTTGACGTCCCTCTGAGAAGTCGTCTCTCTCGGAGGGGAATCTCCCCCCATCACGGGGATCTTTCGGTCTTCCGCGACCGCTTGTCAGCCGGTCAGTTGCGAATTTTCTCCTTTCGTCGCTGCGGTTCTCAGCGAACGCGTTCGATCAGGAAAAGCGCTCCTGAAGATTATTCAACCCTCCCGTGAAGACGGGGATGAGATTTTCCTTCGCGTCGTCCATGGTGCCGTCTTCGACGTCGAAGTACCCGACCCACTTCGCGAGCGTCCGATCGGTTTCGGTGATCGGGATCAGCCGCAACTCGCTGTGATAGTTGGTCTTGGCCCCGCCGCCCTCGAGAATGGTGTACTGATAGAATCGATCCACATCCGAATGCGCGACGAGGCGTTCGCGAACGGTCTTCTCTCCCGCCTGGAAATTCCGGACCGACCCGACACGGTCGCCCGGACCGTCTTCCTCGAGCGTGCAGTCGGTGATGACCGGATGCCACTCATCGATACTACCGAAATCGCGGACCGTCTCCCAGACGTCTTCCGTCGACCCTGGAATCACTTGGGAAACGAGTACCCTCGGTTGATACTTCATGTTGTGCTTGTTATTATATAACAAGACAGATATTAAAGATGGCGGTGTAACGGCGGTCGTTCCAACCCGTAGCCCTCACGACGGTGAATCTCACGACGGTAACCCGGTTACCGAAGCCAAGCGCTCACGATTCGAGCACGGCGAAAAACCGGGCGGGCGAGCCTTCCCCGCCTTCGACCTTGATGAACGGCCCGTAAAACGGAACTCGAGCGTCCGCGGGAAGTTCGGACAGATTCGTGAGGTGTTGCATGAGTATCGCACCGTTCTCGAGGATATTCTTGTGGACCTGGAAATCCTCCGAGTCGAAGTCCGGAAGGCGAGCCGGATACTCGCTGAAGCAATCGAATCCGACGGCTTTCGCGCCGTTGTCGACGAGCCACTCGGCCGCCTCCGGCGCGCAGTACGGGGAGTCGTCGTAATAGGTCGGATAGTCACCCCACGCTTCGTCCGTCCAATCGGTTCGAATCAGCACGATGTCGCCGTCACGAACGTCGGCCGCCCGCTCCATCACGTCGGCCTTCGTAATTTCGTAGTTCGGACCGGCCTCGCTCAGGTCGACGACGAAGGCGTCGCCACAGACTCGGTCCAGCGGAGCGTCCGCCGACGTCTCTCCACCTTTTACCGTGTGTCGCTCGAAATCGACATGTGATCCCGTGTGAAG
Source organism: Halostagnicola bangensis (assembly GCF_054653435.1). Classification (NCBI taxonomy): domain Archaea; kingdom Methanobacteriati; phylum Methanobacteriota; class Halobacteria; order Halobacteriales; family Natrialbaceae; genus Halostagnicola; species Halostagnicola bangensis. The sequence continues at coordinate 1,356,875 of NZ_BAAIGG010000002.1, read as the reverse complement.
GAGCATATCAACTTCGCTACTCTGCCAATGCCCGGGCCCTTTCGTGTGCGTTGTCAACTCGAGGTTTTTGTCTACGGACGGCGGGCTCAGCGTCTCTTCTCCGATAGGGACCGTCAGATCGACGATTCTCGTCACGATTCGGCACCTCCGTCCTGGTTCTCCGCGACGGGAGATTCCTCCGGAGAATCTTCTTTCTCTTCTAGCGCTCGGAGTATCACTTCAGGAGTCACCGGTATTTCGGTGATCCGTACGCCGATCGCGTCTTTGATCGCGTTGACGATCGCCGGGATGGGTGGCGTTGCGGACATCTCACCGATTCCTTTCACGCCGTACGGACCGGTTCGTGATGGGATTTCTAACACCTCGTACTCGATTTCGGGAACTTCCGCGGGCCCCGGAAGGCTGTACTCCCCGAAGCTTCCCGGCTTGTGATCGATATCGGGGTAGTAAGGGTCAGTGGTTTCGTACAGGGCATGTGCCATGCCCATCCAGGCACCGCCGACGATCTGTCCGTCGACCAGCGCCGGGTTAACCATTTGACCGATTTCGTAGACGGCCTTCATCGTGAGGACGTCCACCTCCCCGGTCTCGGTATCCACCTCGACTTCCGTGACCACGGTCGCGTGCGCTTCGGTCGAGTCAGGATCCATCTCGCCGGTCTCGGGGTCGACATCGCTCTTTGGCTTGAACCCGATACCTCGTCCCGAAATCGTCCGACCCTGCTCGAAGTGAGCGGCCATGGCGGCATCCATAACGCTGATCGAGCGATCTGGCGCACCCACTACGTGTATGTTCCCGTCGCTGTCCGTTTCAAGATCGTTCGGTGGCGCTTCTAACTCCTCGGCTGCGACCTCCATGAGGACCTCTCGAGCCTCGTCCGCGGCGTCAATGACGGCATTTCCCGCTCGGTGCGTCCCGCGACTCGCAAACGTTCCCATACAGTGTGGACCGGTATCCGTATCCCCGGTATCGATGATAATGTTGTCGACGGGAACGCCCATCGCGTCCGCGGCGATTTGGGCTACGGCCGTTTTCAATCCTTGACCCAGATCGGTGCTCGAGAGGGTAACCACGAAGTTTCCCGTGGTAGTGCTGTGGATCAGCGCTTGCGTCGGGTCGCCTCCCAGGTTCATGCCAGTCGGGTAGTTGACGGTGGCAATCCCCGTTCCTCGACGTTTAGACATGATTCTCCTCCTCTCGTTCTTCGAAAGAACTCATATTCTCGAACTCCGGGGGCAGGTCGTGGCCCGCCATCGCTGCTGCAGATTGCATCGTTTCGATGAGTGTTGCATCCTCCACTTCCTTCCGGTGGGGTGTGACATCACCATTCTGATAGGCGTTCTTGAAGCGAACTTCCCACCGGCCCAATCCGAGTTCGTCGGCGATCGCATCCATCTGTCCCTCTACGGCGAACGATGCGGGGGTCACTCCGAATCCTCGCATCGCGCTGCTCGGCTGTTTGGTCGTGTACACGCAGTAACAGTCGAACTTGGCGTTCGGAATATTATACGGGCCGCCGACGTTCGCGGCGTGTTTCGTTACGGCGTAAGGGGTGTGACGATTGTACGCTCCGGCGTCGGCGTAGCTGGTGACTTGCCGGGCAACGATCTCGCCGTCGTCGGTGACTCCGTCCTTGTAGTACATTCGCCAGGCGCCGCGCGGCGAAGATACCTGCATCTCCTCTTCTCTCGTGAACTTATACTGCACCGGGTACCCGGTTTTCTTGGCGGCCAGCGTCGCCAGCGGCTCGACGATCACGTCGACTTTGCCGCCGAACCCACCGCCGACCGTTCCGCCGACGAACTGGAGTTTACTGAACGGAACGTCGACGATCATCGCCGTGTTGTCCAGTGAGAAATAGAGGGCCTGTGTGTTAGTAAATACCGTAAATCGCCCGTTCGGCTCGGGTTTGGCGATGGCTGCCGTCGTTTCGGTGGGTGCTTGCTCGATTGGGCTGGTCTGGTAGCGCTCTTCGATGATGTGGTCTGCCTCCTCGAACCCCTTATCGACGTCACCGTACCGAACCCGTCGACACTCGTGTCCGTCGTACTCGAAGTGGTTCGTTCCCCACTCCTTCAAGATCGGCGCGTCGGGCTCTAGGGCTTCCTCGACATCGAACACGGCCGGCAGTTCCGTCAGGTCCACCTCGACCTTCGACGCGGCTTCCATCGCGGCGCGTTTGGTGTCAGCCACTATCGCGGCGATGGGTTCTCCCTTGTATCGAACGCTGTCCTCGGCGAGGAGCGGCTCCTCGTTCGGGCCGATGCCGATCAGTCGCAAAATGGTGTAGACGTTGTTCGGAACGTCCTCGTGGGTGAGCGCGCTGACGAATCCGGAGACCTCCTCAGCTCCGGAGACGTCCACTGCTTCGATTTCGGCGTGTGGAACCGGACTACGGACGACGTGCAGGTGCTTCAGATCCGGGAACGACCGATCGTCGACGAATTCGGTCTGGCCGGTGACGTGTCCGTCGCCGTCCCGACGACGGACCGACGTTCCGACGGCGTTCAGTTCCTTCATGCATCACCATCTCCTCGACCGGTCATCGTCTGCGAAGCGGCCTCGATGGCATCGACGATCGGGTCGTATCCCGTGCATCGACAGATGTTTCCCGAAATTGCGTCTTCGATCTGCGCTCGAGACGGGTCTGGATTCCGTTCTAAGAGCGCTGTGGCCGTCATGATCATTCCGGGTGTACAGTACCCACACTGCATGGCGAAATTCTCGTGGAACGCTTCCTGAATCGGTCCTACCCCCTCGTCCGGGGTCACCCCTTCGAGCGTGGTAATCTCTTTTCCGACCGCGGCTTCGGCCGGGAGCAGACAGGAAACGATCGGTTCGCCGTCCACGAGGACTGTACAACTCCCGCAGCCGCCCTGTTTGCAGCCGGTTTTGGTTGCCGTGTTACCGAGCTTGTTTCTGAGAACGGACTGAAGCGGCTCCATCGGATCGACGATCTCTTCGACTGTTCGCCCGTTTACCGTTAACTCAACGATTTTTCCACTCATTTTGTTTCTTCCTGGTTTCGAAGTTCACACAGCGCGTTCGAGAGGTGATGGCGAATCATCTTTCGACGATACCAGGCGCTCGCTATGGCATCCTCGGGCGGATCAGCTTCCTCGGCAGCCGCCTCGGCGGCCCGTTCGATCGCGTCGCGTTCGAGACGTTTTCCCTCGAGGATGTCCTCCGCTTCGTGCATCCGTACGGGGTGCGGTCCGGCACCGTTCAGCGCGATACGGGCCGTTTCGACGACGCCGTCTTGTCGCTCGAGATTGACCGCGACCGTCACTATCGCTTGAGCCGGCTCCTGGCTACGGGTGTACTTCGTGTACGTCGTGTCTCCATCGATCGGCGGAAGGCGAACCGCCGTGACTAACTCGTCGGCCTCGATCGCGGTCGATTTTGGACCCGCGTAGAACTCCGACAGGGAAATCCACCGCTGTTCGTCCCGCTGTTGGACCTCGATCTCGGCATCGAGAGCCAGCAGAGCGACGGCAAAATCACCGAGCGGCGGCGGAGAAAAGAGATTCCCGCCGACGGTTCCCATGTTTCGAATCGACCAGCCGCCGGTGTGGCGTGCGGCGTCCCGTAGAAACGGCTCGTCGATTTTCTCGAGAACCCCTGTCAGGGTGAGCGTTGCACCGAGCGTTCGTTCTCCGTTCGACGATTCCACGAAATCGAGATCCAAGTCTCGAATGTCCATCACGCGGTCCGGAAACGTCTTGCCCTCGTTGATCGCAGGCATGGCGATGGTACCCCCAGAAATGATGTCGAGGGACGATCGGTACTCCGCTGATAGATCGAGCGCCTCCTCGAGCGTTTCGGGGCGATAATACGCCTCGATAGCCATTTCACCACCACCAATTGTCTACGAATGGCATGGTAATTGTAAACATCTCTAAACAGTGGGTCAACCCCGGTCCCATTAAATCTTGTGCACAGTCTGACCGGTGAACAGGGGGCACACGCTGTGCTCTTCCGTTTCTGGCGGTTTCGATGGGGACGGTGTCTCTGACTATACGCGCTATTATATCATCGGTATGTCGGTTCGAACGCCTCATACAGATCGTCGGTTTGACGGTTCGAACGCCCATCCAGGCCGTCGTTTTGGGGTCTCGGAACGACGAAACTGTTTCTCATACTGCCGGCCGTACGTCGTTCACAATTCTCGTCGCTCCGATGGTGCGAAAATCTTCATAGAGGTACAGCCGGCAGTATCAGTCGATCCGGGCACGAGCACTGGCCCCTATATCGCTTCGGTCTCCCACTCGGCGTCGGGGATGATCGCATCCGCGTCGATCTCGATCACGGATGTCTCGTCTACCAGCGCGTTGACTTCGACGAGCGTACTCGCAGGGTAGTGTTCCCGGGCAAAAAACTCGTGACGGACGTCGTGAACCGTTTCCAGAGCTTCTTCGTTCATATACGGTTCTTTGATGTATACCCGAACGCGAACGACATCCTTCATGCTCCCGCCGAACTCTGCGACGATCTCCGCTATGTTGTCCAAGACGTCCCTGGTCTGTGCTTCAAGACCGGGTTCGCTCGAGATAATCCCCGAAACGAGCACACGCGTGTGGGTGGGCGTTTCGATCGCGACACCGTCCGAATATGCGACGTCGTGTTCGGCCCAATCGCCGGTTTCCGGATTACTAGCTGTCTTTTTCATCGGCCGTTGGAAACTAAGACGGACCTTCGTATATAAGTTGGCTGGTCGAAACGTTCGGGGAACCGACTCGAAGCCGCCGTCGGAGCGCGGTTTCGTGGTTTACACGCTCGAGACCCGAACGCACCGATTATCGCACACTGAGTCAGACGTTAAACGATTCCGGTACGAATCTTTTTATACGTTTGCGGTCATTTTTTGTTCATGGATGTAGGTGTCCTGACGGTTGCACTCGCTGATGAATCGCTCGAAGACTGCCTGGCGTACCTCTCCGACCGCGACGTCGGTGCCGTCGAACTCGGATGCGGCGGTTTCGTCGGCGACGATCACCTCCCCGCTCAGGAGTATCTCGACGACTCGGACGCACAAGCCACTCTGCGCGCGCGCCTCGAGGAACACGACCTGTACGTGTCCGCACTGGCCACCCACAACAATCCGTTGCACCCGGACGAAGACCGTACACGAGAGGCTGACGAAGAACTCCGAAGCGCGATCCGATTGGCCGATCAACTCGACGTCGACACCGTCACGACGTTCTCGGGGTTGCCCGCCGGCGGGCCGGAAGATTCGGTTCCGAACTGGATCACGGCTCCGTGGCCGGACGAACACCTCGAAGCGCTCGAGTATCAGTGGGAAGTGGCCGACTCCTATTGGAGCGACATCGCGGCGTACGCCGACGATCACGGCGTCGACGTCGGCCTCGAAATGCATCCAAATATGCTCATTTACGAACCGCACGGGTTGCTCGAACTTCGCGAACGAACGAACGATCGGATCGGCGCGAACGTCGATCCGTCACACCTGCTCTGGCAGGGCATAGATATCGAGTCCGCGATTCGAAAGCTCGGACGGGAGGACGCAATCCATCACTTCCACGCCAAAGATACCAAAGTGTACGACGACAATGTCCGCGAAAAAGGGATTCTCGATACGACCCCGTACACCGAGGAGATCGACCGATCGTGGCTCTTCCGATCGATCGGGTACGGCCACGGCGAGGAATTCTGGAAAGCTGTCGTCTCGACGCTTCGCATGGTTGGGTACGACGGCGCGCTCTCTATCGAACACGAGGACTCGCTCACGTCTTCGCGCGAAGGACTCGAGAAAGCGATCGACGTCCTCGATCGTGCCGTCTTCGAAACGAGTCCCGACGAAGTGTACTGGGCGTAACCGAGAACCAACGCAAACGCTCCGCGTAACGTCGTCGCGCTATCGCGTCTCACGATCCGATACGGTGGACGAGGATTTTCACGGAGAACCGTTGGACGGATCGATGGACCTGCTGAACTCGTGTTACTGCGACCGAATTCGACTCGTCGGTGGCGTTCTGATCTGGAGAACAAGTAGTAATACGTACTCCAACATCACCGGCGAAAGGAACCGAGGGGATGCCCGTCGGTCCGGACAATCGGAATTATCCCCGGATACTCTCTGTTCCCTATCTCAGAACGCCACATCGAATTTCGCACGGATTATTACAAATGTATTCGTGTAATCTATGGGGCGTTCGTTACAAACATGTGGAACGAGAGAACTCGTCGACGACGCTGACTGCGGGAGGTCCGAAGAAGAGGCGTTCGATGCCTCGACGATCATTTCGGCGGAAATCGACCGATTCGAATCGAACTCGACCGAAGCGCGAGAACGGAGAGTCACGGGTCGGCCGTTACGCTTCCAGCCGTCGAGCGCTGATTCGTTCTGACGCTGGCGAAACGCCTTCTGCGGATCGACACGGTCGATCGATCGCCGGCGATCCGCGAGTCGTTTTCTATTTCAAAAATCGTGAACATCTTCTGTGAACGGAATAAAGCAGACGTATGAATACTTATATGAGATATTCGCGATGAGATTGTTAGGAACGTGGAGTATTCTTTCGGTATCTGTGCTAATTATCCCTCTCTACTCTTTCTCGATATTTCGGCTCGTCTGGTTTAGCGAGTACCGCTGTCCGGCTCCCGTCCTCCCGGCAACTGTTTCTCCCGGTACTACCCGGGAAATGCTCTCGAGTGGGTGGTTTGGATCCGCGCTCGGGAGGCGTTTCGTTCGCTCGACTCGTCCGAAAGTGCAAGGAGATCTACACCATCCACTAACTTTCGGTAATTATTTATATTCCTGTCTGGATTGGAGTGGTGTGTGTTGACATGACAGACAGAGATAGCGGCGAATTACCGGTTAGCCTCAACAGGCGGCTGTTCATGCGGGCGACGGGCGGCCTTGGTCTCGCTGGGCTCACCGGCATCACCGGACAGGTTGGTGCACAGAGTGGACACGAAATCGAACTCGAGGCGATAAAAAAGGACGACGGTTACGCCGGCGGTCCGCCGGATCACGCCGGGCCGCCGGACCATGCTGGCCCGCCAGACCACGCAAATGGCGGAGGACCGCCGGACCACGCCGGACCACCAGACCACGCAAATGGCGGAGGACCACCGGACCATGCTGGCCCGCCAACAGGTGAAGAGTACACCTATAGGTGGATCGGCGTCTCGCCGGTTGAGATAGAAGGTGAGGAAAATCCAACCCTTTCGTTGGTTGCGGGCGAAACGTACACCCTCGAGTGGACGAATACCGACGGGTCCCACCACAATTTCACGATTATCGACGACGAGGGATGCGAGCTTCTCGCGTCCGAAGGGACCGCCGAAGCGGGCGAAACGGAGACCGTCGAGTTCACGGCGACCGAGGAGATGGTCGAATATCACTGTGGCTCTCACCCCGACGAGATGCGAGGATCCATAGAGATCGGCGAACCCGAAGATCCGATCCCCGACGATTGGATTCAGGTCCTCTACCTCGGTGGCGTCGAGGACGGGGCCGCCCACTTTTCGGAAGACCTCGTCGTCGAGCTCACGCCGTACTTGCTGAACCGAGGGATCAAAGTCGCCTATACCGAACGACAGGACGACCTCAATCCGGAGACGCTCAGCAATTACGACGCACTGATGCTATACGGAAACCGCCTCGGGATGACCGACGAACAAGAGGATGCCGTCATCGACTTCGTCGAAGACGGAGGCGGCTTCGTTCCCGTACACAGCGCCTCCGCCTCCTTCACCGGGTCGGACCGCTTCATCGAACTCGTCGGCGGACAGTTCGAGTGGCACGGACTCGAAGAGATGACAACGGATCGCATCCAGCCGGACCATCCGGTCTTTGACGGCGTCGAGGAAATCGAAGCTGTCGAGGAAACGTACAGGCATATGAACTTGAACGACGATATCGAGGTCCTCGCCCACGGTGCCGGCGGAGACTACGAGGACGACGAGGAAGAACCCTTTACCTGGGTTCGCGAGCAGGGAGACGGTCGGGTCTTCTACACCGCCTGGGGCCACGACGAGGGCGTCTGGGAGACGAACGGCTTCAAGCAGAAGATAGAAAATGCGATTCGTTGGACGTCGGGCAACGAGGACACGATCGCCGACGACACCCGCGTGCTGGACGAACTGGAGTTCGTCGAGGCGGACGTTCCGTTCTACGGACCCGGCGAGCCGCCGGAAGAAGTCCTCGAGAACGATTCGTGGTCTCGGATGCAACATCCGCTCGACGTTTCGGAGTCACTCTCTCATACGATCACGAACGCCGAGTTCGATATCGACCACTACGTGAGCGAAGAAACGCTCCCCGGCGATCTGGAAGGCAACATCCTGGATATGGCGTTCGACGCTCGAGGACGCTGTTGGATCTCCCTTACCGCCGATTATCCGAACGATGCGGGTAACGGGGAAGACAAAATCCTGGTCTGTGACGATACGGACGGCGACGGTGAGCCCAACGAATTCACCGTTTTCAAGGACGGCCTCTCTATCCCCCTGAGTCTGACACCGTACGAAGACGGCGTGATCGTCTCGGAGATAGAGGAGAACCACGACGAGGGCCGAGTGGTCTACTTCGGGGACACGGACGGAGACGGCGTTGCTGACGTCGAGGAGACGCTGTTTTCCGGATTCGGAACCTGGGACACCCACGCTTCGCTCAACCAGATCGTCTACGGCATCGACAACTGGGTGTACGGCGCCGTCGGCTACGCGGGATTCGACGGTACCGTCGGCGACGAAGACCATTCCTTCGGTCAGTCGATCTTCCGATTCAGACCCGACGGCTCCGAACTCGAGCACATCGGTGACTTGCCGACGAACACGGCCGGGCTCGATTTCAGCGAGGAAGGGCTCCTCTTCGTCTCCGCCGCGACCAGCGGGACGCACCCGACCGCGTACTCGGCCATTCCGGACCGGTACTACGACCTGGTCAACGGGTTTTCGGCTAATGACATCCCGAGTATCCTCGGCGAAAACTATAGCAGAACCGACGACGACAATCGAATTCTGCCGATTCACGACCGAATACGGCAGGTCGACCAGCAGGGCGGATTCACGGCGGCGACGGACCACGAAATATACACCGCACGGGAGTATCCCGAACGGTACTGGAACCAGACCGGCTTCGTCGGCGAAGGGACCGGTCAACTGTTGGCAACGTTCTTCCTGGAACAGGACGGCGCGGGGTACACGGCTGTCAACCACAACAACCTCGTCAGCAGTAACGACGAGTGGGTTTCCCCGACGTACGCAAACGTTGGTCCCGACGGAATGGTGTGGTACATCGACTGGTACAATTACGTCTTCCAACACAACCCCACACCGGACGGGTACGAGACGGGCGACGGCAACGCGTACGAAACCGATCTGCGCGACCATTCCCACTCTCGGCTCTACCGCGTCACCCACGGCGAGGACAACGAAACTCAACCGCAGGATTTGAGCGACGCCGACTCGGACGAACTGGTCGATGCGCTGACGGACGACAACATGTTCTGGCGACTCACCGCCCAGCGGCTCCTGGTCGAACGCGGTGAGGACGACGTCGTTGACGACCTTATCGACCTGATTGCTGACGACGGTCAGGACGAGCTAGGGCTCAACCCGGGCGCAATTCACGCGCTCTGGACGCTTCACGGGCTCGGTCTCCTGGCCGAAGAGACGGATGCCGAGGCGCTGGCCGCCGCGGAGGATGCCCTGACCCATCCGTCGGACGGGGTCCGCCTGAACGCGGTCCGGGTCTTGCCGGGTTCGGAAGCGACGCGCGAAGCTATCCTCGAGAACGACGTGTTGAACGACGACGACCAACGCGTGCAGATGTGGGCGCTTCTCAAACTCGCAGAGGTGCCCGAGTCGTTCGAGGTCGGTGAGCGGATCTTCGACGTGATCAACACGGGGGACAACGCCGAAGATACCCTGCTGGTTGATGCGGCGTCGTCCGGCGGTTCCCAGCACGCTGATGGGTTCGTTACCACGTACGAAGCGGAGATTGGTGACGACGATGACGACGATGAAGACGACGAGGACGATATGCCGAACCTGCTCAGCAACCCGTCCTTCGAGGATGCTGACAACGATAGTCCCGACGACTGGGAAACGAGCACCTGGGGTGGAAGCGGTGAGTTCTCACACGACGATTCGACGGCCAACAGCGGTGATTACAGCGCCCGAATCGATTCCGACGACGGTGCCGATATCTCGTGGAGTCAAACGGTTTCCGTCGAGCCAAACACCGAGTACACCCTCAGCGGATGGATTAGAACCGAAGACCTCGATGCAGGGACGGGGTACGGTGCGCAGTTCAACGCTCACGAAATCGGCCAAGGTTCGTTGACCGACTCGGTCGACGGCGATACCGATTGGACGGAAGTCGAGGGAACGTTCAATAGCGGTGGCAACGATGAATTGACCATTAACGCTCTGTTCGGTGGGTGGGGCGAATCGACCGGAACCGCCTGGTTCGACGACGTGTCGCTCGTCCAGTCCGGCGATGCCGCGGAGGGCGGGCTCGAGTTGGTCTACGATCGCATCGTTCAACACCTCGAACTGGAAGACGAGGATGGCGAAGCGGACGTTCCGGCGGACGTTATCGATCCGGACGAGGTGATCGAACTCGAGGGCGAGTTCGACCACTGGGTCGGCGTCGCCCCGGAGGAAATCGACGGCGAGGAGAACCCGACTCTCACACTGGCAGCGGACGAAGAGTACACCGTCGAATGGACCAACACCGACGGGGTATTCCACAACTTCGCAGTGCTCGACGACGAGAGAGAATCGCTCGTCTCGACCGGCGGGACAACTGACGAGGGCGAGATGGAAACGGTCGAATTCGTCGCAAGCGAGGAGATGACCGAGTATCTCTGTGAACCACATCCCGATACGATGTCGGGAGACGTCGTCGTGGAAAGTGGCGAGTAGGAAAGCGAGCAACCACGTTCGAATTTTCCGTTTTTTGGGATGGACTCGAACGCGTTGGAGTGCGACCGTCAATCCGTCGAGCGACCGAGTAGTGGGAACCATCACTGACTCACATGTCGTACTCTGCACCACTATTCACATGTCGTACCCTGAACCGCCGACTCGGTCGATATCTCTTGAATTTGTTCCCAGTGATTACTTCGTCCCCTTACGTTTCAAAACCCACATCAGCCGCCCAATTATATGTTATCTCAGAATGTACTTAATTTAAAACAGGAACTACGATACCCACCCATACAATTATATTTGATGGTTCCCTTATCATTGGTATGCGGAATGAGAACACAGACTCGAGTAGACGAGATATTCTACGAAAGACCGGTGCTGTCGGCACGGCTGGCATCGTCGGGATGGCCGGCTGTTTGGGGGACGAAGATCCATCGCTTGGAAATTATCCGCCGGAAGGAGACACCGTTACGTTCGGTTTGAACGCGCCACAGAGTGGGATTCTCGCCCCCGACGGCGTCGTCCAGTTCGATGCGTTCGAGATGGCGCTCGACCATCTCAACGAGGGTGGTGGCTGGGTCGATATGTGGGACGGTCTCTCCGGCGATGGGGTCCTGGACTACGAAGTCGAGGGAACGACGGCTGATAGCGCTGGCGATGGTGAAGCGTCCAGAGAAAACATTCAACGGATGATCGAACAAGACAACATCCAGATGTGGACCGGCGGCGTCTCGAGCGGGGTTGCAGAGACGCTCCAAGAGGTCGCCCAACAAGAGCGCGTTCCGTACATGGTCAACCTCTCCACGTCGAACCTGATTACCGGAGAACACGCTACTCGATACAGTTTTCGGACGGCTGCGCCAACCTATATGCTTGGTGCGGGTGTGGCAGACGTTCTCCCCGACGAACTGGGCGATGATCTGGACTTTTACCAGATCTATCTCGACTATTCGTTCGGCATCACCGGCAGGGAGTCGATGTTAGAAAACCTCGAGGATGCGGGATGGACGGAAGTCGGTGCACAGTCGATTCCGGAGGGTGAGACTGATTACAACGCACACCTCAACAGCGCGATGGATTCGGATGCGGACGTCGTCATCTTATCGACGTTCGGGGATGCACTGACAAACGCGCTGTCACAGGCCTCGGATATGGGGCTAAAAGACGAGATGGAGATCGTCGTTACGACGATGAGCAACTTCTCGCTCGAGCCGGCGAGCGCCCACATCGAGGGGGTGTACGGCACCACCGACTGGAACGCCGAACGGGATGATGAGTACTCACAGGCGTTCGTCGAGGAGTACGAAGATCGATTCGACGAGACGCCCGGATTCGCCGCCAAGTTGGTGTACGAGAACGTCCTTCTGTACGCGGAGGCGGTCGAACGAGCCGATACGTTCAATCCACCGGAGGTCATTCGCGAATTGGAGGACTACGAGTACGACCATACGGGAGTCGGAGATGCTCATCTTCGAGAGTGTGATCACCAGGCCCATCGGATGGTTCCGGTGGTACGTGGTCTCTCCGAGGAAGAACAGGAAGAAACTGGCCTGTACGTAGAACTCGTCGAGGAGGCTCCCCAAGACGTTACCACGTATGGCTGTGACGAAGGTCCGGCTGCGGATGTCGATCTGGGGGATCACGGTGACTAATGATACTCGCTCGCTCTCTCTACTAACGTTACTAAGGCCATGATCGAATCAGCACTCACGTTCCTATTTATGATGTTGAGCGTCGCGGCGGTGTACATACTGGTCGCGACAGGCCTCTCGATCACGATGGGGACGCTCGATTTTGCGAATATGACACACGCAGCGCTGTACCTTTTCGGAGCGTACATCGCTCTCGTCATCATTGGTGAACCGGATGTCGGAGGGGTACTCGAATCTGTCGGGTTCTCCACGTTCGGCCTCGGCTGGGGGCTCATTCCAGCGATGATACTGACGCCGATCATCGTCTTCGGAATCGGACTAGTACTCGAGAAGTACGTGGTCCGACCGCTTTCCGATCGCGATGTCGTCGATCAGATACTGATCACGTTCGGCCTCCTCTTTATGGCTCAAGAGTTGATGGCGATCCTCTTTGGCACCGGGGGCCAAACCATCTCGAGACCCGGCTGGGCTAGCGGACCGTTGGCCTTACCGGGTATCGGAACCGTTTCGCGGTGGCGGTTTTACGTAATACTCATTACGGCCGTCCTGATGATCGGCTTGCTGTTGTTCTATAAAAAGACGGACTTCGGACTCGTCGTCCGAGGAGCGACGCAGGACTCCCAAATGGTGCAACTGCTCGGTATCAAGGTCAAACGCCCGTACGCGTTCGTCTTTGGAATAGGCGCCGCGTACGCAGGAATCGCCGGACTGCTGGGCGGAACGATATTCACGATCAACCACGAAATCGGTATCGATATTCTCATTCCCGCGCTTCTCGTCGTTGTCGCTGGCGGGATGGGAAGTATCAAAGGAACGATCGTGGCGGGCACGCTCTTCGGGTTAGCGTGGGCGACCGCAAACTCCGTCTATCCGCAGGGAATGGAAGCCAGCATATACCTGACCGCAATCGTGATAATCATGCTTCGGCCGGAGGGGCTATTCGGCTCGACAGGGGTGGAAGTATGAGTCTGCGAGACGTAACCGGTCGTCTCGATATCGAACGACCGACCCTGAGCTGGGAGTACTGGGACGAAATCAAAGGGACGGAGTCGTTCGTCTTCGTCGCGGCGACCGTATTCGTGCTGCTCTGGTCGTGGCTCTTCGCTCGTGCCCCGATTACGAGCGCAGTCGGCGGCTACCAGTCGCTGGCCGTCACCGTCCTCATCTGGGGGATATTCGCGATCGGGTTCGACTTGCTTCTGGGCCAGACCGGGCTGTTGTCGTTCGGACACGCCGTGTTCTGGGGAGGCGGTGCGTACGCCGCCGGTCTGTTCAGCTACTACGTGACGGGCGACCCACTCTTGGTGGTCATCGCCGGCATCGTCTTCGCGCTCGTCCTCGCGGCGGTCGTCGGATACATCGCGCTTCGACGCCACGCGGTTTACTTTGCGATTCTGACGCTCGCGATCGGCCAGTTCGTGTACTTCCTCGCCGTGTCCCCACTACAGGAGATCACCGGCGGCTACAACGGGTTCATCTACGTTCAGGTCGAACCGGTAGCGGGGTTCATCAATCTCAATCAACCGCTCCCCGGAGTACTCGGGACGTTGTGGTACGACCATCTCTACCTCTTCGTCGCGGTGTTCTTCGTCTTCGCCGTCGTTCTCGCAACGCGAATCGTGAAATCTCCGTACGGGCTCGTATTTCGGTCGCTTCGTGAAAACGAACAGCGAGCGGCGTTCATCGGCATCAACGTCTGGCGGTACAAGTTCATGGCCTTCATCCTCTCTGCCGTGTTCGCCGGGGTCGCCGGAAGCCTGTATACGATTCACACGGTGTTTGTCTCCGTCGAATCGCTTTATTGGCTCATCAGCGGCGAGGTCGTTATTATGACCGTCCTGGGCGGATTGGGATCCGTGTTCGGACCGATCCTCGGAGCGATCCTCTACGTGTACGTCCGCGGGGTCGTCGACGGATTCCCGATCGTCGGACCGTACTGGTTCCTGATACTCACGACCCTGTTTACCGTCGTCGTCTGGGCCTTTCCACAGGGTCTGTGGGGAATTGTCGGAAAGATCGGTCAATCACTCCGCGGACTAACTCGCAGGTGGAACGACTCATGACATTCTTCGAAACGAGAGAGCTGACGAAATCGTTCAACGGATTAACTGCAGTCGACAACGTATCCGTCTCGATACGCGAAGGAGAACTGGTCTGTGTTATCGGACCGAACGGAGCGGGGAAAACGACCTTCGTGAACCTCGTTACCGGTATGCTCGAGCCGACCTCGGGCGAAGTCCTCTTCGAGGGGACCGACGTAACCGGCAGTGATCCACACGAGATAACCCAGGCCGGCATCAGTCGCTCCTTTCAGACGGCGTCGTTATTCACCAACCTGACAGTCGAAGAGAACGTGAAAGTCGCCGCGCTCGCGGCTGAACAAGGATCGTTCCGGGTGAATTTCTTTCGACGTCTCGATGGCTATCCAGCGGTAACCGAGCGAGCGCAAGCGTTGCTCGAGCGGTTCAACCTCGTTGCCGACCGGAACATGGACACGGGATCGCTCTCTTACGGAGACAAACGCCGACTGGAGTTAGCTGTCGCCATGGCTAACGATCCGCGGTTGATATTCATGGATGAACCGACGGCGGGTATGTCTCCTGAAGAGACGCAGGCGACGACGGAGTTGATCAAGTCCATTCAGGAGGAACGAACGATGGGTGCCGTGATGATCGAACACGATATGGACCTCGTCTTCGACCTCGCTGACCGAATCGTCGTGTTAAACAGGGGAGAAATAATCGCCAAAGGGACGCCAGGCGAGATACGGGAACACCCGGAAGTACAGGAAGCGTACCTCGGCGGGGTGAAACAATGAGCTTGCTCGAACTGGACGATGTCCATTCACACTACGGCCCCAGTCACATCCTCCGGGGTGTCTCGTTGACGGTCGAGCGAGGCGAGGTCGTAACGCTCCTGGGCCGAAACGGAGCGGGGAAAACGACGACGTTGCGAAGTATTATCGGCGCGACCCCTCCGGAAGTGTCGGCTGGTCGTATCGCCTTTGGAGGGGAAGATATCGTCGGAAATTCCCCGGAAGACATCGTGATGAACGGGATCGCTATCGTTCCTGAGGAACGGCGAGTATTCGGCGATTTTACCGTCGAAGAAAACTTGCGGATGCCGGACATCTCCCGACAGGATTGGAACACGATCCTTCGCGATATGCCGGTTGAGGACGAATCAGGGATGAACGACGAGGAAATTTACGAACTCTTCCCGCGACTCGAAGAACGACGCGAACAGTACGCGGGAACGCTCTCCGGTGGAGAACAGCAGATGCTCTCTATCGCCCGAACGCTGAAACTCCCGAACGTCGACCTGTTACTGATGGACGAACCGACGGAAGGGCTCGCTCCGCAGATCGTCGAGTCCGTCCTCGATTCGATCGAACGGATCGCGGAGACGGGAACGACGATTTTGCTGGTCGAACAGAACTCGACCGCCGCTCTCAAGGTAGCCGATCGGTGTTATATCCTCGACGACGGGTCGATCGTGTATCAGGGGAGCTCCGAAGAACTCGTTGCAGACGACGACGTTCGTCTTCGGTATCTGGCCGTCTGATCACGCCAGCGGGCCAACTGCAACGGTACGACACAGCAGACCGGCTTTCACCCACCCCTCACCCACCTGGGCGTCGTCACCGACGAAAGCGGGATCAACTCCGACCGGCGAGCGATCAATACGTCGTTCATGTTCTCGATCGGACGGGGTGTGTTCTCCGCTCGACCGCCTCGTTCTCCGATCTGACTTCGACACGATCCACCGGGAGCGACCGGGCCCCGTCGCTCGAGTCGATCTTCTCGTATAATTGTTTGCCGGTCGGCTTCGAAAAGCCGGAGTGCTCGGCTTTGCCCCGGACGAATCGCCATCTCGATCAGCGTCGTCCATACACAGACACGTAAACAACGGCTGTCGTTCGTTCTCTTATCTGCACCTCACTAGCTGGCTCGTTCATCGGTTCGACGAAGTATCTAGTCGGACACTTCAGATCTCCAGATAACGCACTCTCGATACCCCTAACGAGTCTTCTCTTGACACGCACGACCATGGGCGCAACGGCGCGTTCGTTCGATATGCACTCTGTTTTAGGGGTCCCCTTCTTAGGAATATATTCTCTATGTTAGAACGATCTGAAAGTTGACCACGAGAATATTGCTGACTGTTCGCACCCTTAAGTCTTACATACATATGGGTGTCAAGGGACGACTCGTTACAGTCTCCCTTCGTCGAGAGCCATCGAACTATCGTTATTGGATACTGGTGTTCTCTATTTCGATGGGGCCGAAAAACGAGAAGGTAGCGTCCGTCGAACGGACGGCTTGTCGTGTTTCCGTGGCCGACCCGAAAATCACGGACTCCATCCGAAATATCGCGCGCGTACTCGATACGGGAGTTTCCCAACCGGCGTGTTAGTCGGTCTTCGTAGAGATATGGTCCGTTCCAGTTGCTGGTGTATTTCATCCGATGAACCTCCGTAATGGATTCTTGTTGTGAAATAGAAAACCGACTGGTGAACTGTGAGGAGAACCAATAGTATTCGGTGACTTATATAGCACACCTAATTGAGTACACAATCCCTTCTCAAACCGTTGACGAATGCCGTTTGAGATGATTGACTGATCTTCTCCAACATATATTATTCTATATATGAATGCATTAGGAAATACCCCGAGTACGGTGAAATATTACTCGAGTTCGGGGCGTATTGTTTTCTATTATAGAATAAGGTTTAATGTTCTTGGGAGAGAGTGTATGGCATATGGGAAAAAGAGCCAAACACCCCGTGCGTACTACTGCCAAATCACTGGAGGTTATAGAAGCGCTCAACCGACTAGGAGGCGCCCGAGTCACGGAGTTAGCGAACGAACTCGATATGGGAAAGAGTGCAGCCCACAATCATTTAAGCACGCTCGAAGAGCACGGATATGTCGTCCAAGAGTCAAAGACGTATGTTCTCAGTCTCAAGTTTTTAGATATTGGCGGGCAAATACGCAATAGAACTCCCATCTACAAAGTTGCCGAGCCAAAAGTACGGGAGTTAGCCGACACGTCCGGAGAGCTAGTGCATTTGGCAGTCGAAGAAGGTGGAAAGGGTGTCTACCTGGCCCGATCAAAAGGCGAGCAGGCCGTCGATCTCGACACGTATGTCGGCTGTAACCACCACATGCACAACTCTGCCTTCGGCAAAGCGATTTTAGCGCAGTTACCGTCGGAGCGTGTCGATGAGATCATCGATCAGCACGGTCTCCCGCTAGCAACACAACAAACGATAACGACGAAAGACGAACTCCTCGACGAATTAGATCGAACACGAAAGCGTGGCTTTGCGGTCGACGATGAGGAGCGAATTGCGGGTCTCCGATGTATTGCGGCACCGATCAGATTCAACTCGGACGTTATCGGTGCAGTCAGTATTTCGGCACCGACAGCGCGAATCGACGACAACTGGGAGACAAACGAGTTCGTCGACCAACTCTGTAACACGGCAAACGTAATAGAACTAAACAAGTACCACGTTTGATAGGGTCGGTTGTCCCTGTTTACCGGTTCGTCGCCAGAGCGGGGTGGCGAATGGCCGGAAATGACTGACAACCGACCCTATGACTCACCGCTTTGTTCCCCGTTCGTTAGTCGGCTGCCGATTCTTCCGTCTCGGTCAAATACTCGTCGAGTTTCTTCGCCATGGCTAGTGCAAAATCTTCGTCGTTGATGTCGGTTTCGCGCTCGACGACCTCGATCGCCTCGCCCGCGGTATCTCGGAGCGAGTCGAACAGCGCCTCGTCCGCGGCTGGATCGTGGAACTCCTCACCGCCGATGTCGATCGCCGAAACGCCCTCGAGCGGAAGATACAGGGCCGTTGGTGCCGTCGATTTCCGGAGCTTCTCTCCGATAATCGCGCCCAACTCGGCGTTTTCCTCCGACGTCGTTCGCATCAGCGTCACCTGCGGGTTGTGAGCAACGAATTGACGCCCCTCGAACTCCTCGGGAACCGTCTCACGCGGACCGAAGTTAACCATATCGAGCGCACCCGTCGAGACCACCTGGGGGATGCCCGCTTGGGCTGCGGCATCGAGTCGATCTGAGCCGGCGCTCAGTACGCCGCCGACCAGTTCGTCTGCCCACTCCGTGGTCGTAATGTCCAAGACCCCGTCGATTATGCCTTGGCGAACGAGGTTCTCCATCGCTCGGCCACCGGTACCCGTCGCGTGGAAGACGATCGTCTCGTATCCCCTTTCCTCGAGGTACTTTCGCGCGGCCTGGGCACAGGCGGTCGTAACGCCAAACATCGTGATGCCGATCGTGAGCCTGTCCTCGATTTCGATGTCCGGGTCGTTCGCGACCATCCCGACCATCGCGAGTGCCGCGTTGGCGATGACCTGCTGTGAGAGTTGATTGAGGCCCTCGATGTCCGCAACGGAGTACATCATCATCACGTCCGTCGCACCGACGTAGGGTTCGATATCACCCGAAGCCATCGTCGAGACCATCAGTTTGGGAACGCCGACGGGTAACGACCGCATTGCCGTCGTCCCGATCGACGTGTTCCCCGATCCACCGAGACCGAATACGCCGTCGAGAACACCGTCCTCGTACAGGCGCTGCACAACGGCGACAGCACCCTCGCCCATCGTCTCCATCGCCTCGCCGCGGTTGACATCGTCTCGAAGATGCTCGAGAGTAGTGCCAGCTGCGTCGGCGACTTCGCTAGCCGGCGTGTCCGGTTCGATTTGTGGGGACCCCATTACGCCAGCGTCAATCACGTGAACGCTGACGCCTCGGGATTCGATGACGTTTCTAGCGAACCCAATCTCCTCGCCTTTCGTGTCCAACGTTCCGACGATGACCACTGCCATGCTATATCTCGATATCCTTGAATTCGCGGGTCTGTTCCTGAATCGCTTCCTCCGTCGCGAGCCGTTCGATACTCGAGGCGCCGAAAAAGCCGGCGACTCCTTCGGTGTTGTCCAGCACGTATTGGGCGTCGTCCGGCCAGGCGATCGGGCCACCGTGGCAGATGACGATGATGTCTTCGTTGATATCCCTGGCCGCGTCGTGGTGGTCCTGAACGCGGTCGGCAGCTTCGTCGAGGTCGAGCGAGGTCTCGGCTCCGATGTCACCGGAGGTCGTTAGTCCCATATGCGAAACGATGACATCGGCACCAGCCTCGGCCATTTGGCGGGCCTGTTCCGTCGTGAATACGTACGGGCACGTCAGCATTCCCTGGCTTGCGGCCTCCCGAATCATGTCGACCTCCTTATCGTATCCCATGCCGGTTTCTTCGATGTTCTGACGGAACCGACTCTCTTCCTCGAAGAGTCCAACGGTCGGAAAATTCTGTACTCCGGAAAAGCCCCGACGCTTGAGATCCTCGATAAAGACGTCCATCTGGCGGAACGGATCAGTCCCGTTGACGCCGGCCAATACCGGGGTATCCTCGACGACCGGAATGACTTCGTGACCCATCTCGAGGACAATTTCGTTCGCATCGCCGTAGGGAAGTAACCCGGCTAGTGATCCCCGTCCGTTCATCCGATAGCGACCGGAGTTGTAGATGATCAGGAGGTCGACACCGCCACGCTCAGCGAACTTTGCCGAAATACCGGTACCGGCACCTGCACCGATTATCGGCTCGTTATCAGCGATCGTTGCCCGTAGTCGCGAAATGGATTTTTCTCGAGTGAACGCCATAATTCATCTCTATGAATCATGGGAACAGTATTCAATGTTTGGGTTAGCTTATGAATCGTGTTCGAACGTACAACGGAACGGATAGCCGAGATTGAAAACAAGTTGCGCTCGGCACGTAGTCTGGGAGGTGATTTTGAACGCGCCCCATCCTGTCGTCAGGACGGGATTAGATGACCACGAAGAGTGAGAGTCCGCGCCGAATCAGTGGCTGTTCCACCGATGTAGCGCCAGAACCCGTTTGCTGACGGACTCCTCAGACGCTACCGGTGGGATACAATTAAGATGTTGCACGGCACATATGTGTGTGTAAATGGCAGACAATTCGTTCATCAGCAGTGAGGATGTCTCGACACAGGTATTCGACTGGGGAACGCTCAAGTGGATGGCAACACCCGAAGTGAACGACTCGGAGCGGTTCAGCGCAGGCGTCGTTCAACTCGAGCCGGGAAACGGACACGATCTCCACACGCATCCGGACAGCGAAGAAACCCTCTACGTCATAAACGGGAACGGTGAACAAACCGTCGACGGCGACAAACAGGATGTGGGCCCGGGAGACATGATTCACATTCCGAAGGGTGTCGAACATGGGACCGAAAACACCGGCTGGGAAACACTCCAATTACTGGCCGTCTATTCACCGCCCGGTCCCGAAGAGCTCTTAGCCGAAATGCCTGACTGTGAGATCGTTCCGGCCGGAGAAGTACCCGTTCGAAACGAATAACCTACCGTTTGGCTCGGCGTTTGGCTTTCTAACGGTTGGATTAGTCGGGGTCGTCAACAACGCGTTGAAACCGGTCGGGCGCATTGTTCTGTTCGCTTCGTGCCCTCTCTAGGACAGTATCAGTCTGCAAACAGACGACTCTGGCGTTACTGCGTTCCGTACTCGTGACATGGGAACAGAGGAATCGATCGCGCCAAATCGACATCGTCGTCGTCGTCCGTCTCGAGTAGATCCATTTCTCGAGATATTCGGTTGGAAAACATCGTTCGATCCACGTCGTGAAACCGCATTTGATTTTCTCGCATCTCCTAGAACACACCCCATTTATTTACATCAGTACCTTTGTAAGTGAAAATATATTGCTTTCTCACATGATAAAGACAATCTCTTATGGATTATAAACTCTTGTATCCGTATCCGTATCTACCGGTGCTGACCAATACTTTAAACTGAATTCTCACGCCGAGCACACGTGAAAAATAATGGTTCTCTCGTTTCGCTACGCAACTATTCGATCAGGTCCACCCGTGTTCGTGGAGGTAGTCCATCGCCTCGCTGGCGGTTTCCTGTGCGGTTTCTTCGTAGGGGTAGAGTTCGATCGTGACGAATCCGTCGTACTCGCTGTCCTCGATGGCTTGCAGGAAGCCGTCGATGTCCATCCCGCCGTCTCCGAGTTGGGTGTGTTCGTGGGTGCCGTCGGCGGGGATATCTTCGAGATGGTAGTGGTTCGAATACGGGGCCAGTTTGTCGATCAGGTCGACGGGATCTTCGTCGACGCAGTAGAAGTGTCCCGCGTCGAAGTTACAGCCCACTCGCGGCGAGTCGATCCGTTCGACGAACTCGAGAAACTGGTCGGACGATTCGATCAACAGATCGGGTTCGGGTTCGACCAGCACATCGACGCCGACGTCTTCTGCGGTGTCTGTCACGTCTCGAATCCCCTCGACGAACATATCCAGGGCGTCTTCTCTCGAGGTTCCGTTCGGGACCGGTCCGCCCGGCGTGATCGAGATGTGGTCGGCCCCCAGGGCGTCGGCCGTTTCGAGGGCGTTTTTCGTGTGTTCGATGCGTTCGCGGCGATCAGCCGGATCGGGTTCGATAAACGAGGGGTGCTGGAAGCCCTGTATCTCGCGGTCGTACTCGGCGGCTTTGCTCTTTTCGGAGCGCTCGAGTGCGCTGAGCATGAACGCGTTGCAGTTACTGACGGCGACGTCGTTGTCCGCGAGGACGTTCCGGACGTGCTCGATGTCGCTGTCGTCGGCGTTCGCCGGGAACAGGTGGGGTTCGTCGAGCAGGATTTCGATTCCGTCGTAGCCGATTTCGGCGAGGATTTCGATCGATTCGTCTAACTCGTACTGGCGGAAGGCGTTGAGTGAGAAGCCAAAGTCCATGGATTAGGCCTCGTAGGTGAAGTTCGGCGACTGGTCGAAAAACTCGTAGGGGTTGTCGAAGACGACCTTCTTGACCGCCTCACGATCCCAGCCTCGATCGAGCATCTTGTCTCTGGCTTTGGGCACGGCGAGGGGATCGGACGGATCCCAGTCGGCTGCGCTGTTGAGCAACATCTTGTCGGTGCCGTACTCCTCTATGATATCGATCGCGGTTTCGTCGGTGATCTTCCCGGGGTAGAGGGTAAAGCCGATCCAACAGTCGGTTTGAGCCGAGATGTCGATGGTGTTTTCGGTGTTGTGATCGAGGATGATTCGTTCCTGCGTGACGCCTTCGTCTCGGATGATCTCGACGAGTCGTTCGGTTCCTTCGGGTTTGTTCGTGTGTGGCGTATGAACGATAACCGGGAGTTCGCGTTCTTCGGCCATCTGGAGTTGCTCTCTGAAGGCGTATTCTTCCTCGTCGGTCCCCTGGTCGAAGCCGATCTCGCCCAGGCCGACGACATCCTCGCGCTCGAGGTACTCCGGAAGTTCGTCGAGGACCCGCTGGGCCATCTCCGGGTAGTTCGCTTCCTTCGGCTCGAGGCCGATGGTGGCGTAGTGGTCGATACCGGCGGCGCGCTCGGCGCGGTTGGTTTCGAAGCCGATGAGCCGCTCGAAGTAATCGAAAAACGATTCGGCGTGTTGTTTGTCCGTTCCGCTCCAGAACGCCGGTTCGATGCAACATTCGATGCCGGCCAGTCGGGCGCGTTCGTAATCGTTGATCGACCGCGAAACCATGTGCATGTGCGGGTCAATTATCGGAATCGACATGTATACACAATGGTAATGAAGCCATATTAAACATGCGCTCCGCCTGGAATTATTGACATGTACCCGTTGTGGAGCCCGAACTCGATCCGAGTTGCAATGTGACCAGTCGAATCTTATGCTTCCTGTTGTATACACAAATTCCCACAAGAAACAATCTATTTGGTCGTCAGAATTCGATCGCTTACTAGTGCTGTAGGTTCAAACCAAACATATGGAATGACTGTTCTTTCATACCAGTTAAAATACCATGCGGAGCTGAATTTTCTATAGTAGGTGAGATATCGTTCTTTTGTCTATTATAGTAACTGGAATTAAGGCCAGTCAAATCGCACTCTTACCATTATAAGATACTATTATTTATACAGATATATTTGTGATGTGGAGTCAGTAGATCGAACGTTTTCAAACCGATTCCACGATCAGCAACGTAACAAAATCTGAAGCACTCGCGACCGAGGAAACCTGAACTGACTCGAACTGATCACTCAATACCGAATTCGTACGACTACGGCCCCATTTTCTACAAGTTGTGTTTGTCCGTCTCTCTTCTCTACGAACGCTTCTCGAATTTGATCCGTATCGTGGAACTTCCCCTCTCGGCGGAGCAGAACGACTCTAACAACTATTTTGTGGACGAGCGTTCCATCGGATTTCTCGTCACTGATTTCGACGACAACTTTATCGTCTACTTCAGATCTTCAATCAGTACTTCCCCGCGTTGGCCGGTCAGTGCGATACTCTGTAGACCCTCCCAGCGTACTGGTCTTCCTGGCCGTGGCGTTCACATTTCGTAAACGAGTCGTATTCTCTCAAATAGTAGCGTCACTATCGCCATTCCCTTTCAACCCCAAAGACATATTTTCTATTATATGATCTGTATCTTATCTGAAATCGAACAAATCTTTCTGCCGATTCAGTCACTACTATATCGGGTATGATACAATATCTGTCATCTTTAGCCTGTTCCGAGGAATTTGTTCGCGAGTTCTTCGGCTCGAGTCTGCTCACTATAGAGAAATCTGCATCTCGGACGCCGTCGAGCAGGCTGTAGTGACTGGAATCACTCCTCGCGTTTACCGTACGTTTCCTCACCCCAACCATAATCAGACGCTTCGTCGTTCCGTTCGAGGTAGTTCTCAAGCACCTCGTGTACCGCTCGGCCGAGATCGTCTAACTCACTGTCAATCATTGAAACCGTGCTCGAATCGAGCGACTCGGTCGTGTTTCGCTCCCGCCAGTCGTCCGAAATCATTGGGGCGTCGAAGCGAAGGCGGTCTTCGGTTGGGTCCCAGTAGAAGTCGAACGCTTGGAATAGGCCGAGGTCGCTGACAATTCGAACGTGCTCTTCATCGAGACTCGTGTACTCGGTCCACTCGTTGAATCCCTCCTTCCAGGCACCTTCCTGGAGCAGGTCTTCGATGTCCTCGCGGTAGAAATCCTCTGATCCGAGCGTCTCTTCTTGCCACTCGAACTCGCGCGGCATTCCTCGGTTCGAGAGGTCTGGTGGTTCCGGGACCTCTATATCGAGCGCCATGCTAGTGGTTTCACTGGTAACACAATAAAGCCCATAGCAGTTCCAACCGAGACGGAATGAGACGCCTCTCACAAGAGAAATCCTGTTACTGGATCGAGGGCGCGTATCGGTCACGCTTGGGGCGTGACAGCAGTCATTGCAACGATTGCTCGTGGTCGTCGGTTTATATCCCGAGCCACTCGTCGTTTCGGACCTGATATCCGTTCGTCCGACAGAACTTCGCCGCTTCTCGGCGTACCGCCCGGGACGTCGGGAGCGTTTCTTTCTCGCGGATTCGCTCGATGATCCAGTCGCTGATGGCCTGGATCCCTTCATCGTCGTCATCGACATCGATCGCTTTGAGTTCCTGGAAGGTCTTCTCGTACGCCTTGCGCTGTGCCCAACTGAAATCCGTATTCCGAAGCGTTTTGCTGGCTTCCACGACCCGTTTCATGGCCTCGGCAACTGTCGGCCGCTGTACCTGCACCCGGACGGCAGCTGAAGAGTCGAACGTCTCCTCGTCTGTCTCCGGTACTAGTTCCTCGATACTGTAGCTCCCCTCGACCGATTCGATCTCACGATCGCCGATCGCCGCGACGACCTCGGTCCCCGTGGCCGGGAAGGTCAGCTCTTCGAGTTCTGCCTCGAAACTGGCGAGTTCCTCCGCTTCCACCGGTGGCTCTATTTCGTCCCCGCGCTCCAGTTCTGTGGCGATCTCACGCTTTTGTTGGCGTCTTTCAGCGTCGTGTGCTTGCTTGTCTCGGCCGCGCTTATCGTCTGCCATCCTATAATTTTGGCTCTCCAGCCGGATAGCTCTGTGGTCGATAACAGGGGGTCGTGTTTAGTTAAGACTGAAAAGTGAGGCGAAGCGAATTTCGGCTGGTCAATGGCTGAAATTGCTCGTCTCAGCGGTCGTAGCGATTGGATAGACTTGGGTTTTGTGGAGCGAGAGCGGATACCGAGCGAACTGATGGAGTTAGGTATTCGACTCCATTTGTCCGGATTATCACTTTCGAATACCGTCTCTGAATTATAGAAGTTCGATGTCGGACGGTCACGGAAAGCCGTTCACGACTGGGTGTAGAAGGCTGATCTACAACCCGCCAGTGATGCGAGTCCGGATCACGTCGCACTTGACGAGACGGTGATCCGAATCAACGGTCAGCAATGATCTCTCGAGTTGTGCGCGTTTGGATGCCGATCCCATCGGCACTTCCACGCACTAACTTGGCGTTCCTCTTGATATTGGATCTTGAAATCGTCGTTGCGGTACCAGCGGATCTCGAGACGAGCGGACACCTCGTTCGGGTAGTACTCGTCGGACAGGTCGACACGGAGGTGTAGCTTCCCAGTCGTACTGATTTCCGCCGATTGAAACATTTGACTGCCGATAAATTTGGATCGAAGGCGCTCTAACACCGATCGGTCGATCGGCGCAGGGCTCCGACCGTCATTCATCGGTACCATGTCAGCTGTGGGACGGAGCCGTTGAACTGGCGGCCTTTCTTCGGGCGCGTTCGTGATGACGACGCTCCTCAATAGCGGTGGCCCAATCACTGAGTTCCACGTACACATCGTCAATCCGCTCCGCGTCGAACTCGAGGACGTCGACCTCGGCGGGTGAATCGACGCCGTATTCGTTGCGATACTCCTCAATTTGATCGGTCAGCTCCGAGACGCGGGCCTGCAACTCGTCGACGATATTCTCCCGCGCTAACTCGTTCACTCGACGCCACTCGAAGTAGTCGTCGTTGCGCTCGTACCTGACTGGTCGCCCCTCATGCCGAATAACGATACCAAGGTCGGCGTAGAACGACAAGTGTGTTCGTGCTGACTCCGCCGAGCAGTCTGCTTGCCTCGCTCCATGGGCCCTGACGGATTCGTAACTACGCCGACGGCTCGCGTCGCTCGCCGTCGTCTAGTTCGAATCCGCAGGGAGTAAGAATTCGCTCCTCACGTCCGTTCGTCGCAGAATTCATGGGCCCTGACGGGGATTATCCAGAATCTTCGGGGCCATCAGCTAGCTGTTAGGCGAGCAGACAAGCGCTAACACGCTCGTTCAGAGATTGCTGTCTTCTGCCTTCGTGAGTGAGACGACATGACAACCGAACTCGAACCGCTTGGCCCGGAGACGGCCAAGCAGATGTACCTTGATGAACGGCAACACAAACTCGCGGATGCAACACTACAATCGCACGACTATCGGCTCAGGCAGTTCGTACAGTGGTGTGAAAACGAGGAGATTGACAACCTGAACGAGTTCTCCGCACGCGATATCCACCGGTTCCGCGTCAAACGACGGAACGAAGACGAACTCGCCACTGCGTCGATGAAGGGACAATTGGCGACCTTGCGTGTCTTCCTCCGGTTCTGTGCGAGTATCGACGCAGTACAAGCGGGACTCGATGAGAAAATCATCTTGCCAACGACCACAGCTGATGACGCACGCGACGAGTTACTCAGCAGGGATCGCGCTCAGAAGATCCTGAACCATCTCGAGCGATATCGCTATGCAAGACTCGAGCACGCGCTGCTCGAAGTACTCTGGCACACTGGGCTTCGCATCGGTGCTGCGACCGGAATCGATGTTGAGGACTACAGATCCGACGATCAATACTTGGCATTAGTTCACAGACCAGACGAGGGAACCTCTCTCAAGAACGGCTCGAAAAGCGAGCGACTAGTTGCGTTGAACGATCGTGTCTGTCTGGTCCTGGACGACTGGCTTGAGGTCAACCATCCAGGGGTAGTCGATGACTACGGTCGAACTCCGCTATTTGCGACGAAGCGTAGTCGCCTCAGCCGCAATCGCGGACGAACGATCGCGTACCAGTATACGCGCCCGTGTGTATACGAGAACAAGTGTCCACACGACCGGAATATCGGCAAGTGCGAAGCACACCCGACAGAGTATGCTCACAAGTGTCCGTCAGCACTGAGCCCGCATCCCGTTCGTCGGGGGTCCATCACGCATCATCTCCAGTCAGATACCCCTGAACGCATTGTGAGTGATCGGATGGACGTTGGGATGGACGTATTGGAGCGACATTACGATCAACGGTCTGCTCGAGAAAAACTCGAACAACGCCGCCGATACCTTCCAGACGAATAGTATCAAGATGATCTTTGGACGAATAACCAGCTTTATTTGACCTTCTTGAACTTCTATTTCTGGACAGTATTTTGCTGTAAAACATACGCTCACTAAAGATACGGACTGACCGCTGGAATTCCTACCAGCTATCGATAATATACGTAGCCTTGTGCAGGATACAAGGCGCGAATCGGTTACTGCTGAGTATCACTACATCTACCAGTCTGATGACTACGAGTACTGGTTGAAGTCGATGGGGCACGCAGAGCGGGATCACAACTCGTCATCAAAGGTGATCGCGGGAGAGAGTCGGTGGTGGGACAATGAGAGTTGTTCTATTGAGTCAATTCCAAGGGTGGCTCATACAAAAACTCCGACTTTTTAGTCGCCATCCCCGTCCCCATCGGAACGTGGATCCTTGTTTTTGACTTGATAAGCGACCTCGGTTATCGGGGAACTCAAGTGGTCGTCGTTATACAGGTGGATGATCTCCCAGACGTTCCGTTTGTCCTGCAAAACAAGCCCTCGTTCCCCATCTCGCTCCTCGATGTCTACAGAGAGGTCGTATTCATCGATGATGTAGTAGAACATGTCCATGTCGACCTCGTCGTGCTCCCACAACGCACGTTCCTGAACCGCATAAAACATACGAGAGGCGTTTGGATAGGATTTGACCGCTTCAAGGAACACATCTCCTGTGTGGACGGGGACATCGCTGTCCATGATGGTCTCCACGGTGTCTTCGGCAGCTGAGTGAAACTCATCCATGTAGTCGAAAATTTTCTCGAAGCGGCGCTGGTCGAAGATGAAGATTTCCTCGTCATAGTAGACCGCATCTACCCGGTTCGGAACCTCCATGATGGTTTCCTCGACTTCTTCGTAGTATTCATCATGCTCCCAGAATCGGATGTTCCCATCCTTTCCGAGGATTTCTCGCCTCGTAATGTCTTGGAAGACTAGCACTCGTTCGTCGGTTCCATCTCGGAGGACAATGACTTGAAATTCGGGTTCGTCACCGTCCTCGGAAATATAGTTTGTTGCCGTGAAATCATCCGTTTCGACGAGGTTTTCATACTGCTCGAACTTAGGTACGTCGTCAGAAGAGACGTGTTGAACGAGTTCTTTCTGATCAGAGATATTAGATGCAGCGTAGTCGACAGCCTCTTTGGAATCTCCTTCTAGTGCATCCCGTTTGTTCTTGATACGCTCTTCGGCGAACTCACCCAACTGATTGTGTAGACCGTCCTTCGTCTTCGCCCGCTTGAAGACGTACTCGGTTGAACCATTATCCTCATCGTCCCCTTCTTCACGTGCGACAATGAGATGGCAGGAGCCGTCCCAGTCGTCGATGCCCTCAATTAGGTCAACGACCTCGCCCAACTTGGCCTGAACATCCATTAACTAGTGGTAACATAGACATTATTACTTATTTCTACTGCTATGATTGTTGCCTGTTCTAAGTCTGTGTCTTCGTACGTTTTGGCCAGTAACAACTGACCGCGGGTATCAGCATCCTCTATTTCGTAGAGGTCGTATTTTAGAGCCGACAATATCGGGTTTACGTGGAGATGTGACGACCGTACTTGAATAACCCCGATTGATAGGAAGAGGAACATGAAGGCTAGGAGATTGAGCGTGCTCGTATAGTCAATGAAAGCGAAGGGGACGACATGAACAAGGATGTAGGTCATCATCAACTCATTCCGCTCCGTAGGTTTCCCGACCTTCTTTGGCTGGCCGTTTTCTCTTCTCTTGAAGCGGAGCACGATGAGGAGGAAGGCGAAAACAAACACCCCGAAGACTAGTGACAATAGGGCAACTATAGACAATTGGTAGCCCCAAACATTGTAGACTGGAGTCTGAAAGAGTACGAAGTCAAAGCTGGTTGTGCGGGTTCCGACCGCGATGATGACATACAGCGGGACATAGGAACTAAAGAATAGCAACCACTTTGCCCAGTTCTTCATTCCGTGTTGATCTGAGGTGATTGTGTTCCCCCCGTTATCCGGTCGAGTATCAGGGCTTAGTATTTTTCTTACTAACCCTTCAGAGTTTCTATCGGCTGACTCACTTATCTGCTAATCCATAGTTTTGATGCCCTAATAACTGTATTTTCGCGAATCAAAACGGTATTTTTTGATGAATACACCATGTCTTAAGGAAACGAGTGAGGTTGAGGTGCGTGTACTCGATTCCGTGTTCATGGATATAAGATTTCGTCCGAGATCGGCACTACGGACAATGTTCTAGACGCAATCTCAGGATACTCTCCAACTGGAATCTAGATGTAACGGAGCTTATTGAAGACGGTCTTGACTATCAAAGACGACCTTAAGATGTTCGTGGACGGTTTCAGTGCTGTTCGCGTCAGTACAGAGTGAGCGGAAGATCAGTGCGGCGGACTTGGGATTCTGAACCTGGTAAACGAGACCGTGGAACTGTTCGGATTGTAATCAGCTCTCTTGATTATATATCGCACATGGGAAAAGATCTGAGCAGACAATAACAGAACAGCAGCAGTGAGACTGGAAAAATCACATGGGAAGTGTAGTGAAACCATGTTGAATACACTAAAGCGTGAAATGAAATCCGTATAGTGTAGTGAGGCCATATTAGATACAGTATTGGGCTCTCTGTTGATTGCCAATTATAGTTCGATTATTGATTATTCACTGCTGGGCATATGCCATTAAAATCACAACGGCTACAGTGATCTCCCGTGTTTGCCGGGTAGTCGCGTCTTCTCATTTTCTCCAACACAGTAGACAAGCGGTCGATTGTTTCTTGACGAACTTCGTCATCAAATTCAACGGGAACTTGCGTGTTATTAGCAAGAAAGTGAAATTGACATCCAGAGACAGTTTCATCAAGAGTTTGCTCGCAGGCTAGGGCATAAAGCTGTAACTGGAATCTCTCCCAAGGTCCCGGATCTGATGCCTCACCGACTTTGAAGTCCGTTATTTGAAGCTCACCGGATGGCAACCGATCAACTCTATCCATTTCCCCTTCAACTTGAATGCCATCATGCAGCATGCTGAACGGGTGTTCAACATACTCAATCTGCGAAAAGTTCTCTGTGTGGGCATCTACGTATGCTGTCAAGATCTCTTCAGCGTTTTGCCGAAACCGTCCCTCTTGTGTCTCTCCTTGATAACCGCGTGAAATCCACTCTATATCCAAGGCTTCTAATAGGTGGTCTTTTGCTGGAGTAGTCTCACCAGCAATCTCATTGAAAAACCGTTCCAGAGCCCGATGTACACTGATTCCGTAGAAAAACTGTGGCTGGTCAGTGCGTTCGAACCCATAATCAAAGAGCAATCCGAACCGGAGTGGGCACTGGGCAAAATACGATATTTGTGTAAAGCTTGTCGACTCAAGATTGTCACGGCGGGCAAGCGTATATCGAACGTCCTCTTCAGCAAGCGCCGGCTTTGGATCTAACTCTGTGAGTTCAGGGGTCGGTAACTCTTGGAGGAACCGGGAAGGGTCGTTCTGTTTATTTGTGGCAAGGATCACTTTTGACTCTGCTCTTGTGAGTGCAACATAAAACAGGCGACGTTCGTCTGCTATCGGTCCATCACTTTCCTTATATTCTGGTTCGTCCCGTAATTGTGAAGGAATTTGGAGTGGATCCGGTCGCCCAGTTGACGGAAAGGTACCCTCCGTAAGGCGAGGTATTACAACAGTGCCAAATTCTAATCCTTTCGCCTGATGTACGGTCATGATATTGACATCCCCCTCACGGTCCGGCAGGTCGGGCTCAACACCTTGGTCTTCAACAAGAGAGAGGATTTTTCTCAAATAATTCAGTGTAGTGTGTTCGGAGATAGTGCTAATCTGGTCAAGAACATCAGAAAGTCCCGCCAAATATCGGAGTTGTTCAGAAGCGTCCCGCTCTGTATACTCGGAAATCAGATTTCGAACACTTGGGAAGCACTCGAGTAACTCATAGAAGATCTGTTTAGGATCAACAAACGAGTCCGCACTATACTCAGAGTCCAACTCCCGCACAGCAGCGACTGTAGTATGACACCCAGCGTGCTTACAAGAAGGATCTTCACCTGTTGCGAATGTGTCGGTTGTTTCATCACATAATGCCAAAAGATCCAGATCACTCAGGTCAGCCGCGGACACATCGTTAAGCAAATAATCGATCACGGTGAGTATCTCAGTAACAAAGTTGTCATCAAAGATGTCCGCAACTCCCGTCACCTCAACGGGAATCCCGCGATTCCGAAGAGCATCGCTATACGGGGCGGCATCGCGTGTAACACTTCGGAATAATATTGCGATCTCTTGCGGTTCAGTCCCATCAGCGATTATGGTCTCGATTTGGTCGACAACAGCTGCTACTTCTGCCGTCGGGGTTGATTTACAGATAATCCCGATTTCGCCAGAATCGTCGCTATCTGGCTCAATTTCCTTTTTCAGTCGACGGTCGTTATTCTTGATTAGTTCCTGACTCGCGGCGATAATTCGTTTATCCGAACGATAGTTGCGTTCGATTTTAATCGTCTCGCTCGCATCAAATCTCGAATCAAACTCCAGTAGGTTATCGACGGTCGCACCACGGAATCGATAAATCGACTGATCATCGTCACCAACGACACATAATTCGGTCTCACATTTTACAATCTCTTTTATCAACGCCTCTTGTGTTCGGTTAGTATCTTGGTATTCATCTACCAATAAATGAGTGTACTGTGTTTCTAGGTCACTCTTGACTTGATCGTGAGAACTAACGAGTTCAAGAGCTCGCTCAATCATCGTCGCATAATCAAGAGTGTCTCGCTCCGCCATCAGCTCATGATACTGCTCGTAGGCTGTTGCAACAGCAACCCGATCTTCAGCGTTTTCCAGCTTAGTCCTGCGATCCGGTCGGTGTTCTGGAAGTGAACGGGTTTTGGCCAAGAAATTCTCTGCATACCGACGGTACGTCGTCGGTTCGACTCCAAGATCCATCGCCTTAGAAAAGTGTCCTGCAACGACTGACAATGGGAAGTGAACATCGTCAAGCCCGAGTTCATTGTAGTTCGTATAGAGGAACACGAGTTGTCCCTCTTCAGCAAGCACAGTGTGGTCCCCATCAAAAATCTCTTCTCTGTACTCTTCAAGCAACTCGAGACAAAAGGCATGAATTGTACCTACCCAAGGCCGGGTCTCTAGTGAGCCCACCTGCCGCTCAACTCTCATGAGCAGTTCACTTGCTGCCTTCTCGGTAAATGTGAACGCGATGATTGACTCTGGTGGCACATCTCGATCTTCTATAAGATAGGCAATCCGACGAGTCAGTGTTTCAGTTTTTCCTGTCCCCGGACCCGCTACGAGTCGTAACCGATCACTGGAGGATTTGATTGCTTTTTCCTGTTTTTTGTTCGGCGTAATCTCATCGTTTTTTTGGGTTTCTTCTGATGTCATTCTACTCGTGTACTGAACCAAGTCCGTTCATCAGCCGGAAAGTCCTGATGGAACCGAAGTTCTCGATTGATACTGCCATCACCATCTGGCGAAGTCAAATAGCCGAATGTACGATTGGGTTGGTCCAACGAGTTATTAATCGACTGTTGCAACTTGTTGGCTCTTGTCTTGATATCGTCGAACTCGTCAACTGATAGCATCAAGACACGATAGTGATCAATACGTTCCTTATCAAAGACATCAGAGATCTCTTCGAGTGTTTCTTCCGTTGTTGAGAAGGCCTTATTGATGCGATTTTTAATTCGATAATCTGTCTCCATTTGGCCAAACTCTTGGCCAACACTGTACCCCATAATTAGCTTGAACGGGGGTACCGGAGATTGTATAATCAGGTTGACTCGTGCATCATTTTTATTTACATAGCCCTTATCGTATGCTTCTCCGTTCCAGATTCGGATACTCGGCCACGGCGCACCGGATGGAGCCAAATAGTCTTCATGGCAGTCATGATCACGGACAAATCGCCGATAAAGGTCGATCAGCGTCGCTTCGTCGCTGTAGATAGTTGGTGCACTGTATTCTGCGCTGGTAAGGTCGTTTGAGTTCATAGGATTGTCCACTCTTCAGCAATGTTGTCTTCGCCAACAGACACGATCGAGATGTCCGTCATTTCATCAATTGAGCGCCTCAGCTTACTATCATCGCTAATATCTTTCTGACACTTTGAGTGACTGTATGCGACAACGTTCCGCGTCTTTTTATTATTGAGATCACGGCCTAACCACTCCGCAAAGGAGGCAATCACGCCAGAGTATGGATCCACTTTGGTAATACAGGAAGATCCGGATTCTTGGAAGAACTTCGGCGTAATTACTACCGTTTCTATGGATCGATCAAGTGAGTTCAATGACGATGAAAGAGCCGGATATCGATGGGTAACAGCATCAATCATCTCGTCTGTATCGATCACATATGGGTTCTGACGTGAACTAAATGTTTGTGGGGTAAGTCCGGCATCTAAGATCGCTTTGTTGAACGGCTTACTTTTGTGGGGCGAACTATTCCAGTTATACGCACTCTCAGAGTCAAACTGAGTCAGATCAAAGTCTGGATTCGGCGTTTCTCGTCCGTTTATGACTTCAATTATGTGATCAATGAACGCCTCACGCTGATGGAGTAGTACGCTCGTGTTTGCGATTCCCTCGGCGTCTTTTTCAATCCGATCTCGGTCCTTACCTCTCACTACTGGCTTCTCCAGAACGTACTCCGTCATTTGATATAGAATATCCCGCTGAGAATCTTCCACCTTCCGCTGGTATTCTCCATGAGCATGCTGCAGGAGCTGTGTACTCAAATAATTATGTAAATAGCGCTTACCTTCATCATGCTCACGGATTGGTGGATAATCGTCGTACTTTTGCGATGCAGCCCGCTCTCCGTCTGGTTCCTTATAAAAAGTGATGAAAGCAGGTCGGCGGTATTTCATACAATACGCTAGCCGCGTCAACACAATCATCGCCATCGGGAACCGTGGATCAACAGTGCCCCCAGATCGATCCGTTGCTGTGTACGCCGTATCGTATACTAATGGAAATCCTGCACGAAGTAACCCCACCTGACGCCCTTCCCGCTGTAGAATCATATTACCAATTGGGGCTGCATCAGTGAACTCACCGCCAATAACCTGCTCTCCCTCCCGGTCAACAACGACTACGTCTGGACGCCCAATAAAGGAGACTGCAGTATCAACATGTGGTGGAAGTTCCCAACACTCGTATTCGCCGCGAACGGTCAGCGAAATCTCATTGCCACCAGAATCAGCCAAAATAAACTTTGGCTGTGACGGATCGGAGAGATCTTCTCCAATCAAATTCAAGTAATCACTATGTTCATCAAGATTGTCAATGAATCGGACCCCTTCTAAGATATTGTCAGAGTAAACAAAGAGGTGAGGCATGATCTGATACTCTATTAGAAATAATCGCATAAATGTCTGTCTGATTATAAACTCTATCACATGACCCAACCTTATAACAGCGGAGAAGCTGAATCTATACTATGTCCGATGAGGGTTCTGAACACAAGCAAAGTCGTTTACTAACAACTGATGATGGTGAGTTTGATGAAGATCAATCAAAGGAGAACGCCTTACCGATCGAAGATGGTGACATCGTCGATACGGATGAGTTAGCGGATCATCAGACCTACATTGAAGGCAAAGGTATCTATGACGAACGGAATCGAGTTAATGATCTTACTGGCCGAGAGTGGAAGTACGCGACAAAGTCTGTAATTCCAGAACAGTATCCTCCAGCTCTTCAACACGAGCTTCGAAGTGAACATGGCGGACAAAAACCACCACGACTATGTCTCGAGATAATTCAGCGTTTCAGCAAGGCTGGCGATACTGTCTTAGATCCGTTCGCTGGTGTTGGAGGGACGTTATTAGGTGCGAGCCTCGCCGCTTTTGAGGGGACTGGACTCCGTGAGGCGATCGGGTTCGAAATCAACGACCGGTGGATTGACATCTACGACGAAGTACTCTCAGAGGAGAATAAAGAACGGGCAGCAGCTGGCAAGCCACCACTCGCTGAACAGACGCTCCGCCAAGGGGATTGTAATGACTTAATTGATGAGATTGACGATGGGTTTGTTGATCTTCTCCTCACTGACGTTCCTTATTGGAATATGGACGAAGTTGAGCAGACTCGAAACAAAGACAAGATTCGTGAGAGCAAACTCGATAACTTCGGGGAAGACAAGTTCCAAAGTAAAGATGAATGGCTGGAGCAAATGGAGACCTATTTCACGAATTTCCGTCGAGTCCTCAAAGACGACGGATACATTGCAGTCTTTATTGGCGATATGTATCGTGATCAGTCATACAACATGCTCTCAGCGGAGCTTGCACAGCGGCTTGAAGAAGCAGGATACACGTTAAAGGCGGATCTGGTCTGGTATGATCCATCAAAGGACCTCCACGTCTATGGATATCCGTTCTCGTTCGTACCATCTATGGTACATCAAGATATCCTAATCCTTAAAAAATAGGTGGCGTCGCAAAGCGGTCTATGGGTCGCCACTGGCAATCGCTACTGGTTGTAATTCCGCATAATATAGCAGTTTCGATTATTGCAATGGACCTCAGGCAGCTTTTGAGATAATGGTTCTCTCCGATCGCTATTATCGTCTCGAGGTGGGAAATAAGAATTCCCATGGGTAGTCTCATTTCCCACTAATGTGGAAGAGAGTGTTATCGAACAGGTCGTATACCCCCTCCACGATTATCCAACGAACGGTAAGTACAGGACAAGCAGTGTGCACCCACCGCGAGCGAACGGAGTGAGCGAGCGGGCCAAGGAACCCCTCGAAGCCGCGCCAACGGCGCGGCTGAGGGGGTGACGAAGTGCTTTTCATCGAAGTTTTGCCGAGGGCGCGACTCCGTCGCGCCCGCAGAGCAAAAGTTCGTTGCGCATCCCTATGTTCCGATATCCGAGGCGGTCCTACTAGCGAGTTAAATAGAATCGGTGTGTTTTCAGTTACTATTACTGATAGGTCTCGGGGGCATCCCGTTCGTGCCTGAGCGACTCAACTGCGAGGTCGATGAGTTGTGCCCCGAGACCGCTGATCGCATAATAGGAGTAGGGTTGATGCTTGTTGGGATCGGTCTGCTTCCAATTCGTCACGAGGTTGGCGTCCACGAGCGAGTCGAGATGCGTGTGGAGGGCGTTCCCACTCCGACCGGTAAGTGTAGAGAGCTCTTTCGCACTCATCCCATCGACATCACGTAATCGGTAGAGGATGGCGAACCGGAGTGGGTGGGCCACAGCCTTGAATCGGTCGGTGTAATCGCCGAGTTCATGTGGGTCACCCTCCTCGAATAACTCGGCTGTGACGTCAGCGACCGGCTGCGCGTCCGCATTGTTGTCCGCGTCGCCCCCCGTCTGTTCACCTGCCATATGAGCCGGTACGGGATCGCTCCACAAGGAAGTATCGACTGTTACCTTTTATGAGTCAGACTGTGAGTGGTGGGAATCGGATGTAGAGCGAACGGGTAGGTTTTCAATTTCTCATCAGTAGTGACTTTTATACGAGATTACAATGGCATGCCGATGTGCGATGTACTTCTTAATCGGCTTACTAAGCCGTCGTACTCGTTTTTACTACCTACCTGATAGGTCCTTACACGAAATTCGAACTGGAATCTGTGCTCTCGGAAAAGACGGACTCAGAGGACATCTCGCCTTTGACATCGACTTTGTTGACACCCGTGAACCCGACAACGTCGCCGACGCAGTCACGCGGACACTGACTTAATCTGGGCAGAAGCGCCGTCGAACCCCTTGGTTAGGTTGTGTGATATTGAAACGATAGCCGACATCGCCGATGGCCGTGATGCTCTGTTCGGCGTGGACAGTACCTTTGCGAGTCCATACTACCAAGCCCCACTCGAACTGGGTGCTGACATTGTCGCTCACAGCACCACCAAGTATCTCAACGGGCACT
Organism: Halostagnicola bangensis; assembly: GCF_054653435.1. NCBI lineage: Archaea > Methanobacteriati > Methanobacteriota > Halobacteria > Halobacteriales > Natrialbaceae > Halostagnicola > Halostagnicola bangensis. Next base: position 1,319,170 of record NZ_BAAIGG010000002.1, on the reverse strand, counting down.
CCGACTCTATCGGCGGTGCCATTATCATCGATGACGATCGAATTTTCGAGCAATTAGCGTTCGCGCAGCGGGTTGGGCTTGGGAATATGCTTTCGCCGTTCGACTGCTACCTCGTTGCGCGAGGCATCAAGACACTGCCCGCGCGGATGGAATATCACGAGAAGAACGCGATGGCAGTTACCTGGTTCCTCGAAAGCCACAATCGGGTCGCTCGTGTCCACTATCCGGGTCTTGAGAGCCACCGCAACACGATCTTGCGAATAAGCAGATGTCGGGTACAGCGGAATGCTGTCCTTCGAGTTTGATGGCACGCTCATCGAACCGAGAGGCAGATCTACCAATTATAGCGTGTCAAACGAGTTGATTACGTCACCCGTCGAGTATGTTTCGACAAGGTTCTGTTCGTCGAAATCAGAATCGTCGCTCCAAATGGCAGCGTCGCTGGCAATCGCACACGCGAGGTACAGCACGTCGTCGGGGTCGGTGTCTCCGATTGCTTCGTCTGCCCTCTCGATAGCCGGATAGAAGTCGTCGGCAGGAACGACCTCAATGTACTGAAACAGGAGGTTGATGAACTGTGCCACTCGGTCCGGCTCCATTCCGGACTTCTCCACAATCAGGTCTTCGTAGTTCTCAACTTCGTCGTGGACAAACGCGGGCGTCAAAAGATCTGGTTCGAGTGTAACGATGAGCTCCCGCGTCTTCGAATCAGCGATGAGTGCAGAGATAACGACGTTGGCGTCGATGACCAGCTTCATTCGTCGAGTCTACTCCGATTCTTCTTCGACGCGCTTGCGTCCACGTTCGTTGATTTCATCGGCGATTTCCTGAACGTCTCGCTCAGTGAGTTCGCTCTCGCTGGTGAGCTCGTCCATCATTTCGAGCGCCTCGATCTTCTCCTGAATGGCCTGCCGCGTGACCTCACTCCAGTTGATCTCCGGGTGCTTTTCCATTCGCGCTTTGAGGTCGTTGTCCACGTTGACCGTGATACTGGGCATACAGAAACCTATGGGAACACAGAATACTGTGTCTTTCGGTGTATCCAATGTTGGACGCTTCGAGTTCACCGCACTAGATGGACGGGAGAGTTCGAGTCGAGAGGGCTACAAAGTTCCAAACTCCACTGGCTCGACACCGAAATCAAGGTCTTCTGAATATCGCCACGTCTCTGGGAGGGTGATAATAATTCACCAGTATAGACAATGAACGTGAAATTTTCCGTCTGATGGCTCATGTGCCATGAGATGACTCGGGTTTTAAATAGTTTATTACAATCTCTCCTTCCGTTTATAAATGCGATAAGACTGATACTATCTGTTTCGACAACATCTTCGAAGTTAATTCCATGACTGCTTGACTGCTTCACGTCGATCGTTGAGACGGTCTTGTTCTGTACGAGGGTCGTAGTGCTTCTTGATCACCTTCACAGAGACATCAAATCGCTCGCTTGCTCGTTCTCGCCGGAGGCCACCGCTGAGATGGCTGACGATCGATCCACGACGGATCGCGTGTGGGTAATATGACTCAGGGCATACGTTCGAATCAGGATTACAGCTACCATCGCACGAGCAATCATCCGCATCTCTTGGACTCCAGCGGCAGCTCGTAGCTTCGTACAGCCATCGTCGAAGTGTCGACCGAGATGCCCGTCCGTATTCTGTCGCAAATAGCGGTTCTCGGCCGTACTCGTCAGTAACGTCTGGCCGTTCTGTCTCGATATACAATTGAATTGCGCTTATGACCTCGTCTTTTATCACGATGTTTCGCTCACCATCACCAGCCGTGTTCGAGTTTTTGTTACCATTCTTTAGCCTCGTCCCTGCTTCCGGTCTATGACGGAAGCGGAGTTCTTTCCCCTCTGGATCAAAATCGGGGACATCAAGAGAGTGTACGCCACCAATACGTGGTCCACCGTTCCAGAGAAGTTCTGTGAGAGCATGCATATCTGAACCTCGTCGACGTCGCCGGAGTCGATGAAGGAGACCTGTGGCTTCAGATTTCGGAATCACCTCGTCACGAGCTCTTGGAGTTAAACCGAGTTCCTCCTTATCGAGGATCCTGTAAATTGATTCGTCGCATAGTTCCCGTTGGCTGAGCCACCGAAGCCATGTGCGTGCGTTCTTTGTATACGTAAGGATCGTTGAGTCAGAGTCATATTCCGACTGTAAGTAGTCGACGTACGCATCAACCAACGGTGAAGAGATCTCTACTGGGTACGTAATGTCGTTGTCTTCCGCGAATTCAACGAATCGAGGAATCGTTCGCTTGTATTGGGCCCGCGTTGACGGGCTTCGATTCTGCCTGCGCGAGAGAAATCGCTTGTAGAGATCAGAGAGGGTGGCTCGAGCAAAGCTATTTCGAGTAGAATTCTCTTGAGACGTATCGTTCACATCCATTTGCTTCAGCACTTTTTCGATGGTCTCAGGATCATCGATCTCCGACAGCAGACGGACAATATTCTCGTTCATTGTCCCTCCAGGAACTGCAAAATTGAATACTGCCAGATTTTACTGGGGACGACACAACTAGTTTGGTGTCGTGTGAGAGGTGACGCTACACCAGGATATTCTTCTGCACTCTCACTGGCTTGTTTCACTTCCCGTCGAAGCGTGGATTCACTCGCTCTCCCATGGGAGGTTGTCAGTAATGGGCTATCAGAGAATTCTGTAGGCACTTTCCGTTCATAGGCTATGAACTCTTCAAGAACTTCAGAAGTTTCTGGAGAAATATTTGCAACTCTCTCTGTTACAAGACCAGCCTTGCTTACAAGGTGCGTTTCTGGGATCGAGATTACGACTGTATCGTTATCCGAATTGATGTCTTCAAGCTCGAGATCTCGTACACACCCTGGTTGGCTACATGTGTCAAGTATGAGTTCGACATATGCGTGAACTCGAGTACCATATTGACGCTCACGGAGGTAGGTTACCAACGATGAAATCAGGTCGGATAGATTCTGGCTGTCAGCATCTGTAGAGATGCCGAGAATGCGTTCATCGATCTCACTGTCCCCTATTACATCTGATGATTTCATCCTCGATAGCAATCTTGCTTTGAGAATGGTGGGATCTTCTTGGTGAATGTGCGACTGGAAATTTATTAAGGAATTTATATATCCACAGATTGTAGTAATATCCTGAGTAGTGCTCTCTATCAAGTCTTCAATGAATCGGCATAACTGATGGTCTTCTAACCAAACCGCAGAAAAATTGGATTCTTGGGCCCATTCTCCGAGCTTAATAATTGCAGTTTGATGAGACCAAAACGTAGAGTCAGGAACACTGCTTGACAATTCACTCAGATAAGATTCAGTTGCACTGTCGAGAGACTCAAAAGAGTCACTCGTTCCCTCAACCTGCTCAAAGCAGGTCATTGTATTACCTCCAGAATTATTCGACTAAGATAGAGCCTCCAGCTGAAATTATGCCATTTCAGGGAGGTCTCTAATGAGTGGTCACTGAGTGACCACTCCGGTTCCAAGAAGGAGTGTTTGTAGGGGTGTAGTGGTCACTCAGTGGGTACTGCCAAAATACGTCTTGAAAAACAAATATACAGACAGTAGGCGATAGTACAGAAGTCATCACAGGCGCTGTACCTACTGACCTCAGCACTGCAGCCGGTTTAATTTCTACCCCAAGGGCAATTGAATAACCCACTGGTTCGTTTCTTTATATTCGACTAAATCCAATATTCATCGGATGAGGTTTTAAGACGTTCTCTGACCCATCCGCAGATGGTGTTTAAGTTCCGTGACTCGATAATAAGTCGCAAAAAGAGTATAAAAGTGAACGAGGATTAGCTGTCTTCGTTGTTCTGTTCCTCGTGCAGCAACTCTCTTATCAGGTCTTTGTACTCTGTTCCGCCACTTGAATAATACTTTTCAGTCGTTTCTGTAGAGTTATGATTCAGAGCGTCACGTCGGACTTCAGGCGGAAGCCCTGCTTCTTCCATTAGATGACTGAAAGTATGACGAAGTGCATGGACTGTTACTTTTTTCCATTCTCGGACATCTGCATCAGTGCCGAGGGCATCTTTCTGTCGCTCAGACATCCGTGACTTTCCAAGAGTCTCCTGTATTCCTGCGTTCCGAGCTGCTTTCTTAACAATCCCCAATAGATGAGTTCTGGAGAGGTGTCCGCCCTGTCTTGAGGGGAACACGTAATCATGATCTTCAGAATACGGATACGTTGATCGGTGCACAGTCAACCAGTGTTTGAGTTCTACTGCCAAGCTATCACTAATTGGCAGGGTGTATCTATCACGTGTCTTTGTGTCTGATAGATCGATTGTCTTGCTTTCGAAATCTATATCTTCAATTCTGATCTTTCGGAGATCGATATTACGTGGTCCCAGTTCTGCTCCAATTGTGACCAGAAGCCGATCCCGAAAAGTATCCAATTCCTCATACAGAGCCTCTAACTCGTCTTTGGTTAGGGGTTCCCGTTCAATCGGTGGAGTCGTCCGAAACCGTCCGATATCAATGTTTTCAAGAGCAAGATAATCGACTTGAGCTTCTTTTTCTGTTTCTAATCGAATCCATTTATACAACCCTTTGATTACCGTCAGATCTAGCCTAAGTGCTCCTTCTCGCTTACCTTGTCGAGTTCGCTTTTTCAAGTACGACCGTACATTCTGGGATTTTGCACTGAGCACTTCTACCGAAATTTCATCTAAATATTCAATATATCCTCTTAAATACGACTGATAGGTTTTTGCAGAGTTTCTACATATTGTTGCCCCGCACTCAGAATACAGATATTCAGTGGCTAGTTCTGATCCTGTGTTTAGTTCTAACTCATCTCCGGTGTCGCTGTTTCTCCTACTCATTGTTTGAAACCCCAGACATATTGATTTTGTATTCGATGCGCCCCGACGACCTAGTTTCATTGACTATATCTCGGTCACACAAGGTCTGGAGTGTACTCTCGAGTTCTACCAGTGGCCCATCAACTTGCGATGCGATCTGATTGAGTGAGATCGATCCTTGGGTAGGAATGAGTTCATATATTTGGTGCTGCCTTCCCGAATCTTTGCTTTGGTGCTGGTGATTTTGCCTGGAGTTCTCAGCAGCTGATTTTTCTTCTAAATTTTCTTGTGATGCAATCTTTAGATCGTCTACTTTCTTCTCCAGGTCTTGCACTGTTGCTATAAGCTGCTTAACCTCAAATTCGTTCTCTCCCTCCAGAGATCTCGCATGATCCTCTATGGCCGCTCGTAGGCATGCACTTCGATTTCCAGCGTATCTCTCGGTTGCCATCTTATCAAGCAGTTGGATATGCCGTTCCAGAATCGTCACACTCGGGCGGACAACATTGGAAGAGGTACTCTCTGTTTGGTCTCCTGAAGAACTACCAACCGTTGGTGAGAAATCTCGAGTCAACACAGCCCACCCACTTTTAGCGGTGTTTTACAGGGGTATTCGGTGACTCTTTGTGCAGAAATCTGGCGTTCTGCACAGCTAATTCTATACAGCCCGTAGGGCTTATTTCCGTTCAACTGAAAGTCTTTATCGGGGTTTTCGATTCTCATGATCGTAGACTCCACTTCCGGGGCGTAGTAGCGCCCCGGCCTCTCCCAGCAAGTAGACCACACCTGTGGCTATTGGTAAGGGAGATGGGTGGTTGGAGCATGGTCGCACAGAGTTTTCGCTATGCGACATAACCCTGTTCACTGCCATAGCCCTTAATTTTGTTGGATTATCTTGATTAGAAGATTTAGAAGTTCCATTACTCCCGTGACTATCCAACATATGTGTGCAAATAGAGCACAAGAGGGTTTCATTCATAGATTTAGGGCAAATAATATTGTATACATAAACTGCAAATTGTTGATTGAAATGCCTTTAAGATGTTTCACAACTCTTTAAATTCTAAACCCGAGATAAACAATTGGATGTTCGGTAAATTCTGTAAAGGGTTCCCAGTCCTACCTTGGAGGTACGAATCTATCCCGAACCGTCGAAAAACGATCTTCAGTTAGATGGGTGTACTCGCGCGTCGTTTCTGCACTCGCATGGTTAGCCACTAGTTTCCTATATGATATTTCCACACCTGAATCCGCGAGAAGAGTGATAAACGAATGGCGGAGCGTATGAGGCGTCACTCGATGCCATTGTCGTATATCTCTTTCCAGCATCGATCCGTCATTCCGCTGAATCTGTGATTCACCGACTACCTCTTGTAATCCAGCCTGCTCGGCTGCATCACGAACTATCTGATTAAAGCTACCATTCGTTTCCAATTTCAGACCATGTTGACTCGGAAATACATATGGACTCGCATCTGAACTCGCATAGCCAGTTCGATGATGTCGAAGCCAGAACTTCAACTCGTACGCCAACTCGTCGCTTATCGGGACATCGTAAGGTTTCGATCCCTTCGGATCAGATACGTGAATTTGTAAAGAGTCAAAATTTAGATTTGTGATTTTGAGTTCTCGCAAATCTGAGTTTCGAAGGCCAGTCTCAACTGCAACCACTGCCATGAGCCGATTTCGATAGGAATCAAAGGCATCGAACAACCGCCGTAACTCTTCCCGAGAGAGTGCTTCTCGCTCAATCGGCTCTGGGGTTTGGTAGCGGCTTACATCGATATTTTCTACCCGTAAGGGTTCTAATTGTAGATCATCACCTTCCTCCGTTCGGAGTCGAATGTACTTGTACAGTTCATTAACCGTCGTTACTTTTCCCTCAATCGTCGATCGACGATTTCCAAGTCGGACGCACCTCTCGACGAACTCTAATACATCTGTGAACGTCGCCTCGAGGACAGAGGTATTATCGTCGTGAAGAAATGTAACGTATCCTTTGAGATGTGATTCGTACGTCTTCGCGGAACTGGATACCAACTTTAGCCCTGCTGCGTGCTGCAGATACTCTTTCGCGTATTTATCCGGTACTCGAGGGCAGCCGATATCAATATCTTGTGTCATTGTAATCCTTCTCGATCTTTTGGAGAATTGACCTGGCCCGCATGTCTGTATCGTTGCTTTCCATCAGTTGTCTCGACGACGAACCCCAGATCAACCAGCCGTGCTAGATTTTCCTGAAGCTGTGGTGGATTCAGTTCAGTCTGCTCGAGGAGATCCCCCATCCGTAACGGCGACCCAGAACTGTCCAAGGAATCAATTATAGTTTGCATTTCCCCCGTCAACTCGACGCCCCATACAGCTGAGCGTAGCTCTGTTTTCTGACCTTCATCCCTCTCCACGCTGGCATTATCGACATCAGCTCGGAGCTCCTGCATTCCCTGTTGGAGTGTATCTAACTGTCGCGCGACCTGACGAGCTGCAAATTGTCCATCTCCCTCGAGAGTTTCCCGATGACTTTCAATCGCTGCGCGCAGGCAGAGACTCACATTCCCCTGATAGTGACGTGCAGCCATTTCCTGTAATGTTTGGTCAAGTCTTTCCGTAATGGTGAACTTCCGGCGAACGAACGTCGGATCTGCTTCGTTCATTCCCACTCACCGAGTACGGTACTCAGGAATACCGTAGTTGAGAGGCTGTTAACTGCGATCATAGCGGTGTTCCCTCGAGTTCAGTGCTCGGAACTAACCGATATATGCGCGTCCATACCTCCCATACACGTTCTACTGTTCCGTTACTCACGACCTGTTGTTTTGTGTCATCCGTTACACGCGGTCGACGTCGTTCCTCTTCAGTGAGCCCATAGTCAGCGAGTGACTGTCCAAATTGTGTCTGCAGTTGTGACTCGATATCAACATGTGTGAATCCCCGAAGAGATGGCATCTTGATCTCCGATGTTACAAACTCCGTTCGAAGACGCTGCATTACCTCTTGATCCAGTGTGACGAGCAGCGTGTCCTGATAGCGATATGCTCTCAGTTCGTTATGGAGTTCAGTGAGAAGGTCATCTTGGGAGTGGACATGTTTTCCAGCCAAACTCAATGCCGCTGTTTCGACCAATTTCTCTGGGTTCCCGACGCCAATTTCCCAGTACTCAATCTCTCCAATAGAACTCTGCGAATCTTCTGGCTGACCGGATTGTTCGGTTTCGCCAGCGATGAGGAACAGCCAACTCTCCCGAAGGTCGTCGAGATGTAGCCAACTATTCCGTGACAAGGTGATCACCTCTTGTTTTCTGAGTGTCGATGGAGTCTCCTCTCAGCGTAGCTGGTACACCATCGTCACAGCAAGACGGGCAAAGAGGTGGTTCCGAGATATTCCCAGTCCAGTCAAGTGAATCATCTGGATAGGTTTCATCGCAACGCTCACATCGCCAATCGTGTACCCCAAATCTGTCTGCTAATTCTGGATACCGCTCTGAGAGCGTTGGTGTGAGCTTTGCATCCTCCTGACCCTCTAAATACTCTTTAGCTACCTCTTTAGGGTACTCATGCAGAGGTAGCAATCCGGTAGCATCTACGTCCTCGTAACTTGCACTACCTCGTCCGCATCGCTCTCTATAAGAGCAAGAGCTACATTCCCAACTGTACTCCGGGGCTGCTGGTGGCAGGTCTTCGTTGAGACGGTACGTCGTGTGTGTCTCCACCCAATTTAGAACCGTGTTGCGCCAAAACCATGGGTCGAATTCGATATGGAACGCTTTGGCGTTGAACGTTTTTCGGCTTCCGTACAGGATGACGGCCTCCGACACTGTCCGATCGTATTTCTCGGACAATCCTTTCATGTACGCATGCGCTTGAGCTCGATGGTGCTTGTTGGGCGACCGGACGTTTTCTACCGATTGCTTGGTCTTGATTTCCGTGAGAAGCAACGGTTCTCCATCTGTATCCACGATTACTGGATCCGTTTCTCCTTTGATCTGAATGTCGCCGATATCCGTCTGGGCAGTAAAATCAACCCACAGCGAGTTCGTGACATATTCCTGGTCGTTGACAACAGTCTCTTTGAGAAATTTCACCACGAGATCTTCCTCGAACCGTGACCCAAACCAAAAGATCCCTGTTGGATTTGGTTTTTCTGCCGGCGCATTGTGTTGACGGTATGCGATTTTTCGGTGGCACTGCAGTATCTGGCTTGGACTATGTTTTCGGGGTGACGGAACCGACGGTGGCCCGTTGAAATACGGCTTTCCGTTTTCGATGTTTTTCCGGAATTTCCGCTCCTGATACCAGTCTCGAAACTGCTTTCCAGAGATTTCGTCGACCAGATTGGTCTCAGACGGCCCAGTTCTAGTCGTCTCCCTATCTACTTCTCCCATGTTGACCCCCTCGGCTGCTGATTTGGTTACGAATCATACAGGTGAGAGCCAACGAGAAGCCACTTGATCAATCGCCAGTTGTGGTTAACCAGGTGTGCCTCAGCAAGGTGCCGGCATACATCGCTGGAAGGACAGTCGCATACCCGAACGTCTTCTCTGCTCTGGCTGTAAGTCCACGTGCCAACAATTCACTGCCTGAGACATCTCTTCGCCCTCGACCGAAATTACAGCGTAGAGGGGTTCTCGGATATGAACAGGGATACAGATTTCGCTCTCATTGAGATGCTTGTCTAAATCAGAAACATAGTCGTTGAGGGAGGCGTTACGGAAGGTGAACGCGGCTATACTCCGATCCGGCATCTCTTCCAACATCTCCTCGTTGTACCGGTGAGATCTCTCGTGGCAATCTTCACACAGAGTTACCAGATTTTCTGGCTCAGTTTCTCCTCCATCCTTTACTGGTTGGATATGATGGACGTTGAGATTAGATGGGGTATTTTTGGTTCCACACCGTTGACATCGGTATTCGTCTCTATCGAAGACTTCTTTCTGCATCTCGCCAGGAATGGCCATATCCGGAGCAAACGGAAAGCAGTCTGATATAGTTATTTGATGTATATATTCGCGCATTTTATTTATTAATTTATAATCACACTATTCCAAAGAATCGCTAAACGAATCCTCCGAAAACAGCGGGCTATTATCCATTTTCGCATTCATATCTTCAAAGTCGAGTTTTTGCTGAAGACTCGCTTCTTCACACCTTACTGCGAGGGTGGCTTCCTCCCAGTAGGTTTGCCAAACCGCTCGACGGGTCCATTCTCTGGAAGTATTTGAGGTTTCAATATCTATGCGCTGAAGTTGGATTGGGGCATTTTCTTCCCAACCCTTCGCCGTGGGGAATTGGACGTGTCTGTCCTTGTGGATGTCAAAATTTTCCCCCTGAGTATAGTCCTCAATCAGTCGAAAGACATCGACCCATTCTGATTCACCTCCATGAAGCGAGATAGATGAAGGATTACCCGCTCTAGACCAGCATACGTTGGTATCTACGGTGATCTCAGAATCCACCTCTCCCTCAGCGTTCCTGCGAGTACCGTAGAAGTAGATCTTTGGAATACAATTGTGTGCTGTTTCTTGGCCAATATTCTCAACTAAGACCTGATAAACTACGGTGTTGATGTCACGGTTGTCATTCCACATCTGATTAGCACGAGTGTTCCTTACCTCCAGCGTAGGCTCCACTACTTTCCCCCGAGCGTATCTGTAACCTGCTTTTGAAATGTCGTATATTATGTCAGCAAAATCCTTTACTATACCCATATCTCATATATCACTTCGAACTCATTTATAGTTAAATAATTGCGACTCAAAATCCTCCCCTGGACCTCTTTCCTCACTCCAAAAGGCAAGATTCGCGCTATGTATTCAGCACGACTCCTAAAACCAATCACCGACTAAGGATTTCAACAGAACCCTCAACGGGTATTTCCTCGATCAGGTAACAGAAGTGCTGGGCATCAACAGATATGCGACGGTACATTCGTTGGCGACGCCAAAGAGGGATTCAACAGAGTCTTCTCTCGCTTCCTATTGTTGCTCCCACAGTACTTCGATTCGCTCCTCGATGCGGTCAAGGACGAGATGACTCACGTCGCGATGGTCAGCTGGCCATTGCTCGTTTTGTGCGTCACTGCGACTCGCAGCCGGCGGCAGATGGAAGTGATCTCTCGACTTGTGCGCGTTTGGATGCCGATCCCATCGACACTTCCACGCACTATCTTGTCGTTCCTCCTGATAGTGAACGTTAAAATCGTCGTTGCGGTACCAACGAATCTCGAGGCGAGCGGACACTTCGTTCGGGTAGTACTCGTCGGACAGGTCGACACGAAGGTGTAGCTTTCCAGCTGTAACGATTTCTGCCGATTGAAACATACGGCTGCCGAGAAATTGGGATCGAAGTCGCTCTAACACTGATCGGTCGATCGGTGCAGGGCTCCGACCGTCATTCACCGGTACCATGTCAGCTGTGGGACGGGGCCGTTGAACTGGCGGCCTTTCTCCGGGCGCGTTCGTGATGACGACGCTCCTCAATAGCGGTGGCCCAATCACTGAGTTCCACGTACACATCGTCAATCCGCTCCGCGTCGAACTCGAGGACGTCGACCTCGGCGGGTGAATCGACGCCGTATTCGTTGCGATACTCCTCAATTTGATCGGTCAGCTCCGAGACGCGGGCCTGCAACTCGTCGACGATATTCTCCCGCGCTAACTCGTTCACTCGACGCCACTCGAAGTAGTCGTCGTTGCGCTCGTACCTGACTGGTCGCCCCTCATGCCGAATAACGATACCAAGGTCGGCGTAGAACGACAAGTGTGTTCGTGCTGACTCCGCCGAGCAGTCTGCTTGCCTCGCTCCATGGGCCCTGACGGATTCGTAACTACGCCGACGGCTCGCGTCGCTCGCCGTCGTCTAGTTCGAATCCGCAGGGAGTAAGAATTCGCTCCTCACGTCCGTTCGTCGCAGAATTCATGGGCCCTGACGGATTCGAACCATCGACCACTCGGTATCCCCCAAACCCGGCGATCCACCGGTGTTTGTTATGAGCCGAGCGCTCTAACCAGACTGAGCTAAGGGCCCTCGTGTCACCGATGACAGGGGGTGAAGTTAACGCTTACTCTTGGCTCTCGAGTTCCCGCCTTCGAAAACAGATTCGCGTCACTCGAGTAAACACTGGCCGAACAACTTACCGCCGGAGTCGCAGGAGCGAAACGGCGAGAAGGGCGGCGAGTGCGGTCAGGATCCCGAGTCCAGGAATCGTTTCGGCAGCAGCGTCATCGCTTCCGTTTCCGCCACTGCTATCGTCCGAACTGTTCTCCGAGCCGTCGTTCGCATCCGAACCACCGTTCTCGTCCGCGCCACCGTCGGCTCCGTCGAGTTGCAACACGACGACGACCTGTCCGTGCGAACCGTCGGGGTAGTACGTCCAGCCACCGCCGGCTTCTTCGTACGATTCAGCGTCTTCTATCGGGTCGACGTCCGTATCCCAGCCCTCGTTTGCTTGTTGGATGTAGCCGACAACCTCGACGTCGTCAGCGTGTTCGCCGCTGAGAGAGGCTTCGCCGTACTCGATCGTTCCATCCTCGGGCATTCCGTGAATTTCCATACAGTGGCTATCCATGTAGCCGTCGCCCTGTGCGAGATCGGGGGATGTACCGAACTGGTCAGCGTCGAGCGGTCGCTCGTAGTTCTCGGTCAGCGGGTACTCGACCGTGAACGGATCGGCGTACGTATGCCACTCGAGGGAGTCCCCAGTCGGGACTTCGACTGTCGTATCGGGGATGCTCTGGCCTTCGACGAACTCGCCCTCTTCGTTGACCAGTGTGACGCAGATTTTTCCGGACCCGTCGCCCAGGTACGGGCTTCGGTACTTATCGCGCGGGTTAACGTAACTCACCCAGTCTCCGTCGGGGTGAGCCGCCTCGAAGTACTGGTCGTCCGGCTCCGGTGCCGGTTCTTCGTACGCCTCCTCCGAGACGTTTTCTGTCGGCGGTGTCGCCGCGTACTGCTGTGAGTTGGGCATCTCGGTGGCTGTCACGCCAGCACCTGCTAACGCGACGACTGCGACGATGCAGCCAGCCACGATAACACTCACTGTCGCAATCTGTACCGTGTTTCGATCGGGGGTAGTGAACGGTAACCTGATCATGGGTAGGTATTCTGGATATTCCTCGGTAGTGAGGGATTGACCATGACAAGTCACTCGACAAACCCCGTTGTAGATATGCAGGCGTTACCATGCGGTATGAAGCTGCTAATCCCTCGTCGAACCGAACGGCTCTCATCGAACGAAAACGCGGGGAGTATTCAGTACCGTGATCCCCCGATAGGTGCTCAGTCAGTTCAGCCGGCCGGAACACTCCGTTTCCCATCACAGATACAGAACGTAGTATTCGCCGGTAACAGGTTCCTACTCGAGCGGATAGCGAACTCACTGATGGATTGAGTTGATAACCGGGAGTCGACTTCGGTGAAACCGTGGTCCCAAGGAATCAGTTTTTTAGATCACGAATCGACGAGCGTCACTCGGTATTTGCCCGTCTCGTCGTCGAGCTGGACCCAGTCTATCCCTTCGGTCGCGTCAATATCCCCTTCGTTCTCGCCGCAGACCGCGACCTGTTCGCCGTGGTCTGCTTCCGTAATCGTCTCCTGACAGACGTGCTTGCCCTCGACCGTGACATCGATATCGAACGGGTAGTGAAGTTGATTCTGAGCGCTATCTCCCTCGTAGATGTCATACCGTGACGTGCTCGAGGATTCGTCGGCCTCCATGAGCTGCATCTCAGTACGAGGCTCGTCTTCTGCCCAGAAGACGCCTGTCGTCTCGATTTGCACTTGCGTTTTCGTGTTCGCCTCATAGGAGAATTCCAGGCTTCGAGTCGTGTCCCCACGTCCCCATTCCTCCGGCTCGACCGAGACATCGACCGACGGAGAGACTGTGCTGACCGCCTGAACCTGCATCTCCCCGGGTGCTGAAATCCACTCCCCCGTATTGTCCGCTCGGACGTTCTCGATGTCGTCGAAGAACGCCTCGGTCGCCCCGATACTCGGATCCGAGATTTCCTCGGCGTACTCCGTTTCGAACGACGTTCCGGACGTAATGTTCTCGAGTCGTTCGTTCCCCGTTACGGGAACGACGGCTCCGTACGAGAGACTCGAGTGGGCAGTTCCGTGCTCGTTCCGGAGCGAAATCGTCGGTCCGTCGATTTTCATCTCATTGGCGTCGTGTTCGTAGGCCGAACTCGTTTCGTAGGCACCCCCGGTCGTTCGCTCGATGGTATTCGCGGCTTCGTTGGCGTCTGGGGGCGGTCCAGTCGGAAGGCCGAGGGCGATGCCGACCATCGCGATACTGACGATGCTGACTGCGAACCAGACGTACCACGCGTCTGCGGGTGCCTCCAGATCCATGCTGGCTGTGGCCGCCTGCTCGTATTTAAACTCACAGCCGGTCAGTTTCCAGCGATACGGCACGTGAGGGGGAGTCAAAACTCGCCGTCGAGATTTGGTTGCTCGCTCTCGAGGAAGACGAACGGGTCAAAACACGATGTCGATCGCGACGACTGCGAAGACGTAGACAACCGTCGCTGCTGTGAGCGCTCGGCCGACGTGATAGCCGATGAGCGCGCGATCGAGTCCGTGTCGAAGCGCCAGCGAAAGCGGGATCAAGATGAAACACAGCGTGAGCACGAACACGCCGACCGACAGTGCCAACTGCTCGGTCGGAAATGCAGTTGCACCGTCGAGCGACGAGAGATCCATCTCGGCCATCATATTCGCCAGACCAACAGTTGCCCCGGCGACGAGGGGCCCGAAATACGCGGCCGTGCTATCGAGGGTCCCCGTCACCTCCTCGAGGTTGCGTTTAGTTTCGCCCTCGAGTTCTTCGAGTTCCTCGAGATGGTCGGCCATCGAAACGATCGCGCGCCCGGCGGGTCGTCCTTCGTCACTGGCGATGGCGAGCAGGGCTGCAGTACCGTGTGCTCGAGGGCTCGGAATCGACTCGAGCGCGCCGTACTCGCCGAGAAAGGCTTCCTCGACGCTGAGGTGTAGTCGTCGCTGGAGCCCGGCCGCCCGTGCGAAGACCTCGCCGGTTTCGGCGGGAACGCGTTTTCCGGCGAGCGCGATCGCCGATTCGACGGACTCACCTTCCGCAACTTGCCGACCGACGAGATAGAGAGCATCGGTAAGGTACGCTTCGACATCTCGAACGTAGTTTCGGACACGCAGGATGGGTCCGTAGACCGCGAGCAAGCCGATCCCGGTCCCGAGACCGAGGCCAGCAATCGGTGCGAGTGCGGCGTAGCCCACTGTGCTCGTTCCGACGTAAACCCCTGCCCCGATGCCGACGCCACACAGCGCTCGAGTCCACAACCGATCGGGGACATCCGGGTGCGTGCGATCGATTCGCGGCGGCGGAAACGCGACCGGCCGTCGGACGAGCAACCAGAGACTGGCGGCCACGAGAGCGGCCGGTAAGACGATATTGTAGAGGAGGACAACCATCCAGATATTGACGGGGATTCCAACCATCGGAACCGACGGGACGAGCGCGACGAGTGCGAGCGGAAGCATGATGCCGAACGCGAAGAGTCCGGTTGTCGGCCCGCGAATCGCGGCCGTAAAATCCGCCATCTGGTTGCGAGTGCCGTTGAGAATCGCTGACAGCGCCCGATCGAGCGTTCTGGTCCGTTCGGCTTCGGGTGCTTCCTGTGCAGTCGCGAGCAGGTGAGCCGACCGTCGAAGGGCCGGAAACCACTCGGCCCACTCGTCGGCGAACGACAGGAGCCCCGTTCGTGGCGTTCCCATCGACCGATCGATGTGTGCCGACAGGTTCTCCGAGAGTGGACCACGACCCGTCGAGGCAGCAAACCGAACTGCACTCTCGAGAGCCGGTTGGACTTGCATTCGTAGAACCGCACGTCCGATCAGATTCGGCGTGTCGCCCAGGGCTTCGGTTCGGCGAAACGCCGCGAGGAGACGGGGAGTCGAGTGGACGGCGTGGACGGCAACCACCGGCGTTGCGAGTACGAAAAACACCACAATGGGGAGCGGAACCGGAAAAGCGAACAGCGGAATTAGGAGTCCTATCGAGCAGAGGCCAGCACCGTATCCCGCCCGGACGACCGTCTCCGCACGAAGTGACGAGTCGATAAACGAGAGCGAATCGGCGAGCTCGTCGCTCGCCTCGACATCCCAGGGGTACGCTTTCGCGACCGATTCAAAGAGAGTAGCAATAGTCATCATTGAACTACGCGATATGACGGCTCGCGTAGGCCGCAGCCACCTCCTGGGGATCCGTTCTCCCGTCTTTGGCCAGCGACGAAATAAGATTCGTTCGCGATTCGATCGCTGCTCGAACGTCTGCATACGCTGCTGTTGGGCCGGCTAGTCGATCGACGAGTCGGCTCTCTCCGCGGCCGATCCGACCGGTCGAGGTCGCCTGCTCTCCCTCGAGCGCGTACAGCGGTTCGAATCGGATGTCGTCGCCGCTTCCGATCACCTCCTCGATCCTGGCGAGACGCCGCTTTTTCCCCTCACCGGTCCGATAGCTCTGTACAGTTACGACGAGGTCGGTTGCACCGAATGAGGATGGTTCGACCTTCAGGTCGGAAACGACGCGTTCGTAGACGTCAGCGGCACCGTCTCCGTGAATCGTCCCGAGGACCGCGTTGGCGTTCGCGCCGACGCGCATCGCCTCGTACAGGACGCGAGCTTCTTCGCCTCGGATTTCGCCGACGACGAGTGCACCGTCGCCGAGTCGAAGCGCGGTTCGAAGCGCCTCAGCAGGCGATATCTCGGGCCCGTCCCCCAGACCCGTTCGAAGCGCTTGCACGTCGCGACCGACGGACTGGAGCGGATCGACGGGCAGTTCGGGTGTATCCTCGATGACAACTGTCCTCGTATCCGGCGTCAGTTCGTAGAGCAACGTTCCGAGGAGCGTCGTCTTTCCGGCCCCGCGAGTTCCCGCGATAAGCGTTGCCGCGTTGCGTTCGATCGCGACCGAGAGAAACGCCGCCACCGATGCGGACATCGTTCCGTTTTCGACGAGCGCCGGCAGCGTGAACGTCTCGTCGGCCTGTTCCCGGAAGGCAAACGCGATCCCGTCCGCAACCGGGTCGGTGACGCCCGCGATGCGGACGCCCGTTCCGTTCTCGAGATCAGCCGTCGCATCGACCGTCGGCGCCGCGCGAGAAAACGGACGCCCGCTGGTTCGGCGAACGCGGGACGCGAGCGCTTTCGACCCGCCGGAGGTCAGATAGATGTTCGTCGCCATCGATTCACCGTCGACGACGACCCGAATTGGATTCTGCGAGACCGGCGACGTGGCGTAGACATCGGTGATTCGCGGATCCGCAAACAGATCCTCGAGAATCCCGTAACCGCTCGTGTGTTTTCTGAGAACGCTGGTTAACAGCGGATCGACCGGTTCGTCGCTCACCGATTCGATAGCCCGCGACGGAGCGCGGTCGCCATCGACGTTACCGTCCGCGATCGCTTCGTACCCCTCCAGAAGGATCCTCGTCTGCTCGCCTAACGAAAGGTCGACGACTTCGAGTTCGTACAGCGGGACGCTGTCGTCCCTCGAATAGATCCGTGCCGTAGTACCTGTCTCGAGCGTTCGGATGTCCCGAAGTTGTGCGGAGTCGCTTACCGACGGATCGACGAAGTAGTGTGCGATCGACGGCCCGCCCAGCGGCGTCAGGATATCGTCGTAGTTTTCGATCCCCATCGAACTCTCGAGTAGGCCCGATTCGACGCCGATGTCGGCAATTTCGCCGATGCGTCCTTCGAGTTCGACGGCTACGTCGAGCGGATCTTCGGTCGCTGTATCGGCCAATCGCTCGTCACGTTCACCCACAAGTTCGATGAATCGGCCCGCTGCGGCGAGCACTGCGACGCCACGATCGGGATACCGATACTCGAGTCCGTTCGAGCGAACGAGGATGGACGTCGCCTCGCGGTCCTCGAGCGCTTCGATAACGGTTCGTCTGCAGGCGCTCGATTTGGCGAGTTCACCCGAACAGTTGTTCGCATCGACGAGTAACGTCCGTTCGTCGAACTCAACGTCACAACAGCAGACACTCGAATCGTCTGCCGAGCGAGAGAAGATTTCGGACAACCCGAACGCGCCTGCGACCCACTGGGGGCAAAGAGATCGCACGGAAGGCGGTGAGGCGTTCTTCGACATGAGCCGGTCTCCTTCGGCTTCGGTTTTAAACTCTCGGTGGATCTCCGTTGTCACGGATAACCGAGGGTAACAACGGGATCGCCTGCCGCATCGGTCTCGAGTCGGAGGACGACTGTCGTTTCCTCGCCGCTGCCGCCGAGCTCGACCGTTTCGTTTTGCGTTGAGTCTTCGGAGACGATCGGTGCGTCGATCGTTTGCTGGCGTTCGCTCCGTCCATCGACGCTGTAGGAGACGATGCTCGTCTCGTTGTGAACGCGATCGATACGGACATAGTCAGCAGGAACTGTTGTCAACGAGTCATCCGGAAACGCGAGTGTGACCGTCCGCTGCGGAGCGAGCGCACCGTCGTGGGAAACCTCTTCGTTCTCGAAGAGCGAAACCGTTGCGTCCTCGAGATCGCTTACGTCACCCTCGAGTTGTCGCTCGGTTTGGACGCCAGCAACGAGATCGATTGCCGGAACCGATAGCACGAGTAACGCAACGGCGAGAATCACCGCGAGAACGTACCTGATCATGTCGTATCAGTCCCGGCGACCGATTCGCTCGGTCTGGTTCATGCAGTCTGTGGATGCGTTTTCCTACTTAAACTCGTAGAATTCTGGAAAAGCTATCGGAGCACCACGAGAGCGACAGTTCATAACGGAGAAATCGTCAACGCTCGGTATGAGCTTCGTAATCGGCCGAGGTGCGGACCTCGAGGACGGCCCCGTCGGCCACCTCGGGAGTTATCGTGCCCTCGATGGCAGTACTGGCGCTGATCTCCACCTCGATCTGGATGGCCCTCACGCGATGTTAATCGTCGGAAAACGCGGGTACGGAAAGTCGTTCACGCTCGGTGTCGTCGCGGAAGCACTCTCCCGAGCACCCGGTGTCTCACCAGTCCTCATCGATCCGATGGGCGTTTTCGAGACGCTTGAGGCACCAACTGAGAGAGACACTGTCTCTGCAACCGTCCTCGAGAGCCCGACCGTCGATCCGGGCGTGCTCGATCCAAAATCGTGGTGTACGTTGCTTGGCCTGAGTCCCGAAAGCGGCGCTGGCGGGCTACTCTGGCGTGGCGCACAGGAAACCGAAACGATCGACGAAATGCACGATCACATCGAGCAAGCCGATGCCCCACGTTCCGATGTGCGAGCGGCGAACAATCATCTCGGCCTCGCATCGTCCTGGGGTATTTTCGATACTGATGGTATCACGCCGGCGGACCTCGCCGGACCCGAAGTAACTGTTATCGACGTCTCTGGCATCGATTCCGCACCGATGAACGCGATCTGTCGAGCAGTTGCAGAGGCGCTGTACAGCGCTCGAGTGACCGATTCGATCGACCGGTTACCGTGGCTCCTGATCGACGAAGCGCACACGTTTTTCGACGGTGTCGCCGCCCCGGCACTCGAGACGATACTGACGCGCGGTCGAGCACCGGGCGTGAGCCTCGTTTCGGCGACCCAGCGACCGAGTTCCGTCCCCGATGTCGGCATCTCTCAGTCCGACATCATCGTCTCTCACCGACTTACGTCCCGGACCGACCTTGAGGCGCTCGAACGCGCTCAGCCGACGTACGTAAACGCCACGCTCGAGGAGCGGATGCCCGAAGATCCGGGGGAAGTCATCGTGATCGACGACGCAACTGAGACCACCCACGCCGCGCGGATACGGTCGCGAGAAACGCCACACGGTGGGGATAGTCCGCGTGCAAGTCACGTATTCCCGGAGAACTGAACTGAGACACGGCGATCGTGCCAATCTCGATCGGCGCTATAGTTTAAGTACCAAACCGGAACCAACGCCGGTATGAATCGCGACGTCGATAATGCTGTAAACGGTGGCTCGCTGGTAACCGCCGTAGCCAGGTTCCTTTTACTGACGTGCTTTTCGAGTCGCTCGCGAACCCGAGCAGTTGCCGATAGCTCGTTTCTATCCAAGAGCGCGACAACAAACGGCGTCGACGACACTGCTACTCCCGCTCTCCGTGACCGAAACACTCTCCTGAGAGGTGGCTATGTTATTCCGTCGATCGAATAGGGGCCAAACTGAGCCACTCGCTGCCCTCGTTGCCGTCTCCGCGTTCATCGTCGGAATCGGAATTTACGGCGTGTACGTCACCGACACGCTGCCGGGGACGAGCGATCGAACGCAGGAAGAGACAGCCATCGATCGAGTTTGGGCTGACCTCGAGGAAAGCGCCACGTTCTACGCTCACGACGAATCCCAAAACGTTGCGAGCGAAATCGAACCGACATCGATCCCGAACGGGGAGAACATGGCCGTTTCCGTCGAGGTACACACAGACGGGGGGCCAAAGCGGATTGCCGAGGCGCAGTTCGATGCCGACGGAGACGCACGTTCGCTCGAGAACGCCGACGAACCGCCCCAGGACGCCGGCGTCGCTGAGCGGTTGGTTCCGGTAACGGTGGATCGCCAGGCGGCAGTTCGAGCTGGAACGCTCCGAGTCGAGGTGTGGTCTTGATGAGGGGTGCGTCAAATCGTGGCGTGAGTACCGTCGTGGATATCACACTCGCGTTACTCTTGATTAGTGCGAGCGTGCTGTTGATCGGGTTTCATCTCGACAGCTCCGATGAACCCGTACCGGATGATCGCGCCGATCAGGTTCTCCAGAGTTTGAGTGCGACGACCAGCTCCGTCCTGTACGATATCACCGAGGAGAACGGGGCAGGCGTTTCGACGCTCGAGAGCGAGAACTTCGAGCCTCCCGGGGACCTCGATTCGGCGGAACGCGAATCGGTCTACGAAGTTACAACGTATGGCTCTTCTATCGGCCTTCTCGCGGACGCGGCACTCGCGAATCTTCGGATCGACGGGAGCCAGCGCTTCACCTACGGAGATGCCTACGAAGACGCCGTCGATCACTCGATTCGGGGAACACACGTCGGCGGCGAGCATCACTTCTACGCAGTAGCGACGTGGGCTCCCTACGACGGCTCATCGCTCAACGGAACTGCGACGGCTGGCCGACAGCCACCCTCCACCGGTGACGTCTCGAGCGCGAGCACAACGGTTACGAGCGGCGTTCCGGAACTCGGCCCCGAAGAACTGGCGCGTGAGTTCGAACGCGAAGAAACGAGCGACGTTGGGACACCGTTCATCGACGATGCCGACACCGATGGGTTCGACGCCGTTGCAACCGTCGTCGCCGAGTCGATCGTCGAGGGCTATTTCCCGTTCGAAAACACCCAATATTCCCTCGAGTCTTCACTCACCGAACGTTCGGTAACGGTCTACAACTACAAACAACTGGCAGATTCGGTGGACGTGACTGTCGACGACCACATTAGCGGGACCTCGCCTGATACGGCGACAGCAAACGAAACGCTCGTGGGGGATATCGACGCCGACAATGGACTTGGCGATTGGATCGCGACAGATATGCGAAACGGACCAGTCGGCGAGCAGATTATCCATACCTGGAACGACTCAACTGCGGACAACGTCGTCGAACGGCTCGAGGAGACGTTCGAGGAAGTCACTTCGCCGGAGACGATCGACGTGACGGTTCAGGCGTGGGATCCATGAGTGGGCGTAGACGAACTCGCGGATCAGTTTCGATAGATCTCGATGATCGCGGGCGAGTTCCCTTCGCGCTAATCGCCGTGTTGCTCTTGCTCTCGAGCGTGATGATCGTTGCAACGCTCGAGACTCGGCCCGACCCGACTACCGATCGAGACACGGAGATTGCGATGGATCGAGCCGTGGCGCAAGCCCAGGGAGAGCTTCGGACCGCGGTTCTCGAGGCGAGTTATCGGGCTGGAATGGCACCGATCAACTCCTCTGCAGAGAGCGAAGTCGATGCGATCGCCGATGCCGACGACCAAGACGAACGGTTCGAGAGCTACGTTAAACTGCTCGTTTATCTGGAAGCGACGGACACACTATCGAACGCAGGTGGCGACGTTCGGTCGGATGTCACGGCGAACGTGTCGATCCCCGCTGTCACATCATCCGGAGATGACGAGTCGATCGATCCGGACGAAGCGATCGATCGGGTCGATCTCGAGATCGGCCATTTCGATGCTGATGTCGAGACAGGAACCGTCGCGGCGACGGTCGACGCGGTCGAATTCCGCGTTTCCCGAAACGGAGGCACGGAGGTCGAACAGAGTCGTCCAGTTACAGTAAGTGTCGGGACGCCAGTTTTCGAGCTAAATGACCGGCTCACCGAGTACGAAACCCAACTGAACAGCGGGTTCTTCGACGAATCGATCGGCTCGAGTATGGATGGTCTTGGCCAGCATCTGGGCGCTCGCCTCTACCCGTTCGCCTACTTCAAAGCCGGTTGGGATCGGATGCAACCGACTCGAGGACCCGATCAGCACGATTTTGAGGAGGTAATCGACGTCAAGCACACTGAAGTTCTGGCAAATCACGCGATATTCGACGTCCAGAACGACGTCTTCGGAACGCAAGACCCGTATGCGGACCGAACGATGCGACCCGGATTCATCTGTCTGGCTACGCAGATCGGCACCGATCTCGCGGGTGGCGATAGTTCCGACGGAACCGAACAGCTCGTCGATCAGGCCGAGGCCGACATCGGCACCGATGCTGAGGAGGTCGAAGATGGGACGGTAATTGACGATGTCGAAGAACAGCTCTGTGACGGCGGCGAAGTACAGGAGTGGCTGTTCGGAGACGAAGCAACCGGTGAGCTCCCTGATATGCCGGATCTGTCCGACCTCCTCGTCGACGGGCTCGGTGAAATGGACGTGATGGACGGAACGGAGGAGGTGCCACTCGAGGATGTCGCTCAGGCAGCGTACATGGAGTACTCCGTCGAAGAAGCCCAAGACATCGTCGGGTGGATGGAAGACCGGACGAGCGATGAGGTGGCTGAGGGGAATATCGCGCCCGAAACCGACATCGACGACGGGGACCTCCCGGCCGGAGACGACGAGTACGATCGGAGCGTCCGGGACATCGTCGAGGAACTCTATCAGGTCGACCTCGAGCGTGAAACCGAATCAGTCCACGTTTCGGGTGGCATGCCAGATGCCGATTCTCCCGATGATCGAGCCAACTACACCGAATCCGACGACACGACCGTCGTCGATTCCGTTTCGGACATTCACGTCGATCACGACACGTTCGAAGACGGCGACTCGAGCGATCGAACCCTTCACGAAGTTAGCGCGGCGGCCGAACTCGATCTCGAGCGCTCTCAAACGTGGGAATCCGACGACACGGAGAACGTGACACCACGGACGAAGACGTTCACTACCGACCGAACGGTGTCTCTCAGCGCGGATATCGTCGTCGATGGCGAGTACGGGTTCGATCGGCAAGGCGAGTACTACGACCGTGATGAGTTCCCGGTCGAGGACCGTCCGATAGAGAGCGACTACGAGTCGGGGTACACCGACAATGACGGCTGGCGAGATAATTTCGAGGAAGGATTCAAATCCGGAATCACGGCGTTGACCACGGCGGAGACCAACGGTTCGGTACGCGCCGACTTTGCCGATGGCCTCGAGTCGCTCGAGGGCGAGACGATTTCCTCGACAGAGACACTCGAAGACGACACGGAAGCGATACTGCTAGACGGCGGTTCGTCGGAGACGGTCGAGTTGGACGACCTCAAACCGGATTCAGAAGATACTCTCATCAAGGAGGTTCGATCCGACCTCGAGGAGACCCACCACGGATTCCTCGAGGTCATCGACGAACACCCCTTCGAGGTCGAACGAACCGAGATGATGGAGACGCCGACGCCACCCGAACGAGCGATCGAACACGTGAAGAACGAATACGAAGACGACTTCGTCTATGACGAACTCGAGGGCGAAACTTACGAAACGCCGGCGGCGGAGACCATTGCCCAGGTGCGAAAGGCGTACTTCGATCGACTCTATTACTGGCTCGAACTCGTCGCAGAGCCCTACGAAGACGGGTTAGACGAGATGGGCGAACACGTTGACGACGCTGGTGGGAGCGGCATGGACGCACTCGATGACGTGCTCGGATTCACTCAGGATGCATTAAACGCCGACGTGGACTACGACCCGGACGATATCGAGGGATCGCCGGTGCTCAAGGATGCCCAGTTCGAAGCCGCTGGGTCGCCGACGTATTTGACCGCAGAAAACATCAGCGAGGACAGGGATCCGGCGGTACGTCCGGAAGACGATACGATCACCGACGTAGGTGGCGAAACCGAACACGCCCCGATGGCGATACACACGGACAATCGTGTCGGATGGCCCGGCGTACCGCTTATCCCGTACCCACCGGCGCTATACCTCGCACAGCTCAACAGCTGGAACGTCGAGGTACGCGGCGAATACGCCCGATTCGAGGTGAGCGCGACCGTCGGCGACGCCTCGAGTGGCGACCGTCTGTCGTTCGTCCGTGAACACCGACCGATCGAACTGGAACTCGAGGATGGCGAGAAAATCACCGTTGGAGCGAACAATCCCGTTGATTTCGAGAGTACGATTGAAGTTATCGTGATGATGCCTGGTGGTGTGATGGGGAGTGGTGGGGTTCCGAGTGTGGCGGATCCTGGTGAATCTATAGATGATGGGATCGAACATTGTTCACCAACATGGGGTTTTGTTGGCCCAGATTACAATTCAAGTAGCGTTACTGAGTTAGAGTGCCATCCAGAATAGTTATATGCGTATAAAGTAAGATGATATATCTAATATTATATATATATATTATAAATAACTATATTGGCATCTATCTATACAGCACAATTGTGTTATCAGAATTATCTGCATAAAGTAATGAATCTTCAAGAACTATTGGGCCGGTTGGAAGTCCCGTCAACGTTGATTCCATTTCCCAATTTTTCTCACCAGTTTCTGGATTCAGAGCATTAATAATACCAGGTGAATTTACCGTTCCTGGTGTCCAGACGTAGAGTGTCTCACTAGAAATTGGCATTCTCCAGCTTGTTCTTCCTTTCAATCTTCTATTCTCCCATTCAGAAACCCGCTCTCCAGTTTCACTGTTTAAAACTGGCACTTCGGGAAGTTCTGTAGGTACATATACTCTACCATCATAAACTGTGGGTTGAGCAGGTCTAGTGTTCGATTCTGAGAAGTCATATAGGCTCTCCACATCACCAGATTCTATTTCAATTGAGATAACTTCCATATCCTTCACTGTATAAATTGTACCGTCAACAATACGAATATCCGGCTCTGCGCCACGAACATCGTTAATCGCTTGGTTCCATAGGTTATCTCCTGAACTCCTTTCATAACCCTCGAGTAGAAAATCTTCGTCCCCTTTACGAGTCGCTACAATAATTCGTTCGCCATCAATAGCTAACGTTTCAATTTCATCAGAGGCTTGGATTTCGAGAACCTCTTCTCCTGTCTCTTCATCGATTCCGTATAGATATTCATCTGTTCGACCGTAGATTGTTTCTTCGTAGATTCGCAAATTAAATAGTGTGTCGTGATCACTCGTCCAGAGTTTTTCCCCACTGTGTTCTAACGCTTCAACACCATCACCGGATACGTAAACTGCAGTATTCGAGACCGCAGGTGTAAAGATTGTATTCTCTTCTCCACGAAGATCTCCCCACTCATTTGGCTCATGCTCCCACAACGTCTCTCCATCTA
This sequence comes from Halostagnicola bangensis, assembly GCF_054653435.1. Taxonomy (NCBI): domain Archaea; kingdom Methanobacteriati; phylum Methanobacteriota; class Halobacteria; order Halobacteriales; family Natrialbaceae; genus Halostagnicola; species Halostagnicola bangensis. Next base: position 1,293,650 of record NZ_BAAIGG010000002.1, on the reverse strand, counting down.
CGAGATCTATTCCATGGTATTTCCCCCCACGCTCACCAACAAAAACAGTCCTGTTTGCTACCACGGGGACTGTAGGACTGCTATCAACTTCCACTGACCACTTTTCTTCTGGTTCACCCTCGGGGCCGCTGTTCGGTGCAACTGCGGTATTAGCCGCATCGTAGTGGGCCATCGGCCAGACACCGTACTCCGCGTTCTCCTCGTCAAACTCACCGGGGCCGTCACCGCTCCCATCGTCTCCATTCTCGCCATCGTCGTTCTCATCATCAGCCGTACAACCCGCAAGGCCAGCTACTCCAGCCGTCGCACCGGCACAGGTCGCCAGCAAGCGACGGCGGGTCTGCGTCGATCGACCGTCCATCATGTTTCTCTGAAATCACCTATACTAAATAATCTTTCCGGGATTAATATAGAATATTGATATTAGTCGAACGAACGGTTCCTCGAGTAGCGTCTCTCAAATTGAGTTACTCGAGAGTACCGTACCAGTTGCTGAGTTCGTTGTTCCTCGAGCGGTCAAAAATAAACCCAACGGTAGAAGGGTTATGAAAGTTGAAAATCCGGCTACTGAACGCGGACCCGTTTACAAGCGGGTGACGTTGGTTGCGCGGGGACCTTTCGGTGCTTGTTCGATGTCGAATTCGATGTCTGTGCCTTCTTCGAGGTCCGGGCCGCCAACGTCTTCCATGTGGAAGAACACGTCGTCGTCCGCGTCGTCTGTCTCGATGAAACCGTAGCCGCCTGTGTCGTTGAAGAAATCAACGTTGCCTTGCGCCATTACGATTATACCAAACCACACGACCCGTATAACAGTTACGTTATAGGATTCCTTTCGAATCGGAGATGATTGTTCTTCGAAGGTCGAGAACCCTCGAAAATAGCTCGCATCATCTCATGTTCGTCTATTATTTATATTGTGATATTACGTAGCTCAGAAAGCAGAAATATGATCTCTGCCCTCCCTCGACCTGCTCTTTGTTCGCTGCCGTTTCATACCTTGGTAATACCGTGATAGGAACGAACGCATCCTCACGGGCGTTTTGAATAGTATCGTTTAGGTAACTCGACCGGATAGCCGACGAGCATGACAACGACTCGAGCCACCCCGTCGATTGCGCAGGTGGCACTGATCGGACTTTTCGTCACCGCGCTCGTGACGGCCCAGTTGACAGCGTCGAAAATCCTCGCGTTCGAACTCCCGTTTGCAATTCCGATCACGGGTGCGGAACTCCTGCTTCCTGGCGCGGCACTCGCCTACGCGCTAACGTTTCTCGCGAGCGATTGTTACGCTGAACTGTATGGACGGAAAGCGGCCCAAATCGTTGTCAACGTTGCGTTCGCGATGAACTTCGTCGTTCTCCTGTTGGTCTGGTCGACGATCATCGCTCCGGCGTCGGAAACCTCACCCGTCGCCGCCGGCGAGTTCGCCGCCGTTCTCGGTCCCGCAGCGAATATCGTCGCGGGAAGTCTGCTCGCGTATCTCGTGAGTCAAAACTGGGACGTTATCGTTTTCCATCGGATCCGCGAGTACACCGACGGCGAGCGACTCTGGCTTCGGAACATCGGCTCTACGGCCAGCAGTCAGGCGATCGATACCGTCATCTTCGTCTCCGTCGCGTTCGCGATTGCACCGCGGCTGTTCGGCGTGGGGGTTGCTATTCCTCTCGAGGCCGTGCTTGGTCTGATGATCGGTCAGTACCTGCTCAAACTGGCAATCGCCGTCGTCGATACGCCGTTCGTGTACGCTATCGTCGCGATCGTTCGCTCGCGCGACGGTGATGGCGTCGAGGAACCAGCTTCGGCGTAGCTCATCGCCTTCTTTGCGGTCCAGCCGAATTCTGTCGGTGATTCGTCTCGAGTCGATCCGTACGATTTAGTGAGCCCCGGCCAACCCACGGGTATGGACGAACGTGTACGCGACCACGCCGAAGTGCTGGTCGACTGGAGCGCTCGAGTCGAGGCCGGGGACGACGTCATCGTTTCGGTCGGCCCCGAAGCTCACGAGCTAGCCGTCGCGGTCGCGGAAAAGCTGGGAGAACGCGGCGCGAACCTGTGTGCGACCTATAGCTCAGGTGAGATAGACCGTGCGTACCTCCGCGCTCACGACGGCGATTTCGACGAGGATTCGGCCCATGAACTGGCCCTGTTCGAGAACGCCGATGTCTATCTCTCGCTTGGCGGTGGCCGAAACACGAGCGCGACTGCGGACGTGCCTGGCGAAACGCGTCAGGCCCACAGGCAGGCACGACAGGACGTTCGCGAGGCACGGTTCGATACTCGCTGGGTGTCGACGGTCCATCCGACGCGGTCGCTTGCACAGCAGGCGAACATGTCCTACGAGGAGTATCGGGCGTTCGCCTACGACGCGATCTGTCGCGACTGGGAGTCCCTGGCCGAGAAGATGAGCAACCTGAAGACGATACTCGATGAGGGGGAGGTCGTTCGACTCGTCTCGAGTGGCACTGATCTCACGATGCGAATCGACGACCGAACGGCGGTCAACAGCGCGGCGTCGGTCGCGTACGATTCGCACAACCTTCCCAGCGGAGAGGTGTTTACGGCACCCTACGCCACTGCGGGGGAGGTGACGTTCGACGTTCCGATGACGCTTCAGGGAGAAACGGTTCGAAACGTTCGCCTCGAGTTTACAGAGGGTGAAGTCGACGATTACGACGCCGAGCAGGGTGAAGCAGTTCTCGGTGATATCCTTGAGACGGACGACGGAGCTCGCAGACTTGGCGAACTCGGAATCGGAATGAATCGCGGTATCGATCGGTATACGGATAACATTCTCTTCGACGAAAAGATGGGCGAGACCGTCCACCTCGCGGTCGGACGCGCCTACGACGCCTGTCTTCCGGGGGGAGCCTCCGGCAACGAGTCCGCGGTCCACGTCGACTTGATCACCGACGTCAGCGAGGAATCCAGGCTCGAGGTCGACGGAGAGGTTATCCAGCGAAACGGGTTGTTCCGGTGGGAAGACGGCTTCTCCGGGTGACGCTCTTTTCGGGTAGACGGAGTCTGTGGTGTCCGATTTTGGCCCCGTGTTCTGGTGTAGCGTCGATTAGCCTTCTACTACCGTACCCTCGTTGGTAGGCTTCCAACCGAGTTGTGTCGCTAATCTGCTCTTACACGAAGTACAGGAGAAAACCCACGACTGTAGTCGTGTGGAGGGCGTCAATGGTGGCTTAACTGAATTTAGCCGTAGTGAACTCTCCGAACGGTCCGAGAAACGACTTCATAGTAATACCCAACCGTCTCTTCTCACGGAATACCGCCTGACCGGTGGCGGCCAGTAACCGGTGGGACGGCCGTACCGTCTCTTCCCGCGTTCGACAGTTGTCTGCCCGCCTTGCCGGAGGCGGTACATATCCGGCAGTACCCCCCCTTCTGTGGATCGTCTCTAAGATCGACGCTGAGTGATCTCTCTCGTTCGGGCGTGTCGCTCCCGTTCGGGCATATCGCTCTCGTTCGAACGTAGCGACCGTCCTCGAGTGAACCTACCGGCGAGGACGACGCCCCCTCTCCGCTGTCTGTGGCCGCCAGTCGTCGGATTTCGAGTCCCGTACCGTTTTCGGTGTCTGGAACCAATGACGGACAGGGACGACTATGCGAGAGTCACTCCGCGCCGGGATCGCCATCTACAACGACGGCGAGTTCCACGCCGCACACGACGCCTGGGAAGCACACTGGCTCGACCTCGAGGCCGGGACCGACGACGAGCAACTGCTCCACGGATTGATCCAGTTCACTGCGTCGGTCTATCACGCCCATAATGGGAACTGGGAGGGATGTACCGGACTGGCCCGAAGTGCTAGCGAGTACCTCGAGGAGCTCCCAGAGCAATATCGTGGCGTCGCTATCGAGGAATTTCGACCGTTTCTCGCCGACCTCGCCGCGGATCCGGAACTCCTCGAGCGACGACCACCGATCGATCTCGTTCACGAAGGATCCGTTCCTCGAGTGGCCGACCTCGAACCCGAAGCACTCGCTATCGCGGCACCTGTGCTGGCCGAAGAGTGGGGGTACGACGAGGCGGTTCTCGAGCAGGCGAGTTCGTACGTAGTACGTGATCTCGAGCGAGGGCGCGACGACAGTCGATTCATCTCGCTGTTGTACGATTTCGCCCGCGAAGCCGAGAACAGGGGGATCATCTACAGCCGACTCTCCGGCCACGTCGAGCGCAGGGCGGCGAAAGAATCCGACGTTGAAGGGCTGTTCTGAGCTCGAATCCGTCTTGCGCTGTTGGTTGAGTGCGTCTGGAGTCGTCGACTACTCTTCTGTCTTGACTTCCTCGCTCATCCATCGGATCGTCCCCTCGAGCATCTCCTGCAACGCCCGGGCATCCTCGAGTGTGAGTTCGACGTCCGCGTGGCCCGTGGCGTGGTCGCCCGCCATCGCGTCGACCGTAACCAGCAAGTGGCCGTTCTCAGCCGGCCGGACCGCGATGTCGGCGCGATCGGGGTGTTCGCGGGGTCCGCCGATCTCGAGGTCGTATTCGCCGCGTGTGACGCCAAACTGTACGCGACCGGGATTCGACAGATCGAACGAGTCCGTGGAATCGCCGTCGTCGCTCATGGTCGTCGATTCGTGTTCTCGAGACATAGCTGTATGCGTCGATCGTACGTACTGAAAACCGCGACCGAAACTGCGTCGGGGTCGGAGATAATCGTCGCTCTGAGCGTCGAGCAGCCCTCTTTCTCGAGTCGCTCTCCCGTTCGAAACTAGCCGTTTGTCAGCACCTTCCTTCTCAAGTCCGTCTAATCGTGATGGGCGGAGTTGTCCTGTGGCTCGTAGTCGAGGACCTCTCGAGCCCGCTCTAGTGAGTAGTACTTCCGATCGTTATCCGAGATGCCGTAGACGATTTCGTAGTCGTAGTCGGCCTGAATGCACCGATCGAAGAGGTGGGCGCAGTCGCGATAGGAGAGCCACATCGCCTGGCCGCGCTCGTAGTCGATCGGCGGGTGGCCTTGGGTGAGGTTGCCGATGCGAACCGAGATGACGGAGAGGTCGTGTTCGTCGTGGTAGTATCGACCGAGGGTTTCGCCGGCGGCTTTCGAAACCCCGTAGAGGTTGGTCGGACGGGGGAGTTCCGTGCCGTCGAGCAGGAATTCGTCGTCCGGGCGGTACATATCGGGCGTCCGCTCGTCGGTTTCGTACGCGCCGACGGCGTGGTTCGAGGAGGCGAAGACGACCTTTTCGACGTCCGTCTCGACCGCGGCCTCGTAGACCGTCCGCGTTCCGTCGATGTTGTTCGTCAGGACGCTGTTCCACGGCGCTTCCGGACGCGGATCGCCGGCCAGGTGGACGACGACGTCGATACCCTCCATTGCCTCGCGAACTGCGTCGTCGTCGGTGATATCGGCGACGACGAACTCGCCCGGGAGATCGTCGGTCGGCGGGTCACGATCGAGCAAGCGCCACTCGTAGGCTTCGGCGAGGTCGCCGAGGACCGCCTTCCCGACACGCCCCGACGCCCCCGTTAGCAGGACGGACTGTGCCATTCGTTTGGTGTGAAACACAGCGTCGATAAGTACCATGCGGTTCTGCGTCGGCGTGGGCAGGAACCAATTCCACCTATTGACGAACCCGCCTGCTCGAGTCACCGGTCGAAATCCCCTTATCAGGCCACATTCTTCCCCAATCGGAATTTCCTTCCCGACCACGTGCGAGTACTCGCACATGTCGACCGATACGAAACCGACGATCGCTGAGGAAGCCTGCTTCGAAGCCGGGATCAAGTTTGGCACACTCTACCATCAGTTCGCCGGAACGCCGATATCGCCCGATAGCGCACCGAGTCTCGCACGAGCGATGGAAGAATCGATCGAAAATCAACCGCACTGCCGGGACGTCACCGTCGACGTTCAAACCGAGGTCCTCGAGGCCGAACTCGCCGAGTCGACGGCGGACTACACCGAACTGACGGGGAGATTTCTCGAGGTCGAAATCGTCATCGACTACGAGGACTGTACGGTCGTGACCCGCATGGAGATGGAAGACGGCTATCCGCTGATGGCCCTCGAGTCGGTTCGCAAACACTGAGCGTTCGGGGACCGTTCGGAAAATCAACTCGCTCGACGGAGACGACGTTAGTTTCGAAACCAGCTCGCTATTTCGACAGTACCGTATTTCTTCCCCCGATTTTCACTTTCACTTTCGGGCTACCTTTTAACCCCGGGGCCCGCAAACGTGGTGACATGAGCCAAGCCTCGCTCGACGACGACGAACTGTTCGGCGAAGCCGCGACCGAAATGCGCGACGATGTCGAAGCCTCCCTCGAGGACGCCTGGGACGCCCTCCCCGACGCCGACGACGTCTGGGAGAGCGACGCCGACAACGTCCTCGGCGCGCTCAACGGACTCAAATCCGCGCTCAATGCCGGTGACGCCGAGGACCACCTCCGTGACGCCAAAAAATGGTTCACGATGGGCCAACGCGCCGACGCCTTCGACGACGCCGGCGATCTCGAGGAAGAAATCGCGGATGTCGAGTCCACGATCGAGGATATGTCCGAAGCGAGCGATCAGGTCGGGGAACTCACGTCGACGATTCCGGCACTCCGGGGTAGTCTCGAGAGCGCTGGCGAGGATGCGGAAGACGAAACTGACGAGTAACAGTACTGTTCGAGACGGGCGATTCCGACGCTCGAAAACCGAGCTAATCCTCTATCGAAGTGTCTGACTCTCCGCTCCGGACCAATTACTCACATCTGCTCTGTGCCGATCACTCACTCGATGGCGATGTTCGGCGTTCGGGATGCGTTACGTCTCGCCCGTCGATCGCCTCGAGCAGGCGTGCGAGGCTCGTTCCCGCGAGTTCGAGCAGTTCTTCACCCAGCCTTTCCTCACCCTGGGTTGGGTCGCCGACGACGCCGTTTTCGCTGAACTCCGCGGAGTCGTGAGCCAGATTTGTGTGGCTCACCCATTCGCCCCAGGATTCGGCGGCTTCGGCTCGAGCCGCCTCGAGTCGATCCGTCCGGACGAGTTCGGGTGCGATGTGTGATAGTAACGCCGTCTCGAGGGGGCCGCCGTGGCCCATCTCGCTCGCGTACTCGCCGACGGCCTCGAACCAGGTGAACGAAACGGCGTAGGCGTCCTCGGATCGCGAGATGTCGCTTGCGACTTCCCGGAGCGCATCGACGTTGCCGCCGTGGCCGTTGACGAACACGATTCGATCGAAGCCGTGCGACGCTAGACTCATCGTCGACTCGCGAACGTAGGCTCGGAACGTGTCCGGCGAGACCCACATCGTTCCCGAAAAATGGCGGTGTTCTTCCGCGATTCCAACCGGAATCGGCGGGGCGATGGCGACCTCTCCGTCGAAGCGCTCGACCCCTTCCTTTGCGACCGATTCGGCCGTGATGAAATCGGTTCCCAGCGGTGCGTGCGGGCCGTGCTGTTCCGTGCTCCCGACCGGGATGATCGCGAGGTCCGTCTCGCAGCCGGTGAGGTCCGTCCAGGTGGCCGACCTGAGTTCCATGCTCGTCTCGAGGGCGGGTTAGCCCTTGTATGCACCGCCCGGTTCGTCCGTATAGCGCCTCCCCAAAACTGGCGATGATCGGTCAGTTCCTGTTCGCGATGGCAGGCCAAAACGGTTTCCGGATGAATGGCGTATTTTCGAAGTATGACTGACGATAACCGCGAACTCGGCGTCGAACTGGGCGATCTCGGCGATCAGCTCGAGGACCGCGAGTACCCGGTCAGCCAGGACGACCTTCTCGAAGAGCACGGCGACGCGGAACTCGATATGGGCGAGGAGACCACGACGTTAGAAGAGATTCTCGAGCCGCTCAACGAAGACGAGTACGAATCCGCCGGCGAGGTCGAGCAGGCGATCATGAACATGGTCGGCGACGAAGCGATCGGGCGCAAGAACTACAGCGACCGAACGCCGCCCGCGCCGGGTGAGGATCGACAGGACGAGGGCGGCCCGGATCAGGAGGGCCAGCAAGGACAGGAATCGTTCTGAATTCCGCTTCCGCTTTCGAGGGTCGTCGTGGCCTATAAGAGTCGTCAGCGCTGGCCGTGACCTCCGTGAGGTCGTCGCGAAAACGTGTTTTTGCCGCCCGATTCAGTTCCTTCTCGTGCTTCGGACTCAATCGTCGGTATTCTGCGCTTGCGTTCGAGCGGTCCGACGCTGGGCGCGTTCGATGAACTCCTGTGGGAGTTCGTCGATCTCGCCGGCCTGAACGCCCCAGAGGTGAGCGTACAGTCCATCGTTCTCGAGCAGTTCCCCGTGGGTACCGCGTTCGATGATCTGTCCGCCCTCGAGAACGACGATCTTGTCGGCGTCTTTGATCGTCGAGAGGCGGTGTGCGATGGCGAACGTGGTTCGGTCTTCGGTGAGTTCGTCGATCGATCGCTGGATCAACATCTCCGTCTCGGTGTCGACGTCGCTCGTCGCCTCGTCCAGAATGAGGATATCCGGATCTTTCAGCACCGCGCGGGCGATGGCGACTCGTTGGCGCTGACCGCCGGAGAGTTTGACGCCGCGTTCGCCGACCATCGTGTCGTAGCCCTCGGGCAAGTTCTGGATGAACTCGTGGGCCTCCGCGGCTTTCGCGGCCTCGACGATCTCCTCCCGGTCGGCGTCGAAGGTGCCGTAGGTGATGTTCTCCTCGACGGTGCCGTAGAAGAGGAACGACTCCTGACCGACGTATCCCATGGACTGGCGAAGGCTCGCGAGCGACGCTTCGCGGACGTCCTGTCCGTCGATTCGAATCTCTCCCTCGTCGACATCGTAGAGCCGAAGCAACAACTTCAGAACGGTAGATTTCCCGGCCCCCGTTGGACCGACGAGCGCGACCGTTTCGCCGCCCGGAACCTCGAAGGAGATGTCGTCGATGATACGTTCTCCGTCCGGCGTCCGATCGGTTTCTTCGGCCTGTTCAACCCGTTCGCTCGACTCGGTTTGCTCCGGGGCGTCCTCGTAACTGAAGCTGACGCGGTCGTACTCGACGCGTCCCTCACTGACGTCGAGTTCGGTCGCGTCGTCGTCGCGTTCGATCCGACCCTGCTCGTCCATCAGCCCGAAGATGCGCTCGCTCGAGGCCTCGGCGCGCTGGTACATGTTGATGACCTGCCCGAACTGGGCCATCGGCCAGACGAGTTGCTGGGTGTACATGATGAACACGACGAACGTCCCGATCTCGAGAGTCCCCGTGAACGGCCCGGGTGCGCTGCCCATGAACACCCAGTAGCCGCCGACCACGAACGTGAGGACGAACCCGATACCCGAGATGAGTTGCAGTCCGGGGAAGAACTTGATCCGCAGCCAAATGGCTCCCCAGTTGGTGTCGTAGTACTTTCGCGAAACGTCGTTGACGCGGTCGGATTCGTACCCTTCCGTGTTCGAAGATTTGATCACGTTGATGCCGCCGAGGTTGTTCTCGAGTCGGGAGTTTACCTTCCCGACCGACGAACGGACGGCGGCGTACTTCGGCTGGATCTTCTTGACGAAGACGTAGGTGAAGACGGCGATCAACGGGACGGGTGCTAACGAGACCAGCGCCAGTTGCGGGTTGAGCCAGAACAGCAAGAACGTGATTCCGACGACCATCACGATCAGCCGAGTGGCCGAGTTCATGCCCTCGTTCAGAAACCGCTCGAGCTGGTTGACGTCGTTCGAGAGGACCGACATCATCTCGCCGGTTTGCTTGTTCGCGAAGAACTCCATATCCAGCCGTTGCATTTTGTCGTAGGTCGCGGTTCGCACGTCGTGTTGGACGTCCTGCGAGAAGGAGTTGAATCCCCAGTTTCGAAGCCAGTGGAAAATCGCCCCTAGTGCGAACGAGCCGGCGATTACGGCGACGACGAACACGAACTGTTCGTACTCCCCCGTCGGAAGCCACCCCTCCGGCAGGACGACGAGCGGGATCTGTTCGTGAAACGCCTGCTCGCCGAAGATCGAGTCTATCGCGACCGCAAGAAGCAAGGCTGGAAGCAGATCGAGCGCTCGTGCGAACACGCTCGAGATGAGCCCGACCGTCATCGAGAACCAGTACGGGCGGCCGAAGTCAAAGAGCAACCGTCGCATGGGACTGTCGGCTTGCTCCCGTTGTTCCTCGAAGGGATCGTCGTCCTCCCAGTCGACACTGCTCATTGAATTCGCTGAATGGTCCGCCGGCAATAAGCGTTACCTACGAATCGAAACATCAGTTCGTGAAACGCTCCAACTACCCGGACTCAATCGTTCTCGAGATTATTCGTATTCGATGTCGATATCGTCGCCGACGCCGATTCCGTGTTCGTCGGCGTAGCCGCTCCGAACTTCGAGGACCCACTGCGCCTGGCCCGAATACTCGAGGTCTTCGCCGTCCTCGTTGCCTGCCGGCGATTGAGCTTCGTGGATCGTCGTGATCTCCCCGTCGCTGTCGACGAAGAGGATGTCGATATCGAAATCCATCTCCCGCATCACGTAGGTCTGCTCGCTCTCGCGTTCGTGGACGAACAACATTCCCTCGTCGCCCTCGAGCGAATCGTGGTCGCTGAGTCCGGTGTAGCGCTCCTCCCAGGTGTCTGCAACTTCGGTGTCGACGGTCGCTCGCGGCTCGCCACTCTCGTCGGTGATCGTCACCGTCGCGTGATCGCTCGCCCAGGGAACGGCGAGGATTCCGACCTGAACGAGGACGAAGGCGACGACGAGTGCGAGCGCGACCACCAGAAGGAGTCTCGACGCACGATCCGTATCCATCACTGTCCTTTGCGCGACGAGAAAGTAAAGGTTATTCGCATGGGCCGGTTTCGGGTACGTACGGGCTCGTGGTCTAGCTGGTTATGACGCGGCCTTTACAAGGCCGAGGTCGGTGGTTCGAACCCGCCCGAGCCCACTACTCCTCTTCACGCGCTTGATTCGCAGTACGGCAGTCGATTTTACCACCCTTGCCCAGGGGGTATCGTCGTATGACCGAACCACGCTGTGCACGCGCCACCTCGCTGTCTAGCACTCATAGCCATGTTCGCGTTCCAGCAACCTAGTTCTTTCCCCTTTTCAACGAACTTGCATCGTCTGCTAAGCATATTTCTCACGTCTGCTGACTGGCGAAAGTGATATGAAAATGAAGTATGTATCAACCACTATGTCAGATGCTCCTGAGTTCTCAGACGAGTTTGTTGAGAACTTTCTAAATCACGTGTTTGAACTCTGGTTTGATGATGCGCTTGAGGAGAAGGATCTTGAACGTGCGGATTTCAGGAAAGGACAAGTGTTTCTGACAAGCCCCTTTGCACTCTCACAATTTGAGGATCTGAGTTCCGAGGATTCAGACGTTGAGGTTCGGGTGAACGATGATGCAGAGGTCAAGATGATGGCCCAACTGAAAGAGGGTGAATCAGTAGAAGCAGGAGACCAAATCTATGCAAATCAAATCAAGGGTTTTGAGGGAGTCGCTTTAGACGAAGAGCAGGAAGATTATGGACATGTAACAGTTGCAAGGAACGATGCGTTTGGGTGGATAATCAGCTTCAACTTCAGAAAAAACCGTTCGTACTACGAGCCGCTACTGGAGGCGACAGACCAATTTATTGAGACAGCAGAATACGCTAAGGAGAACAAATTATGGCGAGCATTCGTGGAAAATGCGTTCCATTCGGCGGAGCGGATGATGAAGATTGACGTGATTTTCATTGGGTGGAAGGCTGAACGTCACGGGGATGTTCAAGCCCGATATTCTGATCTTATTCAGATGGACATGGGGAATAAAGATCTATACAATGTATTCAATCAACTCAAAGGGAAATATCGATTTTCTGCTAGTTACGTAGATCCCCGTGGCGACGTAGATGAACGGGAGTTTGATTTCAGTGAGGAGGATGCGGATGACTTCCTTGAGACCATCAAGGAGCATAGAGACCATCTATCAGACGAGCTATGAGGGAAATTCCCGCCGTGTGAGTCGATTCCGCCTGCATCTTACCAACCTTATCGAATTATAATGATGTGGCTAAGTGAAGTTGAGCATGTTCCTCTGCCGTCACAAGTTCAATATTAGAAGGGGTGTTATCACATTTCATATGATTTTTGTGGTGGCAATGGTACTCACCGCCAGAAAAGACCTTTTCAGGCTCTGCTCCGTGGCTGATAGCGAGAAGTTGGTGGACGCGAACTGACCGTTGCTTGTCAGGGTCAGTTACAATCCACCGTTTGTACCCCTTATCGTCGGTGTAAAGGGTTACACCTTCCTGCTGACGAGCCATACCAATAGCCTCACCTCGCTGTCTCGTCCCAAGGTCATGTCGGTTGAGCCACTCACGGATTGTCACATGTGAGGTCCCCAATTTATCAGATACATCACGCGTTGACATTTCCTGCTCCCAGTAGAGCGTCTTGAGAACTTCAATATCCTGCCATGGATACTCAAGATCGGCAATCTTTTCTTCAATATCAGTGGCAACGTCAGTAGTTGCTTCTGTGCTCACTGACATTTAAAACCCACCTCACTACTAGTTTCTACGCTCAGGAACGTTTCACACGCTCGTCTAATAACGATACCCATCGGTACAGAGTGATCATCATAAACCACACCTCGTACTTGCTTTACCACCGCCAACTCTTCATCAGAAAGCCTGACTCTATTTGCTCGGGTCATAGTTCCATTTTCTAATCAATATTGAGGGATGGCATATGGAAGAAAACTAATCACAGCTAATAGTTGGCTGATGACGAGACGTTTTCATCGATCGAGTGGGGTAGACTGTATCCCACTCTGGGCCACCGCCTCAGTTATAGTGTACTCACAAGTGACGTATTTAAATGACAAACTGGTATTTGAGACGTAAGATAGGTGGCAAATCTGTAGATGTGATTTATGTACCCCCTTCCCATGTCCTTGTAGTTGGAAGAGGCGTGAGGAGATCAGCCCACTATCCTTTCAGTTGCTTACGCAGTTGGGAAACTGCACCACTAACATTGGCACACACCAGCCCCATATCGGCCACAAGAGATTGAAACTCGTTACGGGTCTCAACACGATCATCAAGGTCAATGATGTACTTGTTACCGACGAAGGCGATGGCTGCAGCGATGTGGGCGTCTTGTCCACCCCCTTTCCGTGCAGGTCCGTAGGAGGTGAAGGCACCCGAGTTGATGGAAGTAACTAGGTGAACTACCTCACGAACTTGGCTATCTGTTAAGCCAACTGACGTGGCACAGGCTTCTGCACGGCTCTTGAGAAACCGACGTTCGCGATCAAGTTTCTGTACGTCATTTTCTCGTCCGCGATGTCCATCCCGACCATCATTGTACTGATCGAGAGAATATACCCAGGAGTCCAACTGCCCCCCATCGAAGTTAGTGGCTGCAACAGAGTCTTCAACGGCAGTGGCATGCTTGTCTTGTAATGTCCCGCTTCCTTTCTCACTATTGTGGTCGAACTGTCGGCGTTTCGCTTCAATGTTTAGAGACGTATGCCAGAAGGTACGACGGTTATGAATCAGACCACATTGTCTACAGTATGATTCGAAGTCGTTGCTCGTAAGCGTGCCAGTACACTCCTCACAGTCGATTTTTTGTTCCGATGGCCTATCCCTTTCATAAGCGGATGGAGACGTATATGTGCCGTCTGGTGTCCATCTATAGGGTTTTGTAACATTGATTGTCGAGTCATATTCCGCCGTTGTTTCGAAGGTGTTATTGATGCATGTTGACATGGTAGTACGAACTGCTGCATGCGCAACTCAGGTATTTATGATCTGTGAACCGAGCTATGACTTATACCACGCACCATCGGAGGGGAGAGAACCTTTCCAGACCGACGGATACGAGGATGGGAATTAATTCCCGTGACAGATACTACAGTCTGAAGATTAGTAATAATATCGATTTATTTATTACTATCAGTAATTCAATAGTCAGAAGCAATGGGCGGTCGTACTCTACAGACGAAGTGACAGCCCATTCAACATCTAACTATAATTTGATACGGCCATGCCTCGCGCGTGCGCGATTACGACTGAACGTTGATGTTACTATAGTACCATCCCGATCCTTCTTGTTCAATTCCATGAAATATCCTCTTGAGGGGGATCTCTTCGTCTGCATCACGAAGGACAGGCTCGTCCCAATATTCCAGACCCTCGACTACGAACTGAACACGAGGATTTTCTGTTAGGAGAAAATTGACACGGTCGCGGAGGATGCCATGGACGTATTCACAGGCTTCACACGGATCGTCTACACCGCGGAGGAACTCATCCAGCCCATGGACTGTAATGTCATACGGAAGGCTCTCCATGCGTTTGACGTGTCGGAGAAACTCGACGATGCTCATCTGATTGTCGAACGTTCCATGTCGTTCTACCGCATCTACGGAGTGAACGTGAAATCCGATATTGAGACTCATTTGCTTACCTCAATCTGGTGTCTTCTTCAGGTATAAAGTTCAGTACAATAGACTGTACTATGGTCCCACCGTTAGGCGAAATCTTCGAGGTCCAGTTGCGTATCAGTCCGTTCTTCGACGTAGTCCGCGATGTCGGTGTACTCGTCGTCGTTCTCGATCTCGGCTAAGCGGTGCAGTGCAGCGATAGAGCCCTCGTCGGCCCACTTCCCGAACTGCTGTGCCAACTGATCATTTTCATAGAGATAGCGGAGATAATGGGCCTTATCGACCGCGAGATAATCCCGTTTTGACTCAATATTGTTAGCACGGTTGATCGGACCACGAACGTTCAGTTGGTTCCCCTCTTGTTCGAGAAGTCCTTCGTGGACGAGTTCGGAAACGTCAACCCCGCGTTGACGGAGATCCTTGTTTAGCACGTTATAGGCGATCTCATTACCGCGTCCGAGCACGTAGGTGAGGTAGACGGCACTAAGTGCGTCCATCTCGTCGCCGAGCGTCTGTACCCGTTCTTCCATGAGTTGTTCATCTACGATGTCACGGATTGTCTCCACCGCTTCGTCGACGGACATTGACTCTCCCTCGTGGGTGACGTTCGGGAAGTGACGCGAGTACACTTCTAGGCATTTGCCCATCGTTACCGCGAAGATGTCTCCTTGCGTGAGTCGTGAACCGCTTTCCTCAAGTCGGTTGATTTCCTCTTCGGCACGGAAGTAGATCTCGTCCTCCAGTGAGCGCCAACTGACGGTTTCGGGATCTTCATCGCGGTCCCGACAGACGACGATCATGTCGTACTCGATGTTGGCCTTATCATGGATGTGTGTAGAACCTCGCATCTCCCCACGGATGGGATACAGAGCCGTAACGTAGAATCCAGCATCGAGAACGGACTTTAGGACCGTACTCCACCCCTCAGTCTCCTTGTGGTGGAAGGTGAAGGCCATGATCCCGTCGTCCTTGAGCTTCTGGTTCGCTTGGTCGAAAACGTTCGTCAGCCCCGTAACGAAGTGTTCCTCGTCACGATACGTATCGACGCTATCCTCACCAGCGGGATCGCTTACCACCTCGCTGGCCTTGGGCGTGAGTTCGGCTGTGAAGTGATCGTACTCGTCCTCGAGCACTTGCTTCAGCCATACATAGTAGAAATCCGCCGTCTCGGAGTACATCACGTTGTCAAAGTACGGAGGATCCGTAATGACGGCATCAACGCTATCATCTTCGATCGGGAGGTACTCTGACGTACCACAGCGGAGATGAACGTTGTAAGTCGCATCCTCCTCCCCTTCCACGGGATCGCCGAGTTCGTCAGGATCGTCTGTTACGTGCCCCTCGATCTTTCCGACGCCGTCTTGCTGCTTCGTTTCACCGTCTTCGACGTACTTCTCGTAGGGGTTTTGGCAAAACTCTTTACCCGCTCGCATCTTGTCAAATTCACCCGAGAACGTACCACGTCCGTATTTTGTTCCCCAAACGTTGTTCTCGACAGGTGTATGTCGGGCAGTAATTGTATGACGTTTGTAGATCCCTGTCAGTTTGTTGTAGGGCTTATCGTATTCACAAAATTCATTATTATATGCGAGTGAGCTTGAGAAAGCTAGTAAGAGGAACTCCTTGAGGTTTTGATTATCAATATCATCAATCTCCTCCAACAATTTTGAAAGGGCGAGTAACTGTCGTGCGTTGAACATCTGGTCATATCGCTCGTAACCATGGTTCCGTGCACGATCTGAACTACCCCGATAGCGTTCAGTGGTCGGGATTGGGAGGTTTTCACGCTTCTCAGCTAGCTCGTCTTCTGCCTCAGCAAACAGTTCACGGTCAAATTCAGTCGCAGCCTTGTATCCCTTCTCGTCTGTTTCAGGACAGTAGTACTCGACTGCGTAGAGGGACTCTTCGGCTTTCCCAAATCGATCTACGCTCTCGATAATCGACATCCCAGATTGCTCACAGTGCGGACAAGAGTAATTACCTCGAGAGACATTGCCTGCGTCCTTGGGAACGTACTCGTGTGAACACTCGGGACAAGTAGTGTCTGTTCGGTAGTCGTCCGTCTCGAAGACGTGCCAACAATCGGGGCAAACGACGTTGTAGTGATCGTCCTTCGAGGAGCGAGCGTTTGAGAGTCGGTAATCCTTGAAGAGTGGAACATCTTCTTCGCAGTTCCGACACGGTAGTTCGTCAACCCAGAAGTAGTACATCGCGTCGGCATGGTTCTCCTCACAATGAGGACACTCCGTGCGGTAGTACTCCTGTATCTCTTGGCCGACGCTATTCTCAATTTCCTCAAAAGCCGCGTCAAGTTCGTCCAAACCGACGGGCTCGACTTCTTTCTTGACAACGAACCACGCAACAGGATTCAGTTCGCTGCCAATCGCATTACACCCCAGGCGCAGTGACTCCACGATGCTCGTTCCACCACCCATGAACGGATCTAACACCGTCTTATCGTCGAAGTCAACATCTTCCAGATAGTATTCCCAGAGCGCATCGGGATTCTCCCAGTCAACTTCTGGTGGTTCATCATCACCCTCGAGCGTCGACTGTCGCTCGCCATCGATGGCCATCTCCTCGTCAGCGAGTGCATAGAGGAGCATCGTACGGAAAACAGAGCCAAGTCGCCGCGCCCACCACTTGTGCATGGTATAAACGGGACGGTAGTACCGCTTGGCATGGGCTTCCTTTTCCGCAATCTCGTTTACCTTTTCGATTGGAAATGAAATCTCGATCGGTCGTCGACGGGGCTGCTGATCCTGGCTCATAGTTACAACGTCACCTCGATACGGGGCGTGATGCACTCCAGCAGGCTGAGACCGCCGTGCTGGAAGGTACTGTACTTGCCTCGAGCGGGCCACGTGTATCTTCCGATAGGCATGTAGTAGCCATCTGCCTCAACTACGAGACCGTTCTCGATAAGTTGATCCGCAGTTACGTCACCGACACTCTCGAACCGCCCACTGAACGTCTCTTGGAGGGCTGCCTTCTCCGTGTCGCTGATTTGGAACGTATGGCCCGCGTCGAGGCGTGCATAGCCGTGATCCGAACCGATCACCACACGTTCTGTATCTAATTGATCGAGGATCGAGCGAAGTGCCGTCTCCGTCTTCTCATACATCTCTTCGATGGAGGAAAGCTTCGTCTTGCCCTCCTGTATGTTCTCGAGGAGTGCATCGGGATACCGACACCATATGACTTCCTCGTCGCCGTCGAGAGACGGATCCTGACTCTTGACGCTGGTGGACTTGTGGTCTCTTTTGAGCGAAGAGTAGTCAACTCGGTCGCGGTAGAACTTCGTTTCCGATGGGGCAGACGAGAACGAGTAGTGGGTCTCAGGTTCGTATCCGTCACCCTCGAGCATGTCGACGAACATCGCCGCCTCGCGGACGCTCATCGCGTCCATAAGGACGAACGTGCCACCGTCAGGAACACTGAGCGAGGCTTTGTTGACACACCTGTCTGGGAGTACTTCGTCGAAGAACTCCCGATAAACGTCCAACAGCAGCCGCTCATAGTTCACTGCATCTATCTCCCGACTGTAGTGATCGTCGACGCTATCCGCAGGGGGATACCAGATATCCCAAAGCGCATCCCATACTGCGGGAACTGGATCGTCTTCCTCGACTAGCTTCGTGAGTCGCTCAGTTCTCACGTTCGACCACCACAGTTGCGTCGATGTGCTCTCCACTCGGGAGCTGTTCGAGGAACTCGATGAGGTCCTCTTTCGAGAGCCCGTCAAGTTCGTAGCTCAGATCGACTCGGGTCGCTGTGTCGGTATCCCCGTTGACTCGCGACTCTGCCATACTCTTGAGTACGCGAGCACTGTTTCCTTCCAGGCTGATGGTCTCAGTGGTAACTGAAACGGGCGAAGGCTCGTCTTCACCTTCGGCTCCCGCTGGTAAAATCTGTTCCTCGGAACTACTGTCTCCGCTATTATCCGTACTTACACTGCTCACTCCACCACCAGTAAGAGTAGGTGTTGACTCAGGTTCAGTTTCTTCCTCTTCGAAGATCGAGTCGTCAAGGTTATCGGGATGGTGGATAGTCAAATCATCGTTGAGATCGGGAAGGGCATCACCCTTGTGGGGGACGTAGAAGTTCGCCCGATCCCCCTCGAGTACGATTTTCTCGTCACGGAATAACTGTCGAACAGCGGAGTAGAATACTCCCTCCGAAAGCAGAACGGGCATGCGACGGAACTGTCTGAAGTCGTTTAGCATCGAGGCGATAGGAATACCGTTCTCTGCGTCAGCGACTTCTTCGCGGATCTTTTCACCGACGTAGGTCTTGTCCCGCCCGACTTTGTCCTTCACGTCGCTGGTGTCCGCAGCCACGTCGATCCGACGCATCCGTACGCCGTCACCACTCGGGTCTTCGCTCCATTTGACCCACTTTCCGTACCGATCTTCCAGTTCGTTCCGTAGTTCTCGGCGTTCGTCACGGATGATCGACTCGAGTTCACCCCCGTCGTCGACGTTACCACGGAGGTTCTCTGCTCCAAGGATGCGAGCGGCCTTGCTAATGATGTCGTCCTCTTCTCGAACCGCTTTCTTTGGGGTAACGAAGAGAACCGTATTCTGGTACGTCCGAGGCTCAAAGAAGTCGTTGAGTTTCTCGCGGAGTGCTCCGTTGGAGAGATAATCGAGCATCACAACAGTGGTGAGTTCCTTAGAGTCGGGAACGCTCTCGTCGGGGTAGACATACACATTATCACCCCACACATCGTTGCGAACGACATCAACGAGCGTCTCTTCGATACTCTCACGATCGTCTTCCAGTGCCCGCTCTTGTTCCCGAGTGACGAGAGCCGTAAGCTTCGGGTCCTCCGTCAGGTAGTAGTGCTCCTTCTGGGAGTCTCGGTCAAGGTAGTGAGCAACCCCATAGAGATTCTCCAAGGACATGTGAAGCTTATCGACAGTCGTTTTGTCGGGTTTGAACGTTCCAAGTAGACACTCTGTCACGGACGCTCTCTGCTCACGTTCTTCGAGCGTGTAGAGGAGGATCGTCCGCAGTAAATCGTCCCCGAAGTCGATATCTTCGACAGCCTCTTTGTCAGAGACGTAGCGGTTGAACAACGTCTGGTTGATCCCGCGGAACGCACCTGGTTCGATGTCACAGGTGACGATGAGGTCGGTCTCTTCGTACTCTCTCCGAACCGTTTCAGCAAGGACGTTCATTACCCCCCGAACGCTCTGCCGCTCACGTCCTGCTTCGTAGATATTGTCAAGGAGATCGAGAAGTTCAGGATGGAACGGATACGTCTCGACCATCCGATTTTCGTATCGCTTCGACTCATCAATCTCGATAGGATAGTCGTAATGATCGATGTAGTCGTTGATGACATCGCGAACCGCTTTCTTGTTGATGTCGTCTTGCCGTGTCTCGAAGAGGCGATGAAGGATGATCTGCTCTCGGTCTCCAGTGTCGTTCATATCGACCGAGTATGGGTCTGTTCGCTCGAGGATACGCTTGATATCACGGCTTTTGTCTAGCAGCGTAACGAACGTGAAGAGATCCTCTTGCGGGTCGTTCGCCACTTCGAAGAGGTTCTGGAGGAAAAACTCGTTCCGTTCGAGGAGGTCTTCGTTCTCACTCTCGTTGAAGGACTCCCACCACGTCTCGATCTCGTCGAAGAAGATAGCGACTGGTTCATCGTCGGTAAGACGCTCGAGGTGTTCAGTAGTCGGATATCGCTTGATGTCGTCGAGAATCTCTTCACGACCCAGATCTCTAAAGATAGGCTCCCAGATGAGGTCAGCGTCGGTCTCACTGGTAGAGAGCACAGATGCCTGAGCAGTCTCGGGAAGATCGAGGGAGATGCCCCACTCGTCAAGCCACTTCTGAGCGATTTCGGGGCTATTGAACATGTGGTACAACACGAGCAGCCCGTGAGATTTACCAGCCCCATAGGGACCAGACAGAGTAATCCCACCTTGGCTGTCTCGTCCCTTGAGCTTGTTATCGACGTGATCAAACGCCATCTGGAGAGCGTTTGATGGATACGTCATCGAGAAGAGACGGTCAGCATCGTTCTCTAGGCGATCAGCCGTGTCACCCACCTTGTGCGCTTGTAGAACACCCTGGAACCGCCCCTCAATAATTTCGTCACGAGGGGTGAGAAGATCCTCGATAGTCATGATCAACTCTTATTGGATATTACACTACCTTTGGTGTTTCCCCTTGGACTGGACGTTCTTGTAGGGTCCACCAACCAGTAGGGTGAAAATATGTGCTATTACTCAGTCCACCAGGGAGGTGTCGTTCGGATACAGGCAAATACACTTCCTGACCCAGGGTCCTAACTGTTCCAACGATAGTTCGGCCATCCACCCCACTGTTACTCCAAACATCGTTTCTTCTACCCCACTCCAGTTATACGGTGTTACCTCATTGCTGGTCCCTGGTACGTCGATCATCCTCGTCTCGCCCTCATCCCCCTGCCACTTACAATGACAATGTAGGGGGGTACAAAAAGACAAAATAGGATGGAGAACTCAGTAAAGTGAGTCTATCGTGGCTTAGAAGAACGATACCTGTCAGTCGCCGCTCGCCCAAGTAATATTATTACGAGAGTCTGTTCCGCCGTTTGGACTCACGTGACTGATCTAGCACTCGAGCAATACGGGTGGGTGGAATCTCTGTGAGTCGATGCACGATCACCCCCTCCCATCAAGATTAGATCTGAAGTAGGTACCCTAAATCACCCTGACGGGGTGTCACCCGATAGACCGTGCGACGAAGGGTACTGAGGGTGGGTCGTCCCTGCGTAGTCGTGAACAAGGGGTCCCGTCCGTAGTCATCAGTCACCTCGTCACGAGTGTGATCAATATAGTCCCCTAGCACCTCCACTGTGTTGGTGGATAGTGCGACGTACCGCTCACCGTGTTGAGCGTTTTTCAGCGGGGTCTCGGTTTCAGGTCGATGGACCAACTCAATACGCTCCCGTTCACGGTGAAGATCGCTCACATCGAGTCCACGGGCTGCACCGACACGAATCCCCGTTCGCCAGAGGAGGAGAAAGAGCGCATGCTCACGGCTTGCATACTGGAACTGGCGCAGATGCTTGAGGATCTTTTCCGCACGTTCCGCATCTAGGATAGTGTCGCGATGATCCCCATCACCTGCGTCGGGGAGTTCTACCTTCTCGTGAAGACCCTGTGGAACTGCGTCGATGCGTTCACAGAACTTCAGAAAGGCGCGGATAGTAGCAAGTTGACCGCGAAGCGATACCGTCGTTAGATCACCGTCCTGTCGTCGCCAAACACGGTACGCTTGCAGGTCGCGTCCGCTCAACTCGTTGAGGTTCTCACGGCCCTCCTTCTCACACCAACGTACGAAGTGCTGAAGACGGTACCCATGAGATTGAACGGTGCTGGCTGCCTTTTCGCCCTCTGCTGATTGGAGGTACAATTCCACTGCTTCTTCCGCGGTAATGGGTTCGAGGTCGGTCATAGCTCACGTTAGTGAGTGCCCCGACAGTTGGGTGGAGATCCCCCATCTGGGTGTAGCCGCAGGGATGGATGGCCGTGTAACCCGAGGTCGGTGGTGAGCAAATCCGAAGGATTTGCGATCCCGACGAGCCGCAGCCCGCGCAGCGTAGCGAGCAGGAACGTCTCGGCATGGTTCGAACCCGCTCGAGTCCTCATCGAATACAGCCATCACAATGGAGGTATCAGTTGAGGCTACCAGAGGCGACCTCTAGACGGCTTTGGGACGGAACAGACCTTCCGGTCGTACGCCCAGCTTATCCTCCGCGAACTGGGAGAGCATCTTGGCTACTCACCGCCACCACTGCTAGAGCGTCTGATCGAAGATGCTCAGAAAATCCATAAGCAACGATCGATTCTCCAAGAGAGGCTCGTTACCCCTATCCAACCGACTGCTGAGGCTTTGCTAAAGACCAATGGTCGGAAAAGTAACCTAACTATGCGTTCTATATAGAGTGAATAAACGGCGCTGGACACTGTGTTCAGGATAATCAAGAACAATTAGAACCGCTTATGTGATACTGAGGTAACATTATGATCATGGCATTCCAAGCGTTCATAGGAGTCGAGTTGCTGATATTTGTAGGGATTATTCTAATCAACCTTGCTGTTATTTACTCCCTGTATAACATATTCAAGAATGTCTATTCTCTCCATGGTTGATAAAATCAGTTATACGACACTAACCTTCCAAGAAAATACGCCAGGATCGGGCACACACGGCGTCGCTGAGCGTGCGCTTGATCACCGAACGGGCCGTCTCTGGTCGCGATCCAACGTCGTCTCGAGCAGGGATTGGATACCGACGAACTCGAAAACGTCGTCAGTTGGAGGGGCTCGATGTGGCAACTGTTCGAGTTCAGGTTTGAAGATGGAGCGCTCTGGAGTTTGCGGCCGGTGGATCTGCAAATTCCGGCGAATGGCGCGACAAATATGATAAAATAAAAGACATGTAGCGTGACCGTAGCGTGAGTAGTCAGTGCTTGAGTTTGGCGACGTTCTCTCGAATCTGGGTAATGAGTCCATCTTCCGCCTCGGCCTGGAGCGCCGCGTTGAGGGTCGAGTTTTCCGGTTCGTCTTTGACCACGAGTCGAAGGTACGGCTCGAGTTGCTCGAAGGTATCGTCGAGGACGACCGTGTGGTTGCTCTCGTCGTGATCGACGACGCCCGCGTCGTCGAGTTTCGGAACGTGGCACTGCACGGACGAGACGTAGACGCTCTTGTACTGATTTTTGGCGACCTCGTCCGGCGGGAGGTTGTGTTCCCAGCCGGCGACCTGTTCGGCGAGCCTGGAGAGTTCGATTGGGTCCTCCTGCCCACGGAGTGCGTAGAGAAGATACCGACGCCGGCGGTTTGCCAACAGCTCCAGAATTGTGTCTGCGGACAGGTCGTCGTCTTCCAGGTTCGTGGTAAGCCCCTCCATAACAAGATATTACCACCCAGTCCGGAAAAGGGTGTCTTGAATATCTAAAAATCCGACAGACGGCGACTTG
This sequence comes from Halostagnicola bangensis, assembly GCF_054653435.1. Taxonomy (NCBI): domain Archaea; kingdom Methanobacteriati; phylum Methanobacteriota; class Halobacteria; order Halobacteriales; family Natrialbaceae; genus Halostagnicola; species Halostagnicola bangensis. The sequence goes on along the minus strand of NZ_BAAIGG010000002.1, from coordinate 1,270,338 downwards.
ATTGACTGTTTCTCGAGGGCGTTCAATCAATGACTACTAACGGGTTGAAATACCACTCGATGGGATCGAATGTCGAACCGTAACACGGCAGACGGGATTCGAAATCCTTTTTTGTACCATCGACGGAGTGTGAGTCGAGCCGCCTTAGCTCAGACTGGGAGAGCACTCGACTGAAGATCGAGCTGTCCCCGGTTCAAATCCGGGAGGCGGCACTTTTGTGACGAACAAGACGGTGAGCGGAGCGAACCGTCCGTGAGAAACAAAAGTGCAACCGACCGGATTTGAATCAGGGAGGAGCTTTGCTCCGACCGTGGTTCAAATCCGGGAGGCGACATTCGGTTTCTACACGATTTCTATTTGAGAGCGTTACGCACTCGACTGATGATCGAGCTGTCCCCGTTCCCGCGAGCGAGCAGGTCCTCAGGCGGAGTTCACAATCCGGGAGGCGGCATATTTTTACGGCGAGCAAATCCGCGAGCCGCACGTATGCTTTCCTAAGAGTCGACATCCCGATCCGACGCGACTTTCGCCGGAACCCTGCTCCACTCGAGTGAAAACCAAACCGTTGCCGTTCAATTCAACGAAACGGATGGAACGTTCGAGTTCCGGAAACGCTGGAAACAGTTTCTCTCGAGTCCGCACTCGAACGTTTCACGCCCCTTGTTTCTGACAGGCACCTTATCACCGGGATAGAGTATCGCCCCGGGGTAGGTATTGAGAGATGAATAACGGTCGGAGTCGAAACGACGCGATCCGAGGTGGATATCCTCACGAGTATTCGAGTCGCAGTGTATTCTATGGTGTTTCGGAGCCCGTTCTACGCTTCGAATCGTCTCGGGTTCTCTGCCACTGGTCGACGACGCGGTCGGAGAACGGCGTCGTTTCGACGTCGGATTGGTGAAGCGAAACCGATCTCTCTTTGACTCGATCCGGTGGCAAAATTCGTATCAACAAATCTGGCGGTATGGGCGGGTTTGATGGGGTCATTCGACGTCATTTCGCACTGCATGACATCTGTTTCCATGAAGGATGTTAGCAAGTACTTCGATGGGGGAAACACCGTCGCGAACTATCGCCTCAACCTGGATGTTGCCGACGGCGAGTTCCTCGTCATGTTGGGGCCCTCGGGCTGTGGCAAGACGACGGCACTTCGACTCATCGCGGGGCTCGAGCAGCCGTCGGATGGCGCGATATACTTCGGTGACGAGCGGGTCAACAGCCGGTCACCCAGCGACCGAAACGTTGCGATGGTCTTCCAGAATTACGCACTGTACCCACACTTGACGGTCGCACAAAACATCGGCTATCCGTTGAAAGTTCGCGGGATACCGCCTGACGATCGGGATCGGAAAGTCGAGGAGATCACGGAGCTGCTTCACATCGAAGATCAGGTCGATAAGAAACCGGGGGCGTTGAGCGGTGGGCAACGACAACGAGTGGCGCTCGCGCGCGCTATCGTCAGGGAGCCGTCGGTATTTCTCTTAGACGAGCCGCTGTCGAACTTAGACGCCAAGCTCCGCCAGGAGATGCGCATCGAGTTGAAGCGTCTTCAGAACGAGCTCGACATCACGACTATCTACGTGACCCACAATCAGGAGGAGGCGATGAGCATGGCCGATACGGTCGTGGTCATGAATCAGGGAACGATTCAGCAGATTGCACCGCCTCAGGAGTTATACAAACGACCCCGAACGGCGTGGGTTGCTCGATTTATCGGATCGCCGCCGATGAACCTGTTCCAGGGGATCCGCCGTAACGGATCGATCGACCTTGGCGAGGCGGGCACCGTCGAACTGGACGGTATGATGGACGCCGATGAAGCCGTTGTGGAAACGAGTGGTCAGGACGATGCGAGTGCATCCAGCATGCTCGCGAACAGCGCCCAAGGCGATGTCGCAGTCGGCATTCGACCGGAGGACCTGGCCCTTTCGACTACGCAACCGTCGTCGGGAAACGTGATCGAAGGGACGGTAGACACTATCGAGCCGATGGGGGAGTACATCCTCGTCAACATTTCCGTCAACGACCAGATCGTGAACGCAAAGGTGTCGGAGTGGACCGTTTCGACGGATGACCGGGTTTACCTGACGTTCGACGACGACGACGCCTACCTGTACGACGACAACGGCGAGTTGGTGGGCTGAAATGAGGTCACAGGCCACGCAATCATGAGCTTACGAGATCACATCGATGGCTTCACTGACGATCACGAGTTGGTCGGAGAGTTGGATATCGACCGCGAGAAGGCGATTGCCCTCGCGGTATTTCTCGTTCCCGGGTTGACACTCTTCATGATCTTCTCCGTCGGTCCGATCGTCTACTCGGCCATCGGGAGCTTCTACTCTTGGGAGACGTTCACGATGCAGGACTTCGTCGGATTGGACAACTGGATCCGCTCACTTACCGATCCACTCATCATCCACTGGTCCAACATACGGGAGTTTCAGTATCCGATGGGTGCGCTTACCCACAATCTCCTCTGGGTCGTCGTGCACGTGCCTGCGAGTACGTTCTTCGGTCTCGCACTGGCATTGCTGTTCGCCGATTTGAAAGGGCGTCGAATCCTCCGTTCGATGGTTTTTGCGGGCTTTACCGTCCCGCCGATAGTCATCGGGCTGGTCCTCATGTTCATCTACGATCCCCAGGCTGGGGTCTTCAACGAGTTGCTCCGGGTGCTCGATCAGGGGCAGTGGGTCCGCAACTGGACGCAGTCGCCGCAGGTGGCGATCTACGCACTCATCGCGGGCGGAATCTGGGTCCATACCGGATTCAGCATGTTGTTGTACAGTTCGGCGCTTTCTGCTATCGATCCGTCCCTGATCGAGTCGGCCAAAGTCGACGGTGCCGGCCCGTGGCGACGGTTCTGGGACATCATCTGGCCGCTGGTCAAGCCAGTGACCGCCGTGGTCGTCATCATGGGAATCATCTGGGTGATGCGAATGTTCGACATCGTCTACGCCGCCGGAGGCGCCGCAGGTGGGCCGAACCACGCGTACTCGGTGCTGGGGATCGAGGTGTATCGGGCCGCGTTCCGGCCGGAGATTGACTACGGGATGGCGATGGTGGTAGCGTTAATTCAACTGTTCATCGTTGCCCCGCTCGCGCTGTACATCGCTCGAATGAACTGATCACATATGGTTGAAGACAACTCCCCTAATTCCCGGACTGATCGTGACGCGGACACTGAAGCGAAACCCGACGGCGGACGGTACCTGTTGCTCGAGGAGATACCGGAAACGGCGCCAACGGCCGACCTCACGTGGCAAGAGCGGATCGCCAACGTCGTTCCTTCGAAACGTCGTGGTCTCAAGTATGTCGTCGCGATCACCATCGCTCTCCTCTGGATCGTCCCCTTCATCGGGCTGTTCATGGCGTCAATCCGCCCGCTCTCGGAGATTATCGGCGGCTGGTGGCATATCGAAGGAATGACCATCACGTTTGAGAACTATTATCAGGCGTGGAATCACTCCACCGCACCGATGAGTGTGGCGCTTCGCAACACGTTCATCGTGACGATCCCGGCTGTGCTGGTCGTAATGTTACTCGGGGTGATGGCGGCGTATCCCTTTGCCCGATTCGAGTTCCCGCTGAAGACGACGCTGTTCTTCCTGATCTTGCTAATCATGGCTGCACCACCGGAGCTCGTCGCGATGGGCAACTACAACGCCCTCCAGCGGTTCGGTCTGTTCGACACGTACATGGGGTTGATACTGATCCACATCGGCTGGGGACTCGGTTGGGTCGTGTTGTTCCTGCGAAACTACTTGCTCGGCATCCCGGAAGAACTCGAGGAGGCCGCACGCATCGACGGCGCTTCGCGATACCAGATCTTCAGGACGATTATTCTCCCGCTCTCAACGCCCGCGCTCGTTTCGGTGGCGGTCATCCAGTTTACGTGGGTCTGGAACGCCTTTTTCTTCCCGCTGGTGTTCATGCGCTCGCCCGAACTCTACCTCGCACCGCAGGCTCTCCCATTGATGCGCGGGCGTGTGCAGGTCGAGTGGGGTATCATCGCCGCCGGATCGATCATGACGATGGCCGTGCCGGTGATTCTATTCCTGTTGCTAGAGCGGTACTACAAGCGCGGAATGGTCGCTGCCGTCGCGGATTGATCCCTTTTTTCGGCTTCGAACCGCAATTCACCGCTACCTGTCGATAATACCGTTATCTGCGCTCAGAATGAGCCTGAAGCTGACCCTCGCAATTCGGTACCGATGGATGCGAACATACTACCGTCGAAACAATAATAGAGTTGCTCGTTGTATTAATTATATGAACAATCGTTGGCTCCTCTTGGGATACGGCCTGCTCTTCACGGGGGTAACAATCGGGGCTATCTACCAAGGAGAGGCCCTGATAGCCGCTATCGCAGTCACCCAGGCCGTCTTCGGTTTCGGTGGCTTCTGGTGGAACACAACTCACGAAAGGTCTGTGCGTTGGAGACATCCCAGAGAGGGTGCGTTAATAATGGCTAAGATTGTTTTAGCGCTAGTTGGAGCAATCGTAATCACCGCTCTTGCAATGATCATTCTTCCGTTTAGTAACTTCAGTCCGCAAACTCCTGGAAGAGTCGTTCGGGTTGGCGTGTTTTATACAGCTTGGGCGCTTTTGATGTTCAAACTCCTGTTTGGAGAGTATGTTCCCCGGAAAATATTCAAAGCTAGTGAGTTGTAGCATTCGTCCAGTCGGGCTTGCGCAAGTACCTTTTTCCGCCTCGGGATTCCTCGCTGCGCTCGGAACCGCTCGGCGCAAAAACCTACGCTAAAAAGGCCGCTCACTCCCGATGGTGGCTTGCGGGTGCTGCGCTTGCGACGCGACCGCAGCGGTAACGCCTCCGCCTGTACTGAACGTGGATCGCACGGCGAATGCTGAATACTAAAACCGTGTTACAATCGACTATTACAACGGCACATACCCTGCTCGTGTCGCGCCAATGGTCACGACGATCACGAGCACGTTTGCGAGAAAGAACAGCCGCGATGACATCCAGGCGAACGACAGCAGGACTGCGATGGGTAGTGCGGCGATGAGCGCCGGCCAGAAACCCCGAATCGCGAGCGTGGCGAAAAACGCCGTCGTGAATACGTACAGAACGTCAACGGCGACGGCGTTGGCACTACTTCGTTGCATCTCCTGACCGACGACGATGACTGACTCGAGCACACCGTCGCTGTCGCCGCCGTTTCCAGCGTCGTCGCTACCGAGGCCACCACTTCCGTCGCCGTCATCATCGTCGCTAACTGCAGCCACGTTACTATTGATCCCCGACAGTCTCCTGTAACACGCTATTGAGTGATTCCACGACCGGCTCGATGTCCTGGTCCGGTTCCGCCCAGAGTCCGAGCAGTTGCGACCAGAACTCCGCCTGGAACGGGTCGCCTAACGCGTCGTCCAAGTCGGGAACAAGTTCGACCTCGTCCGTTTCCTCCGAAAGTTCCTGCATAACCTCGAGGTCGAAGGCGTCATCCGGAACATCGAGGGCCGTGGGGACGAAGCCCCCGCGTTCGGTCCAGACCTGTTGACCGTCGGGCGAGATGGTGGCTTCGACGGCCTCTCTCGCCGCATCGATGTTCGACGCGTACGTGGGAACGGTAAACCAGTTGATGCTCGTCACCATCGCCTCAGAGCCGGGGAGCATGAAGTAATCCAGGTCCTCGGGGTCCTCGATCGCGCCGAACGCCGGCGTCCACGATCCCATGAAGTAAAGCGGCGTCTCGTTCTCCCAGAAGAACTCGTACTGGACGCCGAAGTCCCGTACCTCGCTGAAGTATCCCTGTTGAAGGAGGTCCTGCAGTTCCTCGAAGGCGGTGACGACGCGGTCGTCGGTGAACTCGGCGTCGCCCTCGATGAGGTCCTGTTGAAGCTGAGCCCCGTCGTCCTGTCGGAGGATGAACGCTTCCGCCACGTCGCTCAAGGGCCAGCCGTCGCCGTTGCCCGAGGCAAGCGGCGCTTCAACGCCCTCGATGCCGTCTATTTCGTCGAGCAGACCGAGGAACGCGTCGTAGTCGTCCGGCTCCTCGAGGCCGTGTTCGTCGAAGAACGACGGTCGATACCAGAATCCGGGTTTGATATCTCCGCCGAACGGAGCGGCGTAGACTTCGTCGTCGACCGCCACCGTCGCGTGGTCGGTGGTGAAATCTTCTTCGTCCCACAGGTCGCCCAGTGGCTCGAGGTGGCCCGCTTCTCCGTCTCTTCGAACCCGTCCTTCGGTCGGCAACACGACGATGTCCGCCGGCGCGATCCCCGTCTCGTAGTCTATCAACGTCTCCGTCAGGATGGTCTCGGTGTCTCGCGGCTCGTACGTGATGTCGAGTCCGGTTTCCTCCTCGACGTAGTCGACAACGGTGAGAAAGTCTTCTTCCTCGTCGTCGGTCCAGACGGCGGTCACCGTAATCGCTTCCTGTGCACTCGCTCCGCCAACGCTTCCTAGTCCAACCAGTACGACAGCTCCGCCACCAACACCACGGAGTACTCCGCGGCGGTCGATGTCTATGGTTTTGTCTCCCATACGATCCGTAGGCCGATCGTAATCTTAATAGTTTTCCACATGTCGATGTAATTACTGGAATCTATACAGTCGATTTTCAATATAGGTTGTCTTGACCAAGCGTCAGGCTCCCTCCACTCGTACCCTCCTCATGAGTGGTTCGGACACCGCGTCGAACCGATCACCTCTGACGGATGCAAGGTGGTTGTTCTTCAGGGCTTACTTGAGACTGACCATTAGGTAACGCGATTATCACTCAGAACGAGCACCCCCTCAACTACGCGATTGTCACTCACGCCCAGTGAAGATGGTGATTGACGCCCAGCGGAGACGGTGTTGTAGTGCGAAAAAGTCGATAGGAGTCCGTGTAAACGGAGTCAGGTGCCGCTAGCAGTCTTCGTCGTCCTCGTCGGTGTCGCTGACATCACCGTCGTCAGCGGTCGCGTCGTCGCTGTCGTCTTCGGTTGCGTCATCGTCTTCGGTTGCGTCATCGTCGAAGTCGGTGGCATCGTCATCGCTCGCATCGTCCTCGTCTTCAGGACTGTCTTCGTCAGCGTATTCGTCACTGTCCGAGGCGTCGTCAGTCGCGTCGTCGCTATCAGTGACGTTGTCGGTAGCGTCGTCGTCCTCGGAGACGTTGTCAGCTTCGTCGTCGCTATCGGTGACATCGTCAACGCCCTCATCATCTTCAGAGGCGTTGTCAGCGTCCGCATCGTCGCTGTCCGTCACGTTGTCGGCGCTGTCATCGCCATCGTCGAATTCGATGCCGGAGTCGGAGCTGTCATCGTCGGTAGCGTTGTCGTCATCGCCGAGGATGTCCCTTTCTTCAGGACAATCTTCGTTCATGTACTCGTCGCTGTCGAAGACGATGTCAGTCGCGTCGTTGGTGTCGTCCTCGTCGGAGGCGTCGTCAGCGTCCGCATCGTCACTGTCCGTCACGTTGTCGGACGTATCCTCGACACCGTCATCGTCGCTTTCGTTTGCTTCTTCTTCGTCTACTTCTTCGCCATCTTCGATGGTTTCGCCGTCCTCATCGAAGTCTTCGTTCGTGTCCGTTGCAATAACGCCGGCACCGCTTACCACTGCCAGCGCCATCATCAGTGTCATCGTGATCGCGATCGCACGTGTTGATATGTTTGCCATTTTGTTGGTCTCGGTTGTGTACACCTGCGAGTAACTGTACTGACTGCCAGCGGGTGTACACCCCCTCCAAAGAGAGAGCGGACTGTAACTATCTGTCAGATAAGTCGCTTTCCGTTCGTCAAACGCTGTTCCTCATTTGCTCCGTGTCAATTATCGAGAGACACACATTGTTCTGGATATTGCAACAGTCCAAGCCCTCGAGAATGATGTTCCTGTACGTGCTATTTCGTATGAACGTCTCAATTACGCCCAATTGCGGCTATCAATGCTACCAACCCGATTGCAGGAGTAGTCGATTGAGTTTCGAGACCAGAATCGGTCTGGTGGCACAACCCGACTACTAACCACTGGAATGGCTCACGGTTCCTGGCTGGAAACGATCTCCAACCGATGTCGACGCTCCAAAGTGATCTCAAACTGTGATCCCAGACTGGTCTAGATTCCCAATCGACGGTTCGCTCAATAACGATTGACTGACACGATAAACGAATCTCAGGAATCGAGTTCAGTAGGATGGCCCGTTCGATCACAATTCGGTGAACGTTAACATAGTAAGGAGTCAGTAGTATCCCCATTCAATGCCAGGTGCCACTAATGAAAGTTGCACACCTCCGGTTCTTCGAAGACTTCGGAACTCGTTCAGTGGCGATTCACGGAATCATGGCGATCGCGTTCGTCAATGCGATTCTTGCCGGCCTATTCATCACTGGGCAAGTGGGCCTCGTCTCGTTCGTTGCGCTGCTCAATTTCACTGCCGGACTATGGGTCGCTCACTCGATCCACTCGCTCGGTAACGTCACGACCGACGACGAGTACAACGGGATCATCAACGAGCTACTCGATGTCAGCGACAACGAATCCAACGAAGGACTCGATTCCGGTCGCATCGGCCGGCTTTTAGCGCTTATCGCGGCCGTAACCGCAGTTTCGCTCCTGACCTCGGCACAGGTCCTTTCGGGAACGATCCTTTCGGTCGCCGTCGTCGCAGTCGGGGCAGTTGCACTCGTAACGGCCATCGTCGGATTCTTGATTGCACTCGGTGACTCCTACGACGAATCCCAGCGACGGACGATTGCGGCGGTTGAACGGAATAGGGAGGGGACCGACTCCGATGGACAGACCGAGTCATAGGAGACGTCCGCTCTCAAAGCCAGACGTTCTACCGACCTGTAATCTGGTATCGGGCTAGCTTTCACTACAACGTTCTACTTGAGTCGGTTAGTTTGGAGACAGACGCTCTACAAGTTGGTCAGCGACCAGTCGCTCGTCTCGAGGTAGTCTGTCGTCCAGAAGATGGGGATACGCAGGCAGGAAGATGCTTTGTGCATACTGCGATGATGATGATGTGGCTTCCTGCCGTATCTTCGTATACTAACCCGGCACTCATATCGGTGTTCCCAAACCACTTTGGAACCCGTACTCGGACCGTATTGGGGATCGAACAAAATACTACAAATTCTCGAGATCCCAGCCGACGAACTCCTGTTCGGTTTCGACCTCGAGCGCCTCGAGCACGTGCGCGAGCCCAAGGTAATTCCCTGCGAGCACTCCAATGCCCAGGATCACCTCGTCGGCGTAGTGGGTGGCGACCCGCCCGTGGGTCGGGTCGTCGACCTGCCTGTCGACGAACTGTTCGACGTACTCGACGATCGCGGCGTGTTCGTCCTCGAGCGCGTCGTGGCGCCCGCGCGAAACGGCGAGTACCGTTTCGGGCGACATTCCTTCGTCAAGAGCGACTCGGACGTGCTGGTGCCACTCGTAGGCGGATTCGGTCTGTACTGCCGTCGTCAGAATAACGAGTTCACGCTCGTGGGGGGTGAGCCCGCTCTGGTGCCAGACGGTCGAGAGGTACTCGCGGAATCCCTCGAGGAGGTCGACGTTTCGCCCCAGCGTTCGGTAGACGTTCAGCGTGCCCCCCGAAAGCGAGTGGTCGGCTTCGGCGTCCGAATTCGAGAACGTCTCGAGTAGCGAGCGCTTCTCGGCCGAAAGCTCCTCCGGGTCGACGGGATCGAATCGCGTCATACCGGGAGGACTCGGTCGCCGAACAAATACGCGGTGGTCGGTTAGGCGGTGTCGGTTCGACTCGAGAATTGATCGCGGAGAGAAGGGGTGGCACTGCTGGCCCGACGAGATCCCTGCTCTCGTCGCAACTGGTCCGTTCCAGCTCTCCCGGTGTCGCTTCCACTCAATAGAACGCCCCCGGTTACCCTCGAGCGAGCGCGGATCCTTTAAGTGCTTCTCGTCACAAGGTGAAGATACGAAGAGCTTTTCGCGACCGTTACTCCTCGAGCAGTTGCGTTGCAGAGCCGTTTGCCTGGCTTCGTACACTAGTCAATCGGTAGTATAATTCGAGTGATGTTTTCGCCGATTCGAGCGAGGGTTTTTCCCTCTCTACGTGTGAGCCACGAACGAGATGCACGAAGGCGACTCCGGAACGCGCCTCCAGCGACCCGGAACCGTCGAGCACGCCCCGCAACGCGACCTCGAGAGCCGCGCCGGTGCGGGATCGGTCTCTCGAGCGGCCCTCCAGCGTGACGCGTCGGTGCGCCAGTGGGGCGTCGTCACGCCGAGTGCGACCGTTATCGGTCGAGCGGAGTCTCCCGAGGCGGAGCTCTCGGATCGCGTTCGTCGACTCCACGACGAACAACACGGCGCGACGCCCGGATACAGCGAACGCGCCCACCGCCTCGATCGACTGCGGACGACCCAGGCGCTGTGTAACGCCCTCGAGGTGACGCCGTGGCAACGAGATCTCGCGCTCGGCGTGATGGACGAAATCGACCTGACGGAGTTCGGCAGCCAGCGCGCTATCCCGAAGGTCGCGCTGGTCGTGATCCGCCACGTCGTCGACCTCGACCGGCAGGCGTACTTCGGACTGGACGACATCGACGCCTCGGAGCTATCGGCCGAGCGGATGGAGGAACTCTTCGGCCAATACCGCGCTCACGATATTACGGACGAACCGACGTTCGAGCGCCTCGCCGCCGAGCACGGCCTCGATACGACCTCCCTCAATCGGCTTCGACGCGTTCTCAAAGGCCAACTCGAGGACGAACTCCCGGCGTACGGCCGAAACCCGTGGCGGGACCCGAACTTGCCCGAGGCGACTGCAGATTCCGACGAGGAATCGGTTGAATCGATGGCTGATGGATCGAACGACAGTGATTCGAGTCTCCCCGATTCGGCTGGTCCCGATTCGACCGAGAATTGACGCGTTTTCCTCCCCGATTCTAAAGGATAGGGCGTTGATCGCTTCTGGTGGATTTGTGTGGTCGTTCCTGGCCGACAGACCATTGAGTTGTTCTCCCGCTCGAGAGAGCACGCCCTCACAACCGAAGCGGGTTCCGGGAGCTATCGACTTTTCCGTGGCGGGCCGTTACCACGGGTATGTCCGACACCGCGGATCGATTGACCGTCTACTCTGATTACGTCTGCCCGTTCTGTTACCTCGGGAAGGCCTCGCTCGAGCGGTATCGCGAGCGCCGCGAGGACCCACTCGAGATCCAGTGGCATCCGTTCGACCTCCGCCGGGGCAAACGCAACCCCAACGGCTCGATCGATCGCTCGGCCGACGACGGGAAAGACGACGCCTACTTCGAACAGGCCAAACAGAACGTTCGGCGACTGCAGGACGAGTACGACGTCGAGATGGCACAGGAACTCGCAATCGAAGTCGACTCGTTGCCGGCACAGATGGCGTCGTGGTACGTCCAGGACGAGTATCCCGAGCAGTGGGAGGCGTTCGATCGGGCCGTCTTCGACGCGCTCTGGAAGCACGAACGCGACATCGGCGACGTAACCGTTCTCGCGGACCTTGCAGAAGATGTCGACCTCCCTCCCGACGAAATTCGTGCCGCGGTCGACGACGATGAGCTACGGGCAGAACTCGAGGATCGGTTCGATCAAGCGTCACGACAACGGATCACCGGCGTGCCGACGTTCGTCGCCGACGGAAACGCGGCGAGCGGTGCATTGTCGCCCGAGCACCTCGCCCAGCTCGTCGAAGAAACGTAGCTATCCTTTCAGATTCCCGATGCCCCCTGCTATCCAAGCTTCTCGAGGGCTTCGAAGAAGTTCACGGGCGGGCCCGCGAGCGTCACCGGATCGTCGGCGGTGGTCACCGTAACCGTTGTCGGCGGCTCGAGTCGTTGTCTGTTGCGGCCGTCGCTGATCGCGTAGGCCGTCTCGGCGTCGCGAACGGTGAGCGTGAGTTCGCTCGTGTTGTCGATCACCAGCGGCGGCATCGGTTCGGTTGCGGCCATCTGGGTGACGACGAGGGCGCCGACCGACGGCCGAACCAGCGGCCCACCCTCGCTCAGGTTGTACGCCGTCGATCCCGTCGGGGTCGCGACGAGGACGCCGTCGGCGTGGCTTCGGGCGTACTGCTGGCCGTCGACGCGAATATCGATCGTCGCCCCGCCGCCGCTCCCTCGTTTCGGGCCGTGAACCACCACTTCGTTGAGCGCCGGCTCGAGCGTCCACCCTTCGCCGCTGGCGCGGAGCCGTTTCACGTCTCGGCCGCTGACCGATCCCGTCTTCCGGCGCTCGGCGACGAGGGATGTGACCGCTTCGACCGCGTTCTCCGGGGGCACGGCGTTGAGAAAGCCGACTTCGCCCAGGTTGACCCCGACGATGGGCGCGTCGCTGGCCTCGCGGGCGACGAACAGGAGCGTTCCGTCGCCGCCGATGCTGACGACCAGATCGAACGCGTTCATCTCCGCGACTGCCACGCAGTCTTCGCCGATCGTCTGTCCAGTTTCGTCGTCGACGACGACGCGGACGTCGTCGCTCTCGAGGGCCTCCACAAGTTGCGCCGCGAGTGACTGCGCTCGGTCGTTGTCTCGCTGGGCGACGATCCCGACCGCGACTTCGTCCTCGACCTCCATTGTAGCCGGCTATCCGCCCTGTGGTCAAAAACCCACTCGTTCCGCCTCGAGTCACAGACGACGTACGGGACACGCGACGGTGTGTCACGTCGGACACTTTGCGAGATCGTAATCAGTTGTTAGTGGCCTGTTCGCGGTCCATACTTTTGCAGGCTCCGTCTGATGACGGGACATGGCTCAACGAACGACAGCCGACGAGACGATGCCACGGCAAGAAATTGGAGCGTATCTTACCAAACTCGCCGAGGAGTTCGAACAGGGAAGCGAAGACGTCGCCGTCAGCGTCGGAAACAAGACGGTCACGCTTCATCCGCCCGAAGACGTCTCCGTCTCGATCGACGTCGTCGAACAATCGTCGATGATTCGCGGCCAGCGAGAGACCGTCGACATTCAGCTCAGCTGGAAGCCGGAACGCTGAGGCGACCGTTTCGACCCTGTCGTCGATCGTCCCAACCGGCTGAGGAACCCATCCCAGCAAACCGGATGGAGAAGTTCTTTTTCCTCCCGCCCTAGAGAGTCACCTGATGTACGAGACGATCCTCTTTCCTACCGACGGAAGCGCTCACAGTGCGACCGTCGCCGAACACGCCGTCGACGTCGCCCAAACGCGCAACGCCGCGCTTCACGTCTTCTCGGTCGTCGACGATCGAGCCTTTCTGGTCCTCGATGACGACCGGGTCGAGGGTGTGCGCACGGATCTCGAGGAGAACGCGCTCGAGGCGATCGATCGAGCGGCGACGCTGGCGACCGAGCGCGGTCTCGAGACCGAAACGGCTCTCGAAACCGGCCACCCCGCCGAGTGCATTCTCGAGTACGCAGACGAGCACGATACCGATCTCATCGTGATGGGGACCAGCGGCGACGACTACGAGAACAACGTCGTCGGGAGCGTCTCCCAGCGCGTCGTCCGGTCGGCGTCCACCCCCGTGCTGACAGTCGGTCCGAACGTCTGACTGCTGGTCCATCTGTCCGTTTGATCACATCTGGGCGGTCTGCTGACACGACCGACGAGTACATTGATGTGTGCCGACGCCAAACGCAGGATAGATGCGTCGTTCGCTCGTTATCGGAATCGTACTGCTCGCTGTCGCGTTTCTGTTCCTCGGCGGTCCGTCGCTGTTGTTCTCTCCTTCGACTAGCGATATCGCTCCCGAGGAGGAAGACCAGCCGCGACCCGAGGTCCACTCCTTCGAGGACGCAGACAGCGGTATCTGGCCGTACTTGAGTTCCAGAGAACACCACGATAAACGAAGTCCGCTCAATATCATCGTTCGCGGCGACAGCGAGGACGTCGTTCAGTTGCTAACCGAAGAGTCCGACGGCGACTGGGAAGAGATAGACGAAGACGAGATGGCTGCCGAGGACGAGCCCTATGCGTTCCTCGAGAACGATCACCACCACGCCACGGGGACCGAGTGGGGCGAGGCCGTAGGGACGACTCGCTACGCCTGGGTCGACCCCGGGCCGGGCGAAGACCCACACTGGACGACCGAGACGCTCCAGCTCGACGACGGCGATTACTACGGCGAGCGAATGCACATTCGGCTCTACGAGGCTCCCAACAGCGACGACGAGTGGGTGGCCATGCAGGCCCACACCGAACACTTCGACTGGTTCACGCTCCGCCACCGCGTCGACGGCGTCGAACGCGCACAACTCGAGATCGAATCCGAGTTCATGGAACTACCCGGCGTCGATAGTCAGGAGGACGTTCAGCGAATCAATCTCGACAACTCCGGTCCGTCGGACGCCGACGGCTGGACGACCGTCGTCGATCTGTTCGGGATGGTGCTCGTTCCGTTTGCCCTTGGCCTCGCCAGTCAGCAACGCGTTCGCGAGCGGACGCCCAACCGTATCGACGAACGTCTGACCGACGTCGACCGTCGCCGGCTCGCGGCCGCGTACGATCGGATCGAAGCCGGTCACCTCGTCCTCTCGATGAGCATCCTCGCGATGTTCCTCGGCGTTCGGATCGGCGGCATCGCCTTAGAGCGAACCATCGACGCGCTCACAATGCACATGATCGCCGCAATGCTCTATCCCGTCATCGCCGTCGGCATCCCCGTCGTGACGTACTTGGTTGCACACGGACTCACTCGCCGACTCGACGCCGCGGTCGCCGCCTCGGGATCGTTGATCCTGGCGATCTGGCTCGATTACGGGCTGATGAGCGTCGACTCGCTGCCCGTCGACGTCGTCGCCCAGCGAATGCTGGTCGTCGTCGCGCTGGGACTGATCGCGGGCGGCGCGGCCAAACGCGCGACTCGAGAATCGTGGCTGAACGATCTGCTCGTCGCCGGCGTCGCCATGTGGGTACTGGTGTTAGGCGGGACGCTATTTGGCTACTTCTGAACCCTCGAGAAGGCGTTTGCTCCTCGAGGATCGTTCCCGCTCGAGCACTCTGCTGGCGCTCAAACGCTTTCGCCACTCGAAAAGTACCTTTTCGTACCGGCCGTGTTCACCGAACCGCTCCGTAGTCGCCTGACCGACACAGCAAAAGTCGTCGGGACGCTGGAAGTCCCACGTGCCAGTGGGACGGCCTCCTCGACCCTACCAGGCGGACCAGGCGGTCGTCGTCTCGTCGTAGGCGTAGACGCGCTTTGCGTCCTTCGCGAGGACCATGTCTCCGTCGAGTTCGTTGCGGTCGCGCTGGTAGCCGCTGGCGTCGCTCCGGACGACGAAGGCGTCGATTTCGAACTCGTTGTCGCCGAACGTCTCGACTTCGCCGACTTCGAACTCGTAATCGCCGGGGACGTGGACGGTGATGCTTTCACTGTCGTCGTGAGAGCCGTCCTGCGGGTGAACCGTTATATCGACCGAAACGTTGTCCACCTCCCGCGTCCAGACGGTTTCGACGTCTTTCGCATCCGCGGCTTCTCGGCGGCGTTGCTCGCCGATTTCGATGCTCGTCACGCGAACCGTCGAGAGAACCTCCTCGGTCTCGAGGATGAACTCGTCGCCGGTCTCGATGGTCTCGTCCTCGGGGGTCGTGACGTTCGCGGTGAAGGACTCGCCGTCCTGCGAGACGACGACGTCGAGGGTGACTTCGCGTTCCGGTTCGGGCTGGATCTTGTGAACGTGGCCACACTCTCCACAGCGGACGGTGATGCTGCCACCGCCCGGCGAGAGGACCTCGTGGACCGTCTCGAGTTCCGGAGAACACGAGGGGCAGGCCGTCGGGAGTCGATCGGGAATATCGCTCATAGCCCGGTGTAAGGGCCAGCGACCTAAAAGGTGCGTGAACCTGATCGTGGCTCTTCGCTAGCGTGATCCGCCCGTGGGAAGCGTGACCTCCTCACCGTCGGCGTACACCGTCGGCTCGCGGAGGATGCCGTCCAGATGAATCGGCGCGTCGACGTCGCCACCGATGCCCGCATCGTCGCCGATGGCGATGTGGACCGTGCCGCCGGCCTTCTCGTCGAGCAACACGGAGCCGACCAGTTCGGTGACGGCGACGTTCGTTCCGATGCCGAGTTCCGCCAGGTTGTACGCCGCGTCTCCGACTTCCTCGGCGGCGGTTTCGACCGTGTCCCGTATCTCGTCGTCAGAAATCTCCGTCACGAGGCCGTCTTCGACCTCGAACGTGAGCGTCTCTCCATCCTCGAGCAGTCCGTGGGGCATCATCGTGCCGTCGACGACGAACGTGCCGTCGGCCGTTTCGGGGCTGACGAACACTTCGCCGGCGGGTAAGTTTGACATTTCGCCCGGTTCGTGGACGATGCCGGTGTCCGAGAGGAACTCCCGGTCGCCAATTCCGAACGTAATGTCGGTTCCGGCGTCGGTCGTCACTCGAACCTCCTCGGCGTCGTCGACCTGCTCGCGGACGGCTTCGCAGTGATCGGCGATGGAGTCGTAGTCGGCGTCCAGACCGACCGTGAACACGTCCTCGGTGATCCCCGGTAGCGTCGCGACTCGAGCGCCGGCATCGTTCGCGTCGGTGCGCGCTCGGGTGTGGCTCAGACTCTTCGTCGTCGGGGCCAACACGACATCTGCCGCCGCCATCGCTGCCGAAACGGGCTCGGGCGGTTCCGATCCGTGGGTGTCTCCCGGCGGGTACCGGACGACCGCCACGTCGTCGGTCCGCTCACGTGCGGCCTCATAGAGCGCGTTCCCGATCGGCTCGCGCTTTTCGTCGGTAACGATCGCACAGGACTCTTCGGCCTGCACGTCGAGACATTGTCGAATCGCCGTTTCCGCGGGTCCTCGAAGATCGGACATACCCGTGGGTGGGACCAGTACGCCGAAAGGTCTTGCTCTCTCGGCGTTCGCGGCGGTGGACATTCGAATACTGGTAGCGCCGATTCGAGCGCGATACGGGAACGTGATAGCTCGAGTAAAAACTCTCTCCCGAGTAAAAACCGGCGGAGAAGGCTCGAAACGGTTATCCGATTCGGCAGTGGAGTCGGGTACATGATACAGGTCGCGATCAACGGCTACGGGACGATCGGCAAACGCGTCGCGGACGCCGTTCGGGAACAGCCCGACATGGAGGTACTCGGCGTCGCCAAGACGCGCCCGAACTTCGAGGCCGAGACCGCGCTCGAGAAGGGCTACCCGCTCTACGCCGCGATCGAGGAACGGGCCGACCAGTTCGCCGAGGCAGGACTCGAGATCGCCGGCCCGGTCGAGAACCTCGTCGAGAAAGCGGACGTCGTCGTCGATGCGACGCCGTCGGGGATCGGTGCCGAAAACAAGGCGCTCTACGAGGAGTACGACACGCCCGCGCTCTATCAGGGCGGTGAGGATGCCGAAATCGCAGATGTAAGCTTCAATGCGCGCTCGAACTTTTCCAACGCCGTCGACGCGGACCACGTCCGAGTCGTCTCCTGTAACACGACGGGACTTTCGCGAGTCATCGCTCCGCTTCGAGAGGCCTACGGCGTCGAGAAGGTCCGCGCAACGCTGGTCAGACGCGGCGGCGATCCCGGCCAGACAACTCGAGGCCCGATCAACGATATCCTCCCGAACCCGGTCACGATTCCGTCCCACCACGGACCCGATGTCGAGACGATCTTTCCGGATCTCGACATCGACACGCTCGGCATGAAGGTCCCGGCGACGCTGATGCACATGCACAGTTTGAACCTCACGCTCGAGTCGGACGTCGAGGCGGCCGAGGTCCGCGAACTGCTCGCCGACGAATCACGCCTGTTTCTCATTCCCGAGACGATGTCGATCGACGGCAGCGGCAAGTTAAAAGAGTACGCACACGACGTCGGGCGACCGCGCGGAGACCTCTGGGAGAACTGCATCTGGGAGGAATCCATCTCGACTGTCGGCCGAGATTGCTACCTCTTCCAGGGAATTCACCAGGAATCGGACGTCGTCCCCGAAAACGTCGACGCGATCCGTGCGGTACTCGGCGCGAGCGACGCCGAGGACAGCATCGCGACGACGAACGAGCAGATGGGTATCGGTTTCTAACTCGATCTCAAGCGTTCGGAACGATTCGGACCGACAGAAAGTTTTTGCCACGTGCCCTACTAGAGTGTTCCATGCGCCGAGATGATCGCGACGAACCCTTCGATGACCTCTTTCGTGAGATTGAGCGAATGATGAACGAAATGATGAACGGTGCGGATGTCGATTTCGAATCCTCTAGTTCCGTCGACAACGGCTTTGGATCGGATACCCACGTCGACATTCACGAAACCGACGACGAACTCCGCGTTATCGCCGACCTCCCGGGTGTCGAAAAGGAAAACATCGATCTCGAGTGTGACGGCAAGTCACTCACGATATCCGCACAGAGCCAGCACCGACAGTACGACGAACGCGTCTCGCTTTCACAGCCCGTCAACGAACACACCGCCGAGGCGACGTACAACAACGGTATCCTCGAGGTCGTCTTCGAATCGGCCGAGAAGTCATCGGATATTAGCCTCGAATAACCACCGTCACGAAGCCGATCACCCTCGCGTTCCGTTCGGATCGATTTCGCTCGCCGTCGAACCAGTCGCCGGACTCTCGTTTAGAGCTTTTCCGTATTGTTGCTCGCCCGCGAGCGTATCGCCTCGGCGAGTCGATCGTAAAATCCCGCTTCGTATTTTGTTTCGTCGTCGATCGTCGGGCGCGCGTTCGTTTCGTTGACGACGACGCGGTCACCGCTTGCGAGCAGGTCGACACCGAGAAACGGAATCTCGAGCGTTCGGGCGACCGACTCGGCGAGTTCCCGAAGCGACTCCGGGAGATCGACGCCGGTCGCCGTCGCTCCGCGATGGACGTTGTGCTTCCACTGACCGTGTGCAATGGCGTTCTCGGGGAGCGTCCGCTCGACCGCCCCGACGCACTCGCCCTCGAGAATCATGACCCGGTAGTCGACCGCTTCGGGAAGATACTCCTGGACGAGAAACGACTGGTCGCCGGTTGCTCGATAATCGTGGACCAGCGAGAGGTAATCGCAGATTCCGAGAAACGAATCGAGGTCGTGAGCTTTTGCGACGCCGGCCCCCCGCGTCGTCGAGTTCGGCTTGACGACCACCGGCGGTTCGAATCGCTCGAAGACCGACGCGAGTTCTGACTCGCCGACTTCGTTCGAGACGTACACCGAATCCGGAACGGGGATATCGGCTCGCTCGAGCCTGGCCAATACCTCCCCTTTGTTTCGCGATGTCAACACGCTCGAGTGGTCGTTTAGCCACGGGATCTCCAACAGCGCATCCGCGACGCCGCCTTCCATCAGTCGGCCGGGATAGACGAACCCCACGTCGTACTCGTCTGCAGACCACGGGGCGTCGGCTCCGATCGGTACCGTCCGCTCGCGGACGGGCACGTGGTGCGCTCGAATTCCCCGTTCCTCGAGCGGATCACCCATCCGCTGGAACGTCTCCTGATTGTTCGCGACCGCGAGGTCGATCATACTCGGGTATGAGGCGGCGAGACAAAAAACAGTAGAGTATTTGTCGTCGTCGTTCGGAGTGGGCCGACGAACACCGGGTCCCGCCTGGCCGACACACGGAAACTGGAGCCGTCGCTCTCCGTTGTCGAGTCGAAACGCGAAAATTCGGGCGTTACGCGATCAGTTCTTCCTCGCCACGCTCGACGACGACGCGACATGGTGGCGAGATCTTGTTGTAGGAGCGTCGAAGCGCGTCCTTTGCGAACTCGGCGTCCTCGACGTCACACCAGATCGTGAAGATGCGTTCGCCCTGCTGGATTCGGGCTGCCGTTCCGACGATTTTGCCGAACGACTGGCGCATTCCGTCGGAAACACGGTCTGCACCGGCACCGGTTGCCTGCTTGTTCTCCCGGATGACGTGGTGGGGGAACTTGCGCAGAATCATCTTGTACTGGTGCTCGCCGGCGCTTTTCAGCATGTGGCGGTTCGCCGACAGTCGAGAGGCCTCGAGCGATCCGTGGCGGATCTGGCACTCCTCTTCGGTGATCAGGCTGATCTGAACCGGATACTCTTCGGGATCGGCTGCGACGTCTCCCATCTTGTGCTGTGCGACCTTCGAACCCGGAATACCAGTAATATACTCCCGGCGCGTGTAGGCCGGTTTACTGATCTCCCGGTACATAGAGGCGGGTTTCTCTGACATGGCTGTAGTTACTTACAAAAACGGAGTGCTACCGTGCGGATAAAGGCTTCGAAGCCGTCGCCGTCGCAGTGTGGGCTGTTCACATTGTTAGACGCCCCAACTTCCCGTCGCCGAACGGTTTCGCACAAACTGTGTCGGTCGATAGAGCTCCGAGTGTCTTCTTCGAGCATACTCGAATTACGGTGTGCTCGAGTCGGTGAGTCTGGTTATGGAACCTGGAAAACGGCTCTACTCGTCGGGGAAGGTCTTGACTCGAGACGAAGCGAGACTCAGTTGCTGGGGATGTATTCGTCGTCGACTTTTTCGACCAGTCCCTGAGTCGAAAGGGAGTTCATCACGCTCAGCGTCGCCATTTTCTTCATGGACAGCGTTTCACTGAGTTCTCCGACCGTCGCGCCGCCGGTCGTTTCGAGGTACAGGTACACGAGCTTTGCCTGCGACGAGTTGAGTTCGGTTGGGAGCGGGGTTCGGTCGGCGTTCGTCGTGGTGGTGAGCTGGGCTTTCATCAGTATGGAAACATCATCCACGAACTCTGGTATAAATCTATGGTGGTGTGGATATATACTGGATAATAAATAATGATGTGGTTATATGTATTGGTGGGAAATGACATAGATACAGAACGAAGACATTCTCGGGAGGAAGTGAGTAATACTCGTGTACTGGACGTTCTCCGTACGTATTTACTACTCGTCTGTAAGCCTCTCTCGTTTGCCGTGGCCTCGAGGTACTGAATGGAACATGGTATAAACTCAAAGAAACTCCCCTGGCAATGTGCTTCGTTCTGCATGCGATTACTCGATCGGTATCGCAAAAACCCGTAGAACTATATAGAAATCTACACACTTTATTTCAACACGTAACCTTCGAGTATATGTCGAGGAGTTTCGTATCGACGATGAACCACAAACCCGTCAACCGTCGGCGTGTTTAAGGGTCTTCCACCGATATAAGAGGGTATGTGGAAGAGTTTCCGGATCGGATCGCTGTTTGGCATTCCTATCAAGCTCGATCTGACGTTTTTGTTGGTCCTTCCCCTGTTTGCGTATCTAATCGGGTTCCAGATCGAACTGGTCGCAGATCTCCTGAACGATATGCTCGGCGCGGGAATCGATACTGCGACGATAACGAGCGGGATGATGCCGTGGATACTCGGTTTCGCAGCGGCCATCGGGCTATTCGTCGGTGTCGTCTTGCACGAACTCGGGCACTCGCTTACCGCACAGCGGTACGGATTTCCCATCGATTCGATTACGCTCTGGTTGTTGGGTGGGATCGCCGCCCTCTCGGAAATGCCCGAAGATTGGAAACAGGAACTCAACATCGCTATCGCGGGCCCCATCGTCTCTATTCTGGTCGGTGTCGGGTCCTACGCCCTCTTTCTCCTCACACCGGAGACCCTGGACGGCGCTCGGTTCGTCTTCGGGTACCTCGCGGTCCTCAACATCGCGCTCGCCGCATTCAATATGCTCCCGGCGTTTCCGATGGACGGCGGTCGAGTTCTTCGGGCCCTGCTCGCCCGGAGCAAACCGTACGCGAAAGCGACTCAGCAGGCTGCGACGGTCGGAAAATTCTTCGCGCTTATGATGGGGCTCTTCGGACTGATTCCGCCGTTTAACCCGATTCTCATCGGTGTTGCGTTTTTCATCTACATCGCCGCCTCGGGCGAATCCCAGCAGGTAACGATGAAAGCCGCGTTTCAGGACGTCACGGTTAGCGACATTATGACGCCCGCTCGAGACCTTCACACGGTCGATCCCGATACCAGCGTCGAGGAGCTCATTCAGCGGATGTTTTCCGAACGTCACACGGGATATCCGGTGCTCGATAACGGCTATCTCGTCGGCCTCGTCACCCTTTCGGACGCACAGGAGGTCAAGCCCGTCGAACGCGACGCGTTTACCGTTTCGGACGTGATGACGACCGACCTCCAGACGATCACGGCCGACTCCGACGCGATGACCGCACTCGAGCGGATGCAGTCGGAACGAATCGGCCGCTTGCTCGTCGTCGAAGGACGAGAATCTCGATCGATGAATCGACCGGAAGATTCGATCCACGAGGAGAGCGTCTACGATGACGACGGGTTCGACGATACCGTTCTCGACGAGGCGAGAACCGACGAGATTGACGAAGACGGCGACCTCGTCGGACTCATCTCGAGAACCGATATGATGACCGCACTGGACATCGTCCAGAAAAGCGGCGAAGTGAACCGCTCGCCACAATCGCCGGTTTCGGATTGAACTCACTCGATCGGAAATCGCAGGAGCGCTCCGACGCCGTCGAACGCGTCGGCGAACCGCTCTCCGCCGGGAAGTCGTCGAGGATGACCACGGTTTCGCCGCCCTGATCCACCGCTCGGTCGCCGAACGTCTGGAGTCGCTGTCCGTCCACCGCCGTCGAAAGGAGTACCATTTCGACCGCGTCGTACTCGAGGGTGTCGTCGACCTCGTCGACCCCGTAGGCGACGCCGTCCCCGTCCGCTCGAATCTCGTCGAAAAACGACTCGAGCGCGTCCCGAGCCGCCTGCCGGTAGACGGCGAGTCCGTTTTCCGGTAGTTCGTCGTACTCGTTGAGCAATCGTTTGGCTTCCTCGAGAGCTTCGACGAGCGGTTTCGGAAACGACCGCTCGTCGAGTTGTGTCGCTTCGGCGTAGTCGGTTTCGATGGACTGTCGTGCTTCGCCGATCGATCCGTCGGGCGGGACGGTAAGCGTAACGAGTACGTCCCGGTCCGCTTCGGCTGCTGCCAGTCTATCGCGTCGCTCGTGGAATTCGTAATTTCGAGTGACATAGTGATGTCCCGATCGGTGAGGATCTCTTCTCGAAGTTCGACCGGAAGACTGGTCAGGGGCCTGCTGGCGTTCGCAACCGCTGTTTAGGGATTGGGCGTTCGAATTTTCATTATCGGTACCAAATAGCACGGATGACTGTGGACACTCGTCCGATCAAACACCTCTCACAGAACTATTACAACCTTATATTGTCACCATCCATTTTCAGACTGGCGGAACCACTTCTGTGCACGGAAAAAGTTTGTAAAATGTAAACGATCATCGTTTAGTACTTTCGTGTGTTTTCCGTTTCCATGAATCAGTACGTAGGTTTGAACCGAACCGTCGAAACTGGTGGTGCTCTGTGACCGTGGCTCTCGCAACGGCGTTCTCTCGAGCGGCGTCGAACCGAGGACCACATCGATCGGATCGACGTGAACGTTCCGTCGCACCTACTGACGACGAATGAGCGAGCAAGTACAGCAGGAGTCGACTGTCGGCGGTTCGGACATTCGCGGTAGTCCTCGACAGGCGGTCGCGGTTTCGACGTTCGGGTATTTCGTCGGATTCGCCGGCGTCGTCGTCTACGGGCCGGTCGCAACCGAGTTCGAGGAAGTGCTCGGACTTTCGGGACTGTTGCTCGGATTGCTCGTCGCCGCACCGCAGTTAACCGGTTCGCTGCTTCGAATCCCCTTCGGCGCGTGGGTCGAGGACGTCGGTGCGAAGAAGCCGTTCGCCATCCTTCTTGGGTTGTCCGTCATTGGAATGGGCGGATTGCTGGTGATTCTCCTGACGGCGTATCCGGACGGCCTGACAATGATGCACTATCCGCTTATTTTCTTCTTCGGGTCGTTGAGCGGCTGTGGAATCGCGGCGTTCTCCGTCGGGATCGTCGACACCTCCTACTGGTACAAGGCTGATCGCCGCGGGACGATGCTCGCGGTATTCGCGGGACTCGGAACCACTTCACCGGGTCTGTTCACCATCGTTTCTCCGTTCGCCCTGCTCGCGTTCGGGCTGACGGGAACCTACGCCGCGTGGTTCGCTTTCCTCCTCGTCGGCACGATCGTCTTCGTGATCTTCGCCGTCGACGCGCCGTACTTCCAGTACCGTAAGCAGGGGCTCGACGAGGACGAAGCGAAGTCGCGCGCCGAGGAGGCCGGACAGGAACTGTTTCCCAGCGGCGACGCGATGGCGTCGATCCGCAAAGCGGCGACCATCCGCCGGTCGTGGATGCTCACGTCGCTGTTTTTCGTCTCGTTCGGCGGCTACCTCGCGCTGACGGTCTGGTACCCCTCCTACTGGGCGAACCTCCACGGGTTCGACGTCCAGACGGCGGGAGTCATTACCGCGCTCACCTTCACGCTCCTCTCGGCGCTCTTTCGCGCCGGTGGCGGTGCTCTCAGCGATAGGTGCGGCGGTGAAGAAACCACCATCGCGAGTTTCGGCGTCATCTCGCTCTCGACGCTCGTCCTCGTCGTCACTCGCGACCCGATCACCGCGATCATCGCTACGATCGTACTCGGCGCGGGCCTCGGAATCGCCAGCGCCGCGATCTACCAGCTCCTGCCGAAGTATGTTCCCGAAGCGGTCGGCGGCGCGTCCGGACTCGTCGGCGGCATCGGCGGTTTCGGCGGGTTCGTCGTCCCGCCGATACTCGGCCTCTTCGTCGACGTACAGGGCGTCTCGGGCTATGCGACCGGATTCGTCATCTACCTCATCCTCGGTGTCGCTGGCATCGGCCTCGCCAGCATGCTCTACCGGACGCGATCGACCACCGTAGGCTCGAGAACGCCCGTTCCCGCCGACGACTGATAGTCGTCACCTTCGCTCTCAGTCCACCTTTTATTGCAATTGCTCGAGACGGAACTCGATCGAGAGTCTTGAGAACTGCACGAGTTTCGGCGTTTTCACTCCTCCGTATTGTCGTCGCGAAAAGGTCCAGGTGCGAGAATTGAACCACGGTCGTTTCACTCCCTGATTCAATTCTCGATCAGCCGTTCCGCTCCTCCGTATTGTCGTCGCGAAAAGGTCCAGGTGCGAGAATTGAACCACGGTCGTTTCACTCCCTGATTCAATTCTCGATCAGCCGTTCCGCTCCTCCGTATTGTCGTCGCGAAAAGGTCCAGGTGCGAGAATTGAACCCGCGTCTCAGCCTCCACAAGGCTGAAGGATAGTCCACTACCCCAACCCGGACACGCGTGCACTTCTATGTAATCGCGGAGTACCTGAAATACGTTACGCTCTAGGGGACGCCGTGTCAGTGAGTAGCGCCCTCTCGAGCGAACCCGCTTCCGAGCCGTTTTTGGCGCTCGCTCGCGTATCGTCGACCAACGCGTGGCCATCACCGACAAAATCTACGTCAAGAATCACCGCCAGTTGAGCTCCCAGCTCGAGACGAACATCCCGAAAGGAGCGTTCAAGGGAGCGACACTCGACATGCTCTTTCAGGGAAAAGGCCTCGAGAAGCTAGACGACGCGACGAGAGAGCGGGTGCTCGATTTCGCGGGCGACTTTCTGGACTGTAACTGCGACAACAACCCATACTGTGGCTGTCCGGAGCGGAAGTTCATCCGATACCTGCTCGAATTGCGCGCGCAGGGACTGGGCCCCGACGCCATCGTCGACGTGATGAGCGACGACTACATGGTCTATGCCTACTCCGGCGACGTCCTCTCCTTTCTCGACAACGGGATCCGAACGCTCGAGGCCGCCGAAGGACTCGCTCGAGTTGACGGCCACGGCGAAAAACGAGACGAGATTCGGCGAGTCAAAGACGATCTGGCGCGATAAACTGGTTCGACAACTGACGAGAGAGGCGGTTACCGCAGCGGATACTGCTCGTCGTCCTCGTCGAGGTCGTCGAGCAACAACACCTCGTCTTCTTCCCCTTCGAGGCGACTCCGAAGCTCGGAGACGTACGATTTGTGCTCCTCGAGTTGCTCCCGGAGGTGTTCGGCCTCGAGCTCTAAGCGTTCGTGTTCGCGGACGAAGCTCTTGGGAACCTCGACGGTCGGCGGATAGGTCGGTTCGTCGCCGTCGTCGCTCTTCCGGCTGGCGAGTTCCGACTCGGGAACGACCTCGACCTGTCCGTCGTGTTCGACCAGCAAATCGACGTAATCGCGAAACACGGCGGACAACGAGATGTCGCGCTCTTCGGCGATATCCTGTAGCGCTTTGAACGCGTCCTCGTTCACCCGGAACGAGATCGTCTTGTTCTTGTTGCCCATTGGTACCGTTTCTGTCTTCGATTCACTTAACGATTTGTCAGACACGCTCGGCGTGGTAACTGCCAGTTATAGGTGGGTAGAGCTCCTCTCGGTGGAGAACGCACAAAAATATGTGTAACCGTGTCGGTAGCGGCCGATTCAGGCCGGCGTCTCGAGATCCTCGAGACTCTCTAGGGCCTGGATCACGTCCCGTCGATAGTTCTCGACCGGCGAGTCATACCGTTCGCGGGCCATCTGGGCGTACTCGTTGCCGGGCGCCGTCGAACCGCTCTCGGGGGCCTCCTGTTCGGCTTCCCACTCCTCGAAGGCCTCGATTCGCTCGACGGTCCGTTCGGCGGTTTCGACGACCCAGCGGTTGCGGATCGCGTCGTCGACGATCGAGATCGATTCGGGCCGAACGGAGACGTTGACGCTCCCGTCTTCGGTCTCGTACGTTCGGGGCTTGCCGACGATCGCCACGTAGGCCGGCGGCTCCGTGTCCCGGAGGACCGCGGCGGCTTCTGGCTGGTACTGGCCGGCGTAGACGAAAAAGGTCCCCGTCGGATCAACGACGCGGCCGCGCCAGTACTCGCTCTCGTCGCCGACGTCTTCGGTTTCGGTGAGCGTGCCGACGATGAACGCGCGGTTCGCGCGGTCTCCCGTCGGGAGCAACGCGTAGTTGGGCGCGCGTTCGTCATCGCTTTCTTTGAAGGTGTACGTCGAGTCGTTGAATTCGGAGGCGAAGACGCGACGCGCGACTTCGCGGGTGAGTTCTGCCTGAGACATGTTACATCGACCTCGCTTTGATCAGCAGCTGTTCGGCATCGACCGGTCCGTCGAGTTCCTCGACATCGTCCGCAAGAACGTATCGGCCGAAGGTCGGCCCCTCGATGCGGTAGTACGTCCCGATGATCTTCTCGCGGATTTCGTCGGCGACCACCGTCGTGTCGAGGGCGTCCATCGCCATCTCCTTGCCCTCCTCGAGGCTGATCCCGGTCAGCGATTCGGTCGCCTCGGCGTCGAAAATGACCTCGTGGGCGTCGATGCCGTCGTCGACGACGCCTTTGATGCGGAGGTCGAACTCGCCTTCGACCTCGCCGTGTTCGTTACAGCGGCCGTTCTGGAGGACCCGCGTACAGTCTTCTTTCGGACAGCGCTTGATTAGGCCACTGCCGCTTTGCATGTCGACGAGCGCGCCTTCGATTTCGGAGGTATCGTCGCCGACCTCGATGTCGTCCTCGAGTTCCTCGACGACGGTCGTGCTGTTGAGTTTGACCGAGTACCGGCCCTGGTACTCGTCGGTGACGACGTTTCTGAGTTCGTAGACGCCGCCTTCCTCGAGTGCCGGGAGGTCGGATTTCGCCCACTTGGTGAACTTGATCGTTCCCGTCGGATCGCCGAGCAGGCCCACCTGGGCGACGGAGTCGCTTCGGGGGTCCCAGAGCTCGATGACCTTTGCGGTGATGTCGACCCACTGCTCTTCTTCGTCGATGTCCTCGACGTTGACGGCCTCACTGCCGCCACTGGAGATATCTTCGCGCTCGAGGCCCGCCTCCTCGAGGTAGTGGTTCGTGACGCTCCGACGGCCTTCGTCGATCGGGACTTTGTACTCGTCGACGAGGGTCGTCAGGCGCTCCTCGACGTCGTCGACCGTGACGTCGAGATGGTCTGAAAACTGGTCGTGTATGTCTTCGGCGTGTTGTCGTAGGTCGCTCATGGTTTCTCGCCTCCTCCTGTGTATCAATGGGAGGCATACCGCAGTTCGTGCCCAATACTATTTAAACTGCCGCCACCGGAGCGAAAGTGATCACTGAGGGTTGACCGGCGTCCAAGCGGCGTTTAGTCGCCCACCTGGGAGAGCACTCACCGTCCACGCTCGTATCCGCGGGATAGACCTATCGACCCGCCTATTGGCCGTCCCCGTTCCAACCATCCTCCGGCGACGAACCTATGTGGCCGGCTCTCGAACCATCATCGAAGCCATGCCAGACAGGCGACGCCTCGAGCGATTCGTTCGCACGACACTCCAGCAGGCGGGTGAGCAGTACGAAGGGTTGCGCCGATCGACCGACGAGCAACTCGAGGAGGCTCGCAAGGCCTACGAGGGGGCCAAACACGCCCGCGAACTGCCGACCGACGAGGCCGGTCGGGCGAAAATCGTCTGTCGGCGCTACGCCGAACAGCGGGCGGCGAAGCTAGACGACGAGTATCGCCCTGCGTGTTTCGATGCGGACCATCCGGACTGTGAAGGCTGTGTAGAGGACGTTCGTTCCGGGCGGATCGAGACCTGGTAGTCGACCGTTCTCGAGAATCTATCTATCTCTAGAGAGTTCAGTTCATTCGTGCGTCGGATCCTCCCCCCGCTCAGGAAGCCTGGGATCCGACGGCGACGGCCCAGATCGCCCCGATCAGCGCGACGACGGTGAGCAGGACGACTATCGTGTAGGAGCCGGTGTAGGCGACGGTCGCGGTTCCGATCGGCGGAACCGCGAGCGAGAACGTCCCGATCCCCACGTTAAAGATTCCGATGACTGCGGTGTCTTTGGTTCGACTGTACGTCTGCATCAACACGGGAATGTAAAGCGTCGCGGAGCCGCCAAGGCCGATTCCGAGGAAGAAAATCGCCACCACCATGGCCGCGGACTCGGGGACGAGCAACAGCGCCGCACCGATCGCTGCGCTGGCCAGCGACGCGAGGAACGTCCGTCTGAATCCCGCTTTGTCGGCGACGAACCCGCCCCCGATCCGCGAGATGATGCTGAATCCGCCCACGAACCCGAACGCGAGCGAGGCACCGGCAGCGGACAGCCCGCGATGCGTGAACAGATCGATCGCGTAGGCCGTGAGTAGTTGGTACCACGCGAAGGAAAGCCCCATTCCGACGAACAACAGTCGAAACGCTCGGGTTTTGGCCAATTCGCCCAGCCACTCGAGGATCTCTCCGGCCGAGGCGGTCGATCGGTCGGCCCACTCGGGCCGTCGACACGTGAGGCCAGCGACGAAGAACGCGGCCGCGGTGATCGACATGATGAGGAGAAACCCCTCTCGAGGGCCTCCGTAATCGATTGCGTACTGCCAGGCGGGAGGCAGGATGAACAGCCCGAGCCCGTTGCCGGTGAAAATGAGACCCGTCGCAGCGCCGCGGTATGACTCGAACCAGCGAGGAATGATCGACGCGAGCACGACGAACACCGTTCCGAGCGAGAGACCCACCAGGCCGAAGACGATGACCAGTCCAGCGTAGCCGTCGACGACGTACAGTGATGGAGCGACCAGTCCCGAAATTACGGCACAGACGAGCAGTATCGTGCGGGACGGAACGTGTGCGGCGAAGACGCCGACGACCCCGGCACCGATGTAGAACGTAAAGAGCATGATCGCGAAAACGGTCGAGAGCGCCACCGGGTCGATGCCGAACGTCTCGCTGAACGGCGTCAAGAACACGCCGTAGGAAAACGCCGTTCCGAACGTGAATATCATCGCTATCGCGCCGGTGAACGCCACGATCCAGCTTCGACGGCCATCGGGAGATTCACCAGCAGAGAGACTCACAACGGCATCATCCTCACCGAGGGTGAGAAAGTGTTCTGATATTCTCCGATAGCTACCCGTTCCCAGTCATAGCGTACCGATTTTCGAGATTCGGGTTCGTCGCCGGTCGGGATGCTCTTCGACCGGTTCCTACGCTGGGTCGTTGTCGCAGATGACCCGTTCGACCAGCTTTCGAGAGCCGTCGTCGTCGTAGACGTAGCACTCGTCCGCGGCTTCGTCTTCCGTCTGCCGGTGGCTTCCGTCGCAGAACGGAAACGAGTCCGAGAGCCCACACTGGCAGATCGCAACGTCGCCTTTTTCCTCGTCGATGTCGTCTGCGTCAAGTTTTCGCGGGCCGTTCGCCTCGAGTTCCACGAGTCGTGCCATTACTCTTGACTCGAGGGCGTATCACCGAAAGCGTAGCGGTGGGCTACCCTGACTCACGATGGCGGAGAAGCGGTCTTCAGTCGCCGATGACGAGGGGGCCTTTCGGGTGTTGTCGAGAGACGTTCATCGGGCAGGTGTCGGGTGCCTGTGAGTCGTCCGAGCTGAGCATGTACTGGGGCCACTCGCGGTCGCCCTCGACGCCCCAGTCGCCCAGATCGGCGTGGGGACAGACGCCGTCGTAGTCCTCGATCCGCTCCTGGATAACATCCCGCGCCCGCTGACCGGCCTCGGTGTCGGCGGTGATACCGTCGAACAGCGACCGTGGCTGAAACGTGATCTCGAGCCCGACTGGACAGTAGCGGCTCTTCCGGGTGTCGTAGAAGGGTGCGCGGCAGGTGGGAAACATCGGCTCGCCGCCGAAACAGAACTCCCAGTATTCGCCGTCGGGATCCGTCGGGATGTCCGCCGGCCACGGCTCTGGGTCGTGTGCGTGGAGCACCTGCAAAACGTGCCACAGCGCGTCGTGGTACTCCGACTCAGTCAGTTCTCGTTCGGGCGGTCGAAAGAACGTCACGAGCGAGGCCTGTTCGCTGTGGTCTTCGTACACCTCGAAGTACTCGAGGAGGGTTTTACCCAGTGAGAAGAGCGCCTCGCTGTCGGTCATCGACGAGACGCAGGTGTAGAGGGGCTGGCCCTTCTCGACGGATTCGACGCCGAAGTAACAGGGGAACGGACTCCCGTTTCGATCGCCCAGAATGCCGTCGGTAAAGCTCTCGAAGTGGGCGTTGACCCACTCGGGAGCGGCTCCCGACTCGACGCGCTGGGCGATCGTTTCCTGATCCATCAGCACCTCTACGCCGGACTCGTTCATATCCGCGACCTACAGACCGAATCGCTATGTGTTTTTCTCTTTCCCGAAGGATTCGGCGTTTGTACTACTCGAGTGTTCACTCTTTTAGACGATATGTTACCCGTTTCCGCCGAGCCGAACGATCGAAATAGGTGTACTGTTTATATCGACCCATGCCCGATTGCACCCGCTGTGGCGACGGGATGAATATGCCCTATTCGTGCAAGTACTGCGGCAGGGAGTTTTGTACAAGCCATCGCCGGCCGGAAGACCACGCCTGTCCGAATCTCAAGCGGGCACGCGCGCCGTCGACGGCGGACCGCTCAACGACAAACATCCGCCAGACAGCCGAACAGCTCGATGCCGAGACATCGATCTGGAAACGCATCTTCGCGTGGAAATGGACGATTTTCGTCGTAGTGGTCGTACTCGCCGTCGGAGCGCTGGCGATCGGCTTGCTGTAAATCGTTTCGGTCCTCACTTACGGGTCGACAGCAACGGCGCTTCCAACTTCGATAGTACCGCCCTCGAGTATTCGAGCCCGCAATCCGCCCCGGTGAACCAGCGCGTCGCGAACCCCTCGTTTCTCGAGGTGGCCCTCGAGGAACGAACACGGTTCGCAGAGTTCGACGCCCAGACAAACGACATCGCCGATACGAAACTCCTCGTTGACGAGGTGATTCAGGGCGACGCCCGTCGTCGTTACGTTCCGGCGATGTGCACCCTGTTCGATCGCGATATCGTAGTCGTCTTCGACGGCCTCGAGCGCTTCCCGCTCGATGAGCGTGAGGTCGCTGCCGTCGCGGTCGCCGAACGTTCCCTCGTCGTCGAAGTATCTGTCTCCCCTTATCCCTGCGTCCGCGACCGCTTCGACCCGTTCGCGGGACTCGATGGGGGCTCCCTGTTCGGCTGCGGTCCCGATCGAGACGACACGCCCTGAATCCATTGGGACAGTTTTCGACTCGAGAGCCCGTATTTCTCCCGGTTTTCGCTCTTGGCGTCGCTTTCGTCGCCGCTACCGTTGTGCCAGATAGCCGCCGATTGCACCGAACGCCAGCGGTAAGAGTATCCCGGCGAGGACGATTGCGGGCAGGGTTTCGGGTGCGAGCGTAACCGATCCGCCGAACAGTCCGCCCTCGGCGGTTTCTTCGAACAGGATCGTTCCGAGGAACGCGAGCGGAAGGTAGCCGACGACGATCGATGCGCCGAGTTTGGCCCCTCCTTCGTTCGCCTGGCGGGTCTCGAGGACGCGCGTCGCGAGAACGTACCCGCCGGCGACGAGAAGTACAATCGGAACCAGATTGAAGACGAGTTCCGGTATCTGCGTCGACTCTTCCGAGAGGATATTGAACGTCTCTGTGCCGTTGAGACCTGAGAGTTCCATATCGACGAACTGGGCGTTGTAGAACAGCAGGCCGATCATCTCGAACGTGCTTTCTTCCTCGCCGAGTTCGATCTCGCTATCGATCGTCGCGAGCACGAACGTCGCGATATATCCCACGACGAAGGTTCCAGCACCGACGATTGCACCCTGTTTGAGCGGTAATCCATCTACCTCATCTTGTACTGACATACGACTGGCAAGTCAGTAGACCTGTATAAAATTGTTGAACTATCTTCGTGCTATCCGCTCGCTGTCGATTCCTGCTCTCGTCTCACTGCGAGGAGATGATCCCGCCGATTGCGCCGAACACGAGCGGAAAGATCAATCCTGCGAGCAAGATTGCGGTCGCCGTCTCCGGCTCCGCGCTACCGAACGATCCGTTGACGGCGAAGACGTACGCACTCGTCGCTGCGAGCGGCAGGTATCCGACGACAACCGTCGCACCGACCTTGACGCCGTCCTCGATCGATGCGCCCGCTCCGAGTGCCCCTCGTCCGACGAGATAGCCTGCCACGATGAGAACCAGGATGGGGACGATATGATAGACGAATTCGGGAAGTCCCGTTTCTGCCTGCGCGAACATCGTCGTCGTGGTGTCCAGTCCGATGACGTTCACTTCGATATCGACGAAGTGGGTGTTGAAGAACAACATCCCGGCGGCCTCGAACGCGTTCTCCGAGGCAAGCTCGGCAATTCCGTCGGAGTCGAACTCGAGGTCCGTCTCGAGGAGGAGAAAGGAAACGAGGTAGCCGACGGCGAACGCAACCGCTCCGTAAATCCCGCCCTGTACCACTGGAACGTTCTCGAGCAGTCCGTCCGATTGTGTAGACATACCGGGAAGATTTTGGGAGACATATATAAGCTTCGTGGTCATACACGATGTCTGGTATTTCGTCTCACGAATCGCTCTCATACCTCTACCCCCGGCCGAACGGTCGTCGATTCGCGACTCTATCGAAGCCGGACTGGTTCGGTGCGGCTGTATCAATCTAGCACCAGCAGCTGTGGACGGACCTAACGTCATAGCCGATTCGAACGTTTTCTTCCGGCCGTTCTAGTCATCTGTATGGCTGACACAGATGACACCACGATTTCCACTGAGGTGGACGAATAATGGCCTGGCAAGACTTCGTCTTTCTCGCCGGGAGTCTCCTGTCTGTCGTCTTTCTGGCTCCGACACTTCGGGACGCGGCCGCACGCGTTCCGCGAGCGACGAGCGTGCCGTCGATGGTGATCGGCGGTGTCTACTCGCTAACGTTCCTGACCCTCGATATGACGTTCTCGGCGTTCGGCGCGTTTGCAGCCTGTACGATGTGGTCGCTGATCGTCTGCTTTCGCGGCCCGGACGTGGGGATCGGGGAATCGATCCGGAAACGATACCAGAGCCGACAGTGGTGGCTCGTCGCCGACGACTGCTACCGATGGCTGCACCGACTCGCCGGTTCTCGGCGTCCCGCCGAAAGTCGGTACCTCGATTCGCTCGAGCGCTGAAGACGGGACGCTCGCTTGAGCGCTGATGGGGTCGGTTGTAACTGTTTACCGGTCATTCGCCACCCCGATCTGGCGAATAACCGGAAATGACTTACAACTGACTCTATGATACGTGATACATTTGCTGACACTCGCCTCACCCGCCCGTTTTCAAGGAGGATTCCTCGTATTGCCGGGAAACACACAAACGTCTCGCTGTTGGATCCCCAGTAGTGCCACCGCCGATTCCAGATCCCGAACTGCACTTCGAGACGATCGCACAACGTGCTCGTGATGGGATTATCACGATCACGGTCGACAGCACGATACGGTACGCCAATCCTGCCATCGAAGATATCTTCGGATACCCGCCCGATGAACTCCTCGGCCGATCGATTACCGAATTGATGTCGTCAGAGCAGGCTCAGCGGTACCGAGACAGCTTCGATCGATACCTTCGAACGAACGAAGCGACCCTCGATTGGGACGACATTCGCTTTTCGGGTCAACATCAAGATGGCGAGAAGATACCGCTCAGCATCTCCTTGAGCGAGTTCGAACACGACGGAACGCGGTATTTCAGCGGCATCGTTCGCGACGTCACCGACCACCAGCGACGAGAAGCCCAGCTTGCCGGGCTCAACAACTTCGCGCAGGAGTTGACCGAGGCCGAATCGCGCGACGGCGTCTGCGAACGGACCGTCTCGGCCGCCCAGTCGACGCTCGAGCAACCGATCGCCTCGATACTGCTGTACGACGAGGAGGACGGTCGGCTCGAGCCGTGTTCGTGGACGCCGGCCGTGGACGCGCTCTCGATTGCGGATGACGGATCGCTGTTCGCGACGGATCGATCGATCCCGTGGGATGTCTTCGTTCGCCAGGAGAGTCGCGTGTTCACCGACCTCCTCGCGGAGACGACCGTCGACGCCGACGAAACAAATCTTCGAAGCGCGATTTTACACCCGATCGGAACCCACGGCGTGTTCGTGGTCGGGGCGACCGAAAGCGGGACGTTCGTCGATTCGGATATCGACATCGCGAGCATACTCGTCGCGAACGCGTATTCGGCGATCGAGCGGGTCGACCGGGAACGGGCGTTGCGCGACCGGAAAAACCAGCTCGAGGAGAAAACCGAGACCCTAGAGCGCGTTCGACGAATCAACGATATCATCCGCGATCTCACGAAAGCGCTCCGTCAGGCGACCGAGCGCGACGAAATCACGTCGGATATCTGCTCGCAACTCGTCTCGCTGGAGCCCTACCGATTCGCGTGGTTCGGCTCGCTCGATCCGGCGAGCGACGAACTCGTTTCGGAGGCCGCCGCCGGCGTCGAAGACGGCTATCTCGAGGCAATCGTCGAGCTAGTGGACGGGCAACCAGTGGATCAGGATCGTGGGAGCGTGGGGCCTGTAGACGGGGAGAGACTCGATGACAAAACCGCGAACGGCGAGTCAGCGGATGTCGAGCCGGTGAACGCCGCGTCCGAGGATGACGAGTCGATAACCGCCGAATCGGCAAACGGGGAGACGGAAACCGACGATTCGACCCAGTCGCCGATCGAGCGTGCGATCCGGACGCGGACGCCCCGGGTCCAGAATACGATCTACAAGGATCCGCCGTTCGAGCCGTGGCGTCAGGAGGCGATTCAACAGGGCTACCGGTCGAACCTCGCCATCCCGGTCGTCTATCGAGACACGTTCTACGGGGTACTCGATCTCTATGCGACGACGGAGAACGCGTTCAATCAACTGGAGATCGCGGTTCTTCGAGAACTCGGCGAGACGATCGGCTACGCGTTGAACGCGGACGAGCGCAAACAGGCCTTTACGAGCGAACAGTCCGTCGAACTCGCGTTCGACGTTCGCGGCCGCGCCGACCCGATTCTCGACCTGGTTGAACAAACCGACGGTCAAATCGAACTCGAGAACCTCATCGAGCGCCGCGATGGCGCGACGACGATGTTCTTCGCCGCTCACGAGCAGGATCCGGGCGAGGTCAAAGCGTGGGCGAAAGATTCCGAACTGGTTCACAACGTTCGACTGCTGACGGATCGGTCGGAGGAGTGTCTGTTCGAGTGCGTCCTCGACGATTCGACCGTCTGGGCGCAGTTGCTCCATCGTGGGGCCGTCGTTCGCGAGGTCGCCACAACGGACGGGAGCGCGCGGATCGTGATCGGAATCCCACGAAGCGCGGACCCGAGAGCGTTTGACACGCTCCTCTCGGATCGGCTCGACGAAGCCGAACTCGTCGCGCGACGGGAGTACGAGGAGCCGGTCATGACGCCGGAGGAGTTCGAGGCCGAGTTCCGAGATCGGTTGACCGAGCGCCAGAACGAGGTCCTCGAGACGGCCTATTACGCGGGCTTTTTCGAGTGGCCGCGCGAAACCCAGTCGAACGAACTGGCCGACATTCTCGACATCGCACAGCCGACGACGAGCCGGCACATCCGCTCGAGCGAGCAGAA
Source organism: Halostagnicola bangensis (assembly GCF_054653435.1). Taxonomy (NCBI): domain Archaea; kingdom Methanobacteriati; phylum Methanobacteriota; class Halobacteria; order Halobacteriales; family Natrialbaceae; genus Halostagnicola; species Halostagnicola bangensis. The sequence continues at coordinate 1,234,211 of NZ_BAAIGG010000002.1, read as the reverse complement.
GTTCCTCTCGATGTTGTACGAGGACTCGAGGGAGTAGGTCGTTTCCCGACTGTTCGACAGGCGAGTTTCCCGTGCATGAGTTGTCGTGCGGGTCTCAGCCGGCCGAAGATATCGACGACAGGTCCCAGCCGCTCGGAGATATCGACGAAAGCGGGACCGATAACGAAACTAGGAGTGACGACGGGAGCGGGGCTAGCTTGATAGCCCGTTACCGCGGGAGGTGATATTGTGATACTGGTAACGGCTATCCGGCAAGAGTTCTAACGAACACTGTACAATGAGTCCATTCGAGTCTGCGTCGACCCCCTCGCAGCCAGTTAGCCAGCGAGTTGTTCAAGCGGTTGCTGAAAAGAAGGGTATCGACCCCCTCGAGCTCGATCCGATCTTCAACGCCGTCGATCCGGAAAGTCTGGATACCCTGTTCGAACCGACGAAATCCGGTCGTCCGCGAGCGGTGGGTTCAGTCACGTTTTCGTATGCCGAGTGTATGGTGACGATCGATGCGGACGGGTCGATCGACATCGCTCGAGATGCGTTAGCCCAATCGTCGCCGCAGGCCGAACCGACGAGCGTCGACTAACGAAGAGATGATTTCGACCCCTTCCCCCAAATCGATCGCGAGGTGTGAACACTGCGGTTCCGTTATCGACACGACCGAGTGGCATCCCGCAGTTATCGAACCGGACGGCGATGCTCGAGTCCAGCTCTTCTGTGGACCGACCTGTCGGCAACAGTGGGACCCGTCGTCGGTCACGCGTTCGTGAACCGGGATCCAGCGGCCGAACTGCAACTGTAGAACTGTATACTTGTCAATTATTATCGTGGCCCGTCCCGAATTAGTCGAATACACACCACAAAGCATGTACCAAACGGGTAATTCTTCCCGTGTATGATTCACCGAAGAGCGTTCTTAGCTGGTGTGGGGACGGCGACTGCAGTCTCGCTTGCGGGTTGTACGAGCGAAGCGGTCGGCGATTCCTGCGAGGAGGAAACGGTCGTCGACGAATACGACACGTACAGCGCCGGGCAAAACGTCACGTGGCGTATCGAGATGGAGGAGAACCAGAAGTTAGCGATCGAGGCGGTACAGACCGGCGACGGTGCTCGACCGAAACTCGAGGTCGAGAATCCGAACGGAACGCTCGCCGCGGAGGTCGGTCCGTCGGAGAATATCGACCGAACGGTGACGGCTCAGACCGACGGAACGTACTACGTTCGATTCGTCAACGAGGCGTTCATAAACACTGGCCAGTGGGATATCACGATTACCCTTCGCTCGGAAGGCTGTTAGCCGAATCCCTGCTGAACCAAGTAATTTGAGGAAAACGCGACACGTAAACGGGGAAGTGCGCTCGCGGGGTTCCTTTCTCGCTTTTTATCTCCGGAAGACCGTCTGATAAACGGCTGTCCTTCATGCCGAAAACAGCCGTAAAACTATGCTAGAGCAGTGTTGTATGGGGATTACAGTCTGCCACAAAAAGCAAGCCTAGGCCGGAATTTGAATCCGATGGCGAGACGGTCTCACTCGCGTTGCTCGCGGCAAGCCGCTCACATTGCGGTTCTCACTTTGTTCCGAACCGCACACTGCTCGTGAGCATGCGACTCGCGTGTTTCAAATTCCGGATGTGGGTTCGCTCCTCACCGTCGTTCGTCGCAGAAAGCCTAGGCCGGAATTTGAATCCGGGCTCTCGTCCTTACCAAGGACGCGCTTTACCGCTAAGCTACCCAGGCACGCATGTAATCGTTGACTCGAGTCGTCTTTATGCGTTTCGATTCACCGCAGGGCGTGGGTACGGTTCACTCGAGTCGTGGGCCGTCGTCAAACTCGCTGTGAGTCCGTTATCGAATCCGCTACGAATCAGTTCCAAAACTCACTACGAATCAGTTCCAAAACCCGCTACGAATCCGTTGCTGACGTCGCTGGATCCGGGCTGTGACCGTCCTCCGGGGTTGCTTCGGCCGGTTCGGGATCGTGTCTCGAAACGCAGTCCGTCGCGGGCGGGAACCTCGAGCCGGCAGAGTCGGCGATATCAGTCGCGGTCTCGAGCAGAGCCGGCGTCGGCGTTTTGCCGACGGCCGACGCGCCGGTGAGCGCTGCGAGCTCGAGGACGTTTTGCTCTAACTGTGCGCCGGTGTCGCCTTCGGACGGCTCGAGGTCTGATTCAGCTTGTCTGGTCTCGTTTCGGCCGAACTCCTGGACGGTCCTGACGGCCTTTCCGGCCGCGTCGGTACGCGCCAGCAGGTAGAATCCGCGGGCGACGAGGATGTCGGCCGCGAGGATCTCGAGATCTCCGGCATTGTCGCCGTCGCTCTCGGTCCACGGTTCGTCGTGGGCGAGCGCTCGAGTCAGTCGAAGCCCTTCGTAGATCAACTGGACGCCGGCGGCGTGGTGGTCGATCCGCTCGAGGTCGCTATTCGGTTCGAGTTCGCGCGCACTCTCGAGCGTCAAGACGGCGGGGACCATCGAGGCGTCTTCGAGCGTCTCTTCGATGAAGTCGTACAACCTGGGTGGCTCGACGTCCGAAACTGCATCGCGGGCGGCACGCCGACAGTTGTCGGCCCTATCCATTAACGGAAGGTTACGACGGGCCGGCCAAAGACCTTTGGAAACGGACGGCAGAGACGAGACATGATTGGTTCCCAAGCGGACGGGCGAGTCCGACGGATCGTCTTCGACAGGCCGGCCGCTCGCAACGCGCTCACGACCGACGCGCTCGAGGACCTCGAGGCGGCCATCGAGGCGGCCGAGGAACCGGTGATTCTGCTCGAGGGGAACGGTCCGGCGTTCTGTGCCGGTGCCGACCTCTCGGTCGTCGAGGATCTCGACCGCGAGGGAGCGGAGGCGTTCGCTCGTCGAGGTCAGCGCGTCGCCCGGACCATCGAGGAGTCGCCTGCCGTGGTCGTCGCCGGAATCGACGGGCCGGTCAGGGGCGGCGGCTTCGAGTTGGCGCTTGCCTGTGACGTCCGCGTCGGGACGCCCTCGGCGACCTTCGGCGAACCCGGCGTCACGTTCGGTCTCTTCGGTGCCTGGGGCGGCACCGTTCGACTTCCGCGGATTATCGGCGAGGGCGACGCCCTCGAGTTCGTGCTCTCGGGCCGGGTCGTAGGGGCCGAGGAGGCGCGCCGAATCGGGCTCATCTCTCGAATCGAAGCGGAACCGCACGTCGTCGCCGAGGAAATCGCGGAAAACGCACCTGATGCGCTCGCGGTTCTCAAGCGTCGAATCCGAGATGATCGCGAGCGGCCGATCCAAGAGCGTGCGGAAGCCGAGGCGTTCGGCGAACTGCTCGAGGCGCACTCGGCTGACGGACGGTCGCTACTCGAGTAGTCCGCCGGCGGACTCAGCGAGAAAACCGCCGGCGGACTCAGTGGGAAAATCGAAGACCGACGCGAAGCGACAGTCGACGCGATTCACTCGAGCGGTTCCGGTGCGGGCGGGGCGTTACGTTTGTGTTCGCTGGCTTCGTACATCCCGCGCACCTCTTCGATTGTTTCTTCCTCGACGGAGAGCAATCGGCTGGTCGCCGTCGCCGAAAGCGGTCCGTCGATGTGTGTCGCCAGGATCGAATCGAGCGTATCGTAGCCAAAGCCCATCTCCGACTCGTCGGTTTGATCCTCCCAGAGCTCCGCCGTGGGCGTCTTTTCGACCAGATCCTCCGGAACGCCGAGACTGCTCGCGACCTGTCGAACCTGTTGCTTGTAGAGGTTCCCGATCGGGTGGCAGTCGACGGCTCCGTCGCCGTACTTGGTGAAGTAGCCGACCGCGGCTTCGCTTCGGTTGCCGGTTCCCAACACGAGTCGATCCTCGTGGTTGGCGACGAGATAGTTCAGTACCGCACGCACTCGCGCTCGCGCGTTGCCGACTGCGACGTGGTCTCCTTCGGCTTCCGGATAGGCAGACAGTAGCGCGTCGATGATCGGTTCGACCTCGATCACGTCGTAGGTGATCTCGAGGTCGACCGCGACTCGTTCGGCGTCGCTCATGTTTTCGTCGCTGCTGACTCGCGCCGGGAGAACGAGGCCGTGGACGTTCTCCGAACCGAGCGCCTCGACGGCGAGATTGGCGACCGTCGTGCTGTCGATGCCGCCCGAAAGTCCAAGAACCGCACCGTCGGCTCTGGCGGCGGCAACTTGCTCTCGAACGAACGTCTGGATGTGTTCGCGTCGTCGCTCCAGTTCCCCCTCCGAAAAGCGAAGGTCGATCATGGGTCGGCCTACGGCGGGTGACTCCTAATAGGCTCCCCCGAACGAAAAAAAGTGTATGAATGTCCGATTCTCGAGATTGAACTACCGATCGGGAGATGACGGCCGCACGATCAGACGAGCGAAACGAGAATCCAGGCGAGACCGATCGCAGCGAGCGAAACTGCGAGATTCGCGCCGGCGTTGACGACCGCGAGCCGTCGGTCGCCCCGCTCCCAGAGCTGGACGGTTTCGACCGAAAACGACGAAAACGTCGTAAACGAGCCGCAAATTCCGATTCCAACCAACTGGACGAGCGACTCGCTCGCGCCCGCGAAGGTCGCCAGCGCGAAAACGAAACTGCCGACGACGTTGACCGTCAATGTCGCCGCTGGGAAGTCCTCCCAGGACACGCGGAGGTAGATCCAGTGTCGCAAGATTGCGCCAATCGCTCCGCCGGTGCCGACGATATGGGCTGGTTCCGGATCGAAGGCAAAAGCGGGCTCGAGCAAGACGGGGGCAATCGAGTGGAGAGTGAGGGCCGCATGGAGGCCGAGAACGGCGTGAAGCTCGAGACTCGAGTCGACCGCCACCGAGACCAGCCCAATCAACAGCGCGCCGGCGGTCGGGCCGTCGATCACCGAACTCACGACTCATCACCCCGAAGCGCTCGAGCGAGTTCGCGGCCGCCGAGGACGCCAACGAATCCGATGCCGTAGTTTCCGGCGACGATGCCGATGGTTAACAGCGGATCGCCCGCCGTCGCCGTCTGGAGTGCGAACGTGCTGTAGGTCGTCAACGACGAGAGAAATCCGGTGGTAAAGAGGAGTCGCGACGTCTGGTTGACGAGCCCCGAATATTTCGCTTCGTACAGCAAAAAGCCGAGCGCGAGGCTTCCGAGCACGTTGACGAGTAGGACCGCCTGCACGTCCGAGAGCTGTCCGAGGGCGAAAAACCGGAGGTTTGAGCCGGCGAAGCCGCCGATACCGATCAGTGCGAGCGTCTCGAGTCGGACGAGTGGGTGATCCGTTGCCATGGCTGAGTGGTCGAAACAGGGACCGTCAGCCGGCAGTCGGTGATTTTCGTCGAAATCGTCGGTGTTTCGTTCGCGAGTACGACCGGCGGTTGGATCAGGCGGGCCCCATCGCCCGGATATCCCGGCATACTCAGGGGGATACAAAGAGATTTGTGGATGAATTCGACGCTGACGCTTCCGAATCGGGGCTCGCACGCGTCTCCGAGTTCGAACGGAAAGACCCAAGTTTAGACTGGCTCTAAACCGAGTATGGACGGCGACTCGAACCGGCGCGGATTTACGCGCGCCTCGTGGGCGAACGTCCTCGGCAATGCGGTTAAAATCATCGTCGAGGGCGCTGCAGGCCTCTTATTCGGGAGTATCGCGTTGATCGCCGACGCCGCCCACTCGATCGCGGATCTCATCGCGAGCGTCGTCGTGCTCATCTGGGGCCGGAGTTCGTTCGACGAACCGGACGACACTCATCCACACGGTCACGAACGGATCGAACCGCTGACGGCGCTGTTCGTCGGTGCGGTGATCGCACTCCTCGGGCTCAATTTGCTCTATAGTTCCCTCGAGGGGATCGTCTTCGGGACCGACGTAACGTTCAGCTACCTCCTGTTCGGCGCGCTCCTCTTTGCGATCGCCGACATGTACCTCGTCTATCGGTACACCGAGTACGTAAACGCGGATATCGGTTCGACGGCGCTAGAAGCGCTGGCGACGGACTGTCTCAACGATATCTACACGTCCATCGCCGCGCTTGTCGGGGTCGCCGGCATTCTCTTCGGGTTTCCCATGCTCGATCCCATCGCCGGCGGGCTCGTGAGCATCCTCGTCATCTCCCAGGGCGTCAGTATTGGCCGCGAAAACCTCGACTACCTCGTCGGCGCGGCGGCGACGCCCCAACAGCGCGAGCGGATCACCGAAACGTTGCGCGACCACCCCGACGTCGAGGGGGTTCACGATCTGACCGTCTTCTACGACGGCACCGTCCTCGAGGTCGAAGTCCACGTCGAGGTCGACGGCAACATGCCGTTTCGGCAGGCTCACGACATCGAGTCGACTCTCGTCGACGATCTTCGGAACCTCGAGGATGTCGGCGACGCGCACGTCCACCTCGACCCCTCCGGAATCGGTGAGTGGAAGGACCAGCCCGATCGGTGGCGAGCGGACGGCACGACATCGGCTGAGGAGGGAGAGTGAGGCGGTTCAGCCGTCGAACTCGAGTTCGTCGCTCTGGATAACTTCTCCGAACAGCCACTCGGCGTGGTCGAGGGTGTACTCGCGGTGACCTTCCTCGATCGCACCGATACAGTCTTCGACCATGAGCGGGCGGAAGTCTCGAAGTCCCGCACTGCCGCCCGTGTGGAGCACGCAGACGTTAGCGAGCGTCCCACAGAGGACCAGATCGTCGATTCCGCGAGCGTTCAGCCATCCCTCGAGTTCGGTCTGGTGGAACGCGTCGTAGGTGTGTTTTTCGACGACGTGATCGCCCTCTTCGACCGCGAGTTCGTCGACGAGTTCGGCGTCCCACGATCCCTTGAGGACGTGCTCTCCCCACTGCTCGAACTCGTCGTAGTAGTGGGCGTCTTCGAACTGTTCGGGCGGGTGAACGTCGCGCGTGTAGACGATCTGCGTTCCAGTCTCGCGAGCACGCGAAACAAGATTGGATATCGGATCGATAACTGATTCGCTCCCCGGCGCGTACAACGAGCCGTCGGGGTGACAGAACGCGTTTTGCATATCGACCACGACGACCGCGGTGCTGTCTGACTCGAGATCCATACTCGATTCTAGGCGAATGGTCATAAAAACGTTCACGCCAGGTTTGTTCTGGTCCTGGTGCGCTCGCTCTAACCATCGTACTTTTTACACTCGCTTGCCAAGACAGTGTATCTATCTCGAATGAACCCGACGCGAACGCGGGTGCTCGGTGTCGTCCTCGTCCTTTCGATAGTCTCGCTGTTAGTTGTGGTCGCCGGTGTGGGATTCCCGCTCCTGTCGATCGGCGACGGTCCGACGCAGGACTGGCCCGACGATCCGTCGACGGAAGACACCGTCGGGTACGTCGAGGGCTACTGGTACGACGACGAGCTTTCCGTCGACGAGAGCGACGATGCGACGGTCGCCGACGACGACCTCGACGGCGTTATCAGCCGATCGATGGCTCGAGTCGAGACCATTCGTGGGCTGACGTTCCAGGACGAGGTCTCGGTCGATGTCATCTCTCGCGAGGAGTTCCAGGCCCAGGACGACGCGATGGTGACGGATCCCGACGCCGACGAACGGCTCCACGAGAACGTTCGGCTCGAGGCGCTGTTCATGGCCGATCGCCAGACTGACGCGATCGGCGAACACGAAGCGCTGTACGACGGCTCGGTCGCCGGCTACTACGATCCCGAAACCGACGAAATCGTCATCGTCTCCGACAACTCCGACGAGCCCGAGTTGAACGAGATCACGCTCGGTCACGAATTGCTCCACGCGCTGCAGGACCAACACTTCGACCTGACGAGTTACGACCGCGAGACGCAGGATCAGGACAACGCAAAGAACGGTCTAATTGAAGGCGACGCGGTCTGGGTCGAGACCGAATACGAGGAGCGATGCGAGGACGAGTGGGCGTGCACCCTCCCGTCCACGGACTCTCCAGAAGAGCCCCCGGCGATCAACTGGGGACTCTACCTTACGACGTTTTTCCCGTACGATGACGGCCCCGGATACGTCGACTCGATTCTCGAGGGAGATCGGCAGGGCGACGACGCGTACGACTGGGACGCACTCGACGCTACCTACGACGATCCGCCGGCGAGTACCTCCGAAGTGATCCGACCCGGCGAGGACCGCGAGCCGCGGGATATCGAAATCGAGGACCGCTCGAGCGAGAACTGGAGCCAGCACGAGGTCGACGGCGAGCGTGCGAACGATTCCGTCGGCGAAGCGACGCTGGTCGCGATGTTCGCTGCTGACGGACTCGACGGTGGGGAGTCGGTGATTGGCGTCGGCGAGTTACTCCCCGACGGACCGTTCGGCGAAATCGCGGGGATCGAGTACGATCACGACTACACCGACGGCTGGGCCGGCGACGAACTCGTCACCTACGTCGGTGAAAACGACTCGGTCGAGGACAGCGGCTACGTCTGGCAGACCGAGTGGGATTCGGAGAACGACGCCGAGCAGTTCCTCGACGGCTATCTCGAACTCCTCAATATCCACGATGCGGACGAGGTCGACGACCATCGGGACACGTTCGAGATCGACGACGAAACCGGCTATCCGGGAGCGTACTTCGTCGATCACGATGGCGAGAGCGTGACCGTCGTTCGTGCGCCCTCGGTCTCGGAGCTGTCGGAACTCGACGCCGACGCTGCGCCAGCGGGCGAGGACACGCTCGAGCTGGATGCGAACGCGACTGATGCGGGGGCCGAAAACGAATCCGACGCGGATGACTCGGACGAAATCGAGACGACCAGCGCCGAGCCGATACCCGGATTCGGAGTCCCCATCGGGCTGGCGGCGCTACTCGTGGGCGCGCTCGCCGCTCGTGTTTCTCGATGACCGGATCGACGCCGTCGGGACCGTCGCCGCGCTCGAGTCCTCCCGCGCGGTCGCGGCGACTCGGGTTGGTCGCGATTGCCGTTCTGATCGTTCTTTCCGGATGCACGCTCCCGTTCGGACCGAGCGGACCCGAGCAGTTCGACACGGACCGAGACCTCGGATACGTTGGAGAGTACGCCCACGACGACGTCCTCGAAATCGACGATCCGGCGGCGCTTTCCGAAGCCGAACTCGAGGCGCTCAAATACCGGTCGATGGCCCGGATCGAGGTCGTTCGGGAACAGAAGTTCGACCACGACGTCGAACTCGAGGTCGTTAGCCGCGAGCAGTTCCGCGAGCGATCCGGCGTGATCGGTTCGGCGGATCCCGCTTCTCCGGCTACCAACGAACTATGGCGCGGAGCGTTCGTCGTCGACGGAGACACCGATGTCAACGACGCGCTCGAGGAACTCTACGGAGACTCCGTGCAGGGCTACTACAGCGCCGACCGGATCGTTATCGTCACCGACGACACCGACGAGATCTGGATCGATCGAACCACGTTAGTCCACGAACTCGTCCACGCGCTACAGGACCAGCAGTTCGGACTCGAGCGAGAAGGCAAAACCGCCGACGAACAACGAGCCGAAAACGCGCTCATCGAGGGCGAAGCGAACTACGTTCCACACCTGTACGACCAGCGTTGTGGATCTGCATGGGAGTGTCTGCCCGATAGCGGAGCACTCGACGATCCCGACGGGCCGGACGAACCGGTCGGTCAGCCGTCCAATCTCGGCCTCTTCCTCTCGATCTACGCGCCATACTCCGAGGGCCCGACGTTCGTCGAGTCCCTCCATGAACGCCACGGCTGGGAAGCCGTCGACGAGGCCTACGAAAACCGCCCGGTGAGCACGTCGCAGGTGATCCATCCCGAACTGTATCCAGACACCGAGCCGGTCACCGTCGAGGTGCCGGACCGCTCGAGTTCGAACTGGGAGCCGGCGACGGACGACGACGGCGGCTCGCACGTCGAGACCGTCGGAGAAGCGACGCTGTTCGCATCGCTGTGGGCCAACGGCGTCATCGACCGCCCGATCGATGAGGGCGTCGACGACGGCCAGGGTGCGGAAAGCGACGGAACCGCACCCCTCTCGCCGTACAACTATTCCCACCCGACGACTGACGGTTGGGCCGGCGACAGCTTCGTCGCGTACCAGGATCGAGACGCCGAGGACGACCGACTCGGTCACGTTTGGCACCTCGAGTGGGACAGCAATACCGACGCCGGGCGCTTTGCCGACGCGTACGTCGAACTCCTCGAAAACCACGACGCGGCGGCGACCGACGCAGACGAATCACCCGCCACGGATGATGGCGGTCAAACGTATCTGATCGACGACGGGTCGTTCGAGGGTGCGTATCACGTCGCCGTCGTCGACGACCGAGTCGAAATCGTCGCCGCGCCGACCGTCGGCGAACTCGCTGAAGTACACGACGTCGATTCGGTCTCGAGCACATCCATTACGCCCGCTTCTGAGCGCTCCCCGGTCGCTGTAGGGGCCACGGGATAGCCGGTGTTGCTCTCGTCCTGCGTCAAGGGTGTCAACACTTCCTCGTCACCGACAGACGGGTAGCTTTTTCGCCCTCCGTCGGAAAGCGAGGGTATGTCGAACCCGTTCGAGACCGTCACAGCGGAGGCGATTCTCGAGGGCACTGCGACCGACGCCTACTTCGACCGGACGCAGACCACCCTCGAGCACGCGGGAAAGAATCCTCACGTCGTCGCCGAAGTGACCGCAGATCAGTTCCCGACCGGCGAGTTTTCTGTTCTCACTGGCATCGCTGACATCGCAACGCTGTTCGAGGGACGAGCCGTCGATATCGACGCCCTGCCGGACGGACAGCTCTTCGACGGCGGACCCGTCGCCCGAATCGAAGGCCCCTATCTCGAGTTCGCCGAACTCGAGACCGCACTGCTCGGCTTTCTCTCTCAGCCGAGCGGCTTCGCGACCGCGGCCCTCGAGGCTCGACTCGCCGCGCCCGATTCGACGCTTCTCTCCTTCGGCGCTCGCCACGTCCATCCCTCGATCGCGACGACGGTCGAACGCGCCGCGTTGCTCGCCGGCTTCGACGGCTTTTCTCACGTCGCCGCGGGGGAACTGCTCGAGCGCGAGGCCAGCGGAACGATGCCCCACGCGCTCATGTTCGCCTTCGGCGAAGGAAACCAGGCGGCGGCGTGGGAGGCATTCGACGAGGCGGTTCCCGAAGACGTTCCCCGAATCGCGCTAACGGATACTTTCTGGGACGAAAAGAGCGAAACGTTGCTCGCCGCGGACACGCTCGGCGACCGACTCGACGGTGTCCGCCTCGATACCACCGGTTCCCGCCGCGGCGACTTCCGACACATCGTTCGAGAAATCCGCTGGGAACTCGACGCCCGAGGCTTCGAGGACATCGATATCTTCTGTAGCGGCGGCATCGGTCCAGCCTCGATCCGGAACCTCCGAGACGTCGCCGACGGCTTCGGCGTCGGGAGCCACATCACGAACAGGGATCCGCTCGATTTCAGCCTCGATATCGTCGAACTCGAGGGCGAACCCATCTCGAAGCGGGGCAAGCTCTCGGGTGTCAAAGACGTGTACCGGACTCCGGAGGGCGGCCACCACGTCGCGCTCGCGGGCGGCGACGCTCCCGACAGCGGCGAAGCGCTCCTCGAGCCGCTCGTTCGAGACGGCGAGATCGTTCGAGAACCCGATCTCGAGGCGGCGAGCGAACGGTGTCTCGAGGATGCGGAGGCTGTTGGATTCAGAGGTCCAGCGGAGTAGCACGGCTATCAGTAGCCGTCTTTCTCATTGCGGCCTGGTGTTCGGCGTCTGTAACGTATCAACGACGCTGACTACTCTTCGACCCGTTAGCATATTCGAGTGAGATCGAGAAGCGACCGGCTCGCTGACCGGGATTTCGTCGGAGAATTCGGTCGCCGATTATACCTGTTCGACGCTTCCGTCGGCTTCGCGTTCGCGGAAGACCTGGCCTTCGAAGAGCGTGACGACGACATCGTCGTCCTGCCACGCCGTCGGTGGGAGTCGGGCTTTCCGACACGCTCGGTCGAGGTACTCGCGCTCGCTCCAGTCGTTCTGGACGGGAACGGTCGGGTAGAGCCAACCGCTTTTGCCGCCGCCGTCGACGGCGACGCCGTGGCTTCCGAGCTCGATATCCGCGAGTGGATCGTCGGTCAACAGTACGTTCTTGACGGTACACACCGAGACGGTGAGGTTGTCGAGTTCCGAGGGTGTCACCTCAGAACCGCACGAATCGTCGCTTGCAGCTTCGATCGCTGCGTCGACGATGACGTGTCCGAGTTGATCATCAGATCGGTAGCCGCCGGCACAGCCGCGGAGGCTTCCGCGGCCTCGAGTCGACTCGAGGCGGACGAACGCGCCCGTTCGCTCGTAAAACGCTTCTCGCATGCTACCTGGATGTTCTCGTTGACCGTTGAGTACGAAAGACTCGACGGATTCTCGTGCGAGTTCGGCCGCACGTGCACCGTCTTCGTAGGAAAGGTCGACGCCCTGTCGCTGGGACATACAAATGTACATGTATGTTGAGACCCTAAAGCGCTTCCATTCAGAAATCCGGTGAGTGTTGCCGACCGAGGGACTTATTCGGCCCCCGATTCTACGATAACTGGGAGAGAGAGCCTGGCTGCCGCGGCGGCTGACTCGGCGACGAGTCGGCTGTCCAACGTGTTCCGCCCCTTGAGGTCGGTTCGCGCTCGCGAGGAAAGTCCCCCCACCGTTCGGGCGGGTGACCGGATGCAAATTCGGAGCGGGAGACCGCTGGCTCTGGAACAGAAACGACACGTCTCGGCCCGACCGATGATGCGTGCGAACCCGACCGAGAGGAAGGGGAGTGAACCCGCAGAGGGCAGACAGCTGGCAAGTGCGATTCAAAATCGCAGATCGCTCGATGCGATCGGCTGTCGACGGCCGAGGAGCGATGGAACGGCGAATCCTCACCGGTGCAAGTTCGCGTCGCTGGTAGCCCGAACGCGCCGCGAGAGCGGGCGACGCGAACGCTCAGCCGAATGCCGGGATGAACAGAAGGGGGCTTATTCCTCTCACCCAGTTTTAACCCCTCGAGTGGCAACGCTCCGTGGTTTCGCGTCAGTAGGTAACCTCGAGTCTCGAGTACCGATTACTCGAAGTCGTCGACGATCTGTGAAACGCAACCGACACCGGATTTCGTGTACGCACAGTGATCGTCGACCTCGTCGGTCACGTCTACGTCGGTGTAGTTGTCCAGGGTCGAACCGCTGTCGTCGCCGAGCAGGCCGCCGCTACAGTCGGCACCGCCGCAGCCGAGGCCGCTCGAAAGCGACTGGAGGTCGTAGCCATAACAGACGCTGTCGTCGTTTTCGGAGTGATAGTTGTAGACCCCCTCTGCGCTGGCGTCGATGCCATAAGCGTACGCCCCCTCAGTACAGACAGAATCGTCGTCCGCGGCGGTGCCGACCAGTGTGACGGTTTCGATGACCACTTCGCCGCCTAGCGCGGTGAGCGTCTCGAGACACGCCCGGCCACCCAGCGAGTGCCCAACCAGCCGAACCGTCGTTTCATCGAGGTCGACTCGGTCGGACTCGAGCCACGACGCGAGCCGCTGACCGGCCGTCTCGGTCCTGCTCTCCGCGCGCCAGTAATTTCGCGTGTCCGCCTCCCACGAGGCCGCGGCAACCGGCGCGTCGTATTCGTTCTCTTCGAGGGCTCGCTCGAGCGTGTACGCCTGGTCCGTGCTCGTCTCGAGTCCGAGCCAGCCGTGGACGAAAACGACGAGTTCCGATTCGTCCTCGAGGTCCTCGAAATTCGCCGCTGATGGATTGCCGGTGGTGAGATCGATCTCCGGGTACTCCGCCGGGGCATTCTCCCAGTCTTCACATCCCGTGAATCCGGTTGCCGAAGCCGACCCTGTTATCCCGGCGAGACCGGCACTACCGACGGCCGTCACTGCCGTCGTTCGAAGTATCCGCCGTCGGCTGACCGTCGCCGACCCGCCATCATTTTCGTGCGTTACGCCGCTCGAGTTCGCGTGTGCTTCGTTCATATTCCCACTGTCACACCTTGATCGACTGCGTCTCAGTGTTGGGCGCAGGTACGCGTCCTGCAGGCACATTCCAGTGCCGTTCGGTGGGCGGATCCTCGAGAAGGTCGCTGGGCTTCGTGATGACTCGAGTTATCGGAGTGACTTGTTCGGAGTATTGTACTGAAGAGCTTTGGTGAGTCGCCATATGGCGTTAGGTTGGGAGATAATGGAGAGACTGTGACGGAGTCTACTCGCTCTCTTCTCGTGGAGTCTTCTGAGGTTGTGGCTGGAATTGTTTAGAATAGCGCCTCTCGGACCTAACCCTCGTCCATAGAAGTCGACGGCGTCTAGTGATTCACCAGAGCCTACTGAAGAGAAACGTCCTGACGGAGTCCAACGCGAACGAAGTGAGCGTTGGGCACGTCAGGACCGAACCTCAAAGCGAGGGCTGAGCAATGCGAAGCCCTCGCGATAAGTGAGCGTCCTGACGGAGATTTGAACTCCGGTCCCTGGCTCCGCAAGCCAAGAGGATAGTCCACTACCCTACCAGGACTCAACTCAACGTACCGCCGTGTAAGTTAAAGCCCTTTCGAAACCCCGCTCTCTGCGTCAGATTCTCGAGAACACACCACACGACCCGTTGAACACGTCGTCGTTCGACGCCGCGACCAGCCGCCGGAGGTTTATATACTATCCCGAACCAGAACCGAGCATGACCGCAGAACCGATCCCCTCGAGTTGGGGTTCAGAACGCCGGAAAGACGCGGTTTCCACCAGCAGCGACGACGATCTGACCGGTCGAATGGACAACGCTTATGCGCGGGCTACGCATGGTTCAGAGTAGAATGAGCGACATCGAGGGGGTTTACGAAGACCTCGAGGCCGACGTCTCGCTCGAGGAGTTTCGCGAGGCTGTCGAGGAGAAAGTCGAGCAGATGGGTGGGCTCGCGGACGAGGAGACCGCAGCGATGCTCATCGCTCACGAGGTCGGCGAAAGCGAGGTTGGCGGCGTCGCCGATATCGAGCCGGGAATGGAGGAAGCGAAGTTCGTCGCCAAAGTGGTGAGCATCGGCGAACTTCGGACGTTCGAACGCGACGGCGAGGACGAGGATGGTCGCGTCGTCAACGTCGAAGTCGCTGACGAGACCGGTGCCGTTAGAGCCTCGCTGTGGGACGACCACGCCGAGGCCGCGATCGAGCAACTCGAGGAGGGCCAGGTGCTCCGAATCAAGGGCCGACCGAAGGAAGGGTTCAACGGCGTCGAAATCAGCGTGGACGACCTCGAGCCGGACGACGACACCGAGGTCGACGTGCAGGTGTCGGATGTCCACACCGTCGAGAACCTCTCACTCGGTCTCTCGAATGTTAACCTCGTCGGAAAGGTTCTCGATACGGATACCGTGCGAACGTTCGATCGGGACGACGGCTCGGAAGGAAAAGTTTCGAACCTCACGCTCGGCGACGAGACCGGCCGAATTCGGGTTACGCTCTGGGACGAGCAGGCGGATCGCGCGACGGAACTCGAGGTCGACGACACGGTGGAGGTCGTCGACGGCTACGTCCGAGAGCGC
The DNA here is from genome assembly GCF_054653435.1 of Halostagnicola bangensis. NCBI lineage: Archaea > Methanobacteriati > Methanobacteriota > Halobacteria > Halobacteriales > Natrialbaceae > Halostagnicola > Halostagnicola bangensis. The sequence goes on along the minus strand of NZ_BAAIGG010000002.1, from coordinate 1,218,821 downwards.
GACGGCGATCTCGAGCTTCACGTCGGAAACCGGGGGGCGCTCGAGGAGGTCGACGAGGACGTCGAGTACGTCCCCGAAACCACGTCGATCGAATCGCTCGAAATCGATCAGGTGGTCGACATCGCGGGCGTCGTTCGATCCGCGGATCCGAAACGAACGTTCGATCGGGACGACGGCTCCGAAGGGCAGGTCCGAAACATCCGCGTTCAGGACGCGACGGGCGACATTCGCGTCGCAATGTGGGGCGACAAAGCCGACCTCGACATCGGGCCCGGCGACGAAGTCGCGCTCGCAGATGTCGAGATCCAGGACGGCTGGCAGGACGACCTCGAGGCGTCGGCCGGCTGGCGGTCGACGATAACCGTCCTCGGTTCCAGCGAGGAGGGGGCTGATTCAGCTAAGTCAACTGATACCGAATCGGCCGGTCTGTCGTCGTTTGCCGACGCCGGTGACGACGGCTCGGACGAGAGCGAGACTGCCAGTGCGAGCGATGGCGACGCAACCGCCGACTCGTCCGAACCCGAAACCGCAGACGAGCAGGGCAGCAAGGGCGAGGAGACCGAGTTCACGGGTGTCGTTGTACAGGCCGGGAGCCCGGTCGTTCTGGACGACGGCGAGACGACGATGAGCGTGGAGACGACCGCCGACGTCGGCCTCGGAGAAGAGGTCACTGCCCGAGGTGTGATCCGTGACGGCCGTCTCGAGGCGAGCGACGTATTCTGAGCGGCCGAGAGTGTCTCGGGCCGGTAGGAAAAGCGTTAAGGGAGTTACCTTCGGGTATGAAAACATGAACGTCGAACTCCCGTTCGCCCCGGTTGATACGATCATCCGGCGGAACGCGGGTGATCTTCGGGTGAGCGCTGACGCGTCGGAGGAACTCGCAAAGCGGATTCAAGAACACGGGAGCGAACTCGCGATCGACGCCGCCGAGCGCGCGATCGCAGATGGACGCAAAACACTCATGGCATCCGATTTCGAGGTCGAGACGGTGATCGACAAGGACGATCTCGAGTTACCGGTCGCGCCCGTCGACCGTATCGCCAGAATCGAGATCGACGACAAATACCGCGTCTCGATGGACGCTCGGATCGCACTCGCCGATATCCTCGAGGACTTCGCCGACAACGTCGCGCGTGCGGCGGCAATCCTCGCCCACCACGCCGATCGGCGGACGATCATCGAGGACGACATCGAGACGTACTTCTCACTGTTTGAATAAACGATGCAGTTTGGCTACAGCGAGGACTGTCTCGCACACGACCCTGGTCCGCGTCACCCAGAGACACCCGACCGGCTTCGGGCTATTCGAGAGCGGCTGAAGAAAAAACACGGCGTCAAATACGTCGAACCGGATCTGTCGACGATCGAGACGATCGCCGCTGTTCACGATCGAGATTACGTCGAATCCGTCGACGAGTTCTGTGCGGACGGCGGCGGTAACTGGGATCCGGATACGACCGCCGTCGAAGAGAGCTGGGACGCCATCTGCCGAAGCTCCGGATCAGCGTGCTGGGCGGCTGATGTCGCTCTCGAGGGCGCAGACGGTCGAGAAACGCCGTTTTCGATCGGTCGTCCGCCGGGTCATCACGCGGTCTCCGACGACGCGATGGGCTTTTGTTTCGTCAACAACGTTGCTGTCGCCGCCCAACATGCGATCGACTCGAACGACGATGTCGAGCGCGTGGCGATCTTCGATTGGGACGTCCACCACGGAAACGGGACGCAAGATATCTTCTACGACGATGGTGACGTCTTCTTCGGATCGATCCACGAGAAAGGGTTGTATCCCGGCACCGGAGAGATCGACGAGACGGGGACAGGCGATGGAAGCGGAACGACGATGAACATCCCGATGCCCGCCGGGTCGGACGAACTGGGCTATCTCGCGGCGCTCGATGGCCCGCTCACCGAGGCACTCGAGGTGTTCGACCCCGATCTGATCCTCATCAGTGCCGGGTTCGACGCTCACCGTCACGACCCGATTTCGCGGATTCGGCTTCCGACGGAGGCTTACGCGCTTATGACCGATCGATTCCGAACGATCGCCGACGATGCCGACGCCGCGCTGGCGTTCGTCCTCGAGGGCGGCTACGGGCTCGAGGTGCTCGCCGATAGCGTGGCGCTCGTCCACGAGACGTTCGACGGACGCGAACCGATCGAGCCGGGCGGAGAAGTGAGCAATGACGCGGCGTCGGTGATCGAGGATGTCCGCGTCGCACACGGGTTGGACGACTGACTGAGCCGCCTTCTGTTTTCGCACGCGTCGTTTCCGAACTATTCCATCACTGTTGGTTCAAAACGGTGGTGGTCAGTCCCATGTTTCCATATCTTATTCACTCGGCGAGGAGAGGACTCCGAGATCCCTGACGAACGCCACCTGACGGTACATTCGACAGCCGAGACAGAATCCAGTTGTCGCACCGAGTGTCGCGAGCAACCCGACGACGGTCGTCAGCCCGTAGGCAAGAATGCTAGCCGATGCGAGATCAGCTCCTGTCGCGACGACGAATAGGATAGCTGCCGATCCCGTCAATCCCGCGCCGACGACTCGAGCGAATCGATGTGGGAGGGGGGATTCGGTCGTTTTCGGTGGCTCGACGAGAGAGCGGGCAACCCGTTTCCAGAGAAATCCGTAGGGATCAATTCGCCAACTCGAGAGAACGGGAACGAGTAACAACGTTGCAACAACATACACGAGGGCGGGTTCTTGAAGGAGGACGGCACCGAGCGAAAGTGCTGCGGTTATCGCCTGGCCGAATCGTGGCGCTCGTGGGTCAATTTGTGACACGATCTGTTCAACGTAGTAACGGGAACGAACGGTATAAGAATTCCTCAGGGACGGGGGTCGTAGTACCGCGAGAGTTCCTGATCGAACTCCGTCAGTAGGCCGGCAATGTCCTCGCCGATTAGTACCTCGTACTCGTCCTCGAGTGCCGTTTCGACGTGTGCGCCGAGTCCGACGTCGAGCAGGCGGTCGCTCTCGAGAAATTCCAGTGCGGTGGTGAACTCGCGCTCGCGTTCGGTCACGTAGCGATCGTCCTCGATGAACGGTCCGTACGCGTCTGGGTCGTCCGCGTAGGCTTCGAAGAACCCTTCAGCGTGGTTTCGGACGTGTACCGGTGGGCCGTCGTGGCGCTCGAGGGCCGGCCGTTCGGTAACCGCGAGTTCGGCGAAGATGACGGCGGTTTCGTCCGCGAACGTCGTTGCGCGAAACACGTCGAATCCGTAGGTGTCGAGTTTGTCGGTGACCCCTTCGAGGGATTTCCGGAGCTGCGGATAGAGCTGATCCTCGACGAGGTCAGGGGCCTCGAAGCGCACCGCGACTGGAGTCGTAGCGCGGTTCGTGAGGTGGGCTTCGAGGGCGTCGTCTTCGAGCGGCGCGGGTTCGTGGGGCTCGAAAAGCGAGAGACTGGGTGACTCGAGCATTTCTCGGGCGTAGTGCTGGAATCGGGCGACGTTCTCGGCCGAGCAGACGGCGGCGACGTTTCGCTCGGGGTCGGTGGGGTCGATCACGACGAGCGGGTCGTCGAATGGGGGGTCGCCGTTCTCGACCTCGGGGGTTCGAGGTGGCGACGCCGTTTCACTCGCTCGTTCGTGACCCTCGGGATCGAGCCAGATCGGCGGCTTCCAGTCGCTAGCGGCCTCGAGGAGCGGTCGGAAGCCGCCGTACTCGCAGACGAGCAGTTCGGTGAGGTAACCGCTGAACCCCTGGGTTCGGAGGTCGCTTCCGTAGACGCCGATTCCCTTGGCGAACTGCTTCGTGACCCGAACCTCGGCGGCGAGGTTGTCGTCGAGGCGCTCGTTCAGATACTGGGTGTGAAACGGCGTGCGGTCGACTGCAGAGCGGATATCGGTCGCCGACTCGAGCCGGAAACAGGGGACAACGTCGACGTCGAACCCGTCGAAGATCCCCTTTACGTATGGGTGTTCGGCGTACTCCTCGTGACCGTCGGGCAGGGTTTCGTGGCCGACCTCGAGTCCGTACTCCTCGAGCGTGTCGCGCTCGAGATCGGGCGGAAAACGGACGAAGATGTCGATATCTCGGTCGCCGCTGATCCAGGTGTCCCGGGCGGTTGAGCCGACCTGCAGGACGTCCGCCTCGGGACAGCGTTCCGTCGCGGCCGATTCGGCCCGCTCGATGAGCGCGGTGGCAGCCTCGCGGAGCGCTTCCCGCTCGTCGTCGTCGGGATCGACTCGTTCGTCGATCCGAGCGACGACGGTCTCGAAGCTCGAGTCGTCGTTTTCGGCCGTGTCGTCGTTCGACTCGAGGTGTTCGGGATCCGAGCCGCCCCGGTCGGCGTCCTCAGGTGTCATCACGATGGGATACTCAACCACCGCGTGAAAGGGTGTCGAACTCGGTGCGGGCAAAACGAAAGCCCTATCAAATACCCACCGAGTACGTTATGATAAGCCGAAGTAGCTCAGTTGGTAGAGCACCTCGCTGTTACGGCGATTCAGGTCTCCTGTTCGCCGCAGATACGAGGTTGTCCCAGGTTCGAGTCCTGGCTTTGGCGCTTCTTCGTTTGTTGTTGCTCGATCGGCGAGCGTCGCGTATCGGTTTCGGTTTGGCTTCGTTCTCGAGCACACGATTTCGAGGAATGAACCAGAACACGAAGTGGTGTCGAGCGACAAGGAGCGAGCACGTATGCGTTCCTCTCGTAAGCACTGTCTGTCTTCTCGGCGGTCATCATGTAAACGAAAGCCACGTCGGTTGCGACCGCAGGATCGTTGGACTCGAGGTGGTGTATGAGCCGAAGTAGATCGAGTAGCCAGCAGATCGCCGTTCTCGCGCTTTTGCTCGTGCTCGCGGTCGGTCTCTTCGCTCCTGTGGTCAGCGGCCACGCGTATCTGGGCGAAACGAACCCCGATCAGGGCGAGCAACTCGAGGAAGTCCCCGACGATATCGAACTGCTCTACACGGGCGACGGCATCCAGAGCGCGGACGTTTCCGTCACCGGCCCGGACGGTTCGGACGTAAGCGCCGCCGCGTCGATCGATCCCGACGATACTCGGGAGGTAACTGTTCCGCTTGAGGTCGACGCCGGGAATGGTGAGTCCGAATCGGACCACGACGGTATGTACATCGTCGAGTGGGAGGTCCTCGCGGACGACGGGCATACGACCACCGGGACGTTCTTCTTCGCCGTCGGCGACGAGGAACTCGATCGAGACGCCGTCCTCGAGATCCATGAAGACGGAGAGGACGACGACGACCTCTCCGCGCTCGAGTTCGGGTCGAACGCGCTCGTCTTGCTCTCGCTGGTCGGACTCGTCGGCGTCCCGGTAACGATGTGGGCGAGCGTCTATCCGGCCATCAGCTCGAGTGGTGTCTCCTCGGCCGTCGTCGACCGCCGTGCCAAGTGGTTGCTCGCGGGAGCGAGCCTCGCCGCACTCGTCGGCGTTCTCGGGATCGGCGTCGCTCGGAGCCTCGATTCGGACGGCTCGCTTTCGACGGGGGCGTTCGAGGAGTTCCTCGAGACGTCGCTCGGTTCGATCTGGGTCGCACAGCTCGTTCTCGCGACCCTCGTCGCCGCTGTTCTGCTGAGCGCGCTCCGGTGGCGGCTCTCTCGTCGTCGCTGGCTCCCCGTGGCGGCCGTCGGCGGGACGGTCGTTGCGCTGTCCGTGAGCTGGACGAGTCACTCGGCGACGATGATCGGCAGGCTCCAGGGAGTGATAACCGACGGCGGCCACGTTGGAGGTGCGGCGCTCTGGGTTGGCGGGCTCGTGACGTTGGCTCTCGTCGTTCCCGGTGCACTGTCTCGAGCTGAGGAGTCCAATCGTCGGCGGATCGCGGCGACGGCCATCGAGCGCTTTTCGCTGGTGGCGCTCGTCGGGGTCACGCTCGCTCTGACCAGCGGACTGATCCTCGCCGCGTGGCACGTGCCGGATATCGAGTCGCTTCGTGAGACCCTGTACGGAACGGCGCTTTCGGCGAAGACTGCCCTCGTCGCGCTGGCGCTCGGACTCGGCGGGTTCGCCAGGTTCGTCGTCCTCAAACGATTACGGCGAGACTCCGAATCAGCCGCTTCAGACGGCCGTACGCTCCGAACGTTCGTTCGCGGCGTCCGCTTCGAGCTGGGCGTCCTCCTGCTGGTGATCGTCCTCTCGGGGCTGCTGACGACGGCACCGACGGCGGCGCTCGCCGGCGGTGACGACGGCCCCGGAGAGGCGACGATCGAGATCGAGGGTGACGACGTCGATCTCGAGCTGGTAGCGTTACCGGGTCAGGAGGCGGCCGGCATGATCCAACTCGAGGAGAACGAACCGGTCGTCTTCGACGCAACGTTCCTCGCGGAAGGTGGCGGTGGTGACGGAGACGAAGGCGGCGCTGACGGCGCGGACGATGCGGAAGCCGATGATCGACAACCGGCTTCAGCCGACGATCCGTCGCTTACGTTCCACCACGACGACCAGACGCTCGAGGTAGATCTCGAGGAGAACGACGACGGTACGTATTCGGCCGTTCAGGCGTTACCCGATGCACACGAGTGGGAGCTCCGGATCGACGCATGGGTCGGCGAGACATACGTCAGTGAGTGGGTCGACGTCTACGTCGTTCCCGACGGAGAAGGCGGCGGCCACGACGAGTACGGCGATAACGGTGCAGACCACGACCACGATGCCAATGACGGTGCAGATCACGACGGCGAATCTGGCGACCACGAACACCACGATCACGACGAGCACGCGACCGATGATCCGAGTCCGTTGACCGTTCTCTTGCAGTTCGGAGCCGTCGCCGTCGCAGTAGTGGGAAGCGTCGCGGTTGCGATCGAAGCGACACGCGTTGGCGGAGACCGGAACTAGGTCAGGCCTTTCGACGGATCGTGTGAACTGATGACTCGAATTCGATTACCGCACCAGAATCGGCAATAAGGGGCCGTTACAACGAAAGGGTATGGTGACCCCAACCACTCGACGACGACTCGTACAGGCCTTCGGCGGCGGATTCGTCGTGGCTCTCGCGGGATGTACTAGTGAAGGTGATGACGATAACGGCGACGACGGACACGATGACCACGACAACGGCGATAACGAGAACGGCGATGGGCCGGGGAGCGAGGGGCTCGTTTACGCCTTTGGTCCCGACGCGATCGGAATCATCGACCCTGAAGACGGCGAACTCATAGAGGAGATAACTGACGACGACCTCGACGGCTCCGAGTGGGGCGATCCGCGAATCTCACGGAATCACGAACGGATTTTCGTCAACGAAGGGAGCCGGGATCAACTGCTCGTCGTTAATACCGAGAATCAGGAGATCGAAGAGTGGATCGACGTCGGCGGCGATCCGACGCATATCTACAACCTGGTCGAGGGAGAGATCTGGACCCACGCCGACGACGAGGGAACGTTCTACGTCGTCGATTCGGAGGAGTTGTCGGTGATCGACGAGGTCGATATCGCCGACGGCGGCCACGGAAAACTCCTCTCCCACGACGACCTCGGCGACGACGCCTACGCGATGAACGTCACCGAAGCGGCGGCGATCGGCGTCGATCTCGACGCTCGTGAGGCTACCGACCCCGTCGAACTCGAGGACGCCGGTGGAACGCACTACAAGGCCTACGCACCTGAGACGGGCTATGCGTACGCCCAGCAGACGAATGGCGGAACGGCCGTTATCGACACCGAGACCGACGATGTGGTCGATGTCCTGGACTTCGACGGCGGCATGTATCTCTCGCCGGACGACGAGTTGCTCGGATTTATCCTCGACGACGAGATCCGCTTTGTCGACGCGACGAGCGAGGAGAGCGAGGTCGTCGATTCCGTCGAGGTCGACGGCGAACCCGCGGCGCTTCGCTTCCACGAGTCCGATAACGGCCTGTACGCGTTCACCGCGAACATCGGATCGGCCGACGTGGTCGTGATCGACGTCGACGAAATGGAGGAAGTCGATCGCATCGACGCGGGCGAGGTCGATGGCGAGTATCGTGCCGGCGTCGCCGGCGGCGAGTACTTCTTCACGCCGTCGGATACTGATGGAACAGTTACGGTCGTCGACATGGAAACCCAAGAACTCGTCGAGACCGTCGAGGTCGCCGACGGCGTAGACACCGTCCAGTACGTCGGCGACTCGGGAGTGGGATACTCGAGCGAGTAGCGATGTGACCAGGTTCCGGCGACTGCCGGAACCGTTTCGGATCGAACGGAGGTGCTTCGTGCCAACGATTTCCGACCGCCACCCTCCGTTCGATTTCAGGCCGTCATCGGCTGATCGGCGACGCGAGTGCGGTCGGTCCCTGAATTGTCCACATTCGGCGGATCAGGTCCCCGATTTCGGTCACACTCCTTCTCGACGCCGTTCGATCGCGTTCATCACCGGACTCGCGGTCACGCCGTGGATGATAATCGAGGTCAGCACGACGAATCCTACGATTGCCCACAGCCGCTCTGCGGCGACGACGAGTTCGAGTTCCGCGAACGAAACGTGCGCCAGTGCGAACGCAAGGTAGTAGAACGAGCCGATGCCGCGGATCCCGAAGAAGCTCACCGCAACCCGATCGCCCCACGGCGCATTGGAGCCGACGAATCCAAGGAGTCCGGCGAGGGGTCGAACGAGGAGCACGATGGCGAGCCCGATGACGATGTCGATCTGCGTCAGCGGTGCGAGCAGGCCATCCGCAATCGCGGCTCCGAACAGGACGAGCACGGTCGCCATTAACGACCGCTCGACGAGCGCGGCGAAATCGTGTAACTCCCGGTAGTACTCGTGTTCCCACTCGTAGCGACGGAGCTCGAGCGCTCCGACGAACACCGCGACGAACCCGTACCCGCCGAGCAACTCTGCGACCCCGTACGCAAGCAACGTCGTCGCAAGCGCTTCGGCTCCCGACATGATCTCCGCTCGTCGGGACGGCGTCGGCGTTTGAAACACGACTCGAGCCATCAGGTGTCCGATTACGTACCCGCAAACGAGGCCAGCCCCGATCCTGTAAAAGATGTCGACGAGAATCCAGTCTGCGAGCCACGTCCAGTTCGACGCCCCGTTCGCCGCGGCGACGGCCAATGCCAGATACGTGAACGGGAACGCGAGGCCGTCGTTGAGACCGCCTTCGGACGTCAGCGAAAACCGGATCGACCCCCACCGATTGACGGAAGCGCGTTCTTCCTCGAGTTCCGTCAGCGGCGCTCCGGCTTCGACGTCCGAGGCCAGAACGGGGTCCGTAGGGGCGATTACTGCTCCTAACAGGATCGCGGTCGCCGGGTGAAGCCCGAGTACACTCCAGCCGAGTACCGCGATGGCAGCGATCGTCACCGGCATCGTGATCCCGAGCAATCGCCAGGTTGCACTCCAGGTACGCCATTCGAACGGGCGATCAATTTTCAGTCCCGCCCCCATCAAAGCGATGATGACGACCAGTTCGGTCAGGTGCTCGGTCACCGTCGAGTTCCCAACGGGGTCGACCGTCGGCGCACCGGGGACGACCGCAAACAACCCAGCGCCGAGCACGACGTAGAACATCGGCAGCGAAAGCGGTTTTTCGGCCAGAATTCGAGGCAAGAGGATCGCGCCTAACAGTCCGATGGCGACGATAATAAGGGCGATCTCGTACGCACTCATCGCGATTTATTACATCATCGAACGCGTAAACGAAGATGCTTGCGTATTGCTCAGGACTTCCGTCGGGATCGGTCGTGCCTCAATTCTCGTGCAACCCTCGCTCGCCGATTGCATCGACCGCATCGAGCGGTACGAGCGAGTATTCGACCGTTTTGACGCGCTCGATCGAGCGAATCCGGCCGACGAACGTCGAAACGTCCTCGAGATCGGTCTCGAGGACGAAGCAGTCGAGACAGTAGTCGTCGACGTGACTGTGATCCGTCGAGGAAATGCGTTCTTCGTACTCGTGACGTAACTCCGTGACGCGACGTTCGACGTGTTGGGTATCGAAATCGTACAGAACGGTGACGATGGCGGCGAGTTCGCGACCTGCGAGTTGCTCGTTTTCGAACTCCGAAAGGAGGGTCCGTGCGCTCTCGCGAACGACTTCGCTTCGTCCGGTGTACTCGTGGTCCGCGGCGAACTCGTCGAGTCGTTCGATCAGTTCGTCGGGCATCGAGACGCTAACGACGGCCATATATCAATCTGTGTCGCTAGTTTAATAGGATTTATTATTACCTGTCCGTTCATAGGGCAATAACTAGTATTAAGTCAGACACGGATCATACTAGGTCACACTATGAGTGACGACCGAATTCCGGTAACAGTTCTGAGTGGGAGTCTCGGTGCGGGGAAAACGACGGTTCTCAACCACGTTTTGACCGCGGACCACGGGATGGATGCCGCGGTCGTGGTAAACGACATGGGAGAAGTAAACGTCGACGCGGAGGCGGTCACCCAACAGTCGGATCTGGGCGGCGACGAGGAGATCGTCGAACTCTCGAACGGCTGTATCTGCTGTCGCCTTCGTGGGGACATGTTAGAGGAAGTCGGACGCCTGGCAGACCAGCGCGAGTTCGATTACCTGATCGTTGAATCCTCCGGCATTTCGGAGCCGATCCCCGTCGCCCAGACGTTCGCGATGGGCTTCGAGGACGCGACGTTCGATCCGACCGACACCTACGCGCTCGATACGATGGTCACCGTCGTCAACGCCCACAGCTTCTGGGAGTCGTTCGACTCCGGGTCGGCGCTTTCTGAGGGCGAGATCGACCCCGAATCCGGACGAGTCCCGGAGGAAGTGTTGCTCGACCAGATCGAGTTCTGCGACATCATCCTGCTCAACAAGTGCGACCTCGTTCCCGACGACGCCCTCGAGGAGATTGAAGCCGTCCTCGAGGTGCTCCAGCCGCGAGCCGAGATCCGCCGGACGGAGTTCGGGAACGTCGAGACGGCCGATATCCTCGAAACCGGACGGTTCGACTTCGAGGCCGCCCAGAATTCGGCGGGCTGGAAACACGAACTCAAACACGAACACCACCACGATCCGCAGGAAGAACACGGCGTGACTTCCTTTTCCTACGAACGGGACCGACCGTTCCACCCCGAACGAATCGCCGCACTCCTCTCCGACCTGCCGGACGAACTCATCCGCGCGAAAGGGTTCTTCTGGAGCGCGGGCCGCGAGGATATCGCGATGGGGATCGACAAAGCGGGTACCTCCGTTCGGGCGGGCCCCTCGGGCCAGTGGCTCGCGACGCTCCCCGAGTCCCAGCGCGAGCAGTACTTCGCCGCCAGACCCGGCCTTGAGGAGGATTGGGACGACGAGTGGGGCGACCGGATGACCCGCCTCGTCTTCATCGGCCGCGAGTTCGACCCGGAGCCCCTCGTGGATCGACTCGACGACTGTCTACTCACCGACGAGGAGTACGCCAACGAGGACTGGGATCGGTACGCCGATCCGTTCGAACCGGAAGAACGACGTGAACTCGCGCTCGCGGATCAGTAAATGTCCGTTCCGGTTACCATCCTCTGTGGCGGGCTCGGCGCAGGCAAGACAACGTTGCTCTCGCAGTTGCTCGAGTCCGACGACCGTGATATCGCCGTCCTCGTCAACGACGTCGGCGAGGTGAACGTCGACGCGGACCTCGTCGAAGCGCGCACCGACCTCGAAACGGGCGACGAGGTCGTCGCCCTCGAGAACGGCTGCATCTGCTGTAGCCTTGGGAGCGAACTCTCCCGGTCGGTTATCCAGCTTTGGAAGGAACACGAGTTCGACTACCTCGTCGTCGAAGCCTCCGGTGTCGGCGAACCGGAGCCGATCGCCCGCCAGTTTGTTCGCGGACCCGCGGGCGGCCCCTACGATCTGGACGCCGTCGTCACCGTCGCCGACGCTCGCCTCTTCTACGATACGTTCGTAGACGGGGACGAAAAGCCGGTCCGGCAGGGTCCCGACGAGAGCGGTTCACGTCCGATCGCCGACCTCCTGCTCGAGCAAGTTGAGTTCTGCGATCTGCTCGTCCTCAACAAGTGCGATCTGGTGAGCGAGGCCGAACGAGACGAAGTCGTCGCCGTCCTCGAGACGCTCCAGCCGCGGGCAGATATCGTGACCACGGAGTACGGTTCCGTGGACCCGAACGAACTGCTCGAGAGCCAGCGATTCGATCTCGAGGCCGCACAGGAATCTGCGGGCTGGAAACAAGCGGTCAAAGAGGGAGCCGATGGTTCGGATGGTGACGACGAAGGCCACGAGCACGACGATTCGCACGGTCACGAGCACGCAGATCACGATCGTGGTGATCACGGAGACGGGGACGGTCACGCTGATCACGACCCCGATCACGCTGACCACGATCACACTGACCACGATTCCGCTAACCACGACCACGTTCATCCGCCCGAACGGTACGGAATCGAGGTTACGACCTTCCATCGAACTCGTCCCTTCCACCCCCGGCGACTCCTCGAGTTCCTCGAGGACGTTCCGGACGGTCTCGTCCGCGCGAAAGGGCTCTGCTGGATCGCCGGCCGCGAACGGGCGGCGATCACGATGAGCTACGCCGGAACCGAGACGAGCCTCGAGGTAACCGGACGGTGGATCGCCAGCTTCTCCGAGGAGCGCCAGGAGGCCTATCGCCGCGGCCAACCCGACATGCCGTGGGACGAGGAGTGGGGCGACCGCGAGAGTCGGCTCGCGCTCATCGGTCGGAATCTGGACCTCGAGGCCCTCGAGTCGCGACTCGAGGACTGTCTGCTCACCGACGCCGAGATGGACGAAGCATGGGACGCCTACGAGAACGACGCTCCGGCGGCGATGGGCGAGATGATAACGATTTCGTCCGGAAACGCCCCTGACTTGCCAGACGCGTAGACGAGGGGGTACACTCCGGCTATAATAGCCTCGAGCGTGTCCGTTCGCCATGGCATACGGCTTTCGTTTGCCGGATCTCGAGCCTCGTCCGATAGCCGAACTCGTCGGATTCGTCCTGCTGGTCAACGTCGTCGGAAGCGCCCCGGCGCTGGTCACCTCGACGGAGACGGCGTGGTTCCGAAGTCTCGCGAAACCGTGGTTCTATCCGCCTTCGATCGCGTTTCCGATCGTCTGGACCGTCCTGTTCACGCTGCTGGGGATCGGGCTGTGGCTCGTCTGGCGATCAGAGGGCCCAGGACGCCGACTCGCGTTTGCCCTCTTTGGAGTCCAGATGGTCTTTAACGTGGCCTGGACGCCGACCTTTTTCACGCTACAACAGCCGCTGCTCGCGCTCGGCGTTATCGCCGTCCTCCTTGTTCTGGTCGTCGCCACCATCGCCGCGTTTCGGCGCGTCGACCGGACTGCGGCCGCGTTGTTGGTTCCCTATTTCCTCTGGGTCGCGTTCGCGACCGTTCTCACGTTCGAAATCTGGCGATTGAACGCCTGACGAAGACGTCGCTTGGACCCTCAGCCGCGTCTCCGCTCGAGGAGTCGGCATCTCCATCGAGAAACCGTTAACACGTAATCACGAAAACGGACGCCTATGAACGCGCTCGTCCTTGCTACCGAAACCGCCGTCGCCCCGCTCGAGCAACCGTGATCGGCGTCCTTCGGCGGATTGCCCTCGTCACCGTCGTCCGACACCGAGTCGAGGTGCGGCGACGGCTTCGCCACCCCCAGATACTCGTCGCGCTCTCGATTGGGATCGTCGTCGGGGCGATAGCCGTCGTCGGCTCGCTCCCGCTGGGTGCCTACGAGCACGTCTGGCCCCAGCCCGGCGCCTACCACTACGGCGCGCTCGCGGGCGAGAACGGACCCGCGGTCCTCGGGCGGGCCCGCGAAATCGGCGCGATCGGCGTCGTCGCGATCACCGCACTGACGGCGCTCAGCGCGGTCACGAGCGACGCCTGGGAGGAATCTCCTCCGGAACTCGTGACGGCGATTTCGGTGCCGGAAGCGATCCTCGGCGTGCTAGGGGACGAACTCCTCGAGAGTAGCTGGTTCGTCGCCCCCGTCGTCGGTGCGGGCGCGCTGGCGTTCGCGGCTGGGACGGGATCCCCGGCGACGCTCGCGGGGGCGACTGCGGGTGTGGTTGCCATCGCACTCACCGGACTGCTCCTCGGTGCCAGTCTGGGGCTGGGTGTTCGCGCCGTGCTCCGTCGCTCGTCGCGACTCTACGCCGCTCGGTACGCGATTGGCATGCTGAGCCTTTTTCTCACGTTCGTCGTCCTCTCGTTCAGTCGGCAGATCGGAAATCGCCTCGCCGCGACGCCGCTTGGCTGGTACGGCGACGTGCTGGTCGCGACGACGCCCGGCGTCGCCTCGAGTCCGCTCCGCGTCGGCGGCGCACTCACAGCGCTGGCTGTCGTCTTCGCGGGCTGTCTTCCGCTGGCGATTCTGGCCGGTCGAACGCTCTGGTTCGACGAAACTGCCCGGAGTGGCGAGGAGACGGAACGAGACGACGAGGGGGGAGAACCGGGCGACGACGCGGCCGAATCGATGGGGAGGGGACTGCTGGGCCGTTCGACCGATCGGTTCGTCGGTCGCCCCACGGCGGGTGTCGCGCAGGCGACCTGGCGACGGATGCGCCGGTCACCGCGGGCAATGACCTATGTCCTTCTGCCGATCGGGTTGCTCTGGCCGGTCGTCATCCAGCTTTCGTGGGTGTTCCCCGGGCTCGTCCCCGTCCTCGTCATAACCTACCTCGCCGTCGCCGTCGGCCTCGGGACGACGCTCAACCCGATCGGTAACGCGCGGGTCGCGTTGCCCGCGATCCTTACGACTCCCGACGGACGGCGATCGGTGCTTCAGGGACACGCGTTAGCCGCGCTCGTTCCGGGTGTCCCGCTGGTCGTGATCGTCGCGCTGGTTGCGGGCGTCGCGGGCGGCTATTCGCCGATCGAACTCCTCGCGCTGATACTCGTCGCGGCCGCGCTCACGACCGGCGGCGTCGGCGTCTCGCTCGGAATCGGCGCGTGGCTCCCGAACCTCGAGGGGCCGGCGACCTCGGCGACGCTGACGCCGCCCGAACTGTATGCGATGGTCGCGTTCCTGTTCGTAATGAGCGTCCTCTCCGCGCCGGCGATGGTGGGACTCGGATTTACCGAGCCCGTGGGTTCACAAGCCGTCGTTGCGGTGTTTGCGGTCGCGGCGACGGGCGTGTGTTGTGTCGTCGCTGGTTGGCTCGGCTACCGATACGCCCGGCGGTCGCTCGAGGCCTACGAAACGACGTGACTCGAGAATTGAACCGGCTCGAGAGCGAAACCTGCGGAGAAAACTGGCTCCGCGATCAGTCGTCGGCGGGCGCGCCGCCTTCGACTTGCTCGGTCGGGACGGTGCCGTCGTCGTTCCAGCCGCGCTCGCCGTAGTACTCCTCGAGCGCGCTGTCGAAGTCGGGGAGCTCGTAGGGAAGCGTGTCCTCGTCCGTATCGAAGCCGCGCTGGTTGTTGAAGTGGCGCTCGAGGGTGACGATCCGGCCGCCAGTCTCGAGAAGCGTTTCGTAGTCGGCGTCGAGCAAGGTTTCGAACCGCTCGTCGGTCATGAAGTCCCGCGAGAACTTGCAGATGACGCCGCTGTCTTTGACCGCGTTCATGTTCTCCTTCTCGACGACCTTCGGCGGCTTGCCCTCGAGACCTTCCTTTTCGAACGCCTTGTCGGCGTCGACGAGGGGGTACTCGAGCGAATAGAACTCAGCGTACATGTGGTCTGCGCCGCGGTTGGAGGTCGCAAAGGAAAGGCCCTGTCCGTTGAGCGTGCGGCCGTCGTGGGCGGGGAACTCCATCCCCTTGACGCTCCAGTTCTCGACGCCAAGTTCGTCGTGGAATCGGTCGACCCCTTCCGCGAGTGTGTCACCGACCCCTTCTCGGTGGGCGATCTTCTCGACGAGGTCGTGGATCAACTCGACGTTGCCGAACTCGTCTTCGCTCTCGAGGTAGGCCGCGACGACGTCCCCACAGGAGATGGTGTCCAGCCCGAGTTCGTCACAGAGCTTGTTCGATTTCATCACGTCGACGATGTCGTCGACGCCCGAGTTCGAGCCGAAGGCCATCACGGTTTCGTACTCCGGTCCTTCTGTCTCGAGGCCGCTCTCCTCGTCTCTGGTCGGGAGTTTGCAGGCGAACGCACATGCCGAACAGGTTCCTTTCTGGTATTTCTTCTCCGCGACCGCGTCGCCGCTTATCCCCTCGGCCCCGTCGAAGGTGAGCTCGGAGAAGTAGTGCGTCGGCAGGGCACCGACCATGTTCGCGTACTCGGTCACCGAGGTCGTCCCCTGCTCTTTCATGATGTGGTCGGACTGGGCGGCCTCGCGGTGGACGTCCATCTGCAGCGGTGGAATCTCGACCTCGCGGGTCGAGTCGCCGTCGAAGGTGATTGCCTTGACGTTCTTCGAGCCAAGCACCGCCCCGAGTCCGCCGCGACCGAACGCTCGCTCTCGCGAGGTCATGATCGAAGCGAATCGAACGAGGTTCTCGCCGGCGGGTCCGATCGTGACGGTGTTTTCGGCGTCGAGACCGTGCTCGTCGGCGATGTACTCGCACGTCTCGGTGGTTTCTGCCCCCTCAAGTTCAGGGACTTCCTCGAACTCGACGCCGTCATCGGTTATATGGATGACGAGCAGTTCGTCGCTCTCACCGGTGATCTCGACGGCTCCGTACCCCGTCGCGGTGAAGTTTCGCGAGAGAAAGCCGCCGGCGTTCGAAGAGAGCAACCCGTCGGTCAGCGGTGAAACGGCCGTCGCTGACATTCGGCCGGTGAAACTCATGGTCGCGTGTTGCATCGGCCCCGTCGCCAGGTAGAGGCTGTTTTCCGGACCGAATGGGTCCGCGTCGAAGGGAACCCGGTCGTGGGCTAACTTCGTTCCGACGCCGCGACCGCCGATGAACGACTCGAGCACGTCGTCGATCTCCTCGAGATCGGCCGTTCGATCGCTCACGTCTATCGAACACAACGGTCCCCGTGCATTTTTCATGTGAATTTCTGCGACGTGAAGTTGCAAAACGCTACCGGTTCGACCAGTCAGGACGATTCGTGTCAGCGCTCCGTCGAGCCGCCCTCGGCGGAACTTGTCACTGTTTCGACTGGTACCCTGATTTCGACGCGTTTGCTGTCTCTCACCACGATCTGGAGGTTACCGACCGTCACCGTCGCCGTTCCCTCTCGAGGGACCGAGTTCGTGTTCGCGAACAGTTGATCGAGCGCTTCGGGGTCGACGTGCTCGTAGAGCGGGCTCACCTCCTCGTAACTGCTCGTCGGAATCCGTTCGAGGAGACGAACGATTGCGCCAGTCGTTCCCTCGTTCGCCTGAATTGTCGTCTTATACGTGACTGTTTCTCCGGATCTCTGTGGATGCGTTCCCGATGAATCTGACATGGAATCCCTTGTTTGGCGTCGATTCGTCAACTCTGTGTCGTAGTACGTTCTCGCCCTCCCTCAATATCGTCCTTAATGTCTTTAGGTTCTTTTCCGTCATCCGATTGCTGTCCAGTTCCCGTCACGACGATTTCTCACCTCGATCACCGCGCATCACGGTCTGTGAGAGCACCGTCGTCAGGCCGCGTCGCAAACGCCCGGTGACAGCCGCACCCGAGACGCCGAGTTCGTTGCCGATTTCCTCGAGCGTCGCTTCCTTCGGATTCTCGAAGTAGCCTTCTTCGAGGGCGGTCACCAGTGTCTCGTACTGCTTGTCGGTAAGGTCATACTTCCTACTCGTCGAGACTTCGAGTTCCGCCTGTAATCGCTCGAGATCAAGACTGATGCCGTACTCGCGGACGCACTCTTGAAACGCTTCGATCCGTTCTTGCTCTTGGAACCTGATCTCGAAGCTCCAACCGTCGTCAGTCCCGACTCCTTCGATCAGCGTCGCGCGGGACTCGAGGACCGCGTCTGCGAGACCGGGAACCGAGTCGGACCAGCCGACTTTGTACAGTCGGCCGCCGTCGAATTGGTCGACTTCCGTTATCGTTTCGACGCCTCGATCCGATTGAATCGTGGATTCAATCTCGTCGTACTTTCCGTCGCTCCAGACGAAGATAAACGGCATGAGTCCGTGGTGCATTGGAACGACGCTTTCGAATTCGATAGCGAGATCAGAATGTTCCCGCAGTACGTTTCCAAAAGAAAACTCTTCAGGTGGCATCGTAAACTCAGCGACGAACGTCATTCCGTGGAGGATAGTATCAGCCCCGGCATAACCTTTCGGTCGAACTCGTCTCCTGAGTCGCTCGAGGTCGATTCCTGCGACGGGCAGATGGGGTTCGATACCGCGTTACTCCGCGTAGATCTCGTCGACCCGGTCGTCGAACCGCTCGAGGATAACGCGACGTTTCTTCTTCATCGTCGGCGTGAGCATGTCGTTTTCCTCGGTGAACTCCTGTGGGACGAGTCGGAACTGCTTGATCGTCTCGTGTTTCTCGAAGTTCTCGTTGACGCGGTCGACTTCCTTCTGAACGTACGCCTGCACCCGGTCGTCGTCGACGATCGCTTCGGGATCGTCAGGGAGGTCGATTCCTTCTTCTTCGGCCCACTCGAGGACGTGTGCGGTGTTGGGAACCAGTAGCGCGCCGACGAACTTCTCGCCGTCGCCGACGACCATACACTGTTCGACGACTTCGCTGGCGGCGAACGAATCCTCGATCGGCGCGGGTGCGACGTTCTTGCCGGTCGAGAGGACGAGGATCTGTTTTGCCCGCTCGCGGAACTCGATGTAATCATCGGGACGCAGGTGGACGATATCACCGGTCCGGAACCACCGTTTACCGTCCTCGTTTTCGGTGAACGCCCGGTCGGTCGCGCCGGGTTTGTTCCAGTAGCCCTGCGTGACGTTCTCCCCGTTGACGAGCAGTTCGCCGACCTCGCCCGGATCGTCGTCGAAGGTATCGTCGTCGGTGACCGACTCGTCAATTTTGACGTCGACGCCCGGGACGGCCGGGCCGATCGTTCCGACCTTCGGCTCCTCCATCGGGTTACAGGAGACGACGGGAGCGGTTTCGGTTAGCCCGTACCCTTCGTAGATCGGGAGGTCCATTCCGTGGTACAGCGTCGCCAACTCGGGAGAGAGGCTCCCGCCGCCGCTGATCAACATCTCGATCTCGCCGCCCAGCGCCTCTCGAACGGTCGAGAACACCAGTTTGTCCGCGATCGAGTGCTTGAGGTTCAGGATCGGACCCGGCGAGTCGGCTTCGTGGTGCTCCCGGCCGACGCCGGTCGCCCAATGGAAGATGCGCTCTTTGACGGGCGACTCGCTCGCCTGCTCGCGGATGGCGTCGTAGATCTTCTCGTACACGCGAGGGACACTCGTCGCGCTCTGGGGCTGGACGAGTCCGAAGTCCTCCTGAAGTGACTCCGTGTCCTCTGCATAGGCGACGCAGGCCCCGCTGGCGAACATCAGGAAGTGCCCCGCCGTTCGCTCGAAGACGTGTGCGAGGGGCAGGAACGAGACGACGGTCGTCTCCTCGTCGATAGCCGACACGTCCTCGCCCTTGTCCGGACGGGGACCGTAGCGCTTGCGTATCTGATTCACGTTCGCTCGAAAGTTCCGGTGGGTGAGCTGGACGCCCTTGGGCTTGCCCGTCGTGCCGCTGGTGTAGATCAGGCTCGCCAGATCGTCCATCGCGGGCTCGTCGACCCACTCCTCGTATGCCTCGAGATCAAAGTCCTCCTCGCCGCGGTCGTGGACCTCGGCGAGGGTCATGATATCGTCGCGGTCGTCGTACCCCTCGAGCCGGTCGATCGAGACGATGAACTCGAGGTCGAGTTCGTCTTCGACCTCGAGGACGCGCTCTAAGAGCTCTTCGTTCTCGACGACGACGCCCGACGCGTCGGGATCGTCGAGCAGGTATCGCACTTGATCCGGCGAGGAACTGGTGTAGACCGTGGTGATGACGCTCCCGATGCCGAGGAGGGCGAAGTCGGTCTGGGCCCACTCCATCCGGGTGTTCGAGAAGATGCCGACCCGATCGCCGGTCTCGACGCCGAGGTCACGAAAGCCCGCCGCGAGGTTTCGAACGATGTTCCGCATCTCCGTGTAGGAAATCGTCCGGAACCGTCCGGTGTCGGCCGCGGGAAGGATCGAATCGGTGAGCGACCGATCGTAAATCCCGCCCTTGTACTGCTGTGCTGGCCGGTTCGCGTGCCGCTCGGCACCGTTCTCGAACATTCGCCCGAGCGTCGTCTCCCCGATTACCTCGTCGTCGTACTCTCGTTCGGCATCCCGCCAGTTCATATACGTGTGACAGACGGTCCCGAGCGATAAAACATGTTGAAACGAGTTTCACATGTTTTCCGGTTTATCTGCTCGATTATCTCCGCTGGAGGAGCTCGAGGCCGCCTGAAGGGCCGATATCCGATGATCGTGCGAGGCGGAGGAACAGTTCGGCGGTCGCTACCATTGTTAACCGACGAGCTGGCGTCCCGTTCCAAAACTCGAGTTCGCGAATGGCCGATCGCCGGATTTTCACTCCCGGTGATCGAGATAGCCGAGGACGCCGCGGGTGTTCATCGTCGCTTCGGCTCGAGCCGCCCGCTCGCCCCAGGCACCGACCGAAGCGGCCTGATCCGCGAACTGATCAATGACCGCCTCGTCGTCCGCGAGTTCCTCGCGTGCGTCCTCGACGTCGCTCACCCACTCGCGAAGAACCGCCGCGTACTCCTCGAGTGCGGCTTCGGCGTCGTCGCCGACCGCTCGCGGCCCGAAGTGCGTGTACAGGAGCATGTCCGGATCGATCGCCTTCACCGTCTCGACGTCCTCGAGACACTGCTCGAGGTCGAAATTCGACGGCGGTGACGTCTCGTGAATTTCCTCGAGTTCGGGGACCCAGATCCCCGCGGCGTCGCCGGTGAACACCGCGTCGTTTTCGGGATCCTCGAAGACGACCTGGTGGGGCGCGTGTCCGGGCGCGGCGTGGACGCGAAGTTCGTGGTCGCCCAGATCGACGGTATCGCCGTCCTCGAGTTCGACGATTCGCGATTCGGGGATCGGCTCCGGTTCGGCGTAGAACTCCCAGCGATCGCCGACGGCTCGTTTCGTCCCCTCGACCAGTCTGGCGGGATCGGCGAGGTGGCCCGCGCCGATCGAGGGCACGTAGACGTCCGCGTTCGGACAGGCCTCGGCGAGCAGCCCCGCGCCGCCGGCGTGATCGAGGTGGATGTGCGTGACCGCGATCACCTCGAGGTCCTCCCGGTCGATTCCGATCTCGTCCATCGCCTCGAGGATCCGTTCGTAGTTCGTTCCGACGCCGGTTTCGACGATCGCCGGCCGATCGCTCTCGAGCACGTACGCCGCGCCGTATTCGTCGGTCCCGAACATTCCGGTGTCGACGTAGTAGAGGTCCGTGCAGTCGCCAGCCGTGACTTCGTGGACGTCGCTCGTTCCCATACCGGTAGCCCCGTCGCCGGATCGAATAAAAGCTGGTATCCCGGCCGACTCCGCTCGATTTCAGTTCGCAGCTTCGGTTCCGATCGCTTCGAACGTTCCGACGCCGCACCGACAGCCGTCCTTCCGGCCGATCGGTCGGACCTCGCCGTCCGACGCCTGCTCGGCGGCGTAGATCTCACCGCAAGACGTGCACATGGCGGCGACTTTGGTTTTCTCCGCTTCGCTCTCGGTAGATACCGATTCGACGGAGACCTCCGGAGTCGTACTTTTACTCATCACCCGAAGTAACGTCTCTCAGGGGGATACGACTCGTGCTTTGAACTCGAGACTGTTTATAAGAAACCGGCTACTCTCTCGGTTTCGTTCCGCCGGCAGGCGCCTCGCCCGTCGAAACCGTGAGGACGTTTCGAGTGAGGTTTCCGGTTGCCCGGCGAAGCCGCTGGGAGACCGCGTTTGTCGAAACCTCGAGCTCTTCGGCGATGTCTCCGATCTGTGAATCGCGGGGAACGGAGAAATACCCCATCTCGAGTGCGGCTACGAGGGCTTCGCGTTGTGGCGGCGTCAGGTCGTACTCTCGTTCTTTCGGTGCCGTCCCGTCGTATAGTCGCTCGAGTTCCAGCGAGTAGTTTTGCTCCCGAAAGTACTCCTGAAATTCTTTGAGTGTCTCCTGATCGACGAACTGGAGCTTGAGGTGCCAGCGTCCGTTGGCCGCCCTCGCCTCCTGGACGATCCCGTGTTTGTTGACGATCTGATCGATCATTTCCTCGATTTCCTCGGTCCAGGTGACGTTGAAATAGCCGATATCGTCGGTCACATCGATTACTTTGAGCTCTGAGATCGACGAATCGTTTCGAAGCGCGCTCTCGAGAGCGTCGAGATCGCCGTCCGTCGCCCAGAGAAACGGCATCACCCACTCCCGGCTGTGGGTCGCGAGCCGTTCAATTTCGATCGTCACGTTCGGAACCTCCTCGAAGGTTTCCTCGAGCGCGAACGCCTCCGCTGGGACCGTGAACTCGGTTATAATACTCACATGAGTATCACGTGCCCGATGAAGAAAGGTCGTTGGACCGGCCTGGCTGTTGGAACGTTCTCCACACCGCTTACTGTTGAGGACAATGCTTTTCCTCGAGACCGTTGGTGAAACACGTATGGACGAGACCCTCGACTCTCGTAGGTGGTTCGCCGATGACTGACGGAACGACGCCGGGATCGATGCCCGACGAGGCCGATCCGTGGCAGGAGTTACTCGCGGACGCGGCGGCCATCGAGGGCGAGTTCCAGACTGCGGGCTGGGAGACGACCTTCGTCGAACCGGAGGCGGTTACACCGGTCGATACCGACGATCGAGTCGGTCTTCGGGCGGCCGTTTCGGGCGACCAGTACACCACCGTCGAGGAGCTGATCGGTCGCGATGACGTCACGTTCGCCGCGGTCGATGTCTACTACCAGACGGAAGGTCAGACGACGTTCGTCCTCGCCGTCGAACGCGACGACTCGAGCGAACACGCCGTGTTGCTCCCGCTGTACTACGATATCCCCGATACACGGTCGATGCTCGAAGCCTCGCTCGCGGAGGGGCACCTCTTCGTCTACCTCGAGACGGCGGCCGACGAAACCGGTGAGGCCGACGGGACGAACGAAACCGAAGAAGGCGACGACCGGTGGATCGTCTTCTCCCACGACGAGCCGTCGCTGTTTATCGATGCAGTCGACGAACTCGAGGACTAACGCTCGAGTCAGAACGCTACCGCCGATTCGTTCCGCTCAGGCTTCGTCTTCTCGGAGCTCCTGGCTCGCGTCGCGGACGTCGCGCATCACCGACGAGATTCGTTCTTCGGCCTCGAGTTCCTCTTCGACCGAGAGGTCGACGCCCTCGACCTCGAGGAGGAACTTCGCGACCTCGGTCGACTCGTACATCACGTCGTCGAGCTCTTCGGCGGTGAAAAAGTCACACATCGCGCCGTAGAGGAAGGTCGCGCCGGCGGTTCGGATCTTGTCCTCGAAGGAGCTTCGAGCCTGATTGACGGCCTGGGGGGTGTACGTGTCCGTCATGAAGGGGACGAGTTCGGGGAGGTTCTCGCCGATTTTGGTCATCTCGACGCCGGTTTCGGTCCGAAAGTCAGAACAGAGTCGGGCGATGGCCCACTCGCGGGCCGTGATGTAGGTCCGATCCCGCAGGAACTCGTTGACCCGATCGTACTGTGCCCCGTCCATCTTCTGGAAGCGCGCGTACTTCTGGACGTCCGTCGGCACGTCGCTCTCGTCGGCCTCGTCGGGGTTCGGAACGCCCGGCATGGACTGTTCGTCTTCCGGGTCTTCGACGGATTCGCCACCGTCGAGAGTATCGGGGTCGTCGACTGCCGAATCGACGGTGGGAGTTTCCACAGGGGTGGACTCGCTCGAGTCGGAAGACCGAGGCGGTGATTCGCGCTGACCAGCGTCTCGTTCTTGCATCTCGTCCCGTTCAGGCCCATCGCCTTCCACCTCGTTCGATCCGGAGTCGTCCGATTCCGTCGACTCCGTCTGCGAACCGTCCTCGTTCATGACTGCTTATTCCCAAGGGCCAGAGATAAGGATTGTTCTCGACGCCGTTCATTCCCCGATCCTGTTACTCCGGTATTTTCGTCTCCGGCCGCTCCCTGGGATATTTTCTCGAGGTGCGACTGATGCGATAAACTCCCATTGCATTTCGAGTGGTTCTGTGTGTTTTAAGATGATAAAGACCGTCCAGTAGCCTATGTCACAGACGCCAGTTATCGCAGCCGCGTATCGCACCCCGCAAGGGAAAGAAGACGGCGTGTACGCTGACCTGCGAAGCGAAGATCTCTCCATTCCGCTTATCAACGAAATCCTCGCCGATAGCGGCCTCTCGAGCGACGATATCGACGATCTGATGTGGGGCTGTGCCCAGCAACGCGGCGAACAGGACAACAACGTTGCCCGCATTATTACACTGCTCTCGGATCTCGGCGAGAGCGTTCCGGCGACGACCATCAACCGCTGGTGTGCCTCTTCGATGCAGGCGCTCATCTCCGCGTCGGACGCCGTCGCCGCGGGTAACCGTGACGCGATCATCGCCGGCGGCGTCGAGTCGATGACCCGCGTTCCGATGGGCGAGAACACGATGGAGGTCCACCCGCGGATGGCCGCCGAGTACAACGTCGGCGAACTCCAGATGGGCATGACCGCCGAGAAGGTCGCCGAGGAGTTCGGCGTCACTCGAGAGGAACAGGACGAGTACGCCGCACAGAGTCAACAGCGAGCCGTCGAAGCGACAGAAGAGGGTCGGTTCGAGGACGAAATCGTTCCGATCGAAACTGAGGACGGTCCGATCACCGAAGACGAGGGACTCCGTCCGGGAACGACCCCCGAGAAACTCGGTGAACTACCGACGGTCTTCAAATCTGACGGCAGCGTCACCCCCGGAAACGCCTCCCAGATCTCCGACGGTGCCTCCGCGCTCCTCGTGACGAGCGAGGCGTTCGCCGAGGAGAACGACCTCGAGATCCTCGCGGAAGTCGGCATGAACAACGTCGCCGGCGTCGACCCCACGGTTATGGGAATCGGCCCGGTGCCAGCCACGAGAGGACTCCTCGAGCGGAACGGCCGCGATATCGAGGACTACGATCTGGTCGAACTCAACGAGGCCTTCGCCAGCCAGAGTCTCTACTCTCGAGACGAGCTCGGCATCGATCCCGACATCTTCAACGTCAACGGCGGCGCGATCGCGATCGGGCACCCGCTGGGTGCTTCCGGCGCTCGCCTGCCCGTCACGCTGATCCACGAACTCCAGAAACGCGGCGGCGGCCGCGGACTGGCGACGCTCTGTGTCGGCTTCGGACAGGGAGCGGCGATCGAGTTCGAGGTCAACTAAGCGGCGGTACCCTTCACCTTTTAGCCCAGATTTTACGAGGCCGCGAGCGAGCGAAGCGAGCGAGTCGGTCGAGATAAAAGGTGGTCGCGTCAGGGAGCGGCGATCGAGTTCGACGGTAACTGAGACGCGCTGGCCGTTGATTCTCGTTTCTGTGGTCGGATTGGGACGGAGCGATTTACAAGCTCGGAGCTCGAATTATCTCCATGAGCAACATCCTGCTGTTCGCGCTCATCTTCATCCCGTTGAGCATCCACCTCGGGGTCGTGGCGCTCGTCTATTACGATACGGGCCGGGTGCCCCTCGAGCGCAGGCGCTGGCTGTTGCTCGTCGGGTTGATCCCGATCTTCGGGTTTTTCATGTACCTCTTCGAGCGCAGCGAACTCGAGTACGACCCGTCGGAGGACCCCTACGCAGGCGGCGGCTACAACGTCCACCCCTCCCGCGCCGACGATTTTCCGCTCTCGAGTTCCGAGGATGGGAGAGAGGACGAACGGACGGAAACCGACGACGACGAGTGGGGCAGGTAGTCTCTACCCGCCGGTCAGGCGCTCCACGACTGCTTCTCCCACGGATCGGCGGGTCTCGTACGGAGCCCGGATCATGACGACGTTGTCGTCGCCTTCCTTCTCGACGGATTCG
This sequence comes from Halostagnicola bangensis, assembly GCF_054653435.1. Lineage (NCBI taxonomy): Archaea > Methanobacteriati > Methanobacteriota > Halobacteria > Halobacteriales > Natrialbaceae > Halostagnicola > Halostagnicola bangensis. Next base: position 1,193,077 of record NZ_BAAIGG010000002.1, on the reverse strand, counting down.
GCGATGGATCCGTACAGGATCTTCGAGACGGCACTCTTCTCGGAGACACCGGCGAAGACGGTATCGTACTGTTCGATCGCCTTGAGGACCGCGGACTGAATGTCGTCTGCGACGACCACTCTGGTATCGTACGATTCTGGCTCGAGACCGGCTTCTGTCGCGATATCGTCGATCGTCTCCTTCCCGAGTTCGATCGGATCGATCTCGGGATCGTCCGACGGCTGCTGGACGTTCAGTAGCGTCGGTTCGGAGTCCGATAGCTTCGCGAATTCGGCCGCACGACGAGCGGCAACCGGCGCATGTGGACCCGGGCCTGCCAGCGCGACGGGCGCGCCGATCTCACCGTTTTCGAGGTTCACGATCGAAACCTCACAGGACGCTCGTTGCAGGATCGGGTCGACGGTCGATCCGAAGACGGTGTCGCGGGTCCGCCGTTCTCCCCGCCAGCCGATCAGCACGTGATCGGCTTCTTCTTCCTCGAGGACCGTCAGGATCGTCTTGCCCACGTCGCGACCGACGATCGCACGGGTACGCAAGTTGACATCCAGATCCGCGGCGGCGTCGCGGGCGCTCTCGAGAAGTTGGCGTTGTGTTTCGACGCGCTCTTGTTCGAACTGAATGTTCTGCTCGAGCGATGTCTGACTGGGTACCTGAACGACGTTAACCGCGACGATTTCCGGTTCGCCGTTCTCGGCGTGAGTAGAGGCGTTGATCGCGGCGAGGCGCAACAGATTCCGCTGGGTTTCGGGGTTCGCGATCGGGACGACGACGGTGTAGCCGTCCGTCGACGCACCGGCCTCCGTCGAGTCCTCGACGATCGCTTCCCCCATGAGACTCTCGTCGACGTCTCGACGGCGAACGTATCCGAGATACCACGCGGCTCCCAGCGCAACGATCCCACAGCCGATCGCGATGACGAGCGGATCCATTTGCGTGATGATCGCGAACGACAGGACGACGCCAGCACCGGGAACCCAGGGGTAAAGCGCACTCGGTATCTCGAACGACGGGTCGTACTCGTCGGGATCGGCACGCCGAATGACGACGACTGAGACGTGAACGAGAGCGTACGCGACCAGGAAGCTGAAGCTGGCCACTTCGGCCAGCAGGGCTATAATCGCATCCACCTGCAGTCCGGCGGAGATCAGTAAGCCCGTCACAGCTCCGGTGGCTACGACAGCCCGGTGGGGCGTTCGAAACCTGCCGTGGGTCGCGTTCAACCAGTCGCTCATCAAGTTGTCCCGTCCCATCGCGAAGACGACGCGCGCCGCCGCGAGGATCGACGAATTCGAACTCGAGATAGCCGCAAGCACCGCTGCGGCAACGATTGCGACGACGCCTGCCTGGCCCATCGTCTCCATCGCGACATCCGAAACTGGAACGAGCGAGCCACCCAGTTCGTCGAACGGAACGATGCCGGTGCTGACGATCATAACGATCATGTAGAGGATCGTGACCAGAACGACGGAGAGGATCATCGTCAGCGGGATATTTCGGCCCGGATTCTCGACCTCTTCAGCGACGGTCGCGATAATCTCGAAGCCAAGGAACGTGACGAAGACAATGCCGGTCGTGGCGATGATCCCGCTCGGTCCTGTCGGGGCGAACGGCTCGAGATTGGCCGTATCGATGTAGAAGAAACCGACTGCGAGATAGACGATGATTATCGCCACTTCGATGCCGATCATGATGTTTTGGAACGTACTCGATTCTTCGGTTCCGTAGTAGTTGACCCCGACGAGGAAGCCAAGGCCGAGCAATCCGAGCACGATCACGAAGACGCGGCCATCGAGCACCGGCGCGGGTTCGACCAGATACTGTCCGAATCCGATCATGTAGAACGCGCTGGCGAACATCAGTCCGGTCCACATCCCCCAGCCGACGATACTCCCGAAGAAACTGCCGAGCGTGCGGTTGACGTAATGATAGCTGCCACCGGCGATGGGCATTCCGGTCGCCAGTTCTGAGAGCGAAATCGCTGCGAGCAACGCGACGATTCCCGCGATTGCGAACGAGAACGAACTCGCCGGACCGGCGCCTTCGGCCGCGATCCCCGGGAGAATAAAGATTCCAGCGCCGATCATCGTGCCGCCGCCCATTGTCATCGCCTCTGTGAAGCCGAGGTTTCGAGCGAGTTCTCCGTCGTCGGTCACGGAGTGCCCCCCTCAGCTGGCCCCCGACGTAATGACGAAATGAGGCGATTACCTTCCATTTGCCTCAAAACGTGCTTTTGGATGGAAAATCTTCGCCCTTGCATAGAGACAGACGGAGCCGTGACAACGCGGATTCGATCTGGGATAGCTTCTCGATTATCGATATCGGTGGGGGAGCTATTATCGCCCTCGAGTATAGACTCATACACATGACGACAGACGAGTCTCGACGGACGACGGACGAGCACGGCCACGACATCATCGACCCGCTGTACGTCGCCATCGTGACGGTATCGTCCTCTCGAGCGGCCGCGGCGCAGACGGAAACTGACGACCCGGAAACGCTCGAGGATCCCGGCGGCGACACGGTCGCGGAGTGTTTCGAGGACGAGGGTCACGAAGTACGCGAGCGCGTTCTAGTCCGAGACGATTACGCGGCGATCCGGACGGCGGTGCGGCGACTGGTCGCCAGACGCGAGATCGATATCGTGGTGACGACCGGCGGAACGGGGGTCACCGCCGACGACGTCTCGCCCGAAGCGACCGCGTCGCTGTTCGAACGCGAACTGCCCGGCTTCGGCGAACTGTTCCGGTCGCTTTCCTGGGACGAAGTCGGAACCCGTGCGATGGCCTCTCGAGCCACGGCTGGCATCGCCGTCGACACGCCGGTCTTTACTCTCCCCGGAAGCACGAACGCCTGTCGAACCGCCTGCGAGAAGCTCATCGTCCCCGAAGCGCCACACCTCGCGGGGCTCGCGACGAGCCACCGAACGGAGGCGACCGATCAGTCCCTCGAGGCGTTCCGATCCGACGGGTAATCCGCTGACGGGCCGATCGAAGACCTGATTTCGACCGTTCGAATCACCTGATAGTCACGTTTTCCTGAACGGTTCGAACCCGCTCATAGTATCCGTCTTTGTGAAGCCGTGCTCTGAAGCCGATCGAGTCGAACTCGAAACTGTGATCGAACCGGTTCTCGCTGGCGCGGCTTCCGTCGGAACGGTTCCCGGCTACCTCGAGGCGGCGATCTATCTCTACTTCGTCGGGGTTGCACTGGTTGGGCTCTTTCTCCACCGGCGGATCTGGCAGGGCTACCGGCGAACGAACCGTCCCGAGAACTAGTTCCGTGTCGACGGCTTCAGTCGCTCTCTCCGCGGAAAACCCGGTAGGATCCCTGTCCGGTCGCGACCGCTTTCGTCTCGCCGTCGGCGGTCGTGCTCTCGACGGTGATTTCGCTGACGCCGACGCTCGAGCCGACGCGGATCACGTTCGCGGTCGCGCTCAGGTCGCCCGTCGCCGGCCGGAGGTAGTTGACGTTGAGGTTGATCGTCGCGATGCTGGCCGCGAAGGGGTCCTCGAGTTCAGTCCGCAGGGCCAACCCACCCGCGGTGTCGATAAGTGTCGCGGCCACGCCACCGTGCATATCGGGGCGGCGATCCGGGCCCGCGTCCGGGCGAACGTTCGTGAGTTTGTCGTCGTAGGGAATCGAGAGGGTCATCGTTCCCTCGCCGATGTGATCTACCGAGGTTCCGATCCACGAGAGAAATTCCTGGTACTCGTCGATATATCCCTGTAGCATCTCCCCGAGATCGGATGGATCCTCGACGGAATTCGGTATTCCGATCGATTCCGGTGTCTCCTCGCTCATGCCCAGTTGTCTGCGAGCGGCCGCCTTGATCTCTGCGCTTTCGCGATTTCACGTTCACACCCGTTTATTGGGCCGGCGGCCCCTCGGTCGACTCGAGTGCGTTTTCGCCCTCGTGTGCCGTCAGTTCGTGGGGTTGCGTGTATCGAGTCGGTCCCGTGGAATCCGACCGCGGCCCGTCACGATATAGCGGGTTTTTTGTCTCAAGTAGCTAACCGTCTCGTATGTCGCGGGGTATTGGCGAACTCGAGCCGATTCAAGAATTCGTTCCCGAGTGGTTGGCGGTCGTCGTCGCCTTGCTCACGCAGCTGGGTGACATCTGGTTTCTGGCGCTCGTCCTCGCTGCGTTTTACTGGTTCGACGCGCCACGGCGGGACAATATTGCAACGGTTGCCGGCGCGTGGCTGGCCGGAATGGGGATGTACAAGGGATTGAAGGAGATCTTCGGCTTTCCGCGACCGAACGAGCCCTTGCTCGATCCCGAACTGCTTCCGTGGGCTATCCAACCGGTGTACGAAGCAACGGCGATGGCGACCGGGTACGGGTTCCCGAGCGGCCACGCGGTCAACACGACGATCGTCTACTTCGGGCTGGCGTACGTCCTCAGGGTTAGTACGGCTCGCCGGCGCTTTGCCAGTGCGGCGGCGGTCGTCACCACCGTCTGTTTCACCCGCCTCGCACTCGGCGTCCACTACCTCGTTGACGTTGTGGTCGGCGTCGCAGTCGGGCTGGCCTTGCTTTTGGCCGCTCGAGCGCTCATCAACCGTCGCCTCAGCGATCCGGCGACGATTACGTTCGGGTTGGCCGTGCTCTTCGGCGTCTTTTTCGTCGTGACGAGCGAGATCGACGCCGACGCGATTTTTATCCTGGGGTCCTCCCTGGGAGCGTTCGCCGGCTGGCAACTCATCATGCTCGGCCGCGAACTGGTCGCGGTTTCGCGCCCCTCTCGGGCTCTGCGCCCGATCGCCGTCCGGGGCGGATTCGCGTCGCTTGCCCTCGCATCGTTGCTCGCGACCTACGAATACTTCCCGCTCCTGTCGGCGTACACTGCCGGCGGGACGATCGGCCTCATGACGGCAGTGATCGTCACGATCCCGGTGATGCGCCACTCCGAGTACGCCCGCCGAGTCGGCGGTGCGATTTCGTTCTGGATCCGCATGGGCCTGCTCGGTATCCGCTATCTGCTTACCCCGAGTACGTGGCGGCGGGCCTACGCTGGACTTCGCCATCACAGTCAACGCCTTCTCGAGTGGATCCGAACCCGGTGAACCGCCTCGGGGTCAAGCCCCGGAGCCTTCTAGACCGCTTGTAAAGCGGGCCGATGAAATCGCAGGCGATCAGTCGCGGTTGTGAACGCGGACCCGAACCGTTCGTCCGACCTCGAGCGATCGCTCCGGACAGATGAGCTTGGCACCGAAGGTGGCGTCTCGAGCGCAAAACAGCGAGAGGCCGGTGATCGGTTCACCGTCGACGATGACGGTTACGTCGTCCCAGGAAATCGTCCGATCCGTGGCGACGCCGAGCCGGTCGCCGTTGAGCGAGACCGCGGTCGATTCGCCGACCACCGACTCGCCGAAACCGGACCCGCGTTTTCTCTCGAGAACCCCGCCGCCATCGTAGTGAGGAATCCCGCCGTCGAGGATCCCGCCGCCGTCGGCTCGAATACCCGCGAACGCGACGCCGGGATTCGGATGGGTCGGGCTGTCGAGGATCGCGTAGGTGTCGCCGGTCTCGACGATCGTTCCCGTTCCGTCCCACTCGAGGGGCGTTAGCTCGACATCCGGTCCGATCTCGAGCGGGAGCGAGCCCGATGCGCGGTAGTGGTTCTGCTCGGGGTGACGAAAACCGACGTGGAGGTGGTTGTCCACCCACGGCGCGAAAAAGCCCGCGCGGACGAGCGTTCCGAGGGAGTCGCCTACGGAGACGGTATCACCAGCCTCGACGGTGGGTTCGACGTGGAGAATTCTGGCGACGAGGCCTTCGCCATCGGTTTCGGTTACGGCCTTGGATTCGGCGAATCCACCGCCAGCTGTCGGCGTGTCGACCTCAAGCAGGATGAGGTGATCGTGCTCGGGCGCGTAGGGTTTCGACGGCGCGCGGACGGTTTTCGTCTCGAGGACGGTTCCCGAGACGGGGCTGGGCGCGTCGGTCGTTCGGCCGTCTCGGAGCGTGCCGGGGTAGAGGTCGATCGCGCGGCCGCCGTCGTGGGCCGGGTACGGGGAGTTGTACAGCGAGAACCGCTCGTACCGGGCGAGCATCGACTTGGGAAGGGTGACGGCCATCTGTTCGTCTTCTCGTCTGCGCCACGAAGGTTTAGGCACGTCGGCGCGTAGCCCGTCGCAGTACGACGAATGTCAGTCACCGTCTTGCGGGGCCGAGCCGAGAGCGTCGATGCCGACCGAGCGGCGAGTCAGCGACTCCTCGAGATCGCATCCGGCGGAACCCCGGCGGTCCGCGTCTGGCGACCCCACAGGCAGGTTGCCTTCGGTCGGCGAGACGCCAGACTCGAGGGGTACGAGGACGCTCGAGCGGTCGCGCGAACGCACGGGTTTCCGCCGGTCGAGCGGAGCGTCGGCGGCCGCGCGGTCGCCTATGACGGGGAGACGACGCTCGCGTTCGCCCGCGCCGAACCAGTCGAGGACTTTCGGCGGGGAACGGACGAGCGGTACGAACGACTGACCAACAACCTCGAGCGGGCCCTCGAACGCCTCGACATCGCCGCCGTTCGCGGCGAACCCGACGACTCGTTCTGTCCGGGTGCGCACTCGCTCTCGGTCGCGAACTCGAGGGATCACGCCGGTTCACCGTCGTCTGCGGAGCCTCGAAAAATCGTGGGCATCGCCCAGCGCGTCCAGCAAGACGCTGCGCTCGCCTCGGGGATCATCGTTGTCGCGAACCGGGACGAACTCGCGGACGTTCTCGCGGGCGTGTACGAGGCGCTCGAGGTTCCGTTCGATTCCGCGTCCGTCGGTGCGATCGCGAACACCGGCCGGAGCGGCCGCGGTGAGACCGGGTCGCACTCGGGCGGGCGTCTCGACACCGAGCGCGTTCGACGCGTTCTCGAAGAGACGCTGGTCGGCGATCGACAGATAGAGGCCGTCAACGTGGACTAATCCTGTCGAATTTTTCGACTCGACGGACCGCGGCCGATGCCCCACGCTTTATGCTGACGACGCCTTAGAGTAAGGTATGGCCACGGAGCCGAGCGACGACCCGGCCGCCGACGCACGTGCGAGTTACGACTACGCGAGCACCGACGTCGACCGGCCGGGGTTGGTTCGCGACCTCGAGAACCTGGTCGAGTGTTCGGTTCGATTCGATTCGTACTCGCGCGAGCTGTACGCGACCGACGCCAGCGCCTACGAAATGACGCCCGTCGGCGTCGTCTTTCCGGAATCGACGAGCGACGTCGCCAGCGTTCTCGAGTACTGCGCGCGACGGGGAATTCCGGTGCTCCCCCGCGGCGGCGGGACGAGCCTCGCCGGGCAGACGGTCAACCGCGCCGTCGTTCTCGACTTCACTCGGCACATGAACGAAATCCTCGAGGTCGATCCCGACGGCCGGACCGCGACGGTCCAGCCCGGAACGATCCTCGGGACGCTAAACGAAGCGCTCGAGCCCCACGATCTCAAGTTCGCGCCGGATCCCGCCTGGGGCGACAAGAGCGCGATCGGCGGCGCGATCGGAAACAACTCGACGGGCGCACACTCCCTGCAGTACGGCAAGACCGACGCCTACGTCGAATCCTGCGAGGTCGTCCTCGCGGACGGAACGGTCACCCGATTCGGCGAGGTGACCCTCGAGGAGATTGATGAACGCGCCGACCCGGACGGCTCTCTCGAGGAGCGGATCTACGCCGAAATCGACCGGATCCTCGAGGAAGACGCGGACGCAATCGCTGAGGCGTACCCCGATATCAAGCGAAATGTCTCGGGCTACAACCTCGACAGGCTAATTGCGGAGGCCCGCGGCCAACCCCTTCCCGGCGGTGAAGATACCGGAGATCCGGGAACCGTCAACCTCGCTCGAGTGCTCGCCGGAAGCGAGGGAACGCTCGCAATCGTGACGGAGGCGACCGTCTCGCTCGAGCCGGTTCCCGAAACGAAGTCCGTCGCCCTGCTCTGTTATTCGGAGCTCCACGACGCGATGACGGACGTCGCGCCGATCATAGAGCACGACCCCGCGGCGGTCGAGGTGCTCGACGACGTGTTGATCGATCTCGCCCGCGGGACCGCGGAGTTCGCCCCCGTGACGGAGATGCTTCCGGAGGGTACGAACGCGACACTTTTGGTCGAGTTCTACGCCGAAGACGAGGCCGAGGGTCGCGAACGGGTCGCCGAACTGCTCGCCGATCGGTGCCCGTCCGTCACGCCAGCCGGGACGCCCGACGGCGGCGTTTCGGAGATGGGCTCGGACGCGATAACCCCGAACGGAGCGGACCCGATCGCGATCGACGCCCTCGAGGCCTACGAGAAGTCCGAACGGGCACAGCTCTGGAAGCTCCGCAAGTCGGGGCTCCCGATCTTGCTCTCGAGGACCACCGACGAGAAACACGTTTCGTTCATCGAGGATACGGCGATTCCGCCGGAACACCTGCCCGAGTTCGTCGAACGATTCGAGGCGATCCTCGAGGCCCACGACACCTACGCGACCTTCTACGCCCACGCCGGACCCGGCGTGTTGCACGTGCGGCCGCTGGTGAACACGAAGACCGATATCGGGATCGACCAGTTGCACGGGATCGCCGAGGATGTGACGGATCTCGTGGTCGATCTCGGCGGCTCCGTTTCGGGCGAACACGGGGACGGCCGCGCTCGAACGCAGTGGAATCGGAAACTCTACGGCGAAGATCTTTGGGAGACCTTTCGGGACCTCAAGACGGCGTTCGATCCCGACTGGCTCCTGAATCCGGGACAGGTCGTTTACCGTGAGGAGGATCCGGCGGATCTTCGGGAGAACCTTCGATTCGACCCCGACTACGAGTACGAGGCCGGCTTCGAGCCCGAACTCGAGTGGGAGAACGACAACGGCATGCAGGGGATGGTCGAACTCTGTCACGGCTGTGGCGGCTGTCGCGGCGAGCAGTCGACCACCGGCGGCGTGATGTGTCCGACCTATCGCGCTTCCCACGAGGAAATCACGAGCACCCGCGGGCGGGCAAACGCCCTTCGGCAGGCGATGAGCGGCGACCTTCCGCCGGGCGAGCAGTTCTCCGACGAGTTCACCGAAGAGGTGATGGACCTCTGTATCGGCTGTAAGGGCTGTGCCATCGACTGTCCGAGCGAGGTCGACATGGCGAAGTTAAAAGCCGAAGTCACCCACGAGTACCACCAGCGAAACGGCTCGTCGTTTCGCGATCGGTTATTCGCGAACGTCTCGAATCTCTCCCGATGGGGCAGTCGCTTCGCGCCGCTGTCGAACGTCCTCCCGAAGATTCCGGGATCGCGCTGGCTCCTCGAGAAGACGGTCGGTATCGCCGCCGACCGGCCCTTGCCGACGTTCCACAGCGACACCTTCTCGGACTGGTTCGAACGCCGCGGCGGGGCGAACGTCGAAGAAGCCGACGCCGCCCGCGAGGTCGTCCTCTACCCCGACACCTACACCAACTACAACCATCCCGAGGCCGGCAAAGCGGCGGTTCGGGTCCTCGAGGCCGCGGACATCCACGTCACGGTGCCCAACGGCGTCGGCGACACGGGCCGACCGGCGTTTTCGAAGGGATTCCTCGAGAAGGCCCGCGAGACCGCTCGAGCGAACCTCGAAGCGCTGTCTTCTCACCTCGAGGACGGCCGGGATATCCTCCTCGTCGAGCCCTCCGACGCCGTTATGTTGCAGTCGGACTACCTGGACCTGCTCGGCGACGACGCTCGGACCCTCGCGGAGCACACCTACGGCGTCTGCGAATACCTCGATACGTTCCGGCTCGACGAGTCGATATCGTTCGTTTCGGCTCCGAATTCCGGCGGCGAGGCGGACGCCGAGACGGACGGCGGTGCGTTCGAGCATCTCACCTACCACGGCCACTGCCACCAGAAGGCGACGGCGAAAGACCACCACGCCGTCGGCCTCCTCCGGCGGGCGGGCTACGCCGTCGACCCGCTCGATTCGGGCTGTTGTGGCATGGCCGGCAGTTTCGGGTACGAGGCCGAACACGCCTCGATGAGCAATGCGATCGCTGACGTGCTCTACGAGCAGGTCGACTCGAGCGAGGGAGACCGGGTCGTCGCGCCGGGTGCCTCCTGTCGGAGCCAGCTCGAGGGCCATCCTGACGCTGAGGAGGAGCCGCCAACGCCGATCGAGTTGGTAGGGAAAGCGCTCGAGTAAGTCTAATTTTTATTTCATCCCAATAGGTGCAGATATTTGTGCGGTGGCTACATTAAAGCTAACAATCAAGTGAAAGCCCTCGGCGTGCTCGCGGGTGTTCTGACGGATATCCTCACTTCGTTCAGATAGAGCCGCCAGAACACCCGCGACACCACCTCGCCCTTTCATTCCGCCAGGGCTCGCGATTGCCTGCCTTTCCCCGAGTCGTGCGGCTCTTGCGTTGCTCGAGCCGCACTCCCGGCCCGGCCTCTCGTACTCGCACACGCAGTCGACGGCGTCGAACGCCGAGGCTGGGGCGGCTCGAGGTGTCGGGAGTGGTGCTGAAAGGAGGCGCGTCGAGGCCAAGCGAATGGCGAAGCCGTGGGCAGTTTTCGACTCGAGCAAGCGGGGCTTTCGGGGTATCGAAGCTCCGCACGGTGACTGCGCGGCGAGGCCAAACGAGCACTCAGTTCCCGACCAACTCTTCGTACTGCGCGCCGGTCTGTTTCAGCGTTTCCGTCGAGTACAATCGTTCGTGGTCCACGGGCAGGTACTCCGTGGCGAGTTCGTCGATCTTCTCATCGACGGCCGCCGGATCGCGTCCGTGGATCATCGTAAAGAGGTTGTAGGGCCACTCGAGGGCTTCCCGACGAGGCCGGTGATAACACAGCGTGACGTAGGAGAGATCGCCTGCGCGAACGCCGCGCTCGTCGAGTTCGTCGTCGGGCACGTCCCAGACGACCATGCAGTTCGCGTCGAAGCCCGTCACGACGTGGTTCACGACGCAACCGATCCGCTTGATACAGCCGTTCTCGCTGAGTCGCTCGATCGCCTCGAGCACGTCCGAAACGTCTCCCTCGAGCGCCGTCGCCAGATCTCGATACGGCGTCTCCGAAAGCGGGACCCCATCTTGAACCTCGAGCAAGAGGTTGGCTTCGAACGGGGAGAGATCTGTCGCCGCGTCCTCGCTGATTCGGGTGGGCGAGGCCTCGCTTTGCTCGACGCTCTCTGCGGGACGAGCGTCCGACTCGAGGCTCTGGCGGGCGAACCGGTCGGCGTTGACGACGGGGAACTCGAGGTCGATGTAGTAATCGGTTAGCATCGGCAGGTTGAGAACCGAACAGCCGGTTCGGCTCTCGATTTCCGCGAGGATCTCGTCTCTGGTCTCGCGAGAGCCGGCGGTCACGACGAACCACATGTTCCACTCGTGATCGCGGGCGTAGTTGTGGTTGACCTGCTGGTAGCCGTTGATCACCTCTGCGATCTCTTCGAAGCGTTCCTCGGGTGCGCAAACCGCAGCCAGCGTCGACGAGCCGATGACGGGTGGGTTGAGAACCGGTCCGAAGCGCCGGAAGATCCCCTCCTCGTGAAGCCGCCGAACCCGCTCGAGGGCGTCCGACTCGGTTATCTCGAGCGCGCTGGCGAGTCGGCGGAACGGCCGTTCGACGACCGGGAAGCCGCTCTGGTAGCTGTCGATGATCGCGGCGTCGACGTCGTCGACCGACTCGAGCCAGTCACCCGACTGGGTACTCATTGGCCGGACTAGGGACGAGCCAAAGGTAGTGGTTTCGGATCTCGGGAGCGTTCCGGGGTAATTGTCTTTCGTTCGGAACCGAACCTCGAGTACAGTACAATGGATTTTCGGGACAGTCGAGGCCCGGAAGCGGGAGGCTTTTGCGCCGCCCGTCCGAACCACAGACTATGGCTCAAACGACTCAGGAGTTCGGCGAATGGCCCGTGAAACGGCTGATGACTGAAGTCGTCGGGACCGGAACGAAGTCGGCAGAGGACATGTCTCGAGAGCAGGCTCGAGAAGCCTTCCAGCGCATCCTTGCCGACGAACCGGACCACACGACACTCGGTGCGTTCTGGCTCGCGAACCGGTGGAAGCACAACAACGCTGAGGAACTTTCGGCCTTCGCCGACGTGATGATAGAGGAGGGCGTCGTCGGCGCGGAACCCGACTGCGATCCCGTCGACTGCGGCGCGAACTACGACGGCAAACACACCTCGGCGATCCTCGGCGTCGGTGCGGGCCTCGTCGCCGCCGCCGCGGGCACACCGGTCGTCGTCCACTCCGGCGACCGCGTCCCGACCCAAAAAGAGACCGCGTACAAGCACGTCCTCGATGAACTCGGCGTTCGAACGGCGATCGAACCCGAGGAGAGCGCCGCGATGGTCGACGAAACCGGCTTCGGCTTCTACTACCAGCCCGAGTTCAACCCCGCTATCGACTCGTTGCACAACCGGCGCGACCAGATGGGCGTCCGGACGTTCGTCAACACCATCGAAACGGTCGCGAACCCGGCCAACGCCGACGTGCATCTGGGCTCGTTCTACCACCTCGCGTTCGCAAAGAAGATGACCGACCTGATCAAAGGGAGCGAGCACCTCGAGTACTCGCGCGTGATCATGTTCCAGGGGATGGAAGGCTACGACGACATCCGTCCCGGCTACACGAAGGTCGCCGAATGGGACGAAGCCGACGGCACCTTCGAGGACTTCGAGATCGAAACCGCCGAGTACGGCATGGAGATGGAAAGCGAGGACCTCGAAGTCGAGGACGTGCAGGCCGACTCGGCGACAATCACCGAGGAAGTGCTTGCCGGCGAGCGAGACGATCACTTCGCCGACGCCATCGCTCTCAACGGCGCGCTCCGGATCTACGCCCGCGGCGACGTCGACTCACTCGAGGACGGACTCGAGGCGGCACGGGATGTCATCGAAGACGGAAGCGCGCAGGCGGTGCTCGAGGACCTCCAGTCGTTCTGAGGTCCAAAAGGACGTGAACTGACTCGATTTCTGTACTCGGCCGTTTGTTTATTCTCCACGCTTCGTTCCCCGCTAGCTCCGTGATCCGGCGAGCCCCGACTGCGACGAATCGATCGGGCTCTCGAGCGATCCTGTTACCAGTGTTTGCCTGGGGCCAGAGATAGCTGAACGAGATCGGGTATTGCGTGGAAAATCATGAACGAATTTATATAGTGTCCGCTCGATTGCAGATCTATGCGACTCGAAGACAAGACAGTGGTTGTCACCGGTGCGGCCGCGGGAATCGGACGCTCGACCGCCGAACGGTGCGCCGAGGAGGGTGCGCAGGTTATCGTCACCGACATCGACTCGAGCGGCGGCGATGAGGTCGTCGCGTCGATCGAGGACGCTGGCGGTGAGGCGGCGTTTTACGAACTCGACGTCACTGATAGCGATCAGTTCCACGCGGTCATCGACGCTGTCGCCGAGGAGGAGGATCTCGACGTGCTCGTCAACAACGCCGGGACCGGCCATCCGTCGTCGCGAATGGAAGAGACCGACGAGTCGATCCGCGACTTCGTCATGGACGTCAACGTCAACGGCGTCTGGAACGGCTGTCATGCCGCGCTTCCCCATCTCAAGGAGCAGGGCCACGGCGCGATCGTCAACGTCGGCTCGCTCGCGAGCATTCTCGGACTCCCGAAACAGGCCGCCTACTCGCTGAGCAAGGGTGCGGTGTTGAATTTTACTCGAGCGATCGCCGCCGAGGCGGGGCCCTACGGCGTTCGGGCGAACACGGTCTGTCCCGGCTTTACGAACACGCAACTGGTCGAACAGTATCTCGAGGGCCAGGGCGATCCCGAAGCCGCACGCGAGGAGATGGAAGCTGAGTACCCGCTCAAGCGGCTGGCCGAACCCAAGGAGATCGCCGACGCAATTCTGTTTCTCGCGAGCGAGGAGGCGTCGTTCGTCAGCGGTCACGGACTGGTCGTCGACGGCGGCTTTTCGACCTGCTGAACGCGTGACGGAGTGTTCCACCGTTCGCCTCCGTAACACGATGTGCGTCCGCTGAAAAGACGATCCTCGAATCGTTGGGTTGTTGGACAACCCATCGTGCTGACTGAGCGATCGATGACCGAAATCGTTGGTTCACCTTGCGGAAACGATTTACAGGCCGATGGTAACTATCTGACATAAACCGCCGAACACTATCCATAGGCCGGATCTGGAATACGTTTCCCATCAGTAGCAGCGTGACTTCACTCGCGAATCGCGACGCTCGCGAGCTTGCTCCCCGCCGTTACCGTCGCTTCCTGCGTGAGCGTATAGAGGATTCCCTCCCGATCGGTCACGGCCTCCTCGAGCGGTTCGTACGTCGTCGGGTGATAGATAGTCCCAAGATCGACACCTACCGAGACGGTCTGGCCGAGCTCGAGTTCAGGGTTCGGCCGAAACAATCCCGACTCGTTCGCAGTAACTTGCCCGAGGTGGTTTCGCGCGACGGTCGGTTCCGTCGATCGATCCGACCCGCGTTCGCGGGCGTACACCGGCGGGAGCATCTCGAGGTGGCTCGAGACGCTCAACAGCCCGTCCACGCCGTCTTCGACGACATCCTCGAGGATCTGTTTGCTGTGGGCGAGTTCGGGCGTGATTGACGGAATATCTTCCTTCGTCGCGGCGACCCGGAGCTTCCCCGCGAACCCGCGCCTGTGCCACTCGTGGGGGGCGTCTTCGTCGGCTTCCTCCGCGAGAAGCAGGTCGGTGCCGAACGCCCGCGCGAGGTCGGCGGATGCGTCGTCGTCACCGAGATAGACAACGTGCGGGAGCATGTCCGGGCTCCCGGTGTGGAGGTCAACGACGGCGTCCGCGTCTTCGCCGTACTCCCAGAGGCGAGCCGCCATGCGTTGGTGGAGGCTCCCCTCGTCGTCCCCCGGCCAGACGCGGTTCATGTTGGGGTTGACGCTGTCGAGCGATTCGGGCGTCGTGTAGGAGACGCGATCGAAGGTTAGCGGGTTCGCGACCGGAACGGCGACGATCCTTCCCGAGAGCGACTCGAGCGGCAGGCGCTCGTGGAATCGGCGGAGTACCTCCGTCCCGTTTATCTCGCGGCCGTGTTGGGCCGCTTGCACGTACAGCGTCGGTCCCGGTTCGTCGCCGCGATAGGTGTGGACCGTGGTCGTTAGTTCCACGCCCGAGGGCAATCGAGCGAGAGTCACCTCATCGGCCGTGTGCGTGCCGTCGCTCATAGGTATCCGTTTTACGGCCAGTGGTATGTACCTGCGGCCGCCGATAGCAACGAAGACCACTACCGTTTTCACTCGGCCCCTCGTCCCGGTGAATATGGGAGACGTTACTGCGACACTGCACACGAACCGTGGCGATATCGATGTCGAACTCTACGACGACCGCGCGCCGCGGACCGTCGACAACTTCGTCGGCCTCGCGACCGGCGGCAAAACCTGGACCGACCCCGAGTCGGGCGAGGAAGTCGAGGGCGAGCCGCTGTACGATGACGTAGCATTCCATCGCATCATCGAGGACTTCATGATTCAGGGCGGCGACCCGACCGAGACCGGTCGCGGCGGCCCCGGTTACCAGTTCGACGACGAGTTCCACGACGAACTGCGCCATGACGACGCAGGTATCCTGAGTATGGCCAACTCCGGCCCGGACACGAACGGTTCGCAGTTTTTCATCACGCTCGACGCCCAGCCCCACCTCGACGACCGCCACGCCGTCTTCGGAACAGTCACCGACGGGATGGACGTCGTCCACGAGATCGGAAACGTCGACACCGACGCGAACGATCAGCCGAAAGAAGACGTCGTCCTCGAGTCAGTTTCTGTTGACTACGAGTAAATTACGACCGAACGCGGCCGTTTGCGACCTGTTTTGCGGCGATTCGCGCTCGAGTCGAGTGCGATCCGATATCGGTCACCGACAGTAAATACGATAGCGTTAGGTCATCGCCGCCCCCACGAGCGATATCGACCGCTATCGACGACCGTTACTGACCGGAATCGCCTCGAGTCTCGGAGTGTTTCTCGCTGGCTGTGTGAACAACTCGAACGAGACGGACGGAGAGACGGGTCCCGACGCCGACAGTTCAGGGACGGGCTCGACTGGCGAGCGTTTGATCGCGACGTTACACACGAGCGAGGGCGACATCAATGTCGAACTCTACGACGACCGCGCGCCGCGGACCGTCGACAACTTCGTCGGCCTCGCGACCGGTACCAAGTCTTGGACCGACCCCGAAACGGGTGAGGAAGTCGAGGGCGAGCCGCTGTACGACGACGTGGCATTCCATCGCATTATCGAGGACTTCATGATCCAGGGCGGCGACCCGACCGAGACCGGTCGCGGCGGCCCCGGTTACCAGTTCGACGACGAGTTCCACGATGAACTGCGCCACGACGACGCGGGTATCCTGAGTATGGCCAACTCCGGCCCGGACACGAACGGTTCGCAGTTTTTTATCACGCTCGGCGCCCAGCCCCACCTTGACGGCCATCATTCGATTTTCGGATCGGTCATCGACGGCTCCGCAAGTGACGTGAGCGGAGACCTAGAAGACGAGCAAAGCGGGTCTTCCAGTGGAATGGACGTCGTCCACGACATCGGAACGGTCGAAACCGACGCGAACGACCGGCCGACGGAGGAACTCCTCCTCGAGTCCGTGACCGTTCACGACGACGAGTAATCGACGCCCCGCGCGTGACGGTTTTCCGGTTCATTACCTGGTGGGTCGCGAATATTCATCGAGGTATCGTACGTATCAACCGCGGTATCGTCGCACTCGGCAGTATCACCATTGTCGGCCGAATGTGTCTCTTGCTGTATCGTTGTCTCTCTTCGCCTCTCGTCGTATCGGTACCATCGGCCAACTTATCGCCGTTCCATCGAAAAAACGCGATAGCGCTCACCTCGACCTGTTCCCGACCGTTACATGGGTCGAGCCCAGTCGTCCTCGAGCGTGACGACGCCTTCGCCGGCGGCGAAATTAACGCGCGTGTCAGGATCGCCCGTCAGACTGACCAGGCCGGACTCGAGTTCGTCGGGTCGGTCGACGCGAACGACGGTCGTTCGATAGGTGTAATCCGCTGTCATCAGACACGGCCGGCGATAACACCCGAAGGCGTGGATGCCGTCTTCGGTTTCTTCGATCCGCTTGATGAACGGCGTTTCCGCGCTCGAGCCCCAGCCGGTCTGGGCGATCAGGATCGTGTTCTCGTCGAAATCGGCATCTTCGATCAACGCCGTCGCCGGGGTGTCGGGTTCGAGGTCGACCCGCTCGAGGTCGTCCTCGTCGGTGAGGAGCGTTGCGTACAGCTGCAGGTCGCCGTTAGAGCTTCCCTCGGCGCCGAGCCCGTCATCGAGCAGTATCGATCGTGCCGTCTCTTCGTGTTCGAAGGGAAGGGACGGTTCGGCGGGCATCTGGGCGCTGAGATAGATCGGATCGCGATCCGAGTCGGAACCGCAGCTTTCCCGCTCGATTTCGTACGGCGGAACGTCGATCCGATCGAGATCGTCGGGGAGCTCCTGGGTCGGACCTCCAGCGTCGCGATCACCGGGTCCGTTCGGATCTCCGCCAGCCGTGAAACCGGACGCTGGAGTTCTCTTCGCGCCGGTATCGGATAGACAGCCAGCCACGAGAGCGGTCGAGAGCGATCCACCTGTGACCACGAGTACTTGCCGTCGAGTATACTGCATGGGCACGTTGTAATTCGACCGAAGATAATAAACAACTTACTCTAGCTAAAAAAATGATTTTACCACCTAGTATTAACTGACGAAACTGATAATAGGTGAACCATTTCGGCGGCGGTTCAGAGCGGGCCGTCGCCCCGCGTTCCGTCTCGCTCGACCGTAACGTGAAAGTCGCCCGAATTCCGATACTCGAGTAATGAGCGACGACGAAGTCATGCGCCCGAGCGATGTCGGTTCGGCCGACGCCCCGCCGGTCGAGGAAAAGCCCTACAAGATTATCTTCGAGGCGAACAAGTGCTTCGGCGCGGGCAAGTGCGCCGAGGTCGCCGATAACTGGACGATGGATATCAAATCCGGATTAGCACAGCCCGAATCGTACTTCTTCGGCGAGGAGGATCTCGAGGAGAACGTCCGCGCCGCGGAGGTCTGTCCGGCGAAAAAAGACGACGGCTGTATCCACGTCGTCGACCGCCGAACCGACGAGGAGATCGCACCTGACCCGCACGGTGACGGCACGCTCAGCGTCGATTGGTAGTCATAGGGGCGTTCGTAATTCTCTCCCGGCATAGATACTCAGTCGTCGGTTTCGCTCGGCGAAACTCGTTCTCCGCTGGGGCTGGTTGAAAATAGGTATGAACGACCCTATCAGTGGGTCGTGTCTGTAGGTTAACTGGAATTCACTCGAGTACACACCGAAACGCACATCCCAAGGCGGTGGCAACGAGCAAGTACGTTTTGGGCGAGGGTAGCCAAGCAGGCCAACGGCGGTGGGCTTAAGACCCGCTCCCGTAGGGGTCCTTGGGTTCAAATCCCAACCCTCGCATACCGACTCGAACGACAGTGAGAGTCGTGTATGCGACAAGCGGGATTTGAAGCAGAGAAGTCGCAGCCCGGACGCGAGTGAAACGAGCGTCCTGGAACGTCTTCGCGTAGTTCAAATCCCAACCCTCGTCTTCTACACCGTCATCGCCCGCTGACCGAGCGATCCCGAACTCCTCGAGTCGTTTCTCTCGCTGGTAGCACCTTCACAATGGCGGCTCTGATAGCAAGACCGACTATGGCCAACGAATCGGGTACTCGAGCGAATCCGGTTTTTCGGTGGGCAATCATCGAGGGGGATCGCCTCACGGTCGCTGGACTCCTGTTCGGCGGGATTTTGGGGTTGCTGTGCGTGCTTCTCGTCACGAACTTGTTCCCTCGAGAGCCCGGAGAACTGCTCTACCTGCTGTTCAGCGCGTTTCTCGGTGGAAACCTCACGCTGATCACGGTCGTCATCGCGATCAACCAGTTGGTGTTTTCGAGGGAACTGGGGTCATCGGGGAATCTCGAGCAACGAACGCGAAACGCCGTCGAGTACAGAAACGAGGTCCAATCGGTGATGGATCGGGAGGTAAGCCCCGTGATGCCGGGGGCGTTCTTGCGAGTGCTCCACGAGAACCTCGGCAATCGGGCTCAGCGACTTCGCGAATCGAGCACGGACGCGGCGAGCGACGAGTTGGCGACGGAACTCGACGACCTCGCGGGCGCGCTCCGTCGGGACGTCCGAACTGTCACGAAGGCACTCGATACGCCCGCCGCCGCCGAGCAGATTTTCGGTGCCATTGCGGCGACGCTCGGGACGACACAGGCCAAACAGCTCTATGAACTCTCCCGAATCGAGACCGAATACGCGGACCGGCTTTCGGAGTCCCAGCGCGAATTAGTCGAATCGATCCGCGAGCATCTGCTTCACATCGACGTCGCTCGGAAGTACTTTCGAACCGTCTACATCACGAAGGAGCTGTCCTTTCTCTCGAGGATCTTGCTGTTCGTCGGGCTTCCGGCGCAGTTTCTCACCGCCGCGACGCTCGCGGTTTGCGATCTCGCGGCGATCGAGGCGCTTCCGGCGACCGCTATCGTCGGCGCGACGCTGGTCGCGTTGGTCGCCTGCTTCGCTCCGCTGGCGATTCTCGCGTCGTTCGTCCTGCGGCTTTCATGGGTCGCCCAGCGGAACGCGACCGTCATGCCGTTTGCCGCCTCGGAGACCGATTATATGCTCTGAGTGAGTTCGCTCGAGCGTATGACGATACGGTGGAACGGATTCGGTTCGCTCGAGTGCACTCGCTGTCGGCTCGAGTCGTGATGAAACCGGCCCATTCGATGGTGTGACCGCTCTACTCACCTACCGCCGCGTTAGGGAACACGAACCCGGCGACGATATACACCACGGCACCGGCGACGAGCGCCGCCGGGACGCCGACCAGGAACTCGAACTCGGCGAACCCCACCGCGAAAAAGACGAGGCCCGCGACGGACAATCCGTAGCCGCCTGCGAGTCGGTGGTATCCGCGGACCGGATTACCGGAGGCGGAGTCCTCATTCGACTCGAGGCCGTCCGGTTGCATCATCAGGGGCAGGAACTGGTAGACGCCGAGGCCGATCAGAAGGCCGGAAACGGCGCCGAGTGCAGGATCTTCGAATACGAGATAACCGATGAAAGTGAAAGCGACGACGTCGAAAACTGCGGCGGCCGCTCCGAGCCGTGTCGGCGTCAACGGCGTGTTTTCGAACCCTTCCGCCTCAGAGTTGTGTGTCCCGTCCATACCTTCGCATCTCTCATGTTGAATTTATATGTATTATGGTTTGACAATCTCCCCATCAAATTGCTACCCGGACGTTCGAAACGAGAGGTCAAGCGTCGGCGCGGAGTGGGTGAGCTCCCCCATCGAAACGATGTCGACTCCCGTCGCCGCGTATTCGGGGACCGTCTCGAGCGTAATCCCTCCACTGGCTTCGGTAAGCGTCCCTTCGTACGCCTCGAGTGCCGAGACGGCCGTCTCGACCGCTGCGGGGTCCATATTGTCGAGTAGAACGATGTCGGCACCGGCTTCGGCCGCTCGCGGGGCATCCTCGACCGTTTCCACCTCGACTTCGATCTTTGTCGCGAACGAGATCTGCTCTCGGAACTCTCCAATGGCTTCCTCGAGGCCCATTTCGGCGATATGGTTCTCTTTGACCATGACCATATGCGACAGGTCGAGTCGGTGGGTGTCGCCGCCACCAGCGACGACGGCTCGCTTCTCGAGTCCACGGAGGCCGGGCGTCGTTTTTCTGGTCCCTGCGATCCGAACGGCGTCGGATTCGCCTCGAGCGCGCTCGACCGCTGCCCGCGTTTTCGTCGCGATTCCCGAGGCGTGGCCGGCGAGGTTGACGGCAACGCGTTCGCCCCGAAGCACGTCGCGTGCGGGTCCGTCGACTTGGAAGACAACGTCGCCGGCGTCGACTCGAGTTCCCGGATCGATCGACTCGGTGACGTCGACGCCGAGATAGTCGAAGACGGCACGGGCCGCCTCGAGGCCGGCGACGGTGCCGGACTCTTTCGCAACGAGTCGTCCCGTCGTCTCGCCGGGAACCTGATTAGTTACGTCGTGGTGGCCGAGATCTTCGCGAAGCCAGTGTTCGATCTGCGTGTCGGATATCATGTATGGATGCGTCGTATCGTTCGGTATCAGTCGTCGGCCGACGTGTTCGCCTGTGTCTCGACGCTCTCGCTATCGTCGACGACGTAGTGACACCCTCTCGAGGTCGTAGTCTCGCCCGCCGCGCGGGCGATCAACAGCGCTGTCACGCTCGCGTTCCGGAGTTCGTAGAGGTCTCGGGCGGTGCGCGTGCGAATGTAGGCGTCGACCTCGCCTTTGAGTCGACGGAGTACCGCGTTCGCACGCCCGATGTCGCCGGGGTTGCGTCGCAATCCGAGGTGCTCGTCCATCGTTCGCTCGAGCCGGCGCGATTTTTCCGCGGCGAAGCGTTCGGGGAGTTCGGGGTCTCGATTTAACAGGTCGGGAGCCTCGACGCGGTCGGGTTCGGGTTCGTCCCCCGCGGCATCTTCGCCGGCGCGGAGCCCCCAGACGAGCCCCTCGAGCAGGCTCGTACTCGCCAATCGGTTCGCTCCGTGAACGCCCGTTCGGGCGCACTCGCCGACTGCATAGAGACGGTCGAGCGACGTGCGGCCGTCCTCGTCGACGTCGATGCCGCCACAGAGGAAGTGTTCGCAGGGTGCGACGGGAATCTCCTCGCCCGTAATTCCTCGGGTGCGGCACTTCTCGGCCAGCGACGGATACTCCGTCTCGAACTCGAGTGGGCTCACGTCGAGGACGACCTCGCCGGTCGCGTCGCGTTCGTCGGCCACCGCGCGGGCGACGATATCCCGCGGGGCGAGGTCTCCTTGCGGGTGGTACTCCGTCATGAACCGCTCGCCGTCTCCGTTTCGGAGGACGGCTCCCTCGCCTCGGAGCGCTTCTGAGAGCAAGAAGGGGTCGTCTCCCTCGGCGACATCGTCGCCTCGATTCGAGTCGCCACGCGCCTTGCCCCCGGCATAGGCGGTCGGATGAAACTGGATGTACTCCATATCCGAGACATCGGCTCCCGCAAGGGCGGCCATCGCGATGCCGTCTCCCGTGGCGTCGTCGGGGTTGGTCGACCGACTGTAGAGCGCGCCGATACCCCCGGTCGCGAGAATCGTCGCGCCCGCGCAGATCGGCTTCCCGTTCGCTTGCTCGTCGGTGACGACGCCGTGGACTCGGCCCTCGTGGGTAAGTAACTCGAGTGCGGCGGTATCCTGGCGAATCTCGATTCCGTCGTACTCGTCGAGATGATTTAGAAACGGTCGGAGGATGTGCGTCCCCGTCGAGGCGTCGACGTGGAGAATTCGGTGTTCGGAGTGGGCGGCCTCTCTCGTGTAGTCGAAGGTGTCGTCCGCCGCCGGTTCGTTCCCGTCCGTGGAGGATTCGTCGCGATCTTCCGAAGACTCATCGAATTCGATCTCGAGCGTTGAAAGTAAAACGTCTTCAACCGCTTCGTCCGCATCCTCGACCAGCGCGTCGACGGCGTCTGGGTCGGCAGTCTGGTCGCTCGCCTCGAGAATATCCGCCTTGAGGCTCTCCGGATTGCCCCGAGTCGTCGAGATCCCGCCCTGTGCCCAATCCGTACTCGCCCCATCGGGTCGGCTCGCTTTCGTGATGAGGAGAACGTCTGCACCCTCTCGAGCGGCGGCGAGCGCCGCCGAACAGCCCGCGATGCCGCTTCCGACGACGAGGACGTCCGCGAACTCTTCTTGCTCTCGATCGATCGTGGTACTGGATTCGTTCGTCATGGTTAGATCTCGAGCATTCGTTCGAGGGCCAGTTCGGCCATCTCCTTTTCGCCGGGCGCGACCTCGATAACGTTCCGTTCGCGTCCCTCGAGTAGTTCCTCGAGGACCCAGGTGAGGTAGTTGGGATCGATCTGGCGCATCGCGTTACAATCCATGCACGCGTCACCACAGAGCGGCAAAACGTTCACCTCGGGGTGCCAGCGCTGGAGGTGGTTCGTGAGATGAATTTCAGTGCCGATCGCCCACGTGTCGCCGGGATCTGCGTTTTCGACCGTCTCGCAGATCGTCGCTGTCGAGCCCGCTTTGTCGGCGGCTTCGACGACTTCACGGCGACATTCCGGGTGGACGATGACCTTCGCGTCCGGATCCGATTCGCGGATTTCCTCGATGTGCTCGACCCGGAATCGTTCGTGGACCTGACAGTAGCCGTCCCAGAGGATGATGTCGCTGTCGGCGACCTCCTCGGCGTCTTTCCCCTCGGGGTCCCAGGGGTCCCACTCAGCGATATCGTCCGCCAAGCCCAGCCTGTGGGCGGTGTTCTCACCGAGGTGTTTGTCGGGCAAAAACAGGACCTTGTCCCCCTTTTCGAAGGCGTACTCGAACGCCTTATGCGCGTTCGAGGAGGTACAGACGAGGCCGCCCTGACTCGCACAGAACGCCTTGAGATCCGCGTAGGAGTTCATGTACGTGATCGGGATGATCTCCTCGTCGGGTGCGGCGTCGGTGATCTCCGCCCAGGCGGCGTCGACCTGCAACGCTTCGGCCATTCCGGCCATCGGACACGACGCTTCCATCGACGGGAGGATAACGGTCTGGTCGTCGTCCGTGATGATGTCTGCGGACTCGGCCATGAACGTCACGCCGCCGAAGATGACGTACTCGGCGTCGGCTTTCGCGGCCTCCTTCGAAAGCTGATATGAGTCGCCGACGAAATCGGCGTGTTCGATGATCTCCCGACGCTGGTAATTGTGTCCCAGAATCACCACGTCCTCGCCTAACGCCTCGAGTGCGGCTTCGATACGCTCCGTTCGTTCATCCTCTTCGAGATCCCGATACCTTGGTGGAAGTTGTTCGAGATTGTCGTATTTGAATAAACTTAGATCTGTATCGAGATCTGCGGTTTCCATTGTTACCATTGTATCTTCCTGTGGATTATCCTAGTCCACAGGCCGCCATTGAATAACTTTTTCCTTCAATTACAGCGTTTGACTGATTGTTATTGACTGCCAATGCTGTGGCCGTCTCCCCTTCGACGGACGAAACTACCATCTCACTCGAACTGTCTTCACCCCCTGAATTGGAATCTTTTGGGTCGATGTCGTAGCGGTGGTATGACGCTCGAGGACTACTTCACTGACTTCAGACGGCGTGACTGGGAGCGAGAATCGATCGACGACACGGTTCGGATCGCAGTACTCGGAATCGGCGGCTTCGCACGGAACCGTGCGCTCCCCGGTATTCGTGCGGGATCCTATTGCGAGACGACGGTTCTCGTGACGAGTTCGGCGCGTCGAACGCGAGCCGTCGCGGACGAGTTCGATGTCGAGCACGTCATCGGTTACGACGCGTATCTGGCCGGCGACCTCGAGGCCGAATACGACGCCGTCTACATTTCGACGCCGAACGCGTACCACGGACGGTACGCGCTTTCGGCGGCCCGACGCGAAAAACACGTCATCTGCGAGAAACCGCTCGAGGTAACGCTTGAGCGTGCGCGCGAGGTCGTCGACGCCTGTTCGACAGTAGGCGTTACGCTGATGACCGCTTATCGACTGCAACTCGAGCCGACGGTCCGACGATCCCGGGAACTCGTTGGCGGCGGCATCATCGGCGACGTCGTGCAGGTTCACGGCGCGTTCTCCCATCCGTTGCTCGAGTATACGAACGCCGACACGTGGCGGCTGGATCCGGAACTCGCCGGCGGCGGCGCGTTGGTCGATCTCGGCATCTATCCGATCAACACCATGCGATACCTCCTCGATGCTGACCCCGTCTCGGTGTACGCATCGACCCACTCGAGCGACGAGCCGTTCGACCGCGTCGATGAGCACGTTTCGGTCCAACTCGAATTCCCCGGGGGTACAACGGCGGCCTGTACGGCGAGTTTCGACGCCCACGCAAGCAGTCAGCTCCAACTCGTCGGAACGGACGGGATGATCTCGATTGCCTCGCCGTTCGGGGGCGTCGTCCCTCAGGAAATCGTCGTCGAGAGCGGCGAGATGCGAATGGAGTACACCGGACCACCTGTAGACGAGGTCTGCGAAGAATTCGATTACTTCGGGTACTGCGTACAGACGGGTACGCACCCGGAACCCGACGGAACGGATGGTGTTGCGGACCTTCGAGTGATCGAGGCCGCCTACGAGTCCGCCGAGACGGGCGACCGCGTCGAATTAGAATCGTAAGCGAGTTCGGGGCTGTGATCCGAGGCGCGTAAACGACCACGGGTCGGGTAACCTGTCGAACTCGCGCTGAGTCCTTTAGAACCGCTCGGGTGCCGCTTCTCGGATCGTTTCCTCGCGGAGGTCGGCAGTCGCCGGTTCGGGAACGACGACGATCGGCCGGTCGATGATCGTCTCCTCCGCCACCTTTCGAAGCCGGTTCCGTACCGTCTCAGGGGTGCCGGCGACGCCGAGATCGTCGACCATCTCGTCGGTAACCATCCCCGTCGCCTCGTCTCGAGCCCCGTTTCGCCAGGCGTTGGCGATTCGCTCCGCGGTGTCCTCGTATTTCGTCGCGACGGCCTTTCGATACCCCTCGCCGCTCCCGACGTAGTAGGCGACGTGTTGTCGCATCGTTTCTCGAGCCAGTTCCCGATCCTCGCTCGCCGCCGTCGGAACGTAGGGTGCGACGGTAATCTCGTCTGGATCTCTGTCCCGTTCCCGTGCGGCCTCGGCGACGGTCTCGAACGCCTCCTCGAGTCCCGAAAACGGGATGTTGTGCGGGATCCACCCGTCACAGAGCCGGCCGACGACGCGGCGGTTCGCGGGCCCGAGTCCGGCGTGATAGATCGGCACGTCGGCCTCGAGCGCGGGGAAATCCGCGACATCGATGAGTTCGCCGTCGTACCGGACGCGGTCGCCGTCGCCAGCGGTGAATTTTCGGACGAGTTCGATCGTCTCGTGGGCTCGCCGAACCGGCCGGTCGAACGACTCGCCGTGGAGGTCTTCGATCACCTTCTTCGTACTCACGCCGGTTCCCAGCACGAACCGGCCGTCGGACGCTCGCTCGAGAGAGTTGGCGGTCATCGCGAGCACGGCGGGCGAGCGCGAATAGACGTTGACGATCGCCGTTCCGAGACCGATATCCTCGGTCGCGATCGCCATCTCGGTGAGCTGGACGACGGCGTTTTCGCCCCAGAGCTCCGTCAGCCAGAGCCCATCATAACCGAGCGATTCCGCTTCTCTCGCGAGATCGGCCGGGTCCTCCCCGTGGAGTTCCGAGACGATGAGATCGAGTTCCATGCCGGCTTATTCACGTCACAGGGCAAAAACCTCGGCCCGTTCTTTCAGCGACGTTTCAGTAGCTCCCTCATCGTCATCGATTCGAAATCGACGGCGTGAGCTATACTGCCGCCTGTACGTCATTTACGATTCTCCCGCCCGGGGGTGCGAGAATCTTCACAGAGGGACAGCCGATAGTATATCCGTTCGTTGATTGGACAGGGAACTAACCAACACAATCTATCGTCTCGAAAATACTTATGCGTGTCACGGAACAATTACTCATGTATGAGTAAACTACTGGTCCTCACGACTCGAATCGCACGACGAGGAGCCAAAGTCCGACGAACGATCCGTCACTCGCCCGAGTTCGGGAACGAACCGGCGACGACTGATGACGGCCGGCCGGCGAAACACTGTCCGCCGGGTGGGTTTATCACCGGGTAAACGAAACCCCGTTCACGTTCTCGATTCTCGGTCCCCACATTCCTTCGTCCTGTCAACCACCGTTTATCAATCATCTCCTCTCTCTGTTTGTTCGCGTCCCAGTTCCTTCTGGTTCGTCTCTTATTCCGATTTTCTCCCCGCTTTGATGCGCTTCCCGAGCCGGCTAACATCGAAGACAAGAATATTATACGTTTCCAGGATGAACTGAAATATCGTTTTCGATCGCTTCCGAATATTTGGTCTTCGAATTGTGTGCCTGACGAGAGCAACGGCTATGACAGCACCTGCCACAAAGAATAAACCGGTTCTCAATCGTTCTCTTTACGGGACACGTTACTACAAATGACAGGAAACCGTTCGTCACTCACTGAAGGGGGGAAGCCGGAAGCGAAGGAACCGGACGAGCCGGGTGCATCTCCAGGCGCTGTGGAGGGTGACGTCGACCCAGCCACGAGTTCAACCGAAGCCGACCGAGAAACGTTGACTCGAGCCGGGTACACGCAACTGTTCGACGGAATCGAGACGCCGACGTTCGTACTTGATACCGATGGAGTGATCGTCGAGTGGAGCCGGACGCTCGCCGAGTTAACCGGGGCAACTCGCGAGGAAGCGGTCGGTCACGATCGGGCCTCGGAGATGTTCTATCCCGACGGTCGCCGAGCGAAGACGCTCGCGGACAAGGTTCTCGAGACGCCCGAACGGGCGCACGTCGAACACGACGTCGAACTCCGCGATCCGTCGTCGAGTCGCGTCGGCGATACGAGTACGATGGTCGACCAACACGGTGACGAACGCCACATCGATTTCTCCGCGACGCCGCTGTATGACGATGGCGAGCTGATCGGGGTCGTCGAAGTCGTCATCGACCGCACGGAGACGATCAACGAACGCGACGCGACGACCGCTTTGATTTCGGAAGTCCAACAAACCACCGAGTCGATCAAACAGGGCAACCTGTCGGCTCGAGCCGAGCGAAAATCGACGTTCTCCACGCTCGATTCCGATCTGGTCGCGGTCGTCGATTCGATCAACGAGATGGCCCAGAACCTGGCGGATATCACCGGTCAGGTGAACGAACACGCAGAGCAGATGGACGACGCGACCGACGAGGCCAACGAGGCGGCGACCGAAATCGCCAAGAACGTCTCCCAACAGAACGAGCTGGTCGAAGACGCGACGACCGAAATTCAGTCCTTCGCCGCGGAAATCGAGGAAGTCGCCGCCGAGGCGAACGAGGTTAGCGCGGCCGCCGAAGCCTCGCTCGAGACCGCCGAAAAGGGCCTCGAAGCGGGAGATGCAACTCGAGAAGCGACCGAGGAAGTCGTCGAGATCGGCAACGAACTCTCCGAAACCGTCCGAGAGCTGTCCGACCAGATCAGCGACATCGACGAAGTGATCGAGGTAATTTCGGATATCGCCGACGAGACGAACCTGCTCGCGATCAACGCAACGATCGAAGCCGCGGGCTCCGAGCAGGGAGGCGAGCGCTTCGCCGTCGTCGCGGATCACGTCAAGGAACTCGCCGACGAGACGAACGAGCACGCTGACGCGATCACCAAGAGCATCTCCGCACTCCAGGACCAATCCGAAAAAACCGCGTCGGCGGTCGACCGCTCGCAGGATCGGATTCAACACGCTGACGACCAGATCGAGCAGATGCACAGTTCGCTCGAGGAGATCAGCGAATCCGTCGAGGAGGCCGCCCACGGAATTTCCGAGGTTGCCCGCGTAACGGACGAACAGGCTTCGACGGTCGAAGGACTCACCGGAACGTTACAGACTGTCAGGGACCGCTCAGATCGCTCGGAGGAGGCGACCCAGCGCATCGTCGAGACGACGAACGAGCAAGAGCAGATCATGACGACGCTCATCGACCGTGTCGACGAGTTGACCGAAGCGGATCACTGAGACGGTCTGACTTTTGGAACTGGATTTATAGTGCTCTCGAGGCTCGTGCCGGTGAGTTTTCAGTACCCTCGAGGATCGAGCGAACGGGTGCTGAAATTTTGTTGGCCGCGAATTCACGGTAAGGACGTGTACGCGACTAACGCGATCGATCGTGACCCGCCCAGAACCTGTCGAGACCGGAGGCGGGATATCCGGGAGCGATGAACGTGACGAAAACGCACTCGGCGGACCGGCGGTCACGGTTAGTCGTCGGCGTTCTCGTCCCGTTCGCCACATTCGGAGAAGCCGTTACTCGGCCGGTTCGTCCACGTCGGTCGATTCGTCGACAGCGGCACTTCGGCGCAGCCACTCGAGGGTGGCCGCGCCGCCGAGGATACCGGCACCGGCCGTGAATCCGGGCATACCGTCGTCATCGTCCGTCTCAGTTGCGTCCTCGTTCGAAGCGTTATCGTCGTCTCCACCGTTCGAACCATCGTCGTCTTCGATGTCACCGTTCTCGTCGCTGGCGTCGGCGTCGCCGTTTTCGTCGTCTCCGTCGCGGTCATCGCCGCTTCCATCGCCCCCGCCGTTTCCGCCGTCTTCGTCGCCGCTTCCATCGTCGCTGTTTCCACTGTCTTCGTCGCTATCGTCGTTTCCGTCTTCACACTCACAGTCGTCGCCTTCGTCGCCCTCGTCGTTGTCTCCGTCGCCCTCATCGTCGTTATCATTTCCGTCGTCCGGTGTGGCGTCGGACGCACGCAGCGCGACGAGTTCGGAATTGGCCACGACATAGAGCGTATTTCCGTCGACGGCGGCGATCTCGAGCGGTCCATCGACTTCTAGATTCCACTTCGTCGACCCGTCTTCTAGATCGAACGCGATGATCGAACTGTCGGGATACTCTGAGTCTTCCCACTCTTCTCGCAGTCGGTGGGAGACCAGTAGCGTGTCTCCGGCGATGATCGGAACGGCCCAGCCGTACTCGGCGGTGGAGATAGTCCAATCCTCCCCGGAGCCGGACGTGTGGGCACTGATAGTGCCGCGGCTGGGAAATGTCGTGATTCGAACGTCGGACATTCCGGCTACCGTGCGATCTGAATCTCCCAGGTGCTCACCCGTGTCGGGGTCGAGCAAGGGCCCGGTCTCGTTAAACCCGCTCGAGTGTAAGTACGGGGCGTAGACGAACTCATCAGCCGCGATGGGGAATCTGGGAATTCCGTCCTCGAACGCGATCGCCCACTCTGGTTCGCCCGTCGCCGATTCAATCGCGGCGATCCCACCGGGGAACTCGGTCTCGCGAGAGTCGTCGTCGCCGAACTGGACCCGATCCGTTCTCGCATAGACGGACCCGTCCATAACGGCAACCGTGTCCGTTTCGAACGATGCCGGAACGGGATCGCCCACACCCTCGTTATTCGGTCGCACTTCGATCTCGTCGCGTTCCCACCGACTCGACCCGTCGTCGCCGTCGAGCGCGTAGAGCGTTCCGGAAGCGGTGACGTAGATCGATCCGTCGGAAGCCGCGGGACTGTGAATTTGGCCGTCGGTATCGAACTCTCGATCCCACCGGACCGAACCGTCCGCCACGTCGAACGCGGTGACGCGGCCCTGACTGCCGACGTAAACCGTGTCGTCGGCGACGGTCGGTCGATCCTCGGACGAAATCTCGCTCTCCCAGACGAACTCGCCGTCGTCGGCGTCAAGCGCGAAGAGTTCGGTCTCCGTCTGGACGTATATCTGACCGTCGGCGACGGCGACTCGACCCTCTGTGGCGTGGGTGGTTCCCGGTAGTTCGTACCGCCAGGCTTCGGTGTCCAACTCCGGGAACCCGTCCTCGAGCGGCAGGGAACGAGAGTTCGTAGCGTTCCCGCGAGCCGAGGACCAGCCCGCCGGGTCGTCGGCCGAAACGGAACTCGATGTCGTTCCCGCCGAACCTGCCGGAGCCTCAGCGGCCACAGCACTGATCGACCCGAGCGCGCCGGTAGTCGAAAGCGTTGCACAGGTTGCCAGTATCGATCGTCGTCCCCACTGAGCCATACGAGTCAACAACAGAACCAGTCATAATATTATCCAATCTATAATCGGTGTTTCTCTCTGAAAAACTGTTTTAGATCGGTTGGAGCTGACGCTCAGACCCGACTGAGTACAACTCTCGGCATCTACATTCGAGGGGATTGTTGTCGCTCAGTTCGTGGGCCTGCGTATCGATCTTTCCGTTCGACCGACCGTCGAGTTGACCTCGAGAACCCCTTCTGCGCTATTCGTGTTTTTCACCGTTCGAAGATAGCTTCTCCGTCGACGACGGTCATCGATACGTCTATCTCCTCGATCCGATCCGATTGTTCCCACGGCGACGCCTCGAGCACCACCAGATCAGCCCGTTTCCCGACCTCGAGGGTCCCGAGTCGATCCTCGTCGAATCCGGCGTAGGCCCCGCCGAGCGTGTACGCGCGGAGCGCTTCGGTAACCGGCAGCCGTTGGGCCTCGGCGGGTGCGTTCACCGCGTGATGGACACCGAGTAACGGATCGAGCGGCATACAGTCCGAACCGAACGCGAGCGCAACACCCGCCTCGAGCATCGTTCGGAGCCGATTCGAGCGCCGTCGCCGCGACTGTCCGAGCCGCTGGTCGTAGAGGCCCCCCTCGCCCGCCCACTGGTGGAAGTTCGGCTGCACCGAGGCGATGATCCCCGCTTTCGCCATCCGCTCGATGGCATCGTCACTGGCGAGTTCGGCATGCTCGATCCGATGTCGCGACCCGGCGGGATCTGTCGTCGTCTCGAGGACCGAGATCGTCTCCTCGATCGCTTCGTCACCGATAGCGTGTACCGAGAGCTGAAAGCCGGCGTCGTCGGCTCGAGTCGCGAGGTCCTCGAGTTCGGCGGGATCGACGACCCATTGACCGCAGTTCCCGTCTCCGGCGTGATCGTCGCGTGAACCAGCAGCCGAACCGTCAGCGTACGGCTCGCTCACCTTCGCCGTTCGACCGCCGATACTCCCGTCCGTGAACGTCTTGATCGAACCCGTCCGAATGAATTCGCTCCCGGCGTTCGTCGCGAGGCCGACGTCGACCGCGCTTTCGAGGTGGTCGCTCCAGTAGTTCAGCCGGACGCGACACTCGAGGTCTCCGCTAGCCTCTAAATCGCGGTAGACTCGCGGCGATGCTGACTGTCTGTTCATGTCGTGGACGCAGGTGACGCCCAGTTCGGACGCGCGCGAAATGGCCGCGGTGACGAGTTCGCGGGTTTCTGCGTAGTCGGGTTCGATCGCCTCCCAGACGGCGTCGGTGGCCTCCTCGAGGACTACGCCGGTCGGTTCACCACCCTCCGTTTCGATATCAGTTGCCGCCATTGCGTCGGCGAGCTTCTCGAGGGCGACCGTGTTCAATGAGGCGGTGTGCATGTCGACTCGAACCGCGATCACGGGCCGCTCGTCACTGACGGCATCGAGGTCCTCGCGGGTAAGATACCGGGACTCGTTCCAATCGCTTTCGTCGTAGCCGAAGCCGAGAATCCATTCCCGATCGTTGGCCGTCGCCTGCTCGCTCAGCCGCTCGAGTGCCGCTTCGCGTGTGCTTGCCCCCGCGAGATCGGCGTGAACCATGGATCTGCCGAGGTTCTCCATATGCGTGTGGGCGTCGATGAATCCCGGGAGGACGACCCGGCCGTCGCAGTCGATTACGTCGGTTTCGACGCCCTCGAGAAACGCGATCTCACGGGTTGGACCGAGGCGAACGATCTCACCGTCCCGAACCGCCATCGCCTCGTACGTCTCGGATGGGCGCTCGAGCGTGTGTATCTCTCCGTCGACGAACAGCCGATCGGCGGCCTCGGTCATGATCCTATCCGAGTGAGCGTCGGCGAGCGCCAAAACCGTTTGGCTCACTGCGAACTGCCTTCCGGCGTCTGTTGGCTCGACCCTCGCCTTCGCGGCGAATCAACAACTGTTAGGTCCGAGGGCTGTGACTGGTGACTCATGACAGACGCAGATTCCCTCGCCCGACGCGTCCGCGAGGGCGACCTTCGCCTGCACGAACTCGAGGATCACGCCGATCACGACACCGCCGCGAGCGCGCGACGACAACTCCTCGAGGCCGATACCGACGCGGACCTCGAGGCGATCGGTTCCTACGGCTTCGACGCCGCGGAGGCCGAGTCGGCGATCGAGAACATGATCGGTGCCGCCCAGATTCCGATGGGGATCACCGGCCCGGTCTCGATCGACGGCGGCGCGGCTTCCGGGGAGTACTACCTCCCGCTCGCCACCACCGAAGGGGCGCTCTTGGCTTCCGTCAACCGCGGACTCTCGGTGCTCGACGACGCCGGCGGCGTCACCGCCCGGGTGACCAAACACGGGATGACTCGAGCGCCGGTCTTTCGGGTCTCCGGCGTCGCGGACGCCGCCGAGACGGTCGAGTGGGTCGAGGCGAACGGCGACAAACTCCGCGAAGCCGCCGAGGAGACCACGAGCCACGGCGAGGTACTCGGCGTCGAGCCCTACGTCGTCGGCGACTCGGTGTTCCTCCGCTTTGCCTACGACACGAAAGACGCGATGGGGATGAACATGGCAACGATCGCGACCGAAGCCGCCTGTCGCGTCGTCGAGGACGAAACGCCTGCGTCGCTTGTCGCCCTCTCGGGCAACCTCTGTTCGGACAAGAAACCCGCCGCGATCAACGCCGTCGAGGGCCGCGGGCGATCCGTCACCGCGGACGTCGTCATCCCCGGCGAACTCCTCGAGGATCGACTTCACACCACCGCCTCCGCAATCGTGGAGGCCAACACCCGAAAGAATCTGGTCGGAAGCGCAAAGGCAGGGAGTCTCGGGTTCAACGCCCACGCCGCGAACGTCGTCGCCGCGGCCTTCCTCGCGACCGGACAGGACGAAGCGCAGGTCGTCGAAGCGGCCAACGCCATCACGACGATGGATACTCGAGAGCGCGAAACGACACCGACCGCCGGGTCGGACGACCCTGAGATCACGACCGACCTGTACGCGAGCGTCTCGCTTGCTTCCCTCGAGGTCGGAACCGTCGGCGGCGGGACGAAACTCCCCACGCAGGCCGAGGCGCTCGATGTCGTCGGCGTCCGTGGCGGCGGCGATCCCGCGGGTTCGAACGCGGACGCGCTCGCTGAAGTGATCGCCGCCGGCGCGCTCGCGGGTGAACTCTCCCTGCTCGCCGCGCTGGCCTCGAACCACCTTGCGAGCGCACACGAGGATCTCGGCAGGTAGCGGTTCGACATCGGTTCATCGAGAACGCAAGGCGGCTACCCCGAGGTCGTTCGAGAGACGCACGTCTTTCGTGATGACGAGATTCGGAGATTTTGTTGGTAATACGATGGGGCCTTCGTCTTTAGTTTCAGTCCTGCTTTGAGAACCGTTCCGTACTCTCGTCTCCGCTGTCGGCTACACACGCATCTAACGGCTTCTCAAAGCCACTTTCACTTTCACCACGCGCTGTTGGCTTTGGTATTTTCCCGTGGCTCCTGTAGTCGAAGATGCGTCCGTTCGGCGAGCACCGGCGGGCGCTCCACCACATATGAGTTGTGATTGTTCCCATCCGGATTCGGAGCCCGACCCCGACTCGGCTCCGGAACTCGATCCGGACACGTCCGTTCGCCCGTTGCTCGAGTCCCACCGCGCCAGCCGACTCCTGTTGGTGGTCGAGTTACTGCTCTCGGTCGCAACGTTCGGTCTGTCCCTGGCCGTTGCGCTCGGGTGGTTGTAGTCGGGTCTCGCCCCATCTCGAATCGGCGGCGCTATGCTTGTGTCTCGGCCCCGCCGCGCCGGAGTCGCAACGTTACGAGGACGATGTAGGCACCCGAGAGGACGAGCAAGAGGAGTCCGACCCCAATCTGAAAGCCGGAGGTTCCGAGCAGGATGAATAGCCAGCCAGCCGCCGCGCCGCCGTGACCCCACGCGAGGTTTCCGTGGCCGTAGGCGGCGTGGAGCGTTCCGACGGCGAGGAAGGTTGCGGCGAACACCCACATCGCTAGCGTCGTCGTGTCGATCCCGACGATCGTCTGGCTCACGACCGTTCCGTACACCAGGCAGGCCATCGCGATCACGGTCCCGACACCGATCGCGGTCCCCTGAACGTCGACCGTCTCAACCGTCTCTGTCATAGCCGTCGTTTCGGGCCGGCGTCAATAGCCGTGACGATTCGGGTATCCTCGCAGCCGTGCCCGTCTAGGGTCCCGGTGAATTCGCTCCGGTGGTGCTCGTTACGTGAATAGATCCTGGAAGATATCGCCGAACAGAATCAGGAGTATACCGGCGATAATGATGAGACTGAGGAAAACGAAGAAGATAATCGCCGCTTGCCGTCCGGTAAGCGCATCCCCCTCAAGTAACTCACTCAGATCCATAGCGGTTGTTCATCACCACGCCGCTTAAATCGGGGGTATCGTTCTCAAACGGGTCGAATCGAAATACTCACAGCGGTCGGTACTGCCCGCGCTGTTCGCTCACCTCGCCCTGTCTCGAGAGCTTTTTAAGCGCCTTTCGGACGTACTCCGCCGACACCCCGCGATTCCCGGCGTACTGAACGATCTCATCTTCCGTGGGTTCCTCGAGTTCCTCGAGCGCTCGGGTGACGACGTCTTTCTTGCTCCCGCGCCGAGTCGGGCCTCGCGGATCGCGGTCGCCGGCGGCGTCGACCGCTTCAACATCGAGCCCAGAGGCCTCGAGATACGCGGTTTCGTCGATGACCCCGCCATCGACTCTAGTCTCGAGGGTGGCATAGGAATCCATTTCGGCGAACGCTTCCCCCTCGCCCTGACGGTTCGCCAACATCGAGGCGCGAACGTCTCGCGCGTGATCAGCGTCTTCGGTTTCGACGAACTTCTTTCGTTTTTCGTAGGCCCGACGCGACCCACAGCGGGGGCACTGGGTCGTCTCCGAGCGCCCCTCGAGAAGCCAGAGATGCGAGCACTCGCTGCAACCGACGACGGCGTACATATCCCGACGGTAGTTCCCGCCGTAGTTTAACGTTCGGCAAGTGGAGTGAAAGTGAAACCGATCGGAACGGGGCCGTTTCCTCGAACGCGGGTTGCCGGCCAGTATCGCTTTGGATGTCTGTCTCTCGTTACCGCTGTCGAGGAAATCGTCTATGGTCCGGAAGATTCCTCCGTGATCCCTGGAGATCAATCACGCGCCGTCACGAATCGCGGCGATGAAACCGTTCGAGGAGTGGATATTTTCGGCCCGCCGCGGGAGCACCCGAGCTGACGAGAGTCGATATCGAGTTCGACACCGGCGCTTCTGTCGCTTTCGTCGCTCTTTTGGGCGCTTCATAATCGAATTCTCACACGACAGATCGACTCCTCACTCGACCAGAAAACACTACCAGGATGAGATGAACACGGCCCAATACCACGGAGTTATAAACTCCCTTTGTCAAGGTGGGCCGATGGCAACGGAGTCGAGACAGGTGTACGGTGGTCGTATCGAAACGTTCGTCAGACAGTTAGGGCCGACGTGGCTCGCCGGTGCAATCGCCGCGGGACCGGCGACGATGGCGAGTCTGCTCACTGCGGGTGCGAGTTTCGGCTACGCACTGCTGTGGGTCGTCATTGTCTCTGCCGTTCTCGGGACGATCGGCCAGTATCTCGCCATGCGACTCGGGTTGCTCACCGAGAAGGGGATCATCGCCGTGGTCGAGGAACACCTCGGCGAGTTCTGGGCGTGGGTGCTCCTTATCGACGCCGTTCTCGCCTCGGGGCTTGCACAACTGGTGATCATGCAGACGCTCGCTGACGTCAGCGCGACGATGGTCGGCAGTGCCGGACTCGACGCTGCGGCCGATCCACGAATTTGGGGAGTCATCTGGGCGATATTCCTCGCGCTGACGCTCGCCGGTGGCGGCTACCGATTCGCCGAGGTCGGTGTGAAGATCATCGTCTCGTTGGTCGTTCTCGCGTTCATCGCCGCAGCGTTCGTCGTCCCGATCGATACGGGAGCTGCGGTTTCCGGGCTCCAGCCCGAGATTCCCGCCGGCGTCGGCGGCGCACTGGTCGCGGCGGGTGTGCTCGGCGGTGCCGTCCACATCACGCTGTTGACTATGCAGAGTTACACGATGCAGGCTCGAGGCTGGACTCGAGACGATGTCTCACTAGCCCGATTCGACATCATTAGTTCGATGCTCGTCGCGTTCGGAATCTTCAGTCTCGCGATCTTCCTCGTCGCAGCGAGCGTCTTGCCCGAAACCGGTCTCGACCCGGCGACGATCACCGAAATCCAGGCCGCGGAGGCGCTCGGTCCGGTTGCAGGCGAATACGCCGTCTGGCTGTTCCTCCTCGGGCTCTGGGGGGCGGCGATCTCGACGCTCGGCGGGAACACGATCGTTCCGCCGTACCTCCTCGCGGACAAACTCGGTTGGGAGCAGTCCGTCGAGGACTCGCGATTCCGTGCGATGATCGTCGTCGTCGCGCTCGTCTCCGCACTCGGGGCGTTCCTCGGCGGTTCGTTCTTCCAGTTGCTCGTCCTCGTTCTCGCGTTCGGACTCGTCGGGACGCCGTTTGCACTCATCGTGATCCTCTACCTGCTGAACGATTCCGACGCGGTGCCGGAGACGAATTCGCTTCTCGAGAACGTCGGTGGAGTTGCCCTGCTACTCGTCGCGATCGTGCTCGCGGGTGAGTTCGTCCGCGGCGAGCTCGCGACAGTTACGGAGCCTGCTTCGGCGTTCGTCGTCGCCTTCGCCGTCGCGATGGCGCTCGCGATGCTCGGGCTCTGCGGTCGATATATCCGAGATAACGTCCTGTAACGAACGGGTGAGGGAGATTCCGGTATTGGAAAGACCGTTGCTCCCGATTTGGCACGCATGGCAGTCATCGTTACCGGTGGAAGTCGAGGGATCGGACGAGCGATCGCGACCCGATTAGCTCACGAACACGATATCGTCGTCAACTACCGCTCCGACGGCGGTGCGGCAGAAGAAACGGTCGAACAGGTCGAATCCGCCGGGGCGTCCGCGGTTGCGATTCAGGCGGACGTCACTGAACCCACTGAAGTGACAGCACTCCTCGAGCGGACGCGTGACACGTTCGACTCGATCGAGGCCGTGGTCAACAACGCCGGTATCGTCGAGCCGGCCCCGATCGAGGACCTCGAGCCGGAAACGTTCGAGGAGGTCGTTGCGACGAACCTGACCGGGGCGTTTTCCGTCACTCAGGCTGCGGCCCCAGATCTCCGTGAAACCGGGGGCGACGTCGTGATGGTCTCGAGTATCGGCGGAACGGCTGGCACCGTCGACGCCTCCTACGCGGCAAGCAAGGCCGGGCTACACGGACTCACCCGCTCGTTGGCTCGAGAACTCGGCGACGACGGGGTACAGGTGAACGCGGTCGCGCCGGGACCTGTGGAAACGGATATGAACGATGAAATCGTCGACTATCTCGAGTCCGTCGAGTTTCGGGGCCACGAGGGGATCGACACCCACCTCCCCCAGTACGCTTGCGAACCCGACGCGATCGCTCACTCGGTCGAGTACCTAATCGAAAATTCCTACGTGCAGGGCGAAGTGCTCTGTGTCAACGGCGGCATGCAGTTTCGGTAGGGTGGATCGGCGTCGACGGTCACTCGCCGTACGCCTCGAGTGCGTCCCACTCTCGAGCCATGAGTTCGCGGACGCCGTCGGTGAGAATCCCTTCGCCAAGTGAGGTCGCTCGATAATAGGAGTACAATCCGTCCTTGTCGGGCGATTTTCGCTTTCGATTTTCGATCAATCCGACTTCGACGAGTTCTTCGAGATGGTAGTGTAATGCGTTCGACCGGACCTCGAGCCTGTCACGAAGTTCGCTGGCGCTTTGGGACCCGCCCTCGACGAGCGTATCGACGATCCGAAACCTCGTTTCGTTCCCGATCGACCGTTGCATCGCGAGGTACTCCTCGAGTGAGAGGACGCTATTTTCGGGCAGTAACCCCTCGCGTTCTCGCCCCGCCACCCGTTCGGACTCTGCCATATGAATCTCTTGTACGTACGATCGCTTAAGTATTCGCTGACTCAGTAACCACTGAAATCATCTATGTTTATATGGTATCGCGCAGCAGCACCGATATGCGCGACCGTCTGATCGCCGAACTCGGCGACCTGCAGCGACCTCGATTTCTCGTCTATTTGATGGGGCCCTACGAAGCGTTCGATGTCGAACGGGCTCTCGAGCACGCCGAACCCGAATCGATCCCGGAAACGGTCGACTTCGGGGCGCTCGTCGATTCGAACCACGTTCTCGAGCACGACGAAGCCGCGCTCGATCTGTTGCTTGAGGTCCGCGACCGGCTCCGAACGAACGCCGGCGTCAACGCCTTTCTCGCTATCGATGTCGACGTTCCACTCGAAGAGATGGACGCGGCGACTCAGAGCATCGAATTCGCCCGTGCGAGCAATGCCATCGTCTACGTCGTCCCTGCGATCGGCGACAACCTCGGCGTCGGCATCGAGACCGGAGCCGTTCTCGAAGCGCTGTTCGACGACGAGACCGCCGATAACCGCCGAGAACGAGTGATGTTCGTCCACGAATCGAGCGTTCGGAGCGCGATGATCGCGGCCGTCCGGGATCGATGGGAGGCGCGCATCTACTCCTATGACGACCGAGCGGATCTGGCGCGACAGCTTCGGCTGTTCGTTCGCGATCTCATTCGCAAGGAACGAACCGGCGAGTTGCCGCGACTCGAGTAAGTAGCAGGGACTCTCGCTCTTTCGTGTACCCGCGGGATCACTCGAGGGACTTTTTCATCGCGACGTGGGGGATCCCCGCCTCTTCGAACTCCTCGCCGTATTGTTCGTAGCCGAGCCCGCGATAGAATCCGGCCGCTCGAGTCTGGGCGTGAAGCTTGAGCGTCTCCAGTCCGTCCGAACCAGCTTCCGTCTCGAGGGCGTCCATCAGTTCTCGGCCGATGCCGTTTTCGCGATGTGACTCGAGCACCGCCACGCGTTCGACCTTCCCGACGCCGTCTTCGGGCTCTCGAAGGCGTGCTGCCCCGATCGGGTG
Organism: Halostagnicola bangensis; assembly: GCF_054653435.1. Taxonomy (NCBI): domain Archaea; kingdom Methanobacteriati; phylum Methanobacteriota; class Halobacteria; order Halobacteriales; family Natrialbaceae; genus Halostagnicola; species Halostagnicola bangensis. The sequence goes on along the minus strand of NZ_BAAIGG010000002.1, from coordinate 1,153,614 downwards.
CTCCTCGCCGGCATCCGTTCGCTCGTACGCGACGAAGTGGACGGCGTCGTCCTCGTGCTCGTCGTACTCGACCTCCTCGTCGACGCCCTGTTCCTCGACGAACACCGTCTGTCGGACACTGAAGGCGTCCTCGAGTCGTTGCTCGTCGTCGACGCGAACTACAGCCATCGTGGGAGTGTACGGACTCGACGGTGAGAACGTTGTGGTTTCGACCAGTTCGGCAACTGGCTCGAGTGAAATGACCATCGCCCTCGGTGGTCGAGATAATAATTAGGCCGAAGATTTTATTATATATTAGTAAAAGATTATTTTGAAATGCTAGAAAACCCATCCGTTCGAGACGAATCGGGAACTGAGCGAGGAACTGGCCCGTGGATCGCCTTTACGCGGGTATTTATCGGATTATTGCTACTGTACGAGGTGATCGCTGGCGGCTGGTGGAAGCTCGGGACGCTCGCTTCGGGGACGAACGAGGACTGGGTTGGTGCGAACGCCGGCGGCGACATCACTCGCGTCGCGGAGCGAGCGATTGACGACGGGGTTTTCGGCTGGTATGCGACGCTGCTCGAGACTGCCGTGCTCCCGTACGCGGCCGAGTGGAGCTACGTTGCCACTGCCGCGCAACTGCTTACGGCCGTCGCACTGATCATCGGGTTATGGACCCGTCCGGCCGCCTTCTTCGGCGTTTTGTACTTCCTTCCCGTGTTCCACTTCGGTACGATCCGCACCTCGCCGCTGTTTACGATTCCGATCGCGTTCGTCTTCGTGGCTAGTGCGGGACGGCACTACGGCCTCGACGCGATTCTTGAAACTCGCTCGGATTCGATCGGTCGGGCGACCCGCGCGGTCAATCGACCCCTTCCGATCCCTCGTCAGTGGTACCCAAGATTGGCAGCCGGATTAGCGGTGATTTCGGCGTACTACCGATCTCGATGCCGACGGCCGAGACGTCGCGTATCCTCTCGATCAGTCTCGAGATGACCATCCTGTCGGCGCTCACCGCGGGTGGGCTGCTGGCCGTCTTCCGTGGCGTTCGTTCGGTGGCGGTCGCGGCCGATGTACTCAGGATCTTCGTCGGGTACCGGTTCCTCCAGGAGATTTTCTTTCGGACCGATCTAGGCCTTCCCGGCTGGGCGTCGGCGGACGTGCAAGCGGAGGCGTTTGAAGCTATGGCCGCCGAACACGTCGCACCGATCGCCATGTTCATTGAAACGGTGATCCTCCCTGCAATGAGCGGCTGGGTCGTGGTCTTCGCCGTGGTTCAGACCGCGGTCGGCGTCGCATTGCTCGTGGGCTGGCGTACCCGTTTCACCGGGATCGTTGCAATTGGGTATCTGTCCACGTTGACCGTCCTCGGGTTCGTTCGGCTCGGTCCGTTACTGCTCGCGAGCCTCGTCGTTGCCACCGCTCTCGGGGGCCGAAACGCGAGCCTCGACGCCGTCTCCGGACGTGAACCGAGGTCGCTATCGATGCCAGCCCCTTCGATGAACCACTCTCTCGTGGCTCCCGCCGCTCTCGTTCTTTCAATCGTCGTTTTTACGGGGATCGCCGTCGGAATCGATCCGAGCGCCGACGCCACGCCGCTCGGCCTCGAGCTGTTAGTCATGGTTGGATTCGCGACGATTGCAGCCGCAGTCGGGCTCCTCGAGGCAACGGGACCGAACGCCGTCCGGAGCCGGCCGGAAGACGGTGACCCGGTCAGTTCGTAGCGTATCCGCCCATCGCGTGACCTGTTGGCTCGAGGGGGACGTCGGGGTCGGAGACTCGAAGAAAGAAAGAAAAAATAACGTTCGCGCGGTGAAGCCGCGAAAGCGGCTGAAAAACGCTCTACGAGAGCGTTTCGATGTCGTCAGAACGCTTTGCGTTCTGACTGTTCGAAAAACAGGCTTACGCCAGTTTTTCGATATTCGCAACGACTTCTTCGGCGTACTCGCTCGTCGAGAGCTTCTCGGCGTCCTCGAGCTGTCGCTCGAGGTCGTAGGTGACCTTGCCCGAGGAGATGGTCTCCTCGACGGCGTCTCGCACGAGATCTGCGGCGTCGTTCCAGCCCATGTACTCGAGCATCATGCGACCCGAAAGGATCATCGCGGTCGGGTTGACCTTGTCCTGGCCTTCATACTTGGGTGCGGAGCCGTGGACGGGCTCGGCGAGCAGGCGACCGTCGCCGAAGTTCGAACCGGGAGCGATGCCGAGGCCGCCGATCTGTGCGCCGGCGGCGTCGGACATGTAGTCCCCGTTTAAGTTCATCGTCGCGATGACGTCGTAGTTGTCCGTTCGCGTGAGCAACTGCTGGAGCATATTGTCCGCGATGCGGTCGTTGACGACGAGCGTGTCGTCGTCGACCTCGCCGTCCTGTTCCTCCCAGAGGGTATCCTCGGTAATGACTTCCTCACCGTACTCCTCTTCGGCGACCTCGTAGCCCCAGTCGCGGAACTGGCCTTCGGTGAACTTCATGATGTTGCCCTTGTGGACCAGCGTGACCGAGTCTCGGTCGTGCTCTAAGGCGTAGTCAATGGCGCGGCGGACGAGTCGCTTCGTTCCGAACTCGGTGATCGGCTTGATGCCGATACCGACGTCGCCGTCGTGGATGACGTCGTCTTCGCCCATCTCGTTTTCGACGAACTCCTTGACCTGCTGAACTTCGTCGGTGCCTGCCTCCCACTCGATGCCGGCGTAGACGTCTTCCGTGTTCTCTCGGAAGGTGACCATGTCCATCTCGCCGGGGTTCTTGACGGGCGACGGCACGCCGTCAAGGTGGTAGGTCGGTCGAACGTTCGCGTAGAGATCGAGCAGTTTGCGTAGACCGACGTTCAGCGAGCGGAAGCCGGCGCCGACCGGTGTCGTGAGCGGGCCCTTGATCGCGACGCGGTGTTCTTTGATGGCTTCGACGGTCTCGTCCGGGAGATTCTCGTCGTACATCTCGCGGGCGGACTCGCCTGCGTAGATGCGCATCCAGTTGATTTCGCGACCGGTCGCATCCGCGGCGGCGTCGAGCACCTTCTGTGCGGCGGGACCGACGTCGCTGCCCACACCGTCACCGTAGATAATCGGGATAATCGGATTGTCGGGGATCTCGAGTTCGTCCTCGGAACCGTCCTTCAGCGTGATCTTTTCCCCCTGTTCAGGGACTTCGATCTTGTCGTAGCTCATTTCGTCTGTACGGTTCTTCGATAGGGGTAAAAGGTCTACCATTTCCCTCGAGAACTCTTTTAAGTCAGGGAAGGTGGTCGGACAAAAAATGGAAACGCCCCACTCATGCCGGTACCGACTCGTCCCATCGACGGATCACGAGGGCCACTCCAATCGCGATCAGTATCGAACCGAACCCAACGATTACGATCCACACCGGACTCGTCAGTAACGATTCCTCGAGTGCGACCCAGAACACGGAAAGCACCGCAACACCCATAATAATCGATGCGCTTCCACCGTCGGTTGGGCGCGTCGACGTTCCGCTCACCACTCGTCCGATTACGATCACCCCGAGGATCAGACAGAAGCCGACCAGAAAGACGAGTGGCGTCATCGTCGTCCGGATACACGGTGGACCGTGGTAAGTGTGCGGGAATCGGGACGATGGCCGACGGCTGAGCGATTGGATACCGACCGCCGCTACTCGAACCGACGGGCGACAGTGTGACACTGAAGGATCGAAACCGAGAGAGTTAATCCGCGCGGATCAGCAGATCGGAGCGTGCAAATCGTCGTTCACGGCGGGGCCGGGAGCGATCCCGAAAACCCGACCGAGAGACAGGAGGTTCTCGAGGATGCCGCCGATGCGGGCGCAGCCGAAGCCGAAGTTGTCGACGCCGTCCAGACCGCCGTCGGCGTTCTCGAGTCCTCACCGCGCTTCAACGCGGGCGTCGGGAGTGCCGTCCAGAGTGACGGCAAGATCCGAACGGACGCGGGAATCATGACCGACAACCGTTCGGTCGGTGCCGTCTGTTCGATGGAGAGAGTCAAGCGTGCGACTCGCGTTGCTCGGATAGTCATGGAAGAGACGCCACACACGTTCGTTTCGGGCGATCACGCCGTCGAACTCGCGGAGTCGTTCGATGTCGAGGTCGACGCCGACCTCTGGACCGATCGAACGCGCGAAAAGTGGGACGACCTCGAGGTCCCGGTCGGCGGCGCGCGGACCCAACTCGAGTGGATCGACGAACGGTTCGGTGAGACGGATCCCGGCGGACGAGATGGGTCGGACATCGACCGCGAGACAGGGGCTCCGTCTAACGAATACGAGTCCGATGTCCACCACCCCGGCGAAGATGGTGACCGCTACGGGGACCAGCGCGCCCGCGGTGACGAACACGACCACGATACCGTCGGTGCAGTTGCGTTCGACGGCGACTCCCTCGCGGCCGCGACGTCGACGGGCGGACGCTGGTTGGCCCTCGCCGGCCGCGTCGGCGACGTTCCGCAGGTTGGCGCCGGCTTTTACTGTTCGCCGGCGGCGGCGGTGAGCGCGACCGGAGCCGGAGAGGATATCGCCCGCACGACGCTCTCACGACGCGTAGCTGGACACGTCGAGCGCGGTCTCGAGGCGGGCGCGGCCGCCGAACTCGCCATCGAGGAGTTCGCGGAACTGACCGGGTCGACCGCCGGCGTTATCGTCGTTGACGCGCGCGGCCACCTCGGGTCGGCGTACAACAGCAATGCGATGCAAATGGCAACGGAACGGCGAGATCATCGACGATCGTCGTAGCACATATTTATTATCGTCGATGAAAATTACTCGATAATGCTCCGCCCCCCACAGCATGCAGCACAACGATGTCCGCTTTGTCGAGCGACGCTGTCGAACGTTCAGGGTGTCGCCGCCTGTCCCGATTGCGAGTGGACCGGAGACACCGACTCGCCTCCCGTGTCCTCCTCGTAACTGTCCTCCCGGCGACCCACACTCTTCGCGAGCGGGCTGGAGAGTGTCGTCTACCAATGTTCTGTGTCTATCCGCCGCGTTAGCGTCGGGTTCGACCGATAGGATCGCGGACTCGGCAGGCGGAACCTCTTTTTGCTGACCGATACAACCCGGGTACATGAGCGAAACGGAAGTCGATCTCGAGGCGGAGATGTACGAAAAGCACCGCGAAGCCGGCGAAATCCTTTCGCAGGTCCGCGAGGAAACCGCAGATCGCGTCGAGGTCGGTGCGAGTCACCTCGAGATCGCCGAATACGCCGAAGACAGGATACGAGAGTTGGGCGGAAAACCGGCGTTCCCGGTGAATATCTCGATCGACGAGGAGGCGGCACACGCGACACCGAGTATCGACGACGAGTCGACCTTCGGCGAGGAGATGATCAACCTCGATATCGGCGTTCACATCGACGGCTGGCTGGCGGACACCGCTATCACCGTCGATCTCTCAGGCAACCCGGAACTCGCTGAGGCACCCGAACAGGCGCTTCAGGCCGCGATCGACGTGATCGAACCGGGCGTGGAGACGGGCGATATCGGCGCCGAAATCGAGGACGTGATCGACGGCTACGGCTACAATCCCGTCGTCAACCTCACCGGCCATGGACTGGGTCACTGGGAGCAACACACGAGTCCGAATATCCCCAACCGCGCCGTTTCACAGGGAACGACGCTCGAAACCGGCGACGTCGTCGCTATCGAACCGTTCGCGACGGACGGCGGCGGAAAGGTGACAGAGGGGTCGAGCGAGGAAATCTTCTCGCTCGAGCGGGAGGGGTCGGTTCGGAACCGGCAGGCTCGAGAGGCGCTCGAGCAGATCACCGGTGACTTTCGAACCCTCCCGTTCGCGACGCGGTGGCTCGAGACGGGTCGTCCCGAGGTTGCACTGCGGCGACTCAAACGCAACAACATCGTCCACGGCTATCCCGTCCTCAAGGAGGACGAGGGGTGTCTCGTGAGCCAGAAAGAGCATACAATCATCGTCACGGAAGACGGTTGTGAGGTAACGACGAAGTAGCGTCGGCTCAGGGAATCGTATAGACATTCTCTATCACACCTGAAACCAAAAAACAACGGACGGTGGTCCCACCGATCACCGTCCAATCTACGCAACTGTTTTGGTATCGTGTACCGTCGCTTCCGGGCCGTTTCAGGCGTTGTTCATTCGCTGGCTCGTGCGGTTCCCACAGCGCTGGCACTCGGCCACGCGGTAGGGCTCACGAGAGAACTGTGCGTTTTCCTGTTTCAGGCTCTCGGTTCGGATCTGCACGTTCACTTCGTGGACAGTTTCGAGTTCGCAATCGTCGCAGTGTTCGGTCATCCCGTTGAATGAGTTGTCTGTTGTTGCCATTGAAACTGGTTTAAGATTAGGGGCATCATAAACCCGTGTCCCATTACGGATATTGAGTCGTAATAATCGCAAGACGTGAGCGGGGTGGGGCAAATCACTCGCTGAGATCGCTCGAGATTGTTTAGAACCGGATTTAATGACTTATTAATCTACTTTCCCACGAACATGACAATCGGTTAAGTTTGTATTATCGATTCTTTGCCACTCAGATGCGTGTTTAGCGGTAGCAACCTTCGTGTTCACACGGGTCGGCGTCAATAACTACGATCGCAACGATCGAGGATTCGCCACGGCCACTGATGAAATGCTTTAGGTTCGGCTCGAGTGGTCACCCGTATGGACCAGGTGTTCGCACCGTGGCGAATCGAATGGATTAGACGTGAGGATAAAAACGCCGATATCGAGGACTGCGTGTTCTGTGAGTTCCCCGAACGCGATGACGACCGGGAGAACCTGCTCGTCGCACGGAGCGAGCACGCGTTCGTTCTCTTGAACAACTACCCGTACAGTCCGGGTCACGTGATGGTGATTCCGCGCGTACACACGGGCGAGTACGCGGATCTTACCGACGAACAGCTGCTGGATCACGCCCGACTCAAACAGCGGACGTTCGAGGCCGTTGAGACGGCGCTTCAACCCGACGGCTTCAATGCGGGTCTCAACCTCGGAGAGGGTGCCGGCGGCTCGATCGGCGACCACCTCCACACCCACATCGTCCCTCGCTGGAAGGGGGATACCAACTTCATGCCGGTTATTGGGGACACCTCAGTCATCGTCGAAGCGCTCGATGAAACCTACGAGAGCCTCCACGAAGCGTTCGCCGAGCAGGATGGAGCGACGGTTCCCGGAGACGCCCGGGCCGTCGTGTTCGATTGAATTCCGTCGATTTCTGGCCGGAATCCGGCCTTACGCGTAGGTCCGATCGAGATACTCGAGGATGTTTTCCGATTCGGCCATCGTGACACCGTACGCCTCGTCGACGAGGAGGGGTACCTGTCGCTGGCCGGAGACGCGTTTGACCTCGTTTCGCTCCGAGTGTAGTCCCTCCACCCAGATGCTCTCGTAGTCGAGGTCGAGCGTCTTGAGCTCTTCGTCGACGGTTTCACAGTACGGACAGCCCTCGAGTTGGTACAGCGTGATCATACCCCGGCTTCGTCTCGAAACCGCAAAAGAGTGGGTGTCGTCTGCAACCGACATCGAAAACTCCACCACCATTGTGGAATTTTACGTCAAAAATCTCCTCTTTCTCGAATCTGAAACTATGGGAATTAGGGGCTAGAGCGGCTCTCCGAACGCATAAACCGTGTTTTGGCCGATAATCTCGAGGTCGATGAAGTCGCCGATTTCGACCCCGTGATCGTCGGCGTTTTGGACGATGATCTGACGGTACGCGCCGTCCCGACACTTCACGGAGTCGGCGGTTCCCTCCTCGACGACGAGTACGTCCTCTCGCACTTCGCCGACCATCTCTTCGTAAGCTTCGCCCACGATATCGAGTTTGAGGTCGCTCATCGCTTTCGAGCGTTCCTTTTTTACCGTGCCACCGAGCCCTTTCATCTCGGCGGCGTCGGTTCCCGGCCGCTTCGAAAAGCGCGTGACGTTGAGCTTTTCGGGGCGGGTTTCCCGAAGCAAGGACATCGACTGTTCGTGGTCGTGGTCCGTCTCGGTCGGGAAGCCGACGATGAAATCCGTCGAAAGCGTCCAGTACTCGAGGGTCGAATCGAACGTCTCGACGACCTCGAGGTACTCTTTGACCTGATGTTGCCGGCGCATATCACCCAGCACGTCGTCCGAGCCCGATTGGACCGGCGCGTGCAGGAAGTTATAGAGTTCCTCGTTCTCGGCGAAGACGTTCGCGAGCTCCTCGCGAATGCCGTGGACGCCCTTCGGGTTGGCCATCCCCACGCGGACCCGAAAGTCGCCGTCGATGGCACAGATCCGCTCGAGGAGTTCGTGAAGCGTTCGTTCGCCCGTGTCCCAGCCGTAGACGCCCGTGTCCTGGCCGGTGATGCGGATCTCTTTTGCGCCGGCGTGGACGAGCGCGCGGGCTTTCTCGACGTTTTCCTCGATCGGTGGGGAATCGATCTTGCCGGTTGCCTGCTTGGTGATGCAGTACGAACAATCCGACATACAGCCTCGAGCGATGGGGAGAATGCCGATTACGCCCTGAAGGATTGGTTCGGCGTCCGGCGTCGTCGTCGGGCACTCGCCGTTCGTGACCGCCTCGGGGACCTCGTCCCAGTGGAGCACCTGGCCGTCGATCCCCGCACCGGCGAACTCCTCGCCCTGTGCGAGAGCCATACAGCCCGTGATGAACAGGTCTGCGGTCTCGTTGGCCAGTTCTTCGGCTCGACGAAGCATGTTCCGTTCGGTCTTTTCGACGACCGTACAGGTGTTGAGGATGGCGACGTCGGCCCGCTCTGGACCCTCGACTTGATGGTGGCCCGCGTCGCGGAGCCGCCGCTCTATCTCGCGGCTCTCTCCGCGGTTCGACGTACAGCCGTACGTCTCGATGTGATACCGGGCCATTCGTATACTGGTAGTCTGGGCTCGTCGGCCAAAAGCGCGACGGATTCGGCGTTTCCGCGAGCGTCTCGGTACCCCTTCTCACTCGGGCTTGCCCGACCGTCCGCCCGTCTCGTCGAGTCGCTCGTAGTTTTCGTCGACCACCTGAACCGTCGCGATAAACGCCCCCAGCACGACGGGGCCGAAGAAGAGTCCCATGAACCCGAACGCGTAGACGCCGCCGAGGACCCCGACGATGATCACGGCGGGGTTGATATCCGCGTAGCGGTCGACAACAATGGGGCGAAGATAGTCGTCCGAGACGCCGACGATGATCGCACTGTAGACGAACAATCCGAGGGCGAACAGCGGCTCTCCGGTTAACACCAAGTATCCGACTGCTGGCCCCCAGACCAGAAACGTTCCGACGAGCGGAATGAGAGCGAGGACGATCATCAGCGCCGTCCAGAACGCGGCGTTCGGGATGCCGGTCACGAAAAAGCCGAGCCCCGCAATGAGCCCCTGCGCCATGGCGATCAGGACGTGGCCGAGGAGGACGGCTCGCATGACTTCGTCGAGTTCCGTGTAAAGGTCGTTCTGTACGTCCTCTGGAAGCGGGGTCATCTCACGGACCCAGCCGTAGAGCGTGTCGCCGTCTTTGAGCAGGTAGTAAATGAGAAACAGCGCGAGCCCGAATCCGACCAAAGCGTGAGTAATCGTGCTGAGCCAGGCTGTCGATTGCTCGAGCACCGTCGTTCCCAGTTGCTCGCCGAGATCGGCAGCCGAGGAGGCGATATCGACTTCGAGGCCGAACTCGCTTTCGAGATACTCCTCTATTTCTGTTAGCTGGAGTTCTTCAGGATCGAGATTCTGCGCCATTCTGGCAGCGTCATCCGCGATGGCGAGTACGACGAGGATGAACGGAAGGATGAGCGCCACGATTGCGAGGATGACCAACGAGAACGCGCCGATGGTCGAGGACATCCGTTTTTCGAGGCGATGCTGGAGCGGCGAGAGAATGTATGCGATTAGCACCGCGGTTAGCACGTACTGGGCGAATGGAAGCACCAGTAGCAGTGATAGATAGCCAAAGGCGGCCAATAGGGCGAGGAGGTATCCTTTCCTGCGGTTCACACTCGTGTCCGTCAACGGATACTCGGATAAAACCGGCAGGAAGCTATTCGAATTCACGAACATTCAATCTGACATGATTCCCCAGTTGGCAACCCACTAATCACTTGCCGACAGAAACTTGTTCACAGGCGTGATAGTCGTCCGCACCCGCCACAGTCTTTCAAGAATCTGGTGCGCTTAGAGGTACTCGAATGTCGACCCAGCTCGACCCCCTCTCTTTGTCAGCCGATCTATTGTACGAAATCAAGACTGTGGGTGACGTTGAAGGGTTGAAACGACATCTCGCTACGCTCGACCGATCTCATCTCCGTCGGTCGCTCCGTGGTCGAGAGCAGCGACTCGCGTTCTGGCTTAACTGTTACAACGCGTACCTCCATCTCCTGTGCGAGGACGACCCCTCGATCTTCGACGGAAGTTCCCTCGAGCGCTGGAAGTTCTATGCCCGTGATCGCATCCCGATAGCTGGCGTCTGGCTGAGCCTCGCGGACATCGAACACGGGATGCTTCGGGGATCGAAACACCCGTGGGGGTTGGGGTATCTTCCACGTCTATTTCCCTCGTCGTTCGAACGCGAGTTCCGCCTCGAATCGGTCGATCCGCGGATCCACTTTGCACTGGGTCGAATCGGGGAGACCGGTCCGCCGTCAACAGTGTTCTCGTCGGCGGATATCGACGAGGAACTCGACCTGACGACCGAGTGGTATCTCGAGGAGACGGTCGTCTACGACGCGGGATCGAACACCGCCACCGTCCCGTTTCTGTTCCTCTGGTACCGCGGCGATTTCGGCGGCGGAAGCGGCGTCCTCGAGTTCCTGCGGAAGTACGACGCCCTTCCGGAGACCGCAGTACCGCGGCTCGAGTACGAGAGCATGTACGGTGAGGACTGGTCGGTCGATATCGAACGGACTCGAGACCGAGAGTAATATCAAACGGACCCGAGATCGAAAGCGAGAGTGGCTGAAAACAGCACGGAGAGTGCGGACAACGGACGGAACCACGTCACCGGCGGTCGATTCCCCTCGGCTGGATCACTCCTCGAGGTATTCGAGTGCGACCGACTCAGCTTCGAAATCCTCGAGGAACGCGCCTCTCCCGCCGATTTTGTACCGCTCCCCGTCGACGTCGATCTCGAAGGAGTTCTCGACGGGGAACGTCGAGGTGACGGGACGGACGAGACTCTGCTGGACGGAGAGTACGGGACCCGAAAGCGTCGAGGGGAGGTCCCGTTCGCCGACAGGTGAACCCGTGACCGTGGCCTCGAGCGAAGTGTTGGCGGCCTCGTGGAGCGCGACCTGAAACACCGCGTTTCGAAACCCGTCGTAGGTTTCGGGGAGCGTGGCCGGCGTTGTGACGTATCGTTCGTCGGCGGTCGGCCAGTAGTTCGCCAGAAACGAGCCGACGAAGACGGGAACCAACTGCTCCTGGCTAAGCGCGATCGCTTTGGTCTCGCTGGTCGTACTCGTCAGCAACTGACTGGGTGCGAGTAGCCCGTGGCGCTGGTCGGTCGTCATCATCGTCGGGACCAGTGCGTCCCAGGTTCGAACCGTACTCGCCGTCCCGGTAAACGTCGCGATATCCGGGTCGTTCTCGTCGGTCGCACTGAGCAAAAGCAAGACGAGAACGCCGCGATCGACCGTTTCCTCGAGCGTCGATCTGATCTGGGGGAGTACCTCGGTTGGCAGAGAGAGGGTGACCTCCGTTTCTGCGTTCCGTAGCAACGTCTCGATCCGCTTGAGAACCGTCTGGCGTGACTTGATCACCTCGAACTGCTCGCCGGTGCGTTCGGTTGCGGTGTAACGCGATCGGATCCCCGGCTCGATCGCTTCGACGCTTTCAGTTAAGCGATCGACGACTTCTTCGGGCGGAACCGGTCTGATAACGGTCGGCACGGCGTGATCGTCGACCTCGACGAACCCCCGTTTCTCGAGCGCTTCGCTGATGCTGTAGACGTATCGCTTGGAGACGTCGGCGGCGTCCGAAATCGTGCTCGCTTTCGACTCTCCGTGTTCGAGAATCGCGAGGTACGTGTCGATCTCCTTCTCGGAGAGCCCGAATCGCTCGAGCAGGTCGGTGAGCCCGTCTTGATCCATGTATATGCAGTACGTCACAGATTGGGTCGCCACCTGAAAAAGATTCGCTGTCGCTCGGTGACGATGGCGAGGCCGGTCCGTTGGTATTCAATCTGCTGTTGGTGCGGTTTTACGATCGATGGAACGAACGGGCGAGAACGTCGGACGAACTGCTGTCGAAAAGTGAGAATAAATATTACAACAAACTTTAATCCTCGCGGACGTACTGGTGAGATACGATGACACTACATTCCGCCCTGAACGACTTCAAGCGCGTTCGGGGAAGCGATCGCCGCTTCGCTGGCGAGCGTCGGTCGACGGAGGGGCTGTTTTCCGGTCTCGACGATCGACTCGTTTTCGTGTCGCCCGAGGGCGCTATTAGCGACTACTCGTATCCACTTTCGGGACTGGTCGGAATCGACCGATCGCGGTTCGGTATCGACGTGGGCGAGAGCGTCCACTGGTTCGATGGCGGAACCCAGCGCTACGTCGACGGAACTGCCGTCGTCGAAACCACTCACCACGTCGGCGAGTACGCGATTTCACAGTACGATCTGACGCTCGGTCGACTCCATCTCACACATTTCGTCCTCGAGACCGAATTCGAGGAGGCGGACCGCAAACGCGATGCGCCGTCGGAAGGGACGGCGAAGACGGAAGTTGACACCGACGTTGACGCCGCAGATATCACGCTTCAGGCCTGTCTCGGCTTCGCACCCGACGGTCAAGCCGGTCGGGTCGGTCAGCTCTGGCACGACGACGCCGTCGAGGTCCACCACGACAGCGAACGGGATGTTCTCACCGCGTCGACGGGGCTCGAGGTGACCGGACAGGTCCCGGAAACGTTCGACGAACTCCTCGAGTCCGAGCCGACGAGGCTCCCGCGCGCGTCCGACGACGGTCGTTACGAGGACGGTCGGCTCAGTCCGATCGCCATGGCGGAGATCGAATTCGAGGGGTCGACCCCGCGGGCGACGGTTGCCACGCTTCTCACCGACGCCGACGAGCGGACCCGATGCGAGGCCCTCGAGTGCGTCCGTGCCGGTGCGGCCGATTACACGACTCGCGAGTCGCTATTCGAGGCGGGTCGAACGCAGGTACGGCGTCTCGGTTTGGGTCGGGACTCTCTCACGAATGCAGACGTGGCGGGCACGTTCGAGGACCTTCGGGCCCTCCAGCTGTTGCGGGCCCCGAGTGGCTCTCGAATCGCTGGCCCCGAATTCGACCCGTACTATCAATACTCCGGCGGCTACGGCTACACGTGGTTCCGCGACGACGCCGAAATCTCGCGGTTCCTGCTCGCCGCGGACCGTCGCGCCGGCCTCGGGCTCGAGGACTGGCACGAGGAAAGCACACAGTTCTACATCGAGACCCAGCGCTCCGACGGCACCTGGCCACACCGGGTGTGGCCCCACAGTGGTCGTCTCGCGCCCGGCTGGGCGAACGGTCGGCTTGAGGACGACTCGGAACCGGCGGCGGAGTATCAGGCCGACCAGACCGCGAGTGTCGCGACGTACCTCGCGACCTATCTCCGCGTCGTCGATCCATCGGACGAGCGCGTCCGCGACTCGCTGCTCGCCGCGATGGATGGCCTCGACGCCTCGCTTGAGGACGATGGCCTGCCGACCCGCGTCCAGAACGCCTGGGAGAACATGACGGGGCGGTTCACCCACACTGCGGCGACGTTTCTCGAGGCCTACGCGGCTATCGCTCGCGCGCCGCTCGAGGAGAGCGTTCGCGAGACCGCCGCCGAACGCTCTCGGGGGGTTTACGGTGCTCTCGAGGACTTGTGGGTCCCGGAACGCGGAATCTACGCCCTTCGACTCGACGGTGAAACCGTCGACGATCGGCTGGACGGTAGCACGTTTGCGCTCGCGTCGGCGCACAACGAGTACGACCGGCTCGAGCGGGACGGCGACGTCGACGGCGGATCTGGTCGCGCGGGTGTCGACAACGAACGACTCGATCGGCTGTTTTCTCACTTCGAAACGACGATCGAGGGACTCTGGCGAAATCCCGACGGACCGGTCGAGGGAATAGCGAGATTCGAGGACGATCCATGGCGGATTCGGGACCAGGACGAGCCGAAGATCTGGACTGTGACGACGGCGTGGGGTGCCCACGCCGGGGTGGAACTCGAGGAGCTTCTCGCGGCGAACGGCCACGACGCGGCCGGGGAGTTCGGCGAGCGAGCCGAAGAACTCCTCGCAGCGGTTGAACCGGGCGGTTCGCTCCGATTCGACGGTGGGTACCTCCCCGAACAGGTGTTCGACGACGGAACTCCCGACTGTGCGACGCCGCTGGGGTGGCCTCACGCGTTAGGTCTCGCGACGAGAACCGCGCTCGAGGATCTCGAGGGATCGACCGTCGGAACGAAGGCGTCGCTGCGGGAGTAAGGGAGATTCGGCGAGAATTTCGTTTTGCAGTCGATCGCGCGGTTGTTTTCGGTTCAGGACGTTGCCATCGCCTGGGGCTCTTCGGTCGGCCCGAGAAGGTCGCGGCCGGTTTCCGGATCGAACAGGTGGATATCGTTTTCATCGAACGTGAGCGTCACGTTTTCACCCGGATGGGGCTCGATGGCGGGGTCGACGCGCGCGATAAATTCACCCGCAATATCGAGGTGCAGGAAGTTGTCGGAGCCGACCGGTTCGACGACCGAAACGCGTGCGGTGATCGAGTTCCACGAGTCGTCGGTGAACGCCACCTTCTCCGGACGGATCCCCAACGTGTATCGTTTCGCATCGAGGGAATCGACGTGTCGGTCCACGTACGCCGCCGAGAGTTCGAACTCGAACTCGCCCTCGAGACCCGTGAGGTGAACGGTGTCTCCCCGGGTGTCTGCCTCCACGTCGACGAAATTCATCGACGGCGAGCCGATGAAGCCGCCCACGAACTCGTTGGCGGGATTTTCGTAGACGTCAGTCGGCTTTCCAAGCTGTTGGAGCTCTCCGCCCTCGAGGATGACGATGCGGTCGCCCATCGTCATCGCCTCGTGCTGGTCGTGGGTGACGTAGACGGCCGTAATCCCGAGTTCGTTCTGGAGGCGCTGAATCTCCGCGCGCATCGTCGTTCGAAGCTTGGCGTCGAGGTTCGAAAGCGGCTCGTCGAAGAGAAACACGTCCGGTTCGCGGACGATCGCCCGCCCGAGCGCGACGCGTTGTTTCTGCCCGCCCGAGAGCTGGTCGGGTTTGTCCTCGAGCAACCCTTCGATGTCCATCATTTCGGCGGTTTCGACGACCTGTCGTTCCCGTTCGGCCTCGTTCATGTCGGTGCTCATCCGGAGCCCGAACGCCATGTTTTCGAAGACGGTCTTGTGCGGGTACAGCGCGTAGTTCTGGAACACCATCGCGACGTCGCGGTTTTTCGCGTGCACGTCCGTTACGTCCTCCCCGCCGATCGAGATCGTTCCCGATGTCGGTTCCTCAAGCCCCGCTAGCATCCGGAGCGTCGTCGTTTTTCCACACCCCGACGGTCCGACGACGGTGACGAACTCGCCGTCTTCGATCTCGAGGTTCAGGTCGTCGACGGCGACGACCGTTCCAACGTCGTACTCCTTTCGGAGCGATTCGACCCTGACTCGTGCCATTTGCCCACTGGTTCGTCGAGGGGGCGTAAAACCCTTTCCCAAAAATTGGAATGTAAGAGGTAATATTACAACATACAATCTCAAAACTCGAGATCCGCTGTTCGGATGGTGTGGGCGCTCAGCCAGGTATTTGAGCCGAAACACTCCGTATCCTCGGTCACCCATCTGTGTTCTACATAATTCTTCGATATACTCTATGTGGGCTATAGAAGGTCTGTAACGGCCTATTTCTCGTTCACGTCCCAGATAGCGTGACTTCGATCCTAACTACTAAATATGTGAAGATATAATACATCACTGTTTCCACCATGTCAATGGAACGCAGACAGCTACTTACGGGGATCGGCGGACTGGCAACGGTGAGTGTCGCTGGTTGTTTGAGTCGAATAACCGGGGGCGATCAGGGGACGACCGCCTGGTACGATTTCACCGAAGCGCAAGAAAACGCGTTCGAGGACTACCTCGAGGAGTTCAACGATGGCCGAGAGGACGAACTCAACGCCGAAGCGCCCGCGGAGATGGAAGAGGAACTCGAAACGGCACTTCCGGCCGAGCAGGGCCCGGAGACGTTTAACTGGGCCCACGACTGGATCGGTCAGTATCACGAACAGGAGTTCGTCTACGACGCGAGCGACGACCTCGAGATCGATCTCGAGGAAACGTATACCGAAAACGCGGTCGAAGCGGTCCAGTGGGAGGGTGCGATCTACGGACTGCCCTACGCCATCGAGACGGTTTCGCTGATGTACAACCCGGAGTATGTGGACGAACCACCGGAGACGCTCTCGGAGATGGTCGAGATCATGGAAGATCACCACGACCCCGAAAACAACCAGTACGGGCTCTCGATGCCCGCCGTCGATCCGTACTTCCCGAGCGCGTGGTTGCAAGCGTTCGGCGGCTTCCTCTTCGACGAAGAGACCGAAGAGCTCGGCATCGAAGACGACGAGTTCGTCGAGGGAATCGAACTCCTCGAGGACTCCATCTGGCCGTACGTTCCCGGCGATCCCGACTACGACAGTCAGGTGCCGGTTTTCAACGACGGAAACGCGCCGTTCGCGATCAACGGGCCGTGGGAGCTCGAGGGATTCCGAGACGCCGGCGTCGACGCCCAAGTGGCTCCGCTTCCCGACGTCGAGGGCGGCGAGCCGACGCCGTACACCGGCGTGCAGGTCTGGTACTTCACCTCCGAACTGGAAGCGGCCGATCAAGACGAACTCGAGACGACCGTCGAGTGGGCCGAGTGGTACACGACCAACGAGGAGGCGATCGTCGACAACGCGGAAATGCAGGGACTCATTCCCGTTCATCAGGACTACGCGGAAGGCGACGACGACCTCGGCGAGGACGTCGAAACCTTCGCTGAAACCGTCGAGATGGGGACGCCGCTTCCGACCCACCCGAAGTCCGACCAGATCTGGGACCCGCTCGAGGAGGGACTCGAACGAGTGTTCCATGGCGACGAAAGCGCCGACGAAGCGATGGAAACGGCCGCAGAAGACATTCGCGACCGCTGGGACTAACACGCGCTAACTGAGAGTATTCATGTCTTCGTCACTCATCCGTCGCGCTTCCGACCACGGACAGCGACGTCTGCCGTTCGACGTTCAGAACGTCGGCCTCGCCGGACTCTTGCTCGTCGCTCCCGGCGTCGTGTTGTTTCTCTCGTTCATGCTGTTCCCGATCGCGTTTCTCGTCTACCTCTCGTTTACCGACGCAACCCACGCCGGAACGGTCATCGGCGGCGAGGCCTCGGTCGTCGGCTTCGACAACTACGTCTCGCTGTTTACCGATCCGCAGTTCTGGCGCTCGTTCGGGATCACGTGGCTGTTTCTCTCCATCAGTCTCGCCATCAAAGTCGTGCTCGGGATCGGCATCGCGATGGTCCTGACCCACGCTCGAGTTGTCGGCAAACGATACATGCGTGCGCTCGTGATCGTCCCGATGGGATTTCCGGCAATCTTCGTGATCACCGTCTGGGACGGCATGTTCAGTGGTGCCCGATACGGCCCGCTGAATCAGTTGGTCGCAACGTACAACTCCGTTGTTTCGGGAATCGTCGGGGCGCTTGACAGTCTCCTGTTCTTCGTGGCGCTTTCCGCTCCGGATATCTTGCTTGCCGATATCCCGATAAGTTGGCTCAGTGGCCGCTGGAGCGCCTTTTTCGCGTACATTACGACCGAAGTGTGGCTGGCGTACCCGTTCATGGTCATCATCATCGTCAGCGCGTTACAGGACGTGCCGATGGATCTCCACGACGCGGCGAAAGTCGACGGTGCGGGCTACATTCACCGATTCTTCCACGTCACGCTGCCGTCAATCAAGCGGCCGGTGCTGTTCGCGTCCATCTTGACCGCCGCGACCTCGTTCCAGCAGTTCCTGATCCCGTTCATCTTCAACCGCGGCGGCCCGTCGCGACAGAATGAACTGCTGATCCTCTACGGCTATCGTGAAGCAATCGACCTGAACGAGTACGCGTTCGCCTCGGCGATCATGGTCACCGCCATCGCGTTCATTGGGATGTTCATGTGGCTCGCCGTCAAGAAAGGAAAACTCGCGGAGGGAATCGATTCCTAATGAGCCTTCTCAATCGCTACACCAGTTCCGTCGGTCGATGGACCGTTCGCAAACTAACCTGGCCGCGACGCGTCGCCGAGTCGGCGCGGACGACCGTCGAACAGGTACGAACCGGCCGCCGATCCGTCACCGATGTCGCGAAGACGGGACTCGGCACGGCGGGTGCGTTCGCGATGATGATCGTCCTGTTGTTCCCGGTCTACTGGGTGTTCGCCGCGTCGCTCTCGCAGGGAGCCGGGTTGATGAGCACCGACGGCATCTTCGCCGATCCGACGACGTACAACCTCGACGCCTACCGGTGGGTGCTCTTCGAGTCGAACTTCGCACACGCGCTCGGAAACAGCATCATCGTCGTCTCGATCACCGTCGCCGTCTCGATGTCGGTGATCATCCCCGGCGCGTACGCGCTTTCGCGCCGGAAGTTCCTCGGTCGGCGTGGGGTTCTCTACGGCTACGTCCTGTTCACGCAGGTTGGCGCGGGGCTATCGATCGCGACGCTGATCGCGCTCTACGCCCTGTTCGTCAACTTCGGGTTGGACAACAACCTCCTCGTGCTCGGCGTGTTCTACGCCGCGGGGGCGATCCCGTTCAACACCTGGTTGCTCAAGACATTCATGGACAACATCCCGGTCTCCTACGAGGAAGCGGCGGTTATCGACGGCGCGAGCCAGTTACAGGTTATCCGCGAGGTGATCCTCCCGCTGTCGAAACCCGGTATCGCCGTCGTGCTGGTCTTTACGTTCCTCGCGGGCTGGAACGAGTTCATCATCGCCCAGACGCTGCTTCAGTCCCACAACTACACGCTCTCGGTCGAACTCTACTCGCTCATCGCGGGCGGGAGCTACGAAACGCCGTGGACGGAGTTCTCGGCCTTTGCCATCCTGTTCGCACTGCCCGTCGCGGTCATCTACTTCCTCGCACAGAGCTACGTCGAAAGCGGGCTCTCCTTCGGCGGGATGGAAGGCTAATCGCCGTTCTTTCTGTTTTTCGGCCCGCGTACGCACGGAGGAGCGAGGCGTTCTCCTCGAGTCGGTGGGCCCCTCGATTTTCGCGTCTATCTTTTCGAATCGAGGGTACGTGGAGGATCGAAAAACCGACCGAAGAAAACCGATGTCGCGGACAGACTCTCTGTTGCTATGGAGTTGGCGTTTGATCCGAACGTGGTCTCAATACGTTTCGAACCGCCGTCTCGAGTCTCACCCTCGTCGAAAACGCTGAACAGCTCTCAGCGAGCGTGACGCGGCTTATGCCTCGTCAGACCCGTGAATCGGAGATTCACGAGTCCGATTTCACTTCTCTCAATCGAACAGCGCAAATCAGAGATTTGCTGGCTTGACGAAGCTCACGCTTCGTCAAAGAGCTCTTCGCCCTCGACCATCCGTTCCTCGACGACGTCCATGTCGAGGGTCAGGCCGAGACCCGGCTTCTCGGGAATCTCGATCGAGCCGTCCTCGATGACGTCCTCCTCGACCAAGTCCTCCCACCAGCCGAGTTCGTAGCTGTGGTACTCGACGGCGAGCGAGTTCGGAATCGCCGCGCCGACGTGGGCCGAGGCCATCGTCGCGACGGGTGAGGCGACGTTGTGCATCGCGACCGGGATGTAGTACATGTCCGCCAGATCCGCGATCTTTCTGGTCTCGCGCATCCCGCCAACTTTCGGCATGTCGGGGGCGATGATGTCGACGGACTGCTTTTCGATGAGCTGGCGCTGGCCGTGCTTGCGGTAGACGTTCTCGCCGACGGTGATCGGCGTCGTCGTCGACTGGGTGACCTCCCGCTGGACGTCGTGGTTCTCCGGCGGGACGGGGTCCTCGAGCCACCAGATGTCGTACTCCTCCAAGGCCGTCGCGAGTCGTTTCGCGCTGTCGGCGGAGAAAGTCCAGTGACAGTCGAAGGCCACGTCGGCGCGGCTGCCGACGCGTTCGGTGATGGCTTCGACGATCGAAACCTTGTGGTCGATCTCGGGGCCGCGAAGGTGGCGGTTGGCCCGATCTTTCTCGTGGCCGCTCGGCACGTCGAGGTCGAATTTGAGCGCGTCGTAGCCCAGCTCCTCGACGACGCGTTCGGCTTCGTCGGCACAGGCGATCGGATCGGCTTCGTCTTCGGTGTGACAGTCGCAGTAAACGCGAACCTCGTCGCGGTACTTTCCGCCCAGCAGCTGATAGGCCGGGATCTCGAGGATCTTGCCCGCCAGATCGTGAAGGGCGACTTCGATGCCCGAAATGGCGGTGACGGTGACGCCACCGATCGAGCCCTCGCCCGACATCTTCTGGACGAGGTGCTCGGTCAGGCGGTCGATATCGAGCGGGTTCTCGCCCTGCAGGAACGGCTTCATTCGCTCGATGAGTTCGGGCGCGCCCGCGCCCCAGTAGGCTTCGCCGGTGCCGACGATGCCGGCGTCTGTGTAGATGCGGACCAGCGTCCACGGGAAGTTACCGTCGACCATCGTGGTCTGGATGTCCGTGATTTCGACGTCCCGGCCGCCCCCGCGCTCGCGCGTGACGTTCATTGTCTCCGAGGACAGTTCCCGCATCGTGTACTCGGCGTTCGGATCGTGTAGCTGTGAGTAATCGACTCCCATGACTAATGAGTTACTCGTATCATAGTAATGTTTTTCTATCCTGTGAATACATTTCGCAGTCGGACTCGTTCGGTTCGTGTTTTCGTACCAGCGAGCCGGTAAATAGTCCTTGTGCCTGATCAGAGCGTATCGAACTCGACCGCCGTTTTGATCACCGACTCGTCCTGTTCGAAGGCCCGGTCGAAGTTCTCGAGGTCGTAGACGCCGGTTACGAGGTCGTCGGTGACCCACTCCGGAACTGATGAGAGGGTATCGACGGCGGCCTCGAAGTGTCCACGATGGGAGTTAACCGTCCCGACGAGTGCCTTGTTGTGGAGGACGAGCTCCCGGTGGAGTTTCCCGCCGTCGATTTCGAACGACCAGTCGTCGGGGACGCCAACCAGCGCGCCGACGCCGTTTGGCGCGAGCGCGTCGACCGTTTCGAAGGGGTGTTTCGCGTAGCCCGTCGCCTCGTAAACGAGGTCCATCGGCTCGTGAACGTCCGGAATCTCGGAAACGGGCGTTTCTCGAGAGTCGACGTACGTCGCCCCGAGATCCTCGATCAATTCGATCGAGGGATCCGGCCGATCGCGCTTTCCGAGACAGTACGTTCGATCGATCTCGAGGACCTTCTCGAACATCGCGAGGGTGACGAGCCCAAGCGAGCCGTTTCCGAGGACGATCGCGGATTCGGGCTCCCAGTGGACCGTCGAGCGGGCCGCCTGGGCGTGCTCGAGAGCCTTCTCGGTGATGCTGATCGGTTCGACCAGAAAGCCAAGCGGTTCGAGGTCACGGGGGATCGAGACGAGCGTCTCGGCTGGGCTGGTGAAGTACTCCGCCATGAACCCGTGTTCGCCGACGATGCCGCGCTCGAGGTAGGCACCCTCGGGAGCCATATCGGGTTCGCCGCGTTCGAAGAACTCGTTGGTCCCGTTGGGCGGTCGACGCACCGTCGGGACGACGACGTCGCCTTCTTCGAAATCGGTTCCGTTCGGGTCCTCGACGACGCCGACCGCCTCGTGTCCGAGCACGAGTCGGTCGCTCCCGTCGGGGAGTTCACCGTGCGCGCCGCGGATGACCTCGTGGTCGGTGCCGTCGACGCCGACGCGAAGCGTTCTAACGAGCGCCTCGCCGACCGCCGGCTCGGGAATCGGCTTCTCGATGACGGTGGGATCGCCGGCGCCTGGTTCGACTGCGATCGCTTTCATTGCTCGAACACAGACGACGCTCAACAATAAATTTACCTGGTCGCGAGTAAATACTCTCGGAGTGTTGCCGGGCGACGGACGACGATCGAGGGCGCGGTCGAATCGCCCAGTCCAAGCGTTCAATGTTCCCGGCTGGATAGCACTACTATGACCCATATCGTCTCGCGCGAGGTCCGGACACTCGTAACGCTCCACGAAGGGACCGACACGACCGCCCGCGACGAAGCGACGGACGAAATCGCCGGGGCGCTCGAGTCGCTGGCCGAATCGGAGACAACCGGAGGGATCGACTGGAACGGTCTCGATGCCGAGGTGTACGAACATCCTGCGGCACCGTTCGACCCGTACACGATCGTGATATCGTTTCGTCTTTTCGTCAGTGTCGATGCGGAGTCCGCACGAGCGGCGGAAGAAGTTGGTGCGAGGAGAATCGAGACGATCGTCGAGAACGCTGGTTTCGAATCCGTCTCATATCCGTCGCCAGCAATTGTAAGCGAGGAGTAACGAACCGATGCTCTTCGGCGAGCACGCCGGGGGATGGCGGTACTTCCCTGCGGGACGGCTCAGTTCCAGAGTTTCGTCGCGTCGACGACAGCGAGTCCATCGTCATCTTCGACTTCACAGATACGGACGACGAGATGCGCCTTACAATAGTACTCGACGGTCTCGATTCCGGTATCGTTGTTCCGGACGATGAGCTGACACGCATCCTCTTTCGAGCAGTTCGTGGAACGCTCGCACATACCTGTTGAGAGGAGATAATCCGCTCGTCAATAAGTTGTTGTCGGTGGTCTCCCCCCGTCATTTATCAGGGGTCAGATACCGCGTGGTCACGACGTGGACCTCGTGCGACGAACACTCGTGGTCAAGCCCTCCGAGTGGCGGCCACACGCTCACGCGGCGGTCGTACCGCCCGAACTTATGGTTACAGCCGACAAGGGACCGACATGGAACTCGAGCTTCGATTCTTCGCGACCTTTCGAGAGGCCGTCGGCGAAAAAGAGCGACGCCGGACAGTCGAAGACGGTGCCTCCGTCGGCGACGTTCTCGGCGCTCTCGAGGACGAGTACGACGGACTCGAAGAGCAGTTACTCGAGAACGGTTCGATCCGACCGCAGCTAAGCGTGCTGAAAAACGGCCGCGATGTCGTTCACATGGAGGGGCCGGAGACGCCCCTCGAAGACGGGGATCGACTCTCCGTCTTTCCGCCAGTTGCGGGCGGGTAATCCGTCGAATCGCCGGCACTTTTTTCGAGCCGATGTTCGCGGGTCCGGCCTCGAGTGCAGTTTCGCCGACGAAGATGGCTTTATTCGGCTGCTGACCGAAGACCGACTATGACACGGCGTATCGAGCGCTCCTTTCGAGGGATTTCCGAACGGCTCGCGATCCGATATCTGACGAATCTGGGGGGCGAACGGGTCGACGACGAGACGGTCGAGAGCGAGCGGTGGTCGGCGTCGATCACCTCGGAGACGGTCGAGATCGGTCCGTCGCTGACGCTCACCGAGGTGACCGTCGTCTTCGAAGGAGAGGACGATCATCTCGAATCGCTCGTCGAGGAGTTCGCGCAGAAAGCAATGCGGGCGGGTGGCTGATGGCGGATCCGATCGAGGGACAGATTCTGGTTCTCGCCGCGGCGAAAGCCAGCGTTCCCCCGACTCGGCTCCCCGCGCTCGTCGACCGGGCACAGGAACGACTCGAGTCGGATATCGCACGGTATCGACGCGAGTACGAGACCGTCTTCGAGGACGACGACCGCTGTGCGTTCCTCGTCGAGTGGGGCCACTGGGAGGAACTCGGCGAGCGGTTCGACTGGGACCGTCGCGAGACGTCGGCGGTTCGTCGCGCGCACGAAGAACAACTCCAGCGGATCGGGAGACGACAGGATCGCCTCTCGGAGTTCGAGGCGGCACTCGAGATCCGAGATCCACTGATTATCGGGACCTAAAGTGGACGATTCTCCGACTCGAGTGGTAGGTCGTCTCGAGGAGCCGAAATCGCGTCCAAGCTCTTGATCAGTCGTATTCTCATACGCGATTTCTGTTGTGATTCTAAACAGTGTCGAGGCAAAAGAGCGAAATCTGTTATGCAAGCGGGCGTGCTGTTCGGACGTTGGCAGGTCAGCGTAGAACATATATTTGTATCGGTAGAATTTTCGCTTCCTGAGCTATTCGAACTGAGAGTACGGTTTGAATAATCCGGGGAGTATTTATTGTTCGATCGTGAAAGCCAACTGAGTGACCAATGAGGGTGAGCCGCTATCGCTAATCAGCGCCCCGATTCGGGATACCGTCTCGACGAGATCGATCGACGGATAATCCACGCGCTGATGGCCGACGCGCGCAACACGTCCGCGCCCATGATCGCCGAGGAGGTCAGCGTCTCTCCGGCGACGATCCGCAATCGGATCGATCAACTCGAGAGCCACGGCATCATCCGCGGCTACCACACGTCGGTCGATTTCGAGTCCGCCGAGGGCGGGTTGACGACGCTCTTTCAGTGCAACGTTCCGGTCGAAAACCGCGAATCGGTCGCTCAGAAAGTGAGCGCGATTCCCGGCGTCATCAACGTTCGAAAACTGATGACCGGGCGACGAAACCTCCACGTCGTCGCCGTCGGCGCGGACACGAAGTCCCTCGAGCGGATCGGGCGCGCGCTGTCCGAACTCGGCGCCGAAATCGAAGACGAGGATCTCGTTCAGGACGAACTTTCGCGTCCGTACGCGCCGTACGGCCCCGACGAAACGACGGCAGAACCGACGCCGATGGATGTGATTAGCCTGACCGGAGACGCCAACGTCGTCGAAGTCACCGTCGGCTCCGAATCCGAAATACGCGGTTACACGCTCGAGGAGGCCGGAAACAACGGTGTCCTCCCGGACGACCTTCTCGTCGTCGCCATCGAGCGGGACGGTACCGTGCTAACTCCTCGCGGCGAGACGACGATTCGCTCGGACGACGTCGTGACCGTCCTTTCGCGGGACGGCATCGACGACCGAACGCTCGATAGTTTCCAAAAGCCCGCGACCGAGTTCGGCCGAGAGCCGGACCCAATCGATCCGTAATGGTTCTCAAAGACGTTCTCACGGAACTGCTGACGGACGACGACCCACACTATGAGTGTCGAAACTGCGGGACGACGCTGGATGAAGAACGCGACGTCTGTCCGAACTGCGATTCGACCGAAATCGCCACGTACGAATTTAAGAAGTAATCGCGGCTGATTTTTCGCTTCCCTCACTGTCGTCGACGCCCGAAGCTTTGCTGTCGCCAAAATCGAGCGATCGAGTTCCCTTCGCCGGTGGCGGCGATCAGTCGTCGCCGGTGGCAGTCGCACCGCCGCTCGAATCCACGCCGGTTCCGGGGCCGATATCGATCTCGAGTTCCTCGAGTTTCTCGTCCGGCACGACGCCGTCGACCCAGCCGCGGTGGTCGTAGTACTCGTCTTTCATCTCCTCGAGCTCACAGAACTCGCCCTCGCTCGCACCCTGTCCGGCGATGCCCTCCTCGCCCTCGAGGAACCGGGCTGGCAGGGAGTCGTCTGCGCCATCGAATCCGGCGAGGTTGTTGTAGTACCGCTCTAAGTTGTAGATCCGTTCGCCGGCCTCGAGCAGGTCGTCCTCGGTGAACTCAAGTCCGGTCATACCGTTGTACTGGAGGACGTACTCCTCGATCCCTTCGGCGAAAGCGTTGAACTTGCAGATGTCGAAGCTGTCGGAGATGGCGTGGAGATCCTGGAAGGCGGCGGTCAGTTCGCCCTTTCCTTCGTACTCGTAGGGATCGACCTTCTCCGGCACGCCGAGGATTTCGGCTGCGGGCGTGTATGCACGAAGGTGACATGCGCCGCGATTCGAGGTGGCGTAGGCGATGCCCATTCCCTTCATACAGCGCGGGTCGTACGCCGCGATAGTCTGGCCCTTGACGGCCAGGGAGTTCTCGTGTGCGTCTTTGCGGTCCGCGACTCGGCGCGGCCCTTCTGCGAGCAGATCCGCGAGGTCGTCCTCGCGAGCGGCGATCCGCTCGATCATGTCGATCATCGTCTCGGAGTCGCCCCAGTCGAGGCCTTCCTCGAGTTTGCCCTGCTCGCTCATCTCCATGGCCATCGCCATCATGTTCCCGACCTCGATGGTGTCGATGCCCATATCGTTACAGCGTTCGATCATGAGCGCGATCTCGTCCCGGTCGGTGTGTCCTGAGTTCGGGCCGAGCGCGTAGGCCGACTCGTACTCGTAGGACTCGGTCGTCACGTTCATCTCCTCGCCCTTGTGCATCGTCTGGACCTCGACTTCCTTCTTGCAGGCGACAGGACAGGAGTGACAGGTCGGTTCGTCGACGAGGATATTCTCGCGGACGTTCTCGCCGGAGACGCGCTCGGCATCGATGTCGACGCCCTCGGCCTCGGTCATACTCTCCGTGGAGGTGTACACCCCGTTTTTCGTCGGGAGGCCGTCCATCTCTTCCGTGATGTTCATCAGGACGTTCGTGCCGTACAGCGAGAGGCCGCCCTCGTTGGGCGCAGTTACCTCGGATTCGGTGATCGCGGCCATCGCCTGTTGATGGCCCTCCTTGAACGTCTCCTGGTCGGCGGGCTGGGGCATCTTCGTCGTCGACTTGACGACGACCGCTTTGAGGTTCTTCGAGCCCATGACGCAGCCGGTTCCCCCTCGACCCGACGCTCTGTCGTCCTCGTTGACGATGCAGGCGTACTTGACCCCGTTTTCGCCGCCTGGACCGATCGCCATTATCGAGAGGTTCTTGCCGTACGCTCCGTCGATCTCCTCCTCGATGGTGTCTCGAGTCTCATGGACGCCGTTCCCCCAGAGGTGGGAGGCGTCTCGAAGCTCGACCTCGCCGTCCTCGATGTACGCGTAGACTGGCTCGTCGGCCTGGCCCTCGAACAGCAGGCCGTCGAAGCCGGCCCACTTGAGCCGCGCTCCCGACCAGCCGCCGTGGTGGCTGTCGGTGACGGTCCCGGTCAGCGGCGATTTCGTACAGACCGCGATCCGGCCGCTCATCGTCACCTGGGTCCCCGAAAGTGGCCCGTTCATGAACGCGAGGAGGTTCTCCGGACCAAGCGGGTCGACGTCCGGTCCCTGTTCGAAGACGTACTTCACCCCCAGCCCGCGGGCACCGATATACTTCTTCGCGTCCTCGTCGTCGATCGACTCGTAGCCGACCGACTCCTCCCCGAGGTCGATGCGTGCGACGTTGTCGTGGAAGCCGCCAATATCTGTCATGGTAAATGCTCACTATTATCTTCGTCCTCCGTCGTGTTAGTCCTTCCCGACGGGAGGTAACCAAATTTAGTTACGCCGGCTGTCGCGGACCAATCAATACGGGCTCAAAATACACGCCTTTCCGTGGCTCGAGTGCAACGAGCGCGGTGGCAAGTTCTGCGCATTCGTAACCGATTGTGTGCACATTCCAACCGGCTAACTATCGGCTCACAAAAGGAGCGCGACGATCGCGAGAATGATGAAGATCAACACGAAGATCCGTGCAATCTCCATCGAAATTCCGGCGACACCGCGAGCACCGACCGCGGCTGCAACGATTGCGAGGACGAAGAAGACGACCGCCCAGTACAGAAAGCCACCGTCACCGATTTGTAGCGGAGTCGCGAGTTCCAGCATACGCCGAGCTATCACGACGGTGCATATAAACGCCGACGACCGTCCGGGACCGTTCCGAGTGCTAAGTTCAGACTACAGGCGAGTAAGCTGGGGTTCAATCCGCCGCTGACGGCGTTTCAGCCGTACTGTCGGCTGTCCCTCTGTGAAGCGTCTTGCACCCGCGGGGCGACGAGAATTGTGAACGACGTACTGCCGACAGGATCAGTCGTCACCGAAGAACGCTCGACAGAGTTTCGCCTCCGCGTTGCGTAAGTGTTCGTGAAACGTCGGTCGCGAGACGCCGAGCGATTCGGCGAGTTCCTCGCCCGTAGCGGGTCGCGGCCACTCGAAATAGCCGCCCAGGTACGCCCGTTGAATCGCCGCGAACTGGCGCTCGGTAAGCTCCTCCTCGAGACGAGCGGCGAACTCTTGTCGCGTTTCCCCACCTGGCTCCCTGTGCTGGAACGAGATGACATCAGTGCCGTCGTAGCGGTCCTCGATCGCCTCGATGACGGACCGCACGTCCGCGGATCGGGGAATCTCGAGTGTGAGTCGTGCCCGCCCGTTCTCCGCGGAAATCGCCTGTGTCCTGACACCGCGTTCGGAAAGCCAGGTAACGACGTTCTCTTCGGTCGAGAGCTCGACCAGACATTCGTCGTCACGTTCGACCAGTATCGATAGGTCGACGCCGTCGAGAGCTGTTGTGGCTTCTGCTATCGCCGCTGATACGTCCGTGCTGTCGTCCGACGACGGCACAGTTGCGGTGAACAACGAGGCAGTTTCCGCTCCCGTTCGGTGAACCGAGCGCCGATACTCGAGTCGACAGTTCGTCGCCCGCGAGACGGCGACGGGTGCGGCCGACGCGTCGGTGAGTTCGAGGTCGACGGCCACGACGGCGTCTGTCGCGAGCATTCGACTGGTTTCGCGAGCGTTAACACCGCTGGCGACGGCGCGAGCGAGCGCGGAGAGGATAACGGTCTCCCGGTCGGTGATGTCTCGCTCGGTTCCCGTCCGGACGGTAAGGACCCCGTATTCGATATCATTGTAAAACAACGGGAACGCCGCCCGGGTCGATCCGCCGATCGTGTCGATCGAAACCGCGGCGGTCTCGAGCGTTTCGGTTGCCGGGTGTCCGTCGAGTTCGTCGGGAGCGTCCGGTGACCGACCGGCAGCAGTCCGAACGTCGACGGTGCGAGTTTCGGGGTTTCGCTCGCCGATCCAGGCGCCGTCGTAGGCGGACTCCGCAACAATGCGATCGCAGACGGCGGCCTCCAGTTCGCTCCGGGTCGACGATCCCGCGACCACGTCGGTGACATCCTGAATCAACCCTTCGACGCGCTCGAGGGTGTACTCGAGCTCCTCGGTTCGTCGCTCGGCCTCGAGTTCGGCCTCTTTGCGGGCGGTAATATCGTTCTGGAAGCCGACGTAGTTGGTGAGCTCGCCGCGGCCGTCGTAGACCGGCGCGATCGTGACCTCGTTCCAGAATTCGGTACCGTCTTTGCGGTAGTTCTTGAGCTCGACGGTCACCGGCCGTTCGTCGTCGATGGCGGCTCGCATCTCCTCGACGGCGTGGGGGTCCGAATCCGGCCCCTGAAGAACTCTGCAGTTCCGTCCGACGATGTCTTCGAACTCGTACCCAGATAGGTCCTGATAGGTGTCGTTAACGTACACCAACGGATTGTCCTCGAGCGACGGATCGGAGATCGCCACACCCACCGGTGCCTCGTTGACCGCACGAGCTTTGACGGCCCTGTCGTTCGTCGAGCTGTTGGCATCCTCTGTTTGCTGGAAGATGAGCGTCGCCCCATCGACGTCCCGATGAATACGCACGTCGTAGCCATCGTCCTCGAGTTCGACCTCCCGAACCGTCCCGGCCGTCGTTTCGTCGATCTCCGCTCGAAGTGTGGCCCACCGTCCCTCGAGGGTGGCGTCTGTGGCTTCTTCCTCCCCGTCGCCCGTGAGGCTGAACTCCTCGTAAGCGGCTTCGTTCGCGTACGTAATCTCTCCGTCTGCAACCGTCACCACCGGATCGACCATCTGCTCGAGCGCGACGGTCGCGTTCGACATCGAGTCGGACTCTTGATCCGTCGACTCCGTGTCGGACGTATCCATGTCCCTACGTACGCAGACGCTCACTATGAAGTCCTGTGGTTGGGTGAGCCGAGGATCGAGCACCCCGAATGTTATTAAGCACCATGTCCTATGATAGCACATGTCTGCCCAACAGAGCCGATCACCTTTCGACCGGCTTCGACAGAAGTTCGATGACACTGAACGGCGGTGTCGACAGTGCGGATACGTCGACTCCGACGGCGGATGGCGCGTCCGGACGAGCGGTGACCGAGTCTCCTACCAGCACGTTTGTCCGTCCTGTGACGCCATCGAAACGCGGGAGCTTCGGTTGTAGTCTCGGTTCCGTAATCGCGACGCGATCAGGACAGTCCCGTAGCGTCGGCTACCGAACGCGAGCGGCAACGAAGGCGCTTTAGGCGTCCGACCGCTTCCTTCGATAATGAGTACACCCACGCCCGACGTCTACGAGCAGGGCAAGGGCATGGACGCCCACAATCAGGTGATGCGGGAGATTCGCTCCGAGAAGGAGGCGAGCTACGATCCGCACGAACCGACTCGCGTCTGGCTCGACGAGGACAACACGCCCGACGGCATCAAGGAGAGTCTGACGATTATTCTGAACACCGGCGGCTGTCGGTGGGCCCGCGCTGGCGGCTGTACGATGTGTGGTTACGTCGCCGAAAGCGTCGATGGCGGGAGCGTCTCCCACGACGCCCTGATGGACCAGATCGATATCTGTCTCTCCCACGAGGCCGAAAACGCGGACGATCCAGCGCCGCTCATCAAGATATACACCTCCGGTTCGTTCCTCGACGAGCGGGAGGTCGGCGCCGAAACCCGCCGAGCCATCGCCGAAACCTTCGGCGACCGCGAGCGGATCGTCCTCGAGTCCCTGCCCGATTTCGTCGACCGCGAGAAGCTCACCGACTTCACCGACGAAGGGCTCCAGGCCGACATCGCGATCGGCCTCGAGACCGCCACGGATCGGGTTCGCCACGACTGCGTGAACAAGTACTTCGACTTCGCAGACTTCGAGGACGCCTGCTCGACCGCGGCCGAGGTCGAGAACGCGGGGATCAAAGCGTACCTGCTGATGAAGCCGCCGTTCCTCAGCGAACCCGAGGCCGTCGAGGACATGATCTCCTCGATCGAACGCTGTGCCGACGTGTCCGGCTGTCACACCGTCTCGATGAACCCGTGTAACGTCCAGCGCTACACCATGGTCGACGAACTCCACTTTAGAGACGGCTATCGTCCACCGTGGCTCTGGTCGGTCGCACACGTTCTCGAGGAAACTGCAGATGTCGACTCGATCGTCGTCTCCGATCCCGTCGGCCACGGCTCCGATCGCGGCGCACACAACTGCAAGGAGTGTGACGACCTCGTCCAGAAGGCGATCAAGGACTTCGACCTCCGACAGGATCCCGCCGTCTTCGAGCAGGTCAGTTGCGAGTGCGAGGCGACCTGGGAGGCCGTGATGGACCTCGAGCGCGGCTACAATCAGCCGCTGACGCGCTGACTCCGGTCCCTCGAGGGACTTGTTCGCTGTCGAACACCCTTTTCAGTTGGACGAACGGAAATCAGACGGACGTATTGCTGTCGGCCTCTAGGCGGGCACTTCCTTCGGACTCCGTTCCCAGTGGCGGTGCTCGGCGATGGCATCGACGAACGCCTCGGCGAAGTCCTCGAGCTCGTCGCCGTCGGGATCCATCACGACACCCTGTTCGGAGACGACGCCCGCTCCGTCTTTCGCCACGTCGATTCCCGGCAACTCGACGGCCTCGAGTAGCTCGGTTCCCTCGCCGACGGCGGCGATCGGTTTCTTGTGTTTGAACATCTCCGCGACGAAGTGTTTGGCAGTTCCCTGCTCTTTGAGCGCGTCGACGCTCTCCTGACCACCGGGAACGAACACTGCGTCGAACAACACCGACTCGGTAGTCACGTGGCTCTTGTCGGCCTCGATTGCATCGCCGTTCTCCGCTTCCTTCTCGCCGAGCACCTTCGAGACGACCTTCACGCGAGCGCCCTCGTCCTCGAGCTCTGATCGAATCGTCTCGACGTGCTCGGCCCCGGCGCCGTCGTCGACGAGGACGGCGATCTTTCGCGTCTCGATAGTGTCGGGCGTCCGATTGAGCATGCTGAGGCTTGGATCCTCAGCGTCGTGATCTGGCATCTCGTCGCCCGGTTCTTCGGGCGGTTCGACGCCGATTCCTTCGGCGGCTCGCTTGGCGAACTCGTGATCGACGTTGTTGAACATGTCGTAGACCATCCGCTCGCGGATCTCCATGCGGTCGACCTTCCCGAGTTCGAAGTGGGCGGCGTCGACGATGTTTTGCTTTTCGGGCTCGCTCATGCTGTTCCAGAACAGCCGCGCCTGCTCGAAGTGGGTCTTGAAGCTCTCCGAACGATTGCGGATCTTTTTCCCGTCGATCTTTTCGGCGAAGTGTTCGTACCCGCCTTCCTCCTCGGAGACTTCTTCGGGGTAGTCGTCGCCGATCGAGTTCGGCTTGTAGGATACTTTGCCCTGGTTGATCTCCTGGCGCATGAAGCCCGCGCGCTGGTTGTTGTGCCGTTCGGCGACGGGCCGATTGATCGGGATTTCGTCCCAGTTGGCGCTGTTGAACCGGTTGAGTTGTGTGTCCTGATAGGAGAACAGTCGACCCTGTAGGAGCGGGTCGTTCGTAAAGTCGATACCAGGTACGACGTTTCCCGGGTGGAACGCGACCTGCTCCGTCTCGGCGAAGAAGTTGTCCGGCGTCTCGTTCAGGACCATCTTCCCGATCGGGCGGACTGGAACCTCGGTTTCGGGGATGATCTTCGTCGGATCGAGCAGGTCGAACTCGAACTGGTCGGCCTCGTCTTCCTCGACGATCTGGACGCCAAGTTCCCACTCGGGCTCGTAGCCTTCCTCGATGACGTCGTAGAGGCCCTTGCGGTTGAAGTCCGGGTTCTTGCCGGCGATCTTCTGGGTCTCGTCCCAGACCAACTGGTTCGTGCCGAGTTTCGGCGTCCAGTGGAACTTGACGAACACGGAGTCACCCTCGTCGTTGACCAGCCGAAAGGTGTGGACGCCGAAGCCCTGCATCATCCGGTAGGCCCGCGGGAGTGCACGACCCGAGAGCACCCACATGATCATGTGCGTGATTTCGGGTTTCAGCGATGCGAAGTCCCAGAAGGTGTCGTGGGCCGCCGAAGCCTGCGGAATCCCGTCGTCGGGTTCGGGTTTGATCGCGTGTACCAGGTCCGGAAACTCCATCGCGTCCTGAATAAAGAAAACTGGGATGTTGTTGCCGACGAGGTCCCAGTTGCCCTCCTCGGTGTAGAACTTGGTCGCGAAGCCGCGAACGTCCCGCACCGTATCGGCGGAGCCTCGAGAGCCGACCACCGTCGAGAACCGGGTGAAGACCGGCGTTTTCTGGTCGGGGTCGGTCAGCACCGAGGCTTTCGTCAGCTCCGAGATGTCGTCGTACTCGTCGCCGAGATCCGGACC
Source organism: Halostagnicola bangensis (assembly GCF_054653435.1). NCBI lineage: Archaea > Methanobacteriati > Methanobacteriota > Halobacteria > Halobacteriales > Natrialbaceae > Halostagnicola > Halostagnicola bangensis. The sequence goes on along the minus strand of NZ_BAAIGG010000002.1, from coordinate 1,120,535 downwards.
CTCGTAGGGCTGGAAGTAGCCGTGAGCTCCCGTCCCGCGGGCGTGGACGACCCGTTCGGGAATCGACTCGTGGTCGAACTGGGTCATCTTCTCCCGGAAGTGAAAGTCCTCCATGATCGTCGGCCCGCGCTCGCCTGCCTTGAGCGAGTTGTCGGTATCGGTGATCTTGACCCCGTGATCGGACGTTAGCTGTTCGCCCTCCGGATTTTCGCGGACTTCATCGAGTTGGTCCTGTTTGCTCTGCTCATCGAACTCGCCGGCGTCGTCGCTCGTTCCCGGCTGGCTCGAGTCGGACCCAGATCCCGAATCGTCGTCAGTGCCGCCGTCAGTTACCGCGGTTCGGTTCGATTCGTCAGTCGTCGCTTCCTCTCGGCTCTCTGTTGTGTTCGATGGCTCGGTAACAGCGTCCGTCTCGTCGGTCGGGTCGTGCTCTGACATAGATCGTATTTTCCTCGAGATGATCGTCACGGACCGAATTACACCAATTACCGATCGATGGAAGGTCCGTTCCCTTGCCGTTTAGTGACCCACAACTAGCTGGATAAACGCTATCCACACGCTTGCAAGCCGACGCAAGTGTCGTTCATCGTGCGAGTTTCGTCCGTCCGCACAAGCAGTGTGTTGGCGATAGCGCGTGGACCCGGGACTCGAGAAGATGAGAAGTAGATAATGGCACGGTTTCTTTATTGAGACAGATGACTGAAACCGAATCGGAAAATTCGGTAACTACGTGTGGGAACTAACTGCCGGGATTCCGACCAGTTGCAGATGATGGTACAGGGCACAAATTCATCGCGAGCTACCCCTTGAACCGGTTCCAATAGAGCCGAGGAGAACCCGAAAGAAGTATCATCGACACCATGCGTACACGGCGATCAGTCACCTTATATTTCCGGCGTCCGTCAATACGTCCCTACATAGAACAGCATTTCTGACGGCTATTGGATGAATTGCATCCTCTCCGATTACTGCTTGCCCTATCTTCACCACGATTTTCACACTCAACTCTAAATAAAGAGACTCACTACCAACTACTGTGAGAAAATCGATCTGCTCGAGACGGCGCGGCTCCCAAGATCTCGTTGTCCGCTATCAGACGCTCTCGAGACCCCGAAGAACACCCTGTCCGTCGGTGCCGCCGATGTCGGGGAGTGTGACGCGTTCGGGGTGGGGCATCAACACCGCGACGGAGTCTCGGTCGCCGAGCACGCCAGCGACGTTGTGTTTCGATCCGTTGGGATTGGCGTCCTCGGTCAACTCGCCGTCTTCGTCGCAGTACCGAAAGAGCACACGATCCTCGGCCTCGAGTTCCTCGAGTCGGTCGTCGTCGATTTCATAGCGCCCTTCGCCGTGGGCGATCGGAATCTCGAGAACCTCGCCCTCGTCGTAGGCCTCGGTCCAGGGCGTGTCGTCGCGCTCGACGCGGAGGTAGACGTGCTCGCACTGGAACCGTGCGCTCTCGTTGGTCGTAAAGGCCCCGTCGGTGAGCCCCGACTCGCAGCCGACCTGCGCGCCGTTACAGACGCCGAGGACGGGAACGCCGTCTGCTGCAGCGTCGCGAACCTCCGCCATAATCGGCGAGCGAGCGGCCATCGCGCCGGCCCGAAGGTAGTCGCCGTAAGAAAAGCCCCCGGGGAGAACGATTCCCGTCGTCTCGGCCGGCAAGCCGTCCTCGTGCCAGACGATCTCGGCGTCGATCTCGAGGTGGGAAAGCGCGCGTTCGGCGTCTCGGTCGCAGTTCGAGCCGCCGAACCTGATGATTGAAACAGTCATGGTGATCTTACTCCCGTTCGGCTACGTCGATGTCGTAGTCGTGGATCGTCGGGTTCGCGAGCAGTCGTTCGGCCATCTCTTCGACCTCCTCCTCGGCGTCGCCCGCGGAGTCGGCCTCAAGGTCGATCTCGAAGCGATCAGCCGAGCGAAGCGCCTCGAGATCGAAGCCCAGACGCTCGAGGGAGCGTTTGGTGGTCTCGGCCTCGGGATCGAGGACGCCGTGTTTGAGACGAACCGTCACCGTGGCGGTGTAGGTAGCCATTACGTGAATCCCCGTAACCGTGCTCAAAAACGCTTTCGGGTTGCGCCTGTGATGCACGTTCGTGGATAGACGCTTGGCACTGGCGGACAGAGTCGATACGGATGCCATCGGGCTCTCACAGAGAATTTTAACAGTCTGTCTGCCTACGGTGGGCATTCAGCCGCCTCGAGCGCCCCCGCCTCGATCGCGTCCGTGATCCGATCCGCGCTCCGTCGTGCGCCCGCGATGTTGCCTGCGAGCGCACCCACAGTTCCCGCTGCGAGCGCGCCGGAGACGAACAGCGGCGACGTCGTTCCGTCCGTTCGCCGCCAGGCGAGGCTCTCGTCCTCGAGGACGGGCATTCCCCGATACCCTCGCTCGAGATCTAGCTCGGCGACGAGCCGTTTCACGAACGGGTGCTCGTAGACCGGTTCGAAACCGGTGGCGAGCACGACCCGATCCGCCGAGAGACAGCCGCCGTCCTCGAGCAGGAGACGAACTTGTTTCTCGCCCGCGTTCGCCGACGACCCGCTGTCGACGCATCTCGCTGAGTCGACCGCGCTCTGACGGACAGCGAGATCGTCGGTCTCGACCAGATCCTCGAGCCGGTCGTGGAGGTACGGCGGCATCGTCGAGTCGTTTCGGACCGATTGGACGGCCTCGTAACGCGCTCGAGAGCCCGGCGGGTGACAGTGCAAGTTGGTCTCGACGTGCCCCCAATTGATCCAGCGTGGGTCGGCTTCGGTGACGGCCCGCTCGAATGGATGGCGGGCGAGCATGGTAACTGACTCGCGGGGCGTGGCCGAACCCGTTCCCGTCCGACCGGATCCGCGCTCGGCGAGGCAGGTCGCCAGTTGGCCAGCGGTGATTCCGCCGCCGACGATCACCGTTTCCCCGACGCGCCGTTCGGGATCAAAGTCGTCGCTCCAGACGTGGTTCACCCCGGGCACGCCGTCGGCCCAGTCGGGGGTTCGGTAGCGACCGCCGTGGCCGATCGCCAGCACGCAGTTTCGCGTGCGAAGATCGCCGTCGTCGGTTTCGAGAACCAGCGTATTCGAACCCTCGGCTTCACCCGGCACGGATCGAATCCGTTCGACCGACGCTCGCCTGTGTAGCGACTCGAGATCGTTGCCGTCGATCACGTAGTCGGCGTAATCGAGAAAGAGTGCGAGCGAGGGGCGGCGCGGGTAGCCGGGCGTCGGTCGGAGTTCGTTCTCGCGACCCTGCGATTCAGCGAAGCTCTCGAGGCCGAACGGTTCGGTACCGACGTGGTGGACGAACGTCGAGCGAAGTTCCTCCATGTCACAGGCCGCCGCCTTCCGGCGAAACGACTCGAGAAGGCGTTCGTGGGGATCGACGACGGCGATCCGATCGCGGTTCAGGGACGTCTCCTCGAGGAGTCGTTGGACGAGGTACGTTCCGTGGATGCCGCCGCCGACGATGACACACTCGAGCATTCAGGACCACCTACGCCAGGTTGTTATTTTACTCCTTTGGTTTAATAAATATGGTTGGTGTAGAACGTATCTTTAACAAAATTCACACGACGAGCGCGCCGATCCAGGCGATGCACAACGCGAACCCGATCGCCGCGGCCGCCTGTCGGGCCAACATTTTCAGCACGAATCGGCTCGAGACCTCTCGAACCACGGTGATGGCGGTGACGAGACACGGGAAGAGAACGCCGGCCAGGTAGACGGCGACAAGCACCTGTACCGGAGAGAGGGCGGCGACGCCGGCGGTATCCGCGGTGAGCAACGCCACGCCGTCCTTGCGAATCGACGCGAGGACGACCGGCAGGGCGGCCTCCGCCGGCAGGGTGAACGCGGCCATCGCGGGCTCGAGGCCCACTCCCATGCGCTCGAGCGCCCCGAGGTAGTCGAGGAGCGCGGCGACCACGCAGATACCCGCGAAGACGGGGAGTGCCGTGGTGATAAAACTCGAGAGCGACGCTCGAGCCTCCCGCCAGATCGCCCGCGCTCGAGGGCGCTGAAGGAACGTTCGGCGATCGACGGCGAGGCTGGTCATCCGTGCCCGTTCGGGGGCGATGAGGCGAACGTAGATGAGCGTGGTCGCAACGAGGATCGCGAGGTAGGGGCCGACGAGCCAGGGCATTCCGACGGCGGCGAAGACCGCTAGCGTGGCTGGAAACTGGTAGGAGCAAGCCGAGCCGAACGAGATCGCCGAGATGGTGGTACAACGGGTGCAGGAAGAACAGCTCCGGGTGCTCGTGACCGCGGGGACGTTACAGCCAAAGCCCATGACGACGCGGACGAGGTCCCGACCCGTGAGTCCGACGCGGCGCATCGTCGGGTGAAGCGCGGTCGTGATTCTGGTGGCGAGCCCGCTGGCCTTGTAGGCGCCCATGAACAGCGCGAAGATGAGCATCGTCGGAAGCGCCCAGACGAACAGGAACGGACCCATCGCGAGCAGTCCGTACTCCCCGCCCAGAACGGCCGCGAGCGGACCGGGAAGCGATCCCGTCCACGCGACGGCCGGCTCGAGCAGTCCGCCGACGATCGGGTCCATCTCCTCGGCGACGGTGTTCGCGAACGCGACAGCGACGAACGCGGGTACTAACAACGCCAGACAGCTAACCACGGGCCCGACGTATGGCCGTTCGAAGACGCGCTCCGGCGGTTCGATTTGCCAGCCGACGCGCGTTTCGGCTCCGCCCGGAAACTCGCGGCCACCGCGAAGTACTTCGAAGAGGTCTCGGCCGTCCGCGGCTCGAACAGCGGTGGGTTCGGTTCCGCCCGTCGCTCCGCCGTCGGTTGCCACGCGGGCCAGATTTCGGGCGTCGACGGGCACGACGGGAACGCCGAGGTCGGCCTCGAGATCGGCGATCGCTCCCCACGCTCGTCCGCTGTCGATCCCCGGCGGTTCGTTGCCACCTCTCTCCGGGGCCGCTTGCTCGTTATCGACGACCGTCGCTCCGCCGTCTTCGACCCTGTCCCAGAACGTGACGACGACGGAACCGACACGACCCTGAACGATCGGCAGAAGATCCGCGAGGTCCCGGTCGATATCGGTTGCCGGGACGACGAGGACGACACCGTCTGCATCCTCGAGATTCGAAAGCGCCGTTCGGGTGGTTTCGGTGTCCGTCTCGAGGGTGAGACCCGGCGTATCGACGATCTCGAGGCCGTTCGTTCGGTACACTTCACTCGAGACCGTCGAACCGCCGATCGCTTCGTCGGTCGGGGCCGTCTCCGATAGCGCGTCGGCGAGCGCGGATTTGCCGACGTTTTCTTTCCCGATGAGGACGACGGTCTCCGGTTGCGTCTTGGCCGTTCGTTCACCGCGGTTCTCGGCCTCGTTCATGTCGTCGAGGTGGGCGCTGTGGCTCGCAGTTCTTGGATTCGACTCGGTTTGTCGATATCACCCGTCATATCCGGGTGTGGGGCTTGAGACATCCGTCGGTCTTCGACTCGAGCGCCCAGTATAATAATACTGACGAACAAAATAATAACTATTATTAAATTGGCCACCATATTGGCAACTGAATGCCCGAGAATACGATTCCCGTAACGGTCCTCAGCGGTACGCTCGGGGCCGGAAAGACGACAACGCTGAATAACCTCCTTCGCGAGAGCGAGGAGCGCGACGTCGCCGTCCTCGTCAACGATATGGGCGAGGTCAACGTTGACGCCGAACACGTCGCCGAATCCTCGGACATCACCGAGGAGGAAGAAGAACTGGTCGAACTCTCTAATGGCTGTATCTGCTGTGAGCTTCGCGGCGATCTTCTCGACGCAATCGGATCGCTCACGCAGGCTCGCGAGTTCGATTCGATTGTCGTCGAGTCGACCGGCGTCGCAGAACCCCTGCCGGTCGCCCAGACGCTTACGCTCGGCTTCGATCAGTCCGATCTTGACCCCACGGAGTTCTACGAAGAGACCGGCATCGAGCCGCTCGAGAACTGCCACCTCGACACCACGGTCACGGTCGTCGACGCCCACCAGTTCCACGAGGCAATGGCCTCGGACGAAGTCCTCGACGACGACGGGACGAAAAAACACCTCGGCGATCTGCTCATCGATCAGGTGGAGTTTTGCGACGTGTTGCTCCTGAACAAGTGCGACCTGGTTGACGAGGAGACTCTCGAGAGCGTCGAAGAAACCCTCGAGACGCTCCAGCCGCGAGCCGAAATCGTTCGGACGACCCACGGCGCTGTTGACCCCGACGAGATTCTCGAGACCGGTCGGTTCGATTTCGAGGACGCCCAACAGTCCGCGGGCTGGGTACAGGAGCTCCGAGAGCCCCACGAGTCGGCCGAAGAAGAACACGGTGTGACCTCCTTCGTCTTCGAATCGCGACGGCCGTTCCACCCCGAGCGATTCGCCGACCTGCTCGACGAATTTCCCGAGAACGTCGTTCGCTCGAAGGGCCACTTCTGGCTCGCGGGACGGGAAGACGAGGCGGTCACGCTCAACGTCGCTGGCCAGTCGATCCGCGTCGCACCTGGCGGGCAGTGGATCGCCGCGCTCCCGCCCGAGGAACGCGAGGAACAGTTAGCGGAGTACCCGCAACTCGAGGACGCCTGGGACGAGGAGTGGGGCGACCGCGGTACGCAGCTGGTCTGTATCGGAACCGAGATGGACCACGAAACGGTCCGAGATCGGCTCGAAGCCTGCGTGCTCGACGACGAGGAGATGCGTGAGGACTGGGAGACCTACGACGATCGGTTCCCTTCCTTCGAGGTGCCGGACGAAGACGAACTCGATGGCGAAGCGCCCGAGGGTGCTTCGGAGGGAGATGAGGGGACGGAAACGTCGGCTGAGACGGACCACACTCACGAGCACGAGACGGCGACGGAAGTGGGCCTCGCCAAGTGAGCGATCGGACCGAGGCTCGAGGAGACGGTACGAACAGAAATCTACCACAGTGACAGCACACGACCCAACGGACGACGGTGACGCGGACGGGGAACAGGGGGTGACTCGAGAGGAGTACGAACCGACTTGGGAAGAACAGAGACCGACTCGGGGTAAATCGAACACCGGCGACTCACCGGTGGATTCGACCAGCGAAGTCCGCTCGCTGGACTGTCGGTCCGTCGTCGAACCGGACGAACACGGAACCGAGATCTGTACGATCTACGATATGTCCGACCCACGGACGAAACAGACGGCGTGGCTTTCCGCGGAGGAGGGTTCGTTCGTCGACCTCGAGGAGATGCAGTAAGACGACTCGATCACACGACGCACTACAGATACCTACCACCAATGTCAACCGCATTCCAGACCGCAGTTCGAAAAAACGTCCAGCGCGAGAACCGTTACGAAGCGATCGACCGCCTCGTCGAGAAAGGCGAGCGAACGAACCTCTCGATTATCGTCCAGATGGGCGGTCTCGACGGCGAGTTCCGTCGCCGCGCGCTCGAGGGGCTCTCTAACTGTCGCGCGACCGAGGAACTCGAGGAACTCGCCGAGGATACCACCGTCGCACCGTCGTTGCGTCGGCGCGCCGACGAACTGGCCTCCTAGAGTATCTCGGGAGTAGCCTGGCCCGCAAGCAGTTCTGAAATCACAGTATCCACTCGAACCCGTCGGCAACGGCGCGTTTGCCGCCGGTTTCGATGATCTCGCCGTGGCCGGGGATGACTCGATCGAAGTCCCACGCCAAAACGTCTCGAATCGACCGACGGAACGCGCGCTCGTTTTTGATCGTGAGCCGCAGATCGAGCGGCGGCCTAACCCGCCCGTAGATGCCCGCAATTCGCGCCAGTAGACGTGTTTTCAACGGGCTCGAGGGACCGATGTGGAATCCGACGTCTCCGAGGATGACCGTTCGACTCGGGCGATGGAAGTACGCGATCTCGGTGAGCCACTGGTGGCCGACCACGGCCGCCTGGTCGATGTCCGTCGCCCACCGCGGGTCGGGGACGTCACCCAACAGCCCGTCGAACGTCAGGTCCGGCCGCCGAACGCCGAGTCCGGGCGCAGCGAGGAGTTCGACGTCCGGGAACGCTTCCCGGTACTGCTCCATGTACAGATGACCGTGGAGCTTGCTGGCTGGGGCGACGAACCGAACGTCGCCGAGTTCCTCGAGCGCGGCCTCGAGTGCCGGCGTCAACTCGGCCGGCGACTGGACGAACAGGCCGCCGCTCGAGAGGCGGATCACCGTCATGATCCGTCCCATCTCGACTCCCATAAACCGAAGCGGTTCCTCGTACGTCCACAGTCGATCCGCCGTTCGTCTGAGCATAATTTCTCTTCCGTCTCGAGTACGGGGCCCGAACGCATATACTAAAAGTAGGTGTGATACGGTCTGCTGTAACGATTTACCGGAGCAACCGCAGGACAGCTCGCGGTTGCTCCGGAAATGACTTACAGCAGACCGTATGAGAGAAGCAGGTCGTCAGTCAACAGTCACAGTAGTCCGGCTCGCAACACGAGACGTCTTCGAGGAACATCCGCTTCTCCCGGTACTCCTCGAGCGATTCGGTCTCCACGTCTAACCGTTCGGCGAGCGCCTGTGCGACGACGGCGAACCGCTGCCGGAACTTATAGATGAAACAGAACGACTGCCCGTCGTGGGCGACTTGCGGGCCGACGAGGAACAGTCCCGGCGTCTTCGTCGACTCGTCGTCGCCCGTCAGATCTGGGTGTTCGCCGTCGAAATCGAACAGGTCCTCGACCAGCGTCAGGCTTCCCTCGAAACCCGTCGCGAGGACTGGTGGGGTTCTCGAGCGAAACCGCTCGCTGTCGGTCGTGATCACGTCGTAGCACTCGTCGTCAGTCGGTACGTCGTATCGCTCCTCAGTCCCACGTTCGCCAGTCACTGCCTCGCCGCTCGCGTCTCCATCTCCGCTGCTGGATTCGACCCGTTCGATGCGTTCGACGCGAGCGTCAGCAACGAGATCGATAGGCTGTTCGTCGGCCAGTGCGGCCTCGAGTCGCTCGTTTGTTCTCGGCGAGAGCACCTCGCTGGGATCGGGGCTCCGAAACTGCCACGTTCCCTCGTCGTCGAGGACCGCGGTCGAGAGCCCCGCACTCGAGAGGCCGATAGCCGCGTCGATACCGCTCTCGGCACCGCCGATGACGACGGTGTCGGCCACCGCCGTCGGTTGAGTCTCCACCCGGTCGCCGCCGGACGGTCGGGAGCGGTCGGTGGCCGGCCCGTGTCCAGTCCTCGGAGCTGTCGTCGTCCCGGAGCCGTCCGCGGCCGCTCTCTGAACTTCGCGGTCGGGAGCACCCGTTCTGTCGGTTTCGGGGCTCGCTCGGGAGCGGAATCGATTCGCGTAGCGCTCCCAGGAACCGATGGAAGCAACGTGAACCGCGTGACTCGAGCCGGGAATCGACCCGTCGGCGGGGTAATCGTACTGGCCCGCGGCCCAGATGACGTATCGGGCACGAACGGGCTCGCCGTCGGTCTCGAGCGTGAACCCGGCTTTGTGTTCCCGGGCCGCGACGGATTCGACGTCGACACTGGTCTCGATGGTCAACTCGTGAAACTCCGCGACGGCCTCGAGGTACTCCGCGTACTGCTCGCCGGTCGGATGCTCGCAATCGAGTGCAAGCGCGGGCGAGGTATCGACGGTGATCGCGTTCAGATCGCGCGCGCCGAAGGCGTTGGCGGGAAACGACGGCGTGAGAAGGCGCATCTCCACGGGCCAGTTGCGAAAGGACGCGCCGATACAGTCGCGCTCGAGGATCGCGTAGTCGATACCGAGTTTCTCGAGAACGACTGCCGTTCCGATTCCCGCTGGTCCGGCGCCGACGATCGCGACCTCGAGATCGAATGAACTGCTCATAGATACCATAGACGGCCCGGAGTTAATAAATAGAATGGTGTAGATAATAATATTTGCTATAATTTAGGACCTGGTCTAGTGTGTTGGGACGAATCACGGAACGGTCGCCGAAAGGCAGGGCTTTTCACGATTCACCGCATGAGAGCGTACTGATGTTTCGACAATCGCTCGAGTGGAGGTGGCAGCGATGACGACCGACGTAACTGAAATTACGGTCGTTGGGGACGACGACACCGGGTTGATCGCCCGAGTGACGAGCCTCCTCTTCGAGCGCGGAATCAATATCGAAGATCTCGACCAGGCGGTCAGAGACGGCGTCTTCCGGATGTATCTCGCCGTCGACACGAGCGAGATGGTCTGTACGAAGGAAACGCTTCGAGAGGATATAGACGAACTGGGTTCCGACCTCGAACTGGACGTGCAGGTTCGGTTCCCAGCCGATCGGGATAACCAACAGATCGCCGTCCTCGTGACCAAAGAAAGCCACTGCCTCGAGGCGCTGTTCGAGGCATGGGCCAACGACGAACTGGGCGCAGATATTGGGGTCGTTATCGGAAACCACGACGACCTCGAACCGCTGGCAAACCACTACGACGTGCCGTTCCACGATATCGGCACCGAATCCGGCCAACAGGACGAGGAGCGACTCCTCGAGTTGCTCGCGGAGTACGACGCCGATCTGATCGTCCTCGCACGGTACATGCGGATTCTCAGCCCGAACGTCGTCTTCCGCTACGAGGATCGTATCATCAACGTCCACCCATCCCTTCTCCCGGCGTTCCCCGGCGCGGAGGCCTACCGCCAGGCCGTCGAGGAGGGTGTTCGCGTCGCGGGCGTCACCGCCCATTACGTCACGACCGATCTCGATCAGGGGCCGGTGATCACCCAGCGGGCGTTCGACGTACCCGACGCCGCCGATCTCGAGGAGATGAAACGCCGCGGACAACCCCTCGAGGCCGACGCCTTGATCGAAGCTGTGCGTCTTCATCTGAACGGTGACGTCTCGGTCCACCGCGGCCGAACGACCGTCCGAGAGGATGGCGACGCCTATCAGTTAGGTCTTCCCGACGAAGTCGACGACTTCATTCCGGATCGTCCGATCGACGGGATCGGAAGCGTCGTCGCCGACGAGTAATGCGGTTCTGAGATTCAGTCGTTCGGACTGACCACGGTAAAACGGGTGCGCCGTCGCTCCGAACTTTCTTTCGAGCTACTGTCTGCTTCCGGTGATTCAGGTGAAGGATTTCGTTGCGTTCACGCCCGCCATTCCTCGAGACAGCCGTCGCCACAGAAATTGTTGTAGGCGGCCTCGCCGTCCTCGAGTGTCGTCACGACTCGTCTGTTCGTGCTCTCTGTAACGGCGTCGCCGCAGTTGTCACACTGTGGTCCGGTATCGTCGTCCGTCGAATCAGCCATTAGAAGACACAAGGGACGAAACGCACTTTAACCAACCTATCTCGTCGGTATTGACCGCTCCGGGACAAAGACGTTTTAGACCCACTGAGATGGGCGAATTAGGTGTCTATTCTCGAGTCGCCCGATCGAACGGTTCACCTCGACGCCGGCGAACGGTCAACGGCGCGTTCGACCGATTCGGCTTCCTCAGATTTGTTCCGCGTTCACGTCGACGCCTTCGAACAGCGGATCGAGTTCGGCATCGAGCTGGGCCTTGAGGTTCTCGAGTTCACCCTTGGTCAGCGTCGCGGTCAGCGCGTCGGTCACGCCGTCCGCGTACCGTTCGGCGTCGTTCGGCTCGAGGTCGGTATTTTGCAGTCGTTCGCCGACCCGGTTGACGAACGCGTTGCGGTCGTAGCCGGAACCGTCGTGGTCTGCGTCTTCGATTACTCCCGCTAGCTCGTCGGGGAGTTGTGTCGCGACGTCTTTGGCCTCGCCGGCGGTGAGCGTCTCCCCGAGCGTCTCGAGGACGGCGTCGGTTGCGACTTCCGCTCGATCGATCGTTTCGATGTGGCTCGCCTCGAGCACCAGCTGGTAGAACTCGCTGTTTTGCATGGTGGCGACTTTTCAAGCGACCCGCATCGAACTTGGGCTCTCACGTGCAAGCCCCTCGACTCGAGCGCGAACTCGACTGCTCAATCAGACACGTATCAAATACTCGCAAATCGGTCAAATACGTGTCTGTTATCCGACTGACGAGCTAGTTTACTATCTCGGAGCCGCTATATTGGTACGTTATGGCACAGCAAGAAGTGGAACAGGAGCTATACGTCGATCAGTACACGCTCGGGCTGGTCGGTCCCGATCAGGAGTGGGCCGGCACAGTTGCTGACGGGGGAACGATCCGAACGTACACGCCGCCGGGCTGTTGGGGGCCGATGATCACGCCCGACTTCCGGGGCGGCCACGAGGTTACGCGGCCGATCCGCGTCGAGGGAGCTTCGGTCGGCGACGCCATCGCCCTCCGCATTCGGGATGTCGAGGTAACGAGTATGGCGACGAGTACAGGGTCGATGGCCGAACGCGAGGACGCCTTCGGCGACGATCCGTTTGTCGACCACCGCTGTCCTGAATGCGGCACCGAGTGGCCCGAGAGTGTCGTCGAGGGAACCGGCGAGGACGCGATCAAGTGCGCCGAGTGCGGCGCGAACGCTTCCTCCTTCGGCTTCGAGTACGGCTACACCGTCGCGTTCGACGAGGACCACGAGGTGGGGATCACGCTCGACGGCGATGCCGCCCACGAACTCGCGACGGACGCGGCCGAGGTGATGGACATCCCCGAGAACTCGAGACAGCACCCCATCCTGCTGTACGAACCCGACGAGATGCCGGGCACGCTCGGCCGGCTTCGCCCCTTTATCGGCAACGTTGGAACGACCCCGCCGGTGACGCTCCCAGATTCGCACAACGCGGGCGACTTCGGCCAGTTCCTCGTCGGAGCCAAACACGACTACGGCATCGAAACGCAGGCCGACCTCGAGGCCCGCACCGACGGCCACATGGACGTGCCGGAGGTTCGCGCCGGCGCGACGCTGATCTGTCCGGTCAAGGTCGACGGCGGCGGGGTCTACGTCGGCGATCTCCACGCCAATCAGGGTGACGGCGAGCTCTCCTTGCACACCACCGACGTCAGCGGAACGGTGACGATGGACGTCGAGGTGATCGAGGGCCTCGAACTGGGCGGCCCGCTCCTCCTTCCGAACGAGACGGATCTCCCGTTCATCAGCCGGCCCTACAGCGACGACGAGCGCGAGTCCGGCCGAGAGCTCGCCGCCGACCACGGCGTCGACCTCGAGGAGGACATGGGCCCGATCCAGGTGATCGGGAGCGGCGAGACGGTCAACGACGCGACCCAGAACGCCTTCGACCGGGCGACGGATCTCCTCGAGATGAGCGAGGGAGAAGTCCGTTCGCGGTGTACGTTCACCGGCGGGGTCCAGATCGGTCGGCTTCCCGGCGTCGTCCAGCTCGATCTGCTCGCGCCGATGGACGTACTCGAGGATCGCGGGATCGATCACCTCGTCCGCGAACAGTACGATCTCTAGAACGACAACTGCTCGTCCTCTCGTGTCTCACCCAGCGCTGGCGGAGTCCGATCCGAGTAGTACCGTCGCCCGATCGCTCGACTGTCGACCATATTGAAAATCGCCTGTCGCGCCTCCGCCGGCGAATTGTAGGTATCCTCCGACATCGCGCCCAGAAGCTCCTCGAGCGATTCCGAACCGTCCGGTAGCTCGAGGGCGTACTCGCCGTACGTGTCGACGAGTTCCTCGTTCGTCGCGGGGTAGCCGTGATCGTCGAGTTTCGCCTCGAGTTCGCCAAATACCACGCCAAGTTCGCGGGTGGGACTGTATGAGTTGTTCATCGTATCGACCGGCTGGCCCTACTACGAGGAGGGATAAACAACCGCGGGGTGAGCATGACGGCATCGCCAACGGCACCGCTCGTGCCGGCGATCGAAACGAAGAGCCGAAAACCAACGGGGTCGTCTCGAGGCGACGCGACCGATTCGGTAACAGCGCAATCGCGTCGTTTCGCTGGCGATCCGGTTCAGTCGGTCGGCTCGGCGGTTTCGGCGGACGCGTTCGATTGGGTGCTCGACGGCTGGTTCGCCGCGGTCGCACTATCCGGCGTCGTGATGAACGTGAGGTACAGCATGAATCCGACGAACAGTGCCAGCGCGACGCTTGCGGCGGCCGTGATACCGATGGTTGCATCGAACGGGACGATAGCTGGTGTCACAGCAGCGAAACTCTCGAGGGACATAATATGGTGCTGGTCGACCGTTTGGAGTCGCGAAATATGAGCGTTACTTTTTCGGCTCTCGGTGCGATACAATGTGGGTTGGTATCATCTAGCGAGATAAGGTATGCGGACCGGACGGGTTCGAAGACGACGGACACCGATACGATACGGGGCGGATAGAAGAGGTCCTAAAGCGGATACTCGAGGGGGCCGAATGTGCCAGTCAACCACCGGACCGTGGAGAAATCGTGACTACAGCCGGCTGACCGCACCGATCGCACTCGAGAGCGGCGGTGCCTCGAACAAATCCAGTCCGGTGTAGGCGTTGGTTCCGGCACAGTAGAGGTCTCGAGCTGTTTCGATTACGTCCTCCTCGAGTGGCTCCGGATCCCGCTCGCACAGCGACTTCCAGTCCGCGACGTCGCGGCGCTCGGCTTCGGCCTTCGCGTGTTTGACCGACTCGACCCACTCGGGCTGGGTGCGTTTGTGGTACTGCCGAAGGACCTCCTTCGAAAGCTGGGTCCCCTCGTGGCTGAATCGATTCTCGTCGAACGTGCCGACGACGTCGGCAACGCGGATCTCGCCGTCGAAGGTGAGACACTCAATCTTGCCGTCCTGGTGGGACAGCTCCGCGCCGCTTGCCTGTTCGGTGATGATCTCGTTGACCTCCCGGGCGACGGACTCGAGGTCGTCGATCGAGGCCTCGCCGGCGATGTAGTCGGCTTCCTCGCGGTCGAGGTAGCGGTCTCCCTCCTCGTATTTCGTCGAGAACTCGACGATCGGTTCCTCGAGGTCGACCGTCTCGTCGGGCCAATTCTCGAACGCGAGGCCGTGGTCCGCGGGCTCGGTCCGTCGGCGGAGACTCGAGCCGATCGGGACCGTGTTCCGGAAGACGACCTCGAGCGGGATTAGGTAATTCGAGCCCGCCTCGGCATGGTAGGATTCGTAATCGTACTCCCGACCCACGTTCGGCAGATCCGGTACCTGCGTCAGGTCGATCTCCATCACCCACGGCGGGCGCGAGGCGTCCTCGAGTTTGCTCACGCCGCCGTCCTCGCCGACGCCGCGATAGTGCGTCGGTACGCCTTCCGACTCGAGCAGTTCGAAGTTAAAGGCCCCCATCGTACAGAGCGTTGCACCTTTCTTCGGAATCGGATCGGGCATCTTCCCCCAGTCGAACACCGAGTAATCGTCGGTGAAGACGAACGCCCCGCGACCGAGCGAGTCCGCCGTTGCTTCCTCCTCGATCCGAAACTCCTTGACGCTCGTCATTCGTCACACCTCATCGAGTGGCCCCCGCGGTTCATACTCGAGTTGCCGTGTCCCCACCGTAAGAAGGTTTCAGTATTATTCGCGGGGCCGGTCGTGAGGTCTCCGCTGAGCCGCGACCGCTTCGAGGCACCCCTCGTTCGTTTCAGATCAACCGAATCTCCGAGATAGCGGTGAGTTCGGACGCGTTCCACCACGTTTTTGCCGCTGTAATGGGTTCGTTGCGACGATGGAGCGACCGGTGACCGAGGCAGACCTCGCGTTCGAGCACGTTCCCGAGACCGACCAGTCGTTCGAGAACGCCCTCGAGAAGGCACGGAACGGGAACCGACTCACCGTCGACGACGGCATCGAACTGTTGACGACGGGAACCGACGCCGAAGGGATCGATCAGCGACGGAAAGAGCGGGTCCTCGAGGCCGCAGATCGACGCCGCGCGGACGTCGTCGGTGAGGAAGTCACGTTCGTTGCAAATGTAAACAACAACGTGACAACCGCGTGTAACGTCGGCTGTCTGTTCTGTAACTTCAAAGACGCCGCCCACACCTTCGAATCCGACGCCGAGATGGAGAGTCAGGGCTTTACGAAGACACCCGCGGAGTCTCGTGAAATCGTCGCCGACGCCGTCGAGAAGGGCGTCTACGAGGTCACTTCGGTATCCGGTCTTCACCCCGCATTTGCACTGGACGACGAACATTTAGAGATCCTCGAGGCGACCGAAAACCGCAAGGAGGTCAACTACAAGCCGCCCGAACGGTACGAGACCGACCCCGGAACCTACGCCGAGCAGATGGCGGCGATGAGCGTCGACGGCGTGCACGTCCACTCGATGACTCCCGAGGAAGCCTATCACGCGCGCCGAGGCACCGACTGGTCCTACGAGGACGTCTACAGCCGTCTGCAAGACGCTGGACTCGACACCGTTCCCGGCACCGCGGCCGAAATTCTCGTCGAGGAGGTTCGGGAAGTGATCTGTCCCGGCAAGATCAGCACCGACGGCTGGCTCGAGGCGATGGAAGCCGCGGCCAACGCCGGGCTCGGGCTCACCTCGACGATCATGTACGGCCACGTCGAGAACGAGGCCCATCGCGTGATGCACTTAAAACGCGTTCGCGACCTCCAGGAGCGCGTCGACGGCGCGATAACCGAGTTCGTTCCCCTCTCTTTTATCCACCAGAACACGCCGCTTTACGAGCACGACGTCGTCTCGAGCGGCGCGAGTCAGGACGAAGACGAACTGATGATCGCCGTCTCGCGGCTCTTTCTCGACAACATCGACCACATCCAGTCCTCGTGGGTCAAGTACGGCGACCAACAGGGGCTGAAGATGCTCTCCTGTGGCGCGGACGACTTCATGGGGACGATCCTCTCCGAGGAGATCACCAAACGCGCCGGCGGCGAGTACGGCGAGTTCCGCTCGGTCGAAGACTACGTCGAACTGATCTCCTCGATCGGACGGGTTCCGGTCGAGCGCTCGACGGACTACGAAAAACGCCGCGTCATCGACCCCGACGATCCGCCGTTCGGGCCGCAACTCGGGCCGAAGGCCGACGGAACGGCGCTTTTGGCTCGAGACGGGGATACGGTCCCTGCGGACGACTGAGTCGTTTTGCGGGCTTCTAAGACGGCAGAATCTCGAATCAGTACGAAAAGCTGAGCACGTCGCCTTCTTCGACTCCCCGTTCGGCGGTCCACTCGTAGTTGACCTCGAGGACGTACTGGCCGTAGCCCGGATACCCCTGCTCGGAGCCGTCCTCGTCGGGTCCGGGTTGGGGCGCGTGGTGAATCCCCGTGATGACGCCCTCGCTGTCGGCGAAGACGATGTCGATCCCGAACGACATATCCGGCATGATGAACCGCAGATCCTGCTCGGATTCGTTGATGAAGATCATCCCGCGATCCTCGGGTAACTCCTCGGTATCGCTGAGCCCGATCGTCTGCAGTTCCTGCGTGTCGGCAATGGCCGCCGTCACTTCGCCGAGTTCCTCGCCATCGGGAGTCGTCACGCTAACCTCGGTTTCCTCGTAGTCCTCGTGAACCGCCGGGGATTCCTCGTCGCTCGAGTTGTCGTCGTTCTCGTCTGGATTACCCGATTCATCGCCCTCGCCCGCGTTCGAATCATCGTCGCCGTTCGGGCTCGAGTCGCCGGTCGTCGAATCGCTTTCGTCGCTGGACTCGGTGCACCCGGCGAGGGTAAGAACCCCGGTGCTGGCGGCGAGCCCTGTCAGTACGGTCCGGCGGTCCGGTGTCGGTGAACGAGGAGGTGCCATCTATTCGGTCACCGACCACGAAGGCACTGATAAATATTCGTCAATTTTCACGTGTACGTGGACGTTTACCGATCTCGAGATTCGAGGTCGAACTCGACGTCGGTCAGCTCTTTGGAGATTTCCCATAATTTCCGTGCCGTCTCGCGATCGTAGGACTGCTCGGCCGACCGCTGGCGCTCCGGCGCGCCGCGCATGTTCATGAGTCCGCCGGGGCCGTAGTACTCTCCGCTTTGGACGTCACTCGCGGTCGCCGCGTACAGCGTCGGAAGCGCCCCCTTCGCGGCGGACTGGGCGAACACGGCGTTCGCCGCGTCCGCCAGTAGTTTTCGAACCCTCGAGCCGTCCATTTCGGGCCCCTGGGCCTGCAACGCCGTATCGGCGTAGCCCGGATGAACGCCCACGCTCATCGCGTTGGAGGTGGCGTTCTCGAGTCGCCGGTCGAACTCGTAGGCAAAGAGCAGGTTCGCGAGTTTCGACTGGGCGTAGGCACTCCAGCGGTTGTAGTCGTTTTCGCCCTGCAGGTCGTCGAAGTCGATCTCGCCCTGTTTGTGGACTCCGCTCGAGACGGTCACGGTGCGGGCGTCCCTCGCGAGGTGGTCGAACAAGGCAGCGGTGAGCGCGAAGTGTCCGAGATGGTTGACGCCGAACTGCATCTCGAAGCCCTGGACGGTTTCGCGGCGCGGAATCGCCATCACGCCCGCGTTGTTCACCAGCACGTCTATTTCCGCCTCCTCCGACGATTCGCCGTTTCGATCGACCGCGTCGTCGAACCGCTCCGCGAACGCTCGGACCGACTCGAGGTCGGCGAGGTCCAGTTCCTCGACGACGAGTTCGCCGTCGGCGTCGACCTCGAGGTCGTCTCTGATCTCGTCGGCGGCCGCCTCGCCGCGGTCCACGCTTCGACAGGCCATGACGACCGTCGCGCCGCGGTCGGTGAGCACTCGAGTCGCTTCGAAGCCGATGCCGCTGTTCGCGCCGGTGACGACGACTGTTCGTCCCGACTGATCGGGAACGTCGGACGCGGTCCAGCTCATACGCGTTGTACGGACCACAGCCGTTTGATAACTCGGGTGGCGGTCGCCTCCGCCGGAACCGATTCGGTGCCGTCGAGACTGCGGTTCGGACGGATCACGCCTCGAGATACGCGATCCGTGCGTATCGGCCAGCCCGCCAGCCCGCGACGAGCGCGACGATCGTTCCCACGACGGCGGCGAGGGCGAACCCAACGGCATAGACCTCGAGGGGCGTCCGCAGGAGTCGTTCGAAGCCGACGGTTTCGGCCACGATTCGATTCAATCCCGCCGCGAGTACCGGCGTGGAGACGAGTCCAACGACGCCGCCGAGCAGTCCGATGATGAGCCCCTGCGCGCCGATCGTTCCCGAGAGAACCCACCTCGAGAGGCCGATCGCCCGGAGCGCCGCGAGTTCTTCGCGTTGCTGGGAGGCGACGAGCGCGAACAGATTCACCGTGAGGATAATACCGCCGACGATGGCCAGCCCGACCAGCGTCACGCCGCTTGCGAGGATGAGCGGCCGCTCCTCGAGCATCGCGCCGATCTGCTCGTCGCTGGCACGGACGTCGTACTCCGGATAAGTATCGTCGAGGTCGGCCGCAACCGTCTGCCGGTCGTGCCCGTCCGCCGCGTCGGCGGTGATAAACGTCGCCCGATCAGTGCCCGTGGTACCGGCGACTGCCAACAGATCGGGGAGCGGAACCGCCGTCGATTCCGAGCCGAGATACTGCGAGTAGTACGAGGAGGTACCGACGACGGTAAACTCGTATTCGGGAGCTGACTCCCTGCTCGTCCCGAGATAAACCGTGTCGCCGAGCGATGCGCCGAGCCGTTCGGCCGTATCGGGATCGAGGACGACTTCCTCGGTTGTCGGCTCGCCGCTCGTCATCGCCTCTTGGGCGTCCTCCGCGTCGGTTTCGTACCCGCCGCCTCGCTGGAAGTCGAACCCGGAGTGGGTCCCCGAAACGCCGACCCCCGACGTTCGCTCGAGATCACCGGGATCCGTCCCGATGTAGATCTCGTACATCGCGATCGGCGAGGCGGAACTCACGTCGTCGCGCTCGTCGAGTTCAGCCGTCACGTCGTGTGCGCCGACGATCGGGTTCTCGGTTCCGCTGGCGGAGGGATCGACCGGGTCGCCCGAGAGCCAGATCCCCCGGTTCGCGCTCTCGAGTCCGTCCTCGCCGACGTCGACGACGCCGACGCCGAGGCTTGCGAGCAACGTCACCGAGAGGACGACGAGCGCGACGGCCAATACGGCGAGGACGGTTCGTCTGGGCGACCGCCGAATCTGGGCGAACGCGATCCCGAGGACGGCGCTCGTTCGAGTGGGAACGTGCCGAAGGTTCGCCACCGCTCTCAACGCCGCCCCGAATCGCCGGCTCATCGACCCACCTCGGCCAAGACGTTCGTTCTCGAGGCGATCAACAGCGGGTACGGCATTGCAAGCAGTCCGGCGACGAGCGCGATCGCGAGCGCGTACGGGACGAAGACGGGGTGGGCCATCGCGACGGTTCCCGACGCGACGGTCGCGCCGGCGACCGTGTTGAGGGCGAAAATCCCGGCGACGCCGAGGCCGACTCCGAGAACCGCACCACAGAGGGTTGCGACTACCGTCGAGGTGGCGACGACGGCCATCCGTCCCGACAGCGGAACGCCGATCGTCTGCAGGATGGCGAGCGTGCGACGATCCTGATCGACGGCCATCCCCATCGTCGTCGCGACGAACGACGCACAGATCGTCACGCCAATGAGCAGCGCGATCGCACTCGTCGCAAACGCCAACCCGTCGTCGAACAGCGCCGACGGATCGCCGCCCTGGTTCGATTCGACCGTCGCATCCGGATACGCCTCGCCGGCTGCCGTCGCCGCCGCCTCGGAGTTGCCCCACACGAGCACGCTGTCGGCGAGTTCGTCGTCGCTCGCCCCCGAGAACGTCTGTAACTCGCTCAGGTGAACGAGCGCGATCGGTGCGTCGCTGTCCTCGTATGCGCCCGCGGCGTCGTCGACGTCCGAAACGGTGAGCGGCGGCATCTCCGTATCGGTCTGTCCGCTCGAGACGATCCGTTCGTCACCGTCCGAGGCCTCGAGCCGATCCGCCGCGGCGGGAGAGAGCACGAGCTGTCGCTGCGTCGGGCCATCGTACGATCCGTCGGCGTAGTGATCGTCACCCGGCTCAAGAGCGTCTGTCGAGAGGCCCGCGACCGTTCGAGATTCCTCGTCGGGGACGACGCCCACGAGAAGGACCGTCTCGGAGCCGCCGTCGCTCGTCTCGAATTTCGTCGGTTCGACGAGCACCGGTGAGGCGTGGTCGATGCCCGCTTCCGAGCGAATCGCCGCCGCTCGCTCGTTCGACTCGCCGAGTCGGGGACTCTCGACGCCGTCGACCGCCGAGAGGCTCCCGCTCCCTTCCGGCGCGATCTGGGCGTCCGCGTCGTCCTCGAGCATCGGCCCGCCGTCGGCTAGCGCGAGCGCGACTCCGGTGATGCATAGAAGTAACGCGATGGTGAGTGCAACGACCGTGATCGAGGTCAAAATCCGACTCGAGCTGGTTCGGGTCGGCCGGTTCCACAGCCTGGCGACCGAGACGCCGACGATTCCGCGCCAGCGGTGTCGACGCTTTTCCTTGGGGTTGTCGTTCCGCGCTTCCTCGGCGTTATCGTTCCGTGGTTCCCCAGTGGCGCCGCTCCGCGCTTCCTCGGCGTCATCGTTCATCCTCGACCACCGTCCCATCCCGGAGTGTCACCACTCGATCGGCGACGGCGAGCGTGGCCGCGTCGTGTGACGCGATGAGCACCGCCCGGTCGCGGCCGACGTCGGTCAACAGCTCGAGGACGTCCGCGCCGGTTTCCGTATCGAGTTCGCCCGTCGGTTCGTCCGCGACGAGGACATCGGGGTCCGTCGACAGCGCCCTGGCGATCGCGACCCGCTGTCGTTCGCCGCCGCTGAGTTCGCCGGGGAGGTGGGTGATCCGATCCTCGAGACCGACCTGTGTCAACAGCGTCGACGCTCGCTCCCGACGCGCCGATTTCGAGAGTCCGGCCTGCACGAGCGGTAACGCGACGTTCGCGCGGGCCGAGAGCGACGGTAACAGGTGAAACCGCTGGAAGACGATCCCTACGTGGCCTCGCCGAACTCTCGTTCGACCCCGATCGGAGAGCGCCGTGAGATCGGTTCCGAGTACGGAGACGGTGCCCGCGGTCGGCACCAGCAGTCCGGCGACCGCGTGCAGAATCGTCGACTTGCCGCTCCCGCTCGGCCCCTCGAGGCCGACGATGGTTCCTCGTTCCACGTCGAGGGAGACGTTTCGAAGCGCGGTCACCGTTCGATCCGAACCCGAACGAAGTCGTCCGCCCGTCGAGCCGTACTCGTGATTAACGTCCTCCAGACGGACGGCCGGCATCGCCCGGGCTTCGTCCGCCGTCTCGGACCCCGCCGACGCCGAACTCGAACGGCCGAGTGATCGATTGCGAATCCTCACGAAGTACTCGGGAGAACGGTGCGATGGCCCATTGTTTCAGTCTCGCTTCCACCAAACAGGCACCGGTTTCGAATCAACGGAGCGTCAGGAAGCGTCGGTTCGCTCGAGGGCGGCGAGATAGCCTCACGCGAGTGTTCTTTCGACCGTTCCAATTTTGAAACAGCGTAACTCGGTCTCGTCACCGTCGTGTCGGAATCCCCGCCGATTGCGGGCCGTGGACTCGACCGCGACAGGTCGCTGTTCGGTCTCCCTGCGACGCCGAAAGGAGGCCGTACACTCGAGTTGTCCCATCGCCGGCCCTCGTTTTTCCGGCCGCTTTCGCTGTCGCCGTATGAATCGATTATACCGACGATGGCGGTCGCTCGAACGGTTATGCCTGACCAACAACCGGTTCGGCTCGACTCGAGGCCAGGCTCGTCGAATGGAGAGACTACATTGTCGATTGAAACAGCAAGAACGGTCAAAAACGGTTGACTGTCTGGCTTTCGTGACGAAATTCAGGGCATTCCCTCGCGAAGCACGGATCGGTACCGTTCTCCCGCCTCGTTCTCTGCCTCGAGTGCGTCCCGAATCGTTGGCGAAATCCACGCTCCCTCGTTCGCCCCCTCGGCGAGCACGCCGTCGAATTCCGCCGTCCGAAGTTCCGGCTCGAGGAACCGCTCGTACACCGGGAGCCGCTCGCGGAGCGGAACGTCGGCTTCCGAGGCAATCTCCTCGAGTTCGCGCAGGGCGGGCCAGGCGTAGTCGGGGTTGATGTGATCGTCCGTGATCGGCGACACGCCGCCCAGGTCGTCGATGCCACAATCGACGAGGTCGCGCGCCGGTGCGAGGTTCGGCGGGACTTGCACGGAGATTTCCTCGGGTAACGCGACCCGCGCCATCGCCGTCACTCGGCGCATCGTCTCGAGATCCGGCGTGTTGCCGGACCAGCGTTCGTTGGTGGACACCGGCTGGACGATCACCTCCTGAATGTGATCGTACCGCTCGTGCATCTCACGGATTGCGAGCAGGCTTTCGGCTCGGTCTTCCCACGATTCGCCGATTCCGACGAGGATTCCCGTCGTGAACGCCATGTCGAGTTCGCCCGCCGTTCTGATCGTTTGCAGGCGCTGGCCGGGATTCTTCCGGCGCGGCCCCGCGTGGGCGTCGACCGCCGCTGTCGTCTCGAGCATCACGCCCATACTCGCGTTCACGTCCGCGACCGCTTCCATCTGCTCGCGCGTCTGGTCGCCCGGATTCGAGTGGGGAAGCAGTCCCTCCTCGAGGGCGACCTCGCAGGCCTCTCGCAGGTACGTGTGAATCGAGTCGTGGCCCCACTCTGCGAGCTGGTCGTGAATCTCGGTGTAGCGTTCGTCGGGGTCGTCCCCAAACGTGAACAGCGCCTCCGTACAGCCGGCGTCTGCGCCGGTTCGACAGATGTCACGGACCTCCTCGAGCGTGAGAAGCGAGGCGTTCCCGGGGCCGTCGAAGTAGGTACAGTACGTACAGGTGTATCGACACGCCGTGGTTAACGGGATAAACACGTTCCGAGCGAAGCTGAGTTCCGGCGCTGGCTCGACGTCTTCGGCGGTCACAGCACACAGTCGATCGATCGCATCGTCGTCGATCGACAGCGAAATTCCATAGTCGCTCGCGCCGGGGATCATCCTACGTTCGACTGTCTTCGCTCGGCACATAAGGGCTTCACTTCGAGGCAATTGCTCGTGTGCGCCTCGTCGTTCGTGGAACCGCTTTATCGGAGTTCGGCGGAGCGAACGACCTCGAGGCGTCCCTCTCGAGAATCGAGTTCGAAGCCAAACTCGCGGAGGCACTCGGGCGTGTTCCCCGTTCCGTGAACGAGTACTTCCACCAGATCCGCCGGTTCGTCGATGTCTGTGCCCAGCCGGAACGAATCCACCGTCTCGAGAGTGGCATCGACTTCTTCGGCGATCCGGCGGTGATCGAGGTAGGATCCGCCGTGGTAGTCGACCCGAAACTCTGGGTGACGGACCACCAGCGCGTTTGTTCCGACGCCTCGGCCCGGTGCGATCACGACATCCGTTTCGGGTGCAAAGAGCTTCCCGAGCGCGTCGGGTGTCGTCAGCGCCAGATCGGCCATGACGATGGCGATTGCTTCCGGCGTTCCTGATTTGGTCGACGCTGTACGAATTCTCGATTCCAGCGCGGCGTTGACCGCCTCCGTCAACGGTCGCTTGTCGACGGTCACCGGCGCGTCAATCTCGAGCGGTTCCGTCGAGAGTATCGTCGGCTCGTGGCCCGTCCCTCGAATCGAATCGAGCACGTCCTCGAGCATGACTCGAGCGAGTATCGAGCGTTCCGCTGGGGATAACACCGGCTCGAGGCGCGTTTTCGGCGCGTCCGGAGCGTACGGAACGACGACGTGCATCTGTCGATTTTTCGTCGCACGCGCTCAAAAATACGTCGAACCAACCGAATGCGGTTTCGAACAGCACTAGCGTGGTCACCTCCGATCACGTCGTATAAAAGCGCAGTAGTCGGCCGGACGGGCACCGTCCCCCCGGGCGGCACCCGCCGAGAGCTGCTGGCGAGGGGGTTCCGCGCCAGCTCGCTGTTTCTGGCGTCCCGCCGCAATCGTGCGGCGAGTCGCCTAGAACAGCGGCTCGAGTTCGTCCTCGTCGTCTTCGACGAGTTCCTCGAGATTCTCTTCGCTTTCCTCCTGAATGTCGTCCATGTTGTCCTGTGCCTCGATGGCGACCTGCTGGAGGCGCTTGATTCGGGGCACGTTCGTGACGCCCGAGAGCAAGATCGCCGCCGAGACTTCCGGTTCGTTTCGCGGGAAGTCACCGCCGCGAACCTCCATGCTGCCGGTCTCCTCCTCGAGCCACTTCCGGCCGCGTTCGATGCCTTTCCGGTTCAAATACTCCGAGGGACCGGAGAGAACGAGCAACGCGCGCTCGGTCCCTTCGATCTCACAGGGTAGCGTGAGCCGACCGAGCGCCGCTTTTCGAACGAGGCTCGTGATTCGGTTGGTGGTGTTTGCGGCGTCGAGGCCGTCACCGCCGCCGTCGCCGCCGGTGAACCGCGAGAGCAGGCCGCCGCTCGTGTTGAGCTCGACCTCCTCCGAGGCGTAGCCGACCGTCGAGACGCCGCCGCCGGAGAGCGTGTTAATGATCTCCGAGGAGTCGACGACGCTCTCTGCGACCTCCTGTCCGTCGCCGACCTCGCCGGCCCCAAAGAGGACGCCGAACCGTCTGACGATCTCTTCGTTGATCTGGTCGTATCCGCCTTCGACCGATTCGCCGGTCTGTCGCCACGAGTCGTTGTCGAAGACCAGCAAGTTATCGACTTCGCGGACGAACGTCTGGAACGACCGTGCGGCGTTAAGGGTGTAGATACCCCCTTCGTCCGTTCCCGGAAGCACACCAAGTCCGTAGACCGGAATGGTGTAGATCCGTTTGAGGTGTTTCGCCAGGACTGGAGCACCGCCGGAACCGGTTCCGCCGCCCATTCCCGAGACGACCAAGAACGCGTCGACCTCATGGGTCGGAATTGCATCGATCGCGTTCTGGACCTCGTCGATGTCTTCCTCGGCGATTTCCGCGCCGAGCTCGTTGTCTGCACCCACGCCGTGGCCCTTTACTCGGGCCTGGCCGATGAGTACTCGATTCTCCTCTGGTATTCGGTCCAATCCGATGAGATCCGCTTTCGCGGAGTTAACAGCGATCGCCGCACGGACGATTCCGCTGTTGGTTTGATCGTCGTATTCGAGGAATCGATCGACGATCTTGCCACCGGCCTGTCCGAATCCGATCATCGCCAGCTTCATAATTGATTAGGGGGCTCCGTGAATTGAAATCAGAGCAATCAGGGATATAAAGCTTGTGTTGGTGTGAGTTTCACGGATTCAAACTATTCGATAAAAACGCAAGACGGGAGCAGGGTTCAAGGGAGTTATTGCAAAGATAAAACAGTTTCATTGGCCCTGAGATCAAATCTTTATATTAATCTTTGGGCGGCATGGTGTGTTAACAAACACCATGATATTCGGGCCAACGGACCACAACCGCAGTTACGAAACCGACGCAGTTCGCTCCGGATCTCTCGCGTTCACGCCGAGATAATCCGGAAGAGTCCTGAGTTCGGCTTCGTCGACTCCGAACGCCGAAATGTCGTTCTCCGATACGGTGTTGTCTATTTCGAGCGCTCGAGCCTGATCCGGTCCGAACGGGACGAACGGAACGGGGCCGACCGCGGAGAGCCCGACGTTCGCAAGCGCCGTCGGGATCGGGAGGACCGCGACGGATCTGCCGTCGGCCTCGTAGGCGAGTTTCGTCACCTCCGCTAAGGTGTATACGTCAGGGCCGCCGATCTCGTAGGTCTGGCCAACGTGTTCGTCGTCTTCGACGGCATCGGCCAGCATCGGAACGAGATCCTCGACCCAGATCGGCTGGAACGGCGTTTTCCCGCCGCCCGGCAGTCCGGTCACATACGGCGTTGTCAGCGTCTTCGTGAACTCGACGAACTCCGCTCCGTCGCCGAAGACGACCGAGGGCCGGAAGATCGTCCACTCGAGTGTCGAATCCCGGATGACCTCCTCGGCACGCCCTTTCGTCCGGAGGTAGGCTGTTTCGGCGTGAGGATGGGCGTCGAGCGCGCTCATCTGAACGAACCTACCGGTGTCGCCCTCCTCTGCGGCGCGAACGAGGTTTTTCGTTCCCTCGAGGTGGACCTCCTCGTGGCTCGTATCACCGTTGGGCTGGAACAGCGGCGAGAGCGCAACGAGGTTGACCACTGCGTCGTGTTCGGCGACGGTATCCGCGATCGAGTCGTACGCGCTGACGTCGCCCATCGCGACGTCGACCCCTGCGGGGAGCGAGTCGTCGCCCGGACGCCGCGACAGTGCGGTCACGTCGTGGCCGCGACTCGCGAGTTCTTCGCACAGATTCGTCCCGATGAACCCGGTTCCGCCGGTGACGAGGACGTTCATAGGCGATATGTGGGCTCGAATGAATAAAAGTCGGTCGCCTACACAGGTTTCCCTCGAGTTCAGGGTGCGTTCTCGACCGTACTCGAAGAGCGTGCGGCCGCGACCGTCTCGGAGGATTATTGTATTCACCGCCGCGAACTCCGGACATGCTCGTCACGCTCGAGGGATTGGACGGAAGCGGGAAATCGACGGTCTGGGAGGCCCTCCACGACGTCTATCCCGACGCGACGTTCACCACGGAGCCGACATCCGGCCCGACGGGGTCGTGGTACGGCGAGGCCGTCTATCGCTCGATCGAGGACGAGGACGCGGATTCGATCGCCGAACTGTTTCTTTACACCGCAGACCACGCGGATCATCTCTCGCGGATCATCGAACCGGCCCTCGAGTCGGGCGATCTCGTGATTTCCGATCGCTATTCGGACTCCCGGTACGCCTACCAGGGGGCGACCCTCGAGGGTGAGATCACCCGCCCCCTCGAGTACGTCGTCGGCATCCACCGCGCGTTTTCGATCGACCCCGACCTGACGATCTATCTGGATCTCGATCCCGAAACCGCCGCGGCTCGCGCCGGGTCGACGAACAAGTTCGAACACGCCGAGTATCTCGAGTCAGTCCAAGAGAATTACGAACGACTTATCGACCAAAACCCAAACCGATTCGTCCGAATCGATGCGTCGCAGTCACCGGAAGCGGTTCTCGAACAGGTCGAGAACGTTCTCGAGAACGCGCTCGAAGGGTAACTCGAGGAACAAGCGGTCAGGGTGTTGTGGCCGGGAGCTGCGAGGTCCGCAGGACCTCGAAGCGGAGCGGCGAAGCCGCAAAGCACGCCTCGAGCACTCGAGAGGCGTCTGACTCACCGACAGAGCACACTCTGCCAAGCCCTGCTTCACTTTGTTCAGCAGGACTACGGAAGAGCACGCTCTTCTGAGCTGTGGGGGACCACTGGTCCCTCGAGCAGTCGGGCGGCACGCCGCCCGACGACCGACCGAGAGCAAACGCAGTGAGCGGCGGGGAGAGGAGTGTCTTCGTGACCGGAGGGAACGAAGGCTCGGAAGTCGCAGCCCGTGAACGGAGTGAACTGGAACGTCTTCCGGTGCTTTTCATCAACGTTTTGCCGAGGGCGCGGCTTGCCGTGCCCGCAGAGCAAAAGTTTGGTGTGACACTTCGTTCATTAGTCCATCCCGATGTACGTCTTCGTATCGGCCACGCCCTCGAGGCCTTGCACGTCCGAGGAGGCCGTCTGTAACACGTCGTAGACTTCGGGGACGTCGACTTCGGCGATGATGTCGTAGGTGCCGGCGACGATGTGGGCCTCCGCGACCTGCTCGAGCCCTCGAATCTCCTCGAGCAGGTGCTCGGATTTCCCGGCGGCCGTCTTCACCATGATGAAGGCGTGAACCATTGCTCGAGGTGTGGTACTCTCTGGCACGACTAAAGCCTTTGCCCGAATCGAACGCCCCTGGGAGGACGAACTGTCCGCTGTCAGGTCGTCGACAACGGCGTGAGTCAGGTCGTCGGAAACGCGAGCAATCGCCCGCCCGATGTCCTGATTTCGTAACGAAGCGCCCGCTCGGGAAAGACGGTCCGGGGGGAGACGGACGATTCTCGCTCGAGTTTCTCCACCACCTTCGTATCCTCCCGACCCTGATCGTCGGGCGTTCAACAGGTTTTACGAGCCGAACGTGGCGAAATGGGACAGCGTTCCAGACACTCCGAGTGATTCGCTAACGCAGGGCAAACTTATTCACGGGGGCGAGCGTACCCCAGTCCATGCGGTTCGTAATAATCGGGGCTGGACGGGTCGGCTTGCGCACCGCCCGCGTCCTGGGCGAGGAAGGCCACGAGGTGACGTTGATCGAACGAGACGAGGCCACGGCTAATCGAGCCCGCAATCAGGGATTTACCGTCATCGACGGCGACGGCTCCCAAGAGACGCTTCTCGAGAAGGCGGGCGTCGAGGATGCCGACGCCGTCGGTGCGCTGACCGGCGACCTGAACGCCAACTTCTCGGCGTGTCTGATCGCCGACCACTACGGCTGTCGCACAATCTTGCGCATCGACGAGGAGTACCGCGAGCGGATCTATCGGAAGTACGCCGACGTCGTCGACGAGGTGATCTACCCCGAACGCCTCGGCGCGATGGGCGCGAAAAACGCCCTGCTGGGCGGCACGATTCGGGCCATCGCCGACATCGCACAGCACCTGCAGGTCGTCGAGTTGACGATCACCGAGGAGGCCCCGATCAACGGCTACACGATCAGCGAACTGCAACTGCCCGCGGATTCGACCGTCCTCGCGTTCGGCAAGACCGACGGCGACCTCGAGATCCCGACGGCCGACGAATCGCTCGAGGTGGGTGATCGGCTGGTCGTACTCGCGGATTTCGCGGTGCTGAGCGACGTTCGCCAGATCGTCGTCGGCAAGACTCAAGGCCGGGCGGAGGCAGAGCAGGGGGCGGATATCGAGAGTGGAACGACGACCGAAGACACGGAGGCGAACACTGGAGGTGCCAACTGATGGTTACAGCATTCATTATGGTCAAGGCGAATACGGGCGAGGCGGATCGACTGCGGGACAACATCGAAACGATCGAGGGCGTCAAATCAGCCCACATCGTTGCCGGCGACGTCGATATCATCGCGAAAGCCAGGGTCGAGACGCCCGCGGCGGTCAAGGAGATCGCGGCGAACCAAATCCAGGGAATCAGCGGCGTTGAGGATACGCAGACGTACATTGCGATGGACTAAAAACGAAGTTCGCTCTTCCGTAGGAGATTGTTGATACAGTTCTCCACGGAAGCGTCGGAACAGAGACTAACAGTCTAACGACCAAGCGACCGGGTTCTACTCTCGGTTGGTTTAGCATAGAATCGCAAGACAGCTCTACATCAACAATGTGCTACTCAAGAGCGAACGAAGTTTCATACCAAACTTTTAGGCTGTCGTTCGAGAGAGCATAATGAATTAGCTAAGTTCTGGGAATAGGGTCTACCCCACTTATCGGCAGCTGGGGCCTGTAGTGGTACTCCCTCGTACAGCTGTTCCCAATACTTCTCTCGATCATTAAGCTCTCTCGTGATCAAGCGAACCGAAGGGTTCGCCGACCTCGCGGGATCTTCGATCCCGCTTAGTGACGAAAGACGCCTCGGCGTCTTTCGAACCACGCTCTGGCACGCTGGCGGCGACGCCGACAGCGTGCCGTCGCTCGGTAAAACAGTAGTTAGTAATCCGGTTTCTTTATTCAGAGTATCCCGTGAAATTCGCGTTCAGCACGAGTGAGAGCATTACCAGCAGAGCTGTCGGCATATCCACTGACTGTCAAGAGTCGCGTGCTGAATAGAGTGAGTAGCTGTAGCAAACTGATTTAGTTTGTTCCAGAGAGTCTGCGCTGAATCAGCTGATCAGTATACGTGCGTATTGAGCAGATGTTGGCTACAGTGCGAGATAGGGCCCGACGACGATGAGGACAATACCCAATGCCACTTTTAATTTCGCAGGGTTGACCAGGTGAGCCACTTTCCACCCGACAACGACGCCTGCGAGCAACGGAAGGCCAACTAACGCTGCGACTGGCAGCGACACGTTGCCTTGGAAGAGGTATCCTATGGTTGCGAATGCTGCAATGAAGATCGATTGCACCTGAGCGACAGCAAGAGCCAGCAACATCGGGACGCCGATCAGGATCAGTGCCGGCACTGCGATCACAGGGCCCCCGACACCTAATAAGCCGCTGGTGATTCCGAGAGCGAATCCTAAGACGCCGAGGACGACTTGCCCCTCTTGTCTCGCCACATCCAACTGGTAGAGTGAACTGAGACCGCGCCGTTCACGATAGACGATAGTGATACCGGTCGCCATCGCAACTACACCGAGCAGGAGTCCGAAGATCGTTCTCGGAACGAAGGAGTTCACGTACGCGCCGATGAGGGCCCCAATAATACTTGAGAGACTGAGTATAAGCGCCATCGCACGTGCTTCGTCAGTTTTCATCTCTCCAGAGTGAACGTACGCAGCACTTCCGACGAGACCAGTCGCAATGAAGGTCGCATGTGCAGTTCCTGCAACCGTGCCCGACGAAAGCGGTGTCAGTGAATATAAGGAAATCGTCACAAAAATACCTCCTGGCCCAACTGTTGTGATTCCAACACCAGAGAGAAACGCGACCGCCACAAGCAATATGATGAGCGGGAAACCGAATGCAAAATCGAACATTCTATCTAATCATCTCCCGAACGCGGTATAGTCTCTGCGAACAGCATCCAATCGTGCGTTCCATGTCCTGTGGGGCGACGAAAATTCCCGATTCTTGATGAAGGGACGTACCTCGTGTTCGTGGGCAAATACACGGTGTTCTGGTCGTCGTAGGCTTTGAACTGTCGTCAAATGATCAATGATTTTAATCGTTATGCTATACCAGATTAGTATGAAAAAACCCACTAATTGCCAAGGTTTATTCCTCTTCGATAACTAGCAATACATATTCCAATTCCGTTTTAGTCGGTATTCGGATAGTCTAGTAGAACAGTTTACAGTAAAGATAGTTGCCAATGCCCCGTCAGGAGATGCGCGAAGTAGTACCAGAAACGCCTGTTCTGGCAGCCTAAATTGGCGAAACATTTGACTAAATCGATGGCTATGATAGATGCAATCATATCACAGAACGTACGGTTTCGAGGAAGAACGTGGGCTTGTATTGGATTCCACTCGTTGTTGCGTATCGACCGTTGGAAAACCAGTAACAGCGTATGAGTACGAACTTCACTCCGTTTCAGGACGTAACCAGATTCACTCAGAAGTACGGGCTGGCGTTCGTGATGGTCGCCAGTTACTTCGGCTCTGGCTCGGTGTTCATTGCCAGCCAAGCTGGCGTCATGCACGGATACACGCTGCTCTGGGCTGCCGTGGGGGCAGCGTTACTCGGATTTATTGCCCAAGACATGAGCGCTCGGCTGGGCATCCACGGAACATCGCTGATGGTGTTTACCCGCGAAAAACTGGGCCGGCCACTGGCAACAACGATCGCACTCTTCCTGTCGATTGGCTGTGTCGCCTGGACGCTCGGACTGGTCGCCGCGGTCGGCGCTGGTCTCTCCTTCTTGCTCGGGGGCGCCGTCACCTGGCAGCCCATCGCCGTACTTACGACGTTCGCTGCGATCGGTGTCGGACTGTTGCGCTACGACACCGTCGAAAACATGATGATCGCAATGATGTTCTCGCTGATGGTCATTTTCGTGATCGTTGCCCTGCCGAGCGGAGCTGATCCAAGCAGTGTGACGACCGGATTCGTTCCGGGAACTGACACGTTGGGTGCGCTGGCGATGGCAGCTGGGCTGCTCGGTACGACCGCACTGTGGCCGAACTTCTTCCTGGAATCGATTCTCGTCCATACCAAGGGTTGGACTGACGAGAGCGACCTCCCGGAGGTTCGGACGGACTTGGCGATCGGCTATACCGTCGGCGGGATCACGACGGTCGCAATCCTGATCACCGCAGCAGCATTACTGCGCCCGATGGGCTACACTGAACTCGAGTCGTTCATCACGCCGGGCGAGGCGCTGGTTGAAGTACTTGGAACGTGGGCGATGGTACTGTTCGTCGGCGGCGTGATCGCCGCGGCGTTCAACAGTATTATCCCGATCATGTGGACGCCAGCCTATATCATTCCGCAAGCTGCGGGCTACTCGGTTCAAAAGGGAGATCGGTTGTTCAACGTCCTGTTCGCAGGACTGACCGGGATCGGCGTGTTCTCGCCACTGGTGAGCTGGTGGCTAGATCTGTCGGTCGTCGACATGGTGATCCTGTTTCCGATGTACAACGGAATCTTCGCGCTGCCGGTCGCAGCCATCCTGTTGTTCTGGGCGGTTAACGACCGCGAGACGATGGGCGAGTACACCAATTCGAAAACGCTAAACAGCGTCAATGCACTGCTTGTACTACTCGCGGTTATCCTAGCGATTCTGTCTATCCAAGACTTCGCTAAACTCATCACTGGCGGAGGATTCTGACGTTGTGTCCTCTCATTGCTCTCGGCACTGCTAGTTTCATCGCCGAGTTGGAATATTGGGGACTACGAGTACGTTCTCCGCTAATCCGGCGAAAGCGAGAGTGAGAGACTTATCTCTCTCAGTTGCTCTCACCGTGTTAATAGATTCTCGGTTAATGTTCCACACGGTAACGCCTTCGCCTATACTGAGCGATCACTACCTCCACAAATCGAGCCGAATCTCGTACAACATTCGCGCTCTGTATTCAGCACTCTTCTGTGAACATCACTTGTATTTGATATATATTCTGCCGCTCGATAAGCACGTGTAGTGACCGAACTGTCCGATTCAGTTTCAGGTGTAATTCTGAATAAAGAAACCGCGCTACTATCGACTGAAACCCTCAGAAGAGCGTGCTCTTCCGTAGTCCTGCTGAACAAAGTGAAGCAGGGCTTGTCAGAGTGTGCCCTGACAGTGAGTCGTGCGGCTCTCGAGTTCCTCGAGTCGCACTCCCGGCCACAGCTTTTCGATGTCTTCCTCTTCGCTGATTTCGCTGATCTACATCGGCATGCCGCCACTCTCTCCGTTCCCGTCTGCTGCCTGTTGTCCTTGACTCTGGGCGTTCTCGAGCAACGCCGCTGCCTCTCCCTCGTACTCGTAGCCCGGGACGATCCCCTGGGCGTAGGTTCCCTCGACGTACTCGATTAGCGTTTTCGCGTCTTCGACGCCCTCACCGGCGTCCCAGGCGACGTACTCGAGAATCACGCGGACCTCGTCCGAACCGCGCTCGAGCGTGGGTTCTTCGTGGGTGCTCGTGTGGGCGAGCGAGAAGGTATCCTCGAGTCGACGCTCGAGGGTTTCGAACCAGCCGTCTTCGACGATCTGATCGACCGAAGGGCCGGCGTCGTCGTTCGTCGCGGCCGAGAGCGTGGGAACGGAGATTGTGACGTGGAACTTCCCGTCGCGCTTTCCCTCGCCCTCGTCGGCCGTGACGATCGTCTCGAAGACGGTCGTTTCGAGTTGGTGTCCGTCCCCATCGTCTCGGGGCGTAAACGCGTCGTGAGACTCGAGTTCGCGCTCGACGGCGGGCGGTTGGTCGGTCATTATCCCGACGAACGGGCGTGGCGAAAAAGGGTGTTACGCTGTGGTGGGGATTTGGGAGCTATCCGTACACGATTGTTTCCCTATCCTGACTGTTTCGGACCGTTTCGAACCGTTTTCCCTGAGAAACCCGCTCCTTCTCGAGGCGAACGCGATCCATAACTACAACCGTTGTTGTCGTTTGTCGGCGGCATGAGTATGGATAGATACGAAGCAGAACGTCGTCGATTCGCCAGATTGCTCGGTCTCGACGCCGAGATCGGTTCCGGACTGCCGATCGGCTCGAGAGCCGAAACCGAGGCGAAGGATGTTGATACCCCCGTTTCAAAACCGGGACGGAACGCCGATTGAACTAGGAGAGCGCTCGTTCCTCGAGGAACGTTCCGAGCGCGGTCGCGACTTCTTCGAAGTCCTTGACTGTGAGGCCGTCCGTGGTGGCGAGGAATCCCTCGCGGTCGTTCGTCACGCGGATGAGAAATCCGTTGTCGAAGACGCGAATCGTGTAGTTATAATCGCCGAGTTCCGACCCCTCGTAGGCCGTTTGGGCGGTTTTGAAGCCGCGCCACTCGTGGCCGATAAACGTCGAGAGGTCCGCGTCGCGCTCGAGATCCTCACGAAGGTATAACTGCTCGAAGTCGTCTTTCGTGAAGTAGGTGACCGAGCGCAAGCTATCGCCGATGGCTGTCCGGGCAGTCGTTACGATCTGGTTCGACGTGTCGGACGTGAGTAGCCCTGTGGCCATACCAGAGGGGTAGTTCTCCGTGACCTTAATGACGGTGGCTTTCCGTGAGCGTCGGGACAGCCGTCCCCTGTCACCGAACGGATCGAGCGAAAGAGGTTAGACCTGGTCGATCGCCTGCTCGAGATCCGCGATCACGTCTTCGACGTCTTCGATCCCGACCGAGATTCGGACGAGGTCGTCCGTGGTGCCGCTCGCTAATTTCTCCTCCTCGGTGAGTTGCTGGTGGGTCGTACTCGCGGGATGGATAATCAGCGTCTTCGCGTCGCCGACGTTGGCCAGCAGGCTCGCGAGATCGACCTCGTTGCAGACGGTTTCGGCCGCCTCATAGCCATCCTCGAGACCGAAGGTAATCATCCCGCCGTATCCCCCCTCGAGGTACTTGCTGGCGTTTTCGTGCGTCTCGTGGCTTTCGAGACCCGGGTAGTTGACCCAAGAAACCTTCTCGTGGTCCTCGAGATATTCGGCGACGATCTGGGCGTTCTCGGAGTGTTTCTCCATGCGAAGCGGCAACGACTCGAGCTTTTGGAGGGTAACCCAGGCGTCGAACGGCGACTGCTGGTTGCCTAAATCCCGCAGGCCGCGCGTTCGAGCCGCGATTGCGAACGCTTGCTCGCCGAAGGTCTCGTGGAAGTTGATCCCGTGGTAGGCCGGGTTCGGTTCGGTGAGTTCTGGGTAGTCGCCCTCGTCCCAGGGGAAACTGCCGCCGTCGATGAGCACGCCACCGACGGTCGAGCCGGCGCCGGTGAGCCACTTCGTCGTCGAGTTCCAGACGAGATCCGCGCCGTGTTCGAGGGGCCGACAGAGATGCGGCGTCGCGAACGTATTGTCGACGAACAGCGGCACGTCGTTCTCGTGGGCGATCTCCGCGACGCGTTCGATGTCGGGCGTGACGAGCGCTGGGTTGCCGATCGTCTCGAGGTGGACGAACGCGGTGTCGTCGTCGATCGCCTCCTCGTAGGCCTCATAATCGAGCGTGTCGACGAACTTCGTCTCGATGCCACGCTTTGCGACGGTGTGCGTGAGATAGGTGTAGGTGCCGCCGTACAGCGCCGACGCCGAGACGATGTTGTCGCCGACCTCGGCTAAGATGAACGTCGCGAGGTCGAACGATGCCATCCCGGATGCGGTCGCGAGCGCCCCGACGCCGCCCTCGAGGGTTGCGATGCGCTCTTCTAACATCGCGTTCGTCGGGTTCATGATCCGCGAGTAGATGTTGCCGAACTCCTCTAACCCGAACAGGTTCGCGGCGTGTTCGGTGTCGTCGAAGACGTATGAGGTCGTCTGATAGATCGGCGGCGCTCTGGCTCCTGTCGTCGGATCTGGTTCCTGGCCCGCGTGAATGCTGTTCGTCGCAAACTGGTGGTCGTTGGAATCTTCACCCATACGAACCTGTTATCGCAGTAGAAAGGAAAACGTTGCCGTGAATTCCCGCGGGTTGGGGAACTCCGGAGAACGGTAAACCTAGTCGTGAGCCGAAACCGGACGCCCATCCCCGGAGTAATTGCTTCTCGTCCCACACGACCACCGTCGGTAATCCGCGACGTCGATCAGTCTACGATCACAGCCCGAGACCCGAGAACGCGAAAATGGCGGCGAGCGGATCTCGCATCAGTACTAAGAGGACTCCCGCCGCGACGACGACGATCGTCCAGACGATCATAATATACGTTGCTTCACGGGTAAACGCCTCGTCTTCTTCCGCCATCATCGAATCCTGATTGCTCATACGAAGCGATTTAGACGCTGCTACTATAATATTACGTGTGATTCGTTCTCCCTGATGAATGTTCACACAGCACCTTCTCCCGAGGAACTCGTCGATCGGAGCGACTTTCATCGTTCGGTGCCCGCCACTCGAGCATGGAAACGACCCGCCACTTCACGGTGACCACCTACGTGGTCAACGACGATGCGACCGCGCTCCATCAGCACGAACGGATCGGGAAACGGATCCCGCCCGGCGGACACATCGACCGCGACGAACTGCCCCACGAAGCCGCGATCCGAGAGTGCATAGAGGAGACCGGTCTCGAGCCGACGATCCTCCGAGAGCAGGAGTCACTCGAGGGCGGTTCCGGTCGGAGCCTCCCTCAGCCTCGCCGTCAAATGCTCTACGACGTCAACGTCCACGACGGCACCGTTGGCCACCAGCATATCGACCACATCTTTTTCGCCAGTGTCTCGAGTCGAGAGATCGATCCGGGCCCCGACGAAGCCGATGTCGACGCCTGGGACTGGTACTCGCGCGAAGAGCTTCGGAAAAGCGATCTCGAGCAAGACGTGATCGAACTCGGCTGTGCGGCGATCGGCGCGGTAGATACGTCGCGCGAATCGACCTCGCGTTGACTCGACCCGGCGCTGAATCGACCCTGGGCAGACTCGATCCGGCGGTAACTCGTTGGTTCGAATCGACCGAAAAAACAGCGATCGCCGCTACTCCAGCAGATTCGCGCCTGTCATCTCCGGCGGCTGATTAATGCCGATCAGCTCGAGCATCGTCGGGGCGATGTCCGCGAGGGTGCCGCCCTCGCGAACCGTCCGTCCGTCGTCGCTTCCGTCGGGGCCGACGTAGAGGAAGGGCACGAGATTGTAGGTGTGTGCCGTGTGCGGCCGTTCTTCGGTTCCCATATCGTCGGCGTTGCCGTGATCGGCGGTAATGAGAACGTGTGCGCCCTGGTCCTCGAGCGCCTCGACGAGCCGACCCAGTTCGGTGTCGACGGCTTCGACCGCTTCGACGGCGGCGCGGTAGTCGCCGGTGTGGCCCACCATGTCGGGATTGGCGTAGTTGAGCACGAGCACGTCGGGATCCTCGCTCCGGATCGTCTCGATCGCCGTGTCGGTCACCTCGGGCGCGCTCATTTCGGGTTGGTGGTCGTACGTCGACACGTCCGGACTCTCGATAATTTCCCTGTGCTCGCCGTCGAACTCGACCTCGCGACCGCCGTTTAAGAAGTAGGTGACGTGGGCGTACTTCTCGGATTCGGCCATGCGAAGCTGACTCATCCCCGCGTCGGCGAGCACTTCGCCGAGCACCTGTTCGGGCTGGTTCGGTGGGAACGCGATCGGCTGGTCGAACGTCTCGTCGTACTCGGTCATCGTGACCAGTTCGATCTCGGGCGGATTCGTCTCAAAGTCCCACTCCGGACGGATATCGGCGAGCATCCGCGTGAGCTGGCGAGCGCGATCGGATCGGAAATTAAACCAGACGACCGAGTCCCCGTCCTCGAGCACCGGTTCGCCGGCGATTACCGTCGGCTCGACGAACTCGTCGGTTTCTCCCCGTTCGTAGGACGCCTCGACGGCTTCGACCGCCGAGTCGGCCTCGTAGTCGGCCTCGCGGGAAACGATCGCGTCGTAGGCGCGCTTGGTCCGCTCCCAATTTTGGTCGCGGTCCATCGCGTAGTACCGCCCGGTGACCGTCGCCACATCACCCGTCCCGTGGCTATCGATCGCGTCCTCGAGCGCCGCGAAGTATCCCCTTCCGCCGGTCGGAGAAGTATCCCGCCCGTCCGTGATCGCGTGGGTAACCGCCTCGACGTCCCGATCCGCGGCGAGTTCGATCAGCGCGTGGAGGTGCTCCTGATCGGAGTGAACCCCGCCGTCGCTGACGAGTCCGAGAAAGTGCACGCGTCCGCCACTGTCGCGGGCGTGGTCGAAGGCCGCGTTGATCGCGTCGTTCTCGCGGAACGAGCCGTCGTCGATGGCGTCCGAGATTCGGGTGTACTCCTGGTAAACGACCCGCCCCGCGCCGATGTTGAGATGGCCGACCTCGCTGTTTCCCATCTGTCCGTCCGGCAAGCCGACGCGCCGTCCGGCGACCTCGAGGCTGCCCGCCGCTCCCGTTCTCGAGAGTCGATCGAACACGGGGGTGTGGGCCGCCTCGACTGCGTTTCTTCCGTCGTCGTCATCACCGAGTCCCCAGCCGTCGAGGACGATCAGTGCCGCGTTCATGTGCGAGTGGAACGGGTCCCGCCGTATCTAGCTGTCGTTCACTGCGGGGCGGCACGAAAAATCGTCGACGCACTCAACGTATCAGAAAAAACTCATTCGTGATCGTACTTCGCCCCACATTCACCGCAGACGGTCCCCCGTCCGGGCTTGCTCCGCTGGGCGAACACCGCCCCGCAATCGTCACAGATCATGAAGAGTCGATGCTCCGGCGGGACGCCCGCCTCGAACTCCATGTGGACCCATGCGTCGG
This sequence comes from Halostagnicola bangensis, assembly GCF_054653435.1. Lineage (NCBI taxonomy): Archaea > Methanobacteriati > Methanobacteriota > Halobacteria > Halobacteriales > Natrialbaceae > Halostagnicola > Halostagnicola bangensis. Next base: position 1,081,551 of record NZ_BAAIGG010000002.1, on the reverse strand, counting down.
GGTTTTCCTCGTCGCGGATCGTTACTCCGTTTTCGGATTGGTGCCAGTTGATCGCCGGTGACTCCGGTTCGGCGCTCCGAATTCCTCGCTTGGACATCGGGTATCAGAGTTATCCACGGCAAGTCATATACGTTTTCTGATAATAATTTACCCGGTCTCGAGTGAACCGCTCGAGCACCCCGGAGGTTCTCGCGGTTCGGACCGATCGCGGGATTTTTGCGGGTGGGATCGGTGGGGTCGGTCATGACGCTCGATCCGGTTCACTTCGACGGCATCGCGCGACTCGCGCGGCGGATCGACCACGGTGCCGACGAACGGGACCACCGGGAGTTCGCCGAGACCGTCTGGGACTCGTTTCTGGACCCATTGAACGCCGACGGACGGACGATCCTCGAGCCGATCGACGAGGTTCGAAAGCAACTCGTCGACTGCGAGGACGTGGCGCTCCGCGATCGTCCGTTTCCGACCCAGCACGGTCTCGACGCTGGGACGATCAATCCGACGACGTTCAAAAACGGGCTCGTCATCGACATCGCACAGGCCGCGATGAGCGCGACCCCGAGCGATCTCGATCTGCACCGCTCTCGGACCGTCGTCGCAACGGTCCACTCCAACGACGAGACCGCTCGAGTCGACGATCGGTGGGACAAGTTCGACGGCGGGTACAGCCGCTCGCGCGCGGTGAAGGTGCCGCCGCTTCCACGGTTCGCCGAAGGCGTTGTCCACGCGCTTGCACTGTATCTCGCCGAGAGCGAGCACGCTCGCGAACACGCCCCGAAGGTTTCGGATCTGCTCGTCCTCGACGGGCCGTTGTACCCCCGCGGCCTGCTTCGCTGGGCCGACCAGCACCCCGACCTCGCGGACTTCCTGCTCGAGGATCCCCGACCGACGACGGTGCTCGAAAACTACGTTCGACTGGTCGAGACCTTCCTCGAGCGCGAGGTTCCGCTGATGGGATTCGTCAAGAACCCCGCGACGCGCGTGATAACGCGGACGCTCAAGCGGAAGAAACGAAAAGAAGGAGACGTCGGACTCGACGTTCCCTGGGCCGACGACTCCGCGATGTTCACTCGAATTCTCGAGCGCGGAGAGTACGTCGACGATGTCGAGGGTGATCGCTGGGAGCGAGACACCTCCTCGTTGACCTACACCAACTGGTTCCGTTCTCGAGGGGGCGTCGATCGTCCGCTCTCGGTCGACGGCGACGCACTCCGCGTCGAACGGAACCTGTCACACGAGAACTACGAGGTCACGTTCTTCGTCCTCTACGACCCTCGAGACGATCTTCTCTACCGAATCGAAGCACCGTACGCGTTCACCCGTGATCCGGAGATTCGAGAACGGCTGACGATGCAAGTCCTCCAAGACGTGGCTATCGCCCACGGGCCGCCGACGATCATCGACAAGGCGGACGAACTTGCCCGGATCAGCAATACGGAAAAACGGTCACTTCGGGAGAGTCTGGAGGACAGTTTCGAGACGACGCAGGATCGGACGTACGACGATCACCGGTGGGGAGAAGACCTGGTTTGACAACTTTTCTCTCCGACAACGTTTGCATATATGCATCAGCATAGCTTATTAGAGTAGACTTATTCGAATAGTAGAAACCTATTAGTTGGTGCTTTCGCAGTGTGTGACTATGACCAAACAGTCATCGGACGGTAATAGTCACGACAAACGAACGGATTTCATCCAGACCGAGAATGTCACCGATAGCACTCGCCGTCGGTTCCTCGGCGCGACCGCAGGGGCCTCTCTCGCTAGTCTGGTTCCCATTAGCGCGAGCACGACTGTCGGAGCCGAGGAAGACGACGAAACGGTAACGATCGTCCACGATACGCACTTTCACGGCCGGTTTCAGGACGCCGAGGAGGGCGAACTGAACATCGCGCGCTACTATACCGTCGTCCAGGACGTGCTCGAGGACGAAGACAACGCGCTGTTTTTGGGGAACGGCGACGACTTCGCGCCGTCGATGCTCGGCCTCGAGTACGAGGGCGAACACATGGTCGAGGCGCTCAATTACATGGACATCGATGCGGATGGCGTCGGGAATCACGAGTACGATTTCGGTGCGGACGTGGCGACCGAACGATTCGAGGAAAGCGAGTTCCCGTGGGTCGTCGCGAACTTGCTCGACGATGAGGGCGAGGCCGTCCCGGGAACCGAACGCTGGATCACGATAGAGGAGGGCGACCTGACGATCGGCGTCTTCGGACTCGTCTCGGAGACGTTCCACTCGCTGACGGACTATCCCGAGGAGTGGGAAGTGCTGGGCTATGTCGAGGGATCGCAGGAAGCGGTCGACGCGCTTCGCGACGAGGGCGCAGACATCGTCGTTCTCGCGTCGCACGTCTCGACGGGCGTCCACTACACGCTCGCCTCCGAAGTCGACGGTCTCGACGCCATCGTCGGCTCGCATTCGGGCGTCGTCCTCGAGGAGCCCGCCATCGAAGACGGGACGATAATCAGCGAGTTCGGCGACGAGTTCGACCACGTCGGCTCGATCACGCTCGACGCCGACGGCGACCTCGTCGACTGGCAACGAACCGATTTGCTTCCCGAGGGTGCCGATCCCACGCCCGAAGTCGACGAGTACGACGAGATCAGCGCTCGCAACCTCGCGGATATCGAGGAAGACGAGTACCTCGCCGATCTGACCGAAGAGTGGACCGAGGAACTCGAGGACGAACTCGGCCAGACGGCCTTCGAGAGCGAGGTCGAACTCAACGCGACGTTCGACAACTACGCGATCGAGACCAACTGGGGGAACCTGATGACCGACGCGATGCGAACCGTCGGCGAAACCGACGACATCGAGGTCGATATCGCCGCCCAGAACGGCGGCGGGATCCGCGGCGACTCGACGTACGGCCCCGGCGAAATCCCGGGAACGGCCGTCATGGACACGCTTCCGTTCCCCAACACGATCGAAGTCCTCGAGGTAACCGGCCAGCAGGTCGTCGACTACCTCGAGGAGGAGATCCGGCCGTTGCCGGACCCGGATTTCGGTGCACAACCCGCAATCCAGGTGTCGGGCGTCTCCTACGAGTGGTCCGGACACGAGGACGACGTCTGGGTGGACAACGTTTTCGTTGGCGGCGAACCCGTCGACAGCGACGAGACGTACTATCTCGCGCACAACGACTACACGATCGGCAACTCGCTGACCCTCTCGGAAGCCGAGGTCGTCCTCGAGACCGGCCAGTTCCAGGGCCCGCACGTGTTAGAGGAACTCGAGGCCGAGGACGAGCCGGTCGCCCCCGAGCGGGAGAATCGGATGAACCGCGTCGACGAGGCAGTCGATTCCGCCGCAGTTGAGGGGACCGGAGATGGCGACGAAAGCGACGAGATCACCCTCACCGTAGACGTACCCGATGGCGCGGACGAGGTCGTCGAGGATTCGTTCCGAGTCGCGATTCGAACGGGCGCGGACGTCGACGCCGAATCGGCAGATAGCGACGGGGAGGCGGTCGACGTAACCTTCGACGAAGCCGCGCTGGTCGACCTGCTCGAGGATGTCGACGAGCCGGTCGCCCGACTGTTCGGAAGCTACGAGCCGGATCAGGACTCGTGGGACTACGAGTTCGACGTGCCGGCCTCGGACGGGTACGATCACTTCAAACTGAAATCAGACGTGAGCGCGTCGGCGGTGCTCGGTGAAGAATCAGACAACGGCGACGGAGACGACGAGTCCGGATCGGACGAGGACGAAACCCCAGGCTTCGGCCCGGCGGCGGCACTCGCCGGCGGTGCTGGCGGCGCGTACCTCTACGCTCGAAACCGATCGACCGGCGACGGCGAATCCGGTGGCGAACGCGGACTCGACGGCGAAGTCGACAAGACGACCGACGCGTAACAATCGGTGCGACCGGTCGACGGAATCGGGCGACTACCGATACTGCCGGCGACAAGCAAACGAACTCGCGGACCCAACGAATGCACATCCCCCGATAGGACATGGTAGACGAACTCACGTTTCTTGATACGAAATGGTAGCTGAATCTGAACACACTCGAGTCGAACGCGCCGTTGGTGCCTTGGTGGCGTTGCTCGTCATCCTCGCCGTGGCGGGAGTCGCCGTCGGCGCGGTTGCTGGGGCGGATCAACTCGCGGTCATCACGCCCTCACCGCACAGCGTTGACGCCGAATCCGGCGAGGAGTTTACCGTCGATATCACCATGGTGACCGACGGCGGTCACGGCGGCGAGGGCGTCGAATCCGTCGATCTGGTCGCCCAGTATCACCCGGAGTACCTCGAGATTACAGCCATCGAACCTGGGCCGTGGCTCGAACAGGACGAGGAGACCGAGGTTCACGAGGAAGAAATCCTGGCCCACTCGGATGGAACGGCCATCCTCGAACAGTGGCGCGATCCCGTCAAGGGCGGAGCGACCGGTAACGAGAGGCTCGCGACGGTTACAGTCGAGGTCGCCGACGACGCACCGCCCGGAGCGGCAAACATTAATTTCGAAGAAACGAGCGTGAACCTCGAGCGGTCCTACCCGATGCCGATTCACGATCAAAACGTTTCCGTGACGATCGACGACGAAGACGAGCCCGTCGAGTCGTTCGATCATCCGGAGCCAGATCTCGACGAACTCGAGGGTCACCAAAACGGGGAGCAAGACAAGTCCGGTGAGGACGGGACCGACGCGGCCGAGGACCCGGATAACGCCGATGATTCCGTTCCTGGGTTCGACGGAATTACGCTGATCGCGACTGCAATCGGTAGTCTCGTCGCTGTGTTCCTGTGGGGTCGAGACTGCGAGTAAACGACCGCGGGCGCGGTGGCCCGGGGTACTCTGCCTGTTTTCATTATCGAACGGGAGAGAAGGATTAGACCTCGGTTTCGGGCTCGCTCTTTTCGACCTCGAGTTCGACGTCGCTCGCCGTAACACCGATACGGGCAAACTGGGTTCTGACGTGTTCTTTGGCCGCCTCGACGGCCTGATCTCGAGTGTCGAACCCGCGAGGCATTGGCGACTCGAAGGCGACGTTGACCTCTCGGTCGTTGATGAGCTGAGTCGTTCCGCCGCTGTCGACCTCGTAGAATTCGTCACAGACCCACACGTACGCGGCGTCTTCGTTCGGGGCACCGCGGAACGACGGTGCCTGTTCGCCGCGCTCGTAGAGCGTTCCCGTCAGTTCGGTACCGCCTGCGCGACCGCGTACCATCAACATGAACCGTTCTACGGCACGAAGGTGCAAAAAGGCGTGGAGTTGCGGACACTGACGCCGGTGTTCCTCGCGGCACCATCGGTTGTGAAGTATCCCGAGTCGGGTGACCTGGGGGACTTCATGGTTTAGCCCGGCCCGCTGAAAGCCCGTTCAACGCACGAAAAACGGGTTTTCTATCCGTTTCACTCTCTCCTCAGAAGGGGTGTCAGACACACTACCCAAATCCTTTTGGAAATGGGCTTATACCGATTGGGCGGATGTTCTGTTATAATGAGTTCGGACGCCCACTTCGGCGGCGATAGCAGACGAAATTCGTTGTCGAACATTCCGGCGAAGTGCTATGACGTTCTTCGACATCCACGACGCCTCCGCGTCCTCGAGATTCTGGGAAGCACCGGCCGGGAAATGACGGTTTCCGAACTGGTGACGGAGATTCGTGCTCGAGACGGGTCCGGCGAGCTGTCCGAGAGACAACTCCGTACCAGTCTCGTTCACAGCCACCTCCCGCGGCTGGCCGATCACGACATCATCATCTGGGACGGGGAAACCGCGTCGGTCGGCACAAACGCACCGCTCCCGCCCATGAACGTAGCGGTCCTCCTCGAGGCGTGCTCGAGCACGGACGAAAAACTTCTCGAAACGGTCGTGCATCCGGTGCGAATGCCGACCCTTCGATTGCTCGAAGAACACGCCCAGGGCTGTTCGATCGACATTCTCGCGGAGCAACTGGCGACGCTCGAGGTCGATACCATCTCGGATAGCCAGACGGCGAAAATCGCACTTCATCACTCGCATCTCCCCGCGCTGGCGGATATCGACGTTCTCGAATACGAGAACGGTTGGGTGAAGACGACCGATCATCCGCTCCCGACGATGCACTGAGCCGGCCGCTCGTTACCCTTTTCCGGTGTTCTGGTTTCCATCCTGCTTCTCGATAGCCTGAGCGCTATTCTACTGTTTCGACGGTTTTTCCGCACGGATCGACTGACGGACGTCTCGGTATTTCTTTGAAGGATGAATAAGATATCGTGTATATGAGCGATCTGGGCGATTTCACCGACCACGCCGTCGACGATGGGAGCGGGGATTCCCTCGAGTCGACGACTGCAGACGACGCCCCCTCGAGCGACGACGGGGCGGCGCAGACGGATACCGACGGAAACGAGGACGAGTTCGCGGTCACGTCTGTCGACCCTCGAGGTGAGGACGTCGGCATCGGAACCGTTTGCGTCTCGCAGGGGCTTCGAATCGCCGAGGACGAAGACGAGACGAGACTGCGGGCCTACATCACCCAGGGGAACCGCTCCGATATCAGGATCGGAACGTACCTGCTCGCGCCCTATCCCGAGGAGGCGGGGGGTGCTCTCGGATCGGCGACGGCCGCGGGTGACGGTCAGGCCGGTGCGAGCGCGGCCGAAGAAACGCTGTTCTGTCGCATTACCGGCCTCGAGTACGCCCAGCAGTACCACGCCGACGACGCGACGGAGATCCACGCACGACGAGCCATGCGCCGCAACGACATCGACGAAGCCGACTTCAAGTTTATCGCGTCACTCGAGCCTGTCGCCGTGTTGTACGAGGATGGAGAGGAGCTCAAACGGCGGATGACCGATCGCGTGCCTAAACCCCAGACGGTGATCCGGACGGCCGACGACACCGAGGAGATCAAAACGGGATTGAAGATTCCCGAGGACGGCGTCTTCCTGGGGCATCTCTCCGTTGGCGGCGAGAAGGTTCGGACGGCCGCTTCGCCGCCAACGATTGACTACCCGCTCAAGGACGACTACGATGCGGGCGACCCGCTGGTCTTTCGACACTCGCTCGTGGCCGGCGGCACGGGTTCGGGGAAGACCCACGCCGCGAAGAACGTCCTCCGGCAGTATCTCGCCGAGGAGCGAACGTATCCGATGGAGGACGGTCGGGAGGTCCAGCCCGCGATCGTCCAGTTCGACCCCCAGGACGAGTACGCCCAGATGCACGACGACAATCCCGACTTAGACGACGACTTCGCGCGGCGACTCGAGCGCGAGGGCGTCGCCTACGGCGGGGTCGAGAAGACGACGGCGTTCGTCCCGAGGATCGGCGATTCCTCCTACGCGGCGGGCCATCACCGCGCCGAACAGGTCGAGTTCACGATTCCGTTCTCGATGGTCCACGAAAACCCGTGGCTCGTCGCGGGGAGCGGACTCAACGACAACCAGTACGGCGCGCTCACGAGCGTCCTGCTTCCGCGATTTCGAGACCAGTACGGCCCCGACGGTACCTACCGGGAGTTCACGACCTTCCTCGACGATCCGGCGCTTCGAGAGGAACTCGACGAATCGGGACGGGTCCACGAGGCGACCTTCGACGCCGTCCGCCGGCGCGTGCTCGGCTTTGGCCACGTCTTCGATCAGGACGCCCGGCCGATCACCGACCTGATTCACGAGTTCGTCCGCCCGGGCGGCCTCTCCGTGGTTCCGACCTACCACATCAACGACTCGAGGGCGACCGAAGCCGTCGTGCTCGCGCTCTCGAGTCTGGTCATCGACCAGAAGCTCTCGAACGACCCGGACTACGACCGGATCAAGGAAACGCCCCTAATCCTGGGGATGGACGAGGCGCACAACTTCCTCACCGACGCCGACAGCGTGCAGGCGGGGAAGGTTATCCGAAAGTTCACAGAGGCGGCAAAACAGGGCCGGAAGGAACGGCTGGGGCTCTTTCTCATCACGCAGGACCCCCAGGATATCGACGACGCGGTCTTCAAACAGATCAACACGACCGTCGTCCTCAACTTAGGCGACGAGGACGCCATCAAGAGTGTGAACATCCCGACCAATCTCGAGTCGAAGGTGCCCTACATGGAGAAAGGCCAGATGGTCGTTTACTCGCCCGACAACTCTGAACCCGTCGAGCTGATCGGGCTTTCGAAGTGTCTCACGAGACACGGGCGTGATTGATCGGTCTCCTGGCCGTTTGGGATAGCCGAGGCGGCCGTTCGGGATAGCCGACTGAAGCAGCCGTTTGGCTGACCGAAACGGCCGTTTAGGGCGATTGATCGAAACGATTAAAGCGGCTTTGGTGAATCACCATACGGAATCAGGTTGAGTGATTGTAGAGGACCTGTAGCAGAATCCAATTGCTCCGCTATCATCGAGCCCTTCGGGATTGTGGCCAAATTGTCCCAGAGTAGCGCCACAAGCCACCGCATTTCACCCCTGGAAGCCGACGCCGCCTAGTGAATCACCAGAGCCATTAAAGCGAAAAACTTGGCGAAGCGAACTCCTGATACTGCCGGCTGTACGTCGTTCAAAAATCTTGTCGCCCAGGGGTCCGCGAATCTTCGCATAGTTACAGCCGATAGTATCAGCAGAAGTTCTGCGTGGCGAACACCTTATCATCGTCAGTGACGTGGATGCCGATACCCTGATTCTCCCAGTGATCGGCGAGGAGGTTCTCCTGATGGCCTTGCGAGTTCATCCATTGCTCGGCGATGCCGTAGCCGAGTTCCTGTTCGTCTTCGTAGTGAACGATACCCCGGTCGCCCGTATTGACCGGCGTGTCGTACCACGTTTGGGCGATGTTCTCGCCGCCGATATACCCGTTCACGCTACACTCGTAGCCAGCGTCGTCGTACCTGTCGATGAACCCGTTCCCGTCCGGATCGGTGTGTGAGAAGTAGCCGCGCTCGCCCATATCCTCGCTGTGATCTCGAGCGATGTCGCGAAGCTCATCATCGAACTCGAGTTCGTCGGACCCAACCGCGGCGCGTTCTTCGTTTACCGCTTCGTGGACGTATTGTTCGACGGCGTCGATATCTATCGCATCGGTTTCGACTTCGCTCGTGTCGTCGACCGCCGTACTCGAGGCGGAAACCGCGGTCCCGGCACCGAGTAGACCGATGACGAGCATCATTGTGACTGCTGTGATAATTGTCGATTTCGTTGGTTGTCTCATCCACATCGCATCTCGAGGACGTTCATAATAGTAATATCGAATGGTGTCTACAAAAATAGTGTCGCGCGATTTGTCGTCTTCGAGCGATGGATCGGTCGGCTGTCTCGGGACAGACACGGTATCAACTTCGGGTTACCCAGCAGGTAACTAGCTCGACTCGAGCAACGTACGCTCGAAAAATTCACTGACCGCGCTCGCAATTTCGCCGTGTTTCCCGAGAAAGAAGTGATCTCCCGATAGTTCGACGGATTCGTCGCCACGCTCCGTTGCGGCCTCGACGATCGGGCTCCAGTCGGCCGTGGTATCTCGCTCGCCGTACAGCACACAGACGGGTAGTTCGGCTCGCTCGAGTCCCTCGAGCGCGTCAAGGTCTTCGCCGAGCCGTGCCGTCGGCGCGAGGACGGAAACGGCGTCACACGCCGCGTCCGGGGCGGCGATCAGCGCCAGCGTCGCGCCGAAGCTGTAGCCGAAGACGCCGACCCGATCATAGCGTTCGTTCGCCCAGCGGATCGCGTTTCGGACATCCTCACGCTCGCCAGCTCCCTCGTCCCAGGGGCCGTAGTCGAACCGAAGACAGGCGATTTCGGCCTCGAGCAACGCGTTGCCCACCGCAACGAGTCGCGGATCGGTGCGGGAGCCGCCGTGTTGGGGGTGGGGCGGACAGGCGATTACGATCGCATCTGGGTCGTCCCGGCTTTCGTTTCCATCATCGGATTTGGGCTCCTCGAGCGTTCCGCGAACATCGCGATCACCGGGCACTAGCACGTCGCTCATGGGTGACGATCGATTCCGCGGATAATCAAAACCGGTGTCCGCGTCCCGGCCGGCTGGCGTCGGCCGCCGACGCTCGGAAACCACGTCATTGTTGCTTGAGAAACGCTCGCAACTCCTCGAGAGCGCGGTCGTACTCGTCTCGAAGCACGCAGTGGCCCGCGCCCTCGACGTGGACGAGTCTCCCATCGCCGAGACGAGACGTGATCTCGCGGTGGCGCTTGCGGGCCGCGTCGGCGGCGTCCGCCTTGAGAACTAGCGTCGGCGCGTCGATCTCTGCGAACACTTCGGCCGGATCCTGGCCACCGGCCTCGAGCATGCCGCCAACCGCCGGATCGACATTCGCGTACGCATCAGCGAGCAGCGTCGCGAGGTCGCCGCGTCCGTCCGCGGCCAGCGCCCGCAACTCGGGATCGGTCTCGAGTGCTTCTGTGCGGTCTCGATCACCGGTAATTCGGTCAACGATGGGGGTGAGAAGGTCGTCGTTCGGCTCGCGTTCGTCCTCGCGTTCGTTCCGATTTTCGTCGTTCCCGGTTTCGTCTCCTCCATTTTCACGTTCACCGCCGGCGGGCTCGAGCAGTAGTTCGGGATCCTCGAGTACGACGCCGCCGGGAACGTCGGGTTCGGCGGCCGCCGCGACGGCGACGGTCGTCCCGCCCATCGAGTGACCGTACAAAAGCGGGGATTCGTTCGCGATTCCGAGCGCCTCGATCACCCCGAGGAGGTCGCTCGCCAGCTTGTCGTAGCGGTATCTCGTTTCGGGAGCCGCCGACCGACCGTGTCCGCGAGCGTCGTAGGCGATCACGTCGTACTCCGTTGTGAGCGGCTCGAACAGGGGGAGCCGCGAGCGGCCGTCGGACGTGATGCCGTGGGCGACCACCAGCGGTCGTCCCTCGCCGCCGCTTCGGTAGTAGTGCAATCGGACGCCGCCGACTTCGAGGTCATCGTCGGTCCACCCGTCGGGAACCGCAGCCTGGATCTCCGTGTCGACCATCGGTTCGACGTTCGAGTGCCGTCTGCAAATTCCTTCCGTCCGGCGAACACGTCGCCGCTGTCCGGGCCGCTTCTTGCCGTCTTCCGGCCGATCGGCTGTTTCACACCACACAGACTGTTATCAAAGTGATGTTTTTAAGGGCCACGAGCGATACCTAGGGAGTATGGGCATCCTCTCTCGGACCTCTTACGTCATCCGGTCGAAAATCAACTCGCTCCTCAACCGGGCCGAGGACCCGACGCAGACGCTCGATTACTCCTACGAGCAGATGCGCGACCAGCTTCAGGACGTCAAACGCGGTATCGCCGACCTGACGACCCAGAAAAAGCGCCTCGAGATGCAACAACGTCGGCTCGAGGATAACGTCGAGAAACACAACGAGCAGGCTCGCACCGCGGTCCAGCAGGATCGCGAAGACCTCGCTCGGCGCGCCCTCGAGAAGAAAAAGACGAAGATGAATCAGATCGAGGACCTCGAGCGTCAGGTTTCCGAGCTCCAGAGCCAACAGGATCGGCTCATCGAGCAAAAGGACGAACTCCAGAACCGCATCGAGGAGTTCCGAACGAAGAAGGAAACGATGAAAGCTCGCTACGAAGCCGCCGAAGCGAGCTCGACGGTCTCCGAAGCGATGACCGCGACCGGAGACGAGTTCGAGGACGTCGGCCGAGCGATCGAACGCGCCGAAGAACAAACCGAAGATATGGAGGCTCGCTCCGCCGCGATGGACGAACTCCACGAATCGGGTGCCTTTGACGACGTGCTCTCCGATAAGGACAACATCGACCGAGAGCTCGAGGAACTCTCGACCGACAGCGGCGTCGAAGCCGAACTCGAGACGCTCAAGTCCGATGTCGGCGGTGGCGAGACCGAACCCGAACCGGAACCCGACGCGGACATCGAAGCGGACGTCGACGAGGAAGAGGTCGAAGACCTCGAGGCGGAGGTTCCGGACGAGGAAGTCGAAGCCGAACTCGCGGAGCTCCAGGACGAAGAGCAGTAATCAGTATTCGGATTCGCTGATAGTTTTCGGGGTTCGATAGCGCCCTTCTGTCACTCATCTATTACTTTGTCCTCGGCGATTAGCCCCGATCACGACCCGCTCGGCCGTATGTTTATCAGTCCGATTGGCTTATCTGGAGTCGATGAGTCTTCGGGACGACCTGAGCGCGGGGGTCAACGTCGTGTTGCATTTCGTTCTTCTGGGTGGCATGGCCTGGGCGTCGGGGCAACCGTTTCTCTTTCCCAGTCTCGGCCCCTCCGCGTACCTGCTCGCAACCGGGGAACAGCCTCGAGCGGAGGGCGCGTATCACGTGATCGGCGGGCACGCCGTCGCCGCGGTCTGCGGATTGATCGCGTACTTGGTGCTCGCCGATGGACTGGTCGTCGTTGACGCCTTCGAACAGGGCGAACCGTTCTCGAGCGAGGTCGGCAGACTCGCACTCAGCGGAACGATCGCGATGGTCCTGACGACGATCGGGATGCTCTGGACCAATACGAATCACCCGGCGGCCTGTGCGACGACGCTGATCGTCGCTCTCGGGCTCATGGCAACGCTCATCGAGGTCGTCGTCATCGTCCTCGCCGTCGCGATACTCGTCGGATTTCACGATATCGTCGTCGAGCGCGTTCAGAATACCTACGGCGTCGAACCGGAAGATCCGCGATAAGTTGTCGTTGCTCGATGTTTCGGGTTTACGCCGGCGTTCCGAGGACAACGATATCGTAGTCGGCGATATCCTCGGGTGCCTCGAGGATAACGACCTGAAACTCCCACTCGGAGCCGCTGCTCAGATCGCCGGTCGTGTCGAGGTACCGGTCGATCTGGGTGCCGGTTTCGTCGTAGACGCGGACCCGGACTTCGACGAGTTCGATCCGATCGCTACCGGTGTTCTCGACGGTTCCCTGAACGGTCGAACCGAGGTATCCGTCCTCGAGAACGAACTCGTGATCTGCGAGCGCGATTCCCTCGAGAGGCGTCACCCCTCCCGTGACCTCCTGTTCGGCGACACCTTCCGCGGCGGTCATCTCCTCGGCCGTTCGCTCCTCGCCGTCGATGTCACCGACGTCGCCGGCTTCGTAATCCGGTTCGTCGCCGATATCGATGCCGTTGCAGCCCGCGAGGATTGCGGCGGTTACCGTCCCGCCCGCGGTGAGGACGGTGCGGCGACTTGGCGAGTTCGGAGCCATCAGGAGTCTCGCCCTCGAGCGCGTGTCGTTGGTGTCTTTCGAACCGTTGCTTCCACGCGGCTCCGCCGATGGCCCCCGGTCGCTCGAGCAGGTCGCCCCTCTCTAGCGCATTGATCGTCTCGCGGGTGCCGACCGTGTGGGACGGTTTCAAGCCCCCGTAACCGATCACCGTAACCGATCATACCCGGATCGACACCGTGGACGCATTTGAGTGTAGGCCCTGAATGGAGCGATCGTTCGAGTGGTTTCGGATCCTCGACCCCTCCTGGCGCGGTCGTTCGTCCGATATGCAACGTCGACCATTATTGTCGGTCAGAGCGACAGTACTGCTATGGGGTCTTCCGAGACGGACGAGACGCTCGAGTCTTACGGGACCGAGATAGGCGAACGGACCAGTTCCGTGACGCAGTTTCGGGAGTGGATTTTGGTCGAGGGAGACCGGCTCTTTATTACTCTCGTGCTTTCGGCCGCCACGTTCGTGCTCTTTCTCGTATTGAACGAAATTGGATTCATCTCGTTCGTCAATGCCGACTCGATCACGCGACTCGCGGGTGGAATGATCGCGGGGACGTTCTCGCTCGTCACGCTAGTCGTCTCGATCAATCAGCTGATCCTCTCCCAGGAGTTCGTGACGGCCGGACAAGCCCGCGGAGAGCTCGACGGCGTCATGGAGTTTCGCCGTGATCTCGAGGAGAAGACCGGCGTTCCGGCGAGTCCCGCAGCGCCCACGAGAATACTCGAGCTGATCGTCAAGGCGATACACCACCGCGCGGGAGCGCTCGCCGACGCCGTGGACGACCACGATAATAGCGAATTTAAGACGCACGTCGACCAGTACGTAAACAGCGTTCAGGAGCGCACCGACCAGGTCGACGAGACGCTCGAGGAGACATCGTTCGGGACGTTCAAAGCGGTCTCTGCGTCGATCCGGTACAACAACGCCTGGCAGGTGTACGTCGCGAGACACCTTCGCGGGCGCTACGCCGAGGAGCTTTCGGACGAGCAACTCGAGGCGTTCGACGATCTGATCGGGACGCTTCAGCTGTTCGACGTCGCACAGGAACACTTCAAGACGACCTATCTTCAGCGGGAGCTCACCCGTTTTTCTCAGTTGACGATTTATTCGGGCGTTCCCGCGGTTCTGTCGGCGATCATTATTGGGCTCATCTACGCCGATTTCGGCGGTGCGAGCGTCAGTATCGTCTACCTTCCGATCGTCGTGAGCGCACTCATTGCAATCGTCGTCTCGCCGCTTGCGCTACTGGTCTCATACATCCTGCGCACCGCGACCGTGACGCGCAGGACCGCTTCGGTCGGTCCGATGTTGCCCCAGAAAGATCCCGACGCCGGACCGTTCGACGTCTCCTACGGGGAGGACGATGGTGATGAATAGTCGAGACGGCGTCGCGTTTGTCTTTCGTTCGCGTTCGAATCTACGAGCGCCATTGACGAGTTCGCACACGCTCTATGAGTAGCGACAAAGCGATCGACGAGGAGGTGACCCAGAGCGACCTGGTTCACGAGCGGCTTCGCGAATCGCCGATCAAGCGCTGGATCGTCCTCGACGGGAACCGCTACGCCCTCACGGTGCTGTTCTCGATCGTCGTCCTCCTCGTCTGTGCCACCATCGGGTTTGCGGGGTACATTCCCGTCACGGATCCCGAAACGGCCACGACCCTCGTCGCGGCCATCGTCGGCGGAACCCTCCCGTTCATCACCATCGTCCTCGCGATCAACCAGCTCGTGCTGTCCCAGGAGCTGGGGTGGCCTGGAGATCTGGCGGACCGATTCGAAGCGATGGCGTCGTTTCGGCGCGATGTCGAGGCGCTAACCGGAGTGACTGTCAGTCCGGCCGCACCCGCCGATTTTCTCCAGCTCGTCGTGGAATCTGTCGTCGACCGCGCCGAAACGCTGGAATCGGCGGCGGATCGCGTCGACGACCCGGAACTCGCGACGCTCCTCGAGGGGTTCGCCGACGCGGTCACCACCGAGGGGGAGATCGTCTCCGACGCGCTCGAGGACGCCGATTTCGGCACGTTTGACGCGCTTTCGTCGATCCTCGGCCACTTCAACGGTGCCCACCTTTACGCCGCTCGAACGATCCGAGAGGAGTACGGTTCGGAGCTTCCCGACGATGCTGCTGACACGCTGTCGGTCCTCGTCGAACTGTTCGGTCACCTGGCCGTTGCCAGACAATCGTTCAAGACGTTGTACATGCAACACGAGCTAGCTCACCTTTCGAAACTCCTGTTGGTCGTCGGGTTTCCGACGCTGCTCGGCGGCGGGATTTTCATGATGACCTACGGTTCGATCATCGACGCGGTCGGTGATCCGACGCTCCTCGTTCTCGTCGTCAGCGTGGTCGTCACGGTCGTCTTCCTCCCGTTTATCGTCCTGCTGGTCTACACGTTCCGTATCGCCTCGATCGCGAGTCGGACGGCGGACTTTGGTCCGTTCGTCCCGCGGGTCGATTTCGAAGAGTAGACGCCGTTTTCCCTACCGTCGACTTCCGGCCGCGGTAGTTCACCCGCTCCGACTGTCGATTCGCTCGATCCGATGGTACGTACGGATTCCGATAACGATGACAACATCGTGGAGACCGATGGCGACCGCGGCGACGAGCATCGACATTTATTTCCACGCAGTTGTGCCAGTAATCGTGTACACTGATGAGCGACGAAGGCTCGCAGCCGAGCGATACGATGGCCGAGCGGAGCGTCGATTCGACGTGGAAACACGAACTCCTGTTGAACGCGAACCGATGGGCCATCACCGCGAGTCTCATGCTATTCGTCTTCGTCGGGTTGGTCGTCGTGAGCCAACTGAGTCCCGTTTCGCTTCGGAGTCTCCTCGAGACGAAAGAACCCGTCCACACGCTGTTTCAGGGCCTGACGACTGCCCTGATCACCGGCGTCACGCTGGTCGTCTCAATCAACTCTCTGGTACTCTCCCAGGAACTCGGTGCAGTCGAGGACCAGCGCGAGCGTCTGGACGGGGCGATGAAATTTCGAGAGGACGTCGAGTCGTCGATCGACGCGCCGGTGAGTCCGCCGGAGCCGTCGTCGTTTCTGCAGGCGATCATCGCCGCCTCCGAAGAACGGGCGAATGACTTCCGGAGCGCTGTTTCTGACAGTCACGATCAGGAGTTCGTCGACCGCGTCGATGACTTCACCGACAACCTCACGACCCACGCCGACACGATCCGCGGCGACCTCGAGGACGCCCAGTTTGGCACCTACGCCGTCGTGAAATCCGCGCTGGATTACAACTACTCGTGGAAGATCTTTCGCGCGCGCCGGATCGAGCAGTCCCACGCCGACTCGTTCACCGATGAAGCTCGCGACGCCTACGACGAACTCCTCGAGTCGCTGAAGCTGTTCGGGCTCGCTCGAGAGCACTTCAAGACGCTGTACTTCCAGTGGGAGCTCATCAACCTCTCGCGGGCGATGATGTATGTCGCGGTTCCCGCGCTCGTCGTCACGGCTTCGATGATCCTCTTTTTCGACGCGAACGCCGCAAGCGGGACCGTCCTCGGCATCGACGCCCTCGTCTGGATCGTCGCCGCGACGACGACGATCGCAGTGACACCGTTCTTGATTTTAATCTCGTTCTTCGTCAGGATCGCGACGGTGGCCAAGCGAACCCTCGCGATCGGACCGTTCATCCTCCGGGAATCCGGCCGCGGCGAGGATATCGACTGGGGGTGAGACGATCTCGTTCGACGGTTCGCTCGAGCGAACCGAGCGCCAATCTCTCTTCTTGCAGGGGCAGGGACCAGCTTTAGTTGCACATTCGGTGTCGGTCGCTACCGTGACCTGTACAAGTTGTAACACGACCGGGATCGAGTCCGCCGAAACGATCGACAGCAATAACTGCGGGAGATATCGATGAAAGCGCTCGTCTGGCACGACGAAAAGGACGTTCGCGTCGACGAGGTTCCCAAACCCGAGATCGCAAACCCGACCGATGCGATCATCGAGATCACGGCGACCGCAATCTGCGGATCAGATCTGCACCTGTACAACGGCTACATGCCCGGGATGCGGGAGGGCGACGTGCTCGGCCACGAGCCGATGGGTGAGGTAATCGAGGTCGGGAGCGAAGTTGACCGCCTCGAGGTCGGCGACCGCGTGGTCGTTCCCTTCACGATCAGTTGCGGTTCGTGCTGGTTCTGCGGCGAGGACATGTACTCGCTTTGTGACAACACGAATCCGAACGCCGAACTGATCAGCAAGACGATGGGCCACTCTCCGGCCGGTCTGCTCGGATTTTCACACATGTTAGGCGGCTACGCCGGTGGACAGGCGGAGTACCTGCGGGTTCCACACGCCGACGTCGGCCCGATCAAAGTCGACTCCGACCTCCCCGACGAGGAGGTGCTGTTCCTCTCGGATATTTTCCCAACCGGGTACATGGCCGCCGAAAACGCCCAGATCGAAGACGGCGATACGGTCGCGGTCTGGGGCTGTGGTCCGGTCGGCCAGTTCGCCATCCAGAGCGCCTGGATGTTCGGCGCGAACCAGGTGATCGCGATCGATCGCATCTCGGAGCGCCTCGAGATGGCGCACAATCACGGCGATGCGGAGACCCTCAACTTCGAACACGAGGATGTCTACGACCGGCTGATGGCGATGACCGGCGGTCGCGGACCGGACCGATGTATCGACGCGGTCGGCTCGGAAGCCCACGGAACGGGATTGTCTGGCGTGACCGATCAGGTGAAACAGGATATGCACCTCGAGGACGACCGACCCCACGTCCTTCGCGAGGCGATCAAGTGCTGTCGAAAGGGCGGCACGCTCTCGGTCCCCGGCGTTTACATGGGGCAGTCGGACAACATCCCGTTCGGTCCGTTGATGAACAAAGCGATAACGGTGAAGTCGGGACAGACCCACGTCCAGCGCTACCTGGATCCGCTCATGGAGAAGATCGAAGACGGCGAGATCGACCCCTCGTTCGTCATCACTCACCAGGTCGGCCTCGAGGACGGCCCGGAGATGTACAAGACGTTCAACAACAAGGAAGACGACTGCATCAAGGTCGTCATGACGCCCTGACGGTCTTTTTACTTAACGACCCCCTTCGCTCTGACATCCGTTTCGCCCTGACATCCTTTCGCTCTGACGGCCCTTCCGCTCTACCGATGCCCGTCCGTCACGATTTCGTACTCACCAATCGATCCACTCTCGCAACTCGTCGGGCATCACGTCAGGTAGCTCGCTCTCGGGGAGGGCATCCCACTCGAGCCGATCCTCGCCCGGTTGTGCGTCCGTGTCGAACCCGTTCTCCGCCGGAGAATCCCGTTCTCGATATTCTGCCGGCGGCGCGTCGTGGGCGTAGACGCCCTCGGGGTGGTCGACCGTCCAGACGTGCATCATACAGGGGGTCCGGCAGGGGAGCTGGAGTGAGCGGTCGCTCGAGTCGCCCTCGTAGACCTGCTGGTAGAACCACCACGCGAATCGCCCCGGGAGTCCGGCGTGGTAGTGCCACGGCGCACAGCGATTTTCGTCGCCCGCGTGGTCGTGGTGATGGTCTCCGTTCTCGTGGTCGTCCTCTTCGCGGTGATCGTCTCCATCGTGGTGGCCGTCGTCGTGATCGTCCCCGTAGTGGTCGTCATCCTCGTGATGGTGGTCGCCGCCGTCACCCTCGTGATGCCCATTCTCATCGTCGTGGTGCCTGTCCTCGTCGTCGTGGTGATGCCCGCCCCCATCATCGTGGTGATGTCCGTCGTCGAAGTCGTCTTCCTCGCCCTCCGAATCCACTTCGTACACCGCCGGCGGCGGATCGATCGCCTCGCCGTCACTGGTCGCGATGAACATCACACCGATCGATCGCCACGAGTCGTTGTCGACGAGGACCGACTCGGGCCGCTCGGGGTCCATGACGCTATCGTCGCTGATATGCTCAGGGCTCAACCAGTGAGACCAGCCGTCGTCATCCGTCGAAATCGTGTCGAAGTATGGCTTGAAGCCGGCCTCGAGCAACGCGTTCGCGTCTGGATACTCCTCCTCGAGCGTTTCCGCAACGGCCTCGCGAAGCGCTTCGGTTTCGGGGTGGTCGTCGGTACACCCCTCCATGCTCGCCCCGTCGCAGTGGCCCATGCTCGGCTCGGTCGTCGCCTCGGGACACCGGTCCGAGAACCAGTCGACCGTGTTGTTCTCGGTGGTTTGTGCCGCACCCGTGCTCGAGAGTGCGAGCGCGCTTCCGGTCGCCGTTAACATCGTTCGTCGGAGGATCCTCGAGGTGTCGTCGTCGCGCATATTATCGTGATCACCACACCGACGGTTGTAAATCTCAGCTCAGGCGGTTTGAACGGTCTGAAAATATGAAAGACGGTTCCCGATGACGGTGCTATCGGCGAGCAATAGTCTGGTCTGGCCGAAAAACCGGATCTGGGACGGGAACGAGACCCGGGATTATTCCTCCTCGATAACGAGTTCGGCTTCGAGCGGTGCGGTTCGCTCGAAGAGCCGATCACCGCCGAACGTTCGAACCGCGGCGGTTCCCGACCGAAACCGATCGTAGGAGGGGCCGAGTTCGTATGTTTCGGAAACCGATTCGGTCGGCTCGAGCGTGGTCGACTTGCGGACCTCGACGACATCGGTGACGGTCGTTCCCAGCGTTTTCACGCCGTTTTCTCGCTCGTACGAATCCGACCAGAGCGTAACGACGGGACGCCCGGACCGGTAGCCGGACAACACGCCGAACGGTGCCGGGAATCCGGACGGGATTCTGACGGACTCTTCTATGCGGACTTATCATTGACTATGACCCAGAGGAGAATAATCACCCTCTTCGGCAAGAATCCACATCGTTTCGCGTTCTTCGTCGGTAGCATCCGATGGATAAAGTACGCATTCGTTGGCCGAGCTTGGGTTGTCTATTATAACAGCACTCAATTCACTGCGGCCAGATACCCCTTCACCAGTGAAAGTCATATTGTGTGTGTATCATACTTAGGAAGCAGTGCGTGGTCTGGTGGAGGGTGCGTTTGAACGAATTGTTCGAAGCCGTCCAGTAGTAGGTCAATTGCGTTCTTGTGTGCGTCTTTCTGGCG
This sequence comes from Halostagnicola bangensis, assembly GCF_054653435.1. Classification (NCBI taxonomy): domain Archaea; kingdom Methanobacteriati; phylum Methanobacteriota; class Halobacteria; order Halobacteriales; family Natrialbaceae; genus Halostagnicola; species Halostagnicola bangensis. The sequence goes on along the minus strand of NZ_BAAIGG010000002.1, from coordinate 1,061,419 downwards.
ATGGATATGGGACGGGCGAATCGGTTGTGTATCGTAGGAATCAAATGCACCGTATGGCACGTTCCCCTCTCGTTCGAGGTACTTACGTATTTCGAGCAGTAGCGCATGAAGGTGGATGAGTTCTTGGATTTTCATGCGACAATGCATCACACCATTCTTCATAAAGAATTTTCCAACATACTTTGGGTGTAATAATGTTGGTGACACTTTGAGTCCCGCAGCATATCTCTGTCAGTTTCTGGGTAGCTTTTTGGCGTCTCCGATACTTCCCTGTCCTCTACTTTACGAACAAGCGTCCCTGAGATCGTGTTCTCATTCCGTGGCTTCGATGAACTCATCGAGCGGTTCCGTAAGTTCGTCTACCTGTTTGCTGTCCTCTTCCGTCGAGTACCGAACGATGATGACGTCCCTTTGATCGGTGTGACGTGCTGAATCGACTTGGTTAATTCCCCGCCATATCCCGGTCACTTCGACGAGACCGAAGTTTTCATGCTCGTAGGTTTCGTCCCGTTCGACTACTTGATCCGACTCGGAGCCCGGTAGATCGTCCGAGTTACCCATACGAATCAGCCCTATCTATAGAATCATCCGGGTTACAAAGCGTCAAAACCGCTCACCCCTTTTCACCTCATCACTGTGGCGATCAAACTCAACGACCCCGTCAGCTCTCAATTCGGGGAGGTGGACGTGATGGAGTTCGTAGACGAGGGTGACGTACTCCTCACAGGAGAGGGTTTCATCATCCCAGAGAATCGGTGTTGCAGGAATAGTTACATCCTCTGATAATGCACATATTACTCGTCCCTTTTGCTCTCGCAGAGCAGTCTCAAACTGCTCACTACTCTCAGACGGTTGTCCACTCATAACCATCATTCCGACTACGCGTTCTCCGTCGGTTTGGCCTCGATGACCCCCTCGCTGGATACGGTCACCTCAAACCCTTCGTACGGAAATGAGAGGTACCCATTTCTCTGTCCTTCGTTGGCTGTCGGGGAGAATAATTCATCGAGCGCGTCAGTATCAATCGCGGAGTGGAGTGGTGTTAATTCGTGGGGATCTCTTTGGTCAGCAGCCGCTATCGCCGCGACAATTGCTAAACTCGGCTGATTACGACTACTGTCGTACTCTGCTCGGTAGACACCATCATCAACGACGAATTCTATGGCTTCTATTGAAGGAACGATTTCGACAGTACCCACTGTCTTATTGGAGAATTCCATCGCTAGAATAGACGGGGTCCATTGGGATGACGCTGGATTTTGCTTGCGCAACACTCCTTTAAGTGGGAGTTGTACCTGTCACTCTTGTGATGTTATTAACGTACTCGCCACAAGCCGTCGAAGGCCCCGTTGTAACCGTGAAGAAACAGCTTGTCGGCTGATATCGAGTTCGTCGGCGAGATCATCTTGCGTGGCGTCACGCGGCGAGTCAAAGTAGCCGCGAGAATACGCCAAGACCAACGCGTTCCGCTGTCCTTCGGTTAGGTCGTACTCCCGATCCGACTCAAGTGGCGAAAGCGCGTGCAATTGAGCGAGTTTGATGGGAACATCGTTCTCGTGGCAGTACGTCTGGAACTCAGAGACCTTCTTCTGATCACTGCTTCTGACTTCGAACGTCCAGTTCTCCTCATCACCCAATCCAGAAAGGAGGGTGACGTCAGTGTTGACGATCGCGGTGAGAACGCTTTCGTGATCGAGGTTCCAGTCGATTCGGACAAGCATCTGCTCATCCAACTCATCTATCACTTTGAATTCATCGACCCCTTCGTCGCCACTCATATCAGCCGAGAGTTCGCTGATGTTCTCCGAATAAATCCAGAAATAGGGAACAACGGCATCCTTTGTCGGGACAACCCGGTCCAGTTCGATGCTGGCGTCTGGCAACGTTTCGAAAACGGCGTTCAATGGGAATTCGGGTTGATCGATGGTGAATGAGGCTTCTATAGCCATAGACACGAATAGCGATGTGGCCCTTTGAGTTGCTCGTTGACTCAGTATCGTTCAACGTACTGTACAGGCGAATTTCTCTTCTGTCAACAGACGTTAACAGGTCTATGACTGGGATCGAATTCGATGAGATTGATGCTCAATCCTTCACGAACTTCAAGCGGACGCACGCACGACTGCGACGCCGCGAGTGAGCGCGCGCCACCGCATGTGCTTGGCTGGTGAGGTGCGAGAACTTCTTGAGTTGTGCTGACCGTTCGTGGAGTAGGTGTAGCGAGGAGATTGAACTGTTCTATACTTCCTTTACTCTCAGTTCCTAACCGCCCCAGTCCCCGGCCGCTTGAGTCCCGTTAAATCGATCTCCCCACCAGGCATCGGGACGCCGTCGTAAGGGTCCTCGGCGAGCAGGAGCGAGCCGTCGAGGTCGGCGTAATCCAGCAACGGCGCTGGAGGTCCGGACGAGATTTTAACGGGCTCTTCGCTACGATTTATCGCTTCAAACCTGACGACGCCGGAATCGGTTTGTTCGACCCGGTCGTCGACAACGTGGCTCTCGAGGACGAGTCCGTCGTCATTATCGTGGTCCGTTTCGACCCGGAGGCTGTACGGGCCGTTCGATCCGAGTCGCCCGGTGACGACGGGAGCGCTCGTCGCTGCGAGGAGGCCGCTGGCGGTGAGTGCGGAGAGGAGTCGGCGGCGGTTCATAGTCGTGTATTGACACATTCTATTCGTGAACGTATATGCATGTATAGCTGCTCACCTGGATAATTGCTTTCGCTTTGCACGGGTGGCGAGGTAGTGTTGGAAGGCAGTACTCTCCAATCAACACGTGGAAGGCAAAGCCCTAATACACCGTACATAGAATATGTATTAGGATGTCTGTTGACGATCACGTTGCGGCCCCGCCAAACCCGGAAGAACCGTTTAACGACCTTCTCACATACGCGGAGTTGCTGAACACGCCTCGGCTCGCTCGGTTGTATATTCACATCCTTCGGAACGGTCCGATGACTATCGAGGCAATCAAAGAGAATCTCGAGATGGCCCATTCGACGACGTACAAGTATGTCGGACATCTCGAGGAAATGGACGTTTTGACGCGACACGACGAGAATCCAACGACGGTGACTGTCGTTCCAATTCGTCTTCGAATCAACACGGACGGCGGAGCGGTGACTGCGACACCGGCACTCGTCGACGCGATCGGGCGACAGACCGATACTGAAGACATCCGCGTGTTCGTCGAGCGACAGGGTGTCCCAAAGCTCGCTGCGGCGTTGCACTATGTGCGTCGAATTGAGGATGGAGAACTCACACAGCGGACTGCGTCGAACAAACTCGACGTCCATCCTTCCGAAGGAATGACGGTCTTTACCGCACTGCAGGATGTCGTCGAAGCGGCTGAAACGTACGATCCGTATCTCACGCAATCTGAGTAATGGAGGAGATAGACATTCCGGAAGGAGGCGTTGCGATTATCGATACCAGCGTTCTGTTCGCTATGGGCGGTCCATCGAACGGAAAATACCAGGCGTTCGAACGGTTCGTGCGACGTCGAGAACTGAGAGTTGTCGTTCCTAAACAGGTAGCTGAAGAACTAGGCGAGAGCCCGGATGAATACGGCTACCAACGTGATCGTCTTCAAGCTGGACGAGATGCAGGATGGCTAGAGGCCGGTCAAATCGACTTTTCGGTAGCTCGAGTTTCGGAGGTCGTCGACAAAACTCGAACTCGGATGGCACATCTCTCCGCAGACGATGTCACTGATGATGAAATCGAGAAAACAGACACCGTTCTCGCTGGGTTAGCCTACCAGTACATCGAAAATGACGCGATCCACGTCTCGGTACTCGTGAGCGATAGCGTTGCCGAACGGGCTATCGGCGACGCACTATCGGCGGTTGGTGTCGGAGAACGCACGTCTGTCGTCGAAGGACGATCGCTTTTAGCGGAATTAGTAGACGACCCAGTTACCTAACCGCGCCAGTTCCCGGCCGCTCGAGTCTCGCTAAATCGATTTCCCCACCAGGCATCGGAACGCCGTCGTAGGGGTCCTCGGCGAGCAGGAGCGAGCCGTCGAGATCGGCATAATCCAGCAACGGCGCGAGGTGGGCGGCCGCCGCGAGCGAGGCGTTCGATTCGGTCATACAACCACACATCACCTCGAGGCCCTGGGCTCGAGCGGCGTGGATCAGTCGAATCGCCTCGCAGAGCCCGCCACATTTCGCGAGCTTCAGGTTCACGATGTCACAGCGGTCGGCGATCTTCGGCACGTCGGAGCTGACCAGACAGGATTCGTCGGCGGCGATCGGAAGTCTCGAGCGTTCGTAGACGTACTTCAGCCCCTCCGGGTTCTCGGCGGGGACGGGCTGTTCGACGAACTCGAGGCCATAGGGCGCGAGCCGGTCGATCCGCTCGACCGCCTCTTTGGGCGTCCAGGCTTCGTTCGCGTCGACGAAGAGTCGGGCCTTCGGGGCCGCCTCCCGAACCGTCCGAACGATCTCCTCGTCTCTGTCGGTGCCGAGTTTGACCTTGAGCGTGCCGAAGCCTCGTTCCCTGGCCGCTTCGGTCTTCTCGCGCATCGTCTGTGTGTCGTCGATCCCGATCGTGTAGGAGCTCTCCAGCGTTTTCGTCGGATCGAGTCCCAAGTATTGATACAGCGGAATCTCGAGACGCTTCGTCACGAGATCGTAGAGCGCGATGCTTACAGCCGTCCTCGCCGACGGATTCCCCCTGATCGACTCGCGCATTCGGCGTTCGATCCGCTCGAGCTGGTGCGGATCGCCGACATCCTCGACGATCTCGAGGAGGTCCGGCAGGACGGCCTCGACGGTTCCCGCCGTTTCGCCGTAGTGTCTCGTCGGAGCCGCGCCGCCGACGCCGACGGTACCGTCGCCGTCCTCGATCCGAACGAAGACGACCTCGGTTTCGGTCGCCGTCCCGCGAGCGATCGAAAAGGGTTGCTCGAGGGGGAGCGTTCGCCGCTCGATTTCGGTCGAAAATTCGCTCATAGTACCGCCTTGAGAACCGTCTCCGCGTCGAATCGAAGCACGTCCGTCGCCGGTGCCCCAAGCGCGTCTTCGTAGGCCTCGAGCTCCCGGCGAGCGTCCTCGTCATCTTCGATCCCGGACGTGTTGAGCGCACCAGCCACGACGGACGCCTCGTTGACGGGTGCCGCGAGGTTCTCGTAGAGGTCGACGTAACTCGAAATCGACGGGAGGGAGAAGGATTCATAGCCGTGGATGGCCTCCCGCCCCGCCTCGTGACAGAGCACGAGCTGGTCGGCCATCGCTCCGTGGAGGATGCCACAGGTTACGGCGGAGTAGGCGGGGTGGACGATCGATCCCTGACCTTCGACGAAGAGGTAGTCGTGCTCGTCGCCTTTCTCTGTGATCATCTCCTCGACGGCCCCCGCGGTGAAGTCACTGACGACGCGGTCGACGGGATTGCCCCAGCCCTCGATCATGATCCCGGTTTGTCCGGTCGGGATCACGGCGGCGTCGTGTCCTGCCTCGCGAGCGGCCTGAGCGAGTTCCATCGAGACGGTCATCTTGCCGACCGAGCAGTCGGTGCCGACGGTGAGGATCACGTCGGCCTCGACGTCGCCCGCGACGCCCTCGCTCACCGTCAGGTCGGCGGGCGGTTTGCGAACGTCCCGGATGTCGCAGTCGTTTTCGGCCGCCAGCGCCGCGAACTCCTCGTCGTCCTCGAGGAAGTAGTGTAACCCGGAGATCACGTCACAGCCTCGCTCGAGGGCGTTCCGAACATCGTTGCGCCAGCTTTCCTCGAACTCGCCGCCGATCGGGGAGATGCCGATCACCAGCGCGTCGACCGGTTCGTCGATGTCGGCCATCCGCGAGACGATCGGCGCGTCCTGCACGTCGGGAACGAAGTCGGCGACTCGAGCGCCCGCGTTGTCGCGGTCGAGGACCGCGACGGGGTCGTCGTCGCTGTATCGAAGGATGCCGAGCGCGGTTTTGGCTCGCTGGGGGAACTTCTCGTGAGCGAGAATCGCAATTCGCATACGCGGAACATGGCGAAGGGGCCACTTAATCGTGGACCTCACGGCGAAACAGACGGTCAAGAAACGGTCCACAGATCAGTCCCCGGTCAGTCAGAACACGCCCAGTTCGGTCGTCCAGAACGACCGATGTGCGTCCTCGAGCGCGGATTTCGGGTCGCCGGTCGCGTCAACTGCGGCCGTCGCATCCGGTTCGAAGTTCCCTTCGCCCGCGAGCGTCTCGACGACGCCGCGCTGGCCGGCGAGATAGAGGCGATCGGTGTCGAACTCGGCGAGCGCCCGGTGACAGCGCTCGAGGTGGTCGTCGATCTGATCGTCGCGGATTCGTTCGAATCTGGCCTGCGAGAAGCCGCCTTTCGAGTGGCTCCCTTTCACCTCGCTTTCGAACCCGCGGTAGTCGACCCGGTCACCGTCTTCGTAGACCCCTAGTGCGAACAGATCCGCGCGAACCAGCGCGAGCGCGTAGTTCCCGGTCGGGAGGAACCACTCGCGTTCGAGTTCGAACCGATCGCTCCAGGTCGGCTCGAGATCGGATTCGGGCAGAACCGGCGGCTCGAGTCGAACCGAAACGAGCCCGGCGTCGTCGAAGCAGACGAGACACGGATCGCCGTTCGTCAGGAGAGATGCACGCTCGCCGACTGCGTCCTCGACGAGCTGATAGCGTTCCGCGTCGGATCTGTCGGTGTCTTCGCGCTGAGGGTCGAAAAACACGGTACACGCACCCTCTGGTCCCGTTCGAACGGACGCGACCCGGTCGAACACCTCCTCGAGTCGCGCCCCGCGAAGCTGTTCCCGACGCCGAAACTCGAACTCGTCGTCTGATTCGTCTTCGTCGACGCGCTCGAGTTCACCCTCGAGCTGCGCGATTCGGTCCTCGAGCCGATTCTGGCGCTCTTCGGCCTCCTGTTTGGCGGTGACGGCGTCCGCCTTCCGGTCGGATTCGGCCTCGTAGCGCTTTCGGAGTCGCTCGGCTTCCTCCTCGAGTTCTTCGATTCGCTCCTTCAACGACGCGCGACCGAGCAACTGGTCGATCATCGAGAAAAAGCGCGAACCGGGGCCACTTTTAAGTTCCGGCGTCGGGGTGATCGTCCGTCGAACTCGTCGGCGACCAACCGCCCGCATATTCGAGTAGCTGTCGTGCACGCTCTTTGCGCGCGAGGAACACTTCCTGTAGCGAAGGCGGATTTCTGATCCGCGTCGTCTCGAGGACGGATTCGGGGACGGCGAGGGTGTTTTCGGGCACGCCGTCGTCGCCGTGGACCGCGAAGTGACCCGACTCGAGTTTCATCACGAGCGGCGTATCGAGTCGCTCGATCCCCTCACCGGTCGCGTACACCGCGTCGTTGATTCGTTCGTGCTGAGAACTGTGCATGAACGCGTGGTCTTCGTCCGTCGGCGTAACGTACAGCCGTCCGAGATAATAGCTCTGCGAGAACACCTCGAACATGTTATCTAGTACCACGGAGTATGGCCTGATAACAGTTCTGCAGGTACATTTATGACGAGCGCTTTTGGATCGGATACGAAACGCATCGTTCGCAAGTTGATCGCCATTTCGACCAACCGTTCAAAAACATTTCCGAACGGTACACGCTGATTTGACACGGGAACTGTTGTCCGTTTGATCAATACCCAACGAATCATACACAGCGGTTTTTAAACGCTCAAACCGAATCTGAGCGGCGGATGCATTCGACTAAACGGTCAGAACGAAGGTTTACCTTTTTACGAAGTTCGTCCGGATGATGAATCGATGACTGGGACTCGTGGTGTCGCTATCGTGGTACTGATCGCCGTTGTCGGTCTCGCGATCGCACCGCTTGCAACTGCTGGGTTCTCTGGTTCGCTCGCCGAATCGGCCGGGGGCGTCGTCACCGACGGGGACGATGACGCGGGCGAGGAGCCTGTCGAGAACGATGCGGGCCACGGTGACGGCGAGGAAGGCACCGGGTCAGCGGCCGGCAACGGTTCCTCACCGGAAACGAACGTTACCGAGTTTATGCAATCGAGTGCGGCAGAGACCGAGACGACCGTCGAAACCGGCTTGTTCAACGCTAGCTACAATAACGCCGACAACGAGTCACGGGAAGCTATCGTGACCGAGCGAGCCGATACGATCGAGAAACAGATAGCCGATCTCGAGGACGAGAAGAACGAACTCGAGGAGAATGAGGACGAGATGAGCTCGGCCGCGCACAACGCTCGAATGACGCGGCTGACGGTCCAGATAAGTTCGCTGGAGAACTCGATCGAATCGGTCGAACACCGCGCGGGTGATATCGGCCTCAATATGAGCGGGCTCGACACCCTTCGGACGAGTGCCGCCGATCTCACCGGACCGAGTGTCGCCGAAGTCGCGACGAATCTCGTCGGTGTCGATATGTCTCCCAGCTTTTCGGATGGCGTTCAGGAACAGGTGAACGACTCGGTGCCGTCGCCCGACCTCGGTGATGTGGGTTCGCCGAACTTGACTAACGACTCGGTACTGCCGACCGATAGGCTCTCGAGTTCGGAAGCGACCGACGATATGCTGGATAATAACACCAGTTCCGAATTCAAACCTGACGAAAGCGAGGTCAGCGAACTCGTCGAGGACAAGCGTATTGAAGATGATGCACTCGAGGACGAAGAGATATTACTCAACGGGAGCGAAGACAACGAGAGCGTGATTGACGAGCGCGTGATTGACGAGCGCGTGATTGACGAGCGCGTCCTCGATGAAGGCGAAGATAACGAGAGCGTCCTCGATGATGCTGTTCTCGACGAAAATGAGGACAACGAGAGTGTGATCGATCGTTCCCTTTTCGACGAGAGTACCGGCGACTAAAACGTAGCGACAGCGCGTAACTGACGATAATTGATTCGTTCGGTGATTTCCGCCGTGTCGTACCGCTTCCGGGCTACATCCGGTTCGTCCAATTTGAGTGTTCTCCGCTCGACTCTCGCTCGAGACGACAACAAGCGGCGACTGTTCGCTGAGAGCAGACACGCTTTTCAGCGACCATCGTCTAGGCTCTCTCAATGGACTCCGCCGCGTTGCTCGATTTGTTGGGGAACGAAAATCGGAGACGGATTCTCCAGCTCCTGGCCCGCAAACCGTGCTACGTCACCGAGATCTCGGAATACCTCGGAGTGAGTCCCAAGGCGGTCATCGAACACCTCCGGAAGTTAGACGAGGCCGGACTGGTCGAAAGCCGAGTCGACGACCAACGCCGGAAATACTTCCATATCGCCCGAAACGTTCGCCTCGAGGTCAACGTCTCCCCGTACGGATTCGCCAGCAAGAGCGCGTATCCGGCGAACAACAGCGTCGATATCACCACCTGCCGACATCTCTCGGTGGACGTTTCCGCCGAAGATGATGAGGAACTCGGGGAACTACTGGAGACGCTCGAGCGCCTGGAAACGCTCGAGAACGAACTTTCGCTCGCCCAGCGCTGGGTACAGGGACAGCTCTGTGATACGCTCGATCAGATTTCGGAGGTCGTCGGGACGGGGCCGGAGAGCCGGATTTACACCGACCTCCTCGCGAGCGTTCGCGGTGAGCCGAAATCGGTTTCGAAGATTGCCGCGGATATCGACACACACCGAGAAATCGTCGCGGAGTTGCTCGAGAAGATGGCCGATAAGGGAGTCGTCCAGCGAACGGAACGGGGCTGGGAGCTGACGACCGACGGTCGCTAATCGGAGTCATGCAAAGCGAAACGACGCCGAATTCGGCGATTTGCTCCCGATCGACGGATCCCTTTCTACTCATTTTCCCCTGATGGGTTTGGGGAGGCTGACCCCAAAATCCCCCGCCGCGCTTTCTTCGGCTCGTTTCGCTCGCCTGTAGTGCTATCCGCACGCAGACCCGCCAACCGCAGCGGTTCACTTCGTTCACCGCCAGCCTCGCGCGCGCTGGTGCGCCTCGAGCGGCACACCAGCGCGCGCCACCGCAGATTGCTAGGGCCGGGAGCGCGTGTCCTCGTAGAGGGCCGCGCGACCTGGGGAAGGGCAGGCCTGCATTGCGGGTTGCGGTGCTGTTGGACCTGGCGGAGTGAAGGGGCGAAGCCCGTTGGCGCTTGCTTGGCCGCTGTGGGACCGCCAGCGGGCTGAGGGCCTTCGTCATCAGTAGTGTCTCTCGAGTGAAAACGAGAAGGGGCACGTCCGTTCTCGCGGCCGTCCCTCCGTTCGGTCAGTAGCTCAATCGACGTCTCGAGCCAGTCCGTTCTTCAGATCGCGGCCGAAGTAGTAGCCGCCGAGGCAGGCGAGCGCGCCGGTGGTGGTACCGACGGCGAGCAGGTTCTGGCCCGATCCGAGCATCGCAAAGAGCGTGAAGTTGAACATCGCGGCGACCACGCCGACGGAGACGCCCGCGGCGGTCATCTCGAGGTACCGGCGCTTCGACGTGAGCAGTCCGATCAGAAACGCGGCGGCGAACATGCCGATCATCCGACCGGCGAACGGAATTACGGTGTTTCCGGCGAACAGTCCGGCCCCGATAACCATGACGAGGGCGAAGTAGGCTTTCGGCGAGAAGTACTGCGTCGGAGAGAGTCGCGGGAGCGAAAACAGCGACGTCACCGACGAAAGCCGAGAACTACTCGAGTCCGACGCAGGTTCGGCGCTGGGCTCAGAATCTGCTTCCGACCCGAACGAAGGCATCCACGATCCCGAATCGCCCGTCTCGTTCTCGAGGCTCGACTCCGATTCGAACCCGTCGGTTCCTGCTGACCGCTCGTCGGTGTGAGCGCTCGAGTCCGACGATCCGGACGAGTCCGACAGCAGGCTCTCGGTCTCTTCTAAGAGCTCGTCGGTAGATTTTGGTTCCCGGCTCGTCGTCACCTCGTCCGAGCGATCGCTCATGGTCGATTTCAGACCGGCCGACACCATGGGCCTTTCCCTGCACTGGTTCGCCATACGGTACCATTTCACATATTTTCCGTTTCTGAAAGGGACGCACTCGAGCGAACACCATAGCGTTGCAATATTAAAACTGAATATAAAAATAATAACTTTACACAACCACTGCGTCTTGGTTGACATGGAGCTCACACGACGATCGGCTCTCAAAACCGGTACCGGCGCACTGATGGTCGCAGCGACGGCTGGCTACGCGACCGCTCAATCGGACGACGGAGAAGCGACGCTCGAGTTGCTCGCCGAAGAGAACATCGACCACAGGCACGCATGTCTCCACGGCGATTTCGACGAACGGATACCGCTCGAAGCTGGCGAATTGGACGACGGTTCGCCGACTGTCGACGACACCCACGTCGTCTGGGAGGTAACTTACGAGGGGGATCAAAAGTACGTGGTCTTCGACGCGGACGGTCACTTCGCCGACGGCTCGTTCGTGTTTTACACCGCCGACGGCTCGGTGACGGCCGTCGAGGGGACCGAACTCGAGCGAGGGGTCGTCGACGACGACGAACACTGTGACTCGCTCGACGAATACGTCCAAATCGAGCCCGAAGACGGCCGCATCGTGCTCGAGCTCGTCGAAGAACTTCCGGACGAGGGCGAACCGGATGACGAGGACGACGAAGCGGACGATGACGATGAGGCTGATGACGATGATGAGGACGGTGAACCGGACGATGACGAGGACGACGGACCAGAAGACGAGGACGAAACCGAGGACGACGAAGCGGAAGACGATGACGAAGCGGAAGACGATGACGAAGCGGAAGACGATGACGAGGGCGACGAAGCGGAAGACGATGACGGGGGCGACGAAGTGGAAGACGACGATGAGGCTGATGATGATGAAGACGGTGAACCGGACGATGACGAAGACGACGGACCAGAAGACGAGGACGAAACCGAGGACGACGAAGCGGAAGACGAGGACGACGAACCAGAAGACGAGGATGACGAACCAGAAGACGAGGACGACGAACCAGAAGACGAGGATGACGAGACGGAAGACGAATATGTCGGTGCGGACCTCGAGCTTTCGGTTTCCGGCCTGAGCGACGTTTCGTCCGGCGAGTCGGCACAGTTCCACGCGACCGTGAGAAACCGGGGCGACACTGACGCTGAATCCACCGTTTCCCTCGAGATTGGAAGCGCTACCGACTCGACGACTGTCGATGTCGATGCGGGTGGCTGTCGCGCGGCGTGGCTCTGTGTCAACGGAAACGACCTCTCCGCGGGCACTCACGACTGGACTGTTACGTCCGGCAGCGAAGCTGTGACCGGGACGCTGACCGTCACTGAGTCGGACGAATAACCGACTCTCCAACCGATTCACTAACCGCGTTTTTCGCCAGCCCGCTATTTTTCACGGTCCACGGTGTGTACCGACTCGATGGATGTGGACCTGGTTGCACTCGGAATCCTCGCGATCGCAGTCGCACTCGGGGTCGGATACGCCGTACGATTCCTGTATCCACGTCTCGACGCACCCGAAGAGTCGCTCACGTCGCTTCAATTTCTCACCGCGCTGATCGTCGGGATCCTCCTCGCACTCGGCATCGGGTTGATCCTCGTCGGCGTACTGGTTTGATCTCCGAAAGCGTGGCTTCAAGTCCGACCGTCTGCAATCAACGGGTATGAACCCAGGCGATCGCATCCGAGTCGATTCGGACGACCGCACGTACGAAGGCGTGTTGCTCCCCTCGAGTACGGACGACCACCTCGTCGTCAAACTCGAGGGCGGGTACAACGTCGGGATCGACCGCGACGGATCCGAAATCGACGTCCTCGCGGAGAATGTCTACGAGATCGACGGCGCACAGGACGACGAGAGCGACGAGTCAACGGTCGAGTTCGACGACGATCTGCCGACGATTTCGCTCATCTCGACGGGCGGCACCATCGCCTCGACGGTCGACTACCGAACGGGTGCGGTGACGGCCCAGTTCGACGCCGAAGACGTGCTTCGGGCTGTGCCGGATCTCGCCGGCCGAGCCAACTACCGCGGCCGCGTCGTCGCGAACATCCTCTCTGAGAACATGGAGCCGCCGATCTGGCAAGAACTCGCGCGGGCGGTCCGCGACGAGATCGAGGCCGGTGCCGACGGCGTCGTCGTCATGCACGGCACTGACACGATGCAGTACTCCGCCTCGGCGCTCTCGTTCATGCTCGAGACGCCCGTCCCGATCGTCTTCACCGGGAGCCAGCGCTCGGCAGATCGGCCATCTTCTGACAACGTAATGAACGCCGTTTCGGCCGTCGAAGCGGCCAAAAGTGACTGTGCGGAGGTGATGGTCTGTATGCACGCGAACGAATCCGATACAACCTGTGCGCTGCATCGCGGGACCCGTGTCCGCAAGAACCACACCTCGCGCCGGGACGCGTTCGAAACCGTCGGCGGAGAGCCCCTCGGCACCGTCGACTACGGGAGCGAGGACGTTTCGTTCGAGCGGGCGTATCAGGAACGCGACGCCGTCGACCTGGAGCTTTCCCTCGAACTCGAGACCGACGTCGAACTGGTCAAGTTCACGCCCGGCATGGATCCCGCCTTCCTCGACATCGCTGAGGGCTCCGCGGGACTGATTATCGAAGGGACGGGACTGGGTCACGTCCACACCGATCTCATCCCGAAAATCGAAGAACTGATCGACGACGGCACGACGGTCGTCATGACCAGCCAGTGTCTCGAGGGCCGGGTCTGTGACCGGGTCTATGACACCGGCCGCGACCTGCTCGAGGCTGGCGTGCTCGAGGGCGAGGATACCCTTCCGGGGACCGCGAAGGTCAAACTGATGTGGGCACTCGAGAACAGCGGAGACGTCGAGGAAGCGATGGGCACCTCGCTGGCGGGCGAGATTCAGGATCGATCGACCCCCTGGGAGTGAGACCGATGAGCGACTCCAGTACCGACGCGGACGAACGGAACGGCGACCTTGAGGTCGAAATTCGCCGCGCAACCCACGACGACTACGAGGACGTCGCATCGTTCACCGGCACGATCTGGGAAGACCGCGGCGGAGACTACATTCCCGAAATCTACCACGATTGGCTCGAGGATGACGACGAGGAGGGAAAGAAAACGTTCCTCGCCGAGATCGACGGCGACGTCGCCGGCATCATCCAGGGAGTCATGCTGTCGTCCGAAGAAGCCTGGTTTCAGGGCATGCGCGTCAATCCCGCCTACCAGCGCCAGGGCGTCAGCCAGCGGTTGAACGAGGCCAGCTTCGAGTGGGCTCGAGCGCAGGGTGCCACGATCGGTCGCGTAATGGTCTTTTCCTGGAACTCGCCGTCGCTCGGCGCGGCCCGAAAGAGCGATTTGGAGCCGATTACGGAGTTTCGCTTTGCCACCCCCGAGCCCGACGCGGACGCTTCCGGACCGCTCTCGGTCTCGAGTGACCCCGCGGATGCGTGGCGATTCTGGATGGGGAGCGACGCCCGCGATCACCTTCGCGGACTCGGACTTGCGACCGAAGAGAGCTGGGCACTCAGGGAACTAACTCGTGATGACTTCTCGAGGGTCGCCGACGAGACGGCCCTGTTCGTGGTCGAGGGTGGCGAAGCCGACGGCAACGACGACCCGACGCCGGGCGAGCGAGCGGGTGCCTGCGCAACTGCGTATCGAACGCGGACCCTCGAGCGAACCGACGACGACGGAGCCGAGGTGACGATCGCCGAGTACGGCCTCGGAGCCTGGGCCGACGTCGACGCGGCGCAGTCGCTGTTTGCGGCGATCGCTCGAGACGCCGCTTCGCTCGGAGCCGACGAGACTCGAGTGGTGATCCCCGAGACGGTCGAGTACGTCAGTGACGCCTCCTACGCGGGTGCCGGTGTGGCCGACGAGCCCGATTTCGTTCTCGGAATCGATCTGACGGGGACGTAGCTACCTCGAGAACGCGTCGAGGGGTGCGAGAAAACAGTTGGTGTCCGTTCGAAATCGGTGCGTTCGATCGCTATTTTGATTTCCCGTCGCCATCGAGGAGGAGCAGTACTCTTCTCTCTCGTGCCCGCTACCCGCCGCTGACGGGTGGAAAGAGCGCCAGTTCGTCGTCCTCGTTCAGTTCCGTCTCGAGTCCCTCCTCCTGGGTCAGGACGTTGGTTCCGTTCCGAAGGATGTTGATCTGCGAGCGCAACTCGCCGTCTTCGATGACTCGCTCCTCGAGCTCCGGCCGGTCCTCAAGGAGAGCCTCGAGGGCGTCTTCGACCGTCGCGTTGTCCTCGACGTCGACGGAGACGTGCTTGTCGCCCGCCCGCTCGGCGAGGTCGGCGAACAGCTTCCAGTTCATGTGCGGGCGTATCAGTGCCTCGGGCAAGTAGCTACCGCTCTGGGAACACTCGGATATCGACCCGATCGGTCCCGAGCGCCGGCCGTCGGTGACAGTCGAGTCACGCTAAACGAAGAGGCTTATTTGACCGCACACCGGACCGTGTGTATGGTCGGCGAGCGCCTGCTCGAGTGGCTCCCAAACAACTGGAAGTGGCTGGTGACGACGCGGGTAGCCGTCACGCTCGCACTGCTGGTCGCGTTGCTGTCGGTGATCACCGGCGTCGTCCAGATCGGTCAGGAGACCGTCGCTCACGGACCGCTCGCCGGGACGGTCCCGATCGTCGTCCAGGAGACGGTCGGTTTTACGGGCGCGCTCACCGGATTTTTGATGGTCGGAAGTACCCTCGCCCTGCGTCGCGGATTGCGAGCAGGCTGGTACGCGACGTTGATCCTCCTTCCCGTGACCGCAATTCAGGGTCTGCTACAGGTGAGTGAGTACTCGTATCCGCTCGTCGTCCTCTCCGTGCTCACGATTCCGTTCCTGCTCGCCAGCCGCAAACGATTCGACAAGAAGCTCTCATTGAACACGACGCAGCTGGCCGCTGGGGGCGCACTCGTCGGCGTGCAGGCGTACGGAACGTTCGGAGCCTACGCGTTGCGAGAGAGCTTCGACGGGATCGACGATCTCCTCGACGCCTTCTACTTCACGCTGATTACCTCGAGCACCGTCGGCTACGGCGATATCGGACCCGAAACCCAACAGGCAATCTTGTTTACAATGTCCGTCGTCGTCCTCGGTGTCGCCAGTTTCGGTATCGCGATCGGTGCCCTCGTCGGGCCCGCGATCCAGTCTCGGATCTCGAAAACACTCGGAAAAATGACAGACTCTCAGATCGAACTCATCGACCAGCACGTCCTCGTGCTCGGCTACGGCGAACTAACCGAACCGATCGTCGACGAACTCGCGACCAGTAATCAGTCCTTCGCCGTCGTCACGGCGAACACCGACGCGGCCGAACGACTCTCCGATCGGGAGATCCCGGTCATCGTCGACGACCCGAGCGACGAAGAACCGCTCGAGCAGGCACACATCGAACGGGCCCGGGCGGTCGTCGTGGCGACGAACACGGACGCGGAAGACGCCTTGACGATCCTCACGGCTCGACAACTGGCCCCCGACAAGCCGATCATCTCCGCCGCGACGGATCGGGAGAACATCCCGAAACTCGAGCGAGCGGGCGCGGATACGGTTATCAGCCCCGCTTTGCTCGGCGGACACCTGCTCGTCAGGTCCGCGCTGGGGAGCGACGATTCGGAACTGATCGAACAGATCGTCGGCGACGATTGAACTCACTGGGGATCGTTCGACTTTTCGCATCGCTCGAAATGCTCGAGTGGATTGGCTGTACCGCTCGTGCAACCGCCGCCTCTCAGACGACGAGCAGTTCGTCGACGACGACTAACAGGACAAATCCGACGATGAACGCGCTCGTTGCGGCGTCGGCGTAACCGTGTCCGTGCGAGGAGGGGATCATTTCGCGGAAGACGACCGCCAGCATCGCACCGGCCGCAAAACCGGCCGCGACGGGGAACAGTCCCGCCGCAATCACGACGAGAACGTATCCAAAAATAGCGGCCCCAACCTGCGGAACGAGACCCGATAGCGTCGTGTACAGGAAAATCTTCGCGTTCGAGACGCCCGTTTCCCCGAACGGTACTGCGAAGGCAAAGCCGTCCGGAATATTCTGGAGTCCGATAACGACCGCGAGCAAGTACGCGACATCCTGAAATCCGGACGCGAACGCGACGCCTATCGCCAGCCCCTCCGGGGCGTTGTGAAGAACGATCGCGCCCCCGATCAACAGCGCCCGTCGAACGCTTGAATCCGGGCCCGCGGGTGTGACGCTTCCTTCGTGACGCCACCCGGTAAACCGTACGTGAAGGTGTGGAATGATCTGATTCCCGGCTAACAGTACCAGACCGCCGAGAAACACACCGGCGACGACCGGTTCGAGTCCGCCTTCGTCCATCCCGGGGAGTATCAACCCGAACACGCTTGCGCCGACCATAATCCCCGCGGCAAGACCGAGGGCGGCGTCGTACACGCGGTGGGTGACGGTCGCGCGGAAGAATACCGGAAGTGCCCCGAGACCGGTCACCGCGCCGGCGATGGCCGTCACGACGAGCATCGTCACGAACTCGCTCATACTCTCTACACTCAACCACTATCCCTGAATAACTACGCCCGGAGGTACCGCGCGTGAACGGTTTGCCGTCTCACAAAAGCGCTTTTCGTCTATCTCGGAGCGCCGTCGAGAATCTCGAGTCCGCTCGAGGCCCCGATTCGTTCGGCACCTGCCTCGATCATGTCCATCGCTTCCTCGTAGCTTCCGACGCCGCCGCTGGCTTTGACGGGCAGATACTCGCTCATGAGCTCGACGTCCCCGACGGTCGCACCACCACCAGAGAACCCGGTCGAGGTCTTGACCATCGCCGCGTCCGCATCGACGGCCGCCTGACAGGCTTCGTGTTTCTGCTCGTCGCTCAACAGCGCCGTCTCGATGATCACCTTCACGGGAATCGGGACGGCGGCGACGAGCTCCTCGAGTTCGGCGGTGACAGCCTCGAGTTCGCCCGCTTTTAAGCGCCCGATGTTGATCACGACATCGAGTTCGTCTGCGCCGGCCTTCCACGCCAGGACACCCTCTCTGCGTTTCGTGTCGTGGTTGTTCTGTCCGTGGGGAAACCCGATAACGGTCGCGAGGGTGACGTCAGGTGCGTAGTCGACCGCCTCCTCGAGGTAGTACGGCGGGATACAGGCGTTCATTCCGTGCTCTGTGGCGTCGTCGAGGACGGCTTCGATATCCGCGGGGGTCGTCTCGGGGCCGAGAACGGTGTGATCGATCGAGCGTGCGAGTTCGTGACGGTCCATACTGGGTCGAACGACCGAGAGGTGAAAAACCCGCACGGTTCAGGTGAAAAACCCGCACGATTCCGTTCATCGCTCGAGGAAGTCGCCTAATGAGTTGAGCGCAAGTCGACGGACTCGAACCCGTCTCCTCGAGGATCGGAAACGGTTAGTCGCTGGCACGTACCAGTTGCCGTATATGGTGTTCCCAGAGGGATTTGCCGTTCCGCCGGTGGAATTTCTGCTACCGCTTCTGGTCGCCCTCGTCGGTGTTCTCGCACTGTTGTGGGTGAACAGTCCGGCCGTAACCGACCGGACGGTGATCGCGTTCGCACCCTGGATGGTACTCGGCTCGACGTTGCATGTGCTCTATCAGGTCCAGGCGATTCCCGGACCGATCGACGTCCTGTTCGGCGCGCCGACCGTCTACGTCACGACGGCCGTCCTCGCCGGGCTCGTCTGGGTCGCGAGCATATACCTTCACGGAGCCGAACTCCAGCAGTCAGTCGAGACGCCACTCGGCGTCAGCGGCGCACTGCTCTTTCTCGCCGCCGCCGGCTACGCGATCAACACGGGCTTGGACGCCGGAACGATCGACGCGTTCTGGCCGGCCGTTTCGGTCGTCCTGTCGGTGGTTCTGACCGCGCTCGCCTGGGTCGGACTCGAGCGCTGGGCGAGCGAGACCGCCGCGGTAACGGGCCTGACCGGTCTTCTGGTCGTGTTCGGACACGCGCTCGACGGCGTCTCGACCGCCGTCGGCTACGACCTTCTCGGTGCGAGCGAGGAGGTTCCCGCTTCACAGCTGATCCTTCACGCGGGCGAGGCGCTCCCGACGTACGATCTGCTCGGTGCCGGCTGGCTGTTCGTCGTCGTGAAGGTCGCCCTCGCGATGGCCGTCGTCGGTCTGTTCAAAGAGTACGTTCGCGACGCGCCGCGACAGGCCCGGCTCCTGCTCGCTTTCATCGCCGCCGTCGGGCTCGGACCTGGCGTTCACAACGTGTTGCTCTTTACGATCGCGTAGTCGGCTCGCCACGAACTCTTCTTGCAGTCGCCCTCAAGGTTTCTCCCGCCTCCTCGAGCTTTCGCTCTCGCCAAACCCGCAGAATGGAACCGTTTTTCTCTCCCCGGTCCGTTTGCCGAGTCGTGAATGGTCACGGTGCTCACCGCCGGTCACGTCAACTGGGACGTGACCCTCCGCGTCGATAGATTTCCCGAACCCGACGGCGAGGCGTCGATCCGCTCCCAGCGACAGTCAGGCGGCGGGAGCGCGGCCAACGTCGCGACCGCGCTGGCCGGACTCGAGGTCGAAACGGGACTCGTCGGGAGCGTCGGCGACGACGAGAACGGGCTGTTAGCCAAGCGCGACCTCGAGGACGCGGGTGTTTCGGTCGACGGGCTTCGAATCGTCGAGGACGCGGCAACCTCCGTAAAGTACCTCCTCGTCACCGAGTCGGGTGCGGTGTCGGTGCTTGGAAACGACGGCGTCAACGAAGCAATCCGAGCGGCGGACGTCAACCCGGAACGAATCGAATCAGCCGATCACGTCCACCTCACGGGACAACGGCCCAAGACGGCCGCCGAGATCGCACGCGTTGCAACGCGTTCGGGATCGACCGTGAGCTTCGATCCCGGCCGTCGACTGGGTGATCGCGAGTACGGCGAAACGCTCGCCCTCTCCGATATCATCTTCGCCAACGATCGGGAGATCGACGCGATGGTCGACGCCGACGAGGACGTCACGGAATTTACCGAAGGTACGGTCGTCGCCAAACACGGCGAAGACGGCGGCGAAGTCCACACGCCGTCCGAGTCGTTCGTCCACTCCGGCTTCGAAATCGACTCCGTCGATACGAGCGGGGCGGGCGACGCCTTCGCCGCCGGCTTTCTCGCCTCGACGCTTCGAACGGACGACGCCGAGGCCGCACTCGAGTACGCCAATGCCTGCGGAGCGCTCGCTGCGAGTCGAAAGGGGCCCCGAAGCGTCCCAACGATCGACGCCGTCGACCGATTTCTCGAGTCACGAGGGTGACCAATACGGATATATAAGTAGTCGTGAAAGATTCGAACCCAGCACCTGCTGAAGTTCTCAGCGGGTGTTGTCTGACGGCAGTTATATACCCAACGCCGTTGCCCGTTTGAATAGGAAGTCACGATCCTGTGACTGAGAGACATGATGAAAGGTATCCCCCGGACGTCTGCACCTGGTGACAACCGCACGCACGTCCAATACGACCGGCGCGAAGATGAGCCGCCGAGCGTCGCCGTTGCAACAGCACTCGCATCGTTTCACGGCGAGGATGTGACCGCTGGCAGTACGCAACTGTACCAGTACATCGATCCCGATGCACTCGATTCCCTCTTCGGATCCACCTTCAGCGGAACCGAT
This sequence comes from Halostagnicola bangensis, assembly GCF_054653435.1. Taxonomy (NCBI): domain Archaea; kingdom Methanobacteriati; phylum Methanobacteriota; class Halobacteria; order Halobacteriales; family Natrialbaceae; genus Halostagnicola; species Halostagnicola bangensis. The sequence goes on along the minus strand of NZ_BAAIGG010000002.1, from coordinate 1,040,992 downwards.
CGAACGGGCGGCAGAGTGCGTTTCGAGGTCGACAGCGCGACCGTCGTCGTTCGGCCCGAACGGGTCCACGTCTACGCCGAAAACTGATCGCGAATCACCTCGAGACCGCTCGAGGTTCCGGCTATTCACAGACCGCTTGCCGCTACCGACGTTCGCCACTATCGGTGCTCGTTACTGCCGACGTTCGCTACTACCACTCCCTCGAGATGACCGGGTTCGACACTCGAGTTTCCCGCTCGATACGGCGACTGCGAGGTGACGACTCGAGACGGACTGGAGAAGGTTTTTCTCGCCGCCCGCGGAACCGGTGCGTATGGCGACACAACCGCATCTACTGGTTGATGAGGGAGATCTCACGGACATCGCACTGATACCCGGCGATCCGGGTCGCGTCGATCGAATCGCGAGCCACTGTGACGAGTCCGAGACGATCGCACAGAACCGCGAGTACAAGGTCGTCAACGCGACCTACGACGGAAGGGAGCTGACGATCTGCTCGACGGGGATCGGCTGTCCATCGGCAGCCATCGCCATCGAGGAAATGGCGAACGTCGGCGTCGAAACGTTCGTCCGTGTCGGAACGACGGGGGCGCTCCAGTCGGATATCGAGATCGGCGACATGATCGTCGCGACCGGCGCGGCGAAAAACGAGGGGACGAGCAAGCGCTACGAAGCCGTCGAATATCCCGCCGTTCCGGACTACGACGTCCTCTCGGGACTCGTCGATGCCGCCGAGGCGAACGATGAGGAGGTCCACGTGGGTCCGATCGCGAGCGACGACGCCTACTACGCGGAAACGTCCGAGCACGTCGACGACTGGGAGGACGCGGGACTCCTCTCGGTCGAGATGGAAGCCGCCGCGGTCTTCTCGTTGGCTCGCCGCAAGGGACTTCGCGCAGGCGCTATCTGTACCGTCGACGGTAACCTCGTCGAGGGAACACAGAAAGGAACCGACACCGAGGACGACGAACTGCCCGAGAAAGCCAAGAACAACGTCGGCCGAGCGATCGATATCGCACTCGAGGCCGCGACCAAGCTCTAAGTTAGATCCACGTATCGCGATCTAATCCACATGTCTCGCCCGTTCAATCAATTACTGCGGTGGCGCGCGCTGGCGGCGCGCCTGAGTACTGTGAGGGCGCGTCGCCGATACTGCGCGAGGGACGAAGTGAGCGACCAGCGAGAGCGAATGAGTCGGCTGGGGAGGATGTGGTCTTCATTGTGGCTCGTGCGAGCAAAAACGTTCGCAGCAACGATCGTAATGCTCAGACCGCCAAACAAGAACGTCCGCAGCAACGATCGTAACGCTCGGAGCGACGAGAACACGTCAAACTCTTTCCGACCTCAGCGAAACCGCCTTCGGATAGACTCTCAGCGTTCGAGAGACGTCTTCGCTTTCTGGCGATCCTCCGGTAAACAGCGATAGCGGGTCGTATAACTCACACCAACTCGTCGTAAATATCCACCAACTGCTCGAGCGAGTGTTCGACCGAGAGCATCGCCCGCCGTCGTCGACAGAGGTCGGACAGTCGGTCGCGTTCCGCGAGCGTTCGACTGATCGCCCACCGGAGATCCTCGAGATCTCCCGCTTCGTATCGATATCCCGTCTCCCCCTGAATCACGGAGTCGGTGAGCGCTCCGGCGTCGACGGCCACGACCGGCGTTCCGCAGGCCGTCGCCTCGAGCGCGACCAGCCCCTGGGTCTCGACGGGACTCGAGAAGACGAAGGCGTCGAGCGCTGAGTAGAACGCGGGAAGTTCCTCGCGCTCGAGGAATCCCAGAAAGCGAACGTCCGCATCGGCTTCCGCCGCGTGTGCTTCGATCGAGTCGCGGACTGGTCCGTCTCCGCCGATAACGAACGTGCAGTCCGTTCCCGCAACGCCGTCAATGGCTTCCTCGAGGTTCTTTTCCGGTCCGTGCCGTCCCGTGTATCCCACCAGCGGACCGTCGAGGTCCTCGAGATCGTACCGCTCGCGGAACGTCGTTGGATCGACGGGTCGGAAGAACTCCGTATCGATGCCGTTCGAGACGATGCTTACCTCGACATCGGCCTCGACGTTCTCGAGGAGATTCCGACGAGCGAAGGCAGTCGGCGCGATGACGTGATCGACGTGCTCGAAGACGGACCGCTCGTAGGATCGCGCAATCCGCTCGAGGCTGCCGACGAACGGATCCGGCACGTGCTGGTCTGCCCGATCCTCGAGCAACGTGTGATAGGAGGCGACGACGGGAACCTCGTGTTTTCGTGCGAAACGAATCCCTGCGATTCCGATTGTAAACGGCGTGTGAACATGAACGATGTCGGGTATCTCGAGTTCCTCCGGAACCCTCGGCAGTCCAAGTCGATATCTGGGGTAGAGCGGGGCTGGAACGCTCGGTAGCGTGTACTCACCCTCTTCGGGATCGTAGTCGTCCATCTGTGGGAAAACGACCGACATCGAGTCTCGAATACGAGGCCAGCGCTCTCGCCAGAGCGAGACGGTGTAGGTAACGCCGTTGACCGTCGGATAATAAAGGTCGGTAAACGCCGCGACGCGTTCGGCTTTCGCCATTGATTGAATCTGCACTGGTCGATCGTATAACTATTCCGTCGGTCCTGTCGCAGACTGGTTCAACTGCCGGTCTCCGAACGCAGCCGAATCGGGATTCAACCGAACCGAAACGCGGCCGAATCGGAACTCAGCCGAATCGAGACTTATTCGACCCGAAACGAGACGCCGTGGTTCTGCAACAGCGACCGCATTCGCTCGACGCCGGAGGCTTTGTCCCAGCCTTCTCCCGTGTAGTGTTTGTACGGATGCCGTAACCAGGAGTACTCGCGGTGGGCGAACACCTCGAGCGACTCGCCACCGGCCTGAAACAGCGCGATGTGGAGTTGCCACGTCGAGAGCGGCGACTCCCGGCGAACCCAACTCCCCGCCGACCGGCGGCCGTCGGTGTGGATTTTCAGGGATGCGACCGGCTCCGGCGCGAACGCCATCGCCTCGAGGTCGGTTCGGAACTCGCCCAGTCCACGCTGGACGGTTCCGACGTACTCCGCGGGATGTTGGGTACACTGTGCGAACCCGCCGAGGGGCTTTTTGACCCGGTGAAGCGTCGGGAGAACCCGTCGCCGAACTCGCGTCGTCAAGTCGAGCGCCTCTCTACGGGCGGACAGTTCGTCAGTGCTCGTCACGATCCATTCTATCCAGCCTGAGAGCAAAGCCTTTCTGGATACCGTTGTGCTCGGGACCAGTCTCCCTCACATATCGCTGAGTCGGATCCCGTCCCCGAGGAGTCGTGCATTTCGCTCGCGGTCGAGATGTTCGCTCAGGTCGTCGTGTTCGTACAGTTGAGCGATCACGTCGGCGTAGAGGGTTCGCCACGCGATGGCGTAAATCGGCGACTGACCCCACGCGCGTAGCTCCGGAACGAACTCGTCGTAGGTCTCGAATCGATCCTCGAACCGGTCGATCATCTCGAGCACGCTCGCGGCCGCCTCGCGCTCGTCGTCGGCCTCGTCGATCGCTCGATTGAGGCGGTCTTCCCAGCCAGCGACGGCGTGTTGCATATCCATCGCGGTGTCGTCGCCGTCTTCGGGCAGCTGCTCGAGTACCGGTTCCGGAACGCCGAGTGAGATGTTGTCCATACTCGAGAGAGGGGCGGGTCCGCCAAGAAACCTGCAGTCGGTCTCGGCGGGGGACAGCAAATTTGCTGGCGATTCACTCGAGCCAGGTCGCCAGGAGCACCTCGTCGACCAACGAGTCCTCGAGACAGTACTGTCCCTCGCGTTCGCCTTCCCGTTGCCATCCGTGCTCCTCGAGAAAGTCGATCGCTCGCTCGTTGGTTGCCGGCAGGCCCTGGGTGATCTTCTGATAGCCCGCATCCTCAGCCCACTCGAGGCCGTACTTGAGCAGACTTGAGCCGATCCCTTCCCGGCGAGCGTCGGGGCGAACGCCGACGGTTACTTCGGCGGTGTGTCGAAGCGAGGGGAGCTCGGGCGCGTCGAGGTGGAGCCAGCCGACGATTTCGGTTGTCGCTTCTTCGCCGTCGCCAATCCCTACCGTTGACTCGAGTTCGGCGACGAAGAACACGCGAGATCGATCCTCGTTTGCCCGGACGAGCGCGGAGTCACGATTGAGACGCTCGGCGACGTTCTCGGCGACGATGTACTCTCCCTCGGTCGCGACCACGTACATCGCGTCGACCAGCCCGTCGCGGTCGGCTTCTCGCGCCGGACGGATACGAACGACTCCCTCCTCGAGTTCGCGTTTCGTCTCCGGTGCTGTCACGCCCACACGGAGGTGTCCGTTCGCCTCGAGCAGGTACCCGCCCGTTTTCAACTCGTCGACTGCCTCCTGGAGCCGTTCGATCGACGGCCGAACCTGTTTCCGGTAAACGCCCGACCGAGCCGGCTTCGAGTGCGAGTCATCTGCTTCGACCCGGATCGCTCGAGCGAGTTCGGACTGCGGGACGGCTCCGTTCCGTTCGACGTACTCGTACACTCGTCGTTGGATGGGATCGTCGAACGAAAACGTCGGGTGGGTGCTCATAGAGCCGAATCCGGCGACGGCGAGCATAATTATGGGCTCCGTACTGGCGGTTCGGCTCGATGGGACCCTGGGGAACAGCTGGTTACTGCGTTCTGTGACTGATTTCGATTCAGCAAAGTCGCCTCAGACGGGCCGATATTGCCGAGATAGGCGTGCTGTTGTTCGGTCCGCATTCGGACCTCGACGCATCTGTATTCGGATTTAATATTGCACTATATGATTTATAACCTGGTATCGATCCGTGATAACGGCATCTGAACGCGTTACTGGGACACTCGAGGTGAGAGACGCGGACTTGCTATCCGATGGAACCGACTCGTTCAGCGCCCAGGAGAATCCGCCAAAATTTAGACCACTACGTTGACACGCCACTCGATGGTCGCGATCGAGCCCGGAACGATTCGTTCCGGCACTGCATAAGAGCAAACGAGCTATTATCATCCCATCTGAAACCTTGCCAGCGAAGTTCACTCTCGATGATTTGGCTGGATACGCCACTTTTACACCCTCCCAAAAGCGTCTCTTCTGTCCCAGCCGATCGCTCGAGTCTGTCACACTTCTGTTGGCCCGATGTAGTGTCTAGTGTTTTGCAAACGGCCCCGGGGAAATCTCGGTTGTGGCTCGCATTGTGATCGATGCCTGAAAGCACGTGTATCTGGGCCGGGAGCGACGAACGCCCGGAGTAATCCCTCTGAAAGGAGCAACAACCCTGGGAGTAAGTTACTCTTCGCGCGTGCGGGGAATTTCCTGTCGAAATAACAGTAAATCAATACTCGCGTGCGAACCGCTGTGAGGGCCGCAATATGACACTGACGTTCCACTGGAATTGTAGAATCTATTGGTGGGTTCTGGAACCGTTTACCCCCGGTTCGAGACGCCAGGTTGTTCCTCCTCCGAACAGGACTTTGAACGCCGATTTAAACTCGAGTGGAGTCTCAGACTGGCCGCTCCCTGTCTGGTGTCTTCCTCCTCGATGAGGTACACTACGAATTTCGTCCGTTGGACATCGAGTTATGAGTCGTTTAGTCGGTTGTGTTCCGTGATTTTGCGTTCTGCCCCAGTCATAAATCTCATAGTGCGATATAGAAGGTCGCGTTACGACTATCTACTGCCACTGGAGTAGCTGATTTACAGGGACAGGTTCCTCGTACACGCTCTAGTCACCGTGTTGATGATGTTTGTGCTATAACGTGGGATAATTCCAATTGGACCGCTGCATCACAGTTAGAGGACAACTTGACAACCAATGTGAACACTACTGCCGTTGAAGTTAACTACGAGAGTTATGATGCTGACGGAGTAGCTGTCACAATTGATGAATTTCTCACTAACCAAGAATTCACGACAGCAATTCAAACTGATGTGATAAATGAGTCCGGTGACGATAGACACGGTGTCCAATTCAACTATGAACATGTGTATTCATATTTTTCTGGAGTTGTGGATATTCTGGCTATTCTTCCCGACGAGATAGAGCTCTTACTTCCAGATGACGCCTCTAGTTGGAATGACGACGTATTTACCACTCTCGATGACTGAATAGATATTCTTCTAAACACAATACATATATACGCAACTAATTTTAAATTTATTATATTCTCCATATTATAATGCGGATTTATATTAACAATTCAGGCATGGGAGCCAAAAACAATATTAGTATTTACATATAATGCAGCATCAAACATTTGTAGGTTTATAAGCATGCGAAGAATGTGACTATCGCGCTCGAGCATCTCGAGATCGTCGTCGGTCTCGTCAAACGCTCCTGGCCCTCGAGCAACTCGGAGTTCCGATCAGTCGAGTTTCGGAACTATCGGAACCGCTGCACCGTCGCTTAAGAGACTGGACCGAAAACTGGGAGGTGTGATCGTCGACGACCGCGTCCTTCGCGAGGATTTCGTCCCGAGCGAGGTAGTCCACCGCCACGAGGAGGTCAACCACCTCTCGGAGACCCTCGAGCCGTTGCTCTTTGATACCCGGCCCGAGCCCGCGTTTCTGTTCGGGCCGACCGGCGTCGGCAAGACCTGTATCGCGCGCTACACCGTCGATCAACTTCGCGAGCAACTGCCGGGCGCTCGGGCCGCCTACGTTAACTGCTGGCAGGAGTACACTCGATTTCGCGTCCTCTACAGCCTACTCGAGGCCGTCGACCGCACGTTCGATGTCCACCGATCGACGCCGAAAGACGAGCTGTTCCAGCGGCTCTCGGATGCGGACGACCACCCCATCGTCGCGATTTTGGACGAAGTCGACCAGCTCGAGGAGACCGAAGTGCTGTATGACCTCCACCGACTGCCCCACGTCTCGCTCGTGTTGATCGCCAACCGCGAGGAGGAGCTGTTCGCGAGCTTCGACGACCGCGTTCGCTCCCGACTGCGAGCCGGCACGCGAGTACAGTTCGACCGCTACGGCACGGACGAACTCGTTTCGATCCTCGAGGAACGTGCGGTCCAGGGGCTCGCACCCGGCGTCGTCGACGAGTCTCACCTGCGGACGATCGCCGACGCCGCGGCCGGCGACGCTCGCGTCGGCATTGGTATCCTTCGCTCGGCCGTCAACCGTGCGGATCGACGCGGACTCGAGTCGGTCACCGACGACGTACTCGAGGAGTCGATTCCGGACGCGCGGACGGAGATTCGACGCAAGACCGTCGAACAGTTGATCGAACACCAGCGCGTCCTCTACGACATTATCGCGGAGGCAGGCGAGATCGAACCCGGGGAACTCTACGCGACCTACGAGACGAAGGTCGAGGATCCGAAGACGAACCGGACGCTGCGAAACTACCTCACGAAGATGGTCCACTACGATCTAATCGAGGCCGTCGGCGAGCGACGCGGCCGGACGTATCGGCTGGTCGACGGTGACGGAATCGCGGCCAACTGACCCAGGCGACCACCGGCAACCTACATCCCCGTCGGCGATGTCCATCAGCGTGCAATGCCCGCAAACGCCCTCTCGACACCCCTCACCGTTCTCGTCACGGCGTTCGCCGTCGGCCTCGGGCTCGTCCACCTCTTCGTGGGCAAACTCGAGTTCCTCGACCGGGTCCCCCGAAGCCGCTGGCTGTCGTTCGCGGGCGGGGTCTCCATCGCGTACGTCTTCGTCCACATCATTCCCGAAATTCACAACGCCGTGGTGACGCTCGAGGGCTGGGATCCTGTCGCCATCTTCGCCGAACAACACGTCTACCTGATTGTACTGTTCGGGTTCGTCGTCTTCTACGGCCTCGAGCAGTACGTCCGAAGGGGAAACGCCGAAGCTCGCGAACACGGCCTCAAGCCGAGTGCCGGCATCTTTTGGATTCACGCGGGATCGTTCGCCGTATACAACGCCCTCATCGGCTATCTGCTGGTTCATCAGGAGGAGCCCGGGATCGTCGGACTGTCGACGTTCGCCCTGGCGATGGCGCTTCATTTCGTCGTGAACGATTTCGGGCTTCGAGCTCACCACGGCCGGCTCTACCACGACTACGGTCGGTGGCTGTTGTCGGCGGCGGTGCTCGTCGGTTTCGGTGCCGGGTACACTCTCGAGATCACTGAACAACTCGTTTCGGTGCTCTTTGCGTTCCTGGCAGGCGGGATCATCTTGAACGTCATCAAAGAGGAGTTGCCGGCCGAACGCGAGAGCCGGTTCTGGGCGTTCGCACTCGGCGCGGCGGGGTACGCTGCGGTGTTGTTGTTCGTGTGACGCCGACCTGCCGATTCGGTTCGAATCACTCGTCGATTTTCGAGGTCAGCCGTTATTTCCGAGGTCATTCGTCGATCCCCGAGGTCACTCGTCGTTTTGGAGCCGCCTCCAGTTTCGGAACGACCCACTGTTTCGGAACCGAGCGCCGATCGCGAACGCTCGAGCGTTCCCCCGATGAAACCCCTGAACGCCGCCGAAGCCGACGCTATCGGAAATGCGGAACCCGCGTTCCGCCGCTTATGGGCCGTCCGGGTAACACTCGAGTATGTCACGCCTCGAGTTCGAACCCGGATTAACCAGCTGCCGAGTCCCGTCGCCACGATCGCCGATCCTTCACGAACTGGTCTGTTCGCGACTCGCCGAGACCAGCAGACCGGCCTACTGGATCGACGCGGGAAACACGGCCTCGCCGCAGGTGCTGTACGATTGTGCCTCGAGCCCCCGCGTTCTCGACTCCCTTCGTATTGCACGATCGTTTACGGCCTACCAGCACCACTCGATCGTCCGCCGAGTGGTCGAGAACGCGACTCTGCGAACGTCGCTGATCGTCGCGCCGAACGTCGTCGAGCGGTACCGGGACGACGACATCCCATCGTGGGAACGCGACGAGTTGCTCGCCGCAAGTCTCGAGACGCTGGCCGAACTCGGTCGGGCGCTCGAGGTCCCTGTTCTGGTCACGGCGGCGAGCGACGAGGCCGAGGCGACGGTTTCTGAGCACGCAGATCACGATGTCGAGTGCGTCCGGACACGAGAGGGGATCCGCCTCGAGGGCGACGGCGCGGAGACGATGGGCTACTGGCGGGGGAGCTACTGGCAGTCGACGATTCCCTACTGGGTCGACTGCTGCGGCGTCGCCGATCGGATCGATCCCGTCGTCTCGGCGGCCGATCAGGGCCTGTTGGACGTGCGTCCGGAATCGGGTGGCTCGAGCGGTGGGGCCCCACAGAGTCTCGAAACGGAGGTGTCGGGCTGATGGGTCGGACGAACCCGACCTACCGGGACGCAATCGCGAGCCTCGAGTCCCAGTGGGGGCCGATGCGCCGAGCGCTTCGCCGCGAGTATCAGGGTGATTTCGATCGGCTGTTCGACCGTGCTCGAAACTTCGCCGACGCGGCCGGGCACGCGAATGCCACCGATCCAGAACGCGCGCTCCTGTTGTCGCTGTTGCTCGCCCACGAGGTCGAGCACAGGCGGCTGTGCGACCGGCTCGCGAAAACGGAGGCGCGACTCGGGGCGCTCGAGTCGACCGTCGCGTCGTCGGATGGAGGGCTCGAGTCGTGCGAGGCGAGCGGAACGGACGAGATATCCGAGGAAACTGAGACGCGGGAGGACCGCTCGTGACCGACCCCTACACCTTCGAGTTCGAGGACGGACTTGTTCGCGAGTGGAACCTGACCGAGGAGGGCGCGACGTTCCGTGAGGTCGAGGACTACCAGCCGTCGATGTTCGTCTCGGGATCCGAGGACGTACTCTCGAGTCTCGAGGAACGGCTACGGTCGGATCCGAAGGTTTCCGCGACGGCGCGGGAGCGCTGGGCGACCGACCTCCACGAGAGCCACGTCGGCGAGCGGTCGGAGCTCCTGCGGGTCGGCCTCGAGCGCGTCGGCGAGGTGCCAACGCTGGCTCGAGAGCTACGCGGCGACGCGCTCGAAGCCGAGCGGTACGCCCCGGGAACGGTTCGGCTGTACGACGTCGACCTCGATCCAGGCTTTCGCTACTGTCTCGACAACGGCATCGATCCGACCCCGGAGCGGGGGTCCAGAGCGATGCTGGGACCCGACCGCGGTCTTCGAACCCTCGAGATCGAAATCGACGAACCGGGGTTGGCCACCGAGGACGTTTCCGAACTGCGACTCGACGGCGACCTCGTCAGCGGCGATCCGGAGGACGTTTGCTGGTCGATCGGTCGCCGTCTCGACCGCATCGACCCCGACGTGTTAGTGTTGAGCCATGGCGAACTCGTCCCCGTCCTCGAGTCGGCGGCGGCGGAAGCCGGACTCGAGGCGTTCCATCTCGGACGGATTCCCGGCTGGCGTCGGGTTGCGGGGTCGAACACCTACGAGAGCTACGGCTCGGTCGGTCACTCGCCGGCCAGATATCGCGTTCCAGGACGAGCGATCGTCGACCGATCGAACAGCTTCCTCTGGCATCAGTCCGGGCTGGCGGGATTGCTGTACATGGTCGAGAAGACGGGCCGCCCCCTCCAGGAGGTCGCGTGGGGGAGCATCGGTACGCTGTTGACCTCGAGACAGATTCGATTCGCGCGCACCGAACACGACGTGCTCGCGCCCCAGAACAAGTGGGAGCCCGAGCGGTTCAAGGACGTCTCGACGTTGCACGCCGGCGATCGGGGCGGTTTTACCTTCTCGCCGGAGGTCGGCCTTCACGAGGACGTCCACGAGATCGATTTTGCTTCGCTGTACCCGCGGATCATCTGCCAGCAAAACGTGAGTCCAGAGACGATCGGCTGTGGCCGTGACCACGGGTCCGACGGCACCGAGCCGTCGACCGTTCCCGAACTCGAGTACGATCGTTGTTCGAAACCCGGCTTCCTTCCGGAGGTTCTCACGCCGCTACTCAACGATCGTTCCGGGATCAAGCGCCAGCTCGAGTCGGATCCGCTCGCAGACGACGAGGCGAGACGGCTCCGCGCCGAATCGGGCGCGATCAAGTGGGTGCTGGTCTCCTGTTTCGGCTATCAGGGCTACCGGAACGCCAAGTTTGGTCGCATCGAGTGCCACGAAGCCATCAACGCTTACGCGCGAGACATCGCCCTCGAGGCGAAGGCTCGACTCGAGGACGGCGGCTGGCACATCGTCCACGGCATCGTCGACAGCCTCTGGGTGACCGCGTGCGTGGACGATCCGGAGCCGCTCGAGGACGTCACGCAGGATATTTCGAGTTCGGTCGGTATCGAACTCGAACACGACGGGCGCTACGAGTGGGTCTGTTTCGTTCCGTTGCGAGAGTCGGGGACGGGGTCGGGGCCCGACGCGAGTTCGAACTCGCGCTCGCGGTCCGGCTCGAGCGCTCTCTCACACTCGGGTTCGGCACCCTCGGGCGCGCTCAACAAGTATTTTGGCAAGCGAACGGACGGCACCTACAAGTTCCGCGGGATCGAGACCCGCCGGCGGAGCACGCCCGAGTTCGTCGCCGAGAGCCAACGTGAGTTCGTCGAGGTTCTCGACCGCGAACGCGATCCGACGGCCGTCTGTGAGACGCTCGAGAAGCGGATCGGGAAACTCCGTCGCGGAGCGGTCGACCCCGGTCAGCTCGTCCACACAAAACGGATTTCGCGCCGACTCGAGGCCTACAGCCGGCGCACGCAGACGGTCGCCGCCCTCGAGCGATACGACCGGCACGGAATCGATCGCCACCCCGGTCAGTCTGTCGAGTACGTTGTCGTCGACGACGACGCGGACGGGCTCGGACGCGTCCGCCTCGCGTTCGAGGACTGCTCGTCCGTCGACGACGACTACTACTCGAGTCTACTCGTGAGAGCCTGCGAGAGCGTGCTTTCGCCGTTGGGGTGGGACCGTCGACGGATTCGCGAACACCTCCGAGACGACCGAACGGTTCGGCTCTCGACGTTCACGTCGACGGACTGACCCCGCATTCTTGCACATTCTGGCCGTCTTGTGGTTGGCAAACAGCAACGCTGAATCGGATCCAAAGCCCGTTCAACTGAATCCGACTGTCCGTCTGTCTAACGCATTGAGCGCTACATTTACGGCGCTTGGCCGTCTCTCTTCGATTCATTCTAGCATGGCAACCTCGGACCAATCTCAGGACGCGCTTCACTCGCGCGTTCGACAACAGGAGGCGGTCACGGAGATCGGTCAACGAGCCCTCGAGTCCGACGATCTTGATAGTCTGTTATGCGACGCGGCCGAAGCCGTCGGAGAGACGTTGCAGGTCGATAACTGCGGCGTTCTCGAGCTGTGTACTTCTTCTGAAACGCTCCTCTTGAGAGCGGGTGTCGGCTGGGAGGAGGAGGTCGTCGGCTCGGCAACTACCCCGATACGCGAGGAGGTTCATGCGGGACGGGCGCTGTTATCCGAGGAGCCGGTGACCGTCTCGGATATCGAGGCCGATGCCCGGTTCGCCGTGACGGATCTGCTCGCCACCCACGAGATCACGAGCGGGCTCGGCGTTAGCATCGGGCCACCCGACGATGTGTGGGGCGTTCTGGGCGTATACACGACGACACGACGGGAGTTCGCCGAACACGAGGTCACCTTTCTCAAAAACGTCTCGAACCTCCTCGCATCCGCAATCGCCACGGAGCGAACGAAACGTTCCCTCCGAAACGCGGAGACGCTCACCGATCGAATCGTCGAAACGAGCCCGGTCGGAATCACTCTCATCGATGCCGACGGTCGGAACGTCTTCGCGAACAAACGGGCCGAGGAACTCCTCGGTCGACCGCTCGAGACGCTCCGGTCGTACGACCACGACGACGATCGGTGGAATCTCGTCGATGAACACGGCGAGGCGATTTCGGGCGACGAGATGCCGTTTTCGCGGGTCAAAGAGACCGGCGAGTCGGTCTACGACGAGACCGTCGGGATCGATCATCCGGACGGCACACGAATGTGGTTGTCAACACACTGTGCGCCGCTTACGACCGACGACGGCGAGTTCGACGGAGCGGTTTACGCCCTCAAGGACGTGACCGAACAGACGCGCCTCGAGACCGAACTCGAGACGACCCTCGACCGCGTCACGGACGCGTTTTACTCGCTCGACGAGAACTGGCGGTTCACGTACGCAAACGACGAAGCCGAAGAACTGATCGACTTTTATGATCAGGGGCTGGTCGGCAAGACCGCCTGGGACGAGTTCGAGTGGGCGGCTGACTCGAGGCTGCGAACGGAGTACGAGCAGGCGATGGCGAGTCAGGAGCCGACGTCGTTCGAATTCTACTATCCGGAGCCACTCGAGCGCTGGTTCGAGGTCAACGCCTATCCGTCCGAAACGGGGTTATCGGTCTACTTTCAGGACATCTCGGAGCGCAAGGAGATAGAACGGGACCTTCGAGCGAGCGAAGCACGGTTTCGCCAGTTCGCGGAAAACCTGGACGAAGTCGTCTGGATGAGTTCGGTCGAAACCGACGAATTTCACTACGTCAACCCCGCGTACGAGGAAATATGGGGTCGATCGAAGGAGTCGATTTACGATTCTCCGAGATCGTTTCTCGATGGGATCCACCCCGACGACCGAGCGCGCGTTCGGGAGACGATTCCCGACCGGAGACGGGGGGAGTACGACGAGGTGTTTCGCGTCGTTCGGCCGGACGGGTCGATTCGCTGGGTCCACGATCGGGCCTATCCGATTACGGACGAGGACGGAACGGTCACTCGAATCGTCGGCATCGCCGAGGACATCACCGGACGGCGGGAGATGGAACAAGAGCGAAGGGAGAACACCAAAACGCTCCACCGTCTCTATGCGACCGCGTCGGATCAGAACCGATCGTTCGACGAGAAGGTCGATCGAATGCTCGAGATCGGGCGCAACCGACTCGGTCTCGAAGTCGGATACCTGGCGAAAACCGACGAGCGAGACGACCAGTTCGAAGTGACACACGCGAGCGGCGAGAGCGACGAGATTTATCCGGGATCGATCGCACCACTGTCGGAAACGTACTGTCGGCGAACGATCGACGCTGAGGGACTGTTCGGGTTCGCCGATATTTCGACGACCGACTCGATCGATGAGTCGACATACGATCGATGGGAACTGGACTGCTATCTGGGCGGGGAAGTGATCGTCGACGGCGAACGCTACGGAACGTTGTGCTTTGAAGACAAATCTCCCCGTTCGTTGCCGTTTACGCCGGCGGAGGAGACGTTCGTCGAACTCATCACGCAATGGGTGAGCTACGAACTCGGACGCGAGAACCGAGAACGTCGGCTGCAGCGGTACATCAGGTACACTGATGCGATTCTCGATACGATCGACGACGTGTTCTGTGTCATCGACGCTGAGGGCCGTCTCAGACGATGGAACGAAACGGTTCCCGAAGTGACGGCGTACTCGCCCGCGCAAATCGAGTCGATGGAGGTGTCCGCCCTGTTCGATACCGACTCGTCGACCATCGAGAACGCGATCAACGACGGCTTCGAAACGGGGTGTGCGCGTATCGAAGCGCCGATGCGAACGAAGGACGGGCGAACGTTCGAGTACGAGTTCACCCTTTCCGCACTCGAGAATCCCAGCGGTGAGACGGTTCTCGCGGGAATCGGTCGTGACATCACTGACCGCAAGGCGCGCGAACGCGAGTTGGCCCAGTACGAGCGGATCGTCGAGACGGTCGAGGACGGGATCTACGTGCTTGACGACGAATACCGGTTCAGACTGGTCAACGACGCGTACCTGGAGTTGATCGGCTACTCGCGCGCGGAGATTCTCGGCGAGCACTGCTCGGTCGTCATCGGCGAGGAAGTATCCACGACGGCGGCCGAGAGCTCGGTCGATCTCCTGCGGGCCGATCAGGAGGCGGCAACCCTCGAGGCCCACGTCGAACGGGCCGACGGCGAGCGGGTACCCGCGGAGAGCAAGTTTACGCCGCTGCTGTCCTCGGAGGGCGAGTACGAGGGAACCGTCGGCGTCGTTCGGGACGTTACCGAGCGAAAACGTCGCGAACGCGAACTCGAGGAGAGCGAGCGTCGGTATCGAACGCTCGTCGAACAGTTCCCGAACGGCGCGGTTTCGTTGTTCGACGAAACATTGCGGTACACGCTTACAGGCGGGCAGGCGTTAGACACGGTCGACGCGACTGCCGACAGTATCGTCGGCGCGACGATCTGGGAGCGGTATCCGGAGTCGTTGGCGGCGACGCTCGAGCCGCACTTCCGGGCCGCCCTAGATGGTGAACGGCGCTCGTTCGATTTCGAGCACCACGATTCTCACTGGCACGCGCACACGCTTCCGGTCAGCGACGAGGAGGGGGAGGTGTTTGCGGGAATGGTGATGATACAGGATATCACCGAACGAGTTCGATCCAAGCGAAGACTCGAGGAACTCGTCGACGAACTCGAGGAGTCGAACGAACGCTTAGCGCAGTTCGCCTACGCGGCGTCTCACGACCTCCAGGAACCGCTTCGAATGGTCTCGAGTTATCTCACGCTGGTCGAGCGACGGTACGGAGACGCACTCGACGAGGACGGACGGGAGTTCATCGATTTCGCGGTCGACGGCGCGGATCGAATGCAGGAGATGATCAACGGACTGCTCGCGTACTCGCGGATCGATACCCGTGGCGATCCGTTCGAGCCGGTCGACTGTAAGCGGGTTTTCGACGACGTTCTGGCTGATCTGGCGGTAAAAATCGAAGAAACCGATGCCGAAATCACCGTCGAATCGCTTCCGACCGTCTACGGTGATCCGGGCCAGCTTCGCCAACTCTTTCAGAATATATTGGACAACGCACTCACCTACTCGGGCGAGGAGACACCACGTATAACTGTATTCGCGGCAAAGTCAAAGGCATCGAGGACGATTTCGGTGCGTGATTCGGGAATCGGAATTGAACCGACGGACACCGATCGAATATTCAAAGTGTTCAACCGACTTCACAGCACCGAAGAGTACCCTGGTGCCGGGATCGGTCTCGCACTCTGTCAGCGAATCGTCGAGCGACACGACGGCCAAATACGGGTCGACTCCACCGCGACGGAGGGATCGACGTTCTCAGTACAACTACCGGCACCCCCACAAACAGATGACTAATACATCGACGTCCAACGCCGAACCCGCTCGGATTTTACTCGTCGAGGACAACCCCGGCGATATCCGGCTCACGAAAGAGGCGTTCAAACGCGGTCGAATCGAGAACGATCTACACGTCGTCTCCGACGGCGCTGACGCTCTCGAGTTTCTCTCCCAGGAAGGCGAGTACGCGGACGCCCCGCGTCCGGATCTCATCCTGCTGGATCTGAACCTTCCACGAATGAACGGCGACGAGGTCCTCGAGGAACTACAGGACGATCCGAATCTTCAGCGGATACCGGTTATCGTTCTCACGAGCTCCCAGGCCGAAGAGGACGTTATCACGTCGTACGATCTGAGTGCGAACGCCTATCTGACGAAACCGGTGGATCCGGACGCGTTCATCGAGACCGTTCGCACCTTCGAGAAGTTCTGGTTTTCGATGGTTCGACTGCCCCCGGAGGATAGATCCTCATGACCAGTACCAACGTTCGCGAGGAAACCGAAGGGGACCGACCGGACGCAGTAGAACAGCAGACGGCGGCCGGTGGCGAGGGTAAATCCGCGGCGGATCAGGCGGTTCACATCCTCCTGATAGAGGATAACCCCGGAGACGCACGATTGATCCAGGAGATGCTTCGCGACTCCGAGGAACTCACCCAGCGGTTCAATCTCGACGAACGAACGGACGAACGGCCGACCGTCACCTGCGAGACCCGACTCGAGGACGGCATCCAGGCGCTCAAGACGGCGCGAATCGATGTCGTGTTGCTCGATCTAAACCTCCCTGACAGCAACGGTATCGAAACGCTCGAATCGGTCCACGAAACGGCCGAATCGGTCCCGATCGTTGTGTTGACGGGCGTTCGCGATCAGGAGATCGGCGTACGAGCGATCCAGCAGGGCGCACAGGATTTCCTCGTCAAAGACGAGGTCACGACCCCGTTGCTCGTCAGGACGATCTATCACGCGATCGAACGCGCTCGACAGCGCCGCGAACGCCAAAAACGGCGACAGGAGATGGAGGCGCTCAACCGCCTCAATCGGATCGCCCACGACATTACCCACGCGGTGATCACGACCGACACGCGAATGGAACTCGAGCAACAGGTCTGCGATCAACTCGCGGAGTCGGACGCCTACAAATTCGCCTGGATCGGCGGCGTGAATCCGGGAAGCGACGAAATCGTTCCGCGAGCGGAGGCTGGCACCGACGAGGAGTACCTAGAGCGGATCACGATTTCGACCGGTGACGACAAGCATGCGGAGGGTCCCGGCGGAACGGCACTCGACACGCAGGAGGTCCAGATCACGTCCGACGTTCGCACCGATCCGGATTTCAAACCGTGGCGCGAGGTCGCACTCGAGTACGACTATCGCTCCGTCGCGTCGATTCCGATTAGCCACGAGGAACTCGTCTACGGCATCCTCGCCGTGTACTCGACCTCCGTAAGCGCGTTTACCGGTCCGGAAAAGGACATCCTATCACGGATGGGCGATGTCATCGGACACGCGATAACGGCGATCGAACGCCGAGAAGCGCTGGTAAGCGACGCCGTCGTCGAACTCGAGTTCCAGATCGACGAGCTAGCGAACCCGCTCGCCGACCTGTCGACAGCCGAGTCGGTAATGATCCGCTTCGATCGGTTGATCTGGGAGGGAGAAACGTTGCTCGCGTACGGCTCGGCGGAGGGAATTCCGCAGGAAACGTTTCAGGAGAAAGTCGACCAAATCGAGGGGTTCGACGACGTACGATTCCTCACGAACGGCGACGAGGAGTTCGAATTCGAGCTGGTCGTTCCGGCCGTCACTTCGTTGTTCGAGACGATCGCAACCCACGGCGGCCGGATTACGTCGATAACGATCGACAACGGCGAATTCCGGTTCGTCGTCCAGCTCCCGCAGGGTCGTGACACCCGTCAAATCGTCGAACTCGTCCGGGACCGTCACGACGGCGTCAGCTACCTCGCCCAGCGATCGTACGACCAGCGCGAAACGGACGAAATAGGCGCACAATCGGTACTTCAGGAGGGGCTCACAGAAAAACAGCGAATGGCGCTCGAGACGGCCTACGCGGCCGGCTACTTCGATTGGCCGCGCGGAAGTACCGGCGAGGAAATCGCCGAACGACTCGATATCTCCCCGGCGACGCTCAACCAGCACTTGCGGACCGCCGAGCGAAAATTCTTCGAGTCGATGTTCGAGTCGTAGTCGTTGACGATCTCTTGGAATTTAAAAGACCTCTCGAGACGGATCACGCCCCGCGAGGTCCGGTTGCGGAGGGTGCCGTCTCCGCGTCGCCTCGACCGGCGAAAGCGACGGCGGCCATCGAGATACCGGTGATGAGGAGGCTCACGCCGACGATCAGGCCGATCGCCCAGGCGGCGTCAGCCGGGAAGCCCGCCCAGAGCATGGCCGCCAGGACGAGCGAGAGCACGCCGCTCGCGATGATCGTCCCGCGGCCGGGTTCGCCGGCCATCCGGACGCCCATCCAGAGTTCGGCGATCCCGTCGACGAACAGGTACGCGACGAGCAAGATCGTCAGGCTCGCGAGCGCGACGACCGGGTTCGCGAGGACGAAGAGACCGGCGGCGAGGCTCACGACGCCGACAACGAGTTGCCACATCGACCCCTTCCACCCTCGAGTCGTGATCGAGTGTGCGCCGTGGACAAGTCCGCTCAGTACGAGCAGTGCACCCAGCGCGACGGTTACCGACAATCCGGTTACGACCGGTAAGGCTATCGCGAGGATGCCGATCAGGCCGATAACACCGCCCGCGATCGCGAGTGTTCGCCAACCGTGTTTAAGGGAGTATTCTGGGGCTGATTCGTCTGCTGTGGCGGTTGAACTCATTGTGTTACACCAATAGGAGAGACGACTCGAGAGTAGATATACTACATAGATTGTTTGACAGTAGTTCCGAAGTCCGGACTGGTCCGAAACTCTGAGAATGAGTATAATGCACACTTCGGCCGCTAAAACGCGGTTGTTGTTCTCTGGACCTGGTCAGGGATATGCATATAATATCGAGTACTATCGCTACCTACGCGTGACAGCCGGGAGCGATAGCATCCCGTTTACCTGCCACGATCGTGAGCACCGCAATCGTTACAGTGGGCAGCACCCCGACCCAACCGCCGCGGGCGGGACTGAAAGGGGCTTTCGGGCTGTTGTCGGTATCCGTTTTGTTTCTCTTATAGCGAGCGTCTATAAGAGGCCGAGAACCGCTCTTCGCGGGTATCGTTTGTCGTCGTTACCGCTCTTCGACGTGGCGGATCTCCGCGCCGATGCCGCGCGTACTCTCGACCATTTCCGTCCCGAACATCTCGGCGCGGCCGACGCCGAAGGCCTTCGGGCCCTCGACGATGACCTCGTCGCCGACGCGGATGTTCTCGTCAGCGTCGACGATTCCCGGCGCGAGCACGCTGCCGTGGGGAACGAAGTTGTCGATCTCGACGCGCTTTACCGGCGCGTCGCTTTCGACCCACTGTTTCGCTCCCTCGAGCGTGAACGAGAGGGTGCCGTACTGACGGACCATCGTCGCGAGTTGGGTCTCCTCGCTGTCTCGAACCTGGATCTTGGGATAGCGGCTGGTCGTCTGAATGTCAGTGAAGAGCTCGTCGCCGGCCCCGTCGCCGAGCAGGTAGTCGGCGATGGCACGAACCGTGTTGTGTTCGCGCTCGCGCTTGCTGTATTTCAACTCGCCCGAAAGCTCGCTCGAGAGGGCGGCGATCGATTCCTCGTCGGTCGGATGGGCACCTTTCGCGACGGTGTAGGTAACGTTCAGGTCGAGCGATTCTTCGACGCGCTCGACGATGTCTCGGTACCCTTCGTCGGGGACGTGGGCGACGATTCGGGGATACTGGTTGCGTTCGAGGTAGCGCTCGAGCACCGACGCGACGAACCGTTTTTCGTCTTCGGACCAGCGACCCGTGACGACGCTGTCGTAGTGTTGGGCCGGGTAGGTCGTCTCGAGTTCCTGGGGAACGACGCCGATGGGCGAGGTCATCGAGACCTGGTGGGCGCGCCACTGGATCGCGTCGTGGAACTGCCCGTGGCTCTGGGACTCGCTGTAGGGTTTTCGGGCCGAACACGGGGTGAGCACGAGCGGGTTCTTGAACCGATTCGTATACCGACTCGTCACGCGGTCGGCGAAGCGCTGGATCTCGACCCGTCGAATCGCGTCGGACGTCGAGGCGTCGAGGTCGGCCTCCCGGAGGATCGGCGTCCGCTCCTCGAGGTAGCCCCACTGGTCGTCGAGTTCGCGCATCGCCGCGGTGAGCCACTGATCGTGTCGGGCCTGCCCTTCGATGTAATCCCGTAGCCGCCCGTCCCGAACCCGCTGGCGGACGATCGATAGCTCGGCCTCGAGCGCGGCGACGTTGTGCTCGACGCAGTCCTCGCGGTCGAACGCCTCGGGGTCGGTCTCCTCGCTTAGCGGGCCGGGAAATTCTTCTAAATCCTCGAGGAAGTACTCGGCCTCGCTCGTGAGGTACTTGCCCTGTGTTCCCTTGATGACCGCTCTCGAGGCGTCGAACGCGTCGACGCCCGCGTAGGCCAACAGTGCGACGTTTCGGGGAGTCGCGACGCCAGAGAAGACCAGCGCGGTGTCGGCCGGAATCGCCTCGCGAACGCTGACGACCGTCTCGACCAGGGCCGCGCCGTGTCCCATCGCCGACCGAGCGTCCGAGACGATGTAGGCGTCGGCACCGGATTCGGGATCCCTCGGTTCCGGAATGCCGTGAAACTCGGCGCTCTCGCTCGAGACGACGGCGGCGCTCGGAAATTCGACGTCCGGATACTCGACCGCGAACGATTGCTGGACTTCCTCGTCGGTCCCGCCCGGAAACCCGCGGTGGGGGAGCACGGTGAGGGCGGACTCGTCGCCCTCGGGAAAGTCCCGTTCGGCCGCCCAGAGCGAACCGGCGTCGGAGAGGACGTCGTCGACGAGTCCGGGGGTCCGAACGGGCTCGGAGAGTCGAAGTTCCCCGAGACGCGCGGCCCCGTCGCGCGCGTGAATCTCGAAGTAATCAGTCATACTCGAACTGGTGTCGGAGCGCGAAAGAGACTGTCGATACCGACCGCATCAACTCGTCTTGCTCGAGCGGAGTCGCGTTCCTCCGCTACCTCGGCTCACTTATCCTGGCCGAACAGGTGGTACAACACGACGCTCAACGGTGGAGCGAGCAAAACTGCGAGCGCCCACAGCGCGGGCGACTATGTGCTGTTTTTCTTCGTGTCCGCGTACATCCAGACGATCGCCGATCCGACGAGCAAGAGCAGGAGTATTCCGAACGGGGGCGCGATCCGGTGGCGGTGTCTCGAGCAGGACGGATGCAAACATGTTTGACAGGAACTATTTCCAACATTAAGTAATACCCCTCTCGCTGTGAGCAATGGCAGCGGTGCCGAAACCGAAACGGCCGGAAGCTTCTTGCTGCTACTGTTTGGATTGTGATATCATACAAAATGCTGCCATCAGTCGAACAAGTCGTCCCGGAGCGGGTACAGCGGAGTTACCTCGCGAAGTTCGGTGTCGTACTCAGTATCGTCCTATTAGTTACGTTCGTCGCCGCCGTTTTCTTCTACGTCGATATTTCGAGTGCGCTCACCGACGACGCACAACAGAATATGGAACTCACCGCGGAGGACGAGGCCGAGGAACTCTCATATTGGGTCGAAGACCACCAGCAGACAACCCGTCTCCTCGCTTCCCACGAGACGTTCGCCGGTGACGACGAGGCGGAAATCGAGGCGTTACTCCATGAGGAACTGGACGAACTTCCCGAGACGACACAAGATATCCACTACTTCGAGTCCGGACTCGGTACGACCAACGCCGTCATCGAACAGAGCACCAACGACGACGTGACCGGAACGGACGTTCGTCAGTTGCTCGGCAGTGCAAGCGTCCACGTCGAGGAAGACGGTGAAATCGAAGAACGAGGCGTTCGCGATCTCGATGCGGACTTCGACCCGACGTACACGGATACGTACCATCACGACGACGAGTACCGGATCGGATTTTTCGCCCCGATCTACGCCGATGGAGAGGCTGACGGGATGATCATGATTAGTGTCAGCGTCGAGGAACGCGCCTCGATGTTCCACAACCCGATCGAAGGGAGCAACACACAGGTACTCGACGGAGATGACGGGTCGGTGCTGTTCGATTCTTCGGGGACCGATGATCTTCTGGGCTTCTATCGGTCCGACGAAACCGAGTCCATCCTCGAGGACCAAGACGACGAGTTCGGCGTCACCGAGTACGATGAGACGGACGAACTCGTCGCGTACGCAACCATCGACGGAACCGACTGGGTGCTCGCTTCCCACGCTCCACAGGGAAGCGCCTACGCGCTCGCCGACGACATCGGCAACTCCTTGCTCTTTCTCGTCGGGATTTCGCTACTCGGATTCGTCGTCATTGGCCTTCTGATCGGTCGGCCAACGGCACGCACGCTCGATAATCTCGCCGACGACGCACGCGCACTCTCGGAGGGCGACCTCGAGGTCGAAATCGAGTCCACGGACCGATCCGACGAACTGGGGCGGGTCCAGAACGGATTCGCCGACACCACGGACTACCTGCGGACGGTCGCCGATCAAGCGGATGCGATCGCCGGACAGGAGTTCGACGATCCAGCCCTCGAGGAGGACGTTCCCGGCACACTCGGCAAATCGCTCGATACCATGCAGCGTGACCTCGAGGAGTTCGTCGCCGAGATCGAGCGCTCGCAAGTCGAGGCACAGGAGGCTCGCGACGAAGCACAAGCGGCACAAAAGGAGGCGGAGGACCTCGCACGGCGACTCGAGCAACAGGCCGAACGCGTCAGCGAGGCGATGGCAGCGGCCGCGGACGGCGACCTCACCGAGGAACTCGACGAGGACCTCGACAACGACGCGATGCGAGAGATCGCCCACGCGTTCAACGAGATGCTCGACGAGTTAGAGGAGACGATCCTCACGATACAGCGCCTCGGTACCGAGGTCGACGAGGTTAGCGCCGACGTCGCCTCTCGGGTCGACGAGATCGAACGGGCGACTCACGACGTCAGCAAATCGGCCGAACAGATCTCCGCGGGAACGGACCGTCAGGAGACCAAGTTCCAGAACGTCCTCTCGGAGATGAACGATCTTTCGGCGACCGTCGAGGAGGTCGCCTCGACATCTGAGACCGTCGCGAACGTCTCCGGAGAGACCGCCGACCGCGCCGAGGACGCGAGCGAAGCGACGGACGAGATCCTGACCGAGATGGACCGTCTGGAGCGCCGAACCGAAACGATCGCCGAAGAGATCGGTTCGCTGGACGAAGAGATGGGCCGAATTAGCGAAATCGTCGATCTGATCGACGAGATCGCGGATCAAACGAACATGCTCGCGCTAAATGCGTCGATCGAGGCCGCTCGAGCCGGCGAGGCGGGAGAACGGTTCGAAGTCGTCGCCGACGAGGTCAAGGAACTCGCCGAGGAAACCGCCGAGGCGACCCAGCAGGCGGATTCGCTGATCGGCGAGGTACAGGAGAGTACCGACGAGACTGTCGGGAGCGTTCGAGAAATGCGCGATCAGGTTGACAGCAGCGTCGACTCCGTCGAGGACGGGATGGAGGCCCTCGAGGACATCACGACGCAGGTCGAGGAAGTGAACGACGGCGTCCACGGGATCAATCAGGCGACGGACGAGCAAGCCAGAGCCAGCCAGGAAGTCGTCTCGATGGTCGAAGAAGCGACCGACGTGAGCGAGGAGACGAACGCCGAAGCCAACAGCGTCGCCGCGGCATCGGAAGAACAGACGGCCTCGGTCTCGGAAATCGCCTCCGGAGCGCGCTCGCTCGCCGAGTCGGCCCAGGCGTTGAACGGGTCCCTCGAGGCGTTCGACGTGAGTGAGAATCGCGAGCGCGATGAGAAAGCTAACCGAGAGGACACGGGCGAGACGCTCGAGTTCGACGACTCTACCGCCTCGGAATAGCGCTTTACGGCCGCGCTGCGACCGGGTGGTTTTTCCGATCGTTTCGTCAATCGGGGCGGCTAACGAACGACTTGATGATCCGCGCTTGGCCCCGACGAAGGATGTTACTCGCCGTCGATTTGTCGATCCCGAGCGAGTCGGCAAGCTCCGAAAGCGTACACTCTCGTGGAATCTCGAAGTACCCCTCTCGAATCGCAGTCTCGAGGACTTCTCGCTGGCGGTCGGTTAGCAACTCGTCCGTCTCCTGTGCCCCGACGAGCGAACGGAGTTCGTAGGACAGCGGTGAGCTCTCGAGTACCTCCTGAAACCGATCCAGCTCTTCGCGCGTACCCGTCAGATCGAATTCGTACCAGCCGTTTTGGACGGCAATCGGGAACTCGATCGTTTGTGCGGACAGCTCGACGAAGTCGTACAGAGCGGTATCCGTCGTCTCGTATTTCGCGAGCACGCGGCGCTCGTTCGATTCCAGCAGTTCGTAGGCCGCTATCGAAGGATGATCCGCCATCTCCGCGGCGACGTCGTTCGGGTGATCGGTGATCGTCTCGCCGAGTTCCAGCGCCGTCTCCTCGACTCGATACCCTGATAGCAGTCTGAACGTGGCCCGTGGAAACGCTCTGGAAAGCTGGGTGATCCAGATATCCGGGGGGAGCTGTATTTCGAACGTCGCGCTAATCATCCCTCTCGTCTCGGTCGTAACTACGACTATCGAGGGGAAATAAGGAATGATCTCCCCGTCACGCAACCAGCGGCGCAATTGCGAGCAAAAACGCCGTGAGCAAGATTCCCGCATAGACGCATCCGACGAACCAGACGAGCCGCCGAGGATCATCGATACGCCCCCGCTGTTGGGCGACAGCCGAGAGGTAGCCGACCAGCGGGAGCACCTGCAGCGCGTGGAGACCAACGAAGTGTGTCACTCGAAAATCTCCGAGGAGAGTCCACCCCACTACCGGAAGCGCGTATCCGCTGCCAACGGTATTCGTGTTCAGCGCGCCCATCACACCACCTTCGAACGCACCGACGACGAACAGCCCGCCGCCGAGCGTGATTCCCAGCGCAAAGGCCGGATGCACGTCGAATCCGTTTCGAGCCGCCCGTACGAACAGCCAGGCGATCAACAGCGTGACTCCGACGATTACCAGCCCCATCGTCACGTAGACGCCCGTGTCGAACGCCGTCGAGGAGTTAAAATGCGATTCGGTGCCACGAAGGGCTTGCCCGGAGATCGCGACGATTTCGACACCAACACCAATCGCGACGCTCCACGAAATCAGCCGGAGGAATCGTTCGGAGACCGATAGGTGAGGTGTGAGCCAGGCGAGGGTCCCGGTAAACAACCCGATCGAAGCGGCGAACTTCGCGGGCTTGAGCCAGACGGGTTCCCCGCCGACGGTTCGCTGGTCCACCCCGAGGCCGACGAGAAAAATCAGTAGCAAACCGACGTGCGCCGCCGCGGTCCAGAATAGAACCGGGTTTCTCCGCTGGAGCTCCCGCGGTAGCACCGCCACGTCGTAGGCTGACCATCGGCGTCCGGCGTCGACTGGTGAGGCGTCTCTATCGTTCATGCAGTAACCGATGTCTACGACCGTCGAATTTATTACCCCAACATGTTGGTGTCATGCATCGACAGTCGCCCCGAGGGACGGTCCCGGAACGAACCGTCCACCGAACCGACCCCGCCAGCGTCCGCGACAGTATCCTGATGGACACAGAGAAAGCATCTGGACGGAGAAAGCGGCCAAAAGCGCTACGCTCGGCCGAGATACGCTCCCGTCGCCGACGTGTGCCCGCGGTTGAACGAGAGAATTTTGATCTCGATAACGTCCGCGACCTCGGCGTCCGAAGGTACGTCCTCGACGAAAACGACGAAGCCTTCGACCTTGGTCACCGCCTGACGGTCGCCCGAATGGTGCACCGTGAACTCCTCGATCCCGACCGTTCGCTCGTCGCCGACATCGACCGGTGGCTCTCGGTTCTGGGCCTCCCGGTGGCTCTTCGCGGATTGTCGCCGGTCGCTCGAGGATCCCCCGCCTCGGAACCGCCTGATCAGCCACGATCCGAAGAGGACGATCACGATGGCACCGAGGGCGAGCGACGCTGCTCCGATCATATCTGTACAAAGTATCCGCGCGCCTCTTTGCTGTTCTGGTGACGCGTCGCCGGATGGGCGGCGAAATCGCGCTTGCACTAACGGTGTTCTTTCGTCAGGTCGATCGTCTCGACCGAGTCGGGAACGCCCTCGAGCACCGCCGCGGGCCAGCCGAGGTGACCCAGTCCGAACTCGGTGTCGGGGTTTTCTTCGACCAGTCGGGCGACGCCCTTGGCGGCCGCCTCGAGCGCCCCGTCGTCGATCCGATCGGGAACCTCGGCGGTGAGCGGATAGCTCTTCGAGAGCGCCCGCGGGAACGGCCCGAAGGGGGGTTTGACACGCCAGGCGTCCTCGTACGTCTCTGGTCCGTCGGAGTCGCCTTCCGTGAGAAAGAGGGTGTCGGGAACCGAGAGCCGCTCGAGTCGCTCCCGGTGGCGGAGCACTTCGGGACGGCGAGCGCTCTCGTGGGAGGTATAGAAGAACGCGCCTTTGGAAACGGGATCGGCCGCCTCGAGCTGGTCGGCGTGATCGAGCAGGGTTCGATAGCCGTCGAGCATCGTCGGGTGGGCGCGAGCGCGCTGTTCGACGAGCTCGAGGAGGTTTCCCGCCCGAATAGCCTGTTTGATGCGTCGAATCTCACCGAAGGTGACGTGGAGGTTGTGGGCGGCCAGGGTCTTCTCTCGTTGCTTGTTCGAAAGCGCGCGAACTTCGTCGGGCGAGTGCTCGATACAGACGGGACACGAACACGGGAAGTACTCGATGTCCTCGAGGTGTTGTGTGCCGCGAACCGTGAGATACCTGTCGTCGCGGGCGTAGAGGGCGTATGCCGCGGAGTCGAACAGATCACAGCCCATCGCGACTGCGAGAGCGAACATCATTGGGTGGCCCGCACCGAAGAGGTGAACCGGCGCGTCGGCACCGAGCCCGCGTTTTGCGGCGGCGACGACATCTATCATATCGTCGTATCGGTAATCGTTCATCAGCGGGACAACTGCGCCGACCGGGAAGACGTCGAGGTCGGTCGCGTCGGCGTGTCGACCGGCCTCCTCGCGGAGGTCAGGATACGTCGACCCCTGGACGGGTGCGTTGATCAGCATCTCGCCGACGTCGACGCCCTCGGCGATCTCGAGTCGGTCTTTGGTCGTCTCGAGTTCGTCTCTCGCCTGTTCTCGGGAAACGCCCGGCGGCGTGGGGATGTCGACCGGCGTTCCGATATCCGAGCCGATGTCGGCCTGAAACTGGAGGATCTCCTCGGTGGTGACGGTGATCTCGCCGTACTCAGAGAGTTGGAACGAGCCCGAATCGGTCATGATCGCACCGGGGAAATCGAGAACCTCGTGGAGCCCCTCCGAGAGGGCCCGTTTACGAACCTCGTCGGTGTTGTAGATGATGTAGGAGTTGGTGATGAGGATCTCCGCGCCGAACTCGTCGGCGAGTCGGCGAGGGGAGATCGTGTCCAGATTCGGATTGATCACCGGAAGGAGCGCCGGCGTTTCGACGGTGACGCCGGCACGCGGCACGGTGAGTTCGCCGATCCGCCCTCCGGCGTCGGTGTCTTGGAGTTCGAAGCACTCTCGCATCTACCGTGTGTTTGCGAGCGGAGCGGTAAACGTTCCGTTCCATCGACCGCGATTGACGCGAATGGCGAGTGCAAGGATAACGGTCATTCGTGGCGAGCGACATCTTATTCCGGGCGGGTACGACCCGCGAAAAATGATAGTGAATCCGCCATTAGTGACCGTTTCGGGTTTTCTAACAGTGGTTTCTCCGATATAATGGTGTAACAGTCACCTCATTTTAGCCCGGATAACGGCGTAGCATCGAGGGCATGGTTTCACGACCGCAGAAAATCGGTGTTGTATTCGTCGCCCTATTAGTCGCCCTCTCGGGGGGTCCAGCCCTCGCCGGTGCGACAACGGCCGCCGACGACACCGGAGACACGAGCGCAACGCTAGAAAACGTACAGGTGGGCACACTCGACCTCGACAACGTTACCGTCGAGGACGCAACAATTGATGAGCTAAACGTCGAGAACCTCGATATCGAAGACGAGGCGGAACTCGGTGAGGAACTCGACGACAATGGCGAAAACGACGCCAATGACGAAGAAAACGGCGTCGATGACGAGAACGCCGACGCCGACGAAGACAATGGCGTCGATGACAACGACGAGATGAACGATGACGAGAACGACGTTGCGGAGGACGCTGACGTCGTAACTATCTCGGACATCGAAATCGAGTCACTCGAGCTCGAGGATGTCTCGTTCGACGACCTCGAACTCGACGAAGACGAGATGAACGATGTCGATGACGAAGATAACGACGTTGACGACGCCGACGAAGACGAAAACGGTGTCGATGAAGAAAACGACGAGATGAACGATGAGGAGAACGCTACCGATGATGAAAACGACGTTGACGAAGAGAACGACGAGATGAACGATGACGAAAACGACGCCCAGCAAGATCTCATCGACGAGGACGCTGACGAACTCACCGTCCAGCAACTTACCATCGAAACGATGGATGTCGAGCAGATGACCATCGACGAACTCACCGTCGAAGACGATGATGGCATCGTCGACCAGATCGGCGACTGGGTCGGTGGCATCTTCGACGATGAGAACGATGAAGCCGCTGAGGACAACGAGACCGATGACAACGGTGCCGCTGAGGACAACGAGACCGAGGACAACGGTGCCGCTGAGGACGAAGACGGCCAGACCGAAGAACTCGACGAACTCACCATCGAACAGTTTGACGTCGACGACGTCACTATTGAATCGATGACCATCGAGTCACTCGAGAGTGACGACGAGGCGGACGATCCCGCAGCTGACGAAGAGGACAACGAGACTGAGGACAACGGTGCCGTCGACGACAACGAGACTGAGGACAACGGTGCCGTCGACGACAACGAGACTGAGGACAACGCTAACACCCAGACCGTCACGCAAGCCTCCGCATCATCGATCACGATTGGCGATGCGACGGCACAGACGCTCACCCTCGGAGACACGACCGACCTCGAGGAAGAAGTAGAGGAGGAAGACGCTGAGAACGACGAGATGGATGACAACGAAACGACTGACGACGAAGCAAACGGCGTTGACGACGAGGACGACCCCGCCGATGAGAACGACGAGCAGGCCTCGGTCGTTGCACTGACCTGATCAGGGCAACGATAGCGACGAGGTTGCTTCAGCACGTTCGACCGCACACTGCTTTTTTGGCGCTCACGCGTTTCCGAAGAGTCGATAGTACGAGAGTGCGAGAACCGTCCGGCCGTCACGGATCGCTCCGTCGGCGACGGCTTCGGTAAGCTCCTCGAGCGTCGTCGTCGCGACTCGGATGCTCTCGTCGTGATCGAGTTGCTGGTCGGCCGTCGGCCGACAGCCTCGTGCGACGAAGAAGTGAACAACCGTGTCGGCGAATCCGTTGGCAGGCTCGACCGTTACGAGCGACTCGAGGGAGTCCGCTTCGTAGCCGGTCTCCTCGCGAAGTTCTCGTCGAGCGGCCGCCTTGAGGTCGACGTCGTCGGATTCGGTGCCGCCGACGGGGAGCCCACGGTTGACTCTGGAAACCGCTTGTCGCCACTCCTCGATGCAGACGACGTCTCCATCGGGGGTCAGCGGGAGGATGCAGACGCTGGGCGGCTCGGTGAGGTAATCAAAATCGGTTTCGGTCCCATCGGGAAGCTGAACGGTCTCGTTAACGATATCGAAGCCCGGACAGGAGTAGGCTACCGTGCTGTCGGTCGTCTCCCACGCGAGCGAATTCTCGTCCATGCCGGCCGATACGCCGGTCGCCCGCAAAAATACAGCGACAGCGGCTCCGATCGAGCCATCGAGGCAGAACCGTAGCGAGTAATCACTGCACCTCGAGACGAACGAAACCGCTTCGGAGAACGTACACGCTCTATAACAAAGCCATAGATCGATGAAGGTCGTTACTCAGAGGGTGATCCATGGACCAGCTAACAGGATTCCAACGCGACTTGTTGTACGTTATTGCAGGAATGGACCGTCCGTCCGGTCAGCAGATTCTGGACGATATTAACAGGTACATCGACCAACCAGTTACGCACGGTCGACTGTATCCGAACCTCGACACGCTCGTCGAGTTCGAACTCGTCGAGAAAGGAGAGATCGACCGGCGGACGAACTACTACGCGTTGACCCCAAAGGGTCGACGCATTCTCGAACAACGACAGGAGTGGATACAACGGTACGTCGACGCCTGATCGGTCGTGTGCCGACGCTTTCTTCACTCCTTCCTCCTCGAATCGGTAGCTACCGACGCCCCTCGAGTGGCGTTTCAGGCTGTTCGGATGGTAGAATAGTCCAGCATAACAGTCCTCCCGCGTCGACTCGTTGTCGTGTCCGTACTGCTCGGGTCATTCGGGTGCGATGAGGACAGAATGGACTGAATTGGTTGGTTTCTCCGGACTGATGAGGATAGAATGGACGACTGGTCAAACAGTATTAGGAGACGAAGACGCTCTCCGTTCTCGACGACGGAAGCTAATTCCATCGCAGTGACTAAAAGGAGGAATCTTCTGCGAGGCCAGCCTCTGCGTCAGTAGTCCGTCTCGTTACCGGCGGGTCCGTTGCCGTTTGCCGACTCGTTGTCACCGTCGTACTCGTTGTCGGGTTCAGTCACCTCGTCCGGACCTGCATCGTCTTCTGGAGCGGCCTCGGCGTCAGGTTCGTCCTGGTACTCCTCAGCATCGTCGTCTGCCTCTTCGGGGGCTTCGTCCTCGGGCTCGGGTTCGGCAGGGTCCGTCGGGTCGTCGTCTTCGACTAACGCCATCGGACCGTCTTCGGTAAGGGCGACGTCGAACGCTTCCTCGTCCGCTTCCGGCTCGAGGTAGCCGATCGCGTACGCGGTATAGGCACCACCCTGCTCGAGGGTCACGTCGACGCTGGCAACTGCCTCCCCGGCCTCGTCGGAGCCGTTTGCAACCTGGTCGTTCTCGTAGTCGTCTTCTGTGCCATCCTCGTCGTCCATCGCCTTGCCGTGATCGTTGTCTCCGTTTTGGTCCACGTCGTGTTCTGTCTCGTCGGCTCCATCGCCATCGTACTCGGGAGCCTCGCCACCCGCGTCCGGCTCCTCGGCTCCGTTCGCAGCGGGGAGCACGTCGAGGCTGTAACTGCCGGCGGGAAGCGCGACGTAGTTCGTCGCCATGCCGAACGAGACGTTTTCGAACAGCTCCATCGAACCGTCGTTACCGACCACGTCGACCGCAGGTGCGTCCGGGGACGCATGTGCGAGCCGAATCAACGCGGATCCGGCGTCGGTCAGGATCAGCGGGCTGAACGTGTCGGCCTCGAGCTCGCCGATCGCCGCGACCGTATAGAACGCCTGCCCGAAGTGAACGTCGTCCTCGAAGACGACGGCTTCCGCGTCGCCCGCCGCGGTGATCGTCACCGCCGCTGTTCCGGGCTCGATCTCGAGATACGGCGTCACGTCGTTGTAGCCGACCGACTCGAGAACCTGTTCACCATCGAGATAGATATCTACCGCCGGCGCGTCCGGCGAGAAGTGAGCGACTCGAACCGCCGAGACTCCGTCGGGAACCTCATCGTCGCCGGTCTCGTCGTCCGGCGCTCGCTCGTCGTCTTCGTGTTCGCCGACCGCCAGTGCCGATCCAGTAAGCGCCGCTCCTGCTCCCAGTGCGCCAATCGCCGATAGCGTTGCGCGTCGTGTTGTCATCATTAGACACTGTACGGTGGGTGCGAGATCGCCAAAAGGGAGATAGTCAGTTACCCTGATTGTCGAATCCTTTCCTCGCTGAACTGTTCGTAGGCAGAGACTGTCAACCACCGGATCCGATGTAAGGAGTGCGTGAAACCGAGAAATCATCACCTACACGTGACAAACGGCGACTCGAGCCGGAGTCGCCGCGATCGGGACCGCCCGTGTTTGGATCGCGTTCACCGCCCGTCGGTACCCAGTGACACTTCCGAGAGATCGGATTCCAGGGCGGCCACCTCGTCGTTGAACGAGTCGACGAACGCCCCCACGTCGTCGGCGAGCCGCCGGAGTTCGGATGCGGCGGGCGGGCCGTACTGCGAGACGAGATAGGTTCCGTCGGAGCCGCCAACGCGAAGGTACGACACCTCGTTGCCGTCCCACTTGAGTTCCCAGCGGGTCCCCGATATCGTCGTCGAGTAGGTTCCGTACTCGCCTTCATAGCGGTGTAACTGCCCGGCCATCTGGGTCGCGGCGTCGTGAATCCGTCGGACGATCCGATCGCGTTCCGCGACGAGATCCGCCGCCGATTCGATCGCCGGGAACTCCTCGGGAACGTCCTCGAGTACGTCATCGAACGACGCGACGTACTCGTTGTACGCGTCGATGAACGCTCCGTAGTCTTCCATCGCCACCTCGAGCGCCTCGGGATCGGCCGGCTGTTTGGTCGAGACGACGTACGTTTCGTCGCCGGAGTTTGGCTTGTATCGGAGATACTGGATGTCGCCACCCTCGTATTTTACCGTCCACGTTGCGGCTTCCGTGTCGAATGTCTCCTGACCGTAGTCGCCGCCCTGCAACAGGGCGAGTTCGCGGGCGATCTGGCCCGCGTGTGATCGTACTCGAGCGGTCACGTCGTCCCGCCGCTGTGTGACCGCTTCGGTTTCGGCAACGTCGCGCTCTAGCCCATCAGTCATTCGTTCGACTCGAGGGTCCCGATGCCGGTAACGGTTGCGCTCGGCCGCGACGCTCTCTCGAACCGCGGAATTTCCTTCCCGGATTTCGTGTTGTGTGGGCCGGCTGTGGCCGTTCACTCGAGCAGTCGCTCTCGACTGATCACTTTGCGAAATGTTGGCACAAATATTGCCAACACAAGGAACGTTTTACCAGTTTTGTCCAATAAGTAAATGGCCCTGTCGCTGGGAGTATTAGCACCCACTTCCATCTCTCAGGGTTGTCAGAGGCACGAGTCTCCGTCACGGGACGACGGGGATTCGGCGTTGCAGAAGTCTGATAGCTACCTGCGACGCGAGAGCGGATCACAACGGGCGGGGTCAAGCGCGACTGTGGTTCGCGTTCACCGATTGGGTGAACGCATCGGTCTCGCTCGTTCGATTCGTTCGGGAGAATGTGATTGGTGAATCTGTGAGCGGCTGCTCTATAGTTCGTTCCGAATCATCGATCGATCGGTTAGTGTTCGGGCGCGGTGAATAATCGTTTGCCGAATAGTTTAGATAATTGAAAGAAACCGTTCATGGCACCAGAATTGACAAACGTGTGTACCTTCCAGTCCAGCGATCCGAGGACTCGGGATGATAGCCAGTGTTTCCATTATTGTCGGTGTATTCGGTGGCATCATGACCGAAGACGCGGGAATTGGTCCACTTCTCGCTATTGTCACTGCACTGCTTGTCCTTTTCAGAATGGTCCTGGCTCTCGAACACATTGCATACGATTCCTGAACGCTCAGTGACGTTCACAGAGTTACCGCCGTCGCCTTCCGCAAGATCACTGTCGTCCTCCTGAAGTCCTCCCCCGCTTGGATCAATTTCTCCTCCCTCGAGGACGGATCGCTCCGCTTACGGCTTCGCCGTTCGCAGTACTGCGGCCTCCCGCCACGCATCGTTCGTTGTCGTGAAGTGCGTGAAAAGTGGGCCGGCGCAGATTCGAACCACGGTCGGAGCAAAGCTCCTCCCTGATTCGAATCTTCGCGGCTGCATTTCTGCCCGCTCACGAACGCAACTCGCTTCGCTCGTCGGTTAGAATTCGCGGGCAGAAGTGGGCCGGCGCAGATTCGAACTGCGGTTACGGCCACCCGAAGGCCGAAGGATACCAAGCTACCCCACCGGCCCGCATTCGATTCGAGTACGCCGAGAGGGTTAACGGTTACTGGACCGGGTCTCGTCTCGAGAGGCCGCGGAAGTCGATAACAGTGCGATCAGTTTCCCATCCAGTCAGCGCTTCACCACAGCTCGGCGATCTGTTGTCTCGTTTCCGCAACTGAACCGGAGTTATCGACAGTCTGGTGGGCGATCGTCGGCGGCTCGAACTCCGACTGGAGCAGTTTGTGGACCGAAAAGTCGGCGTCGCTCTCGTCGTTTTCACGCTCGTTGATCCGCTCGCGGACGACCTTTTCGCTACACGTAACGCGGACGAGATCGAACGTCGCGTCCGTTTCGCGGGCCACCCGACGCGCCCGGTCGCGGAGCGATTCCCGGCGGAAGGTTCCATCGAGGACCGCAATGCCGTCTTGCTCGAGTGCCGATCGCGTCCGATCGAACAGTTCGTCGTACGTAGCCTGAACCTCCTCGTCGGTGTACTCCGGCTCTGGAAACAGGTCTTTTCGGACGACGTCGGTTCGGATCAGGGTGCCTCCGGTGCGTTCGGTGAGCTCTCGTGCGACTGTCGTTTTTCCCGTCCCGGGCAGTCCACAGACGACGACGAGACGCTTCTGTTCGGACATTCGGCGTTCGACCGGAGAATGTCGCGGCGGGGTTTAGTCGCTTGTGCTTCGCCTCGAGACCGGCTGGTCGCACAGAACCGCTCGTAGCCGCCGACGCTCAGAACCGCTCGTAGCCGTCGGTGTCGAGAACATGATGAGCGACGGTAATCGCCTGGTCCGCGTGGAGGCGCTTCGGGCCGAGCCGAAGCCGCCGATCGGCGTGCTCCTCGAGGAGTTCTTGTTCGTCCGCCGTGAAATCGCGGTGATCCGAGAGGACGAAGACGGGATCTGTCGGCACCGACGCGTCGACGACCGCCTCGCCGTCCTCGTGAAGCTGGACGAGCGTACCGTCCTCCGCGACCGCCTCGAGCGTGGCTTCGAATCCGCGTCGGTAGAGTTCGACGCCGGGGCTCGGCTCCGCCGGAAGCGCGCCGATGGCCTCCTCGCGGTGCTCGAGGGCCGTCCGAACGAGCGCGGCGGTCGAACGCTCGTCGGGGTGGAGATTCCGCAGTTCGCTCCCGTCGAAGGTGATCGCGAGTTCATCCTGAATCACGAGGTGGACGCGAACGTCCTCTCGAATGCCGTGGGAGGTCACGAACGATGCGGTGATCGAGCGACAGAGCGCGTCGAGTCTCCCCGCTCCGCCCGCGAGGTCGTCGAGGGAGAAGTTCGGTTCCGTCGGGACGTCGTGCCCGATGAGTACAAACTGGCGCATATCCGGAACGTGGGTCACCGCGGGGATAGCACCAGCGGTTCGACAGCGGCGAAACCGTCTCGCGGTACTCTGGGCACCCTCCTCGAGTTCCTCGAGAACGTCTTTGCTCTTTTCCGCCAAGCCGGGATGGACTCGAGTAGCGAGGTGATCTGCAGAGATACAGCGAGAGTGCCTCGAGGACAAGCCTCGGGGCACTTCACATAGCGACTACGACTCCGATTTGGTCCCCCGGCCTCGAGCGAGGAGCGACCGGACGTACCCCAGCCCGGGCATGCCGTCGCGGTACCAGACGATCGCGGCGGCGGCGAACAGGCCAAACTGGACGATTTCGTACGGGCCGAGCGCGTAGTAGGTAAGGATGGCGTCGAGGATACCGCCGACGGGTTCCTCCGGCGGCTGTTCGACCACGGGCCAGAGGAGGTACTCGGTCCCCGAGAAGTCGCCCCTGAGCACCGACAGCGGGATATCGGTGATAACGTGCGAAACGTGACCGATGACGAACGCCGTCCCGACCTCGAGACGGTCGAACCGAATCGCGAGCGCGTAGACGACGGAGACGAGCGCGATCGCGAAGAAGATCGAGTGACCGAGCGTTCGCCCCCCGGGAAGCACGTCGAACGTCCACGCCAGCGGTTTGTCGACGAGGTCCGGAAACTGCGAGCCGATCGCGAGCGCGATCGCCGGCAACGCACTCGGCGGGCGGTCGAATCGGCGATGCGTGTAGATACTGTACAGCAAGTACGCGACGCCGAGGTGTCCCCAGGGCCACATTATCTCTCTGGACGTTCTCGGGACATCGAAATAGCCGTGTCGACTCGCGGCTCCGACCTGCAGGTGCATGGCCAACCCCTTCGGTATCGACCGGTGGAGAGTAGTGATATGGCAACGACCCAATGCGACGGCAGTCGGTTAGTCGCCCTTCTCGAGGGGCGGGCGTGTCCGTCCTGTTCGGACGGGCGACTCGAGAAAGGACGCTACAAGGGAAACGAAGCGGTCATCTGCGATAGCTGCGAGACGCCACGCGCACAGTTGTGGTGAGCCCGATCGAATGTACCGTCTAACCGAATCCACGTATGACTGAACTACAGATCCCGCCGGAAGCCGACGAACGAGAAGCGATGGAACTGGTCGACGAACTGGTCGATATCGGTGACGTCGTCGACGTCGAGAGCTACGCGATGACGGGTGAGGAACGCATCGAAGTAACCGGTGAGATTACGGGGAGCCGTGATCCCGACTCCGAGCCGGCATACCTCGAACTCGACGGACAGCCCGTTGGCGAGGGGAGCGTTCCCTACGAAAAGATCGAGCGCGTCATTCGGAGAGAAGAGCGATAATGCACCAGGCACGAAGTTCCCTTCGAGTCGAATTCGACGCCGGAACGAGACGATGAATGTGTGCCGCTGCTCTTCTTGAACGCTGTCGATAGCCTTTCAAAGGCGCTCTCCCTCAAGTTGAATACGTGTTTACGATAGTCACGACGGTCCTCGTGGGCGCCGTCTTCGGCATCGCGTTGGCCGCCCCGCCGGGACCGATGAATGCCATTATTGCCGAGGAAAGCGTTCTCCGTGGATGGAGAGCCGGATTCAGCGCCGGACTCGGTGCCATGTTCGCGGATTTCGTCTTTTTCGTCGGTGCACTCGCGGGCGTCGTGGCGATCATCGATCAGTATCCGGTAATCAGGCCCGCTCTCTATCTCGTCGGCGGCGTTCTCATGCTGTACTTTGCCATGGGTGCGTTTCAGGAAGCGCGCTCCTCGAGTGGCTTTGTCGATGCGACCGACGGGGATTCGAACGGCTTTCGGAAGACGTTCGCCCTCTCACTGACGAACCCCTATCAGATCGGGTTTTGGCTCACCGTCGGCGTCGGTCTCCTCCAGTCCGGCACTCTCGACATTTTTGCTCACGTTCCGGGCGCTGGCGAAGCGCTTTCGGGGGCGCTGGTCGTCCAGACCGGTTCGGCCGCGCTGTTGCTCGGCTTCTTCATCGGGATCGCGGCCTGGATCGTGAGCTATCCGGCGGCGCTGGTTTCAGTGGGTCGGCGTATCGACGCCTTCGCTCCGGCTATTTCGGTACTAAGCGGCGTCGTTCTCCTCGGCTTCGGTGTCGTTTTCCTCGTAATGGGGGTCGGTGGTGTCGCTTGATGGTGTTTCCCCAATAACGTCACTTGAGGATTCTTTCGAAGGCGTCGCTCGGCGAACGAGTAACGGGGCTGAGTCTTTTCACTGTCCGGAAAAATCGTTACGGCGTTTCTGTTATCCGATATACCGCAGGTCGTCGTCGGTCGGCATCTCCATCGACTGCTGTTGTTGCTGTTGTTCCATCTCCTGAATCTTGCCGATGACGTCTTCCATCTCGTCGGCGCGCTCGTCGAGGGATTCGTACTCGAGTTCCATCCCGACGACCTCCTCGAGCACTTCCAACACCGCCCGAGCGCTCTTGGGATCGACGAGGTAGCCGCTGGTTTCGCCCATCAAACACGCCGCGTCGAATCCGCGTCGTGCGCCGAGTCCGAGCAAGAGGCCGCTCACGCCGACGATGCCGCCGGCCGGTTCGTCCTCGCGGAACTCGACGCCGACCTCCTCGAGGGAGTCGACGCGGGACTCGTCGGTAACTGCGCCGATGACCGCGTACTCTTCGATGAGCTCGCCCGTCGGAACCCCGCCCAGCGAGTAAATCTCCGACGTATCGAACTCGTCTGCGATGTCGAGAAACGCGGTGGTGAGCGCGTAGTGGCCGGCGTTGGTCTGTGCCTGGTGATCGCCGGTGAGCACGAGCATGTCGCGCCCGTCGGGGTTCGATACCGCGTGAAGGGTCGCACAGGTCAGTTCGGCGACGCCGTCCTCGATTGTCACCTGCGGCGGGAACTCGCGCGAATAGACGCGTCGAATCACGGTACTCTCTTCGTCGAGTTCCTCGAGAATGTGTTCTGCGGCGAGCGTTCCGACGTGTCCGACGCCGGGCAGCCCTTCGACGAGCACTGGGTCGTCGACCTCGACCTCGGCAACTGCGTCGATCTCGAGTTCGTCCATACCCGTATCAGCGATTGCGACGCTTAAGTGCGCGTCGGTACTCGCCGTGTTTGTCGGTCGGATCGAACGGTGCCGGCGCGCTGTTGACGGCGTTGGCTCCACACTCCGGGCACGTCTCAGAAAGCGTGTACACCGGACGTTCGTGGGTTGTTTCCCACGCCGAACACACCCGTATGTTAGATTTCATTCGTTCACCTCGTTCGCAGACGACAATGGGCGTGCGACGACTCGCTCGCTCACGTTCTTACTCGTCGTCGGTCTTGCGCTCGCGGTGGTACTCTCCGTCGCCGCCCTGTTCTTGGATCGCCGCAACCGCGCGGCTCGCGCTCTCCTCGAGCTGAGATTCGGCGGTCTTGTAGTTCGGTGCACGGACCTTGATGCGGTACTCCGGTGCACCGACGTAGACGACTTCGAGTTCGACTTCGTCCGGAACACCGGAAGACTCGCTCTGCTCGTCTTCCGAGCTCCCACTCGGACCGTCGGTTCTCGCGGAAACCTCGCCGTTTCCTTCGGCGGCCTCGAGCGCCTTACGGATGCCGTCGACGCCCGACGGGGAGGGGTTCTCGAGGTCGACATAGCCGGTGACATTGACGTAGGGTACCGAGACGTTTTCCCGAGCGGTTTCGACGAGTGCGTCGATCTCGTCGTCGGAGAGGTCGGTGTCCTCGAGCGCTTCCGCGCCGTGGATCGCCGCCTGCTTGAATCCGTCATAAAGGCTTCCGTGGACGCCGATCAGTTCGTTTGCGATCGCCGTGTAAGCCTCGTCGTCGCTGTCCTCCTCGAGCGCCAGATCCATCCAGTTGTCCGCCTTTTGCTCGTTTTTCCAGTCCTGGATCTTGTCCGAGCGCTGGTGGTCGTTGACGTCTTTTAGGGAGAGATCGATCTGTTCGTGGGATTCGTCGACGTCGAGGACTTTACAGACGACGATCTGGCCTTCGCGGACGTGGTCGCGGACGTTCTTGATCCAGCCGCTTGCGACCTCGGAGATGTGAATCAGGCCGCGCTTGTCCTGATACTCCTCGAGATCGACGAAGACGCCGAAGTCCTCAATCTCGTCGATCTTGCCGACGACGAGTTCGCCGGGGTCGGGCCAGCCACTGTACTTCATCGTGACTCGACTGTCTCTACGATCTCGTGGTCGATTTCGGCTTTACCGCCGGTCGGTCGGGCGAGCGTCGTTCCGCAGACGGCACACGCGACCTCCGTGGAGGCTTTTCCGAAGACGATCTGTTCGTTCTCGCAGTCACCGCAGTGGACGTTGTAGTAAGATCCTGCCATTGTAATCACTCCTGGAACTCGATTCGGCCGGCGCGCCATCCTTCTCGAAGGTGTGCGTTGCCACACTCGCTACAGCGGTATTTGAGGTCGGTCTTGTTCGTCGGTTTGTTCCCACTGGGAACTTTCGAGAACTTCCCGGAGTTACCGATCGAAGACGTCTGGCGTTTTCGCTGTCGGTCGGCAACCTTTTTCATCCCAGTCTGGCGACCGGTTCGAACCTTCTCGACTTCGTGCTGGTGATGTTCGTTACAGTGCGGACAGTACGTATTGAATCGGCGTGGCATCTGCATGGTTAGTTCACTTGAAGCAGGCTATGATTGCGCCGCTTAAAACCCGTTTGGTTCGTCGTCGCGGGAACCCCCCGACGGAACCCACACGGCGGTCGCGTCGGTAAGGGAACACGGTTTGGCGGCGACCATCATACTGCCGGCTGTAACTATGTGAAGATTTTCGCACTCCGGGTCGACGAAAATTGTGAACGACTTACAGCCGACAGTATCAGTTTGGCTCGAGGGGGAACGTTGGACTCGAGCCAGCTATTCATTCCGTGCTCGCCTCGCGGGCGGGCGCGAAGATCAAATTAAGTTGGGGAGATGATTTCCGTTGAGGCTGGTGAATGATATCTATTGAGGACGGTGGTCGATCCTGCAGTGGTACGTCCCGTTGCTAGTTCCCAACTGCGGGCTTCGAAGCGTTTAATCCGTTACCGTTCGAATCGCCGACTATGAAGCGGCTTATCATCCACGGCGACCCCGGTATTCGGAAGGGGGCTGTTATCGACTACGACGGGGAGGAGCTGGTCTGCTTCGGTATCAGTCGCAACGGCGAGTGGCACGGTCCCGAGGAGGTACAGCTCTGGTGTACCGTCGGTGCCGAATCCGAGTTCGACGAGTTCGAACGTCGGGAGTTTCTTCCGCACTTCCTCGACGTCGACCGCGTCGACGCCGAAGCCGTCGATGTGATTCGATCGCAGGGCGACCTCGCGGTGTAACCGTCGATAGACAGTTGGCAAGCGTAGTTTCGAACGACCGATACGGCCGACTCGAGTCCAGTTCAACGGGAAGCCGCTGTCAGAACGCTTTTCCTTACCGATTGGAAGTAATAGATACATATGGGTGGGTCTGCTGGTGTCGTTGTGCCCGCTATTCGGCCGGATATCGGTCTCAGTGAACGTTCTCCTCGAGAACTCGAGAAGCGACTCGATCCGAGAGGGGTGCCGGTACACGCGACGAATGTGTCGGTCCAACAGACGGCAACCATAGCACAGTTGTCCACTCAGGATCCACTAACGGAATCGTGCGGTCTCTGATGAGCTGATGAGTAAGTCATTCACGGAGGTTCTCCGAATTCGACTGTCCGCGCTTCGGTCTCGC
This sequence comes from Halostagnicola bangensis, assembly GCF_054653435.1. Taxonomy (NCBI): domain Archaea; kingdom Methanobacteriati; phylum Methanobacteriota; class Halobacteria; order Halobacteriales; family Natrialbaceae; genus Halostagnicola; species Halostagnicola bangensis. Next base: position 1,000,181 of record NZ_BAAIGG010000002.1, on the reverse strand, counting down.
GCTCGATTTACGCAGTTTGCCGGTGTCGGGCTCGTGGGTGCAACGGTCGACAATGTTGTTCTGTTCGCACTCGTCTCGCTCACGGCGCTCGGTCCCGTCGGCGGGAAAGTCATCGCCTGGATTTTCGCGATCAGCGTTATCTTCGCGATCAACGAACGTTGGACGTTCTCCTCGCACGGAAAGATAGGGCCACGAGCGCTGGTTCGTCGCCTTCTTAAGTCCTATCTCGTCCGATTTGCCGGGTTTCTCGTGACGCTTTCGGTGTTGACCATCCTGGTGTATTGGTTCACTGTTTGGTTCATGATCGCCAATGTGGTCGGAATCGGCGTCGGCTTTTTCGTCAACTACACCTGTGAGAGCCTTTACACGTGGAAGGTACACCGAGACTAACGGTAGAAACCCGCATACGGTAGCCGAATCACAACCCTTAACTAGGCAAACCCGATATGATATGATAGCGGGATGGGATAGCCAGGAGATTCCGGCGGGCTCATAACCCGCAGACCGGTAGTTCAAATCTACCTCCCGCTATGTTTTGGCGCGAACAAATTCGTGAGCGCCATCCATAGCACGAGTTGTTTGAACGAGAGAAGACCGGAGTGAAACGACGGTCTTCGCGTAGTTCAAATCTACCTCCCGCTACTTTTCGAGGCGAACAACAACGAGGAACGAAGTGACGAGTGTCGTGAGCCTCGAGAATCGTATAGAGTAGATTTGAATGAGACGAGGCGCGCGCAACGAAGTGAGCACGTCTCGACGTAGTTCAAATCTACCTCCCGCTATATTTTAGCGCGAACCAACTCGAGAGTACGTCTCGACATAGTTCAGAACATCTCTCGCTACTTTTGAGACGAGCACTATCCGGGCATAGCACGGTGGGAGCCGGAAGACCGAAGACGGACAGGGCCGGTCAGAAGGTGATACGATGCCGAGACGGGATTTGGGTTATCAACAACCGCGAGGAAAGGTCGAACCCACCAACGGATTCCGCGCTACCGCACGCGCGGCATCTGACCGAGAACCGAATGCCGAATTTTCGGACCGAGATAAATATGCAAAGCTGGTGAACTGTTCTGTTCCCGTATTCTCGAATGTGCAAATTTGTGTTCGAACGTGCACACCAATACACAAAAAACTCCATGCAAATTTTCGCAATCTTCTCCTACCGACTATGGACGAGTGACTGCTAATACCGCCAATAACCTTCTAATTTGCCAATAATATTCTCGACATAATGAATGGCAATACTAACTTATTTATGGTTTCCCCGTTGTACGTGTGATGTAGTATAACATGATCAATAATCTCCCAATACGAACGTTGTGGGTGTGCTGTGTAAATTGGGTGCTCGTTTGATGAATGTTCCAGGGGGAGACAGAGATACAAACAAAAATGGAGAATACAACTATGTCCCGACAATTGAGTTCGCGTGAATCGATTATTAACCGCCGTCGCGTCCTTCAGGGGATTGCAGCAGCCGGTGTCGCCGGCGTCGCCGGCTGTCTCGGGGGGAACGGCGACGAAGAAGTAGATATCGACGCCGCACTCGAGCGCAACGAGGTCGATGTCGACGAAATCGTCGAGGGGGGTCGCCTCGAGTTTGCCATTCCGAGAAGCAGCATTTCCGACTACGACCAGGCTCAGAGTACGCAGGCCGAAGACTCGGTGGTTTTCGAGGCCGTGTACGACGGATTGTTGACGACGAACTCCGACGCCGAATCCTACCTCTGGATGGCAGAGGAGTACGAGGCCGACGAGGCTAACGACGTCAGTGCGACCGATTACGAGGAGTATATGATCGAGGTGGAACCCGCCGAAGTCGAGGACGGGATCCCGGTTTTCGATCTTGACGACGACACTAATCTCGTCCTGATACAGCATCCGGACGATCTCCCCGCAGAAGACGGCGAATCGATTCGAGTTATCACTCGAGACGAAGCCGCTGACGCCGTCGCTGACGGCGTATTCGGCGTCCGGGTCGAGGGACGACTGCACGAAGGGATCGAGTTCCACAACGGCGAGGAACTCACCGCGGAGAACGTCGTTCGCTCTTACGACAGATACGTCGGCTCCGATAACCAGGGGCAGATGTTCGATAGCTTCCTTCACGCCGAAGCGACCGACGGCGACGACGGATACGAGTTCGAACTCTATGCTCAGGATCCAGACGCTGCGGCTTTCATCGAGTTGCCGCCCGTGATTTACCCCTCGGACCACTTCGACGTCCCGGCCGGGGAGTTGGACCCGCGCGACGACGAGGATATGGTACCGATTGGGACGGGACCCTACGAGGTCGCGGAGTTCGAGGAGAGCCAACAGCTCCTCCTCGAGCGCACCGATAACTACTGGGTCGAAGAAGTCGGCCTCGAGAACATCCCGTGGTACGACGGACCGGCGGAGTTCCCGGAGGGCCCCGTCATCGACGAAATCAACATCCGGTTCGTCGACGACAGTACTGGGCGGAGCAACGCCCTGGAAGACGGCGATGTCGATATCGCCTACGAGTTACCGTCCGAGGCCCGCAACAACTTCCATACGTCCGATGATTACGTGGTCTCTGCGACGGAGGCGCTCGGCTTTAAATTCATGCAGTTCCCGATGGACGACACCGATACCGGCGGTGCCTTCGCCGAACGGGAAGTCCGACAGGCGGTCAGCGCGCTTATCCCTCGCCAGCAGATTGTCGACCTCGTCGAGCAGGGGTGGGGTGATCCCGCCCAGGTTCCGTTTCCGTCGCCCGCCGCCGATCTTGGAACGGCCCAAGAATACGACGAAATCGTCGAGGAGGACTGGGCGTACAACGTCGAACCCGATGTTGAGGAGGCAGAAGCCTTGCTCGAGGAGGCAAGCGTCGAGACGCCGGTCGAGGTCGTCATCGAGACGAACTCCGACGACGACGAACGGGTCGACAAGATGGAACTCGTCGTCGACGAGTTAAACGACAGCGGCTTGTTCGAGGCCGAACTGGAAACCCCTGCGGAACTGGGTGACTGGACCTCGGAACTCTACACGGACGAAGCTCGAACTGATAACGCAGAACGTAACGCTCCGACCGTTATCGGTCTCGCCGGAACTCCTGACACCCACGGGTTCATCGAAGCGATCACCGACCCGGATAATTATAACGGCTGTTGTAACTTCTTCCTGGCGGAGGGGGTGCTTCCGGACGAGTTTGTCGATCAATTGCGGGGGTGTCGGTTCGGTGTCGACGTCGCCGAAGATCAGGACGCTCGACGGGCGGCGTACGACGAATTCTGGCCGGAGTACGCGGATATGTGTGCAAACACGATCGTCGACTACTCGTTGAACACCGGGACGACGAACGCGGATGTCGTCGGGTTCAACGTCCATCCACAGACGCAGATCATACTGAGTTACGCGCTGTACAACCCCGCGGACGAGCAGATCATCTACCTGGATCGGTAACGCAACTCGCTCAAAATTCATATAGGAATGAGTTTACAAAAGTACATATTACGGCGGGTCCTCACCTCTATTCCGGTGTTGTTCGGCGTTTCGGTAGTAACGTTCGGGGTTATGCACGCCGCTCCCGGCGATGTCGTCAGTCAGATGGTCGCGGCAAATCCCAACGTTCCACCCGGAGAATCCGTTCGACTCCGCGAGGAGTTCGGACTCAACGACCCCATCTGGGTTCAGTATCTCGACTGGATGCAGGGAATCTTCACCGGTGATTTCGGCGAGGTGTACTCCTCGAGTCGGAGCGCCGATACGATCGTAATGGCGCGGCTTCCGGAAACGCTCTTGCTCGGAGCGTTCGGTTGGGTGTTCGCGATACTGATCGCCGTTCCGGGAGGAATCTACGCGGCGGTCAACAAAGACGAACTCGGCGACGATGTCAGTCGATTTGCCGCCCTGTCGGGCATCTCGATCCCGAACTTCTGGCTGGGATTAATGTTGATGGCGATCTTCGCCGTCCAACTCGATCTCTTCCCGACGCTCGACCCGCAGACGGGCTTGCTCTCTCGAGAGATGCTCTGGTGGCTGATTCTCCCGGGAGTCACGATCGGAACGGCGGCCTCGGCGAACATGATGCGGATCATGCGGACGTCGATGGCCGAGGAATTGAACAAGGAGTACGTGACCGCAGCGCGTGCGAAGGGGCTTCCCGAACGAACCGTCATCCTCAAACACGTGTTGCGAAACTCGCTCATCTCGGTCACGACCGTCGCCGCGTTCCTCACCGCGAGTCTCGTCTCCGGGTCGGTCGTCGTCGAGGTCGTGTTCGCCTGGCCCGGCCTCGGGAGAGAACTCGTCGAGGCGATCCAGCTCCGGGAGATCAATCTCTTGATGGCGATCACGCTGCTGACCGGTGCGGTTGTCGTGCTCGCGAACTTGCTCGCGGACATCGTCTACGCACTGCTCGATCCACGAATTAGGGACGAATATTAACACAATCTATGTCAACAGAACGAGGACGAATTCAGATATCGGGGTTCGAAACGGGTGGTGTCGAAGACTGGGAGTCAGAGATCGCACAGGAAAAACAGGAGGAATACGTCGAACCGATGAGTTTGTGGCGGCGGATCGTGAGTCGCCTCGCGCGGGACCGACTGGCGCTCATCGGAATCGTCGTCGTCGTGCTGATGACGGTGACCGCGCTGGTGGCACGCCCCATCTCCGTGTCCGGCATGACCGTTCAACCCTTCTCGCTCGCACCGTTCGACCCGACTGCCACGGCGGTCGGTGGTCGACACGACGCTCCATCGATGACCCACTTGATGGGAACAAACCGGCAGGGACAGGACATACTCTCTCGAGTGATGGTCGGGGGCAGATACAGTATTTCGATCGGCCTCGTCGTGACCGCGATCGCGGCGACGGTCGGCGTGATCTACGGCAGCATTTCGGGCTACTTCGGCGGTTGGGTCGATAGCGTGCTGATGCGATTTCTCGACCTCGTGTTCGCGTTTCCGGCTCTCGTCCTGGCGCTGATCCTCGTCGCCCTGTTCGGCGGCGGATTCTGGCCGCTGGTCGGTGCGTTCGCACTCGTCGGATGGGCCTCCTACGCCCGTATCATCCGGGGCGAGATCCTGAAAGTCAAGCAAAACGAGTACGTCCTCGCCGCGAAGGCACTCGGCGCGCGGGATCGATCGGTTCTGTTCAGACACATCATCCCGAACGCGATCGCGCCGGTGGTCGTTCAGGCGACGCTGAGTATCGGCACCGTCGTTATCGGCGTCGCGGCGCTTGGCTTTCTCGGGATCGGATTTAGCCCCGGAACCTCCGAGTGGGGGACGATGCTCGACGCCGAGCGCGACACCCTCGCTACGGGTGCCGGCGGAGCGTGGTACTGGTGGGCAACCATCTTCCCTGGACTTATGATCTTCCTGTTCGTCATGTCGATGAACATGATCGGCGACGTCATCAACGACGCACTCGACACGCAGGTCGACGACGTTGGCCACGGAGGTGGCGGCTAATGGCTCTACTCGAGATCGACAACCTGACGGTTTCGTTCTACACGTCAGAGGGCGTCGTTACGGCTGTCGACGACCTCTCCTATACGATCGACGCCGGAGAGAAGTTCGGCGTGGTCGGCGAAAGCGGTGCGGGAAAGAGCGTCACCGCGCTGTCGCTGTTGCGCCTCATCGAGAGCCCCGGCGAGATAGAGTCGGGGTCGATTCGCTTTTGTGACCCCGACACCGTCGAGGAACTCGAGGAATCCTATCCCGAACACGTCGTCGATGTCGGCGAGCTCCGCCGGGAGTCTGATTTTGCGAACGTCATCGAGCGCCTCGAGGAACGCGGCGTCTCGGGGTTGGACGTGACCGGCAATCCGGAGCACGAAACCGCAGACTTACCGCGATTGCGTGCGGACGGCGAACTCGGCATACGCGATGTCATCGATCAGGGATACGCATCGGAGCTCGGCCTGATCGGCGAGGAGGATTTCATCGTCCACGACGGCGATACCAGCTACGTCGAACTGCTCCGCGCGCCGGAGCCGGCCGTTCGACGGCTCAGGGGGAACAACATCGCCATGATCTTCCAGGACGCCCAGACCGCACTCAACCCGGTCTACACTGTCGGCGAACAGATCGCCGAGGCGATCAGACACCACCTCGATTACGGCGACGAGGAGGCCAAACAACGGAGCATCGAACTGCTCGATACAGTCGGGATTCCGGACGCTGAGAACCGGTACACCGATTACCCCCACGAGTTCTCCGGCGGGATGCAACAGCGAGCCGTGATCGCGATGGCGCTCTCGTGTGATCCCGACGTGATTATCGCCGACGAGCCGACGACCGCCCTCGACGTGACGACCGAGGCGAAGATCCTCGAGCTCTTGGAGGAACTCACCGACGAGTTCGATACCGCGGTCCAGCTCATCACGCACGACCTCGGCGTCGTCGCCGAACTCTGCGATCGGGTGATGGTGATGTACGCGGGCCAGCCGGTCGAAAAATCGCCGGTCGAAGAGCTGTACTACGACCCGAAACACCCCTACACCGTCGGGTTGATGAGTTCGATTCCGCGAATCGGCGACGACCGCGACCGGTTGCAGACGATTCCCGGAACGATGCCCGATCTGATCGAAACGCCGTCGGGCTGTAGTTTCCATCCCCGCTGTCCGTACGCAGAAGAGATCTGCAAGCAAAAGGAGCCGCGATTGGTCGAGTTCGATGATGTCGAATCGGGGACCAGATCAGCGAAATGTCTCGAGTACACGGGTGACCTCGAGGACGGTATCGGATACACGGTTACCGTCGAAGACGATCACACCCCGACCGAATACGTCTCAAGTGAACATCATGAGTAGTCAGAACGAGCCGATCTTGCGAACGGAAACCCTCACGAAACACTACGAGTCGAGCAGCGGTTTTATCGACAACCTCCTCGGTCGGTCACAGCTCGTCAAGGCCGTCGACGGCATCGACCTCGAGTTGTACCCCGGCGAAACGCTGGGGGTCGTCGGCGAAAGCGGTTGCGGCAAGACGACGCTCGGCCGATCGATGCTTCGGCTTATCGAACCGACCGGCGGCTCGATTACGTACACCAAAGAGACGGCGGACGGCGAGCGCCGCGAGATCGAGTTGACGAACCTCTCGAGTTCGGATCTCCGGGACCTCAGAACGGATCTACAGTACATCTTCCAGGACCCGTTCTCGAGTCTGAACCCGCGTCTCACCGTCGGCGACATCGTCGGCGAACCGTTCGATATCCACGGTATCGCTTCGGGCGAAGAACGAAACGTGCGAGTCCAAAGCCTCCTCGAGACCGTCGGACTCAATCCGAGCCACGCCTACCGATACCCACACGAGTTCTCGGGCGGTCAGCGACAGCGAATCGGTATCGCACGCGCATTAGCCGTCGATCCGGAGATCATCGTCTGCGACGAGCCGGTGAGCGCCCTGGACGTCAGCGTGCAGGCCCAAATTCTCAATCTCCTCGAGGATCTGCAAGCGGAGTTCGACCTCTCTTATATCTTCATCGCTCACGATTTGAGCGTGGTCGAGCACATCGCAGATCGGATCGCCGTGATGTACCTCGGCGAGTTCGCCGAAGTCGGCACGACATCGGAGGTGTTCTCGGAACCGTACCATCCCTACACCGAGGCGTTGCTTTCCGCGATTCCCGAACCGGATCCGCTCTGGGAGGGGGAGAAAATCCTCCTCGAAGGGCAGGTACCCTCACCGATCGACCCGCCGACCGGCTGCCGGTTCCATACGCGGTGTCCGCGCGTAATCGCCCCCGAGGAGTTCGATGTCGCCCAATCGACGTGGCGATCGCTGCTGAATTTTACACTCCGCGCCGAGGACGCTCGTTCGGTTACGGAGCTGTTCACCATTACCGACGAGTCGGCTCGAGACGACGTGTCGACGCTCTCGCGGATGGAAATCGACGAACTGGTTCGCGAGGAGTTCGGTATCCCCGAGCGCGTCTCGGATCCGGCGGCGGAGGACCTCCTCTCGAGTTCGATCGACGAACTCCACTCCGAAAACGTCGATGCCGCCGCAGAGACGCTCGCCGAGCGGTTCGTTTCTCCGTGTGAAACGACTACTCCGACGGCTATCGAGCTGACTGAGACACACGAGATCGGCTGTCTCCGCTACGCTGATCGCTACGCTAGCCGAACGGCCGAACGCGGGCGCGAGGGTGCTGACGGGACGGCCGCCGACGATTGATAGGGTCGGTTGTCCCTGTGTACCGGTTTGTCGCCAGAGCGGGGTAGCAAACAGAGCGGGGTAGCAACTGGCCGGAAATGACTGACAACCGATCCTATGGGCCCTCGGAACAATTTAGGTGTTCTAACCACTATTATTCGGTAATGCGCCGGATATACGAGTCGGATGCACTTTCCCGGGACGACGATCACTTCTCCCCGAACGAGAACTCGTCCTCGGAGCGTCCCCAGGCGATGCGGTCCGTCAACGGGTCCGCCTGGAGTAAGCGTCTGATTCCGCATCTGCTCCGCCGCCGTGCCGTTTCGGTGCGCGTTAGGACGCCAAAGACCGAGTTTAGCCCCGATACGCCGATCCCGTTTACGGTGACGATGAAAAACGCGTTGCCGATTCCGATCACGATCAGAACGCGTTCGCCCGTTCGCTGGACGTGGTCGGTCGACGGCGCTCGGGAAGCCTCGAGAGTCGAGACGAGGGACCCGCCCGACAGGAGCGGCGAGTTACACTTCGATCGGGGCGAACGAGTCCGGTTTCGAAAACGTTGGTCGCAGCTGTTTCAGGTATCCAACCGGGAGTGGGAGCCGGCTGCCGAAGGTGAGTACACGATCAGCGCGGCTATCAACGTCGACAACCCGAAACGAGACGGGTTGTACGACGAAACGACCGTCCGTATTTCGCCGTGAATCGGATTCGGAACGCGACTCTTATCGGATCCCAAGGGGAACATCTGCGACTTCAGTCGCGGGAGTAGTCACTCGGCGGTCTCATCGCCGGTTACGTCGCTTTCGCGTTCGTCGTCCGTGTTCGACCTCGCGGCGACACCCTTCAACGCCAGATCCACATCAGCGCCGTCGTCGACACCCGTCGTCTGTTTTCCGAACCGCTTTAGGAGCCAGTCCGGGCCGTAGGTCTTCGTGAGCCGCGGCGTCCCCGGAACGAGGTATCCGCGGAGGTAAATCGTTACTCCCGACAGTGCGGCTATCACCGCTCCGATAGCCGTTGCGGCGGATCGTCCGCTGGTAGACAGCGCGACTGCCGCGGCCGCGAGTGCGAGCCCTATTGCGACCCCGACGTTCAGTATCGTACACGGAGTACACCGGTTCGATCCGGTGTGTTCGGGTCGGCGGAACCGCTCGAGCAGGTCTCTAAAACCCATTGCTACGTATCTCTCCTGACTCGGTATGAACGTTGTTCCCAATCGGACCATCGGCCACGACACCATCGGCCACGTCGCGACAAAAGTCGGTCTCAACCGGAGCCATCACGCGTCCGGAACGGCATCGGCAGAGAACTCGAGCAATCGCCGACCGCAGTCACGACAGTTGACCGTCACGACCTCGAGGTCGCCACAGCAGGATTCGACCGTCTCGTCACTGATCGAAACCTCGCCGTTGCAGAACGGACACTCGTCGTGAAACGACCGAAGCGATTGGAGTATGTTGTACCGTTGTCTGCCCGGAACGTCGGCCCAGCGGTCGGTTTCCGTCTGTAGTTCCCTGTCGGTTGCGACGTCCAACTCGAGTGCCGCGTCCGACGGCCAGTTTCGAACCGTCGCGTGGATCTTGTACGCGGTGTACTCCCGACCGGGATCCGTTACGTCGTCCTTGTTCGCTCCGAACATTGTAGCGACGTCGCTCGTCTCGACGCCGTCGACACGAACGCACTCGAGTTGCGTTTCGATCCGCTCGGTGAACTCGGGAGCAAAACGTAGGTTCTCGCCCCGTTCGGTCGGCTCGACGACCTCGAGGTCGAGAAGGAACGTCTCGGGGTCGACGGCGTTCCGTTTCCGGTACTCGATCCGGTCGGCCGCCGAGTCAGAATCAGACATACTGTCATCTGTGTGTCTATCACAAAAAGTCATTCGACGATTCGCGGTGGAACAGGATGTTCAGACAGATATCGAGTGATCGTTTTCGGTTCCTCCTTTTCAGGACCGTCACCGCAACTCGTTTCGCGCGGCTGTATCGGATTCTCGAGTATCGAGCGTATCGTTGATCGCGTCGCCGATCAGATTGATCGACAGCACGAAAAGGAAAATCGCGCCGCCGGGAAAGACCGTTACCCACCAGCGAACGTCGCCCCCCGGCCCGTGGATGATCGAGTCTCGAGCGCCCTCGAGCATCGTCCCCCACTCCGCGGTCGCCGGCGAGAGACCGAGGCCGAGAAAGCCAAGCGCGGCGACGCCGATGACGACCGTTCCGATGTTGAGCGTCGCGAGGACGATCACCGGCGGGATGGCGTTCGGGACGATGTGTCGGAATATGATCGATAAATCGCCGGCTCCGAGCGCTTTCGCCGCGACGACGTACTCCGATTCTTTGACGTTCAGGACTTCCCCGCGGATGAGTCGAGCGTAACTCGCCCACCCGAACAGCGAGAACGCGATCACGAGTTGCCAGTAGCCGCTTCCGAACATCGCGACGATAGCAAGCGCGAGTACGAGCCCCGGAAACGCGAGGATCATATCGACGAGACGCATCAGGAACTCGTCGATCCATCCGCCGTAGTACCCCGAAATCGAGCCGTACACGACTCCCACTGTGCTCGTGATCAGGACGACGATGAGGCCGATGGAGATGCTGTACCGACCGCCGGCGAGTACCCTCGAGAAGATATCGCGACCTTCGCCGTCGATCCCCATCGGATGTGTGACGGATGGCGGATCGTACGGCGAGACGTCGTGCGTGAGCCAGAGGATATCCGAGGGCGGATACGGCGCGAGCGAGACCGGCTGGACGGTCACGCCCCAGATCTCGATCGGACGAGCGAGGATCGCGACGATCGACATCGAGACGACGATGCAGAGACCGATCAGTGCCGAACGGTTTCGACTGAATTGCCACACTCCGCGTTGCCAGCGCCGGGGTGATTCGGTGCGCGTTTTCTTCCCCCGATCGGTCAGTTCCGCCGGATCGTTCGAATTCTCCCGATCGGTGACGGGCTCGGTATCGAATCCGGTTATCCGTATTCGGCCGCGCTCGGTTCGTCCCTTACTCATATCTGATCCTCGGATCGAGCACGGCATAGATGATGTCCGCGAGTAGGTTACAGAGGACGACGAACAAGCCGGTAAACAGCGTGATCGCTACGACGAGGTTAATCTCGTGGCCGTGAATCGCTTCGACGAGTTCCTGTCCGAGCCCGGGCCAGGCGAACACGACCTCGACGACGATAGCGCCCGCGACAATGCCGGCCGTCAACGTTGCCACGAGCGTAACCACGGAGCTCAGCGAGTTGCGAAGAACGTGTTTGTAGACGACCTGGCGCTCCGGAAGTCCTTTCGCCCTGGCTGCGGTGGTGTATTCCTTGTTCAGTTCCTCCGCCATCGAGCTCCGAAGCACTCGCATGATAGACGCGCAGGCGGCAGTCCCGACCGTAATTCCGGGCAGTATCAGGTGCCACAGCATCGACGGATGATAGAGCGGTTCTCGCGGTGGCTGGACGTTCCACCACCCCGCCCAGAGAACGAACGCGAGGATCAACAGGAGTCCGAGCCAGAAGTTCGGAACCGACGCCCCCGACAGGGCGACGACGCGGCTGACGGTGTCTCCGACCGTCCCCTTTCGGACGGCGGCGTACACCCCGGTCGGAATCGCGATGCCGAGGGCAAATAGCCAGCCAAAGACGCCGAGTGCGACGGTTTCGGGGAGCCGGAGGAAAAGCACTTCCGAGACCGTTCGGTTCGTCCCGTAGACATCGCCGAGGTCTCCGGTTACGACGTTTCCGATCCAGGTCAGGTACTGCTCCCAGACCGGTCCGTCGAGGCCGTACTGTGCGCGAAGTTGCGCCTCGTCGGCCGGTGTCACGTTTGGGTTCTGGGCGACCATTCGGCTAATCGGATCGCCCGGCGTCAGATGAACGAGCGAAAACGTGATCACCGAGACGCCAAAGAGGATCGGAACGATCAGCAACAGCCGTCGAACGATAAACCGTCGAAGGCTCATTGTTGGACGCTCGAGTCGTACCCGCGATCTTCGATGACTTCCTCTATCAACTCGACTGCGGCGTCCGGATCGAACGCGTTTTTCTCCCGAAGCTCGGACTCGAGCGCGTCGTAATCGGCCGTGCCCGTCCCGTGTGCGAGTTCCGGGAGCATCGTCCAGGCCGGCTCTCCCCAGCCGTCGAGGACTTCGTCGACGATCTGTTCTCGAGGAACGAGGTGATTGACGGCCTTTCGGAGTCGGTGGTCGTCCCAGGGCTCGACGGTGACGGGATACTGGAAGAACTGATAGCCGCCGCTCTGGACCGAATCGACGATATAACCGTCGTCCGAGTCGTACTCGTTGAGCGTCGAAGAGACGAGCCCGAACGTCACGTCGATCTCTCCGTTCTGCAGGGCGGCGCTCCGAGTCGAATCGTCCGAGATGATGTCGATGTCGATCTCGTCGATTACGGGCCCGGCGGGGAACCCGTCGGGGCCGTCGTACCACTCGAGGGCGTCGAGCCCGTTCTCCTCGAGCCAGTACCCGTCGTTTTTTGTCGCCACGAAGTACTGTCCGTCTTCGAACTCCTCGAACTCGTAGGGACCGGTCCCGATCGGTGCTTCTCCCTCGAGCGGATCGATTTCGTTGGCCCCCAGATCCGCCTGCTCGAGCGCGTGAATCTCGAAACCGGGCAGTTCTCGTTCGGCCTCGGCGTCCGGAATCTGCGCGTAGATATCGACGGTGTACTCGTCGACGGCATCGACGTGGAGCACCGAATCGAACGTCTGCGATGACATGTCGGAGTTTTCGTACCGCTCGACCGTCGAAACGACGTGGTCGGCGGTCAGTTCTTCGCCGTTGTGGAACGCGACGCCCTCTTGAAGGTGGTATCGGTACTGCATTCCGTAGACGCCCTCGTCGACCGCGTCGGCTGCGCCCTCGGGCGTGAGCATGCGAGCCTCGTCGTCGTCGATTCGGTCGTCGTCCGGGTGGACCGCGACCGCTTGCACCGGGCCGCCCTCGCCGAACTCGAGAACGCCTTTCTCGTCGGTCGGGACGGTTGTCATATACGGTTCGTACGCCCTGCGGTCGATATCTTGGACGTCTAACGCCTCGTACCGTTTTGCGAGCCAGGGATAGATGTTCCCCTCAGCATCCATCGTGGTTAGCCCTTCGAAAATAAGCGATTGTGCCGCCACCGAGTGTGTATCTGTGCTATACGGTGGATCGAACGAACTGATGTTCGCACCGATTCCGTACCGAAGCGTGCCACCTTCCTGGTAGTCCGACCAGTCAGTCTCAGCCGGGCGCTGTGCGTTCCGATCTACCCAGGTCAAGACTTCTTCTGACGGAGAGTGGAGCGCATATTTCAGCGTCCACTCCGAAAACGGGTACGGGGAGAACCCGCGGACGGCCGCCCGTCGAACGTACTCCTCTGTGAGGAATGTAATGATGGAGCTTCCCCGGAACTCGGCTAACTCGTGCCAGACCTCGTCGTATCGCCGTTCCCGGAGTTGGGGGTCATCGGCGACATCCGTTCCGAATCGGGCGCGATCGATCAGCTCGTCGAGTTCGTCGTATCCGAGTCCGTTCAGGTTGCAACATTGCCCCCGGTTCGCCGTCCCGTGGAGCGAGTCACAGTAACTCTCCGGATTGAAGGTCCCCGAAAGGCTGAGAAACGGAACGTGTCCGTACTGGGGGTAGTCGTCTTCGAAAACCCGTTCAAGGAAATCGTCGAAATCATGCTCTTCGACATCGACCTCGAAGTAGCCGGTGCTCTCCATCATCTGGGCGATAGCGGCTGTCCACTCGAGTCGGTCGCTGTTGTCCGTATCGACCTCTAACTGAACCCCGAGGGGAAACGACACTTCGTCGTCCTCGGTGAGACAGCCTGCCGTGGTTACAACGACGGCCGAACCGATCCCGGAGAGCAGTTGGCGACGAGTTAGGGCCTTCGATGACCGGTTGTCCCATTGGTTCATGACTCAACCATGTGACTCGGATACACACTCTGTTGTTGTTTCAAATCGAATTAAATATTCCGTCGGCCGAATTTTCGGGACCGTGATCAGTCTCCTTGTTCGTCGACGATAACGACCTCTCCGTCGACGACATCGACGTTAATCAGAGTTTTGACATGATGGTCGATATCGGCGACTTTGTTCTCGCCGCCGACTTTCTTGATGACCGCAACCGTGTCGATTACCTCGGCACCGATACCGTCTAGGGCCTCGAGGACGGCCGCGAGCGTGCCACCGGTCGAGAGCACGTCGTCGAGAACGAGGACGCGCTCGCCCTCGCGAACGTCGTTGATGTACATCTCGTTTTCCGAGTAGCCGGTCTGCTGGGAAATCGCAACTTCGTCTTCGAGGCCGTACTTTCGCTTTCGGATCACCGTCAGCGGGATGTCCGTCATCAGAGACACCGCAGTAGAAATATGGATACCCATGGCCGCGGGCGTGACGATACGGTCGACCTCCTCAAGGTTCGCTTTCCGAATAATCCGAATAACGATCTCTCGCAGGAGGCCGGGATCGAGTTTCGGAACGCCGTCGCTGATCGGATGCACGAAGTAATGATAACCCTCTTTCTCGATAATCGGGGCCTCGAGCAACGACCGTTGTAACTGATCCATGTCGTGGATGGGTCGGTTAGGGAGTAAAAGTTGACGATCCCTCGGTCACCGGCGGGATCAGTTGAAGAACCGATAATTCAGTACTGCTGGCGTTCGATCGGGAGCTCGTCAGATCGAGGCTCCGTTCTCGAGAACGACGGCGAGTGATTCGGCGATCTCGCCGCCGAGTCCGGCCTTTGTTCCCTCATAGCGCGCCGCGTTCTCCTCGTGGACTAGTAGTGCGCGGGTCCGATCCGAGCCCATAACGCTCGCGTCGTTCGCGACGACGAACGTTAGATCCGTGCGATCGAGGCTCGTTCGCGCCGTTTCGATCATCGCCTCGTCGTCGCCGGTCGTTTCGGTCTTGAAGCCGACTATCGGGAGATTCGGATATCGTTCCCGGACTTCGTCGATCACCTTCGCCGTCGGCTCGAGATCGAGCGTTCGGTCCGCTCCGGAGCGAAGCTTTTCGGCGCTCGACTCGACCGTGTAGTCGCCGATCGCCGCCGCCGAAACGAGCGCGTCGCCGGTCGAGCAGCGCTCGATCGTCGCCTCGAGCATTTCCCCGGCGGTTTGGACCTGCTCGAGGGCGGCATACGGAAGTTCGGCTCCGCCGTCGGTAGCCGCCGACGCGCCGGCGATCGCCGATGCTCGAGCGATGGATTGTGGCCCGACGACGCCGTGGACGAGCGTCACGTCCGCGCCGCGAACGTAACAGGCTCGCGCGACGGCTCGTCCCATCCGTCCCGACGAGCGGTTCGTCAGCACTCGGACGGGATCGATCGACTCGCTGGTCGCGCCGCTCGTGACAACGACGTGTTCGCCCTCGAGCGAGCGGTCGCCGACCGCTCGAGCGGTTTCACAGACGATGGCTTCCTCGCTGGCTATCTTCGCTTTTCCCTCCTCGATCCGGGGATCGACGAACTCGACGCCCCAGTCGTCGACGGTTTCGATCGCCTCGAGGACGCCAGGATGGTCGTACATCGGTTCGTGCATGGCGGGGGCGATGACGACCGGCGTATCCGCTCCCAGCGCGGTCGTCGCATACGTTGTCACCGGCGTGTCGTCGACGGCGCCGGCGATCTTTCCGACCGTGTTCGCCGTCGCCGGCGCGATCAGCAGGACGTCGGCCCAGCCATCGTAGCCGCACAACTCGACGTGCTCGACGCCGCCCGTGATTTCCGTCACGACATCGTTCTCCGTGGCGAACTCGAGCGCCCACGGATGGATGATCCCCCGGGCGCTGTCGGTCATCACGCCACGAACTTCGGCACCCCGACGTCGCAGTTCGTGGGCGAGTTCGACCGTCTTGACGGCGGCGATCGATCCTGACACCCCGAGCGCGACGTTGACTCCCTCGAGCATTCGTTTGTCTTTCTTGGGGGAGGTATGTTAAGCGTAGCGAGGGATGACCGGCGTTATCACGTGTGGCTACAGACCGCTGTTCTCCTCCTCCCGATCCACGCTGGGATGCATCGTCGGCTTCTCCTCGAGCGGTTCCGCGAAGGCCTCGAGGATCGTCTCTCGGGCCGCTTCGTCCCGTCGAAGCCGTTCCTCGTCGTCGATCTCTTCACAGCCCGGCGGCACGTCCCGGTCGCGGCCGGTAAAGTATCCCTCGGGGACGACCCAGTCGTGATAGAAGTTGACGTCCGAATCGTGGATCGCCGTCAGCCCGACTTTCGAGCCGTGGCCGGCGGCGACGATCGTCTGGTGTGGTTCGCCGGCGAGACGCCCCGCCGCGTAGACTCCCTCGACCGCGGTTCGTCCGTCCTCGTCGACGCTCACGTAGTGTTTGCTCCCGCGCTGGATTCGACCCACGTCCAGCGGGACAAGGTACTCGCTGTCGGACCACGAGGCGGCGATCACCCGTTGGGCTTCGATCGGCTCGCCGCCCTCGGTCTCGAGGACGAACCCCGATTCGGGATCCGTCTCGTCGATTTGCTCGACGCTCGAGACGCGTCCGAGTTCGACTTCGACGCCCGCGTTCTGTGCCTGTTCGTGGACGAGGCGCAGGTACCGCCGTGCATCGATTCCGTCCGGAAAGCCGGGGTAGTTCTCGAGGCTGGCGTTACGGGCGAGGATGGATTCTCCGCCGTCGATGACGATGGTATCCAGCCCTGCTCGAGCGGTGAAGATCGATGCGGCGAGTCCGGCGACGCCGCCGCCGACGATACAAATGTCTCGCATAGTCAGGTGTTTTCGTCCGGTGTATAGAAAGCTAGTGACTCCTTCGAATCGCGACTATACGGAAATTCTTACGTTCAGCGCGGCCATAGTGACACTGTGGACAGGATCCTCCTCAGCACCGTCGTTCACCGTCCGCCCGAGGACGTCTTCCCCTACGTCGTCGCTTTCACCGAGTATCCGCGGTATACGGAACACCTCGAGTCCGTTCGCAAGCGCCGCGAGGGCGATGCGGGCGGCGTCGGCGCGATCTACGACCTTCGGCTCGCCTGGTGGAAACTCGGCTACACCGCCCGCTCGGAGGTTGTCGCCGTCGACAATCCCCACTCCCTCGAGTGGGAGCTTCGCAAGGATATCGACGCTCGCGGAACGTGGCGGGTCGAGTCGGAGCCCGAAGCCGCTCCCGACGGCGTCGAAACGGCCAGTCGGATCTACTTCGAGGCGGTGTACGACCCCCACTCGGCGGACAGCAACGCGATTTCGCTTCCCCGGTTCGTCTCGCTCGATTGGGTGATCGACAAGGTTCAGCCGCGACTACTCGAGGAAGCTCGGACGGTCGTCCAACGACTCGTCACCGATATCGAGGGCAAGCCACGTGAGGTCGAACTCGCGGTTCACGAGACGCCGTGAGGTGCCCCAGACA
This sequence comes from Halostagnicola bangensis, assembly GCF_054653435.1. Classification (NCBI taxonomy): domain Archaea; kingdom Methanobacteriati; phylum Methanobacteriota; class Halobacteria; order Halobacteriales; family Natrialbaceae; genus Halostagnicola; species Halostagnicola bangensis. Next base: position 982,670 of record NZ_BAAIGG010000002.1, on the reverse strand, counting down.
GTCGGTTTCGCCCCCTTACAAGACGTTCGAGAGTACCTCGGCACAGCCGATCGAAACGACACCGAGACCGACCTGACTCAGGGCTCGATACCGCCACTTTTTCGCCCGCCTCGCGACGTTGTCGCCAGCGATGATTGATGACTCGTCGCTCGTTCGGAGCACCGGATCGCGTTCGCCTTCCATTAGTTTCCCCGAAACTGCGATCTCGTCGCCTTCCGAGATGCAGAGGGCCTGATACTCATCGGGCGTCGTCGTCCTGCTCCCGACGCTGAGCGAAACGCCGACGCCACTCAAAAGGCTGTCCTCCCCGATGAGTCGTATGTGCTCGAGAAATTTCGTGATCCTATCGGGTTCACCGAGCCGAACTTCGATCTGTGGGTCACCGAGGTGGTACGAGCTCGCGCCGAACGGATCGACGACGTCGTTCGGGTCAGTTGCCAACTCGTCGTCGGGGACGCGAACGTATCGACCATCCTCTCGAATCTCGAAGTTGCCAGCTTCGAGGGCGCCCTCGACGGTCTTCCACCGCGACGTGCTGTGCTTGCCGCCGCCGACCCTCTTGCGAACTCGCCAGGCGACGAGAGCCGGTCGAGTGATCTCGTGGGCGGCTTCGGCGGGTGGCTCGTGTTCGACGGTCACCGGTTCCGTGATTGAAACCGGCCCCTTCACGGTCGTCGTCTCATTGGGCCGTTGTTCTGCCGTCCCCGAGAGAACTGCCGACACTCTTCGAGCGCGCCGATACGATTGGATCCCCTCGTAGAACGCCGCGAGGGCGAACAGAAACAACAGTATCGGGATGTACGAGAGCATGCGCTTCCGTTGTATCATACATATAAATACCATGTCGTTTTCGATGGATACGCGCCACCGGGAGTCGGTGATCCGCGTTGACCGGTGACTCTTCCACGTCGCAACCCCGAGCGATGGAAACGGACTTACACCTCCGTCGAATAGCTCTTCGTATGTTGCAGGTGGCGCTCACGTGCGCGTAATTATCGTCGGTGCAGGTGAGGTCGGCTCGAACATCGCGGCGGGGCTCGCCGCCGACCACGACGTCGTCGTCATCGATACTGACTCCGAGCGCGTTGAATCGATCACGTACTCGCTGGACGTTCTCGCCATCGAAGGCGACGGAACCACGCGGCGAACGCTCGAGGAGGCGGGTATCGAGGACGCGGATATGGTGATCGCGAGCACCGACGGCGACGAGACGAACATCGTCGTCTGCGGTGCGGCAAAAACGGTTGACGACGCGTTCACGATCGCCCGAGTAAAGAACACGACGCTGTTGCGGACCTGGGAACAGGCCGAGGGCGCGTTCGGCGTCGATTTCATGGTCTGTACGAACCTCCACACCGCGGAGACGATCGTCAAGATCGCTGGGCTCCCGGGCGCACACGATGTCGATACGTTCGCCGGCGGACTCGTCCAGATGGCGGAGTTCGAGGTCGATCCCGAGAGCCCGATCGCCGGCGAGACCGTCTCGGAAGCCGATCGATTCGAGTCACTCACGTTCGCCGCGCTCTTTCGCGACGACGAAGTCGTTATTCCGCAGGGAGAGACGATAATCGAACCGGACGACGCCATCGTCGTCATCGGCTCTTCGGAAAGCGTTCGGGGCTTCGCCAGTTCGCTGACCCCCGCACCGACCCTCGAGGACGCCAACGAGATCGTCATCGTCGGCGGGAGCGAAATCGGTTACCAGACGGCTCGGCTGTTCGAGGCGGAGGGGCTCTCCCCCCGACTGATCGAGGAGGACCACGAACGCGCTCGGGAACTCGCCGAATGGCTTCCGGAGACGCTCGTGCTAGAAAGTGATGCAACCGATATCGACTTTCTCGTCCGCGAACACATCGACGAGTCGGATATCGTCGTCGCGGCCTTAGACAGCGACGAGAAGAACCTGCTCGTCTCGTTGCTCGCGAAACGCATCGGCGTCGAACGAACCGTCGGCGTCGTCGAGTACGGCGAGTACGTCGACCTCTTCGAGACGGTCGGCATCGACGTCGCCGTCAATCCTCGACTCGTCACGTCCGAGGAGATTACCCGCTTTACTCGCGAACAGCGCACGGAAAACGTCGCGATGCTCGAGTCCGATCGAGCGGAAGTGCTCGAGTTCGAGATCGATCACGACAGTTTGTTGTTCGGCAACCGGATCCGTGATGCAATCTCCAAACTTCCCGACGGCGTCGTCATCGGTGCGATCACTCGAGACGGCGAACTGATAACCCCGCGGGGAGAGACGACCGTGGAGTTGGGCGACCATGTCGTTGTCTTCGTCGATACGGAAGTCTTGAGCGAAGTCGCGGCGGAACTGTAACCGCGCTCCGTTGCCACCGTTCCTTGCTATCGTCCGTTATAGCGTGTAGTCGTGGGATCCATCTTCGCTCTCGAGGAACGCCGTCAGCAGATCGATCGTCGCGGCGATATCCTCGAGGTGTGCGGTCTCCGTGACGGTGTGGAGATATCGGGTCGGAATCGAAATCGCGCCGACCGGTTTCGCTCCGGCGCTGAACTGGAAGCCGGCGGTGTCGGTGCCGCCCGCGGGGAGGATCTCGTGTTGATATTCGATTTCTTGATCCTCGGCCACGCTCCGTAACCGGCGGTGGACTTTCGGGTTGGTGATCACGCTTGAATCCTTGAGTTTGATCGCGGTTCCCTCGCCAAGTTCGGTCACGTGCTCGCCCTCGGAAAACCCGGGAACGTCGTTGGCGACGGTCACGTCGAGAGCGATCGCCAGGTCCGGATCGACATCGACGCCGAGCGCGCGGGCCCCTCGGAGACCAACCTCCTCCTGGACGGTCGCACAGAAGTGGATCGTCGCTTCCGGATCCTCGATCCGACGCGCCGCCTCGAGCATGGCGAACAGACAGACGCGGTCGTCGAGGGCCTTTCCAGTCACCGTCTCGCCGACGCGTTTGGTCGTCTGCTCCATCGTGACGAGGTCGCCGACTGAAACGCGCTCCTCGAGTTCCTCGGCTCGGAGCCCGGTGTCGACGGCGATGTCGTCGACTTCGGGCGTCTTCTCTCGTTTTTCCTCGTCGAGAGTGTGGGGCGGCGGCGAGCCAATGATTCCCGGAATATCGCCGTCCTCGGCGTGGATCGTGACCCGCTGGGCTTTGAGCACGCGGGCGTCCCACCCCCCGAGCGCGTCGAGTTCGAGGAACCCGAAGTCGCCTTCGCTGCCGCGAACGTGGCTGACCATAAACCCGATCTCGTCCATGTGAGCGGCGACGGCGACCGAGTGCTCACTCCCACCCTCGAGCGTCCCGACGACGTTTCCCATCGGATCTGTCCGAACCTGATCGACGCTCTCCTCGAGCGCGTCGATGACGTGTGCTCGCACTCTGTCTTCGTACCCCGGCACCGCACTCGTTTCCGTGAGGTCCACTAACTCCTGAATGTCTATCGATTCGCCGTTCATATGGGCAATTGCGTGATTATAGTTGATAAACTCGAGGAACCGTCTCGGCACGATCCGTCAACGGTGTTATTCGTTCGCTATCGGTCGGGTAACCGCGAGATATTAACCCGTCGCTACGGTATGGTGTGCCATGAGCGAGGTACGCGTTGCGGGTGTCGGACTCACGCCGTTCGGGAACGTCCCCGAACGGACGAGCCGGGACCTCTTCGGGCAAGCGAGCATTGATGCGTTCGAGCACAGTGGTGTTCCACGGTCGGACGTCGACGGTGTTCTCTACGGAAACTTCATGGGTGAACTCTCGGAACATCAGGGCCATCAGGGGCCGTTGATGGCCGAAGCGGCGGGGGTTCGGGCTCCGGCGACGCGGTACGAGTCCGCCTGCGCCTCGAGCGGCGTCGCGGTAGCCGACGCCGTCAAGCGGATCCGAAACGGGGAAGACGACGTGCTCCTCGTCGGAGGTGCAGAGCGGATGACGAACCTCGGAACCGCGGGCGCGACCGAGGCGCTCGCCATCGCCGCCGACGACCTCTGGGAGGTTCGAGCGGGGACCACCTTCCCCGGAGCCTACGCGTTGATGGCTCAGGCGTACTTCGAAACGTACGGCGGAGAACACGAAGATCTCGCTCACATCGCCGTCAAGAACCACGACAACGCCCTCGAGAACGAGAAGGCTCAGTACCAGCGGGCGATCGACCTCGAGGACGTGCTCGAGGCTCCCCAAGTTTCCTCGCCGTTAGGGCTATACGACTCCTGTCCGATCTCCGACGGAGCGGCGGCGCTCGTGCTCACCAGCGAGTCATACGCCGAGGAACACGACCTCGACGCCCCGGTCGCGATCACCGGCACCGGACAGGGCGGCGACCGCATGGCTCTCCACGATCGCGAGTACCTCGCGCGCTCGCCCGCGGCACGCAAAGCGGGCGAGGAGGCGTACGCCGACGCCGGTATCGACGCGACCGACGCCGATTTCGCGGAGGTCCACGACTGCTTTACGATCGCGGAAGTCCTGGCCATCGAAGCGCTCGACATAGAGCCCGTCGGCGAGGGACTCACCGCGGCTCGAGACGGCCGAACGACGGCCGACGGCGAGACGCCGGTCAACCTCTCGGGCGGACTGAAGGCGAAAGGCCACCCCGTCGGTGCAACGGGTGCCTCACAGATCGCTGAGGTCACGTCCTTGCTCGAGGGCGCACACGTCAACAGCGACGCCGTCGCGGACGCGACGACTGCCCTCGCACACAACGCGGGGGGAACCGTGGCTTCTGCGACGGTTCACGTGTTGGAGGTGGTCGAATGAGCGAGTCTCTACGAGCGAGTTCGATGACGGCAGACCGTTCGTCTGGAGGTAGTCGAATGAGGGAGCCTTGCGAGCGAATTCGATTACGCCAGAGTGAAACTCTGGAGGTGGTCGAATGAGCGAAGCAAGAGACGCCGGTTTCGACGACTGGCTCGACGCCGCCGAAGAGGATCAGGCGTACTACCTCGAGTGCTCGGAGGGACACGGCTCGCTTCCGCCGCGTCGGGTGTGTCCGGAGTGTGGGTCGACCGAACTCGAGCAACCCCCCCTTCCCGGTACCGGGACGATCGAGACGTTCACGGTGACCCATGTTCCGACGCCGTCGTTCGAGGAGGACGCGCCGTACGCGACCGCGATCGCGAACTTCGGCCCGGTTCGGCTCACCGGGCAGGTCGACGGAATCAACCTCGAGAAGGTCGAAAACGGCCTCGAGGTCGACATCGCGGTCGCCGTTTCGGAAACGACTGGGGATCGAGTGCTGACGTTCGAACCGGTGTAAGATCGGTCGAGTCGGTGTAATCGCTCCGTTCTCCTCCGTCTCTCTCTTAGCGCGATCTGTGCTCCAGTGTTCGAAGCGACTCGATCCGATCCTCCGTCGCCGGATGCGTGTCGAACAACCAGCGCTCGAGTCGGTGGAGTTGCGTCCGAAGCTGCCAGTACGAGGGTTCAGTATCGCCCTCGGGGCCGAGCATGACCTTCTCGAGCGTTTTCGGCTCGAGGGGAAGGATCGACAACGAGGAGGCGCCGGACACCTCTCTGAGATCTCGGTTTGGCGTGTCGGCGATACGCGTGTCCAGTTCGGAGAGCGCGCTGGCGAGGACGGCCGGCGACCCGGTCACTTCCGCGGCGGCCTGGTCGGCCGCTCGCTCTCTGGCCCTCGAGAGGCGGGCCGTGATCGTTCGGCCGACGATCCAGACGACGTTCGAGAGCAATCCCAGCGGGATGACGACGATCCCGGCTATCCCCGGATTCTCCACGCGAGCGATTCTGGACCGGAGCCCGTCGGCGAGAACGACGGGAAGCGAGACGGCGGTCATGACCATCGCGTCGCGGTTTTTGACGTGTGCAAGTTCGTGTGCGATCACCGCCTCCAACTCGTCGTCGGAGAGCGCGTTGATCGTTCCGAGCGAGAGGATCAGATGAACGTTTCCGGGCCGAAACCCGACCGCCAGCGCTTCTGGGGTGTCTTTCTCCGAGACGGCAATCGTCGGTACCGGGATATCCAGTTGTGCCGCGACTCGTGTCGTCGTTCGGTACAGTTCCGGTGCGGTCTCTCGCGCTACCGGGTGGGCGTCGGCGAAGCGTTCGATCGTATCGAGGTGTCTGTACTCGAGGTACCCGATCACCAGCACGGTTACCGTCGTCATCGCGAACGCCATTTGGGTCGCGAACTCGATCGCAAGAAACTGCAGTGAGAAGTAAAACACGACCCAGACGCCGACGAGAAGCCCGATCGTGACAGCTCCCAGCCCGACGATGGCACCGATCATCCGGAGTCGGAGTCCCATTTGTCCGGAACGCATGGCTCCCCAATTCGAGCCGCTGGTCAAAAATGGGGGTGATGCGAACCGATCTCGTCGCGCCCGGTCGGGCTACCGATGTGGATTCCCGAGGCGCTCACTCCTCGAGGTACTCGCCGGCCAGGAGCTCGACGCGATCGCGCGTCTCCTCGGGAATCGACTCGGCGGGCGTGTTGATCGTTCCCTCGAGGGCGGACCACGCGCGACTCTCGAAATCCTCGGGCATGGTTCGGATGGCGTGCTCGACGACCTCGTTGATCGACTCCTGGTTGGCCTCGGCGTTCGCGAGGACCTCCTCGAGCGTGACTTCGCTATCTGTTTTCCAGACGTCGTAGTCGGTGACGCCGGCGACCGTCGCGTAGCTCAGCTCCGCTTCGCGGGCGAGTTTCGCCTCGGGAATCGCCGTCATGCCGATGATGTCCCAGCCCTGCTCGCGGTAGAATTCGCTTTCTGCTTTCGTCGAGTACTGCGGGCCCTCGATACAGACGTAGGTGCCGTTTTCGGCGGTTTCCGCGTCCGTCGCCTCCCGTGCGGATTCGGCGAGGTGAGCGACCATCTCGGGGCAGTACGGCTGTGCGAATCCCATGTGGACGACCATCCCGTCGCCGAAGAACGTCGGAGTTCGGTGTTTCGTCCGGTCGAAAATCTGGTCCGGGACGACCAGCGTTTGGGGCGGGAGGTCCTCGCGAAGACTCCCGACCGCGTTCGTCGCGATGACGCGGTCGACGCCGACGGATTTGAGCGCGTAGATGTTCGCCCGGTACTCCGCATCCGTCGGCGTGTGTTGGTGGTCGGTTCCGTGTCGCGGAAGGAACGCGACCTCCTTCCCGCCGAGTTCGCCCAGGGTGATGTCGTCGCTCGGTTCGCCGTAGGGCGTCGAGACTGATTCCGTTCGGGTGTTCTCGAGTGGCAGTGCTTCGTAGATTCCGCTGCCGCCGATAACGCCGATCGTCATGACACAGAGTGGGGAGGCAACTGACAAAACGATACGGGTTGGGTGTCCGTCGATTTATGACCTCACTGATATCGACGACCCTCGGACCGATATCGACGGGCCTCTGAGCAAATTGCCTTCGCAGTGTGATCGTCCGCGTTTTGGCGGTGAGACCCAATCCTGCTGTGTGACTGTGTGGAATGTTGCCAATGGCTACGAGCACTCATATAGATGGCATGCTATTTCGAATCGTAATGCCCTCTGAGCACACCTCGAGCGAGAGCGATCTCACGGACGGATCGCTCGTCCGGCCCATGTTCCTATTGGCGTGGCCACTCGTGGTTATTCAGCTCCTGCAGGTCGCCTACAACGTCGGCGATACGTTCTGGCTGGGAGCGCTCTCGCCCGACGCCGTCGGCGCGTTGAGCCTCGCCTTTCCGCTGATTTTCTTTCTAATTTCGATCGGCGGGGGCTTTACCGCCGCGGGGGCGATTCTGATCGCCCAGCACACCGGAGCGGACAGCGGCAAGGGCGGGTTGATCGCTGGCCAGACCGTCTCGTTCATCACGCTCGTCGCGATCGGGATCGGCATAATCGGCTTTTTCGCCACGGACTCGATGCTCGCGATGTTACCCGCCAACGCGGAAACGGAAGCCGCGATCATCCCGCTCGCTTCGGAGTACATGCGGGTGTTCTTCCTCGGGATGCCGTTCCTGTTTGGCTTTTTCATCTTCGTTTCGCTGATGCGCGGCTACGGCAACACCCGCGCGCCGATGGTCGTGATGTTCGTCAGCGTCATCTTCAACCTCGTCATCGATCCCATGTTGATCTTCGGCATCGGTCCGTTTCCGCGCCTCGAGATACAGGGCGCGGCGGTCGCGACCGTGCTCTCGAGAGGGCTGGCCACGGCGATCGGGTTCTACGTCCTGTTCTATACGGATGTCGGCCCGAAGATCGAGGCGGAGCACCTGATCCCGCGGCCGAAGTACGTCTCCAAGATCACGAGGTTGGGCGTCCCGACGGCGCTCGAGCAGTCGATGAGTTCGCTCGCGATGATCGCGATGACGGCGATGGTCGCGACGTTTCCGCCGGCAGTCGTAGCAGCCTACGGACTGGGGAACCGCCTCATCTCGCTGGCGTTTCTCCCGGCGCTGGGGATGAGTCAGGCGACGGATACCATCGTCGGCCAGAACCTTGGTGCCGACAAGCCCGAGCGCGCGGAGCGGGCGACCTGGCTCGCGACGGGGGTGATCGCCGCGGTGATGGCAGTTGCCGGAGCGATCGCGTTCCTGTTCCCCGAGCCGATCGTCTCGGTGTTCCTCACCGCGGAGGTCGACGGACGGGCGGAGACCCTCGCCTACGGGACGACCTACCTGCAGATCGCCGCGTTGATGTTCGTCTTCATGGGCGTCATGCAGGTCTTCCTGGGTGCGTTCCGCGGCGCGGGCAATACGAAAACCGCGCTGGTCTTTTCGGTGGTGGCGCTCTGGTTCGGCCGCGTGCTCGTCACGGTCTACCTGCTGTTCGTCGCCGACTGGGGAACGACCGGCATCTGGGTGGGCGTCCTCGTCGGTGACGTCATCGGCGCAATCGCCGCCGGCGCGTGGTTCACTCGAGGCACGTGGAAGAACGCGATCGTCGACGACGGGGATGGCGAGGATACAACGACCGATGAAGACGACGACCGGGACGACCCGCCGCGGGAAGGACCTGAACCCGTTCCGACACCCGCAACTGAAAAATGAGCGGGAGGCACGCAGGACGCCGAACGGCCCCTCGTCGTTACAATCGCTCTTCTCTCGCCGCTTCGTAGCTCTCTCGAGCCCGCTCGAGGAGCCGCCGCCCGATCTCGGTTCGGATCCGCGGCGTCGCGGTCGCGAAGAACTCGTCGAGCGCCTCGTACTCCGCGAACTGCTCGTCGGGAGTAGAACCGCCCCCAGTATCGTATCGCTCCTCGCGTTCGTAGCGGACCGCCTGAAAACACATGTCCACGAGGTCCATGTCCTTGACGAACCGGGCCGTCGGCGACGCTCGAGTCTCGTACTCGTCCCAGATCGCCCGGAGGTCGCCGCCCTCGTCGAACGGCTCGAGCAGATCGGTTATCGCGGCCTCCTCGAGTCGTTCTTTCTCTCCGGGATCGACGGTGTCAGCGGTCGAGTCAGCTCGCGTCGCGAAATCACCCGTCTCGGCTTCGGCGAGGTCGTGGACGACGGCCATTCGGAGCGCGAGATCCGGATCGACGCCCGCGGGTGCGTCGTCGTGGTCCGCGTAGAGTAGACAAAAAAGCGCGACACCCCACGTGTGGCCGGCGACGGATTCGGGGTCCTCGACGCCGCGAAGCTGCCACCCCGTCCGTCCTTCGTCTTTTAGCAAAAACGCGCGAAGAATCGTCTCGAGCTGGGCGTCGATTTCGGTCTCGGTATTCGACTCGTTCTCGGTATTCGAGTCGTCTTCGGGGTCTGTCATGGTAGTGCTTGATGAAACGAAGCGTATCGGAAAGGAAACGGGAGCGTATCGGAAAGACGGCTACTACTCGAGCAGTTTCCAGTGGCCCGGCGCGGTCATCTCGAGGAGGTCGCGTCGTTCCATCTCGGTCAGGACCTCGCTCAGCCGGTTCGGCTGGGCGATTTCCATCTCGATCCGTTCGACTTCGTGGAAGTGGTTGAGATAGTGGCGAACGTCGTCTTTCGTGTAGGATTCCTGATCCGCCTTCTCCATTGCGCTCGTGATCAGGTCGACCATGTCCTCGATAAAGTTCCACGGGTAGACGACCCAGGTCCACTCCTCGAGTTGCTCGCCGACGTAGTCGGGTTCGAACTCGCTGGTGCCGAGCAGTTGGAGCGTTGCGGTCCGAACCGAGCCCGCGTCGCGGTCCGTGACGTACTCCTCAGCTCGTTTGATCGATCCGCCGGTGTCGGCGATATCGTCGATGATGAGAACATCCTTGCCCTCGACGCTTCCCTCGGGCATCGGATACCGGACCGTCGGCTCGCCGGTCTTCTGGGCGGCCCCGACGTAGTGTTCCATCTTCAGACTCGTCAGATCGTCCATTCCCAGGAAATCGCAGACACATCGCCCCGCGAACCAGCCGCCTCGAGCGAGCGCGACGATCACGTCCGGCTCGAACTCGTCGTGACGAACCTCGTCGCTGACGTCCCGACACAGGCTGTAGATGTAGTCCCAGTTCGTGACTGTACACTTGAAGTCGTCCGGCAAGTCGGACATTCTCTTGACTCCTCCTGCCCGATGAGAGGAAGTGCGACCCCTTAAGTGAGGTGAAACTGGCGACGAACGGCCGTGCGTGTTCAGCATTCAAATTTGGCCGATTATCGTTGATTGAAGGTTTTCTCTCCGCCAAACAATTATGTTCCTATGGATCTAACTGTTGGTTATTGCGGAGTGTGTGAACTGAACCCATGCCAACAACGCGAGACTACGAGTACCTCCTCGAGTGCGAGAACGTGATCGGCGTCGACTACGACGAGCGAGCGGACAGCGTGACGGTGTACGTTTCACAGAAGGTTCCGCCCGACGAACTCGATCCCGAAGACGAGGTGGAGACTCGCATCAAAGATATCGACGGCGTCGACATCGACGTTGAGGTCGTCGATTGTGGGTACGGCGAGGAAAGAACCGGCTTCGACGCGCTGTCGGTCCTCGAGCCGAAACCCGATGCCGCAGAGGACAGACAGGACCGCCACCGACCGGTGCCCGCGGGCGTCAGCGAGATCAATGCCGAATCCTCCGCGGCGACGGCGGGTCCGTATCCCGCCCGGGTCGAGGACACGTCGGCGGCGACCTGGAGCGACGACGCCGAGGACGGCGACCTCGTGCGGCTTTCGAACAACCACGTCTACGCCCGCTCGAACGCCGCGGAACTCGGTGAACCGATCGTTCAGCCCTCGCCGCAGGACGGCGGCGAACTGGACGAGGACGAAATCGGCGAACTACTGGGCTACGTGCCGATCGACGACGGCGTGCTCGTCGACGTCGCCGCGCGGTCGGTACATCGCGACGACGAGTCGACGACCGCGTTCGAACTCGAGGAGTCGTGGCCGACGGCCATCCGACGCGGGGACTACGACGACCTCGAAGGTGCGACGCTGACCAAGAGCGGGCGGACGACGGGCGTCACGAGTGCCGAACTCGAGTCGACGAACGCGAGCGTCCGGGTGAACTTCGGCGGCGAACACGGGCCCGTCCTGTTCAGGGATCAGCTCATCACAGGCTACATGTCTGAGGGTGGAGACAGCGGCTCAGCGGTCTTTTCCGACGACGGCGAACTCGTCGGCTTGCTCTTTGGCGGTTCGTCACAGCAGACGATCTTGAACAAGATCAACAACGTCGAGGCCGAACTCGGCGTCGAGTTGCTCACCGACGAGCCAGAATCGGACGGTGAAAGTGACGGCAACGGCGACCTCGTGGACGAGGAGATCCCGATATACACGACATCCTTCGACCGAACCCTCGAGTTCGAGTTCGTCGACGGCGACCTCGAGCCCATCGCGATTACGCTCGACGAACTCCCTCGTTCGGGTGAGTCCGTCCCCGTCACGGTTACCGTCCTCGCGACCGACGCCGGAGAGTACTGGCTCGAGGTCAACGACGACCGCCAGACGTTCTCGATAGAGGACCTCGAGGGGGCGACGAACGAAGCGGTTGAGGGGGAGGTGACGGCGACGGTGTCGGTTCCCGCCGACGAGGGTGAAGGGCTGGATATCCAGTTGCAGGGCGGTCGCGTTCGCCGTTCGTAGAGCGGTCGCGTTCGCCGTTCGTAGAGCGGTCGCGTTCGCCGTTCGTAGAGCGGTCGCGTCCGTCGTTCGTAGGGCGGGAAGACCGCGTGTTGAACAGGAGGTCGCGCCCGCTCTACCGTCTACGGCATCAGTACCTGGTCGACTCGGCTCTTTCCAGTAGGTAGGTGCAAACAGAGCCCCAACTGCTCCAGTAAATTCTCTCCAATATAAACTCGACAAAATAGATATGTATGAGCTGATTAGCTACTGGTGTCTATGCCCTCCAGACGAACGTTCCTTGTTGGCGCGACAGGGGTCTCCCTCACAGTTGCTGGCTGTCTCGACCGTCTTCCGTCTTCGCAAGGTCTCCGTGGGTTGACGACACAGGAGCCTATTTTTGTTGATGAAGAAGATCGGTGGGACGATTCACAGTTCGAAGCAGCCGTATTTTCAACACCTGATGAGGCAAGAAATGCGCTGAACACCGACATCGAACCATACGAACATAAAATAGAAGAGTACCTGGATTTCGATTCGGACAGCGAATTTCTCGCAGTATGCGCGTCAACGGTGGAGTTTACCCCACAGGGGAATCTCAAGGGTTGGTGCCCGCGACGCGAGGTCGATGGAGACCGGTTCGTCTTCCGTTTTCCATTCGAAGAGTGGCCGGACGAACTCAGTGACCCCTACGAAAACAGAGTCATCATGAACGTGTGGCGTCGGAGAATGACTAGTCCTCCGACACGCGCGACAGTTGAGTTACAGTTCCTCGAGGATGATGGGGACGTTCGTGCGTGTTCTGATTGAAGGCGAACCTGATGCCAATTCGTTTTCGTCGACATCTATTCTCGTCTCGAGACGACATTATTCCTGCCCGAAAATAGTAGTTATATGACAATAAAGGGCGTTAGATCAAATGGAAGCCACACACTCCGCGCACGGGGGCGTTCGTATTTGAAATGCCCCGGGTGGTAGTGACACCCGAGACGTGGCTTCCAATCACGAAGGATCGGTTGCCATGATTGGATTACTTCTCCGCGGGCTTAAACATCCCGTCCGACAGATGAATCGAAGTCGAGTACAGCTAGCCGCCGCTCATGGACTCGGAGGTGGGTGCGAACGATGACCGCGCCAACAGACGATCTGGTCGTGGACATCGTCCGAACCCTCGAGAAGCAGGGCGTCCCTCGCGATTCCTACCAGCTCGGCAGTGAGTTCGATCCCGAGGCACTTGCCCGGCTGATCGAATCTGCCGGAAATTCGGTTGAGGTCCGTCTTGAGGTTCAGGGCGTGTCGCTCGTCGTGACGAATCTAGGCGCTCGAGTCACCGGCGAGGAACTGTCAGCCCATCCCGAGTGTCCCCAATGTGGACTCCCTGTCACCGCGGTCGTCCAGCTCGTCCCGACCCACCACAACGCCTACCCCTGCGGGTGTCGGGTCAGGGGCGATTTGCTCGAGTAGTGGGGGCGCTCGGGTAGGACTCGAGACGCGGACCACCATCGATACCAGTAGATTGTAGTATGGTTTCTGTATGCAGTTCTGAGAATAAAAATCGCGATCAGTACAGGACAAGGACTTACCGCTAGCACCCGCGAGCGAACGGAGTGAGCGAGCGGGCCAAGGAACCCTCGAATCCGCGCCAACGGCGCGAATGAGGGGGTGACGTGGTTCGAAAGACGCTTAGTAGTTCACAGAAGAAAGGGGTATTTGGAGCGACGTGTTCGGAGGAGAGAAGACAGCTCCCGGCAGATCATCAGCTCAGTTCACCCAGAAGTTTGCTGGATCACTATAGCGTCTTTCGTCATCAACGAGGCGGCAAAGCCGTCTCGAACGACCGTGCTTTTCATCGAAGCTAAGCGGAATCGAAGATTCCGCGAGGTTGTCGGCGCTCTGCGCCGACTGCAAGCGATTCCGAAGGAATCGCCCAGTCCAAAAGAGCGCTCGCGCTCTTTTGAAGATTTTGCCGAGGGCGCGACGGAGTCGCGCCCGCAGAGCAAAAGTTCGGTTCGCAGCTATACTTAACCCACTCAAACAGCACGCAAACACCACCACACCAGATTTATAATCTAGTAATATAACCTAGTTATCGATGGCGACGACCCAGATTCAGGCCGCCCGCAACGGCACGATAACACCCGCGATGAGACGCATCGCCGAGCGAGAGAACCGCGAGCCCGAGTTCGTTCGAGAGCAGGTCGCCAAGGGACAGGCCGTGATCCCGGCGAACGTCAACCACGAGTCGCTCGACCCGATGATCATCGGTCGGGAGTTCTCGACGAAGGTCAACGCAAATATCGGCAACAGCGAGACCACGAGCGACTTAGAGGAAGAACTCGAGAAGCTCCACGCGGCGGTCCACCACGGGGCGGATACGGTAATGGACCTCGGGACCGGCTCCGACCTCGACCGGATCCGCGAGGCGAACGTCGAGCACTCGCCGGTGCCGATCGGGACGGTGCCGCTGTATGAGGCCGTCAAACGCGCCGGCAGTCCCGAGGAACTGACCCCGGAGATCCTGCTCGAGGTGATCGAAAAGCAGGCCGAACAGGGCGTCGACTACATGACGATCCACGCCGGCATCCTCGCCGAGCACCTGCCGCTGACCGAGGGGCGAAAAACGGGGATCGTCTCTCGTGGCGGCTCGATCATGGCCAAGTGGATGGAAGACCGCGGTGAGCAGAACCCCCTGTTTCAGGTCTACGACGAAATTTGTGAGATTTTCCTCGAGCACGACGTCATCTTCAGCCTCGGCGATAGCCTCCGGCCGGGATGTATCGCGGACGCTTGCGACGAGGCCCAGTACGCCGAACTCGACACGCTGGGCGAACTGACGCGATGCGCCTGGGATCACGGCGTGCAGGTGATGGTCGAAGGACCGGGTCACGTTCCGATGAACAAGATCGCGGAGAACGTCGAGCGCCAGCAGGAGGTCTGCGACGGCGCGCCGTTTTACGTCCTCGGGCCGCTGGTGACCGACATCGCGCCCGGCTACGATCACATCACGAGCGCGATCGGGGCCGCGATGGCCGCACAGGAGGGCGCGGCGATGCTCTGTTATGTGACTCCTAAAGAACACCTCGGGCTCCCCGACGAGGAGGACGTCCGCGACGGCCTCGCGGCCTACCGGATCGCCGCCCACGCGGGCGACGTCGGGAACGACCGACCGGGCGCTCGAGATTGGGACGACGCCCTTTCCGAAGCCCGCTACGCCTTCGACTGGCGCGAACAGTTCTCGCTCGCGCTCGACCCCGAACGCGCGCAGTCTGCTCACGACCAGACGCTTCCCGAAGACAACTACAAGGAAGCTCGCTTCTGCTCGATGTGCGGCGTCGACTTCTGTTCGATGCGGATCGATCAAGATGCGCGCGAGGATGGTGAGATGAAGGACCTCGAGCGAAACACCGATCTCGAGAATTCGCCGGCCGCGGAGGTGAACCTGCCGCCGGTCGGAACCCACGACGCCGAGGCCGTAGAGCGATTCGAAGCAGATGCAGAGGGCGTGACAGCGACCGACGGCGGCGAACTCGAGTCTCGACGGACGGACTCGACCGCCGGGGATCGGGGTCGGACATCGTCGGAAGAGTAACCGGTTCCCCGGGAGTAACCGCTTCCACCGATCGTCGCGCGTGCCACCTCCCCACGCCGTCGTCACGACTATTGTCCCCTGTCACGTTGGCCCCGGCATGAACGACGAGGCGCGGACGGTCGACGTCTATCAGGTCGACGCCTTCACCGACGAACCGCTCACCGGCAACCCCGCTGGCGTGATCCCCAACACGAACGGGCTCTCCGACGACCAGATGCAGTCGATCGCTGCCGAAATGGCCGTCAGCGAGACGGCTTTTCTCACCGAAAGCGACGACGCCGACTACCGAATTCGCTACTTCACCCCGACTCAGGAGGTCGACCTCTGCGGGCACGCAACCATCGGCACATTGGGCCACCTTCACGAGAACGGCGTTCTCGAGCACGGAACGACGACCCTCGAGACGAACGTGGGCGTCTTAGAGATGGAGATCGAGGCCGACGGCACGGTCTGGATGACTCAGGACGAACCAACGATCCGGGAGGTCGACGTGGGCTACGACCGCATCGCAGACGCGCTGGGCGTCGAGCAGACAGGCCTCGAAGGGGCCAGCGCGGACCTTCCTCTGGCGGTCGCCTCGACCGGTCTTCCGTTCCTCGCGGTTCCAACCACCTACCTTTCGGATCTTAGCGGTGTGGAGCCGGATATGGCGAAAATAGAGGCGCTCACCGACGAGGTTGAGGCGACGGGCGTTTACCTGTTCACCTTCGACACGCTCGAGAGCGAATCGACCCTCCACGGGCGTATGTTCGCGCCGGGAGCGGGCGTTCCCGAAGATCCCGTCACGGGAACCGCGAGCGGGGCCGTCGGTGCGTACCTCGCGGAGTACGAAGCGCTCGATCCGTTCCCCGACGAGTGCGTGTTCGAACAGGGTCATTTCGTCGATCGCGCGGGAACCGTCGGCGTCCGCGTGGACGACTCCGTGCAGGTGGGGGGTGAGGCGGTGACGATCCTCGAGGGAACGCTCGCGGTTCCCCCCACAAAAGACGACGACATTCTCGAGGCCTGAGTATCGCGGAGAGTCGACGAGAAGAGTGTCGCTCGTTCGTCGGAGCGAGTCGATTCAGTTCGAATCGATTCCGTCGAAATCTATTTTGATCCGTCCGGAACGTTGCTGATTCACGCGGGACGATGCTGATTTGCCCGGCTCGTATCCGAAAGTACCGAACCGTTGTCATACGGTCTGCTGTAACGATTTACCGGTGGTGAGTCGAACCGTGTGAGACGAGCCTCGGTGGAGGAGCGAAGCGAGTCAACCGTAGGCGGTCGCGGTTGTTCCGGCAATGACTTACAGCAGTCCGTATCAGGCGAGCGGGTCCTCCGCGTCCGACGATTGATCGTCTTCGTCGGTGTCGTCCGTTTCGGATCGATCAACACTGTCTGTTGATGACTCCGTGGACGAACGGTCGTGGTCGGTCGGTGACTGATCTGGTTGGGACGGCGTCGTTGATTGCCCCGAAACTTGGTCGGCTTCCGAATCCTCGGGGGTCGAGAATTCGAATCCCGAGTCCGGCGACTCGCTCGAGGAAGACCGGGTACCCCTGTCTTCGAGCGCTCGGTTGTTGTCGGCGGGTTGGTTGTCTTCGCCCGATTGATTGTTTCCGGTCGATCGAGGTTGTGGCCGCGCGGCCGATTCCGTCTGTTCCTCGCTTGTCGATCGCTCGGTATCTCGTGTCGTTGGCTGGGTTGCCTCGGGGGTACTCGAGGCTGATTCCGAACCAGTCGTTTGTGATTGGGAACCAGTCGTCTGCGATTGCGTCCCGGTCGTCTGCGATTGAGTTCCGGTCGTCTGCGATTGAGTTCCAGTCGTCCGTGGCTGGGTATCTGTCGCCTGTGACTGGCGCTCGGACGACTGCCCCGACTGTCCCGAATCGTCGTCTCGAGGGTTCTCACTGTCGGTTCGCGCCGCCTGTTGGTCGGCCGCCGATGCCTGTTCGTCGGCCCGCGTTTGGGTTGTGGCTGTGGCCTCCGGCTCGGTAGCGGTCCGTTCGGATGACCGGTCCGATAAGGGGGTCGCCTGCTGAGTACCAACCGACTCCGTTCGCTGGTCGATTTCCGACTCGAGGACCTCGCGTTCGTCGAACGCGGCGGCGTGTTCGGAGCGCTTGAGCTCCTGGACGCTTCGACGAGTTTCCGCGACGTCCTCTTCCATCTCCGCTAACCGCTCGTCGAGCGCTTCGACGACCTCGCTCTTGAGACGACCATGGTCGAAGCGCTTGGCCGCGGCTCTGCCGGACGCTCGAGGAAGCGACCAAAAGAGCGCGTACGTTTTCCCGATCTGCCAGACGAGAAGTCCCAGGACTGCGAAGGCGAGCGTAATTACCGGATTCGCACTTTCGATCGCAGTTTGAACGTTTCCGTCGATAAGCAGCGTTTCGATCGATCCCCAAAAGCCCAGCACGAATCCGAAGGCGGCCAGACCGGTTCCGAGGAGCATCGCTCCGGCCGTGATCAGCCGGTTGAACAGCGTCCACTTGGCGGCGTTGGAGAGGTCCATACGGTGAACAGTAACTCGAGTTGTATAATCGCTGTGGGATACCAATCAGTTGACAGACCGATTGGAAGGGAATGACATGTAGCAAGCACAAGCCTCCGGACTGTGCAAATGAGAACGTCATTTTCCGCCGAATCCGGGATCACTACGTACTGCCGCCAGGCTCGCACAGCGTCAGTCAGTGGAGATACTCATTCGAACCTGAGTAGTGACTGTGACAACGCGTTCGCAACCTTCTTTATCGGTAGCGCTGTCCACGCAACTAGAGATGGCTGTACTCTGGCTGGACGAGATCAGCGCCGACGACCTCGAGACGGTCGGCGGCAAAGGTGCTTCTCTCGGTGAACTTACGGGGGCGGGCTTGCCGGTTCCACCGGGATTCGTCGTCACGGCAGGTACCTACAGATCGTTTATCGAAAACGCGGAAATCGACGAAGAGCTGTTCGAGGCCGTCGAAGTCGACGTCGACGACTCGAGTGCACTCGCGGCCGCGGCGGACCGCGCACAGGAACTCATTCTCGAAACGCCGTTCCCCGAGGAGCTCAAAGAGGAGGTCCTCGAGGCCTACCGTAAGGTCGGGACGGACGGGTCGAGCCCGTCCGATCGCGAAACGTCGTCCCGCGAAGGCGATGCGTTCGTCGCCGTTCGGTCCTCGGCGACGGCGGAGGACTTACCCGACGCCTCCTTTGCGGGTCAGCAGGATACGTACCTGAACGTCACCGGCGAGGACCTGTTGGATCGCGTTCGCGAGTGCTGGGCCTCGCTGTTTACCCAGCGAGCGATTTACTACCGACAGGAGCAGGGATTCGACCACTCGGTGGTCAACATCGCGGTCGTCGTCCAGCGGATGGTCGACGCGGAGAAATCCGGCGTGATGTTCACCAGCCACCCCTCGACGGGCGATCCGACGATGATCATCGAAGCCGCGTGGGGGCTCGGCGAAGCGGTCGTGTCCGGTGCGGTTTCACCGGACAACTACGTTATCTCCCGAACTGAGGACGACATCGACGTCACTGTCGCCGAGAAGAAGGTCATGCACGTCAAAGACGAGGAGACCGGCGAGACGGTTGAACGCGACGTTCCGGAGGAAAAACGCACCGAACGAGTGCTCTCCGAGGACGAACTCTCTCGGCTCGTCGAACTCGGCGAACACGTCGAAGACCACTACGACGCCCCACAGGATGTCGAGTGGGCAATGACCGACGGCGAGGACTTCATGCTCCAGTCGCGCCCGATCACGACTATCGACGAGGCCGACTCCGAGAGCGAGGGCGACGTATCCGACGCCGGAGCCACCGTCAACGCGGCGAAAGGCGTCACCGACGGAAGCGGCAGTGCCCAGCCCGCCGAGAGCGGGTCCGGCGCTGGGAGTTCATCGAGTGGAAGCGACGACACATCGGATGCCACCGGCGAGATCATCGTCGACGGCCTCGGATCGAGTCCAGGAACGGTAAGCGGACACGCACAGGTCGTCACCAAGCTCGACGACCTCGCGAAAGTCGGCGAGGGCGACATTATCGTCACCGAGATGACGATGCCCGACATGGTCCCCGCGATGAAACGCGCCGCGGGGATCGTCACCGACGAAGGCGGAATGACCAGTCACGCCGCGATCGTCTCCCGAGAACTCGGCGTCCCTGCCATCGTCGGGACGACGAACGCGACGACGGTGCTCGAGGACGGACAGCTCGTCACCCTCGACGGGGACAAAGGAGCCGTTCTCGAGGGCGAGACGGTCGATCCCGAGGAGGAGACCGAACCCGTCGAGGAAGTTCGTCCGCAGTCGCCGGTCAAGCCGATGACGGCGACGGAGGTCAAGGTCAACGTCTCGATCCCCGAAGCCGCGGAGCGCGCGGCCGCAACGGGTGCCGACGGCGTCGGTCTCCTGCGGACCGAGCACATGATCCTCTCGCTGAACCAGACGCCGGAGAAGTTCATCGAGGAGAACGGCACTGACGCCTATATCAAGGAGCTAATTCAGGGAATCCGAACCGTCGCCGACGAGTTCTATCCGCGACCCGTTCGCGTCCGCACGCTCGACGCGCCGAGCGACGAGTTCCGTCAACTCGAGGGCGGCGAGGACGAACCCGTCGAGCACAACCCGATGCTCGGCTACCGGGGCATCAGACGGAGCCTCGATCGAACCGAGGTTTTCGGCTACGAACTCGAGGCGTTCGCCCGGCTCTACGAGATGGGCTATGACAACGTCGAGATCATGCTCCCGCTGGTCAACGACGCCGAGGATGTCTACCGCGCGAAAGAGCAACTCAAAGCGACGGGAATCGATCCCGAGAAACGCAAGTGGGGCGTCATGATCGAAACCCCGGCTTCGGCCCTGAGCGTCGAGGAGATGGCCGAAGCGGGCATCGACTTCGCCTCGTTCGGGACGAACGACCTCACCCAGTACACGCTCGCGGTGGATCGAAACAACGAGCACGTCGCCGACCGGTTCGACGAACTCCACCCCGCGATCTTGCGATTGCTCGAGGACGTCATCGAGACCTGCCGGGAACACGACGTAGAGACGAGCATCTGCGGCCAGGCTGGCTCGAAGCCGGACATGGTCCAGTTCCTCGTCAACGAGGGCGTCAGCTCGATTTCGGCGAACATCGACGCCGTCCGGGACGTCCAACACGAAGTAAAGCGGGTCGAGCAGAAGCTCTTGCTGGATTCGGTTCGCTAACTCGACTGCACGACCATCGACACGGTCATCACGCCTTCTCCTTTTCTCGACCGGTTTACTTTCGAGTCTGAGTTCAACACCGGAGATTCGGTTTCAAGCCGAGTCAGCGGTTCTGTGCGGAAACGCAACGAATAAACCGAAGACCGTCATTAACGAGAGTATGCAGGTCGAGCCGCAGACGTTTGACCGGGTGCTTTCGTCGATGTGCACCGAGCCCCACCCGGACGCGCGTGAGGCGGCCGAACGGTTTCTCGCGACGAACCCCGGCGATCCGGGAACGTATCCTTCAGTCACGACACTCGAGGAGGAGGCAGTCTCGATGCTCGGCGAGATCGCCGGACTCTCCGATCCCGCAGGGTACGTCGCCAGCGGCGGAACCGAAGCGAACATTCAGGCGGTTCGCATCGCCCGCGACCGATTCGAGAGCCGAACCGACAGTCGAGCGCTGGACCGGACCGGGAACCCCACTCCGAACGTCGTCATGCCTGAATCGGGCCACTTCAGCTTTCAAAAAGCGGCGAACGTACTCGGCGTCGAGTTGCGGATCGTGCCGACTGATCGGGACCACCGAGCAGACCTCGAGGCCGTCCGCCACAGCGTCGACGAGGACACGGCGCTGGTGGTCGGCGTCGCGGGAACGACCGAGTACGGACGCGTCGACCCGATCCCGGAACTGGGCGAGATTGCACGATCGGTCGGTGCACTCTTTCACGTCGACGCGGCCTGGGGCGGATTCGTCCTTCCGTTTACCGACGACGAGTGGAACTTTTCTCACGCTCCGGTCGACACGATGGCCATCGACCCCCACAAGATGGGACAGGCCGCGGTCCCCGCCGGCGGGCTCCTTGCACGCGAGGAGACGCTACTCGACGAACTCGCGATCGACACGCCCTATCTCGAGTCGACTTCCCAGGCGACACTGACGGGAACCAGATCGGGAGCCGGCGTCGCGAGCGCGGTCGCCGCGATGGAGGCGCTGTGGCCCGGCGGCTACCAGCGCCAGTACGCTCGTTCACAGCGCAACGCCGACTGGCTCGCCGATGCGCTCGTTGCGCGCGGCTTCGAGGTCGTCGACCCGACGCTTCCGCTGGTCGCCGCCGACGTCCCCGTCTCGACGTTCGACTCGCTCAGGCGAGAGGGGTGGCGCATCTCTCGAACGGCGACTGGCGAGATGCGCGTCGTCTGTATGCCCCACGTCACGCGGTCGATGCTCGAGTCGTTCGTCGCGGATCTGGATCGACTCCAGTGTCGCGCGAGCGTGCCCGTCGTAAGCGACGATTGAGGTGCTGTCGCTGTAATTCGGTATTTCGGCTACTGCGCTGACGGATCGACACACGTTTTTCGGTCGACTCGAGAGGAACCACCAACGAGGAGCGATGGATCACTTCGACTGGATCGCGTTCGCGGGATTCGTGCTGTTGACAGTGAGTTCGCTCGCGCTCGAGGGGATCGTCGTTGCGGCCGCGTTCGCGGGGTTTTTGCTCTCGCTCGCCTCGTGGCGGCTCTACGACGGGCGGCCGTGGGAGGCCCTTGCCTGGCTCATTTTGGTCGGTTCCGCACTCACCATAATCTTCGAACTCGGCGGCGTCGTCTTCGTCGCCGGCTTCTTCGGCCCGATGTTCGTCGGCGTCGGCCTGCTCTTTGCCAGTCGGCTCGAGTGGCTGCCGGATATCTGGACGGTAGACGAGCGCGCAACGGAATAGCGTTCGACGGCTCGGCGGGGACTGGAAACGATTGACACACCCGCGAGCGAAAACCGGCGGGTTTTACGCCCTCGGTCGACTCAGCACACGTATGAGCCACGACGAGTTTCCGACGGACCAGCCAGCGGTGGTGACGTGCGGGTTGCCCTACGCCAACGGGGACCTACACGTCGGCCACCTGCGAACGTACGTGGGCGGCGATTCCTTCGCACGCACCCTCGAGATCCTCGGCCAGGAGACGGCCTACGTTTCCGGGTCGGACATGCACGGAACGCCGGTCGCCGTCAACGCCGAGCAACAGGGCGTCGACCCCGAGGACTTCGCCCTCGAGTGGCACGAGCAGTACGCCGAGACGTTTCCGAAGTTCAACGTCGAGTTCGACAACTATGGGCACACTCACGACGAAACGAACACGGAACTGACCCAGGAAATCGTCAAAACGCTCGAGGACGAGGGCTACATCTACGAAAAGGAGATTCAGGTAGCCTACGATCCCGTGGCCGACGATCACCTTCCAGACCGCTACGTCGAAGGGACCTGTCCGTACTGCGGCGAGAAAGCCCGCGGTGACGAGTGCGACGAGGGCTGTCAACGCCACCTCGAGCCGGGCGAGGTCGAGGATCCGAAGAGTACGATCACTGGCAACCCGGCCGAGTACCGCGAACGGACCCACAAGTTCTTCCGCGTCTCGGAGTTCGAAGAGTACCTCACCGAGTTCCTCGACGACCTCGAGGGGACTTCGAACGCCCGGAACCAGCCCCGTCAGTGGATCGAAGAGGGCCTGCAGGACTGGTGTCTCACCCGCGACATGGATTGGGGAATCGACTACCCGGGAGCGGAAGAAGAGGACATCGTCCTCTACGTCTGGGTCGACGCGCCCGTCGAGTACGTCTCGAGCACCAAGCAGTACGCAGAGAGCGACGAGGGCGAGGACTACGACTGGGAGCGGGTCTGGAAAGAAGACGGCGAGATCGTCCACGTCATCGGCCGGGACATCATCCAGCACCACACGATCTTCTGGCCGGCGATGCTTAAGGGGGCCAACTACAACGCGCCGCGGGCGGTCGCCGCGACCGGGTTCATTACGATCAACGGCAAGGGGCTCTCGACGAGCCGAAATCGCGCCATTTGGGCGAAGGAGTACCTCGAGGAAGGGTTCCACCCCGATCTGCTACGATACTATCTGATGACGACGGGCGGACTCCAGCAGGACGTCGACTTCTCCTGGGACGCGTTCCAGGAGAAGGTAAACGGCGAACTCGTCGGCACGGTCGGCAACTTCTGGTATCGGAGCCTGCTCTTTGCCTACAGAAACTACGACGGAACGCCGGACGTGGGCGTCTCTCCGGACGTCGAGGATCGCATCGAGGGAGCCATCGGCGAGGTTCGCGAGGCCGTCAACGACTACTCGATCCGCGGGATCGGTCAGGCCGCGACGCGACTCGCGCAGTTTGGCAACGAGTACATCCAGCGCCACGAGCCCTGGAAGCTTACGGATGACGACCCCGACAAAGCCGCGCAGGTCATCCGGGACTGCGTTCAGATCGCGAAAGCCGTCGGCGTCCTCATCGCGCCGATCACGCCCGAGAAGGCCCAGGCGCTCTGGGTGCAACTCGGCGAGGACGGTGCCGTCGAAAACGCGCGGATCGAGGACGCGCTCGAGGCCCCGCCGCGTCGCTTCGATGAACCCGGCGAACTCTTCGAGAAGATCGAAGACGAGCGCGTGACCGAACTGAACGAGAAACTCGCAGACCGCGTCGCCGCCGCGGGAGACGATGCGGAGGACGGCGAGGAAGATGCGGCCGAAGACGAGACGGGGGGCGACGTCGACGACGATAGTGACGCCGACAACGACCCCGCAGGTGACCTCGAGCCCCTGCTCGAGGACCGAATCGGCTTCGGAGAGTTCCAGGACCTTGACATCCGCGTCGGACAGATTGAGGTCGCCGAGGGGATCGAGGGTGCGGACGACCTCGCGCGACTCGAGGTCGACATCGGCTTCGAAACCCGGCAGGTCGTCGCGGGGATCAAGCAGTTACACGACCTCGAGGAACTGCCCGGCGAGAAGATCATCCTGTTGGCGAACATGGAACCGGCGGAGCTGTTCGGCGTCGAGTCAAACGGCATGATCCTCGCGGCGGGCGACGAGGCGGATCTGTTGACGACCCACGGCGACGCCGACATCGGCGAGAAGGTTCAGTAGCGGATCGCGAGCGTTCGTCGCTTCGTTCGAGTTTTAAGTCGACTTCTTCCGAAGCGGAACCGTATCAGACGGGAAGACGAACGAAATTCCAGTAGTACAACAGCCAGCAGAAGCCGGCCGCGGCACAGACGACGAGCGTGTAGTGGATTCGCGAGCGCCGGCTCCAGGACCTGTCTCGCCAAGCGATAATCGCGTAACACGC
Source organism: Halostagnicola bangensis (assembly GCF_054653435.1). Classification (NCBI taxonomy): domain Archaea; kingdom Methanobacteriati; phylum Methanobacteriota; class Halobacteria; order Halobacteriales; family Natrialbaceae; genus Halostagnicola; species Halostagnicola bangensis. The sequence goes on along the minus strand of NZ_BAAIGG010000002.1, from coordinate 957,891 downwards.
AGAAATCGCCGTTCCGGCGACGCCGAGGAGCGGGAACACGAACAACGCGGTGAACGCCAGCGGCGGATCGCTCAGTAGCGTGTACGGGTACAAAAGCAACAGGCCGACGGTTCCGAGAACGAACCCGAACAGACACGCGATCGTCGCGCCGGCCGTCCAGCGACCCCACCGACGCGGATCCGTCAGAGTACCGGTCTCGAGGTTCCGTTCGCTACTGCTCGAGAACCCAGCGGTTTCCACCGAAGCCGTTCTCCCGGCGGCCGGCCCGCTCGCATCCGGTTGTCCGCCGGATTCGAGCTCGGGATTTGGACTCGACGTGGAACGCGGTTCGTCGTCGCTCGAAGCGTAGCGCTCGCCCGAGGCTGGCGCTTCCGTCGAAACGCGTTGTTCCGGTGGGCTATCGTCGTCCGACTCGCCGTCACCGCGAAGCCAGCGCCAGCCTCGAGCGAGCGGCCAGCCGACGGCTCCGGTGAGCATCCCGAGCGTCGTCGCGCCCGCGACGCCAGCGTGTGCGGCGGTCGATTCGTACCACGATCGCCGCTCGAACGCGTGAAAGCCGAGGAAGAGGTATCTAACCTCGCCGTCGTCCTCCCCGAAGGCCAGGAGTTCGTCGCCGTCTTCTTCCTGAAAAGAAGCGGTTCGCGTTCGATCCACCGCGTCTCGCCGCCGAGGTCGGTCACGAGCGCCCCGTCGTCGTCGACAGACACGTCGATTGATCCGGCCTGTACGACCGACCAGAACTTCGCGGACTCCGACTCCGCGACGTTGACGCCGCGATAGCTCCCCTCGAGTTCGTCGGCGCGTTCGGGGCGACCGTCTGGCTCGACCGCTTCGATTTCCGACGATTCCTCGAGCGGCAGGTATTCCTCGAGAAACGCGTCGACGAAGTCGGCACTCGCACCGGTGGCGCTGTCGGTGTTGTACACGAGAAAGAGCCCCAGATCGTGTTCGGGGGCGAGCAGGAGCCGGCTGTGGAACGAACCCGGTATCTGGCCGTCGTGTTCCAAGAGGCGGCTCTGGCCGCCGGAGGAATCGTCCTCATTGCCGGAATCGCCGGCGGTGCCTCGAGAACGCTCGAAAAGCCCGAACGCGATACCGTCGAGTTTCTCGTGGTGGGTGAACCACCGTTCGTGCATCGCATCGACCGTCTCCTCCTCGAGAATCCGTTCGCCGTCGGCCATTCCGCCGCCGAGGTGTGCACGCATAAACGCCCCCATCCCCGTCGCGGTCGTGGCCATCGATCCGGCGGGCGCGAGCTCCAGGGACAGCTCCCGCGTTTCCTGAGGCGTTCCACCGAGCGTGGTGTACCCCGTCGCGAGGCTGGTATCGGATTCCTCGGGTACGGGCTGTTCGAACGTCGACGTATCCATCCCCGCCGGTTCGAAGATGTTCTCCTCGACGTATTCTTCGAAGGGAGTTCCGGTTACGTCCGCGACGACCTGGGCCGCCAGTGCGGTCCCGTAGTTGGAGTAGGACGCGACCGTTCCGGGTGGCCGCACACGTTCGGGTTGCTCTTCGTTGAGAACCGTCGGAAGCGACCGCAGGTCGTCGGGATCCCGGACCCACGTCCCCCCGTATCGCTGTTCGAATCCAGCTGTGTGCGTGGCGAGGTGGGCCATCGTGATCGGGTCCCACTCCGTTTCGGGGACAGACACCGACTCGAGGTAGGTCGTGATAGCTTCGTTCGGATCGATTCGGTCGGCTTCGATCAGTTGCATCACTGCAGTCCAGACGATGGGTTTCGACACGGACCCGACCAGAAACCGCGTTTCTGCCGCGCCGACGGCCGGACCGTCGACCGACACGTCTCCGTACCCTTCCGCGAGCACGAGCTCGTCGTCGTGAACGACGGCGACGGACGCTCCGACGATGTCGTGTTCCTCGAGGCTCGTTTGCATGGTTTCGTCGACGAACGACTCGAGGCCCTCGAGATTCCGCATCTCGAGCGAACGACTACGATCGGGTTGCGGTGCGGTCGAGTCCGGTCCGTCCGATCGATTCGATGAATTCGTCTCGGATTCGGCGCGGCCGTTTCGCGGAACACAACCCGCGATCGATGCGGCTCCGAGGAGGGCGGATCCTGCGAGAACCCGCCGACGGGAACGTGGATTCGACATTGAACGAGTCGATTCGTTGTGATCCCGATGACATATGTGTTTGGAGCAATCATTTTCTCCCGAACGCCGTTCGAAGCGTGTTCGCTTCACCCGATCTAGAAACAATGTCCAGACAGCACCGAAAGCGGGACGAACGCCCCGTCGACCCGTTCAAGCCGCTCGGAAACGAAACCCGCCTCGAGATCCTTCGGACGCTCTACGATCACCGCCAAACTGTTTCCGTTACCGGCGACCAGCTTCCGTATTCGACGCTTCGAGAGCGAGTCGGCGTTGAAGACAAGGGAAACTTCAACTACCATCTCAGACAGCTTCGCGAGCAGTTCATCGAGGAAGGCCCGGACGGATATCGGCTGACCTTCGCTGGCTTCGAAATCGCGAAGGTGATCGATATGGACGCCTGGCGGTCTCACGAGGAACGCGGGCCGGTTTCGCTCGCCAACGGTGACGAATGCGACGGTTCTGAGGAGGCGGGTATGGTCGGTGTCGTCAGTGGCGAGACCGACAGCAACCACGACACGTCGCTGACGGCGGTGTACGAGGACAGCGTCGTCAAAATTCGGCGGGGAGAGACGACCTTGTTCGCACACGCCGTTCGACCCGCCGGCGCAGCAGGTCGTGAGATGTCCCCCCTTCTCGAGGTCGCCTCGACGTTGTGGCGTCACACGATCGAGCAGATACTCGAGGGGATCTGCCCGTACTGTCACACCACAGTCGAACGATCGCTCACGATCGAATCGGACGGACCGTGGGAGTACTCGTTCGCGGCGAACTGCCCCGAATGCGGTTCGCTGGGTGGATCACACGTCGGCACTGCACTTCTCAATCACCCCGCGGTCGTCTCGTTCTACTGGGATCACGGCATCGACGTTCGCGACCGCCGGTTCTGGGAGTTCTCGTTCATCGGCGACGAGACTGTTACCGTCCTCGACGAGGAACCGCTCGAGTTACGAATCGATCTCGAACTCGACGGCGATCGGCTCGCCGTCGTCATCGATGACGACGTGTGCGTTGTCGACACCGACCGATCGGATCCGTTGGCGTAAGTCCAGTATTTACGGGATTTGTACCGATTAGCGGGTGACGTCGGTTAATCCTCGTCGAGATCCACGAACGAGCATCCAACTGAAGATTCGAATCACTGATCGACAGCAGAGCTTTTCGACGATCACTCGATTATCCCTGTGTTACGAGTTGCCCAGCATGAACGTAGCTCCGTTCGCGGTGAGTAAATTCCTCGTCGTGTAGCCTCGACGAGACCGAGGTGAAGATGACAGGGAGACTCATCCCCGTGAAGAAGTTCGGCCGATCCTGAACCTGGAAGTGAAGGTGGGGCTCGGTCGAATTCCCAGAATGGCCACACCGTCCGATCTGGTCTCCCCGTTCGACCTGCTCTCCCGGCGAAACGGTGATGCTTCTCGCCTCGAGGTGGGCCAGAAGGGAGTATTTGTTCTCATCGTGTTTGATCGTTACGTAGTTCCCTCTGAGATCGTATTGGAGCGGATCTAGCCAGCCGGTTGTTCGATGGTAATCGCGATGCTCGTTTCGGACGGCGACGACCGTCCCTTCGGCCGGTGCAAGGACCGGTTCCTCGAAACAGTAGTGCGCCTCGGGCCCGGTCCCGCCGTCGTGCGTCGTTCCGTCTTCGTCGGTGATTACGAAATCGTACGCGTAGCGTTGTTGTGGGATCGACCACGAGTGGGAGTACCGTTTGTCGGGACTGCCGTTCAATACGGTCCACGTCCCATCGAACGGCAGTCTGTAGTCCACGTCGCTTTCGTGGCCTTCAGGCGTCGGAAGGCGTCCGCGGTATCGGCCGACGATCATCGCGTACCCGATCCACTGTAACATGGTCTGAAACAGGACGATCGGTTGTAGCATCGTCGCCATCGAAAGCAGGCTCCGAACCGGCCCGAACCGATACCCGGATTCGATCCACGATCGAGGCTCCGGTCGATCATCGGATTCGCCAGCGCGTCTTGTTCTCAGGTCGATGATGTATTTGAACCCACTGAGCACGAGCGGAACGAAAAAGAGCAGTGAGAAGAGGAAAAACAACGCCGTGTACTCGAGTGCACTGACGTACCCGTCTAGAAAACTCAGTAGACCGATAGCGCCGAGGAGACCGAGCCGATAGCAGCGGTCCGACAGGCGATCGATAGCCGTCGTCTCGGACGATCGATTGGGTGTGGTAGGGTGTGTTACCCGTGAAGCCATACTGCCTATTTGCAGACACAGATCATATAGATTGAGCCATTCGCGAACGCGCTGTTACAGTGATCCATAGAGAATTATTCCCCACTCATCAAAAATCCAACCAACGTAATTATCAACCCGCCAAAGAATACTGGTGCTATCCAGTCGGGCGGACTAAATTCTATAAACACTGCCAACCCAATTGCCATTATCGTAACCTGTAAGCCAATAATCCCTACAAGTATTTATTTTCATTCATGGTTGATTGTCATGTAAGAAGTATAAAATCCATCGGTGGAGATTTCCTACATATCTATATTGGATGCAGAAAATGTTTCTGTTAGGCTTTCAGATTCATAGTGGCGTTCATCATCAACTCCTCCTGAAAATTCAGCCTCTATTGAGCAGGTATTTACATTCGGGTTGCCAGGAGAAGCTTCAAAAAGAAATACCGCAGAATTCCCAAGCTCTTGATTACTGTCGCCACCATGGGAACCAGCATTGAACAAGCTACCGTATTCATAATGTGTTTCGACAGAGGACCCAGGTTGGGTGTGGTCATGTATCTCATCAACCTCAGTGCTTGAAGGGGTCAATGAAACTTCTCCATAAGGACCGGAAGAATCGGCCCCGAAGGTAATATCAGTAAGATCTACACCTCCATATAGTCCTCCATCAGAATCATTTAATGGTGCATAATTGACTATATCAGTGTTTCCAAAGAAATCCTGTTCTATTTCGGTATGATAGTTGAATCCAACAGGATCAGTCACTCCAGGAGTGGAGGAGTTCAAGTTCTCGCCAGGAAATAGGAGACAACCTAGTGTACAACCGAACTGGAAGTTTCCATCAACGTCACCCGCCTGCCACATCCTGGCGAACAAATTAAAATGACCCAGTGTAGCAGATCCTGCACCATCTATATGCACATATTGTTCATCATGCAGAGTCCCGATAGGTTCTCCCCAATCAGGGTCTGAACCAACTACATCTTCACCATCGTTAAGCGCAACAACTTCTTGGCCCTCAATATCTTGAATGGCGTTTTCAATTATTTCTTTCCTTTCTTCTTCAGAGACATTGGAAGGGGCTCTAACTTTTCGTTCATTTGGCGCACCATCTTCCCAACCGAAATAATATGCAATCAATTCCGTTTCAGCATTACTATTTTTATCATAGTTCTCTTCCAAATCGTTCTTAACTACAATACTCCCATCATTGATATCTATCACCCCTTTATCACCGGGTTTGGCAAAGTTTTGAATTTTATTTTCTTGGACTCGCTGAATTTGCTTCAGTGGAAGTCTATTATTACCAGTTGCTGAAATCAGAATGCCATCATCCATTTCGTATCGTTCAACTTGATTCTCGTCTGTTTCAGAATTATCGTCAGCTAAGACATTTCCTGATATAAGTGTGGATCCACAGAACACAGACCCTGTGACTGCAACATACTTTCTCCGCGAAACTCCACTATTGGAATTGGCTCTGACCATATCTAATAGCCATACCCATAGATAATAAACTCAATGAATTACTGACTTATTGATACTATTGCTCAATAGGCACTGATGGGCTGAAAGCCTGCTAAGTCCACTCGCATGGATGAACGAATGGGGTGGCAAATGCTGACAACTAGACAGCGCACGTCGTCGAGGACCCAGCCTTCGTCGTCATTATCAGGACGCTTGTTATGTGCTGTCTCTGTTTCTTCGTCGAACGCGTCTGTAACGCGTTCTTCGAGGATTTTATCGGCGTTTTCTGGCCGAGAGGGGCGCTTTGGACGTGGTTTAGCGTAGGACTGCCCGAGGTTCCGGAGGAATCGACCGAGGTAGTCAGGGTGGTACTCAACGTCGAACTCTTCGTCCAAGAGCTGATGAACTTCCTGTGCTTTCCAGGGCTGTCCCTCTCTGAGGAGTTCTAGAAGACGCTCTTGGTCGTCTTCACCGAGCTTCGGGGGCCTCCCACTTCCGAAGCTCGGTGTTGACTGACCAACTCCGCCGTCATTCCATCGACGCGCCTAGCGACTTCCGGTCGAGGCAGATTTGCCAACGTCGTCGGCTGCTTGCTCATACGTTGCACCCTTGTAGAGACGTTTGACAAAAGTGAGCCGCTTGATGATCTTTGGATCGTCTGCTTTGTCCAGCAGACGATCTAACTCCCCCTCACTCAAATGACGAACGAGATCGCCCCGTCGGTCTCCGCCCATCACCCGCTCATCTCAGTCCATGCCCATAACTTCCGTCACTCAGTATGTCCGCTGTCGAACGATGTGTTACTGGTTGGACGCTATGGTGTTCACCCAACTCAGCGCGAGCCCGATAAACGTAACAACCAATCCGCCGAAGAAGGGGAGCGCCACCCCTTCAGGCACGTCCCATTCCACAAAAATGGCAAACCCGATCGCCATCACTGTCAGTTGCAATCCGAGTATGCCGAGCAGAACGCTTCGTTCACTCATACTCTGGATAACGAATTGACGTATCAAAACCCTGTCGACGAGCGGTCGATCCCGCTCAAACTTCATCGACGAGATCCGCGAAATCGTCCGTGTCGATGATTTCCATCGTCTTTGCCTCGAGGCCGTGTCTCCGAAGCGTCAGCGCGGACTTGAACGCGCTCTCGCGGTCGGGTGCCTCGAAGATGACCAGGAAGTCGTGACTCCCGAGCATCGCGTAGGAGTCGACGAGCTCGGCCTCGTGCTCGGTGAACTCGCCCTTGATCTCGCCCCAGATCGAGGCCAGTTCCTGGACGTTCTGTACGTCTCGGTCGGCGACGTCGACGAACGCGGTGTAACTGGGCATCATCGGGGCTACTTGACTACCGGAGAAAACGCTTTGGCCGAAACGCGTGTTCGAAAAAGATAGACTCGAGTTCGAGTAAGTCACCACAACTTTTTTGCGGTGCTCGCGCTACCTCTGGGCATGAGAAACGCAAAGATCGTCTGTACGCTCGGTCCGGCGACGAACGACCGGGCGACGATCGCCACGCTCGCGGACGCGGGAATGTCGGTAGCTCGACTCAACGCCAGCCACGGGACGCCGCAAGATCGATCCGATCTGATCGATCGCGTCCGAGCAGTCGACGAGGAGAAGGATCGCCCGGTGAGCGTCATGCTCGACATGAAAGGGCCGGAGATACGGACCGCCCCGCTACCGGAGAACGAAACCGTGACGCTCGAGGCGGGCTCGGAGATCCGATTCGTCGAAGGCGACGCCGCAAACAGCGACGAAATTGGGATCTCGCTGACGATCGATGCCGTCGAAGCGGGCGACCGAATCTTACTCGACGACGGCCTGATCGAGACAACCGCCCTCGAACTCGATTCCGACGGGATACGGGCTCGCGTCGAGACCGGCGGGGAACTCGGCGGCCGGAAGGGCGTCAACGTTCCCGGCGTCGACCTCGGACTCGACATGGTCACTGGGAGCGACCGGGCCGACCTCGAGCTCGCCGCTGAGAAGGAAGTCGACTTCGTGGCCGCGAGTTTCGTCCGCGACGCGGACGATGTCTACGAAGTCAACGAGGTACTCGAGAATCTGGGCGTCGATATTCCGATCATCTCGAAGATCGAACGCGTCGGCGCGGTCGAGAATCTCGAGGAGATCATCGAGGCCTCCTACGGCGTGATGGTCGCGCGCGGCGACCTTGGCGTCGAGTGCCCGATGGAGGACGTGCCGATGATTCAAAAACGGATCATCCGGAAATGTCGCGCCGCCGGCTGTCCGGTCATCACGGCGACGGAGATGCTCGATTCGATGGTCCACGCGCGCCGTCCGACCCGAGCCGAGGCCTCCGACGTCGCAAACGCCGTCCTCGATGGCACCGACGCGGTCATGCTCTCAGCCGAAACCGCCGTCGGCGACTATCCGGTCGAGGTCGTCGAGACGATGGACAGCATCATCAGGGAGGTCGAATCCTCCGAAGAGTACGCGGAGGTCCTCGAGCAACGAGTCCCGACAGCCGGAGACGCTCGAACCGACGCGCTGGCCCGGTCGGCGCGATTTCTCGCGCGCGACATCGGTGCCGATGCGATCGTCGCGGCGACCGAATCCGGCTACACCGCGCTCAAGACGGCGAAGTATCGTCCTGGGGTTCCGGTCGTCGCGTCCACACCGAGTCACGAGGTCCGCCGGAAGCTCGCGCTCTCGTGGGGCGTCACCCCGCTGTACGCCAGCGTCTCGGATCAAGGGGCCGACGCGGTGGTCGAACGGGCGGTGCAGGCGGCACTCGATGCGGGCGTCGCCGACAGCGGCGATACCGTGGTCGTTCTCTGTGGAATGATGACCGAACTCGAGGGGGCGAACACGACCAACATGCTGAAGGTCCACGTCGCCGCCGACGCGCTCGCGACGGGTCGCGTCGTCGTCGACGGACGCGTTTCCGGCCCGCTCACGCCGCTTTCGGACGGCGACCTCTCGACGGTACCCGACGGAGCGATTCTCGCGATCGACTCCGAGTTCGCCGACGAATTCTCCGGCGATCTCGAGAAGATCGGCGGGATCGTCGACGCGAGCCCGGGGATGACCGGCTATCCCTCCCTCGTCGCTCGAGAGATGGACATTCCGATGGTCAGCAATGCGGACCTGACCGAAATCGAAACCGGAACGACGGTCACGATCGACGCCGAGCGCGGGGTCGTGTTCCAGGGTGCGGTCAGAGGCCGGACCGACCGACCGAACTGAGGCGTTTCGAGCCGGCGGCGAGTACCGCGGATTTTTGTCGGCGGGGGTTCTAACACGGATATGACTGAGGACCCGTCCGGACCCGAGTCGGACGACGAACCCGCCGGCGGGAACGGGGACGGTGAGAGCGACGCTCCGTCTCGAGACGAGCCGAACTCCGACCATGATCCGTTCGACGAGACGTTCATCGTCAAAGAGGCCGAAGAAATCGATTCGAAGACCGAAACCGACGACGAATCGTCGACGGCCGGCAACTCGTGGCTCGACGAGTCACGGATCGACGAGGCGGATTCACCTGATGAGAGACGACCTGCCGAGAGACAGACGGACGGTCGACGGGCCGAACAGTCTTCCGGCCCGAGCGACGACCACTCCGGTGAGGACTGGGGTCGTATCCCGATCGACCTTGCAAGCGACGATGATCGGACAGCCGAGTCCGCGGATGCCGACGCTCGATCCGACGACGAAGACGATGCACATCGGCCGGAACCGAGCTCGACGCCGGTCGTTCCCGGCGATCCGAGCCTCGAGGGTGCAGTGTTCGTCGTGCTCGGTGCGGTCGCAATGGTTCTGGTGATGTTCCGACTCGCCTCGGTGATGATCGCCTGAGCGGGGCAGTAAACATTTAATCGGGGCGAGACCTTAGCAACACGCATGGTGGAATCCCTCCTCACTAATATCCCGCTGTTGTTGTTCGCGGCGGGCCTCGTTATGATGGTTCTCGAGGCCCTCTCGCCAGGTGCGCATCTCATCGTGATCGGTGTCGCACTGGCCGGTGCCGGACTTATCGGGTTGCTAGTCCCGGGCGGTCTCGATACGATCGTCCTTGCAGGATTAACGTTGGCAATCGGTACGGTCGCGGCCTACGCCTACCGCGAGTTCGACTTCTACGGCGGGAAGGGAACCGCGCAGACGAGCGATTCCTCCTCGCTTGCGGGAGCGACGGGATACGCGACCGAGAAGATAACGGCTCGCGGCGGCGAAGTCAAACTCGACAGCGGTGGATTCGCCCCGTTTTACAGCGCTCGAACGACCAGCGGCACCATCGAGGAAGGCGAAGAGATCATGGTTCTCGATCCGGGCGGCGGGAACGTACTGATGGTCGAAGCCGTCGGCGCGATCGAGGCGGACGAAATCGACCGCGCGCTCGCCCGCGGTGAAACGACGGACGAAACGGACGAACAGGCGTCCGAATCTCCCGGAACGGATTCCGACAGCGGAACGGACGCAATTGAGATGGACGACCTCGATGAGGCCGAGGACGAATCCGAGGTCAACGCCGACGATTCGATGACGGAAACGGAGTCGAACTGAGGTCGACAGGTCACCGGATATGTTGTTCTGACAAGGGAACGCTTTTTAGGTCACCGACGTAAGGTCATTCTATGCTTCCGGAACTTATCCCGCTGCAAGGAGTAGCCAGTGTCGGGCTATTGATCGGTGCCCTCGTACTCGTTGTGGTACTCGCTGCACTCCTCAGTGCCGTCGAAATCGTCGACGCGTACGAAAAACGCGCGCTGACGGTCTTCGGTGAATACCGTAAACTCCTCGAGCCAGGTATCAACATCATTCCGCCGTTCGTTTCGCGGACGTACCGGTTCGATATGCGGACACAGACCCTCGACGTGCCACGCCAGGAAGCGATCACGCGCGACAACTCGCCCGTGACCGCAGACGCCGTCGTCTACATTAAAGTGATGGACGCGAAGAAGGCGTTCCTCGAGGTCGACGACTACAAGAAGGCAACCTCCAACCTCGCTCAGACGACCCTCCGTGCCGTGCTGGGTGACATGGAACTCGACGACACGCTCAACAAACGCCAGGAGATCAACGCGAAGATCCGAACCGAACTCGACGAACCCACAGACGAGTGGGGGATCCGCGTCGAGAGCGTCGAAGTCCGTGAAGTTAACCCGTCCAAAGACGTCCAGCGTGCGATGGAACAACAGACCTCCGCCGAGCGGAAACGCCGTGCCATGATTCTCGAGGCACAGGGTGAACGCCGGAGTGAAGTTGAGAAGGCAGAAGGTGACAAACAGAGCCAGATCATCCGCGCCCAGGGTGAAAAGCAGAGCCAGATCCTCGAGGCCCAGGGTGACTCGATCTCGACTGTCCTCCGCGCTCGCTCGGCCGAATCCATGGGCGAACGCGCCGTCATCGACAAGGGCATGGACGCCCTGACTGAGATGGGCCAGAGCGAGTCCACGACGTTCGTCCTGCCCCAGGAGCTTACCTCGATGGTCGGGCGCTACGGCAAACACCTCTCTGGTAGCGATGTCGAAGGCGACGGTGCGGAACTCGAGAGCCTCGAGTTCGACGAGGAGACCCGCGAACTGATTGGCCTCGACGACATCGCCGAAATCATCGGCGAGATCGACGAGGAAGCCGAGATGGACCTAGAGGAGATGGAAAAACAGGCCCGGGCCATTAAGGAGGGCAAAGACGCCGGCACGATCACTGATCCGGACGACGTTATCGAAGATATGGACCAGTCTTTCGAGGGTGACACACAGCCCGAGCCGGACGCCGACTCCTAGGATTCAGTGAACAACGCGGAGCGAAACTCGTTTTACGATTCGCCCCGTTCCAATTGATAGATAGTTATGACATCACCCGATGGGGTCGACGAAGAAAAGCGATCGACCCTGCGCCGGTTTGCCGCTGTCGGTGCCGCGTCCCCACTCGCCGGGTTTTCGGCGTCGGCCGCCGCAGACACCGGCGAAAGTGATGCTCGTGACGCGATCGCTGGCTACCTCTCGACGACGCCTGGTGCACACTTCTCGAAAATTCGTGATGACCTACAGCTCGGCACGGGAGAGACCCAGCACCACCTCAGACGCCTCGAGGAACTCGATGCGGTCGAGCAGTACAGCGACGGCGATTACAAGCGGTTCGTGCTCACGGGTCGGTTCGACGAGTTCGAAAAGAACGCCCTCGGCTATCTGCGCCGCGGGACTCCACGCGGAATGTTGATCGAGTTGCTTCGAGATCCGGACGCGACCGCCGGCGACCTCGCCGACGCCCTGGAGGTTTCCCCGCCGACCGTGAGCAAGTACGCAGGGAAACTCGAGGAAGCCGGGCTCTTGTCTCGAGAGGACGGTTACACCGTTGAACGGCCGACGACCGTTCTGTTGTTGCTCGTGCGACACGCCGACTCCTTTGGCGAACGGGCGACGACGCTCGCCCGCGAGTCCGACGGACTGCTCACTTACGACGGCTGAGCCCTCGTCGACGAGGGTGAGCGCTCCGTTGGCCCCCCGCGGCTGACCCCTCTTCGTCGGCGGCTGAACGCACGGCCGTCGCAAAGTTTCTTCTCTCGACGCGGATTGCTCTCACTGTTGAGTTTACCCGAATTGATTAGTTGCTCTCACTGTGAGTTGCTGGCCTCGAGTAGGTCGAGCAGTTCTGTAAGCGAGTCGAGTTCGTACGTCGGCTCGGCCGGAAGTTCACTCGAGCGGTTATGGGGGCGTCGAACGAACGCGGTCTCGAGACCGGCGTTGTATCCGGCGGTGATGTCGACGCCAGAGTCTCCGACGTAGAGTCCGCCGTCGACGCGGAGTTCGTCGAGGGTCGCCTCGAGATAGGCGGGGTTCGGTTTTCGTCGTCGGTAGCCGTCCATCGATGGATCGCGACCGCGGACGGTCTTGAATCCGAACTCGAAGTGTTCCTCGACGAATTCTGCCGTTCTGTGGCGGTTGTTTGTCACGAGAGCGATCGTCGTGCGGTCGGCGAGCTCGTACAGCGCCTCGATGTCATTGTACGCGTCACGTTTACCGGATCGAACCCGTTCGTGGGTCAGTGCGGACGCGCGATGGTCTCTCAGTTTCCAGAATTCGTCGGGATCGATTCCGTGCGCGGCCGCACGATCAGCGATGACGCCGGTATCGAATCTGCGAAAATCCTCGCGCTGTTCGGGACTCGGATCGACATCGAGTTCGGCCAGTGCGTACTCCGTCGCATCGGCGTAGACCTGCGGGTCGGTTCGCGGTCCCTCGAGGATGACGCCGTCCATGTCGAAGAGGATCGCTTCCATCGTTCGGCTAGTCGTCGTACCGGGTCAAGTGCTATTCGGAGGCGGAAACGTACCGTTTCGTGCGGTAATACTCACATACATTGAGAGAAGCGGACGAATCGAAGGAAAACCGAGTCGATCGGAGACAGACGGGGTGGGAACGAAGGTATGACGCCGAACGAAGAGACGAGAACGAGCGAGGACGAGACGCTAAATGAGACGAGAACGAGGTCTCTCTATCGGTGACGAAAACATTTTTCCAACATGTTTCGGCTACGACGCTACGAAATCGCAGGCACGGGTCGCCGTCGTAAGGTGGCTCAGACGTTGACTTTCCAGGTCGTACTCGAGGAGTAGCCCCACTTCTCGATATCGACATCGTATTCGCTGTTCTGAAGGGCCGTAATGTTCGAGCCGACCTCCTTGGCAGTCATGCCGAGCTCCTTGCCGATCAGCCGCGATTTGAAGTAGGTCTTCGTTGCGGCGTTTTCCCGAAGATACTGCAGGATCTGTCGTTGTTTGCTTGTGAGGTCGGAACCCATTGCAGTGCTCATACGTGTGGGGATGCCAGCTTCGGCCTTAGGGGGTTTGGTACGTCCGGTTAATGAGTCGCTGTCCGGCGATTTTCGGGGTCGGTAATGGATTAATAATCTGATGGAAAGGGCTCGTTGGTACGGCCGGTTAATACATTCTACCGAACGACTCTCAGAAAATCGTGAAGGGGAAGGATCATGTGACGGCCGTTGGCCGTCTGCCACGCAATTCGAACTGCGCGCCCCTGCGTAGCTCCGCCCGTATCGTCCGCTCAATCGCTCTCGTAGTGGGTCGTAACGAACGGACCGAACGCGCACGCGACGGCTTCGGCGAGCGCCTGAGTTCGGGATGTCAACCCGCCCGTCAGCGCGCCGGCCGCCCCTTCGGCTTCGGCGATGTTCTCCGTTCCGAGTCGCTCGTCCATCACGGGCCCAAGCTCTGCACCCTCCTCGAGGCGGTCGCCGACTGAGTCGGGTAACCGAAGCGACGGCCCGCTGGCGACTTCGATCCGTTCGCCGTCGGTAACACTCGCCCACATAATGAGTCGAACGCCGGGGGCTTGCTCGAGGCGCGCGACGCCTCCCTCCAGCCCGACACCGTAGTCCGCGTCGGTCGCCTCGAGCGCGCGCCGAGCCCGATTTTTCGCGCCGGTTACCGTCTCCTCGATAGACGATGGCTGTTCGCTGACACCGGAATCGACGGCGACAGCGGTGACTGAGCCGTCGAACTCCGCCACGATGCGTTCGACGGCGCGTTTCTTGACGGGATTCGTACTCCCAACGACGACGTCCATATCGAAGACGGGACGCGTGAGGATAGTGTAGTTTGCTTTTTGGCCGCGTTCGTTGCTCGCCGAATTCGAAGCTGATTTGAATGTTTTGATAATTCATACCACTTCCGACGAATTACCTGTTTTCGAGCGTTGTGAGGGCTCGATTCCGAAACCCTTATCCCCCGAGTCTAAGAACGAGAAAGGTAACGAATCAGTCCGGCTTTTCCGTGTCGTTTCGCCGGGCAGTATCCGCCATCGTATGACCAACGCAACATCAAACACGAGAGTACGTCGTAGCGAACAAGAAACAACCGAAGAGACCGAAGAGACGGAGCAGAGCGACCTTGACTGTCCCGAGTGTACGGGCAATCTCGTCGTCGACGACGAACACGGAGAAACGGTCTGTGAAGACTGTGGACTCGTCGTTGAGGAGGACTCGGTCGACCGCGGTCCGGAGTGGCGCGCCTTCGACGCCGCCGAGAAGAACAAGAAGTCCCGCGTCGGTGCACCCACGACCAACACCATGCACGACAAGGGACTTTCGACGAACATCGACTGGCGTAACAAAGACGCCTACGGTAACTCGCTTGGCTCCCGACAGCGCGAGAAGATGCAACGCCTGCGCAAGTGGAACGAGCGGTTCCGGACCCGTGACTCCAAAGAGCGGAACCTGAAACAGGCCCTCGGCGAAATCGATCGGATGGCCTCCGCGCTCGGCCTTCCGACGAACGTCCGCGAAACTGCGTCGGTTATCTACCGCCGCGCGCTCAACGAGGACCTCCTCCCCGGCCGCTCCATCGAGGGCGTTTCGACGGCGTGTGTCTACGCCGCCGCGCGCCAGGCGGGCGTCCCCCGAAGCCTCGACGAGATCGCCGACGTCAGCCGCGTCGAGAAAAACGAAATCGCACGCACGTACCGCTACGTCGTCCGCGAACTCGGTCTCGAGGTCCAGCCGGCCGATCCCGAGAGCTACGTCCCGCGGTTCGCGTCGGGACTCGACCTCTCGGACGAAGCCGAACACCGCGCGCGGAGCCTGCTCCAGAACGCCAAGGAGAAGGGCGTTCACTCGGGCAAGTCGCCGGTCGGCCTCGCGGCCGCCGCCGTTTACGCCGCCGCACTGCTCACAAACGAAAAGACGACCCAGGCGGCCGTCAGCGACGTGGCGGACATCTCCGAAGTGACGATCCGAAACCGATACCACGAACTGCTCGAGGCAGAAGAAACCCTCGGCGCAGCATAAGTTCCGAGACCGGTCGTTTTTGCTGTTGTTTTCACTGACAGTACCGACAGCGACGGATACCGTTCGATGGTGAGCACTCCTCTCGTGAAGTACCACGGGTCCGGTGACCCGTGGAACTCTCGTTGCTTTTTCTTTAGAAATTGTCCCGCTGCGACGAAACCGGAACGTTAAGTGGCCGTCACCCCGAGAACAACCCACAGTCATGACCTGGATCCGTGCGATATCCGCTGCGATCCTGTCGGTTATTCTGCCTGGAGCGGGACACGCCATGCTTCGCGATTGGGCGCGGGCGCTCCTGTTTGGCGGCTTGTTCGCGCTCGGAATTTACTTCTTCGTCCCGACGGGGGATATGATGGCCGCCGAGTCGATGACGGAGATGGTCGAGACAATGAACGCGGAAACGAGCACGGTGAACCAGTTCTTCCTGATGTTTATCGTTCTCTTCGCCGCCATCGACTCGACGTTTCGCGCGCTCGGGTTTCCGCCGAACGGCTCGCAGGATACCGACGGACCGACCTGTCCCAGCTGTGGAAAGGAACTCGACGACGACCTCTCGTTCTGTCACTGGTGTACGACGCGACTCGAGACGCCCGAAGAAGACACTGAAACGATTTAGAAGAAGCTCGATTCGACCCAAACCGGTCGTTGGCAGCTACTTTTCGATGATGCTCTCTTCGACGGCTTCGCCGAAGTGGCGCGCGGTATCCTCGTAGTACAGGAGTAGTTCATCTCCTGTCTCGAGATCCGTCACGGCCGTTCGTCCGTCCGCGGTCGGGACCTTGATCGTCTCTGCGTTCTGTAACAGCGTCTCGATCCGGTCGCCGTCGTCGGTCTCGAGGGCGATTCGGAACATCGGCCGTTTCTCGATTTTGACGCGGCCGACGATGGCCTCGCGCGTGTTCCCCTCCAGGTCGACGAGTTGGACCTCATCGCCGCTCTGGAGTTCTGAGAGGTACTTGGTACCGCCGTCGGGCGTCCGAACGTAGGCGTGGACCGCACCGGCGTTGACTCTAAACGGACGAGAGGCGACGTAGGGCGATTTGGCGGTTTCCGCGTGGACGAACACCAGTCCGCGACTCATCGAGCCGACGAGCATTCCCTCATCGTGCTCGAGTAAGCTTCCGGTATCGACGCAGACTCGATCCGCGCTCCCGACCTGCTCGATGTCACGTACTTCGGCGTACTGCAGGTCCAGATTCTCGCGTTCGGCTTCGTCGCGAACCTCGACGGTGCGTCGGATCTCGTCGGGATCGTCCGAGTCGAGCAGGACGGCGTCAGCACCGATCTCGAGCGTTTCGAAGGCTGTCTTGGCCTCGTCGGCGTTCGTGACGCCCGCGACGAGGGTCGTCTCCTCGCCGATCCTGGCGATCAGGTTCTCCAGTGGGATGATCGTCCAATCTTCGCCGGCGACGATGGTGTACTCTGCTTCTGCCGCGGCCGATTCCGCGAATGTCTCGTACTCTTTCCCGAGGATGCGGACGTACGAGCCCCAGTCGACGTTGCCGTCTCGCCGGAGCGTCGAGAGATCCGCCGAGCCCGAGAAGTCGTTGGGGA
Source organism: Halostagnicola bangensis (assembly GCF_054653435.1). Taxonomy (NCBI): domain Archaea; kingdom Methanobacteriati; phylum Methanobacteriota; class Halobacteria; order Halobacteriales; family Natrialbaceae; genus Halostagnicola; species Halostagnicola bangensis. The sequence continues at coordinate 940,784 of NZ_BAAIGG010000002.1, read as the reverse complement.
GGTCGACGGTGCCGTCGCCCTCGCCTTCCTTCCCGACGACGACCGTATCCGGCTGTGCGGTCGTCTCCTCGTTTTCAGCGTTGTCGATGAGCGTCACGTCGCCGTCGGTTCGAAACGCCGCGACGTTGATATCGCCGAGTTCACGCACGCGTTCGATATCCTCTTCGTCGACCAGTACCCAGTCTGCGCCGGCCTCGAGTGCGGTTGTAATCCGCGCTCTGCGCTCGTCCCAATCGCCGACAGTATCGTCGGCTTTTATCCAGACAGCTCTCGTCATAACTCGACCCTCGAAGGGGAGTGGCTTGAACGTGGCGGATTCGTCAGTCGTCGCCGGAGTCCTTCGGGTCTTCGCGTTTGCCCTCTCAGACTGTCGCTCGCTCTGGGCGAAAGGTTCAGGGTGCTAACGCCACTATACCGGACAGATGTCGTACGACGCGATCTGTTTCGATCTCGACAGCACCCTCTGCGAGCCGATCGAAGACCGCCAAGCCCTCCTCGAGACCACCTTCGACCGAGCCGGCGTCGAGCAGTTTTGCAACACCGCTCAGCTTCGCTACGCCTCACGTGATCTCCCAACGGCCGATACCGACCGGCAGTTCTTCGAACACCTCTTTTCCGAAGCCGCTGATCGGGCCGATGTCGACCCGGCCGTCGCACCGGACCTCGCGACCGCCTACCTCGAGACGATCGATCCGGCGCAGGTCCGATTTCGGTCCGGCGCGGAGGCCGCACTCGATCTCGCAGCCGAGCACGGGCCGGTCGGACTGATCACCAACGGGGGCGAGAAAACGCAGTCGAAAAAGCTCGAGGCGCTCGGACTCACCGACGCCTTCGACGCGACGGTGTTCGTCGACCCCAAAAACGGCGTGCCGCCGAAACCGGATTCGACGCCGTTCGAACTGGCCCTCTCCGCGCTCGAAGTCGACCCGAGCGAGACGGTTCACATCGGGGACAATCTCCACGCGGACGTCGCCGGCGCGAACGCGATGGGGATGGATTCGGCGTGGATCAACCTCGGCCACGGCACCGAGGTCGAACACGAACCGACCTACGAGTTGACGTCGCTCGAGGAGTTCGAGTCGATCGTCTAATAATAGTATTTGCTCACCGCCGTGAGGGCTACTCCGAAACGGAACCAACGAACATCCGGCCGGTTGTATCGCTGTTATAGCTCAGGAAGATGCCGTCTGTTCACGACAACTCGGTTTTCGCTCCGGTCGGTGGCCCGCTTGATCCGCGTGAGTATCCCCGCGGCCGCGGCGATGTTCTCGGGGAGTTCGAACGGATCGTGCTCTAGTTCGTCGCGTTTTCGACAGACCTGCAGGAACGCCGCGAACGCCGACTCGGTCTCGAGGGGTAAGTAGACGATTTCGACGGCGGAGCCGTCCGTTGCACCCGTGCTATTCCTCTCGCTTGCGTCCTCATTCTCGCCCGTCTCGTTCGTGTCATCAGCCTCGTTCGTCTCGCTTGCGTCGTCAGTCTCGTCTGCTCCGGCGTCACCCTCCTCGCCGTACACGATCTCCTGCCAGCTCTCGAGGATGGGTTCGACGGTTCGTCGCGGCGCTTCCATTCGTTCGGTCCACGTCTCCGCGTCGAGCGAGTCGTCCTCGAGGACGGCATCGAGCGACTCCTCGAGTGACTCCTCGCCATCGGTTACGTACGCTGTCTCGCGTTCGAGTTCGACCAGGTCGGCGAAGGCGTCAAGTTCGATCCGCTGGATCGGGACGGCGTAGGCGATGTCGTGACTCTCCGCAGAAACGGTATAGGTCACGTCGTATCGATGGCTCGAAAACTTCGCCCGACCGTCGCCGTCGCCAACCTGCCCGAACATCGTCTCGAGTACTCCCATACTCGGACGAGGTGAACGGGGAAATAAAGTCTTGTGAGAACCGTTTTGCCGGCTCTCTCTCGAACTCTCGTTCAACCCGCCCAGATCCCGTTCCCAACTGGCTACCACTCTTCTTCGAGAGCGGCCTTCGTCCCGCCGTAGCCACTCGCACACTGCCAGGTTCGGCCGCTCTCTGTGTGTTCGACCTCGTAATCGCTCCCGCACTCGCCGCAGCGATAGCTTTCCGGGGCTTTCACGGGTCTTGACGCGCGGTGTCTGTGAGCCTGCCAGTCACAACTTTCTGCCAGACACCGGATCACGTACCGCGGCTCGGAGAACGTCTCGCAGTGGCGGGGCGCGTCGAGCTCGGCGGCCCGCTTTCGAAACCGCTGTCCGTGACCGGACTCGCCGAACTGCTGGAACTCCCAGGCGTGGACGAGTTCGTGTCGAACGACGGCCGCGAACGACTCCCAGTCGTAGCTCTCGTAGGCACGACGGGTGAGGACGATCGTCGCGACCTCGCGCCGGCGGTCCCAGCGACAGGCACCCGCCCGGCGGCGCGCTCGCGTTGAGACTTCCCATTCGACCGCCTCGAGGTCGACATCGATATCGACGTCTCTGGCGTGGATTCGCGCCCGCGCGAGTAGCTCGTCGTCTATCGTCAACGCCTCCCCGTCGGTCACGAGCGGGGCAGACGAACGGAATTACCGTAGTGATTTCGGTCCCGGCACTGCTCATGCGGCCCGCTCGAGGATAACTGAGACGCATTCGGGAGAAATAATAGTCGAAACGCGGAAAAGAACTCAGACTTCGAGTGCGAGTCCGGCTCGCTCGAGTGCGTCGTTGACTGAAAGATCGTCGTGGACGACGCCTGCGACGGCCGTCGCGATCCCTTCGGGGTCCTCGTGCTGGAAGATCGAGCGGCCCATCGAGATGCCCGCCCCGCCGGCGTCCATCGCGCCCCGGACCATTCCGATCGTCTCGCGGTCGGTTCCCTTCGAGCCGCCGGCGATGACGACCGGGAGTCGGGTCGATTCACAGACGTGTTCGAAGCTGTCGGCGTCGCCGCTGTAGCCCGTTTTTACGATGTCCGCACCGACCTCTTCGGCGAGGCGAACGGCGTGACCGAGCGCTTCGGGGTCTGCGCTGTCGACGTCTGGACCGCGAGCGTAGGCCATCGCGAGGACGGGGATACCGTAGCGGGCGGCCTCGGAGGTGACTTCGGAAAGCTGGGTAATCTGATCGGGTTCGTGGTTCGAGCCGACGTTGATATGAAAGGAGACGGCGTCAGCGCCGACGCGGATCGCGTCCTTGACGGTGCCGGTGAGTCGCTTGTCGTTCGAGTCCGGGCCGATCGAGGTCGAGGCGTTGAGGTGGACGATGTAGCCCTGTTCGTTTTTGTTCTCGTGGACGCGGGGGGCGATTCCCTTCTGGGTCAAGACGGCGTCTGCGCCGCCCCGTGTCACCGCGTCGATCGTCGATTCGATGTCTTTGAGGCCCGTTACCGGGCCCAGTGTGATGCCGTGGTCCATCGGAACGATGACGTAGTTGCCATCCGTCCCGATTCTGTCGAGTCGCGCGTCAGTTCCGGTAGTCATTGTGGGGTTGTAGCAAGTTTCGAGTTATGGATGTTCTGGTTCTGGCAGTCTTTCCGTGCCATCGAGGGCCCCGTCTTTGAGTTCTCGAGCTTTAGCCTCGAGCCGATCCGCGGTTTCCTCAACGGGGCGGTCCTCTTCGTGGCCCTCGGCGACGATATCGACCAGCGCGCTGCCGACGATGATTCCGTCAGCCCCCGATGCGCTGATTCTTTCGGCGTGCTCGCCGTTCTTGATCCCGAATCCGACCGCTTTGGGAATCTCCCAGTCGGCCAGCCGGTCGAGGCTCCCTTCGGTCTGATCGGAGACGTCGTCGCGCGCGCCGGTCGCGCCGAGTCGGGCCTGGACGTAGACGTAGCCCGAGACGCGGTCCATCATCTCCTCGAGTCGGTCGCCGCGGGTCGTCGGCGCGACGATGAAGACGAGGTCGAGGCCGAACTCGTCGCAGGCCTCCCGGAGCGGCCCGGCCTCCTCGGCGGGCAGGTCGGGGACGACGAACCCCTCGAGGCCGACATCGGCGGCCCGCTCGACGAACGGACGCGGGCCGTCGTCACTCGCGGCTTCTCCGCTCGTACTCGCGGATCTCGCTTCACTCCGATCCGCGCCGGTCCCGTACTGATAGATAAGGTTGTAGTAGGTCATACAAACGAGCGGAACGTCGACCTCGAGGTCTTCGACGAACTCGAAAAAGCGCTCGGGCGTCATGCCGGACTCAAGCGCTCGCGTGACTGCCTGCTGAATCGTCGGTCCTTCGGCCATCGGTTCTGAAAACGGCAGGCCGAGTTCGATCAGGTCCGCGCCGCCGCGAGCCAGTGCCTCGACGTACTCGAGGGACTCCTCGTAGGTCGGATCGCCGACGGCCAGATAGGGGACGAACGCCGATTCGTCTTCGAACGCCGTCGCGATGGCGTCCGGTTCGGCTTCGGGGGTGTCTCCCATCAGATCCCACCTCCGGTCTCGAAGACGGACATATCTGGGGCGCTCTCGAGGCCCCGCTTTTCGGTCTCCTCGATCACCGTTTCGAGGTCCTTGTCCCCCCGGCCGGAGACGTTGACGATAACGGTCTCGCCTATGTCCTCGCCCGCTTTGGACGCCTCGTGGAGGTAGCCGAAGGCGTGGGAGGTCTCGAGGGCCGGGATAATCCCCTCGTCGGTCGACACCCGGTGGAACGCCTCGAGGGCGGCCGTGTCGTCGACGTTGACGGGCGTCACGCGTCCCTCATCGACGAGGTGTGCGAGTTCGGGGCCAACACCCGAGTAGTCGAGCCCGGCGCTCACGCTGTGGGACTCCATGATCTGTCCGTGCGAGTCCTGTAAGAGCGTCGTTCGCGCGCCGTGGAGCACCCCTTCGTCGCCGGTCGACAGCGTGGCGGAGTTGGGCGCGACGCCCGCCTCCTCGTCGACCTCGAGCGAGGAACCGCCCGCTTCGACTGCGTAGAGGTCGACGTCCTCGTCGGGAACGAAGTGGTGGAACGCACCCATCGTATTCGACCCGCCGCCAGCACAGGAGATGACGGCGTCCGGAAGGCCGCCGAGTTGCGATTTTGCCTGCTCGCGGGCCTCCTCGGAGATGACGGCCTGGAAGTCCCGGACCATCGCTGGGAACGGGTGGGGGCCGACGACGCTCCCGATTACGTAGTGAGTTCGTTCGACTGTTCGGGACCACTCGCGCATCGTCTCGGAGATGGCTTCCTTGAGCGTGCCGCGGCCGATATCGACCGGGTTGACCTCAGCGCCGTTGATCCGCATTCGGAAGACGTTCGGCCGCTGTCGGTTCACGTCGGTTCGGCCCATGTAGATCTCGCAGGGCATATCGAGATGGGCCGCCGCCATCGCCGTTGCGGTGCCGTGCTGGCCCGCGCCCGTTTCGGCGATGATCCGCTCTTTGCCCATGTACTTCGCGAGCAGGACCTGTCCGAGGGCGTTGTTGAGCTTGTGTGCCCCGCCGTGGACGAGATCCTCGCGTTTGAGATAGACCTCGCGGTCGTAGCGCTCGCTTAGTCGGTCGGCTCGGCCCAGCGGCGTCGGCCGTCCGCCGAAGTTTCGAATCCGGCGCTCGAACTCGTCCATGAAGCCGTCCTCGTTCTCGAGGACGTAGCGCTCGTAGGCGTCCTCGAGTTCCTCGAGCGCCGGCATCAGCGCCTCGGGGACGTACTGTCCGCCGTAGCGGCCGAACTCGCCGTCGGACGCCGCTCGGTCTGTCTGTTCTCCGTTTCGTTCGCGTTCGCTTTCACTCATACTCGTGTCAACCTCCGGGTGTTCGCCGCGATATCGACCTCATCCGCGTTCGCGTGATCCATTATCGCGCTGCCGACCAGCAACGCGTCGGCCCCCGCCTCGCGCATCCGTTCGACATCCTCGGGGCTCGAGACGCCGCTTTCGGCGATCAACGTGACGTCTTCGGGAACGTCGGGCGCGACCGACTCGAACGTGCCCAGATCGACCTCGAGTTTCGTCAGGTCGCGATTGTTGACGCCGATAATCGACGCGTCGGCCTCGAGCGCGGCCTCGAGTTCCGCGGCGTCGTGGACCTCGACTAAGGGCTGGAATCCTCGCTCGCGGGCGGCCGCGACCAGTTCCGGGAGGTCGTCGACAAAGCGCGCGATCAGGAGGATCAGGTCGGCTTCGACGACGTCCATTTGTGGTTCTCGAAGGACGAAATCCTTCCGAAGCACGGGGACATCGACGGTCTCGCGGACGCGGGTCAGTGCCTCGGGCGAACCCCCGAAGTGTTCGGGCTCGGTCAGCACCGAAATCGCGCTCGCGCCACCCTCGACCATCGATTCGGCCAGTTCGACGGGATCTTCGTCCCGCGTTCCGTCGCTCGTCGGACTCGTCGGTTTAACCTCTGCGATCACCGGTACGCGGTCCTCGCGCTCCGCTCGCTCGAGCGCGTCGGGGAGCGACCGCGCGTCGACGGAGAGTCTATCGTCTTCGGACGACGACTCGTCCGACGACTGGCTCCCATCGTCGGTTTCGTCCCGTCCCCGCTCCCGGGCGGCCTCGAGAATCGACTGGACCGCGGGGGCGACGTCGGCTTCGGAGTTCATTATTGTACATCGACGTACTCATGTGTACATAAGACTTGCGCCATTGGATAGTAGTCTCAAAGAGCAGTGGAGATATTCGGACCAGTATAACTGAAAACGATCGGTGGCTCAGACGGACTGCTGTCAGTCATTTTCGGCGCAGCCGCGACCTGTCTTGCGGTTGGGACGGTAAATCGTTACAGCAGTCCGTATCACTCTATCTGGACTACCGTCTGCCACTCGATTTCTTCGAACGGCTCGAGATCGTCAGTCTCCGCTACAATGACCGCGGTCGCGGTCAACGATAACTCGGTCTGTGAACTCTCCAAGGCGACACTGTAGGTCCCGTCCCAGCCAAATGAAGAGTCTCCAACGTCGTACGTAATATCCGTCGGTGCGTGTGGGAGGCGGATCTGCGGCGCTTGGGTTGTGGCAAGGGTTGCACTCTCTTTAGTATCTGAGCCAACAACCTGTTCAGCATCCTCCATTGTCCCCTTAGGGGAGTGATCGATCATACGAAGGGTCGACGGAAGCCGAACGTCGAACTCGAGACGTGACAGCGTCTCATCGTCCGAGGCGACTCGTGTCCACAGCCACAGCGAGTAGCGTTCGTTATCGTCGGAGTCTCTCTCTGGAAACCGATACAGCAACGCGAGGTGTTCTGCATTGACGCGATCATCGGTGTATGTCTCGTCACTGCTCCACCCACCATGAATCGAGAGTGAGTGATCGGGTTCGGTCTCCTCGAGCCCCCAGAACCCCTTCGAACCGTGTTCCGAAGCGGTAGCATTAGCGGCTTCGAGAACGTCCTCCGCCGGACGTACGTCTTCGAAGAGATCCACATCACCCGACAGTTCGGAATTACTGTCGGAACATCCTGCAATAGCTGCTGCCGTTCCTATGCCTGCAATCGACCGTAATGTTGTTCTTCGTGTGATGTTCATTTCTTCATACTGCCGTTCCTCCATCTTTGAAGTTCCCCTCCACACTGTAGCCGCTATTCCCTTCGAAAAGTGAGAGTGCTTCCATGCTGACCGTTCGAGTGGTGCGTCCATCCCACTCCAGCATAAACTCGTTTGCAGATGTACTCGTCCCTGACATGTTTGGACTGATCTCGTCGGTGACGTATTCAAATGTCGTACTAGCTTTTCCACCAATATTCACTCCTTTGTACATCCCCTCAAGATCCACATCGATATCCACTTCTGAACTGTCTCGCTGGATTGTTCGATCCGGCTCAAAATATAACAGGTCTCCTCTGTTGACCTCGATCTGATTTTCCATCATCGTCAGCCGTGGTGACCGGATTGGAACATTGTTTCCATCCTCTGAACCGATACTCCAGTGCCACGCTACATACATTGCTTCATCATTCACCGACTGCTCTTCAAGCTCATATATCTCGATCACATGATTAGCGGTCGCATACGAAGAATCCGTTTCTTCGTCTATTCGCCCAACCCGTTCTCCTTCTATGTCCGGGCCTAGTGGTTCGGTAAAGGCCGCTTGGAAATCTGTCGCTAGTGGCCCGTCCGGATTAGAGATATGCCTATCAATTACACTGTCCATGAATTCTGACTCAGTGCTATATGTCAGGTTGTACGGATCTTCGGAAGAAATTTGATTTGATTTGTATTCGGATTCACTTTGGTCGATTTCGTCGGTCTCGGAATTGGAGGCCGTGACAGTACCAATACTACTCAACGCGAGACTTGACCCAACAATATATGATCGTCTCGTGATTTTACGTCTATTTGATTGTTTTTTCCTGTCGTCCGAATTTCGTCCTCTTCTAGTCATTATACAATACATTCTTAGTTGCTATACTAATGAATTTTCCTATAGAAATCTCCTATAGAAATAGTTATAAGTAACTCACTCTTTTCATCTCAATTTCTCACGGTCGACACACCGTAGCCAGTGCTCTTCGTATCCATTCCGATACTTACTCGATCGACCGGCGATTATTCAAGTCCGCATTTCCTACCCCTACACATGGAGGACGTTACCGACGCTGGTATCTACGCGCGTGAGTCACAGTTTCTCGAGCGGTTCGTTCAAATCGGCGTCGCGAGCGGGCGCGTGCTGCGCGTCTCGTTTCCGGATACTCTCGACGACGACGCCGAGACGGAGCATCCGATTCTCGAGGAGATCGAGGATTATCTCAGCGGGCTCGAGGAGCCCGATTTTTCGGACGCGACCGTCGCGCTCACCGTTCCGACGGACCAACGCGAGGTGTTAGAACAGGTCGAGACGATTCCCTACGGCGAGGGAACCGACGTGGCGGGGCTGGCGCGAATGACGCCCGGACTCGATCCCGACGAGCAGGAAGACATCACGCTCGTTCGAACCGCGCTCGCGGAAAACCCGGCCCCGATTCTTATTCCAGATCACCGCGTGCGAGACGGGCCGAGTGCCGCACCGCCGTCGGTCGAGCAGAAGCTTCGATCGCTCGAAGAGTTGTAAGCTCGAGAACCGACCAGTACGAACTTCCCGGCCGCTCGTTCAGGGCGAGGTCCACACGAGATAGATGTAGAGCCCGATCCCGAGAAAAACCAGGATCGACGCGAGCAGATTGAAGACCTGCTCGCCGGTCGCCAGCCAGAGAAACTGTGCGAGCCCCCCGCCGATGAGCGCCCCGGAAGCGCCCGCAATCGTCGCTGTCGGATTCGCAGATTGAGTATACAGTAACGACCCGATAGTGATGGCAATGAGGCCGAACACCACCTGTGCGGCAAGGATCGCAAGCGCAACGTTGAGCACCTGTCCGACCACTAACAGCGCAAAGTAGAGTCCGACGCCGATCACGATCGCGCGATACACCGACTGCGACGACTCATCAAGTCTCACCATGGCTCACTCGAGGAGTTGGTTTCCCTTAGCTTTCGAGGGTTTGGGCCGGCACGGGGCGTCCGATTCCGATTTTACCGGTCGCCGCCGTCGGTCTCGAGGACCGCCGCCCAATCGAACCCGATCCCTTCGTGGACGACGAACTCAAAGGCGTTGATCAGGTAGTGTGCGACGACGACGACCAGAAAGCTCCCGGTAAGAACGAACGCCGCCGCCAGTACGAATCCGAGCGCGCCCGTCACGATCACGCCGACCGATCCCTGCATGCCGTGGCCGAGACCGAACGCGATCGAGGAAACGACTGCCAGGAACCACGGCGAGATATTAAAGCCGGCTTCGAAAACGCCGATCAGCGCCGCTCGAAAGAGCAACTCCTCGAAGACGGCGATGACCGGAAGAACGAACCCGAGGAGCACGGCCCACTCGCCGACCGAGTCCGGCCCGAGCAACTCGCGAAGCTCCTCGTCGTGGTCGAATCCGATCCAGGTCGAAATCGCGGCTCCGATCTCGTTGGCGACGTACAGCGCGATTCCAAGTCCCGTTCCGATCACGAGTCCCGTGATGAGATATGACTGTGAAAACTCGAGGCCGAGCGCTTCGGCCGGAATCCCGGTGTAGATCGCGGCTCCGATCAACACGACCGCGAACACTCCCTGCGAGAGCGCGACGTTGGCCAGTAACATTTCCGTGGACATCTCGGCGGGGACCGGACTGGTGGGCTCGTCTCGAGTCGAGTTGGGGCGAACCGAATCGGAGTCGGGAACGTCGGACTGACTGTCCGCGTTCGAGCCGGAAACGAAATCGGCTTCGGATGGGTACCGGGCGGTTTCCGTCTCTGCTAGCGAGGAGTCGAGTGCGTTCTCGTCTTTCTCAGCTTCGCGTCCGTGCCGGTCGATCGCAGTCCGATCGTCGGTGACCGCTTCTGATTCGGCCTCCGTTATGAACGGATCCGCGTCCGAATCGTCGGTCTTGGGTGCCCCTCCCGATGTGGATCCGTCCGATCGATCGGCCGACTCCGCGGTCCGTGAAAACGCAGACTGCGTGAGGTGAGAAAGAACCAGTAACAACACGAGGACGACGACCGTAATAGCCGCGAACGCCGTCCAGTTCGGCATCTATTGCGGGCTCGGGTTCGAACCGCCGGTCTGGGAGACCTGCTGATCGAACGCCGATTCGGTGATCTGCTTGAGTCGGTTCAGCAGCGAGTCCTTCTCGGGCTGACCGATCAACGCGACCTCGAGGACCTCGCTGATGTTCGAACACGGGATGATCTCGATCATTTCCTCGTATTCGTCCTCGATCATCACGTCCTGTTCGTTCGTTTCGGGGATGATGACCTTGTCACAGCCAGCTTTCGCAGCGGCTTCGATCTTGTGAGTTACGCCGCCGACCGGGAGGACGTCGCCTCGGACCGAGAGCGAGCCGGTCATCGCGACCGTCTGGTCGATCGGGATGTCCTCCAGGGCGGAGATGACGGCGGTCGCCACCGTAATCGAGGCGGAGTCGCCGTCGACGCCCTGCTGGCCGGCCTGGACGAACTGGATGTGAACGTCCTTTTCCGAAAGGTTCACGTCGGAGAACTTCTTGATGATCGCCGAGACGTTCTGGACCGATTCCTCGGCCATCTCCTTTAGCTGGCCGGTCGCAATGACCTGGCCCGGGCCCTGTGCGGGCGCAATCTCAGCCATCACCGGAAGCATGATACCCGAGTCTTCGCCCATCACGGCGAGCCCGTTGACGCGTCCTTCGACGCCGTCGTCGGTGACCTGCAGTTCGTAGTCCTTGCGCCGTTCGATGTAGTCGTCGGCGAGCTGTTGCTCGATCGAGCGCGAGCGGTCCTTGGCCTGCAAGACGTCGTCGCGGTTCGTGAACTCGCGGTCGTCCGCTCGAGCGATGTCGCCTGCGACGCGGACGAGTCCGCCGAGTTCACGCATAAGCAAGGAGAGGTGTTCCTTGCGCCCTGCGCGGCGTTTGGCCTCGAGGATGACCTCCTTTGCGGCTTCGGGCTCGAAGTGCGGAAGCCGGCCGTCGCGTTCGATCTCCTGGGCGATGAACCGGACGTACTTCCGGCGCATTTCGGGAGTCTCCTCGATGGTGTCGTCCATGTACACCTCGTATCCATATCCCTTGATACGGGAACGGAGCGCGGGGTGCATGTTCTCCATCGCGTCCATGTTACCCGCGGCGACCATGACGAAGTCACAGGGGACTGGTTCGGTCTGGACCATCGCACCCGAGGATCGTTCGGACTGGCCCGTGATCGCGAACTCGCCCTCCTGAATCGCCGTCATCAGCTTCTGCTGGGTGCGGACGTCGAGCGTGTTGATCTCGTCGACGAACAGCACGCCCTTGTTCGACTTGTGGATCCCGCCGGGTTCCACGCGGTCGTGGCTCGGGGTCTCCATCCCGCCGGACTGGAACGGGTCGTGACGGACATCGCCGAGCAGTGCACCGGCGTGGGCACCCGTCGCGTCCTCGAACGGTGCCGTTCGCTGGTCGCTGTGGTCGACGATCATGTTCGGCACCATCGCGTCCGTGCCGCGGGAGGTGTACCGGAAGAAGAACCAGATGACGACGGCTGCGATCACACCGAGCAACAGGCTCGTCTGGCTAATGATGGTGTAGCCGATGATGATCGCGATGATGATCCACATCAGGATCGATCGCATCTGGTTGCGCTTTCGAGCCTCCTCTTTGTGGGCGTCGATGATCTGTTCTCCCTTCCCAGCGGGAACCGTCCGGACTTTCGGCTCGTTGCCGTCGTCGGGATTGTGATAGACGAGAACGTCTTGAAGGTCCTCTTGAGGCAGTAGCTGGCTCATCGCTTTCGCCAGCATCGACTTCCCGGTCCCGGGCGAGCCGATCATCATCACGTGGCGGCGCTGTTTGGCCGCCTTGATGATGATGTCCCGCGCTTCGTCCTGTCCGATCACTTGATCGACGAGCCTGTCGGGCACCTCTATATCGGCGGTAGAGTCTATCTGGAGGCCGCCGAGCAGGTCGTCGTCTTCGATCGATTCGTCGATTTCGACGCCGGGATCGACGTCGACCGTACTGCCGAGATCCTCGACAGTTTCGATGTCGTCGTCCTCGTCCGCCGGCTGTTCGTCGCGCTCGTCTTCGTCATCGCCGAGGCTCGGCCCGTTCGTTTCACTCGCTCGATCACGTTGGTCTTGATTGTCGTTATCAGCGTTGATTCCCTCGTCCGCGGAATCGATGTCGTCGCGGATCTCGTCCCCGTCGACATCCTCGCCGCCCTCCTCGAGCGACTCCTCCGCTCCCTGTTGCTCCTCGGTTGGCGGGTGCAAGGAGGGGTCTTCGGGAGGGTCGTCAACATTCGTGTCGTTACTCATAGAATGCTATTCAGTACCTGTTTCGAAGGGATTGCGACTGATATACTTTCTCCATACGGTAGCTGTCGCAGTCGCCTCGAAGACGGCTTCTATCCGCTGTTTTGACGAAGTTGGGCTGACAACGAACGGTTCCATCGGCTGTCTCAGTATCGTCCTGGCGCGTTTCAGGTCCTCGCAAGCGTTAGGACCCTCACAGACGGCGGGTCTACGTCCGAAACGTCCGCTCGGAGTCGCGACGGAGAGACGCCGGTCGCGAAACCGCCCGTTTCGGGCACTGGCGGCGGCTTCGTACCGCACCCGTCGATCAGTACAAAAATTCTCACGACACCCACGCGACGAGAACCGTCCAAACTCGCCACGCTTAAGCAAGGCGGCCTGTCACTATTGGTCATGACCCGGGGGTTCTATATCGGGCGGTTTCAGCCGTTTCACAACGGCCACTACAACATGGTCAAACGGATCGCCGAGGACGTCGACGAACTCGTTCTCGGCATCGGGAGCGCCGGCGATTCGCACTCGACGCGAAACCCGTTCACTGCGGGTGAACGCATTATGATGATCACGAAATCCCTCGTGGAGTTCGACCTCGTGACCTACGCGGTCCCGATCGAGGACCTCGACCGAAACTCCGTCTGGGTGAGTCACGTCCAGAGTATGAGCCCGGATTTCGACATCGCGTACTCGAACAACCCGCTCGTCATCCAGCTCTTCGAGGAGGCCGGCGTCGACGTCCGCCAGTCGCCGATGTTCAATCGGGAGGTCCTTGAGGGAACCGAAGTCCGCGAACGGATGATCGACGACGAAGACTGGGAACGGCTGGTTCCCGACCCCGTCGTTGAGGTCGTCGACGAAGCGAACGGGATCGAACGGCTGCAGATGGTCAGCGACTCCGATTCGAACGGGCACTGACTTTCGAGTATGATAACGCTCGCATCCGATTTCGGCTCGCCGTATCCAGCAGCGATGAAAGGCGTCCTCTACCAGCGAACGGATACCCGCCTCGTCGATATCGCCCACGATTTTCCCCGCGGAGACATCCGAACGGCCGCCTTCTGGCTTCGAGAAACCCTTCCGTACTATCCGCCGGCGACGCATCTCGTGGTCGTCGATCCGGGCGTTGGAACCGACCGTCGTGCGATCGTCCTCCGTGCCGGCGAGCACGCACTCGTCGGCCCGGACAACGGCGTCTTGCTTCCACCCGCTCGAGCGCTTGCGAACGCCACCGAGGGGCCGCTCGAGGCGTTCGAAATCGACGGGTCGGCAACCGAGAGCGACCTGCTCGAGATCCCGCACACGCCGGAATCGACGGACGAAAGACCCGCGAGCGGTCGAAGTACGACGTTTCACGGACGAGACATCTTTGCTCCGGCCGCCGCGGCGGTTCACGAGACGCCACCGGATCGGCTCGGATCTCTCGAGGGGCTAACACCGATCGACTCGATCGATTCGCTCGTCGATTACGAACTCCCGACCGCGGCTATCGATTCCGATCCGCCACGAGCGCGCGGCGAAGTACTCGTCGTCGATGACTTCGGCAACGTCATCACGAACGTTCCCGGCGAGTTCATCGCTGATCGAGAGTCGATCGATGCGAACGGCGAGCGCGTCCCCGTCGGAACCACGTTCGCCTCCGTTCGCGCCGGCGAGCAACTCGTGACCGTCGGCAGTCATGGCTACGTTGAACTCGACGTCAACGACGGGCGCGGCGACGACGCGTACGATCTCGGGAGCGGCGACGGAGTACTGCTCGAGCCCTGACGCCCAGACCCACTACACTTCTCGCAGCCACTCCGATTGGTTCACACCACGCTGATGAGGTCTCACGACGAGCGGCGAAAAACGGAGGCTTGGGGCTATCCCGGTTTCGAACCGGCCCCGAAGAAACCCGGTTAAGCGGCTTCCTCCACCGGAATTTCGGCGACGTCTTCGACCTTGTTCTGCGGATCGATGATGATTTCGCCGTCCGATTTCACCGTGACGTCGCAGTGGGAAAACGAGAACGAGACGGCCCCGTCTCCGATGCGGGGTTCGTCACCGCGCCAGTGGACGAAAATCGCGTTCAACGCGTCCGGATCGATACACTCACCCAGCGCATCCAGATCTTCGGGCTCGACGCCGAACACTGACGAAACCGTGACGAGCAACGCCGTACTCACCGGTTCAAATTCGTCGTCGTCACACCACGTGTGATAGGTTCCGCGAGTATCGTCGTAGTAAACCACTTGACCAGTTGCTTCACCGACCTTTCGTAGTCGATCCGGCGGCGAATTCCCCGACATGACCGGGATGATTTCGGGTGTGAACACTTAACAATGCTGGCCGCTTCGAAAAGGAAACGCGGTATCAGTCGTTCTCACTGTACTCGAGGGCTGTGTGCAAGAGCCCGTCCTACTCAGCCGAGATGACGTCGTCGATGCGAGCGATCATGGTCGCCGCTTCGGTCGCACTCTCGACGGCTTCACGCTTGACGTCGGCCGGATCGACGACGCCGTGCTCGAGTGGGTCGCCGATCGTAACGTCTTCGTTGTCGGTGATCAGGCCCGCGCGTCCGTCGGATTCGTGGACGGCCCGCAGATCGACGAGGGAGTCGATCGGATCCTGTCCCGTGTTCGCAGCCAATGTTCGGGGAATGATGTCGATCGCGTCCGCGAACGACGTGACTGCGAGCTGTTTGCGGCCTTCGATGCTGGCCGCTTCCGAGCGGACCTTGTCGGCAATCGCGATCTCGGTCGCTCCTGCGCCGGGGACGACTTCGCCGGAATCGAGCGCCGTCGAGACGACATCGAGGGCATCGCCGATGGTGCGCTCGAGTTCGTTGACGACGTGTTTGGTGCCGCCGCGGACGAAGACGGTAACCGATTCGGCGGCCGCGCCGCCTTCGATGAACGCGAGGTCGTCGTCGCCGTAGGTCTTCGTCTGGATGTGCTCGGCGTGGCCGAAGTCGGCTTCCTCGAGGTCCTCGAGCGAGCCGACGCGGCTGACACCCGTTGCGGATGCGACGTCTCGAGCGTCGGAGCTGCCGAGATTCTCGAAGAGAAGGACCCCTTCGCTCGCGATCTTGGCGGCGACGCGGTCGTCGACACCGTCGGTCGTGAACACGACGTCTACGCCGCTGTCGACGATCGTTTCGGCGTAGCCGTCGAGTTCGCCTTCTTCCGCGTCGATCGCCGCATTGAGCTGGTCGATCGAGTCGATTGCGTACTCGGCATCGACCTCACCGGTCCGGAGCTCAAGTTCGACGTCGAGGAGTGCGATCGACGCGTCTTCGACATCGGTCGGCATCTCGTCGTGGGCAGGTTCTTCGTCGATGACGATCCCCGAGACGAGCTCCGTCGCGTTCGAGGAGGCACCGACCTGCGTGTGAACGGAGACGTTATCGCGTGCAACGCCGTCGTCCGTATCGACGTGACGGATGGTTTCGACGACGGTTTTGGCCAGCTCTTCGGTCGTCAGACCGCCGGTTCCTTTGCCGGTCATGCTCGACTCGGCAACCTGTCTGAGAATGTCGTCGTCGACATCCACTTCGCTTACCTGCTCGTCGATCGCCTCGAGTGCGATTCGGGCGGCTTCGTGATACCCTTCGACGATGGTCGTGGCGTGAACGTCCTGTTCGATGAGGTCCTCGGCTTCGCCGAGCAGGTTGCCGGCGAGCACGGACGCGGTCGTCGTTCCGTCGCCGACCTCGTCCTCCTGGGACTCGGCGACTTCGACGATCATCTGTGCGGCCGGATGCTCGATATCCATCTCGTTCAAGATGGTCGCGCCGTCGTTGGTGATGACGACGTCGCCGCTCGAACCGACGAGCATCTTATCCATACCTCGAGGACCGAGTGTCGTCCGTACTGACTCGGCGACCGCTTTGCCGGCCATAATGTTCGACGACTGGGCATCGCGGCCCTGCGTTCGCTGACTGTCCTCGCTCAAAACAAACATCGGCTGTCCGCCCATGCGTCGCTGTTGTGCCATAGTTGAATCCTCACTAACTATGTCATCAGCACTTCTATATAACCTTTTCCCTCCTACCTCGGTTCCCTCTGGCGATTGGTCGTGCGAGGGACAGTCACAGGGCGAACGCCGTCTTCCGATAGGGAAATATGGGATGATCGACAACAAGTGGCTGGGATGCTGGAGCTGGAACACGGGTTTCGGATCGTCGACGTCTACACGAGACTGACGCCCGTCACCGGAACGAGTGGGGGAACCCCGAGCCTGTCGCCCGACCGACTCGAGCGAGAGATGCACCAGGCCGGAATCACGAGAGCGGTCGTCTTCCCGCGGGCGACGCCGGAGACGAGTTACGTGGCCGCGAACAACGGCGTCGCGCGCAGGAGCGTCGACAGGCCGTTCGTCGCGTTCGCACGCATCAACGGCTCCGAACGGAGGGGATCGACGCCCGCAAATCGGCTTCGAAACGTCGTCTCTGGCCGCAAGGAGTTTCATACGACCCCCGAGGACGTCGAACAGTACGCCTACGACGATCGATTCCACGGATTCGTCCTCGATCCGCGAGTCGACGGCTACCCCGATGAGACCGTTCTCGACGTTCTCGAGGATGTCGGACACCCGATCATCATCTGCGGCGGAAAAGACGCCCCGCCGACCCGACTCGCCGAGACGTTCCTCGAGCGGTCGATTCCCGTTATCGTCTCTCACTTCGGCGGCCACCCGCTCGACCGCGACCTGATGAACGAGATGATCGATCTCCTCGATACGTACGACGACTGTTATCTCGAGACCAGCTTCGTCAGGTATCGAGACGTGCTCGAGCGCGCGCTGCTCGAACACCCGGATCGAGTCCTGTTCGGGAGCGGTGCGCCCGACTGTCACCCCGACGTGGCGGTGATGGAAATCCTCACGCTCGACGTTCCGGAGGATAAGCTCTGGCGCGCGTTTTCGAAAAACGCCTGTCGCGTGATCGAATCGCTCGCACCGGATCACGACTGACCGGGCGACCGTTCGAACGGACGGTTACTCAGACTCGCGTCGGTCGTACACCTGCACTGCGCGGTCGTGTCTCACCGAAACGCCGTTCGGATTTCGGCGCATCGACCGGTCGGCGTATCGGGCCCGAACACCGTCGGCGAATCCGCTCGCGAGATTTTTCGTCACCGAAAGACCGTCACTGAGCCAACCCGTCGGCGTCGTTTCGCCGGAAATAATGGTCCGAATAGCCGAGATGCCGTCTCGAATTGCACTGCCGCCGATTCGTCCGACGACGGTCGGTCGGGGCCCGTAGTTCTTCGCCAGTCGGTAGGCCAGGGATCGATACATCGCTCCCCAGTCCGGTTCTGGCCGACCCCCGTCCGTTTCGACGTCGTAGCGGGTGGCCATCTCCCCGTTCCGGGTCACGTCGAACCCGAGCGCGCTCACCCGGTGGGCGCAGTCTCGAGAGCCGTCGACGGACAGGTACTCGTCGAAGCCGTCCAACGCCTCGAGCACCGTCGAATCGAACGCGACGTTATCGCAATCGAACGGCGTTACGGTCTGGCCGACGATCGTTCGCGGCTGTCTCGATTCCGAATCGACAAGACCCGACACCGGTCCGGTGACGATATCGGCGCTCGCTTTCATCGCGTTCTCGATCGCGTCGTACCATCCCTGGTCGATAACGTATCTCCCGTCGAGAAACGCCACGACATCGCTCGAGGCGGTCTCGAAACCGACATTTCGAGAGACGTTGGTGTTCCGTTCCGATATCTCGACGAGGACATCGACATCGCCCCGTTGGCGGACGACGCCGGTCGTTCCGTCCGAGGAAGGGCCGTTAACGACGATGATTTCGGTCGTCGACGGCGTGCGCTCGGCGAGCGCGTCGAGACTAGAGAGCAGTTGCTCCCGGTCGTTGAGCGTCGAGACGACTACCGAGAGCTCCATACGAATATGTAGACTCTCCCGACAGTAAAAATAGACTGGGGTTCTTCTCTCGCCAATCAGTCAGAGAGTAATCAGTTAGTGCCCGGTTCTCATCTGACGCGAGTATTCCAGTAGGAAACCGAAGCGAGATGATCGGTGAGTGCAAGCCCTCCGATCATCGTGTCGAGACTCCGGATCGGGGACGCAAGCGCGTTCGGAATCGATCGGTAGAAGCCGTACGGAACGATGAAGTCGTCCTCGACGTCCTCGAGTTTTAGTTCGGTTTTGGCCAGCAAGACGCTCACCTCGCTTTTCGAGTACAGTCGCGATCCCATCGGGAGCGCCCAGTTGTAGATACTCCGCGAAGAGAACCGGTTGAACGTATCGAAGACGATCTGGTCGCGCGACACGCGGCGCATCTCGCGTAGGAATCCCTCGGGGTCGTCCGCGAGGTGGAAAAATCGCATCGCGATGACCGTATCGAAGTGGTCGTCCGGAAACGGCAGTCGTCCTGCGTCGCCTCGGAGAAACTCGAGGTTCTCCGAGACGTTCGCTTGCTTTGCTTTCTGGCGTCCACGCTGCAACATCGCAGCCGAAATATCGAGTCCCACGACGTTCGCACCTTGTGCTGCGAGCATCACGGTGAATCGCCCGGTACCACAGGCGATTTCGAGTACGTCTTTATCCTCGAGGGGGGTAATCGCCTCGAGTACGGCTTCTTTCTCACGCTGGTCGATTAGTTCGCCACCCTGAGAGAACCGTTTATCGTCGTACTCCTCGGCGACATCGTCGGCCTGGTACCACTCCTGTCCTTTCACACTGGAAGAAACTACAGGCGTCGGAGGATAAAACGATACTGGAAGCCGATGAGCAACGGCCTCGAGACTGATTTCGTCCGTTCGGCGACGAACGGCGGTGATAACACCGCAATTGCGCTCTCGCAGACTCGGGTCCGAGGGACGATGGCGTCGTCGTAGCGGCTATCGGATGCCGGCAACGGCCTTCGTCGCCGAACGGAGAGCGCTGACTCGAGGGACAGATTGCTTCCGACCAGTCGAACAATCGGCTTCTTCGCTCCACTCGAGCAATTGCCATCCACCGAGTAGCCGCCCGCGACGCGCTCGGACGGCTTCTCACGGCTACTGACCCGTAATCACGCGATCGGGCCGAATGCGAACGATCACTCGAGAACTGTCTTCGTCGTCGTGATAC
This sequence comes from Halostagnicola bangensis, assembly GCF_054653435.1. Lineage (NCBI taxonomy): Archaea > Methanobacteriati > Methanobacteriota > Halobacteria > Halobacteriales > Natrialbaceae > Halostagnicola > Halostagnicola bangensis. Next base: position 921,065 of record NZ_BAAIGG010000002.1, on the reverse strand, counting down.
GGATACTCCTCGCGGTCCATGTATCGCTGTGCGAGGCTGTCGATGTGTTCGACCGCGCCCTCGGTCGTCAGTTCCTCGACTTCTCCCCGGATCGAAACGTACCGATACGGATCTTCCGGATCCGTAATCGAGAGGCCCACTTTCGGATTCTTCGAGACGTTTTCTGCTTTTTGTCGACTTCGAACGGTGTTGACCAGGATGTAGCCGTCGTCGTCGGCGTCGATCCAGACGGGGGTCACCTGCGGCGTTCCGTCGGGCATAATCGTCGAGAAGTGCGCGATACTCTCTCGCTCGAGCAAATCTGCGTACTCGGCTGGAACGGATTCCATACTGGGTGCGACGATTGCCAACGGGAAGAGCGGTTCGCAAAACGAATATATATGCTACTTATACACCTATTACAAACTGGATTATTCGTATTCCCATATAGGGAAGCTTTACCATCGTCCATTCGCTGGGGATGGTATGAGCATGAGTACGGCTGACGAACAGGCCGCCGCCGCCGAAGACTCACTGACCGAAACCGAATACCGCGACCGCCTTCGTGACTTGCCGCCGAGTGCAAAGCTCGTCGCGAAAGTTCTCGAGACCGATTCGCCGCTTTCCCAGGGCCAACTCGCCGAGGAATCGCTCCTTCCCGACCGAACCGTTCGCTACGCGCTCAATCGTCTGGAGGACGTCGAACTCGTCGAATCTCGATACAGCTTCCGCGACGCGCGCAAACAAGTTTATTACCTGAACCACTGAGTCACCTACCTGAACCACTGAGTCGCGATCGATGTCGCGACTGCGACTTCGACCCGCATTCGGTGCCGGTGGGGTAACGCGCCGGGGAACGCGTCGTTCCCAGCGCCGGCTGAATACCGTCGTTCGGCTAGTTTTCGTTCGGAGCAGTTCGCTTGAGAGAGGTCAGTAGTTCGCTCGAGAGAGGTCAGTAGTTCGCACCGATCACCAGTCGTCTCGTTCTCGACGGAGTACGATGCACAGCAGTTTCCCAGCGCGAGTACCATAGCCGGCTTCCATCCGCGAGCGCAACCGGTCGCGAGCGTGTCATAGGACATAATGAACGGATCGAACACAGACGCAAAAACCACCTGTTTGCACCGTTCGTTTTGATGGAGTCTGGCGGATTACTGGAGCGCCCGAGATCCCGCTGAGTGCGTCGCTTCGGTTTGACGGGAACAGGGTTATTTTCATCGGCCGACTGGGCTCGTCCATGAACTCCAGGGAGCCGAACGCTCTCGTTACGTCCGCTGTCGACACCCTTCCAATGAATTTCGCTATTCTGGACGAGGAGGGAACGATCTTGCACACGAATCGTACGTGGCGGGAGTTCGGGGAGGCGAACGATATCGAGCTTCGGCCAAGCACTATTGGCCTCAATTATCTCGAGGTAACTGCCCAGTCCGAGTCGGAGACCGCACGGGCGGTCGTCGCCGGCTTATCTGAACTTCTCGAGGGCGACCGAGAGCTATTCGAGTTCGAGTATCCCTGCCATTCACCCGACACGAAGCGCTGGTTCCTCATGCGAGCGGCGTCGTTTACCCACGGAGAGCAGAAATACGTCGCCGTCGCACACTTCGATATCACGGAACGACACGAATATCAGCGACGATTAGAGCAATCGAACGAACGACTCGAGCAGTTCGCTCACTCCGTTTCTCACGATCTTCAGGAGCCGTTGCGAATGGTCTCGAGTTACTTGCAGCTACTGGAGCAACGGTACGGGGACGAACTCGACGAAGACGCAGAAGAATTCATCGAGTACGCTGTCGATGGGGCCGACCGAATGGAGTCGATGATCGAGGGACTCCTCACGTTTTCACGAATCGACGCGCAAGGAGACACCTTCGAACCGGTCAATCTGGAGGAAATCATCGATGAGGTGTTAGCAAATCTCGAGATGCGAATCGAAGAAACGGCCGCCGAAATCACCGTCGAATCGCTCCCGACAGTCTGGGGTGACCCCAATCAACTCCGTCTCGTTTTCCAGAACCTGCTGGATAACGCGATCCAGTACAGCGGCGATGAGTCGCCTCGAATCACGATCTCGAGCGAGCGGGAGGGCGAAGAGTGGATTCTTTCGGTCAGCGACGAGGGGATCGGCATCGATCGCGAGGACGAAGAGCGCGTTTTCGAAATGTTCCAACGGCTTCACAGCCACGAGGAATACGTCGGAAGCGGGATCGGACTCACGCTCTGTCGGCGTATCGTCGAGCGCCACGGCGTTCGAGCGAGCGAAGCGAACTCGAGCTCGGCAGGCTCGCGAAGCGAGTCTGCCGGCGGCGAGATATGGATCGATTCGGCTCCGGGCGATGGAACGACGATTTTGTTCACGTTATCGGCTGTGGACGGCTCCGAGGGCTGATTTCCGTGTCGGTCGACTGATCCGCGCCAGCCGACTCCTTCCCCGTTTTTCGACTAATCGGCTCGTGGCCGAACGAACTTCCGGTTCGCAGTTCCGATACGCATTTTTCGCCTCGAGCGAATCACCTCCCATGGACGTCACTCGCTGTTCCGTTCCCGTCGAGACCGCCGCGCCGGGTGGCGAGACGAACGCGTATCTCATCGGGACCGACCCGGCGGTGCTCGTCGATCCCGCCGGTCGAACCGACGAACTCGACGAACTGGTCGAAGCCCGCGGCGTTGAGCACATCGTGCTCACCCACACGCACCCGGACCACGTCGGCGGCGTCGACGCGTACGCCGCCCGAACTGACGCCACGCTCTGGGCCCACCGCGGTCATGTCGATCGATTTCGTTCGGCGACGGGACGGGAGCCGGACCGGCTGCTGTGGCCGGGATCGGAAATTTCGATCGGGGACGAGTCGGGTCGAACCGAGACGATTACCGTGCTCGACACGCCCGGCCACGCCAGAGATCACGTCGCGCTCGTCGTGGGCGAGAGCGGGCTGATCCTCTGTGGCGACTGTGCGATACGGGACGGAAGCGTCGTCGTCGGTGCCCCCGAAGGCGAAATGCGCGCGTACATGAGCACGCTCAGACGCCTCTGGGCGATCGACCCGCCCGAACTGTTGCCCGGCCACGGCCCGGTTATCGACCAGCCTCGAGAGGCCCTCGAACGGCTCCTCGAGCACCGACGGCGGCGAGAACGGCGAGTCCGTGAGGCCGTCGACGCGGGGGCCGAGACGCTCGAGGAGATCCTCGAGACCGCCTACGAGAAGGATCTTACCGGGGTCCGGGAACTGGCTCGAGCGACCGTCCGGGCCCACCTCGAGAAACTCGCGGTCGAAGGGAGGATCGTCTGGGACGGCGAACGAGCAAGTCCATCGGAGCCGTAGTTCATCCCCCAATAACCGAGGGGCTTTCCTCTGCGGCCGCCGACAGGCGACTCACTTTTCCGCTTCGGCGACCAGGATGAGGTGTGCAGTCTCTCGAAGCGGAACTCGAGCAAGCCCGCGACCTTTCGGTGAGCGAGCTCGCGGACGCGATCGAATCGATCGGGTTCGAGTGTACGCGCTGTGGCGCGTGTTGTACCGCCGAATCCGGTGTTGATGGTGGCGACCCCGAGATGGACGGCGACGACAGCGCCACAACGGTCGAAGACGACATCGCCGGCGAAGCCCACACGGCGACGGTGTTTCCCGACGAAGTCAGAACCCTTCGCGATCGCTCGAGTGACGACGGGTCTCTCAGCGACGAACCGCGAGAGTCGGCGACCAACGGAGAGGCGGTTGACAAAGAGGCGGTTGACGAGACGGCGGCTGACGGAGCGACAGCAGCCGACGAGCACGTCGACGAGTGGCGAGACGTTGCTCGACCGATGCCGTACGGACTCCGTGAAGGCGACGACGGCGACCTCGAGGGCGAAACGTTCGAGTGGGCGTTACAAACGACCGCCTGTGGCGACTGTGTCTTCTACGAGGAAGACGAGAAGGGAGTCGGCGGCTGCCTCGCCCACGAGGATCGACCCCTGATCTGTCGAACCTATCCGTTCAGCGTCGCACTCGCGGGGACCAGTCAGCCGATGGGGGAGGCCGTCGACAAAGAAGGACTCGTACGCGCCCACGAGTGCGAAGGGCTAGGTCGTGACATCTCCCGTGCGGACGCGAAGGAGCTTGCCGACGCCCTGAAGGAACGGGCCGTGCGAGAACTCGAGGAGGCGATTGCCGTCCGTGACAACTACGATCCGGCTTCGGCCGACACGGCGAACGTCGTCGTTCACGACTCAGAAGGTGCAAAACGGATAGACGGAACGCCGATCGAGGAGTAAGTTCTTTCCCGTTTTCGCGGATACAGTCCTTCTCGAGTGCCTTTCAACGGTCTCGAGAATTGAGCGCGTTCGGACGAGAGATCACCAAAGATATTATTCGGCTCCCCGAACGCAGACGCATGGATCTCGACTGGGACGGAATCTGCCATATTACGAAGGTCGATCCGGCGAAAACCCTGCCGTCCGATCTCGGCGTTCTCGAGGGGACGGATCTCGTGATGATCGGCGGCTCCGACGACGTCACCGAAGCGAATTCGCTCGAGGCGATTCGGGCGATCACGGAGGCGATTCCGTCGGTCCCGGTCTTTCAGGAACCGTACGATTCGAATCAAGTCTCGAAAGAGACGATGGAGCTCGCCGATTACCTCTCCGTCCCGGCCGTCTACAACGGCGATTGGGACCATTTCGTGGGAAAGCACGTCGAACTCTTCACTGAGGTCGCAGAGAAATCAAACGAAGTGCTCGGCAGTAGCGTGCCACTGGTCGGTGGGTTGGTCGAATCGAAAGGCGTCGACAGGGTTTCCGAACTCGTGACGAACGTCATCGGCGAGGGCTACGTCGTCCAACACCTCGACTCCGCCGCGGCCGCGGTTTCCGGCGTCGATTCCGTCTACACGCCGAAAGAAGTCGCCGGTGCCGCGCTCGCGACCGAAACGTTCTACGGCTTTCCGATCTTCTACATCGAATATTCGGGCACCTATGGCGGCCCCGAAGACGTCGAAGCCGCCTCGAAGTACCTCGAGGAGACGACGTTGCTCTATGGCGGCGGAATCGACAGTCGGGAGAAGGCGACCGAAATCCTTGAGGCCGGTGCGGACGCCATCGTCGTCGGTGATTGTTTTCACGAGGATCCGTCGACATATCTCGAGACGATTCCGGAGCGCTAGTCTCAGCCGGTCGATCGAGGTTCGAGGCCTTCAGCTGACGATATATCGAGTTTTCGACGCGTTCGACTGCAACTGCTTCGGACCCAGTTCTTCGGACCGAGAAAGAGAGACGATACTCCGATTTCCACCCATCACCGGATGTATCGCTCGTCCGCGAGGGGGTCGATTTCCTCGGCGGATTAGAACGTCTCTTCGATAACTTCGCCGACCGCGAAGTTCGACTTGACTTCGCTGACTTCGACCTTGACGCGTTCCCCGACGTCGGCGCCGGGAACGATAATAACGTAGCCGCGTTCGACGCGAGCGATTCCGTCCCCTTGCTTGCCGATGTCCTCGATTTCGACGTATCGAGTTTCGCCGACATCGACCGGTGGCTGCGGTTCGGACGGCGGGCTCGATCGTTCTGCCGTGACGGATGTCTCTTCAGTCGCCTCGTCTCGCGAAATCAGCGCGACCTTGTAGATATCCCCCGGTTCGACGTCGCCGGTCTCTACTTCCTGGCGTGGTACTTCGATAACGTATCGATCCTCCTCTTCCGAAACATCTGTACTGAACAGACACAGGAGTTTTTCAGATATTTCCACAGTTAGACCCTCACGTTTCTGTCTGAATCGCATGCATAATAGAACTACCGACAGAACGCTCGCGTTTTCGGGCGTGTGGACGGCGATTTCGGACTGTGACTGGATCGGACGGATCGTCAAATCGCCAGCCCACGGAGGGGTTGTGAGTTAATCGCTCCCAACGCGTGGCGTCGGACGATTCGTCGAGGCGATGACGTGCGAATAAGTAACATCCCGTTCGATTCGGTCTCCCCTCCACAATTCAGTCCGCTCGGTTTGGCGAATTCGCCGTCGCGAACCGCGTCAGATCCGCGTCTACACCGGCGTCGGCGTCGGCGACGGATCCGTAGGGCCGATTGACCACGATGTCGCCCGCGCGACTCGAGCCAATTCCCGGAATCGCCTCGAGTTCGTCCATCGAGGCGCTGTTGATGTCGAGCGGGTAGGGAACGCCGGAGACCGACCGATAGCCGTGATCGACGACGGCGACGTCGAGCGTTCGGCCCAACTCCAGTTCTCCGGGGATGCCGACGAGAAGCGGGTATGTTCCGAGCTGGCGACCGAACGTCGTCCCGTCCTGGTGGTACTCGAGGTGGATGTCCGGGAGAACGGTCCCCTTCGGGGCGACGCGCCCGAGCATCGGGTTGTCGATCTCCTCTCGGACCTGTTTCTTGTAGCGTTTGAACAGGTCCTTGTGCTCGTTTGCGATCGTCGCCCCGGTATCGGACATCTCGGTTCCGTCGAAGGACATGACTTGCCGGATGTTAATCCGGCGAAGCATGAGTCCCTCGTCGTAGACGCGTTTGAGAAACTCGAGGTTTCGTTCGTAGGTCTCCTCGCGTTCGGCTTTGAGTCCGTGCAGAAGGTTGATTCCGGGGAGAAGCTTCGGTAAGCGGGTCGGCGAATCGCCGCCCACTCGGTCGATTTCCGAGCGGTCCTCGGGTCGCCAGCCCGCCTCCTCGTTGACGATCTTGACCGCCTCAAAACACTCTTCGGCGCTAACGTTGAGGTTGTTCTCCTCCTGAACGAGCGGGTCGGCAGACTCGAGTCCGAACGCGGCCGTATCGCCCGGCGTGTTGTGCTCGGCGATGATCCGAATCCCCTCCCGACTCTGCTCGGGCCACTCGACGATCGTGATGGGATTCATATTGTCGAGGTGAAGCGTCTCGAGGTCGGGTGCGACCTCGCGGATCCCGCTGTAGAGCTGACGGAGCGCATCCGGGTTCGGGGCTTCGCCGTCGCCGCCGTAGGCGAGGATGTCGGCCTGCCGTCCGATTCGGAAGTGCTTGACGCCGTGGTTCGAGAGCGCGTCGACCTCGCCGACCACAGTGGGCGCCGGCCGGAACGTCGGGTTTCCGTAGAGCGGTTCGGTACAGAACGAACACCGGTAGGCACAGCCGCGAGAGGTCTCGAGTTCGCAGATGAGGTGCTCGGGATGGTTCGGATGCTGTTCGACGACGAACGCGCCCTCCTGGGCCCACCGCGTGACTTCGTCCACGTCGCGCATCCTGTTGTTGAATCCCTCGAGACCGCTCTCGACGAGATCGTAGACGGCCGCCTCGACGTCGCCCTTCGCGACGAAGTCGAAGTCGAGATCCTGACGTTCGGTTTCGGTCGCGCCGGCGTTTTCCTCGCCGACGCCGAACTTGACGGGGCCACCCATCAGCGTCGTCCCGCTCGCCGTCCAGGCGAGCTTTCGGACTTCGTCCGGTTCCGCAGGGGTCCCGCCGACGTACTTGCCGGGAACGGTCATCCCGCCGAGGTAGACCAGCAGATCGGCCTCGTCGACGTCCTGCCACCGATCGGGCTCGTCGCGAAGTCCGTCGATCGTGTGGTACGTAATCTGCTCGCGCGGGACGCCGGCGTCGACCAGCGCGCCCGCCGCGTAGCGCGGATACGTCGAGATGTACGGTGGGACCCCGAAGTGTGCGGGCTCGTCGACGTAGCCGTCGACGATCGTGACCGAGAGTGTTTCGGGGTCTGTCATGGCACAGTGGTAGCGTCTCGAGGCCTAAAACGGTGACTACACGACTCGAGTGTGGGGCTTCGGACCCGCGTCCACCTCCCTTGGTTCACACCCGCCCTCTCGGCCCGCATCGTCCCTCTCGAGCGACTCCGGGACCCAACCGTTCATAATCGTTCTCGCACTACTGTGGTGTATGCCACCGACTGAAGAGATCAAGTGCACCGACGACGACTGCTTTCTCGACCTGTTCGAGAACCACTACACCTACGACGTTCCCGAGAATCACGACGTTTCGGCGCTTTCGTGTCCGGTCTGTGCGGGCACCGACTGTCTCGAGGTCGTCGAACTCTAGCTATCGGACTCCGGAGCTCCGATCGTCTCTCCTCAACGAAACCTCTCACCGAGACTCTTCGGTGAACTCGCGAAATCGTTGCCGTCGGCGATTATACTCACTAACACCCCGACTGCGGGTCGGCTTCGTCAGACGTTATTTTCCATTCAGCAAAACCAATATCAACGAGCGTCTCCTAGGACCTCTCGTGGGTATGTACGCTAGTCAGTCCCTGCGTGTGGTCTCCGCTACAGGTGGTCCGGTGTGGCATTGAAAGATTTCGGCGGCTCGGTCGGAAACGTGTTGTACCGACAGATCGGCCGCATCAGTAGTTACACCCAACGAAAGCGCTCGTTACGGTCCGATATTCTCGAGAACGAGACGTCGTATCTCGTCGTCTTCGATGCGCCGGGTGCCGAAGCCGAAGAGCTACAGGTTCGGTATCTCGACGGCACCGTCAACGTTCAGATCGATCGGTTTCGACAGTTCCACGACGGATTCCGAATGCGCTTTCCCGGCCGCTCGATGTCGCTCGAGGGCGATGCCGAACTTCCCGACGACGCGATCGTCGAACCCGATGCGGGTACGGCGAGACTAACGGAGGTCGGTACGCTCAACGTCGAAATACCCAAAGACGGAACCGGAGAGGGAGCGGGAGAGTATTCGGAAGACGTCGCGGTCAGCGATTCCGACGGTGCGGCAGAAGACGTCCCGGTCGACGACGCCGAGGGCATCGAAGGCGGCGAACCCGGAGCCGACGAGATCACCATCGACGACTGATACTGCCGGCTGTACGTCGTTCACAATTCTTGTCGCCCCGAGGTGCGAGAATCTTCATAGAGGGACAGCCGGCTGTATGAGGTCCTACAACTCGTTTTCAACCGATCCGTCGCTTCGTTCCGACCGTTCTGCCGTTAGGAATCGACGTTCATCCCTTCGACGATATCGAACGACTCGTCTCCGTCGAATCGGGTCGGATCGAATCGCTCAAGTCCGCCCTCGCCGAGCACCTTCGACGCGAGGCGTTCGCCGATCGCCGGTGCCCGCATAAAGCCGTGGCCCTGGAACCCGGTCGCGACGAACATCCCCTCCCGCAGTTCGCCGACGAGCGGATCTCGATCCGGCGTTGCAGTACAGAGGCCGGCCCACGATCGATCGATCTCGAAATCGATCGCCCCGAGTCGGTCGCCGACCCGTTCGCGGAGATCCTCGACGAACTGCGGTGAGGCCGTCTGGTCGTACTCGTCGGGATCCGCCTCCGTCGGTTCGGTGCCGTTACCCACGAGGATTCCATCCGCGTGGGGCCGTAGATAGAAGCCGTCGGTCGCGTCGTAACACATCGGCTCCTCGAAGTCACCGCTCGCAACGAGCGCTTGCACGCGGTACGGTTTCATCGCGATCGAAACACCGGCCTCGGCGAGCAGTCGCTTCGTGTGTGCGCCCGCGGCGACGACGACGGCGTCGACTTCGCGCTCGCCTCGAGCCGTCCCCGATCCGTCGCGGGTTACGATGCGAGGTGGTTCCGCCTTCACGCCGACCGGCGTGTTCGCCTCGAGAGTTGCACCGGCGCCGGTCGCGGCGGCCGCGAGACAGGCCGTGTACTGGGCGGGGTCGGTGTACCCCGCCGCACCCGCCACGGCGGCGACCGCCACGTCGTCGCTCCGAAGGGCCGGAAAGCGCTCGCCGAGTTCCTCGCCGTCCATCTCGAGGGCGACGATGCCGTTGCGTTGCATTCGATCGACTTGCTCTCGGATCGCGTCCGCCCGCTCGTCGTCGCCGTCTCGAGCGAGCCAGACGTAGGGACACTCGACGAACGGGAAGGTGTCGTCGCCTGAAAACGCGCGAAAGCGCTCTATCGAGTCGCCCGCGATGTCGGCGTCGAGCGAGTCCGCGAACGCGTCGTAACAGAGTCCCGCCGCCCGTCCACTCGCGCCGCTTGCGACCTCGCCGCTGTCGTACAGCGTGACGTCTGCGCCCCGGCGTGCCAGGTCGTACGCCGCCGTCGAGCCGACGGCTCCGGCCCCGACGACGGCGACCTCGAGTCCCGCGCCGTCCTCGTCGAACGCGTCGGCACCGATCGCGAGCTCCGCGTCGGTGGCTGACTCGCTCACGGCAGATCACCGTCGATCACCGTCGATCACCGTCAGTCACCGTCGATCACCGTCGTTACTCGAGGTCCAGGCGCTCGAGAAATCTCTCCGCGAGGAGTCCATCGAGAGACGGGAGGGCGGTCGTGTCATATCGACCACTCGGCGTCGGAGGTCCTTATTATGCCGGGATGGCCGTCAAAGTCAGAACGGTTTTCACTCGTTCGCGGACCGGTTCGTTCGCGGACCTTCGGCCGTGAGAACTCGGCTATTCGAGGAACGCCTCGAGCCCGGACGCGGGATAGCCGACGACGGTCGTCGCGCCCGCCTCTCGCAGGCTCTCGGTTTGTTCTTGGACCACAGCTTCCGGTCCGACGAGTGCGTAATCTCTGGCCGCCTCGAGGAGGATCTCTCGAGATCGCCCCTGTGCGCTCGCGTCCGTCCGTGCCTCCTCCGGGAGCGCCTTCGAAACGGGGCGACGACGGGCGACGTACGAGCCGATCGCGTCGAGAATCTCGTCCTCGTTGTCGGCGAACACCGTCGGCGCGTAGACCGAAATCTCGTCGTCGAATCCGGCGTTGCGCAGGGATCGAAGCTCCCGTTCGGTCGTTCTCGAGTACAGTTCGAACTGCGTCGCGCCGGTCGCCATCGCGATCCGCTCGACGCCTTCGGTGCCGACCCAGGCGTCGGGGTCGCTCTCGAGGGCGGCACCGAGTCGCGGCGAGACTGCTCGCGTCTGTTCTTCGTCCGTGAGATACGCGGCGTGTCCCGCCACGAGAATTCGCCCGACGCCTTCGGGGAGCTTCCCGAGGAGCGTCTCGTCGCCGAGCGGATCGAAGCCGTCGGCTCGAACCGGTGTCGTCAGAAACACGTCCGCCGACTCCGAGAGGGATTCGAGGGCTTCCTCCTCGGGGAGGTGCGCCCGTCCTTCGTAGTCGATGACGATCGTCTCGACGGGGACCGACGCGGCGTTCGAGACGTCACACTCGGCTGGTTTGAGCGCGATCGCGTCCAATCCGGCGCAGGTTACGGGGCTCGTGGCTGTCAACATGAACGATTACCTCACGCGATGCCGTCGGTTCGGCGTTTGAAAGCGCCGATAGCGACAGTTCGTCGATGCGGTTGTCCGTGGGTGCGGGATGTGTCCGCAAAAGGGTGGCGTTTCAGACGCCGGAGACGGATTTTCTGACCGTTCAAAACGGTGAATTTTCGACTCGATCGTCCGGTTCGAAATCGGTCGCCAACTCGAGGAGTTGGACCAAAATGTTCCCCGTCGCTCCCCAGACGGTGTAGCCGTCGACGTGGAAGTAGTGAACCACGGCCTCGCCGTACGTCGGGTGGCTCCGTCGTTCGCATTCGTAGTTCTCCGGATCGAGGAGCCCGGACAGCGGAAGGATGGCAATTTCGGCGACTTCGTGTTCGTCCGCGTCGTATTCCCGATCCGGGACGCGACCCACGAACGGCGTGACGGCGTACTCCGTGATCGTCCGAATGTCGTCGAGCTGGCCCACGATTTCGGATTCGTGGTCCTCGAGGCCGATCTCTTCGGTGGCTTCCCTGAGCCCGGTCTCGAGGATTGTCTCGTCCCCGGGTTCCGCGCCGCCGCCGGGAAAGCTCATCTGTCCGGGATGTTCGCCGAGGTGATCCGCTCGTTTCGTAAACAGGAGGTAATCCTCTCCGTCGCGGTCGATAACCGGTGCGAGGACCGCGGCGTCGTAGGCCTGGTCGTCGATACGGGTCGGCTCGTAGTCGGCTATCGCGTCGAGGTGAAGACGTGACATGCGCTCAGTCGAGTCCCTCCTCGAGGCGTCCCCGCTCGTCTGCGAGTTCGACCGGTGCCCACGCCTCGATGTCGTAGCTCACCTCGAGCAGGTACTCGAGTCGTTCGTCACTGCGCGCTCCGTTCAGTGCCTCGTCGATAGCGTCGGAAAACCGGTCTCGAGCGGTCTTGCCGAGCGCCTCTCGGTCGAACCGCCGTCGGTCGATGTCGAGAATGTGGGGAACGTCCTCCGCGTACTCCGGAACCTCGGGGAACGCCGCCGGCCCGGAAACGTAGAACTGGTCCTCAGCGTCGAGGGTTCGAGGATCCGTCGTCATCTCCGCTACGGTACACTCGAGCAACGTAAACGACTCGAGGCCGTCGTCGATCGCCTCCTCGAGGGCTCCCTCGTCGATCGAGCGACCGTCCGCGCGAAACGCGGCCTCCGAGAGCGCCCGCTCGAGTTCGTCGCGGGAGAGTCCGCCGAAGAGGTCGACGACGCCAGCGAGTTCGTCAGCCGTCGCATCCATACCCACGCTAACGGCGGGTCCGCTGATAGGGGTTTCGAGCGAATACGTTCGGTCGTACTGAGACGGTGCGAAAAAACGCCGATTCCCGCGTCGCGGAGCCGGGATATCCCCAATCGCGCTCGTCAATCCTGCGTTCCCGGCTCGAGGCGCTTTTCGGGCCACGGCTGGGCCGCCTCGAGTACCGCCGAGGGGTCAAGCGACGCGTCGACCCACCGCGGGAGTCGTCGATCCGAACCCGGCGGTTCGATCGAGTTTGCGTAGCGCTCGAGTTGATCGCGTTCCGCCGAGACGTCGTAGGAGAGGTCGTTGAATCTCGCATCGGCCTCGTATTGGCTGATCAACTGCCGCCCCGCGTCGAGGTACCGCTCACGGAGCGTTCGGTACTCCGGCTCGACGCCGCGTTCCTCGAAGACCCGCAACAGTTCGGCGGCGACCGCTCTGCTCATTCCCTCGAGCCCGGCGTTGCCGGCGACGGCTCGGTGGTCGTGTTCGTGCCGACCGAGGTCGACCTGTGCTGTTCCCTCGAAGCCGGCGTACTCGAACGCGTCACCCAGCGTTCCGACCTCGAGCCCCCAGGCTCGCGGCGCGCGGAGTCTGCGGACTAGCTCCGACGACGCCGCGAACTCGCCGGCGAGGGCGTACCGGAAGGAGCTGAGGTAGGAAACGATCGGTTCGTCGTGGCGCGCCTCGAGTGCACGGACGAGCGGCTCGTAAAAGAGGCGGAACAGTCGCCCGTAGAGTTGACCGTCCTCGACGCGCGCGTAGTATCCCTTCGAGAACTCGAACCCGTTCGTCAGCGGTGCTAACAGACGGGCGACGTGGTTTCCCTCGTAGCTTCGCGCGTCCGCGTCGTGAACGACGACGTACTCACACGCCTCGGCCGCGGGGCCGAGCGCGAGCCAGACATCTCGCCCTTTTCCGAAGCCGTTGTCGAGCCCGACCGTCCCCAGCAACTCCTTGACGGCTGGTGCGTTACACCAGAGAACCGACAGCGAGAGGTCGAACGACTCGAGCCAGGTGCGAAACGGCTCGATCCGATCGGGCGAGGCGCGGACGGGAACGAAGACGCGGGCCGGATCGACCGCCTCGAGTTCGGCGAGGACGCGCCCGGCCGCTGGACTCTCGTGTTCCCGATCGGTCATCGGAACGACGACGGCCGTTTCCTTGAGCGCGGCTTCGACGTCCCCGACTCGAGGCGTCGATCCGAACTCGTGGAGCGTGGCAATTCGCTCCTGGACGTATTCCATCGGTGGACACTTCGAGCGGAGAACCAAAACGGCCACGACTCCGGCGAGCCACGGCGGATAGGATGGCTCAGCCGCTCACGGCGGGCTCGTTCGTGAGTTCGGGGGAACGTTTGGATTAGCTCGAGCCGCCGTTGGGAAGCAGGTTTGCGAGCCAGAGCACGATCAGTGCGGCAATCAAAACGACGAGCCCGCCGGCGAGCCCGGTAAACACCTCGTCGAAGCTGAACCCGATGTCGACGAGGCCGCCGACGAGGACGCTCCCGACGGCCTGAATGGGCATCATCGTGCCGCTGAAGACGGCGTAGCCGCTCCCGCGGTGAGAATCCGGAAGGGAGGCCAGGATGTAGGTGTCCGTCGCCGGAAAGAGGCTGTGCATCACGTAACCGATCACCGCCGAGATGAGGAAGACGGCGAGGAGACTTTCTGCGAGGATTAGGCCGACGAGACAGATGACGAAGCCGATCAGGACGGCGAGCATGAGCGGCACGAACGAGATTCGATCGGCGATAACGCCGGTGAGCCAGAACGCGGGGACGCCGGTCGCAAAGACGACGGTGAGCAGGATCTGCGAGATTGTCTCGGAGAATCCCTTCGATTCCACGAGGTAGACCACGTACATGTTAAAAACGCCGTTCCAGACGAGCCCCGCGAGGCCGACGATCGCGATTCCCGTGAGGATGATCTTCCACTGGGCGAACAGCGCTTCGGTGAGGTTCAGGTCCGTGCGTCCGGCACCGGGGAGGTCCACTCGGCGCGCGGTCAGGTAGAACGCGAACGCGGAGATCACCGCCCCGACAGCCATCAGTAGAAAGATCACCCGCCAGGCGGCGATCGGGAGGAACGCGATCGCGTAGACGGCGGCGACGAGCGGCGGTGCGGCGACCGCCGCGAGCTGGCTCGCCATTCCGTTGATCCCGATCGCACGACCCGGTCGGTCGGGAAAGAGCTCGCTCACCAGCGGCATCGCTGAAACGTAATAGACCCCACTCGCGATGCCCATCAACAGGGCACCGACGTAGAGAACCGAAAGTGAGGGAGCGAGCGCGGCGAACACCGAACCGCCGGCGAGGATGAGTCCCGTCGCGAGCACCACCCATCGCCGGGGAACTTTCGTCAGGATGTATCCCGTCGGAAAGCGCGGCGCTGCGCTTCCGACCCAGACCAACGTTGCGAGCAGGCCGACCGCGCCCGCGCTCGCACCGAACGTGGTTCGAAACGGCTCGAGAAGCGGCGCGTAGATCATCCGGCCGAGGTTCACCAGAAAGACGAGTCCGCACAGCGACCCGAAGACTGCCGTCCGGCCGCGAAAGCGCTGGGTCACTGGATCGTTCATACGGTAGCTGTCGGTCGCTCCCAAGTCATGCTTTCGAATCGAAACGCTATAAATGACAAGTGCCGAGATAAAAACAGCCCCTGTCTTTTTCTCCCCGACCTTCGTAGGGGGTGAACATGCAATCAATCCGGAAGGCACTTCGTAAGGGTGAACTCGATAAGGACACCTACGAGCGAGTGGTCTGTGCTGACTGTGATAAACCCCTCAAGACCGAAAACGATCCGGACACGATCACGACGATTCGGATTTGTCCAGAATGTAACACGAAGTGGAAGGAAATCCGGTAACCGCTCGGTTTGTCCGTCGACTCACACTCTCTTCTCGGTCGATTTCGACTGATCCGTTTTGGCCCGATCCGCTCGAGTCTCCCGACGACCGGCTTCGTCGACCGAGCGCCAGTCCACACCGTGCGTGGTCGAACATCCGCCGCGTCGATAGAACGCGCGTTGTGCTTCAGGACCGATCGCCAGCCATCGCCGAGAATAACCGGTCTTCGAACTCGACGTGGCTGATTCCGTCCGACGGGCCGATGCCGCGCATGTGTTCGACCGAGAGCTGACCGCCACCCATTCGGGCGTGACCGCCGGCGTTGGCCATCGGAATGTCGCTGACGACGTGTCGAAGGGTCTCTCCCATGTGAACCCTGTCGTCGCGCGAGCGCCCGGAGAGGTGTAACGTCCCGTCGTTTTCTCCGTAGACGACGACGGCCGTAACTCCCTCGAGGTGCATGAGTTCGTCCGCGGCCTGTGGAATCGCGTCGACGTTGCCGATCTTCCCGACGTCGCAGGTGGCGAACGATCCCTCGACGCGCTTTTCCGTGATCGCTTTTGCTTTGATCTGTAACACGTCGTCGCTTACCTGCGGGTTGGCGATCCGATCGAGGCTGTCCTCGTCGATTCCCGAGAAGAGAAACGCACACGCGTCGAACTCCGCCCTCGAGCACCCTTTCGTCAGGTTGTTCGTATCCGACTGGATGCCGTACAACAGCCCCGTCGCGAGTTCGGGCGAAATTTCGAAATCGCCGTCGTCCTCTTCCTCCTCGGCCATCACCGCGTCCATATCCTCGAGATACTCGACGATGATCGTCGAGGCCGCGCCGTAGTCGGTTCGGACGTCGGTAAACGACGTTCCCGCCCCGTTGCCCGGGTGGTGATCGACAACGACGACCGGCTCGACGGTTTGGGCTCCCGTGAACCCGCGCGGCGTGTTGTGATCGACCAGCACCACGGTCTCGGCCGCGAGGTCGGAGCTCGATTCGACCGTCTCGAGGTCGAGATCCAGGACGGTCCTGAACGCGCGATTTTCCTGATGTCGTATCTCGCCGGGATACTGGAGCGTCGTCTCGGTGTCGACCGAATCCGCGATTTCGGCGACGCCCATCGCACACGCCATCGCATCGGGGTCGGGGTTCGGGTGCATCAACACCGCCACTTCGTCGTGTGTGGCCAGAACCCGCTTGAGACGCGAGCCGGGCGGTCGGCGAAACCACCTGACGAGCCACCAGCCCCCCAGGAAGATTCCGACAATCCCCAAAACGACTAACGAAAGGACGAGCGGATCCGTCGACTCAGCGAAATCCACAGCGCCGTCGACCGCCAACGCGCCGTCACCGCCGGCAGCGTCCCCCGGCAAACGGACTCCCCGATAGCTCATACCCCACTGTTAAATCGAGCCACCAAGAATTTTCCCCCATCTGACTCGTTTCAATCGGTCAATAATTGGCAGGGGTGTTCACTCGTTTGCCCTAGCGCTTCCGGAATAGTCGTCGATAGCGGCCCGATACCCCTCGCGAAACGTCGGATACGCGAATTCGTACCCGAGCGACCGCAATTTCTCGTTCGAGCACCGTTTGCTGGTCAGAATCCGCCGTTCGGCGGCCGCTGAAATGTCCCCTCCCTCGAGTCGTTCGGCTTTCGTCTGCTTGGGCGGCTCTTCGACGTCTGCGGCCTCGGCGAGCCAGTCGGCAAACGCCCACTTCTCGGCCGGTTCGTCGTCGACGACCTGCACGACCTCGCCGCGTGCGAGGTCCTCCTCAAGCAAAAATCGAACGGCTCCCGCCGCGTCGTCGCGGTGGACCATGTTCAGATATCCCGCCGTGACCGGCCCCTCGAGATATCGCTCGAGCCGGTAGCGTTCCGGTCCGTAGAGGCCCGCGTATCGGGCGACAGTGCCGTCGAATCCGTATTCGGGCGGGAGTTCGAGCGCGACGCGCTCGGCCTCGGCGAGCACCTCCGTCTTCTCGGTGGTCGGCTCTACGGGCGTCTCTTCGTCGACATAGTCGCCGTCGTGATCGCCGTGAACGCCGGTCGAAGACGTGTATACCAGCCGATCCGGCGGATCGTCGCGCGACCCGAAGGCTTCGATCGCCGTGCGAAGGCCCTCGACGTACACCCGCCGCGCTGCACTCGCGGCGCGTCCGCCGCTGCTCGCGGCGAATACGATGGCGTCGACGGCCGGCACGGACTCGAGTTCGCGCTCGTCGGTGATATCCGCTTGAACCCCTTCGAAGCCGTGGGATTCGATCGTCTCGATACCCTCGCTCGAGCGTCGGACGCCGATCGCGTCGTGACCGCGCTCGGCGAGCTGGCGGCCGAGTTCGCAGCCGACGTGACCACAGCCCAAAATTGCAACTCGCATACGAAAATTCGGGGGCGAGACCCCATAATGCCACCGCTGTGGTAGCTATTCTTCCGAAGAATTGGTTTCCCGCGGGTGAGCGGTATCGCTTTCGGCAAGTCGGTACCTGCCGGACCCGATCAGCCGAACGCGCCCCCGCTTGTGGAGCCGATCGCACGCGACTTCGACCGTCATCGGGTGGTCCTCGAGAACGGACGCGAGTTCGGCCACGTCGAGCGGTTCCCGCTCGGAAAGCTGTCGGAGTATTCGCTGTTCGGTATTCATTCGCTGGTTCCTTGTGCGTCGCTCATCGGTCGTCCTGGTATTCTGCATAGACATCGAGAATCTCTGTATAGCGTTTTCGAATCGTCACACAACTCACGTGAGCGACGTCGCTCACGGCTTCCTGGGTCACGTCCTCGTTCGACAGCCGACCGGCGGCGTACAGTGCTGCTGCGGCGATACTCGCCGGACTTCGACCGCTGTGGAGCGCCTCGGTTTTCGCCGCCTCGAGCAACTCCCGCGAGAGCCCTTCGGCTTCGTCGCTGATCTCGAGCGCGGAGGAAAACTGCGGAACGTACTGGAGCGGATCCGCTGGCTCGAGTTGAAGGTCCAGTTCCTGAGAGAGGTATCGATAGGCTCGCTGAATTCGAAGCTTTTCGACACGACTCACCGTCTCGAACTCGACGAGTGTCCGCGGCGTCCCGTGTTGTCGCGCGCCGGCGTAGAGACTCGCCGTCGCCATCCCTTCGATGGATCGGCCCGGCAACAGTTCGCGCTCGACGGCGCGCCGATAGATGACGCCCGCCGTTTCTCGACACGGCTTTGGAAGGCCGAGCGCGGAAGCCATCCGATCGATCTCGCCGAACGCCTGTTTGAGGTTCCGCTCTCGAGCGTTTTTCGTGACGAATCGCTCGTCCCACGTTCGGAGTCGCTTGAACAGTTTGCGCTTTCTCGCCGAGAGTTGCTTTCCGTACCCGTCCTTGTTTCGCCAGTCGATCCGCGTGCTGAGCCCGTTGTCGTGTCGGAGTTCGCTCGAGGGCGCGCCGACGCGGCTCCGAGATTCGCGCTCCTGGGCGCTAAAGGCCCGCCACTCCGGGCCGCGATCGATCGTTTTCTCCCGCACCACGAGCCCGCACTCGCGACACGCCGTTTCTCCCTGTTCGGCGCTCCGCTGGAGCGTGCCGTCGCATTCCGGACACTCGGTCCTCGAGTCGGGGGATTTTGTCCGATCGACGGGTTCCTGCGTGTCGACGCGAGGCGGGGTCTTGGTGCGTATGTTGTCCATGGTTCGGAGCGGTTGTGATTCCTGGAAGCGACGAGGTTGTGGTCATCTAGCACATTCGGAGCGGGGCATAAGAGCGCGGGGCGGATTCCCAGCGAATAGGAATCCGCTTCGCGTTCCGATACGCCCTCAGCGGTCGGACTCGACCCAAACGGGTACGGCAGACGGCAGACATCGTTTGATACGGGCTATAACGAGGTAATAACTGCTCGAATATCACGAGAGAGCAACGGCTCGAAACGGGTGAAAACAGTTCAGTTTTTGACGCCTCAACGCCGAATCAGGGCCCGACTCCCTCGAGTGCCCTAGTTGCCGATCGCCGCGATTTCGTCTTCGAGCCAGTCGCTGAACCAGCGAACGCGTTTGAGCCGCTGGTGGGCGATGCTCTCGGCCGCATCGCTTTCGACGCGATTGGCGGCCTCGAGACCGCGCTCGAGGACCCGATCGACCATCTCCTCGGAGTCCATGTGCGTCCGAGCTTCGTAGCCCATGCGCAGGAGCATCAACGCGATTCCGTTCGCGCCGACCTTATCGAGCAAGTCGGCCTCGATGAGACACTGGGTCTCGAGTGCGAGGTCGTCCAGGTCGCCCTGATAGGAGTGGTATTCGACGGCTCGACAGACCTGCGAGATAAACGACTCGGGATACTCACCGCGGGACTCGAGGTACTCGCGGGCGACGCGAGCACCGGCTTCGGCGTGCAGTTCCTGATCGGTCTCGAGTTTGGCCACGTCGTGAAACAGTCCGGCGACGCGCGTAACGTCGACATCTGCGCCTTCTTCTTCTGCGATTTCCTCGGCGAGTGCGACGACGTTGAGGATGTGGTTGTGTCGGTACTCGGCGGAATGCCAGGGGTACCAGCGCATGCGACCACCTTCGTCCTCTTTCTCGACGCTGGCCGCTAGATACTCGAAGACAAAACTTTTCATCGCCTCGAACTCAGCGTCGGATACCCTGTTTTCTTTTATTTCGACGCCCACGAGAGATCCCTCCGCAGCAAACGAATGATAGTCATTACCGGAATATACGGTCGTTTCGCTCTTTAGCCTTTGGTTCGGGCGGGTTTTGGTTCCGGACGGTCGTTTTAGGTGGGCAACGACGACACCTGACGTGCTTTACCGTTTATGAACACCATTCACATGATTGATACTGACACACCATAAGGAACGACCGTTAAAGTCAAACAGACGGCCCTGAAACGTAGGCCTATGAGCAGCGAACAGGAAGCGGAGTCGATTCGGTGTCTCGTCTCGAAAGTCGGTCTCGACGGACACGACCGCGGGGCACACGTCATCGCTCGAGCGTTCCGCGACGCCGGATTCGAGGTCATCTACTCCGGACTGCACAAAGCGCCCGACGAGGTTGTACAAGCCGCGGTCCAGGAGGACGTCGACGTCCTCGGTATTTCTATCCTCTCGGGAGCCCACAATACGCTCGTCCCGAAGATCATGGACGGTCTCGAGGAGTACGGCGCCAAAGACGACACGCTCGTCCTCGTCGGCGGCGTGATCCCCGACGAAGATCGACCGCCGCTCGAGGACGAGGGCGTCGCCGCCATCTTCGGTCCAGGGACCTCCATCGAAGAGACGGTTGACTTCGTCCGCGAAAACGCCCCGCAACGATGAGCGCGGCGGACGACCAGCTTCTCGAGGAACTGCTCGCCGGAAAGCATCGCGCGCTCGCCCGGACGATTTCGAAGATCGAGAACCGGTCGCCGGGCTACCGCGATCTCGTTTCGAAACTCTACGCACACACTGGCGAGGCGGACGTCATCGGCATCACGGGAAGCCCCGGTGCCGGCAAGTCGACGCTGGTCGACAAACTCGCGGAAACGTACCGCGAGCGCGGCGAAACGGTCGGCGTCATCGCCATCGACCCCTCCTCGCCGTTTACCGGCGGCGCGGTGCTGGGCGATCGCATTCGGATGGCCTCGACGGTCGGTGATATGGACGTTTTCGTGCGCTCGATGAGCGCCCGTGGCACCCTCGGCGGCCTCTCGACGGCGACCGCGGACGCCGTCAAAGCTATGGACGCCTTCGGAAAGGACAAAATCATCATCGAGACCGTCGGCGCGGGCCAGAACGAGATCGATATCGTTCGCACCGCCGACACCGTCGGCGTGCTCGTCCCGCCGGGCTCGGGCGACTCGATCCAGACGCTCAAGGCGGGGATCCTCGAGATCGCCGACGTGTTCGTCGTCAACAAAGCCGACCGGCCGGGAGCCGATCGGACCGTCAAGGAGTTGATGGAGATGATCGACCTCGGCGAGGGCGGCGGATTCGGCGGCGGGAGCGGCCATCACGGACCCGACGCCACGGATCAGGCGACTCACGATGCCGGCGACGCGGCAGATGTCGGTGGGTCGAACGCCGATTCGGCAGACGCAGACGTCTCGGACGGTGACGCGAGCTGGCGACCCCCGATCGTCGAAACCGTTGCCACGAAGGGTGAGGGAATCGACGAGCTCTTATCGGAGTTTGCAACCCACCAAACCTACCTCGAGGAATCCGGCGAGCAGGCGGAAAACGCGCGTCAACGTTACGCCGAGGAGATCAGGACTCTCCTCAGAGAGGACGTTAATGCGCTCCTCGAAGAGCGACTTCAGGATGCCGGCGGCGTCGAAGCGTTAGCCGACGCGGTCCGAACCGGCGACACCGATCCGTACACGATCGCCGACGACCTTCTCGAGCCGGTCGAGGAGTGTCTCGAGGGACTCGAGACGGAGGAGACTCCGGAGACGAGTTCGCAGTCCTAATACTGTCGGCTGTCCCTCTATGAAGATTCTCGCACCCCGGGCGACGAGAACTATGAACGACTTCCAGCCGACAGTATAAGCAGTCGTCAGTGCGACGCGGCCCTCGCGGCTTTTCCCCCAGCGACAACGTCTGCGGCCGATCGGACACAACTTCTGTAGACCGGCCGCAAGTTGAAGGTCGTCGACGACGAACCACGGGGCATGAAGCTTCGAACGGTAGTCGCCGGAGCCCTGGGAACCGCTGGTGCAGCCGTCCTCGGAAATCGCATGCTCGCACGACGGGCGGGTGACCTCGAGAACCCCTTGCCCGGCGTCGAGCGAACCTATCGGTGGCGGGGGATGGACATTTCCTATACGGTCGCCGGCGACCCCGATGCGCCGGATATGCTCCTCTGTCACGGCATCCACGCGGCCGCCAGTAGCAACGAGTTCGATCCGATTTTCGAACGCCTCGCCGAGGACTATCACGTAATCGCCGTCGATCTCCCCGGATTCGGACGGTCGGATCGACCGCCGCTGGTGTACTCCTCGCGGCTGTACGGCGAGTTTATTCGGGATTTCGCGAACGACGTGGCGGACTCGCCGATCCTCGTCGCATCGTCGCTTACCGGCGCGTTCGCCGCTGAAGCCGCCGAAGACGCGGATCTCGAGCGACTCATGCTCATCTGTCCGACGGCCGAAACCGGGGACGAACGGCCGCGGCTCCGAACGCTCCTTCGGACGCCAGTCATCGGCACGACGCTGTTTAACTTCCTCTCGAGCAAGCCGTCGATCCGCTACTTCTACGACCGCGACGGCTACTACGATTCGGCCAACATCGACGAGGAACAGGTCGCCTACGGCTGGGAGAGCGCCCACCAGCCGGGCGCGCGCTATGCCCCAGCGTCGTTCGCGTCGGGCACGCTCGATCCCGATTCCGAGTTCGACCTCCAGACCGAACTCGCCGCCCTCGAGACGCCGACGACGCTCATCTGGGGTCGTGACGCCGAGTTAGTTCCGCTTCGCGACGGGCGAGACCTCGCGGAAGCGGCTGATCTGGATCTGGTCGTTATCGACTACTCGACCTTACTCCCCCACGCCGAACACCCTGAGAAATTCGTCGAGTACCTCGCCGCGGAGCTTCCGCATCTTGGGGAGTAATTGGCGAAAACGGGCTCGAGAACGAGCGAATGTGTCGTCCTCTCGAGGGTCGTCAAATGGCGATTACCATTTCGAATCCGCGATAAGTGCAGAGATAACGACGTTGGCATCGATGACCAGCTTCATTCGCCAAGTCTACGTCGATTCTTCTTCGACGTGCTTGCGTCCTTGTTCGTTTATTTTATTGGCGATTTCCTGAACATCGCGCTCGGTGAGTTCACTCTCATTGGTAAGTTCGTCCATCATCTCGAGCGTCTCAATCTTCTCTTGGATGGCCTGTCGCGTGACCTCACTCCAGTTGATTTCCGGGTGTTTTTCCATTTGGTCTTTGAGGTCGTCGTCCACGTTGACCGTGATACTAGGCATACAGAAATCTATGCTGACACAGAATAATGTGTCTTCAGGTGACCTCATACCCGTGCACGCAGAAGTCTCTCGCCGCGAAGATCGTTCCGCTCGACAGTCAACCGAATCCTGTACTCGGGGCGACGTGACCACTGTTGAAAACACCAGCATCCGCGAATGACATCCTCCCCGGCGTGAACAGAGCGGGATCGAGGATCCCGCAGGCAGTCGGGCGAAGCCCGACGACGCCGGGGTTTCCTCACGCTGGGGGTCTCGCTTACCGACCCACGGAGGCAACTTGCGGGTTCGTATGCTCCTCGTTGGGAACTGAGCGTGGTGACTCTGACCATTCGTGGTCGTCCCACTTGAGGCATACAGGCCGTGCCATCGGCCGTACTACGCTGTTGTGCCGTCTCAGGAACGTCTCGCTTACCGTTAAGTCCGCGTGACCGTCAAAGCCGCAGGCGCACGTGAGCGAGTCTTGATGCCGAGTCGTACGGTCGGTCGAACCGCAGTTCGGACACTCTTGCGAAGTCCACGCTTCCGTCCGAACTTCGACGGTGATGCCGAACTCCTCGGCGGTACACGCGAGACGATTGATGAACGCCCGGAACGCCCAGAAGTTGTGCGTCTTCGCGTTCGATCGGACGGACCACGACGTTTCGAGAACGTCGGTGAGATCGCCGACGTACACTGTCGCAACACCCTCGTCGTACAACCGTTCGATGAGGTTGCGGCAAAGCGCGTCTTGGGCGTGGTCGCGTCGGCGCGTTCGACGCCGGTATAGCGAGCGAATCTGCTTGCTGCTGTACCGACCATCTCGAAGCTTCGACTGAAGCTCGGCGATTCGGCGCGTGGTTTCGCGGAAGCGGTCGAACAGGCCGCGGCCTTCGTAGAGGTACTGCTGGCCGGTTGTGGTCGTACACGCGACGAGGTTGTTCGCACCGATGTCCAAGGCAGCTTCTTCCGAAGCCAGTGGTTGTGCCAGTCGAGAATTGTCTACGGTGACTGGCTGAAAGGCCCTGAACGTCTGTGCGGTCTCGTCGTAGTACAGTTCGAGCCGACCTTGCTTGTCGTACTCTTTCCAGTTTGGTTCTCCGCGAACTTCGAGGCGAAGGCGTTCCCGCGCCCCGAGTCCGTACTCCTCCTTCAGGTCGCTCCCGACGAGGATTTCGAGGCGAGAGTATTCGCCCCATTCGACCGAGTACGATGTGTTGCGGATGTACGTCTGAAGGTCGCGTCCTTCGCGTTCGTTGCCCCAGAAGCCGGGCTTGCCGTTGGCTTCTCCCTTCTTTTGGAGCGCGAAGAACGACCGCCACGCTTCGCGGTTCTTGCGTTCGATTTGCTGAACCGTCGAAGCGCCGAGTGTGCCGCCATACCGTCCGCGGTACTCGCTGATCTCCCACACGTCGCCATCGGGGTCGGCGTAGTGTTGGCGGCGCTCGTAGTTGATTTCGTTCCAGAGAGCGGCTGAAGCGTCCAACAGACCACGAAGCAACTCCTCGTCCGCGTCGGCTGAGGAACGACTTCGAAGGTGTTGGTCCGCTTCATCGCTATCTACTGCTACGGCCGGAACTAACATAAACATACGGGTTCTCGTAGATAGTATGTCGAACCACGTCAACATCGAAGTACCGGACGACGAACAGTACGAGCGTATTAAGCGCGTGAAAAACGACCACGGCCTGACGTGGCGAGGGATGCTAATCCACGCTGCCGACGACTTGGAGGCCCCAGACCAGCAGTGATCGGCGGACGCGGAACGGAGCTTACGCGATTCACGCCCGTTGAGCAAACCGAAGGTTTGCGATGCCCATCAGAACGCTTGCGTTCTGAGGACGCCGTAAACGGCGGGACTCTCTCGCTGAATTAGGTAGCGTGGAACTGAACGTTCCGTGAACCGTTCGCGCGGCGTAGCCGTGCGAAGACGAAGCGAGTGGTTCACCGACGGAGCGGGGTGAAACCTCGCAGCTGCGGTGTTTGACATTATCAGAATGCCGTGTGTTCTGACGGCATCAACGGATTTTGCCGGGAGTTGTGGCAGGCGTCTACGACACCTGCCGATTCCCCCAGTAACAGAGGTTATTGTTACGTATTGCAGTTTTCGAGCCGATATTAAAGAAAGAAACAATGCTCTGTCTACTGTTGTTCCTCGAGAGCCAACGAGTCGAGGATAAATTCGTCGATGGCTTGGCGGGCCTGTTCGGGGGCGTCTTCGTGGCCGAGCGAGATACGTCGGCCCCGCGCGGCGTGGATAACGTCCGTGATGAGTTGGCCCATGCGCTGGGCGTCGACGTCGCGGAAAGTTCCCTGTTCGATCCCCTCTTCGATGACTTCGACGACGCTTCCTCGAAGCTGTTCGTAGTGTTCGTTGAAGATTTCTCGGTGCTGGTCGTCGTTCTGGGCCTGCGTGTACAGTTCGTGATACACCTTCATGCGGTCCCAGTGGGTAAACTCTCCAAATTCCGGGCCGAACAGACACTGGTCGATCCGGGCGTCGAGTTCCGTTCGGAGGTCCGCCTCCGCCTCAACTTCGACGCTCCCCTCATACTGCTCGATGACGTACTCGAGAAACGAGGAGAGCAGATCGTACTTCCCATCGTAGTGATAGTGGATGACCTGCCGAGTCAACTCCATCTCTTCGCCGATATCGCGCATTCTGAGGTCCGAGTACCCGTGCTTGCTCAACGCACGAAAGGTCGCCTCCATGATCACCACTTCGGTGTCTTTGGAGGTCACTTTCCCAT
This sequence comes from Halostagnicola bangensis, assembly GCF_054653435.1. Taxonomy (NCBI): domain Archaea; kingdom Methanobacteriati; phylum Methanobacteriota; class Halobacteria; order Halobacteriales; family Natrialbaceae; genus Halostagnicola; species Halostagnicola bangensis. The sequence goes on along the minus strand of NZ_BAAIGG010000002.1, from coordinate 895,240 downwards.
CGGACTCGCTCATAGGCCTACTCTGGGAGAACGCTATATAATTTGATTGCTCCGGAGACCACTGTCCGCAGAAAGTTTACTGAGCAGTAAATTTTTATCCTCGTGGTAAGACTACCCAACTGCGCATGTCACGAACAATCATACGAAACGGCACAATCGTCTCGCTCGACCCGGAGATCGGACAACTCGAGGGCGCGGACGTCCTGATCGAAGACGGCGAAATCGTCGATATCGGGCGCGGTCTCAGCGCGTCGAACGCCGACGTCATCGACGCGACGGATCGGATCGTTCTCCCGGGATTCGTCGACTCGCACATCCACCTCTGGCAGACCCAGGTGCGGGGGATCGCCGGTGACTGGTCGCTCATGGGCGATTACTTCGACGACATGTTGGGGAACATCGCGGGGCTCTACGAATCCGAGGACATGTACCTCGGGAACCTCTTCGGCGCGCTCGAGAAGCTCCACACGGGAACGACGACCGCGCTGGATTGGTCCCACGCGATCAACACGCCCGAACACGCAGAACGGGCCGTCGACGGGCTGAAAGAGGCCGGACTTCGAACCGTCTACGCCTACGGACCGCCAGGGGACGACGCGGCGACGTGGTGGTTCGACAGCACCGAGAGCCACCCCGAAGAGCACGTCCGACAGCTCCGCGAGGAGAAGATCGAAGACGACGATCTGCTCTCGCTCGGACTGGCCCTGCGCGGTCCCGACTTTACGACCGAGGAGGTCGCCCGAAGCGACCTCGAACTCGCGCGCGACCTCGGCGTCGTCGCGACGATTCACATGGGTGCGGCGCTCTGGCCCTCGTCGATCTACGGCGAGGACTACCAGGGCTTCGGCGCGATTTCGGACATGCTCGGCCCGGACGTAAACGTCGCCCACGCGAATCACTTCTCTCAGGAGGACATCCAACACGCCGTCGATCAGGGCGTCTCCTTTTCGGCCACGCCAGAGGTCGAGATGCAGATGGCCCACGGTATTCCCGTCACCGGAAAGGTGCTCGAGGCCGGCGGGCGGCCGACCTGGGGCGTCGACGTCTGTTCGGACATCAGCGGCGATATGACCAGTCAGATGCGCGTCGGCCTGCAGGTCCAGCGAATGCTGGATAATCAGCAAACGCTCGAGAACGACGAGGAGGTCACCAGCGTGAATCTGACCTGTCGGGATACACTCGAGATGGCGACCATCGAGGGAGCGAAGGCGCTGGGTATGGAAGACGAGATCGGCACGCTCACGCCCGGTAAACGCGCGGATATCGTGACGATCCGAACGGACGATTTCACGACGGCCCCGGCCCACTCGCCGATACAGACCGTCGTTTTCCAGTCGGATCCGTCCCATATCGACACCGTGCTCGTCGACGGCGAGCCGGTCAAACGCGACGGCGAACTCCTGAATCCTGCAGTAAGCGAGGAGTTCGACCGGTTCGTGGAGTCCGGACGGCGCCTGATCGACGAAGCGGATCTTGACCTGTAACTCCCGCGCTGGGACTTACAACACCCACGCCCCAAACCGAAGACGTATTTCGCGATGCGATAACTCATAACATCCACTCATGCGAATCGGACAATATCGGACGACGAACGCGGACCAACCCTGGTGTGGCGTATCGACCACCGACGAAACCGTCATTAACCTCCCCGAGGCGGGTTCGGGAGCCGGCCTCGAGATCCCTCGAGCGACGACGGATCTCCTTTCCGACTGGCAGTGGCGACGAAAGGCAGAACTCGCCCTCGAGTACGCCGAGGAGACGGGGACGGGCGAGTACAGTGCCGACGACGTGACGCGACTCGAGCCGGTGAGCGACCCGAACAAGGTCGTCTGCGTCGGCCTCAACTACCGCGATCACGCCGAGGAGGGCGACAATCCGATCCCAGACGAGCCCGTGCTCTTCTCGAAGTTCCCGACGGCGGTCACCGGGCCAGAGAGCACCATCTCCTGGGATCCCGACCTCACCGAAAAGGTCGACTACGAGGCGGAACTGGTCGTCGTCGTCGGGAGCGAAGCGCGCCGCGTCGACGAGGACAAAGCCCTCGAACACGTCGCGGGCTACCTCGTCGGCAACGACGTGTCGGCTCGAGACCTCCAGCACGGCGACGGCCAGTGGGTTCGCGGCAAGAGCCTCGATACCTTCGCGCCGGTCGGCCCGGAACTCGTGACGATGGACGAACTCGAGGATCCACACGACCTCGAGATCTGGGCAGAAGTCAACGGCGAGCGGCTTCAGGAGTCGACGACCGACAACCTGATCTTCGGCATCGACGAGCTGGTGTCCTTTTGTAGTCAGGCGTTCACGCTCGAGCCCGGCGATCTCATCTTTACCGGCACGCCTCCGGGCGTTGGCGTTTACCGGGAACCGCCCGTCCTGCTCGAGGACGGCGACGAGGTCACGATCGGGATCGAGGGCGTCGGCGAGCTGACGAACTCCTGTCGGTACGACTGATCGGCCTCGAGATTCGCCGCTTTCACGCAGGCGTTTGTACGGATTGTGGCACCTCTCCACACTTGCCAGTGTGAACGCGTTCTCAATCGGGAACTGCATCGAAGGGGGCCCGAGGGCACGGTTGTGGCGTCTGCTCCGTTCGATCGTCAGGGGCGTCCGGGCTCGACGACGCTCTCGTCGATGATATCGGTTCCCGACTGTTCGAACGCCGACCAGTGCGTTTCGATCGCCTCGTTGTGTACCACGCCGTCTCGTTTGACGATCCGTCCGTCGACCAGTACGGTGTCCACGGTGGAGGTACCCGCCTGGAACACCGCCGTTTCGATCGGGTCGTGAACGGGTGCGGTGGTGATGTCGTCGGTACGAAGCAAGACGATGTCGGCCCGTTTGCCCGGCGTGATCGAGCCGATCCGGTCTTCCATCCCGAGTGCGCGTGCGCCCTCGATGGTCGCTAGCTCGAGCGCGCGTCGGGCGTCCAGAGAGACCGATTCGGTCTGTTCGTTGCGCTCGACGGCCGGCTGTTTGTCCAGCGCTCGCTGTGCCTGCAGGGCCATCCGTGTCTGCGTGAACATGTCGCCGCTGACGTTCGACGTGATGTCGACGCCGAGGGTCGGCGTCGCGTCGGCCGCTATGGCTTCGCCGAGAACCGGCATCCCCATTCCCATCTGCATTTCGACTTCCGGCGTGATCGAGATCGAGCCGCCGGAGTCGCCGATCAACTCGAACTCCTCCCGCTCGAACCGATTCCCGTGGACGTAGTTGAGATCCGGCCCTAAGAGGTCGAGTTCCTCGAGATCGTAGACGCCGCCCGGACCGAGCGAGCCGATGTGCATCGAAATCGGAATGTCGAGTTCCCGGCCGAGGGCGATGTCTTCCTCGACGACCTCGTCGGTCGCGTAGTCGGGACCGCGAATACCCATCGCCAGCGTTAGCAACCCGTCGTTGGCCGGGAACCGTTCGTCGTGCAGTCGCTCGATGTCTGCTGGATGCGGTTCCGTGCTCGCCTCCCACCACGTATCGCCGTCGTCCCCGGGTGGCCCGTGAGCGAACACCGACCGGATACCGGCGTCCTCGAGCCCGTCGATCGCCCGATCGGTGTGGTCTGGGGAGTTCGCGATGTGAAACCAGTCCAGGACCGTCGTCGTTCCGGTGTGGAGTTGCTCGACCGCACCGAAGAGGTTCCCCAAGTACGCGTCCTCGGGTTCATATCGGCTGCTGACATCGCCGAGCATCAACTCGAGGTACTCGGAGAACGTCCAGTCACCGGTGGTGCCGCGGACGCTCGCCTGCCAGGTGTGCAGGTGGGAGTTGACGAATCCGGGGAGAACGATGGCGTCGCTCGCGTCGACGATTTCGGCGTCGGACTCCTCGATGGTATCGGCGATCTCGACGATTTCGCCGTCCTCGATCAACACGTCCGCGTTCGCCTGTACGCCCACGTCGGGATCGATGGGGACTAGCGTGCCGTCCTTGATTATCGTCAGGTGCGTGTCGTCGGATTGGGCCGCTCCGGATGTGTCCGACACCGAGTCGTCGCCGAATCCGAAACAGCCGGCGAGCGGTAGCGACAGTGCCGTCCCGGCTCCGAGTTTGAGATAGTTCCGTCGCGATACCGTCCGTCCGTCAGCAGTCACAGGTTCTTTCATCGTCGTGTTACAGTTGACGATTACCCCGGTGAGAGAAGTGGCCTCGTTTGGAACGTTCCAAACGGGATGTCGTCGTCGCTGTCTCCAGATTATCTCTGCACCGGCTCATCGGTCGGTGTCGCTGCGTCGGAGACTCGAACCGGACGGCAGATACCCGAACCGGACGACCGATGCTCGAACTGGGTGACAGACACTCGAATCGGGCGACCGACCCCGAAAACCGGGTCGATTCAGGAGAAAACCGAGACTTCGCCTTCAGGAATAGTCTCTTCGTCGGAGTTGGCCGACTCAGATGGATTTTCGACGAATCCCGAAAGGTAACGCTTCGCGAGCCAGGCCTCCGCACGCGTAATCCGATACTGGAGCGTCGAGACTGGAATCCCTTCATCGTTTGCGATTTCCTGTAAGGACACCTCTCGCGGCGACTCGTAGTAGCCGTACTCCACCGCAGTTTGCACCGCCTTGCGCTGTTCGTGGGATAGATCGTCAGTGGCCGACCGCCGGTCGTCCCACTCGGGCGAGTGATCTACGCGCTCGAACCGCAACTCGAGTCCCGGCCTGAGATGTGCGTCGATCGTCTCGTAGATCGGGCTTAGCGACGCGTCGTTTTCGACGAGAACGCGCCACTTGTACGTGTCGTGGTACTGCTCCGCGCGGAACAGCGCCCCATCGCCGAGATACTCTCTCACCAGGTACGGGACCGAACGGCAACCGGGGCCCTCGGACTGTTTCGAGTAGATGACGCGGCGAGTTGCCGTCTCCACGAGCACTTCGTGCCACCAGTCGATCGGACACCCGGCAACGCCCTCTAGATTCGTACAGCGGTCTAGACCCTCGAGTACGTCGTCGTAGGCCGGAAGCGACTCCCTCGGCCCGGTCACTTCGTCAATTCGCCACATCGTCCCGCCGGAGACGTTACACGAGACCGTCTTCGAATACAGTCCCGGATTCTCGATGAAGACATCCATCAGCTCGTCGGCACCCCTCTCGTAGGTGATCGTAAATTCGAACGCTTGCATGGTTATCGTTTCGTTGAACAGCCCCTAAAGACCGGCTTGGAACATTCCAACCGAGTCCGTGCATTCGTCGCCCGTGATGATTCTGCGGTTCCGTCGGCCACGGTCGAATCGTTACGCGACATCGAACACCTCGCGCGGATTCTCGAGTACGACTTGCCGGATCGCGTCCTCGTCGATGCCGTACCGATAGAGTTCGAAGATGGCCCGTTTCAACGCGAACGGATCCGTCCGGAGTACGTTCGCACAGTCCGTGTCGATCATGATCCGTTCGGGGCCGTACTCGTCGATCGCGTCCGCGACGTCCGCGGCGTCGACGCCGATCAGCCACGAGTGGCCGATGGTGTAACTCAGGTAGCAGTCGGTGTTCTCCATGAGGTATGCGGTATTGTTCCCATCGGCGTGGGAGGCCACGATCTGTTCGTCGTCGATCCCGGCGTCACCCATTGCCTCGACGTCGAGTTTGACCGCCTCAAGCGCCGGATTGTCGCCCTCGATGACCGGCTCAGCCCCCAGTTCCGTGTTCTTCTCATATCCCGGAACGCCGATTCCCGAGCGGTAGGATCGACCGGAATCGCCGGACTGGTTCGGCGTGTGCAAGAGCACCGGCAGGTCGTGTTCGTCCGCGAGTTCCATCTGGGCCTGGACGACGGCGCATTGCTCGTCTACGTCCCAGGCTTCGACGTGCTGGGCGGGCGTGACGCCCGTTTCGCCGACGGCGACGACCTCCTCGAGTTCGCAGTAGTCGGCCATCGCCTCGAGCAGTTCGTCCGGGTTCTCGATGCGGACCCCGGTGTGGATGCCCAACCCGAGGTTCGCCTCGAAGAAGTGATCGCGCTCGATGGCCGCGCGGCGGTTCACCGCGTCGTCCCAGAGATATCGGACGTCCTCGGCCCTAACCGGCTTGTAGGGCGTCCAGTGGTAGCCGGAGGCGACCATCACCATCGACTCGCACCCGGCGAGAGTGTAGCGCTCCCGGTCCTCCCACGAGAGCGTGTGCACGTGGTTGTGGATGTCGATCCAGGGAAGGTTGAGCAGTTCCGTCGGGAGGTCGGGCCTCTCCTCGAGGTGTGTCGCATCGGTCGGTCGTTTCGTCGGGTGTGTTGGTGTCATGGTTCTGTGGCTGTCGTGGTACGTCGGGCGTTGGGATTTGCGAAAGCGAGGTCGTCCCGGGTGGCCGAACGAACCCGTCTCGAGTACCCTCTTCTGCCCGCCGGCACTTAGCGTTTTACGGCCTGGTAAAACTTTATCTGTGTGTCGAACCCACACACTGTTCGTATGTCATTGTTGATCGGAACAGACGACGGCCTGTACCGGGTCGACGAGATCCCGTTCGACCGATCGGAGGCGGAACGCATTCTCGAGTGCGACGTGGTGACGGCCGTAAAGTCGTGGGACCACGCGGACGGTGTCTTCGTCGCCTCCTCGAGCGGCGCGTACCGGTCGCGCGACGGTGGAGAGACTTGGGAGGACCTCGAGGTCCCGCTTGGGGATCGTTTCTGGCATGCCGGGGAGAGCGAAGTGTGGTCGATTCTGGCGACTGCCGACGGGGTGCTCTATGCGGGTACGAACGATCCGTACCTCTACCGCTCGGTCGACGACGGGGAGACGTGGACCGAGCTGAAGGGCTTTCGCGACCTTCCGTCTCGGGGCCACTGGGAGTCGCCGATAGATCCCCACTACGCGCGATTGCGGGCGCTCGAGGCCGTCCCCGGCCGACCGGAACGGTTGATCGCCGGCGTCGAAGCCGGCGGCATCCACCTGAGCGACGACGGGGGGCAAACGTGGCGGGATCGGCGGGATACGATCGTCGACGACGTGCATCAGATCCTGCCGATTTCGGCGGACGTCTGGCTCGCGACCACGGGGTATCTGGACCACGAACTCGAGAATCTCGGACTGGGCCACGCGGTCGGCGCGGGCGGGCTCTACCGGACGACCGACGCCGGCGACTCCTGGTCCCGCCTCGACGACGGGAACGACTTCTCTTACATCAGGTGCGTCTTCGTCCACGACGGCACCGTCTTTTTCTGTGGCGGGGAGGAGGCCCCGCCGGCCTGGGTCGAGGACGACCACGAGGCGGCGCTGTTCGAGTCGACGAACTTCGGACGCGATTTCGATCGGGTCCCCTACCCCGGCGAACCGCACGAGATCGTCGAGACGTGGGATGTGTACGAGGGGGACGTCATCTGCGGTTCGGGCCTGTTCGATGTGCCCGACCAGCGCGACGACGTCGAGGGCCGAATCATGCGACGAGACGACGACGGAGAGTACCACACCGTCGGCCGAGTCGAGGCGAACGTCAGCCGACTCGAGGTGATCTGAGTGTCCGATTCCGACTCCTCGAGCGAGCCGCCGTCGGCCCTCGGCCGAGCGCTGTACGGCGGCATCCTCGCGTACATGGCCGTCGACGGATTCAAGAACAACGAAAAGCGCGTCGAGGTCGCTCGAGCGAAGGGCGTTCCGGTTCCAGACCTCCTGGTTCCGTTCGTCACCGGCATGCTCTTCGTGGCGAATCTCGGCATCCTGTTCTGGAAGTTCCCTCGAGCGTCCGCCGGTGCACTGATCGTCTTCTTTTTGACCACCACGCCGTCGATCCATGACTTCTGGACCATGGAGGGCGAGGAGCGGCAGGCGAACAAGATCAATTTCCTGAAGAACGTCGCCTTGCTCGGGGGAGCGGTCATCTTGCTCGAGGCGGCGGACCGAGACGCCTAGAATCGCTTGTTCTTTTCCGAGTGTTGTTCCTGTTCACTACAACTGCTTGTTGATCGTCTATCGCCATCTTTTTCGTTGATCTTTTGAAGAACTGCTTATGCGACGGGAATTTGACAAGCTTGTCCGAGATAAGATTCCAGCGATTATCACACAGAACGGAGAAGAGCCCGTAACCAACAGAGTTACCGGCGAAGACTACTCTGACCGATTAGTAGAAAAGTTAGAGGAAGAGGTAGCTGAGTACCGAGAATCACGTTCTTTGGAGGAATTAGCGGATGTATTGGAGGTCGTCCACGCGATTCGGAAAACAAAGGGTGTGAGTGTCGACGAGCTAAATGAAAAGCGAGCACAAAAAGCAGAACAGCGAGGTCGTTTCGACGAAGGGGTTGTACTCAAACGAGTTGAAAAATAACTATCCTATACTTATCGATCAGGGAATCGCTATACGAACAGAAACCTCGCTCGCACAATGACTGCTACCGAAACAAGAATCGACTAGTCGGCAATCGCTTCGCTCGGTTCCGCTTCCACGCCCGCCCGCTGGATCCAGAGGTCGCCGAACAGCTCGTCCTGCTCGAGAACCACGCTCCCGCGATGGGCCAAAAATAGCAGTGCGAGGTAGGTCATGACCCGCGAGCCGCCGGTTTCGTCGATTTCGGCGTACAGCACTTCCTCCCGACCGTTCTCGTACTGGGTCTCGAGAACGCCCTCGACGTCCTCGATCACGTCCTCGATGTCCTCCTCGTGAGTGGTGTGGGTCACGTCGCCCGCGGTCGGTTCGTCGTCGACTCGCAGATCGTCGCCGGAGTGGTAACTCAACTCCTGCATGCCGCGACCGTAGCCGCTCGGCGAGTCGCTCGTGTCGTAGCTTCGAGATTCCTTCCACCAGGTACCGCGTTCGGCGTCTCGAAGCTCTCGAACGAGTTCGTCGAGCGTCTCCGGCTTCCCGCGGGCGGACTTGCGCTCGAGGCGTCGATCCATCTCCGCCTCGAGGCTTTCGATGGGGTCGAAGCCGGGTTCGTGGCCCTCGACGGGGCCTTCGTCGGCGAAGGGGGCCTCCCACGGCGGGAGTTCCTCTTCTTCGGGCTCGTCGGGCGAGAACAGTTCGTCGCTTTTCATCCGCAAGAGCACGCTCGCGTAAAACAGCGCCCGACCCGACGTCCGGAGGTCCGCCTCGTCGAGCACCTCGAGGAACTTGTCGGTCACGGCGACGATGTCGATATCCCACGGGTCGATCTCGCCGTCTTTGGCGAGCTGGACCAGGAGTTCGACGGGTTCGACTTCATCGTCATCGTCGTCCTGTTCTTCGCCACGCTGGGCGGAGCCCTCGGGGACCTCGCTCTCCGTTAGGTCGTCTCCAGCCGCCGCTTCTTCGCTGAACGAAAAGACGTCGTCGTCCGCGGAGTCGCTTGAGCGGTTGCGATCTTCGTGGCCCGCGATGTTGAGCGGGATATCGTCGTCCGGAGAGCCAGAGTCGGATTCACGCTCTCTATCCCCTCCGCCCTCAGTCATCCGCCGGCACCTCCTCGGCGCTCAGGTCGATACCCGTCACCGCGCTCACGTTGTCCTGTTGCATCGTCACCCCGATCGCTCGCTCGGAGCGGTCGAGCATCGCCGAGCGGTGAGAGACCACGACGAACTGAGCCTCGCCCGCGAGTTCGTCGACCATCTGCCCGACGCGTTCGGCGTTGACCGCGTCGAGGAAGGCGTCGATCTCGTCGAGCGCGTAGAACGGCGCGGGGTTGTGTCGCTGAATCGCGAAGATAAAGGCCAGCGCGGTCAGGGACTTCTCCCCGCCGGACATCGCGTCCAGACGCTGGATCGGCTTGTCGCCCGGCTGAGCCTTCATCGTCAACCCGTCCTCGAAGGGGTCTTCCTCGTTCTCGAGGTGCAACGAACCGGTCCCCTCCGAGAGCTTCTCGAAGATGTCCGTAAAGTGTTCGGCGATCGACTCATAGGCATCCATGAACGTCCGTTTCTTCTGAGATTCGTACTGTTCGATCCGCTCGCGAATGCCGTCGGCCTCCTCGACCAGCGTGTCTCTTCCTTCTTCGATACGCTCGAGATCGTCTCGAACCTCGTCGTACTCGTCGATCGCGAGCATATTGACCGGTTCGAGCGCTTCCATATCCGACTCGAGCAGTTCGATCATCTCGATAACGGTCTCGTGGTCCGGAACGTCTTCGGGATCGTAGTCGCCGACCTCCTCCTCGAGCGCTTCGAGTTCCCACTCGAGGTCGCCCGCTCGCTCGCGGTTGTCCTCGAGTTTGCTCTCGACCGTGTTGACCCTGTCCTGTTGTTGATCTCGAGCCGTTTTGGCGTCGCCGAGTTCGTCTTTGAGTTCGCGACGATCCTCCTTGAGTTCGGTTAGCTCTTCTTCGAGTTCCTCGACTGCTTCGCGTTTTGCCTCGAGGACGCCGCGTTTCTCCTCGATTTGCTCCTCGAACTCCTCGATTTTCACCTCGTGTTCGGCCCTGCGGTTCTGGGCCTCCTCGATATCGTCGTGGAGGTCCTCGATCGCATCTTCGGCGTACTGCTTCTCGAGTTCGAGTTCGTTGAGTTTGCCGTCTAGTTCGTCGATCTTGTCCTCCCGTTCGTCGATCTCACCGTCGAGTTCCTCGATCTGTGCGGTGAGTTCCGGAATCTTCGAGTCGGCAAGTTCGGACTCGAGATCGTCGATATCTGCTTCGATCTCTTCGATCTCAGCCTGCTTCCCTTCGATCTCTCCGGAAATCTCGGTCATCCGCTCGTCGACGGATTCGCGTTCCTCGCGGAGCTCCTCGAGTTCGTCCTCGAGGCGATTGATATCGTCCTTGAGATTTTCCCGGCTCTCCTCGATTCCCTCGAGTTTCGATTCGATCGAGCGCACTTCGTCCGTGGCGTCCGTCTGGCGGTCTCGAGCGTCGTCGAGTCGGTCCTCGACGCCCCGAAGCTCCTCGCGAACCGATTCGCGTTCGTCTTGCAACTCGGTGATCTGCTTTGCGACCCGCTCGAGTTGGCCCTTGCCACCGCCCGAAAAGGAGTACCGCGAGCCCTTTCGCGAGCCGCCGGTCATCGCGCCGCTTTTCTCGACGAGGTCGCCGTCGAGGGTAACCATCCGGTAATCGCCCATGTACGAGCGGGCTGTTTCGATGTCTTCGACGACGAGGGTGTCGCCGAGGACGTACGAGAAGATGCCGGCGTACTGGTCGTCGAAGTCGACGAGGTCGTACGCGAAGCCGACGATACCGGGGTCCGACGGTGCGCTCGGCAGGTTGCGTTCGCGCATCTTCGTGATCGGCAGAAACGTCGCCCGGCCGGCGTTTCGAGATTTGAGGTACTCGATACACTGCTGGCCGATCACGTCGTCGTCGACGACCACGTTCGCGAGTCGGCCGCCCGCGGCGGTCTCACAGGCCGTGGCGTACTCGCCGGATACCGTCCCTAGCTGGGCGACCGCGCCGTGTAAGCCGTCAATCCCCGAATTGAGAATTGTCGTGACGGCACGGCCGAACGAGGAGTCGCCGCTCTCGCCCGCGTTCGCCTCGAGTTCGGCGTACTCGGCCTGTTTAGCCTGAATGTCGTCGTCTAAGTCGTCGAGGTCGTCCTGAAGACGCCGCTTTTCGCCTTTGAGATCCTCGACGACGCCCTCGATGCTCTTCCGATTCTTTTCGGCCTTCTCGAGTTCTCGTTCGAGATCCGATCGCTGGCTCTCGAGTTCGGGGAGTTCGTCTTCGGTCTCCTCGATCGTTTCTTCTTTCTCACTGATCGCGTTCGAACGCCGGCGCGCTTCGTCAAGCAGGCGATCCTGCTCGCGCTGAAGGTCGTTTTTCTCCGTCTTTTCGTCCTCGAGTGCTTCCTTTCGCTCTTGCAGTTCGGCTTTGACCTCGTCGTACTCCGTGTCGACAGCGTCGATCTCGGCCTGTAGTTTCTCGCGTTCGGCTTCGCGTTCTTGAATCTCGGATTTGATCGAGGCCTTCTCGAGTTTGTGCTCGCGCATCTCGCCCGTGAGATCCTCGACTTGCTCCTGTTTGCGGTCGATCTGGACGAACGCCTCGCGCCGATCGGATTCGGCCGACTGGATCTGGTCCTCGCTGGACTCGATCTTGTCCTCGAGTCGGGAGATGTCGCCTTTGACTTCCTCGATCTCGCTTTTGATGCGCAACTGCTCGTCCTCGCCCTTGCGCTCGATTTCGGCGTTTAAATCCTCGAGGTCCTCCTGTAGACGGACGACCTTGCCCTGTCGCTCGTCGAGTTCGCGCTGGAGGTCCTCGAGGTCGCCTTCGAGTCCGTCGACCCGTTCCTGGACGTTCTCGAGTTCCTCGCGTTTTTCCTCGAGTTCGCTCGCCTTCCGGTAGCCTTCGAACTCCTCTTTCTCGCGGCGGAGTCGTCGGTAGCGAAGGGCGGTCTGGCGCTCGTCCTCGAGCTGTGCGAGGCGCTCGCGCTTTTCCTCGATACGGAGTTCGGCTTCGTCGATTCGCTCCTGGACGACCTCGAGCTCTTCGAAGGCGTCCTCTTTTTTCGCGTCGAACTCGGCGACGCCAGCGATTTCGTCGATAATCCCCCGCCGGTTGTAGGGCGTCATGTTGATGATCTCGGTGACGTCGCCCTGCATGACGACGTTGTAACCCTCCGGCGTGACGCCCGCCTGTGCGAGTAAGTCCTGAATATCCGAGAGGTTGACTGAGCGGTCGTTCAGGTAGTAATAAGAGTAGTAGTTGTCCTCGGTCTCCTTGACGCGCCTGCGGATTCGAACTTCCTCGCAGTCACCGACGTCGTCGCTTCCTGCCGCGTTGACGACCTGCGAGCGCTCGAGGGTGTTGTCGGAGTTGTCGAGGATTACCTCTACGGTCGCCTCGCGGGGGCCGGCGCTGTTGTCGCCGCCTTCGTGACCGGGATTGTAGATGAGATCGGTCAGTTTCTCGGCGCGGATACCACGCGTTCGAGCGAGCCCGAGTGCAAAGAGGACGGCGTCGATGATGTTCGACTTACCGGAGCCGTTCGGACCGGTAATAACGGTAAAGTCCTCGTAGAACGGGATCTTCGTTTTTCGGCCGAAGCTCTTGAAGCCGTCCAGAACGAGTTCCTTGATATACATCGTCTTGCGAAACCTCCATAGTTGACCTCCCTCGACGAGAAATCACGGCGATTATCCGTACCGGTCGGACCGTGACCGCTTCTCGCGAGCGGTCGCAGGAATCTGTTGTTATGCGACGATAATGTCGTCGCTACCTGAGTCTTCCGCTTCGTCCTCGCCGGAATCGGCGTCGGTCGATTCTGCTTCCGAGTTGGCCTCGGCGTTTGCGGCCTCAGCCTCCGCCGCCTCGGCGTCTATCATTTCGTCTGACGCCGGCTCCTCCGACGACGCTTCGCCCTTCCGGCTCGTCCGTCTCGAGGCGGCTCGCGTCGGCGTTTCTGTGTCCAGTTCGGCCTCGAGGACGCGGATGCGCTCTTTCGATTCGACGAGTTCTTCGGTGAGTCCTTCGACCGTCGACTCGAGTTCCGCAACCGTCGATTCCAGCTTCTCGACGCGGTTTTTCGACATACCAACTAGGGGTTGGTCCGGATACATAAACGTACGTCAGACAAGCATACTCGTATTGGCAGGAGTTATGGCTCGATATCGGATCGCCTCTAATGGCGTGAACACCCTCCTGTGACGACCTGTTGCTGGTGTGGTGAACGTGGAGCGAGCCAGACCACGAGACCGCCGTTCGCGTCGGAACTCAATTCGAACCGCGGCGGTGATCACCTGCCGCTTTGAGGAGGACGAATCTGAGGGCCAGCATGAGCACGCTTACGACGATCCAGGGGAGGGTCCAGGCCTCCGTGCCGTGGACGGCGTTGTGCAGATCCAACACTTCGTGACTTACCACGCCGTCGACGAGGTTGAACAGCCCCATGCCGACGACGATCGATCCGAGGAGAAACAGCGTCGAAAGCGCCTCGTCGGTGCGGTTTACGACCCGCCACACCATCCCGAGACCCAGTGCCGTTACCGCGACCATCGCGAGCAAAAACACGCCGTCGAACATGACGTTCGTTCGAAGCCCGTCGTAGCTGTAGGGATCGTAGAATCCCGAAAACAGGTGATGAGTATGAAAGATGAGATGAAAGATGATCACGTCGAGTACCGCACCGAATCCGAAGCCTGCGAGAACCCCGGCGAGAAAGAACGGTCGACGACGCGGCGGACTGTTCGCTTCGCTCATGGGCTCGCCCACGGAAACGAGTCGCAAAAATCACCGCCCGTCAACTGCGCGCTCGTTCCGAGACGCCGAACGGAGCGATTCGAGACCTACAGCGGGGATTCACTTGGCTCGAGATCACGGCCGCGTACCGAATCGGGAGGAAACTGTGGCTCGAGATCCGCCAAAAAGGTAAGATGATCAAAAAGCCGCAAAAACGAAACGCGGGAAGGCGACGTCCTTAGAGCAGGCCGGTCTTCTGGAGTTTCATGAGGTCCTCGGTGTCGAGGGTCTCTCCTTCCTTGAACTTCTGGTAGATCTCCTCGGCTTCCTCCTTGGCCTCCTCTTTTTTCTTGTCCCGCTGGGACTTGCGCTCTTTTTCCTCTTTCTTGTCGAGTTCGCGCAGACGCTTCTGGACGCGGACGAAGTCCTCGTGGTGCTGGTCGGCGGCTTCCTGAGCTTCGACGAAGGACTCGTGCATCTCGTCGGCCTCGTCGCGGATGTCGTCGGCCTCTCGATAGGCCTCGATCATCTCGTTGTGGTGTTCCTGGGCCTTGTCGGCGAGTTCGGTGACCTTCTGGTGGTGCTGGGAGGCCTCCGAACGCACTTCTTCGGCCTCTTCGACGAGGTCTTCGAGGTCGTCGTTTTGCTCAAGCTTGCCCTTTCGCTCGGCGTACTCCTCGCGTTTGGACTCGATCTTTTCGATGAGCTCCTGTTCTTCCTCACTCGAGAGGACTTCGGTCTGCTGTTTAAACTCGAGTTGCTCGATCTCTTCTTCGAGCTTCTCGAGGTCTTTTCCCTCGTCGAGCTCCATGTCGGATTTGAGCTTTTCGACGCGGTCGAAGAGCTTGTTCGCTTCCGCGTTGAGATCGTTACGGCTCTCTTTGTGCTCTTGAACCTGCTCGTTGAGTTCGTCGCGTTTTTCGCGGTGTTCCTGTGCCTCGTCGACCTTCTCGCGCGTCTTGGCGTTCAGGTCGTCGCGGCTGGATGCCCGCTCGGAGGCCATCTGGTTGAGATCGTTCCGTCGATCCCGCAGTTGGCCGGCCATCTTGATGAGCTGGCCTTTCGATTTGTTTTCTAGGTCGTCTTCTGTGAGTTCGATGTTTTTGGATTCGTCTACCATGTGTTAGTAAACCCTCTGTGCCATTCCCGCACCGGCGACAGCATACGCTCAGGACCTGCGAAATCTCGGTGAATAAGATTTCCTGTCATCGTTCGTCGAGCGATACGCGCCCCGATGGCGTTCTGGTACCTGTAACTACTGCCGCATGTAATTTAAATGTACCGGTACAAAACCCCCTGAAAACCGTTAGCAGGGGGGCCATACCGTGTGTTGAGAACTAGCATGGGGATCGCGATTGCACATAAATGACGGACGCTGTCGAGCAAGCAATTTTCTCTCTCACTGTCGATCAACCCCTAAGTATGAGGTTACGCTCAACCGTTTTCGAGTGCCTATCGAAGCGCGTGTGAACGAGTCAGTTTCGAAGTCCGCTCGAGCTACTGGTCGACTGTCAGTCTCCGTTCGGAGCGGTAATGTTTCTCCTGTGATAAATCGTTAATTCGAGCCGTGTAGCTCGTCTCCGTTTTACTTTCACTTTCACTCTCCTGTTGGCGGAGATTGACATGCCTTCCTGAACGAGACGTATCTATGCTGGAAGAACTCTCCTGTACGTGCGAACACTGCGACCAGTCACTCGAGTCAAACCGACTGATGCTCTCGATGCGAACCGAGGACGGAACGCGCCGAGCCTACGAGTGCGACTGCGGTGCAGTCACTATCACTGTCGTCAGTGACGACGGAGCCGAAATCGGTCGTCCGGCGAATCGATAACGGCACCGAAATTGAGTGAGAGACTCGTCGATGTCGGTTCGCTCGGACCCAGAAAGACCGCCCATAGAAGCGGTTTCGGCCTAAAATAGGTTCTCGAGCCGGTCGTCGGCGAACTGCTCGGCCGGGTCTTCTTCCGGCTCGTCCTCTTGTTTTTGCGCTTCGCGGGCGCGTTCCATGAACTGGTCGATCCGGTCGGAACGCTCGACGCCACCGAGCAAGACGAGCGCGGCGACCCGATCGCTCTGCAGGGGGAAGTCGCCACCCCGGACCTGCATGCTCCCGGTTTCGTCCTCGAGCCAGCGGCGAGACTTCTCGACGCCTTTTCGCGGGATCACGTCGGGCTTCCCGGCGATGACGAGCAGCGCCGCATCGGCGGTCGTTGCATCCGGGAGACTCGTCCCGGTCAACAGGGATTGTCTCGAGACGTTCATCACGGTTCGAATGTTCTCCTCGCTGTCATCGGCGGCGACCTCGCTCGCGTAGCCGAGCGCGGCGACGCCGCCTTCCCGAAGCGTGTTGATAACTTCGCTGGA
Organism: Halostagnicola bangensis; assembly: GCF_054653435.1. Taxonomy (NCBI): domain Archaea; kingdom Methanobacteriati; phylum Methanobacteriota; class Halobacteria; order Halobacteriales; family Natrialbaceae; genus Halostagnicola; species Halostagnicola bangensis. The sequence continues at coordinate 878,875 of NZ_BAAIGG010000002.1, read as the reverse complement.
ATCGACGACGCTTTCGCCGACGCCGTCTATCCCCTCGCCCGACGCGAAGAGGAGTCCAACGCGTTGAGCGATGTTCTCGTTGATCGTTTCAAACGCTCCTTCGACGCTCTCTCCTTGTTCGTGCCAGGCGTCATTGTCGACCAGGAGCGTCGAATCCGCCTCGCGGACGAGTGTCTTCAGAGACCGTCCAGCGTTCGCCTGATATAGCGCCCCTTCGTTCTGTCCCGGGAGGATCCCGAGCGCGTAGACGGGAATGTCGTAGACTCGCTGGAGGTTGTTGACGAGGACTGGAGCCCCACCACTGCCGGTCCCGCCACCGAGACCGGCGACGACGAATACCGCGTCCGCGCTTGAGGTAATCCGACCGTCGATACCGCCGATAACTTGGTCGATGTCACGTTGCATGATCTCTGCGCCGAGTTCGTTATCGCCGCCGACGCCGTGGCCGTTGACGCGGTCTGCACCGATGAGTTGCGTATCGACGAACTCGAGAGACTGGAGGTCTGCTTTCGCGGAGTTGACGACGAACCCACCTTGAATCGCGTCGAACTCCATCTCGGCATCGAAACGGACGAGCCGTTCGGTTACCTTCCCACCAGCCTGACCTACTCCGATCAGGGCTACCTTCATACGACTCTCATGAGGGGGAGGGCTGTTGAACGTTGCGGGGTCGTTCGAGGGAACCGGGTGTACATTTAAATACCGAGACGAGGCCAGGACCTCCATGAGCGATTTCGAGCGGCTCGAACGGCGACTCGCCGCCGTCGAACGGGCACTCACGGAGAGCGATCGGCCGGTCCGCGACGTTCCGGAAACTGCCGCTATTGCCGACGATATCGACCGACTCGACGAACAAACGGAGGAGTTGGCCACTCGTATCGCCGAGCTCGAGGGGAGTACACAGGCACTGCGCGGCTACGTCGGAAACGTTCGCTCGGTCAACGAGAGCGTCGAACGACGCGCGGATTCGGCAGTCGCAACCGCCGACCGACTCGAGCGTCGCGTCGAAGCGCTCGAAAGAGCAACGACGGACACGAACACTACCGTACTCGTTTCCGGAACGGATGCACAGACGCACGCCCCTTCGACACGCGCGCGCGAGCAACGAGAACAGAATCACCTCACTCATCGTCGTCTCGGGGAGTTGAACGGGATCGATCACCAGCGGGTCGAAACCCAACTCGCCGCCCTCTCGCTATCGGACGAGAATGCGGGGGCGCGTGATTCGACGGGGACCGCTCCACCAGCAGTCGATGGATCGTCGACCGAGAGCGACGTCTCAACACCAGATACCAGGGCCGGTCGATCTGACAATACTCCCCTTCTCGAACGGATCCGACGTGTGCTTTCGTAGGGTGCCGTCCCAGTCGGTGACGATGGCTATCGGGGGATACCTCCCCGTCACTGCTCGAGGGTGTCCGACCGGCGGGGAGCTACTCGCCGACGCGAATCTCGACGGGTCAGCTTCAATGGCAACCCATTTGAGCCCGTTTCCCGTTCGAACCGATATGTTCTACGAGCAACGAATGTCCGTGCCCGATTCGCCGGAGCAACTTCGATCGGAGTACGAAGCCGACCTCGAGGAGATCATCGAAACCACCGGTCTCGATCAGATCTCGCTGTTGACAGGGGTAGACGAGGAAACCCTCGGGGCGATCGGAACGGGTAAAACCCCGTCGCTGTCGCTCGAGGACGCGGCCCAGATCCAGTCACAGGGGACGGACGATCCGGATCCGGAGACGATCGAAACGATGGCCTGTGAACACCTTTTGCTCGGCATGTCGACGGCCGTCCTCGACGTCGACGCCGTCGAGAGCGAACTGGGGATCGATCTCGATGCGAAGGAAATCCAACAGAAAATCGAGCGTCGAGCGCCGATGTCGTTCGAGGAGTACGTTCACTTACAGCACGTCATCGCCGGTAACGCGCCCTAACGCAGACTACCCTTCGAGCACTTCGTAGGCCACGCCGGCATCACGGAGCGCGTCCGTAACCCGTCCGACGGAGTCGATCGTCACGACCGCGACCACCTCGAGGCCGCGTTCCGCCGCGTCGGCGGCGACTTCACCAGCGGCAAAGTTTACGGCCGGAGCAGTTCCGGCCTGTCGACAGGCGACGACGGCTTCGACGCCCGTCGCCACGACGAGGTCTGGGCCGTCGCAGGTCTCGCTGACGAACTCGTCGGAAATTTCCCGACTGCCACCCGTTCGGACTGCGGGAATCTGGAGAACCGTGACCGAGCCGGGCTCGAGTTCCATGACGCCCTCGAAACTCGTGACGCCGACGTCGGTGCCGGCCTCGGCGTCGGTCGTGGCGACGCCGGTTGCCGGGCCTTCCTCTTCAGGGCTCGCGTGTAACAGCCCTTCCTGAACGGACAGCGTCACGGTCTCTCCCTCCTCGATGTCGTCGGTCGCGATATAGGCGGCTTCGCTCATCGCGTCGAGAACGTCTCCGGTGACGTGATCTGCGAACCGGCGAACGTCGTCGGCGGCGGTAAAGAGCCAGTCGACACCCTCGTTGGTAACCCGGTATCGGGAACGGCCCTCTTTTTCGACGAGACCGTCGTCGACGAGTTCGCGGATGTACTCGCTGACCGCCTGACTCGTCACCCCGACGTCGTCTGCGATCTCTCCCTGGCTCACCGCGGGCTGGCGCTCGGCGATCTGGACGAGGATCCGAAACCGCGTCGCAGCCCGTTTGTTGTCGAGGACATCGACCATACACTGGTCGTTAGGCGACGACACCAAAAAGGGGTGTGGTCGCGGGGAGCGCCCTTTCCCCACCAACCGTCGCCGAACGAGGACGGTTCCGACCTTTTAACTCCCGGCGATTCGACGATTCGAGCATGTCTCGGCCGATATTGATCGATACCGATCCCGGATGCGACGACGCACTCGCACTTTTGCTCGCGCTCGAGCGCGACGAACTCGACGTCGTCGGCATCAGCACCGTCCACGGAAACGCGCCCGTCGCCGACACGACGAGAAACGCCCGCTCGCTCCTCGAGTTCTTCGACCGAACCGAAATCCCGCTCTCGAAGGGGGCGACGCTTCCGCTTACGGTCGAACTCGAGACGGCCGAACACATCCACGGGGAGGGAGGGATCCGCGGCGAACTCCCGGAACCAACGAGTGAGACTGCACCGATCGAGGGACACGCCGCGCAGTTCATCGTCGAGAGCGCACGGGAGTACGAGGGCGAGCTAACGCTCGCGGCGATCGGACCGCTGACGAACGTCGCACTCGCGCTCGCGATCGAACCCGACCTTCCGGACCTGCTCGACGAACTGGTTATTATGGGCGGTGCAGCGTTTACTCCCGGAAACGTGACGCCGCTCGCGGAGGCCAATTTCCACTCGGATCCGGAGGCGGCGGCTCGAGTGGTTCGAGACGCAGAGCCGACGATCGTGGGACTCGACGTAACGAACGCCGCGAACCTCCCCGCCGACTGGATCGACTCGCTCCCCCAGGAGAGCCCGCTCGGCCGATCGATCGTCGAATGGCTCACCTACTATTCTGGGGACCAACTCGAGCAGTACGACTTCGAAACGACGGCGATTCACGACGCGCTGGTGGTCGCAGGTCTCGTCGACGACGGGCTCCTCGAGACCCAATCCTACCACATGACTGTCGGCACCGACTCGGATATCGATCAGGGAGCGCTCGTCTGTGACGTAAACGACGTCACGGACGGAGAGCCGAACGGTTCGGTCGCGCTTGAGGCCGACTTCGAACGGTATCGGGAGTTATTCACGGAGACCGTCGACCGAGTGGTCGCCGAACGCGGAAACTAGTTGTAAATCCGGCGTCCGATCGCGTTTTCCTCGATGAACTCCCGGTCGTACTCGACGCCGAGGCCTGGGTCGTCGGGAACCGGAACCGTTCCGTCGTCGTTGATCGACTCGAGCGCCTCCGAGTAGTCGCCGAGATACACCGGCGGTTGGGTGTTCGAACAGTCGGGATGGACCAGCGCGAGTTCGTAGTAGTTCGCGTTCCGAATCGCGGCGATGCACTGTCGTTGTGCGGGCCCGGGCGCGTGAAACTCCACGTCGAGGCCGAACCCTTCGGCGATTCTGGCCCGTTTGATCGCGCCGGTAATTCCGCCGTCGTACTCGGGATCCGCACGGACGAAGTCGGTCGCGTCGTTCGCGATGAAGTCGGTAAAGGGCTCGAGCCCGCGGACGTGTTCGGTCTGGAGGATCGGCGTCTTGAGTGATTCCCGAAGCTTGCGGTGGGCGTGCTGGGAGATGCCGCCGTCGCGGTAGGGATCTTCGTACCAGAAAAAGTCCTGCTCGTCGCAGGCGCGGCCGACCTTGAGTGCGTCGCCGTAGGTCTGGTACTCACAAGCGGGGTCGATCATCAGGTCCATCTCGTCGCCGACGCGGTCGCCGACGGCGTGGACGGTTTCGATTTCGCGGTCGATGTCTCTCGCAGCGTCGCTTCCGCCCCAGCCGTGTATTTTGAAGCCAGGGAAGCCAAGTTCCAGACACTCCTCGGCAAAGTCCGCGTAGGCCTCCGGCGAGTCGAGGCCGCCGTTGTCGTCGGCGTGATAGGTCGAAGCGTATGTCGGGAGTCGTTTCGTGTAGGTGCCGAGCAGTTCGTGAATCGGCACATCGTGGTACTTTCCGGCGAAGTCCCAGAGCGCGATATCGACCGGCCCGATTCCCATCCGGTCGTACTTTCGTAACCCTCGTTTGATCTCGCTCCAGTGGCGTTCGCGCTCGAGCGGGTTCTTCCCGATGAGATAGTCCGCGAACGTGTTGATCTGGGCGGCCGCCGGCGAGTTTCCGCCGACGTACTCGCCGGTGATCCCGACGTCCGTTTCGATGCTGAGCGCGAACAGCTTTCGCGTGGTCGTCGATCCGGGCTCGTAGACCAGATTGAACCCGTTCTCGTCCGTCCCGACGTCGGACAGTTCGTACGAGAACTCGATAGACTCGATTTCGGTGATCTGTGGTGGCACGACGAAAAGAGGGACGGCCACCCACATAAATTTCTGTCACGCGGGGGGACTGTGTACGCAATCGTCTAGGTTTCGTTCGTTCGCGGCATCGATCTGCTCGGCCACGACGCTAGGCCCCTCGAGCGCGGATCACCGAATCGTGTCCGGAATCCGCTCGATGACGTCCGTCGCGACGACACCGGGCCCCTTGTCTGCGGTCGCGAGTTCGCCGGTCTTCCCGAGAACCCAGGCGGCCAGTTCCGCGGCCTCGTCTCGAGTCATCCCCTGTCCGAGCAACGAGACGGTGATTCCGGCGAGGGTATCTCCCGTTCCGGCGACCGTCAGTGCGGACGTTCCGGTTTCGTTCTGACTCCGTTCACCGCTCGCGACGATCTCGTCGACGGTACCCGTCAGCGCGAGGACGGCTCCGGTCTCGGCTGAAAACGCCTCGAGCGAGCCGTACGTCTCGCGGATCGGGTCGTCTTCGGCTTCGCTGGGTGTGAGGACCGCTCTGGAGAGGTCCGCCTCGAGTGCGGGCTCGATCGCGAGCGCGTCGACAACGATCGGAACGTCCGTCTCGGCGATCGTCGCTTGAACGGCGTCGCGTTCCGCCTCGACGAGCCCGGGTCCGATGACGAGCGCGTCGGCCCAATTCCCGAGCTTTCGGGCTTGCTCGAGCGCGTTTCCGGTGAAGCGCTCGTCCGGGTACCGGCTCACGAGCACGTTCGGCGAGTGGCCGGCGACAATCCCGTAGATTTCCTCGGGAACGAGCGCCCGGACGTGGTCGGATCCCGTTCTGAGCGCCGCCTGTGCGACGAGTGCGGGCTGGTTTGGATACTCAAGCGTTCCGCCGATGATGCCGACGCGACCGTTTTCCGTCCCCGTCCCGCTACTCACACCGGCGAGCGTTTGCTGGAGTCGTCCCATACCGGGTGTTTTCGTCGGCGGGGGTAGGCGTTCGGCAAGCGTGCTCCGGGGAACTCGATGGGGGGAGAAATTCGGGTCGATCGGCGAGTCGGGAGGGTGAGAAACTGCCACTACTGTTCGCGTTGAGTACGCATCCCAGAAAGCCACGATTGGAAGTTATCTTCTCGCTATTCTGTCGATACATATCTTCCACCATCTATGAAAATAACTCCGTAAAACAACGACTTTTTGATCTGAAATCGGTACCTCACAAATATATTATGAAAAATTTTAAGATAATTAATATGAATATTCACCGACCACATAATATTCACTCTCTTTATATGATTTATAATCTCATATATGGAATAATTTTAACTCGCTACCGGAGGAGTCGCTCACAGTCTTTAAACACTTCCAGCAATTTGGTATAAAGAGCTAATGAAACGCCCGACCCGTCAGAAAGAACGTGGTGAGCAGACATCGCATGAAACGACTGAACAAGAGGGCGTTCAGACCTGTCCTGAATGTGATTCGAGTTCACTCGTTCGAAGTGCAGATGAAAGCGAAGTTAGCTGCGAAGACTGCGGGTTGATCCTCGAGGAAGAAACGATCGATCGAGGGCCTGAATGGCGAGCATTCAACCACACCGAGCGCGATAATAAATCTCGTGTTGGAGCCCCAACAACGCAAACGATGCACGATAAGGGCTTGACGACGACGATCGACTGGAAAAACAAGGATGCCTATGGTCGATCTCTGTCTTCAGACAAACGGAGTCAGATGAACCGACTCCGGAAATGGCAAGAGCGCATTCGAACGAAAGATGCAGGTGAGCGGAATCTCCAGTTCGCGCTTTCGGAAACCGATCGAATGGCTTCCGCGTTGGGCGTTCCCCGATCCGTCCGGGAAGTTGCCAGCGTCCTCTATCGACGTGCTCTCGAGGAAGACCTCATTCGAGGACGCTCTATCGAAGGTGTTGCCACGAGTACACTCTACGCGGCCTGTCGAATGGAGGGAATTCCCAGGTCACTCGAAGAAGTTTCGGCGGTCTCTCGTGTTGATCGGAAAGAGATCGGACGCACATATCGATACGTGGCCCAGGAACTCAATCTCGAGATGGAACCCGTCGATCCGAAAAAATACGTCCCGCGATTCTGTTCCGAACTCGATCTCCCTGAGGAGGTACAGGTGAAGGCCAACGAGATTATCGACACCTCAGCCGAGGAGGGGCTGTTGTCTGGTAAATCACCGACCGGCTATGCTGCAGCTGCAATCTATGCCAGTGGACTCCTTTGCAATGAAAAACGGACTCAACGGGAGGTTTCAGATGTCGCCCAGGTAACGGAGGTAACTATTCGAAACCGATATCAGGAACAGATCGAAGCGATGGGTCTCCCGACGTGATTTGACGTCCGCCTCGCCCTGAGGCACAAGGGCTCCCGCGTTGGGATCTCGTAGTTTACGACAGAACGTGTTCTCGCGGTGCAAAGAGAAGTGTACGGCGCGAAGCTACTGGTTCGTTTCAACGAGTTCTGCCTCTCCGTATGTCTCGTCGACAGAAGTGACCCGAACAGTGGCCTGGATAGCCCCAATGTCTTCCTCGAGGAATAGAACGAATCCACTTTCCGTCTTGCAGACGAGTGTTCCATCAGATTTCTCGTCAACGATATCAACGGTAATAACGTCACCTAGCTCTGGTTTTCCACCAAGCGATTCTCCACATCGCCAGCAGTCCGTATCATATTCTGTCGATCCTTCCGGAGCATTATTCGCCCCACATCGTGGCGTTTCACACTTGATGAACGAGTCGTGTTTTCCCGGATGGTAGCGTCCCACATCGACACTGTATCCGCTCGTTCATAAAAACGTGCCGCCACGGTTGATTGGTTCGAGGCCGATGGACAGGATCCAATAGAATTCGTATGACACATCGCCGCAGAGGCAGACCCCTTCGTTTCCGATCGATCAAACGAGAACGCAAGCGTTCAATCAAATGTGATGCGTTCGGAGGGCGGGTACCTCGACCCAGCTAATAGTAAAATATATGCTAGAAAAATTCCGAGATAGTATTGTATATATCTTGGAATACTAATGAGTCCACACTGATTCTCAATTGCGCTTTCTTTGGACATCGATCAACCAATTTATCCGCGTGATTACCGGATGTACCGCCCATAATGACGAAATTCTGGGCCCATACTTCTTATCGATGGCTACAATCATCCGAATATCATTTACGATAAAACTGAGTTCTTATTTCGACTTTACAGACGATTAAGCCCAATAAAGGGCTTTAAACGCTATATTTCTCGATATATCGCTCCACAATTTGTAGGGAGAGAGTTATCGGATGCCAGATCTTATATTGTCTACTCTTCACAATTCTATAATGCATAATGGCTATACCAATCGATTATCAGACAGTATAATAGCGGTACTAAACTGGATGGATCCCGTGACGTATACGTGTCAACGGACTCTCCCTGATGGGGCGCGTACAGTTCCGGCGAGAACGCGTCGACTCGAGGAGGGATTAGTTTGTGGTAAGGAGGATTATAGTCAGCGTGTTGAACCGCGATCTGTGCGTGTGCGACGAACACGATAATACGCTCAACGCGGATGTGAACGGGGCAGAGAACAGCCGTCTCGACTTGAACGAAAGTGACTCCGAGTCTTCGGACAGTTTGGACGATGATAGGAGTACCGGCTGGTTGGCACAGCCCGGAGTCTACCTTCACGACTTGTCCCACGGATTCTTACGGAGACTCAAGGGGGATGTCAATTGGATTGTAGACCGTGCTGGAGCAGATAGTGAGCGATCCGATTCGAAGTCAGCCAGTCGTCAGTCTCGAGGTCGAAGTCCCAGTCACCAGCATTGACGTAGTAGTGTTCGCTCCATGGGTAGACCGTCACACCGGGTACGAGCTGGTTGTGAACCCAGGCGAGGTTAGTTGCGTGTTCCATGAGCTCATCGTCGTCCTGTGCGACCGCCATGGATTCGAGTTCTTCCTCGATGTCGAACGTAACTGCGTCGCCGTCAGGGTTACCGACCTCAGGAACTTCGACTTCTTCCTCGACGATACCGGTACGTTCGGTGAACAGTCCGCGATCAGGGTTGTGAAACTCTTCGTATAAGTCGGCGTAGGGATGATAATCCCGAGCCATACCGTAGTTCAGGTGGACGGTCATGTCGAAATCGAGCGGGTCCATCACTTCAGCGTTCCAGGTTGGGTCTTCCTCCACGTACCAGTCCATATCGATGCCGAATTCGGCGAGATTGTTGTAAATAAGCTCTGAATGTGTGTCGAACCAATCGCTGACCGGGAAGCGGACGGTCCAGACGTCGCCATCGGGTGTGAGCCACTGGTCGCCGTCGTATTCGAAGCCGACCTCTTCGAGCAGTTCCGCGGCAGTGTCGGTATCTTCGGGCGCGTAGTTCGCCATTGCATCGAGTGCGTCTTCCTCGACGAAGTTCTCGACGTAGCCGTAGTCGATACCGGTCGAGTACTCGTCAATCGGCGTCCCGGGCGACGCAACGTCGACGAGGTTTTCCATGTCGATGGCGTAGGCAATCGCCTGACGCACTTCGGGGTAGTCGCGAATGTACTCGTCGTTGGTCCCGTAGATGATCGCGAACGATTGGCCCGAGAACGACACCGGTGGCTCGTCGTACTGGTCCGGAACGCCTTCGATATCGGGGTTGTTGTGCTCCCAGTCGACTTCGCCGGCCTGGACACCCTCTTCGTCCTCGTAAACGCCATGTCGGAGGTAGAAGTCCCAGTCCTGTGCGATCGGATGTTCGGGGTTCGGTACCTGGTCGGCGTACTGTTCGTTCGCATCGACGAAGATGAACGGGCCCGAGAAAATCGTCTGATCCCAACTCGGTTCGAAGCGAAGCACCTCCTCGCGGATGCTCTGCATCTCGTCTTCGTCCTCCGCATCCTCGAACGCCTCAATGAACTGGCCGAACTGCTCTTCGGACACCTGAAGGATCGTTTCGGCCCACTGGTTCATCCAGAGCCCCTCTTCGAGGTCCGTATACTCGTCACGAGGTTCGATGACGAGCGTGTAGTCGTCTTCGGCGTAGATTCCTTCGTCGGGATCGACAAAGTCCTGCATCCCCATTCCCATATACGCACTGAGTCGCATCTCAGTCGCGAAGTCTTGTGCAGTCACGTCGCCGCCTGTCGACCAACCGTAGTCTTCGCTGAGAGACACCACAGTCCGGAGGTCGTCGTCGATTTCCCAGTCTTCGGCGACACGCGGAATGAACTCATCGGTTTCCGTGTTGTAGACGGTGAGATATTCGTTACAGAACTCCTGGCCGCCATCGCCCGCACTCCAGTTCGGGTGGTACGGGTTAAAGAGGTATTCGTCGCTGAAGGGGTTGACGGCACCTGAGGGAACCGCCTGATCGTACTCGTCTTCGTAGTTCTCGTTGAAATCGACATCGCCGACGACGTTCTCGAGGTTGTCGTCACCCAGTAAGTCGCTGGCATCGTCGTCGCCGAAACACCCGGCGAGCGTCGCTACACCCGCTGCCCCCGAAAGGGCCAACAGTTGTCTCCGTAGCAGATATTCCTCGCGGTGATTGCTTGTTGGCATCGAACTAATATGTATTATTATGTAATATAAATGTTCCGGGAGTGCTGCCGGCCGACAGTTCGAGCGACCGACTACTCGATCTACGAATTCACAGTCGTCTGATTGCGTGCTATCAGCGTATACTGGATGACGATGGTCAACCCAGTAGAACTATCGGACCCGCTGATACGGTCCGTAAACGATCGAGATGACCGTCTCCCCTGTCAGAACTAGACGGACGTTAATTCGCAGAGAGTCCGTTCTGTAGGATGTCGTGAACGATGCGGTTGGAGGTGAGCCAGTCGTCGGTTTCGAGATCGAAGTCCCACTCGTCGGCGTTGACCCAGTAGTGTTCGTTCCACGGCATACACGTCACGCCGGAAGAGAGGGAAGCGATAGCGTTTCGGGTTAGAGGAAAACGGTCGTATCGCTCCGAGCGGCCTCGTAGGTCGCTTCGATCGCCCGCATGTCGACGAATCCGTGTTCCGGCGTCGCATGGGGCTCGCGCTGGTCGAGGACGCAATCGGCGAAGTAGTCGAACTCTTCTTCCATCTGATCGACCTGCGGCGTCTCGACGTGGACGGTCGTTTCCCCGGTCGTTACGCTGAGACTGCTTTCCATGTGAAACGCCGGTTCGATCGCGAGCGTGCCCTCAGTGCCGACGATCCGCAGGAAACTATCGAGTTGTGCGCGTTGACTGGCCGTACAACTCGCGTAGATGCCTCCTTCTAACGTCACGTTGAAGGTGGCGACTTCATCGGGGACGTCCGTGAAGTACTCGTGACTCGAGTTCATCATTGCCTGCACGGCGACCGGATCGCGATCAAGGACGAACCGAGCCGTGTTGAGTGGGTAGATCCCGAGATCGGTGACGCTTGCTCCAGAGCCGACGAGTCGGCTGTCCAACCGCCACTGATCTTCGCCCCAGCCGATTATGGATTGTGACATGCTGCCGTGGACGTGGACCGGGTCGCCGATTGCGCCCGCGCGAACGAGTTCCCTGGCTCGTCTGACTGCTGGTTCCGTGTGCATCCGGTACGCGATCATCGCCGTCGCGTCGGTGTCGTCACACGCATTGACGATCGCTTCAGCCGACTCGAGGCTCGCTTCCATCGGTTTCTCACAGAGGATCGATTTCTCGCGTGCGACCGCGCTCTCTACAAACGCGAGGTGGCGCGCGTTGGGCGTGCAGATGTAGACCGCGTCGTAGGCATCGGTCGCGGCGCCGTCGCGTAACTCATCGTACGTGATCCCGCGGTCGATCGACTCGTGATTTTCGACGAACCGTTTGGCCTTTTCTTTCGAACTGCTCGCGGCAACGGTCGCCTTACAGAGCGCCGAGTTTTCGATAGCGGGAATCGCTTTGTCTTCCGTCCACCAGCCGAGACCGACCAGTGCGAACCGGACCGGTCCGTCGCCGTCGTCCGATGCTTGCCAATCTCGATGGGTGAACGAATCGAGGTACGTTCGGAACGCATTCGGTTCCATAGGTCGTGATTTACGTCATGGAGTGATAAATCAGTATAGGAATATACTTCTTGCATCCTCAACCGAGAAGACGGCAAACGTGCCGCACAGCCACAGACGGCCGTTCCGTTGGTTCCACTGTGCGAGGGCGCTGATTGCTAGATCGAGATGATGGAATGATATATATGGTAAAAGCCCAAAGTGATCATTGATGACATACGCCAGTACTGTGTGGTATCTCACCGTGTACGACGGTCGATTGATTGATTCAGGCGGAGGTGACGTCAAAAATGTCAAATGAAGCGATTAGAACGACGGAGGAACCGACTCGAGCGACGGGGGATCCGGTCATCACGGTTCGAGATGCGAACGTTCGATTCGAAATGGAGAAGGGTACCTCGCAGGTGCTCAATAACGTCACTATGGATATCCAGCGAGGGGAGACCCTCGGCGTGGTCGGAGAAAGTGGCAGTGGCAAGTCGATGTTCGCCGACGCGTTGCTCGATGCCGTCGTCGAGCCCGGAATCCTGACGGGCGAAATTATGTACTATCCCGAAGATCGGGAACCGATCGACCTGCTTAACCTCGCTCCGTGGGAACTGCGCGAAGTGCGCTGGGAAGATATCTCGATGGTGTTCCAGGGCGCGATGAGCGCGTTTAACCCCACGATGTCTATCGGCGAGCACTTCGAGGAAACGCTTCAAGCCCACGGCTGGGAAGTCGCCGAGGGACTCGAGCGTGCGAAAGAGCTATTTGAAGACCTTCATCTCGAACCCGAACGAATGCTCTCGTCGTTCCCACACGAGCTCTCCGGTGGGCAAAAACAGCGAGCATTGATCGCGTTGAGCCTGATCTTGGAACCCGAAGTGCTCGTCATGGACGAGCCGACCGCCGCGCTCGATCTATTAATGCAACGGTCGATCCTCAACCTGCTCTATGACATCAAAGACAAGTACGATCTCACGCTCGTATTTATCAGCCACGACTTGCCGATCGTCTCCGGATTCGCCGATCGACTGGCCGTCCTCTACGCCTTCGAGTTCGTCGAAATCGGCGAAGCGAACGAGATTCTCGGCAACTCGGCACATCCGTACACTCGGGCGCTGCTCAAGTCGACGCCGAACTTAGAGATCCCCCTGGAGGAGATGCAGCCGATCGAAGGCGAGAGCCCGGACCCGGTTAGCCATCCTGACGGCTGTTCGTACCATCCGCGCTGTCCACTCGGTGACAATCGTTGCGAGTTCGATGATCCGGAGTTTCGCCCGGTTAACGACGACCACGAAGTCCGCTGTCATTACTGGGAACGAGCAGACGACGCAGTCCCCCTCGCCTTCGGCGGTGATTCCGATGAGTAAGAACGACGATCCGGTCGTTTCGGTTCGCGATCTGCAGATCCACTTCGAAGATTCATCGATGATCAACTCGATGACGCCCGACTGGCTCGGCGACAAACTCGGGCTCGAGGAAGATCCCACTGTCCGGGCCGTCGACAACATCGATCTCGATCTCGGCGAGAACGACGTGCTCGCGTTAGTCGGCGAGAGCGGGAGCGGCAAGACTACGCTCGGTAAAGCGATGGTCGGCCTCATCCGTCCGTCCAATGGGACCGTCGAATACCGGGGCCACGACATCTGGGAGGTTCGTGACGGGGACGACGACATCACGTTCGAAGAAGTCCGCCGATCCCTCCAGATCATCCACCAAGACCCCGCTGCGGCGCTCAACCCCTACCGGTCCGTCCTCGAGAATCTCGAGGTACCGCTCAAGCGCTGGCACCCCCACCTCGACTTCGCCGAGCGACGAAGCCGGATTCATCAGATGCTCGAGCGGACGGGCATCAGCCCACCGGGGGACTACGCGAACCGGTACGTTCACCAACTGTCTGGCGGCGAACAACAGCGCGTTGCACTCATTCGCGCGCTATTGGTTGAGCCCGAAGTGATCCTCGCCGACGAGGCCGTCAGCGCGCTCGACGTCTCACTTCGAATCGGCGTGATGGACCTCTTCCTCGAGATGCAGGATCTGTTCGATACGTCGTTCGTGTTCATCAGCCACGACCTCGCGAACGCCCGCTACCTCGCGGGGAAATCGGGTGGCAAGATCGGTGTGATGTATCTCGGCGAACTCGTGGAAGTGGGGACGGCCGAAGAGATCATCCAGAACCCACAGCACCCCTACACCAAGGTGTTACAGTGGGCGACGCCGGAACTCGATCCGGAACGTGCCGAAGAGTCGATGCGCGAATCACCGCCTGTTCGAAAAATCGACATCCCGGACGCGACCAATCCGCCTTCCGGCTGCCGGTTCCACACCCGCTGTCCCGAAGCCCGAGAGGTCTGCCGGCAGGAGACGCCGGCTTTCTACGAGAGCGACGGCGAGCAACACCACGAGACGAAGTGTTTCCGCAACGAAACCGACCACGAGTACTGGCACAGCGACGAGATTATCGACGATCAGTTCGACGAGTCCGACCCAGAGGAGGAATCGGCGACCGACCAAGCGTCGCCCTGAATCGGTCGCCGATCGCTCGTTTTTGCGTAGAGTGTTCTCGTTTCGAGTCTGGTTGCGGTTCAGGCGACCCGGAATCCACCCTCGACGCCGTATCGATTGGCGACTCGAGTGGAGGTGACGTCGACGACTCAAAACGGCTTCCAGTTCGAGTACAGCGCGATCACCGTTCCGAGGAGCGTGAGCCCGAGGACGATCGCACTGACTTGGCTAATAACGTACGACGGTGTTCCGGGCTCGAGGTGAAGAAATGCCCACCCGAGCACCAGCAACATGGTTACCGACATGGCAAACATCCAGATCCAGATTTGTTGACTGAAACTAGAGGGACGGTTTTGCGAGCGTGTTGGCATTCGTAGGAACGGCTACTGGCTCAATATAGATAAACGTCCGGGAGAGCCGAGAGTGACACCGCATGGATATCGAGATGGTCCTGATCGAGGGAAGCTACCGTCAGTGGCAAACCTGTTTTTTACTCACCGGACCGCATGACTGTCTTCTACCGCATCGGATCGCATGATTGATATAGCGCGAGTGCATCACAAATTGTTATGATAGACGAGTACATGGAGCAGTTCGAGCACCCGTATCTATTCGCACTCATTCCGGCTGCAGTCGTCTTTCTCGCTATGGCAGTGGTGGCCTCGAGCATCGGATCCGACTTCGCGGCGGGGTTCTTAACCCTGTATGCATCAGTGATGCTCGTCCTGTGTGGCCTCGGATACGCCACCCTCCTTCTGTTTGCGTTCAGCACCCAATATCTCCGTCAGTGGCGGATTCGTCGATCCGATTTCGAATAACCAGTTACCGTTCGCAGTTCTCAAGTATACGCCGGAGATCGCTGGAGAACGACGCACTTATCGGTGGCGTACTACCGCTACTCCTCCACTGAATTCGTTCCCCGCGAACAGCAAAGCCGATTCAACAACTGTCGCTGTCAGGGTCCCTGAGGGACGCGCCCCTTCTCGTCCGGAACGCCTGATTTCTCGTGGAAGTACGTACAGAGCGTTTCACACCAACGCTCGGCCTGAACGACCTGTTCGCCCAGTCGTTCGGCGACGTGGCGATACCGCCGGTCGTCGAGGACACCCTCGAGCGATTCCCACTTCGCCCGCAGTTCACGAACGCTCTCGACGCCGTCGTGACAGTTATCATAGAGGGTTTGTACGACGGTTTGTCCGTCCTCGAGTTCGTACTCCCACGGGAGGTGGTGGAAAAAGAGCAGGAGTTCCGTCGGACACGTCTCGACCGAATCGTAGCGCTCGGTGATCGGATCCCGGTACTGGGCGGCGTAGCCGCTTCCCTCCGAGGTCCGATCGACGCCGATGCCGTCCTCGGTCGTACCGATATACTCGGGCCACTCCTCCGGCGCTGGATCGTAGTGGTTCTCGAGGGCGGCTTCGCCGTTGTACATCATGTGCATCAGTCCGATTCCGCCGGTGTGGTAGTCGATGCAGGCGTCCCAGGACTCGAGGAGAATATCGCTAATAGCCTCCACAACGCGCCCGTCGTGGCCGAACGTCTGACGGACCCATTCGTCGGTAATCCTCTCGGTTTCGAGGTCGGGATCCCAGCAGAGTCGCCCGAATCCGTAGAGGTTTGATTGGAGAAGGTGGTTGCCGGTCCAACTCGGATCCTCGCCAACGATACCGACGCCAGCAATGCCCTGGCCGTTGCGCTTCCCAAGGACTTCTTTGACTGGGGTTCCCTCGCCATCCGCGTAGGTATCGAACTCGAGGGCTTCTTTCCACATCGGGACGTGATAGGTGGTGTGGACGCCCTGGCCGGTGTACTCGCCGGTAATCTGAAGCTCACAACCCAGATCGGTTTCGGGCATCGCCCCGAACAGCGTTGAGACGGGCTCTCGTTGCTGGAAGTCGATCGGACCGTTTTTGATCTGGACGGTAACGTTGTCGTGGAATTCCCCGTCGACGTGTTCGAACGCCTCGTAGGCCTGGACGGCGCGGTCGTCGTGCTCGGAATAGACGAACGCGCGCCACCAGACGCGTCCCCCGTGAGGTTCGAGCGCTTCGCCGAGGACGTTTGCTCCCTCCGCGTGGCTCCGGTCGTAGTCGTAGGGACCGGGCTGGCCCTCGGAATCGGCTTTGACGAGGAAGCCGCCGAAGTCCGGAATCACGTCGTAGATTTCGTCGGCCTTGTCTTTCCACCACTGGCGGACGTCGGAATCGAGGGGGTCAGCCGTTTCGAGATCGCCGAGCCGAATCGGCGCGGCGTAGTTGACCGAGAGGTAGATCGTGATACCGTAGCGCCGGAAGACGGAGGCCAGCGCCTCGAGTTTTTCCACGTTCTCGCGTTCGAGGAGTTGCCAGCCGGCGCGTTCGGCGACGGCGTCGTTGGCGGTCGGTCGCGAAGGGATGCCGGTGTTGACGTTGTTCGGGACGACGCCGTTGATGCCGACGGACGCAAGCAAGCGCGCGTAGTCGAAATACCGTTCGCGGAGGCCGGGGAGGCGCTCCCAGTCGAAAATGGACTGTCCGGCGTATCCTCGTTCGACGGAGCGACGGAACGGGTTGTCCCAGTGGTTGATGATCCGGAAGTCGTTCGCGGGTTCCTCGACGATATCGAGGTCGTCGATCGATTCGCCGAGAGCCACGAGGCGTAACAGATGGAAGGTGCCGTAGACGAGTCCGCTGTCGTTCGGAGCCGTGATAACGGTGCAGTCGTGGCCCTCCCACTCGACGGTTCGGATCACGTAGCCGTCTGTCTCGAGACTCCAGACGTCATTCGGATCGATCGTCTCGCTGATCGGTCGCATTTCCTCGGGGTGGCCGACGACGAGGAAGTTCTCGACCGACCGCGGCGGGTGCTGCCAGAGGTGGGGTTCCCGTCCGAGGACTTCCTGGAGACCTTCTCTGAGCTCTGTCCGAACGGCCCCGAGCTCCGGTGCGCCCTCGGAGACATATGCGTGAGAAAGTCGTTCTCTGTACGGTGCGATGTCGGCGTCATCAACGCGCTCGTACCGGAGCCAGCAATCGTCGTACGTGGTGTCGAACATTCGTCTCGATATGTGAGAGAGTTCGATAAAAACGTTCCCCGTCGATGAACGCCACCGATTGCCAGCGTTTCTCCTTCGTGGCGACGACGAATCGGCACAATAACGCCGCTTCATCCGGGACCCAATGACGACGAGACAGCCCGCCTCAGCACTCGGTGGTCAATGTTCCTCGAGAGCACGTTTAACCGCGGTGTAGGCTGTTTTCTCGCCGTAACGGTCGTCGAACAGTAGCGGATCGCCGGTGTAGCGCTCGTCGAAGTCCTTGAAGCTCCGGAGCCAAGAACTCCCGTCGTGAATTCCCCAGGTTACGATCGTATCGCAGCCGACCTCGAGACAGGTCGTTACGACGTCGCGATAGAATTCCGCCTGTGTCTCGAGCGGATCCTCGGGAACGTCGTCGGCGTGGAAGGCGACATCCATTTCGGTGAGTTGGACCTCGAGACCGAGATCCTGAAACCGAGCGATATTCTCCGCGACCGAGTTCGGATCCGGACGATCGCCGAGCATGTGCATCTGGAGGCCGACGCCGTCAATCGGGACGCCATCTTCGAGTAGTCCCTCGAGCAGGTCGTAAATCGCGTCGGATTTGTCGTTGATTTCGTCGGCCCCGTAATCGTTGTAGTAGAGGTCAGCATCGCTGACGTCATCGGCCCACCGGAACGCATCGGCGAGGTACTCCTCGCCCAGCGCGTCGGACCAAACGGTTCGGCGCATCGACCCGTCGTCGGCGACGGCCTCGTTGACGACGTCCCAGGCGTCGATTTTCGAACGGTATCGGCCGGCAACCGTGTGAATGTGATCCCGAAGGAACGTCCGGAGTTGGTCGTCCGTATAGTCCCACGTCTGGAACCAGTCGGGCCTCTGGTTGTGCCAGACGAGGGTGTGTCCGCGAACGAACATGTCGTTTTCGACGCCGAAGTTGACGACCGCATCGGCGTCTTCGAAATCGTAGGCGTGTCGAGACGGCCGCAACGGCCCCATTTTCAGCGCGTTTTCGGGCGTCACTGCGTTGAATTCTCTCGAGGCGGTTTTCCAGTAGCTCGGATCGACCCGTAGCGCGTCGGGGTCGATCGCCCCGCCGATGGTGAATCCCCGTTCGTCGGCAATCTTACGAAGCGTTAACTCGTCGGACATCGACCGAACAGAGGGAGCGAATTACATAAAGCGTAGTGGTCGCGGCAGGTGACGGTGATTGAGGCAGAAGGATTGTATAGCTGGTTTTCAAATGAGCTACCATGAGCACGACTGCGACACAGCGAAAACTCGCCCGCGGGGCAATGATAATCTCCGTGATCATCGGCGTCCTCGGATTGTTGTACTTTACGACCCGCGGAGACCTTGTCACCGGCATCGTGATCGCCCTCCTGTTCTCCGGCGGTGGGTACTGGGAATACAAACGCCGAGTGCGCGACCTCGAGCAGGCTGATCTGGGAGGCGGGCAGGAACGTGACCCGTTCGAGGAACGAGAGCGACGGCGCTGAACGGTCGCCGAACGGCTATTCGCTCTGGAAGAGAACAATCGACCCCTCATAGTGGCGAATCGTCCCGTCGAAATCGCCGATTAGGATGTGGATCAGGTTGTCGACGCCGTCGTCGTCATCAAAGGCTAGACCCTGCACGATCCGCATCTCCTCGGTGATCTTTCCTTAGTACATCTCAGTCCTGGCCGAGACAGTCGAAGCCGACGACGATATCGCCGTTTACCGTTCGACCGGTTAGCATCACAACGTCCTCGAGTCCAGTCTCGCCGCCGTCGAAGTGGACTATCCGCGACCGGTCGCCACGTCCCTGACCCTGGCCGTTACCGCCCGGCAGGTGAACGACCTCGCTGCCGTTACCGTCGCTGACGAGTTCGGGATCACCGAAGCGGACGGTGTCGTACTCGAGGTCGTCGGGATCGAACGTGTCGCCGCCGTGGAGGTGGACCAGTGTTCGGCCGTTACCACCCGCAGAGGCGCAAACATCGATGTCGACGAGGGTCACGCTGATCGTCCGATCGTCTGCGTCCGGGAGCGAAAGGGCCGTCTCGAGGGTGCCGTCCTCGAGGGAGACGGTGAGATCGTACTCGCCGCGGAACGCGGTCGCATCGAACGCGCCGTCGGCGTCCGTTTCCCCAGCTTCCTCGGTCCACCACTCCTCGAAGACGAGGTCGGTGTAGACGTCGGCGGTCGGCTTCGGCTCCCAGTCGGCGTCGAACAGCGGGGCATCGTCCTGCCAGTGTTCGTCGTCCCAAAAGCCCCACATGAGGAAGTCCTCAACCTCGGGGTGGCTGAAAACGGTTTTCAGGAACCAGTGGAAGAACGCCGCTTTGTCCTCCTCGAGCCAGTTCGGATCGGCCATGTCGAACTCGGTGATCCGCAGGGCCGCGCCGTCGCCGGCCGCGGCGTAGCGATCGAGGGTGTCCATGATCTCACCCGGCGTGAGCTGTTCGCCGCGGCTGAAGTGACTCTGCATACCGATTCCCCCGAGATCGACGCCGTCGGCGTCGGCGAGGAACTCGATCTGGCGCTCGTAGTCGTCGCGCGTTCCCTCGTAGGGGCCGGCGAGCGTATTGTAATCGTTGACATCGAGTGCGACACCCTCGGGAGCGGCTTCGGTCGCCGCCTCGTACCACGACTCGAGCATCGGAGCTTCGACGGGATCGACGTTCTCGCCGTCGATCAACTGGGCCATTTCGGGCTCGTGGATCGCCTCGTTGACCACGTCCCAGTGTTCCATGTCGTCGCCGTAGTGATCGATGATAGTCCCAATGTGCTCGAGCGAGCGCTGCTCGACGTAGGCGGCGTCGCCCTCGTCCATCGCGTCCTCCACATCCACCGGAACGGCGTTGGCACTCCGGTTCGCCCAGAGGCACGCGTGGCCGCGAATGTCCAGTCCCTGCTCGAGGACCCAGTCGGTCGCGTCATCGGCAATCTCCCGGTCCTCCTCGAAGAAACGCCACTTGTGGTAATTCTCGAGGACAGTTGCGTTGAATAGCTCCGGAATGTGCTCGCGGTACTGCTCGGCGTCCGAATCGTCCTCCCGCAGTCTGTTGGCGTCAACCGCGGCCCCGAACGTGAACTCGTGTTCTTGCATCTCGATATCGACCGTCGCCCCGTCGACCGGCGTGCCGTCGGCGTCGGTGACCGATACCGTGAGATCGGCGGTTCGGTGTTCCTGAATACGCGCGTCTGCCTCGTCTTCCCAGCCGTCCTCGAGATTGAGTTCGTCGTCCCAGGAGGGGAGTTCGTTGGCGTCGACGCCCTGCGCGAAGTCGAGTAGCGCCAGTCCGCCGATGTCGACAGTCTGGCCCTCGAGGCCGACCCAGAACTCCGTCCACCACTCGCCGGCCTCGCCCGAGGTCTGGAAATCGATTGGGAAGAAATACCGCTCCCACTCCTGACCGGCCGCGATGCCGCCGTTGAGGACCCAGTTGTCCGCTTCGTTGGCCTCGTCCGTCGTCTTGTAAGTCACGTCGGCGGTCGAGCCCCCGGTCCCCGGATTCCGGAGATACGCGACGCCGAGTAGCGTGTCACCGACCGAGACAGACCGATCGCCGACCGTCGCCTGGAAGTTGACGCCCCACGGATCGAGCGACCCGTCCTCGAGTTCGCCCACCTCGATACGGGTCGCTTCGGCGAACGGAACGTCGTCTTCGCTCACGTCGAGCGACGCTCGCTCGCCAAGGTCCTCGTCGTCGCCCGTGAGTTCGTAAGCCTCGAACGTGTCGGCCTCGTTCTCCGCGTAGACGAACTGTCCGGGCGCTATCTCGAGGGCGGAGAGTTCGTCGACCAGACCGGCGTAGTACTCGTCGTCCGGGTCGGGCCACGAGTCGTGGCTGTCGCTGTCTCCGACTTCGTTTGCCCCGACACGCCCGGTTAATCCCGCCACAAACCCGAACGCTCCGAGCGTTCCCAGAAACGGACGACGACTAATCGGGCCGTCGGACGATGGTTGCGCTCGCTTCTCTCGATCGTTGGATTTTGTCATGACCACTGATACCTAATCACAAAGGAGGATATAAACATTTTCAATTAGTATCCCGTAAGATAAGGGAGACCGGCGCTGGGTGTCGCGGTAAGGGTGACGGTGAAGACACCCCCAAGTCGTCCCTGACACCGGTACGTCAGTAGCGTGCTGATCCAGATCGAATCGAACGTGAACAGTTGGTTACCAGCCGCCACCCCCACCGCCAGAGTCACCGACCGTGACGTCGGAGTTCCCGCTGCTCTCGTAGCCCTCGGTGGCCATGATCATGTAGTCGTGATTGCCCGTTTCCAGGCCATTATTTTCCCACGCGTCGAAGTGGTTGCCGGTGGTGATGGTGCCACTCGTCCTCGTCGATTGCCGGACGCTCCAGTACTGCGGAAAGGTCGCGGTGCCGACGATGGAAGGCTGTTCGACGCGCTCCGTCTCGTAGATGTCGTACGTACCCCCGTCGCTCGTGACGGTACCGTGGGCCGTTCCCTCGGGCCGGTAGGTGCCGTGGTCTTCGATGACATAGTACTCGACCAGCGGATCCGTCGTCCACCCGTAGAGGCACAGGTAGGCGTTTCCGGACGGGTTGAACGTGGCCGAGTAGTCCACGTTCCTGCGCCCGCCGGTGCTCCAGCCCTTGCCGCAGACGAAGTTCCCCGTGTCGCTCCACTCGGTGCTGTAGTTGCCGTCGGGGCCCAGATTCATGGAAACCGTCCCCTCGGCGTCGGTCCAGAACGACACGAAGTACCCATCGTGGTCGGTTTGCTGGTTTTCTGTGAGCGTAGTGTCCTGGGCGGCGGCCGAGGTTGCCAGGGCTCCGGCGCCGAGGCCAGTCGCCGCGGTGGCCGTAACGGCCTGCATATACCTTCGACGATCGATCAGGCCCAGTCTCCCGTCGGATTCGGTCGCCTGATCGTCCTCCGCCTTGAAGTCAGTGGAGTTCTTCGCCATCGCGGCGAGATCGTTGCGTTTCTCCGTCGTATCCTCGACATCGGGCGTGTCCTCGATGTCACGTTCATCGTTTGTCATGCTGCGTCCGTAGCTATCACACTATTATTTATAATTGTTATCCAAAATAAGAAGGGAACAATCAAAGTAACTGGTATCTGCCGGAGACTCGACAGAGCCGGTACAACACCGTCACCGGCCGGTCTCGAGATGGTATCAGGATCTCAACGCCGACGGTCCGCAGCGCCGGTGGGGCTTCGATCAAATGGCTATCGGTCCAGCGACAGTTCGATCGGTCCGGTTTCCACACCGCGAAAACGAGACGTACCCGAGCGTCGACCGTCCCTGTTCCGGATCGACCGGCGTTTCCGTGTCGTTACTCCGCGTCGACCGACGTCCGTGTCGTTACTCTGCGTCGACCGACGTTACCGTATAGTACGTCCGGGCAGTCTTCGGTACTGCCTTGGTGTCGGTAATCTCGAGGCCGGCGCTCGAAACGATGTCTGCGGCCGACCGACCGATGCGAACCTCGTAGGGGCCTTCCTCGACGGTGAGGTTCATATTGAGGTCGTGGAACGCGAGCTGAGTGGCCGACAGCTCGAAGGTGATCCGCTTGGATCCACCCGGCTCGAGCGAGACGCGCTCGAATCCCTGCAGTTCCTGCACAGGACGGGCCTGGCTCGGGTTCACAGCGTGGGTGTAGAGCTGGACAATTTCGTCGCCAGCGCGGTCGCCCGTGTTCGTGACCGTGACTCTCGCGGTGAACGACTCGAGCGGCGCGACGCTGTCGGTCGACAGCGAGACGTCGTCGTATTCGAACTCGGTGTAACTCAGGCCGTGGCCAAACGGATACACCGGGTCGCTGTCGGTGTAGACGTAGTCCTTGTTCGCGGTGTTAGCTTTGCGGTTGTAGTAAACCGGGAGCTGTCCGACCGATTTGGGCAGCGAGACGGGGAGTTTTCCCGACGGGTTGTACTCGCCGAACAGCGTTTCGGCGATCGCAGGGCCGCCTTCGTCGCCCGGCAGCCACGCGGAGAGGATCGCCGGGGCGTTTTCAGCCATGTCCTCGATTGCGTGTGGTTTGCCACTGACGAGGACGACGACAACCGGCGTATCGGTCTCGAGGAGTTCCTCGACGAGTTCTTCTTGCACGCCGGGGAGCCCGAGGTGGGTCATGTCACAGCCTTCGCCGCTGGTCGGGACGCTCGGTTTCTCCGCTTTCTCGGCATCGATATCCGAGAAGTCGACCGCCGAGCGAGCGCCGACGAACGCCAGCACAACGTCGGCGGCTTCGGCAGCGTCAGTTGCCGCGTCGAAGCCGTCGGTCAACGGCCCCGAAATCGTACAACCCTGCTCGTAGGTCACGTCGAGACCGCCGCGCGACTCGAGTGCTGCAAGCGGCGTAACCGCGTCTGCCTCGTACTTTTCTTCGGGGTAGTGGGCCGCGTAGGCGTAGTCTCCCATGAGTTCCTTCGGATCGTCTGCCTTGGGGCCGACGACTGCAACGGAATCGACATCGAGCGGCAACAGGTCGTCGTCGTTCTTGAGCAGCGTCATCGACTGCCGGGCGGCCTCGTGGGTGACCTCACGGGCCTCCTCGGTGTGGAACGCGTCTGTGGCCGCCTCGGGGTCGACCGGCGAGTCATCGAAGACGCCCTTGCGAAGCTTCTCGCGGAGGACGCGTCGAACGGACTTCTCGAGCGTCTCTTCGGCCAGTTCGCCCTCCTCGACGGCCTCGACGAGGTGCTCGCCGTAGTACTCCGTGTAGGGAAGTTCGATATCGAGACCCGCCTCGAGGGACTGGATGCCGGCTTTGCGTTTCGTGTTCGCGGTGCCGTGTTCGGTCACCAGGTGGCGGACGCTGTAGTAGTCCGAGACGACGGTGCCGTCGAAGCCGTACTCGCCGCGCAGCAGGTCCGTCAGCAGCCACTCGGAACTGGCACAGGGGACGCCGTCGATGTCGTGGTACGCGTTCATCACCGACTCGGCGTTGGCCTCGCTGATGACGGCCTCGTAGGGGAACAGGTGAGCCTCGCGGAGTTCCCGTGGGCCGACGTTGAGCGAGGAGCGGTTCTTCCCGCCGTCGGTCGCGCCGTGGCCGACGAAGTGTTTCAGTGTCGCTGAAATACCGTCTTCTCGACCCTCGCCCTGTAGTCCGTTTACGTACGCGCGTGCCATCTCGGCGACTACGTACGGGTCCTCGCCGAAGGTTTCTTCGACGCGACCCCATCGAAGGTCACGCGCAACGTCGAGCACCGGAGAGAGCGCGTGAACCGTGCCGATCGCCTCGAGTTCGCCGCGAATCGTCTCGGTGACCGTCCCCAGCAGATCGGGATTCCAGGTACTGGCCATCCCGAGCATCTGGGGGAAGGTCGTCGCTTCCGGCCCCATATACCCACTCAAACACTCCTCGTGGGGAATCGCTGGCACACCCAGTCGGGTTTCGTTCTCGAGATACGCCTGTAGTTCATTCGTCACGCGTGCAGCCTCGGTCGGCGCTAGCCCTCCCTCACCACCGATTCGTGTGAGATGGCCGATACCGTTCCCGAGCCGCTGTTCAACGGCCTCCTCGTCGAGCTCGCCGTCCTCGTCGAGGATTCGGTCGGCGTTGACCGAACCCAGCTGTGCGGCCTTTTCCTCGAGCGTCATCCGCTCGATAAGGTCCTCGACGCGGTTCGATACGGACGCTGTTTCATCCCGATACGTCGCAGTAGGCTGTTCGTCTGTCACAGCTTGCCAGTGGTGATCGATTATCTTAGTTCTTCTGACAGTGGGTTCTCGAGAACAGTCTGATCTGAACAGGCCGAACTGATAGACTGAAACCGGTGGGAACCGCGGCCGAAACCGCCGCTCATACTGCCGGCTGTGCCTCTGTGAAGATTCTCGCACCCCGGGGCAACGAGAATCGTGAACGACGTACAGCCGGCAGTATCAATAATCTGGTTCGACGGGTGGCCAACATCCGCGTAGGTGATAAGGGAAACGGTCGGGTCGGAAGGCGTTCCTTGGGTCAGGACACGTTATTCGGTACCGGGACGATCATATAATGAAGACGTGTACAGCGTTAGCCCGAATTTGTTTTATTATAGAGTACTTCGTTTCCCATATAAGAACATACGTGGATCGAAGAAAGATCTACGACCGGGACGGTGAAGGACGAATATTACACATGTACAGGTGTAATAGGGTTGGGGGGTGAGTGTCGAGACCAAGCGATAGTCGTACAGTTTCGCTGATCAGTATTCGATGAGATGTAGTAGAGATAAATTCCTATTTGGAGAACGCTATTCCCTCATAAAGAACACATGTGTATATTGATGCCAATCACCACGACTGGGAAAGACACACGAGAGTCGTTTTCGCGGTGGACAACACTAGCTAAACGGACCACTATAACCACGACTGACTGAATCAAGCGCCCACTGGACGAACACAAGCCGAGGAGGTGCTAAACTAGACAGCACCTGAACGGGAACCGTGATGAATGCCGATATCTCTCTCCCGTCTATAGCTCCTTCGGGTAGTGATAAACCGGTTCTCAAACCGACCGAACGGTAGTCGTGTACGCTCATTCTGAGTGGAACGCGCTGGTGTATAGCGGCCGCGATACCGCTCCGAATGGCATCCTCGAGCGCTCCACCGTAGCAGCGTGCCAAACTCAGTGAAACAGTAACTTTATTAGGGTAGGCAAGCAGGTGATCAATATCATAGATCATGAGTAATTGGCTCCTCAAGCGAATCGGACAGAGCATCTTGACGATTGTCGTGGTGTTCCATCTGACATTCGTGTTGGTTCGGCTCATGCCGTCAGATCCGGTGCAGGCGTTGTACAGCCAGATGATGGCGGAAAACCCGGATAACCCGGATCAGGCACGACAGCTCGTCGAGTTGTACCTCAGTATCAACCCGCAGGACCCGATGTACGTACAGTATATCGATTATATGTCCGCGCTCATGCAGGGTGATCTAGGATACTCGATCGCAGAAAGCGCCTCGGTGAATCAGATCCTCGCCGAGGCAGTGCCGTGGACGATTTTCTATATGTCCGTCGCGATGGCCATCACGTTCGTCACGAGCATTTGTATCGGGGCGATCATGGCCTATTACGAGGGATCGAAGTTCGACACGGCGATGACCGCTGTCGCCGTCATCGAGAGTTCGACCCCGTACTACGTCGTTGCACTCCTGTTACTGTTCGTCTTCTCCTACCAGCTCGGCTGGTTCCCGACGGGCGCCCGGTACCCCGGTGGTGCGGAAATTGGCCTGAACAGCGAGTTCGTTCTCGGTGCGTTTTATCACGCGGCATTGCCGATACTCTCGATGGTCGCCACGGGGGCGGCCGCTTCACTCGAGATGCGAGGGAATTCGATCAGCGTTCTCGGTTCCGACCACATTCGGGTCGCACGCCTGCGCGGACTGCCACCGATGCGGATCGCCCTCCGGTATGTCATGCGCAACGCGTTGCTTCCCCTGTACACCGGGCTCCTCTTGCTCGTCGGCTTTATGATCGGCGGTTCGATCGTTCTCGAGGAAATCTTTACCTATCGCGGGATGGGGTGGTACATGTTCGAGGGGGTCAACAACCGCGATTACCCATTGATGGTCGGCGGGTTCATGGTGATATGTATTACCGTCGTCATTATGATGTTCATCGCTGATCTCACGTACAGTCGTATCGATCCGCGCGCAAAGACCAGCGGAGACAATATGGAGGTATACGGGAGTTCGGCCGGCGTCCCGCTTCGAACGCAGTTCAAGCGATACGTTCAGCGACTCACCAACCGCACCGAAACACGAGCCGACGGTGGCGCGACGCCCCACGCCCTATTCGGCGAGGAAACCGCCGCTGACGTGAGTCGTAAAGACGCGGTCTATCGAAAGTTCGACCGATCAGTGTACGCGCCGGCAAAGATCGTGCTAAGCGACTGGCGTGGACTCGTTGGGATCGTGTTAACGCTTTCATTCCTCATTATCGGAACGGTCGGCCCGCGATTCACACACAGTCCGACCGCAACGTTCGATTCGTGGGTCTCACCGCTGGACGGGAATCTCGCGCATCCGCTGGGAACGAACGGCGCGGGTGTCGACATTCTCTCGATGGTGGTCAGCGGGACGACACCCGTACTCATCATGGTCGCAACCGGTGCGATCGTCACGGTTACGCTCGGCGTCTCCGTCGGGACGGCGGCCGGCTTCCGTGGCGGTGCTCTCGATCGGGCGCTGATGACAATCTGTGATATCGTCGTCTCTATCCCCGGCTTGCCGCTGATAATCGTCATCGCCGCGGTCGTCGAACCGCGTCACCCGGCGATCGTCGGCCTCGTCCTCTCGGTCGCTGCCTGGGGTGGACTCGGCCGCGCGATCCGCTCTGAGGTGCTTAAGGTTCGAAGTCAGGAATACGTCGAAGCGGCTCGAGCGATGGGCGTCGGCACCGTCGCCATTATTCTCAAGGATATCCTGCCGAACATATGGCCATACGTCCTCATCAACCTCGCAAACCACGGACGGAACATCATCTTCTCGTCCGTCGCCCTGTACTACCTGGGCTTTCTGCCGCGCAGTACGGAGAACTGGGGTGTTATTCTCGAACAAGCAGAGTCGGCAAACGCGTTGTACACCATCGGACAGGTGCACTACATCCTGGCACCGACGCTGGCCATTATCCTGTTCTCAATGGGGCTCATCCTCATCGCACAGGCACTCGATCGGATCAGCAACCCGCGAATCCGTGCGCGACACGCAAAATCCGTCGACGACGACGATCCGACGTAACGATCGCAGCGTAATTCGGAGGGGCGTTTCCCGTTTTTGGGCTATAGAGTGGCGTTGCACGCGTCGGTGACTCGATCCTCGGACCGCTGTTCTCTCCGACCGACACTGCTCGCCAGGAGAGAACGAACTCTCGGACAACGGTCGGATATTTCAAAAATCAAATCGAATACCGCGTACCGTTGGGAGTAAAACGAGAGCAAAGGATAACCAAAACCCGCTCAGTCCAGTGTGTACGTCTCGGCTTCCGCGAGCACGGCCGATTCGGAGAGCTTCCATTCCTGTAGGTATTCCACTTCAGCGGCGACTAGTTCGGCGAACAGGTCTCGCGCATTTTCGGTCTGAAGGGTACGAATCTGCTGGTCGATAAGGAAGCCTTCGAACGCGGCGTCGATGTCTCCGTCTCGAGAGGCTTCGATGACCGTTTCGATCGTATCGACGTGGCCGCGAATGAGGTTGCGGACGGGCCGTGGAAAGCCGCCAGCCGCCATCGGCTTGACCTCGTTTGTGCGAACCGTCGCGTTCGTCTCGACGACGGCATCGTCCTGCAGATCCGACACCTGGCCGACGTTCGGGAGATTGATGTTCGTCACGTAGACATCCTTGCCGACGAGCGCGCGGAGGATATCGACGAAAACTTCGTTGGATTCGGTGAGTCCAAACTCCTTCTCGCCGTTCAACCAGGCTTCGACGTCGGTGGTCTGATCGGACTCGGCGGGCGTCCAGTGTTTCGCGCGGTAGTCGCTTCCCGTGCGCTTGACTCCCCAGCGGTTGAGTCCCTCCTGACCGTTCTGGATGAACCAGGGCGCGTACTCGACGAGGTGACGGTCGCCCGCCGCCGGCAAGACGTCGAATCGTCGGAACAGCTCCCAGGTCACCTGCCAATTATCGACGAAGACGCTCTCCTCTTCGAGATCTTGCCGCGTGAACTCCCGGTGGCCCTCCTCGCTCTCGAGTAAGCCCTCGAGGACGGGCCAGAGGTCGACGCCCTTACATCGAGCTTCGTCGATCCACGTGAAGTGGTTGATCCCCTTTACGTTAACCGAGATATCCGAGCGCTCGGCGTCCATATCGAGTTCTTTGCGCGCATAGTGAGCGAGTCGGTGACGGGTGCCAAGGGCCTCGTGACAGAGACCGAGCGCGTTAATGTCGGGGTACTCGTCGTACAGCGCTCGCGTCACGAAGTGAACCGGGTTCGTGTAGTTAAACACCCACGCGTCGGGACAGTGTTCGCGAATTGCGGCAGCGAATTTCCGATAGAGGGGGACGGTCCGCATCGCTCGGAAGATACCGCCGGGGCCGATCGTCGCGGCAACCGCCCCGTAGATACCGTACTCTTTCGGAATGTCCAGATCGTGGACGAACGTCTCCGCCGGATCGTACTGCGTCGAAAGGACAACGACGTCCGCCCCCTCGAGGGCCGTCTCGATCGATTCGGTCGCTTCGTAGGACCAGTCTGCGGTCGGTTCGACATCGGCTTCGGAGTGGACCCAGTTGCCGAACTCGGCGTTACGCTTTGCGCTCTCGTAGTACTCGTCGTAGAGGCGGACCCGTCCGTCGAGATCCGACTGCGCGAGATCCTTGATCAGATTCGGTGCCCACTGACGGCTGCCGCCGCCGAGATAGGCGATCGTAATATCGTCGGGGTGGATCGTCGTGTTCGCCATGACTGACGATTGCACTTGATTCGACATCGTACAGAATCAGCGTGAGCCACTCTGATAAATATCGGGGTACAAGTGAAATCCCCCCATACCCCATCCAGATAACTCCTCGCCCGATCAACATTATTATGTCGTGTTCGATCGGGGACAACACATGGAGTACAAGAATGCAGTCATTCCCGGGTTTCACCCGGATCTCAGCATCTGTCGCGTCGGGGGCGACTACTATCTCGCGACAAATTACTTCACTCGCAGGGACGCAGTGTCGCACGAGAATTGACTCGCCGTAAAATCTGAACAAAATGACGATTCTACTAATTTCTTTGCTAGCGAGACGAACGTCATCGCGCTCGACACTACAAAAACCGAGGTGGTAGATGTATCAGTATGTTAATATATTAACACCATTCGTAATGAACGTTCTCCTTCGTGTGATTAGCGTTGCAGGGACGAGGCAGTGAAGTTCGTGATGCCTATGGAAGAATTAACCAGCACCGACGGCTCTGGTACAGAGATTCAGTTAAGTTTTGTAAAGCGGAAGCCGACACTGCACGAACTGATGCGATTGCGTATCAGTTCCATCTATTCGGATCATCGCTTTCGGATACTGGCTCTGTAAAGACGCCGCGTTCCTCGTCGATTCAGCACCGTGATCAAAGCGGTACTTCACCATCATGGCTCCGATTTCGATACGAAAAACACGGAGACTTCGACTCAAGAGATATATTTTAGCTGATGAAAGATTCCTCCTACCAATTTTAATACTATTCTAGTATCTCTCAAGATGATGTCCAAAGTATGTCATTTAACGCATAAATAATTTAGAATATAGCTATTATGGGGATTTAGATTTTCAAATAAAGTCTATTAGGTCTATTTCTTCGAATATATGCTTTTAGTTGGTGACCGACGAGTCTTAAAGAGTTGTGTGTGTGTGTGAAGTATCAATGATATTTGACCCAAAAAGCACATATTATGTGCCTATTATTGTATATTCATTGGATTTATAGACGCATATATACAACTCCTCGACCATTAGTGAAGGAAATAC
This sequence comes from Halostagnicola bangensis, assembly GCF_054653435.1. Classification (NCBI taxonomy): domain Archaea; kingdom Methanobacteriati; phylum Methanobacteriota; class Halobacteria; order Halobacteriales; family Natrialbaceae; genus Halostagnicola; species Halostagnicola bangensis. Next base: position 848,061 of record NZ_BAAIGG010000002.1, on the reverse strand, counting down.
TCTATTCAATATCCAAAATTCTCGCTTTCAAATACTGCTCGAATTACCGAGGTATAGGCGTTGACAAAACTCGATCAACAGTTCGAAACTGGGTTCATAAATTCGATCTTCAGCCCGATACTGGACACAGCCCGGATCACGTTACGGTCGACGAACCGGTGATCCAACTCGACGACGAGCAGTATCGACTGTATGCCGCCGTCGATCCCGAAACGAACAAAGTGCCGTACACAAAGCTTGAACCGACCAGGGAAAAGTCATCGTAAGTTATTTTTCCGGAAACTGCTCGAGAACTACGACGTCGAGGGTGGCGTGTTTCTCGGCGATGGCGATAAATCGGTGAAGTATGCCTGCCAACGACACGGCCTCGATTTCAGAGGGGAAATTTCAAACTCCTTCAGTAATGTCTACGCAAAGCTGGCTGAAGAGTGGGTTAGATCGTTCGTCTTCGCATGGACTCAGCTTATCAGAACACCGTGGAGCAGACGAGACGTTCTCTGAACACGGTAGGACAGACGAGCAGTGGAGAGCCGTCCGCGAATCGGAATTCGATCGCTAAAGCCCGATGATCTACCGGGTAGAAGCTGGCGGCAGCGAAGACCTCTCAACGGAAACGAACGCTCGACCCAAGAATCTAGTACGGTGGCGTCGTAGCACTATGCCATGTTCGAGGATCGAACCGACGCCGGCGATCGACTCGCATCGGAACTCGAGCGCCGCGGAACGACGGCCGATGTCGTCCTCGGTATTCCTCGCGGCGCGCTCCCGGTCGCACGGCCGGTCGCAGACGCTCTCGGGGCGGAACTCGACGTGGTCGTCGCACGCAAACTGGGTGCGCCGAACAACCCTGAACTCGCATTAGGTGCGGTCGCCAGCGAGGGGAGCGTCTGGCTCAACGACGCGCTCGTCGAGCGGTTGAACGTCTCCGAATCGTACCTCGAGTCGGTTCGCGCCGACGAGGCCGAAAACGCTCGCGAAAAGGCCGACAGATATCGAGAGACGCCCGGACTTCCGGATCTCGAGGGGAAACGCGTGGTGGTCGTCGACGACGGCGTGGCGACGGGAGCGACCGCGATCGCGTGTCTCAAACAGGTCCGTGAGGCAAACGCGGCTCACGTAACCCTGGCCGTTCCCGTCGGGCCATCGGACTCGCTCGTCGATCTCGAGGACGAAGCCGACGACGTGATCGCGCTGCGTTCGCCGGCGGACTTCCGGGCCGTCGGTCAGTACTACCGGACGTTCGGACAGGTGACTGACGAAGAGGCTATCGAGTACCTCGATCACGGGTAGCGGGTGGACTCGAGAATCCGTCGTCTCTCACGGATCACGAGGTCGACGATCGACTCATAATATACGTAAAGAGGAACAGTCCGGCAGCGACGAGTGCGACGTTCGTCAGGCCGTATTCGAGCATCCCAATGATACTGCCGCCCCAGACGAGGAGCCAGGCGAACGCCGCCGACAGAACGGCGTTCAGGATGGCGAGTATCCGCGGATCGCCCTCGGAGGACTCGAGCCCGTCTCGAAAGCCGGCTCGATCGCCGTCGGAGTCGCTCATGGCAGAACAGGTGTCCGTCGCTTACTTAGTCGTTTCTGTGGCCGGATTTTGAGGCTCGCCCACGGGTTTGGTTCTCGGTGCCAACCCCTTAGACGATTCCGTTCAGTTGCGGTCGTCTGCGGGAAGTCACTGCGTCTCGAGTCGTTCGGGCGATGCCGGCGGAGCTTCGATCGTGGTTGGATCCGGCGACGATCGTCGTCGCAACCGGCCCGGGGTTCCAGTCGCCGCCTCGATTCGAAGAACGCGAAGACGCGATATACTCCACACAGGAGCGAACACGGGCCGTTTTCGGCGATGGAAACGCGAATCGAGTTCGACCGCGAAAACGGGGGCACCCGACTTACGTTTCGATGCTCGGTTTCACTCGCCGCGCCGTTGCCGTTCGGCGATCGGTTGTCGCCTGGAAACGGAAGGAGGAACTGAATCGGGCGCTCGAGGAGATACGATCCCGGTGTGAGTGATTCCGACCGCAGGATGCGTCTCGGCACGAACTCAGGGCGCTCGGAGCACGCGTTCTTCTCCCTGTTCGTTCGGGAACCGATTCTCGAGCGTTTCGGCTTGCTCCCATTCGTCATCGGTGACCAGCGATGCCTCGAGCTCGGATCGAAGTTCGGATTCCTCGAGACCGGTTCCGATGAATACGAGTTGGGTCTCTCGGTCGCCGTGATCGTCGTCCCACTCGAGGTTCGGTCGGTTCGACCGGTACAGCTGTCGGTCGACTTCGGGAAGGGCCGCGATCCACGGCCCTCGAACCGTCGCCCGGATCGAGGGACCTGCCTGACCGATTCCGACTTTGGTGTCCCGACCCGTGACCCACGCGACTCCCTTCGACCGGATGACGTTCTCGGGGAGTGATTGGAGGAACTCGAGGAACCGCTTCGGGTGGAACGGACGTCGCTCGCGGTAGACGAACGAATCCACGCCGTAGACTTCGTCGGGATGGCGGTGGTCGTGATCCGTTTCGCTGTGGTTGTCGTCCGTCTCGTCGTCGCTGTGGCCGGTCTCGTCGTCGTTGTGATCGACATTTTCGCGTTCGGCGCGTTCGTCTTCCGCGAGCGCGCGTTGCCAACCCGCGAGCTCACCGAGTTCGTCGGGATCGAATCGGTCCGCCTCGAGGAGTCGATCCGGATCGACGGCGCTGAACGTAGTTCGAATCAACCCCGCATCCGGTTGGAGTGCGTTTACGAGCGCTTCCGCCCGGTCGAGTTCCTCCTCGGTACACAGATCGGTCTTATTCAGTAGGACGACCGAGGCGACCTCGAGCTGTTCGATCAGGAGATCAGAGAGCGGTCGCACGGATTCATCCTGGTTCGACCCGGGACCCCCTCCGTCGTTCGCCCCTCGACGTTCCGGTATCGATTCCCCCTCGAACGAGTCGAGAAAGAGCCGCGTATCGAGGATGGTGACCAGCGAATCGATTTCGTACCGGGCCGCGACGCGAGAGGTCGTCGTAAAGAGCCGCGCAACTGGTTCGGGCTCGGAAATGCCCGAGGATTCGACGATCAGCTGGTCGAACTCCCGCTCTCGAGCAAGCCTGACGACCGCCGTCTCGAGATCGTCCTGGAGTTCACAACAGATACAGCCGTTCGACAGCTCGGCGACACCCCCCTCGACCTCGAGTTCCGAGTCCGCCGCGACGAGTTCGGCGTCGACGTTGACCTCGCCCATGTCGTTGACAAGGACGGCGAGGTCGCGCTCGCCAGCGTTTCGGAGAAGATGATTGAGTAACGTGGTTTTGCCGGCACCGAGGCTCCCGGACAGGACCGTCACGGGAACCGTATCCTGTTGCATGCGTTCCGGTATGCACCCCACGACCTACAAAGGTTGTAGTCCCGACTAATCGGGACTCAGTTCGATCTGTTCGGGACTCAGTTCGATTTGTTCGAGGGTCAGTAACCGACCGATCAGTTTGTGACGATCGAATCGTCAGTTGCAGCCAACGCGGCCTTCTCGTCGGATGCATCGGATAGCTCCTCAACCGCGTTGGTCGGCGCAGTCGATTCGGTAGTCGAGTCGTTGGCCTCGATCGTGTGTCCCGTCTCGACGTGGTGGGTGATCGCGAGCCCAGATCGATCGCTCGTCGAGTACTCATCGTCCGCCGGAAGCATCCAGTCACAGTCGAGACAATAGTGGCTTGCATCCGGCACTGAATCGCCGTCTGACTCAGCTTCGCCCCCGCTCGCGTCGAGGGGTTGGTCTCCCGACTCCTCGAGCGTGATCGTCGGACCGCCACCGCTGTCGTCTTGCTCGACAACGATCTGATAGCCCTGGTACGTGAATTCGACGGTTCCGCATCTCGATTCTCCGTTCCGTCTCGGTTCGAAAAGTTCGTTGAGCGCCTCGGGGTTAATAACGTCGTACAGCGGCGCATCGAGTTCTGTTGGATCTATTCCTTCCTTCTCGGCGATTTTTCGAACTAACTGGACACTTAGTGGCTGTGAGTTGGACCGTGTCTCGAGTGGTCCAGAGAGTGTTGTTTCCATTGGTCTGTTTCAAGGCTTGACTCGGTATAAAGACTCGGGAATAATCACTTTCGAATCCCTCGCAAGCAACCAAAAAACGAACGATTCCGGATTTCAGCCACGAACGACCGAAAAGATCCATTCAACGAACGATCTAAAACAAAACGATTGTTCATGTTAGTCTTACTCGTCTAAAGTTGACTCGAGAAAGACCGAAGCGGGAGAGTCACGCTCACTCCGTAGTAATATCTCGTCGGTGATGTCATATCCACGGTTATCGATCGTTGTTGCGATGCGGGTGATCTCGTCGTTCGAGGCGCCAACGACTCGAATATGTACGTTCTTCCTCCCGGTCATCATTTCGCGAACGTTGACGACGCCGTCGATTTCGTGAGCGGACTCGACGAGCGACTCTCGCTCGGCGATCGGAACCGTACAGATGAACAGGACTTCGAGCGGGAGTCCCGCCAGTTCGTAGTCGATTTCCGGGCGATATCCCAGAATCACTCCTCGCTCCTCGAGTCTCGTTATGCGTTTTCCAACCGTGCTCGGGGAGACGCCGACCTGCTCGCTGATATCGGCGTTGGAGTTATTCCGCGCGTCCTGTTGGAGGGCGTACAGAATCTCCCGATCGATATCATCGAGGTCTTCAGACATGCTATCGCAGAAACCATCGTGGGTGCGTATAAACGGTCGGCATGAATCACCTAGCCGGCAAGTCGGTAGCGCTCTCACGGACGCCGTCTCGTAGATGACGGCACTCTCGAGGATGCCGTTCGGAAACAGCAAATTCACCCGAGGACCGTGCCAAGCGAACCGGAACCTACTCTTCGGCGATTCGGCTGCCACCGGGCGGCATGAAGTGTTGAATCTTGTCCGGGCTGGCGATCTTCCGGACGAACGATTCGTCTTTGAACCGTTCGCGGAGTTGACGGTAGATTCGCTTTGCCGCGTCGGCCTGTGCGTACCGTCCCGGTTCGACGTCGATCGTCGTCACCGCCCGCTCTTCGATCGCCGACGGCGGACCACCGATGACGCGCGTATAGGGCTCACACTGGACCCCTACCGTGACACTGACTGGCGTACTTTCGTGATACGTTCGATCGCCCCGAACCGCGAAGCCCCCCTTCTCGAGGTACTCGCCGCTTTCGGGCGTTTTCGTCACCTGATCGGAGTCGACGACGTAGACGTCGCCCGCGTACCGTCCGTCCTTCCAGACCGACGAATAGGAGACGGCGAACTGTGCCGCCTCCTCGACGCTCGAGTCGGGAATCTCGATATCTTCCGAGGAGGCCTCGCTCGGATCGGTCGCTTTGAGCACGGTGACGGGCCCGCCGTGGGCCTGCGTGTGGAGCACCTTGTCGCCGCGCTCTAAGTACTTCTTGACCAGCTCTTCGTTCTGATCCGCGTTGCGGCCGCCGATGACGAGAAAGTCGTCGCTCGTGTGAAACCACCGGAACCGGTCGAACCACGGTTCGTTCTCGCGGATCGGAATCGACGACTGTGAGAGCCAATCGCGGTCCGCCCGTTCGTCAGCCGCGTCCTCGCCGTCGTCGTCTTCACCGTCGTCTGCTTTCCATTCCTCCCGTCGACGCTTCGCGTCCTCGAGGTCCTCGCGAGTGTCTTCGATGGCCGCGAGCGCCCCTTCTTTCTTCTCGGCGATCTGTTTGGCTTCCGTATAAAGTCTGTCCGCGTTCTGCTCGAGACCTTCGCGAGCCAGTAGACCGATCCGTTCGCCGTCGATATCGACGGTCACCGTCCCCTCGCTACCGTCGACGTCGACGACGGCCTCGGCGGCTTCGATGCCGCGGTCTTTGCCCTCCTCGAACCGTTCCTCGATTTCGTCCCACGGACGGTCCTGTTCTCGCGCCTCCCGTACCGTCGAGAGGATGTCGTCGACGAGGTCGTAGTTCGCGTACAGCAACTCCGCCTGCTCGCGCTGGGCCTCTGCCTGTTGTTCGAAGCCTTCGATGGCTCCCTCCTGCTGTTCGATGATCCGTTCGTATTTCGCGACCTCTTCCTCGAAATCCGGCCGTTGATCGGTCGGGTCCGGCTCCTCGTCCTCGAGTTCCATTCGGAAGAAGTAGTCGTCGAGTGCCGTCGCGAAGCTGTCGTAGGCCTCGCCGGCGAGTTCCGCGTGTTCCTCGAGCGGGAACGGAGTGACGTCGACGACGCTGTTCGACGAGCGGTCGTCATCGCCGTCGGCGTTCCCGTCGGAGTCGCTCGAGGACTCCTCGGCGTCGACGTAGATACGCGGATCGAAATTCCCGTTTCGGATGTCGAGTGCGAGTCGCTCGATGGCCTCGTAAATCGCGTCGTACTCGTCCTCGGTCGCGTCTTCGATGTCGAGGGCCTTCTCGACGCCCGCGCGCGTACAGACCTCTTCGGCGTATAGTCCGCCGAAGTTCAACTGCGTCGCGAGCGTTCGAACGACATCCGTATCCGAGTCCTCCATCTCGAGGTCGAACGCCTCGCGGGAGACCGTCAGCGGATTCGTCCGCGAGTCGGGGAATTCGTACCTCGAGCCGGGGACGACGGTTCGGGATTTGAGCCGGACGGTCTCGAGGCAGTCGATTACCTCATACTCGCCGTTGGTCACCGCGATATTGCCCTGTCCGAACAGTTCGACGATGATCCTCGTGGTTCCGTCCTCGCGCTCGAAGACGAACTCGAGGATACGGTCGAACTCGAACTGCTCGACGCCCGCGAAGTCTGCTCCGGAGAGTCGGTTCCGGAGCATCATTGCGAACTGCGGCGGTCGTCCGGGAGCGTCCGGAACGCGCGTCGGGTCGACCGTGTGGGCGCGCTTGGTCTCGCCGACCTCGCAGATGAGTTCCGTGCGACCTCGATCGAAATCGCGCATCTTCAGCCGCAAGAGGTCGTCGCCGTAGAGATAGGCCTTGTCGACCTTCGCGCCCTCGTAGGCACTCAGTTCGCGAACGAGCGCGGCGAGGTCGACGCTGGTGAGTTCCCGCTTCGGATCCATACCTCCAACTGCTTCGCGCGGCCCAAAAGGCGTGTCGTTCCGCACGACGATGCCTCGAGCGGGATGCTGGCGTTCCAATACCGTCCGAACGGCAGGGATGCGGTTCCCGAGACCTGCTACCAGAAGTCGAACTCCAGTTCCGAGAGCGCGGCTAATTCGTCAGAAACGGAACTCGAGGTGTCGGCCGGCTCAGTCGTGACGTCTTCTGTCACTGCCGTTTCATCGTCCGACGTAACGTCCGAGATCTCTACCGATTCGTTCGACGTTTGCACCGATTCGTTCGTGACCTCTTGTGAGACCTCCGTTGAATCGTATTCCGTCGCTCCGTCGTCCGAAAAGTCGTCCGCTGGAGTATCCGGTTCGTCAGGTAACTCGAAATCGTATTCGTCGGCGACGTTTTCCGCCGCCTCTGCTTGCTCGAGTGACTCTTCGTAGCTCTCCGTTGTCGAATTCGAGACTTCGTCGGGCAGCTGTGCCGTCGCGGATCCGGTAAATAGCGCGCCGCTCACCGCGGCGACGCCCGTCGCTTGTAACACGGACCGTCGATCGTACCGGGACTGTGCTCGCTCGCTTGTATTCGTGTCGTCCATTAGTATCACTGCTCGCAGGGAGCACCTGATTCCCATCGAACGAGGGAGTAAAACCCCAGTATTGTCGATACGAACACTCTCGACTAGTCGAACGTTTGTTTCGCTCTTCACCGTCTTTGGGGTGACACTACGAACGAGTGGACGCGACTAGCGTTCAGTATTCCCCCCTTTCGAGTCCGTCGCTACGAGACGGTTCGCTACCGATACCGCCCGCCACAACTCCACTGAGACTGTACCCGAGGGATACTTCGTCTCGCATTCAGAAAGCCTAATCAGTCACAGTCTCCGTTGTGCTCACATGAACGGAGCGCCCCACCCAATCGCGATCCCCTCTCTCGAGCGGAGTCACGGAGGGGTTCGTGACCGATGACCGAAGAACGTGACGGCTGGTCGGATATCTACCGTCTCCCGCAGTTTTTCGACCGGCTCGAGGACCAGCAAGCCGTTTCGATCAAAGAAGCGGTCGACGAACTGGAGATCGACCTCGAGATGGATATCGAGGGCATCGTCTATCACGATCGCGGCATTCGCGTGCCGGGCTACGATGCGATGTTCATCCAGGAATCAGAGGAGACGAGGTCCGTTCCGGCCTTCAGCGTCGAAGTCGGTGCCGTCGGACCCCGCAGTGCCTGGGGCGTGTTCGACGCCTCGAAGGAGTGGGACGCGTACCTGCTTACCGCCGACGACGTCGCGGCGATCGCATGGGTGAGCGACGACGAGTTCACCTTCGAGGAGGCCAAGCAGTTCACCTCGAAGGATACGGCGATCGGTGCCGGTCGATTTTCGTTCGGCGTGTTCCTCTACGAGAGCACCGAATGGAATTCGCTCGTCGAGGAACTCGAGCAGACCGACTCGCCGGCGTATCTCCACCACGACGACGGCTCTACGTACTACCCACAAACCCAACCGGAGTTCTACAGGTACGTCGATTCCTCGCCCGAGGAGTTTCGGGAGAGCGGAGGCGGTGCGCCGGGCTATCTCGGCTTGCTCGAACTCGAGGTAACGATCGACGACTAGTCTCGACCGGCCGCGACGACTCCTTTACCAGGTCTTCTGAACCAGCCATTCGCATTTTCTGGAACAGCCCTTTGGTCCTCTGAAACCAGCCAGCGATCGATACTCACCGGGACGAACCAGCTACTGATGTTTCTCCGGGAATGGAGAACGTAAACGGGGCCAGCACGCGATTCCCTGCGTAAACGGTGGCCGTCGTGTGAGTAGCTGTTGGGTCAAGGGTGGTCCGCTCGGGTCGGGGGAGACCCGAGCGAGATAGGTGAATACGCGTCGCCACGATCGGACGTGGCATACACGATGACAACGCGATGGAACGGGGTGGTTCCACGGTTGGAACGGGGTGGTTCCACGGTTGGAACGGGGTGGTTCGGTTACATTGCCAGAGTGGGAAATAGGCAATGTTGGCCGACGGTTGTCGGCAATTTGTAATACTAATCGCCGTCGTATATGTTTTATGGTATTGGTTGGTTGAATTTTATGGAAGCTCGAAAGCACATAGATGGCGAAAATAACGAACCCGGTGCTCGAGAGTGCCGATTCGTGTACTAGATCTGCTGGTACTCATCAACGACGATTGAGAACGGATCGAACGGCGGGCGCTACAGTCGCTTGCTCACGTACGGGCCGTCCTGATGATATCCCAGTTTGTTCCGATAGTACTCTCGAGCGCCGATACCCGAGATGACGCTGAGTTTGTCGTAGCCCGCGTCGGCGGCCAACGCTTCGGCTCGCTCCATCAGTCGGCGGCCGTACCCCTGATGCTGGTGTTGGTCAGTCTCGCCCTCGTCGCCCATCGCGACCTCGGTGCCGTAGACGTGGAGCTCCCTGAGAAGCGCCGCGTTCTCGAGTTCGCCTCTGACCGGCTTGTTCGGGAACCGGAGCCGGCAGAAGCCGATCAGGAGGTCCTTTTCGAAGTCCTCGAAGCTGATGAAGTGTTCCGTCCCGCCGCTGGCCTCGTAGGTCATGACGTCGAGTTCGACGTTCTCGGGCTCTTCGTCGTTCATCCCGGCCTCGCGACAGCGGATGCACTCACACTCCCAGCCGTGTTCGTCCATCCGTTTTCGCGCAAGCTGGCGGAGGTTCGACTTCCAGACGCCGGCGTCGATGAAGTCGGCTGGGATGTCACGCTGGACGCGCTGGAGGCGCGTATAGCGGGGGATCATATCCTTGATCTCCGCGACAAGCTCTGCGGCTTCCTCGTTGTCTAACGGATCGTACTCGCCTTTGTGCCACCAGTCGTAGGTCGCCGTGCCGCGGACGATCAGCGTCGGATAGATTTTCAGGTAGTCGGGCTTCCACTGCTCCGCCTCGAAGATGCGACGGAAGTCCTCGAGGCACATTTCGTGGCTCATCCCGGGTTGGCCGGGCATCATATGGAAGCCGACCTTAAAGGCCGCGTCGCGGAGTCGCTGGTTCGCCTCGATCGACTCCTGAACGCCGTGGCCGCGGTGCATCTCGCGGTTGATCCGCTCGTAGGTCGTCTGGACGCCGACCTCGACTTTCGTCCCGCCGAGATCCAGCATCCGGTCGATCTGTTCGGGGTCACACCAGTCGGGTTTGGTCTCGAATGTCGTCCCGATGTTCCTGATGTCGCCCGTCTCGTTTTCGGCGATGACGTCCTCGAGATACTTCCACTCGTACTCCTCGGGATCCTCCGCGAAGCTCACGCCTTGAGCGGGTTCGGGTTCCTTGTCGACGTCGTAGTCGTTCATCGCCTCGAGCGCACGCTTGACGAACCACTCCTGGTAATCGTGGCTCCGGGCGGTCATCGTTCCACCCATCAGGATCAACTCGACCTTGTCGATGGGGTGGCCGATCTCGCGCAACTGCTCGAGGCGGAGCGTAACCTGTCCGTACGGGTCGTAATCGTTCTGGACGCCGCGTGCGGCCGCGGGTTCTTCGCCCGTATAACTCTGGGAGGAAGAGAACTCCGAGTCCGGGCCGCCGGGGCAGTAGAGACACTTCCCGTGGGGACAGCGCTCGGGAGAGGTCATGATCGCCACCGGCGAGACGCCGGAGGCGGTGCGAACCGGCTTGCGCTGGAGCACGGACTCTAGGTCCTCGCGGTACTCCTGTGGCGCGTAATCCAGCAGTTCGGAGTTTTTGGGCACCTTGGGTGCCGAGTGCTCCGAACAGGCCTCGAGTTTGGCCTTTTCGACCTCGTCGCGCTCGACCTCGCCGTTGATAATCCGCTCGACGAGCGTTTCACAGACCCGTTCGAACGCTTCGGTCTCGGTCGGGTCGGGCGTGTCGGTACTCACTACCCCGTTTTCGGGGCTGTCGGCGAATAAGCGTGTCGGACTGTACTCTCACGTTCTCCGTCACCCCCGCGAAGATTCGGTGCGCCGCTCGAGTGGGACACCAGCGCAACCCACTGCACGTTGGTCGGCCGAAGACTGTGGCCGGGAGCACGTCTCGCAACGTTGCGAGACGTGCGACCCAGGTAAGGGCAGGCCTGCATTAGGAATGCGGTGTGGGGCCTGGCGGAGTGAAGGGGCAAAGCGCGCTGGCGCTTGCATGGTCATCACAGCGACCCCTATCGCCGAAGGCGATATGTCCCTGTGTGACCGCCAGCGGGCTGAGGGCCTTTGGTGTCGCTGCTGCTGTACTGACGGGAGCGGGGTCGATAACCCACACGCGTTGAACGATGTCGATTCCCTCGAGTAGCGACCGTACTCGGAAGTATCACGGCTCCGTTCGAATACCAACAAGGGTTCGGAAATCCACTTCTCAGGTCTCGTACTCGAAATCGCGGTCCCTGTCTAAGTTTTTATCATGGCCGCCCGGCCCGTTTCTCCCTCGAGCGTCGCCTTCGGATCCACGCCACTGCTCGACGTCCTCGAGCGTCTCTGTCTCGAGCAGCCGCTCGAGTTTTTGTTCGAACTGCGCGTCGGTCAGTTCTCCAGCGGCATACCGAGAACGGAGGGTCTCGAGGGCTTCGCGGTTGTCCTGGCCTGTGCTGGTCTCTCGACCACTCTGGGATTCCTGCTGAGTCGGTGTTTCATCGCTCGAGTCCGTTTCACCGCTCCACCACTCCTCCCAGGATTCGTCTCTCCACCAGTCGTCCCACCATTCCGCCTTGTCCGCTTCGTCGCCGAACAACAGTGCGACCAGCGGGACGACGACGATGTACCCGACTAATAGGACCGCGAGCCAGAGGTTGCCGCCGATCCCCGCAAACATCAACCCGAGCCACAGGCCAGTGACGATCATCGAAGTGATCTCCGTGATGTTCTCACGGACTCGAGTCGCCGGATCGTCACTCATGGATGATACTTCTCGGGCGACGACGAAAGATGTTTCTTCCGATTTATCGATCGAACGGCAGGACGAGTGATCCGAGATTAGGCGAGGGTTTCGCCGAGTGTCTCGACTGTAGCCTCTTTGACGGCGTCGCGTTCGCCCGAGAGGTATTCGATGTGGCCGTCGCGTCCGCCGACGACCGAGACGCCCGCGTCGGGAACGCGCTCGGCGATTTCGTTGCCGAGTTCGCGGACGTCAAGCGTTTCGGTCGAGCGGACGTGCAGTTCGTCGTCGCCGACGCCGAGCGTGACGAACGGCGGATCGGCTCGCGATCGTTCGCGCCGGTGGAGCGCATCCAACAGCAGCTTCGTCGTCGGGAAGTTGTACCGGTGGGTGAACGAGCCGGTGTCCAGAATCGACAGGGTTACGCCGTCGATGCCGCGAGCGGAGCAGTTCTCCGAGGCGGCCTCGAGTTCGGTCTCGAGTTTGTCGCGGAACTGTTCGGAGACGTGGGCCGCGAGGTCCCCGTCGTCGTCGAACAGCAGGTCGATCACGAGTTCGCGTTTGTCCTTGTAGGACTGGTAGAACGCCTCGAGCGCGACGGCTTCGCGGCGTTCGGCGAGGGTCTCCTCGTCGTAGCCCGCTTCGGTTGCGAGTTCGAGGTACGATTCGGGAGCGTCCTCCCAGTAGCTCACTGCCGGAAGGTGCCCGAGGTCGTCTCGAACGTCGTCGTTAACGGCGGCAGCGACGTTTACGCTGAGCGCCGTCGAAGTGAGATCGGAGACATCGGCGTCGGCGAGCGACGGCGCGACTGCCAGCGAAACCGACTCAGTAATCTCCTCGTCGGCGCGACTGTCGTCGATGACGATCGACTCGGTGTCGTACAGCGAGAGGAGGTCGTAGCCGTCGGCCGATTCGGCGGTCGAACCGGCGTCGACGAGGACGACGAGCGGCAGCTGTTCGCCGTGTCGCTCGCGAGCCTCGAGCATCGAGGTGACGTCGTCGGTCGCCGCGTCCATGTCGTAGACGCGACCCTCGAGCGGCCGTCGCTCGAAGTAGTGATAGACCGCGTCGTCGCGGGTGTGTTTCTCGCGGATCAGCGGCAGGACGGCGCGTTCGATCGCCGCACCGGCGATGTAGCCGTCAGCGGTCGCCTGGTGACGAACGACGATCGGTCGCGATTCCATCACCGCGCGGCGGATCTCCGTTGCGGCCTCGAAGAGTTCGTCCTCGACGGCCGAGACCGCCTCGTGATCGTCGAACAGTTCGAGCGCCGGCGGACGCGCTTCCTGTTCGATCGCTTCTTCGAGTCGCTCGAGAATGCTCTCTCGCTCCTCGTCCGTGAGCACTTCGAGCGCCTCGGTCTCGACCTGTAGGTCGCCGTGGTGGCGCTCGACCTCACCCTCGAGGGCGACGACGTCGTCGAGTTCGACGTCGGGGTAGGCGCGGACGCCTGCCTCCTCGAACGCGGCACACTCGACGGTCCCCGTTTCGTCGCTGAGTTCGAAGACGGTCGGGCCGGAGGTCTGCCGGATACCGGTGATCTCGCCCTCGAGTCGGACGATACTGGCGACCTGTGACTCGATGGCATCGACCGTCGTTCGGTTCAGCGACGGTTCGGTTCCGAACTCGAAGTCGGAGTCGCCATCGGCTTCCTCGGCTTCTTCGACGTCCTCAGCTTCTTCGACGTCCTCGGCTTCTTCGGCTGATTCTGCAACCGACTCGACCGCGCCGGCGCTTTCGGTGGTGGCGGCCGTTTCGGTTGGGCTCGTCGTCTCGGACGATCCGCTTTCGGTTGCCGTCGAGCCGGTCCCGTTCGTGACGGCTTCGGAACTCGTTTCGGACGGCGACGCCGTCGTCTCCGTCGGGTCGTCGGCCGAAGCTTCGTCCGTTGTGGGCTCGTCCGAGCTATCGTCCTCGAACTCCTCCGGATGGAGTTCGTCGTCGGCGGTTTCGATCAGTTTCCCGCGGAAATCGCGGTCTTGCTGTCTGATCGACCAGCCGAGGTCGATGTTTCCGTTGTCTCTGACGTCGAGAACCTGAACGTAGACGCTGTCTCCTGGCTCCCAGTCGAGACTCTCGAGTCGCTGGTCGAGTTCGCTTCTGTGCAACAGTCCGGTGACGTGATCGCCGACATCGACGAAGACGCCGAAGTCAGCGTACCCGTCGACGGTACCCCGGTAAAACCGACCGGGCGAGAGCTGTGAGGCGGAGGTGCCTTCGAACTCGAAGGCGACGTCCTCCTCGTGGGCCTCACAGACCAAGCCGTCTACGGGCTTGCCGCAGATGATACAGTTACCCATCTACTCGCAACAAGCAGGTTCGGCCTAAAACTGTTGTCGAAATGCGTCCGCGGGAGTCGTCGAAGCGATTTCCACGAGTATGTCCAGAATATGGGTGTGTAGGGGACTCTAAGCCGAATATTCGATTTCGACGCCGTCCCTTCGTATCGGCGCTTCAAACGGATGGCTGGACTAGACGGTCGGCAATTGACGACAGTATCGACGTCTGATTTTTCGGAAAAGACGAGCGGTTATCGTTCGCGTTTCGACGACGGCCGCTCGACAAGACAGCTTCCCGAGCGACCCATACGGACTGCTGTAAGTCCTTACCGGTGCAACCGCGATCGCCCTGTGGTTGCACCGGTAAATCGTTACAGCAGACCGTATCACTCGAAGACCGGCGAGTTCTCCTCGAGTTCCTCGACGTCGCTGACGATCTCTCGAATCTGTTCGGGAAACAGCGACACCTGCACCTCGTTTCCGTCGTCGTCCTCGAGGACGAGCTTGACGCGTTTGTCGCCGAACTCTCGGGCTTCGGCGGACTCGACTTCGAACAGTTTGACAGTCGCGGACTTGTTGGCCGCGCCGACGTTCTTGATCGATCCCTCGTTCAACTCCACCATGAACTCCTCGAGATTCAGCGTGAGCATGGTCGTGCTACGAGCGCCGGATAAAAAACGACACGCATACGGATTGATAGGGTCGTTCGTAATTCTCTCCCGGCGTAGATGCTCCGTCGCCGGTTTCGTCCCCCGAACCTCGTTCTCTGCTCAGGCTGGCTGAAAATAGATACGAACGACCCTATGACAGCTCCGCTCTCCTCCAAACTTAAGTTATCGTCAGACAATAGCCCGAACGCTATGGAAGTCACCTGGCACGGTCACTCGACGTGGCACGTCACCGTTGGGGAGACGGAGCTGTTAATCGACCCGTTCTTCGACAATCCGAAGACCGACCTCGAGCCGTCCGACATTGAGACGCCGGATTACGTCCTGTTGACACACGGGCACGCAGACCACATCGCCCACGCGGGAGCGTTCTCGGACGCGACGCTCGTGGCGACCCCGGAGTTAGTGTCCTACGCCGAGGACGAATTCGGGTACGAGGACGCCGTCGGCGGCATGGGGATGAATATCGGGGGAACCGTCGAATGCGGTGACGCCTACGTGACGATGCACCGAGCGGACCACACGAACGGCGTGATGACCGACTACGAGTACGACGTCGGAATGCCCGGCGGCTTCATCATCTCCGATACGAAGCCGACGCAGGTCAGCGACGAGGAGTCGACGACGTTCTATCACACCGGCGATACCGGACTCATGAGCGAGATGCGCGACGTGATCGGCCCGCACTTAGAGCCCGACGCCGTCGCCGTCCCGATCGGGGACCACTTCACAATGGGGCCATGGCAGGCCGCCATCGCGGTTGACTGGCTCGATGTCGATCACGCGTTCCCACAGCACTACGACACGTTCCCGCCGATCGAACAGGATCCCGAGGAGTTCGCGAGCGAAGTGGCGGCGACCGGAAGCGACGCCGAGGTTCACGCGCTCGAGGCCGACGAGCCGTTCGAACTGAGCGGGTGACCGTTCGGTGTCTGCCGGACCAGTCGTACGACCCGTTCTCGAGCGCCGCCTCTCGGGCGACGAACCGCTCACAGTGCGACAGTGAGTCGGGTCCGACACGGCCGAAGTTCGGCGTTTTCGCGAGCAGGGTATCTCCTCTCTACTGAGGGCAACGTTTACACGCTCGGCTGTTGACCGTCCCAATGAGATGTCCAAAACAGTAACCACGACGTCCGAGGAAGGATTCAGCGCGACGAACGAAATCCGGGACTTCGAGACGACCATCGACTCGACGGGCGAGGGCGCTCCCGACACGCTCGAGGCCCTGCTGGCCGCGTATGGTTCATGTTACGTCCCCGCGCTCCGCGTCGGCGGAGAACAACGTGGCGTTGACGACATGGGACGGATCGAAATCGACGTCAGCGGCGAGCAAAACGACGACGACAAACTCGAGTCGATCGAGTTCGACATCCAGGTCGAAGCCGACGTCGACGATGACACCGCCGAGAACGTCCTCGAGCGCGCGGACGAACTCTGCAAGGTCCACGACGCGCTGAAAAGCGAGTTGCACGCCGACAAGAGCCTCGAGGGTGGCGCGTTCTAGTCGACTGAGTCTTAGAGACGCTACAGAACCGATTAATTGAGACTCACTGGCCGATCGAACCACTGGCCGATCGAACCCACCGACCGATCGATACCAGTACTCGATTGCAGACCTCGAGGCCTGAACTGGTTTCCCCAACGACCTTACTTGCACGCTACCTTTTCACTTTATGAGTGCGCTGAGCCATCTATTGCCTTCCGGGCGTGTGTCCTCTCCGAGACGTCTAGTCCCATCGAGACGCACGTTGGCTTCGAAGCGTGTCTTACTCGCACTGGCCGTGGCGACGATGCTCGTCCTCGCCGGCTGTACCGGCATTCCGGGGACGGACGACGAAATCTCGCCGTCGACGGCCGATGTCGACGGAGAGCTCGAACTGCATCACATCGATGTCGGTCAAGCTGACGCCACGCTCCTGATCACGCCCGACGACGAGACGATCCTGATCGATACCGGCGACTGGCAGAGCGACGGATCCGACGTTATCGAGTATCTCGAGGACCGCGGCGTCTATCGCGTCGATCATCTGGTTGCGACCCACGGCCACGCCGACCACATCGGCGGCCACGCGGCGGTCATCGAACACTTCGAGGACGAGGGCGACGGCGTCGGTGCGGCCTACGATTCCGGCGTCGCGCACACGAGCCAGACCTACGACAACTACCTTGACGCGATCGAGGGACACGACGTGCAACTGTTCGAGGTCGCGGAAGGGGACGAGCTCCCGGTCGATGACGACGGGCTCGAGGCCTCGTTTCTGAACCCGCCCGAGGAAGACTCGGGGACCGACCTCCACTACAACAGCGTTGCCCTCTCGATCGAATTTGGCGAGTTTTCGTATCTCACGACGGGCGATGCCGAGGAAGACGCCGAAGAGCGAATGGCCGAACAGTGGGGTGACCACCTCGAGAGCGACGTCTATCAGGCGGGTCACCACGGTTCGTCGACCTCTTCGACCGATCCGAAACTCGACGCGTCGGCACCCGAAATCGCGGTCATCTCGAGCGCGGAAGAGTCACAGTACGACCACCCGAACGACGAGGTGCTCGAGGAGTTCGGCGAGCGCGATATCGAAACCTACTGGACCGCCGTCCACGGCGACGTGGTCGTAACGACCGACGGCGAATCGAGCGCCGTTTCGACCGAGCACGAGGGCTCAAGCGACCCCGAGGATCTGCTCGAGAAGAAATCGGAGGGCGAGGCTGGTAACGAGGACGACGCCGCAAACGTTATCCGAGACGCAGGCACCCCGATTGATACCGCCGGAGGTGTTGCACTCAGCTAATGTCGTCCAAATACACGGCCGTCCTCGACCGGATCGTCGACGGGAAAACGGCGGTGCTCCTGCTCGAGGAAGGCGGATCCGTAACCCAGGAACGAACTGTTCCAATTGAGGAGCTTCCCGCCGACGGCCAGCACGAGGGTGCCGTCTTCGAAGTTCGCGCGGACGAGGATTCGATCCTTGAGACGGCCTACAAAGCCGAAGACGAACGGGAGCGCCGCGAGCAAGCCCAGAGCCGATTCGACGACCTCTCCGAACGACTTTCGGACGAGTAGCAGGGCGGGCGGAATTCGCCTGCCGGAACCTGTAACCGACGCGATAGGAATGGGCACTTTCAAGCCCGTTCTCGAGACAGCCCTACGTATGATACGCTCGTTCAACGGGACGGAGCCCCGGATCGCAGACTCGGCCTACGTGGACGACGCCGCGGTCGTTATCGGCGACGTCGTGATCGAAGCGGACGCCAGCGTCTGGCCGAACACGACCCTGCGCGGCGATCACGGGACGATCGTGGTCGGCGAAGGTGCGAACGTCCAGGACAACGCCGTCCTCCATGAAGACGCCGAACTCGAGCCCTACTCGACGATCGGACACAGCGCGATCGTCCACAACGCGACGGTCGCCGAACGCGCGCTCGTCGGGATGAACGCGGTCGTTCTCGACGGTTCACACATCGGCGAGAAGGCCGTCGTGGCGGCGGGGAGCGTCGTGACGGAAGGAACTGACGTCTCGCCGTCGACGCTCGTCGCGGGAACCCCCGCCGAGCCCAAAACCGAAATCGAGGGCTCGAGGCTCGCAGAGACCGCCGAACGCTACGTCTCGCTCTCGAAAGAACACGCCGAAACCAGCGAGCGGTTGGACTGAGCGGGATCGCTCCGGTCGGTTAACTATACCGCCGAGACCGATCAGCAGGTCTGCCAGCCGCCGTCGACGTGGAGCAGTTCGCCCGCGACGTAGGCGGCGTCGTCGCTCGCGAGGAAGAGATAGGCTCCCGCAACGTCTTCGGGCGTTCCGGCGCGACCCAGCGGGACCGGTTTGAGCAACTCGTCGTTTTCGACCTTCTCTCGAGCCTGTTCGGCCCAGCCGTCGGTGAACTCGGTCGCGATCTGGCCCGGCGCGACGCCGTTGACCCTGATTCCGTCCTCGGCGTACTCGAGGGCGGCTCCTCGGGTGATCATCCGGACCGAACCCTTGGACGAATCGTATGAAACCTGTTCGAACTGAGCGTGATTCGAACTGATCGAGGCCGTGTTGATGATCGCGCCGGGGTCGTCCCGGTCGAGCATCTCTTCTGCGGCGATCTGCGTGCCGAAAAACGCGCCCTTCGAGTTGACGGCGTGGATGCGATCGAACTCATCGGGCGTCACGTCGGCCATCGGCTTGGGAATCTGGAGTCCGGCGTTGTTGATCATCACGTCGACGCCGCCGTACTCGCGGGCCGCCTCGACGAGCGACTCGAGCGACTCGCGTTCGGTCACGTCGGTCTCGACGTAGACACCGGTTCCGGGGCCGTCCTCGAGCAGTTCGTCCGTCGGCGTCTCGCCATCTTTGGGCTCGCGTTCGATATCGCCGTTGAGGACGGTCGCTCCGCATCCGCCGAAACGGCGTGCGATTTCGCGACCGATCCCCGAACTCGCTCCCGTGATGACGACCGTCGAGTCGCCGTAGTCGTAGGTTGGACGGACCATACCAGACATTGTCATACAATGGGCATAAATCACCGTGTCGCCTTTCGCTCCCGGAATCTGTCGACCAGTCGATTGACTCCGCCGACGAGAAGATCTCAAGCGGGTCCGAAATGGAGAACCGATCCCCGACGCCTCCCCTTTCGTCAAGTTGATAGCGCGAGAGTCCGTCACTTCGACGTGAATATGTCGTCTCTCCCCGCGGCGACTGGTATTTCGGCGGCCGGTGCGTTCGACTCGAGCGCCGGCCTCGAGGCCGCGAACCCGGCGACGATGACTCCGGCAATTACGGAATTGACGCGGGTGACGATCGTCGGCTCGATCGCACTCGTGGATCTGCTCGCGTGGGCGTCGATCGGGATTTTCGTCCTGGCCTTCGTCCTCCAGTGGCGCGGCGCGGTCGACCCCGCACGCCACGTCGCCGCGACGGCGTGGGTGTTGTTCGGATTGTTCTGGCTGTTGATGGCACCGCACTACTACTACGAGATTCAGAGCCCGCTTCAGACGTTACTGGCGCTGGTCGCGCTTCCGCTGTGTGCCTACACCGCGTACCTCCTCGTGGGCGGCCGGGAGTCGTTGTTGTTGCTCTCGAAGGCCGTCGCGATCATGGGGTTGATCTATCTTCCCGCAGAGACGATCCCGTTCGTCCGCGAATGGTTGATCGAGACAACCGCCGCCCAGACCCACTTCGGCATGGAACTGCTCGGTCACAGTCCGGGGATCGTCGAAGGGACCAACGGCTACGAGAGCCGCTTTGACTTCGACTCCGAGGAAACCGTCACGGGTCGGACGACCTACATCGTCATGGCCTGTACCGGCCTCGGCAGCATGGCCATCTTCGGCGGTCTCATCGCCGCCGTGAAAGCGCCGCTCAAACGGAAAGCGGTCGCGTTCGCCATCGCTATCGGCGTCATCTGGTTCCTCAACCTCGTCCGGAACGTCTTCATCGGCCTCGCATCGCCGTGGGGTTGGTTCCAGCAGGAGACGATCGTCCACATCATGACGACCTATCTGGGCGCGGAGGCCAATCGCGTCTCCTACCTCGTCGCCCACAACTACATCTCCCAGGTCGGATCGGTGATCGCACTCCTGGGGATCACCTACCTCCTCATCAAGATCCTCCCGGAGATTCTCGAGCCCTTAGAGGAGGTGCTCTTTATCCTCTCGGGGAACGAATACGATCTCGAGGAGGCAGTCAACGTGGACAAGACAACCGATGGTGGAGACTGAGTTATCGCTCGCCTCGCGTTCAGTTTTCGTCCCGCAGGCGGACGCACTCATCGCCGCCGATCTGCATCTGGGAAAAGGAGCCGCCTCGAGAGTCGAGGTGCCACTCGAGGATTCGGGCGACAGCATCTCCCGTCTCGAGGCGCTTCTCGAGACCCATGAGCCGTCGACAGTCGTGATCGCTGGCGATCTCTTGCACTCGTTCGATCGGGTTCCACGCGGCGTCGAATCAGCTATCCAGGAGATACGAGAGCTGATCGACGCGTTCGGCGCGTCGCTCGTCGTCACGCCCGGCAATCACGACACGATGCTCGAGGGAGTCTACGACGGAGCCGCTCGCGAGGAGTATCGACTCGAGGACGGCAAGACCGTGGTCTGTCACGGTCACGAGGAGCCGAGTTCGACGGCCGAACGGTACATCGTCGGCCACGATCACCCGGCGCTCTCGGTCGACGGACGGAAACTGCCGTGTTTTCTCTACGGACCCGGCGCGTACGACGGAGCGGACGTGCTCGTCTGTCCGGCGTTCACCCGACTCGCTCGCGGAGCGACGGTAAACGGGATGGGCGGGCGGGACTTCCAGTCGCCGCTGGTTCGTGACTCCGACGGCTTTCATCCCGCGGTTCGAGACGAAGGGAGCGAGGAGACGCTCTGGTTTCCGTCCCTCGAAGCGTGTCGAGGACTCCTCTGAGCACCGCGAGAGGAGATGTCCGCTACCAGAGATTCATTCGGACTCGTCGACGACGACTGCGCCTTTCATGCCGACAGTCTGGTGTGGGGTACAGACGTACAGGTACGTTCCCGCCTCGTCGAACTCGTGTTCGAACGTGTGGCCTTCCTCGTCCGAAAGCTCGCTTTCGAACTCGGGTTCGTCGGCGTCGCTCGCGTCTTCGATATCTTCGTCTTCCTCCGCTTCGGGGTCGTGGACGACGTCGTGCTGGCCGCCGTCGCCGGTCCACTCCCAGACCACCGTCGTCCCTTCGGAGATTCGGATCGCGGGGGGCTCAAACTTGAAGCCGTCGTCACCTGCCCCCACTTCGACGGTCACCTCGTCTTCGTCGAGTTCGTCTTCGGTCTCCTCGTAGTTATCGACGTCGTCGAACCAGTCGCCGTAATCCGGCTCGTCGCCGTCGTCGTTGTCCTCGTTTTGGGTTCCGTTCTCGTCCTCCTGTGCGAAGACTGACGAACTCACGAGTCCGCCGAGCGGAATACTCATTCCGAGCGCTTTGACGATCGTTCGCCGGTCGAGTTCTGACATACCCGCTTCTGTGCCGACGACGGTAAAACCAATATGGCCTGCATACTGCGACTCGTCCACGAGTTGGCAACAGTCAGTTGAACGAACGTCGATCGAATCTCCCCTCGATTCGTTCGAATCGGTTGCTCGAGTCAGTTTGTCGAATCCGATTTCGAGTCGTCGTCGCCAGCCAGCGGCTCGTCCTCGGTCGCTATCTCTTCGACTTTCTCCTCGACCTTTTCTTCGACGGTCTCTTCGACCGTCTCGTCGACAGTTTCGTCCACCTTTTCGTCGACGGTCTCTTCGACCTTTTCTTCGACCGTCTCGTCAACCGTTTTCTCGACTTTCTCTTCGACCGTTTCGTCTACCGTCTCGTCTACCGTCTCAACGACCTTCTCGTCGACCGTCTCGTCAACAGTCTCGACGACTTTTTCGTCGACCGTTTTCTCGACTTTCTCCTCGACCGTTTCGTCTACCGTCTCGTCGACTTTCTCGTCGACGGTTTCTTCGACCGTCTCGTCAACCGTCTCATCGACCTTCTGATCGACAGTCTCCTCGACTTCTTCCGTTCGGGGTCGTCTATCGACGCGATCGTTCACCGACTCGAGTTTGTCAATGACTTCGTCGACTTCTCGAGTGAGCGTTTCCTCGACGTTCTGTGTAACCTCCGCGGTCATCCACTCCGGATCGAACCGAGCCATCTTCCAGACGACGTGGATAACGTAG
Source organism: Halostagnicola bangensis (assembly GCF_054653435.1). Lineage (NCBI taxonomy): Archaea > Methanobacteriati > Methanobacteriota > Halobacteria > Halobacteriales > Natrialbaceae > Halostagnicola > Halostagnicola bangensis. Next base: position 825,600 of record NZ_BAAIGG010000002.1, on the reverse strand, counting down.
GAGATCAACACGCCAAGCCCGAACGCGATACCGACCTCGGTTCCGACGAAGTTGATGAGCACGATCGAGACGAAAATCATTATACCGTAGGCGAGGTCGACCAGGAAATCGATTCTGGACGGATTCACTGTTCACCACCTTGAAGAGCGTATCTACGTGACATATTCGATGAAATACCTCTTACCGCTACTTACCGCTCGAGCGTTAATAGTCATGTGTTCGATTGCGTGGACAAAAACAGTCGGCACGAAACGGTGATTCGAACTCGCTGTGAACCGCCTTGATTATCCGTAGAAGAATGCCAAAATCGGTCGCCAGCCACACCACGAACTCTGCGAGTGCGGATCGAAATGACGCCGTCACTCGAATTCTCGTTCGCTTTAGGGTCCGCTCGAGTTACTTTCGTTTCAGATCCCGGCGACGAATCTGAGAACGAGTCCGAGGAGAATAGTGACGATTCCCGCGATCGTCGCGATTGGCGGAATCGGGATGAGCAAAAAGACGACTCCGAGAAGGATCACGACCGTGGAAATTTGGATCACACCGGGAATTCAAGAGGTCAATATATATGGATGAGGCAGGCACGTGCAACCCCGAGCCGTCTCGCGAAAAGGCCTCTATTCTGTATGAAACGTCCTCCGCAGGTATTTCACCCCGGCTTCCGTTGTCGACGTATGGTCGAAGCGAACGTTCACCTGCTCGAACGCGGCACGATAACGACCGACGCTAACAACATTCTCGAAGGGCACATGGTGGGTTCGGCGGCGGATCCGAACCCGGAAACGGTGATGGCCGACGGGCCGGTGTACAACCTCGTCATCGAACATCCGGAGGGAACGATCCTCTGGGATACGGGCTCCCATCCCGAGGCGGATTCGGGCCACTGGCCCGCCGAACTGTACGCGGCGTTCGAACACACCGGGCTTTGCCCACTCGAGGAGGACCTCGAGACGGCGGGCTTTGCCCTCGCGGATATCGACTACGTGATCCAGACGCACCTCCACCTCGACCACGCGGGCGGGCTCTACGCCTTCGAAGGGACCGATACGCCGATTTTCGTCCACGAGCGAGAGTTCAAGTTCGCCTATTACAGCGCGAAAACGGACGCGGGAAGCGACGCCTACATCGGCGCTGACTTCGACAGAGACCTCAACTGGCGTATCGTCCACGGCGAACGCGAACAGCACTTCACCGATCTCGAGTTCCTTCACCTTCCCGGCCACACGCCCGGATTACTGGGCGTTCGACTCGATCTCGATGGTGCTGGAACCGTAATCCTCGCGGGCGATCAAGCCTATACGCGGGAGAACTACGACGAGGGCCACCCAATGGGCGGGGACCTCCTCTGGAGCAAGCGGGCGTGGGTCGAGAGCCGACGATTCCTCGAGGACGAACAACGCCGGAGCGACGCCATCGTGCTTTGTGGCCACGACGAGCGGGACCTCGAGACGATCCGGAACGAGTTGTGACGCCGGAAGGGGTTCGACGATACCGGAAGCCGTTGGTAAGAGAATACGCCGTTCGATTCGACGCTCGTTCTCCCGATGGAAGCCAGGCCGAACGGCTTGTTCGCCGGCGCGAACATATCAACTAATCATTCTATTTGGTTGCGAACTCGAGTGTAGTCTGATGTGACCTAATACCGTGGCAGAAGGTTTCTCCCACCACATTTGGCCATAATATTGAAACACATAACAGGGAACGAATGTGTATGTGCTGTCTCACGAGTGTGGAACGTGAAACGGGTGCTGGAGAATGGAACGGATGATCGAGGGTGGTAGAAGACGCCACTTTCTCTCGGCGGCGACTGGCGGCGGGCTGGCTGCCCTAGGTGGGTGTGTCGCAAACGTATTTTCGAACGACGAAGGCGAGGACCGACCGCCCCTCTCCGAGCGGACGCTCCGATACGGCGTCGTGCTTCCGCTATCCGGAGGCCTCGAGTCGATGGGCGAATCGCTCTCGAACGCGACCAACCTCCCGAGAGCCGAGCTCGAGGCGTCGGATCTCGACGCGCGTATCGAAACCGAGACGGCCGACTCCGAAACGGTTCCCGCGGCTGGGGTCGACGCCGCGGCGACGCTGATCGACGAGGGGTATCCGGCCATCGTCGGTGCGGCGGCATCCGACGTCTCGCTGCAGATGACCCAACAGGCGACGATCCCGGAGGCGGTCGTGTCCTGTTCACCGGCGAGTACGTCACCGACGATGTCGATTCTCAACGATCGGGGCTACTCGTTTCGGACGGCTCCGGACGACTCGTTGCAGGCCGTCGTCGCCGCGCAGTTAGCAACGTCCGAACACGACGCAACGACTGCAGCAACCCTGTACACGGCGGGCGATTATGGTCGCCAGCTCTCTGGAGCTTTTTCGGCGTCGTTCGACGGCGAAATTCAGCGACAGGTCCCGTTCGCCGGGGAGCGTGAGTCCTACGAGGAACCATTGAGCGAGGCGCTGGCGGACGATCCGGACATTCTCTTTCTCATCTGCTATCCCGAGAGCGGGATCGCCCTGCTCGAGGAGTACTACGCCGATCACCAGGGCGAGGAGACGGTTTTCGTCAGCGACGCGTTGCAGGAGGACGCTGTTTCCGAGGGGGTCGACGATCCGATGGCGAACGTCTTCGGAACCGCGCCGATGTCGACCGGTCCCGGCCAAGACGCGTTCACCTCGCTCTATCGCGAGGAGTACGGAGTCGACCCGGACGTGTTCACCGCGAACAGCTACGACGCCGCGGCGACCATACTGCTGGCGAACGCCGCCGCAGGAGCGAACGACGGTGCGGCGATCGCCGAGCGGATGGCCGACGTAACCGAAGGCGACGGAGCGGAGATCTTGCCGGGCGAACTCGCCGACGGTATCGAACTCGCCGCGGCGGGTGAACCGGTCCGGTATCGGGGTGCGGCAGGCGAAATCGAGTTCGACGAAAACGGCGACGGCGGCTCCGTCGAGTACGAGTACTTCAGATTCGAATCCGACGGGATCTCCGTTCTCGGCGAACGGACGCCGGGGGAGGGAGCCCAATGACCGATACCGACCCGACGACCGCCGTCGATCCGTCGAACGAAGCCGGAGTCGGCTCGAGCGATACTCCGGATTCCGACGGACCGTCCGGAACTGTCGGCTCGATCGTGAGCCGACTCTCGAGCGCCGTGCCGTCCGCGATTCGCGGGAGTTTCAGAGCCAAGTTCGTCATCTCGATTCTCTTGATCATCGTCGTCCTCTCGGTCGTCGGCGGACTGGGTTACGTCGACGCAGAAAATACCGTCGAGAACGACGCCGAGGAACAGCTCACGGCGACGGTCGACATGCACGCCGATTCGATCAACGAGTGGATGATCTCGATGGAGTCACAGACTCGATCCGTCTCCTCGTCCTCGGAGCTGGCGGGTACCGAAGCGGAAGCGGCCGAAGCGCAAGTTATTCAGGAACAGGCGACGCTCCCCGTCGACGTCAGAGAAGTCCACGTTATCGACACCAACGAGGACGAAGTCCTGACGAGTACGAACGGGGAACTCCGGGATGAGTCGCTCTCGAGCGTCGACGAGCCGTGGACTGACATTGAGCCCGGCGTCGACCTGACGGCGGCTAACGATGTCTGGCACTCGCCGACCGCCTATCAGTCCGGGACCCTCGACGATCAGGTGATGTCCTTTGCGAGCCCGGTCGAAGGTGACGAAGCGCGGATCGCCGTCGTCGTCGGGACGATCGAGTACCGCGTGGACGGGCTCCAGCAACTCCACGAGGATCAGGAGACGATGATCGTAACTACCGACGGCGAGACGGTCCTCGCGAGCGACGAACTCGGCGGTGACCCCGACGAGGAAATCATCGAAGAACTCGGAACGGTTCGTGACGGGACCGCGTTCGACCGCGGCGACGACGACCTGGTGACTGCCTACGCGGCAACCGCGGACAACAACTGGGTTGCGGTCACCACGGTTCCCGAAGAACAGGCCTTCGCCGCGAGCGATGCGGTCGGCTGGAGCGTCCTCTTCGTCATCGGCGCGGGGGTCATTTCGTTGTTGCTGGGCTGTTACTTCCTTGCCCGACAGACCGTGACGCCCCTGGAGGATCTCCGAAACCGTGCCGAGCGAATGGAAAACGGAGATCTCTCGGTGGATCTCCAGACGGATCGGATCGACGAAGTGGGTCAACTGTACCGGGCGTTCGACGAGATGCGCGAAACGCTTCGGACGCAGATCACCGAAGCTGAGCAGGCTCAGACTGAAGCCGAAGCCTCGAGAGCCGAGGCCGAGACCGCGCAGGCGGAAGCCGAAGCCGCACAGGAGGAAGCCGAAGCAGAACGCGAGCACGTACAAACGGTGATGGACGACCTCCAGCGTGCGGCCGATCAGTACAGCACGACCATGCGGGCCGCGGCCGAGGGCGATCTCACCGTTCGCGCAGACGTTCGGATCGACAACGAACAGATGGCTGAAATCGGCCGTGAGTTCAACCAGATGTTAGCGGAGATGGAAGGGGCGGTCGCAGACGTCAAACAGTTCGCAAACGACGTTACGGCGGCGAGCGAGCAGGTCAATGCCTCGAGCACGGAGGTCCAACACGCGAGTGAACAGGTCGCCGAATCGATTCAGGAGATTTCCGATGTCTCCGAGCGACAGAGCGAAAAACTCCAGACGCTCGAATCGGAACTGGCCGGACTCTCCGCGAGCACGGAAGAGATCGCCTCGACGGCGACGCAGGTCGAAACCGTCGCGGAACGAACCGTCGACTCGAGCCACCGCGGCCGAGAAGCCGCCGAAGAGGCGATTTCGGAGATGAACGAGGTCGAGACCGAAGCGGAGCGGGCCGTCGACACGATTCGATCGCTCGAGGCGGAAGTCGAGCAGATCGACGAACTCGTCGAAGCGATTTCGGACGTGGCCGATCAGACCAACCTGTTGGCCCTGAACGCCAGTATCGAAGCGGCTCGAGCAGGTAACGGCGGCAACTCCGATGGGTTCGGAACGGTCGCCCAGGAGATCAAGAGTCTCTCGGCCGACGCAAAAGAGACTGCGGGCGAAATCGAGACGCGAATCGAGACGATCCGCGAGCGGACCGACGAATCCGTCCGCGTCGTCGAGGAAACGAGCGACCGAGTCCAGCAGGGGACCGAGGCCGTCGAGCCGGCGGTCGAATCGCTAACCGAGATTGCTGACTACGCCGAGGAAACGAACGGCGGCGTCCAGGAAATCTCCACCGCGACGGAAGAACAATCCGCGTCGACCGAACAGATGGTCTCTGCCGTCGACGAAATCGCCACGAGCAGCGAAGAATCCGCCGCGGAAGCCGGAAACGTCTCCGCGGCCGCCGAAGAACAGACGGCGTCGCTCACCGGCGTCACGGAGAACGTCAACAGCCTCGCACAGCAGGCTGGGGAGCTCTCGGATACACTCGAGCGCTTCGATACGGACGTGGCGGATGCCCGCGGCGGTCAGTCCGCCCGTTCGACCGAATCCGCGGCGACCGATGGCGGTTACTCGACAGGGAGCAGGTAGGCTCGAGCAGCGGAACTCGAGAATCGGTGATCGTCAGATACCGGCCGAGAACCGACGATAGCGGAATTCTGAAACACGATCGAACGGCTCACCATCCTCAATTGATCCGGTCGCCGAGAACGCCGACGAGAATCATTAGGAAGACCAGCACCGATGCGAGCGCGCTGATTTCCGGCGTGAGTCCCGTCTGAATCTCGTTGTAGATGATCACCGGAACGGTCGTCGTCCCCGGTGCGACCAGAAACTGCGTCGCGGTGAACTCGCCGAAGGAGATGGCGAAGGCGAGCAAGGTGCCGGCCGTGATCGCTGGCGCGAGGATGGGAAGCGTGACGTTCACCACCGTCTCGAGACGTGTCGCGCCCAGAGTCATTGAAGCGTCCTCAAGCTGGTCGTCGAAGGTCAATAGTCGCGCCCGAACGATCAGGAAGACGAACGGGAACGTGAGGATCGTGTGCGCGAGGATGATTCGGGAATAGCCGGCGGGGATCCCAACACTCGCTCCGAACCGGAGCAGGGCGAGCCCGGCGATCACCGGCGAAATCATGATCGGCAACAGCATGACCGTCGCCAGCGTCTCCTTTCTCGATATGTCGCTCCTGACGAAGCCGAAGGCGGTAGCCGTTCCGATCACCCCTGCCAGAGCCGACGCAACCGTCGCGATGATCGTACTGTTGACCACCGCGTCGAAGATGCGCTGGTTCTGGGCGAGCGAGACGTACCACTCGAGGGTGATCCCGTTCGTCGGGAGCGTCGGCGCGGGACTGTCCGCAACGGAGGTGAGCACGACGATGCCGACCGGAACGAGCAGGAGCGAGTAAATGAACAGGAGACAAAACCAAGTACCGACTCTCGAGAGGAGCGACCGTATCGTCTCGTCGAACCGTCTCGTCCGGCGATCCGTATCGATGGTGCTCATAGTTCGCCGAGCACCTCCGAGATGTTCGCGACGTGATTGAACAGCCCGACGAGGAGTAGGAGGGCGGCGGTGAAGATGACCGAGAAGGCCGCCGAGAGCTCGATGCTGTAGGTCGTCGCGTCCTCGATGTAGTTGGCCATCATCGCGTCACCAGGTCCGCCGAGAATGTCCGGTGCGAGGAACGACCCCGCGGCAAGAATAAAGACGAACAGCGTCGCGGCCACGATTCCGGACAGGCTCAACGGAAGCATGATCGTCCGGAACGTTTCGAACGGTGACGCACCGAGGATGTGCGAGGCGTCGAGGAGTTCGTCGTCGATAGATCGAAGCGAGTTGTACATCGGTAAGATCGCGAACGGGAGCAACGCGCTGACCAGTCCGATAATGACCCCCGGCGTCGAATAGAGGACGCCGAAATCGGTCCCGAAAATCTCCTGAACCGGCCCCGTCGGAAGGAAAAAGAGGTTGACGCCGAAGTAGCGGATGATGATCGCGATCCACAGCGGTAAGAGCACCAACGAGAGCAACAGAATCGGCCGGTTTGATCTGAACGCGATGTAGTAAGCGATCGTATACCCCAGCACGAGACAGATGATCGTGGTAACGAACGCGTATGCGAGCGTCCGGCCCAGGCCGTACAGATAGACCGTACTGAGCGCACGTTCGTAGTGTTCGAACAGGCTTCCGTCGCCGAAGTTGAGGCTCTCGATCAACAAGAATCCGACCGGGAGGACGAAAAAGACGGTCAGCCACAGGAGGCCGAGCCCCACGAGGGCTCGAGCCGAAATAGCGGTACGGACACGCGTGGTTACGCCCCACGACGGCAGGCGGACGATCCTCATACGACGATCACGTCCGTCGGGTCGAACCGGAGCCTGACGGCGTCTTCCGGCCGAATGTCGTGAGTCGAATCGGCGTACGCTGTGACCTGTTTTCCGTCCGCGAGCGACGCCTCGACCTCGTTTCGATGCCCGAGGTACTCGACGGTTCGAACCGTCGCGGTGAACGCGTTCGAGCCGTCGACTGGAGCGGGATCGGAATCCTCGAGGACCCGAGCGGGGTCAGAGCCCTCGAGCGGTTCGACGTCGATCGATTCGGGACGGACGTACAGCGAAAGCTCCTCGCGGGCACCGAGCTCGAGGCCGTCCAATCGACTCCGATCGATCTCGACCTCGATGGTACCGCGTTCGTCGGTGCAATCGGTGACGACCGACAGCGTCCGGGATTCCGTTCCCGAATCGCTCTCCTTGGGGTCGTCGACCGCAGAGGACGCCACATCCCCAGCCGCTTCGTCTGCGCTCGCGGAGCCGTCAGTCGCCACTCGCCTCGAGCGGTCGGTCGGAAGCCGTCCGCAGAACCGCGTCGACTGCCCGACGAACTCGGCGACGAACTCGCTCGCCGGGTTTCGATACAGCTCCTTCGGGGAGCCGACCTGCTCTCGTTTCCCCTCGTTCATGACGACGACGCGATCGGACATCGAGAGCGCTTCTGCCTGATCGTGGGTGACGTTCAGCGTCGTGACGCCGACTTCCTGCTGGATCGTCCTGATCTCGTTTCGCATCTCTTCGCGCAACACCCGATCGAGTCCGGTCAACGGTTCGTCCAGCAGGAGGATGTCGGGCTCGTAGGCGAGCGCTCGAGCCAGAGAGAGCCGCCGTTGCTGGCCGCCGCTGAGTTCGCTCGGGCTGTGGTCGTGGTGGTCCGAAAGTTGGACGAGTTCGAGAAACCGATCGACCTGTTCGTCGTGGTCGACGGCGTCGAACCCCTGCATCGTGAGACCGTACTCGATGTTCTCGGCCGCGGTCATATGCGGGAACAGCGCAGAGTGCTGGAAGACGAAGCCGATGTTTCGATCGTTCGGCGACGTGTCGGTGACGTCCTCGCCGCGGAGCGAAACCGTCCCCGCGGTCGGCTCGACGAGCCCGGCGATCGCGTGGAGGGTGGTGCTCTTTCCACAGCCGCTCGGCCCGAGAAGCGTGACGAACTCGCCGCGTTCGATTCGAACGGAGAGTTCGTCGACGGCGAGCAACGATCCGTACGACTTCGTGAGTCCGGTGACTTCTAGCATATGTGTCTATATAGCACGGTTTGCTCGATCGAGGTTTCACTCCGCCTTGATTTCGTTGAACGTCTGTTCGATATCCGCGAGATGTGGAATCACCGCTTCCCAGTCGAACCAGACGATATCGTCGGTCTCTAGGGACTCGAACCGGTCGTTCATCACGTCGTGGTCTCCCTCGAGCGGAATCGGGTAGTAGTGGTGTTCGGTCATCTCGGTCGCGACCTCCTCCTGGTAGAGCCAGTTCAGAAGGTCGTGAACCTCGTCTTTCATGTCACTCTCGTCGATGATCGAGAACGCGACCGACCAGGTGATACAGCCCTCCTCAGGAATCACGTAGTCCACGGGGTGATCGTCGTGATACAGCGATTCGATCCGACCGCCCCACGCGGAGGAGACGAACGCCTGCTCTTCGCGCATGTCCTGCATGAACTGGTCGGCGGCCTGCCAGTGGTTGTAGACGTTCTGGTCCTGTTCGCGCATTTCCTGTTCGACCTCGGCGTACATGTCGTCGTCCTCGACGGCCTCCTCCGGAAGATAGCCGAGCGCCGCACAGGCGTTGCCAAACCGTGTCGGCGCGCTGTCGAAGAGCGTCACGCGGCCGTCCAGATTGGGGTCTTTGATGTCCTCCCACGACGTGATCTCGTCGACTTCCTCCGTATTGTACCCCAACCCCCTGTGCCGACACGTGATAGAACAGTCCCTGATCGTGACCCTCGAGAAACGGCGCGGTTCGCCACTCTTCCATGATGTTCTCCGTGTAGTTCGGCACCTCGTCAAGGTCAATTTCGGCCAGCATCTCGCCGTCGTGGTTTACCTCGTTCAGTCCGAATCCGTACGGCGAGAGGGTCACCATGTCGTACTGGCCGGGGTCCTGATCGAGGAGTTCGAACATTTCGGTATCCTCGGCCGCCTCCGTGTGTTCGATCTCGATGTCGTTTTCGTCTTCCCACTCCGCGAGTACCTCGCGTTCGGCCTCCTGAATAATTCCGCCCCGATTGAGGTACGTGATCGTGTCGCCACTTCCGAGACACCCCGAAAGCGTGGTTAACGCGACGCTCGAGCCGACGGCACTAACGAACGCTCGCCGGCCCACACTCACATTCTTTGGCCTTCCAATATTTCCGTTTCGTCTAAATATATTATTAACGTTATTTTTTCTCCTTTTTGAGTTAGTTTCGTTTTTCATTTTGGCCTGATCGCTTACCAGCGATTATCTAACCTATTCGAACCAACCCTATTAAACATGAGGTTAGATAACACGCAACGATTATGAGATGAAAACGAATTGCTATCGACGAGACGCGCGGCTGTCCGTCGTCGAAACGCCGGCATCGGACGACTATCTGTCGGTGACGCGAATCCGAAAGAAAATTTGGAATTCTCCGCAAGAAGCTGACTGAAATCGGTCACATCGTTTCCGCCGACGGAACGACCGACTCGAGATCGACCTCGCTCGCGGTCAGTTGATACTCGCCGTCGTCAACTTCTGCTAGACCCTCGTGAACGAGGTGGTCGAGATGGGCGAAGGCCTCACCCGGCCCGTGAACGATGTGAATCCCCTCGAGTTCGCCGAAGAGTTCCGCGCTGACGGTCCAGGGGTCGGCGGGCCCGTGTTCGGAGAGAACGTCGATGACTCGTTCGGTCCGCTCCCGGTGGTGGTCGATGATCGTCAGCGCCCGATCCGTCGGCTCATCGATCGGGTCCCGGTGACCGGGCCAGACGCGGTCGTAGTCCCGGTCGACGATCGCCTCCAGCGTCTCGAGGTACGTCGCGAGCGGGCGCTCGACGCGAACGTCCGCTCCGCCGACGTTGGGCGTGTAGACTGGCAAAATGACGTCGCCGACGAAGGCTTCGTTTCGCTCTGTGAGTTCGTAGCAACACAACCCTAACGCGTGCCCGGGAGCGTGAACCGTCTCGAGGGTCACGCCGCCTACCTCGAGGACGTCGCCGTCCTCGATCGGCGTCACGGTCGGGTGGGTGTCGTTCAATCCGGTAACCGCCTCGACGACGCTCAGGAGGTCTTCCTGTTTCGACTCGGGAACGCCCCACGTCTCGAGGTACTCCCGTCGACGCTGGTCGAGCGCGGCGATTGTTTCCTCATCGCCCTCGATGATCGACGCGTCGGCTTCATGGGCGTAGACGGTCGCGTCGCTCTCGGACTGGATTTCACCGGCGAGTCCGGCGTGATCGGTGTGAAAGTGAGTGAGCACGATGTCGTCGATATCGGCGAATTCGTAGCCGTATTCGGCGAGTCCCTCGCGAAGATCCTCTCTGACACCCACCGTTGCGATACCGGTATCGACGAGCGCGAGTTCGTCCCCCTCGTGTAACACGTACGCGTTGTTTTGGCCTTCGAACTCGTTGTTTCCCAGCGTGATTCGGTCCATGGGTTAATGACACACAGCCCCGGCTAATAACCGGCCCGATTGCGGAACTGGGGTTCCGCGAGTTCGAAGCGAGAACTCGTCAAAAACGGAGACCGTCGGCGGTTCTGTCTCGTCTATTCTTCGAGTTCGGCCCGCAACAGCTGATTGACGTCGCCGGGGTCGGCGCTGCCGCCGGTCTTTTGCATGACCTGTCCGACGAGGAAGTTGATCGCGCCGTCATCGCCGCTCTCGTAGTCCTCGACGGCGTCAGGGTTCTCCTCGATGGCCTCGACGACGGCCGACTGAACCTCGTCGTCGTCGGTCTTGCCGAGTCCCGCCTCCTCGACGATCGAATCCGGATCCTGTTCGTCGTCGAGCATATCTCGAAGCACCGTTTCCCGCGCGTTTTTCGCCGTGATCTCGTCTTCGGCGACGAGTTCGACGAGTCGGGTGACTTCCTCGAGTCGGTCCTCGATGTCCGTGATCTCCATGTCGCGGTAGTTGAGTTCGCCGAGCAGGTTGTCCGCGACCCACGTCGCCGCGAGGTCGGGATCGAACTCGTCGGCGATGGTCTCGTAGAAATCCGCGACCTGTTTGGTCGATGTGAGCTTCGATGCCGCCTCCTCGTTCAGGTCGTATTCGGACCGGAACCGCTCGCGTCGGGCGGTCGGAAGCTCCGGAATCGAAATCTCGTCCTTCCAGTGGGAGACCCGAAGCGGCGGCAGGTCGGCTTCCTCGAAGTACCGATAATCCTTCTCCTCTTCTTTCGAGCGCATCGAGACCGTAATCCCACGGCTCTCGTCCCAGTGGCGCGTCTCCTGTTCGACAACGCGCCCGCGCTTGATGGCGTTTTTCTGTCGAGTCTCCTCGTAGGCCAGGGCCTTTTCGGCACCCTTGTGACTCGAGATATTCTTGACTTCCGTGCGGTTTGCGGCCTCGAGTGCGTCAATTCCGATCTCGCCGTTTTCGTTGGCCTCCTCTCCGTCGATAATCGAGAGGTTGGCGTCGATGCGTAGGCTCCCGTCTCGGCCGGCGTCGAAGACGCCGAGGTACTCGAGGACCTCCTCGAGTTCGGCGAGGAACGCCCGCACTTCGGAAGCGCTCCGGAAGTCGGGTGCCGTGACGATTTCCATCAGTGGCGTGCCGGCCCGGTTGTAGTCGACGAGCGTGTAGTCGGCGGTGTCGATGCTCCCGCCGACGTGCTGGAGGCTCCCGGGGTCTTCCTCGAGGTGGGCCCGCTCGATGCGAACGTCGCGCCGTTCGCCTTCGACGGCAATCTCGAGTTCGCCCTCCTGACAGATCGGCTCGTCGTACTGGGTGATCTGGAAGTTCTTCGGCAGGTCGGGGTAGTAGTAGTTCTTCCGGTGAAAGCGCGTCTCCTCGGGAATCTCCGCGTCGATGGCCTTGCCGATCTTGACGGCCGCTTCGACGGCTCCCTCGTTCAACACTGGCAACGCGCCGGGCAGTCCGAGACAGACCGGACAGACGTTCTCGTTGGGGTCGTCGGTCTGCTCGGTCGAACAGCGACAGAAGATCTTCGTGTCGGTTTCCAGTTGGACGTGGACCTCGAGGCCGATGACGGTGACGAGGTCGCCCTGCTGGACGGTCTGGGCAGTCATTGAATGCCGATTCGACCCGACGGGGGTAAAGCGTAACGGGATCTGGACGACAGCCATTTGCCAGTCTCGGCCATCGCACATCGGACGAACGACCAGCCCGTATCGGGACTGTATGAATGGTAGCGCACAACAAACATGAGGAGCGATACCCTACGTTCTCTATGGAGCTCCCCACCTGGTTTCGCGATTTGCCGACGTGGGCGACCGTCCTGAGCGTGCTACTTGGAGCACTCGTTGTGATGACGGGGCTCTCGATGGTCCTCGGCGTCGTCTTCGCGGGCGTCGCTCTCGGCGTCGAACTCGGCAGTATCGCTCTCGGAGTCGTTGCCGCGCTGTTCGGACTGGCGATCCTGCTCGTTCCCGCCGTCGTCGCCTTCATGGTACTCTCGAGCGACGACGAAGACAACGAAGACGACGAGTCGACCGAGAAAGCGGACCCGATCGAGACGCTCCAGCAGCGATACGCGAACGGGGAAATCGACGAAGAAACGTTCGAAGCGCGCCTCGATGCGCTCCTCGAGGAGCAGGACGAGGATGGTCCGCGCCGAACCGATCGAAACCCGCGTGCGGAGGCCGGTGGCGATACACATCTTTCCGAAGATGATACACACGCCTCCGAGGATCCGAGACCGGACGATGTCCTCCTCGACGAGGGCTAATTGCCGCGGCAGCGATACGCGAACGGAAAAGACGAGAATTGTCGGCTTCTCTGTTTGAAACCGTCGACCCGCTCGAGCGAACTGCCGGTCCTCCCTCGTTCACTGCGCGTTAGTGTTCGTCGTCAGTCTCGTCCTCACCAGCGGCCGGCATGGGGCCGATAGTCACTTCCGCCGTTCCGAACGGCTCGAGGGGTTTCTCGAACGTCGCAGTGAGTTCGGTGTTCGGGAAGAATCCGATGACGGACGCGGTTTCGTCGCCGCCGTTGGAGAGGCCGTGCGGTTCCATTTCGGGGACGACCGCACACTGTCCAGCCTCGATGTCGATCGTTTCGTCGCCGATCGTCGCCTCGACTCTCCCGGCCGTTACGACGAGCAGTTCCTCGTTGCTATCCCGATGGGACGGAAGGTAGTTTCCCGGTTCAATCTCGAGAGAGACGATCATCATCTCCTCGGCGCGTCCGCTCGCGTTCGGCGCGCCGGGCGTCAACGGGAAGTAACCGCGGACTCGAGCGCGTTCGTCGCCCTCCTGATAGACGTCCATCCCCTCGAATCGGGTGAGGTCGACCGCTCGAGCCGGTTCGTGCTGTCTTTTCGATGTTGTTGCCATGATTTGCTCACCGTGATGATTGCGGACCGTCGCGCACAGTCGTGAAAATGCCGACGAGATGGGCGGCCTGAATCACGTGCTACTACGCCCGCTCAGACTATAACGGTTTTTCACGGTAACGGGAGGAACCGATCGACCGACAGGACGAGAAACTGGCCCGACTCCGGCGAGCACCTACGCACTTCGAGGGGCACCCAGCCGAGCCCTTATCTCGCCTTCTCGAGTCCCTCGAGCGCCCCCGGATTCTCGATGCTGTCCATATCGCCGAGTTCCTCGCCCGTATAGGTCGCCTCGATGGCCCGGCGGATGATTTTCCCCGACTGCGTTTTGGGGAACTCGTCGACGAAGAGGATCTCTCGCGGTCTGAACGGCTTTCCGAGCTCCTCGCCGACCTGTGTGCGCAGCCCCTCTCGCAGCTCGTCGCTCTCCTCGAGACCGTCTTCGACGATGACGTAGGTGACGACCGCGGTGCCGGTCGTCTCGTCGGGAACGCCCACTGCGGCGGCCTGATTGACCGCCTGGTGGTCGATAAGCACACCCTCGACTTCGGCGGGGCCGACCTTCCGCCCGGCCACGTTCAGCGCGTCGTCGGCCCGGCCGTGGAGGAACCAGAAGCCGTCCTCGTCCATCTGAGCCCAGTCGCCGTGGTTCCACAGCGGCGGCTCTGTGAACGTCGACCAGTACTCCTCGAGATACCGGTCGTCACCTGACCAGAGGGATTTCGTCATCGACGGACAGGAGTCTCGAGCGACCAGAAATCCCCGGTCGCGGTCATCTTTGACTGACTCCCCGTTCGCGTCGACGATGTCGATGTCCATTCCGAGACCGGGCCCGCCCAGCGTGCAGGGTTTGAGCGGCTCCGTCGGCATCGGCATGAGGAAACAGCCACAAATTTCGGTGCCGCCGGAGATGTTGATGATCGGACACTCGCCGTCGCCCACGCGCTCGTAGAACCAGCGCCAGGATTCGGGGTCCCACGGCTCGCCCGTCGACCCAAGGATTCGTAGCGAGGAGAGGTCGTGGCCCTCGAGCCACTCTTCTCCATGCTTTCGAAGGGCCCGAATCGCCGTCGGCGAGATGCCGAACTGCGTGAGGCCGTGTCGGTCGATCACCTCCCAGAACCGGTCGGGATTCGGATAATCTGGCGCGCCCTCGTACATGAAGACCGTGCCGCCGAACGTGTGGACGCCGATCAGCGTCCAGGGACCCATCATCCAGCCGATGTCGCTCACCCAGAAGAACCGATCCGCGGGTTGCAGGTCGAACCCGAAGTGGAGTTCTTTCGCACACTGCAGTTGCACGCCTGCGTGGGTGTGGACGATCCCTTTCGGCGTCCCCGTCGTCCCCGAGGAGTACAGTAGCATCGACTCCCGACCCGACTCGAGGGATTTCGTCTCGTAGCTATCGTCTTGGGCCTCGATGGCGTCGACCCACCACTCGTCGCGGTCGTCGGACCAGGGAATTTGGTGCTTACTATGTTCCTCACTCGAGCCCAGTCGATCGTAGACGATCGTCCGCTCGACGTGTCCGGCCTGCTCGATCGCCTCGTCCGCAGTTGATTTGAGGGAGACGGGGTCGCCGCGTCGGAGAAAGCCGTCGCCGGTGAACAGCACCGAACACTCGGCGTCCTCGAGTCGCGTCGCGACGGCGTCGACGCCGAAGCCGGAGAAGATCGGCACGGCGATCGCACCGACCTTGAAACAGCCATAGAGGATCGAGACGACCTCCGGAACCATCGGCATGTAGAGCCCGACGGTGTCGCCCGTTTCGATCCCCCGCTCCTCGAGCGCGTTGGCGACCTGATTCGACCCTCGGTGGAGTTCGTGGTAGGTAACTTCCCGGACCTCGCCGTCCTCGCCCTCCCAGATCGTCGCGAGTCGGTTTCGTGCCGCCTCGTCCACCGCGGCGTGTCGGTCGACGACGTTGTGGGCCACGTTGAGCTTTCCGCCCGGATACCAGTCGGTGAACTGCGGTCCCTCGCTGTCGTCTCTAACTGACTCGTAGGGCTCGAAGAAGTCGATTTCGAGATAGTCGACGAGTTCGTCCCAGAACCAGTCGACGCCGCTTTCCTCGACGCCCTCGAGTTCCGTCGTCGTGCGTTCGATCAGGTCGTCGTAGTCGGCGATATCGTGCTCGCGCATGAACGCCGCGACGTTCGTCGACTCGACGAACGACTTGCTGGGTCGGTGGACCACTTCGTCGACGTCCTCGAGACCGGAGTGTTCGGACATTGTTACTCGTATACACGATATCAAGCCCTCGGACAATAAGTCCTCACCGAGCGTTTCGTTCCGCGAGCCGAACCCGTTGGTCCTCGAGATCGAAGAACGCCGTTTCGTATCCCTCGTGTCGCGAGAGTTGGGGCGGCGTCTCGAGCGAAATCGAAACCTCGTCGCCAACTTGAAACGCCTCGATCTCGAGATCGGCTCCGTAGTGATGCTCGAGATCGGGCCCGATCGCTTCGGTGAGTTCCTCGCTCGCAATTTCGCCCCCGTCTCGCGTGACGGTCGCCGAAAGCGAGGCAAAGGGGAGTATACAGCGGTTGTACGCGGTTCGGGGCGAGATCGCGAGATAGGTCTTGTCCGTCCCACCTACGCCGGCCGCCTCGGTCGCCTCGGCCGCCTCGGTCGCGCGCTCCGGCGGTGACGACAACGTCGATATCCCTGCCGGCGGCGACGCCGCCGTACGCGCCGGGAAGCGACGACAAGTTGGGCGTAATTGAGGGCGGCGGGTGGGTGTGGTGGTCGTCGCGTGATTCGTACGCACCGCCCTGCGACCCGTTCATCAACTCGAGCGCGTCCGAATCGCCCCGTCCGTCCTCGATGTCGAGTAGCGTCCGCTCGAGCGAATCAATCGCCTCGCTCGAGTACTCGAACTCGACCTCGAGCGTCGCCGGGGGTTCGAATCGGTCGCCGAACTCGCCCAGTCGCTGGGAGAGCATCGGCCAGAGCCGTCGGTCAATGAGGCTGTCGCTGTTGCGCCGAATCGACACCGCGATATCCGGTTGGAAGCACCATTTCGGTTTCCTCGTCCCAGACGCTCGCCATTAAGTGAATCGCGTGGTCCGATCGCAGATCCGCTCGGCTTTGCTCATCGCCGGTTACGGTCCAGAACGAGTGCGGGCGAGTTGCGAACAGGGCGACCGCGTACTCGTCCGCGGTCTCGAGCCCGTCGGTCGTCATCTCGTCGATTTTCGGCGGGACGTAGATGCCCGCCGGCGGATCGACGACGAGTTCTCGCCAGGCGTCCTCGCGTCGGAGCGACTCGAGACACCCGGCCGTACTCGTCCCGAGGACGCCACAGCCACACGCCGCGAGAAGTTTTCGCCGTCGCATCGCTGGTGGGTTGCTACGCCGGCGAGAGTGATAGCACGGCGGCCTGCAGATACGCCAAACGACAGTCGCGAGACGGGCTCGTCTCTCCGTTTTCCGTCTCGAGAAGACGAGTCGAGACGTGAACGCTTAACAGATGGGGTCCCGGAGGTACGTCCATGCAACGAGGTGTCTTCGGTGGTTAGTCGTACCGGATTGGGGCGGTTCGTGATCGTCGCCGCCTGCACGGCGGTGTTCGCGATCGCCGGCGTCGGGCTGTTCGTCGTCGTTCCCGAATCGCTCACGCAGCTGTTCGGTATCCTCCTGGCGCTCGCGGTCGTCGTCATTGGGATCCGAATCGCGGGCAACATCGCGCGTTCGATGTTCCCCGGGTACAACGTCGCGGAAGTCGCCGTTGACGGTCCGATCAGTCGTGACGGCGGCGGCGGCCCGCTTCCCTCGAGCCCGAGCGCGACCCCGGCGGACGACATCGTCGACCAGATCGACCGGGCGAACGAGGACGGCAACGTCGACGCGCTGTTGGTGAAGCTGAACACGCCGGGCGGCGAGGTCGTCCCGAGCGACGACATCAGGCTCGCGGCCGAGCGGTTCGACGGGCCGACGATTGCCTACACGACGGATCTCTGTGCTAGCGGCGGCTATTGGATCGCAAGCGGTTGCGACGAACTGTGGGCTCGAGACGCGAGCATCGTCGGCTCGATCGGCGTCATCGGCTCTCGAGTCAACGCAACCGGCCTCGCCGAAAAGGTCGGGCTCTCCTACGAGCGATTCGCCGCGGGCGACTTCAAGGATGCCGGCACGCCACTCAAAGAGATGGACGACGACGAACGCGCGTACTTACAGGGGCTGATCGACGACTACTACGAGACGTTCGTCGAACGGGTCAGCGACGGTCGCGACATAGACGCCGAACTGGTTCGCGAAACCGAAGCCCGGATCTACCTCGGCGAGGACGCCCACGAGATGGGTCTCGTCGACGAACTCGGCACGAAACGGGACCTCGAGGACGAACTGGCGGATCGATTGGCGATCGACGACGTGACGATCGAGGAGTTTGAGCCGCCGCAGCCGCTGATGCGAAGGGTCGGTGGCGGCGCCCAACAGGTCGCCTACGCCTTCGGTGCCGGGATTTCGGGAATCGCGGAGGATCGGGGCTTCCGGCTTCGAACCTGATCGACACGATTCCCGGCAAACGGGAACCCGTTTCGAGCCTGAATCCGCTCGTAGACGAGCGAAAGAGTACATGGTTTTATCGTGGCAGGGCGTCGAACATCTACCGTGACTACGCTGGTCATCTGTCTCGACCGGACCGACGAGGTCGGCCGCCGAACCGGCCTCCAGTCCCCGATCGTCGGCTGGGAGGCAGTGCGCGCGCTCGTGACTGATGTCGGACTCGCGGATCCCGAGGACTCCGGAGTAAACTGTTTGCTCGAGTCTCTCCGGGTCGCCCAGAACCTTCGAGACGAGAACGAAGAGACCGTCGTCGCGGTCGTTTCGGGCGAACGCGATTCGATGGTCTCGGCGGATCGAGCCGTCGCGCGCCAGTTGGACGAACTCATCGCAGAGCATGATCCGGATTCGGCGGTTGTCGTCATCGACAGCGCCGAAGACGAACGCCTGGTGCCGGTCGTCGAGAGCCGCGTGCAGGTCGACTCGGTCGATCGGGTCGTCGTTCGACAGGCCAGGGACATCGAGTCGACGTACTACCTGCTCAAGCAATTTCTCGCGGACGAGGAACTTCGCCAGACGGTGCTGGTACCGATCGGGCTCACCTTACTCGTGTTTCCGATGCTGGCGACCGTCTTCGGCCCCGCGGTGGGTGCGGCCGCGATCACGACCGTCATCGGGCTCTTCCTGTTGTACAAGGGGTTCAACATCGACGAACTCATGACCGGATTCGCACACCAGATTAGGGAGTCGCTGTACACGGGGCAGGTGTCGATCGTCACCTACGTCGTCGCCGCCGGGCTCACCTTCGTCGGCATCTTTGCCGGTGCGCTGGGCATTTCCGGCCTCGAGGAGCCCCAGAGCGGGGAGGTACTTATCCCCGCCGCCACGTTCGCCTTCGAGGGGGTCCCGTGGCTCGCCGCAGCTGCGCTTACCGCGAGCGCCGGGCGCCTGCTCGACGAAATCATCGGCGAACGGCCGTTGCGGGCGTCCTATCTCAACCTTCCCTTTATCGTCATCGCGATCGGACTCGTCGTTCGCGGCTTTTCGGCGTACTTCCTCGAGACTCAGGGCGAGATCGGTCCGCTGACGGTTCCTGATCTCTACCTCGGTTGGCGATCGGTCGAGAGCTTCCAGATAACCGCCGGCGAACGCCTCGCGATCTTTGTCGTGGCCGGCTTCCTCGTGAGTCTGATCGGCGTCCGAATCGCCTCCTCGTTCAGTGGCACCGTCCCGGAGGACGAACCGGACGCCGACTCCGAGCAGACTCGAGACGCCGACGCGACTGCGGCGGAACTGACCGATCCCGGTTCGGAATCCGAACTCACGGACGGCGGTGCACGATCGAAGACGGGAACCGACGAGAGCTCCGGCGGCCACGGAACGGACGAGGGCACGAACGCGGATCAGTAGGGACCACGTCGCCGCGCACTCGGCATCCATTTATTCCCGGCGACGTACCGTAGCGCATGAGCGACCAAGCTGGCGCGTGGATCAGCCTCTTTTCCGGCGGGAAGGACTCCTCGTGGGCGTTGTATCAGGCCATAGAGCACGGGTTATCGGTCGAGCGGTTGGTGACCGTCCACCCGACAGGCGACTCGTATATGTATCACGTTCCCGAGACGGACCTCGCGACGCTGGCGGCCGAGAGCGTCGGAATCCCGCTGGTCGACGTCGAACCGGACGACTTCGATGCCGGTAACGCTGAGGATTCCGGCGCGCAAGGAGATGACGAACTGGAGCCGCTCGAAGCCGCCCTCGAGGAGCTCGAACTCAATCTCGACGGCGGAATCGCGGGCCTCACCGCGGGCGCGGTCGAGAGCGAGTACCAGACGAGCCGTATCGAAGGGATGTGCGACCGACTGGACTGCGATCTCTTCGCCCCGCTCTGGCAGGAAGACCCGAGAGAACTCGGCGAGGCGATGCTCGAGGCGGGATTCGAAATTGTGATCGTTCAGGTCGCGGCCCACGGCCTCGACGAATCGTGGCTGGGACGGACGCTGGACGAGGACGCGCTCGAGGACCTCGCGGAACTCAACGACGAGTACGCCGTTCACCTGCTCGGCGAGGGCGGCGAGTTCGAAACGCTGGTCGTCGACGGTCCGCACATGGATCGACGCATCGACCTCGAGTACGAGACCGAGTGGGACGGCACCCGCGGACGGATTCGAGTGACTGAGGCGACTCTCGAGTAGTGCGATGACGAACGCTCCAAAAAGAGGGTGCGCGGCTTCAGGAATCGAGCACTAACGGTTCGTACCACTCGCGGTTCGCTCGGTACCACTCGACGAACTGACCGACGCCGTCGCGAATCTCTGTCGAGGGCTCGTAGTCGATCAGTTCGTTGGCCTTCGAAACCTCGGCGTGGGTGTGTCGCGCGTCGGCCTCTTTCGGCTCGGTGTACTCGATGCCGACATCCGCACCCGTCTGGTCGATAACGTGCTCTGCGAGGGCTTCGATCGCGATCGTTCCCGTCGAGCCGATGTTCATCACCTCGCCGTCTGCCGCCTCGGTCTCGAGTAGGGAGAGATTTGCGTCGACGATGTCGTCGATGTAGGTGAAGTCGCGTGTTTGCTGTCCATCGCCGTAGATGACCGGCGGGTGACCGTTGAGACACCTCGAGGTGAAGTTCGTGATCGCCATGTTGGGTCGCATTCGCGGCCCGTAGACCGTGAAATAGCGAAGGGAGACGGTGTTTACGTCGTAGAGGTCGTTCCAGATGCGACAGTAGTGTTCTGCCGTGAGTTTGGTAACGCCGTAGGGGCTCTGGGGAACGTTCTGGTGGTCCTCGTCGTAGGGAAGGTACTCGACCTCGCCGTAGACCGACGAGGAGGAGGCGTTGACGAGCCGTTTTACCTCGTGCTCGTCGGCCGCGAGGAGGAGGTTGAGGAGACCGGTCGTGTTGATTTCGTGGGGTTTCTTCGGATTCTCGACGCTCGTCCTGACGCCCGCCTGTGCGGCCTGATGATATATGAACTCGATATCGTGCTCGGAGACGACCTCGTCGACGAGCGCTTCGTCGGTGATCGAGCCGTTGACGAACGTAAATCGGTCGCCGCCTTCCTCGCGGCACAGCTCGAGGTTTCGCTCCTTGATCGCCGGGTTATAGTACGGATCTAACACGTCGAGGACAACGACACGGTGGCCGTCCGATACCAGCCGGTGGGCGATGTGAGAGCCGATAAAGCCCGCCCCACCGGTGACGAGAACGTTCATATTTGCCCTAGATGAGAAGGGGTGGTTAGTCGCTTACGGACCGTGCCAGATTTTGAGGTGAATCGAGCTGGAACACAGAGTCGCCGTTTCAAACGGAGTCTCTCCGCTTGGTCTCGCGCTCTCAGTCGGTCGTTTCGGCCATAACGCCGGAATCCTCCGTGATCCGTTCTTCGGCTCGGTCGCGGTCTTCGGGATAGCCGACGTCGATACGCCAGCCGTCCATTCGAAGCGCGTCGATAGTCCGGCCGGACTGGATCAACAGGTCGATCGCGTCCGGGAGTTCGTACTCGCCGCGATCGGATGGCTGGACGAGGTGACAGGCGTGGAAGATCGCCGGTGTGAACGTGTAAAAGCCGGTCATCACGAGATTCGACGGCGGCTCATCGGGCTTTTCCATGACTTCGACGACCTCGCCGTACTCGTTCGTATCGAGGACGCCGTATCGGGAGGCCTCTTCCCACGGCACCTCTTCGACGAGAAATGCGGCGTCGGCGCGGTCCTCGCGCTGACGGTTGATCACGTCGCCGAGGTTCCCGCGGAAAATGTTGTCGCCGAGCATCAGGACGAAATCGTTGTCGATGTGGGGTTCGGCCTGCAAAATCGCGTGGGCGAGACCGAGCTGTTCGCGCTGGTGCGCGTAGGTGATCGGCACGCCCTGATACTCGTCGCCGTAGCGCTCGATGATCTTCTCTTTCATGTAGCCGACGACGACGACGAACTCGTCGACGCCGATCTCGAGGAGATTGTCGAAGACGTCCTCGATGAGCGGTTTGTCGTTGACCTCTACGAGGACCTTCGGCTTGTCTTCTGTGAGTGGCCGGAGGCGTGTACCTTTGCCTGCGGCGAGGACGACAGCCTGCATATCGAAAACGGTCACTACGTGAAGACAAATACTTTCGGTTACTTCGACAGGATCGTGTCCGTTCAAGAGATAATTCACCTCGAGAGATTCTCGAAGCAATTCCGGAGCGGGCGAGTTATCTATAGCCGAGCGACTCGAGCCGGTCCAGTACTTCTTCCTCGTCGTCGTACTCTACACCCTCGCCGTCCGAACCGTCCGACGTTTCGGATCGCGCTTCGTGAGCCGAGATCGAGGCGGCTAACTCGTCTCGAAGTTCGGCCGCCTTCTCGGGGCGCTCGTCGACGAGATCGTCCGTCTCCTCGGGATCTCCCTCGAGGTCGTACAACTGCTCGCTCGCGCCGTGGGACCGTTCGCAGTACCGACAGGTCGGATCCCCGTCGACCGCCTCGAGGTACTTCCACCGGTCGGTTCTGACGCCCCTGAATCGCTGGGTGTTCGCCTCCTCGAGCAACAGCGAATCCCGACTCTCCCAGCCCGCTTCGTCCTCGAGAAGCGGTCGAAGGGACTGTCCGTCGGTATCGAACGCGGACTCCTCGAGATCGTCGTGACCATCGAGGATGTCGAGAACCGTGGGTGCGACATCGGTGATACTCACGAGTTCGTCGGACTGCTCGACGCTCTCGCCGGGTGGCCGAACAATGAGCGGAATCCGAGCGGTCGGTTCGTAGAGCCCGTGGTGTTCGAAGTAGATGTCGTGTTCGCCGAGTGACTCTCCGTGATCCGCGAGGACGACGACGAGGGTCTCTTCGAGCAGTTCGCGGGTCTCGAGGGCCTCGAGAAGTCCGTCGATGGTTCGATCGGCTTCGGTCGCCGCCGCATCGTACTGGGCTCGGGCGAGCGCGGTGCCGACGCCGACATTGTGGTCCTCCCACCGTTCGTTGTCCTGATTGACGACGCCGCCGGGGGTGAGACTGTTCGCGGTGATCGAGCCCGTCGGGAACTCCGACGCAACTTCCGAGAGCGGCCTGTTCTCGTAGTCGTACTCCTCGAGATAGCGCTCGACGAGGTCGTCGTCCACGTCGTAGGGCGTGTGCGTGTCCATCAGGTGGACGAGCGAGTAGAACTCCTCAGCGTCGTCGAGAAAGTCAGTAAACTGCTCGACCACGCCGTTCTCGTCGTCGCTTCCCGTTCGACCGGTGAGGGCGTTGTACGTCCTCGATATCGTGTCTCCGATGGCGGGGTGAATTCCGTACAGCAAACTGCTCGCTGACTTCTCGAGGGACTTGAGACGCCAGTGGGCAGAGGACAGCTCTGGATAGCGATCGAAGCCCCGTCGATGCCAGCGACCGAGGGGGCGACCGAACGCGCCCGTATCGTACCCCTGCTCCTCGAGGGCAACCGGAAGCGTCGGTGTCCCTTCGATCGCTCGCTTTTCCGCGTCCGTGACGTGTGATCCGTGATTGACGACGCCGTGTGTTCGCGGAAGTCGGCCGGTCTGTAGCGAGGTCAACGCGGGGTCGGTCGCATTGATCGTGCTGTAGGCCCGCTCGAAGCGCGTCCCGGAAGCGGCAAGCTCGTCGATGGTGGGCGTCACCGGACGCCCGCCGTAGGCACCCACCCGATCCGTTCGAAGGGCATCGACGACGACCACGAGTACGTTCATCACCGTTAGTATTCAGTTCTCCGTCTAAAACGTGATGATCCACAGTCTCTAAACGCCCGACGAGTCGTCGCCGTCTCCGCACCGACGCTCAATTCGGCTCCTCGTCGCGTATTCGCTGTTCGTCGAGGGCGACTCGAGACCTGGCGGGGGTTAACGGCGTAGCCGTGCGTAAAACGGGATTAGCGTCCCCCGAACGGCGTAAACTAATCAAAAAAGACATGCCAGTCGAATCTCAATCTGCTCCCATGCCCGTCAGTTTCTCCCAGTGGGTGCGAGAAAGCGTGGATCATCTCCGTTCCGACGATGGACCGTTTGTAAAACGGATCATTCGGAGCATGTATTTTGTGTACGTTTCTTTCCTCTTAGAAATCTCTTCTCGAGTGCCGATCGGAACGAACGTCTACGATCGCGAGTGGGATATGCTGGTCATACTGGACGCGTGCAGGGTCGATGCGATCGAGGAGGTTGCGCCCGAATACGAGTTCATCGAATCGGTCGATTCGATCCGATCTGTCGGCAGTACATCCTTCGAATGGATGCCGCTTACGTTCACCAGAGAACATGAGGACGACATAGCCGAGACGTCGTATATCACCGGGAACCCGTATACTGAGTCGGTGTTCGAACGAAAGGACCATCCGCCGGTTCGGGACGCTATTCCGTTCGGCCCGACGGATTACGACGTCGTCGACGACGACGATTTCGATTACCTCGAGGAGTTGTGGAAATACGAGCAAGCGGGCGACTTCAACCGCAAGCCTCCTCGGTTTACCACTGATAGAGCGATCTCCACCGCCAGATCTCGAGATCCGGAAAAACTGATCGTCCACTATATGTACCCCCACAATCCGTTTCCGCTCGCCGACGAGGGACTGGAGAAACCGTTCGACGACCTCAAAGCCGGAAACGTCTCTCGCGAAACGGTGTGGGAACTGTACCTAGAGAACCTTCGGTACGTTCTTGATGACGTGGAATTACTGCTCGAGAATACCGACATGGACCGAGTCGTTATCACTGCCGACCATGGGGAAGCCTTCGGCGAGTACGGGTTTTACAAGCATATTATCGGGTGTCCATTGCCCTGTGTTCGACGGGTACCCTGGATCAGAACGTCTGCCGTCGATACCGAAACGTACGAACCGGACCGAGAGGAGTTACCGTCCCGGACGACCTCGGCCGAGGAACGATTGAAAGGGTTAGGGTACCTATAGGCGTATCGACTCCCCCTGCCCGTCGAACTGTGGCGTACGGATCTACCCCTACCGTCGAACTTCGTTCCCGGACCGCGACGGTCGTCACGCTTCTCGCAGATAGAGATTTTCGCGGATGAAGTGTCGTCCCGAATCCTGTTCTTCCGCGTACATAGGAACTTTATACTGATCAGTGCCACTCCTCGCGTACATGGGTCTCCTACGCAATGCGGCCGACGTTTACAATCGTCACGGGCTTACCGGACTCTGTCGAAAATCCGTAAAATTCTTCGCCGATAACCCCCAGTACTTTTCCTACGCGATCACGAACGCGATCTTTCGCCTCAGATACGGGAAAGGGACCGACGTGATGAGCGAAGACTGGGACAATTTGATCATCCTCGACGCGTGCCGGTACGACGCGTTCAAAGATCGCAATACTGTCGACGGCGATCTCCAACGCCGGGTCTCTCGAGGCTCGTCGAGTCTCGAGTTTATCGAAGGGAATTTTACGGGACGAACCCTCCACGATACGGTCTATGTCACCGCGAATACGTATTATACCGCGGCCGGTGACGACACGTTTCACTCGGTTATCACGTGTTTCGACCACTGGGACGAAGACCTCCAGACGGTTCCGCCGAGTGGCGTCGTCGAGGAGTCGAAGCAAGCGTTCGATCGAAACCCGAACAAACGCCTCATTATGCACTTTATGCAACCGCATGCCCCCTATATCGGATCTACCGGGCAGGAGCTTCGGGATAAAATCGAGCGCGATGTCGATGTCAGAGGGATGACTATCGAACGAGGAATGGACGATTGGGACGAACCAGGCGACGAACCGGACGACGGTTCGAGGGCTATTCAGGCGATTCAGGCACCCGCGATGGACGGTATCGACGTGACTGACGAAGAGGTGAGGGAGGCGTACGACGAAAATTTGGACGTCGTTTTGGCACGCCTCGAGGAACTCCTGTCACACCTCGAAGGGAAGACGGTTATCACTGCCGACCACGGCGAACTAATCGGCGATCGCGTACCCCCGTTGTTCCGGAAGCGGTACGAACACCCGATCTACCTCCATACTTCTGAACTGTGTCTCGTTCCCTGGCTGGTGATCGACGACGGGGAACGGCGGACGATCACGTCCGATCCGCCGGAGCGGTACGATTCAGTGGACGAAGCGGACCTCAAGGAGAAACTTCGAGCGTTCGGCTACCGCTGACGGATGTCCTTGAGGTCCGGGTGGGACGATAACTCGGTCTCCCCGGTCCGTGCGACGTGATCACGTCGCTGCTGCCACCGTGCGTGTCGAACGACGACCCGAACCGGTACCGCCTCCAGTTCTAGCACTTTGGCGATCGACAATCGGTGGTTCCCGCCGCCACAAAAGACGAGTTCCCCGTCCCGTCCGATGCTCACACAGACCTGATCGAGCGACGACGCTATTCTCGAGTCGGCACCCTCGTACTGCTTCGTCGGATCGTACCCGTGATCTCGAATGCTCTCGTACAGTCGGTCGATCCGCTCGTATCGACGCTCGAGGTCGTCTCTCGAGAAGCAGCCGTCGGCCTCGCCCTCCTCGTCGATTCGGCGGCACAGTTCGCCGTAGATGTCTGTCTCAGTCCACGCCTTGCCGTCGATGTACCGCTGCTCGACCGAGCGGTGCTTGATCGACGCCTCGTAGGGGGTCGTCCGAAGGTCCCAGTCGCCCCCTCGAACGGCCCCTGTCGCGAGGTACTTGTCGATGGATCTGTTGGCTACCGAAATTTCGTTTGGATCGACTGAGACGAGCGTAAACGGGTCCGCGAGGGCGTCGTACGGGCCTACCGACCGGTGATATTTCAATCGGGCGCGCGCGAGCGCCCGGACCAGAAGCGGGTGATGACAGAGAAACGCTCGTCCGGACGAGACGAGACCGCGAACTCCGCCGGAAGAGAGAACGGATCGCGTTCTCTCCAGTAGTGTCATTGATCTGGGGTACGGAGAGATCGACTAAATAATCCGTGATTTAGAGCCGGACCGGCAGTGACTCCGATCCGGCAACGGTTCCGATCTGAACCGTTAGCGATTCCGGCTCGAACCGTCAGCGACTTATCCGCTGCTTTTGGAACGATTCATATGCCGTTCCGACGAGTTCGACAGAAAGTTCGCGACGTCGGAGTCCTCGAATTGCTCAAACGCGGGATCGAAACCGGGGCCGCGCCGAGGCTGTTCGCGGGCAAACTCGCACTGGATACCAGAATTAGCTACCTCAGGCGCGCTGAGCTCGCCCGAACGCCGGGTGCCGACGTGTTCGCGTTCGGCTCCGAGGAGTCAATCACGCTCGACGCTCCGTCGAGTGCACCCTCGGAACTCGAGCGGATGGCCGGTTCGTTTTCGCTCGAGCAACCGTTCGTCTGCCGACTGCCGAGGGCTCGACTCATCGGGCGAGACGCCCTATCCGTTCGGCCGGACGGCTCGTTGCTCCTCGAGACGTCGCTCGGTCGGCGCGACACACTCGAGCAGTCGCTGTTGGCGAACCCGTCCCTGCTCAGGCGGGCGCTGTGGGATCAATCGTCCCTCGGGACTCCGAGCGAGGGAGAGCGTCGCCTGCAGACGGTGTGCTCGCTCGTCGACGGCTGTCTCGGCGGCTACTCCCACTGGGTGTTGACCGCGCTCCCGCGACTCGAGGGACTCCGGCGGTGGGAAGAACAGACTGGCGAGCGCGCGACAATTCTCGTTCCGGATAACGCGTCGAGTTGGGTTCTCGAGTCGCTCGCGTTTTTCGGGTACGGACCTGAACGCGTCGAAACGTGGACCGGGGAGCCGACGACGGTTGAAGGATTGCTCGTGCCCTCGGTTCGCTCTCTCGAGCAGCCCCGGTCGATCTACGCCCACCGGTTCACGTACGATCTGTCGTACAAGCTCACGTCGCCGGCTGCCTGCCGGTGGCTCCGGTCCGTCGCTCGAGAAACGACGTCCTCGCAGCGTTCCGACACCGGCTCCGAAATCGAGCCCCGCCCTGCGGGCCGCGGTCGACGGGTGTACATCTCGCGTTCGGATGCCGACCGGCGACGGGTCCGCAACCGAGACGAACTCCTCGATTCACTCGCAGACCGCGGGTTCGAACGCTACACGCTCTCGTCGCTCTCGTTCGCCGAGCAAGTCCGACTCTTTCTCGAAGCGGATATCGTTGTTGCTCCGCACGGGGCCGGCCTTGCCAACTCCGTGTTCGCGAACGATTGTGCGGTAGTCGAACTGTTCGGCTCCAAGATCAAACCGACCTACTGGATGCTCGCCGCCGCGCTCGGCCTTGAGTACGAGTATTACCTCTGTGAGTCCGTCGGGGACGATTTGCGGGTCGACGTCGCGGCGGTAACCGATTCGGCCGAACCGCTCCTGTGATCGCCGCGAGCCGACGGCGACACAGAACGGATTCTAGTCGAGAGTAGCCGCCGCTCGATGTCTGCCCCTTGAGTTGTCCCAGCCGCTCGAGTCGTTCCATAAGGGCTTTTCGTACACATGATCAGACTGATAGCCGTGGCACCGAAAGAAGCGGACAGACGGGTGGCCGTCGACGCCACCTCGACGCAACTATGAGAATCGGTCAAACGTCGTTCCTCCAGTTCGTTACCGAGATCGCCGCCTCGGCGATCGGTTTCGTCGCGACGATTTACTTCGCTCGCGTCCTCGGTGCAGAAGTTCTTGGCTACTACTCCGTCGCGCTGGCTGTCGTCACCTGGCTCGGTATCGGCGGCAAGATAGGCCTCTCGAGTGCGATCACCAAGCGCATGAGCGAGGAGACCGATTCGTATGCGTACTTCTGGGCGGGCGCATCGATCATCGGGTCGATATTCGTCGTTCTCGCGATCGGCGTGCTCGTCTTCCAGGATCAATTGAACGCCTACGTCGGCGAGGACGTCCACCTCATCGTGATCCTCATGTTGGTCGCGGTTCTGTGTAACTCCCTGTTCAACGCAGCCTTGCAGGGCCAGCACAAGGTGCACATCTATGCTGTTCTCAAGCCCCTGAAAATCGGTGGTCGGGCGCTCGTCCAGGTCGCGCTCGTCCTCGCCGGACTGGAACTTACGGGGATGCTCATCGGCTACTCGACGGGCTGGATGATGTCCGCATTCGTCGCCGCTATCGTGCTCACACCGCCGTTCGAGCGGCCCACGCGTCGTCACTACAAACGACTCGTTGACTTCGCGAAGTACGCGTGGATCGGGCGAGTACAGGGCAAAACGTTCAGTGAAGTCGATATTCTCGTCTTGGGGGCGCTCGTCTCGAGCGCGCTCGTCGGCGTGTACTCCATCGTCTGGGCGCTGTGTTCGTTCTTCCTGATTTTCGGATCCGCGATCAGTACCGCGATGTTCCCCGAGATCAGTAAGCACGATACGGACGGCGAGCACCGTCACGTTGCGAGCCTGACGACGGAGGCCCTCGCGTTCGCGGGGTTCGTCCTCATTCCGGGAATCATCGGCGGGATACTCGTCGGTGACCGTGTGCTGGCGATCTACGGCACGGAATTCATCGAGGGCCAGTACGTCCTTCCGATCTTGCTGTTGGGTTCGTTACTGTACTCGTATTTCGATCAGTTGCTCAACACGCTCAACGGGCTCGATCGGCCGGACATCGCGTTTCGCGTCAACGGTCTGTTCATCGTCTCAAACGTCGTCGCAAACGTCGGTCTCGTCGCCGCTATCGGCTGGACCGGTGCTGCGATCGGAACGGCGCTATCGGCTGGGCTGGGACTCATCGGCGCGTTCTATGCGCTTGGTCACCACCTCGAGTTCGAACTGCCACTGGTCGAAATCGCTCGCCAGTGGCTCGCAGCCATCGCGATGGGCGCTGTCGTCTATCCTGTCACGACGTTCGTCAGCCCACCCTCGGAGAGCCTCGAGTCAACGGCTGTCACCGCGGCGATCGTCGCAGGCGGTGCCGTAGTGTACGTAGTCGTCCTCTTCGCGATGTCACCTCACTTCCGTGATGTCGTTCGAAACAATGCACCGATCGAAATTCCGCGCGTCACGGGTCGATAACCGCGATTACTCTATCGTCCGGTCTCGGAATCCGGCGAGTGGTATCGGTCGCTGAATAACGACGGCGACCGCTCGGTACAGCCCCGATCAGCAAACGTCCGCGTAAATTCCGAGAATCCGGTCTCCGATCCGATCCCAGCTGACTTCCCGAACTTCTTCGCGACCGTTCGAGCGGGTTTCTGACTCGAGAACCGAGACGAGGTGATCGACCAGTTCGTCCTGAGTTTTGCCGACGCCCGAGGGCGAGACATCGGCGAGTCGCGTGCGCACGTCGCCGACGGCGGTCGAGACGACCGGCAGATCGCAGGCCATCGCCTCCTTGACCGTGTTCGGTGAGCCTTCGTGTTTCGAGGTGAGCAATAACGCATCGGCGGCGTTCATGTAGACGGGGACTTCCTCGTGGTCGATCCCGGAAATGGTCTGGAGTTCGATATCGCCTTCGAGGCGCGCTCGAGCGCCCTCGACGACGCGCTCGGCCAGGGGATAGTTTTTGCGCTCGTAGTCGGGCGAGTAAGGGAAGAGAACGTGTTTTTTGTCCGACTCCCAGCCGACTCGCTCGCGGGCCTCGGCTTGGTCCATCGGTTCGAAGCGCTCGAGATCGATGCCGCTCGGGAGGATATGTGCGTCCCGGCCCAGCAGTTCGCGCATCTCCTCGCTCCGAACGGTGATCGCGTCACAGCGCGGGGCGCAGGCTTTCGTTACGTACCCGTCGAAGCCGACGACGTCGGATCCCCACAGCGTGAGGACGACGGGAAGCGACAGCTGGGTGATTGCGTAGGGGGCGGTAAGTCCGTAATTCGCGTGAATTACGTCGAAGTCGCCGTCCCGGAGCGCTCGTCGCACGCGCGGGAAGTACTCGAAGTACTCCCATGCACCGCGGCCACTTCCCATGTCGCCGTCGATCTGGTCTTCGCCCGGAACCACGACCACCGTCGTGTCGACGCCCTTGGCCTCGAGGGTCTCGATCTGCTGGTCGAAAAATACCTCCCGAGAGGTCGTCAGGTGGAGGACTCGAAGCGGACGATTTGAAGGCATCGTCGATCAGGACTCCTCGCCGATCAGCGACGAGGTCGATTTCGAGAGTCCATACAGGTAGCCAAAGCCGACGGCCGCGGTGAAGGCGAAAATCGCGACGAGCTGTTTGACCTTCGGAAGCGACGGGCCGGCGAGGAGGCTCTTGAGTCGTGCCGGCACGAACCCGAGCATGAGCTGTTTCAGGTAGTCGTTTTTATCGCCCGACGCCTCGGGGAGGAGCAGGTCCATGATCCGCTTCGAGTAGCCCTGCCAGAACGAACGGAAGACGAGCCAGCGAAACTCCCCGCGGTAGTCAAAGAGCTTGTGGTGGACGACGGCGTCCGTGTTGTAGATCACGCCGGTTCCGTACTTGTTCGCGATTCGGATGCAGACCGGGGCTTCGTGGGCCTGGATATGCCTGTCACCTTTGCGGCCGGTGTTCTGGTCGTATCCGCCGACGTTCAAGAACACGTCTCGTCGGTAGGAGATGTTCGAGCCGTAGGTGTTTCGCAACTCCTCCATGTGCTCGCCCATCCCGCGTTCGTCACAGCCGACGAGCCAGTAGAACTCCGCGGGGAAGAAATCGGGCTTTTCGGTCACCCAGTCGGCCGCGACGTGGCCGCCGACGGCGTTCGCGTCGGTCTCCTCGTAGACTCGAGCGAGTTCGTCGATCCAGTCGGGTTCAGCGACGGCGTCGTCGTCGATGAACGCGACGACCTCGCCGTCGGCGAGTTCGGCACCTTTCGTCCGGCTGTAGGAGATGCCCTGGTTCTCGTCGTTACAGTGCAGGGTAACGCCCTCGTGTTCCCCGTAGTCGTTTTCGACGCGCTCGAAGACGTCCTCGTTTCCGTCGACGACGATCACGGTCTCGAGGGGGTCGTACGTTTGTGCGAGGACGCTATCGACGCATTCGGAAAAGACGTCGTAGCGCTCCATCGCGTACGTGCAAATGACGACGGAGACCTTCATCGACGGTCGGTTACGGTGAACGGCGAATAAGCCTTTTCGTTCGGCTGTCGTGAGTGTCGGCTCTGCCGAAACGGAGATACGACTCGTACCGTACTGATTGCGTGATTTACCGTTCAACTGATAAAATAGCGTATTCACCGGAGATAGCCCCCAATATATCGAATAATCCGATAGTTGAGGCGACGAGGAGATGACAAAGCTTATTCTTGGCTTGGGACAGTTCCAAGTGAATGAGTACCGACACCGAACACGTCGGAGAGGAAACGGAGTCTTCCTTCCTCGAGACGTTGAAGCAGTGGTATCATCTTCCCGTTATCGGGATTGTGATGCTATTTATGTACTGGGTCCGGGTCCGGCCCCAGAATAACTTCACGTACGAAGACGGCACGCCGATGCTTGGTGGAATCGACTCGTATTATCACTGGCGGACGATCGAGTGGACATCGGAGAACTATCCGTATACGATGCCATTCGACGTGTTTACCGGGTTTCCGTCCGGACGATACGTCGGCCAGTTCGGCACCCTGTTCGATCAGCTTATCGTCACGGCGGCGATGATCGTCGGCCTGGGTGATCCCTCCTCCGAGACGCTCTTTACCGTCGCCATACTGTCCGTTCCCGTGATGGCCGCGCTCGTCGCGATCCCCGTGTTCTTCATGGGCCGACGGCTCGGTGGCACGTTCGGCGGCATCGTCTCGATCGTTATTCTCGCGCTCGTCCCCGGCCAGTTCCTCAGCCGAACCACGGTCGGACAACTGCAACACCACGTCGCCGAAGTGTTGTTCATGGCGATCGCCGTTCTGGCGATGATGGTCGCGCTTCGGTCGGCCGAACGCGATCAGCCGATCTACGAACTGCTTTTGGACAAGGATTGGGGGACGCTTCGTGCGCCCACGATCTACAGCGCGCTCGCCGGACTCGGGCTCGCACTCTACATCTGGGTCTGGCCGCCGGGCGTCGTCCTCGTCGGTATCTTCGCGATCTTCTTCACTGTTCAGCTCTGTTTCGATTACGTTCGGGGTGTTTCGCCCGATCACGTCGCCTACGTCGGTGCAGTCAGCATGGGCGTCACTGCGCTCATTACGGCGTTGTTGATCGAGGAGTGGAGCTCGAGCGCGACGAGTTTCGGCTACGTCCAACCGACCGCCGCACTGTTAGTCGGGGTCGGCTGTGTGTTCATGGCCTGGTTAGCACGCCAGTGGAACAACCGAGATATCGACCGGATGTATTACCCGGCGGCGATCGGCGGGTTGATTCTGATCGCGTTCCTCACCATGGCGCTGGCGCTTCCGGAACTCTTCGATACGATCTACGACAATCTCGTTCGGCGGCTGTTCCCGTTCGGGGGCGTCGACACTGATGCGACGATCCAGGAAGCGCAGCGACCGGATGACTTCCTCTCGACGCACGTCTTCAATGAGTTCGGAGCGGCATTCTACACGATGTTGCTCGGCATCGCGTTCCTCATCGCGAGACCGTACTTCGGTCGCGAGTTCCGCGCCGAACACACGCTCGTGATCATCTGGGCGATATTCCTGACGAGTATGGCCGCGACGCAGGTTCGATTCTCCTACTACCTCGTCCTCGCGGTGGCCGTGCTCAACGCGGTGTTCATCGCGGACATCGGACGGATTATCAATCTCGATCTCGAGGCCGGCCTCGAGAGCGCCAGACAGATCGAAACCTACCAGATAATCGTTATCGGGATGGTTGTACTGGTCGTCTTCGCGTCGATCCCGCTCGCCGTCGGCGGGGGCGTCTGGACGCTGACCGCACCCGATCCAGAGGAAGGCAATCCCGGTCCGTCACCACACTCCGATTCGATGATCTGGCAGCCGTCGAACGAGTGGCTCGCGGAAAATACGCCCGAACCGGGTAACTACGGCGGTGCGGACAACGCCAGCGAACTCGACTATTACGGCACCTACGACTATCCGGACGGCGGTGACTATCAGTACCCTGAGGGCGCCTACGGGGTCATGTCGTGGTGGGACTACGGCCACCTGATAACGACCCAGTCCGAGCGGATTCCACACTCGAACCCGTTCCAGCAAAACGCTCGATCTTCCTCGGCGTACCTTACCGCCGACTCGGAAGAACGCGGTGAGATGATCCTCGACGCGATCAGGGATGACGCGGACGTCGACTGGGAAGACGTCTCCGACGAGGAACTCGAGGCCGCTCTCGAGGAAGCCGACGAGGGCAACGAAGAGATGCGCTACGTGATGATCGACGGCTCGATGGCCGGCGGCAAGTTCGGTGCGATCACGCAGTGGACCGGCCCCGACCAACAGGCGTACTCGCTCCCGGCGGACTACGAGGAGGGCGAGACCATCACCGCCGACGACCTCGAGGACGACGACTTCATCGATGAGACGCTCTATGGCCAGACGATGCTCTCGCAGCTGTACTTCGACGATGCCCACGGGATGGAGAACTATCGACTCGTCCACGAGAACAACATCCGGACGACCACCTTCATCAGTTACGCCATCATGGACGGCGATGAAGTCCTCATGGATGACGGCCAGCCACAGATGGGCGTCAACCAAGAGTACTCGTCGGCACTCAACACCGAACTCAATCAGATCCACCAACAATCGCCGTACGACGTCGAAATCTTCGACGAACGGATCGGTTCCGGCGTTAAAACCTTCGAGCGCGTCGAAGGCGCAACGATCTCCGGAACCATCGACGACGACGAGCTCGCTGGCGACGACAGCGCGATGATCACGGCGGCGCTCGAGCTCGAGACCGAAGGCGAACGCACGGTCGGCTACGCGCAGGAAGCAGACATCGAAGATGACGGAAGCTTCGAGCTGACGGTACCGTATGCGACCGAAGAAGAACTCGATGTCGACGACGGCTACACCGAGAGTAGCGTCGAGGCGCTCGAGGACTACAACCTCACCGTGACGTCCACCGAAGGCGGCCTGGACTACGTCCACCAGTACTACGGCGAAGTCGAAGTCTCCGAGACCGCGGTGGTCAACGGAGAAGAGGTTGACGGCATCGAGCTCGAACCGGCCGAAGACGACGAGGAAGGCGATCCGGCTGACGACGTGGAAGACGGCGAGGAAGCGGATGACGGCGAAGCGGCTGACGAGGGCGAACAAGCGGATGACGACGAAGAAACAAACGATGACGCTGAAGACGAAACAGCGGACGACGGTGATGAAGACGAAACTGAAGCTGACGGCGAGGACGAAACCGAAGAAGATGACGAAGACGACGAGACTGCGGCCGACGCGGAATAACCGGAAGTAGTTTCGTGGGTTCATTTCGGTTTTGACACGTCCAAAGCAAGTGAGAACGCTTTTCCCGACACCCAGAATACCCTCGAGCGATGCGTGAATTTCTCCTGGTCTACTGTAAGGGGTTCTCGATGGGTGCGGCCGATGTCGTTCCGGGGGTTTCGGGCGCGACGATCGCGCTGATCGTCGGCATCTACGATCGGATGATCCGTGCGATTACGGCGATCGATCCGCGGGAGTTCGGCCCGGCGGTCCGGGTTCACACTCCGGAGGGGCGCGAGGCGTTGCTCGAGTTGGTCGAACGAACGGATGCGCTGTTTTTGCTGGCGCTCGGACTCGGTGTCTCAACGGCGATCGTGGCCCTGTCTCGACTGATGAATTATGCGGTGAACTCGCTGCCAGTACCGACGTACGGCTTTTTCTTCGGTTTGATCGCCGCGTCGGCTGTCGTGTTGTACGGCAATATCGAGACGTGGACGCCCAAACGCTTCGGTGTAGCGACAGTCGCGATCCTGCTCGCGCTCGCCATTACCGGAGTCACCGGTACTAACGCCTCTCACGGCCTGCCGATGGTCTTTCTCGCCGGTGCCGTCGCGATCTGTGCGATGGTGTTGCCCGGCGTGTCGGGTGCCTTTTTCCTCCTCATACTCGGTCAGTACGAGTACATGACCGGCGTGTTGAGTACGTTCGTCGACGGCGTACTCGGACTCGTCAACGGCGAATCGCTCACTCCGATCATCGATGCGGGCGGTATCGTCGCCGTCTTCGGTGTCGGTGCCGTTATCGGGTTGTTTTCGATGGCTCATCTCGTTCGGCACGCGTTAGATCGGTACCGGGCCGCGACGCTCGTCTTTCTCGTCAGTTTGATGGTCGGGGCGCTTCGACTGCCACTCGAGGAGGTGCTGGGGAATCTCAACGAGACGACTGCTGGATCGCCGATCGCCGCCGTGCTCGCCGCGATAATCGGTGGATTCGCGGTACTGATCGTCGACCGGAACACCGACGATCTCGAGTATTAGTGGACTGAGCGACGGTAGTTCGGTGAATTGTGCTCTCCCCGATACTGCGCCCGTCGGTGTCGATGCACTCGTTTCCATCGTCGCTTAGAATCCAGATCTGATGGAAATGAGGCGAGGAAATCGTCTCTCTGCTTGCATTTCTCTTCTCGCAATACGCTGAACTTATTATTTTGGAGATATATTTTACATAAAAAATCTCTGAGAACATAAGATAAATTTATTACCAGTGGCAACAACCGATAGAATGCAATGTCCGCAACAGATGCCATGAAAGATTACCTCGTATCGCACCCACGAATGATCGGCGCGCTGTTCACTCTGGTGCTGTTGCTCAGCCAGGTTGGAACGGCGGCCGCTGGGACGTACACACAGGTTGGCCCGTAAGACTTCGTCTCAACAAACTATCCGAGAAGTACAGCTGTTCCGATATGGTACGAATATTCGAGGAGCGTTTCTACACTCGGTTCATCAGACTTTGTCAGACTCGCATCAGCAGTCTTTTTCGGTGTCGCATTAAGTCTCTTTAGTTAATCGGGAGCGGTCCGATACCGTCGTTCCACCGCAAGTCGCCGTCGATTAGAACGGGCAGTTCCGTCCAGGTGAGGTACTCTTCTAACGGCTGTTTTTCAACCCTCGAGGCCGGTGGCTGTCCAGGACTTAGGTGCAAATCGTCGACAGCTTCGAGTGCAGATGCCGTCACCGAACCGAGTTTAAATTCCTTCGTCGAATACGACTGCAGTGCGAACCCGAACTCGGAATCGTCGTGCTCCTCGAGGGAGATGATCGACGGAGCTCCCCCCTCAGTTTGGGCGATATCCACGGAACCGTCGCCGACGATGAGATACTCGTCACCGAGCGTTGAGTTCTCTCGAGTAATCTCGAGCGCGCCTCGGAGCGAAAAGCCACGGTTGAGCAATCGAGCCATCATTTCGCCGGTTTCGACGGCGTACTCGTTTATAACGTCGTTGTACGTACTCACGCCTCCGTGTGCCCCACGTTGAGTGAGTGCAAGTCCCTGTTCGTACGAGCGACAGGCGTTCAGGAAGAAAACCCCGACATCAACTGACTCGAGCGTTCTCACGTCGAGATCTCCATCCAGGCACTTGATACCGTCTTCGGTGGCGTGGCCAATATAGTGGACGAAATCGTAGCCGCCGTCAGTCAGCAGTTCTGCGAGGCGATCCGTACTGACGCCGAACTCGGAGTCGATGTCGAACGGAAGCGTTTCGCGATTTCCGTAGGTTTGGTCCAGAAAATCGTGTTCGTCCGTCATCCGTGCGTCGTTACAGACGAGCAATATCTCGATCGATTCGCGGAGCGACCCGCGGGATAATTGGCTTCGATAGGCTTCGATCGACGCTTTCGACGCACTGAGCGGGATATCGTCACCGAACCACGCGTGTTCGATGGATTCTTCGGTGACGCTTGGTGTGACGAACGGTGAACCGTTCGACGGCAGATCGGGATTTTCGGTCCTGTACTCACTCGCCGAGCGGACGAATTGGGCGTTTGTTGGATCCTGTCGAGCCACCTGCTGTCTCGAATTCCCTCGAGTTTCGCGGATGATTCCGAGCTCGTTGACGATAAACGGAAGCAGTTCGACGTTCGAAGGAGTGGACGGAAGGTGGGCGGTCAGCGGCCAGCGAGGAATATGTTGTTCGATCCAACCGTACGGGATGTCGAGATATCGTTCGAGCTGTTCGGACAGTGATAGCGAGTACGTCTCGGCGAGGTCGAACGGAATCTCTCCCTCCAGTGTCGTTCGTTCGTGAAGTTTGTTCCCGAAAATACCTTCAGTTCGGGTCAAGCAGTCGAGGAAGAAGATCTGTTTTAGTAGTCGAGCGAACTCGTCTTCTAACTCACACTCCGACCCGAGTGAATAGTCGAATTCAGCTGTTTCGAGTGTTGGCTCGGACCCTGGCCGAACGGTCGCTCCGAGATAAAACGCGAGCGGGGCGGCGTAAAACAGGTTCCGGTAGTCCGGCGGGATCGTTATCCGAATGTCGTTATCCGGTTGGTCGATCGCGTCCGGAATCTGCAGTTCGTCTCCGAGTTCGACGAGCGGAGGATGCCCTCGGAGCGTCGGCCACGCCCGTTCCGGACTCGTCGTTTTTAGCGCCGAAGGAAACGCCGAGACCGCTTTCATCATCGGTTCTATCTCGCGGGGAGTCGTGATCGTCTCGGCGGGGTGTTCGTGAAGCGATCTCATACCGAGTCCGACGGTCGTTTCGGCACCGAGCGATATTCGAATCGACTTCATCCCCACTTGTATCATAGCCGGGCAATCGAGTTGCACGTACAACCGAATAGGCCCACTGAGGCCGACAAACTGCGTTCCATCATCGAAACTAATCGAATCACCCGCATCTAAATTTTGTACTGCTCGACCCGTTTCGTTGTGAATTGTGACAGAATAGAGTTGATCGAAAACGAGTTCGGTCGTTTCGAACGTACAGGATTTATCCACGGGAAAATGGAAGTTTTCCGTCGGCACCGGCGTCGGAGAAATAGGTTTGGAGGTCTTAATTTGTAAACGCCGTTGCTCGATCGAATCATATACTTCGAGCCCGGTTGGTTCTGTCGTGTCTTCGAATTCAATACTCATACTACCTCTTCACTATCTATCATTTGTGTGCAGACTACAAAAAATAACCGCTCGTTGATTCGTTACCGCACCGCGACGAGCGACCGAAACGCGATCGGTGAAAATCGCGGTTCGACCGTACTTGGGCGACGTCCGGAGCCCGTCGACGGCAGTCCAACACGCTCGAGAACCCCGCGATCCGCGAGTTCGTACAGAAATCGAGTGACGGTACTCGCAGTCACTGATGACTCCGATTCGATCTTGCGTGCGACCTCGCGGATCGGCTCCGACTCGGCTGAAACGGATAATAAATCTAGAAGAACCTGTTGGCGGTTTTCCGATAACGTCAGCGTTCGATCAATATGGATCCCGTCCGTCGGCACGTCTGCCATCGCCGTCTCAAGGTGTTCATTGCGAATCTGTGTCGCATCATCGTCGTTTGCGAGGACCGCTGCGACGTACAGTGTTGTGAGCGCGTCGTGAGCGCTTCCGTCAGCCCAGTCGGCGATGTCGCGGATGGAATCATGGTCCAGCGCACCGGCGGCGAGGCCGGTCGATGCCCGATCGGCGACGATATCGACGAGTTCGTGCTGGCGGTACGCCGGGGCCGTTATCGTCGATCCGTGCCATTCGTCGGGTTCGCGCGTGCCGACAACGGCGGTTCCGACGTGATCGCTGACTGGCTCGAGCAATTCGAGAACGCGCTCGTACTCGAGGGTTTCGGGTTCGTCGTGGTGATCGATCGCGACGACCGCGCGGTGGTTGGGTCGCTCGAGTCGTGCTGTAAACCGTTCCCGAAGCTCGTCGGTTCCAATCCCGCTTTCGGGAACCGCCTCGTCGGTGATCGTCGAAAGGGCTTCGCGGTAGAACGCGAACGGCGTCTTGACCCGGCGGCCATCGATGTAGAGGAACCACGTCGTCGGTCCGGTTCGGCCCATTCGCGTTGACGTTCCGATCACTCGTCCCGCGTCGCCGAAGGTGTCGTTCAGCTCCGCGAACAGCGCCGTAACGATCGCCGAGGTTCCCGACCCCGACGGTCCGATGACTGCGATCGGCGGCGGTAATTCGCCGTCGAATACCGGCTCGAGAACGTCCAGACAGCGCTCGAGGACGGAGCCTCGACCGACGGGTTCGGACGAGTGGACGGCGGGGCTGAGATACGCTTGATCGACGACGAGCTGTCCGCCGTTGTGTGCGGACTGTCGCCGACCGATTCGTTCGTGCAGATCCATTACACCGCTTCCTCTCCGCTCGCTTTCGATGCCTCCGGCGTTTCGGAGTCGGTCAGCGCCGCAGAAAGCACCTCGAGCGGGTGTTTGATCTCGTAGCCGGTTCCATGTTCCATCTGCATGGCACAGGTCGGACACTCCGTCATCCCGGACTCGGCGTTGGCCCCTTCCATGTGCTCGAACATCTCCCCGCCGATCTTCATCGACGTCTCGTAGTTCTCTTCTTTCCACCCGTAGGTGCCGGAGATGCCCGAACACGAGTCGCCGACGTCCTCGGCTTCCACGCCGTCGATCGACGAGAGAACCTCGACGGTCTGGCCATCGAGGCCCTGATTCCGCGCGTGACACGGCGCGTGATAGGCAAAGTTCGACATATCGACGCTCGCTGTCTCGAGTTCGGCCTCGAGATCCTCGTGAATCCGGAGGAACTCGAGGGCTTCCCAGGTGTGGGTAGCGACCGTTTCGGTACCCTCGAAATCGAAGAGTTCGGGGTACTCCTGGCGAAGCGACATCGAACACGACGTACAGGAGGCGATGACGTCCGCGCCGTCTTCGATCGCCGAGGCGAGTTCGGCGACGTTCGTCTCGGCGGCGCGTTCGGCGTCGTCGAGCATCCCGTTCGCGTACATCGGCGTTCCCGAACACCGCTGGTCCGGAACCAGCACCTCGTAGCCGAAGTGTTCGAACACCCGAACCATCGCCTTCCCGACCTCGGGCGTGTTGTAGTTCGAATAACAGCCGTGGAAGTACGCAACGCGCTTGCTTTCGTCGGCGCTCGAGTCGTCTCGTCTCTCTCTGGCGTCTCGAGCGTTCTCTCTCGAGGCCTCGTGTCCGCCTCGCGTTTCCCACCACTCGCGGAACGTCTCCGTCGCGAACGACGGGAACTCCCGTTCGCTCGTGATCCCCAGTAGCTTCTCGTTTATGACCTGTGTCACTGTCAACCCCATCATGAAGTTTGTGAGGCGGGGTACTTTACTCCCGATGCGAGCCATCGTCCCGTAGTTCGAAAGCAGCCGATTCCGCCAGTACTCTCGAGAGAACTTGCTCATGTTCTCCTCGACGTACTCGCCTCTTGCCGTGTTATGCATCTGCGAGAGGGGTACTTCGGACGGGCAGGCGTTGTCACAACGCATACAGTTCGAACACTTCATCACCGACTCGTCGATGTCGTGGTCCTCCTGGCGTTTGAGTCGCCACTGTTCGGGGCCCTGGAACTTCGGTCCGGGGAACTCGTCGTCGACCTCGGCGACGGGGCAGTTCGTGTCGCAGGTCGAGCACTTGTAACAGTCGTCGGCACCCGGTCGAAGGTCCATCTCCTCGGCCTCCGGAAACACTTGTACCGGTTCGAACTCCTCGCTTCCCGATCCGTCGTCCGTTGGCTGTTGTGCATCGCTCATCGAATCACCGTCGTCCGTCGATTTGTCCTCAGCATAATCGATCGACCACTCGCCGTCCGTCGACTGTATCGACCACTCGCCGTCCGTCGACTGTATCGACCACTCGCCGTCCGTCGACCGCACCGCCCGCCCGCTTCGTCCGTCGGTCGAACCGCTATCATTCGCTCGCCTCCTGGCCTGCACGGCTTCCGGCCGCGTAGCCGGTCGCCAGTGAAACCCCGCTCGCGGATTTCTCCGCGGCGGCGTCGAACCCGCCCAATATCGCTCCCGCCGCTCGGAGGTTCGAGAACTCGATGTCGTCGGCCTTCCCCCTATCGGATTCCTCGAGCGGCCGGAGCTCTCGGTCGACCGAAAGTCCGAATTGAGCGAACGGGTGGTCGCCGAAGGCGTCGTCGACGAACCAGTCGTACCGATCCGCGCTGTGTGCGACGTGACAGTCGAATATCGGTTCGAAGACTCGATCTCGATCGGATCGGACGCCTTTGCCGACCAGTCCGCCCGTCGCGAGAACGTACTGCTGTGCGCTGTAGGGGACCTGCTGTCCGTTTCGGTCGACGACAACGTGGTCGATTCGCTCGGTCGTATCGGAGCCGTTCGCTCCATCAACGGGCTCGTAATCGACGACGGGAACGCCCGTCGTCACCCGAACCCCCGCCTCCTCGAGCGCATCGTACAACAGTTCCTCGAGTCGAATGCCGGGAAGACTCGGCGGCCCCATCGGCACTTCGAAGACGTCGATCCCGAGTCGTTCCTCGAGGTCCCGGCGAACGGTGTCTGCGTGTTCGTCACCCAACACTGCGGGGAGACCGACACGGGATTCGTCCTCGAGTTCGGTTCCGATCGCGTGGGCGAGCGCCGCCCGTGCGGGTCCGTCGCCGGCACCCGTATCGACCGACTCGTCTCGCTCGAGGATATGTGCGT
Organism: Halostagnicola bangensis; assembly: GCF_054653435.1. Classification (NCBI taxonomy): domain Archaea; kingdom Methanobacteriati; phylum Methanobacteriota; class Halobacteria; order Halobacteriales; family Natrialbaceae; genus Halostagnicola; species Halostagnicola bangensis. Next base: position 783,092 of record NZ_BAAIGG010000002.1, on the reverse strand, counting down.
ACCGGGTAATCTTCGCATCCGATCGCCGTATTCCCGGGAACGAGAGCGTGATACCGCGACTCTCGAAGGGAACCCCGGCCGCCTGAAGGTGGGCCGAAGCCAGCGGGGCGTCGAAATCGGGAAGGGTCTCGAAACCGACCAACAGGGCGTCTCGAGGATCGCTTGCAATCCCCGCGGCGGTCGTCGCCGGGTACCGAGCGGTCGGTTTGACGGTGCCGCCGTGGGTCGGAACGAGCGCGTTCGCGTCGGTGTGCTCGCCGGCATAGGCGTCGCCGGCGATCGAATCAAAAAACAACAGCGCCTCGCGTACCGTCTCGAGGCCGACTCGTTCGTACGGATGGCCTTCGGGGAGGGACGGAATGGCCTCGAACGGATCGACCAACGGTGTCTCCGTTCCGGAGCCGTCGCCCCCGTCATCCCCGTCGTTCACTTCGTCGACGCCCGTCGGTATGTAGCCGAGCACGTCGATCAGGCCGCTGGCGTGACGGAGGGTACTCTGCTTGTAACTGACGAGCCGAACCGTCGCGTCGCGTTCGGCCGCCGAGAGGGCGGCCGTCGCGCCCGCCAGGCCGCCGCCGATGACCAGCACGTCGTCTTCGATGGCCATCTCAGCGATCCCCCCCTGGCCCGCCGTCGAAGGCGTCGTAGGCTACCCGCTCGTCGGCGCTTGCCGGATCCCCGTCGCGGTTCATCGTCGTCGCGTGCAGAGAGTAGTTGAGCATCGCCTGCGAGAGCTGTTCTCCCCAGAGAGCGTGGCGTTCGCCCTTCCACCGCTCCTGAAAGAGTTCGTCCAACGCCGCTCGAGTCGTCTCCTCGTCGTACTCGGGGTGTAACTCGCAAGCCATCTGCTGACAGCAAAAGCCGCCCTGGCAGTTCCCCATCGAGGCTCGAGTCCGGATCCGAACGGCGTTGAGGTCTGACCCGGATTGGCTGATCGCATCCTGTATCTCAGCCCGCGTGACGCCTTCGCAGTTACAGATCACCGGGTTGGGATCGTCCGTCTCGAGAACGTCCGCGGATCTGCTCCCGAGACGCTGTTTGCTGCGACGCGCGACCGGCGATCGGAGCCCGAAGTCGTCCATCGCGTCCTCGAGCACCGCGAGGTTCTCGCTCCCCGGTAGCGCCGCGTCGGCGGTATCGCAAGTCGCTCGTACGCCCAGTTTATCACAGACGTGATCCGAAATCTCCTCGGCCATCGCTCGGTAGGTGGTGAACTTGCCGCCGACGATAGTCGACATGCCGGCAACGCCGTCCCTGTCGGCGTGATCGAGCAGGAAGAAATCCCGCGTGATGTCGGTCGGATCCTGCGTCCCGGTCCCCGGCGGTTCGTAGAGCGGTCGAACGCCCCAGAACGAGCGGATCGTCCGGGATTCCTCGAGGATCGGGAGCAGTTCCGAGAGCGTATCGATCATCATGTCGACCTCCCAGTTTTCCTCAGGGTAGTCGTCGGGATCGTCGACTTCCTCGTCGGTTGTCCCCAGAATCGCCGTCGTTTCGTGGGGCACGACGATGTCCGCGTCGCCTTTCGGTCGGCACCGGTTGATGACAGTGTCGACCTGCCGCACGTTCATGATCGTCATCACGCCCTTGGAGGGCCGAACCGCGACCTCGAGGTTCGCCATCTCGCCGATCTGGCCGGCCCACGCGCCGGTCGCGTTGACGACGTAGTCGGCCGTGATCTCCTCGGTGCTTCCGGGAGCGCTGTGGACTCGTTTTCCGGGCCCCGAGTCGTGTCTCACTTCGACGCCGTAGATGTCGTCGCCCTCCCGAAGGAGGTCGACGACCTCGGCGTGGGTCTCGATGCGCGCGCCGTGCTTTTCGGCGTCGAGCGCGTTCGCGACACAGAGCCTGAACGGATCCACGGCCCCGTCCGGGACTTTGATCGCGCGTTTGACGTCGCTCGCGAGATACGGCTCGACCTCTCGGGCTTCTCGGCCTGAGAGAACTTCCGCGGGAATGTTACACTCCCGACATCCGTCGAGTTTTTTCCGGAAGTACTCGTCGGGATCCTCAGGCCGTTGGACGAACAGGCCATCGGTCATCTCGACGCAGTGTCCGGCGATATCCCGCAAAATTTCGTTTTCCTCGATACACTCCGTCGCACTCGCTTGATCCGAAACCGCGTACCGGCCCCCGCTATGTAGGAGTCCGTGCATTCGACCGGTCGTTCCGCCAGTCAGATTTCCTCGCTCGACGAGGGTTACCTCGAGGCCGCGTCGAGCCAGATCCCTGGCGATTCCACAGCCGGTCGAGCCGCCGCCGAGAACGAGAACCGCCGTATTGCGTGCCATCCCTTCATCAAGACGTTGGCCCGAGCCCTCTTTATTTTACCGACGCTCCCATACCGCCCATAACAATCCTACCGGTACGATATATTTCCGATCACTCTCAGGGTTGGAGCCGCATCCAGATTGATCTTGCGAGAAATAGAACCCAGAATAAACCGAGATGTAGCCCAGTGATCGGGTTTATCTGGTGTTTAACTTCGTTGTCGACTTTCGAACGAACAGTATGTACGGAAACATTTATCACGATCGTAGATATTGTTTACCAGTAACACGCGATCGGCAGTAAACAAATCGCGTGCCGCTCCAGGGTGACCATCAGTGACAGACTCAACATACGTCGGCGCAGTCGATCAGGGGACGACCGGAACACGGTTTATCGTCTTCGACCACGGCGGACAGGTCGTTACGAACGCATACGAGAAACACGAACAGATCTATCCGGAACCCGGCTGGGTCGAACACGACCCGATAGAAATCTGGGAAACGACAAAGAGCGTCATCACGACGGCGCTTGGCCAGGCAGGGATCAGTCCGGAGCAACTCGAGGCCATCGGCGTGACCAACCAGCGCGAAACGACGGTGCTCTGGAACGCAGATTCCGGAAAACCAGTCCACAACGCCATCGTCTGGCAGGACAGGCGCACGACGGATCGGGTCGAGCAACTCGAGGAAGACGGCATGGTCGAGGAGATTCGCGAGAAGACCGGTCTCGAGGCCGACGCCTACTTCTCCGCGACGAAAGCGGAGTGGCTCCTCGAGAACGCGGATCCGATCAAGCTCGAACGAAGCCGGCCGGAAGACATCCGCGATCGGGCCGAAAGCGGCGAGGTGCTGTTCGGTACGATAGACAGCTGGCTCATCTACAACCTGACGGGGAACCACATCACCGAGGTTACGAACGCCTCGCGGACGATGCTGTACAACATTCACGACCTCGAATGGGACGACGAACTTCTCGAAGAGTTCGACGTTCCACGCGAGATGTTGCCCGAGGTCCGACCCTCGAGCGACGACGAGACGTACGGCACGACGGATCCGGACGGATTCCTCGAGGCGGAAGTGCCGGTCGCCGGCGCGCTCGGCGATCAGCAGGCCGCCCTCTTCGGCCAGACGTGTTTCGAGGCCGGCGAGGCCAAAAACACCTACGGGACGGGTTCGTTCTTCCTGATGAACACCGGCGGCGAAGCCGTCGAGAGCGACCACGGCCTGCTCACGACGATCGGCTTCCAGCGCTCGGGCGAACCCGTTCAGTACGCCCTCGAGGGCTCGATTTTCATCACCGGGGCGGCGATCGAGTGGCTCGAGGATATCTCCCTGATCGACGATCCCTCTGAAACCGCCGAACTCGCTCGGAGCGTCGACTCCACTGACGGCGTCTACGTCGTGCCCGCGTTCACGGGACTGGGCGCACCCCACTGGGACCAACGTGCGCGCGGAACCATCCTCGGAATGACCCGCGGCACCCGTAAGGAACACATCGTCCGGGCGACCCTCGAGTCGATCGCCTACCAGACCCGTGACGTTGCGGAGGCGATGGTGGCCGACTCGGGCATCGAGATGACCTCGCTGAAAGTCGACGGCGGTGCGGTGAAGAACAATTACCTTTGTCAGCTTCAGTCGGATATTATCGGCTCGGAAATTTCGCGGCCAGTCGTCGACGAGACGACGGCGCTCGGTTCGGCCTACGCGGCCGGGCTCGCCGTCGACTACTGGAGCGACGTCGAGGGACTCCGCGATAACTGGCAGATCGACAGACAGTTCGAACCCGAGATGGACGCCGAGGACGCCGACGAAATGTACGGTCGGTGGTCCGACGCGGTTGACAGGTCGCTCGACTGGGCGACGGACGGTGTCGAAGAATGATCGACGCGCTGTTCGATCTCGCGAACATGATCGCCGCGCTCGGCGGCGGCGCGTTCGGCGCGGCGTTCGGCCCGCTTCCGGCGTTCGTCTTCACTGGCTTCATGGTGATTGCCGGCGAGGCGTCCGTCCTCGCTGGCGGTGACGGTGCCATCACCGACCAGATCGCCTTCGGACCGGCGTTCTCGCCGGCGGTCAGTTTCGCAGGCGGCGTGGCGGCGACGGCCTACGCCGCGAGGCGCGGATACATGGACGGATTCGCCAGCGATTACCATCAGGCGAAGAACATCTCCCAGGCGCTCGGAACAAAACCCGACGTTCTGATCGTCGGTGCCTCCTTCGGACTGCTCGGCTGGTGGATACAGGTAGCCTCCGATACCCTCGCGCTTCCGTACGATCCGATCGCGATGGGTGTCGTCCTCTCGGCGATCTTCCACCGACTGATTCTGGGCTACAGCATCATCGGGACGGTTCGAGGGAACAATATTCTCGACATGAGTCCGTTCGAGCGAGGGGAGCGCCGGAAATTGGCCGACGGCGGGGAAGTCGTCCACGCCGAATCCTCGACTGATTCGGCCAGTGGTGGGCCCGTCCAGACGGGACGGTTCGTCGTCGAACCGTGGCTCCCACACCAGTACAGGTGGGGACACGTCGCCACCCTCGGCGCGTTCGCCGGCATTCTGGGCGGCTGGATCGCCATCGCGAGTCAGAGCCCGTTCCTGGCGTTCGGAATCAGCGCGGCGTCGTTGTTGTTCCTTAACCTTGGCATCGAGAAAGTGCCGGTAACCCATCACATCACGCTCCCCGCCGGGACGGCCGCACTCGCCGTGATGGCGAGCGGAGACGCCGTCATCGCCGGAGTCGGCCAATCGGGTGCGCTGATCGTCGCGCTGATCTTCGGCGTGATCTGTGCGCTGTTCGCCGAACTCTTCCAGCGGGTGTTCTTCGCCCACGGCGACACCCACGTCGACCCGCCCGCGGCCGCGATCGTCTTCGGGACGCTGCTGGTCGCAGTTCTGTACTTCGCGGGGGTCTTCCCCGACGCGTCGTGGGTCCCGACGCTGTAAGCGCGGCGACCAATTTACGATCTCATTTTCGACCCAAATTGAACGCGAGGCCGATTCGGCCGCAGTCGTGATGCAAAATATATGGTCCACAATACTCGTTACTACGTATGGAACGCGACCCACCGCTGGTCCTCGATATCGACGGCACGTTGACCCGGCCCGAAGGCTGGGGAATCGATCCCCGGCTCTTCGACCCGCTCCTCGAGTGGGAGGCACCCGTCGTGATCGCGACCGGGAAGGCGTTTCCCTACCCCGTCGCGCTCTGTCACTTCGCCGGCATTCCGGAACTGGTCGTCGCCGAAAACGGCGGCGCGGTCTATACCGGCGACGACGTCTTCTTTACGGCGGACCGCGATGCCGCGGAGGCCGTCGCGCGAGAGTACGAAGCCGCTGGCTACAGTCTCGGGTGGGGGCCCGAGGACACCGTCAACCGCTGGCGGGAAACCGAAATCGCGGTCCAGCACGACCAGCCAGTCGAACCGCTTCGGGAAATCGCCGACGGCTACGGTCTCGAGGTCGTCGACACGGGCTACGCTTACCACGTCAAAGACCCAGCGCCGAACAAGGGAGATGGCGTTCGAACCATCGCCGAACACACGAACCTCGACCTCGAGGAGGCCGTCGCCGTCGGCGACTCCGAAAACGACGTCTCGACGTTCGAGGTCGTCGGTCGATCGTTCGCTGTGGGAAACGCCGATGACGCGGCTCGAGGGGCCGCCGACGAAGTGCTCGAGGACGTTCACGCTGACGCGACGCTAGGGGTGCTCGAGCGGGTTCGGTCCGCGTAAACTGCTGTTCGACCGACCGTTTTTTGTCCGACTTTCCGGACGGCGTTTTCCCTGAGTCGCGGTGTTGGTCGACGGGGGAAATACCGAACACTCGAGTAATACGTGATTGAACGGGATCACTCTGAGATTTACCCGCTGGAACGATCGAAACAGCGACGAGTAGTTGGATATTCGAACGGTTCGAGCCGCGATACTCGTTCGTCGCGCGACTGAATGATCCCGCTCGAGCGCGCGGTGTGCGCTCGGAAGTGCGCAGTAGCTCCCGGCAATGATGAGACAACCACTCATTGATAACCGTGTGGGATTCGGCGGATGCCGGCGTTAGCAAGCGCTCTCCGGCCGAAACAGTCAATATTCATTGAATATATTTACAACAATCATCTTCTGAATCAAAGGCTATATTTACGCTCCATCGAGTACGTTGTTTTGATGATGTGGCAAGACTTCGTGTTCATGCTTGGAAGCTCACTTTCGATCGTTTTCCTCGCGCCAACGTTGCGTGATGTAAGTGCTCGTGTCCCCCTGGGAACGAGTCTGCCGTCGATGCTGGTCGGTGCCGCGTACGCGTTTACGTTTACGACGCTCGGGATGACGTTTTCGGCGATGGGCGCGGCCGCAACGACGATCATGTGGTCGTTAATCGCGACGTATCGCTCGCCGGGCGACGCCTCACCAGTGACTGGATCGTTTGAGAAAGCGACGGTGTTCGCTCGAGACGCCTGGCACGAGGCGAAACACCGCAGTCTCATGCCATAAGGCAGTAATAGGCTATTGATTGGCAAGGTGAATGCATTCGGCGACAATCGTACTTTTCAACCCGGAAACGACGGCCGTTTCTCGGGTTTTACACTCCACTCCCTCGAGTGACAACTCCCTCATCGCTCGAGCCGTCACCACACGTCTTTTGTCTCATCACTGCAATGCTCGCCTATGAGCGATTCAGACGAGACCTTGCAGGTCTCTGACCCCGATTATCATAGCGAGAACCACACGGCCGCCCAGACGTGTGGCTGGACCGCGAACGCCCTGCGCGGGGAGGGCAAGTGTTACAAGAATATCTACTACGGCATCGAGTCCCACCGGTGCATCCAGATGACCCCCGTCGTCCGCTGTAACGAACGCTGTGTCTTCTGCTGGCGGGATCACGCGGGCCACGCGTACGAACTCGACGGTGTCGAGTGGGACGACCCCGAGGCCGTCGTCGACGCCTCGATTTCCCTCCAGAAGAAGCTCCTTTCGGGCTTTGGCGGCAACGAGAAGGTTCCCGACGACGTGTTCGAGCAGGCGATGGAACCGCGACACGTCGCGATTTCGCTTGACGGCGAGCCGTCGCTGTATCCCTACCTGCCGGAACTCATTGAGGCGTTCCACGATCGAGACATCACCACGTTCCTGGTCTCGAACGGTACCCGCCCCGAAGTTATCCGGGAGTGTGACCCCACGCAGTTGTACATCAGCGTCGACGCGCCCGAACGCCACACCTTCGATCAGGTCGTTAAAGCGATGGAAGAGGACGCCTGGGAGAAACTCCTCGAGACGATGGACGTTCTCGCCGACAAAGACGAGACCCGAACGGTGCTTCGAACGACGCTGATCAACGGCGAAAACATGCACAGCCCGGATCTCTACGCGGCGTACTACCAGCGCGCGGACCCGGACTTCGTCGAACTCAAGGCGTACATGCACGTCGGCCACTCTCGAGGCCGACTCGACCGCTCGTCGATGCCCGAGCACGAGGACGTCGTCGAGTTCGCAGAGGAAGTCAAAGCGTACATGCCGGAGTTTACGGAGTGTAAAGACGTTCCCGCCTCGAACGTCGCGTTACTCTCGAAGACGAAAGACACCTGGGTGCCGAAACTGAAAAAAGACAGCGAGTTCTGGGCCGACGATCCGGTTGTCGGCGACTAACCGTCGGTCCCACTAAATTTGCTCTGGCGACGTACCCCCTGCTCGAGCGGGCCGTTCTCGCATCGGTGACTTTTTGCCTGCAGTGGGCGAGAATCAGGCACTGCGAGTAAACGCCGACAAACCCCATCACAGTTTTGAGATGTGTTCCACATCCGGTATGCTTATACGTCACCCAATCGAAGCCGAAGGTATGTCACTGACGACCGAGTCCGCCGTCGGGCACGACGAACTCGCCGTGCTCAAGCTTCTCGCCTTGGAGGGCGGGCTCTCCGGCGACGTAAAAATCTCCTGTTCTGCACTTGCTGATCGGCTCGGTGCATCGAATCAAACTGCCTCGCGACGCCTTCAGCGACTCGAGAGCGGTGGACTCCTCGAGCGCGAGACGGTGAGCGACGGCCAGTGGGTGGAGATCACCGACGGCGGCGAAGGAATGCTCCGAGCCGAGTACGAGGATTACCGTCGCGTTTTCGAGACGGGTGCGGAGATCGAACTCGAGGGAACGATAACCGGCGGGATGGGCGAGGGTCGTCACTACATCTCGCTCCCGGGATACAAGCGTCAGTTCGAGGAGCGACTCGGCTACGATCCGTTTCCGGGGACGCTCAACGTCGACCTTCGTGAAGATAGCGTTCGCCGCCGAAGCGCGATGTCTTCACTCGAGCCGGTTCCGATCGACGGCTGGGAGGACGACGATCGAACCTACGGCCCGGCGGTCTGCTATCCGGCGACAGTCGAGACGGCCGACGGCGAGACCTACGAAAACGCCCACACGATCGCACCCGAACGAACGCACCACGACGACGATCAGCTCGAGGTCATCGCACCCGATACGCTTCGGGAGGAACTCGGCCTCGAGGACGACGATCACGTGACCGTGTACGTGGGTGATCGCTAATGCGGACGGAAACGGGATCGGGAACGGAGGCTCGGGAAGCGACGACCGGCGAAAGCGAGTTTCGGCATGCACTCGAGTCGCTCCGGTCGGGCGATCCGGTTCTCGTTCACGACGCGGCGGATCGGGAAGGCGAGACGGATCTGATCTATCACGCTGACGCCGTGACTCCGAACGCCGTCACTCGGATGCGAAACGACGCTGGCGGACTCGTCTGCGTCGCTCTCTCTCACGACGTCACCGAGACGTTCGACCTGCCGTTTTACACCGACGAAGTCGATCACCCCGCGGCGGCCGATCACGAACTCGGCTACGACGAACGAGCCTCGTTCTCCTTTACCGTCAATCATCGAGATACCTACACGGGTATTACGGACGACGACCGCTCGAGGACGATCCAGGCCCTCGGCGAGGCCGCCGCCGATCCCGCGACGACAAATTTCTCTGAGGAGTTTCGCGTTCCCGGCCACGTGCATCTCCTCAAAGCCGCTCCCGAACTCCTCGAGCAACGAGAAGGCCACACCGAACTCGGTCTAGCGCTTGCAGATGCCGCCGAGCTTCCACCGGCAGTCGTCGTCTGTGAGATGCTCGACGACGAAACGGGTGCGGAACTAACACCCGCTGACGCCCGCGCGTACGCCAATCACTACGGCTTTGCGTATCTCGAGGGCCGGGATGTCCTCGAGCGACTCGGCTGATTCGACGGCCGCGTCGTCCATCTCGGTTCACCTGCCGGTTTCTGACCGCCGATCGCGGAATTCGCTCGGCCGAAGATGTCGACCGAAACCGCGAACGTTCATTACGGAGGGTTCCGTCTGCCTGCGTATGGGATTCGACGAGATGGATGTCGACACGATCTGGATGGACGGCGAGTTTGTCGACTGGGACGACGCACAGATCCACGTGCTGACACACGGACTTCACTACGGCAGTGGCGTCTTCGAGGGAGCACGCTGTTATGATACCGAAGAAGGGCCGGCTATTTTCCGCTGGGACGAACACTTAGAGCGGCTCTACCAGTCCTGTAAGCCCTACGAAATGGAGATCGACCACACGCGCGAAGAACTCACGGAAGCGACCGTCGACCTCATCCAGCGACAGGAGCTTTCCTCATGTTACATCCGACCGATCGCGTTCTACGGCTACAACTCGCTGGGCGTGAGCCCCGAAGACTGCCCGACCAGAACCGCAATCGCCGTCTGGCCGTGGGGTGCCTACCTCGGCGAAGACGCCCTCGAGAACGGCATCGAAGTGATGATCTCCTCCTGGCGAAAACACGCCTCGAGTCAGATTCCGACGAACGCGAAGACGACGGGACTCTACGTCAACAGTATGCTCGCTGGCGAGGAAGCCCGCCGCAATGGTTACGCCGAAGCGATCGTGCTCAACAAGGAAGGGGCCGTTGCCGAAGGGCCGGGCGAAAATCTCTTTATGGTCCGAGACGGCGAAATCTTCACGCCCGGGCTTTCGGAGTCAATTCTCGACGGCATCACACGCGATACGGTGATCACGCTCGCTGAAGATCTCGGCTACACCGTCCACGACAACGTCTCGATCTCTCGAGGGGAACTCAACACGGCGGACGAACTGTTCTTTACAGGCTCCGCCGCGGAGGTGACTCCGATCCGCAAAGTCGACAACGTCGTTATCGGCAACGGTTCGCGCGGTCCCGTGACCGAAGAGCTCCAGGCAAAATTCTTCGAAGTGGTCGAGCGCCGAACCGACGAGTACGACGAGTGGTTCGACTACGTCTAAGTAGCTATTGTCAATTCATTCGTTCGTTACGTTCTAAGAACTCCGGCGGGATTCTGACGCCGGTTCGGTCACTCGCTGCGCTGGGATGAGACGTCGCTCTCACCGGATTCCGTTTGCTCGTCGGTGACGGCATCTTTGACTTCCGAAGCCTGTTCGCTGACGGTTTCTTTGACCTCCGAAGCCTGTTCGCTCACCGTTCCCTTGACCTCTGAGGTCTGTTCGCTGACGGTTTCTTTGACCTCCGAGGTTTGCTGGTCGACTGATTCTTTGACTTCGGACATCCGTTCATCAACGACGTCGATGGGGACGCCCGCGTCAATTCGTCGGTCCTTTTCCGCATCGCCGAACCCGGCGCTCAAGACTCGAGTGAGCGCGTCTTCAACGTCTTCGTCGAGTTCAGTCAGACGGTCCGGCTCGACTTCGATGACGAATCCCGTCGTGATGTTCGGCGAAGTCGGCAAAAAGAGCACGATCCGCCCGTCGTCAGTTTCCTTCCCGGTCTTGAACGCTGTCATCCGCAGTCCGTTCCACGTCTCGAGTTTGACCGGTTTCTGTAGCGATTCCTGTTCGCCGAAGGCAGTTTCGGCGGCCATCTTCGAGGCGTTGTAGACGACCCGCATCACCGGAACCCGATTTGCGATATCGTCGACGATTCGCTCGAACAGCCCGCCGACGGTGGTTCGCATGAGGTAGCCGACGGAGAACGTCAAGATCGTAAACACCGTCAGTACGACGAGGACGCGAAGCAACTGGGCGAGCTGTTCGCGGGTCTGTTGGGCCTCCGCGCTGTCGCCCGGAATCAGCGGCTCGAGGGCGGACGGCTCGAGAATAAGCCCAGGAACCAGCCCGGCGATAAGTCCGTAAACCCAGTAGATGACATAGAGCGTCACGAGGATCGGGCCGAGAACGATGAGCCCGCTCGCAAAGTCCCGTTTCCACGAAGCCATGTAGTGAAGCTCACACTAGGGGATTAAGAGCCCTTCCCTTTGCCGAGCGAGGGGGAGTCGACAGCGACGCGAAGCTAACGCTTATGCTATCGAACAGACATTCATCTCGTATGTACAACGTATTCGTCGCGATCATTTCGTGTCTTTTTCTCCTCGCCGGTATCGTCGGTGTGTACGAAACACGGTTGTACGATTCCGGGGATCGCACTGAGGCACCGCGTCTCTTCGTTCTATATACCTTCATGATGGGACTCGTCGGCCTTGCGGGCGCAGCGTGTCTGTTGTGGCTGCTCAGCGGGCGGAGTCTGGACGCGTGGGTGTTCACGCCGATCCTCATCGTTTCCGCGTTACCGACCGTCGTTCAGTACTGGATGCACCGCAAGATGGGACGGAACTCGAGCCCCTTACCCGCCCATGTGAGTGACCGATTCCGTGAGCGATACGGTGACGAGAGCTGAGGGAAGCTCGGATATGGGGAAGTCAAAACCCAAGAATCCCACGGTCGTCGCGATCGAACTCGTCTTGCTCGCGTTCGTCCCGCCGCTTGCGTTCGGGCTGGGTGTCGCTGCGGTGGGCGGGTGGGACACGTTTGTCGCGGGCGCGCTCGTCGGCGGAGTCATCGGCATCTCCGCAGCCTCGCTTCGGCGCGAAATTCACGGCATGCGCGGCGGAGACTGACGACGAGGTGGCAAGTGCTTCTCGAGTCGAATCACCAGCGGTTAAGACACGGCGGTTCCTTCCGGTGAATATGGCAATACTCGAGACAGTCGCTATCGCGTTCTGGGTAATGTTGCCCGCCTATATTCCGAACAACGCCGCGGTGTTGGCCGGCGGCGGTCGACCGATCGACGGCGGTCGGACCTGGGGCGACAGACGCGTGCTGGGGAACGGCAAATCCTGGCGCGGAACGGCCGCCGGCGTGATCGCCGGGCTCGCACTCGCGGGGATTCTGACGGTCGCCGCACCCGATGTTAGCAGTGCGATCGGATTCGACCTGCCGGAGTTTACCCCGCTCGCGGCGCTGGGACTCGCCGGCGGAGCGATGCTCGGCGACATCCTCGCTTCGTTCGCGAAACGACGGACTGGACGCCAGCGCGGTGCGATGTTCCCCGGTGTCGACCAGCTCGATTTCGTCGTCGTCTCGCTGCCGCTGACGGCGCTGCTCGCGCCCGAGTGGTTTTTCGATTGGTTTACCCTCGGCGTCATCCTCGTCGTCGTCGTCCTCACGCCGGTGCTTCACGTGACGACGAACATGATCGCGTACAAACTCGGCTTGAAGAACGAACCCTGGTAACGACGCCCGGAAACGACTGCAAACGATTGAAACCCGTACTGTTATCACGCCTTAATCTCAAGTAAGTAACCAATCCGGAGATAAATCCTGAAACGTGGAAGGCGCTCCAGAAGGCCACCGACAAACCCCGCGCGAATCTCATCGCCGACGTGATCGGCAACCCGAAGGGCGCTCCGAGCGTCGACGAACTCGATTACATGAATCCGAGTCTCGAGAAAGACGCCATCAGAAATCACCTGAAAACTCTCGAGAGCGTCGGCGTCGTCGAAGTGCTCGAGATCGAAGCGGGGGAACGAACTCGAGGGTTTCCCTACAAGTTCTACCGAATCACGGACGACGCACGGGAGCTGTTCGACGAGAACGGGTTGTTCCCGCGCGACCCGTGGCGACGACAGTACGAGCGCGTCGAAAAGACGGGGGAGATCGAAGAACTTCAGGAGATGCCGCGTCCGAGCTCGTAGTCTGTCTATTTCCGCCGTTTTTGCGTGTTACTCGTTCGGTTCCAGTCTCGAGCGAAGATCCGCGATCGCGTCGTCGTGGGCTTTGTGAGCCCGATCGAAGTTCGTCGGCTCCTCGGTCATTCCGAAGAAGCCGTGGATCATGTCGTCGTAGTTGTGGTAGGTGACGGGAACGCCAGCCTCCTCGAGCCGGTTGGCGTAGGCGGCACCGTCGTCTCGAAGCGGATCGAAGCCGGCGGTGAGGATCGTCGCCGGCGGGAGTTCCGAGAGGTCGGCGGCGAGTCGCGGTGCGGCGTAGACGTTCCCCCGTTGGACGTCGTTCTCGAAGTAGTGTCCCTCGAACCACTTCATTTCGTCCGCGGTGAGGAAGTACCCCTCCGCGTTCTCCTCGTAGGAATCCATCTCGGTAACATCACCGGTCGCAGGATAGACCAACAGTTGGGCGGCGACCGCTGGACCGTCTCGATCGCGTGCCAGCAGCGCCGTCCCAGCGGCGAGATTGCCACCGGCGCTGTCGCCCGCGAGGGCGATCCGTTCTGGGTCGGCCTCGAGTTCGGACGCGGCGTCGGCGGCCCACTCGAGGGCGGCATAACAGTCCCGCAATCCGGCGGGAAACGGCTGTTCCGGTGCGAGTCGATAATCGACGCTGACGACGGGGTAGCCCGAATCCGCGGCGAGCTTTCGACAGGTTCCGTCGTGGGTGTCGATGCTGCCGATGACCCACCCACCACCGTGGAAGTACAGGAGCAGCGGTCGTTCGGACTCGGGTTCGGCGGTCGGTTCGTAGATCCTGATCGGGAGGTCGCCGTCGGGGCCGTCGATACTGCGGTTCTCGACCGACGCGAGTTCGATCGGTGAGTCGCCGCGATCGATCATGTCCTCGAAGAGCCCTCGAGCAGCCTTCGGCGGTAGATCGCTAAAGTCCGGTGCGTCGATCGATTCGTAGACCTCGAGAAACGTCTGCACGTCGGGATGGGGCTCGTCGGCTCGGGATGCTGTCATCGTTCTGTATACTTCGTTTCGAGCTAAAAAGATACGTCCGGCGGAAATCCAGTCGTTCCGTTCGTCGAACTGCCGGTCCGATCGATCGCGTTCCACACCGCTTATCTCGTCTCGGGCCACTGCTTCGAGCATGACCAATCAGGATCTCATCGAGGCGCTCAGTGCGGCCGATGCAGTTCGGTTCGGCGAGTTCGAACTCTCCCACGGCGGAACCAGCGAGTACTACGTCGACAAATACCTCTTCGAAACCGATCCCGACTGTCTCGAGGCCATTGCCGAAGCCTTCGCGGATCGACTCCTCGAGGGCGACAAACTCGGCGGCGTCGCACTCGGGGGCGTCCCGCTGGCCGCTGCGACCAGCGTTGCCGGGGGTGTTCCCTACGTTATCGCGCGCAAGCAACGAAAGGAGTACGGAACCGCGAATCTGGTCGAAGGGCGACTCGAGGAGGGCGAAGAGGTCGTCGTCGTCGAAGATATCGTGACGACCGGAACGAGTCTCGTCGACGCCGTCGAAGCGCTTCGGGATGCGGGGGCGACGGTCGAACGGGCGCTCGTCGTCGTCGACCGCGAGGAGGGTGGCCGAGAGAATGTCGAAGAGGCGGGCGTAGAGATGGAGTCGCTCGTGACCGCGAGCGAGTTGCTGGAGTCCCGATGATCGTGTTGGAATCCCGGTGATCGTGGTAGCGTCTCGCTGATCGACGGAGCTGATCGCCCAACACCGGTATGTCGAATTCGCTCCTCGGTCGTCCCGTTCATTCTTTGTGGCTGTAATATCGGTACGCCGCGAGCGCGAACGCGAGGACGCCGACGACGGCGAGGCCCCCGCCGACGAGCACCTGCCCTTGGATCGCCAAAAGCATCAACCCGAGACTTCCCGCCAGCAGGCCGGCCTGGACGAGCACCAGAATGTAGACGAAGGTCATCAACCGTTCCCGAGGGATCTTCTGAATGTCCTCCTCGAACGCGGCGTCGTCCGACGACTCGTCTCCCAGCGGGAACGAATCCTCGTCGTCTTCCTCGAACGGGAACGGATCGAACACCATGGGTGAACGAACTGCTCGAGGCCTGAAAACAGTTCAGTCTACACCGGTCCCCGATAGCGGTCGTTGATCTGCGAACGACCGCCGTTGTAACCGCTCTCCGGACGCCTGCGAGGGCTCGTTCACCGCTTCACCATCACAACGCTTTTAACCTACTCGAGACTACGCGTAATCACGATGGTAGGTGTCCGTTTTACAGGGCCGTTCGCCCGCTTTTAACACTCACCTATCGTTCGTCGTCTCGAATTCGGTCGTTCGACGAACGGCACGTGCGCGACACCACCGGACTTCTCGACGGAGTCCCGCCACTTAACCACAACACACAGCCACAGCCATGTCAGAACCAGACTCACAAGCAGAATCACAGGAACAGATCGTCGTCGTCCTCCCCGACGGATCGGAGCTCGAGGTCGACGCCGGCGCGACGGTCGAAGACTGCGCCTACGAGATCGGCCCCGGACTCGGTCGGGATACGGTCGCCGGGAAGTTAGACGGCGACCTCGTCGCAAAAGAAGCACCCGCCTACGACGGCGCGGAACTCGAGATCATCACCGAGGGATCGGACGAATCTCTGCGAGTCATGCGCCATTCGGCGGCTCACTGTCTCGCACAGGCCGTCGAACGCCACTACGACGACCCGAAACTCGCGATCGGTCCGCCAACGGACGACGGCTTTTATTACGACTTCGACGACCTCGATATCGACGAATCGGATCTCGAGTCCATCGAGGCGGAGATGGAAGAGATCATCGAGGAAGACTACGAGATCGAGCGCGAGGAGGTCTCGGTCAAAGAGGCCGAGAAACGGCTCGCCGATGAGCCGTACAAACTCGAGTTACTCGAGGAACTCGCCGCCGAGGGTGAGCAGGTCACCTTCTACAGTCAGGGCGAGTGGGAGGACCTCTGTGCCGGCCCCCATGTCGAGTCGACGGGCGAAATCGGGGCCGTGAAACTCCTCGAGATCGCTGGCGCGTACTGGCGCGGCGACGAGGACAACACGATGCAAACGCGGATCTACGGCACGGCCTTCGAAGACGAATCCGACCTCGAGGACTACCTCAATCGCCTCGAGGAGGCCGAGGAGCGGGATCACCGCAAGATCGGCAACGAGATGGATCTGTTCTCGATCCAGGACGTCACGGGTCCTGGCCTCCCGCTGTATCATCCGCCGGGGAAAACGGTCCTCCGGGAACTCGAGTCCTTCGTCGAGGAACTAAACGAGGACGCAGGCTACGACTACGTCGAGACGCCCCACGTGTTCAAGACGGACCTCTGGCACCGTTCGGGTCACTACGAGAACTACGAGGACGACATGTTCATCTTCGACGTAGGCGACGACGAGTTCGGCCTGAAGCCGATGAACTGTCCCGGCCACGCCGCTATTTTCCAGGATCACTCCTGGAGTTATCGGGACATGCCGGTTCGGTACGCAGAAAACGGGAAGGTGTACCGGAAGGAACAACGAGGTGAACTCTCCGGACTCTCGCGAGTCTGGGCCTTTACCATCGACGATGGTCACCTGTTCGTCAAGCCCCAGGGGATCGAACACGAGGTCGAGACGATCATCAACATGATCACCGACGTCCTCGAGACGTTCGACCTCGAGTTCGAGATGGCACTCGCGACGCGACCCGAGAAGAGCGTCGGGAGCGACGAAATCTGGGAGAAGGCCGAATCCCAGCTCCGATCGGTGCTCGAGAAGCGTAACCTCGAGTATGAGGTCGAGGAGGGTGACGGCGCGTTCTACGGGCCGAAGATCGACTTCGCGTTCGAGGACGCCATCGGCCGCAACTGGGACGGGCCGACGGTCCAACTCGACTTCAACATGCCCGAGCGCTTCGACCTCTCCTACGTGGGCGAGGACAACGAAGAGCACCGCCCGGTCATGATCCACCGGGCCCTCTATGGCTCCTACGAACGCTTCTTCATGATGCTCATCGAGCACTACGAGGGCAACTTCCCGTTCTGGCTCGCGCCCGAACAGATCCGCGTGCTCCCGATTTCGGATTCGAACCTCGGCTACGCCCACCGCGTCGCCAACGAGTTCGAAGACTTCCGCATCGAGGTCGACAACCGAGATTCGACGCTCGAGCGAAAGATCCGCGCGTCCCACGACGACCGCGTGCCCTACCAGATCATCGTCGGTGACAACGAGGAAGACGACGGCACGATTTCGGTACGGGACCGATTCGAAGAACAGGAGTACGACGTCGATATCGATTCGTTCCGAGCGCACCTCGAGGCCGAGCGCGACGAGAAGCGACCCGAGCCAGACTTCCTCGAGGAGTAACTCGACGGAATCGCCGCGCCCATTCGTTCACACTTTCGTGCTGATTCTTCCGCTTCGCTCTTTCGAAATATCCATATTTGTGGAATCGTGCATATCCATATGAACAGAGCTGAGAAAGCAGCCCTCCAGTTGCGCGCCGTCGACGTGTTGTGCATGCTCAAGGAAACCCGCACCTACGACGAACTCGAGGCCAAGACCGGCCTTCCGGCGGGCGACCTCAATCGGTACGTCAACGGCCACGTGTTACCGGGGACCGACCGCGCTCGGGCCGTCGTCGAGGATCTCGGGAAGGAAGCCCTCGCCGAGGAGCTCGAGGCGCGGATCCAGGTCGACGGCGAAGGATACGTCGATAACTCCGGCGTGGTCTTCGATCAGCCGTTTTTGAACCTCGCGGCCCCCGTCGTCGCCGACAGTTTTGGTTTCGAGCGGCCGGACGTCGTTCTCACGGCCGCAACCGACGGCATCACGCTCGCGGCGGCGCTCGCGAGCTACTACGGAACGCGGTGTGCGTACGCGAAAAAACGAAAAGAGACAGCAGTCGAGGAGTTCATCGAAGCCCGCGAGCGGCTCGACTCCGGCATCGAGATCACCTACTATCTGCCGGAATCCTCGGTCGGCGAGGGTGAATCCGTTCTGGTCGTGGACGACCTCATCCGATCGGGCGAGACGCAGGAACTGCTCCTCGATATCGTCGAAACGGCGGACGCGAACGTCGCCGGCGTGTTCGCGCTGATCGCGGCGGGCGACGACGGTATCGAACGGGCACGCGGACGGACCGATTCGGTCGTCGATGCGCTCACTACCGTGAAGGCGTAATCGTGGGTGGATCGGAGCGGGGCGATCGCTCGAGTCGGCCCACCGAACTTGACATTCCCAACCGTCTGTGACGAACGGCGGCGCTTCTCGTGATTTTGTTGATCTTTCGTTAACGTTCTCCCGATAGCGACGGCTGAGGCCAAAAAATCGCCGTGCGTGAGGATATAACATGATGAATCATTAGGTTTATGTACGTCCCCGCTGACCATCGAAGTACGACAATGACGAAGACAGTTATCCTCGGCGTGATCGGCTCCGACGCGCACGTCGTCGGCATTACGATCCTCGAGCAGGCGCTGAACGCGGCAGGGTTCGACGTCATCAACCTCGGCGTCCAGAGCTCCCAGCAGGAGTTCGTCGACGCCGCGACGGATCACAACGCCGAAGCTGTACTCGTCTCTTCGCTTTACGGCCACGCCGAACAGGACTGTCAGGGATTCCACGAACGAGTCGCGGACGCGGACCTCGAGGACGTGACGACCTACATCGGTGGAAACCTCTCGGTCGGCCAGAACGACTTCGAGGAAACCCAAGAGAAGTTCCGCGGGATGGGCTTCGACCGTGTCTTCAACTCCGAAACGGATCCCGAAGACGCGATCGAGGCGCTGCGCGCTGATCTCGACATTCGACCACCGGAGTCCGAATCCGAGCGCGAACGCACCCAGACCGTTTCGGTGTAGCACCGAACGAACCAATCACGTGACTCGGTGTTCGCTCCTATCAATCAATTTTGAGCAATTCGTTACCGCAGTTCGGCTTTCTCGAGTTCGTCGAACAAATCACCGACCCGCCTCCGAACCTCTTGACGGATCTCGTGGACTTCCTCGAGCGCTCGCCCGTGAGGGTCCGGTAGGTCCCAATCTCGAACGTCCGTTTCGGCGTCGATCTCGAGCGTCGAACAGCCCATGGTCGCGACGTACGCACACGACTCGAGTTCCGCCTCGGAGATCTCTCGAGGCTCGCGCTGGGCGAGGTCGATCCCCTCTTCGGCCATCGCCTCGAGAACGATGTCGTGGACGGAGTCGGCCGGGTGGGTTCCTCCCGAACGGATTTCGACGTCGTCCTCGAGGTTTCGTCGGTCGCGCTCGCGTTCCGCGTACGCGGTCGCCATCTGACTCCGACCGGCGTTCTGGACGCAGACGAATCCGATTCGAACTGGATCTGCGGACATAATCGACGTCAGGGGGTCGACCACCGTAACCGTTCGTATGACTGCTATTGTGTGAAACGTAGTCGTCCTGACCGTCGATTGCGGCGGTGCGGACGAGATCATATTCATGGGGTGGCCCTACGCCGGGAAACTGGGCGCGATTGTCGCCAGATTCTTCTTCATGTTGCCGACGTTCGGCTCGAATCGCATCACTTCCGCTCGAGAACCGGGGGTTACCTGACGATCGTCACCGGAACGGGTGATCGGCGCGCAACCGTTTCGGCGACGCTTCCCAGGAGAATCCGACTCGCACCGGTCCGGCCGTGGCTCCCGACGATGATCTGATCGGCCTCGTGTTCCTCGACGTAATCGACGATCGAGCGAGAGATACCGCCGATGACGCGGTCCGTGTCGATCTCTACCCCGTGTTCGGCGGCGAGTTCGCTGGCGTTTTTTAAGATCTGGTCGGCCTGGTTCTCGTGGTGTTGTTGGATCTGGTCGTAGTTGGCCATCGCTCCGCCTTCCATGCCAGTTGCCGCGTAGAAGTCTCCCGGGTCGAGGACGTTTAACACCGTAATGTCGGCGTCGGGGAACTCGGTGACAGCGAACTCGAGTGCGTCGGTCGAACGGTCCGAGTTATCAACCGGGACGACAATGCGTTTGCTCATACGCGAAAATACGGTCGGGAACAAAATAAGTGTCTGCCCGATTCCCGGCTGGTTGTCTTTCTCGGTATCTCTATGTCTCTCGTGCGGCGTCGGGGTACGGTTCGAGTGGAAGCGCTGCGGCCGTTGGGTGGTATCGGGCACTCGAGAGAGAAATCTCTCGAGACGAGGTATACTGTCGGCTGTACGTCGTTTACGATTCTCGTCGCCCCGGGGTACGAGAATCTCCACATAGTTACAGCCGGCAGTGTCTCAAAATCGAGAAATCGGCGGTTTACTTCGCGTCGGTGCTACCGCCGTTGTTCGACGGACGGACATCCTCTGCGCCTTTGCCGCGGGTGTGAAGTCCGCGGTTCGATTTACCCGCGTTGGTGAGGCCGCGGAACGCGCGGTTGGTGTGGTTGTCGTTGCAGATCCAGCCGAGATCATCGTCGTTCTCGATGGCCGGGTGGTTCGGATCGACGAGGATCACTTCGAACCACTTCTGGCTGCCGTCTTCTCCGACCCAGTAGCTGTTGAGAACCCGCATGTTGGGGTATTTTCGGGAGACGCGTTCTTCACCCATCCGCTGGATGTTCTTGCGTCGACCGATTCGGTTGACACCCTGGCGTTTCGTTCGTCGACCCGCCTTGTGTCGCTGTTTCCGAGCGGTTCCCTTGCGGACCGAGACGCGCGTGAGGACGATTCCCTGTTTGGCCTTGTAGCCGAGTTCGCGCGCCTTGTCCAGTCGCGTCGGGCGGTCGATACGCTCGATTGCGCCCTCTTTGCGCCAGTCCTGTTTTCGCTGCCACTGCAGTTCACCGAGCTTTCCGTCGCCCGGGTTCTTCCATGCCTCCTTGATGTGGGAGTAGAAGCTTCGTGCCATTTGTGTATCTGCGGGCGTTTCCTGGTTCAGAACTCATCGAGACAATCTCGTGCGTTCCACATCCCGACCTGTGACGATAGTCGAACAGGTGCCCGCTGTCGCCCGCGGACCAGCGAGTCACGTGCAACTATCCAACTTGCGAGTATAAGGGCTTCGAAGCGTCGCGCCTCGAGTCGTGCGCTCGAGCCACACGCACCAGCTCGTCCCGGACGGTAATCCGTGACCCAAACTTTTATTCCACGCCTCGAGCCGCTTTCCGCTCCTCAGAGGCACCGAAGTACATATACATGTCTGTAAAAAACAACATGAGATGACGATCGAATCCCGGCGACAAAAAGACATCCTCCTCATGCTCTTTGCCGTGCAGTTCTCCCTGCTCGTCCTCGTGCTGGCGGCGTGGATGTGGCCCCTGTTGTTATTCCCGCTTCTTCTCACGTTTCACGTGATGAAATCCGAGTACTCCCGCCGACTTGAGGAAGATCACGACCGGGCCGAAGCCGATCCGGCCGACGATTGACGGCCGCTTCACTCCGACTTGAGATCGTAACAACGTGGTCACAGCTGGTCGACTACTCGGAGTTGACTGCACGCCCTAAACCGAATCTGCTTTCGAAGAATCAGTCGACGAAGTCGATATCTTCTTCCTCGGCACTCGCACCCTGTGGCTGGACGGATTCGCCGTTGGGCTGGCCGTAAATCTGGGGCGATTCGACGCCTGTTACGACGATCATGGTTCGCATGCTGCCCTCGAGACTCTCGTCGATCGAGGTCCCCCAGATGATGCGCGCGTCGGGGTCGATGCGGTCGTAGATCTCTTCGACGACGCCTTCGGCCTCTTCGATGGACATGTCGTTGCCACCGGTGACGTTGACGAGCGCGGAGCTAGCGCCCGAAATGTCGACGTCGAGAAGCGGAGAGCGGAGCGCAGTTTTGACCGAGTCCTCGGCCTTCGCTTCGGAGTCGGATTCGCCGAGTCCGATCATCGCGACGCCGCCCCGTTCCATCACGGTGCGAACGTCGGCGAAGTCCAGGTTGACGAGACCGGGTTTCGTGATGAGTTCGGTAATACCCTTGACCGAGCGCATCAGCACTTCGTCGCTGACCTTGAACGCCTGTTTGACCGGCAGTTTGCCGACCGAATCGAGCAGGCGGTCGTTCGGAACGACGATGACCGTATCGGAAACGTCTCGAAGTCGCTCGAGACCCGCTTCGGCGTTCGTTCGTCGAACTTCGCCTTCGGCCGTAAACGGCGTCGTGACGATCGAAATCGTGAGCGCGCCGGACTCCCGAGCCGCTTTCGCGACGACGGGGGCCGAGCCGGTCCCCGTTCCGCCGCCGAGTCCCGCGGTGACGAACACCATATCGGAGCCGTCGATCGCGTCGTAAATATCCTGTTGACTCTCGAGGGCGGCCTCCTCGCCGACCTGCGGGAGTGAGCCTGCCCCGCGGCCGCCGGTTTTCTGTTCGCCCATCAGAATCTTCGTATCGGCTTCGATTTCGACGAGGTGCTGGACGTCGGTGTTGGCCGCGACCAGCTTCGCCCCGTGAATTCCCTCTTCTCCCATCCGGTTGACGGTGTTTCCGCCAGCACCGCCACAGCCGACGACTGTAATATCAGTCTGGAGATCGTCGAGTACGTCGAGTAGTTCGTCGTCGGTCATCGTCCCCGAAGTATTGCCGTCGACCGCTTCGGCCTCGTCGGGGAGGTGCTCAGGCTCCCCCTCCTCGGCCTCGTCGATGGCATCGTCGATTATAGAGTCCATCCTTGCCCTTGACTTAACGATGGAGCATAATTACCTTTCCCCTACACGTCAGCCGTCTGTCTGACGCAGTAATCGCTTCTTACGTGTCGGCCACCTGATCGCGAAAAAGCTTCCTGACGGGCGCTGTAAGGACATATTACCGTCGCTAGAATGAATTCACAAGGGGAAGTACTCTGTCCGATCGGTACGAACGTCTTCAGGATTGATAGCTTTGCCGTCGACCGTGACCGACGACCCGTTCGCGAGCGCGCCGAACTTCGGTCCCTCCGGAACCCCCGCCTCGGCTGCGAGTGCCGGATCGAACGCTCGCTCCTCCGCAACGACGGTTTCGTCCTCGAGTCGAACTCGGTCGTACTTTTCCTCGAGAACGCTCGCGAGTGATTCGATCAGCGCCGGCGGAACCGTCTCCGAGGTGAACGCAGCGGTCGATCCAACTCGACTGCCCCCGTTCTCGGTCGTGAACGCGATGGTGTTCGCCTCCACGCTCTTGCGGACCCGATCGGGGTCGATTCCTTCCGCAGTGTCGATCAACTCCGCCGGAAGCTGGACCGCTGAAAACGCCTCGTCGGCCGCCTCGCCATCCTCGAGATCAACTCGCTTCTCGCCGAACCTGATTCCCTCCTCGACGGGGACGAGTTCGGACTCGATCGCGCGGACGAGCTCGATCGGCCGGTCGCCGACTTCCCGAAGCCACGTTTCGCTCGCGATTTCGTAGCCCAAATCATCGATGACGCTCTCGAGTTTCGGCCACGTTCCTTCGACGACCGCGAGTTCGGTTCCGCTAGTTTCGAAGGCCGCATCGATCACGTCGCGGTGCTGTTCGGGGTCGCCCATATCCTCGAGGGCCCACTCCGAGGCGATGTGGCCGACTGCCCACGGCGTTTCCTCGACGATCCGCTGGTATCGCGGGACGTAGTGGTTGCCGCCGAACCCCACGACCTGTCGCTTGCGATGGGGTGTGACGTCGCGGCTTTCTGGATCTCCGAGCTCGAGAATCGCGCGGGCGACGGCTCGAGCCCCGTCGGGATCCTCCCACTGCGGTTCGTCGCTACCGAGTTCTGCGAACAGCGAGGGACAGCCGACATCGGTTGGACCATGGTGCGTACACTCCATTCCCACGTCGTAGGCCTCCGGAGCGTGTTCGTCGAACGCCTCGAGGAGTTTCGCGTGGGCGTTCGGACATGTCTCCGCGAGCGCGTAGTCGTCGCCGCCGTACTCTGCGGGCCCGAAGTTGCCGGTGAAGTGTGCGGTCAACAGCGCGCCCGTGTCGCCGGCGTGTTTCGAGGCGAACACCAGCAGATCGGGGTCGCACTCGAACGCGCCGGCGGGGCGCTCGAGATCCAGATGACGTGTCTCGAACGAGCGCAGTTCGAACCCCTCGGTGCGATAATAGGTGCCGCCGCCGTCGGCGTCCGGTCGCGAATCATCCGACTTGGCCTCCCAGTCCCCTTCCTCGAGGAGGAACGAACAGATGTGGGTCGAGGCGCGGTCGGCCCGACTTTCGACGATAGCGATCACGCCACGGAATCGGTCGGGCTCGATTGAATACGTGACGCTTTCGGTCGTGGTGTCGCGTGACTTCGGCTAGATCGTGGGTGGTTTTCAGGGGAGCAGGAGGTAGACGAATACCGCGTACCCGACGACGAGACCGGCTCCATCGAGCCTCGAGAGGCGTCGCCCGTATCCCATCATCGCGACCAGAACGAGGGTAAAGACGACCAGAATCGGAAACTCGAACAGGAGCGTGCTCTCGGAGACTCGAATTGGCGTAATAAGGGCGAGAAGGCCGATGACCGCCAGCACGTTATAGATATTCGACCCGACGACGTTTCCGATTGCGAACTCCGTTTCGCCGCGGACCGCACCGACGACGGAGGCGGCGAGCTCCGGAAGCGACGTCCCGACCGCGAGCACCGTCAATCCGATGACGAGATCCGAGAACCCGAACGCGGACATGAGTTCGGTCCCGCCGGAGACGAGCCATCGGGAACCGACGACGAGTGCAATCAGACCGCCGAGAACAGATGCGACGTCGGAGAGCTCGATTCCGTCTTCGGCGTCGGGGTGATCGACGACCGGTGCCGGGTCGGCTCTCGAGGAGTAGACGAGATAGCCGGTAAAGCCGACTAGAACGCCGAGAAGGATCGTTCCCTCGAGGCGACCGATCACCCCGTCGACGCCCATGATGACGAGCAAAAACGCGGCGAACACCATGAACGGGACGTGTCGCTTCATCGCCACCTCGCTGATCGACAACGGGTGGATCAGCGCCGAAACGCCCAGGACGAGTCCGATGTTGGCGATGTTCGAGCCGAGGACGGTTCCAAGACCGATATCGGTCGAAACGTCGAGCGCGCCGGTCATCGCGACGGACAGTTCGGGCGCGGTCGTCGCGAAGGCGATTACGGTGACGCCCACGGTCGCCGCCCGGAGGCCGATCCCGAGCGCGAGCCGCCCTGCACCGGCCACGAGCAACTCTGCACCCGCGTAGAGGACAACGACACCGGCCGCGAGTAGGGCGATAGCAACGAGGAGTTCCGAGCCGACGGGCATTGGCCTCGCATACTCGAGAGCGGCGTATAAGCTGTCCGGATGGAAGGCTGTCTCCGCTGTCCAGAACAACGACGAGGAGCCGACCACAGGCAGGTGGTCGCCAGCCCTGAAACGTCTATTGTGCGAACCAAGAAAGCGCGACGAAACGCTGCCGAAGTCACACCGGTTATATCCCCGCCGTCACGAGCGTTGGTATGCACGTCTTTGGAATCATCGGAAACCCCATCGGCCACTCGCTCTCGCCGCCGATGCACGAAGCGGCGTACGACGAACTCGACCTCAAGGGACGATACGTTACCTTCGAACCAGAACCGGAGGATCTCGAGGCCGCGGTCGACGGCGCGGATGCGCTCGGCATCGAGGGAATGAACGTCACGATCCCGTTCAAACAGGACGTCCTCGAGGTCGTCGACGCGGACGACCTCGCGACGCGCATCGGAGCCGTCAACACGATCGACTTCTCCAGACCGACGCCGACAGGTCACAACACCGACGCGGTCGGGGCGATCAGGGCACTCCGCGATCACGACGTTGCACTCGAGGGTTCAACCGCCGTCGTCGTCGGCGCCGGCGGCGCGGGGCGTGCGATCGCGTTCGGGCTCGCCGACGCGGGTGCGACCGTCGATATCGCGAATCGAACCGAGTCGACGGCTCACGAACTCGCCGAGGTCGTCCCGGACGCAACGGGACACGGTCTCGAGTCGCTCGAGGAGTTACTCGCCGACGCCGATATCGTGGTCAACGCGACGAGCGTCGGAATGGAGACGGACGAGACGCCGATTCCCGCCGGGGCGCTCCACGGCGACCTCGCGGTGATGGACGCGGTCTACCGACCGCTCGAGACGAGACTGCTCCGCGACGCCGCGGCGGCCGGCGCGACGACGATCGACGGGGCGTGGATGCTCCTCTACCAGGGGGTCGAAGCGCTCGAGATCTGGACCGGGGAGGATGCCCCCGTTGAGACGATGAACGAGGCCCTCCGACACCGTCTGTAGGTCCCTTTCCTGTCTCCGGATCGAACGGGTTTAAGTGAGCGAATCAACAATGTTCGGTTAATGGGAATCCTTCAGAAGCTGAAGTCGATGCTCGGTCTCGGTGACTCGGGATCCGAATCGGCTCGTTCTCGAGACGTCGGGGTCACTGTCGAACGCGAGCGGACCCAGAGCGAGTCCGACGAGGACGGGGCTGACGATGCCGCAGCCGCCGGATCGACGGCCTCGAGTTCGACCGGTTCGATGACCCAGTCGACCGATTCGACGGCAGAGGCCGCAGAGCCGGCCGAAGCGACCGGCCCGACCGAAGCCGATGCGACGCCGACGACCGAAAAGACACCCGAACAGGGCGAACAGGACCCCGCGCCGGAGGTGGACGATGTCGACGACTCCGAAGCCAGCGACGACTCCGAGACCGTCGAAGACGACGACGGGATGGCCACCGACGCCGAGACAACCACCGACGACGGAGTGTCGGACGACGGGGACGAGGCTCCATCCGACGACGGCGAACCGGACGACTCCGAATCCGTCGAGGACGCCGCGGCGGCCGGCACCGCGGCCTCGAGTTCGACCGATTCGATGACCCAATCGCCGGACTCGGCGGCCGAGGCCGCAGAGCCTGCCGAAGCGACCGGCCCGACCGAAGCCGATGCGACGCCGACGGCCGACAAGACGCCGGCGGAAGACGAGCAAGCCGCCGACTCCGAATCTGATGACGAGGCCGAATCGGCGGCGTCTGAGGCGGCTGTCGACGGCGAGCCGACCGACTCGATCAAGGGAATCGGTCCGGCCTACGCGGACCGACTCACCGAGGCGGGTGTCGAAACCGTCGAAGCGCTCGCGGAAGCCGACGCAGCGGAACTGGCCGACAAAACGGATATCTCGGAGACACGACTGCAGGGTTGGATCGACAGAGCGCAGGTCCGATAAACCATCAGTTTGGCGTGTTCAGGTCGCTTTGGCGCGTTACAGCAGTCAATTTGACCCGTCTCTCCTCGAGACGACCCGCTGTCTCCCGACGAGTTGTGTTCCCATCTGGATTCCACAGAGTCCGCCCGCTTCTTTCCTGCAATCGTTCCCGAAACCGCAAGATGATTAGTTCGGTGACTCGTTCCCGCACGTATGACTGCGCCGCGGGTCGTGACATCGCTCGAGTCCGTTCGAGAGACCGTTCGATCCGAACTACAGCGGGCGGCCCGAGGCGAAACGAGTGAGGGAGTCGAGACGACGGGCGTTCGGGGTGGCGTTCGCGTTCCGATCGAAGTTCGCGTTCCCGTCGACGATCCGTTTCTGGCGTATCGACGAGCGCGTGAGGGGGCTGGCGGTGCGTTCCTCGAGACGACCGGCGGACAACCCGGCTGGGGCTATTTCGGCGTCGATCCGGTCGACAGACTCACCGTTAGCCGGGCGGCCGCGATCCGAGACGGAGACGACGATCAGTCATCGTCTCCCACACTCGCCGCTCTCGAGGGACTGCTCGAGGGCGATCAGCTCGTTCGTGGCGACTGTACAGTTCCTTACCCCTGTGGAGCGATCGGCTGGCTTTCCTACGATATCGTGCGCGAACTCGAAGAACTTCCCGAATCCGCCGTCGACGATAGAGACCTGCCACAACTCGAGGTGGAATTCTACGACCGTCTCGCCGCCTGGGAGGAACCGACCGACGGCGAGGTTACGCTCCGCGTGACCGCCTGTCCGCGAATCGATCCCGACGGCGATATCGAAGCTGGCGGAAAAGCCGTCGCGGACGACGCCATCGAGTCCGCGTACGAACGCGGCCGGGATCGCGCGCTAGAACTCACACGGGACGCGCTCGAGGGCGAGATCGATTCACTCGAGCCGCCCGTCTCGACACCGGAGGCGACGTTCGAGAGCGATTGCGGACGTGACGCCTTCGCCGGTCGCGTGTGCCGAGTCAAGGAGTACGTCCGCGACGGCGATACGTTCCAGGCGAACATCTCGCAGCGACTCACAGCACCCGCCGCGGTCCATCCCGTCGCGGCCTACGACGCGCTCCGGCGCGTGAACCCGGCTCCGTACTCCTGTCTGCTCGAGTTCCGCGCCGCGGATCTGGTGAGCGCGAGCCCGGAGCTCCTGCTCGAGCGCGAGGGCTCGTTCGTTCGAACCGAACCAATCGCCGGGACCCGGCCCCGGGGCGAGACGGCCGAGGAAGATCGAGCGCTCGAGGCGGACATCCTCGGCGACGAGAAAGAGCGTGCCGAGCACGCGATGTTGGTCGACCTCGAGCGAAACGACCTCGGGAAGGTCTGTGCCTACGGCTCCGTCGACGTCGAGGAGTACCGTCGCGTCGATCGCTACTCGGAAGTTATGCACCTCGTCTCGGAAGTCACCGGACGGCTTCGGGAGGGCGAATCGCTCGCCGACGCGATCGCGGCGGTCTTCCCCGGCGGGACGATCACCGGCGCTCCAAAGCCCCGAACGATGGCGATCATCGACGAACTCGAGGCAACCCGACGGGGGCCCTACACGGGAAGCGTGGGCATTTTCGGCTTCGACGGTCGCGCCACGCTGAACATCGTGATTCGAACCCTCGTTCGCCACGGCGACGAGTATCACCTCCGGGTCGGCGCGGGTATCGTCGAGGACTCGGTTCCCGATCGGGAGTACGACGAAACTCTCGACAAAGCTCGAGCGCTGTTGACCGCCGTCGACGAGGCCCTCGGGGAGCGAGCCGAGATGGGACTCGAGAGCGGCGGTGATGGCGAGGAGCTGGATCGGGACGATGGAGTGTTCGAGAGCGTCGGTGATGCTGAAGAACTCGAGAGCGACATTGGAGAGCCGGAGGGTGATCAAGATGAGTGATCGAACGACGATTCTCGTCGTCGACAACTACGACTCGTTCGCGTACAACCTCGTCCAGTATGTCGGCGAAGTCGCCGACGAGGTCGTCGTAAAGCGGAACGACGAGATCGACCTCGAGGACGTTTCGCGGCTCGACCCGACCGGGATCGTCGTCTCGCCGGGACCGGGAACGCCCGCGGAGGCGGGGATTTCGATTCCGCTGTTCGCGGAAACCGAGTATCCGGTTCTCGGCGTCTGTTTGGGACATCAAGCACTCTGTGCGGCTAACGGATCGGCGGTCGTCCACGCGCCCGAGGTCGTTCACGGGAAACCCTCGCTCGTCACCCACGACGGGGAAGGGATTTTCGCGGGCGTCCCCGAACCGTTTCGAGTCGGGCGCTATCACTCGCTCGCGGTCGAACGCGGGGAGCTTCCCGACGCGCTCGAGGAAACCGCCAGCACGGCCGACGAGCGCGGGGTGTTGATGGGCGTTCGCCATCGCGAGAAACCCCACATCGGCGTGCAGTTCCATCCCGAGAGCATCCTGACTCGAGAAGCCGATTCGGAGGTCAGGAAGGAGGGTGAGAGAGCTTCCGAAAACGGGAGCCGTAATGTTCGGACTCGAGGCGAATCGATCTCGCTCGAGGTCGGGAAACGACTGATCCGGAACTTCTGTACGTTTGCGGCGGAAAATACGGAGCGAACCGCAGAATCAAGCGGGGGTGACTCGAGGTAACACGATGTCCGAACCATCCGAAGAAGTAACCTATCACGTCGACGGCGACCTCGTCCCTGCATCGAAGGCGACCGTCCGCGTCGACGATCGGGGCTTTCGATACGGCGACGCCGCGTTCGAGACGCTCCGCGCCTACGGCGGCACGGTTTTCGAGTGGGACGCCCACGCGGATCGGCTTGAGGAAACCTGCGACGCGCTCGGGCTCAACCACGGGCTCTCGAGGGTGGACCTTCGATCGCGAATCGACGAGACGCTGTCGGCCAACGAACTCGAGGACGCCTACGTTAGGCTCTCGATCACCCGCGGCGTCCAGCCTGGCAAGCTGACGCCCGATCCCGCCGTCGACCCGACAGTCGTCGTCTACGTCGGGTCGCTTCCGCGAGGTGGAATCGACGGCGAACCGGTCTGGGACGAGCCCGCTATTCTCGAGACGGTCGACACTCGGCGGATTCCCGACGAAGCAGTGCCCGCTTCGGCGAAGACCCACAACTACCTCAACGGGATTCTGGCGCGACAGGAACTCGAGGACGGCGACGAGGCGCTCCTCTGTGACGGCGAGGGATTCGTCGCTGAAGGAGCGACGAGCAACGTCTTCTTCGTCGAGGACGCCACGTTGTACACGCCGACGACCGACGGCCCCGTTCTCCCGGGGATCACACGGCGCGTCGTTCTCGAATGCGCTGAGAAAATTGGCGTCCCCGTCGAGGAGGGGCGATATACGCCCGAGAGGCTCCGAAACGCCGATAGCGTGTTCCTGACGAATACGACGTGGGAACTGCGACCCGTCGGCTCGTTCGATGGGGGAGCCGTCGGCGGTGACGGGGCCGAGAGCAACGGAACCGGCGGCAACCGAGGGAACGACGGCGGGAGGGTTCTCGAGACGCTCTCGCGGGCGTACGACGAACGCGTCGAGACGCAGTGTTACTGACAGGTTGGTTAACTGGTACTGACGGCTTGATTGACTGGTACTGACAGGTTGGTTAACTGGTACTGACGGCTCGGTTGACTTGCTCGGCACGCGTTCCGAACCGCTCGACGGCACTCGAGCAATTAGCTCTCAACGTCAACGACCGCCGGGGACTCGAGGAGCTCCCGTTCGCTGTCGGAACACTCGAGGACGAACTCGGACCCGAACGCGTTAGCCGGGGTCTGTGCCCCCGACGGAACTGTTCCCTCGAGGACTCTTCTCGCGGCCTCGACGGCTGATTTTGCGGTCAACGCGTACGGGTTCGGCGTTCGAATCCGGCCCCGTACGGTTCGTTCCCCGTTTCGGACTTCGCCCCAGACGACGGTTTCGCCGCTCTCGAGCGTTGATTCGCCGGGTCCGTCGATCAGCGCGTCGATCGCCGGCTCTGCCAGTGTTTGCACCGGGCGACTCTCGAGGAGCCAGGCGGCCGACCCGAGGGCCGACATCGCCGGGTCGGTCCACGAGGGCATGGCGGCGTACACCTCGACGTTCTCGATGCCGGTCGTCTGAGCGGCGGTGACTACGTCCCCGAGCGGGATCGTCACCGCGTGTTCGGGGCCGTCGCCGAAGTCGATCTTTCGGCTTCGAAAGCCGATCGGTACCCGGACGAGCGAGCCGCTTTTGCGGATGACGTTAGTGGTTGCGCTCCCGCTGAAGAGCGTCTTCGCCGTGCCGCGTGATACGTCTCCCGGCGCGGGAATTCCGCGGCGCGAATCCATCCCCGCCACGCCGATCGCGAGTTCGTCCGCGCTCGGCAGTCGCTCGGAGAGAAACGCGGCCAGGCAGTCGGACGCAACCACGTCGAATCCGACCCCCGGAAGCAGGGTAATCCCCCTTTCTCGAGCGCGGTCGTCCTGGCGTCGTATCCGATCGAAGACGCGAAACTCACCCGTGATGTCCAGATAGTCCGTTCCCGTCTCGAGACACGCTTCGACCAGCGGCTCGGCTGTTTCGACGAACGGCCCGGCACAGTTCAGGACGGCGTCGAACTCGGCGAGGTGGGACGCCATGTCGGCCTCGAGGGAGAACGTTCGCCCCTCGAGATCGTTCTCGTGGGCCTGTTCGCTCACCTGCTTTCCGTCCCGGCCGGCGATTGTCGGCGATTCGCCTCGCGAAACGGCCTCCCGGACGATCAGTCGGCCCGTGTAACCGTACGAGCCGTAGATGAGGAGCCTCTCCATAGACTGTCATTGGAGAGGAGCTGGTTAAAGTTTAGTCAGACAATATGGCGTAACTAATGTGCGGTGTGTCTCGAAATGTTCGACTGGATTTTGGAGTTTGGTCCGCTTGGAAGCGCTCCCCCGCTCTTTTGTATTGGTGGGTTTCAGCGGATAACAACTCTGAAAGCCCCAGCCCCGCTCGCCGGCCCGTTCGGTTTATCGAATCGGGTCCGTAACGTTCACCACGATCCGACAAAAACCGGATACTGAATGGACCCAACGCGCCGTATCACCGGACTCGAGGCCGCTCCCAACGAGTCGACATACGTGTTTCGCGTCGTCGAGACCGATGGCGATGCGAACGAGGTTCAGGAGGCGATCCTCGTTCGACAGGACGGCGGTCTCGAGTGCTGGCTAAACTACTGTCAACACTTTACACACATCAAACTCGACAAGGGGTCGGGGGCGGCGATGCGAAACGGCGAGATAATTTGCGAGAACCACGGCGCGTACTTCGAAGCGGATTCCGGCGTGTGCACGTTCGGGCCCTGCGAAGGAGCCTATCTTCCCGATCTCGAGGTGACCGTTGACGACGGCGACGTCTATCTCACCGACGATTCCTACGACTTTCTGGGTCCCGGTCCGATTCCGGAGGACGAAGTCGATCGCACGTCGACGTCGAATGTCGAGTTCTGATCGACCTGTTGGTCCACCGCTTGATACGGTCGGTTGTCAGTCAGTTCCGGC
Organism: Halostagnicola bangensis; assembly: GCF_054653435.1. NCBI lineage: Archaea > Methanobacteriati > Methanobacteriota > Halobacteria > Halobacteriales > Natrialbaceae > Halostagnicola > Halostagnicola bangensis. The sequence continues at coordinate 750,284 of NZ_BAAIGG010000002.1, read as the reverse complement.
CAGTCGGCACCCCGCTCTGGCGACGAACCGGTAAACAGGGACAACCGGCCCTATGAAACGCTGACGGATGTCTCTGCGGAGAATCGGTCACCACAGTCGAACCGGCCAACGGTACGATCTCACCACTCCGACTACCGAAGCGGCCCCGGCGAAACGAGATCCCGGTCCTGATTGTACTCGACTAAATCGAACTCGACGAGCCGCGGGAGGTGGTCGTGATACAGCGAAATGTAGACGTTGGCAACCCGTTGGGCCGGTAGCTCCGAGACGGGCTGGCCGGCTTCTCGCTTCGCGACTTCCTCCGCCGCGTCGGGAAGCGTAATGGATTCGCCGTAGTTTTGCATCACCTCGAGGAAGAGTCGTCGTCGCTGGTCGGTGAGCAGTTCGAACGCCTCGTCGACTGTCCCCGATTGGGCGTCCTGCGAGTCGAGCCAGTCGAGTGCTGCCAGGACGAACTCGGCGCAGTCGGTCGTTGAGTGGGCTGGCGTAGTCATGGATTCCTCGAGCCGCGGCGGGTCACGTGCAACTTCTAGCCTGCACGCTAAATATTAGTGTCGAAACGATACCATCTCCGTTCGCTTCTCGATACTGTCTCGAGAGGGAGAGCATCTTTCGGCTGAATGTACCGGACGTAGCTGAACGAGCGATACTCATTCGATAGTGAAGGTCGGTTCGGCTATCGACTCGCTCTTGCAGGAGGGACACCGCGACGGAAGGTTGAGCAGGTCGTCGTAGTCGTCGAACCCGCAATCGCGACACGTCGGCGGTGCCACGAGAAACTCCTCGCCGTCGCCGTCGACCGATCGAGCGACGTGTTTGGCGTGTCGAACGATCGAATTGGGTGTTAGATCCAGTTGAACTGCCAACTCGCTCGGCGTCGCAGCGTCTTTTCGGAGGGCGTCTGCGAGACGCTGTCGGGTCGTTTCGTCTGCCTCTCGCATAGTTACTTGGAGTGTCCGGGACGGCTTACGTGTTGGTATTCGCTCGATGGGCGGTCTGAAACTGTAGAAAGGGTAAGTGACTTACATCCAGCCGGTGAAATCCGTGCCATGAAGGCCGTCGTCCTTGCAGGTGGGTACGCGACCCGGATGTGGCCGATTACGAAACATCGGCCCAAGATGTTCCTCCCCATCGGCGACTCCACCGTCATCGATCGGATCTTTCAGTCCCTCGAGAACGACGATCGGATCGACGAAGTCTACGTGAGCACGAACGAACGGTTCGCGCCGGATTTCGAGACCCATCTCGCAGCAAGCGAGTTCGAAAAGCCCCGCCTCTCCATCGAAGATACCAGCGAAGAAGCCGACAAGTTCGGCGTCGTCGGCGCGCTCGCCCAACTCGTCGAACGAGAAGAAGTCGACGACGATCTGCTCGTCATCGCCGGCGACAACCTGATCAGCTTCGACGTTTCCGACTTCCTCGATTACTTCGAACGAAAGGAGACGCCGACGCTCGCCGCCTACGACGTCGGCTCGAGAGAGAAGGCGTCGTCCTACGGCCTGGTCGAACTCGAGGGCGATCGAGTCGTGGACTTTCAGGAAAAACCCGACGACCCGAAGAGCACGCTCGTCTCTATTGCGTGCTATGCGTTTCCCCAAGATGCGCTGTCGCTCCTCGGAACGTACCTCGAGGACGGCAACAACCCGGACGAGCCGGGCTGGTTCGTTCAGTGGCTCCAGAACCGGGTGCAAACGCACGCCTACACGTTCGAGGACGCGTGGTTCGACATCGGGACGCCGGAGAGTTACCTCAACGCAGTCGCCTGGCACCTCGACGGGAAGTCGATGATCGCCGACACGGCCACCCTCGAGAACGCCACGATCGGCGACAACGTTCACGTAATGGACGGCGCGACGCTCGAGGAGACGGATCTCGACCACGCCGTCATCTTCCCCAACGCCACGGTTCGAAACGGCGATATTCGTCGCTCGATCATCGACGAGGGGACCCACCTCGAGAACTTGGATCTGGCGGGTGCGCTCATCGGCGCACACACGACGATCACGAACCACGCCCCGGAGGGCCTCGAGTAGGCCCTGGCTCGCTTCGTACGCTTCGCCAGTTGCTCCCTCGAGCAACGTCCACCCCCGACTTCGATTCGCCAATAGGACTATTTCGTTCCAACCTGAATTCCCTCGAGCGAACAGTATGAGTAGCGTCGAGGCGATCCTCGAGCGACGCGCGGAAGGGATACCCTACAAGGCGCTCGCAGACGCGTTTCTGGAGTTCGGTCGATTCACCGGATCCAACCCACTCCTTCTGGTCACGGAGGCCGCCGCTTCGACGACCGGCCAGAGCTTCACCGGCGGGATCCAGCCGACCGTCGAGCGATTTCGCGACTCGTTCATCGAGAGCGGTCGGCTCGCGTCCCTATCGGATCTCGCGTCGCTCACGCTCGAGGACGACGACCTCGTCGAAGCCGTCGGCGCTCGGCGCAAACGCCACGTGCTACTCGAGATTGCCGATCGACTCGAGCGTCGTCCGGAGGACGGCGACCTCGAATCGTTGCAGGCCTGGGCGGCCGAGGTGGACATCTACCGGTACGAAGCCGACCCGATCGGCGATATCTCCGGCGTCGGCCCCTCGAGCGTGCAGTACCTCCGGATCCTCGCCGGCGTCGACACGGTCAAACCGGATCCTGCGGTCGAGGCGTTTCTCGAGTCGCTCTCTACCGAAATCGATTCGCCGGCACTCGACGCGTCGAATCCGCTCCGTGCGATTGCATCCTGTGAGTGGCTCGCGATGAAGACGTCGTTTCGTCGCCTCGAAATCGATCGAATCGCGTGGTGGTTAGGGGCGACCGACGCCGAGCGGACCGCCGTCGGCGAGTAATTCCGTCCGGATACCACGCGGCTTCCCGGCTCGCTTGCAGAGGAAGTCTCTCACAGACGAGCCAGCACGTCGAGGTGGCGCGCGATCAGACTGAGTTCGCCTCGCTCGAGTTGGGACAGCCGCGTATCGACCCACCGCTGTCGATCCGTTGGTGCGAGCGCCGTCTCCGGATACGCCGCCAGCGCCCCGTCGATCGTCTCGAGAAGCTGTCGGAGGAACGCCTTTTCGTCGGCCGGGTACGTCCCGTCGCGGGGTCGGACGATCCAGTCGGAGCCGCCGACCTCGAGGAGGTCGAACTCGCTCCCAGGTCGGTCGAGGGCCGCGAACAGTTCTCGCCCCGCCCGACTGCTTCCCGGTCGGTCCCGAATCTCGTCCATGTGGCGGTTGTACAGCTCCGTGAGCCGCTCGTCGAGCGGATCGGGGGGCGAGAACGTCGTCGTCCCGTCGTAGGTGATCGGCGCGTACAACAGTCCGCCGGTTCGGAGCAGATCCGGAATTCGACCCAGCGCGTACTCGAGGTCGACGGTGTCGAGAACGGCGCTCGCGATGACGGCGTCCGCCTCCGAACGTTCGCCGTCTCGATCGGGAGCTTCGAACGCATCGCCCGCCTCGAGGTGTACCTCGACCGTTCGATCGGCGCTCCGTTCGCCTGTCGATCGAGCCAACACGCTCGATCGGCTCCGTTCGACCTCGTATCCGGCTTCCTCGAGCCACTCCGGCAGGTGTTGTCGGGCATACTCGACGTTCCGTTCGTCGAGGTCGACCAGCCGATAGGAGACCGACGGCACCAGCGCGTCCCGCTCGGCGAGTCGCGCGATCATCGTCCCGACTCCGCCGCCGATCTCGAGAACTCGAACTGGTTCGTTCGGTCGGCCGTTCGAGTCCTCGAACGCCGCGAGTTCCGCGAGGCCGTCGACGAACGCCGACCAGACCCGGCCGTTGAGCGCGCGGTCGTCGACGGTACGTTTGTGCTCGAGGTACGTTTGCAGTGACTGTGTCATGGTGATGATACTGATGTGGGGGTTGATGTTTTTGTCACGGGGACGACTCCGACTCGAGGGTCGACCGCGGAGCCGATCCGGGTTCGGAGCGGTCCGAGTCCGACGCCCGTTCGATCAGAAACGATCGAACTCGAGTCATCGTCTCCGCCCAGGTCGGGTGTTTCACCGCGGTCTCCAGCGCCGCCACACCGAGTGCCGCGAGGCGGTCTCTGTCGGCCTCGAGATGCTCGACTATCGCGGTGATCGCCGACGGGCGAGACGGGTCGACGAGGAATCCGTTTCGACCGTGGTCGACGAACTCGTCTGCTCCGCCGACCGTGCCCGCAATTGGCACGACGCCGTACTCCATCGCCTCGAGGTGGACCATCCCGAACCCTTCGTAGCGAGCGGGAACCGCGAGGACGTGGCTTCGCTCGAGGACGCGCTCGAGTTCAGAATCGGTCACCCTGCCGGTAAAGGTCACCCGGTCCTCGACGCCGCAATCGCGGACCTCGGCGACCACCGACCGGGCGTAGGCCGGCTCTTCCTCGAGACTTCCGACGACGGTCAACCGCCACTCGCAGTTAGCTCGGCCGAGCGCGGATACCACCGCTCTGGCGCGCTTTCGGCGGATCACGTTTCCGATGAACGTCACTCGAAGCGGGTCGGCGGCGTTCGTGGCTCGCCTGCTCACTCGAGCTGTCGGAACGCCCGCACCCTCGACGCGGCCACCCGGGAGTGCGACGGTCGCTGGAAGATTCGCGAGCGCCACCGTCCGATCGCGCGTGTCTCGGCTCGTACAGACCGCCGCGTCCACGCTCTCGAGATACCGTCGCTCTATGGTTCGAGAGAGCGGAGTACGGATCCCGTTCGCCTCCGCGGAGCGAAGCGAGTGGACGATCGAAACGATCGAATTCGGTCGCTCGAGACGCGAGTTGAGGAACACAAGCGACGGGTGGCACAGTTCGTCCTGTAGGAGGACATCATACGGCCGATCCAGCCTCGTACGGAGCGAGCGGGAGAATCCGTCGGCCAGGTTTTGGAGGGACGACCGTCGAGGGGTCGAGATCACGTCGACGCCGTCTCCGCGCGCCTCGAGCGCGGAGACGAGTTTTCTATCGTACCGGTAGCCGCCCGACGTTTGCTCGAGATCGCCGTAGACGACCAGCCCAATGTTCATCCGCCATCAGCTCCGGTCCGATGCCACCGGTGTTCGTTCGCGCATGCGCCGCTCTACCTCGTGATCTGTCGGCACCGAATCGGTGCCCGACTCGAGCGCTCGCTCGTGACGTACCGTCGCGATATCGTCTTCCGCCATCGAGATCCGGAGCCGAGTCGCCGTTGGCGGTTCGAGGGATTCGAGGAGCCGATCGCCGAAGATCCGCGAGAAGTGTTCGACGCTTGGATTGCGTCCGTCGAAGGACTCGAGTTCGTTCAACGATTGGTCGCGGAATCGGCCGACTGCGGCGTCGACCGCGTCGTTGAGGTCGTCGATGTCGACGAGATAGCCGTGTTCGCCGAGCGTCGGCCCGGCGAAGGTCGCCGTCACCGTGTACTGGTGAGAGTGGAGAGTTCCCTCCGGACCCGCCTCCGCAACCGTGAGGGCGTGTTGCGCGACGAACGACCGGCTGACCGAGACCTCGTACATGGCCCCGCGTACATCGACCGGCACAATAAACGGGTGGCCCGCCGGGTGGGGACGATGGCTGGTAGGGGGGTCGCGAGTGGAGTGCGTTCGTGCGGGAGCGGCTGTCATTCGTAGCTCAACAGCACTTGGACCGCTTCGTCCGGACTTGTTTCGAGCAGTCGATACGCCTCTCCGGCTCGCTCGAGCGACAGTCGATGCGTGAACAGTCCGTCGAGGTCGAGTTCCTCGAGCCAATTCCAGGCGACGGCGTGGCGGCGTTCGCGCGACCAGCGGCCCTCGTGTCTCGGCGGGATCGTACTCACCTGGCTGCTTCGGACGTCGATCCGATCGCGGTGGAACCGCCCGCCGAGATCGAGCGTCACCGGGTTGGTGCCGTACCATGAGCCGACGATCACCCGGCCGTCGAACCCCGTCGTCGCGATCGCGTCGTCGAGGGCGGCCGGACTCCCCGAGAGCTCGTAGGTGAGATCCGCTCGCCCGCCGGCGATCGACTCGAAGGCGTCCGGAATCTCGCCTCCCTCCGCCCCGTCCACGGGCGGCTCAAGCGTTCGGTCGGCTCCGAGTTCTCGAGCGAGCGCTCGACGACGTTCGTATCTGTCGACGGCGATCAGCGTTTCGATCGGCGTCCGTGCGAGCAAGGCCGTCGTCAGGAGGCCGACAACGCCCTGGCCGAAGACCGCGACGCGTTCGCCGATCAGGGGTTCGCCGTCGAGGAGAAATGAAACCGCCGACTCCACGTTCGCGAAGAGGGCCGCCTCGCGTGCGCTCACGGCGTCGGGAATCTCGAGCAGTGACTCGGGGTCGGTAACGAAGTGACTCTCGTGTGGATTGTACGCGAAGACGCGACGCTGGAGCCACTCCTCGGAGACGTTGCGACCGACGGCGGTCACCCGGCCGACGGCGGCGTAGCCGTAGGAGAGCGGGAAGGAAAAATCGCCCTCGAGGGAATCGATCGACTCGTCGGCCGGGAGTTCTCTCGGGGCGTCGCCGCGGTAGATGAGTCCCTCGGTGCCCGCACTGATCGCCGACAGGGTCGTTCGAACGCGAACCTCGTCCGGCCCAGGGTCGGGAATCGAACGGGAACGAACCTCGACGGAACGGGGACCGATGAACTCGAGTCGGCGTGCGGTCATCGGTCGAGTCGCCTCATCAGAAATCGCCTCTCAGTACCGCAGGTCCGGTCGGAGAAACAACGAGTGAAGGGAGTATCACAGTGGTCTGCTCATTCCCACGGCTCCACTTTGGTAGGGGTTCGTTACTGCAGTTTTTGACTGATTGGGACGGCCAAACGTCTTCGGCGGGCGCGACTGACTCCGATCGAATCCGCAGGCCGTATCCGGGGCAACGGAAGTCGTTTCCGGGGCAACGGAAGTCGTTTCCGGGGCAACGGAAGTCGTTTCCGGCGCATCGGACGCCGTCTTCGGATCGAGCAGTCCTGTTCCGCTCGAGTCAACCGGTTCGTCTCCCGGATCGTCTGGTAACGAGCACCCAATCGATTGCGAAGTTGAGCAAGAACGGGATCGCGACGGCGGCGGTGAGCGCCATTGAGACGCGCTCGTCTACGACCGGAAGAAACGCGATCCAGATCGCGAGCAGGGTGACCACGGAGAGCGGCGCTCTGGCCCGATTCGGCGGTAGCTCCCGAACCGGTCGTCCCCGACGGCGTCGCCACCAGAGACCGAGAGCGAACGCGTACCGCGCGACCCCGACCGCGATGAAGGCGATCGGGGCCGTCCCCGCGGCGACGACCGCGCTCGCGCCGACGAGCGTCGTCAGCGCGTCGACCTCGGTATCGAGGCGGCCGCCGAGTTCGGTTACCGACTCGGTCGCGCGGGCGATCGCTCCGTCGACGCCGTCGAGAACCGCGGCGATTCCGAAGAGTATGCTCGGCACCCAGGCCATCCGCTCCGTTGTTGGTCCGACGACGAGGAAGCCGACCAGCATCGCGAGCGCTCCGGCCCGCGCGATCGTGATCCACGACGCAAGGGTGATCCGCTGGTGGCCGATCCGACGGTGCGTCCGTTCGATCACCGAACCCACCACGAGCAGTTCGAGACAGAGGACAAGGAGAACCCAGCCGAGAAACTCGAGCGTGAGGACCGTCGACCAGACGATGCCAACCGCGGATAGCGCCGCTGCGACCATGAGCGCGCTGCCGAGAACGGTCGTTAGCCAGCGTCCGAGCGGCGTTGCGGAACGGGTCTCGGGTATGAGTTTGATCACGAGTGGACGGTAACTGGTGGAGAGCGAGGCGGGAGCGCTCACGGAGCCCGATTGGTTCGATTGCGATCGTCGCCGCGGAGCAACAGAACGACGAGTATCCCGATCAACAGTAGCTGTGCGACCTTGTCGACGGCTTCGCCGCTCGAGAGGTCGCCGAGACCGGCTGGTTGGTTGAACACGTACCAGATGACGACCTGTGCGCCGACGAACGGAATTCCGGCGAGATACAGCGCGCGACGTCGAATCCCGAGTAAAAAGAGAATCAGCGCGCCGAAGAATCCGAGACCGGCGAGGACGAAAGCGACGGCCATCGGTTCCGGTAGAAACGCGATTCCGAGGGCGAGGTGGATGCCGCCACTCAGGACGACGAGCGCGACGGCGGCCCACTCTATCGGCGTTCCCCCCGCTACCTCGAGACCGCCGGGGAGAGTCATACCGGCCATAGACGATCCATACCGACCCCATCCACGACGCGGGAAAAGCTTCTTTGGGTGGTTATCGGCTCTTTGGGAGCTCACTCACATCGCGGGACCCCCTTCGTTGGAAGGCCCCCATTCTGGGAGAGAATCCCGCTGGTAGTTCTTTAATCCCCCTCGTGGTAGACCCCAGCACAATGTCATCAGATGACGTCACAACCCTGCTCACGGAAGCGTACCTCGACGAACTCGAGACGGTGATGAACTACCTGACCAACGCGATCGTACTCGACGGCGTTCACGCCGAGGAAGTCAAGACGAGCCTCAAGGAGGATGTCGACGAAGAACTCGAGCACGCTCGGCTCCTCGGACAGCGGCTCAAACAGCTCGATCAGTCGCCGCCGGGTTCCGAGCAGTTCGAGCCCCACCAGTCCTCGCTCCAGCCGCCGGCGGATACGACGGACGTCCAATCGGTTATCGACGGCGTGCTCGAGGCCGAAGACGACGCGATCGAAACGTACCGTTCGTTACTCGAGGCGGCGGAGGCGGCGAACGATCCGGTGACCGAAGACGTCGCCGTTACGATTCTGACCGACGAGGAGGCCCACCACTCGGAGTTTCGGGGATTCAAAAAGGAGTTTCCGATGGATTAGCCCACCTCGAGACCAGTTCCCAGTGAGATTCGAGATGAGCGCCGCGTCGAATCGAAACCGGTTTCTCGTCGGTACCGATCCCCAGGCAACGAGCGACGGCCGGCCGCGATAGTCTCATCCGTGGGGAACGTTTTTCTCGTCGCGCTTCGACCCAGAGCACATGAGCGATTTCGATCTCGACCTGATGGCAGTCGAGGATCACATCGACGAAGAATTCGAGCTCGAGGGGAGTATCGTCCTCGGGGTGCTCGACGGTAGTACCGACCCGAACACGTGGCTCGAGGGCGTTGCCAACGGCAACGTGCTGGTGCTCCGTGGTGAGGGCGACATCAACGAACTGGCTTCCGGTTTTGCACGAGACGTCAAAGAATCCGGCGGGAACCTGGTTCACTTTCGCGGATTCCTGATCGTGACGCCTCCCGGAATCGACGTGGATACGAGCCGCCTCGGATAGGGAGAGCGAGAACGATCTTCGATTCGGTAGTCCCGCGAGCGCGTTGGTACTACGACACCGATATCGGTCGCACCCGTGATCGTTATCGGAGTATTTCGTATCAAATTCACCCACTATGGCTCGGTAGTACAGCTCCCTGTTGCTCGGATATCGTTTTCAACAAGAACTATTGATGGCGTGATTTCACAGAACATGAAGCTGTTGAGTGTGCATCATTTGTTTGGGTGGTTTGCCAGAATATATTTACGATCTGGAACTGTCTTTATATCTGAATGTCGTTTGATACGCACGAGGGTGATGATGAAGCAGGTGATATTACCGAAGACCTTGAAACTGACATCGATACGGTTGCTGAAACGGATATCAGTTCGGATGCCGACCGCGAGGCTGCTACGGAGATGGAGGCTTCGATTGAGGCGCTGACCGAAAGCACGGTTGAAATCGGTGATCGACTCGAGGAGATTCACGACGAGGCGACGGCGCAGTACGACGCAAACATGGAGGTAGCTAACGAGGCGTCTAACCTCTCCGCGTCCGTCGAGGAGATTGCCTCGTCCTCGGAGGAGGTTGCGGCCGCGAGCGAGAAGGCCCAGGATCTCGCCGAGACGGGCCAGGAGTCGGCAACCGACCTCGCGACTGCGATGGAAGAAATTCAGGAAGCGGCGGATGTCGTCGCTCGGGATGTCAAGGCGATCCAGCAAAGCGCCGAGGAGATCGACAAAGTGGTCGAAGTCATCAACGATATCGCCGACCAGACGAACATCCTGGCGATCAACGCCTCCATCGAGGCCGCCGGAGCCGACGGAAACGGCGACAGATTCGGCGTCGTCGCGTCGGAAGTAAAGTCACTCGCTGAGGATTCACAGACTCGCGCGACCGAAATCGAGGGGATGATCGAAGACGTCCAGAAGAACACGGGCACGGCCGTCGAAAACCTGGGTGCGAACAACGACCGCATCGAGGAGGGAATCGAGACGGTCGATCAGGCGATCGACATTTTGGACGAGATCCACGAAACCGTCGACGACGTTTCGGAGGGGATTGCCCAGGTTGCGGACGCGACGGACCAACAGGCGGCCAGTACGGAGGAGGTCGCGAGCATGGCCGATCGAACCGTCGCCAGTGCCGAAACCATCGCCGAGGAGACTCGAGAGATCGCCGACGAAGTGCAAACCCAGACCGAGGAGATCGAAGAAATCAACCGAACGTTCGAACACGTCGTCAACGACTTTTCGCCGAACGCCAACCCGCAGGTATAGCTCATCTCGTCGTCGCTGGTCGGGCCAATCGTTCTCGAGTAGCGCTCTGAAGATTGACTCGAGCAGTCGATCGATCGTCGACTCCTCGAACGTCGCCGTTGTTTCTTTGTAAACGCCGGTGGACGCCGACGATAGTCAAACGTCGCGGACGGTAAGCAAACTCAAGGGGAGACGAACGTCAGGTGATGGCCGTCCGGATCACGGACGGCCATCGTCTCACTATCCTCGCTTTCGACGGGCTCGAGTCGGCAAACGCGGTCGGCGACCGCCGCAACCGCGGCCTCGGGATCCGCCGTTTCGAATCCCAGATCGACGTGGACGCCGCCGCGAGCGTCCGCGATTCCGAGCTGGGGTTCCCACAACTCGAGGGCCATTGGCCCGTCCATTCGAGCCCGGGTTCGTTCGTTCCCGCGATCGACGGTTTCGAACCCTAAATCGGCGTACAGTGATTCTGCACGTTCGAGCGATTCGACCTCGAGAACGACCTCGAAAATCCCGTCGATCCCCGGCCCGTTGACGTCGGATTGGCCGAGTTCGACGCAGTTTCCGTCCGGATCGTAGAGGTACAGCGACTTCGCCGATCCGAACTGGACCTCCTCGAGATCGTAGTCAGGCTCGAGCCGGTCCCACCAGTCGTCGTAGGTTTCGGACGGAATCGAGAACGCATAGTGGGTGTGGAGACCGCCCCGCGGAACGCCCGTCGGCCGACGGAGCAGGAGATCGGTCTCGCCGGCCTCGACGACGAGTTCGTTCGCTCGCTCCGACCGGACTGTCATCGAGAGCGTTTCCTCGTAGAACCGTCGGGCAGGCGAGCGGTATTTCACCTCGAGCCCGAGCCAGGCGAGGCTAGTTAACATACAACGCTCTACTTCAGGCAGCCGCATAGAAGCGTCGCCCGGGTTCGAAACTGGGAACCTCGTTTCGCCCTTCACATGTCGATGATCTCCTCGATTTATCACGGAGCCAGTCGTACGACGTGCTATGACCTTTCGCGTCGATGAATCAGCGTCCGATCTCGAGGCGATCGACCGATTCGACGGGGGCGTGAGTTGGATCGCCCACCCCGACGAACGGATGCAACGGGCGAGTCACGCCCTCGAGCGCAACGGGGAGGTCTGGGTGATCGACCCCGTCGATGCGGACGGACTCGACGAGTTGCTCGCCGAACTGGGAACGGTAACGGGCGTCGTTGTCCTGCTCGACCGTCACAAGCGCGATGCGGCGACGATTGCGAACCGCCACGGTATCGAGGTCTATCTTCCCGACTGGTTCGAGGGCGTCGCCGAAGACCTCGACGCCCCCATCGTTCGGTTCGGTACCGAACTCGCGGATACCGGACTCGAGGCCCACGTGATCCGCAGTAGTCGATTTTGGCAGGAGGTCGGACTGTCCGATCCGACTGATGGGACGCTCGTCGTTCCCGAATCCGTCGGCGCGTCCGAGTACTTTCTCGCCCGCGGTGAACGACTCGGCGTTCACCCGATGCTTCGTGCGGTGCCGCCGCGGACGCAACTCGAGCAGTTCGATCCGAGCCGCGTGCTGGTCGGCCACGGACCGAGCGTGCTCGAAAACGCCGACGCCGCACTCGAGGACGCGCTCTCGGGCTCGCGACGGCGAACTCCGTGGCTTTATGGCGGAATGGTCAGGCGACTCCTTCCCGTGTGAACGGCGGCGAATTATCGCCAACGGGTCGACTGTCGCCAGCGGGTAGATTTTGTTGCGGGACGGTTGGTAGCGGTTGAGTCGCCTCGGTAGGGATTTGTGACCGCACGGAATCGGCACTGGTCCGAAACTCGCGGCTCGAGAACCAATTCGTATGGGGGATACAGCTAATTAGCATCCGGCCGTAAACGTTTGCGTGGTCTACATTACACGCGGTCTGGTCGACATCCTACTGGATCTCGCCAGCGACGCCGACCCCGACGACGTGACGACCGGGGTCTCGGTCACACCCGCTGGTGAGCTTCAGGGTGCGAGGGAGGTGCCGCCCGAGACGCCGGTGTTCACCGACTTCGTGCTTCCCGACATCGGCGATTCTGTCAACGCCGTCTTCGGCGTCGATCTTTCGACGCCTGCTCGACAGTCACAGGGTCGGTTTAACTCCCACCCGATCCACAAACTCGAGGTGACCAAACGCGACGACTTCGCAGAGGTCATTTTCATCGCCGTTCCGCCGTGGACGGACGCCACCGATTCATTCGGCGCGTTCAACCGCCGCGGCGACCGGCTTCCCCTCGAGATCATCGACGCGGAACCGCCGGCTGAATCGCTCCCCGGCGGTCATTTCCTCAGGTAACTCTGCTTCGAGAGCGCGTTGTCAGGGCGGCTCGTGAGCGGTCGTATTATCGGGTTCGAACGGTCGAGAAGTACGTTCCAAACCGATTGCGAGCGTATCCGGAAAGCGCTACTCGAGGTAGCCGAGTCCTTTCAGTTGTTCGGTGATCTCTTCGAACTCGGCCTCGGTGAGTTCGCCGGTCTGCTGGTGCTGGATGACGATACTTCGGAGTAGGAAGCGGACGAGGTCGCTGGTGCTTTGAAAGCTCGTCCCCTCGATCGTTTCGTCGACGCGATCCGCGAGTTCTTTCGGAATGGACACGGTCGTGTATTCGGTCATACCTGAATCGTTCGCTGGAAGCCCCAAAGGCGTGTCGCCACGATCGGCCACGGCAACGCTCACAACGTTCTCGAGACGGGGCGGTGGCGCGATCGAAAACGGCCGGGACGCCGATATCCATACCCATTTTTATCTCCAACTCCGAACAGGGGTATATGGGAGTCCGGCCACCATCGAACAATGACGATGACGACCCGGAGAGCGTCGAGTTCGGCATCGCCGCCGTCGATGCCCGATTGAGGCGATCCGACCTCGATTTTCCGGCGACAGAGGACGACGTGTCGGCTGCGCTCGGCCACGAACAGATCCCCTACGACGTCCACGGAAACGACGTCGCTCTCGGGGTTATCCTCGAAGAGGTAACGCAGACCCGCTTCGATTCGCGCCAACAACTGCTCAACGCCTTGCACACGGAGTTCGAGGCCTATCGCGAAGAACACTCGGGCGGGGTCGTCCAGCAGATGCGGTCGATACTACCGTTTTGACGCGCCGAACAGAACGAACGTTGACGTACTGAACTGAACGAACTCGAGAAATCGGTCGTCCGCTCGTTTCGTCTGGACGGTTCGAGTTTCGGAGTTCGATTCGGGGCTCAGTCCTCTCGGTTCGCTTCCCGCGTCACTTGCTCCAAGTGATTTCGTTGTTCACGGTGGAGCGTGACGATCATGTCCGAGAGCACGCCGAACATCAGTAACTGGACGCCAAGGAGGATGCCGGCGGCCGATACCATCGCGAGGATTTCGTGGCCGACCCCGTACCAGATCCACTGCGTGAGGACGTAGATCGATAACAGGCCACCGGAGATAATCCCGCCGACGCCCAAACTGCCGAAATAAAACAGCGGATTGCTCGTTTTTGCCAGTGAATACAGCGCCAAGATGATCGTCCCGCCGTCCCGAACCGGGTGCAGGTTCGTTTCGGAGTCCTCAGGTCGGGCGCTGTAACTAACCGGGACGACCGTCGTCTTCACGTTGTGTTTGACACACTCGACGGCGAGTTCGGTCTCGATCGTAAAGCCGTCCGAATCGAGGGAGAGCCGCTCGAACGAATCCGTCGTGAACGCCCGATACCCCGAGAGGATGTCGTCGTACTCGGCCCCGTGAATGAACCGGAACGATCGGTTTATCATGCGGTTTCCAAAGCCGTTCAACGCCTTCATCGCGTCGTCGTCCATATCCGCGAACCGGTTGCCGATCACGTGCTCGTAGCCGTAGGCCAGGGGCTCTAGCATCCGTTCGGCGTCTGTCGGATCGTAAGTACCGTCCCCGTCGAGCATCAAGACGTAGGGAACGTCAACGTACGCGACCGCTTCGCGGACGGCCTGTCCCTTCCCCGAACCCGACTGAACGACGACGCGAGCGCCGCGCTCGCTCGCGATTTCGCGAGTGTCGTCGTCGGAGTCGCCGTCGACGACGAGAACGTTCGTGTATCCGTGCGCCTGGAACCCTTCGATCACGTCGCCGATAGTTGCGGCCTCCTCGAGCGTCGGGATGAGAATACAGACCTCTTCGGGCGAGATCTCACGCGACTTCTCGCTCATGGCCACCACCTCTCCGCCACGAGCGATCGGATCCACGTGAGCGCCATCGTTTGCCATCGCAACCAAATCTCCCCCGAGAGCGCAAAAGAGTACTGATCGATCGCTGAACGGACGGTCTGCGTTTGCAGACGGCCACAGTCTGGGGTCGCTTCGGTTCGCAGACGGCCCCGAACCGCGGACGTTCCGGTTCGCAGTGGTGGCGACTGGAGAGACACGGCTACCAGGTCAGCCCTTCGTACACCTCGAGTCCGTGCGTGTCGACGTCGACCCGCCGGCCGTCGACAACGACGCGTCGTGCCATGCCATCGAACGAGAGGTCGTCGAACCCCTCCCAGTCCGTCGCGAGGACCGCCCCGTCCGCGTCCTCGAGGGCAGATTCGGCCGTCTCGGCGTACTCGAGATCCGGGTACAGCTCTCTGACGTTGTCCATCGCAACGGGATCGTATGTCACGACGGTTGCCCCTTTCGCGCGGAGGGACTCGATAACGTCGAGCGCTCGAGATTTGCGGATGTCGTCCGTGTCGGGTTTGAACGACAGCCCGAGAACGGCGATCCGCGCCCCCTCGAGGGGGACGTGTTCGGCGAGCGCGTCGACGAGTCGGCGGGGTTGTTTGTCGTTGACAGCGACGACGGCGTCGAGCAGGTCTGGTTCGTACCCCTGTTCGCGTGCGCCCGCTCGAAGCGCGTTGACGTCTTTGGGGAAACACGAGCCGCCCCAGCCAAGGCCTGAGCGCATGAACCGCTCGGAGATCCTGTCGTCGAGGCCGACCGCCTCGAGGACCTCGTAGGCGTCCGCGCCGTACTCCTTCGAGATGTTTCCGAGTTCGTTGACCAGCGAGACCTTCGACGCGAGGAAGGCGTTGTTCGCGTACTTGATCAACTCGGCCTCGCGAACGTCGGTCTCGACGAGATCGGTTTCCTCGCGCTCGAGAATCGGCGCGTAAAGCTCTCGCAACGTCGCCGCCGCCGAGTCGTCAGTCGTCCCGAACACGACCTTATCGGGCTCGAGGAAATCGGCGACGGCCGTGCTCATCCGGAGGAACTCGGGATTCATGGCGAACTCGATCCCGTCGCCGATCTGCGTTTCGGCGGCCTCGGTGACGGTCGGTGCGACGACCTCCTCGGTGGTTCCCGGCAGAACCGTGCTCTTGACGACGACGAGGTGGTCGTTGGACTTGTCGGCGAGGGCCTCGCCGAGCGACTCCGAGGCGGCTTCCATGATCGCCAGATCGAGGCTGCCGTCGTCGGCCTGGGGCGTCGGCAGACAGAGAAACGTCACGTCGGTCTCGCAGACTGCGTCGTAGTCGGTCGTCGCCCGAAGCCGCGAGCCGGCGTGTTCAGCAATTCGCTCCTGTAGTCCCGGCTCGTGGATCGGCGCGTCGCCGGCGTTGATCGACTCGACGATCTCCTCGTCGATTTCGACGTTGATCACGTCGTGGCCGATGTCCGCGAGGCAGGCGGCGATCGTCGTTCCGACGTAGCCGCTCCCGATGATAGAGATTTTCATGCGGGTGCAAACGGTCGGTACCGATTAGTTAGTTTTGGGTTGAGACTCTTCGGAGGCTACACTCACCCGTTCGATCGTCTTCGTACCGGAGACGGTCAGAGACGTTTCCGCTTGACTATTCCCGTGGCATCAACAAGGTGAGAAGCGTAACGATTCCCACGAGTACGGCCAGGATCACGTAGCCTTCGTCGAAGTAGCCGCGTTCGGCGATCAGACCGAAGAGAACTGGCCCCGTCGCACCCAGCATCGAGGCGCTCGAGCGGATGAGACCCAGTCCGGTTCCCTGGATGTCCGGCGGGATCGTTTCGGCGAGGTACGATTGGGTGACCGCCCCCGATCCCAGCATCGTACTGATGAGGACGGTCACGCCGACGAGCGTCCAGATTCCCTCGACGAACGGGAGGACGAAGAGACCGACGATCGAGCCGCCGAGAACGATCGGTAAGGAACCGCGGAGACCGATTCGATCGTAGGCCATGCCGGCGGCGGGTTTGGCGACGACGCCGACGGCGAAAAACAATCCGAACAGAGTTCCGGCGACCGTAGTAGAGAGCCCTTTTTCGTTGACCAGATACGTCGGGTAGAACGCCGAAAACGTCTGCCAGACGAAGATAAAGAGGAACAGGATCACCCCGATGATGACGAACTTCGGCTCGCGGAGCTCGGAGAAGACGTACGTGACGTGTTCGCTCGAGAGGTCGTCGGCGTCCTGGGTTCCGGAATCGTGTTTCGGAAGCGTCAACCAGATCACTGCGACGGTAAGACAGAGAAGCGGCAGGACGAATCCGAGCCCGAACTGCCAGGCGACTCCGACCGCGAGGACGCTCGCGACGGGCGGGAGGATCGTTTGTCCAATATCTCCCGACGCCATCGTGACGCCGAGTGCACGACCGATACGATCGGGATAGAGGTCCGAGAGGGCCGTAATCCGCGCGATAGGGTACTGGGAGAGTCCGAGACCGATCACCCCGGTCGCGACGAAGAGGGTGAGCGCCGTCGGTGCGACGAGGACGAGACTCACTCCGACGACGACGAACGAAACGCTCGCCGTCAGTATTTTTCGCTCGCCGAGCCGATCCGCGAGGACCCCGCCGGGAACCTGTCCGATCGCATAACAGAGCCAGATGATGGTGACGAGGAGCCCGGCGGTGGTGAGCGTGAGTCCGAAGTCCTCGCTAAAGTACGGGAGCAAAACCGGGTAGATCATCCGGGTCCCGTTCAACAGCCCCCAGCCGAGCGCGATGGCGATCAACGTTTTGCCGGTCCCGCCCGCCCAGAGACCGGTCACTTCGCGACGAACCAAACTCAGGTAACTCATCAGAAGGCCAGTTAGTGGGGCTTGTCTCGCGCTAATGAAATCGTTTCTGGTTCCGGGGATCCGGAATTTTCTACCGGTTGTCTTGTGGCGAGTATTCGAGTCTCGGGCCGGATACGGCCGGGCACCGAACGCATCTTTCCGTGAAGGCGTGTTTCTCTCGGAAGAGATCGGACGATGAATCTGGGAATCTCCCGCTAATGCACCTTACAACGTACTTATCACAACGGGAGAACGATACTAGTTTTAATCCAATTATGTGTGTTTTTGACACCCATGGATAGAAGAACTGCACTCGCGTGGATCGGCGCAACGACGGTCGGTAGTTCGTTCCTATCGGCAGCCGGCGAAGCGGCGGCCGAGGACGATGCGACTCCCGGCGGACCGTGGCTCCCCGACGAACAAGACCGATCACTCGAGGCGTTCCACGACTACGAGGAGTTGATGAACGTTCTCGAGGATATCGAGCAGAGCAGTCAGGGTTGGCTCTCGCTCCGGACCATCGGAACCTCGAATCAGGGTCGGGACATCCCCATGGTCTCCGTGGGAGACGGCGATATCGACGTGATGTTCTGTAGTCAGCAACACGGCCACGAGCCGACTGGGACCGAAACGCTGGTCCGACTTCTCAAGCGCCTTTCCGCCGGCGGTGGCAACGTCGGCGGCCCTTTCACCAAACCGCTCGAGGAACTGACCGTTCACGCGATCGTTCGGGCGAATCCCGATGGCTCCGAGCCGGACGTTTTCACTCGGTTCAACGTCGACGAAGACGCGCCGTTTCGAGATCCGACCTCGGGGATCTACACTGCGTATTCCCAGGCGGGAATCGGGTGGGATGTCAACCGCTATCACTGGTTCGATTGGACCGAGAGCGAACTGTACCACCACCGTTCCGACGAGTATCCGGAGAACCCCGTTCCCGAAGCGCAAGCGATTGTCGACGTGGTCGAGGAGATCGACCCGCTCTGGTTCGTCGACATGCACAACCAGCTCACGTACATTACGGACGACGGCGATCTCGTCACCAACTCGTTGCTCTGGCCGACCCACGAGGACGTTCCTGACGAAACGAGACGACTGGGAAGACAGCTCTGCTGGGCGGTCTTCGACGAATCGAACCGGTTCGGAAACTCGACAGTTACCAGGTTCCCGGGCGGAGACGACCTCGGCATCGCGCGAAACAGTCACGGGATCGAAGGCGTGGCTTCGATCCTCCTCGAGACGCGAGGCCACATCGGCCAACGTGCGCTGGGACGACGCATCAGAAACGAGTTGATGATCGCCGAACGGCTGATCGAGTCCACCGCCGACGGCTCGCTCTTCGAAATCGATCCGGCGCTCGCCGATGACCTCCCCGAACGAGGCGACAGGTATCACGACGACCTGCCGCCCGGGGACACGTCGATGGACGACTGGGTCTCGGCTGAAGTTACTACGGCCATGATCGACTGGGATATTCTCAACGACGTCGTCGCGTGTTCGGTGGACGAGCGATTCCTCGATCGGCTCCCCGTCGGCGTCGGGGGTGTCCTCCTCATCGAAAACAGTGTGAACGACGAAGTTCGTCCGTACTACGTTTCGCGGACCCACGACGACGGTGGTGCACGCACCGTTCGAATGGGGTTGGGTGCCCGGAGCCGGTTCTACGGTCCCGACGACAATGTCCCGACGATGGTCGACTCGCTCGTTCAGGGCCACGATATGGGCGAGTGGAATCTGCTCGAGGTTCGACCGGCCCAGTCGGAGTGGGATATTCTCACCGACGAGACCGCCTGCTCCGTCGAAGAATCGTTCCTCGCGGAACTGTCCGTGGCGGTCGACGACGAGATCCGTCTCCGGAATCACGAAACCGACCGAGAGCGCGTTTTCACGGTTGCCAGAACGCATCACGCCGACGATCCGGACGGAATCGACGACGGAGAACGGCGCATTCGAATGGGCGCGGGCGCTCGAGGTCGGTTCTACGAGTCGGGTGAGTCGGTTCCGTCCTCGTTCGTCGGGCAGGCGAAGGCCCGGTGACGGCCGCTCGAGTCCGTCGGTCACTAATCGGACCGCGACTCCAACCTCGAAGCCCAGTTTACGCTTCTGGGGGCGTTGCGGGCGTCGGTTCGGCGGTTTCTTCCGTCCCTTTCGTTCGGTTTGCGTAACTGAGACCGACGAGAAGCACCAGCCCGATGATTCTGAGCGGGAACGTGATCTCGAAGATGAGGAGGTACGACGGGATCCCAAGCAGGCCCAGCAGGTCCTGCGTGAGCAACAGGGGGATTTCCGGAACCATCAGCAGGATGGAGGCGATCGAATAGAGCGCTCGTCGAGCCTGCGAGACGGGTGCGTACTGATAGCCGATGATGGTCACGGCCAGGGCGTAGACGCCGAGGAACATGCCGAGAACCGGGACGACGACTTCGGGAAGGAAGTAGCCGAGATTCGCCACGTCGGCCCAGCCGATGAGCCCCCACTCGCCGTCGACCTCCCTGTAGAACAAGATTCCGGGCGAGAGGACGAACGCGAACGGCACGAGCACCTTGTTCAACGAGAGCATGAACGCGATAACCGCCGTTTGCATTTCATTCGCTTTCGCGACCCCGGCTCCGGCGAAGGCGGCGACGGCGACGGGCGGCGTGACATCGGCCATCAACCCGAAGTACAGGATGAAGAGGTGAGCAGCGATGATCGCCATTCCCGTCCCCTCGAGCGGCGCCTCGAGCATCGCGACCAGAATGATGTACATCGCCGTCGTCGGCATACCCATTCCGAAGATAATCGAGGCGACGCCGGTCAGCGACAGCAAGAGCAACATCGACTCGCCGCTAACCTGGTTGATGAGCGAGGCCAGGTTCGGGCCGAGACCAGAGACGCTGATGACTCCCGGGACGATGCCCGCGGCGGCGACGGCGATGACGACC
This sequence comes from Halostagnicola bangensis, assembly GCF_054653435.1. Classification (NCBI taxonomy): domain Archaea; kingdom Methanobacteriati; phylum Methanobacteriota; class Halobacteria; order Halobacteriales; family Natrialbaceae; genus Halostagnicola; species Halostagnicola bangensis. The sequence goes on along the minus strand of NZ_BAAIGG010000002.1, from coordinate 729,937 downwards.
GTTGTCGCCGTGCGCGCCCCCGAGTCCATCGATTTCAGGACGAACGTGCCGAACCGGTAGCCGCGATTGCCGGACAGGGACGGTCGACCGATCGCCCCAGCGCTCCGTTTCGCCATGTCATCGACGGCCTCGTCGAAATTGAGAAACGGTGCGTCGGCGCGCGGACGAAGAAGGATGAACACGACGCTGACGGCGATGACGATCCCGCCGAGGTCGGACACGGCGGCAATTGCGGCGCTCGTGAACGCCATCGGTTCGCCCGCTTGGGCGACCCCGGCCATCGATCGGACGGCATCGACGAGACCGCCGCCCACGACCGCGTACGACCACGCCGAGGCGGCATAGAGCGTGGTGATCGTTGCAAACAGCGGAACGCGCGTTCGATCGTCATACGCCGTGACGACCGCGAGGAGGGCGATGACGGCGACGATTGTGAGCCAACCGGCTCGGTTGATCGAGAACCGGGCGATCACCAGATAGTACAGCAGTAACGCGAGCGGGATGAGGTAAAACCACCCCTCGCGGAGGCTCGCAGGCAGGCTCGGGAGTTCGGATCGCGGGAGTCCACCGACGCCACCGCGGACCGCCTCGAAGTGGACCATCACCCACATTCCGAAGAAGAACGCGATGGCGGGGAGGGTCGCCGCGATGATCACCTCGGCGTAGGGAATCCCGGCAAACTCGACGATAAGAAACGCCGCAGCGCCCATGACCGGCGGGAGCATCTGACCGCCGGACGACGAGGAGGATTCGACGGCCCCGGAGAACTCCGGCGAGTACCCCGAACGCTTCATCAGAGGGATCGTGAACGCGCCGGTCGTCACCGTATTGGCGATCGACGAACCGCTGAGCATCCCCATAAAACCGCTCGAGACGACGCTCGCCTTGGCGGGCCCTCCCTTTCTCGTCCCGGTCGCAGAGTACGCGAGATTGATGAACCACTTGCCTGCTCCGCTCATCTCGAGGAACGCCCCGAAGAGGATGAAGATAAAGATGAAGCGAACGCTGACGCTTACGGGTGTACTATGGACGCCCGCTTGGGTCGTGTACCAGAGGTCGTAGATGATGTTCGACCAGTTGGACTGCTGGATCGCGAGCGTGCCGAGCACCGAGTCCCGGGGGATGAGATACCCCCACCGTGCGTAGACGATAAAGAGTCCGACAAGCGAGGCCAGCAGCAAGCCGAGCGCCCGGCGAGTCGCCTCGAGCACGAGGAGAATTCCGAGGACGCCCAGAACGAAGCCAGCGGAGGTGTCCGCGAGCGGAATTCCCATCGCAGTACTGCCAGCGGCGATATCGTACTCGGTACCGGTGATGTACAAAAGCGCCTCCTCGAGCGGGACGAAGACGGGGAACACTTCGTGAAGCGCGGCCGTGTCTTCGAAGCGGTGAACGGCGATCGTGTTTTGAATCTCGCTGAACTCGGTTGCGATGTAGTACGCCGGCATCAGCGACAGAATCATCAGGACGATATCGACCGGCGCGACCCGGTTCATATCCGGGTCGAGAAACGCCCAACGCATCGTTTCTGCCATCCGTGCGGTCGCTCGAGTGAGCGGATGCTCGTCGCCGAATCGGGACCTGACGGCCGGTTCGATCCGACCGAGCCGGCAAGCGAGGAACCCGTCGCCGCGGCTCGCCGGGAACAGCAAGAACGCAAGTACCAGCGCAAATGAAACGTGAATCGCGTGGATCTGCAGTTGCACGAACCCGACAACCTCGAACTCGCCGACGAGAGGAAGCGTCCCGCCGAACGTCGTGCCGCGTGCGGCAATCCACATCTGGAACGCCGAGAACGCGATCGCGATCAGGGAGACAACGAGTACCCAGACACCCCGGTGGGATCGACGACGCTGGACTTCTTCTACCAACTCCTGCTGTTCTTCTTCGCTAAGCGTCTCGGCGTCGTCAGTGTTGATACTCATGCGTTCTCGTCACTCGTGAACCGCCCGATCACCCGCCGATCGTGGCGCACCACGATCGATCGCCGAATCGACACTCGTTCGACAAATCTGCTCTTCGTACAGAGCGACTGCCCCAATCGGCATCCGGACTGCCCTCTCCTCCACCGACAGTAACTCATCATCAAGCGTTATTACCGAGTATAATTGTATGTGTGAAAAACCTTTTCCACAACGTCTCATGGTCGGTCGTATGATCGCTCTACCTGCCACGGAGACCGTGTGCGCCCGTGGTTTTCCGTTTCGATATTGAACGCTCGAAACGCATCGGTGTGGCGATCTGATACCGCTCGAGGTGGTGTTCAGTGTGACTGTAACGACTCGTTCGACCGTTTTCCGTACCGTAGGGAGGACGTTCGCACGGACAGTGGGTCCTATATCATGGCTTATACTTATAATCTATAGTAACTTCCCGAAATAATCACCTAGTTATTATTATGTCTCGGTATTGATTTCAACTATGGGACGGAAAATCAATCGCCGCCGCTTCATTGTGGGTGCTGGGATTGCTGGAACGATACCGATCGCTGGCTGTATCGGTGAAGACGCAGAGCCCGATGATGACGACGATGATGAAGAAGACCTCGAAGAAGCCAATCCGGACGGGGGAGAGATACTTGCCCTTCACGCCGGAGGCACGGACGGAACGTATTACCCACTGGGCGCGGATATGAAACAAATCGTCGAGGAGCAAACGGGCCACGGAATCCAGCTCCAGTCGACGGGGGCGAGCGTCGAGAACGTCGCGAGCCTCGGCCGGGGGGAAGCCCACCTGGGCCTCATCCAGAACGACATCGCGTATTTCGGCTACAACGGCGAGGAACTCGAGGCGTTCGATGGTGAACCGGTCGAAAACTTGAGCGGGATCGCGTCGCTGTATCCCGAGACGATTCACATCGCGACCCTCGAGGACTCGGGGATCGAGACCGTCGACGATCTCGAGGGCGCGACGATCAACACGGGCGATGCGGGGAGCGGAACGCAGGTCAACTCCCTACAAATCCTCGAATCGGTGGGCGTCGAGGACTTCGACGAAGAGGTCGGCGACTTCGGAACGGCGACCGACCAGCTCGGTGACGGTGACATTGACGCCGCCATCACCGTCGGTGGCTATCCGATCGGTGCGATCGAGAACCTAGCGACGAACCAGGATATCACGTTCGTCGAGATACCGGACGGGGAACGGGACGACTTGCTCGCGGATGCCGAGTGGCTAGCCGAAGACACCATACCCGGCGGGACGTACGACGGAGTCGACGACGACGTCGAGACGGTCTCCGTTCAGGCGATGCTCGCCACGAACAACGAAGAATCCGAAGACATAATCGAAGAGGTTACGGCGGCGCTCTTCGACAACGTCGACGACTTCACGACCCAGTCAGACTTTATCGACGTCGAGTCCTCCCAGGATGCGATGCCGATCGATCTCCATCCGGGTGCCCAAGCGTACTTCGACGGAGAGGATGTCGACGGAGAATAGCTAGCGGATGAATTGAACGCCCACCATCGACTGGACGATTGGGTTTCGGTGCCGAACAGGAACAGCCGATCACCCGGTGTCGAGGTGGACATCCCCAGCCGATTGATCAGTGGTAACATATCCGTTTCATGGCTACGTTGACCAGACGACGACTCGTGGCGTCCGCCCTCGCGTTGTCCGGAGCGACTGTCGTCGCGAGTTCGGCGGCGACGGCCGATAATACGCTCGTCGTTGCCGACGGCGAGTCGGACGAGCGGCTCTTCGAAATCGCCGTCGATCAAGGAGACGAGGTGACACTCGCGTACACCCACAGCGTACAGCAAACGCCGGTACAGGATGTCTATGTCGTCGAGGAAACCGCGTTGCGAGGCGAACGGTCGGTATTTCACTCGTTCGGTGCCGGTCTGCCGACCGAGGACGTAGAACGTACCGAGGAGGGATACGTCGTGGAAGGGAGCGAAACGTACGATAACCTATCCGTCGTCCCGGGCGAAATCGCTGGCCACGAACTCGTCGTCGGTGACGAGCGCTACGACCTGGTCGAGGCCGCGGACGGTTACGTCGTACTGTTCGTTGACGAGAGGTCGGTCGGTACCGTACTGGGTGACCGCTAGAAACGTTCAGACGAACAAAGGATCGAGTACCGCTTTGACCGACACGCAGGCACAACAACGGTGAGATGCGTCGTTTCTCGAATCGTTCGAGCAACTCCGCTCCGTCGACCGGTGACGTCGACGACTGATGCTCGATCGCCGATTCGAATCAGCCTAGCTCTTCGTCGAGAATGAGCCGCGTTTTCGTACTCACGACCTCATCTTGCTCGCGCGCGTTCGTGATGAGTTCGTTGACGCCTCGAGTGTCCGCCGCATCGACGACGAGAACGATGTCCTGCTCGCCCGAGACTTGCCAGACGAAGTCGACTTCCTCCCACTCGGCCATTCGGTCGGAGACGTTCGCCGTGTCGACGTCGACCGCGACGCTGACCTCGATCATCGCCTTGACGTTCCCGGTTCGCGTCGAAATGGTAAACCGCTCGATGATCTCCTCGTCCATCATACGCTCGACGCGATTGCGCACCGTTCCCTCGCTGGTCCCCACCTCGTCCGCGATTTCGGTGTACGGCGTCCGGGCGTCCCACCGGAGGACGTTCAGGATCTGCCGGTCCAACTCGTCCATGGAGTCTCCCTTCGCCCGTCGAACACTTACCGATTACGAATTTCGTAACTCAGCTTCGAAGACAACACTTATGATGGTCGCACAAATACGTAGTTCGTAATGACAGCTGCCTACGTAGCACTGGAGGGTGGCCACGTTCTCGAGGGGCGTGGTCGCGCTCCGGGAACAGCTCGTGGGGAATTGGTTTTCACGACAGCCTATACTGGATACGAAGAGAGTCTCACCGACCCCTCTTACGAGGAGCAGGTCCTGACCTTTTCGTACCCGCTGATCGGCAACTACGGCGTCCGAGAGGAACGCTTCGAGTCCGATCGCGTCCACCCGCGAGCGGTTATCGCCCGAGAACTCACCGAGGACGTTTCGGAGTGGCTCGCAGACGAAAGTGTCCCGGCGGTCGACCATCTCGACACCCGAGAGGTCGTCACCGACATCCGCGACGGCGGCGCGATGAAGTGCGGAATCGCCGTCGGCGAGGACGTGACCCCCGAAGACGCACTCGAGGAACTCGAGGCCTGCAAGGGTATGAGCGATCACACCGAAATCGGCGAGCAGGTCAGCGTCGACGAACCCGTCGTCCACGGCGAAGACAACGACGGCGAAACGGTCGCGCTGGTCGACTGCGGCGCGAAGGGCTCGATCGTTTCCTCGCTGGTCGAACGCAACGCGACGGTTCACGTCCTGCCCCACGACTCGTCGGTCGAGACGGTCGCCGAAATCGACCCAGATGTCCTGTTCATCTCGAACGGCCCCGGCGATCCGGCAAACTACGAACAGGCGGTCGAACTCGTCGAGGAGTTCGTCGAAGACACGCCCGTCGCGGGTATCTGTCTCGGCCAGCAGGTCGTCGCCCGCGCGCTCGGGGGCTCGACCGAGAAGATGGCTTTCGGCCACCGCGGCGTCAACCAGCCCGTGCTCGACCTCGAGTCCGGACAGGTCGTCATGACGACCCAGAACCACGGCTACACCGTCGCCAAACCCGGCGAGCACCTCGAGGTCTCCCAGATCAACGTCAACGACGACACGCCGGAGGGACTCGACGGAGTCGAGTACGACGTGCTCACCCGTCAGTACCACCCCGAAGCCAACCCCGGCCCGCAGGATACGCTCGACTTCTTCGACGACGTGCTGGCGATGGGCGAGACGTCCCCTCGAGCAGTTCCCGCTGACGACTGAGCGGTTCTGTTCGTTCTTTCGTTCGACCACTGAGGGGTTATCCGCCGTTTTCCACCGATCTCGAGAGCGTCGAACTCGCAACCTTCAACAGTCGCTCGTCCCTCACCCCGAGTAATGAACCGGCCGCTCGGACTCGAGAGCTTTACCACCCAGAGCCGTCTCCAGCACGCGCTCACCGTGGCGGGAGCGGTCGTCGTTTTCTGGATCGGCTACTTCGGCGGCGTGTGGGCCGTCTACGGCGACCCGTCGGTGGTCGCACTCGAGACGAACATTACGGAACAGCGCGTCGGCGCCATTGCGGGCTCCATCGCCGTCTGGACGTATCTCTCGCTCGCGTTCGTCCGCGGCTACGGCGGTCCGGTCCTGAACACGCTCGCCTACCCGCTCGTGATCGTCATCGTCGCCCCGTTTCCGGCTCGCTGGGTGCTGTTCGGCCCGGATATCAGCGGGCTCGTCGATCGATTCGTCGGGCTATTCGTCTTCGAACCGCTGGTGACGACGGTGATCGTCGCCGTTCCAGGACTCGGTGCGTGTCTGATCGTGCTCACCGTCTGGGCGTCGGTACTCGAGGACGAGCACAGACACCAGTGGCAGCGCGAACACCTCTCGGCGGAATTTTACGACGAATTCGTTGATCAGCCGGACGACTGAGTTTTTGGTTAGGGTTGGGGTTACGTCGCCTGTCATTCGAACGAATAGACGACCGTCGCGCTCGCTCTCACGCTGACCGGGCCGGAATCGATATCCGTACTCGGGGCCGCCGCGTCGTCCGCTTCGGCGACGTCCGCGCCGGCGTCGTACCGCACCGGCACAACGTCGACGTTGCTCGTCGAAACCGACTTCGTTCCGGTGATCTCGACACCGCGGTTATCCGCAATGTGGTCGGCCTCGTCGTCGGCGTTCTCGAGTGCGTGATCGAGCGCATTGTCGCGCATTGTCGCGCGCAACTCGTCGCTCAGGCCGAAACTCACCCGACCGATATCGTCGGCTCCGGCGTCGACCGAGGCGTCGATGATTTCGCCGACGCGGTCCACATCGTCGATCTGGAGCTGGAACGAGTGGCTCCCCTCGTAGCCAGTTCCGTTGCGTTCCTCTCGAATGTTGTACCGACCCGACTCGATGTTCTCATCTGGAATCTCGAGGTCCTCGAACGCCTCTCGGAGCGTTTCGGATCGCTCCGCGAGTTCGCCGTTGACTTCGTCAGCGCTGTCGCCGGTCGCTTCGATCCCGACGCTTGCGACGGCCTCGTCCGGCTCGGTTTCGACGTCGCCGCTCGCTTGTACTTCGATCTCATTGTCGCTCGAGTCGGCCGCACCGGTCGATTGGCCGTTATCGCCGCCGTCACCGCTGACGATATCGCCGAGACATCCCGCTGTCGTTACGGCCACGCCGACGGCCGTCGCCGCGAGGAGTTGTCGTCTGTCCATGGTGTTCGCTCGAGGGACTGACAAAAAGCACCTTCCCAAGCTGAAACGGGCGTTTGACCATTACTTGATGACTGAACTATCATTTCTGGTCCTTGGAAGTCTGCCAATACGGCGGCACAGACCCTCGTCCCTTCACTCCGCCAGGCGTTACAGCACCGCAGTCAGCAATGCAGGCCTTCCCCGTTGAGCGAGCGCGACGCGTTCGCGAGGTCGTCGGCGCGAAGTCGTTCGAAACGGCTTAATGATCGAGAGAAGTATTGGGAACAGCTGTACGAGGGAGTACCACTACAGGCCCCAGCTGCCGATAAGTGGGGTAGACCCCATTCCCAGAACTTAGCTAATTCATTATGCCGTTTCGTGATGCCACAAACCTTCGATTTGTGAGCACACCGACTGCTCGAGGGACCACCGATCCCTCGCTGCTCGGAAGAGCGTGCTCTTCCGTAGGGTCGTACGGCTCCACGTGAGTTTCGCGGAGTCGCACTCTCGGCCCCGCCCCCCTCATCTCCAAGTGGACACTGCTTTCGTCAGGTCGTTCGACGGGAGACTTAAGCCCGCAGGCGTGTCACCCTTACGGAGAGTCGAGTATGCCGACTAATCGCCTTCTCGTGCCCGTCGCCAATCCGGAGACCGCGGATCGATTGCTCACGACCGCTATCGATATCGCTCGAGACCGCGACCTCGAGATCCTCGTCCTCAACGTGGTCGACGTACCGATGCAGCTCACGCTCGAGCAAGCACAGGACGAACTCGACGTCGAATCGCACGAGGAGATCGTCCAGTACGCGGTCGACATCGCTCGAGAGGCGGACGTTCCGGTGACAGGCCGGGTCCGGTTCGGTCGCGACGTCGCGGGCGGCGTCATCGACGTCGCCGAGTCCCAGGACGTCGACGCGGTGTTGCTCGGATGGCGCGGTCGGCCTCGCCGTCGCGACGTTGTCCTCGGGAGTTACATCGACGAGATCCTCGCGGACGCACCGTGTGACGTGCTCGTCAAGCGGATCGATCGCGATCGCGAATCGGTCGATTCGATTCTGGTCCCCGTTGCCGGCGGGCCGAACACGACCGACGCGGCGACCGTCGCCGGGACCCTCGCTCGAGCGCACGAGGCGAGCGTCGAACTGGTTCACGTCGTCGCCGACCGAACTGAGGAAACTGTCGAAGCCGGCCGCGAGTTGCTGACCCGAACCTCGAGCGAGCTCGGCGCGGTCGAGTCCGTCTCCGAGACGGTGCTCGAGGGACCGGTGGTCGAGACGATCACGGAGCGGGCGGACGATCACGACCTGATCGTCATCGGGGCGGCTGAAAGCGGCGTCCTCCGGCGAGTGCTCGTCGGCAACGTTCCGGAAGAAATCGGACGAGAAGCCGACAGCGCGGTTATCATGGTGAAGCGTCGACAGGGCGTCCCGGAAACGCTCTGGAGACGGATTCGAGACCGATTAGTCTGACGATAGTATAAAATGTACCGTCCGGGAGCTACCACTGTGAGTGCAGTTGCGGGCGCTATTGGTTTCCGATCTGCTTTATGTACGGTTACCTTCCGGGCTCGTACTACCAGCTGTCTATCCGGTTCTGCAACACTGGATTAGTGGTGCTCGAGGATCTCGAGGGCTTTGTCCGGGTAGTTGGTCACGACGATATCTGCGCCCGCTTCGATCGCGTCACGAATCGTCTGTTCCGTATCGATGAGCTTCCAGACGCCCGCGGTGAGTCCTTCTTCCTGAGTGTCTCTGACGAACCTCGGGAGGGCGTGTGGCGCGTAGTGTGCGAAGGCGATATCGGCTCCGGCCGCGGCCGCATCGTCGGTTAGCCACGGCGTCGGAGCCGATCCGACCAGCCCGGTCGGGATCCCGGCTTCCTGTGCAGGCTCGATTACCTCCGCGGAAAACGAAATGACCGTCAGCCGATCGAGGAGGCCGTAGTCGGCGACCGTTTCGAGCACCTGATCGGTGTACCCACCTTCCTTGAGTTCCGCGTACAGTGACAGTTCTCGGTCGGCGTCTTCGATCAACTCGAGCGCCTCTGACAGCCTGATGAGCGGTTCGCCATCGATCTCGGAACCGCGGATATCGTCCCAGTCGGTGTTTTGAACCCATCCCGTTCCCGAGGAGTCCCAGTCGAGGACGGGATCGTGAAACAAGAGCAGTTCGCCGTCGGCGGTCTCTCGGATATCGAGTTCGACTCCGTCGACGCCGACCTCGAGGGCCCGCCGAACGCCTGCTCGCGTATTCGGCGGCGCGAGTCCCTCTGCACCCCGGTGACCGACGATCCGTGGTCGATCCCGCGGCACCTCGCCCGACGTGATGAGCGGCGACAATCCCCACGCCGAGACTGCCGTGACACCTGCTCCGAGGCCGGCGAGAAACCGCCGTCGAGAGCGCAGTCGCGAAAAGCGGGGAGTCATACTCGAACGTACGGACCGTCCCTATTTGAATACTCGAGACCGTTCTCAAACCCAGTAAGTATGGCTCGTCCGTAACAAATGGTGTTTCTGTAGGGTGTTGTATGGGCGTCTATCCGATCAGCAGCGGTCTCTCTCGTCACACCACCGGTCGGTCACGAATTCCCGGAACGGAATTGATTTGGTGTCAGAGATCCAATCAGACGGCATGAGCCGACTCGAGCGTCTCTCGGATCGGATACGCGACCGCCCCGTCATCTCCGTGTTCGTCCTGTTTGTTTCCGTTCCGACCGTTCTCGCCGTCCTCTCCTTTCGACAGCCCTTCGGCCTCCCGACTACGGTTCTCGACGAACTCGAGTTCCTGTTCCGACTGTTCGTCTACGTCCCGGTGACGGCGATCAGGGCGATCGTTTTCGAACCGTTGCGACTCAACGTTCTGTTTTCGATTCCAATCCTCGAACAGGTTGCCGTCTTCGCCGCGTTGCTCGGATTTTATTACCTTCTCAGTCTCGTTCTGGTTCGCGGGTTCCGGATCCTCTTGGAGGGCTTCAAAACGGCGTCTCGGTAACTCACGAGGAGTCGATTATCGGCGCGGACTATACTCGTTCGACGCGACAGAAGTCGTCTGAGACGCCGAAACGTCCAAACCCGCGTTTGTAGCTCTTCGCTTCGCTCAATCGTGTCTGAAACTACGCTGGCCTGTAAACGCCATCGCGATGCCGTGTTCGTCCGCGGCTTCGATCACGTCCTCGTCGTTGACCGAGCCGCCGGGCTGAACGACGGCTTCAATGCCCGACTCCGCGGCTTCTTCGATCCCATCAGGGAACGGGAAGAAGGCATCCGAGGCCATCACGGCTCCCTCGGCGTCCTTGCCCTCGGCGTGCTCGTCGGCCTTCATCGCCGCCAGTCGAACGGCGTCGACTCGAGAGACCTGTCCCATCCCGACGCCGACGGTTTCGGTCCCTTTCGTGAACAAGATACCGTTGGATTTGACGTGTTTTAGGGTTTGCCAGCCGAACACCATCGACTCGAGTTCGTCCTCGGTCGGCTCGCGCTCGGTGACGACCTCGAGGTCGTCAACGGAGACCGACTGCAAATCTCGTTCTTGCACGAGTCGACCGCCGACGAGGGGTTTTTCGGTGAACCGGTCGGACCGCGCACCCAGTTCGCCCACGTCGAGGATCCGCAGATTTTCTTTTTCGCGGAGAATCTCGAGCGCGTCCTCGCTGTAGCCGGGTGCGACGACTACTTCCTTGAACGAGTCGATCACCTGTTCGGCGGTCTCGGCGTCGCACTCGCGATTGAGCGCGACGATACCGCCGAAGGCGCTCATCGGATCCGTCGAGAGGGCCTTTTCGTAGGCCTCGGCGAGCGAATCGGCGGTCGCACAGCCCGCCGGGTTCGTGTGCTTGATGACCGCCGCGGCGGGCTCGTCGAACTCTTTGATCAGGTTGAGCGCGCCGTCTGCGTCGTTGTAGTTGTTGTACGACAGCGCCTTCGCGCCCTCGTTCAACTGCTCGGCGTGGACCACCGAGGCTTCGTCGCAGGTGTAGTCGGTGTACACCGCCGCGTCCTGATGCGGGTTCTCGCCGTAGCGAAGCGTCTCGAGTCGATCGTTCGAGACGAGTCGACGTTCCGGAAGCCCGTCGTGATCCTCGGCGTCGGTACTTGCGACGTCGGCCTCGACGGTGACCGTCTCGGCGTCCTCGTCGACCGTGACCGCGCCGTCTGCAAACCACTTCACCGCACGCGGGTACGCTCGGAACTCTCCCTCGTTGAGGATTCGATCCGCGAGCGAGTCCTCGTCGTCGCCCTCGTAGATCGGGATCGGTTCCTGGGTCACGATCGGGCCGCCGTCGACCTCGCTCTCGAGAACGTTCCCGTCGTCGTCGGTCGCATCGGTGACCATGTGGACCGTACAGCCGGTCGTCGAGACGCCAGCCTCGAGGGCGTCGCCCCAGGCGTCCATGCCGGGGAACGACGGGAGCAAGGAGGGGTGAACGTTCAACGTCGTGGGGGACGCGTCGAGGAACGTATCCGTCAAAATCCGCATGTAGCCGTCCAGACAAACGAGGTCGAACTCGTAGTCGGCGAGCGCCTCGAGGACGGCTTCTTCGTGTTCGGTTCGGCTCATCTCCTCCTCGAGCGGGACGACCTCGGTGGGGATTCCGCGGTCGGCCGCCGACTCGAGGATCGGCGCGTCCTCGTTGTTGGTGAGGATAACGGCCAGTTCCGCGCCGCCCGGCGCGAGTTCGGCGATATTCAGCAGGTTCCGTCCACGGTTGCCGGCCATCCCGGCGATTCGGGTCATACTCGGACCCGCGCTCGCAAACGGGAAAGTGGTTGCGGTCTCGAGCGGGGATGTATCCACGAATGTGGATACCTATGTGAGAAAGTTGCCGATCAAGCCCGGTCGATATGCACACTCGTGGCCCCTCGTTTCGATACGCTTTTGGACCCTGCTGGAGGATGCTCGAGCATGACCGATACCCACGCGCTGTACGCCGTCTCTCCGCTCGACGGCCGGTACGGCGGTCGCACCGCACCGCTGTCGCCGTACGCGAGCGAAGCCGCGCTCATGCGCGCTCGCGTCCGAGTCGAAGTGGAGTACCTGATCGCGCTCGCCGACTGCGAGGCGACGCCGCTCGAGATAGACACCGACGAACGGACTCAGCTCGGCGGCCTCTACAACCACTTCGCCGAGGAGGACGCGAGGCTGATCAAGACCATAGAGACCGAGGGCTACGAGGAGTTCGAGGCGACGAACCACGACGTGAAGGCCGTCGAGTACTTTATCCGGCACAAGCTCCCCGAGGACAGCGACGCCTCGGCCTGGATTCACTTCGGACTCACGAGCGAGGACGTGAACAACCTCGCCCATCGCCTGCTCGTCCGAGACGCCGTCGAGGACGTGTTGTTGGGCGAGTTGTACGATCTGCAGGATACGCTGGCGGAGATGGCTCGAGAGCACCGGGATCTTCCGATGCTCGCCCGAACCCACGGCCAGCCCGCGACGCCGACGACGTTCGGCAAGGAGATGGCCGTCTACGCCGCTCGCCTTGGCAAAGCGACCGCCCGCGTTCGCGAAGCGGCCGGTGACCTTCGGGGCAAACTCGGCGGTGCGAGTGGCACCTACGCCGCACACGTCGCGGCGTACCCGGAGGTAGACTGGCAGGCCTTCGCCGAGGACTTCGTCACCGGCCTCGGCCTCGAGTTCGAACCGCTCACGACGCAGGTCAACCCCTGCGACGACCTCGCGGCGCTGTTCGACGCCTTCCGCGGCGTCAACGACGTGCTCCTTGACCTCGACCTGGACATGTGGCTCTACGTCTCCGATCGCTATCTCGGACAGAAGACCGTCGAAGGCGAGACGGGGTCCTCGACGATGCCCCACAAGGTCAACCCGATCGACTTCGAGAACAGCGAGGGCAACCTCTCGAAAGCGAACTCGGATCTGACCTTCCTCGCGGACTACATCACGACCTCGAGGCTCCAGCGGGATCTTTCGGATTCGACCGTCAAGCGGAACATCGGCACGGCGTTCGGACACTGCCTCATCGGCTACAAGAAGACCGCCGCCGGCCTCGAGAAGGTTGTCCCGAACGAGCACGTTATGCGCGAAGAACTCGAGTCGACGCCGGAGATCATCGGCGAGGCGGTCCAGACGATCCTGCGACGCGAGGGGCAGGAAGATGCCTACGAACACGTTAAGGCGGTCACCCGCGGCAAAGACGTCTCGCTCGAGGACTTTCGCGCGATGTTCGACGAACTCGAGGTCGACGAGGACGTAAGGGAGGAACTCCACGCGCTGACGCCAGCGGGGTACACCGGCGTCGCTGGTGATCTAGTCGACGATCTCGAGTGATCGAAGGGGTCAGTCGGTCGTATCCACTCGTTGCAGTCATCCAACTGAGCGTTTCCAACTTCTCCAAAGATATAAGTGTAAATATGAAAATAAATCCTCATCAGCGACCAATTCGTCATGAATCGGGAACGTATCTCTCGGCGACATTTACTCGCGACGACGTCCGCGGGCAGTTTCGGAGCGCTCGCCGGGTGACTTTCTAGCACGGCGGAAATCGAAACGTACGACGACAGCGCTAACTGGCGCTTTAGCTCCCACGATACCGGTCACAGCGGCTACAATCCACACGCGACCGGGATCGTCTCGGAACCGACGGTTCAGTACGAGGTGTCACTGTCCGACGATCCGGATCGGTACTCGGTTCGAACGTCGCCGACGCCGAATATCGTCGACGACACCGTCTACGTCGGCGGTGACGGCTTTCGCGCGCTGGATGCAACGGAACGGATCGCTGGCACGTCGACGGCGAGACGTCCTACTACGGCAGTGCAACGGTCGACGGCACGGTGTATGCGACCAGCCGTAGCGGTGACAGACGCGATGGAACGAGCGTCATCCACGCGCTAGACGCTGCGGACGGAACCGAGCGGTGGAATCAGACGATAGCGGACGACGTTCCTCCGGGCCCCCTCCCCCCCGTCGTCGCCGGACCGACCGTCTACGGACACGCACAGCGACAGATTGCTCGAGCATTCGACACCGAAAATGGAGGCGTTCGATGGACGGCCGAGGAGTGGGGAGCGTCCGGGGCTCCCCCGGTCGTCGCAACCGATTCCGAACACCTGTATCACTTCGATTCGTCGGGGATCACTGCTCGAGACCCGGGTCGTTCGACCGTTCGACGATACCTGTCGTGGCTGCCCGAAGCGCAGTGGCAAGGACAGCCGTCGAAGTTTTTCCACGGGTGGCCAACGACGCGCGACGGAGCGGTGTACGCGCCGGGCGAGGGAACGCACGATCGCAACGACGGGGAGATGAGCGCGTTCGCGCCGGACGGGTCCCACCGGTGGAACTACGAGATCGACGCTCGAGCGACCCCGCCGGCCGTCGCGAACGGTCGACTGTACCTCGTGCGGTTCCGGGCAGTCGATCGAGTCGAGGATCAGTATCAGTACGAGCCGACGGTGGTCGCTCTCGACGCCGAAGACGGCACGGAACGGTGGGATCAGGGATTCGAGGAGCCGCGGCCGACGGACCTCCGACCGGTCGCCACGGACGACGTGGTGTACGTTTGTAACGCTGGCAACGAGGTATACGCGTACGATGCCGACGACGGAACGGAGCGCTGGACGACGACCGTCGACGGAGATATCGGAGCGATGGCGACCGTCGACGAATCGTTGTACGTGACGACCACCGAAGGGACGCTCTACTCGCTTTCGGCCTAGATTCTGGCGAAGCAGTCCGAATCCGATCGAGAGACGGTTTCCTGGGATTAACACACCCATGGTCTCGAGCGATCCGGTCGACGACGTGCCGATTTTCACTCGAGACGAGTTTACTCGAGTTGTACGTACGTTTATTAACAATTGTGTGGAATTAACTCCCAAGCCATGATGTACCATCACGGGGAGCGGGTCGAGCACATGGGAACGCTCCCGACGATGTCGGCGGACCGGTACGGTGACAAGACGGCGTTCTCGTTCATGGGGATGGAGCAGTCCTACAATGAACTCGAGGCCGAGTCGAACAAGGTCGCGAACGTGTTGGTCGACCACGGCGTCGAACCCGGAGACCGGGTCGGACTGTTCATCCCGAACACAAACCAGTTTCCGGCAGCGTACTTCGGGGCGATCA
This sequence comes from Halostagnicola bangensis, assembly GCF_054653435.1. Taxonomy (NCBI): domain Archaea; kingdom Methanobacteriati; phylum Methanobacteriota; class Halobacteria; order Halobacteriales; family Natrialbaceae; genus Halostagnicola; species Halostagnicola bangensis. The sequence goes on along the minus strand of NZ_BAAIGG010000002.1, from coordinate 714,657 downwards.
AAGCCGGTGCCGTCGCGACGCCGCTCAATTTGCGGATGGATCCCGAGACGCTAGCCTACGTTATCAACGACGCGGGTCCCGACGTGGTGATCGCCTCAGCGTTCCTCGCGGACGAGGCCCAGGGGCTGGCGGACGCGGCGGGTATCGAGACGCTGTTTCTCTCCGGCGTCGAAGACGTCGAGCGGGGAATCATCAACTACTCGCACGCGCTGATGGAGGCCGACGACGAGTTCGAACAGGTCGAGCGCGAGTACGGCGACATCGCCGCCCAGCCCTACACCAGCGGGACGACGGGCCAGCCCAAGGGCGTGATGCTCTCCCATCGAAACCTGCTGTCGACGATCGGCAGCTACAGCAAGGGTGGGCTCGCCGTCGGTCCCGAGGACTCGCTGTTGCTCGTCCTCCCGCTCTTTCACATCTACGCGCTCAACGCCTTGCTGGGCTCGTTCGTCTACTCGGGGTCGAAGATGATCCTCCAGCCGAAGCCGGAACCCGAGAACATGCTGACCGCTATCGACGAACATCAGATCACCAAATTCGCCGGCGTTCCGGCGATGTACACCATGATGTTCCGCGAGTACCGAGAGAACCCCGACGCGTACGATCTCTCCTCGCTCGAGGATGTTACCTGCGCGGCGGCACCGCTCGCGGAGGACGTCCGCCGGACGATCGAAGAGGCCTGGGAGACGCCCGTCCTCGAAGGGTGGGGGATGACCGAGACCTCCCCTGCGGGAACGCTCGAGCCCTCCATCGGGGTCCACAAGGAAGCCGGCTGTATCGGTCCGCCGTTGCCGGGAATCGACCTGAAGATCGTCGATCCGGACACCAGGGAGACGATCGTCGGACACGACGATCTCCACCCGACGCCCAGCGAGGAGATCGACTTCGAGGACGAGGAGGCGGTCACCGGCGAACTCGCGATTCGGGGCGACAACGTCTTCGAGGGCTACTACAACCAGCCCGAGAAGACCGCCGAAGTGCTCGACGACGAGGGCTGGTTCTACACCGAGGACATCGCTCGAGTCGACGCCGACGGCTACTTCTGGATGGTTGACCGCGCCGATGACATGATCATCGCTGGCGGCGAGAACATCTACCCCGCGGAGGTCGAATCCGCGCTCTACGAACACCCCGATGTCGCCGAAGCCGCCGTCGTCGCCGCGCCACACGAGGTCAAAGGCGAAGCGCCGGTCGGCTACGTCGTCTTAGAGGAGGGCGCAGATGTCACGGAACGAGAGCTGCGGGAGTTCTCCCTGGATTACGTCGCGACCTACGCCCACCCGCGGCGGATATTCACGGTCGACGAACTGCCCCGCAGCGCCACGCAGAAGGTACAGCGTTACAAACTCGAGGAGGATCTCGAGGAGCGGCTGGACGAACCGCTCGAGTCAGGAACTGACGACCTCTAGACGGCTCGGGAGCTCTCGAATTCGAGAGTTTGCGTTCGGTTCGCCGGCAGTGCCACGCCGGGAGGATGTCATAACTCGTCCGTTCGAGAGCGTGTTCTCCAGTTGATTTCCGTGAGGCGATCGGGAAGTACTCGATCGACGCGAGTCAGTGTTAGTATGGAGGCACCGAACAGCAGACTCACGATCGTGACGACGGCGGCGTCCGAAATCTCGAGGAGTTCAGCCGCCGAAACGAGGACTAAACTGACGGCTAACGCCGCTCCCGTCGCGTACTGTGCCTTATCGCTCGTGTTGAACATCCGGTTTCGGTCCTCGGAGTCGGCTTCCGATTGAGTGTCTTCACCCGCTAAGACCTCGATATACGGACGAAACAGTTCGAGTTGGTCCCCCGAACGGATGATTCCTCGAGACTGGTCGTACTCGATAACCCCCTTCTTATCGAGCTTTGGCAGGTGTGATTGATAGAGCGGAATGTAGACCCGCTGACGTTGTTTCGAGCTTAACTGCTGGACGGTGGTCTCGTGCTCTCGAGCGGAGACGTGTTCTGCGACATCGCGCATCTTGACGGGGCCGTTTTTCTCGAGGAGATACCGAATCGTCTCCCGTCGCCGGCTTGTCTGAAGGAGGTGGAAGATATCATCGCGTGAAAGCGCGATCGACGTATCGGCCTGTGAGGCGCTGGAGGGCGAATCGACAGGGTCCGTCGGACGGTCTAACTGGAGGGACATACTCGCCAGTGAAACTTGCTGGGTCCCAAGTAAATCTTCTCATGTCATTCGTATTATTTCTCGCGAACGAACGAGTAGAGAGGAAAATATATTTGAGAAATGCCATATAGAGTTCGTATGATTTCGCCACTTCTCGCGTTTATACTGTTTATTCCGTTGTTCTTACTACTATCTCATAAGTGTCTTTCAGGAATCATTTCCGCAGATCAATACGATCGCGGCAATCCGAGCGTGTGCTCGCCCAGGAAGTTCTTAACCATCTCGTTGGTCACTGGCACCGTCTGGAGCAACCTCGAGTTCTGCCAGATGTCGAAGACTTCGTACTCCGTCGAAAAGCCGTTCCCTCCGTGGGTCTGGATCGCCCGGTCGGCGGCGTAGGTCGCGGCCTCGCTCGCGCGCAGTTTCGCCATGTTGGCTTCGGCACCCGCATCTTCGTCGTGATCCCACTTCGAAGCGGCCTTGTAGGTCATCTCGCGGGCGCACATCAACTGGGAGTAGGCGTCGGCTATCGGGTGCTGGATGGCCTGGTGGCCGCCGATCTTCTGTCCGAACACCGAGCGCTCGTTCGCGTAGTCGACAGCCAGATCGATGGCTCGGAGTCCGCCGCCGATGGCGCTGGCCGCGCCCGCGATCCGTTCGGTGTTCAAGGTGTCCCAGAGCAGGTAGAGGCCGCCGTTTTCGGTCCCGAGTATTCGGTCCTCGTGGACGCGGAGGCCGTCGATATCGACCTGGTACTGGGTTTCGAACCACGGCACTTCGACATCGAGTGGGGTGAGCGAAATGCCCTCCTGTTCGGCGGGTTCGGGGACGAGAAACAGCGAGACGCCGTGGGTCGGATTGCTCGAGTCGAACTCGGAGGTTCTTGCGACCAGGAGCATCTCGTCGGCGTTCTCGACGCCGCTAATCCACATCTTCTGGCCTGAGAGGACGAACTCGCCGCCATTGTCTCCAGTATCGTCGGTACCTTCGCCGGTGCCACCGTCGCCGACTCGCTCGGCTCGAGTGTCGATGTTTAGTGTGTTCGTCCCCGCGCCGGCTTCGGTGAGCCCCATGCAAAAGCGCATCTCACCCTCGGCGATCGCTGGCAGGTACGCTTCCTTCTGGGCCTCCGTACCGTGGCGCTGGATGCTAATTCCGCCGAAGACGGGCGTGAGAACGAAGATAATGCCGCCCTGTCCACCCCCTCGAGAGAGTTCCTCGATGACCATCGCCATCTCGAGCATGCCCAACCCGGCCCCGCCGTACTCTTCGGGGATGGTGACGCCGAGCCAGCCGTCTCGAGCGAGGTCGTTCCAGTACTCCTCCGGGAACCGTTTTTCGTCGATGCACTCCTTCCAGTACGACCGATCGTAGTCCTCCGCGATCGAACCCACGCTGTCCCTGATGAGTTCGTGCTCGTCGGTTTCGGTGTAGTCCATACGTCGTCATCCAGAGACAGCTCCTATATCGTTATGGTTACACATACCATGAAACGCGAACGGAGTTGAACGAAATTCGGTGGCCGAACGGTTTTGCTATTTGCTGACAATGGACGAGACATGAATCGGTCGATTCGTCGAATCCGCAGACGATCCGGGAGGGGACGATGAAGATCACCGTCGACGAACCGCCGGACGAGGAGTCCGCTCGAGCGATCGCCAGCGCGATGGCGACCCATCTCGGCCGGTCGGTCGAACTCGTCGTCGACGGCGAGGCGCTCGTGACGGCCGGAAACGGCGACGACGAGTTCGACGATCCGGTGATCACGGACCGAGAGCGGCGATTGCGCAAGGATATCGAAGAAATCCTCTCGGGCGGGCCCGAACGCGGCCATGAGAAGATCGAGGAACTCGGGAAGCTCTTCGTCCGGGATCGACTCGAGTTGATCTTCGACGAGATCGAGTACGAAGACGGGACCTTCGCCCGTCACGACGCCGACGGGGAGTTACCCGCCGACGGGCTGCTAACCGGCGTCGGCACGATTCGCGGTCGGACGGTCTTTTTCGCGGCCCACGACTACACGGTCAAAGCCGGATCGCTCGGACAGATGGGCGTCGAGAAGGAGATCCGACTCGCCGAACGCGCCGTCGAGGTCGGCGCGCCGATCCTCCGGCTGATCGACTCGACGGGCGCACGGCTGAACCTCGACGATCGGGAGCCCGGCGACACCCACATGGACCGGTATCGCGGCGGGCGAATGTTCTACAACCAGTGTATCCACTCGGGACAGGTTCCACAGATCGGTGTGCTCTACGGCCCGAACATCGCCGGCTCCGCGTACACGCCGGTCTTCTGTGATTACCTGCTCATGGTCGAGGAGATCAGCGGGATGGCGATCGCCAGCCCTCGAGTCGTCGAGGCCGTTACGGGCGAGGAGACGACCATGCAGGAACTCGGGGGTCCCCGCGTCCACGCCACGGAGTCGGGAAGCGCCGACCTCGTGGTCCAGGACGAGCGAGCAGCGGCCGACGCCGTTCGCGACCTCCTGGGCTACCTGCCACAGCGCCACGACGCCGATTTGCCGACCAGAGAGCCGGCGTCCCCGGCGGCAAATCCGAAGGGCCTCGATACGGTGATTCCCGAGGAACCGAACGACGCCTACGACGTTCATGACGCCCTCGAGCGGCTGGTCGATCGGGACTCGTGGTTCGAACTCAAACCCGAGTTCGCGCCGGAACTCGTGACCGGGTTCGGACGGATCGACGGCCGGCCCGTCGGCTTCGTCGCCAACCAGCCTGCCGTCAAGAGCGGCGCGATCTTTCCCGATTCCGCGGAGAAGGGAGCGGGGTTCGTCTGGACCTGCGACGCCTTCGGAATTCCGCTGGTCTATCTCTGTGACACGCCCGGATTCATGGTCGGCTCGGCGGTCGAACGACAGGGCGTCCTCCAGAAGGGACGAAAGTTCATCTACGCGACTTCGAACGCGCAGGTGCCGAAACTCTGCGTGATCACCCGCAAGGCCTACGGCGCGGGAATCTACGGCATGGCCGGCCCTTCTTTCGACCCCGACGCGACGCTCGCGCTCCCGAGCGCCGAAATCGCCGTGATGGGGCCCGAAGCCGCGGTAAACGCGCTCTTCGCGGAGCAACTCGAGGAGCTGGACGACGAGAGCCGCGCGGCGTTCCTCGAGAGCATGCGCGAGGAGTACGACCGACACATCGATATCCGCGCACAGGCTTCGTCGATGCAAATCGATGAGTTACTGCCGGCGGGTGAGCTCCGCAATCAGTTGGCGGCGCGGCTTCGAACGCTTCGGTCCAAGCGTCGAACGGAACGGGATCGGTATCACGGAACCGTGTTGTTTTGAAAAATCAGTGTCCCGGATCGGTATCTCGAGGGGCCGGCCGACTCGAGTCGGGAACACGCCCCCGCTCGAGTCGTGAGGCCGTCTCCGCTCGAGCGCCCCCGCCCCCTCAGTCCGCCGGTGTCGACGGCGGCTGTTCGAGGACGCCGTCCGTCCAGGTCCCCCGGAGGAACCAGACGCCGGCGATGAGGACGCTGACCACGTTCGAGACGGCCATCGCGATCCAGACGCCGGTTTCGCCCATTCCGGCCCACTGGATCAGTCCGTACGCGATGGGGATCTGGATGATCCACAGCGAGAGGATCGAAAAGCCCATCGCGATTCTCGTGCTCCCACTGCCGCGGAACGCGCCCATCAGGATCTGGAACACACCGAGGAAGGCAAAGGTCGGCCCGACGATCATGAGGAACTCCGCACCCATCTGGATGACTTCGGCCGACTCCTCCTCGCCCGTCAGAAAGACATCGATTATCTCCGGGGCGAACGCGTAGACAACGACGCTCATCGCCGCGAACGCGCCCCCGATGATTCCCGCGTTCAACAGGACCCCGCGCCGAGCGCGGTCGCTCTGTTCCGCCCCGAGGTTCTGGCCGACGACGACCTCGGTCGCCTGTGCGATCCCCAGCGAGAGAAGCGTGAACACCGCGTAGACTCTGCTTCCGACGCCGAAGGCCGCGACGGCGTCCGAGCCCGCGATGGCGACCAGCGCCGTCAGCACCGACAGGCCGAGTGCTCGAGTGCTCTGTTCGATTCCGGCGGGAATTCCTAGCCGGACGATCGTTCGCACGGTCTCGAGTTTCAGTCGGAACTGTGCGAGCGTCGGGCGGATGCCAAGCTGGCCGGAAAACAGCAGCCAGATTCCGATCGCGGCACCGACCGCACGACTGATCACCGTTGCGATCGCCGCGCCCTGGACGTCGAGGCCGGCAAAGCTGGTCATCGAGTACAGCGACGACTCGAGTGCTGACAGTCCGAGCACGCTGAAGACGGGGTTGTTCTCGAATCCGAGGATGAGGAACGGATCGAGCACGACGTTGAGAACGACGCTGACGGTCATCAGATACAGCGGCGTGCGCGTATCGCCCCAGCCGCGCAACAGCGCCTGGAACATGAAAAAGGCGAAGACCGTCACCGTCCCGATGAACCACGTTCGCGTGTAGCTCACGGCCATCTCGTGGACCGCGCTTCCGGCCTCCGCGCCCACCAGCGTGAGCAGTTGCGGCGCGAAGATGTAGCCGATGATTGAGGCAATGATCGAGACGAGCAACACGAACGACATCGTCTGGCCGACGACATGGTCGACCTCGTCGTGATTTTCGGCCCCCTTGTGCTGAGCGATCAGGATCGTGCCGGCGACCGTAAAGCCGCCACCGACGCTGATCACCAGGAAGATGATCGGAAACGCAAAGGAAATCGCTGCGACGGCGTCCGCGCCGACGCGCCCGACCCAGAACGTATCGGCGACGTTGTAGGCCACCTGAAGTAGCTGCGTGAGGACGAGCGGAATCGCGAGGAAGACGATCGGCTTCAACAGCTCGCCGTCGGTGACGTCGACGGACCGATCCTCGCCCGGTGCGCTCATTTTCCACCTGTAACTCGAGTTCCGAAACCGACGACCCGTCGTCGGGACGAGGGTTCGCCACTGCCAAAGAGAGAACTGGAAGGGATATTCGATCGCTCGAGAGACCGACTCGAGCCGATCGGCCCGAACCGGTTCGTCAATTGCCACATAGTAACTGACTAGTCAGTCAGTCGTAAATGCGTTTCGTGAGACGCCGTTCACATGCGATAAATACTACCAACTCGTCGCGGTTTCTGTTGAAGCCGTTTCGGGCCTCCGTTTTGGGCTTCCGTTTCGAGCCTCCGTTTCGGGACGGTACTCTCAGAATGTAAATCCCATCGAAGTCACATCGGCGTCGGTGCGAGTAACTGTCCGCCGTCGACTGCGAAATACGACCCCGTAATGTAGGCCGCCGCGGGACTCGAGAGAAAGAGCGTGATCGGGACGCAGTCGGCGGGCGTCCCGAGCCGATCCGCGGCGAGGTCGTCCTCGATCACCTGTTCGGCGACGGCCTCGCCCATAACCTCCATCACGCCGTCAGTTCTGATTACGCCCGGCGCGACGGTGTTCGCTCGGATGCCGTGTCGCGCCCACTCGGCCGCGACGGTCTGCATCAGGTTGCGGACGCCCGCCTTGCCCGCGCCCGAGTGAGCGTGGTAGGGAGCCCCTCGAACGGAGTTCGTCGCTCCCATCGAGACGATCGACCCGCCGCCGCGTTCGATCATGTGCTCGCCGACGGCGAAGGTACAGTTGGCCGTCCCGTCGAGGATCGTCCCGACGACGGACCGCCAGCCGTTGGCCGACAGCTCCTCAGCCGGCGAGAGGAAGTTCGCGCCCGCGTTGTTGACCAGAATCGAACAGTCGCCCAGCTCCTCGAGTACCGTCTCGAGCATCACCTCAACGTCTTCGGCGTCCCGGACATCCACCGTTGTCGCGCACGCGTTTGCGCCCCGATCCTCGAGGTCATCGACGACCGGTTCGAGGTGCTCCATCGAGCGGCTCGCGATCGCTACGTCCGCGCCGTGGTCGGCGTATGCGAGCGCGACCGCCCGCCCGATTCCCGTCCCGCCGCCCGTGATCAGGGCCGTCTCGCCCTCGAGCAGTTCCTCGCTGAAAATCTCCGTACTCGACGGCGTCTCCTCGAAGCTCATCTAGTTCCCACCTCAATATCGCGTTTGTGTGGTATCTGATCTGGATTTAGACTCGTACGAGGTCTCGAGCTCGACACCGCATCGAACAGGGCGAAAGCCCCTTTCAGTCCCACCCCGCGCCGGGTGGTCGGGCTTGCTGTGGGACGGTGAGTGTTCGGTCCTGCTGTGGAGCGGTGAGTGGGAGGCCGTGATGTGTGGCTGTGGCTGACGACCCGTGTTGGCGCTCGTCTCATCCGTTCACCCCCAGAATCTCGCGGGCTTGGTCGGGTGTCGCCGGCTCCCGACCAACCTGTCGAACCATCTCGACTGCGTCTTCGACCAGTTCGGCGTTGCTCTCTGCCATCCCCCCGTTCGGGCGGTAGAAGTTGTCCTCGAGGCCGACGCGGACGTTCCCACCCATCGCGAGCGCCGCCGAGACCAGCGGCCACTGGTCCTCGCCGATACCGATCACCTGCCAGGTGGACTCGTCGGGAAGCTGGCGCACCTGGTGGGCGAGGTTCTCGACCGTCGCCGGAATCCCGCCGAGGACGCCCATTACGAAGCTGACGTGGAACGGGCGCTCGAGGACGCCTTCCGCCAGTAGCGGCCGAGTGTTTCCGACGTGCCCGGTGTCGAAACACTCGAGTTCCGGCGTGACGCCCGAGTCGTTCATCCCCGAAAGGAGTTCTCTGATCTCCGAAAACGGGTTCTCGAAGACCATGTCGAAGACGTACTCCTCGCGGCGGTCGGAGTACTTCGCGTAGTTCATCGAGCCCATGTTGAGCGCCGCAATTTCGGGCTCGACGTTCCGAACGTACTCGAGTCGATCCTCGAGGGGCGTTTCGATCGCACCCGTCGAGAAGTTGAGCATGATATCCGTCCGCTCGCGAACTTCGTCGTGGATCTCCTGGTACGTCTCGCTCGAGAACGTCGGCGCGCCCTCGTCCGTGCGGGCGTGGATGTGTGCAACTGCCGCGCCGGCGTCTCTGGCCGCCGCGGCTTCTTCGGCAATCTCTTCGGGCGTGTAGGGGATCGCCTCGCACTGGTCTCGAGTCGTCAACGCGCCGGTGAGCGCGGCCGAAACGACGACCCGTTCGGGGTCGTTTCCCTTCGTCGATTCCTGCCGTTCGAAGATGTTCGTTTCCGACACGGTCACCGCCCCCGCCATTCGGGCTCACGGTCGGTCAGAAACGCGTCGATCCCCTCCTCGGTATCTTCGCTCATTGCGATCATGGTGATCATCTCTTTGAGATAGGAAAGCGCCGCCCCGAAGGGCATCTCCCGTTGTTCGTAGTAGGCTTCTTTCCCCATCGAGATCAGGATCGGACTGTTGGCCGCCAGGGTGTCGACGAGATCCTCGAGCGCTTCGTCGAACGTCTCGATATCGTCGTCCCCGGAATCACCCGAATCGCCGACGACATCCGTCACGAGCCCCATCTCGAGGGCCTCTTCGGCCCCAACCCGCTCACCGGTAAAGAGCAGCTTCAGCGCGGCCTTCTCCGACGCCGCGCGAGTGATGGGTGCCATCGCCTGTGCGGGAAAGAGCCCGACGTCGACCTCCGGCGTGCCGAACTCCGCACCGGCGCTCGCGAGAACGAACTCGCAGGCGGTCGCCAGACCGAGCCCGCCCGCCAGACAGTGGCCCTCGACGGCGGCGACGGTGAGCGCATCGGTTTCGTGCATCCGCTCGATCAAGCCCGAGAGTCCGCCGAAGCTCTCTCGGTAGGCCTGTGTCCCCCGCCCGATCGGGAACTCCCGAAGGTCGCCGCCGGAACAGAACGTGCCGCCGCTGCCACGAATCACGACGACTCGAGCCGGCCCCGAATCCGCCGCCGAGAGCGCGTCCTCGAGCCCCCGTATCACCTCGTCGTTGAGCGCGTTCCGCCGCTCCGGTCGGTCGATGGTCGCCCACAGAACGAGGTCGTCCGCGCTCGTCTCGACCGCGAGTCCGTCACTCGAGAGCGAGTCGGCGTCGACCATCTCAGCTCACCCTCGAGCGAGCGGATAGCCGCCGCGTTCGAGCGCTGGCTGACCGGCGAGCGCGTTCGGTTCGATCCCGGGGAGCACAACTGAATCGCATATGCCTGTGATTGACACACGCAACCGTAAAGATGGGTCAAAAGAACGGCTTTCCCGTGGATATCCGTTTAGAGCCGTAATAAGCTACTTCGAGAAGGCAATCGGGGAGAAGACTACGCGAGCAATCGTTCGAGGGTCTTCTCGAGCGCCCGCGCGGCCCGTCGAACCTGCTCGATTCGGACGTACTCCTGAGGCGAGTGAGCGACGGCCCCCTCGTCGTCGGCGAGGACGCCCGGCCCGAAGACCACCGTCGGCGCGTTCTGTGCGAAGTATGAAGCTTCCGTCGCTGCGGTGAACGGGCGAACCTCGCCGCCGGATGCGCTCGCAAGGGCTTCGACGACCGGCGCGTCGGGGTCGGTGTCCCAGGCCTCGAGGAACGGCGTCGGGCGATCGGTAAACCGGAACTCGACGCCTACGTCGACCGGGACGGCGTCCCGAAGGTGGCTCATCAGCGCGTCACGGAACTGCTCGGTCGTCTCCGGGGGTACGCTCCGCCGGTCCACCGTCAGCACGCACTCCGCGGGGACCTGATTGGTTGACTCACCGCCGTCGACGACGGTCGGCGTGAGCGTCGCAGAACCGAGTTGGTCGTGCGCGGGCGGCGAATCCGTCCGCACGTCGAACGTCGACAGCGCGGAGAGGACCGACTCGAGGGCCGCAATCGCGTTCGTCCCGCTCTCGGGCTGGGCGGCGTGAGCGCTTGCACCCGAAAGTCGGACCGTTCCCTGAAACCGCCCCTTCGCGGCCGTGCAAACGTCGAGGTTCGTCGGTTCGCCGACGATCACCGCGTCGGCGGTGTCGACCGGCGAGTCCTCTCGAGCAACGAGGTCGTAGGCCCCGGTCGAAAGCACCTCCTCGTCGGGCGTGATCGCGAGGGTCACGCGCTGGTTCGACCTCGGATCAGTCGCGAAAAAAGCGGATAACAACGCAGCAAGCGGACCCTTTGCGTCGCACGAGCCGCGTCCGTGGATCAGCCCCGCCTCGTCGTCCCGCTCGTAGGGAACGTGTGGGGAGACCGTGTCGATGTGAGTGTTCAGGAGGATGTGTGTCCCTTCGTCTCCCCCGAATTCGTCGCTCGCAGCGTCGCCGCCTCGAGTCGCCAGTACGTTCCCGGCATCGTCGACGCGAGCCGAAACTCCCTGCGCTTCGATCGTCTCGCAGAGGTACTCTCGCATCGGTTCGACGTCTTCGTTCGAGGCGTGTTGGACCGCCGTCTCGAGAAAATCGATCGGATCGAACTGCTCGGTAGTGGTCTCGGTCACGGATATACTACAGCAACGGAGTTGCCCCGTTATCAGTTGTTGGGAGACGAGTTCGTCATCGGTCCGTCGCGGAGGTCTCGAGGGAAACCTCGCCCTCGAACTCCCGCTGGACGGGCCCGGCGAGCATCGTCCGCCCGCCCTCGAAGCGGATCTCGAGGTCGCCGCCCGGCGGTTGGACGGCGATTTCGTCGTCCTCGGTTAGCTCGAGTCGGCGAGCGGCGGCGGCGACCGCCACCGCACCGGTTCCGCAGGAGTCGGTTTCGCCTTCGACGCCGCGCTCGTAGCTCCGCTGGCGGTAGCCCTCGCCATCGGGATTCGGACTGGCGATGATCACGTTCGTCCCGCGCGGAAAGATATCGGCGTGCCTGACAGGCGGCGCGACCGCCTCGAGAGCCACGTCGTCGACGTCGTCGACGAACGCCACGGCATGTGGCACGCCGGTGTTGACGACCGTCACCTCGAGTCTCTCGATCTCCGTTTCGATGACCGGTTCGTCGGCCTCGATGGGAATCCGCTCGGGGTCGAACGTCGGTGTCGTCATCTCGATGGCGACGTTCGATTCGTCGGCTGACAAACCGGCAGACTCGGCGGAATCGATGTACTCGCCGCGAAGCGTTCCCGCCGGCGTCTCGATTACCACGTGCTCGGCGTCGGCCTCGTCCATCCCCCACTCCGCCGCACAGCGCGCGCCGTTTCCGCACATCGGCGCGGTCGAGCCGTCGGGCTGGAACAGCGTCATGTCGACTCGTGGCGGTTGCTCTCGTTCCTCGAGATCCAGAAACAAGATTCCGTCTCCCCCGACGCCGCTTTCCCGGTCGCACTCGCGGATCGCGAGTTCCGCTCTGTCCGGAACCCGCTCGTCCGCGGCGATAATCAGGAAGTCGTTGCCGGTACCGTGGTACTTGCTAAAGGGGACGTTCATCGGGTGAGTTCCTCCTCGTGTCGAACGACGTCGGCCATCGACTCGCGCCGTCTCGAGAGTCGAGCGTCGGCCGCCCAGCCCGTCGATTCGCATCCGGTCGCGTCGGCTGCAGTCGTCCCACTGGCACCGACACTACCGGTTTCGACGACGACCGACGCTGGCCGCGGTCTCGAGTTGTACTGATTCGCCATCTCGTAGCCGTACGCGCCTGCATTGCCGATCGCCAGCGCGTCGCCGCGCTCGCTCGAAGCGAACGGTCGATCTGTACAGAACACGTCCCCGCTCTCGCAGATCGGCCCCGCGACGGTCTGTTCGTCGACGGCGCGTTCGTCGTCGACCAGTTCGGCCGTCACGTTTCGAATCGGGTGGTAGGAGTCGTACATCGCCGGACGAAGCAGCGTCGTCATCCCGGCGTCGGTCCCGACGACCGTCGTTTCGCGGGCTTCCTTGACGGTGTTCACGTGAGTCAGCAAGACGCCTGCGTCGGCGACGAAGTATCGTCCCGGTTCGATCGTCAGCGTCGCGTCGATCTCTCCGAGCGCGGATCGAGTCGCTTCGGCGACCGCCTCGAGATTTAGCGGCGCTTCCTCTTCGCGATACGGCACGCCGAAGCCGCCGCCGACGTCGACGAACTCGAGCCCGCCGACGGCGTCGGAAACCGAGCGAGCGATCTCGCCCATTCGCGAGACGAACTCGCGGTGGGACTCGAGTGCGTCGCCGGAGACGCCCGAGCCGACGTGGGCGTGGACGCCGACGACGTCGAAGCCGCGATCCGCGGCGTCCGAAAGCACGTCGACGGCTCGCTCGGCCGGAACGCCGAACTTGGCGTTCGCACCGGTTCTGACCTTCTCGTGGTGGCCCGCACCGATTCCGGGGTTGACTCGAAGACAGAGTCGACCGTCGTAGCCCCGTTCCTCGAGTCGGTCGATCGTGTCGGCCGAGCCCGCCGTTACCGTAAGCGCCGGTTCCTCTCGCCACCGTTCGACGACGTACTCCAAATCAGCTGCGGGCGGGTTGACGGCGGTGTAGTGAACTTCCTCGCCGGACGCACCGGCCTCGAGCGCCCGGTGGAGTTCGCCGGCCGAGGCGCATTCGAGGCCAACACCTTCGTCGATGACGGTCTCGAGGACGTCCCCGAGCGCGTTGGCTTTCAACGCGTAGAGCACGTCGGCATCCGGAAACGCGTCGGCGAGCCGTCGAGCGTTCTCGCGGACGCGCTCTACGTCGAGGACGTAAAGCGGCGAGCCATAGGACTCGAGGAGCGCGTCGAGCTCGCTCGCGTTCCAGTCCTCGAGACGGCGGATCTGTGCTCCGCTCGAGGGATTCGCGTTGCTCGAGCCCTCCGCGGCCGCCGATCCGATACCGCCCGCCCCGTCGTTCACTCCCGAAGCACCTCCTCGCGTTCTGCGTTCTCGAGCGTGCGGTCCTCGAGGTCTGTTGCGACGACGGCTGGCTTGTACGCGCCACCCTCGAAGAGGTCGTGGTCGCTGACCGACGATTCGACGAATCGGGTGAATGCGCGGCGTTCGGCCGGCAGTTCGCCGAAGATGACCTCCTCTTCGACGAGGTCGTAGACGGGAATTCGGGGCGTGAGCAGCGTGTTCTCGCCGACGACGCTGTTCTCGCCGACGACGAATCCGCTGGTGACGCGACAGCCCGCACCGAGCGAGACGCCGTCTTCGACGATAACTGGCGCGTCCTCGACGGGCTCTAAGACGCCACCGATGAGCGTGTTCGCGCCGAGCTTGACGTTTTCGCCGATCTGGGCGCAGGAGCCGACGGTGTCACAGGAGTCGACGAGCGTGCCGTCGCCGACGTGGGCGCCGATGTTGACGAACGCGGGGCTCATCATGATGCAGTCCGAGCCGATGTGTGCGCCGCGGCGGACGGCCGTTCCGTCCGGCGTATTGCGACTCCCGCGGTCGCCGTAGTCGCTCGAGTCCGCGAGCGGCAGGACGTCGTTGTACGTGACGCCTCCGTACTCGCGTGGCTCGGTCGCTCGGAGGCCGAAGTTGAGCAGGATGCCCTGCTTGACCCAGGCGTTGGCTTCCCAGGTGTCGCCGTGCTTTTCGGCCGCGCGAACGTCGCCGGCCTCGAGCGCGTCGAGGAACTCCTCGAGGGTTGCGAGGGCGTCCTCGTCGGCCGTGTCGGCGCTGATTTCGTCGTTTTCGTACCGTTCCCACAGGGTCGAAACGTCGGATTCGAGTGCGCTCATTCTGCGATCACATCGGAAAAGTCGTAGTAGCCCGCCTTGCGTCCTGCGATCCAGACCGCCGCGTCGACGGCCCCCGCGGCGAACACGCCACGATCCTCCGCGCGATGGGTGAGCCGGACTTCCTCGTGGTTTCCGGCCAGCAGTATCTCGTGCTCGCCCGTAATGTCGCCGGCCCGAAGCGCGTGGACGCCGATCTCGGCTTCCTCGCGTGGCTGGTCACCCTCGCGCCCGTGCGTGCGCTCGTTGAACTCGCCGTTCGCTTCGATCTCCTCGAGCAGTCGATTCGCCGTTCCACTTGGGGCGTCTCGCTTGCCGTTGTGGTGGGTTTCGACCAGTTCGACGTCGTAGCCAGGCAAGTTACTGACCGCCTCGCCGACGACGTTGACCAGCGCTTGCACGCCGCGGGCGAAGTTCGGCGCGTGCAAAAGTGGGATCAACTCGCTGGCGTCCTCGAGCGTCTCGAGTCCGTCGTCGTCGAAGCCCGTCGTCCCGGTGACGAACGCGACGCCTTCCTCCGTGCAGGTTTCTGCGTACTCGAGTGCGGATTCGGGGCCGGTGAAATCGATCACCGCCGCCGGTTCGCGTTCGACGACGAGATCGTCGAAAGCATCGGCTGACTCGAGTTCGACGCCGTGGACGTCCTCGGCGTTCGTACTACGGTTGACCGCGAAGACGACTTCGACGTCCTCGCGCTCGGCGACCGCGGCGATGACTTCCTCGCCCATCCGGCCCGTGGCTCCGGTGACGCCGACCCGAACCGTCATCGATCACCCTCCGGTTCCGCGTCCGCGACCGCCGCGGAGCTCTCTTCTAAGTCCGACAGCACCGTCTCGAGTCCCTCGCGGTACTCCTCGGAGAGTCGCGTGAGCGGCGGGCGCATCCGCGCCGAGCAGTTGCCGCGGATCTCCATGGCTTCCTTGACCGGGATTGGGTTCGTCTCGACGAACAGTTCCCGAAAGAGCGGGCCCAGTTCGTGGTGGAGGTTCCGAGCGCGCTGGTAGTCGCCGTCGAGGGCGGCCCCGACCATCGCGCAGGTTCGTTCGGGTTCGATGTTCGCGGCGACGCTGATCGTCCCGGTTCCGCCCACGGAGATGACCGGGAGCGTGAACGCGTCGTCGCCCGAAAGAACCGCGAAGTCCTCGTCCATCGTTCGCTCGACGATCTCGCCGATCGCGCCGAGGTCGCCCTCTGCGGCCTTGTAGCCCGCGATGTTTCGGTGCTCGGCGAGTTCGACGACCGTGTCTGGCTCGAGCGTCTGGCCGGTCCGCGAGGGGACGTTGTAGACGATCTGTGGCACGTCGACGGCGTCAGCGATCGTCCGGTAGTGCTCGAGGAAGCCACGCTGTTCGGGCTTGTTGTAGTACGGCGAAATGAGAAGCAGGCCGTCAGCGCCCGCGTCGGCGGCGCGCTCGGAGAGCTCGAGCGCCTCTCGAGTGTTGTTCGAACCGGTGCCGGCGATCACGGGTACGTCGCCGACGGCGTCGATGACCGCCTCGACAACCTGGACGTGTTCCTCGTGGGTCAGCGTCGCGGACTCGCCCGTCGAGCCGACGGGAACGAGGCCATCGACGCCCGCGCGCTCGAGTCGCTGTGCGTCGGTCCGCAGGGTTTCGAAGTCGATGCGTTCGTCTTCGTCGAAGGGCGTACACATTGCCGGAAAGACGCCCGTAAAGTCGATTTCGTCCGTCATAGGTGTTCTATTGGTATGTTGGTGGGTCGTTGGCTACTTGGATGTGATGATTCTTTGTGCAAGTCCAGACAGGTAGCGACAACGTGGTGGTCCGTGCCCGGAGTTTCGGTCTGAAACGCACCCGAGACGGATCGCCACTCCGCCTCGAGTACTCTCAGGCACGTTTTTTCAGAAAACGAGGTTTCGCGCCGCTCACGGTCGGGCTGGCCGATCGGTGAGCGAAGCGACGCATACGGAGAAGAACAGAGCGGACGAACTTATCCGTTATGGATTCGGCGCCTACTCACATTCAGCCTCTCGCTTTTCGCACGATCGTGTTGGCGTCTGTTCTCGCCGTCTGATCTCCGTTCGTTCCGGTCCTTGAAAGCGACAGCGTCGGTTAGACTAATCATGGATGCGTCCAAAATCGATTGATTTCGTGTGGTAGCATATGTCATCACGTTTCGCGTAACTTATGCCATCGGCTTACCAATACCACTCTATGACAGATTTCGGACTGAAACTTCGGATGGTCGTCGTTGGTACCATCCTGTTTGCACTGTATATCGGTGCAGCGACCGTGCTGTCGGTGATGCTGGGTCTTCCACTGATCCCCGTCTTACTCGTCGGGATCATTGTCCTCCCGGCGATCCAGTACAAAATCGGGAAGTGGATGGCCTTGCGCGGAGCCGAAGAGATGCCCGAAGAGGGACAGTATCAGGAAGTCCATCAGATGACCGAGTCGCTTTCGCGCGACATGGGCGTCAAAAAGCCCAAACTGATGGTCATGGATATGGGCGTTCCGAACGCGTTCGCCGTCGGCCGAAAAGGCGCAGGAGTGGTCTGCATCTCGAACGAACTGATGCACCTGCTCGAGCGCGACGAACTCGAGGGCGTCATCGCTCACGAGATCGCTCACATCAAAAACCGGGACGTGATCACGATGGTCGTCGGCCAGTCCATCGGGATGATCGTCGGCTACGTCGCCTACTTCGCGGTGTTAATGGGTGGCGAACGAAACATTGGAACGTTCATCATCGCAATGGTCGCGTCGACGATCGCAAACATGCTCGTGATGATCTTCGTGCTGGCCATCTCGCGCTACCGAGAGTACGTCGCCGACGAAGACGCGCGTCAGGCGATCGGCAGCGGCGACCCGCTCGCGCGAGCACTCGAGAAGATTTCTCAGGGCGCACAGGGCAAGGAGTCAAAGATGGACGACAGCATGAGCGCGCTCTGTATCCTTAACTCGGACAAGAGCATCATGGAAAAGATCTTCGCGACCCACCCGCCGACCGAAAAGCGGATCGAGAAACTCCGATACTAACCACCGGAACGGGTGTCGCGAACCGGAACGCATTACGACCGCTACGACGCGATTTTTTTACGTGCGCCCGTCACATACGCGAGTGTGACAGATATTCATCCGAATCAGCGCGTCGCGGTCCTCGTCGACGCTCAGAACCTCTATCATACCGCCCAGAGTATGCACAGCCGCAATATCGATTACTCGGCCCTGCTCGAGAAGGCCGTCCAGGACAGACAGCTCGTTCGCGCCATTTCATACGTGATCCGTGCGGATTCACCCGAAGAGGAGACGTTCTTCGAGGCGCTGGTGGACATCGGTTTCGAGACGAAGATCAAAGACATCAAGCGATTCTCCGACGGGACCAAGAAGGCTGATTGGGACGTCGGGATGAGCCTCGACGCGATCACGCTGGCGAATCACATCGACACGCTCGTTCTCTGTACCGGCGACGGGGACTTCTCCCGGCTCTGTTCGCACCTCCGCCACGAAGGCGTCCGCGTCGAGGTGATGGCGTTCGAATCGTCGACCGCCGAGGAGCTCATCGACGCCGCGGATACGTTCCTCGACCTCGGCGAACGCCACGAGACGTTTCTCCTCTAACTTTCTCTCGAGTACCGAGCCCAAACACGGACGAAAAGAACGCGAACGGAAACCTGAGGAACTTCCAAGATAACCCGTGCCGTTCAGTGATGACCGCGGGCGTCGACATCGTTTCGAACGACGCCGATCATGAGTGCACCGGCGGCGACGAGCGCTGCGGCGAGCGGAACCGCGTATCCGAACGCGCTCGAGTCGAGGAGAGCCGGTCCGGTAAGCGTGAGACTGCTCACGCCCAGGAGGGCGAGACCGAGGCCGATCTGTGTGACGTCCATGCGATAGTCGTCCCTTGCGAACGATGTTTTATAACTTTCACTATCTCGTTCGGTCTCTCCGGTCGAAGAGTCTCGACCGTGGGCGTCGCGAGCCGATCGGACAGATCGCCTTCGACACCCTTTCGAGCGCCGAGTCCCGACGGGGAGTAATGAGCGAACGAGCCGACGGACGAACCGGCATTTCGAACCTCCGGACGATCGCCGACTACCAGTTCGGGTCCGGTGCTGGCGAGACGCTGTTTCCGGAGGACGGGTCACTAACGATCAAGCGGACCTCTTCGGGGCGTCCACAACAAGTTCTCGCCGAGACGGGTCGAATCGTCTCGTTTGGAACCGACGGTCGCTTTACGCTGGGTATCGAAGGCGGCCGACGCCTCGTCTCGGCGCTCGAGTCGCCGGCCTACCGCGTCGTCGTCGACGACGAAAGCGAGCCGTTCGTGCGCGACGGCAAGAACGTCTTCTCGAAGTTCGTCCTCGAGGCGGGCGAGGAGATCAGGCCGGGAGACGAGGTCGTGGTGGTCCACGAACGCGGCGAGGTGATCGCGGTCGGCCGTGCAGAGCTCGATGCCGGCGGAATCGCGGACTTCGAGACGGGAATGGCGGTAACAGTCCGTAATGGCGTTCCGCGAGCGGAGTAGTTCTCGTTCGTCGTGCGTTTCTCTCGTATCGTCGGTTTCTCCCGTTACGGTGAACGTTTCGAATCGAGCGTTCCAGACCGCAGGGTAAAAGGTCGCGGGTGTCGAGAGTCCGAGTATGTTTGGAGGAGGCGGCGGCGGACTGAACCCGCGCAAGATGGAACAGATGATGGAACAGATGGGGATCGACGTCGACGATATCGACGCCGAAGAAGTCATCATTCGCACCGCAGAGCACGACCTCGTCTTTACCGACGCGGAAGTGACGAAAATGGACGCACGCGGACAGGAGACCTATCAGGTCATCGGAACGCCCGAAGAGCGCGAGACGGGCTCAGCGACCGCACTCGACAGCGCCGACGCCGATAGCGGTAGCGACTCGAGCGGCGTCGACGAAGACGACGTCGACCTCGTCGTCACGCGAACCGGCGCGAGCGAGGACGAGGCCCGCAAAGCGCTCGAGGAAAACGACGGCGATCTCGCGGCGACGGTCGCGGAACTCGAGTGACGGTCCCCGTCTTGCTGGTTCGCGACGATCGGGAGTACCTCGTCGCACCAGGCGAAGAGTTCGGAACCGACCTCGGTGTCCTCGATGTTCCCGAAGACGTCGAACCCGGAACGACTCTCGAGACGCATCTGGGAACCGAGTTCCGAGTCAGACGGCTCCGCGGCCCTGACCTGTTTCACCACTTCGAACGAACCGGTGCGCCGATGGTCCCTCGCGATATCGGACTGGTTATCGGTGAAACGGGTATCTCGACCGGCGATCGGGTACTCGATGCCGGAACCGGAACGGGCGTCCTCGCGGCGCTTATGGCTCGCGCCGGCGCAGACATCGTGACCTACGAGCGCGATTCCGAATTCGCCGAGGTCGCACGCGAGAACATGGTCCTCGGCGGCGTTGAGGATCGTGTCGATGTCCGTGCGGGCGACGTGACTGACGACCTCGGTTCGCTGACCGAAGAGTCGTTCGACGTCCTCACGCTTGACACCGGCGACGCCCCGTCGATAGTCGCGTCGGCGGCCGACCTGCTCATCGAAGGGGGCTTCCTCGCGGTGTACAGCCCCTTCGTCGAATCGACTCGAGACGTCGTGACGGCCGCTCGAGAAGCCGGCCTTTCGAACGTGCGAACTCGGGAGACGATCCAGCGAGAGATGGATTTCGACGAGCGCGGCTCGCGACCGTCGACGGCACCCGTCGGTCACACGGGGTATTTGACGATCGCTCGAAACGAGTGACGGCTTTCCAGTAGGTAGCGGACCATCCTTTACAGTTCAGGCATCATCCTATTCTACGGGCCGAACCACGTTTCGTTGCCCGCTAGAAACGGGCTACAGCGTGGGAAATCGTGAACCGTCGTGGGCATTGTCAGAGGCATGAGGACGGTTTGGGCACTGTCGACGTCGTGACCAGAGGTCCCCCCTCTCGATCGACATTATTTTTGAGGCGGGAGCGCCAGTACCGATCGAAACGAACGTGTAGCGTCGAGGAGCAATTTCGAACGAATCGCTCGTACTCGAGGTCTAGTTATCGTCTTCGCGCCACTTGTACTCGCACTCAGAACAGATGAAAAACCGCGTTTCGGATTCGTCGGCGGCACGGATCTGTTTCATGTACCAGTACGCTCTATCGTGGCCACACTCCGGGCAGAGGGCGTCGGTTTCGGGAAGCGATGTCTCGCCGGAGGATTCGATAACCTCGCTGGCTTCCTGACCTTCAGTTACGGTGTACTCTGCGGCGTCACCTTTCGGCTTCGTGAAGTCACAGCTACCGCAGACCCACGTGCCGTCCTCGGCTTTCATCATCGAACCGCATTCGTCGCAAAACTCCATCAGTGTACGGGCTACGAAGTCCAAGTAACTTAAGCCACCCGTTACCGGCTCGACTCGAGCTGGAACGGATCGATCCGGCGCTGGGGCCGGAGAGTCGTGTGGAAGGCATTTCGATTCGAAACCATCATTTGGATGGCTTTCTGACCCTTTGAAAGATGACGACATTCTTTCGACAGATCTACTCTGCATTTGTAGTCGATCGTCAGGTTCTCGCGCTCGCATTCGCACGGATGGCGGACGGGGTCGGGAACTCGTTTTTGATCGTCGTTATTCCTCTCTATGTCGGCAGCGATATCATAACGGGCGTGACCTTCGGGCTCGCGGAGTCGGTGATAATCGGCGGCATTCTCTCCCTGTTCGGGTTCGTCAACAGCAGCTTCCAGCCGTTTACGGGGCGGCTCTCCGATCGGACGGGGAAGCGAAAAGCGTTCATCCTGGTCGGACTCTCTGGACTGGCGGTAACGAACCTCGCCTACGTCTTCGCCGAAAGCTATCTCTCGCTGGTTGCAATTCGTGGATTACAAGGGCTCAGCGTCGCTTTTATCGTTCCGACATCGATCGCGCTGGTAAACGAGATTGCGACCACGGAAGACCGCGGCGGGAATATGGGCGTCTACAACACCTTTCGGCTGATCGGCTTCGGTGCCGGTCCGGTCGCGGCGGGTGCGGTCGTCAACGCCGGTCCGTATTCGATTCCCCTCCTCGGTGGCTTCTCCATCGCCGGATTCGACGCCGCCTTTTACGTCGCGGCGATCACCGCAACGATTAGCTACGTGATGGTCACGATCCTCATCGCAGACCCCGAATCGACCAGGGAAAACGCGGGTGCCGACATGTCGATCGCCGTGCGGGATCCGTCTGGATCGAACTTCTTCGATCCGATCTTCACGTTAGGCGTGGCGACGCTCTTTCTGGCGACTACGATCGGACTTTTCGCGACGATCCAACCGCAGATCAACGAGCATCTCGAGCAAGGTTCGACGTGGTTCGGCCTCCAGTTTGCGGCCTTTGTCATCGCACAGGTTCTGCTCCAGACGCCGATCGGTCGGGCCTGTGATCGGTACGGTCGGCGGCCGTTCATCGTGCTCGGGATGGCTTTTCTCGTCCCGACGACGTTCGTTCAGGGGTTCATCGATACCTCCGAAATGATGCTGCTCGCCCGACTTCTGCAGGGAGTCGCGGGTGCGATGGTGTTCGCGCCGTCGCTCGCACTCGCCGGTGACCTCGCCGGAAAGGGAGAGTCCGGAACCAAACTGTCGGTTCTCACGATGGCGTTCGGCTTCGGAATCGCAATCGGCCCCCTCGCATCCGGTCTCCTGATCGGATACGGGTTCGCGGTGCCGTTCGTCTTCGGTGCAGTGATCGCGGCTGTCGGCGCGGCGCTGGTCTTCACGCAGGTCGAGGAAACGCTCGAGACGGCGACGACGCTCCCCGGTATCGGAAGCTGAGTGGCGTTCCACTGACAGGACGGCTCTTCTCCGCGATCTCCGTCGGAACCGAAATTCGGATCGACAGGGCGCAACGCAAAAGTACCGGATCCACATACGATTCGACGATGACGCTCTCGGAGGAGGCTCGAGAACGGTTGGCCGACGTAGTGGAACTACAGCCGACGAAAAACTCGGAACTACAGGACCGGTGGGGGGTCGAAAGCGGCAGCGAGGTCCATCAGATCCTCGAGAACGATCTGGGCGACTACTACTTTCGCGACGACAACAGTTTGATCCGCGCGACCGCGGAAGCCGCGGAGTTGGTCGATGTCGAACCCGGCGTCGTCAGCGATCCCGACAGCGACGGCGCTCCGTCGGCGATTCGCGTTCCGGAGTTACACGCACAGATAGTCGAGGTACTCGCCGGACCCGACGAGGAATCCGAAAGCGTGGTTTCGGTCCTCCACAAGCTTCGAGACGCCTACGACGCGGATCCGGAGAGCGAGGACGTTCGATCCGGCCTCCAGAGTCTCCGCCGGAAAGACGTCGTCGAGGTCGAGTATCGGACGGTGCCGACGTTTCGCCTCTCCGTCGACCGCGACGACCTCGAGGTTTCTGTCTCGGATTGAACTGAACGAACGGTGCGATCGGGGAGGAAAGAACGGGTGATTGCAACGGCGAATCCGACCGATTGCTACAGCCCAGGTCGGTATCGCCGCCGTCGTTTTTCCAGCAGTTTCTGCAGTCGCTTGCCGGGTCCCCCTTCGATCGGCCACCCGCGGGTTCGCCAGGTGGGCGGCTCGGGCTCGTAGGACGGACACGATCCGGAACATTCAGCCGCAGTCGGAAGGCGATCCTTCGCCCGACAGTACGGGAGGAACTGGTCGTGTGAGCGCAGTTCGTACGCCTTGCAATCGGGCCGCATCGTCTCGGCAAACGAGCGCCAACCGCGCTCGTAGGCTCGTTCGGCGATCTCGAGCCGTCTGTCGGCTTTCTCCTGTGAATCGACGTACTCGAATCGGGCGGCTGAAGCGTCCCGCGCGCTCCCGCTCGGCCGCTCGACGATTCGCGTTCCGGGAGTCGCCACCGGGAGGGTTCGGGGATGCCACGCCACGTCGGCATCGAGTCCCTCGAGTTCGAGCGAGAGGATACCGGCTTCGACCGGGAGCCTCTCGAAGAGTGCGGGTTCGACGCGGTCGCCTGTGGCCTCGGTTGCCACCCAGACTTCGTCCGCCAGCGACATCGCAACGTCGTACTCGAGTTGCGGCCCTAGCGTTCGGGCGGCGCTGGCGTCGAGGTCGGGCTTGTTCTCAATGGCGACGATTCGTTCGAGCCAGTCCGGGTAGGGCCACTTCCGGCGGATTTCGATTCGGTTGCCGTTCCGACGAGTCTCGATTACGCTCCGATCGTCGGCTTCGTGAATCGACTCGCGAACGTACCGCCAGGGATAGCCGGGATGGGGGAGCGCATCGCGATAGTAGGTCCACTCCTCGGGCGCGTTTCGAACGACGTGTAGCAGGTCGCCGTCGAGGCGTTCCGGACCGAAGCGGGCTCGCTGTCTGAGTCCTTCGGGATCGCACTCGAGCACGATCGTATCCCACCGTCGGCGCTTCGTGCCGAGCTGACGGGCGACGACGACCGAGCAGTCCGCCTCCTCGAGTGGCCACTCTCGCTCGACCCACCGACAGCAGGCGAGTTCGAACCCGAATTCGGAGTTGCCGTGGAGACTCACTGGTCGGCAGTAGGGGTGGGGTATCGAAATGTGCTGTGGTCTCGGCGGGCGTAGTTACTAGCTTTCAAACGCCCAGGAACTCACCAGTTGCTATGGCACCTCTCGAGTACCTCACACGAAAGCGAGTTTCGCTCAGATCTCGTCTTCTGTCTCGAGCACGTCGAGGTAGTCGTGGGCCTGTTCGAAGATTTCTCGAGGGCCGTCCTGCGTGACGGTGTTGACCGCTTGCTCGTAATCGCGCCACTGGAGGTCGCGATGTTCGCTCGAAAGTTCGGCACTCGCTTCGAAGGATTTCGCGATAAAGAGATGGACGGTCTTGTGAATCGTCGTCCCGTTCGCCTCGAAGACGTAGCTGTAGTCCTCGCGAAAGCCATCAAGTAATCTAAACTGCTCTATACCTGCCTCTTCCTTTACCTCGCGGATAGCCGTCTGCTGAAGTTCTTCGCCTCCTTCGACACCGCCCTTGGGAAACTCCCAATCGCCTGGGCGGCTCTTGAGTAGAAGATACTCGCGCCGGCCCCGCGTATCGCGGAAGAGGATCGCGCCTGCGCTCGTAGCTTCGACTGCCATTACAGAGAATAATGGATGCGGCGTTAAGTGAATATCGGACTGTCTCCTGACGCTAGATCATGACACGGCTCCGTCTGACACGGCTCCGTCTACCGACCGCCAGCGAATCTCAGCAAGCTTTTACGCCATCGCCGAAGACGTGTCTACAACACCAGCTATGACCTTCGTAACACGCCTCATCCTCCAGAGTGGCGATCGAGCCGCCCTCGACGGTCTCGTCGAGGATATCAAAGAAACCGCCGAACGAAAGGGAGCGGCGCTGAAAGGGCCACACTCCCATCCGCCGGAACGGCTCTCGGTCCCGCAGCACTGTCGGCTCCACAACGACGACGAACGGCGATTCTCCTCGTGGGAGTACACCGTATTCACGCGCGAACTCGAGATTCACGGACACGATAACCTCGCCCGGAATATCGCGTCCCAGAACTTTCCGGAGTCGATACACATCGAAGCCGAAGTCGAACAGATTCACGACATGGGTAAGTGAGACGATCACTACTTGCAACGTAGGTCATACTTGAGAAGCCGCTGTTTGGCACTGTGATTCGTCAGTTTGGCACCCCCTTGGTGAATCGGTCCCGAGAAACATGATTCGTTCTCCTGCTGTCGTTTCGCCAGTCGTAGACGAACTGAGTCCTCAAAGCGGCCCAGCGGTCAGCTATACGTCGGTGATGCGGTGCTCGAAGAGCCGCTCCCCGGTGTCCTCGCAGGTAACGGCGAACACTTTGTGTGAACTACAGCAGGACTCGACGACCTCTTCGCCCATCTGAATGTCGCCGTTGGTCGTCGGACAGGTCTCGAGAAACATTCGAAGACTGTTCAGAATCTGTCCCTTCTGGGCGGGGTCGAACGTCTCCCAATCGCCGATCCAGGATTCGAACACGCGACTCGCGGCGATGTCTGCGACGAGTGCCGGACGCGAGGGCCACTGGCCGGTTCGACTCGAGTTCGCTCGGAGGGTATGGACGTCGTCACGTGTAACGAGTTCAAACTCCTCGGGATCTTCGTCGAATCCGAACGCCTCGACGGCCGCCGGTGCGGAGATATCCGAGGAATTGATCGGTTCGATCGCTTCGAACCACGCGGTTTCGAACGCTTCGGTCAGACAGAGGTCTTCCGAGTCCTCGCACGGCTCGAGAATATTCTGCTCCAAAAAGTACGTCTCGAGATCCATCCCTTCTTTGTGCCCCTCGTCACTGGTGTCCGCTTGACCCGATTCCGAGATAGGGGCGGATTCGGACTGGCTCCCGTCTGCGTCTTCAGTCGAGCCGGCTGGGGACTCCCCGTCCGTCGCACTCGAGGTCGACGACGCTTTGGGATCGGTAGCTCCGGCGTTGTCCGTTCCATCAGTTACGGTCCGCTCGCTATCAGTCGCTGTCTCGAGCGATCCGAGTCCGGATGCGACCACCGGCTCCGGATCTTTTCCAAACCAACGGAGAATCTCTGGAGGGAGATATCGCTTCGTTAGCGTCGGAGTTCCCGGAATGAGATACCCTCGCAGATATATTACTCCGATCGAACAGCCGATAGCGATCAGGCCGCCGAGTTTCGATTTGCGTGCGATGAGAGAACTCAGTATAGCGGCAATAATCAGGTTCAAAATCGTGCACGGCTCGCATCGATTTTCGCCGGTGTGTTCCGGCTGATGGAGCGCTTCAACGACATCAATCTTCATTTCATCCGTATCATCGAACTCATATATTGTTTAATTTTGGGGTCCGGACTCGACGCTTCAATTCTCCCGATTGCCGATTCGAATGGTGGATATTGTCTTTTCGACGCTTGTGGCCACTGTGTCCGGCACAGTTTTGGGGACTCCTGAGAAGGAATAGCTATGACCAGCGGATCACACGTTTCCCTTCGCCGCGATCTCCATCGAAGACCCGAGCCGGCATGGCGCGAGTTCTACACCACCGCACGGATCGTCGAGGAACTCGAGGAACTCGACCCCGACGAACTTCACGTCGGTCCGGACGCGCTCGCCGACGAACACCGAATGGGGCTGCCGGACGACGAGGAGCTGTCGGCGTGGTACGAACAAGCATCGGCGTACGACATCGACGAGTCCGTCCTCGAGTCCCTCGAGGGCGGCTATACGGGTGCAGTCGCAGTTCTCGAGCAAGGAGAGGGGCCGACGGTCGGTCTCAGGGTTGATATCGACGGCTTGCCTCGGAAAGAGTCCGAGGATGCGGATCACGCTCCCGTCGTGGGAGGCTTTCGATCCGAACACGAGAGCGCGATGCACGCCTGCGGCCACGACGCCCACGCGACGATCGGCATCGGCGTCCTCGAGGCGATCCGGGAGAGCGATTTCTCGGGAACGCTCAAGGTCTTCTTCCAGCCCGCGGAGGAGGTCGTCGGCGGCGGCAAGTCGATGGCCAAGAGCGAGCACATCGCGGACGTCGACCAACTGCTCGCGGTGCACATCGGTCTCGATCACCCGACGGGCGAGGTCGTCGCGGGTGTCGAGGGATTCCTCGCGGTTGTCCACCTCGAGGCGACGTTCACCGGCGAGTCGGCGCACGCGGGCGGCCACCCGGAACAGGGTCGAAACGCGAATCAGGCGCTCGCGACGGCGGTCCAGAACCTCTACGGAATTCCGCGCCACGCCGAGGGTGCGACGCGGATCAACGCCGGCGTTATCGAGGGCGGCTCGGCCGCGAACGTCATTCCCGAGGAGGCGAGACTCGTCGCGGAAGTTCGTGGTGAGACGACCGAACTGATGCGGTACATGGACGAGAAGGCTCGGAACGTCCTCAGGTCCGCGGCCGAGATGCACGACTGCGAACTCGAGGTCGAGACAGGTGCCGAGGCACCGAGTGCACACAGCGACGACGAGCTCGTCTCCATCGTCGCGGACGCCGCGGGAAGCGTCGACGGCGTGGATTCGATCCTCGAGCGCGACGAACTCGGCGGGAGCGAAGACGCGACGTTCCTGATGCGCGAGGTCCAGCAAAACGGCGGACTGGCCTGCTACGTCGGCGTCGGCACCGACCATCCGGGCGGCCATCACACGGCCACCTTCGACGTCGACGAGGAGAGCATCGGTCACGGAATCGACGTGCTGTCGGGTGCGATTGAACGGATCGCTCGAGACCGTCCCTGATGAGGGCCAGGCGAGACGACCGTTAGGATATCGTTATTAACCCGTGTCTCTTCTTCGAGAATTCCATCGAACCGAGAAAAAGAGCGTATCGAGAGCGAGTCGACGATCGGGCTAGTCGCGGCGTCAGTACTTCGGATCCGCACCCGTCGTCTCGTAGACCTGTTCCATCAACTCGTCGCGTTCGGCCTGCCAAGCGTCGAACTCGGCCGGACTCGAGGGATAGTCTTCGTAATGGGCCAGCAACTCGTCGGCTCGCTGTTTGGTCTGGTAGAGGTTCCAGATGGTCCCCCAGTGGCCGCGGCTCTTGATCAGGGACTCGAGTTTGAGTTTGAGTCCGATATCCGCGCTTCCCGAATAGAGCGCTTCGGCGAGCTTGTCGCCGGGCATCGCGGCGAGCAGTCCCATCAGGTCGTCGATGTCGACCGCCGTCGAGAGGATGTTGTAAACGTCGAGGGCCGCGTATCGTGCGCCGAAGTGGTCCATAACGCGCTCGTTGTATCGCCAGAAGGTTTCCTCGCTGTAGTCGCCGGTCTCGAGGGCCTCGATGGCCTGGTCGGCCGCGTAACTGCCGGCGTAGGCCGCGCCGGCGATCCCGCCGCCGGTGGTCGGGTTGACGTGGCCGGCGGCGTCGCCGACGGACATGAATCCGGGATGAACGGCCGAATCGTAAGGTCGGCGGGTTGGGAGCGCCGCGCCGAGTTTATCCTCGACCTCGGCACCCTCGAACTCCTCGCGGTTCTCGAGGTCGCGTTTGAGGTCGTCGACGAGTTCCATCGGTTCCTCAGTCATCTGAAAGCCCAGCCCGGCGTTGATCTCGGTGTCGGTGCGTGGGAAGTACCAGAGGTAGCCCGCCGCGCGTTCGGTCGGCTTGAAAACGAGCGCGTCGTCCCACTCGACCGGCTCTTCGACGTGGACGATCTCCCGGTATGCCGAACAGAACTGCGAGTAGGTAACGTTTGTATCGAACGTCGAACTCGAGAAGTCGACGTGATCCTGGAGTACCGAGAGCGAACCCGCGCCGTCGATAACGATGTCGGCCTCGTAGGTCCGGGGCTGGCCCTTGCACATCGCCTTTACGCCGGTCACTCGCCCGTCGTCGCCGTTCTGTAAAACATCCTGAACGACGGTGTCGTAGTGGAAATCCGCGCCCGCGTCTTCGGCTCCTTCGATGAGTCGTCGTCCATACTCCCAGCGGTCGATGACGGCCAGTTCGCCCGGAACCGGGATCTCGAGGACGGTGTCTTCCTGTGGAATCTCGAAGCGGCCATGGTCGACGCCGGTGTTCGTAAACGCCGGCTCGAGTTGGGACTTGGGGATGGCGTCGGGGAACGCGTCGGCTCCCTTCAACGCGTCGCCACACGCAATGTGGCCCGCCTCTTCTTCGGTTTTCCGCTCGAGGACGACAACTTCGTAGCCCTCCTGTGCGACCGTCGCGGCCGCGTAGCAACCTGCAGTTCCCGCACCGACGACGACCACGTCGGGGGAGCGCGTCTCGGGCGTCATAGTGGCAGCCGACTGTTCCTGCGTACTCATACCTATGAGTGGTCACCCGGGTAAGAAAACGTTTTTCGTGTTATTCGTTGATTCGAGAGGGTCAGAACGCGAATCGAGAAGCGGCGATGGGACCGCCGATGGTTTCGAGGGACAGAACTACATGTCCGAAACTAGATACAAGAAGTTAGGTTGTTGTGTCCGAATTGTTGTGATAATGACTGGATCACTGTGTCGCCGGTTCGGTCCCGGGCGACTTCCCTACGCTGACCGGCACGATATCGGCGGCGGTATCGCGATGGCCGCGACCGGATTGCTCGCCGTCGTGCTCTGGTTTGGTGCGTCGATGGTTCTCTTACACACCGGGGCGCTCGCGGCCGTCTCCGGCCAGGACCTCGTCAGCTTCGGCGTCCTCGCGGGGGCGTTCTTCGTCCCGCTCGCGATTCCGGCTTCGCTCGTCGTCGGGACCATCCTCTGGCGACAGATCGATCCCGAAACCTCCGACCCGTTGCTCGGCGCGGTACTCGGCACGTGCACGTCGATGGTGAGCATGGTTGCCGGCGGGTTGAGCGTCGGGCTGGTGATCGCGCTTTACAACCTTCTCGGCGGGGCGGTAACGGCCGTCGAGGCGATCACCCTCGCGTTCGCGTTCGCGCTTCCGGCGTTCCAGTTCGCGCTCGTGTTCGCCGGCTGGTTGATCGTTCCCCTCGGCGCGTTCGGCGGCTGGTACCACGAGCGTTCGAAGGGCTCTGCCGAGTAGCACTCGAAAGCACTCATCGCTGTCACGGTGCTCGAGACTCCTGTCTCGGGTAGAATCAGTACTCGAGAACGAGTTTTGTCGGTACCGACACGACAGATCCGTAATAAAGAGTTTTAATGTGGTCTTTCGTATCGAGCGATATGACAGAGTACACCGTCGAGTTCGTCGGCACTGACGAGACGATCACCTGCTCGGACAAGGAGACGATCCTCAGCCGCTGTCTCGAGGAGGGTATCGCCCAGGAGTACTCCTGCCGCGTCGGCATGTGTCTGGCCTGTTCTGCGGAAATCATCGAAGGGGAGGTTACCCAGCCCGCGGCCCGTGGACTCACGGAGGCCGAGGCCGAGGCCTACGCACTCACCTGCATGGCGCGTCCGGAATCCGACCTCAAACTCGAGCGCGGGAAGTACCCGCCGAGCATCGAAGCCGAAATCGATTCGGAGGGGGGAAACGAGACGGCGACCGCTGACGACTAACCGTTCGGCTCCCCGCCCGATTTTCGTCTCCGCTGCGGTACTGCCGTCACGTCGCTTTTCTCCGTCGCCCCGTCTTTGGTACAGAGAGTCCTGTTTCGCCGCGCTCGCGATCTATTCGATTCGATTGCTGTTGTCCTCGAAACAAGCTCTCGTCCGCGCTCCTCTTGGACTGGTCCCAAACTCCCCTCCCAACTCGGGAGCGCTCCGAAAGGCGTTACCCCTTCGCCCGCTAACGACGGCCAATGACCATCGTCGGGCTCGACGATACGGACTCTCGAGAGCGGGGGATGTGTACTACGTACGTCGCTTCCGAAATCGCGGAGCAACTCCGCGACGAGGGCGACGTCGCTCGACTCCTGTTGGTTCGGCTCAATCCCGCCGTCGAGCACAAAACCCGCGGAAACGCCGCGCTCGCGATCCACGCTGACTGCGCTTTTGATCGCGCGTTCGAGATCGCGCACAACTCACTCGAGTCGCTGGCGGAAACGGCCGACGAGCGCACGAATCCGGGGCTCGTCGTCGCCGACCACGGACCGGAGTCGATCCCCAAATCGGTCGGCGCGTTCGCGGTCGATGCGATTCGCGATCATCTCGAGATTTCCGAGGCCGCGACTCTGATCGACGAGCGCGGGTATCGATCCTGGGGCGCGGGCAACGGCCGCGGACGCATCGGCGCGCTGGCGGCGATCGGAAGCTGGCGATCGCTCAGTGAGTGGACGGCGGAATACATCAGCTATCGCGAGCCCGAACGGTGGGGAACGACGCGCGAAGTCGATCACGAGAGCGTCTTCGCCGCCGCCGAGTGGGGCTATCCGGACGTCTGGGACACCGTCGACCGCGGCGAAGACGAGACGGTCTGTGTCCCCCACACGCCCGGTCCGATTCTCCACGGAATCCGGGGCGACGATTCCGAAACGGTCCGGCGGGTCGCAGATCGGATCGACGCCGAGCCCGTCGACTCGAGCCGGCTATTCCTCACGAACCAGGGAACCGACGCACACCTTCGCGATGGAACGATCGCGACAGCCCGCGACGGCTGGGCCTATCGACTCGACGGCCGGGTCGCAACTGCCCCCGAAACGAGACGTGGCGGGCACGTCTTCGTCACGATCGAGGATGCAGCGGAGAACCGTCTCGAGTGCGCCGCGTTCGAGCCGACCAAGCGGTTCCGCGACCGGGTGCGCTCGCTTCGGGTCGGCGATCGGATCACCGTCTGCGGCGAGGTCTCGCGTGGGACCCTCAAACTCGAGAAGCTCGCGGTTCGAGAACTCGTCGAAACCGAACGCGTGACGCCGACGTGTCCCGACTGCGGCCGGACGATGAAAAGCGCCGGGCGCGATCAGGGCTATCGCTGTCGGGATTGTGGGACCGACACGGACGAAAAACCGCTCATCCCGCTCGAGCGCGATCTCGAGGATGGCTGGTACGAAGTGCCGCCGTGTGCGCGTCGACACATCGCGAAACCCCTGGTCCGGGGCGAGTTCGACGCACCGACGCATCCAGAGCGGTAGCACGACGGTTCGTCTCGCGGGGAGATGAGTTACTGTTGGCTCCACGAGACCGTCTCGAGGTCGTCCCATCCCCGTTCGTCTACCCCCCGGAGGAGTCTCGAGACCACGGCCAAAAGCGGCAACTCGAGTAAGGGACCGATCACCAGCGCCAGCGCGATGAGCGGTTCGTTTGGAAAGGCGACGACCGCGATCGCCAGCGCGGTGGGGGAGTTCCGAGAGAGGATCGTACAGTTGAAACAGGCGAGTTCGCCGTAGGAAAAGTCGAGGACCCGACCGATCGCGAGACCGAGAAGGAAGTTGATACCATAAAAGGCGAGGACGGGAACGGCGAGCACCGCCAGGACGTCGGGTCGCTCGAGGAGCACGTCGCCCTGGGAGGCGAACATCGCCGCGATCGCGAGCGAAAGAAAGACGACCTGCGTCGGGCCGAGGATCGGAGTGAATCGGTTCTCGAGCCAGGTTTCGCCCTTTTGCGTAACGACGATTCGGCGAACGACCACCGCGAGGACCAGTGGGACGAACAATACGAGAAGGACACTCTCGAGAAGAAATCGAAGCTGGAGGTCGACGAGCGTGCCGGCGAAGACATACAGATAGACTGGAAGCAAGACGAGCTGGAGAACGAGGTTGTAGGGAAGCAACGAAGTCGCGAGAGGAACGTTGCCGTTCGCGAGATCGGTGAAGATCAGGTACCAGTCGGTACAGGGGGTCACGAGCAACATGAGTAAACCGACCCAGAGCGCGGGGTGATCGACCAGGAAGGCGGCTCCGAGCGCGACCGCGAGCAGCGGATTCCACAGAAAGTTCACGCCGAGACTCGCACCGAGCACGCGACGATTCCCGAAGGCTCGTCGGAGCTTCGAAAGAGGAATCCCGGCGAACGCGGCAAAGAGCATGACGATGAGAAAGGGAAGGAGAAGCGACTCCGCTATCGTCGGAACGCCGGCTATCTGGCCGGCGCCGAGCCCGACTACGATTCCGCCCAGCACCAACCCGGTCTGGAACCGCTCGACGACGTTCACGGGAACTGCTAATGGATTCAGTTCGTGAAGGTGCTTCGATCGTGCTCTCTCGAGAGGCCGGTTTCTGTCGGCGACGGCGACCGGCTCGGCGACCGCTCTCGCAGGGTGTGTCGAGCTACTCGAGAGCACGGACCAGTTGCGTGTCAGCACCTGGAGCGACCTCTCTGCCGATCAGTTCGAGGCAGCCCGGCACCTTGTACTCCCCCACTGGGAGTCCCTCGCCGAGCACGACGGCACTCTCTCCGACGAACTCTCGAGCATTCAACAGGGTTTGTCGCCACTCGAGGGCGAATCACAATCAGGCGATGTTCACGCCGCATCGCATCAGGAACTCGCTCGCTTCTTTGATCTCTACCGGACTGCCGATGATCCGACAGTACTCGTCGTTCTCGTCGAAGACGGTGACGGTAAACTCGTCGGCTAACTGCGTCTCGTACTCTCGGAGCACCTCACGATGAACGACGATTTGGGTGCTATCACGCAGTTGTGACGGGTTTGACATTCTCGTAGCTTGACAGTGCTTACGACCCATTTTATGTGTGTCGGAATTCGGCTAGTATTGGTAATGAAACAAGCACTTTCACTGGCGATAAAACAAATTTACACTATGTTGGTAGTTTCTAGTCGCTAGCCTATCGTGAGGTGTGAGCTACTGGTGGGATATCTCACTGGAATTGAACGCTGTGGGAGCAACTGGATCTCGTTCGCCGCGTCGCATGGAAAGGGTTTTTCGGGACGAACGGTTGCGTTTAGGCAAATGGGGCTCGAGGAGGAGATCGACGAAATCGAAGAAGAGATCGCCAGCACGCCCTACAACAAGTCGACGGAGGCGCATATCGGCCGGTTGAAGTCGAAGCTCGCGGAGAAAAAAGAGAAGCTTCAAAATCAGTCCTCGGCGGGCGGGGGTACCGGCTACGATGTCGAAAAGACGGGCGATGCGACCGTCGCGCTGGTCGGCTTTCCGAGCGTCGGCAAGTCGTCGCTGTTGAATTCGCTGACCAACGCCGAAAGCGAGACCGGCTCCTACGAGTTCACGACGCTGGATGTCAACCCCGGAATGTGCAAACACCGCGGGGCGAACATGCAACTGCTCGACGTCCCGGGACTGATCAAGGGCGCGGCGACGGGCAAGGGCGACGGCAAACAGGTCCTCTCGGTCGTGCGGAACGCGGACCTCATCCTCTTTGTCCTCTCGGTGTTCGAGATCGAGCAGTACGATCGACTGCAAGAAGAACTCTACGACATCAACATTCGCGTCGATAAGAAACCGCCGCGGGTGACCGTTCGCCCCAAGATCAAAGACGGCATCAAGATCACCTCGAGCGCCGATCAGGATCTGGACGAGGAAACGATTTCGGACGTGTTGCGCGAACACGGCTACGTCAACGCCGACGTGAACCTCGGCGAGAAGGTCGATATCGATCGACTGATCGACGGCCTGATGGAAAACCGCGAGTACATTCCCTCGATCACCTGCGTGAACAAGGTCGACCTGATCGAACCCGACTACAAGGAGACCGTCGACGAGCAACTTCGCGAACGCGGGCTCGATCCCGAGGAAGTCACGTTCATCAGCGCCGACGAGGAGAGAGGTCTCGAGGCGCTCAAGGACCGCCTCTGGAAGAACTTAGATCTTATTCGGGTCTACATGGACAAGCCAGGCCGAGGCGTCGACTACGAGGAACCGCTCATGCTCGAGCGCGGCTCGACGATCGAGGATGCAGTCGACAAACTCGGCGGCGAGATGAAAGAGCGATTCCGGTTCGCCCGCGTTTCGGGCCCGAGCGCGACCCACGATAAACAGCAGGTCGGCGATCAGCACGTGCTCGAGGACGAGGACGTGCTCAAGTTGATTCTCCGGCGGTGAGGACTGGTTCCGACGGATAATCCGCTCCGAAATTTTCCATCGCACCGACGTTCTCAGTACTCGTATCGATCCGGGAATTATTTCCGCCGATAGTCCGTTCTCCGAGCATGTCTGAGTTCGGAGCCCTTTCGCTGTTGCCACCGCTCCTGGCAATCCTGTTGGCAATAGTAACCCGTAGACCGATGCTATCGCTGTTCGTCGGCATCTGGTCTGGCGCAATTATCTACACCGAGAGTCTCGGTATCGGCCAAACGTT
Source organism: Halostagnicola bangensis (assembly GCF_054653435.1). NCBI lineage: Archaea > Methanobacteriati > Methanobacteriota > Halobacteria > Halobacteriales > Natrialbaceae > Halostagnicola > Halostagnicola bangensis. The sequence goes on along the minus strand of NZ_BAAIGG010000002.1, from coordinate 679,529 downwards.
CGATTGGATCGTCGGCGCGATCATCGCCGACGACGGCTTTCACGTCCAGATATTGCTCTTTACGCTCTTGCTCGGCTCGGGTGTCGCACTTATCTGGCGTCTCGGCGGCGCGACAGCCGTCCGGCAATGGGCGACGGCCCGCCTCGAGACCCAACGAAACGTCGGCCTGACGACGTGGGGATTGGGGATGCTCATGTTCTTCGATGACTACGCGAACACGGCGATCGTCGGAAGCACGATGCGCGAGATTTCGGATCAGCTCCGAATTTCCCGCGAAAAGCTCTCATATATCGTCGACTCGACGGCCGCGCCCGTGGCGACGATCGGCCTCTCGAGTTGGGTCGCTTTTCAGCTCTCGCTCATCGCGGACGCCTATGACGGACTCGATACCGCGGGCGAAACGCCCTCGGCGTTCGAGACGTTCGTCGGATCCATCCCGTATAACACCTACGCGCTGCTCGCGATCGTGATGGTCGGAATCATCGTTTATACGGGTCGAGACTACGGAGAGATGCTCACCGCTGAACGCCGTTCGCGGTCGACCGGAAAGGTCAGCCGCGAGGACGCCCAACCGTTGCAGGAGGTCGAGAAGGATCTCGGCGAACCGATCGACGAGAAGCCGATGCTTCGGACGTTCTTCGCGCCGGTCGTCGTCCTCATCGCCGTCACGTTAGCCGGTGCGTTTCAGACTGGTCACGAGGAATGGGTCGCCGAGCAGGCAGAAGAAGGCGCTCCGACGACACTTTCGGAGGCTGCGAACGAAACGGGTCTGGTGCAGGTGCTCGTCGACATCGTCGGTCTTGGCGATTTCGCTGGCGCGCTGGTCTGGGGTTCGTTCGCCATGGTTGCGACGGCGATCGCGATCGGCATCGGATACGGTCTCTTCGGCCTCGGAGACAGCGTTGAGACGGTGCTTGACGGATTCAGTCTAATGCTCACGGCGGTGACGATTCTCGTCCTCGCGTGGGGGATCAGCGACGTCGCCGAGGCCCTGGGAACCGGGGAATTCGTCGCTCTCGCCGTCGGAGACTTCCTCCCGGTCGAGATCCTACCGCTCGTCATCTTATTCGTCGCCGCCTTCGTGGCGTTCACGATGGGGTCGTCGTGGGCGACGATGGGGATCATCACGCCAATAGCCATCTCCGTCGCCTACGAGCTCACCGGCTCGTTCGAACTGATGCCCGTCGTCGTCGGCGCGGTCTTTTCGGGGGCGATCTTCGGCGATCACACCTCCCCGATCTCCGATACGTCGGTGCTCTCCTCGACGTTTACCGGCGCTGACCTGATCGACCACGTTCGGACGCAGTTCTATTATGCGGGAACCGTGATGGCCGTCGTAGTCTTCTGTTATCTCCTGCACGGGTTCGGAAACGTCCCGCCGATCGTCTTTCTCCCGCTCGGCGTTCTCCTGCTCGTCGGACTCGTCTACGGACTCTCGGAACTCGACGCGCGTCGGCGGGGCGTCGATCCTGTCACCTCGAGCGCACCGGCGGCCGACGACGAATCCGAGCGATCGTTCGACGATTAGATCGGCCAACTCCCCCCAGACAAGTCAACTCATCGAATAGCCCGCCGCCTTCGCCACGCTTTTAGATTTATCTAACGTACTCCTGGACATGGACGGAACGCTCGATCACGTCATGGCCCGTGTTGCAGATCTGGACGAATCCCTCGAGTGGTACCAGACCCACCTGAACTACGAGGAGAAAGACCGCTTCGAGGGCGACGGCTTCACCATCGTCTACCTCGGACCCGAAGAGATGCACGAGGAGGGCGCGATGCTCGAGTTGACCCACAACGAAGGCGAGGACGACCTCGAGGTCGGCGACGCCTGGGGTCACATTGCGGTTCGCGTTCCCGAAGACGAACTCGAGTCCTCTTACCAGCAGCTGATGGACGAGGGCGTCGAGGACTACCGCGATCCAGAATCTTGCGACGGGAATTACGCGTTCGTCAAAGATCCCGACGGCCACGAGATCGAGATCGTCAAGCGCGATTACGGCCCGAAGTGGTCGCTCGATCACACCATGATCCGCGTCGAGGACGCCGACGAGGCCATCGGCTTCTGGACCCGAAAGTTCGAGTACGAACACGATGGCCGCTGGGAGTCCGACACGTTCGCGAACTACTTCATGAAGCCCGAAGACGCCGCCACCGAGGCGATGACTGTCGAACTCACCTACAACTACGACGGCCGGAGCTACGAGATGGGCGACGCCTGGGGGCACCTCTGCGTCGAAGTCGACGACCTCGAAGAGGACTGGGAGCAGTTACAGACTCGAGAAGCGGCCGATTACCGCGATCCCGAGAGCAACGACAACATGTACGCGTTCACGAAGGACCAGGACGGCCACGAGATCGAACTGTTAACTCGCGATCCGAACGCCGACTCGCTGTTCCCGTTCTAGAATCAGCTGTTTCGGTTTCGTAACCTCGGAACGGAACCGGATTATCTATCGACTTCTCACCGATCTCGCTCGATAACTTCGCCCGGGCTGGTCGTCGTCTCCGGCGACAGTTTGATGCCCGGATACAGGCTGGTGTTGATCCCGGTCTTGACGCCGTCAGCAAGGACAACGCCGAACTTTCGCCGGTCCGTCGAGACGCGCTTTCCTTTGACGGTAAACTCGACCGGTTCGTCGTCGTGGCGGAGGTTCGCGACGGTCGTTCCGGCCCCGAAGTTGACGTCTCGACCGAGGATGCTGTCGCCGACGTAGGAAAGATGTCCGACCGTCGCGCCGGCCATGAGGACGCTGTTTTTCACTTCAACGGCGTGGCCGACGGATGCGCCTTCGTCGATCAGCGTCGCGCCGCGAACGTAGGCGTTGGGCCCGACGGACGCGCCGGATCGGATCATCGCCGGGCCCTCGATGACGACCCCCGATTCGACCGTCGCGCCCTCCTCGACGACGACGTTGCCGGTGAGCTTCGCGTCGTCGCTCACTTCGCCCTCGAGTCGCCGACCCTGTTCGCCGAGTTTCCACTCGTTTGCCTCGAGCAGTTCCCACGGGCGTCCGACGTCCATCCAGTGGTCCATGACGACGGGTGTCACGTCGTGTTCGTCGATCGTCTTCGCGAGCACGTCCGTAATCTCGTGTTCGCCGCGTTCGCTTTCGGGAACTTCGAGCCAGCCAGCCGCCGCCTCGGGGAAGACGTACGCGCCGGCATTGGCGAGGTTCGTCGGCGGCTTCGCGGGTTTTTCGACGATGCTCTCGATGGACCCGCCTGCGGTCTCGAGAACGCCGTAGTTCGACGGGTTATCGACTTCGATCGCGCCGATCGACGGTCCGGACTCGAGCAGTCGATCGATCGCGTCAGGGTCGTACAGATTGTCTCCGTTAAGGACGGCGAACGGACCGTCGAGGTGCTCTCGAGCGGTCGAAACGGCGTGTGCCGTCCCGGCGCGCTCCCTTTGAACCGCGTAGTTGATCGGGACGCCCCTTCGGCTGTCGCCGAAGTAGTCGACGACCGCGTCGGACTCGTAGCCGACGACGAGCACGAATTCGTCGACGCCGGCGTCGATTGCCGCGTCGACGGTATGTGCAACCAGCGGGCGGTCGGCGACCGGGAGCATTGGTTTCGGGGCGGTCGCGGTGAGCGGACGCATTCGCGTTCCCTCTCCGGCGGCGAGAACCACAGCTTTCATCGAACGATGTTACTATGGGCCGCGAGTTAATGGTGTGGTTCGATCCTCACTGACTGGGCCGGGCTAACGCCGTCGGAAAAGAAACGACGCCGGACGTTTCGGGTGGCCGGGAAACGGTTCCCTCAAGCGTCGTCCGACTCCTCAAGCGACTGGGTGACTTGGTCGGAAGGCGATGACTGCGGTGGCTCGTCGGAAGGCGACGATCGGGACCGTTCTGTTTCGCTCGCACGAGAGGGGGGTTCGGGCGGTTCAAACGCGGAAATGAGCACCTTTGCGGTTCGCGTTTCGAGCACCTGCTCGAGCGAACGCGTCGATCGGAGCGCGAGAAGTGATACGACGAGGAGGACGAATTGTCCCGCGATCGACCCCGTCGAGAGCGCGCCTGTCAGGCCTGTGGCGAGTAGCCAGACGGTCACGAAGGCGATTCCGACGATCCCCAGCATCCGGATCGGGCGCGCCCGAACTGCTTCGGATGTGTTCACAACGAGCGATTCCGTTCTCGAGCCCCCGTAGCTTGCCTCAAGGGTTTCCAGAACCCGATCGAACCCGCGGATGAACGGCCCGACGGTATAGGTCTCGCGGAGGTCGATCACGATGACCTCCGGTTCGGGTTCGGCCGTGAGCCACCGGTAGATGTACGACCCTCTCACGTATCTGGCGAGTCGATTGCCCGCACGTTTGGGCGGCTCGAGAAGTGCCCGGAGAACGGATCGACACCATCGGACGAACCCGACGGCGCGCGATTTCTCGAGTGCGTTGTTAGTCATGGGTAGGCCAACGGACCGGAACGGCTTCGAGAGCGGACGCGTCGATGGCGACGGGGGACGCCAAACTCGAGATCCGGACTGTGTTGGGACTATCGGACAGCCCGTTGTCGATTATCGACATTGCTCACTCGCGACGATCATACGTGATTAAACCGGATACGTTCACAAAGAGCTTCCCCTCTGTGGGTTCGATTGGACGCTCAAGCGCGAACACGGCGGCGACCAGCGACGGATCGCTCGAGAGAGCCCGATTGGGTATCGACGTTCGATGAGTCCGGTTGGTATCGGTGTCCGGGCGAACCCGAGTCGTTCAGGGGGACTGCTTGGTCGTGTCGACCCGATATCGGTCGATCAGCCAAACACTCAGTGCGAGAACCCCGGCGACCGCGAGCACACCGGAATCCGACGATACGTACAGGTTCGGCGACGGGTGTCGATACCACGTCACCGGATACAACCAGGCGGCGGCGCTCCCGTCGGCGTACAGCTTGAGGGCGTCGACCAGAAGGTGTGAAAGCGCGCCGGCCACGAGGATGCCGTACGCCAGCAGCCGTCGTCTGTCGAAGGCGATCGCACCGATTCCAGAGAGAACAAGGACGCCCCCGAACGTGTGAATCGCATCGAAAGAAAACGGAACGCCGAGGACCGCCTCGATGGTGGGTTCCCCGAGGAGAAGCCCGATACGATTCAGGTCCGGCAGGATGGCACCTACCACCGCGACTGGGACCCATCGCTTCGAGAGCCACTCCAGTCGCCAGCTCGCGACAGTGAACAGCGCGTAGGCAAAGAGAACGTGCGACAGGAGTTCAGCCACGCGTGTTCACCCCTTCTCGATCGTTTGTCGCGCCTGAGTTCAAGTCGCCGTTATCGCCCGATCCGCTCGAGCGGGACGGCGTTTCGTCTCTGGGCTCGAATCGAAGTTGGCGGTAATCGATCCGCCAGTGTCGAAGGAAGAATCCAGCGGCGAGCAGTCCGCCAATAGCCGAGACGACGTGCTTGTACAGGGTTGCGTCGGGGCTCTGGTCGACGACAACCAGCTCTTCGGCGTCCATATATCCGTCCAGCGACGTCGTCGACTCCGTTTCGAGGACCCCGTAGATTTGCACGACACCGCCCGGCTCGAGGTCATCGTCGGGGTCGACATTTCGAACCTCGAGTTCGGCGGCGATGTCACCGTCGTCGTCGGTGACGTGGATGGTGATCGTCCCGTCGCCGATCGTTTGTACGTCGCCGAATAGCAACACGCGCTCGCCGACGTACTCGTCTTGATTCTCGGCGAGCTGGTCGCCGGTTGGGTGGGGCCACGATTCGTCGGAGGTCGCCCCGTAGTGGACACAGAGCCCAAGGAGTGCGAGCGAGAGGATGAAGCCGACTGCGAGTCTTCGTCGCCGATCCATTCGTTCGGTGGGTCACGGGGTCGGTACTTGGTGGTGTCGGTCGGGTGCCCGTGGCGCGCTCACTCTGAACGCGTTTCTCCGTGTTTTCGCCGGTGGAGTGTGCGGTAACCGCGTCGAATTAGTTGATCGACTCGAGTGGTTGCGACCCTCGGTTCGACACGGCCCTCCCGGATCGCCTCGACGACCGATTCGGGAGTGAGTCGGTCCGCGTCGATCATCGTGTACGCCCGACCAGCCTCGAACGGGAGGTGCGCATCGCTTCCCGCTACCAACGGGACGTCGTGGGCCGTCGCCAGCTCCGCCGCGACCGGACGCGTCCGCGGATGCTTCCCGTTGATCTCGACGGCATCGAACGGGACTCCCTCGAGGTCCGTGACCGTGCTGTTTCGGCAGGGATGGCAGACGATGGCCACGCAGTCGCGATCGTGGGCCATCTCGGCGACCTCCCACGGCGTGTACTCGAGCGGAACCGTCTCGCTCGGCGGATTCGGGCCGATTATCAATACATGGCCGTGTGTCGTCGAAACTTCGATCCCCGGAATCGTCGTGATCGTCGAATCCGAAAACGCCCTCGAATAATCGTGGTTCGTCGTCGCGACCCCGTCGAGACCACGGCGGTCGACAGCTCGAGCGAGGAGCGCGAATCCGTACGGATCGAACCGATCGCCGAGGCGTCGGTGGCCGTGGAAGAACCGAGTGTGTGCGTGGAGATCGACGGCGAACATGGCAGCGTCTTGGTTCGCGAGTGACATTGGTCTTGACATTTCGCTACGCTTCGGACGTTCCAAACGGGACTCGACCCTGCCTCGATGCCGATCTCTCATTCGCCGACCGAATTTCGTTCCGGAGTCGGTACTGGTTTTACGAGCCGGTTTGATTATGCTGGTATGAACGCGGCCGACGATCTACACGAAAATGTCGGACAGGACGTAATCGCCGTCGATTCAGACGACACGGAACAGGGTCTGGTCAACCGCCTCGAGGCGCACACGGGCGAGGGAATCCGCCACCGGGCGTTCACTTCGCTTGTCTTCGACCGGGACGATAACGTTCTCCTCGCCCAACGTGCACCCGAGAAACGGCTGTGGGGGACCCACTGGGACGGAACTGTCGCTTCCCACCCCGTCGAGGGCCAGAGCCAGGAAGAGGCGACGAGAGAACGACTCGAGGAGGAACTCGGTATCAGCCCCGAACAGTACGACGATCTCCGGATTACCGACCGATTCGAGTACAAACGATACTTCGAGAATCAGGGCGTCGAACACGAGGTCTGTGCGGTCCTGAAACTGACGCTAGCGGATAAGACGCTCGAGCCGGATGTCGACGAAGTTGCGGGCCTGATGTGGGTCCCGTACGAACGACTTCACTCCAACCCGGAGTGGTATCGACAACTTCGTCTCTGCCCGTGGTTCGAAATCGCCATGCGTCGAGATACCAATTAGTCGACGATCCGGTTCGAAGCGGTTTTCCGCAGAATAAGATCACCGCGCTGAAAGCGCTGTTTTTCGGTTGTGAGTGTTTGGTAAGGGTATCTCGTAGTCCCCTATATACACCTACCGCGAAGTCGTCCACCCGAAACCGTTCACTCGAAACCGTTCACCTGAAGTCTGCTGGGAAATAATGAATTTCTGTCGTATGTCATAAGCTAACAAAGTTTATAACACCCCCGTCCGTATCGTCGTCTGTGGGCCGACGAAATCGGTCCCTGTACCGAAATGAGTTCCTCGCCACCGACAACCGAGACGTACGAAGTCGATCTCTCTCGAGACGAACAGTGGGTCGTTCACGACGTGGTGGCACGACGTGTCGACGACGCCATCGACGACGACGCGATTCCGCCGACCTGGGCGCTCGAGGTCGTCGAAACGATCGAGTCCGACGGGAGAACGTTTACTCGCGAGCAAGCGAACCGCGTTCACGAAATCCTTACAGACTATATCGATGCGCCGGAGACGCCCCCGTCGGACGTCGATCACGGCAGAATCGTCCTCGGACGTCTTGAGGCCACTCTCCCCGAACTCGGCGGTCAATAAAAGCGGTACCGCTCGGTCGCTTTTTTGCACCTGTTCGAAGAGACGAACCGGTCTATGCCCGCGTCGTCGCCCAGACGGCAGTCACCGCGAGGAGGACGGCCGGTACGAGCGGTAAAATTAACAGTGCGAACCGGTAGGAGACATCCATCGGCCAGAACATGATCGCGAGCGGCGAGATGATAAACGCGTAGACGATCACGCCCACGAGTACCCAGCCTCGTTTTCCGAACTCCCGGTCGGCCGTTTCGGGGTGTGCAGGGTTCTCGAGCCACTCTTCGTTCGCCGATTCATCCCCCGGCCCAGCCGGTTCGTCGTCGAAATCGGCCGGGTCGTGAACGTATCCGCTGTCGTCGCTCGAGGTCACACCTGTCCATTTGGAGCGTGCCATCAAAGGGGTCACGGTTCCGGGTTCTCCGATTCCGTTCGATCACCACCAAACACGGTCGGAAATTCGGTCGTATTCAGTCAATCCCCCTTCTTCGTCCGTACTCCCCTCTCTCCCGGCCCCGTTCCGTGAACCTAGTTACTTTGTGCTACAAAGTGACTTTGCAGTAGAAAGTATTTTGTGTGGTAAGGGTGTCGGGTACTGACGAAAGAGAATGGCAACACAGACGACAGCCGACGAACACGAACCAGGATTCGCGGACGGATCGCGCTCGAGGCGATGGCTCTCGCAAGCGAGAGCGTTCTCCGAGCGAAGCCTTCGAGAGGTCTTGAACAGCTGGATACTGCTCGGAACGGTCGTGGCGCTCGCTCCCGGAATGCAGTTGCTCTTTAGCATGCAGGGCGGTGACGTTCCGGAAACGATGCTGGCGAGTTGGGCGGTCGGCACGGGCGTCTTCGGCGCGGTATACATCTGTCTGTACGTGTTCGGCTATCAACTGGCAACGGACCTCGAGGACCGTCGGTACGAGGCCTATCGATCCATGCCGATCTCCCCGTCCGCGGATCTCGGCGGGCGAATGTTCGCCGGCTTCTGTCTCGCCGCCGTCGCGTTCGGACTGACGCTCGTCGCGGGAGTCCTCACGGGTGCGTCGTTCGGACTCCGCGGGCCCGAATCGATACCGATCGTTCTCGGCGCGTTCGCGCTCACCTGCGTGTTCTGGATGATCGTGGCCCTTCCGTTTATCGCCGCCGCGAAGAACGAACGCGTCGCCGAGTACGCAGTTCCCATGATCGCCGTCGCGGGGTACGTTCTGACCGGACTCAACGGTGTCAACGCGGAGATGTCGCCGATCGACGGCGAACTGATGAACTACCTCCCGAACACGCTTCCGACGCGGCTCATGGTCTACCATCTCGTCCCCGGAGAGGAGTGGGTTGAGATCGGCGCGGCTCCGCCGGCACTGCCCGCGGGACCCGAATATCTGCTCGCACTTTTCGCGTACGCCGCGGTCGCGCTCGTCGTCGGGACGGTTCTGCTCAATAAGGTCCTCTACAAACGGGGGTGGTGGCCGTGAGCCAGCCGTCCGTTCTCGCGAAGAGTGTCGAGAAATCCTTCGGTGACGAACGCGTTCTCGAGGGCATCGATCTCGCCGTCGAATCGGGCGAACTGCTCGCGGTACTGGGGCCCAACGGTGTCGGCAAGTCCGTGCTGTTTTCCTGTCTCGCGGGAAGTCAGCACCCGTCCGCAGGGAGTATCGAGGTACTCGGAGAGGATCCGACCGCGCGATCCGACACGACGAGTTTCCTGTTGCAGGATGCCCTCTGCGTCGATCGACTCACCGGACGGGAGAACCTGCGGTTCTACGAGCAACTCCACCCGAACTTCACCGACGATTGGCGCGAGTACGTCGAACTGCTCGAGATCGACGCCGATCTCGAGAAGCCAGTCGAAGACTATTCTGGCGGCATGGTCCGGAAACTCGAGTTGGCAATCGCCTTGAGCATCGACGTGCCGATCTACCTCCTCGACGAGCCGACGGCCGCGCTCGACCTCTCGATGATCCAGGTCGTTCACGGCCTGATTCGAGAGAAACAGGCCGACGGAAAGACGATCATCGTCTCGAGTCACCGCCCGATGGACGCCGATATCGCGGACCGAATCGCGTTCGTCGCGGACGGGCGAGTGGTGACGACGGGAACGCCCGATACGCTGTTCGATTCCGTTCCGCAGGTCGTCGAAACGACGCTCTCGAACTCGGAACAACTCGCTTCCGTCGTCGTCGGCGGTGAGGTGTTCCAGGGGAACGGGACGATTCGCGGTTTTCTCCCGGCCGACGACCAGCAACCGGAGTCCGAGACGAACGCCGCTCTCGAGTCGAACCAGGCACTCGAGGTCGTCGATCCGACGTACACCGACCTCTTTAACTATTACACGAACAGTGCCTCGAATAACGACGACTTCGAATAAGTGACCACGGAATATGAGTGACCAGAACATTGACCCAGAAACGCTACAGGACGAAATCGGCCAGATCAAGGAGGCCATGGGTCTCCAGTCCGAGTACCCCTACTGGTGGCGCTTCTGGATCGTCGAGGGGATCGGGGTCGGGCTGCTCTTTCCGCTCATGCAACTCGGACTCAACGATGGCTTCTCGTGGTGGCTCACTGCAACGGCCGTCGGCGTTTTTCTCGGTCACCAGTTCGTCCTTTGGCGGATCCAGAAAGCCTATGACCGGCCCACGAGCGGCATTCCGAGTTGGGATTTCTGGCACTACATCATCTTCGCCAGCTTGATTGCGGCGATTATCGGCATGAGACCGTTGTTGGGTGGATTCGAGGGCGACGTTCTCACACTCTGGTTGGTCATCGTCGGCTCGCTGATGGGGATGGCGTATCTCTACATGGGGCAGTTACTCGAGGCGTACAACATTAGACGGGTCGATCGGTACGCCTTCTACGTCGGCGGCGGGTGGATTCTCGCGCTAGTTGCGGCCATCCCTCACATCTCGGCACTCGAGAACGCGGAGTTTGCGGTCTTCGGTGTCGGCTACGCGCTGTACTGTCTCGTTGCGTACGTCACCCTCTCACGACGCTACTAACCAATGGAATTCGACAAACTCGTTCACCAGCCGACGCGACTCCAGATATTCGCGTCTCTCTACGCGAACGGGGAGACGAGTTTCACCGACCTGAAAGACGACCTCGAGATAACGGAGGGAAACCTCGCGAGTCACATCGAACGAATGGAAGACGAGGACTGCGTCGCAGTCGAAAAACAGTTCGTCGATCGGAAACCGCAGACGACCTACCGGCTTACCGATCGCGGAACCGAACTGTTCGAAGCACACGTCGAAACTCTCGAGAGCTTAATCGACGGCCTCGATACGTGAGGAGTGGTAGTACTGCAACTCGCCGAAGAAGCGATATTCACACGTTTATCTGGGACTCTCCACGATGGGACAGCGTTTTACTCCTTCGAGGCCGAACACGCGTCCATGACTGCAGAAAGCGACGAGCGGACACCGAGTGACAAGGATTCCTCGCCCGAGGAATCCGATACGAGCGCCACACTCTGTATCGCCGTCGTGACGATCACCTCCAACGGGTCGATCGAAGAAGACGAGGCCGGCGGTGCGATCGTTGACGCTTTCGAGGCCGCCGGTCACGAAATCGCTACGCGAGAACTCATTGCGAACGACCACGACAATGTCCAGTCGAAGATCTCCCGACTCCTCGACCGTGACGACGTTGACATCATCGTCACCACCGGCGGAACCGGCATCGAACCAGACGACGTGACCGTCGAGGCCGTCGACCCACTGCTCGAGAAGGAGTTACCTGCGTTCGTCGACCTGTTCCACCTCGTCTCCTACGACGAGATCGGAACGAGCGTCGTCGCTACCCGAACGCTCGCCGGTGTCAGCGAGCGTATCCCCGTGTTTTGTTTGCCGAACAACCCTGTCGCCACACGGATCGCGAGCGAATCAATTATCATCCCCGAGGCGGACCGACTCACCGCGCTGGCGAACGGAAACGGGCGGAAAAACGCCTGAGGAGCCGACGATCGACGCGTCCTTCTCGAGAAGCGAAGCGCACTCCGTCGACGGAGAGGTTCTTGGTTGTTGGCGTCGAGACGGACGGACGATGTCCAACTCACCCGACCGCGATATGGATCTGCCGAAAAGCACCGAATCCGATCCGGAGCGACGCGTCTCGAGGCCCGAAACCGAAGCGAGTTACGGAATCCCGGACGACGAAACCGGTCTCCTCCCGTGGTCGTTCGTCACCGAACGGCTGTCCAAAGACGAGTTCTTCTGGGTCGGGACGACCCGCCCCGACGGCCGACCGCACGCGCGTCCGATCTGGGGGATCTGGCTCGAGGAAACGTTTCACTGCGGCGGCGGCGAAGGCGCTCGCTGGGTTCGTAACCTCGAGTCTGCGCCCGCAATCACGGTCCACACGGAGGACGCGGAATCGGTCGTCATTCTCGAGGGACGGGCTGAGAAATGCACCGCCACGCAGGTGGACGAAAGACTCCTCGAGCGAATTGACGAGGCCTACGAGGACAAGTACGGTGTCCCCCACGGCACACCCGTCTTCGCCGTTCGGCCGACGACCGTGCTCGCGTGGAGCGACTATCCGGAAGATGCCACGAAATGGTGCTTCGTCGACACTTCTGGCGGCCGTTCGTCCTGAACCCCTCGCTAACAGGTCGACATAGTGTGGCCGATACACTTCGACGTGGCGCGACCGGTGCACATATTCGATCGGCGACCAACCGCAAAACGACTCATGAGCGACGCTACCAAACAGGAGATTCGCGAGCGCGTCTGGAACGACCTCGAGGAGAGTGGCGAAGCCAGGTTTCCGTTTCCGCCCCACGGGCGCATCCCGAACTTCGCCGACGCGAAGGTGGCGGCCGAACGGTTGGCCGACCAACCGGAGTGGCAACGAGCCGAGACGATCAAGGCTAACCCCGACGCGCCACAACTTCCGGTGCGACGACGTGCCCTGTGCGAGGGAAAAACCGTCTACATGGCCGTTCCTCGACTCCGCGACGAGAAGTGTTTCCTCCGACTCGACCCCGACGAACTCGAGGATTACGACGCCGCGACGACGGTCTCGGGGTCGTCCAAACACGGCGTGCAGGTCGGCCCCGAAGCCGTCGAGGATATCGATCTGATCGTTTCTGGGAGCGTCGCGGTCGGGACGGGAGAGCAACACTCGAGCGCCGGGGCGCGGATCGGGAAAGGTGAGGGATACAGCGACCTCGAATACGCGATACTCCACGAATTGGCTCTCGTTGACGACGACACGCCGGTTGCAACGACAGTCCACGAACGCCAATGTATCGACGACGAAATTCCCACTGACGATCACGACGTTTCGATGGACGTGATCGTTACTCCGGACCATGTCTACAGGCCGTCCGGGTCCGTCGACAATCGAAACCCGACCGGTATCGACTGGGGGCTCCTTTCGGACGATCGACTCGAGGAGATTCCCGTCCTGAATCGAATCCGAGACTGAGCCGCGATATCCGCGGATACCGGAGCCTATTCGGGTACTCGAGAAGAACGCCCGGCAACGTATGTCTGCAGTTCATCGCGGTCCGATAACTGCGGTCGGCCGGGACGCTCGCAAACACAGACAACTCGTTGGATCCAATGGGTGATCGGTTTGAGGATCCACGTCGGGACATAGTGTCCCGACAGCCATCCGAAGAGCGACGCGGGTCGGTGCAGTGAGCCCGCGTCGGCAAAACGGTGTGGCAATGGTGGGGGAAGGGTGCTGTGGTGGGGTTGCTGGAAGTCACGGGTTCAAGGCGGTGGGTGCCTTTGTGTGGGTGTGCCCGTCGACCTCCATTTCTTGGTATCGCCGTATCCTACTTGAACGATGGCGATGGTATTCCCCTCTTATGCCGAATTACCACGCAATTAACCACAGTTCAAAATGCCTATTTCTGGCAATAGATAGTTTATACCGCAGTTATACGCCTTATACGATCGATAGACTCAGTCGACAAGCTCCTCTGCGACCATCGCCGGCTCCATCAGCTCGGGATCGAGTGCGAGGTCGAGCTGTCCGCGAACGAACTCCGGAATCGTATCCCGTGCGTAGACGACCGTCCGGAGGCCGTCGTTCAGATCGACCGCGATCGGAACCGTCGTCGACTGGCCGACGTCGGTCAGCACGTACAGGTCCGTCTCCACGATACCCGCCTCCTCGAGCTGCGGGCGGGTGAGGGTACCCTCGAGGCGAGTCACGGTGACACCTTCTTCTTCGAGCGCCTCGCCGATTCCGTCCTCGTCCGGCCCGGAAACGATTGCATCCATCTTACTCGTACTCGATGGTCGCGGGCGGTTTGTGTGTGACGTCGTAAACGACCCGCGAGACGTTTTCGTTCTCGCCGGTAATCCGGGATTGAATTCGCTGGAGGGTCTCCCAGTCGATCTCCTGGGCGCGAGCGGTCATCCCGTCCCGTGACTCGACCGAGCGAACGGAAACGACCCAGCCGTGAACTCGGTTGTCGCCTTTGACGCCGGTTGCTTTCCCGATTACAGCCGCCAGGGCCTGCCACGGCTCGTACTCCTCGAGTTCCTCTTCGACGACGTGGCAGGATTCGCGAGCGACCTCGAGCTTTTCGTCGGTGACCTCGCCGATGACTCGAACGGCGAGTCCTGGGCCGGGAAACGGCATCCGTTCGGCGACGAGTTCGTCGAGGTCGAGTGTACGTGCGACCTCGCGAACCTCGTCCTTGTAGAGGTCTCGGACCGGTTCGACGATGCCGTCGAAATCGACGATATCCGGCAGTCCGCCGACGTTGTGATGGGACTTGATGCCGCCTTCGGATTCGATCCGATCGGGGTAGATCGTCCCCTGAACGAGGTAATCCGCATCGGCGTCTTTGGCCTCGCGTTCGAACTCTCGGATGAACTGCTCGCCGATCACCGATCGCTTCTCCTCGGGGTCGGTGACGCCAGAAAGCGCCTCGAGGAACCGGTCTTTGGCGTCGACGATGCGGAGACTGTCCATGTAGGAGAACGTCTCGCGGATCTGGTCCGTCTCGCCTTTACGCATCAGGCCGGTGTCGACATACACTGGCGTTAGCTGGTCGCCGATCGACTCGTAAGCAAGCGCGGCCGCGACCGACGAGTCGACACCGCCCGAGAGGGCGATAACCGCGTTCGCGTTGCCGATCTCGTTTTCGATCTCTTCGACTGCCTCGGGGACGAACGTCTCTGTGTTTACCATCAGTAAGTCACCTCTTGACCGCTCTCCGTGTCTGTCTCTGCATTTGTGACCGTCTCTGTATCTGCATCCGCGTTTCCGCCCTCCGTTTCCTCGAGAATCGATTCGACGAGACCGAGGAACGGCGGGCTCGTGTCGCCGGGACGGGAGCTGTATTCGGGGTGGAACTGGGTTCCGAAGAAGTACGGGTGATCCTCGAGCTCGAGGATTTCCATTCGGTTGCCCGCCGTTCCCGAGAACGACAGCGGTTCGTCGACGAAGTTCTCGAAGTACTCGGGGTTGACCTCATAGCGGTGGCGGTGTCGCTCCGTACAGGACGTGCCGCCGTAGATATCCGCGGCGAGCGTTCCCGGCTCGATTTGGGTTTCGTGCGAACCGAGCCGCATCGTGCCGCCCATATCTTCGACCTCGTACTGTTCGGGGAGGATGTCGATGACCGGATGCGGCGTCTCCTCGTCCATCTCCGCCGAATGCGCGCCCTCGAAGCCGAGCACATTACGGGCGTACTCGACGACCGCCATCTGGAAGCCCAGACAGAGGCCGAGAAACGGCACGTCGTTCTCTCGAGCGTACCGAACCGCGTTGATCTTGCCCTCGGTGCCGCGCATCCCGAAGCCGCCGGGAACGATGATCCCGTCGACGTCCGCGAGCTGTCCGTCGTGGCCCTCGGCCATCTCGTCGGCCGCGACCCAGTGGACGTTCACGTCGACGCCGACCTCGAAGCCGGCGTGTTTGAGCGACTCGTGGATCGACATGTAGGCGTCCTCAAGGTCGTACTTCCCGACGAGTGCGATATCGACTTCGCCCGATTTCTCCGTCGTGACGACCTCCCGCCACTCCTTCGTTCGTTCGCCGGAGGGAAGCGCCTCGTCCTCGAGATCGAACTTCTCGAGGACGAAGTCGTCGAGCCCCTCCTCTTCGACGACGAGCGGGACGTGATAGACATCTTCGACGTCGGGGTTAGAGAACACCGCATCGGTCGGAATGTCACAGAACAGCGCGATCTTCTCCTTGGTTTCGGGGTCGAGTTTGTCGTCGCAGCGGCCGACGATAACGTCGGGCTGGAGCCCGATCGAACGGACCTCCTTGACGCTGTGTTGGGTCGGTTTGGTCTTCTGTTCGCCGTTTTTCGAGTAGGGGACGAGCGTGACGTGTGCAAAGAGGATGTCTTCTTCGTCTTCCTCGTGAGAGAACTGGCGCAGGGCCTCGAGGTAAGGCATCCCCTCGATGTCCCCGACGGTTCCCCCGACTTCGACGAGACAGACGTCGCTTCCCTCCGCGGCCTCGCGGATACGACGCTTGATATCGTTAGTGATGTGGGGGATGATCTGGACCGTCTTGCCCAGATAGTCGCCCGCGCGCTCTTTCTCGATGACGTGCTGGTAGGTCTTCCCCGTCGTGACGTTGTGATCGAACGTCATGTCGATGTCGAGGAACCGTTCGTAGTTCCCCAGGTCGAGGTCGACTTCCCCGCCGTCTTTGAGCACGTACACCTCCCCGTGCTGGTAGGGATTCATCGTCCCAGCGTCGACGTTCAGGTACGGATCAATCTTCACCGCGGTGACGTCGAAGCCGGCATTCTTCAGGAGACGGCCGGTGCTGGCGGCCGTGATCCCTTTGCCGAGTCCCGACATCACCCCGCCGGTGACGAAGATGAACTTGTTCCCCAGTGTGGGGTCATAATTAGTGTCCGAGTCCGTCGGCATACCGAGTGTGCGCGCGAGCGGTTGAAAACCATTTCGGGATGGCACCCGCTCCGCGAATCAGTGTCACTCTCCGACGGCGAACTCGAGTGCCACGTCGATGCCAACCGTTCGTCCACTGACGACCGTGGCGTTCATCGACTAACCATGAAGAACTACGTACCCGCCGTTCGACCGTGACGCTATGACCGATCTTCGAATCAGTGTCGGCGACCGCGAACTCGAGGCCACGTGGAACGAAGCCGCTCCCACAACGCGGGACGCACTCGAGCAAGCGCTCCCGCTCGAGGGCGAGGCCATCCGCTGGGGCGACGAACTATACTTCGACGTTCTGATCGACGTTCCGCCCGAAAACCAGGCCGAAGCGGTCCCGATCGGTGCGATTGCCTACTGGCCGACGGGGAACAAGCTCTGTCTGTTCTGGGGGCCGACGCCCGCGAGCACCGACGGCGAACCGCGCGCGGCCGCGCCCGTGAACGTGGTCGCGACGCTCGAAGACGTGTCACCACTTTCCGATCTCGAGGGTGGTACGCGGATCCGTTTCGAACGACACGACACTGAAAACTGAGCCGTTCTGCTCCAATCGCGACTACTTGCCCCAGAACGGGTCCCGTTTCCGGTGGTTCTCGAGGTACATATTCAGCGCCTCGAGCTCGTCGCCCGGAATCTCGTCTTTTAACTCCTGTTCTAAGATCTTCGCGTGTTTTTCGGGGACCTCCATCCAGAGTTCGTCGTCCTCTTTGATTTGGCGACCGACCGTCGGCCCGTCGATGGCGACGGAGACGCGGTTGCCCGCGCGGGCCTCGTCGACGTCTTCGCCCTGCTCTTGAATCCCTTTTACCTGCCCGACGCGTTCGGTCTCGTTGCCGTCCCACTTGACGACGAAGCTGTTGTTCTGGATCGTGCCGGCGTTGACTTCGACGCCGACGACCGCCGGATCGTTCTGTCTAAACGTGTGATCCGGAAGAATCCGGAATCGTGCGGGTCGGGAGATGTTCTCGAGGATCGTGTCCTGCTGGGCTCGCTCGAGTTCCTCGATGTGTTCGTCGTACTCGTCGACCAGCTGGTAGATGACCTCGTCCGTGAACAGTTCGACGTCGTCCTGTTCGGCCCGCGTTTCGGCGTCCGCGAGCACGTCGACGTTGAATCCAAGGATCGCCCGCTGTTTCGGATCCTCCGCCGTCGACGCGACGGAAATGTCTCGCGGCGCAACGTCGCCGACCTCCGCGCGAACGATCGGTATTTCGGCGTCGCCGAGCGCGTCCGCCA
Organism: Halostagnicola bangensis; assembly: GCF_054653435.1. Taxonomy (NCBI): domain Archaea; kingdom Methanobacteriati; phylum Methanobacteriota; class Halobacteria; order Halobacteriales; family Natrialbaceae; genus Halostagnicola; species Halostagnicola bangensis. The sequence continues at coordinate 661,577 of NZ_BAAIGG010000002.1, read as the reverse complement.
TCGCCTCGAGACTCCCGAGGGTGTCGGCTTTGACGACGACGCCCTGCTCTTCGGTGTCAACGGCGATGTCCGCGAGTTCGGCCCGCACCTCGTGGACGACATTGTCGAGTTCGCGATCTCGAACGACGCGAACCGGCGCGCCGGCCATCGCGTTCTCGAGTTCCGGGGCGGCGATCTTGATCCCCGAGGCGGCCTTGACTTCGTCGACCTTTTCGAACCGGCTCTCGGTACGGATCTCCGCGAGCGGCCTCGGTTGAAGCAACGCGCGGACTTCCGTGACGATCGGCTCGTTCTTTCCGCCGACGACAATGATGTCGTCGGCTCGAATCGTGCCGTCGTACAGCACCATGTCGATGGTCGTCCCGAACCCTTTCTCCTCTTTGACCTCGAGGACGGTCCCGACACCGGGGCCGGCCACGTCGATCTCCATCTCCTCTTTCATGTACCGCTGGGAGAGCCCCATCATCACGGCCAGCAGGTCGGGGACGCCCTCGCCGGTCATCGCGGAGACGGGAACGACGCCGACGTTGCGCTGGAAGTTCTGTACACGCCAGTAGAGGTCCGCCGAGAACCCTTCGTCGCTCAGCTCGCCGATGATCTCGTAGAGGCTTTCGTCGAGTCTCGAGGCCGCGCGATCCGATTGGGCGTCGTAAGTGTCGTTGATCGGCGTGTCCTCGTTCGGGTTCCAGCCCGGAACGGTGTCTATCTTGTTGGCGGCGACGATAAACGGTGTCTCCGTGCGTCTGAGGATATCGAGCGCCTCGATCGTTTGCGGCTGGAAGCCGTCGTTGACGTCGACGACCAGGATCGCGATATCGGCGAGCGCACCACCGCGCGAGCGAAGCGTGGTAAAGGAGTGGTGTCCCGGCGTGTCGATAAAGAGCAATCCGGGCAGATCGAAGTCGTCCGGGTCGACGAGGTCGCCCGCGATCGTCGAGATGATATCGAGGGGCACGGCAGTGGCACCGATGTGCTGTGTGATCGCGCCTGCTTCACCCTCGATAACGGCCGAGCCGCGGATCTTATCGAGGAGACTTGTCTTTCCGTGATCGACGTGTCCGAGAACGGCGACGATCGGCGTTCTGAGAGATGTGGGGTCGTGTGTGTCCGTGTCCGACATGGTGAACCACCAGAGAAGGTCTTTACTCACTCCTTTGCTCCGCGGCAGTTAAAGGCATCGTCACGTAGGTTTGCGAAAATCAACCCATGGAGTCCTCGCGTGCGGTGATTGCAAACCAGATATTTATAATCCTATTGGTTAGAATCGATATGATGTGGTTTTTGTACCATTAGATATAATTGATGAATGTAGCTTATCAAATATGATTCCAAATGACTGGCGACCCACGTATTGGATTCCAGCAATTATTATTGGTCTCGCCTCAATCCCGGTAACATTTGGCCTCGTGTTCCTATTTTCTGATCCAAATATTTATCAGATTCCTTCTGCACCTATACTTTTCTCAGGCTTGCTCACTGGATATAAATATGGTGGAGAGTCTAGAAATACGTTACTTGCAGGCTTTCTTACAGGAGCCATCGGGTCAATACCGATTTTGTGGCTATTCTCTACCACTTCGTTATTCGTCGCAGAGTTGTCTCAACCTATCTGGTTTAGTCTATTTCAGTTCGTAATGCTGATTTTATCTGCGATAATAATAAGTATAATATATGGTGCGATTGCCTCTATTGGATCGATAATTGGTGATATAGTATCTAAACGACTAGTCAAGAGAACGCCATAACAGTTGTTCTACTCGTTTGAGTCTTCTCTCGGCCTAAGTAATTGCTATAGATGGCATCTAAGAGAGATTTTGTTTAGTTAGGAACTGCTAGATAGAGGGTGAACTGAACGGAGTTCTTCGAGGGAAGTAGGATGCCGTTCAAAGAATTCCAGGTCGAAATAGTAATTGTTTTATATGTGCTATTTCTGAATAGTGATCGGACGTGCATGCCACCTTGGCTGATCAGGCAGGCGTGCGCTGGACATGCTGCAGCGGCCTCCTTAGCTGAGTGTTGTGATCTCTGCGAGTGGTTCGGCATCAGCCGAACCCGATAACTATCCAGCACTGGTACCAATCCTACGCCAAGTAATACGATCGAGAATCCACTGCCGACCCTGATCGAGTCGCTGTCGACCAGAAACAGGTTCAGCTCGGGGAAGAACGGACGGTATGGTTGTACGCAACGATCGATATTGACTCAAAAACGGAGCGATTGGATCGATGGTGTGGGCCGCTGAGTAATACTACTCGATCGATCGCCATGTCGATGCAGCGATCGACATTACCTATATCGCCTATTATGGTGATCGCGACGAGTTCCAGATGAGTACAGGCGCTCCGCCGAGCAAATCCTACTCGTGGTGTTACAAGATGGCGACTGTGTCGATCGTCGGCCAAGAGGTGAAGTTTACACTCGGGATGCGGCCGCTACGCGGCTACATCCCTCGGAGAGTTCTCGTTGAGCAACTCCTCGAGATCGAGGGTGAGAATGTCTTGGTTGGGACGGTCTATACCGACGCCGAATTCAACCGCGTCGGCGTGATGCACGCCGTCGAAGAGGCGGGCTCTCCTATCCCATCCGGAAATCGTCGGATAATCCGGTCAAACGGTTTATGCGGGGCATGGACCACGACGTCGGGGTGAAGCAGAACCACGAGATAGAAGGGACCGTCGCAGGTAGCAAAGTGACGGTTACCCCGAGGCTTGTCGGGGTTTCCTCGGACCGCAACGAGGGTGCGACGGTGACGTTCGTGACAAACCTATCGGTGAGTGACGTGGCAAAGAAGGCTCGTGGACGTACCGCCGCATCACGCGGCGGGTACGCCCATAGGTGGGGTATAGAGAACAGCTACAAGTTGATCAGGGATTTCCTTGCGTAGACCACATCGCGGAACACCGCCGTGCGTGTGTTCTACTTCGGATACGCCGTGCTTCTCTACGATATGTGGTTGCTCGTTGACCTTCTGGTGCAAGTCAGCCTCGACATTGATCAGCGGCTGAAGCCACGCGTGCCTGCGCGGACGTTCACTGAATTTCAGCAAGGAGGTGCCCGTGACGTAGGCGTTCCGCGGCGGCGGAACGCCGATTCCTGAGAGATATCTCCGCTCAACCGCTCTATTTTCGCATGAGTTATAGCAGAATAAAGAGTGGATGTCTTCGGATAGTGAGTTGAACAGCCATCACCAATCTTTCTTCTCTGCTACCGCTGTAGTTAACCGATGTACATCTCTCGCTCATGCACATTCCGAACACCTGACTAGAGTGTTGGCCTAACTCCCTATACCGCCTATACAACCACCATCGCAGCCATCAAGTACTGGAGGATCAGACGCTATTTAAAGCACTCGAACTAGTGGGATCCATCTGGCAGTACCTTTAGTTATTACTGATGTGAAGTTTTATATTACCTGCCGTGTAAGTCTATATCGGAAGCAGAAATCAAGTGAGATAAAATAAAAAAAATCATAATACAAGCCATTCCAAGCCCCGACGAAAAGTTCTGCGGTCGCTGAGTACTGCTGGTGCTATGGCTAGTGTCGGACTCACTAGCTCGGTCAGTGCAAATGATGCAGACAATAATAACCAAAGAAAAGTTGGTAAAAACAATCCTAATGTGGGACCAGTGACCGGACTCGATCAATCAGAAAGCATTGATAAAGTTGATATAGATCCGGATGAGATATCATCGGAAGAAGAACTTGAAGAGAAGGTAAAATCGGAGCTTGAACGCGAGAACGTGGATGAAATCACAATTCATAGCCAAGAAGAGAAGGTTTGGGAAGGCGACATCTGGCGGGTAGTCGGTGGGCGAATTCTCTTCGGAGACGGTGAGTTCGAAATTACAGTGACTACATTCGGTAACGATTTCCATTCAGTTACCCTTGATGCAGAAGAAGGAGCTGAAGTCACAATGACTCAGTTTGACGCAGGGTTTATTGATTATACCATCACCTGGACAGTGACTTCTGAAGGTATTTCGCGCGAGGCTGAAATTTGTATTTGGACATTAGGTTGGGATTGTTACACTGGTTCCGACCTAATTATAGAAGCTGCTGATTATATCGTATGATTGTGAATATATTTGAGTGAGTAGTCATATAACCACCCATAATATTCCAAACTAAACCGGGAGAAACAAACTCCCATCACCTGTATTTATTACACATAAGTAGGTAAGGGTACCTATGGCCGACATACTCGCCGAAAACCTCTCGGGCAAGTCCGTCATGGGTTCCGACGGAGTTGAACTGGGAATGCTCTACAACGTCACGATGGATATTAAATCAGGCAAACTTCACGACCTCGTTATCGACCCAGATGAGGAGATACCGAGCCACGCGGTCGATTTCGACCGCGATGACACCGGCCGGTTTCTCGTGCCAGTCAGCCGCGTTCAGGCTGTGAAAGACTACATCGTCGTCAAGCGCTAACGGTATGTATATTCTCGACTCCTCGGCTTTTATCCACGACTTTCACACAACAGAACAGTCTGCAACTATCCCGCTCGTCCGCGAAGAACTCGAGGACGAGAGCGCCTATCGCTACGACGCGATGGAAGGCTCCGGAATGCACATCCACATTCCGAACGAGGACACCACCGAAAAAGTCGAACGCGCCGCTCGAGAGTCGGGCGACTTCGAGACGCTCTCGAAGACTGATATTCGGCTCGTCGCGGCGAGTTTCGAACTCGACGGCGTGCTCGTCACCGACGACTACGCGATGCAAAACGTCGCGGAGAAGTTACACGTCGACGTCGAAGTCATCGCTCGAGAGGGGATCGAAGAACAGCGCGATTGGCTCTTCCAGTGTCAGGGCTGCGGTCGGGAGTTCGACGACGAGAAAGACCGCTGTCCGATCTGTGGCTCCGGACTCGCGCGGAAAAATCCGAGCTAAGCGACGAGACTGATCTGACAACGCTACTTGTTCTGAACCAGAGCAGGAACAAACGTTCGACGCGGTAGATTGTTCGCGAGTCCGAGGACGTGACCTCGAGGAGCCGACGGACTGACTGTTGAGCGAAACCACGGACAGCACACTCGGGACAGTCGACGGTGGAACGAACGCTTCCAACTGCACAAAACGGTGTGATGTACAAGAGCGGAGAACGGCGATTTATCACAGCAAGAACGGACGAACGGCAACTCACTACAGCAAGAACGGGACGAACAGCAACGCGTTGTAACTGCCGTGGACGAGCGCAGGGACGACCAGGTTATCCGTGCGCTCGTAGATCGTCCCGAGGACCAACGAGAGCGCGAACACGCCGGCCAGACTCGCGAGGACTTCTCCCGCGCCTGCGGTCGCGTACGCGCCGACGTGCACGGCCGTAAAGACGACGCTCGCGACGATGACGGCTCCGTACCGGGAGAACGTGTCGTACAACCGTTTCTGGATGACGTTCCGGTACAGCAGTTCCTCGAGCGGGCCGACGATCAACACCATCGCCGGGATGATGACCAGCACGAGTTCGACGTTTTGCTCGACGGCCGCCGACGTGCTGTGCTCGGCGGAGTCGACGCCAGCGCCGGTCATCAGAACCGAGACCGCGATGTTCGCGCCGAAGATGAGTATCAATCCGAGGATCGTCCACCCAACGGTTCGGAGCGTCGGTACCTCGATATCGATGTATGACAGGTCGTAGCCTCGGAGCGCGAGGTAGCCGGCGGCGACCGTTCCGAGCCCGAGACCGAACGAGACGTAGCTGATCGCCTGCGCCTGGAGTTCGGTCAGTTCGCCGACCACTGCGAGCACCGGCAGTGCGACGAAGAGCAACACGATTTCGATCGCGAGGAGGGCGACGAACCCGAGGGCCCCCATCTCGAGAAAGCGCGCGGTTCGTCGGCTCATCCCCGATGCGGAGATGCCAGCGTAGTCCGCAACTGCGACGGCGAGTGCGGTAGCTCCAGTAAGGAACGAGCCGAAGACGAGCGAGATCGACCAGCCCAGTTCCGGCAGGATAACCGACCCCGATGTCCCAAGCATGATCGCACCCGCCGAGCAAACGAGGACGAGAGCGCTGGAACCGATCGTGATGGGGCCGCCGACGCGCCGCTCGAGAATATCGTGGCGTCGCGCGAGAAATCCACCGACGGAAAGGACGGCGAAGACGGCACCCGCCCAGACCGCCGGCTCATCGACGCCCTGACGGATCGGGACCAGCAGACACACCATCGCGAGGGTGGCGACGATCGTTCCGACGGCGGGGACGCCGTCGGCACCAGCGTTGCTCCCGCCGTCATCAGCCTGCGCTGTCCGGCTCATACCCGGATTATTTGGCGAGTATACATAGGAACACCGCATTCGACCGTCGGCTCCGCCTTCCGGCTGGGGAATCGACCGTCGAACGTTTCGAGGAGGGCACTCGAGCGGAGAAAACCACTCGGTCAGCGAACGGGAGTCGGGCTACCGTTCGACGCGGAGCGTCGTCTTTTCGGCGACGGCGTCGGCTTCCTCGAACTCGCCGCCCCCGAGGAGGCCGCGGGTCGCGTTTTTCGCCCATTCGACGGCCGGCTGATTGAAGGCATTTATGTTGTACAGCTCGCCGGCGAGCACGCAGGAGGCTTCCATCCCGTACAGCAGTCCGCCGAGTTCGCGCTCGTCGACCGACTCGAGTTCGATTCGGACGTTCGGCCGACCGGCCGCGGCGAGGCTCGCCTCAGTCGCCTCGAACTCCGCCTCGAGCAGTTCGCCGAGGGTGGAATCGCCGAGATAGGCGAGTTCGTCGACCGCTGTCGAGGGGATCTGTCGATCGGCGCGCGCTTGAGGCGTGACGAACGTGACGAGTTTGTCCCGCGGCCCCGCACGGTACAACTGGAGCTGGGAGTGCTGGTCGGTGACGCCGAGCGCTCGAACGGGCGTCTGTCCGAGGTCGTCCTTCCCGAGGCTTTCGGCCCACAGCTGTGCGAACCACTCGGCGTAGGTCTCGAGGGACTCCGCGTACGGAACCATCGCGTTGATTCCAGCCCCGCGAACGTCGAGCGCGTACGACGTCGCCCCGTAGGCGTAGGCGGGACACTCGAATAGCGATCCCGAGAGCGTCTCGGATTCGGCTTGAGCGCCCTCGAGAAGCGCCTCGAGGTCGTGACCACAGACCGCGGCGGCGACCATCCCGACGGGCGAGAGCGCGGAGAACCGACCGGGGACGCCGTCGGGAACCTTCAGCTTCGGGAGATTGTGGCGCTCGGCGAGATCGGAGAGGGGACCGGAATCGCCGGTCGTCACGATCGTGCGCTCGGTCCAGTCGACGCCCGCGTCTTCGAAAGCCTCCCGAACGACGAGGAAGTTCGCTAACGTCTCCGCCGTCGTTCCGGACTTCGAGACGACGTTGATCGCGGTCTCGGAGAGCGGGAGCGCCTCGAGTCGGTTCGTCACCCACGTCGGGTCGACGTTGTCGAGAAAGACCGTCTCCGTGTCGGACTCGAGCGCGTTGGTGAGCGTCGCCGCACCCAGCGCGCTTCCCCCGATGCCGATCGTGATCAGCGCCTCGGCGTCGGCGACGGGTTCGACCGCGCGCCGAATCTCGGCAGGGTCAGTTCGCTCCGGCAGATTCAACGCCGCGTATCCGTGTTCGTGGTTTTTCCTGCCCGTTTCGATGCGTTCGTGGGCCTGCCCGACGCGATCGTCGAGGCGCTCAAGCGCGTCTCGAGAGATTCCCGGCGAGGCGACCGATGCGAGCGCGTTCCCGATATCGACGTCCATGCGCGAGAGCGCGAGGGCCGCGCGTAAAGGCGTTCCGTCATTCGATCATCCGTGATCCGTCATCCGATCAGTCGCAAGCAGATAACCCCGAGGTTGCCTCCTGAACTGTCCACGCGAATCAGCACACCCCACTAACCACCGCCGGGTGGGACTGAAAGGGGCTTTCACCTTCTTGCTGGCTGGACCGCATTGTCTACGAGCACGTCGACTAACGGGGAACGAAACCGGGAAACCCTTCGACCGCGATCTTTGCGTATGAGCGAGAAGACGGCGACGTTCGTCGTCACCCATGCGGAGGCAGAGTCGGCGGTCGTCAGAGATATCGAGACGGCCCAGGTCCACACCCTGGCGTCGAACCCCGGCCTCGAGGTCGACGACGTGCTCGAGGCGACGGTCGCACCCGAACCGCCCCTCGAGGTGGCCTGGGAGGTCGTCGATGTCGAACAGCGGCGCACGATCGACCTCGTCGATAGCGATCTCAGTCCGACGACCCACGAGCGAGAGCTGGCGGCCGACGCCCAACCGGGCGAGGTCGTCCGCGAGGAACGAGCGGGAACCGGCGAGATTCACGTGCTCTCACTTCCCGAGGAAGACCTCGAGGAAGCGGCCGAGGACGTACTCGAGGACGCAGAGACGGTGGCTCGGGCGGCCCGACTCGAGGCCGTTCGCGTCGAAGTCCGGCGCGACGGGGACGAAGGCGTCCTCAGCGTTCGATACTTGCCGGATTGAGCGACTTGCGCTAGAGGAATTGTTCTCGAGGTGGCCTACGCTCGAGAAGGCCCTTCCTTGCTCTGGACGCGCCAACTCCCCTCGATTCCGCACGCTTCGCGCACCTCGTACTCGAATTCGGTTTCCTCGCCAATTCTGTCGCCGCCGTCGGTTCGTTCGACGCGGAGGGGGACGTCAAGCGTGTTTCCACAGCAGCCGACGCCGACGAACTCCTCCCAGGTGTCGCCCGCTCGAGCCGTGTCGCGAGTTTTGCGGAGAAACGCTCGGAACGAGGGCTTTTCGACCTGGAATCGGCCCCACTTCGAAAGATCCTCGGGGTAGGAAACGACGACGCGCGTCGCTTCTTCCCGCGGTTCCGACCGTGATTCGTTTACCATGTGTTCGCGTAGGTCGTCCAGTTGCAAAACGTTGCTGTCGAGGTCGACGTGTGTGCTCAGCGCATTCGCCGCTGGTCGGTTGGCCGTCTATGGTTGTCTTAACGGAGACGAGCAGTCTCTCGAGAATCGGCTTCGGCTGCGTTTGTACCGGGCGATCACGGTCACTTTCACCACGAGAAACTGGACTTCAGGAATTGCGAAGGCTTACTTTCGGTGACGCCCACGTGGCTGGTATATGGGGTATTTCGACGTACCGGAGATTGAGTATACCCGGTACAGTAACCGCCAACTCGCGGCGGTTCCGCTCGCCCTTCTGGCGGTCGCGTTGTTGATTCTGAGTGGCGGATACGTGGTGTATGGAACACCCGTCGAACTTGGAATGGATTTCGCCGGAGGGACGGAACTGACCGTCGAGACAAGTGATTCAGAATCGGCGGTCGAGGCGGCGTTCGAGGAGGAACCGGAATCGATCCAGACGACGGGGGCGACGGACCAGTACATCGTCCAGTTTACGTCCGAAGATCAGCAAGCGCTCACCGATCAGGCCGAGCAGAACCTGGCACCCGCGGATGGAAACGACGAAGTCGTTCAGGAGGTCTCCTCGACGTCGGCGAGCTTCGGTGAAGAGGCCCAGCAAACCGCGTTACTCGGCGTCGTAGCGGCGTTTGTCGGCATGAGCGTGATCGCATTCTTGCTCTTTCGGACGTTCGTTCCCTCGATCGCGATCGTCCTCTCTGCGTTCTCGGATCTTGTGATCCCGCTCGCGTTCATGAATCTGGCCAACATTCCGCTTACGCTCGGGACCGTCGCCGGACTGTTGATGTTGATCGGGTATTCGGTCGACTCGGACATCCTGTTGAACAATCATGTCCTTCGCCGCGGCGGTGACTTCTATGAAAGTACTCACCGGGCGATTAGGACCGGTGTGACGATGACGGTAACCTCGATGATGGCCATGCTTGTGATGGCCATCGCGGCGACGATCATGGGGGTCGACCTCCTCGCATCGATCGGAACCATCCTGTTCATCGGCCTCGCGGCCGACCTGATGAACACGTACATGTTGAATCTCAGCCTGCTTCGCTGGTACAAATTCGAGGGAGTGAACCGATGAAGCCGGTCAGCTTCTTCAGAGAAAACTGGCGAGTCATCATGCTCGTCGTCTTCGTCCTCGGCGCGCTGATCGCACTGTTCGTCCCCGGCGGCGTCATGGACGACGACGACGGCTACGGCGGCGGAGCCGAGGACGAGCAATCTTGGACCGACGATCCGCTGAACATCGAGTACGGACTCGGTCTCGAGGGCGGGACCCGGATTAGCGCCCCCGTCATCGGAATGACCGCCGAGAACATCGACGCTGGGATCGTCGACGACGAGACCGGCGAGGTCGATGACGAGCGGATCGGCGAAATAGAAGAGGTACTTTACGACGACGAGGATCTGGACATCGAGATCGGCGACGCGAACGTCGAAGTCCACGACGACGGCACCGTCAGCGCCGAACTGTTCGTCGAGGACGTGACCGAAGAAGCGTTCGTCAGCGCGCTTCAGGACGCCGGTGTCGAGGTCGACGAGGACGACATCCGTGAGGGCGTCACGCAGGAGACTCGCGACGACATAATCACGACGATCGATCTGCGCATCAACGAAGCCGGGCTTTCGGGCGGACAGGTCACCGAGGCGGCGATGGGCGACCAGCACTACGTCGTCACCGAAGTCCCCGAGATGGGTGAAGATGAACTTCGGGAGATCCTCGAGGACCGGGGTATCGTCGAAGTCGTCGCGTACCACCCGGGTGAAGACGGCACGCAGACCAACGAAACGGTGCTCACTGGCGCGGACGATATCGCAGATGTCGACCCGCCAACGCAGGACGAGGGAACGGGCTACGAGGTTCCGGTCCAGGTCGAGAGCAACAGCGCACCGGGGTTCCAGGAGGACATGAACGACATGGGCTACGGTGAACCGAACGGGTGGAGTAACTGTCAGGTGTCCGACCCACAGACCGGTCAGATGCACTTCGACGACGACGTCGAGCAACACTGCCTGCTCACGGTCGTCGACGGCGAGCCGGTCGCCGCCCACTCGATGAGCGATACGTTGGGCTCCCAGATGGGAAGCGGCGACTGGGAGACCAGCCCGTCGTTCTACATGGGCGCACAGGAGTACTCGGAAGCGCAGGCACTCTCCGTCAACCTGCAGGCCGGTGAACTCCGTGCCCCACTCGACCTGAACGAGGGCGACGTCTACTCGCTCCAGCCCGCGCTGGCCGACCAGTTCAAGACCTACTCGCTACTGATCGGACTGCTCTCGATCGTCACCGTCAGCGGCATGGTCTACGTCAGGTACCGCGACCCTCGAGTCGCGGCACCCATGATCCTCACGGCGCTCGCGGAGGTCTTCATCCTGCTCGGCTTTGCGGCGCTGATACGAATGCCTCTCGACCTCTCGCACGTCGCCGGGTTCATCGCGGTCGTCGGAACGGGGGTGGACGATCTGATCATCATCGCCGACGAGGTGATGTCCGAAGGCGACGTCAACTCCCAGCGCGTCTTCGAGTCGCGGTTCCGCAAGGCGTTCTGGATCATCGGGGCCGCGGCGGCGACGACCATCGTCGCGATGTCGCCGCTGGCGGTGCTCAGCCTGGGAGATCTGCGCGGATTCGCGATCATCACCATCCTCGGCGTGCTGATCGGCGTGTTGATCACCCGACCCGCCTACGGCGACATCTTGCGGCGGCTCCTCACCGACAAGTAACGGCGGAAAACCGATTTATTTGGATTCTCGACACTCGCGTTTTCGGTAGTCGAGCCCGCTTAAAACCCGTCGAGACTCGTCTGACTCGCCTCAGCGAGAACGTCCGTACACGTCGACCACGACTCGCGGGCAAACGGTGGCAATTCGCCAGTCTCTTCGACGTAGGACTCGAGGAAGGCTCGAGTCGTGGAGTCGCCCGGATAGCCGCTACCGATCTCGCCAAACTCCGCGGCGAGGTCCGCCACGTGGGCGTCTCGCTCGACCTTCGCGATGATGCTCGCCGCACCGACGAGGTCGGAGTCGTCGTCTGCGCCGTGTCTGGCGTCGATGGTCGCCTCGAGACTGCAGGCCTCCCCGACGCGTCGAGCGAAGCGATCCGCGTCGGTGTCGCAGGCGTCACAGAGCCCGGAGACGGTCGCGTCTCCAGAGTTGTCTCGGTTCCCGTCCTCGAGTTCGTCACTGCCGAGTTCCCCGAATGCGTCTTCGATCGCGTTCGCGTGTGCGGCGACGGCGAGGCCGTTCATGTTCGTGTCGGGGTCGTCGATCCGCGCCGTCGAAATTTCCGCGACGCCCACGTGGATTCCGTCCGTCTCGCGGAGGGTAATGGCAAGTTCCTCGCGTCGCCGGACGGAGAGCCGTTTGGAATCGGCGATTCCGTCGGGCAACCGCCCGGTATTCTCGACACAGACGGTGGCGGCGAACATCGAACCGAACACCGGCCCCTTGCCGGCTTCGTCGACGCCGAACTGGTACATGCAGGCCAGTGGACTCGCGACGATCAAAATCGTTGCTTTCCACGGCTCCGCCGGCTACGTGGTCGGTCGAATCGGGCTGGCTCCTCGAGCCAGTCTGCGGGGAAGACGAGTGCAGTCGTCGATGCTCGAGACGCTCTCAAGGCGTTTGCGGACCTCGAATGTCGATCGACGGCGTGATTGAGGAAATCGACGACGTGATCGAGGAATTCGGTGGCGAGAAAGACTATGAGAGGTGTGACAACCTATTCGGAGCGGTCGTCGCGGAAGAACTCCTCGAGTTCGAACGGCTCGTCCTCGCCTTCGACGCCCGTGACGTCGAGCGCGGTGACTTCGGCGTCGACGCCGAGCAGTCCTGCAAGACTCGGCTCCGTTCGCCCGTCGTCGCTGCTGATGAGTTCCTTGACGTAGAGTCCTCCTTCGCCGTGGAGTCGAATCTCCGCCTGCGTCGGCTCTACCAGGTCGCCGTCGATCTCATAGACGGTCCGCGTTCGGGTGATGTTCGCTCGTCGGTGGTCGACCCGCTGGGGCGTGTACTGCTCGAGGGTCGCCCCGTCGAGTTCGGAGAGTGCGGCCTCGAAGGCCGCCTTCTCGACGGGTTCGCCGAACTCGACATCGGCTCGGTAGTGCTTGCTGGCATCGTGTTCTTTGACCCGTTCGACCATGTCGTAGCTCGCGAGACGGAGCCCGTCGACCTCGACGGAACCCTCGGCCGCCTCGTTGATCTCGCGCTCGAGCGCTTCGGGGTCCGGATCGCGGATACGGGGCTCTTTCACCTCGAGGACGAACGGACGGCCGCCCTCGAGCATGCGGGCGTCAACGTCCTCGCGACCCGCGCCGTGGAAGGTTCCTTCGTCGCCGTCCATCGCTTCGACAACGTGGGGGCGGACGACCTGCTCGACGCTCGTGTCGTACAGGTAGCCGGAGCCGCCACAATAGTCGCAGGGCTCCTCACCGTCGTCGCCAAGCTGAATTCCACTCCCGCCACACTCTCGGCAGGGCCACTCAGTCTGTGGAATATCTCGCTCGAGCTTTCGATAGCGACCGTAGACGAACGCGGGGTTGACCTGCAGGTCGACGGCGTGGCTCGTCACCGATTGGGTTCGTGCCGTCGCGTCCACCGCATCGTCGGTCGCATCTCCATCGTCCTCGACCTCGAGCAACTCGAACGGATCGAAGCCGCTGAGATCGACGATGGCGAGGATATCGGGCCGCTCGAAGCCGACTTCCGCGCCGGTTTCGGCACCGACGCGCCGACCCGATTCGCGGTTGATCTCCCGCTTGAGCGACTCGCCCACGTCCGGCTCGAGGCCGGCGTCTTCGCGGAAGAGTTCCTCGTTCTCTTCGATCAGCGGCGGGACTCGGCTCCCGACCTGATAGGTAGCGAAGTCGATTCCCTCGAGCGCGTCGACGATCGTTTCGGCGATCGCGTCGAAGCTTCCGCAGTAGCCTTCACAGACCCAGCAGTCGATCGGTTCGACGGTCTCGTAGTCGGCATCATCCTCGAGCGCGATCGTCGTTCGGAGCGACCGTCCCCGCTCGGCGTTGGTCAGGCCGAAACTGCGTTCGGCGAACGGACGCCCGAGACAGGAGTCACAGACTGGCCCCGTTGCCAGCAACCTGCGGGCGTCTTCCGTGGGTGTCATGTCTGTGGGTCGGGTCGCCGGCGATAACACGCTTTCCCTTCCGTCCGGACGAGTTTCTCCCGTTGTGCTCGCCGGTGCGGGTGACAGCGATAGCCCTCCGCTGTCCGCGCTCAGTGGTGTATACATTCCCTCGTTGAACCGAGTGTGTTCTTCGTCTGATATTTTAATAAATAGTTACATTTTTATTTACTGGACTGTAGTTGTATTTTTGTATGTTTTTCCCGAGCCACCTGGAGACGGAACGGCTTCATTTCGAGCGCCTCTGTCACGATACTGTCGACGCGTTTGACTACTACGACTACTGCTCACACCGCGAACAGTCCATCGACGAGGTGACCCGACACCTCCCGTGGGATCCACACGAGACGGTCAAAGAGACGGTCGAGCACATCGACGAACTCGAGACGAAGTGGGAGGCTGGAACGCGAGCCGAGTACCTCATCCGTCCAAAAGCTGGCGAGAAAGGAGCCGGAGAAATCGCTGGCGCTGGCGGGATGAGGATCGACTGGGAAACGAAAACGGCCCGTCCGTTCATTTGGCTTCGAAAACCGTTTTGGGGTCGAGAGTACTCCGGCGAGCGGGCGGGGGCGATCATCGAACTCGCGTTCGATCGCCTCGATCTGGATCTCGTCGCCGTTTCGATCAAAGACGGTAACGAAAAATCCAGGCAGGCGGTGGAGAAGTATATCGACTCCTACGGAGGACAGTACGATGGAATCATCCGAAACGCGACGGTCAGACCGGACGGAACCGTCGTCGACCACCACCGCTATACGATTACGCAGGACCAGTACGACCAAATTTCGGGCGGGGAAAAGGCATCTTCCGTAGCGAGTTGGTCGTCCTAATCGACGGGTCGCCGATCGTTGGACGCGAAACGCTATTTCGGCTCAATTCAGCGGAATCATCCCCGCCCTGAAGGGCGAGGTTTTTTTCCTCTCACTTCCTAACAGTCGGTTCAGCTTGTCGTCCCCGCCAACGTTCACTTTGCGCTCGATTCGGCCTTCCTTCTCTGCCTCGGGGCCGTTTTGCCTGGATTCATATGTACCCATTCCCATTCCGACGCATGGACGACACTCGAGTCGGGCGGAGGAAGTTTCTCGCCGTCGCGGGTAGCGGCCTCGCCGGAGTAGTCGCGGGGTGTGCCGCGCCTCGGGCGGAGCGGACGATGGAAGGGAGCTCCTCTAGCGAGTTCGAATTCGATGGCGATCCGACGGACGAGTCGATTTACACGCAGGTGTACGACGCGATTATCGACTCCGTGGCACAGATTCGCGCCTTCGGCGTCGAGAGTCCGATCGACGGCAGCGAAGGGCAAGGGCAGGGATCAGGATTTCTCGTCGATCTCGAGGGTGAGAGCGCATACATTGTCACCAACGAGCACGTCGTCGCCGGCGCGGACGCTATCGAGATCCAATACATCAACGGCGACTGGACGGGTGCAAGAGTCGTCGGCACCGACTACTACAGCGATCTGGCCGCCCTCGAGGTGTCCCATGTTCCCGAGGGAGCGGTCCCGCTCTCCCTGAGCGAGCAACCCCCCGTGGTCGGACAGGAGGTGCTCGCAGTGGGGTCGCCGTTCGGACTCGAAGGGTCACTTTCCCAGGGGATCGTCAGCGGCGTCAATCGATCGGTGGACGCACCCGGTCGCGAGTTCTCGTTCTCGAACGTCGTCCAGACCGATGCGGCCGTCAATCCAGGTAACAGTGGCGGGCCGCTTGCCGATCTCGACGGCGAGATCCTCGGCGTCATCAACGCCGGTGGCGGGGAGAATATCGGCTATGCGATTTCTGCAGCGCTGAGTCGTCGCGTCGTTCCGGCGCTGATTGAAGACGGCGCGTACGACCACTCGTTTCTCGGTATCGGACACGCGCCAGTGACCAGAACGTTCGCCGAAGAGAACGGCCTCGACGAGGTGGCGGGCGTCATCGTTACGGGCGTTTCGCCCGGTAGCCCGTCCAGCGGCGTTCTCGAGAGCGGCGATGTCATTTCCCGAATCGACGGTGAACCGATCCCCGACCGCCACGCATTAGGGACCCACCTCGCGCTCGAGACGAGTCCCGGTGACGAGATCGCGATCGGTCTCTGGCGGAACGGCCGAGAGACGACATCCAGCGTGACACTCGGCTCACGGTAGTCGTTTTAGGGCAGATTCTACGGTCTAGACTCGAGGAGGAGCTGATCGAGACACCTTCTTACTTCGGGGTAGTCGAACGAAATGCTTCTTTACTCCGGGGGAGCCGACCGAAATACCTTCTTACTCCGAACGAACGGAAGCGAGGCATCTCGAGAATCGAGTACGTATACCGTACACGTTAGCAGTCATTGCAGTGGTTTTCGGCGGCTAAACGGACCGAATTCGAGCGCTGTTGGGGCCTACTGTTCGAACGGCACCCAGTAGCATACAGATAACAATAGCCGAATCGCACGCGTGTTCGAGCGAGGCGCGTTCCCTGCCGCCCGCCATCTATGACCAACGATATCGATACCCGCCCGTCGCAGGTAACCGACGAGTCGACCAGGAAATTCGAACATATCACCATCGAGAACGACGGCGCTCCGGACGAATGTGCGATCGTTCCGACCAATGCGACCGACGTCGAACTGCTAACCAACTGGATTGCCGCTTACGACGACGGATTCGTCTCCCTCGAGACGATGCGCTAAGGCCATGACCCTCGGAAGTTCCATTACGGCTATCGGGTTCTGGGTCGGCGCACTGCTTCCGCTCTTTTACATCCCCGTCTTTATCGCCGGTGTGGATTCGGTGGGACGACTGCTCCTGCTCGTGGCGTTCATCGCCGTCAACGTTCTGGCGCTCTGGGTCGGACACGATTACGCGGGTTCTCGGGACGACTGATACTGCCGGCTGTCCCTCTGTGAAGATTCTCGCACCCCCGGGGCGACGAGAATTTTAACGACGTACAGCCGGCAGTATGAACGTCCTCCCGACGCTTTCTTGCTCGCAGTTTCTGTCAATCTCGGCCTGACTCGAGCACACTCACTGGCCGGCTGGCTTCTTGTTCTGCTGGGGAAACCTAATTTGGTTACTTAAGATCAAAATGTGATTAAATCCGATTACTTATGAGGGGTACCGACGATGACATAGAGCGTACGATGCTTTCGGATATCGTTTCCCGATCCGCTCTCCAGGCCCAAAAGCGGGCTATCGCGAAGACGCTCTGCTATCGACTGTTCATGATCCTCATTACGATTACCGTGGCCTGGCTGATCGTCGGTGATGTCGGTGATGCGGTGAACATCGGGCTCGCGACGAACATCCTCAAGACGGGGACCTACTACCTTTACGAACGGCTGTGGGACCACATTACCTGGGGCGTCTCAGCTCCGGCGTGACCGTTAGATGGGCGTCTCAATCTCGATTCGACTAGTCCCTTCGGCGTCCAAATGCGACCCCGTTCGGCGACTTTGTGGCCTCGCTTCGCGAACGAGTGAACTCACGAGGGACGGCTGGATGTCGCTGGAAGCGTAAACGAAAACGTTGAACCGCCGGCCGAGTTGGGCTCGACCCATATTTCACCGCCGTGGCGCTCGACGATTCGTTTACACAGCGCGAGCCCAATGCCGGTTCCGTCGTGCTCCTCGTAGGTGTGAAGTCGGTTGAACACCTCGAAAATCCGTTCGTGATCCGCTGGGTCGATACCGATCCCCTCGTCCCGGACCGAAACCGTCCAGTTTGATCCGGTCCGGTCCGCGCTCACGTGGACACGAGGTGGTTCCTCACCGGAGTATTCGATCGTGTTCTCGAGTAAGTT
Organism: Halostagnicola bangensis; assembly: GCF_054653435.1. NCBI lineage: Archaea > Methanobacteriati > Methanobacteriota > Halobacteria > Halobacteriales > Natrialbaceae > Halostagnicola > Halostagnicola bangensis. Next base: position 643,837 of record NZ_BAAIGG010000002.1, on the reverse strand, counting down.
CTGGAAAACCTGACGCAACTGGCTGGTATCTCCCTCGACACGCGGAAGCGGTTCGACCGTGATTTCGGCGTCGGTTTCCTCGACTTTCATCTGTATATCCGCCATCGTCTCCGCGAAGACCTCGTCGAGGTCGATCGGCTCGAGTGGACCCCCAGCGGTTTCGACGCGGGAGTACTCGAGGAGCCCGTTGATCATCTCTTTCATGCGTTCGGCACCATCGACCGCGAATTCGAGGAACTCCTCGCCGTCCTCGCCGAGGTCGTCCTCGTACCGACGTTCGATCAGTTGGAGGTACTTCGTGACCATCCGCAACGGCTCCTGAAGATCGTGTGAGGCCGCGTAGGCGAATTGCTCGAGTCGTTCGTTCGACGCCTCGAGTTTGCGCTCGTACTCCTTGCGCTCGGTGATATCCTGCACGACGACCATTCCCTCGACGACTTCGTCCTCGGCGTCGCGAATCGGAAGCGTTCGGGCGTACAGGTACCGATCGCGCGACGAGTGTTCGAACGAACGAGACTCGTTTTCGAGGGGAGCCCGGAACTGCGGTTCGATCTCTCGCTCCAGATCGTTCGGGTAGATTCGACGGACGCTTGCGCCGACACAGTCCTCGGGAGAGACGCCGAGTTCGTCGAGTAGTTGCCCGCCGATTGCGGTGTAATTCAGGTCGTCGTCGAAGAGTCCGACGGCTCCTTGCGGGAAGTTCTTGACCAGCGTTCTGTATCGACGCTCCGACTCCTCGAGTTCGTTCTCGAGGCGTTTTCGGTCCGTGACGTCGGAGATGATCCCCTCGATTTTGATTTCCTCGTCGTTCTCGTCGAAGACGGCGCGCCCGTAATCGCGGACCCAGCGTCGCTCACCGTCGGCGGTCTCGATACGATACGTTTCGGAGAACGTTCCGTGCTCCTTCGTGGCGGTCTGGACGCCTGTCCAGAGCTTCTCGCGGTCCGCCTCGACCATCACGTCTTCACCCCAACGGACCCTGTCGTCCTCGAGTGCGCTTGGATCGTATCCCGAGAGGTCCTGGCAGGCGTCGCTGACGAATGTCATCGGCCAGCCTCGTTCGTTTCGACAGCGATACACCATTCCGGGGACGTTATCCATCAGCGTTGAGAACTGGCGCTCGCGCTCGCGGAGCTTCTGTTGTGTTTCTTTTCGATCTGTGATATCCTGAAAGTAAACCGACAACCCCGTTTCGGAGGGGTGAACGTGTTCCTCGTACCACGAATCGTGCGGAGGATAGTACGCCTCGAACGAAACTTGTTCCTGTGTCGACAACGCCTCCCGGTAGCGTTCCTCGAACGTGGTTCCCTCCTTTTCCGGAAAGGTTTCCCAGACTTCGGTCCCGAGCAACCGGTCTTCGTCGAGTCCGAGGATTTCTTCGGCGCGCTCGTTGACGTACGTGAACTTCCACTCCCGATCGACCGCAAGAACGCCGTCGGTGATCCGCCCGTAAATTTCCTCTAATTCCGTGGTGAGTTCGTCAGTGCGCTGCTCGAGTCGGCGCTCGCGTTCTTTGAGATTGGTGACGTCCTCGCCCGTCGTCACGACGCGATCGACACCCCCCTCGTCGTTCAGCAGTGGCGATGTACTGACGGATAACCACCGACTTCCCTCGTCTTTCCGTTCGACGCGCAGTAGTCGATCTGAAACTGCCTCACCGGATCTGATCGTTTCTATCGGGGGCTGTTCGCCGTCGGCGAGACGCCTGCCATCTTCCGTGTACGTCGCTCGATTCGACGGAGAAAATGCGTCTACGTCTTTGACCCCCAGCAGTTCCCGTCCCATGTCGTTCATCCTCGTGACCTCCGCGTTTTCGTTGAGGACCATGATGCCGACAGGGCTAGTCTCGAGGATTCGGTCGGTGAGATCGCGTTCGCGCTCGAGTTGCTGTTCGCGTTTTCGAAGTCGTCGTTCGGTCCGCTTTCTCTCGGTGATGTCGCGAACGACCCCGACGGTCCCGGCAAACGATTCGTCTTCGAAAAGGAGACTCAGTTGGACTTCACAGACGAACGTCTCACCGGTCGCAGTCCGGGCCGTACACTCGAACATTTCGCTTCGTTGCTCGCCGGTCGCGAGCCGTTCTCGAATCTCGCCCTCGATCCGTTCGATATCGTCGGCTTCGAGAAGGAGTGATGCGGACGAATCGAGGAGCTCCGTGCGTTCGTAGCCGGTCATCTCGCAAATGACATCGTTGGCGGCAACGAAGCGACCCTCGGGGTCGACTTGATAAATCCCGTCTTCGACCGTGTTCACGAGCGTCTGATAGCGCTCGAGAGCGTCGGATTCGGAGGCCTCGGCCCAGAACCTCGTCCCTCTCGCTCTATCCTGTCGACTCATAGAGCCAAACAAGCCAGCGAGTTGTATAAGTCGTGCCCCGACTGTCGGTTTTGGGGACAGTTGCCTGTCGGTAAACGATCACTGCTCGGGTGGCCCGTGGAACTCGCCCGGAATCCGTTAGAAAACTCGAGTTGAACGCCCTGAGGTACGGTGGTGGCGGGCTACGAGTCGAGAATTTGATCTCCGATCGTGTTCCGGAGCACTTCGCTCGTCCCCTCGTAGATTTCGTTGAGTTTTGCGTCCCGGTAGAACCGCTCTGCGGGGAAATCCTTGGTATACCCGTACCCGCCGTGGATCTGGATGCCTTCGTTTGCGACCTCGCGGGAGACTTCCGACGCGTAGAGTTTCGCCTGCGCCGAGTGCTTGATGAAGTCCTCGCCGCGGATCTTTCGGTCGGCGGCGCGGTGCATGAGCATCTTTGCAGCCTGAATCTTGGTATCCATGTCGGCCAGCTTGTGCTTGATCGACTGGAATTCGCCGATGGGCTGTCCGAACTGTTCGCGCTCGCCCGCGTAGTCGGCGGCTTCCTCGAGGGCCGCTCGAGCGATGCCGACGCCTCGGGCCGCGATCGTGATCCGACCTCCGTTGAGCGTTTTTAAGGCCTGGACGAACCCGTCACCCTCCTCGCCGAGGAGGCGACCCTCCGGGATTCGAAGTTCGTCGAATCGAAGCTCCGCGGTCGGACAGCCCTTGTCGCCGAGTTTTTCCTCGGTGCCCTCGACGATGAACCCCTCGTCGCTCTCCGGTCGAACGATGAACGATGAGATGCCCTTGTTCCCCGCTTCCGGGTCCGTCTTTGCGAAGAGCGTTACCGTATCCGCGACCGAACCATTCGAAATCCAGAGCTTTCCGCCATCGATGACGTACTCGTCGCCTTCCTTTCGCGCGGTCGTCTCCATCGACGGGACGTCGCTTCCCGCACCGGCTTCCGACAGGGCGAACGCGCCGATATCGCGTCCCTCGGCCAGCGGCGTGAGATACGCTTCTTTCTGGCGGTCCGAGCCGAACTCGTAGATCATGTTGCCCGCGAGCGAGATGTGTGCGGCGACGATCGTTCCCAGCCCACCGGAGCCGCGAGCGATCTCCTCGAGACCGATCGCGTAGGAGTGATAATCGAGTCCGGCACCGCCGTACTCTTCGGGGAAGGGCATTCCCATTAGCCCGAGATCGGCCATTTCTCCGATCAGTTCGCGCGGGAATTCGTCGTCGTGGTCGATATCGCTCGCGACGGGGACGACCTCCTCGTCAACGAACTCCGAGACCATGTCACGGATCTGTTGTTGTTCAGCCGAGAGCGCAAAGTCCATATGCGAGATATCGACCGGTCGGTCCTTTACAGTTGTTGTAACTGGACTTGCGTTTACTCGAGTGGCTTATCGACGACCGAACGCTGGCCCAAGAGCAGTCGGAATATCGACATTAGTCACGGCAGTCGCGTCTACGTAGAACATCGCAGTCGACGGCCGGTTCGGATCCGACCCGCTCGGACCGCTCGAATCAATATTGACCTTCTGGAGGGGACACATCCGGGACCGCGGTGTTTTTCCGGAAAGCGCTCGAATAGGGTGATAAGTAGATGACCACGGGCCAGCACGAACTTACTACTGACGCCGACCTCGAGTGGTGCTTTGAGGCCGTTCATGGGGTCTCACGGACGTTTTCGATCACTATTGATCGGCTCGAGGAACCCATGGCAGGACACATCTGTGTCGGCTATCTGCTGTGTCGGATTGCCGACACCATAGAGGATGCAGGGCACATTCCTGCCGAGACGCAGACCGACCTGCTCGACGCCTACGATAGATTGCTCGATCCGGACGACGACCTCACGGTCGACCGTTTCATGGACGATGTCGAGCCGTGGATTCCTGCGGAGACCGACGACGACTGGAAGGTCGTCGCCGAAACGCCGCGAGTGCTTCGAACGTTCGAATCGCTCGAGGACGAACCGCGCGAGATCATGCGCGAACCCGTCCGCGAACTCGTCGGCGGGATGGCGATGTTTACGAGCCGGTACGCCGACGAAGGCGGTCTCCGTCTACAGACCGTCGAAGAACTCGAGGAGTACTGCTGGTATGCCGCCGGAACCGTCGGTACCCTTATTACCGGCCTCGTCGCCCGCGGTGCCTCCAAGGACCGCGCCGAGGAGATGCGGTCGAACGCCCGGTCGTTCGCGTTGCTCTTGCAACTCGTCAACATCGCGAAAGACGTCGAGACCGACTACCGCGAGGAGAACAACGTCTATCTCCCCGCCGAGTGGCTCGAGGAGGAGGACGTTCCCGTCGAGGACGTGACCGCCAAGGGTAATCACAACGGCGTGACCAACGTTATCCGACGCGTCACCGGACGCGCGGAAACGTACCTCGACGACGCCCAACGCTATCTCGAGGTCGTCCCCGAACACCACGGAAACAAGCTCTCGGCGTGGGCGATACCGTACCTGCTCGCGGTCGGGACCATGCGCGAACTTCGCGAGCGACCCGAGGATGTCGTCCGCGAGGGCGACGTCAAGGTTTCTCGAGCTGAAGTATACGAGATATTACAGACATTCGAAGACGACGTGTCGCGAGCGAGCGTTGACGCCCTCCGGAGCGAAATCGCGGAGAAACCGCTACACAAGTAAGCACACGTCGTCCCGACTGTGCTGGCCGACCACTGCGGTGTGACGACCCGTCCGGTCGCGTTCATCCACCTAACCGTGTTTTCATTTCGAGGGGGGGCCTCTGCAAATCGACTATTCGTACTCGTAAAATCCGACGCCCGTTTTTTTGCCCAGATCGCCCGCTTTGACCTTTCGCTTGAGGAGATACGCCGGTTTGTACCGGTCGCCGAGCTCCTCGTGGAGCGTTTCGGTTGCGTGCAGGCAGACGTCGAGCCCGATGTGATCGGCGAGCGTCAGCGGCCCCATCGGGACGTTCGTGCCGAGTTCCATCCCCGCGTCGATGTCCTCCTTCGAGGCGACGCCCTCGTCGAATGCGCGGATCCCCTCGTTGATCCAGGGCATCAGGATTCGATTCGTGACGAACCCCGGTTTGTCGTCGGACTCCCAGGTCGTCTTTCCCAGATCTGCGGCGATTTCGTGCGCCAGTTCGGTCGCCGACTCGTCGGTCTTCTCGCCGACGACGACCTCGACGCCCTCCATGATCGGGACCGGGTTCATGAAGTGCAGGCCGATCACTCGCTCTGGATGCTCGAGCTCCGAGGCGATAGACGTGATCGAGAGCGTGCTCGTGTTCGTCGCGAGAACGACAGCCGCGTCGCAGGCGTCCTCGAGATCGGCGAAGATGTCCTGCTTGACGGTGAGTTCTTCGAGTGCGGCTTCGATGACGAGATCGCAATCGGCCAGTTCCGCGAGCGACGTCGTCCCCTCGATTCGTTCGCGAATCGTCTTCGGGCGCTCCTCGAGATCGTCTCTCGCGTCGAGGCGCTCGAGGCTGTCATCGATCGACTCGAACCCGTTTTCGACGAACTCAGATTCGATATCGTGCATAACGACGTCGTAGCCGTTGGTTGCGGCGACCTGTGCGATACCGCTTCCCATGGTTCCCGCGCCGACGACACCGATTCGGTCGATTGTCTCACGGACCATACTCGAACGTCACGAGAAATCGGGGTAAGCCTACCGGTGGTCGCGATGGCCGTTCGCTGGCCGAATCGGGAACGACGGGGACAACTTTCAAGACGGAACGCTGAGAGATACGGATAGACCCTGGTGTCCCGCGTGAGCAACGACTCCGTCGTCGAGAAAACGGACGATTCGCGGATCGAGGAGCGAATGCGTGAGTCGCTCGAGGCCGTCGGCATCGATCCCGGTCGCGTTTCCAACAAGGAGTACTCGTATCGGATGTTGCTCGATACCGGACTCGAGGAGTCGGTCGCGGAGGAGCTCCGACGCCGGTTTTCGTTGCCGTGGTCGTTCGAAACCGACGGCGATCTCGATAAACGGTCGACGGAGGTCCGCGGCCTCGGCGAGGCCGAACGCGAGTGGGTCGTCGCGAGCGCCGACGAAGACTGGCAGACGTTCGAAAACGTCTCCCCGCCCTCCGAGTCCGAGGCGCAAATCGACGATGCCGAACGACCCTGGCCGCGGCCGACCGCCGTGGATCGCGTCACCGGGGTCGGTCCCGAGGATGCACAACTGTTGGCCTGCGCCGGCATCACCTCCGCGGAGCGTCTGGCGACGATCAACGCCACCACCGTCGCGAACGCACTCGAGGTAAACGTCCTCCACGTCAGGATGTGGCGACACAACGCTCGAGAGTTACTCGAGTGACTGATTACGAGTCCGTCGACCGCCTGTTCGCGGCGACGGACAATACCGTTCGCTTCGGTGCGATTCCCGTTGTTTGGTCGAATACCGCTTTATTCGACGCTACTGATACGACTGACTCCCGCCGCTCGAGTTTCGACCGACGAGCGTCGCGACGGCCAACCGATCGCCATCGTCGATGCGAATCTCCTCCTCGTAGAACAGTATCGTCAGATCGAGACACGCCCGAAGAAGGTCGTTCGATCGGTATCGGTACCGATCGCTCGAGGGACCGATATCGATCGGGTCCGTACTCCGGAGATGATGCTCGTAGATCAACACGCCGCCGGGAGCGAGCGCGCCTTTCAGGGCCGGCAATACCTCCAGCGCGGCGAAGAAACTCACCGTGATAACGTCGTAGCGCTCGGGTTCGAAGTCGAACTCGGAGATATCCGCCCTGATCCAGTTGACGTCGATGCCGCGAGCGTCGGCACGTTCCTCGGCGATCTCGAGCGCCCTGTCGGAGACGTCGATCGCGTCGACGTCGTAGCCGTTTGCCGCGAGAAAGCAGGCGTTTCGTCCCGTCCCGGTGGCGACATCGAGTGCGCGTCCCGATGGAAGTTCATCGAGACGCGCGGCGAGTTGGGGAATCGGCTCATCGGGGAGTTCGAAATCGTCGTCATCGTACTTCTCGTTCCATCGGGTGCGATCGTCCGTCACGATCGATTGTTCGAGGTCGTTTCCCTTTGTTCTCCCGGAATCGGGCGTTTCCGGTATCCGATTTCGCCGGTCACCTCGAGGCGTCCGTGCCAGCCCACCCTGTTCGAGAAGTGAACCACTAAATCCTTTTGTACACGGTCCGTACACCCATGTATGAACTGGCGAATGCGCTGTACGCCGCTCGAGCGAAAGGCGGTCGCTGGGGTGGGGCCGTGAAACGCCGCGATGCGATCGCCGGGATCGCCAGCGTCGGAACGCTGGTCGGAAGCGTCGGGCTGTTGCGAAACGGACCGCCGACGTTCGGAGACGAGAGCGGGCCACAATCGGATACCGGCGACGATGCGAACGACGGACCGACCGAAGTCCAGACGATCGATGCCGGGCCGAGCGAGGCCGGTACGCAGGAACTTCCCGTCGAGGGCCAGGTCTCGGTACTTAATTTCTTCGTCACCTACTGTGGCTACTGCAAGCGCCAGATGTCCCCGCTCGCCGAAGCCAGAGAGCAGATCGACGACGACGTTCGGTTTCTCTCGATTACGACCCAGTCGCTGGACAACGCACTCGATGAGGACGAACTCCGAGAGTGGTGGGACGAACACGACGGAACCTGGGACGTCGGCTACGGCTCGACCAGAGATTTCCGTCGGGAACACAACGTTCTGGGGTTTCCAGTAACGCTCGTCCTCGACGAAGACGGCGAGGCAGTATTGAACGAAGGGGCGTCGGTTATCGGAGCGAGCACGATCGTCGATGCCGTCGAATCGGTTGCGGGAAGCGACGTTGTGTGAAGTAGCCGCCGTTCGGCCCGAACTGTCCTCGCCCGCCCGTCTTCGGTTCTCGCGTTCTAAAGACTCTGTTACGTTTCAAAAGGTGGTTTTGCTCGAGCGACGCTTCGATCCGGTTGCCCCACCGATCGTCCAAGGGACTGATACGGTCTGCTGTAACGATTTACCGGAGCAACCGCAGGACGACTCGCGGTTGCTCCGGAAATGACTTACAACCGACCCTATCAGACGACGGTCGATATCATGTAGAGATTGCTGGCGACCGCGACGAGCCAGGGCAGTGCGAGTCCCGCCGGAACGATCGGTCGATACTCGGCCGTCAGCAACGGCCGACATATCACGCCGATTCCGATTGCGAACGCCTTCAACGCGATCATGCCGACCAGACCGTATCCCTCTATCGCGCCGCGAGCGATCGGATTCGACTCGGCGAGTCCGAGGTGTAATCCGACGAACGTCGTCACGATATCTCCCACGAGCGAAATACCAACGATGATCCACAACAGTCGCTCGAGGTCCGCCGGCGGCATGTTCAGGTGTGGTACTCGAGGATACCCGGCGTCGGAGCTCATAGACTCCCGACCGGAGTCGAACCGGTTCGCGTCGACGTGTGACGACCACGAGGAGCGTGCGGATGCCCGCACGCGTCGGTTTCACCGAACAGGGTATTGTTATGTGAACCGTAGGAGGACGCCGCGTTCGGAGGGGGAGGTCTTACTCACACTCCCCGAACCGGAAACCAGGGCTTACCATCGAACACAAGTGGTTACTGTGGAAAGTAAGACGTTTCCTGAACAGGGCTCCGATGTGCACACTTTCGGTCAGCCTGTTTGGGCACGCTTTGCTACCGAGCGCCCAACGTCTCGAGAACGACCCCGTCCAGAGGCACATCACTTCCGGAGACGCCCCACCAATTGGCGTGTGGCATGATACTGTGTAACCAGCCCACAGAGGCCATCACTCGCCGGAATTGTAAGGATAATTCATCGCGGACAGCGTTTTCACCGTGGGGTTCTCAGTTCACTCACTATGAGTCATCGCTCTCCACAGCCGACCGAGGATCCGCCGAAGAAAGGGATCCTGTTCTGTCCCGAGTGCGGCCACGAAAGCGCCATAACGGGAGATTGGATCGTTCACGAAAAGCCCGCTCGAGACGTCTACGAGTGTCCGGTCTGTTCGACGACCATCCTGAACCGCCGCCGGTTCGTTCCGGTTCACTGCTGATCGCTCGCAGTCGGTCCCCGCTCAGAGAATTGTGCCGTGTTTCTTGCTCGGAAGGGATTTTTCGATGTCGGCGTAGAACTCGAACCTGTTCTCGAGTTCCTCGCGGAGCGTACTCGGCGGAACGATTTCGTCGATGACGACCTCGCTCGCCATCCGATGGATGTCGATATCCTCCCGGTACGCTTCCCGAAGCTCCCGTTCGAGTTCCTCTCGCTCGTCGGGGTCGTCAACTTCCGAGAGCTTCCGGGCGTAAACCGCGTTGATCGCCGCTTCGGGGCCCATGATCGCAATTTCGCCGGAAGGGAGCCCGATGACGCTCTCGGGATCGTAGGCTGGCCCGCCCATCGCGTAGATCCCTGCACCGTAGGCTTTCCGGACGACGACCGTCTGTTGTGGAACCGTCGCCGAGGAGGTCGCGTAGATCATCTTCTTTCCCTTCTCGAGGATCGCGTCCTTCTCAACCTGCGAACCGGCCATGAATCCCGGCGTGTCACAGAGGTACAGCAGTGGAATGTTGAACGCGTCCGCCTTCCAGATAAACTCCGCCGCCTTCTCCGCGGCGTCCGGGAAGATCGCCCCCGCCCGGTGGGCCGGTTGGTTGGCGACGATACCGATCGGCCGGCCGTCGATTCGGGCGAACGCCGTGACGATCTCCTCGCCGTAATCGGGGCGCAGTTCGAAGAGCGAGCCCGCGTCGACGAGGCGCTCGATGAGATCGGTCATGTCGTAGCCCTTGTTCGGATGCTGGGGAACGACCGCGTCGATTCCCTTCGGCGAGGAGACCGGTTCCGTTCCCTCCACCTGCGGCGGCGACTCGTCGGCGTTGTCCGGCAGGTACGTGATCAACTGGGCGACGAGTTCTCGAGCGTGTTCCTCGTCTCGAGCAACAAGGTCGGCCGAGCCCGATTCCCTCGCGTGAACGGCGGGGCCGCCCAGCTCCTGCATGTCGATCTCCTCGCCGGTGACCATCTGGACCATCCGCGGCGAGGCGATGGCCATCGCGGACATTCCCTCGACCATGACGGTGAAGTCGGCAAAGACGGGCGTGTAGGCCGCGCCGGCGATACACGGGCCGTAGAGGACGCATATCTGGGGAACTCGACCCGAGAGCATCGAATGATTGTAGTAGTACTTTCCGATCCCCTCGCGGTTCGCGAAGAACCCGGTCTGCTGGTCGATCCGCCCGCCCGAGGAATCCATCAGGTACAACACCGGTTGGCCGGTTTTCAGCGCCCGCTGTTGCATTCGAAGGAACTTCTCGACGCCCTTTCCGGCCATACTCCCCCGTTTGACGGTGTAGTCGTTGGCCATGACGTGGACGTCCCGATTTTCGAACGTCGCCGCGCCCGTAATGAGCCCGTCCGCCGGTAACCGGTCGCCCGCTTCCGTCGAACCGTCGGTGTCCGTCTCGTCGGCCGCCGCTCCGTCGGGGTGCCAGTCGTCGAAGGCCGCGAACTTGCCGTCTTCGAACAGGAACTCGTTCCCGTCTCCAGAAAACCAGAGCTCGAGTCGGTCTCGAACGAACAGCTTCCCCTCTTCGGAGAGCTGATCTCTGTACTTCGTTGGCCCTCCCTCGAGGATATCCTCGATTTCGGCCCAGAGCTTTCGTTCGCGTTCGGTCGGCTCGAGTTGCGCTGTCCGTCCGCGCCGATTCGACTCCGATTTAGGGGCCGAATCGACCTCCTGAACTGCGGTCGGTTCCGTTTCATCGCCGACGTACACTTCGATATCGGCACCGATGTGTTCGGCCAGTGCCGTGGCGATAGCCGACGCTTCTTCGCTACTTGCCCCGTCGGCGATACGAACGTCCATGGCAAATTCTGCGAGAGATGACTAAAAACCGTTTTCCCTTTTCACGACACGAATCTGTGGGAAATATAGTGACATCCTCGAATCAGCAGAGAAGTAGGTCGATATCGTCGCTCGAGTTGAGGACCGGAAGGGGGTCGTTTCGAAGACCGGTGAACGCGGCGGGCACACCTCGATTGGGAACGATCCGTCGCGGGCGCGACTCGAGCAAGCGAGGTCGTTCGGTGAACGTGAGTCCCAAAGTGGGGGGAAGACGGCATTTCGGGAGCGCTGGAGGGACTTGTCCCCATGGTCACCAACATGGAGACATGTATCATGAACCGTGAGTCGACAGTACTCTTCGCGTTAAACTACCCAGGTTTTATATTGAAGAGTGCTAGTGACAGTTTCTCGAGTGTCACCGTTCGGCACAACGCCTTTTGAAACAGACGGCACGTGCAGGCAGAAGGTGTATTGATATTTTCGTGGTTAGTACGGATACGCATCGCCGCCGTAGCTACCCGTATTCGCCGGAAGATCGCAATCCGTTAGGTTACATGTCGGAGAAAGATACCGAGAACGTCGTCCACCGTCTTTCGACGCTTCGAGAGCGCTTGCACGCTGGAATGGACCGCCGAGAATTCATTCGAACGCTCGTGAGCGCCGGCTACGCAGTTGGAATGGCACACCTCCTCGGCGTCGAAGACTTCCTCGCGACCGACGACGGCGACGTGCCAATCGTCACTGCGCTGGTCAGAGAGGATATCGACGACCCCTATTCGCTCGAGGAACGCACGAGGACGGTTCCGGCGGAGTGGTACGCCGCCGTGGAAAAAGCGTTCGAGGTGAACGACGTTCTCGCCGAATCGAGATTGATGGGCTATCTCGGCAGTGCGGTCGTTCCCGGCGACTATCGAAGCGGGACGGCGTCGGTTTCGATCGGTGTAACGGGCGATTCCAGTCTGGTTCGAGACGTACTCGGAACGGTTGCGGACGGTATCGGTCTCGGTATCGAGCGATTCGACGACGATGAAGGGATCGGTAGCATCGGAGATATCGAGAGCGGACCTGATACCGGAGAACGCCAACCTCGACTCGCCAGTGACGTGACCGGCGGAACTGTCCCCGGCGGCGTCGCCTGCGAAACCTCCTCGAGCATGGCGACGCTCGGGCCTGCGCTATACGATCCGAACTCGGAAACGGAGTTCTTCGTCACGGCAGAGCACGCGTTCGAAGTCAACGGAGACATCACCGGAGAGGGACTCAGGCTTCCGACAGAAACCGAGGAGTCGTTCGACCTGGGGACGGTGCGCTACGATCACCCGGTCGAAGACCTCGTCGCAGTCGAACCAGCCGGTCAACTCGATCCGATCAATCAAATCGACACGTCGTCGCCGTTCTCCGTCCGCGGCCAGTACACTCGCTGGGGCCTGGCCGACTTACTCGCTCGAGGGGAACCTCTCGAGAAAGTCGGAGCCATGACGGGCCACACGACCGGAAAAATTCAGGGAATCGATGCGGTAACGTGTTTTACGGACGATTTCTGCCGACATGGGCAGATTCGATGGGGCGGTGAAATGGACCTGATTGACGGCGATAGCGGCTCGGTCAGCTACCATCCAGATCCGCAGGATCCGGACGAAAGCGTGCTCATTGCTGGGTTCAACAACGCCCGAACCTGGTGGCCCGGACAGAGCTACGTCTGGGGCGTCTCGGCGTACCAGATGACGAACACCCTCGGCTATCACTTCTGAGATGAATACACTTCCTTCCAACACTCGAAACAGATGACTGAAACCCAATCCGACTCACGATCCGAGGACCGGCCCGCCCCGCGACTCGAGGACCGGTCCGACTCACGACCGGAAAAACGAGCCGATTCTCGAGAGGGACTTCGCGGGTTCCTGACCGCAGGAGCGCGTGTTCTCGGCGATATCGTTATTATCACACTCTGGGTTCTCTTTCTCACCCTCCTCTTCCTCTCGACCGGATGGCCGAACTGGGCGTTCTACGTCCTCCTGTTGCTCGGCGTCGCCGTCTACGTGTCCGTGACTGCTGCGTGGCTCGGCTCGGACGGCTCGTAACCGATCCCCGTCGTCGAATCGACCGACTGAACAGAAAACGGAAAGCGAAAACGAATTGCAACCCCCTCGAGACCGTTCTCAAACCACTTTTCGGTTGACTCCCGGTACTTCGTTCGAGTTTGGCTCGGTTTACTCGAGGGCGGATTCGAGTCGGTCGATCAGTTCGTCGTTGCCGACGTGGACCGGCGTCCGCTCATGGAGCGAACCCGGTTCGATCTCGAGGATGGATCGGTTGCCGTTCGAGGAGCGGCCACCCGCCCGTTCGACGATGTACCCGATGGGGTTCCCCTCGAACTGAAGCCTGAGTTTCCCCTCCGAACGGGACTCGAGACCGGGGTAGGCGAAGACGCCGCCGTAGGTGAGCACCTGATTGACGTCGGCGATCATCGCACCGCCGTAGCGGAGCTTGAGTTCGGTTTCGATCGCGTTGGCGTACTCGAGAAAGTCCGCCGGCCAGTCGGGGACGCGGCCGCCGAACCCGTAGACGACCGGTTCGTCCGGAAGCGTCACGTCTTCGCGAACGATTGTGCGTTCTCCGCCCGTCAGTTCGTACTCCGTGACGCCGGTCTCGTCGGCGACGATCATCGTCGTGATGGGGCCATAGAGCACGTAGCCCGCGGCGATGAGATCCCGTCCGGCGGCCGGAAGCGAGGCTTCGTAGACGCCGAAAACGGTCCCCATGGCGTTGTTCGACGAGAGGTTCGACGAGCCGTCGAGAGGATCGACGGCGATCGCGACCGTCGGACTCGATCGGCCTCCACCCTCCGAGCCGCTCGCGCCGGGCGTCGGACCGCAGTCGAGACACGCCTCGCGTTCTTCGCTCGCGTACTCGCCGACGGCCTCGATCGACGCGAGTCGATCAGCGAGCAATTCGTCGGCGTAGACGTCGGCTTCGGCCTGACTCTCGCCGCTGGGGTTTTCTCCCGCCGCTTTGTCGCGGCGACCGACGAGGCCCTGTCGAATTTCGGCTGCCGTTCGAGCGAGCGTCGCGATGATGTCGTCGACGACGGGTTCGAGCTCGACGCCGGAGGGATCGGTTTCGGAGTTCATGCCGGGATCGAAGTTCTGGTCGGTCATTCCTCGAGTGCGGCGTCTGCGGTCTCTTCTTCGTAGATGACTTTCTCGAGGGCGTCGAGCAGCTTCGTCGGGTCCTCGCGTTGCCAGACGTTTCGGCCGACCGCCAGGCCGGTACAGCCGGCGTTGACGGCGGCTTCGACCGTCGAGAGGAACTCGTAATCCGAGGTCTTCGAGCCGCCGCTCATGACGACGTTCATGTCGCCAGCGGCTTTGCAGGCGTGGGCCATGGCTTCGGGACTGCCGGGATACTTGACCTTCGCGATGTCCGCGCCGACCTCGAGGGCGATACGGGTCGCATAAGAGATCGTACTCGGCTTGGTGTCGTTTTTGAGCCCCTGTCCGCGGGGGTACGACCACATGACGACGGGGAGATCGTGTTCGCGGGCGCTTTCCTGTGCGTCTCGGAACTCTTCGAACATCTCTACTTCGTGGTTCGAGCCGCTGTAGACGGTGAATCCGACCGCGTCGGCACCGAGTTCGGCCGCGTAGTCGACCGAGCAGTTGACCGGTGAGTCGGGTTCGCCCATCCAGAGGTTCGAGGTGCCGTTTAGCTTCAACAGGAGATTAACGTCGTCCTCGTAGCTCGGGTAGTACCCTTCCGCGATACCCTTTTGGACCGCCATTGCGGTGACGGCGTCGTGTGTTGCGGTCTCGAAAACGGTCGCTGGGTCGAGTTTCTCCGGAACATCCTCGAAGTCGACCGGACCGTGTTCGAGCCCGTGGTCCATCGCGAGAATCAGTGACTTGCCATCGCGGACGATCGGGGAATCGTCGATCGGTATCATCTAACTGGTGGTCCAACAGGCCGCTATAAATCTCTGATGGTCCTCCCGTTCGAAATTATTCTATTTTGTAGTAAATATACACTCAAGAGGTCGATTTCCCCGTTTGAGTGTGACACACGACCCGCCCGTTGAACGCTACTTTGAAACCCGTATAGACGGAGTTATTATCGATAAATGATATATTGATATCAGTGATTATCTTGGTAGCAAGACAATAACAAACCCTTTCATATCGGTGTATCCGCGTATGCACAAACCAGTTGTGCGGGGGGAGGCGACATGAAAAGCGTGATCAAAACGGTCCTCTTTCAGCGGTCGGGGACTACAGTCATCGACGAGTGTCGACGATGCGGAACGACGGTGAGTTCGAGCGCTTCGGACTGTCCGGAGTGTGATTGCGGCGAAATCGTGAGCTACAAAATTCAGTGATCACCACGAACCGCACAGGATGAACGCGTCGGAGATTCGCCTTGAGACGGGACGTGTTCGCCCCTGAGACGCGTAGTCAATCACTCGAGGCAGGTCCGAACCCACTGATCGTGGTCCTCGAGTCGCTTCGCTCCGGCATCAGTCAACGAATATACGTCATAGAGGCCATCTGTTCGCGTTTCGAGCAGACCTGCGTCGACCAGGGCCGACAGCGTTCCGTAGAACGATTTCGGCTCGATCCGGTCGTCGTAGTGTGACTCGAGTTCGGATTTGAGCTTCTGGCTGCGAAGCTCTCCGTTGGCCGCGAGCAGGTAACAAATGTCTCGACGCCGCCCGCTTTGAAGCCACTTCGTCATGGGTTCAGTCGTCGACGAGGGTGCTCGAACGTTACGGTCTCGAGATATCGAACGAAGATGATCGACAGAAGTAGTGTTCGTCGGTCGCCAGCGGAGTGCGTTGTCCGTCACCGAAACTTGTTCAATCGTCGAAGCCCGGTTCCTCGGGTCATACTGCCGGCTGTAACTATGGAAAGATTCTCACGCCCCGGAGCGACGAGAATTGTGAACGACGTACAGCCGACAGTATCAGTCGCTCAGTAACCGTCTGGCACCGACGATAATCGACCAGCAGAGTCCGCCAAGAAGCGAAATCGAGACCAGCAGCCGACCGCCGACCTCGAGGATCACAATCTCGCTCGCGGGAACGACATCGTGCCTGAAGAGGAACCAGCGACCGGCGGAGTCGCCGATGAGGACGGTTCCGGTGCCGACCGCCAACGAGAAGAGAACCGCTCCGACGATTCCGGCGGCGACTGCGACGAACGTGGCAACCGTCCCGGCGAAGAAAGCCGACAGAAACTTCGAACCGGGCGTTCGGCGGCTTACGGTTTCGCTCGAGCCGTAAATCCCCATTCCCTGTCCGTCAGGGGACCGATCCGGCATCGGACCGACCCACACGGCCGGCGGAAACTGAACGAGGACGGCGGCCATCCAGAGGTCCCCGATCGAGCCCGCGGCGTTGGCTGCCAGGACGACGACGAGTATCGGCGACGGATAGACGGCCATCGTCAGGACGCCGAGAACGGAGATAACGACGAACGGCGCGAGCAAGATCGCGAGCATCTGGTTTCGAGTGTAGCCGCCGCTCGAGTTCGTGTAGGCGTACGGGACGATGAAGTACGAGACGCCGACGCCGTAGGTGGGCTCCCCGCCGCAGTGGGCCATCAACAGTCCGTGAATCGTCTCGTGGAGTGCGATGACGAGCGCGACCAACACCACGAAGACGACGAGCCAGCCGAGCGTCGCGGGCTGGGACGAAATCGGGAGAACGATCGGCTCGAGTGACTCCCCACGGATCCGCGCGAGAACGTCGGCAAAGAGGTACGCGAACGCAAAAAAGCCGACGCTCGAGACGGCGACCCACTGCAGGGCCACGGCTCTTGTGACCCGGAACGTCTCGAGCGGGCGCACGTGCTCCGTTGAATTCTCGGCTCCCTGCGAAGTCACGACGGGCACTCCCGGGTGAACTGACAAAGTGATGTCGATCCCTCGGAGTGAATCCGACTCGTTCGGCCCGTCCCGGCGACTCGCGCTGCTCCGATCGTTCGGCGAAACCGATAGCCTTCCGTTCGTCGACGTTCGAGACAGCGTATGACCGACGCCGAACGGACGGAAACGAACGACTCGATCACGGCTACCTACCGCGAAACCGAGACGGAGCGCCTCCTCGAGTTCGTCACTGAACACCCTTCGGCCGGCGGAGGAACGGCGGCGATCGCCCAAAACCGCGAGGGGTACGCCATGTTGAAAGTTCGCCCGACCGCCGACGGTGACGAACTCGAGCGTTACTACGGCTTTGATATGGCCCTGGATCACGTCGGAGAACTGCTCGAGGTTTCGCCCACCGAGCTACCGGTTCCGGATGCGGCGGCCGATATGGGGATGTGACTGGTCGACGGTATCGAATCGGTGGGGAGACTACTCCCTCGACAGAACATGTTCGCCCGAAAGCGCGGTTCGTCGCCCCCGAATGCCCGAAAGCGGGACGCATAAATACACAGAGTCGAATTTCGAGGTAACGATACCGTGGCATCCGACTCCTATCCCTGGCCGATCGGCACGCAGCGACGATTCTCGGCACTGTTAGCGGGGACTGCACTCGGTGTCTATTTACTCCTGATTATCGGAGCCACGACCTCGATTACGAACGCGACGACGGCGTGTTCGACCTGGCCGCTGTGTAGCGCCCCCGTCGATCCGGTGAGCCAGACCGAACTCGCGATCGTGTGGGGCCACCGTCTCACAGCCGTGGTCGTCGGCGCGCTGGCTGCACTGACCGTCTTCGTTGCACTGTTTGGAGCGGCCTCGAGTCGAGTCACGGCTGCTCTGGTCGTCTCGCTGGTGCTGTATACGATCCAGGTCGGCGTAGGTGCCGTTACGGCGACTGTCGGCCCGGCAGCCCTCGCTCCGGGGCTCCACCTCGGACTCGGAATCGCCATCTTCTCGATCATCGTCCTCGCACTCGCGTGGGATCTCGAGTTCGCGACAGGGAGCGAGAACGACGAGATCGAATCGCCGCCGGAACCGGACCCGATCGAGACCGAGCCGGCTCCACAACGACCGCTTCCGACCGGCAGACTCGCACGGGCCCGTCTCACCGCCTTCGCGTACTTCAAAATGATGAAGCCGCGCCTGATGTGGCTGCTCTGTCTCGTCGCCGCGGCGGGGATGGCACTCGCGGCCGGTCCGAACCTCGAGATTTCGACGATCGTCGCGACCCTCGGCGGCGGCGTACTCGCGATCGGCGCGTCTGGCACGTTCAACCACGTTCTAGAGCGCGACATCGATCAGAAGATGTCCCGAACGGCGGATCGCCCCCTTGCTACCGACCTGATTCCGGTCCGGAGAGCCCTGCTCTTCGGCGCGTTCCTGACAGCGGCGTCACTCGGTGTCTTCCTCACGATCAACGCCCTCGCGGCGGCGCTCGGACTCGCGGCGATCCTCTTTTACAGCGTCGTCTACACCCTCCTCTTGAAACCGAACACGGTCCAAAACACCGTTTGGGGAGGCTTGGCCGGCGCGCTCCCGGCGCTCATCGGGTGGGCCGCCGTCACGAACGAAATCGGGATGCCGGCACTCGCACTGGCCGGCGTTATCTTCCTCTGGACGCCCGCCCACTTCTACAACCTCGCGCTCGCCTATCGCGACGACTACGCTCGAGGCGGCTTTCCCATGATGCCCGTCGTCCGCGGCGAGACGGTGACGCGGAAACACATCCTCTACTACATCGCCGCGACGCTCGTCGGAACCGTCGGCCTCGCCTGGATCACCGATCTCGGCGCGTTGTACGCGGCGACCGTCGCGGTCTTCGGCGGGATCTTCCTCTGGGCCGCAGTTAGGCTTCACTTCGAACAAACCGAAGCCGCGGCGTTTCGTTCGTTCCACGCGTCGAACGCTTTCCTCGGTGCCGTTCTCGTCGCCGTGCTCGTCGACGCGCTCGCGCTGTGAGGTGCGGTTCAGTTCCGTTTGTCCGGCGGCCCCGGTACCTGATGACACACTGAGAAGGAAACAGTTGCGCCTGAGTTACGACTCGGCTCCATCTCGAGCGCCGTCGATCCGATCGAACTGTTCGTCGGTGAGTTCGACCTCGACCGCGCCGACGTTTTCCTCGAGCTGGTCGGGCGTCCGCGCGCCGATGATCGGGACACAGTCGAACTTGGACTGATCCATGAGCCATCGCAGGGAGACCTGTGCCGGCGTGGCGTCGACCGCGTCGGCGACGCTCTCGATGGCCTCCAGGACGTCCCATGCCTGCTCGGTGGCGTAGTAGTCGTCGAACATGTCGTCGAGGCTACCCCGTGAGCCGTCGGGGGCGATGACTGACCCGTCGTCCGCTCGGTCGTACTTGCCGGTGAGGAAGCCGCCGCCGAGTGGTGAGTACGGACAGACAGCGAGGTCCTGATCGGCACAGACCTCGAGGTAGTCGGCGACGGTGTCGTACTGGGCCGCGTTGACCATCGGCTGGGTGACGTCAAAGCGCTCGAGCCCCTCGGCGTCGCTGGTCCACAGGGCCTTCGTGAGCTGCCAGGCGGCCATGCTCGAGGCCCCGAGGTAGTTGACCTTCCCCTCGCGGACGAGGTCCGTCAGGGTCTCGAGAGTTTCTCTAATCGGCGTATCCTCGTCCCAGCGGTGGATGTAGTAGAGGTCGAGATAGTCGGTTCCGAGTCGGTCGAGGGTTCCCTCGATCTGGGCGCGAATGTGTTTACGTCCGAGCCCCGAGTCGTTCGGACCGGGTTCGCCCCAGCCGTCGAACGGGAAGTAGACCTTCGAGGCGATGACGTAGTCATCGCGGGAGTGGTTCTCGAGCCACTCGCCGATCCACTCCTCGCTCGTGCCGTCGGGATCGCCGTAGACGTTTGCGGTATCGATGAAGTTGATGCCGTTGTCCCGGCAGGCGTCGAGCATATCGTGGGCTTCCGAGCGTTCGGTTTCGACCACGCCGCCGGTTTCCCGTCCGAATCGCCAGGTTCCGTAACAGAGCTTTGAGACCGTCGTTCCCGTGTTCCCGAGCGTTGTGTACTCCATATCACCCGGTATGGCGGCGAGCGCTAAAACGGATGGGGGAGCGGAAATGTGCGGGGGGCGACCGGTGGTCATCCCGGCCAGCTGGGTCGCCGCCAGTAGCTCGCGCTACGGAAACGAGTTCGCGCTACGGAAACGAGTTCGCACTACTGAAACGACGGCAACACTTCCTCCTCGTAGAACTCGAGAGCCTTCCCCTGTTCCGGGCCGATCTGGTGGACGTAGACGTGGTCGTAGCCGGCGTCGATCGCCTGCTCGAGGCTGTCGATGTGGGTCTGCGGGTCCGAGTCGGTGACGGTGGATCCTTCAGCGACGTCTTCGCGGTCGACCATCGAGGCCGCCTGCTGGAAGTGTGCGGGCGTGGGGAGTTCCTGGCCGAGCTCGCCGGGGATGAACCCGTTCGGCCAGAGCTCGTGGACGGTGTCGATCGCCTCGTCTTCGCTGTCGGCGTAACAGCAGTGAAGTTGCGTGTACTTCGGTCCCTCGCCGCCGGCGTCTTCGTAGGCGTCGACGACCTCCCCCTTCGGCCCCGAACACCAGAGTCCGTCGCCCTCCTCGCCGGCCATTTGTGCCGTCTGCGGACCGAATGCGGAGACGATGATCTTCGGAATCTCCTCGGGGACCGTGTACAGCCGAGCGTTCTCCGCCGTGTAGTACTCGCCGTGATGGCTCGTGTTCTTCCCGTCCCAGAGATCCCGCATGAGTTCCATCGATTCGGAGAGCATCTCGAGGCGAACGTCGTGTTCGGGCCACTTCTCGCCCGTCACGTGCTCGTTTAAGTTCTCGCCGGTTCCAACGCCAAAGGAGAATCGGCCGTCAGCCATGACCTGCGTCGTCGCGACGGCGTGGGCGATGTTGACTGGGTGGATCCGAATCGTTGGACAGGTGACTCCGACACCAATCTCGATCTCGTCGGTCTGGCTCGCGAGTCCCGCAAGAACCGACCAGACGAACGGCGACTCGCCCTGTGCGGAGACCCACGGGTGGAAGTGATCGGAGACGGATAGAAAGTCGAAGCCGACCTCCTCTGCGCGGACGCCGTACTCGACGAGTTCGTTCGGGCCGTGTTCCTCGCTCGAGAGCGTGAATCCGAGTTCGACCATGACGAGGTACTATCACGAACGCGCTTCTGATGATTGGCCCTGCGACGGAAAGGTCGTTCCGCGGAAACCGTTGTTCCCTCGTTCATCTGGTTGATATCGGGCAGTACTTATAAATGAGTTCTAATCTGTGTACGAATCGTCAAGAAGAATGTCTCATGCATACCCATCTCCCGACGCGGCTCGTTTCGATCTCTACGAGGTCATGAAAGCGGATCTCTCGTTCGAAGAGAAAGCCCGACGAGCCCTCGATATCGGTGAAGAGTACCTGAACGTCGATAACGGTCACCTGACGAAAATCGACCCGCAGAGCGACTACTGGAAGGCCATTGTGAGTACGGACCCCCCGGATGGGAGCTTTCCCCCAGGACTCGTTGTCGACCTTCAGACGACGTATTGCCGTCGTACCATCACGCAGAACGACCCAATTGCGTTGCATGACGCCCCAAATCAGGGGTGGGACGATGACCCGGCTTTCGAGACCCACGGGTTGAACTGCTACCACGGTACCACGATCAGCATCGACGACGAAGCCTACGGGACGGTCTGTTTCGTTTCGGAGACTTCTCGAGAGGAGCCGTTTACGGCCGAAGAAACCTCGTTCGCCGAACTCATTTCACGAATGATCGAGTACGAACTGAAACACCAGCGCACGGTCGACAAACTCGAGCACGTCGAACAGTTCGCGAGCGTCCTCTCACACGACCTCCGCAATCCTCTCAACGTCGCACAGGGACGAATCGAGCTCGCACGCGAGATTCGCGATAGCGAACACCTGGCAATCGCCTCCGACGGGCTTGACCGAATGGATGACCTTATTTCGGACGTACTCACGATGGCACGTCAGGGAAGGGAGATCGACGAAACGGCGGAGCTGACGCTCCAGCAGTTAGTACAAACCTGTTGGCAGTCGGTCGAAACGCAGAATGCGAACCTTGTCGTTGAGGACGATCTCACTTTCCGTGGGGCTTCCGCCCGCGTTAAACGGCTATTCGAGAATCTCTTTCGTAACGCGGTCGAACACGGGAGCAACGATGTCACCGTCCGTGTCGGTTCCCTCGAGAACGGGACGGGATTCTACGTAGAGGACGATGGACCGGGAATACCACGAGACGTGCGAGACTCGGTGTTCGAAACCGGCTATTCGACGGGAGATGATGGTATCGGAATCGGACTGTCAATCGTCTCCGGGGTTGTGATGGCTCACGAATGGAGCATTAGGCTATCGGAGGGACCTGACGGCGGTGCCCGATTTGAAATCGGTGACGTGATCGTAGCTGGTCAATCACTCGACTGATTCGACCGGTTTCGGTCGAAATGGGGCCATCAAAGGACACCGAGCACCAGCGGAACAAGCAATCGAATCGAACACCTTACCCGGAACGGGTTGGTATCGCCTCGTATGAACGCCGTAGTCGAGGCGACGGATCTCCACAAGACCTACGGCGAGACCGTCGCCCTCGAGTCGGTCTCGCTGGCGGTCGATGACGGCGAGGTCTTCGCCCTCATCGGACCGAACGGGGCCGGAAAGACGACGCTCGTTCGAGCGCTGACCGGAACGACGAATCCGGACTCGGGAACCGCACACCTGTTGGACGAATCGCCGACGGCCGTCGACCGGAACCGACTCGGCGTCCTTCCCCAGGAGTTCTCGCCGCCCGCTCGACTCACCGCTCGAGAACTGCTCGAGTACTACGCCGGACTCTACGACGAGTCGCGCGATCCGGAGACCGTCCTCGCCGACGTGGGGCTGGTCGAGGCCGGCGACACATGGTACGAAAACCTCTCGGGCGGACAGAAGCGCCGCGTCTGCGTCGGCAGTGCGCTGGTCAACGACCCCGACGTTCTCTTTCTGGACGAACCGACGACCGGGATCGACCCGGCCGGGCGACGGACCGTCTGGCGATTGATCGAAGACCTCGCGGCGGGCGGCACGACGGTCCTGCTGACCACGCACGACATGGCCGAAGCCGAACGCCTCGCCGACAGAGTCGGCCTGCTCGCCGACGGATCGCTTATCGCGTCCGGAACGCCGGCAACGCTCGTCGACGAACACGGCGGCTCGAGTCGCCTCACCGTCGAGCCGACCGTAGAAACCGATCTCGAGGGGATCGCCGACGGCGGGACTCTCGCCGACCTCGAGTACGCAGTCGAGACTCGAGACGACTCCCTCGTCTTCGAGGACGTCTCGCCGGCGGATATCGGCTCTATCGTCGACGTTCTCGAGGACGAAGGGCTCGAGTACACGAGCATCTCGTGGGCCGAACCCGATCTGGAGACGGTCTATCTCGAGCTCGCCGACGGTGAGGAACGCGCGCAAACGGATCGGCGGTCGCTCGGGGTGGAGCCGGCTCGAGCCGACGCGTCGACCACGGCCGATTCGACGGGAACGCAGGAAGCGAACCCGGAGGGAAGCCAATGAGCCGACTTGGGCGCGTTCGCGCGCAAACGAGCGCCGGCTGGCGGTCGTTCGTCAGGCGACGAACCGCGGTTTTCTTCACGTTTTTCTTCCCGGTGATCCTGATCGCGATCTTCGGCGCGCTCATCCAGACCGACCCTACCGGTGGCGGGCTGTTCGCCGAACCCGCAGCGTACTACGTTCCCGGTTATCTGGCCGTCGTTGTCCTGTTCACGCCGTTCTCGAGGCTCGGGAGCGAAGTTGCTCGACACCGCGAGGGCAACCGCTTCGAAAAGCTCGCGACGACGCCGGTGACTCGAGGGGAGTGGCTACTTGGACAAACGGTCGTCAACGCCGCTATCATCGCGCTTGCCAGCCTGTTGATTCTCGTGCTCGTTGTCGCCCTGACGGGTGCAGAGATCGTGTTCTCTCCGCTGGTCGTGGCCTACATCCTCGTCGGGGTCGTCTGTTTCTGCGGAATCGGGGCTATGCTCGGCAGTTACACCGATTCGCAGGACGGCGCGGTCGCCGCGAGCAACGCGATCGGGCTTCCGCTCCTTTTTCTCTCGGAGACCTTCATCGCGCTCGAGCAACTTCCCGGCTGGTTCGAGCCGTTCGTGAACCTCTCCCCGTTGACATACTTCTCCCGCGGGATTCGTGCGGCGACCTACCCCGACGCCGGGACGCCGGCGGTGTTCGGCGTGGATCCGGCTCTTGCAAACCTCGGAATTCTTGCGGTGCTCGCCGTCGTTACCTTCGCGCTCGGAGCCAGGTCGATTCCGCGCACGGATTAGACACGGACGGTTCAGGCGCAAAAAGAGGGCTCAACTGTAGCGTGGGAAAGATCTCAACCCCACGTCGTCTCGAGCGCGACGCCGATCGCCACCCCGATTCCTATCCCCAGCGCCAGATCAGCCATCACGACGCCGAGTGCGACTCCGAGTGCAACCCCGATGGCGATCCCCGATCCAGTCGTGTTTCGGAGTTCGCTTTCGGTTTCGTCTTCGGCCATATGCGCTTCGTTGACCTTCCCACTGAATAAGCGTATCTTCTGCTGAGGCACATACCTGCCCCGGCAAGCGGTTTTCTCTTTGAGAGAGAAAGACCGTCCGGGACCGAGTCGCTCCCAAGCGTTAGAAACCGCCCGAGACGAGCATCGACGGGAACTGGTAGTCGTAGATGTGGTTGAGCATGAGGTACGTGACGATCCCGAGTACGAGACTGAGGATCCACGACCCTGCGGCAATGCGCCCGACTCGAGCGTGGGCCGTTTCCCGAAGCTCTGATGGGGTGTGTGTCAGGCCCAGGATCAACGCGTAGAGGACGACCGGAACGGCGACAATCGAGAGGACGATGTGGATCGCGAGCATGAGCAGGTAGGCGTTTCGAACCAGCGCACCGCCGACGAACTCC
Organism: Halostagnicola bangensis; assembly: GCF_054653435.1. NCBI lineage: Archaea > Methanobacteriati > Methanobacteriota > Halobacteria > Halobacteriales > Natrialbaceae > Halostagnicola > Halostagnicola bangensis. The sequence continues at coordinate 618,868 of NZ_BAAIGG010000002.1, read as the reverse complement.
TTCGTCCCGCCGCCGCCGACACGGATGAGGTAAACGACCAGAAAGAGCAGAATCGTCACGAACGCGCCGACCATTGCGCGGCGGTGTTTCTCGACCTCACCCGCTCGAATCCAGTACCACCCGAGAACGAGAAACACCGTCGTTACCGCATTGATGCCCGCGATAGCGTGTGTGAACGCGTTCACCTGTGCGTTGGTCAGATCGGGATAGATCGGCAACTCGAGGACGAACGTCCCGATAACCAGCGCGTAGCCGATGATCGAGAGGAAGGCCGTCATCCCGAGGGGGCGTTCTCGGAGCCGTTGTTTTGCGTCCGCGGTAGCCATAGCTGAGTCTTGGGATAGGTCGGGTATTTGTCTTGCTTTTTCGGAAGCAACGCTATGCGAACACCGGAAGGCAACTCTCCTAAAATAGAATCAACCGGAAGAATCGAGAACGAGCCACGGCGTTCGCCTCAGCTGAGGTGAACGGTTCTGTCGCTTTCGATCGTGATGTCGTAGCCACAGTAGGTGAACGTAACCGTTCCCTCGGGTCGTGGACAGCCGTTACTTCGCGGAGCGAAAAGCGTGTCGAGCGCCTCGGGATTGATAACGGCGTGTAACGGCTCGTACTCCGGCGGACACAACTCCGCAGGTGGTACTCCCTCTTCGTTTGCAACCGCTTCGACGACCGCCTGGCTCATTGCTGTTCGAATCGACGTGTCGACCGTGTCTCCGCCGTTCGCCATCCTGTCAGACATTTCCCAATCCGATGAAATAAAACTGTCCTTCTGTCTTATTTGTTCTCTAAAATTGATTTGTTCAATAAACGGAAAACCCTCAAAAACACGAAAATAGCTAGCTAATACGGACATTGACTCACTTCGGACCACAACTATATACTAAAATCGACACGATGAAAAACCGTCCACGAATACAAACATTTGTTAACTGATGTGTATTGCTGGTTTTCCGGGTTTTGCTTTCTCGGCCAGCTTACTCGCTTCCCTCGCCTGCGTTACCGTCACGCCTGCGCCGAACTCGTCCTCGAGCAACCATCTCGAGCGCTCGAGGAGAACGCGTTCCTGTTCGCCGTCGGTGATCGGATCAATCTCTCCGCGCCGTTTTTCGAGGTCGGAGACGAAGGTCGAAACAGCGCCCCGATCGATCTCGGTCGCATCGTTGGCCAGCACGCGCTCGACTACGTCCTCGTCGCTTTCCCCCATCGGCGCCGCGGCGACGATTTCGGCGGCCCGATACTTCCAGGGCTCGGCGACGACCAACTCGATCTGCTCTGGAGCCTTGATCTCCGCGACATCGACGATGTCCCGCACGTCCTCGAGCGTCGTCTCGACGAGACGGCGCTCGCGCTGGGCGTCACTGACGTCGCTCTCGGGTTCGGGCCAGTCGGCTTCGACGACGAGACCGTCGCCGCGGAGTTTGTTCCACAACTCCTCACCGAGGTGAGGGGCCATCGGAGCGATCAGCGCTGCGAGGGTCAACAGTCCCCGGCGATAGACGGCTTCCTGTGGCGTCTCGTACGCTCGATATCGTCGGAGCAATCGAACCAGCCCCTGAATCTCCGTCACCGCCCGGTGGAAGCGAAACCGCTCGAACTCGTCGGTTACCGCGGCGATCGTCCGATCGATTTCTCGATCGACGTACTCGTCGTGAGTCGTTCGTTCGATCCGGGTGGTCGTTTCGTCGATGAACGCCGTGGCCATCCCGTACAGCGATTGCTGAAGGTCGTATACCCCCCGAACGTCGTTTGCCGTCCATTCGAAGTCCTGCTCGGGATGGGCCGCCGCGAGCACGAACAGTCTGGTGGTCTCTGCGCCGTACTCCTGGGGAGCGACGACGTTGCCCTTGGAGCTCGACATCTTTTCGCCCTCATAGAGCACCGTTCCCTGACTGATGAGCCGTTCGACGGGTTCTCGGATCTCGAGCATGTCCATATCGGCGAGCGCCCGCGTGAAAAACCGGATGTACAGGAGGTGTAAGATCGCGTGTTCGTCGCCGCCGACGTAGAAGTCGATCGGCATCCACTGGTTCGCGAGTTCGGCGTCGAACGGCGCGTCGTCGATGTCCGGCGAGAGAAACCGCAGGAAGTACCACGAGGAGTCGACGAACGTATCCATCGTGTCCGTTTCTCGCCGGGCGGGTCCACCGCAGTCCGGGCACGTCGTCTCGAGGAACGACTCCTGTGCCTCGAGCGGGTTGCCGGTCGTCCGAACGAACTCCGGCAGTTCGACGGGCAACTCCTCGTCCGGAACGAGCACGTGCCCGCAGTCCTCACAGTGGACAACCGGAATCGGCGTTCCCCAGTAGCGCTGACGGGAAATTAACCAGTCCCGAAGGCGGTAGGTCACGTCTTCGGCGAAGGCGTCGTAGTCGTCCGGCAGTCGTTCCCGGACGAGTTCCGTCTCGAGGCCCTCGTACTCGCCGTCGTGGGTGATCGTTCCCTCTCCCGTATAGAGCGACGGTTTGGCGTTCGTACCGTCCTCGTCGCCCGTCTCCTTACTGTCGGGCGCGATCACGCTCTCGATCGTAACGTCGTGTTCCCGTGCGAACTGGTGGTCGCGTTCGTTGTGCGCGGGAACGCCCATGACGGCCCCCGTACCCACGTCTTTCAGGACGTAGCCGGCGACGTAGACCGGCACCTCGTCGCCCGTGAGCGGATTGATCGCGGTCAGATCGGTTTTCACGCCGTCGTATCCGACCTCGCCGGGTTCTCGTTCGCGAACGTCATCGACGTACGCCGCGACAGTTTCGTCGGTTTTGCCGATCGCTCGAGCGAGCTCGTGACCCGGGGAAAGCGCCAGATATGTCGCCCCGAAAACGGTCTCCGGGCGAGTACTGAAGACATCGACGCTGCCGGACAGACTCTCGTCCGTGCCGGCTTCGTCGCCGTAGTCGCGCTCGCCGCTGACGCCAGTTCCGCCGTCGACTTCGAACGAAATCCGCTGTCCCTCCTGCCTGCCGATCCAGTTTCGCTGAATCTGTCTGACGCCCTCGGGCCACCCGTCGAGATCCTCGAGGCCGTCGTGAAGTTCCTCGGCATAATCGGTGATCGTAAAGAACCACTGGTCGAGTTCGCGACGACCGACGGGCGTTTCACACCGCCAGCAGACACGGGTTCGCTCGTCGTGCGTTTCGTGTTCGTCGTCTGCGTACTCTTCGTCGCCTCGAACCTCGACTTGCGCGTCGGCGAGAACGGTTTCGCAGTCGGGACACCAGTTGACCGACGCGGCTTCGTACTCGACGAGCCCCTCCTCGTAGAGTCGCTTGAACAGCCACTGGTTCCAGCGGTAGTATTCTGGCTCGCAGGTCGTAATCTCTCGAGACCAGTCGTAGCCAAAGCCCATCGACTCGAGCTCTTCGCGCATACGGCGAATGCACGCCTGCGTCCAAGATTCCGGATCGCTCGCGCGTTCGTGTGCGGCGTTTTCGGCCGGCAGGCCGAACGCGTCCCACCCCATCGGGTGTAACACGTCGTCGCCGTTCATTCGGCGGTATCTCGCGTACGCGTCCGTAATCGCGTAGTTCCGGACGTGGCCCATGTGAAGGGTCCCGGACGTGTACGGAAACATGCCGAGAACATAGGTCGGATCGGCGGCGTTCTCGGGAAGTTCGTAGACGTCGTCGCGTTCCCAAACGTACTGCCAGAACTCCTGTACCTGCGCATGATCGTAGTGGCTGGTCATATCGAAGGGTCCGTTGTTTCCACGTGGGCGTGCCGACTATATCATTGTTCGGCACCGGAGCGCTCGTCGCCCTCGTATCGAACTGCTCTGTTCTCGAGAAACGCACGTCCGATCAGGAACCTCCGGACCTAGCGAAAAAACGCGGCGGCCAGCGTCGACAGCGACGGGCCGACGATCCAGATCAAGACGTACCAAGCGTGTTTGCTCGCCGTCTCAGTCGTCGGTATCGCTTTCAGCGCCTGCCGTCTCCGGTTCGGCGTTCGGCCCGTCGACTGAGTCTTTCCCCTCTTTGATCGCCTGTGCTTGCTGTTCCATCGCTTCGATGTCCATCTCGGCTTGCTGGTCGATCTCGCCGAGTATCTCCGAAATATCGTCGAGGCCGATCAGTTCGCGAGTCTCCTCGTCGAACTCGAGACTCTCGAGTTCGGTCCCATCAGCCTCTACATCGCTGCCCGAGAGGTGCTTCCCGTAGCGGCCGACCATCGACGTGAGTTCCTGTGGCAGGACGAACGTCGTCGAGTCGTTTTGTCCGATATCGACCAGCGTGTCCATTCCTTTGTCGATGACGGCGCGTTCGCCCATCGACTCGGCCGAGCGGGCACGGAGGACGGTCGAAATCGAGTCACCCTGCGCTTCGAGGATCTGGCTCTGTTTTTCCCCCTGTGCGCGGATGATGTTCGACTGCTTGTCACCCTCCGCCTTCTCGACCTCGCTCCGGCGTTTCCCCTGGGCCTCGAGGATCATGGCGCGGCGCTTTCGTTCCGCGGAGGTCTGTTGTTCCATCGCCCCCTTGACGTCTCGTGACGGCGTCACTTCGCGGACTTCGACGCTCTCGACGCGGATCCCCCACTCGTCGGTGGGCTCGTCGAGTTCGGTTCGGATCCGCTCGTTGATCCGCTCGCGCTTGCTGAGCGTGTCGTCGAGTTCCATATCACCCAGGACAGCACGGAGGGTCGTCTGGGCGAGGTTCGACACGGCGTGTTTGTAGTTATCGACCTCGAGGAACGCCCGTTTTGCGTCCATCACGCGAATGTAGACCACGGCGTCTGCGGTCACCGGCGAGTTGTCCCGCGTGATCGCTTCCTGTGTTGGCACGTCGAGCGTCTGGGTCCGCATATCGAACGTGTACACTCGAGAGACGAACGGCGGGACGATGTTGAGCCCCGGTTCCAAGAGCTTACGATACTCGCCGAAGACGGTGAGTGCACCCCTGTTGTAGGCGTCGACGACTTCGACCATCTGCCAGACGGTGATAATCGCGAGCAACAAGACGAGCCCGCCGACAAGGGCGACCCCTGAAACGTCCTCGAGTTGGAGTGGAATAGGCTGGCCGAGTGCGAACTGAATGAGTCCGAAAGCGTTCATGGGCTAGCACAGGAGCGGCGAACGAATAACCCTTGGCCTGAAATCACATACCGGGACAGGAGAACGAGCCTGACTCACGAAGGGTATACCGATATCCGTGATGATTCGGACCGATCATGCGTTCGAACCCTGAATCACTCACGTACCACCGGCTGTCGCGCTCTTGTTCGCCGCCGGAACGTACCTCCTCGTCGTCACTTTGGTGCCGATCCTCCTGATCGCCCGTCGACTGTACCGAAGCCTCGACCCGCTCGCCGAACTCGTGACTCGAGCACTCCTCGATTCTTTTGGCGACGAGTTGAATTCGAACGAAACGGCGGATAGGCCGTAGGCGGCCGATCGACTTGTGCCGGATCAACTCCGCGCCCGATCGGTGGGAGTCGACTTGAGGAACGGAGAGCGAATCGACGTCAGAAAACTATCTTCGATCTCTTCTACTAGCGGGTCGTTATTTATCGGACGAAGCCGACGGCGGTTGGTTGTAGCCCGGATCGAGGTCGTCGGGATCGATCCCGAGGAGGTACGTATCAGCTTCGAACACTCCTTCGAGTAGCCAACCGATCCCCTCGTAGAACGGCTCTTCTGCCATCTGTCGGATATCCGTCGCCAGATCCGGAATCCACCAGCCGTGGACCTTCAGGAACGCCTCCCGGTAGGATTCGGTCTCCTCTCGAGTCAGGATCTCGAGTGCGGCTAACTCGACTGCGGCGTGGTCCGCCTCTTCGCGAAGCTCCGACGACGGATGAATGTCGAGATCGCGATAGGAACGTTTGACCGCCGCGAGCGGCTCGCCGAGATAGTCGTCGGCATACCAGGACTCGTGGGCCTGCATCTTCGGGCGAGGGCCAACGAACATCCTCGTATGCACTCGCTTGAGTTCGTGTGCGGCTTCGGCTGGATCGTCGACATCCGACAACCACTGTCTGAGTAGGCGAAATCCGTTCTCGAGGGCCTGTGGTCTCGCCTCGGCAGGAAACTCCTCCTCTCGAAGCCGCTCGATGGCAGCTTCGTCGGGCGGATCGGCTATCACGCCGGAGACGAAGGCGTATAGATTTGCAAGCTCGTCGGTCGTATCATCGTTCTGTGTCATGTTGTATACTGTCTGTGACTACGCTCGTTCGAAGTAAATCGGTTCGGTTGGAAACGAAATCGCCGACTAGACGGGAAGTGGCAGTGGCGTGAACTCGGCGGCGAGCAGGTAGCTCATCGATAGCGCGATCTTGCCGACGATCACGAGGAATCCAGCGATGGCGTAGGATGCCGTGGCTGCGTTCGGCGAGAGCGCGTTGCGGCGCTGGCCGAGTACTGCGCCGATCGAAAGCAAGACCGGGACGATCAGACCAGCGACGACGGCCAACCCGACGAACAGCCAGGCGTAGGTCCCGAGCATGTTGTCGATCGCCGGCTCCGCTGCCGGAAGCTGTTCAGGCAACAGGAAGATCGTTGCTGCGAGTGCACCGAGCGCTGCGACCAGGAACCCGGAGCCAATCAGCGAGTAGTTCTGGATCGTCCGGTTGGTCGGGCTCTCGGTGATCGCCGCCAGCCCCACCGAGGCGGTGAGGCCCGCGCCGAGGCCGCTAAAGAGCATCACGGGTATGAGGAACGTCTTGTCCCAGAGTGCGACCCGTTCGAACGAACCCGATCCGAACGCCATCGCCGAGTAGAGGAGGACCCCTGCGGCGAAGATGGCGAAGACGCCGCCGATTGCGAGCCGAACCGGCTCCGTCGGGCGGGTGTAATCCGCAATTGCATCGAGTTGGCTGAGCACGCCGTTGCGTTCCTCAGCGGTACCGACGCCGTCTGCGGTGTCGCCGCCGGTTGCGGCTTTGGCGGGGCCGCCTTCCGAGGAACCGCCATCAGTGGCGACGTCGCTTCCGCCATCAGCGGCGACGCCCCCTGGGCCGTCCTCGTCGGTGGTGCGTCGGTGCGGTCGTGTTCTGCCAAAGGCGGTCCAGGTGAACATCAGGAACGCCCCGAGACCCATCCCACCGAGCATATACGCGCCGATGGTCATCCACGAGTCGAAGTTCGTCATCGTGAGCGGGATCAACATCGCCCGGAACGGGGTTGCGAGGTGACTCAGCAGGATTGGGCCGCCGAGACCGATTCCGACCAGACCAATGAGGTACCCGAATTTGGCGATTGGGCCGTGCTCGCGGGCGTCACGTTGCCACGAGATGAGGTCGGCGACGTAGCCAGTGAGGTACGCACCGGCGGCCAGCCCGATCAGGGCCGTGTAGACGGCGACTTGCCAGTTCCATTGGGAGTACGGAACGTCGAATGTGATTTCTAGTACCATCGGTGATCACCCGGACATAATTTCGTCGGCGTCGTCGCCGAAGACGACTTGGGCCGCTTCGTCGTCGAACGGCTTCGAGACGCCGTCTTCGCTGAGCTTTTCGGAGAGTTCACCCGGCGTGCCAAACAGCAGTGCGTCGGTCGGACACTCGGAGGAACAGGCCGGTTCGAGCTCTTCTTCCTGGCGCGGTTCGCAGGTCGTACATTTGTCCATCAGACCGTTTCCTCGAGCGCCCAGCGGGCTCGCTTCGTCGGCCTCTGGAACCCCCGCGTCGGGATACTGTGGCGCGCCGAACGGACAGCCGACGCCGCAATAGTGACAACCAATACACATGTCGCCGCTAACGCGAACGGAGCCGTTGTCCCGGATGCGGAGCGCGTCGGTCGGACAGACTTCGACGCAGGGCGCTTCGGAGCAGTTGTAACACTGCATCGGTTTGTTCGTCTCGTCTTCGGTCCCGTGATCGATCGCGAGAACCTGAATGCGGTCGGTCTCAGGTGGGAGATCCCACGTTCGCTGACACGCGACTTCGCAGGCTCCACAGTCGATACAGGACTCCCAGTTTGGGATGACTCGTGCCGGTCCGTTGTTGGATTCTTGTGTACTCATTTTCGATCACCTATCGCTTGTGTCGGCTCATCCGCTGTTCTTGCCACTTGATCTGTTGATCGGACAGTTCGGGAACTTCATCGTCGTCTGCGACCCGGACACTGCAAAGCGTCGTTTTCGTCTCTTGCATCTGGGTCTCTCTGTCGTAGGCCGGGGCGGTCCCGGCGTTGATCGATTCGCCGATCACCAGTGGCTCCATCCCGTCTGGGACGCTGTCCATCATGTTCTCGCCCTCGAGGATTCCGCTCCAGTGATATGGCGCGAATGCGTGGTCCTGGGCGACTCGTTCGGTGACTCTCGCCTGTACTACCATCTCGGCGTAGGGCGTCTCGGTGACGATCCATTCGCCGGTTTCGACGCCGAGGTCGTCGGCAACCTCGGGGTGGATCTCGAGGTACATCATCGGCGCACGCGAGGCCGTTCCCTGCGTACTTCGAGTCACTGAACCGGCTCCCTTGTGCTCGACCTGTCGACCCGAGGTGAGTACCAGATCGTAATCTTCGACGGCGTCGATGTTGTCCTGCTGGACTTTCGCGTTATCCAGTTCGACGCGCCAGTGGTCTTCGGTTCGGTCGTTACACGGATAGTCCTCGACGAGGTCCGGTCGCGGGGTGAGTGCCGGCTCTCGGTGGACCGGTATCTCGTCGGTGAGGTTCCAGGCTTTCATCCGAGCACGGCCTCGGCCCCACGGTGCGTCGGGCTGTGGGTTGTCGAACTCCTCGAACGTCTCGAGGTCGACATCGTAGCCGGCTTCGTCCAGTGCGACGGCAGTGTCGTAGACCGACATCTCCTCGTCGAACGCCGCTTCAACCGGGATCGTTGCTTCGCTCGGATTCTCTGAATCGGGGAGTACCGTGTTGAAAAGCGGATACTGCGGGACACCTTCGATTTCGTCGTCCCACCAATCGGGTTCGAACGGGTCGCGGAGTTGATCCTCGGGATCGACGTCGGGATCCTCTTCGCCCCACCAGCGGGCGCGGAAGTCCATCCCGCCTTCGGAGGGATGTAGCGAATCATCGTAGAGAATCGGTGTTCCCGGATGGTCATCGTGCCAGCACGGCCATGGGAGGCCGTAGTAATCGCCGTCGAGTTCGTCGTACAGTTCGTGATCTTCGTCCAGATCCGCCTGGAGATCTTCAGCGCTGAAGAGCTCCGAGTTCTCCTGATGGAGCTTCAACCGCTCCGGTGTCTGGCCGACGTATCCGACGGACCGAACGCCCAGATTGATCTCTCGAGTGACGTCTTCGACTTCGGCGTAGTCGAAGTGCTCGCCGAAGCCGAGATGCTCTGCGAACTCACACAGCAATTTCCAGTCGGCTTTCGAATCGTGACGGGGCTCGATCGCTTTGGATCGCCACTGAAGCTGGCGACCCGTGTTGACGACGCTCCCCGATTCCTCGACGTTGGTCGAGGCCGGAAGCATGTAGACATCGGTGTCATCGTCTGCGAGCTCTGCGACCTGATTCGGGAAGACATCGACGTTGACGATGAAGTCGAGTTCGTTGACCGCCTCGCGAACTTTCTTGTACTCGGTGAGCGAGGCGAACCCGTGGCCCCAGAAGACGGCCGCCTGCAGTGGATCGGGTTGGTAAATCTCCCACTCGTCGTCGAGAACTCCTTCGTACCAGCGGGCAACGGTGAACCCTCGCTTTTCCATCAGGTCCGTCGAGTGGTATCGGTCGACGAGTTCGTCGTAGGAAATCTCGCCCGAGGTGCTGTCGGTCTCGGTCCAGACGTTCGACCAGTGTTCCCAGGCACTCGGACCGAGGCCGTAGTAACCCGGCGTGTTGCCAGCGTCGACGCCGAGGTCGGTCGCGCCCTGGACGTTGTCGTGGCCCCGGAAAATCGGCGTGCCGCCACCGGATTGGGCGGCGTGCCCGAGCGTGAGGTTCAGCATCGCGTACGCGCGGACGTTGCCGGTCGCGTTGTTGTGCTGGGTGCCACCCATCGCCCACTCGACGCAGCTTACGTCGGCGTCGGCGAGCTCTTCGGCGAGTGCTTCGATCTCGGATTCGTCAATCCCGCAGATGTCCGAGACGGTCTCGAGGTCGTACTCTGGCAGGACATCGTCGCGGAACTCCTCCCAGGTCGGGACCATCACGCGGCTCTCGATGAACTCCTCGTCGTGGGCCTCGAGATTGAAGATGATGTGATAGATGAGGCCGTAGATGAACGCCACGTCGGTTCCCGAACGGAACTGATAGAAGTCGTCCGCAGCGGCCGCGGTCTTTGTGTATCGCGGCTCGGCGACGATGTGTTTCCCGCCCCGTTCCTGTGCTTCCTGAAAGTACTGCCAGGCGACGGGGTGGCTCTCGAGCGGATTATGGCCGATAATCAGGTTGACATCGACGTTGGCCATATCGTTCGAATTGTTCGTCATGGCGCCGACACCCCAGGTGTTCGCGATCCCCTCGACGGTCGTCGAGTGGCAAATACGCGCCTGGTGGTCGATGTTGTTCGTACCGTACAGCGCCGAGAGCTTTCGGATGAGGTATGCAGCCTCGTTGCTGTGTTTTGCCGATCCGACCCACATCGTTCCGTGCGGGCCGACATCGTCGCGGATTTCGTTGAGACGCCCGGTTATCTCCTCGAGGATGGCGTCCCATTCCATCTCTATCCATTCGCCATCTTCTTGCTTTAGCGGCTTTTTCAGTCGTTGTTCGGAGTTGACCGACTGCGTAAGCGACGCTCCTTTCGAGCAGAGTCCGCCCTGATTGACCGGATTATCGTCCCAGGTCTCCTGTCCGACGACTGTATCCTCTTCGACGGACATTTTTAGTCCGCAACCGACCGAACAGTGTGTACAGACGGTTTTTACTTGCTCGTCGCCCGGATTCGGGTCGAGCGCCTCCTCGTCTGCTCCCCCCCGTTGAAGGAGAGTTCTTCCTCCTACTGCTGCCGCGAGTGTCCCCCCTGCCCCTGCTTTGAGGAACCCACGGCGATCTAGGTCGATTATAGACCGTGACATATTGTGACAATTTCGGCACAATATAATAAAAGTACTGTCTGGCGTTCGACTCCGACAGGTATTAGCATTCCATTTGACGACAAATTGCAAATTTGCTGCTCCCCTGGGAGATATTTAAAGTGAAATCGCATGTGTGGGACCGTGGCATTTAATTCGACTACACGCCCAACTATCAGCTAATGAAAACTCGGGACGGGATGCTCCACGTCGATCTTTCTGCGGGGACCGTACGGGGTAGAGACATCCCCGACCGATGGCTCGAGGACTACATCGGCGGAAAGGGGATCGGAGCCCGATATCTCTACGAAGAACTCGATGCCGGAACGGACCCGCATTCCGCTGAGAACGTCCTGTTGTTCATGCTCGGTCCGTTAACCGGTTATACTCCCGGCGAGCAGCGATACGCGGCGATAACGAAATCGCCGCTTACAGGTGCCTTTCTCGACTCCTACAGCGGCGGTTCGTTCCCGGGACGCTTGGCCAACTCCCTCGAGAAATACCTCGGGATTCTCGTCACCGGCGAAGCGGACGAGCCGGTCGTTCTCTCGGTTGCCGACGGCGAGGCGACGCTCGAGTCGCGAGCGGATCTGTGGGGACTGGACGCTGAATCGACCTGCGAGGAGTTCCCCGATTCGGCGGTCGCCTGTATCGGCCCTGCTGGAGAGAACGGGATTCGGTACGCGACCATCGCGTCTGACAGTGGCGAACACCACGCCGGCCGCGGCGGAGCGGGAACCGTCATGGGCTCGAAGAACCTGAAAGCGATCGTTGCACGGGGATCGGAGCCCGAAGGGTTAGACGACCTTCGAGCGGAGTACAGCGAAGCCTTCGCCGAGACTGATACCGGCCGGTGGCTCGCAGCCAGCGACACGCTGGAGACGGTCGATTTCGCCAACGAGGTCGGCGTCCTCCCGACGCGCGGCTGGCAGGAGGGGCAGTTCGAGGGTGCCGAGGATATCGGTATCGAGCGCGCTCGAAAGCAGTCGCAGTCCCGAGAGCGACCCGACGATCCGGTTCCGGGCGGATTCCGCGTCGACAGCGACGAGGGCGAAACCGTTCCGCGCGGAGCAACGCCGATCGTTCTCGGCGCGGGACTCGGCATCGACGACTTCGACGCGATTGCAACCCTGGGTGCGATCTGCGATCGATTCGCGATGGACGTCATAACGGCCGGGAACGCGGTCGCGTGGGCGGTTCGGGCGAGCCAGGAGGGGTTGATCGAGCGAGACCTCTCGTTCGGCGACGAGGAAACGGCTCGAACGCTTATCGAAGAGATCGCCCACCGATCGACGCCGCTCGGCGACGCGCTCGCGGACGGCGTCGATGGCGCGGTGGATCGGTTCGGCGGCGAGGAGCTGATTCCAACCGTCAAAGGAATGGAGCTCTCTTCCTACGATCCTCGGAACGCGGAGACGATGGCCCTGGCCTACGCCACGAGCGACAGGGGCGGTTGTCACCGCCGAGCCCGTCCGGTCGAACTCGAGTCTGTCACGAGCGAACGCTGGAGCGTCGAGCAGCAAGCGGCCGCCGTCGTCAACGAACAGAATCGTCGGGCAGTCCTCTGGTGTCTGATCGCGGACGATTTCTTAGAGGAGGTGTTCCAGACGGATCTCGGAACCGAGTGGCTGTCGGCGGTCGGCTACGACCACGATACCGAGGACCTCGAACGGGTCGGTGAACGCATCTGGACGCTCGTTCGACTGTTCAACGTCCGAGAGGGATTCACGCGGGAAGACGACGAGTTACCGACGCCGTTGACCCAACCGCTCGAGAACGCCTCGAAAGAGGGAACCGCCCTCGAGCGGGACTCGTTCGAGACGTTACTCGACGAATACTACGCGTTGCGCGACTGGGATCGGCTCGGGCGACCGACCAGTGAACTGCTCCACCGATTAGATCTGGAAACAATCGCATCCGAGGACGGACCGGCTCCACAGACGGACGGCTACGATCCGACGACAGAGGTAATCGAAGATGACTGATAGCATCGATCTTGACGACATCGACGTCGACGACCCCGAGGCGGACAGCGAGAACGACAGCAATTACGGCGACTGGCTCTGGCGCGGCGAGGGCGACCCGGATGACGAACCGGAACCATCCTGGGTTGGTTCGCCGGACCCCTCCTCAAGCGAGACAACCGAGAGCGAAGAAACAGCCGGAGGCGAAACCGCTCCTGACAACGGGGCGGACGTCCCAGCAGCCACGGTCGACGACGATCCGGCGGACGCTGTCTCAGGGGAGGAGGGCGAATCCGGTTCCGGCGACGGATCATTGAACACGGGAGACGGTACGGAGACGGTCAGCGATATCCTCACTCATACGGCTCCCGACGACCAATCCGATGAAGACGACAAATCGGGAGATGGCGACGATTCGACGGCCGAGACGGAGCCGGCGGACCGACAACCGATACCGGGTGTCCCGCGGACGACGGAGGGACCGGTCGGCGTCCCCGAATCCCAGGGCGGAGCGGGCGGCGGTTCCTCGAACCAGGCCAATGCGGAGCGGGAACAATCGGCCGGTTCCCAGCGGACAACCAACCACGGCGAGGCGACCGACCCGGACGACATGACGTTGGCCTTGACTTACGAGGCGATCAATCGACTCGAGGATCCGCAGTTCGTCGTCGCGAGTGCCCGTAGCTGGAGCGACTGGCTCGGTATCGTCGGGAAAGTTTCCACGCCAGCCATTCGAAAGTTCCAGCGCGACGAAGGGATCGATCTCGACTTCTTCGGCGGCTCGGAGACCGGTCCGGGCGAGCGACTCGCCGATATCACGCCGGATTCGATGTTCTACGCGGAGCGAATGGTTCTCGTCGGCGCACCGGGTGACGAACGGATCGCGGAAGCCGCAGACTGGGAGTTCATTCCACTCGAGACTGCCGCGGAGAAGGCCGACTGGGAGATCGAACACGAAAACTGAGCGTCGCTGGCGTTTCTGCATTGTGCGAACCGGTCGTTTACCGCCGGTGAAAACCGCCCTTCACCCGCCGTGGAGCATCCTCGCCCGACAATCCGAACAGTAGTCGAAGATGCTCTCCTCTGCGTTCGGTGCCATCCCCGAAACGACGTCTCCGATTCGGTCTTCGATCGCGTCGGCGGTCGCCTCGCTCGTGAACTCCTTTCCACAGCCTGCACACGCGAGCATCGAACCCTCGTATAGCTCGGTCCACGACGGCTCCTCGTCCGTCCTGTTCTCGGGAAGCAGTGAGAGATCGAGCCCGTCGGAGACGGTCATGACGTCCTCGACGCAGACGTCCTCGCAGAGCCCGCAGTTGACACACCGTTCGTGATTGAACTCGAGCCCCATATCCGTGCGACGCAACGCGTCCGTCGGGCAGTAACTCGAGCACGTCGGCGTCAGCGTACAGCCGTCTTCGACCTCGACGATACCGAAGTCTTTCAGCCCCCGAATCACGTCTCGCTCGGGATCGGTGTGCTCGAGGATGGCTCGGACGCTCTCGAGGGTCCATCCGTGGCTATCGAACGGTGGGTTCTCTCGCTCGGGATCGTCGATCTCGCCGGTCGCCTCGTGCTCACCCTCGGGGATCGGTGACTCCTCGAGCGTGTTCGCGGCGAACTCGGAGAGCTCCTCGACGAACGCGGCCGGCTGTCCCGGTTCGGGTGCGAAGAAGCCGACGCGTTCGCCGAGCCCGAGATCGGTCGTCGCCCGATTGAGGCGTTCGACGAGTTCCGCTTTCGGATCGGGTCCGGAGTGCAGACAGCTTCCGCCGCAGCCGACGACAGCGACGCCGTCCGCACCGGCCGCCAGCGCGTGGAGAACGTGCGCTTCGCCGACGGTATCCGCGCAGTTGACTTCGACGGGAAGGATCGGCGGATAGCCGACAGCCGCTCGTCCCGAGGCCGCCATCCGGCCGTACTCTCGAAGGGCTTCCTGGGCCTGCTCCGAGCAGACGTAGGCGACGATCGGGGTATCAATCCCCGGATCCGAGCCGCCGAGCAAGCTACTGACGAAGCCGCCGTCGTCCGAGGAGTAAAGCAGCGCCTCGACCTCCCGGGCGATCCGCTCGTTGCTCGGTTCGTCCAGTTTCGTCGCACCGGTCGGACAGGCGCTGGTACAGGCCCCGCAGTTCTGGCAGCTCCCGAGGTCGAACGAGACTTCGTCTACGGCCGGTCGATCGACCGCACCGTGCGGGCAAGCGTCGACGCACTCGTTACAGCCTTGTTCGCCCGCGTGACCCGACGCGCAGACGTCCATATCCAGATCGAGAAAGTCGAGCCCTTCGAAGCCGCCGAGCAGTCGCTCGATTGCGTTGACCGTCGCCGCGTCGAACTCTCCGGTGTGAAAGCCCCGCTGTCCGCCGACGGTGCCGTCGTCTCCCGCGGGGTAGACGATCTGGTCGAACTCGAGGGTTCGCTCGACGCCTTCCATCTCGATCGCGTCGGTCGGACAGACGGTGATCCACTCGCCGATCGGCGCCTCAGGATCGATATCGACGGGGTTGCTGGTCACCATCCCGTCGGGACCCTCGTGGACGCACTTCATACAGGAGATACAGTCGTCCGTCACCCGCGCCTCGAGCGTCACCTCGAACTCGCTGTAGGAGCCGTCGACGTTCGTGACGAGCCCGCGTTCGACGGCGACGTCCTCGAGGTCCCCCTCCGTGGCCTCGAGTTCGTTCCCGTTCGCGATCAGGGTCACGTCCGCGGAATCGGCTAGGGTCACCGCAGCGTCTGCGTCGCCGACGACGGCGACGTCGTGGCCGGCCCGATGGATGCTTGTTTCGGGAAGCTTGTCTCGCTCCCGGCGGGCGTTAGCGGCGTTGACGAGTCTCGCGGTTTTATCGGTCGCGGCCTCGCGGTCGTGGACCCACCCCGCGCTCTCTCGTTGATCCACGAATTCGACATCGGCGGGATGTAATCCCTGTTCTTTGGCGACCTGGGTGAGCTTTTCCTGCGCCTTCGCTTCCGGACACGTCACGGTCATTTCGTCGAGTTCGTACTCCTCGATCACCTGTTCGAACGCGTCGATTTTCTCTCCACAGAGCAGGCTCGAGCTCGCCGAGACGTCGACATCGTCGATGTTCTCTCGAGCCTCCTCGAGGTCGATGTCGCACGTCCCCGCGCACGAACAAACGAACGCTCCCGTGTTCATTGATTCGACGTTACGAAAGCGGGGACGTAAACCTGTCGTGATCTATAGTCGCAGAATGTAATTCTTTCTTGCACGCACCCTACTAATATTCCGTCTTTGTACAGCTCGAGCGTGATGTGTCATCTAATGGAATCGCGATACCAGTAGAAAGATCGCTAGTCGTAGAGACGCCGAACTGGACTGGACTACAGGTCACGCTGTTTGTCTCTTTCCCCTCGTCAGGTAATCATCTCCGCCCCGTCGGCGGAGAGTTCGACGCTGACGTCCTGGCGCGTCTGCTCGCTGATCTGATCGAGGTTTCGGGTCAGTACCTCGAGGATATCCGTCGGTTCGGGATACACGAGTGTCGTCCCATCGTTATCTTCGATCACGAGTTGCGTGTCTCGAAGCGTTACGGTGTCGTTTTCGATACCCGCGACGATCACCGACAGCGCCTCCGCACCGCCAGGATCGCCTTCGTCGACCTTCGTGATGTAGACCGAATCGAGCGAGATGAGGTCTTTGTACTCCCGGATTTGCTCGGCACACGTAACCATATCCCTCGTAATCGCCGTCTTCTGGTCGTTCCCATGGGCCCCCGTGTGACACTGCTTGCACACCCGTAGTTCCATCTGCATACGGGTTCGTTGTGGGCCGACCGCCATGACAATTACGGACCCGATGAACGGATTCGTCGGTTGCACAGAGCCGTCCCCGCACGTTCGTTTCGGCGAGACGATCACCCCTCGAGTCTCACCCTCACCGGTAGTGGTTGTGTGCGTATCGCAGTGGGTGTCTGATTGTCTGGGTGGTACTGACTCGAGTTGAAGTACTTAGAAAATTACCGAGAGCAATTATAGTCCCGGGCAGATTCGAACTGCCGTCATAGGCTCTCTTCCGTGACGGAACGAACCGAACACGCCCAAAGGCCCATATGATTGGCCACTACACCACGGGACTTCATCAAACGGTAGGAAACCCTCGCACAATAGTGTTACTTTTTCCCTCCGTCTGTAACCGGGATTTCGCCTTCCTCTGCCAAGCGATGGCAACTCCGACAGTCAGAACACATTGCCAATAGCCGCTCGCAAAAATGGCTTGTTTGTTGTAATCTGCTACGCTACTTCGCCCAGAGAGTATCGATACCGGGAAGTTATAGGTAGCCTTCCTCAACGAGCCGACCGATTCCTTCTCGAAGGCGCTCTTCGCTCGCCGCGTAGGAGATTCGAGCGTAGCCGGGCGTGCCGAACGCACTGCCGGGCACCGTCGCGACGTGGGCGTCTTCGATCGCCCCTTCACACCATTCCTGATCGTCGTCCGCTACAGGCAACATCATGTAGAACGCGCCCTCAGGAACCGCCACGTCGACGCCTTCGTCCTCGAGCAGTTCCACGACGAGATCCCGTCGTTGCTCGAACGCCTCGGTCATCTCGACGACCGCATCGTCGGTGTTCTCGAGCGCCTCGATACCGGCGTGCTGGACGAAGTTTACGGCCGAGGAGACGGAGTGGCTGTGGAGCTTCCCGGCCTGGTCGATCAGTTCTTCGGGACCGGCGAAGTAGCCGAGCCGCCAGCCGGTCATCGAGTAGGCCTTCGAGAAGCCGTTGACGGTGACCGTGCGATCGGCCATTCCCTCGAGTGTACCCAGACTCGTTGGTTCGGCGTCGTAGGTGATCTCCTTGTAGATCTCGTCGGAGATCACGGTGATGTCGTGTTCGACGGCGAGGTCACGAACGCCCTCAAGCGCGGCGTCGGAGTAGACCACGCCGGTGGGGTTCGACGGCGAGTTGACGATCAGCAGTTCGGTGTCGTCCGAGACGGCTTCACCCAGATCGTCGAGCGCGGGCTCGAGTTCGAAGTCGTGTTCGGAGAGGTCGACGCGGGCGAGGTCGCCGCCAGCCATCTTGACCATCGCCTCGTAGGAGACCCAGGCGGGATCGAGGAGTGCGACCTCGTCACCGTCTTGGATCAGGGAGTGAACGATCTCGTAGAGCGCCTGTTTCGCGCCTGGCGTGACGATGATGTTCTCGGGACCGTGATCAAGGCCGTCGTCAGCCAACTTGTCGGCGATCGATTTTCGAAGCTCGAGGATCCCCGCGGAGGTCGTGTAGCCGGTGTGTCCGGCGTCCATCGCATCTTGGCCTGCCTGAATGATGTTCTCGGGCGTCGGGAAGTCCGGTTCGCCGACGGAGAGGTCGACGACGTCTGCGCCGTCGGCCTCGAGTTCGGTTGCGAGTGCGGAAATCGCGAACGTTGCGGACGGTTCGACTCGGCTTACGCGGTCGGTAAATTCCATGGTCATTGTTACTCTGAATTGGTATCTGACTGCGAATCGGTATCCGAATGCGGATCGGCGTCGGGAAGTTCCGCGACGAGGTCGAGCGCCCCGTCGACGGC
The DNA here is from genome assembly GCF_054653435.1 of Halostagnicola bangensis. Classification (NCBI taxonomy): domain Archaea; kingdom Methanobacteriati; phylum Methanobacteriota; class Halobacteria; order Halobacteriales; family Natrialbaceae; genus Halostagnicola; species Halostagnicola bangensis. The sequence continues at coordinate 600,451 of NZ_BAAIGG010000002.1, read as the reverse complement.
TTTCGCGGCGTTTTCGACCCGTTCTCGCGCTTCGGCGGCGGACATACCGGGGCCCGTTACGCCGAGTGTAACGGGTGTATCACGCTCGAGGCCGACGTCCGAGAGTCGCTGGGCGGTTGCGTCGGTGATCACCTGATCGTGGTCGGTATCGCCGGTGATGACGGCTCCGATGACGACGACGGCGTCGATCGCCTCGCGGCGTGCGAGTCGGTCCGCCGCCAGCGGCGCGTCGTACACTCCCGGGACCTGCACCGTCCGGGCGACCTCCGCGCCCGCGGCGCGTGCGGTCTCCAGCGCCTCTCGTTCCATCTGCTCGGTGATCGGGCGGTTGAACTCCGCGACCACCACTCCGAGCGTGGTCATACGCAGGCGGTGGTGAGGGCGGGTAAAAGAGGTACCGTTCTTCGCGAACGACCACACGGAACGAAGTCGGCCGAAACCGTCGCGTCGGCTTCCGTCGCCGACCGGTATCGGGCCGCCGTCTCGCGGACTCACTCGAAGAGGAGAACACATGGGAGCGTCTCCGGTTCTACGATCCGCAACATCGTGTAGGAGACTCCCGTCAACCCGCCCAGAAACGACGGGTCGTCGATCTGTGTCCGCTCGTCGGACGTCCGATAGGAGCCGATCGCGGCTTTTCGGGCGAGACACTCATCCAGTGTCGTCGTCGGCGACGGTACGCTTCGCTCGGTGCGTCTCGTGGTTGCGTTGAGGAACTCGATTCGACCGCAGTTCCCATCGCTGAGGTCGTCTACCGGTAACTGTTCGTCGACGGTCAGCCCGTCGAGAGCCCGCGAAAGGTCGCGTTCGATGAGATCGTGATCGACCGACGACTGCATCCCGAGTCGCGAGAGACCGATTCCGGTCCGTCCGTAACTCCACCGATCGGAGAACTCGTCGTCGGCCCAGGGTCTGCGATCCTTCCAACCCGAGGTGGTTTCGGAGTAGTGCTGTGTCTCGAACTCGACGGCTTCTATCGCCGCGGACAGATAGGCGTCGTCGCCGGTCACCTCGTACAACCGGACGAGCGAGTACGCGATTCCGCTCGCTCTGTGTAGAAATCCGGTCAGCGGCGGACAGTCGTCGATGGTGTTCCACACGCGGAACCCGCCTGTCGATTCGGTCCGACTGTCGAGCAGATGATCGCCACACTCCGTCGCGATCGAAACGAGTTCGTCAGATTCGTACCGTTCGTCGAGTGCGAGGAGTCCGAGGATGGTCCCCGCCGCTCCCCCGGAGACATCGTACTGATGATCGGGGCCGAAGGCGTCCGTTCGTATCGATTCGGCGGCCCGAACGCCCCGTCCGAAGCATCGCTTCGTCCTCGAGCAACGCACCGACGGTCGCGAGTCCGTAGATCACGGATCCAATCCCGGTCACTCCACCGTGTTTCGACATCGACGGGGTGACCCGCGCGCGTGCCACTGTCTGATCTGGGTCGTGAGCAGTCGAGCGAAGACTGGATACTCCAGACACAGAGACGGGAACGCACCAGAAAAGAGCGCCTCGATAAACTGATCGTAGTACGCCGTCGGTCGCTCCGTGAACGCGGAGGGATCCGCGTGAGCCAACTCTCGATCGTGTGCGGCGATGTACGTTTTGAATTCGACGTACAGTATCCGTGAAAAACGAGTCTCGAATCGAACCCGGAACCACTCCTGCATGATCCCGATCGTTTCACCGGACAGGACCTCGAGAGCGATGTCGTCGAGTTGCTCTCGGGCGTGCTCCGCGATGGCTGCCGAAAGTGCACCGAACGGTTTCTCCCGCTCTTTGCGGACCCATTTTTCTGGAGTTGGGATTAAATTCTCCGGAAACTCGTCCGGAGATCGCGACTCGAGTGTCGCTGCGAGTGCGTCTAACCGATCCACCCAGCTCGGTACCTCCTCGCTTTCGGCCAGCGTATCGACGCAGGCCGCCTGCCGTAGATCGTCTCGTGAACAATTGGCGCGTTCGATTCGGCGACGAAACGATTCCTCGTCGGGATACCGCTCGCGCCACGCTTCGACACGAGCGGAAGCCACAGCGTCGTCGACAGCGTACTCGAACGCGTCCGGATTCGAGAGTCGTTCGAGAAGCGTTTGAGACTGCGCGGCGATTCGTCGTTGTTCTGTTTCACTGAATATTTTCCTCATAGTGTTTCGGTGGCCACTGAACGATTGTTATGTTACTTTTCTAATTATTGTTTTGATTATATATTGGTGTATGGGGTAGAAATACCGCTCGTCGATGAGATTTTAAGTGCGCTGGCACCGAATCTGGTGTCTCCTCTCTCCGTGTTCGTCGGTGCTCTCTCGTGTATTTTCATCATACTGTACCGCGTTTGATTCGAGTCGTAAAATGAAGGATCGAACGCCACATTTTTCACTGTCAGCTACGTACTGTAATCTAATGGATTGGGGAGCCAAAACTGGACTTTTCGCTGCTGCCCTTGGCGTTCCGATCGTTCTCTTGTTCACGCTTTTGGGTTCGACGTTGGCCGCGGTGTTCGCACTCGCACTCGTCGTGAGCCTCACCGTTTCGTTCGCGGTCGCGGGGCGGCTCGCGGACACGTCTCACGTAGAATCCGAATCGGCCGGCTCCGGCGCGCCCGCTGAGAGGAACGCGACCGATCCACTCGAGGCGCTCCAAAACCAGTACGCACGCGGTGAACTCACTGAATCGGAGTTCGAGCAACGGCTCGAAACTGTCCTCGAAACCGAACCGTCGGGCCCGAACGATAATGCTGCGATTCGGTCCGACGAAGACACCAGCCGAGAGCCTGAATTCGAACGCCCCTGATACTCCCGTCCTGACCGTTTCGGAGCGGGTAGTGTCGCGGAGCCAGCTCCAGTCGTTTTGCTAGATCGAGAGCACGCCGGGCCCTCAGTAGTGGCCCATGATGCCGCGCTCGCGGGTTTTCCCGACGAACCAACCGAAGATGACGTATCCAACGGCGAGATACGCGAGACTACTCGCCACGAGAGCTGTCAATTCGACCGGCGAAAACTCCCAGAGTCTGGTCCCGTCTATCATCGCTCGCGTCAAGAGGTCGCTGCCGTAACTCAACGGCAGGAGGGCCAAAATCGGCCCCTGGACCACTCCCGGAGCCGCGATCAGTCCCACGAAACCGAACTGAAGCAACTGCTGTACGTTCTCGATTCGCTTGTAGAGCAAGGAGAGCCCGGCGACGAAGTAGCCGATCCCGACCGCCGGAAGGATCGTTACGACGAGCAGGGGAACGATCGTGACAACGTCGATCGCTAGCGATCGACCGGTGGTCACGAGCATCAATCCCAGCAACCCGATCGCCAATCCGGTGCTGACGACGACGTTGAAGATCGTCTTGACTCCCAGCACGCGGCCGATGCCGAACGGAGACATGTACAACTGCTCGAGCGTTCCCCACTGGGCTTCCTGCATGATGCTTCGGGCGACATCGAAGTATGCAGCACTCGCGGCCAGAAACAGGAAGAATCCAATGACGACGGAATCGAGAGCGCTATCGATGCTGTCACCGCCGACCGTTTGTCCGCCGAAAAAGACCATCGCAAACATGATGTAGACGCCGAGAAGCATCAGGACCGTGTTGAGCCAGTAGCGCTTGAGCAGGATGAACTGCTTTTCGAACACCGCGATCAGGAGTCTCTGGTGGCTAGTCATTCGACTACACCTCACCGTCGTCGATGATGTGCAAGAAGACCTCTTCGAGGTCCGGTTCGACGGTGTCAACGGACACGAACGTCGTCGACGACTCCCGAAGAACGTCCATCATCGCGTAGAACTCGTTTCCCCGCACGGCGGTCGTCTCGAAGCGGTGACGATCACCGCGACCGGTCCACCGAGTGGCGCCGAATCGCTCGGTCAGTTCGGTCTGGACGTCGGTCGATAGTTGGCCCCGAACGGTGATGCGAAAGGTCTGGGTGTGAAAGACGTCCAGGAGATTTTCGACAGTGTCGTTGGCGAGTATTTCACCCTCGTTCAGGATGATAACACGATCACAGACCGCCTCTATTACTTGCATGTCGTGACTCGAGAGGAGCACTGTCCGGCTGTCTCGAGTGACCAGTTGCCGAAGTTCCTGGCGCAACTCCAACGAATTCTCGACGTCGAGCCCGAGCGTTGGTTCGTCGAGAAACACGATCGGAGTCTCCCGAACGAGCGTACACGCCAGCGACGCCTTTTGTTTCATTCCTCGCGAGAGTTCGTTGACGGTGGTGTCGGCTTTCGATTCGAGACCGACCTGCGAAATGACCCGATCGACTCGATCCGGGTCAGCCGGTTCGTCCCCGAGGCGGGCGAAAAATCGGACGTTCTCACGAACTATCAGTCGCCAATAAATATTTCGTGCCCCCTCGAGCATCGCCGCCACCGACCGGTACACCGTTTCGGGAGACTCCTCGACGTCGGTTCCACAGAGTCGGGCGACGCCGTCACTTGGTCGAACGAGACCCAGAAGCATTTTGATGGTCGTCGTTTTTCCGGCGCCGTTCGGGCCGAGCAGGCCGACGACAGTTCCTTCTTCGACTTCAAACGAGACCCCGTCTACCGCGGTGACGGTATCCGAACCGGTGCCGTACGATTTCGTTATCCCGTCAACGGATACGACCGTCTCGGACCGGCCGCGGGAACGGGATTCGTCTGCCGGATATCGATTCGAAACTTCTGCCTCGCCGTTCATATATTAAACTATATTCATCCATGCATTTAATATTTATTAGTAGTGTTAAATATATCTGCTTATGAGATAGTGGTACACATAGTGCGGTGTATTCGATGCGATTACGGGACATTTGCCAAACCCTGTTATTTCTGAGATTGATAGAATGATTTAAGTCTCTCTCCCCCTATATTTTCTATCTGGTTATGGCAGTTGTAAACCAAGATATAGATGCGATCGATGGATCAGTCACCCTGAAGAGTCAGTTCGATTCGACGTTCGAACCGGATACCGCGTCGAATCCGACCATCCAACTCACGACGTGGACGACTGTTACCACGACGACTACCACCGGAACGGTTGACTAACGCAATCTCCCATTTTCTGACGACGATCGCAACAGCACCCCAAATATTTTCGACTCATATATACGAGAGTTTTAATTGTTAGTAATATGAATAATAGAATGACTATGTCCACAGTCCAGAATACGATTGGCGGTTTTGAAGCAATGAAAGCCGACTTCGATTCGGAGTTCGACATTCGCGAACTCGCTCCGATCCGAGCCAACGATACGATTACGACCACGACGACGGTCACCGTTACAACCACGACGAGCGCGCCGTTTTCCTGTAGCTGCTGAACCGAATCGACCGGTCGAGCGGCTATTTTGTTTTGTTGATCCGCCACTCGAGGACTGACTGCGGGAGCAACGGTCACCGACACGGTCGAAACGACCAACGACATGCATGGTTTGACTCCGGTAGCAAAGCGGAACGCGAATCACTAATTCTTAAACGCAGTCGGCGTTAATGACCGCCCGATGACGACGTTACAGTCGCCCGGACCGACGCTCGGGGTCGTCGGCGGCGGCCAACTCGGACGGATGCTCGCCGAAGCGGCCGGCCCGCTCGGCGTGGAGGTTATTGTTCTGGATCCGACGCCAGACTGTCCAGCAGCACCGCTCGCACGAGACCAGATCGTCGCCGAGTTCGACGACGAGGAGGGGATTCGCCAACTCGCGCAACGAGCCGACGTCCTCACGTTCGAGATCGAACTCGCCGATCAGAAAGTACTCGAGCGAGTGAGCGAGGAGACGGACACGGCGGTCCACCCGCGTCCGGGAACGCTCGAGACAATCCACGACAAGCTCGTCCAGAAACGCGAACTCGAGGATGCCGGCATCTCGGTTCCGCCGTTCCGCGCCGTCGAGGACGCGGCCGACATCCGCGAAGCGATCGACGACTACGGCGCACCGGTAATGCTCAAGGCGCGAACCGGCGGGTACGACGGCCGCGGAAACGTCCCCGTCGAGTCGAAAGCCGACGCGGATGCGGCCCTCGAATCGGTCGCCGGCCCTGCGATGGTCGAATCGTTCGTGGACTTCGCGCGGGAGATTTCGGTCATCGCCGTCAAGGGGTACGGCGAGACTGCGTCGTTCCCCGTCGGCGAAAACGTCCACGAAGACGAAATTTTGCGGGAGACGCTCGTTCCCGCCCGTTCGGATCCCGACACTCGAGAGCGGGCCAAAGCCCTCGCGACGGACGTTCTCGAGGTGATGGACGGACGGGGCGTTTACGGAATCGAGCTGTTCGAAACGCCCGACGGCAAACTGCTCCTGAACGAAATCGCCCCGCGACCGCACAACTCCGGTCACTGGTCGATCGAAGGTGCACACAGCTCGCAGTTCGAACAGCACGTTCGAGCCGTGTTGGGCTGGCCGCTCGGATCGACCGGCCTTCGCGCGCCGACCGTTTCGACGAATTTGCTGGGTGACGTCGACGAGGAACGGGAAGCGACCCTGCAAAACGTCGAACGGATTCTCGAGACCCCGGCGGCTCACCTTCACTGGTACGGTAAGCGAGAGGTTCGGCCGCTACGGAAGATGGGACATATTACAGTGAGTGCGCGTGGGCGGGTCGACGACGATGACGAATTCGCGTCCGAAGATGGGGAGCCAACTGACGAAGCTCTCCTCGAGTCCCACCTCGAGACGGCTCGGAGCCTGCGGAACGCGGTGACGTTTCGGATCGACTAACTACCTCGAACGCGCTACCTGACCCAATGGCAGACTCTGTGGAAACCCTCATCGAACGGCTGCACGACGAAGCGGCGCAGGATAGACCAACCGAAAAGACCCCGGACATCGGTATCGTCATGGGAAGCGATTCGGACCTCGAGGTGATGATGACCGGCGGTCGTCGTCCCGGCGCCTACGACGCGCTAGTCGACGAACTCGGGTTCGGAGAGCAGACTGATTACGAGAGTGCGCCAGACGAACGCTTTTCCTTCGAGACGTACGTGACTTCTGCACACCGAACGCCCGACCTCATGACCGCGTACGCCGAAACTGCAGAAGACCGCGGCCTCGAGGTGATCATTGCGGGCGCGGGTGGTAAATCCGCAGACCTGCCGAATATGACGGCCTCGATCGCGTATCCGCTCCCCGTTATTGGCGTCCCGGTACAGGAGAAATCCGTCGACAGCGTCATCGGCATGCCCACGGGGGCACCGCTGGTCGCGGTCGACGCGGGGAAGTCCTTTAACGCCGCGCTGTCTGCCGCCCAGATTCTCGCACGGCAGTACGACGATGTCCGCGACCGACTCGTCTCCTACCACGAGTCGCTCCAATCCGAGGTTGGAACGGTTTCTCGAGAGATTCACGACGGTGGTGTCTCAGAATATCAGTCCGAGAGCCAGTAGTCCATCAATCTGTGAATCTGTAACGCATCAACGGCTGAACCAGTAATAAGATATTACCACCGAAAATAACGACGTTGGCGTTTTTGGATGATTGTTCATCTTTAAAACCCGTACAGGGGCCCGTTTGCCGCTAAATATACCGGAAACCCAAAGAATCAACCCTTATATGCATGCGGTTTGAACCTCCGAACGTTACGGAGATGAATGAATGGATCGCTGTGGGGATGCTGGCGTTCGTGGGATTACTGATTCCGCTCGGCATGATGGCGGTTTCGTATCTCATCAGACCCAGCGTACCCGAAACGAGCAAACGCGCCACCTACGAGAGTGGCGAGGTCCCGACCGGCGGGACACGCATCCGCTTTAACATCCAGTACTACATGGTCGCACTTCTCTTTCTCATCTTTGACATCGAAACCGTCCTGCTGTTCCCGTGGGCGGTCGTCTACCTGGATGCCGTCGAATCGGATGCCGTCTCTCTCGCCGAGATACTCGGTCCGATGCTGATATTCGTCGCAATACTCCTCGTCGGACTCGCCTGGGCGTGGCGCAGCGGTGCAGTACAGTGGGCACGAAGTCCGTTCCAGGTCGAAGCGGAGGCTGATCGACCATGAGCAACGAACCACGTCAACAGATCTACGACAGTACAGCCCCCTCGACCGACACTCGAGAAGCGCGGATGGGAGAGGGACTCGACAATCGATTCAACTCGAAGCTTCGGGAGGCATTCGGCGCGTCGCCGTTTATCCTCACGAAGTTCGACCAGTTCATGAACTGGGTTCGGGGAAACTCGATGTTCATGCTACAGTTCGGGATCGCCTGCTGTAGCATCGAGATGATTCACACGTACGCGATCAAACACGATCTCGACCGGTTCGGTGCAGGTGTCCCGCGTGCGTCACCGCGACAGGCCGACGTGATGATCGTCCCCGGGACGATCGTCTCGAAGTTCGGTCCGCGGATGAAACGCGTCTACGATCAGATGCCCGAACCGAAGTTCGTCGTCGGGATGGGTTCGTGTACGATCTCCGGTGGCCCCTTCCAGGAAGGGTATAACGTCGTCAAGGGTGCCGAGGAGATCATCCCGGTCGACATCCACGTTCCCGGCTGTCCGCCCCGACCCGAGGCGCTCATCTATGGCGTCGCGAAGCTACAAGAGCGGATCAAAAACGGCGAATCGTCACCCGTCGTCGTCAAGCCGTACGAACTCGAGCAGTTCGGCGATCTACCGAAGGACGAACTCGTGCAGAAACTGGCCGACGACATCGACGAGGAGGATCTCGTCATGCGTTATAATTGGGCTGATTCACCATGAGTACCGAAATCGAACCACGACCGCAGGACGCCGACGTCACCGAAGACGAACTCGAGGCGCTGATCGGCGACCGGGCGATTGGTCGCGACGATCACCTGAACGCGCCAGGGTTCGTCATCAACCCGGACGACGTCCAAGACGTGCTCTTCGATCTGCGTGATGAGGCAGGGTTCGATCACCTCTCCTGTCTCACCGCACAGCAGTACCAGGATCGATACGAGTCGATCTACCACCTGAAAAAGTACGTCGATCCGACACAGGAGGTCAGCATCGTCGTGCCGACAACCCTCGACCAGCCCGTCAGCCAGTCCGCAGAGCCGGTCTTTCGGACCGCCGACTGGCACGAACGCGAGGCGTTCGACCTCGTTGGCATCGACTACGAGGGTCACCCTGACCCGCGACGAATACTCCTTCCGGAGACGTGGCAGGGACACCCGCTCTCGAACGATTACGACCAGACGAAACCACAGCTCGTTACGCTCTCGGAGCACGAAAACCCGATTCAGCCGGATCACGTCGATTCGGAGTCGGACACGATGTTCCTGAACGTCGGTCCGCACCACCCGGCGACACACGGCGTGCTCCACATCAAGGCAGTGCTAGACGGCGAAACCGTCCTCGACGTCGACCCCGACATTGGCTATCTCCACCGCTGTGAGGAACAGATGTGCCAGCAGGGAACCTACCGCCACCAGATCATGCCCTATCCCGACCGCTGGGACTACGTTTCGTCCGGTCTGCTCAACGAGTGGGCCTACGCTCGAGCGGCCGAGGATTTAGCGGATATCGAGGTGCCCGAATACGCGCAGGTCATCCGGACAATGGGTGCCGAACTCTGTCGGATCGCCTCGCACATGCTGGCGCTGGGCACGTTCGCACTGGACGTTTACGGCGACTTTACGGCCGTCTTCCAGTATGCGTTCCGTGACCGGGAGGTCGTTCAGGACATTCTCGAGGATCTCACCGGTCAGCGGCTGATGTTCAACTACTTCCGGCTCGGCGGCGTCGCCTGGGATCTGCCGGAACCACGCGAGGAGTTCATCGCACAGACGCGCGACTTCCTCGACGAACTTCCGGCGAAAGTCGACGAGTACAACGATCTCATCACTTCGAACGAGATCTTCCAGATTCGCTGTGTCGACACGGGAATTCTCGAGCCCGAGGTCGCCAAGGAGTACGGCTGTACCGGACCCGTCGCTCGAGGTTCCGGCGTCGATATCGACCTTCGTCGAGACGACCCCTACGGCTACTACGAGAACTTGGAGTGGGACGTCGTCACCGAAGATGGCTGTGACAACTACTCGCGCGTGCTCGTCCGCATGCAGGAAGTCGAGGAATCCGCGAAGATCATCGAACAGTGTCTCGACTTGCTCGAGGAGTGGCCCGAAGACGAACGAGAGGTCCAGGCGAACGTCCCACGGACCCTCAAACCGGATGCGGACACGGAAGTCTACCGCGCCGTCGAAGGCGCGAAAGGCGAACTCGGCATCTACATCCGATCGGACGGGACGGACAAACCCGGCCGGTTCAAGATCCGCAGTCCGTGTTTCCACAACCTCTCGGCGCTCGAGCAGATGGTCCAGGGCGAGTACATCCCTGACCTGATCGCGTCGCTTGGCAGCCTCGACATCGTCCTCGGCGAGGTGGATCGATGAGCCGGGGAGCGACTGCGGAACCGTCGCCGATCGGCGACCCACTGCAAGTCGGCGAGCCCCTCCTCCCAGAACGGATCAGCGACATCACCGGACTCGGCGAATTCGGTGCGGCCGGCGAACTGACCGCGGCGTTTCTCGCCGCGTTTCTCGTCGGCAACCTGATGCTCGCGATGACCGGCGTCGCCGGTCCGTGGGCGAAACGAAAGATTACCGCCGCGTTCACGGATCGAATTGCGGTCAACCGAGCCGGTCCTGCCGGTTTGTTCATCATTGTCGCCGACGCCGTTCGGCTCCTCTCAAAGGAGAATATTATTCCGGAAGACGCCGATCGACCGGCCTACGACCTCGCGCCGATCGTCGTCGCATCCTCGGCGATGCTCGGATTCGCGGTGATTCCGATGGGCAGCGGCGTTCAACTCGCGGATCCCGAAGTCGGACTGGTGTTCGTCTTCGCCATCGCTGGAATCGCCAGCCTCGGATTGGTGATGGCCGGCTACGCGTCGGCGAACAAGTACTCGATGCTCGGCGGCCTGCGCGCTGTTGCACAGAACGTCGCCTACGAGATTCCGCTCGTCGTCACGGGGATGTCGGTCGTCATTTTCGCCGGCTCCCTGCAGATGAGTACGATCGTCGACGCCCAGACGCAGACGTTACTCGATCTCGGAATCGTCTCGATTCCGGCCTGGTACGCGCTCGTCAACCCGTTCGCGTTCGTCCTCTTCCTGGTGGCGAACTTCGCGGAGATCGGGCGGAATCCGTTCGACACGCCGGAGGCACCGACCGAGATCGTCGCCGGCTACCAGACCGAGTACTCCTCGGTCTACTTTGTCCTGATCTACCTCGGGGAGTTCTTACACATTTTCCTCGGCGGAGCGATTATCGCGACGATCTTCCTCGGCGGACCGGCCGGACCCGGACCTGAGCAGTTAGGGATCGTCTGGTTCCTGATAAAGATCTGGGGCGTGTTCATGCTGACCCAGTGGCTCCGTTCGGCAGTGCCTCGAGTCAGGATCGACCAGTTAATCGAAATCGGTTGGAAGGGCCTGCTGGTCCTTTCGTTTGCAAATCTTGTGCTCACCGCGGTAATCGTGGGGCTGATAGCATGATTGGGATACTCAAATCGATGGCAACGACGATGAAACACGCACTGGATGGCTCTACGTTCACCGTGGAGTACCCCGAGACTGCGCCGGACGTTTCGCCGCGATTCCGCGGCGTCCACAAGTTTAGCCAGGAGCGCTGTATCTGGTGTCGCCAGTGTGAGAACGTCTGTCCGAACGACACGATTCAGATCGTGATGGACGACAAACGAAACGGCGAACAGTACAACCTCCACATTGGACAGTGTATCTACTGTCGCCTCTGCGAGGAGGTCTGTCCCGTTGACGCGATCTTGCTCACCCAGAACTTCGAATTTACGGGCGATACGAAGAACGATCTCGTCTACAACAAAGAACAACTCAAAGCCGTTCCGTGGTACAAGGACATCGATCCGCTCGAGTCCCGAGAACCCGATCGGGGCGCCTGGATCGGCGACGGTGAAGGGGAGGTCGATTACCAATGATGGAGGCGATCGCGTTCTATCTGTTCGCGATCATCACCCTCTCGAGTGCGCTCGGCGTCGTTCTCTTCAAAGATCCGTGGCACTCGGCGCTCATGCTTGGCATCTCCCTGCTGAGTATCGCGGTGTACTACGTCATGCTCGCCGCGGAGTTCATGGCGATGATGCAAATCCTCGTCTACATCGGCGGCGTACTCATCCTCATCACGTTCGCGGTCATGTTGACCCAACGTGACACGGACGAGATCGACGAGCAGGAGGTGACACAGTCATGACGACACGACCCGAACTCAGAGTGGGTTCGTTCCTCCTACCGGGCGTGCTCGCAATCGCGCTGTTCGGCATGATGACGGCGATCGTGTTGAACACCACCTTTACCGGAACGATGCAGGGATTCCCGGACGGGATCTCGATCACCTCCGAGATCGGTTACGCGCTGTTCGATCTCGAGCCGCTACAGTCGACCGAGGGATCGATGGGGAACACCGAACCGTTCCTCGTTTCGTTCTTCCTGGTCGCCATCGTCTTGGACGCCGCACTGGACGCCGCGCTCGTCCTCGCGAAACGCGAAGACGAGGGCGAGCCGGTCGCGGCGCTCTCGAGTCAATCGACTGGTGTAAACGCGGGTCGGCGCGGCAACATCGCCTCGGTTACCGATGATGATGCCGAGTTCCGATCCGGATCGAGACCGACGGACGATGGGTCCGTCCAGACCGACGGAGGTGAGGACGCGTGATCGGTATCGAACACTACATCGTGCTGTCGATGGCCCTGTTCTGTATCGGGCTCTTCGGCGTGCTCACCCGACGAAACGCGTTGATGTTCCTGATGTCCGTCGAGTTGATGCTCAACGCGGCGAACATTAACCTGGTCGCGTTCGCGTTCTATCACGGCAACATCACGGGACAAATCTTCGCATTGTTTACGATAGCGTTGGCCGCCGCGGAGGTGGCCGTCGGTCTCGGTATTATCCTGGTACTGTATCGCAACTTCCGTGACGTCGACGTCACGGTCCCGTCGCAGATGAGGTGGTAAGACGATGGAAGAGTTCTTTACATACGCACCGGCGATAGCACTGCTCCCGCTTGCGGCGTTCGTCGTCGCACTCGTCTTCGGCGATGCGATGCCGAAGAAGGGCGCCATCGCGGGTATCTTCGCGACGGCCGGCTCGCTCGGTCTCTCGCTGTTGATGCTCGCGGCCGTCGCGAGCGGCGAGGTACACCACGAAACGTACTACGAATGGGCGGTCGGCGACACGGCGGGCCACACGGCCGCCGAGGGAATCTCGTTCACGTTCGGGATCCTGATCGATCCGCTTTCGGCGCTGATGCTCGTCATCGTCTCGCTGATCGCGCTGCTCGTCCACGTCTTCAGCCTCGGCTACATGAACGCCGAAGGCGAGAAAGGACTGCCGCGATACTACGCCGAACTCGGGCTCTTTACGTTCAGCATGCTCGCGTTCGTCTTCGCGGACAACCTGCTGATGGCGTTCATGTTCTTCGAGCTGGTCGGGCTCTGTTCGTACCTTCTGATCGGCTTTTGGTTCCGAACGAAGTCCGCACCCTCGGCCGCGAAGAAGGCGTTTTTGGTCACCCGCTTTGGTGACTACTTCTTCCTGATCGGCGTCGTCGCCATCGGCGCGACGTTCGGGACGCTCGCGTTCGCGGGTGACGGCTCGTTCGTCGCCGAAGCCGAAGCCGCCCTCGACGGCGGCGAGACGCTGTTCGGCTTCGACGCCGAAACGTGGATTACGATCACCGGTTTGCTCGTGTTAGGCGGCGTGATCGGGAAATCCGCACAGTTCCCGCTCCACACCTGGCTTCCCGACGCGATGGAAGGTCCGACGACCGTCTCGGCGCTCATCCACGCGGCGACGATGGTCGCGGCTGGCGTCTACCTCGTCGCACGGATGTTCGGCTACTACGCGCTCTCGCCGAGCGCACTCGCGATTATCGCCTTCGTCGGCGGCTTTACGGCGCTGTTCGCGGCGACGATGGCGGTCGTCAAAGACGACATCAAACAGGTGCTGGCGTACTCGACGATCAGCCAGTACGGCTACATGATGCTCGGCCTCGGCGTCGGCGGCTACGTCGCCGGCGTGTTCCACCTGATGAACCACGCCTTCTTCAAGGCGCTCCTGTTCCTCGGGGCCGGTGCGGTCATCATCCTGATGCACCACGAGCAGAACATGTGGAAGATGGGCGGGCTGAAGGACAAGGCACCCGTAACCTACTACACGTTCCTCGCGGGTGCGCTCGCGCTCGCCGGGATCATCCCGTTCTCGGGTTTCTGGTCGAAAGACGAGATCCTCTACGATGCGATAATTCTCGGCCTCGAGAGCAACGTCTTCCTCGCGGCCTACGCGATGGGCCTTCTCGCCGTCTTCTTCACCGGATTCTACACCTTCCGCATGGTGTTTCTCACCTTCCACGGCGAGCCACGATCGGACGCCGCGGAAGATCCGCACGGAATCGGGTGGAGCGTCAAGGCACCGTTGGTCGTCCTCGGCGTTCTCTCGCTGGTGGCGGGCGTCGCGAACCTCGCACCCGTCGGCAAGCTCCTCGATATGGACATCATGTTCCTCGAGGGCTGGCTCGACGGCGAGTACGGCGGACTCGAGGAGCTGACCTACGGCTTCTACGGCGACATGTTACCGTACGAAACGGGACTGATCGGCGGCGCTGAGGAGACGACCCTGCTCGTGGCCGCCGCGCTCTCGCTCGGACTGGCCTTCAGCGGAGCGGGGCTGGCATGGAAGCTGTACAACGTTCCAGAGCCAAAAGAGCACACCCAGCGACTGGGTGGCGCTCGGGACGTGTTCCGGAACAACTACTATCAGGACGAGGTGCAGGTCTGGCTCGCGGAGGGCGTGACCTTGCCCGTCGCTCGAGCGGCCGACCGGTTCGATCAGACGGTGATCGACGGGGTCGTCAACGGCGTCTCGAGCGTGAGCCTCTTTGGCAGTAGCTGGCTCAAACGCATTCAGACGGGTCTCGTGACGAACTATGCGGCGCTGTTGGTTGCCGGGTTCATCGGGCTATTGCTCGTACTCGGCGTCTACGGAGGGTGGTTCCTATGATGCTTGAGTTACTGATCGGAGTCGCACTGGTCGGTGCACTGGTCACGTTCGTCGCGCCGAATCGAATCGCGGGTAAACTCGCGTTCGCGATCAGCCTCGTTCCGGCGGCGCTGAGTGTCTACCTGTTGACCGCGTTCGATGGGAGCGGGAACGCTTTGCTCGCAGACGGCGGGACGATCGCGTTCGAATCTAGCGCGGAGTGGATCCAGTTCGGCGAGTACACGATTTCGTGGTTCGTCGGGCTGGACGGTATCAGCCTGCCACTGGTCGTGCTGACGACGATACTGACCACGCTCGCCATCGTGAGTTCGTGGACCCCGATCGACGATCGGGAGTCGCAGTTCTACGGGCTCGTCCTCTTCATCGAGGCGAACCTGATCGGCGTCTTCGCGGCGCTGGATTTCTTCCTCTGGTTTATCTTCTGGGAGGCGGTCCTCATTCCGATGTATCTGCTAATCGGGATCTGGGGCGGCCCGCGCCGGAAGTACGCTGCGATCAAGTTCTTCGTCTACACGAACGTGGCGTCGCTGGTGATGTTCGGTGCGTTCATCGCACTCGTCTTCAGCCTCGACATAACGACGTTTGCCCTGCCCGACGTGACAAACGCGATGCTTAACGGCGGTCCGCAGGCCGAAATCTTCGGTCTCGGCGGCACGTCGCTCGCATCGGCGGTCTTCCTCGCGATGTTCCTCGGATTCGCGGTGAAGGTCCCAATTGTGCCGTTCCACACGTGGCTACCGGACGCCCACGTCGAAGCGCCGACCCCCGCGTCGGTGCTGCTGGCCGGCGTTCTGCTGAAGATGGGGACCTACGCACTGTTGCGATTCAACTTCACGATGTTCCCCGACGAGGTCATCAGCACGTTCGCGATTCCGATCGCCGTTATCGCCGTCATCAGCGTGATATACGGTGCACTGCTGGCGCTCGCACAGACCGATCTCAAACGCGTCGTCGCGTACTCCTCGGTTTCCTCGATGGGCTACGTGATCCTCGGATTGATCGCGTTCACCCAGTTCGGCATCGGCGGTGCGACCTTCCAGATGGTCTCGCACGGACTCATCTCGGGACTGATGTTCATGGCGGTCGGCGTCATCTACAACGCGACCCACACCCGGATGCTCACGGATATGTCCGGGATGGCAGACAAGATGCCGATCGCCGTCGGCGTGCTCATCGCGGGGTCGTTCGCCTACATGGGCCTCCCGCTGATGAGCGGCTTCGCCGCCGAGTACTTCATCTTCTTTGGGGCCTTTGGCTCCGAGTTCCTCGAGTACGCGCCGATCTTCACCGCGCTGGCGATGTTCGGCATCGTCATCGTGGCCGGTTACCTGCTGTTTGCGCTCCAGCGAGCGGTCTTTGGACCCTACGAGCTAGAAACCGACTACGACGTCGGTCGCGCTCCGCTACACGACATCGCGCCGATGTTCGTGTTGCTCGCGATTATCATCGCGCTCGGCGTCGCACCGGAGTTGATCTTCGACATGATAACAGACGCAGTTGATCCGATCTTAGAGCACGGAGGTGAGCACTGATGTTCCCGATCGAACTGTCCGAGTGGGCCGCGTTGGCACCGGTGTACATCCTGGTGCTTTCGGCCATGGTGCTTTTCGTCTTCGATAGCATCAATCCGCGAACGACGAACCGCGCGTTCCTCGCCGGAACGACGACCGCGGGCTCGCTCGCCGCACTCGCCGTCGCCGTCTGGTTCTTGCTCGCGGGCGTCGGAACGCCCCAGGCCGACGGCGGCTTCGGAGCGATTTCGCTCTTCGACGGCCAACTCGTCGTCGATCAGCTCGCGTTGTTTTTCATCGTCGTCGTCACGGTCGTCACCTCGCTGGTGTCGATCGCGAGCTACGACTACATGAAGGGCCACACCTACCAGGCCGAGTACTACACGCTCACGTTGCTCGCCGCGACGGGGATGGCGACGATGGCCGCCTCGAACAGCCTCGTCACGATCTTCATCGCCCTCGAGCTGGCGAGTCTCCCCTCCTACGCGCTGGTTTCGATCCTCAAGGACAACCGCGGGAGCATCGAGGGCGGGCTCAAGTACTTCCTGATCGGCGCGCTGTCCTCTGCAATCTTTGTCTACGGGATCAGCCTCGTCTACGGCGCAACCGGCTTCATGCAACTCGACGCGATTGCGGAGAACCTCGACGCCGACTACGGGCCGCTTCTGGGGCTTGGCATCCTGATGTTGATCGGCGGCTTCGCGTTCAAGACCGCGAGCGTCCCGTTCCACTTCTGGGCACCCGAAGCCTACGAGGGGGCACCAGCACCGATCGCGGCGTTTCTCTCCTCGGCCTCCAAGGCCGCCGGCTTCGTGATCGCCTTCCGCGTGTTTACGACCGCGTTCCCGCTCGAGCCGACGGCGTCGGTCATCGGCGTCGACTGGACGGTCGCCTTTATCATCCTCGCGATCGTGACGATGACGATCGGGAACTTCGCCGCGGCGACCCAGAACAACGTCAAGCGGATGCTCGCGTACTCCTCGGTCGGTCACGCCGGCTACGCACTGATCGGATTAGCCGGACTCGGAGCCGGCGCGAACGACGTCGTCATGGGTGCGGCCTTGATGCACCTGTTCGTCTACGGCTTCATGAACACGGGCGCGTTCCTGTTCGTCGGCCTGGCCGAACACTGGGGCATCGGACGGACCTTCGAGGACTACAACGGACTCTCGGCGAAAGCGCCGATCGCCTGCGTCGCGATGACGGTGTTCATGTTCAGTCTCGCAGGAATCCCGCCCTTTGGCGGGTTCTTCAGCAAGTACTTCCTGTTCACCGCTTCGATCGATGCGGGACTGCTGTTCGTCGCCGCGGCGCTCGTGATCAACAGCGCGCTCTCACTGTATTACTACTCGCGACTCGTCAAGGCGCTCTGGATCGAAGAACCGGTCCTCGAGCGCGAGTCGCTCTCGCAGCCGGTCGGGCTCTACGCCGCGATCGTTTTCGCGGCCGTGATGACGGTCGTCGTTCTACCCGGCTTCGGTCCGGTCGCCGACGCCGCCGTTGACGCGGCCGCCGCGGTCGTAGCCTGATACGGACCGCTGTAAGTCAATTTTGGCGCAATCGCGGGACGATTCGAGGCTGCGCCGGTAAATAGTTACAGCAGGCCGTATGAAACCCGGTAGCTTTTACCTTCCAGAGTGGCAAGCCGCGGTATGGTTTTTCGGCTCGTGCTCGGCTGTGGGACCGTCGGCCAGCCTATCGTTGAGCAACTCGCAGAGCACGACGACCGATTGCTTGTCATCGCGGACGTCCCAAACCTCGTCGAAACGCTCCGAGACGAGAGCATACCCGCGCGTCACGAGGATCCAACCGACCGTTCTGTCCTGTCTGCACTCGAGATGCCGGACGAAATTTTCATCGCGAGCGACCGCACCGACGTCAACCGAGCCGCACTCGAGACAGCCCGCGACCAGTTTCCGGAGTCGTTAATCGTCGCCTATCTCGGCGGAAACGCGAGCCCGACCGATCGAGAGGCCTTCGAGTCCCGCGCGGACAGAGTCGTCGACCCGGCGGCGGCGCTGGCCGACGACATCATCGACAAATCGGCGAGTTCGTCCGCCAAGAACGCGATCGATCTTCGATCGCAGCTGTCGAAGATCGACGGGCGCCTCGGCGTCTTCATGCACGACAACCCGGACCCCGACGCAATTGCGAGCGCGGTTGCGCTCGTGAACATTGCAGAGTTGGTCGGACTCGAGGCGGACGCCTGTTACTTCGGAGAGATTTCCCACCAGGAAAACCGCGCGATGGTGAACCTGCTCGATTTGGATCTGACGAACTTCGAACGGGACGACCCGCTCGGGGATTACTCCGCGTTCGCACTCGTCGATCACGCCCGCCCCGGCGTGAACGACCAGCTACCGGAGGAACTTCACGTCGATATCGTTATCGACCATCATCCGCCCCGCGGCCCGATTGCAGGCGAGTTCGTCGACCTCCGCGAAAGCGCCGGTGCGACGAGTACGATTCTCACCGAATACCTCGATCGATTCGAGCTGGACATCGACCCGCGAATCGCGACGGCGTTGCTGTACGGCATTCGCATCGATACGAACGATTTCACACGCGAAGTATCGGCGATGGACTTTCAGGCGGCATCGACGCTGTTACCGGTCGTGGATACGACCAAAATTTCCCAGATCGAACAGCCGACGATCGGCGGCGATACGCTCGAGGTGATCGCCAAGGCGATCAAGAACCGGGAACAACGCGAGTCGGTGGCCGTCGCGGGCGTCGGCCGAATCGGCGACCGCGATGCGTTACCGCAGGCGGCGGATCAACTCCTCGCGATGGAGGGCGTAAGTACGACGCTCGTCTTCGGCTTTCGCGACGAGATGGTGTTCCTGTCTGCCCGCTCTCGAGCGAGTAACGTCGACCTCGGTGAGACGCTTCGGGACGCGTTCGACCCGATCGGAAGCGCCGGCGGCCACGCCGATATGGCAGGCGCGCAACTCGAGATCGGGATTCTCGGTGGAGCGGACGGCGAGGCCGAACTGAACTCGATTTTCAGCGTTATCGAGGAGGTAATCACGGATCGGTTCTTCGAAGCGATCCGGACGCGGCCGGGGACGCCCGTCGGGGCCTACGATCGGACGAGCGAATGGTTGTTCCAGCCGGGAGAGAGCGGACCAAACGACGGCGAATCGGCGTAGGTTCCTTGTCGACTGTGAGTGTCCGCAGTAACGAGAACGCTGAGGAGTGTCCGCGGTAACGAGAACGCCGAGAAGACAGTACTTTTGCGCCCCGACGCCGAACGGATCGGTATGGACGTTGTCTCGGAGGGGAAACCGCCGGTCAAAGAGTATATGACACGGGAAGTGGAAACGGTTTCGCCCGATTCAACCGTGTTGGACGTTGCATCTCGAATCGCCGAGAGCGACGAACACAGCGGATTTCCCGTCTGTGAACGTCGGCGCGTCGAAGGGTTCGTCAGTGCGCGCGATCTTCTCCTGGCCGACGACGACGAGCCGATCTTCAAGGTGATGACGACCGACCTCCTTGTCGCACACCCCGAGATGAAAGTGACCGACGCCGCTCGGGTCATCCTCCGGTCGGGCATTCAGAAGCTCCCGGTCGTCGACGACGCCGGCAATCTCGTCGGTATCATTTCGAACGCCGACGTGATTCGCAGTCAGATCGAACGAGCGACCCCCGAAAAGGTCGGGAAGCTGATGCGAACCTTAGAACAGATTCACGAGATAGAGCTCTCCCAGGAGCGGCGAACGGTCCCGCTGTACGATCTGATCCCGACGCAGGGACGGGTTTACGCCGACGAACTCGAGGGGAGGCGATATGAACTTGAGCACGGACTAGCCGAACCGCTCGTCGTCATCGACAACAACGGGACGTTGCTGTTGGCGGACGGCCACCACCGCGTTCTTGCAGCGGATCGCCTGGCGATCGACGAGATGGACGCGTACGTCATCGTCGTCGACCAGAACATCGACCTCGGAATGGCGAAGACGGCGGCCAAAGAAGAGCTCGAAGGGATCGAGGATATCGACGTGGTCGACTACGCGCGTCATCCGCTCGTCGAGACGACGGAACGGCTTCAACCCGACGAAGGGTAACAGGTCGTTGTTCCCGACGGTCCGTATATCGAACTGCTGCGCAGGATTATGCTCGTCGAGCGGGTACGGAGCGTATGTCATCAACCGGCGACCGTGTACTCATCGTAGGTGCGAGCGGAGAGACTGGCCGGGAACTCCTCTCGGTGTTCCGTCCGACCGACCTCCAGGTCAGAGCGACCACGCGCTCATACGCGAACGTCGACGAACTCGAGCGACTCGGTGCCGACGAAGTCGTCGTCGCGGATCTCTTCGAACCGGCGGACGCGGTACGGGCTGTCCAGGACTGTGACATCGTTTGCTGTGCGGTCGGAACACCGCCGAGTATTCGTCACGTTATCGGCGGTAAACTCGTCGATCGAACGGGGGTTATCAATCTCGTTACGGCGTCAATCGGGGCGGATGTTACCCACTTCGTCTTCCAGAGTGCGATCGGCGTCGGAAGTTCTCGGAAACGAATGCCTCGCCTCGGGCGGCTGGCGATCCGGGCAACGCTGGCCGCAAAACAGGATGCGGAGTCGGCTATTCGCCAGTCGGGGCTCGGATACACGATCGTTCGGCCCGGAAAGTTGACGAACGAGCCGCCGCGAAACGACGTCCTCGTCGGGGAGGGCGGGGATACGCTCTACGGAACGATTCCGCGAGGAGACGTCGCCCAGATCATGGCTTCGTCGGCTTTTACGCCGGAGGCTCGAAATAGAACGCTCGAGGTCGTCGCTCGGGACGGATTGGCCGGAACCCCGAAAAACCTCGTCGAAATCCCGTGGCAGTTCGACCGGCTTGATACCGAACAGGACGTTCGCTTCTGACCGAAGGGAACGTTCGCCTCTGACCGAACGGGACATTTGCCTCCGATCTATCAGGTGTCGCGTTCGACGACGAACTCGGTGAATTCGAGGAGCTTTCGCTTTGGCTCCGGATCGAGATCGAGTTCCTCGATACTGTCTCGTGCGGTCTCGGCGAGCGCCAGTGCACGGTTGCGGGCGAAGTCGACACTCCCAGCTTCCTCGAGGATCGAAAGCGCCTCGAGAATGTCGTCTTCGGTGTTCGCATCGGCGACGAGTATTTCCTCGAGTCGCTGGGCGGTCGCCGTGTCGCTTTCCTCGATCGCGTGGAGGACGAGCAGCGTCTTTTTCCCTTCGCGAATGTCGTTTCCGAACTCCTTACCGAAGTCACCCGCGCGTCCCAGCGAGTTCTCCACGTCGAGGATGTCGTCGCCGATCTGGAAGGCGACGGCGGTGAGTTCGGCGTACTCGGCGACCGCCTCTTCGATGTCAGCCGGTTGGTCCGTACAGATTGCGGCCAATCGGGCGACGATTCGACCGAGACAGCCGGTTTTGCAGGCACACATCTCGAGGTACTGCTCTCGCGTGATGTTGACCTCGCGTTCGTTATGCCAACAGATGTCCATTCCCTGGCCGAGGTGAGTCCGGTTGAGTTCGGCGGTGAGCATCTCGTAGGCGGCGAGTTGTTGGTCCGCCGGAAGGTTAGCCGGATTGTTCTGCAGGATTTTTAGCGGCAGAAAGTACATCGCGTTGCCCGCGTTGAGCGCGACGTCCTGGCCGTATATGTGGTGTAAGGCGGGCTCACCGCGGCGAACCGATGCCTCGTCCTCGACATCGTCGACGATGATCGTTCCGTTGTGGAGGATTTCCGGAATGCAGGCGTAGGGCAGGTAGTCCTTCGGATCCTTCATGAACGCATCGATAAAGACCAAAAAGAGAACGGCACGCCAACGTTTTCCCCCTCTATCGAGCAGTTCCCAGAGCGGGTCCGAAAGTGCACACTGGATTGCCTCCGGGTCATACTCGAAGCTTGGCTCGCCGAAATACGACTCGAGATACGCCTCGTCAATCTCTCGTGGTAACACCTCGGCGATTGCTTCGTCGATCGCGGGCCGCCATTCGGCGAGCGTCTTCCGCATACGTTCAACCCAGACGGACAGCCCTCAAAAAGATTCAGTTCCGCCCTCGGACGCTACGTATCGCTAACACTGGTTCGTGATCGTTACGCTATCGGTGGCTTCGCCTTCCCGAAGGATTACGCCCTCGAGTGCGTACGTAGCCCCATGAGTACGTGGATCGGAGAGACGTTCACGAGCGACATCGGCTGGGACCATCTCGAGGAACTGGTCGATACCGGGAACCGAATGGCCGGAAGCGACGGCGAGCGCGAGGGCGCGGAACTGACCCGAGAAGCCCTCTCCGAGGCTGGCGCGCGAAACGCGCGTCTCGAGGAGTTCGACATTCAGGGCTGGACTCGAAACGGGAGTTCGATCGCGGCGGGCGGTATCGAGCAGTCGTCGATTGCGCTGCCGCGAAGCCCGTCCGAGACCGTTTCCGCCGAACTGGTCGACCTCGAGTATGGTTTGCCAGAATCGTTCTCGGACGCGGATATCGAGGGCAAGGTCGTCATGGTCAGGAGCGACATTCCTGACCACTACGAACGGTACGTCCACCGGCGAGAGAAATACTATCATGCGGTCGACAACGGGGCCGTCGGATTCGTCTACCGCAACCACGTTGAGGGCTGTCTGCCGCCGACTGGAAGCGTCGGGACGCCGGAGGATCCGATCGGTGAGATCCCTGCTGTCGGCGTCTCGAGCGAAGTCGGCGCGCGTCTCGCCCGCCGGTTCGCTGGCAAAGAGATCGAGGTCAGCGTCGAAGCCGAAATCGACGAGGCGACGAGCCAGAACGTCCACGCAGAACTCGGTCCGGGGTCCGACGAGCGAGTGCTCGTCACGAGCCACGTCGACGCCCACGATATCGCCGAAGGCGCGCTGGACAACGGCGCTGGCACCGCGATGGTCGTCGAAATCGCGAACGCACTCGCCGAGCGCGAAGACGACCTCGAGACGCGCGTCGAGTTCGTCGCCTACGGCGCGGAGGAGGTTGGGCTGGTCGGTTCGGAATATCACGCCGAGCAGGCGGATCACGACGAGATCATCGCCATCGTCAACAACGACGGCGTCGTCGGCGACAGAACACTCTCGCTGACGACCCACGGCTTTTCGGGCCTCGAGTCGGCAGTAGAGACGATCGCGGATCGGTACGATCACCCGATCGAAACGGATCCAGGCCTCGGTCCGCACAGCGATCACTGGCCGTTCGTTCAGTGGGGCGTTCCCGGTTATCACGCCAAGAGCACGTCCGAAGATGTCGGCCGGGGCTGGGGCCACACCTTCGCCGACACGCTCGAGAAACTCGAGAAACGCAATCTTCGCGAGCAGGCCGTGTTGTTGACTGATCTCGTCGTCCACCTCGCGGGAGACGCGACGGTCGAGCACAGAACGCCCGAGGCGATGGCCGACGACCTCGAGGAACAGAACCTGGCCGAAGGGATGCAGGTTACGGGCGATTGGCCTTACGACGAGTGAGCGTATCGGGCCCACATCCGCACGTTTTTGGTCGGGCCCCCGGAAGTGAATCGCATGGATTCCGTCGCATGGACTGCGGGCAGCGAGCCGGTTGTCGGCGTTGTCGACACCAATGCGGATTCGTCGGACGGACTGGAGGGGACTCGAGACCGGAACGACCTCGAGAAACTCGCCGCCGAGTACGACGGATCGGTCGTCGCCGGCTCGGTCGAAACGGTCCGTGCGGCGAACCCGTCGCTCGTCGTCGCGTTGGGGGACGATTCGCTGTACGAACTGGTTCAGACGGTCGACTTCCTCGAGATTCCCGTTCTTCCGGTCGACTGTGACGCCGGTATCGAAAGTGTCGCTTCGGATGTCCTTTCGGATGCGATCAGAGCCGTTCTCGATGGGGACGCACTCGAGGACGAGCACTCGATTCTCGATGTCGATATCGGCGGCGGAAAATCCAAGCAGGCGCTGTACGACGTCACGCTGGCGACCGACGAACCCGCCAGAATCTCCGAGTACGGCGTAAAGGCTCGGTCCGAACCGGTCGCGCAGTTTCGCGCCGACGGCGTCGTCGTCGCGACGCCCGCGGGTAGTCACGGGTACGCCAACGCGGTCGACGGGCCGATACTTTCCTCGGCGGTCGACGCCGTCGTCGTGGCACCGATCGCACCGTTCGACACGCACACCGACCGCTGGGTGCTCCCGAACGATAGCCTGTCGCTCTCGATCGAACGCAACGAGGACGCCGTGTCGGTGTCGGTCGACGGTCGAACGCTCGAGACGATTTCTGCAGACAGGCGCGTCGAAATCACGGCGGGCGGATCGCTATCGACGCTCGTGATCCCGGACGGTACTGTTCTTGAGAGCTAGTTCTGCAAGAAAGGAGAGGGATCAACTACTGCTGACCGAAGATTTCCCAGTGTCTGGTTAGCTGTTGAACGGCTCCTCGTCTCGGTGGTTGTCGGGATTTTCGTGTTCTCGAGCGTCGTTTTCGCGTTCGACGGATTTGTGTTCGATATCCTGTCGACGCTGCTCTTCGTCCTGACGTTCGCGGGCCTCCTTTTCTTCCTCGGTGAGTTCGTCGTCGTCGTCCTCGGCCTCGGGGTCCTCCTTTGCCAGTTCGACATCTCGGCCGTGCTCGTCTTTTTCGGGCATAGTAGTCACCTCGTATCCTGGGTGTACCCTACTCCGCAGAAAAGGCCTTGGGCCTGAGTATGCAACCCCGCGCTTGATAATACCGCTCGCTCGAGTCAGGTTCGCTTTTGGTATCGAGTACCGATCCAACTACCAGGGCTCGCCGGAGGCCAGATCGACCTCGCTGTCGCCTTTCTCCGACGGACAGATATCCGCGAGCACGCAGTCTCCACAATCCGGGTTCTGCGCGGAACAGGTCGCTCGCCCGTGATCGATGCAAAGGTGTGTAAACTGTTGCCAGTCGTCCTCGGGAATGATTTCGATCAGGTCCTCCTCGATTCGTTCGGGATAGGTTTCTTCCGTGATTCCCAGCCGCCTCGAGAGGCGCTGGACGTGGGTATCGACGACGATCCCTTCGACGATATCGTGGCCGTGCTGAAGGACGACGTTCGCCGTTTTTCGGCCCACGCCGGGCAGGTCCGTCAGATCGCTCATCGTATCCGGAACCTCGCCGCCGTGTTCCTCGACGATCTTCTCACAGGCGTTGCGAATGTACTCCGCCTTGTTGTTGTAGTAGGTGATGGAGTTCAGCGCCTCGGCGAGTTCCTCCTGTGGCGCGTTCGCGTACTCTTCGGGGCCGTCGTAGGTCTCGAACAGCGGCTTGGTCTCCTTGTTGACCCGCTCGTCGGTACATTGGGCCGAGAGGATGACCGCGATCAGCAACTCGAGGCGGTTCGAGTACCGAAGCGAGATCGTCGAGTCGGGGTAGGTCTCTTCTAACCGATCGACGATCTCCTCGGCCTGGTCGGTACGGGTCTCGCGTGGCGTTCCCATAGCGACCGCTTGGACTGTCGGGCTTTCAGCATTCGGATTTCGGGTCGGGTCGAGTCGGTTCGGCCGTCGAATAGTGGTTTTGGCTGGTCTGAGAGGGTGGAAACGCGCCAATTTAAAATTAGGAGAAAATCTCCAGTCATAATCTGTGACCTCCTGTAGTAGTCAGTGACTTGTTCGCTGTCCTCCACTCATTGGATGGTCGACATGCTTGTCATGTGCAAGGTTGTAAACCCTATTAAGATGTCCAAGGCAGACAAACGGCTTCCGGTCCGTGAAGACACGTTCGAACAACTCGGGCAGTTCAAAGGATCAGGTGAGACGTGGGATGACGTGATTCAAGACCTTATCGAAGCGCGACAGAAACAGAACCTACAGGAAATGCTCGAACGGACTGACGACGACGAGTATGTACCTCTCGACGAGGTTTGAGTAATGTCGTATGCTGTTCTATTAGGTGATCAGCCACGTGAGTTTCTCACTACGGCCGACGAGAAAAGCAATAGAATCGTTCGCAACAATCTCGGAAAACATTTTGACGAACCGTATGCTCAACCGGGCGCAGGTCGCGGTGATCGTGAGAACCTCACAATCGATGGACGAGAAATGTATCGGATGCATATCGGACGTACGTACACAGCATTTTATACGGTTCACGAGGACGACAGTAAAGTCCGTGTTCGCGAGATCTTGCCGATTGACGAAGCTCATGACCGATACGGCCACTGACCTCTTAAAGAGGGGTGGGAGGTAGTGGTTCTCGGATCTGAAACCGTCTCACACTAGCCCATCTCAGTGGACGTGGACATTCCTGTTACCAGCACGGGTCGCGTACCTGAGTTTGTTACTATTCACAACCCACAGATCAATCGTCGATACTGATACCCGGAACTCCGAGCGTTCCGGCGTCGAGTTCGGCTTCGACCGCTCGAGCCGCCTGGACCATGTTCTCCATCTTGCCGAAGGCGATCTCTCGGGGGAGGAGCTTCAGACCGCAGTCCGGACTGATCGTCAGCCGCTCCGGCGGGACGACCTCGAGGCCCCGTTCGATGTCTTCGCTGGGTCCCGATACTGGTCGAGACGACTACAGACCGATCAGTAAGCCGCATTCAGTCACTACAGGTCAGGTTCACGAAAGGAACCGCTTTCCACACCATCCCGTGACCTTTAAGCGGCCGTCACTCGCCAGTCAGGATATGAAAGCCACGGCCTTGGCCCACCCGATTCAGGGGCTGGTGAAGTATCACGGGATGCGCGACGATATCGAGCGCCTTCCGTATCATGACAGTATCAGCGTCTGTACCGCACCGAGCCACACCAAAACTACGGCCGAGTTCTCGGCCGACTACGACGAGGACACGTACGTCGTCGACGGCGAGGAACTCGAGGGACGCGCCGCCGAACGTGTCGACGCGGTCCTCGAGAAGGTCCGCTCGAAGGCCGATGCCGCTCACGCCGAGGAGCCAGTTCGACTGGTGAGCGAGAACGACTTCCAGACGAACGTCGGGCTCGGCTCGTCTTCGTCCGGGTTCGCCGCGGCCGCGATGGCGCTTTCGGCCGCCGCCGGCATCGAGGCCGACCGCGAGGAGATCTCGACGATCGCTCGAGTCGGCTCGGCATCGGCCGCTCGAGCGGTGACGGGAGCCTTTTCCCAGCTCTACACCGGGCTAAACGACGAGGACTGTCGCTCCCGTCGCATCGAAACGGATCTCGAGGACGACCTAAAGACAGTCGTCGGGCTCGTGCCGTATCACAAAGAGACCGAAGACGCACACAACGAGGCCGCCGACAGTCACATGTTCCAGGCCCGAAACGCTCACATCCACGGCCAGATCGCGGAGATGCGCGACGCGCTTCACAACGCCGACTTCGACGCCGCGTTCTCCCTCGCTGAGCACGACTCGCTGTCGCTGGCTGCGACGACGATGACCGGACCCTCGGGCTGGGTGTACTGGCAACCGGCAACGCTCGAGATATTCAACCGCGTCCGAAAGCTCCGCGAAGAGGAGGATATCCCGGTTTACTTCTCGACCGATACCGGCGCGAGCGTCTACGTCAACACGACCGAGGAACACGCCGACCGCGTCGAGGAAGAAGTCGCAGACTGTGGCGTCGAGACGATGGTCTGGGGCGTCGGCGGCCCTGCACAGTTGCTCGAGGCCGAGGACGAGCAGTTGTTCTGAGGGGGGCTCGAGAGCGATACTGCCGATGGCGGTTTTCGGTGCGTTCTCTCCGTTGTTGAGTGCTCAACTTGGAACGGCTCTCGAGTGTTCACTGTAGGTGCGAATAAAACGACGAAATTCATATTATGAGATGAACAGGCGCAAAACCTCGCGCTTTAGCGCCGGTTGAATATCAACTGTCTGTCTCTTTCCAATCGTCCGGGTCCCCCTCACGGAATTCACCCTTGGCATGGCGCTCGTGGGGCCAGAAGGTGACGGCCAGCAATACGACGTAGAACACACCCACAATGGCAACCACAGCAATCCCGGGGATACGGGCGATTCCAGCGGTTGTCAGCCAGTCTTGGCGCGGCGCGAACGCTGTAATCCTGAAGACCCACGCGATAAATATGACACTGAGCAGAGCAAGGTACACACGCCGGAGCCGGTTTGCGAGTGCTTCGTATACCGAGACTTTCAGCGTCGGCCTGCGATAGTCCCTGCTCAGTTCCGCTCGCCAGTCGTGACTTTCAGTGCCCTGGGACGGATCGAGGGCGTTTGCGAACAGGTTCTCTTGGATGACTCGAGCACGAGAGCGAAAGACATCGTAGTCCCGGTACCGCCGGGCTTCGACGCCCAGAAAGATGGTGACGACGACGATCCCAATTAGCAAGATATAGTGTGGGTTATCGGTACTCGAAAACGCCCACGTCAAGATTGCTGCCATCAGCGTCACCGCCCACGTCGTCGTCTCGTCGAGGCGCTGGCGCCACGTCCCCACTCGGTCTATCTCTCCGCGATAGGCGTGGGCCATCACCGAACCGAGTCCCGTACTGTCGTCAACCATTTCGCGGCCGATTTCCCGTTGGTCTGGTGCTTTTGGGTCGAACTCGTCGCTACTCGAATCGGTCATAGAGAAGAGACATCTCCTCGCTCCATAAGCAGTTATGGTGACAGCATAATCTGAGTGTCATGTACTGGAGAATGTTGCACAGTACGCATGGTTATTGAACGACTGATTCAATGGATTCAGCGCGAAACAAACGAAGTTGGCGTGCTGAACTCATGGGTTTGGGTAGATTCCAATCCGTTATATTACATCGTTCGCCTATACTGACCGCCGGTTTCACATGCCGAGCAAAAACGAAACCGGGCTACTATCTACTGGTACTGACGACCTGCGTAACGACGACGGTCTGCGACTCGAGTCTTACTCGAGCAAGCGCTACTCGAGCAAATCGCCCCGAACCCGACAGCCACAGGGGTACGCGTTATGACAATCTGGAACGAGCTGGACGACTGCGGTGACCGGGACCCCACACTCGGGGTGTGTCGACGGCTCCTCGTCGGTCACCCGAGCGCCCAGATTCGTCACGACGAGCGACACGCCCTGAACTTCGAGA
Source organism: Halostagnicola bangensis (assembly GCF_054653435.1). Taxonomy (NCBI): domain Archaea; kingdom Methanobacteriati; phylum Methanobacteriota; class Halobacteria; order Halobacteriales; family Natrialbaceae; genus Halostagnicola; species Halostagnicola bangensis. The sequence continues at coordinate 571,027 of NZ_BAAIGG010000002.1, read as the reverse complement.
CGGACTTCAACCGTACTTCCGCCGGAATCGACCAACCGCGCGAGCGCCTCCGGGTCGAACTCGCTGGCGACCTGGTAGGAGTCTCGAGGGACGCCCTGTTTCTCGAGCGTTCGAACGATATCCACGACCAGATCGGTCGTCGACGAGGTCATCGTTTGCACTCACCCCGAGCACGTGACCAACAGCTGATAGTCCATGAGCGGCGGGTAGCTGTCTTCGACTTCGATTCGTCTGTCGGACGGGATGTTTAAGCCCGCGGAGAAGTAATCCAGTCATGGCAACTGACCCGTGATGGGTTCGGAAGCCACGTCTCGGGTGCTCTAATCACCCGGGGCATTTCAATACGAACGCCCCCTTCCGTGGAGTGTTAGCTTCCATTTGCCGTTACGTCCTGTATTGTCATATAACTACTGTTGTCAGCGAGGGATAATGTCGTCTCGAGAAGTGAGTAAACGTGTGAAGTGAACATCTACTATCACCAGAAAAGTCACTATATCCTATATCTAATGTCTATCCATGACTGGCGACAGGAAGAGCACAAAACCCCCCGACGAAGATGAGGAGAAAGAAGGAAAGTATGACAAATACATCGACCGGATATTGGATGTTTTCAGTATATTTTAACTAGAACAGTCGTTGGTACTTCACCTGTACTTGCCGAGAACATCCTGTGAAATTAATAGGCTAATACGTTCAAGAATCCGAATCCGTATCACCGTCGTCGCTGTCGGAGTCCGTGTCTCCGTCGTCGCTGTCGGAGTCCGTGTCTCCGTCGTCACTATCCGAATCCGTATCACCGTCGTCGCTGTCGGAGTCGGTGTCTCCGTCGTCGCTGTCGGAGTCCGTGTCTCCGTCGTCGCTATCCGAATCCGTATCCCCATCGTCACTATCCGAGTCCGTGTCTCCATTCCCGTCTCTGAGAGTGCTCGAGGCCTCCCCGGTTCGTCCTTCTCGAGTACCCCGTTCGTTCTCCTCGAGTGTTGCTTCTCCGCTCGGGGGGACGGTCATGTGTTCTCCCGGTCGTTCCCCTCCTTGTACGGACCGGTCTTGACCGGGTTGCTCCTGCGCTCGCTTCTCCCTGCGCGCCCGCTCTCGAGATTTTCGTCGATCCCGACTGCGCGGCGGTTCGTCCTCGAGTACGTACAGAACCAGTGGTGGAACGACGTAGGACGCAATCGCGAGGAGGGCAAAGAGCGGATCAACGAACACCAATAGGCCGAAGATAGCGAACGCCGCGGCCGTCGCTGCGTGGGCGGCGGTCTGAGTGTACGCGAGGTAGAACCGCCAGAGATCATGAACCCATTCGAGTGTTCCAGAGAGCACACCCATACTACGACGACCACCGGGAACCCTTTTTCCCGTCGGTCCTTACGAGTCGGTATGAGAGAATTCGTCTTCGCCCTCGAGTACGAGCCGGATACGAACCCGGTTGCGGACGTGCTCGCGGCCAATCCCGACACGTCAATTCGTTCGCTTTCGTGTCACGTTACCCCGGACAGTCTCTGGCGAGTCGATCACGCGACGGGATCGCCGGAGGCCCTCGAGGAACTCGAGGAAGCCTACCGGGACGCGACCTACTTCGCTGATTGTCTGGTCAAGGACGACTGCGGCGCGGAGTGTGAGACGCAGGTCCTGGACCGGTCGAACGGAACGCTCGTCGTCTACACCTACTGGGATCGAACGCCAGTTTGTACGTCGATTCCCCACCTGGCGCTCGAGTACCTCGGGGAAGGGCTGCTGTTCGAAACGTACCGCGAGGGACGCCGGTACCGGTGGCGCATTGTTCTCTCGAGCGACGCGTCGGTTCATGCGTTCTTCGACGCGCTCGGTGAGGAAGTCGGCGAGTGTACGGGGATGGAGATGATTCGGTTGACGGAGGTCGATCCCGAACGTGCGCAAGCCGACCCCGAAGCCACGCTTCCCGACGCACAGCGATCGGCGCTCCGAGCGGCCGTCGAGCACGGCTACTACGAGACGCCTCGACGGATCGAACTCTCCGAACTCGCGACGGACCTGGATATTCCGCGCTCGACGCTGTCGTATCGCCTGCGACGAGCCGAGGCTGCGCTCGCGACGACGTTCGTCGACGCCGACGCCTCAATCGAGGCGCTCGTACCCGAAATCTGAACTGTTGGCCGCCCTTCTATAATTCCCTTTTCTACCTTGGCCAGAACCAACTCTCGAGTTGGCGCACGCCAAATAACTGCTATCCACTACCGTCACTTAGGATGACGTAATGAGTGATCCTTCCACGTCGCCGACCTCGAGGACGACCCTCGAGTGTCGGGTTCCCGAGATGGACTGTCCGTCCTGTGCCGGGAAGGTAACGAACAGTATCGAACGCCTCGAGGGAATCGAGGAGATCGACCCGCAGGTGACCAGCGGCCGGCTCGTCGTCGAGTACGATCCGACGCTCGCGAGCGACGACGATATTCGGGCCCGCGTGCGTGCCGCCGGCTACGCTATCGCCGACGACGAGACCGAGCTCACCGTCTCGGTTCCGGATATGGACTGTGCTTCCTGTGCGAACAAAGTCGAAAACGCGCTCGAGCGCGTCGAGTCCATCGAGGAAATCGAAACGCGGCCGGCCTCCGGGCGCGTGACGGTGACCGGTGCGTCCGACCTCGAGACGCCATTCGTTATCGACGCCATCGACGACGCTGGGTACGAGGGAAAACCGATCGAGGACGGAGACGATGGGGTCGTCGAGTCTCGAGCGGTGTGGCGAAGTCGGCGGGCGCTCGGAACCGCCGTCGGTGCCGTCTTCGTCGCGGTCGGGATGGTACTGGAGTTCCTTCTTCCCGCGCTTGACCCAGCCCTTATCACCGCGTTCGGCCGGACTTACGGACTCTCTGAGGCGCTGTTCATCGGCGCGGTCGCCGTCGCTGGCGTTCCGATTCTGCGAAACGGCTACTACTCCGCGCGCAATCGGAGCCTCGACATCGACTTCCTGATGAGCGCCGGTATCGTCGCCAGCGTCGCGGCCCACCATCCCTTCGAGGGCGCGATGCTCGCCGTGTTGTTCTCCGTTGCAGAGCTCCTCGAGCGGTTCTCGATGGACCGGGCGCGAGACTCCCTTCGAGAGTTGATGAACCTCTCGCCGGAGACGGCGACCGTTCGTCGGGAGGACGGCACGGAGGAAGTTATTGCGGTGGATTCGCTCGAGATCGGCGATACCGTGGTCGTCAAGCCGGGCGAGAAAATCCCGGCCGACGGAGCGGTTACCGACGGCCAGAGTGCAGTCGATCAGTCGCCGATTACCGGCGAGAGCGTTCCCGTCGACAAGACCCCGGGCGAGGAGGTCTACGCCGGAACCATCGCCGAATCGGGCTACCTCGAGGTCGACGTCGAGAGCGAGGCCGACGATTCGACCATCGCCCGAATCGTCCGAATGGTCGAGGACGCCGAACGCGAGACGACCAAACGCGAGCAGTTCGTCGATCGCTTCGCCAGCGTCTACACGCCCATTGTGGTCGTGCTCGCGGTCGCCGTCGCCGCGCTCCCGCCGCTGCTGGTCGGGGCGTCCTGGAACACCTGGTTCCTGCGCGGACTCACCCTGCTGGTCATCGCCTGTCCCTGCGCGTTCGTCATCAGCACGCCCGTCAGCGTCGTCTCTGGGATCACCAGCGCCGCCAGAAACGGCGTGTTGATCAAGGGCGGGCGCCACCTCGAGGCGGTCGGCGAAAGCGAGGTTCTCGCGATGGACAAGACGGGAACGCTCACGACCGGCGAACTGAACGTTACCGACGTGATCCCGCTCGAGGGGGCGGACGAAGCGGACGTCCTTGCCCGCGCGGGAGCTATCGAACGACGGAGCGAACATCCCGTCGGCGAGGCAATCGTCGAAGCCGCGGAAGAACGCGGGCTGGCGGCCGACGCTGTCGGTACCGGCGACGAGTTAGATAGCTCGGACGAACCCGCGGTCTCGAACTTCGAAGCGCTCACCGGACGAGGGGTTCGCGCGGATCTCGACGGTGTCACGCACTACGTCGGCAAGCCGGACCTCTTCGACGGGTTGGCCGATCTCGAGCACGTCCACGCGACCGACGGCGGCACCGTCCTCGAGTCGGAACCCGGCCAAGAGGAGTGGGACCACGAATCGGTCCCCGACTGCGACCGCGAGGACTGTCTCGACGTCCTCTCCGAGGTCGTCCCGAAACTCGAGGCGGACGGAAAGACCGTCGTCGTCGTCGGCACGGAAGACGGGCCGCTCGGGGTCGTCGCCGTCGCAGATCAGGTCCGTCCGGAGGCGTCGTGGGCCGTCTCGCAGTTACAGGATCAGGGAATCCGCGTGGTGATGCTCACCGGAGATAACGAAGGAACCGCGCGAGCGATCGCCGGCGAGGTCGGCATCGACGAGTACCACGCCGAGCTCATGCCCGAGGAGAAACTCGAGTGGATCCGACGCCTCAAAGGGGACGGTGACGCGGAGCCGGACGAACGCCTCGAGGTGGACTCTGTCGCTGGAGACGCTGGTGAGGTTTCGGCCTCGTCGTCCTCGAGGAGCGTCGCGATGGTCGGGGACGGCATCAACGATGGGCCGGCGCTCGCGACCGCGACGACCGGAATCGCGATGGGTGCGGCGGGAACGGATACAGCGCTCGAGACCGCCGATATCGCGCTGATGAGCGACGATCTGACGCGGCTTCCGTACCTCTACAGACTGTCGGGGAAGGCAAACGGCGTCATCCGACAGAACATCTGGGCGAGCCTCGGCGTGAAAGCGGTGCTCGCGGCCGGTGCGCCGTTCGGCATCGTCACCGTCATCCACGCCGTCGTCATCGGCGACATGGGGATGAGCCTCGGCGTAACCGGCAACGCGATGCGGCTCGCGCGCGAGGAACCCGCGGCGGCCGAAGCCGAATTCGGGACCACTCACGCGGATGCCGAGTTCGGGCCGGAAGGCGAGGTCGAGACACGAGGAGACGAATAACATCGTCTTCGACGAGAGTGACGAATTAACTCGAGATCGCTCGTTCACGCGGTGAATACGGGTATCTCGAGCGAGCCGACGACCCGATTGGTGGTCGAGCCGATGAGCGGCTTATCGGGGTCCGATCGCCCGCGTTTTCCCATCACGACGAGATCGATATCGTGTTCGTCCACGTACTCGAGGATGGCCTCGAGCGGCATGTTCGCCGTGACGGTCGTAACGCAGGGTACCTCAGCTTTCGCGGCGAGATTTTCGATTTCCGTAACGAACGTTTGTCCCTTCTTCTCGAGGCGCTTTCGCGTTTGCTCAATATCGCTCGGCACCGCAACGTAACTCACGTCGCCCATGTTCATCGCGTACAGCACGTGCAGGGTTTCGCCGTTCCGTTTTGCGAACCTAATGGCCTGCTCCGCGCCTCTCCGTGCGGATTTACTGCCGTCGGTCGGAACGAGGATGTCGTCGAAATCGCCTTCGTTCTCCATAGGTGTTATCGCACGCCAGACTAGGTGATATTTGCCTATTATTCCTGTTAGAAAGATCATCACGACTTACGTTTCGTCACCACGGGGTTGCTCGTGGATACTGTCCGATACGTAGTGATTTCCTCGGAACGATTGGAGAAGTCGGCGTGACTCCTCACCCGAAGAGCCATCGCCGAATCGCTTCGACACCCGGCCGGCCGTCGTACCACCAGAGCCCAATACCGAAGACGAAGATGACCGCCTCAAGCCAGAGCGTCGTTACGTCGACTCCGACGACCGTTCCCAGCGGCTTCGTGCCAGTGTAGGGCGGCATGTCGGTAATCGGCCAGAGGAGAAAGCCCAGTTCGTGGTAGTCGCCCGAAACGAGGTGCCAGGGAATGTCAGTCGCGATGTGTGAGAGGTACCCGATCGCGAAAGCCACGCCGAGTACGTTCCTGTTGGATCGTCTGGCCAACGCCCAGACGACGATGATGAGCGGAACGGCAAAGAGGAGCGAGTGCCCGATCGTTCGCCCGACCGCCACCATGTCGGCTGCGACGAGGGGTTTGTCGATCAAATCGGCGAGCGCCGCACCGGCGACGGCCACGAGTGCGCCAGCTTCCGACGGCGCTCGATCGTCTCGCCACCTGGTGAACGCGGCGTAACAGATGTAGCCGACGACGAGGTGAACGACTGGCTGCATTCGTCTTCGAGAACCACGTTCTCACTGAAAAATTCGAGGCCGTACGGGTGGTTCGGATCCGCTATTATCCCGTCGCATTCGCTTTCGGCCGGTCTCACCGACGGAAGGGATCGAGAACGAAATCGGACCGAGACATACTTGCCTTCCCGAGCCCTCCCACCGTTTCACCAGAGATGATGGAGGAAGCAAAACAGGTACTGCGTCAGGACCCCGTTATGGCGGAGATCGTCGACAGACACGATCCGTATATCGAACCGAACTGGACGGCCTACGAACGCCTCTGTATCTCTATTATCAACCAGCAACTCTCGACGGCGAGTGCGGCCGCCGTTCGAGAACGCGTGTTCGACCTCCTCGAGGACGAGGTGACGCCCGCTCGAGTACTCGCCGCGGACGAAGCGGCGCTTCGGGATGCGGGACTGTCCGGAATGAAAGTCGAGTACATCCGAAACGCCGCTCGAGCGTTTCAGGAAAACGATTACACGAGGGCTGGCTTTGCGGATCACTCCGCCGACGAAGTCGTCGACCGGCTTACCGAGATCAAGGGGATCGGCGACTGGACGGCGCGGATGTTCCTGCTGTTCGTACTGGAACGGCCGGATATCCTGCCGCTGGGCGACCTCGCCGTCCGACGGGGAATCGAACAGCTCTACGGCGACGGTGCGGAGATGACTCGAGCGGAGATGCGCGATATCGCCGAGCAGTGGCGGCCGTACCGGTCGGTTGCGACGCGGTATATCTGGGCCGAGTACGAGTCCGCAAAATAGCCGGGAGAGGACGAGCCCGCAAAATAACTGGGAGAGGACGAGCCCGCAAAATAACCGGTCAGGTTCGATCCGAAGACTAACCGTTCTACTCGTCGATAAGGGGACGCGACGAATTCGCAACGATGAGGAGACTGCTCGTAGCCACGGCAACAGTCGCGAACAGCGGGTTCAGCACCCCCACCACCGCCAGAGGGATCACGAGCGCGTTGTAGACCAGCGCCAGCCCGAGGTTCTGCGTGACGCGCCGGCGTGCGGCGGTCGACAGGGCGAACGCCCGCTCGACAGCGGTGAGATCGTCGTCGACGATCGCCAAATCCGCCGCGTCGGAGGCCAGCGCGGTACCGCCCCCCAGCGCGATGCCGAGGTCGGCCTCGGCGAGCGCCGGGGCGTCGTTCGTTCCGTCTCCGACCATGGCCACGCGGTTCTCGCCGTTCAGACACCGGATCGTCGCCGTCTTTCCGGCCGGCGGAACGCCCGTGAACACCCGATCGACACCCGGATGACGATCGAAGAAGTCGGTCGCCGTTTCGTCGTCCCCGGTGAGGACCACGACCTCAACGCCGTTATCGTTCAGTTCGGTGACCGTTTCGTCCCACTCGTTCCTCGGTTCGTCGCCGACGATCACGACGCCGTCCGCACGCCCGTCGGTCCCGACGACGACCGGGAGTCGCCCGAATTCTCGGGCGCTCGAGACTCGAGCGCAGAGTCGATCGTCGAGGTCCCATCCCCGTTCCCGAAAGAGTGCAGGATGGCCGACGAGTACCGCGCGTCCGTCGACAGTTCCCTCGACGCCGGTATCGTGGCTTCGAAAGTCGCGAACTCGGCGTTCGTTTTTGTTCGGTCGCTCGTCCGTAAAGCCGCCGTCGGGCCGTTTCGAGGGATCTCCCGGATCAGTCGGGCCGTCCGCGAACTCGGCCTCGATAGCCGCCGCTGCCGGGTGCGATGCCCGTCGTTCTACCAGCCCGGCAGCTTCCAGTACGTCTTCGGGAGCGTCTGCCTCGAGCACGGTCATCTTGCCCGTCGTGAGCGTTCCCGTTTTGTCGAAGACGACGATGTCGACGGCCCGAAGCCGTTCGAAGACGGTCTCGTCGAAGACGACGATCCCTCGATCCATCGCATCTCGGATGCTCGAGGCGACCGAAACCGGCGTCGCGAACCCGATCGCCCACGGACTCGAGACGATAACTGTCAGGAGAACGCTCATCGCGATCGTCGCCGGACTCGCTTCGAGAACGAACAGCGTCGCACCCACGACGGCCGCAGCGCCACAGACGACCGGAACGAAGAGTCCGGCAAGCTGGTCACCGCGTCGCTGGACGCCGTGATCCGCGCTTTGGACGTTCCAGACGACTCGCGTTAGTCGATCGATGCTACTCGTCGTCTGCTCTCCCACCCGAACAACCGCGGCGTCGTTCGTGACGACCGAGCCGCCGATGACGCGTTCTCCGGGCGCTTTCGAAACCGGGACCGATTCGCCGGTGACGATCGCTTCATCCACCGTACACGCGCTCTCGAGCAGTACGCCGTCGACCGGGATCCGTTCTCCTCGTCGAACGAGCACTCGATCACTGGACTCGAGTTCCTCGACGGGGACCTCGCTCGTTCCGCTCGATTCGAGCAAACGGGCCTCCTCAACCTGTGAAATCGTGAGATCGGTGAGGCGATCGATCGCTCGCCGCTTGATCGTCGCCTCGTAGAAAACCGCGGCCATTATCACGGCTGCGACGATGACCGTCAGATCGTAGTAGACGTCGTTCCCGCCGAGCAAAAAGGAGAGCGTGCCATAGATGTACGCACAGGTTATCGTGAGTGCCGCGAGCAGGTGCGTATTCGGTCGTCTCAGTCTTAGACTGATGTACGAACCGCGCAGAAGGGGCATTCCGGTCAAGTAGAGGATGGCAGCCGTCAACACGAAAAACAGGGGGAGAAACAACAGCCCCTCGAGGTTCTCAAAGGCGCCTTCGTACAGGGACAGCATCCCCCAATCGGTGATCGATGCGAGATACACCGGGTACAAGATCGCGACGTAGGGAACCAACAGGAACGTTCCGAACACGACGCCCACGATGTAGCGTATCTCGAGCATGTCATCGGTCCGGCGTTTCCGGAGACCGGTCATTTCCCTCGAGCGCTGAGTTGTACCTGTCGCGGTCTCTCCCTCCTCGCTTGAACGCTGTCTTTTGTCTCCTTTACCCGTTGTGTCCGATCGAAGGTATGCGGTATAGCCGACCCTACTCAGCGCGTTCTGCAGTTCGGTTTCCGAGATGCGCTCGGGATCGTGATCGACCCGTACCGTTTCCGTAACGTAACTCGCGGCGACGCGCTCGACGCCGTCGCGTGCCCCGGCGGTTGATTCTAAGAACGCTTCACAGGTCACAGAGTGCATGCCGTCGACACGGAAGAACGTTCGAACGATTTCGGTCGCTTGTCGATCGTTCGGTGCTACTGAATCCTCGCCCTGAGAGTCCGGCTGATCGTCGTCGCCCTGAGAAGCTGTCTCACCGTCGTTCTGGGAGGCTGCCAAATCCTCGTCGACGGCGAGATTGGGGTTAGCGGAGGCGTTGTGAGGACTACCAGTGGGCGCACCGAGTACGTCGTAGACGTCGCTACAGCCGGACGAACAGAACGCGTCGTCCGAATCCGCTTCGGTTGAAGGGGTGCCGAGGGACTCGGTGGATAGGTCGTCCGGCGGATCAGTGGATAGCTCGTCCGGCGGATCGGTGGGTGGACTCTCCAGTGCAGTTCCACACAGGAGACACCGGTTACGCTTCGTTCGTCGATCACTCACGCATTCGTACTCTGTGCTTTCGAACGCAATAACAGTGCTTGGTGATCAATCAGTGAGGGGAGTGGAGGTGGCGTGAATCGAGGCGAGCGGGAGTCAGAAAGCGACGAACGATTGGGGGAGCGCTCTCTCGAGCTTTCGCTTTTGAGGTCGAAGTCTCGCAGTCGACGTCCCCAATCGATCTCGCACAATCGACGTGGTTACGGAAGTTCAAGGAGAAAGCCTCGTGCTTTAGCGCGGGGATGAATCCGACAATACTCGCCACCAACCATATTCGACATTATAGTCAGATATTTTAAGTGGTTAATCACTATAATAACAGGTGGCCGAGGCGGTCTACCCGCCCCACTAATCGGACAGTATCGGGATTCCCCGATTCTAAACAGAAGACACCCTCTTCTGCACCAGAATTTGGGGTGTGGTCAGCAAAAGTCCCTCTGAATCCCACGTCGAGATAGGAGTAACAGCTGATTGACACAGCCAGTAGCCATCCATTGAGGGGGCTACAAACCGTCCCCATCCCAACCCAGCGGTGCGGTGCCGTGGGAATCCTCGTCCTCGAAAACGCTTCGCGTTTTCGGGTGCAACGAGACGCTTTGCGTCTCGTCATGCCCCTTCAGGGCGGGGAGGATGTCAAGCGTTATTCTTCCTCTTCGGGCGTGTCGGCCACGTCGCGATCGACGCGTTTGCTCACGTCGACACGGTAGTTCTCGAGGATGTCGCGCCCGAGCAAAACGGGGTAGTCCATGTGGCTCCGGTCTTCGACGCTCGCGGTGACGGTGTGGCGGTTACCGCCGACGCCGACCACAATATCGACGACGGGTCGGCTCTTCGACGTTTTCGAACTTCCCGATTTGATTCGGGTGACCGACTTGATCGGTCCTGCGCCGATGTCGGCGGCGAGGCTCGTATCGATGCTGGTTCTAGTCGCGCCCGTGTCTGACTTGGCGAGGACCGATTCCGAGCCGCTGGTTCCCGAGAGGACGATTTCCTCCGTGTAGCCGATGGTGGCCGGTTCGTCGTTGACCATCGCCTGCTCGGGGGGACGCGCCAGCGGCTGGGAGTCATCGAGCGTTCCGGCGAGCTCCGCGACTCGATCATCGTCGACGGTACCACCCACGTGTTCGATGGCGAGTTTCGCGATGTAGGGTGCCGGGCTGACGTGTGTCGCTTCGTACAACCCCTTGAAACCGGCTGTCGGGTTGACCTCGAGGACGAACCAGCCGTTCTCGCCTTCGACGAGGTCGACGCCGGCGTAATCGAGGCCGATCGCGGCCGCGGACTGTCTGGCTATCTCACGGGCACTCTCGGGGAGTTCTTCCGTGGCGTCCTCGACTGCACCGCCCAGTGCGACGTTGGTCCGCCAGTCGTTATCGGGCGCATACCGATACATCGCCCCGATGATTTCGCCGCCGACGACATAGATTCGGACGTCGCGGTGGCGTTGGTCGTCCCGGTCGATGAGTTCCTGTAAGAACGCGTATCGGTTGCCAACTTTGGCGTTGATGACGTCGTTGGGTCCGACTTTCCAGGTACCGCCGCCGTGGGTTCCGATCGCCGTCTTGTAGACTGCTTCGTCGCCGTACTGCTGTCTCGAGTCGTTGAGTTGATCGCTGTTGAGTGCGAGCAATACGTCGGGAACGCGAATGCCGTTCGTCGCGAGCGCGCCAGCAGTTGAGAGTTTGTGGACCGCCGTGAGTACTGGCCCTGGCTCGTTGAGCATCGGAACCAGTTGCGAGAACGTATTGACGAGTCCGAGTTCTTCGCAGGGCTGTTCGGTATTCGAAAGTAACATCCGATTTGCAATAACGTCGACATCGGGCTCGAGAAAGATGGTGCCGTCCTCGACGCGAACGCTCGTATTTTCTTCGCGAAGCCACTCCGTGTCGTGACCGAGCGCTTCGACGGCGTTGAGTATCGCTTTCGTCTCCTTGCTCGTGTGAAGGCTGAGCACCCCAACCGTAACGGGATCGCTTTTAGGCATACCACATGAACACCGAGAACCCGGAAAAGCGTTGGTAGTGGTTTCAGCGTGCCGGAACGTCAGCAGGTGAATACGCTTTCGAACGCGCTGTCAGCGTCATAGGGTCGATTGTACCTATTTACCGGTTTGTCGCCAGAGCTGGGTGGCGAATGGCCGGAAGTGACGTACGACCGACCATCTCAGGTGACGATGGATCGAACCTCTCGAAGATCGAGTAGTCCACTCGCGATAGCCAGCACGCCCCAGGTAACGACGCCGAGCGCGATCGCTCCGAACAGCATGAAGAGGTTCGATATCAGCGGCGTGACCAACAGTACGGTCACGGCCATCACTCCGGTGATGGCACAAATACTCCCGAACGATCGAGCGAGCGAACCGATCCGGAGCGATAGTTCGGAGTGGACGATGTAGAGGTTGACCAGCACGTAGACGGTGTGCGTGATAATCGTCGCAATCGCGGCTCCGACGACGCCGATCGTCGGAATGAGGACGATGTTGAGTCCCAGATTCGCGATCGACGTCCCGCCTTTCGCGACCGCACGGGCTCGAGCGCGGCCGAGATAATCCAGACTATCGCTCGTGAGGTTCGTAACCGCCTGCAGAACGATGAACAGACAGAGGATCTGCATGACCGGCACGGCACCCGCGTACTCGTTTCCAAACACCATCGTCATGAACGGTTCCGCGACCAACGCGAGCCCGACGGCCGCGGGCACGTAAAGCAACATCGCGTTCGTCAGCGCCATCTCGTAGATTCGGCGCGCATCCTCGAGTTGCCCGGCGGCTTTCTGCTCGCCGAAATTCGGCGATATCGTAAAGCCCAGCGACTCTGCGGGAGCAAGGACGAAGTCCGTGATTTGCTTTGCGAGCGTGTAGAAGGCGACCGCAACCGGGTTGAGAAAGACACCGACGAGGACGATGTCGATCTGTTTGTCGATAACGTTCGCGCTCCGAGTCGCCGTTAACGGAACGCTGTACTCGAGCAATCGACGCGAGAGGCCGTCTTCGTACACTTCTGCGGCTTCGGTCGGTTGATAAAATTTGTAGTAGAGAATCGCGAGACCGATTACTGCCGCAATCGCGTAGCCGACGATGTATCCGAAGAACGCGCCGAGGGCACCGAGCCCGGCGAGGACGAATCCTACGGCGAAAACCAACCGAGCCGCTCCGCTGATCGCCTGAATCGCGGCGCTGTAGACGAGCTGGTTGTACCCCTGGAAAACGATCTGCGAGAACACGTTGAAGGAGTTGACCGTAATGTAGATCACGCCTGCCGCGAGAAACGGCGCGACTCCCGGATCGCCGAGCGCGACTGCGATCTGGTCGTGAAAGAGCAACAGCGTGTACGCGACGATGGCAATTACGACGAGCTTGGCCGCGACGGTCGTCTGCAAGAGATGCGGTATCTGTCCCGGATCGTCTTCTCGGTACTCTGAAACGTATCTCGCCGCTGATTTGCCCAGACCGACGTCGGCGAACAACTGCACGACCGCCAGAATGCCGATCGCCCAGTAGAGTTCGCCGTACCCTTCCGGGTCGAGCAGATAACTGGCGAGAAGGAACATCAACAGTGCGCTCGAGATCATGTAGACGGCTCGAGCGACGAGCGTCGCTTTGAATCCTCGGACGATGTGCTCCTGTCTATCCATTTATCAGATGTGCTTCAATCGCATGTTGAACGCAGTACGACCAGGCCGTGAACCAGCCGGTGACTGATTGATACAGTGAATCAACGTCCTCACTGGGCAATTGTAATGGACTTACAACAGTCAGAAATGTCGAACTAAATTGATCTATCGGTGCACGACAAACGCCGCTGATTGCCACCGAGTGATTGGAAGAAGGATCCGTTTCTTCCGGCTTTCGGAGAAAGACACGGACAGCCTACCGTTCGAGAGTCGAAGAAATCCCTCCGTAATATAAACAACCACGAGTCGGGTAACCCGTGGAACTCGCGCTGTACTCTTTAGAGATACGAGGCGTCCCAGCGCGTCGCTTTCCGACGGTTTCCACAATTGTTACACTCGATACGCCCCATTGTGTCCATCGCGTTGTCGATCGAGTCGCAGTTGCCACAGAGCCAGCCGTATCGCTCCTCGAACTCGTCGGTCCCGTAGGCGGAGTAAAACGGTGATTTCGACCCGCGGGCTGCTTCGCCGTAGCTCACGTAGACGTTCTCGCCGTCGATCTCGAGTTGATCGACGGCATCCCACCCCTCGTCGCTCTCGATATCGGCTTCCGCGTAGACGTTCTCAGTGAACGTTTCGTCGCCGATTTCAACCTCCCGCTGGCCCGCTTGCTCGAAGCCGTGGTCCTCGTAGAACTGGTTTCCACCCTCGTTGTCCGCGAGGACGAAACAGCGGACCTGATCTGCGCCCTCCTCGAGGAGGAGTTCGCGCGTTCGGACGAGCAGTCGGACGCCCACGCCGCTCCCGCGGTAGTCCGGGTGGACGTGCAACCAGAGCAGTTGTCCGGTACCGTAGCGCTGGCCGACCAGCACGCTCTGAGAGAACGCCATGAGTTCGCCGTCGCGTTCGACGACGATGAACAGGGAGTGGTTATCGTTGACGTCCTCGACGAACGACTCTCCGTACCATTGCTCGAGCGCGTCGTCGATCGTTTCTTCCGATAGAAAGTCAGTATACAGCGAATTGAGCGAGGCTCGAGCAATCTCTCGAATCTCATCGACATCGTCTTCAGTCGCCTCACGAAGATCCATGCTCTCCACTAACATGCCCTCGTACAAAACATATGCCCTCGGGGGGAAATTTCGCGAACGGTTTCGAACAGCGGTACACGTTTCATACCGGACGACGACAGGGAGACCATGACGGATGAACGGACGGCCGACCCAGCCGACACTGATGCGTCCGGCGAGGCCGACGACGTCTTTACTTACAATGGTGGTCGAGTCGATCCCGGCGAGTCGGTGAATATCAGGTACGGAATCAGCGAAACGTATCTCGGCGATCCTGTTCGGATTCCGGTAACAGTCGTCAACGGACAGCATCCGGGGCCGACGGTGTTTCTTTCGGCGGCGGCCCACGGCGACGAACTCAACGGCATCGAAGTCGTCCGAGAAGTCGCCCATGACTGGGATCACACGAAACTCCACGGAACGCTCGTTTGCCTCCCCGTAATGAACGTCCCCGGCTTTCTGGCCCAGGAACGATATCTGCCGATCTACGACAGGGACCTCAATCGGTCGTTTCCGGGACGTGAGGGGTCGACCAGCGCTCGACGGATGGCCCACCGAATTTTCACGAACTTCATCGAGCCCTGCGACCTCGGGCTGGACTTTCACACGTCGACTCGAGGTCGGACGAACATGCTTCACGTCCGCGCGGATATGGAGTACGACGACATCATCCGGCTCGCCAACGCGTTCAGTTCGAACGTCATCATTGACGGACAGGGGCCAACGGGAACGTTGCGACGGGAGGCGACGGACGCCGGCGTTCCGACGATCACCATCGAAATGGGCGAAGCCCACCGGTTTCAGCGCTCGCTCATCGATCGCGCGCTGACGGGTGTTGCGAGCGTGCTCGCCGAGTTCGGACTCCACCGGGAGTCGTCCGTTCACTGGCCCGGGTGGCGCATCCTCATCGACGATACTGACGAAAAGACGTGGTTGCGCGCCGACGCCGGCGGAATGGTGGATATGAAACACGGCCGCGGCGAACTCGTCCGGGAGGGCGACGTGATCTGTACGATCACGGATCCGTTCAAAGAAGAGGAAGACATCGTCTCCGTCGAAGCGCCGTTTACCGGGTTGATCGTCGGCGTCCTCGAGAACCCAGTGGTCTATCCCGGCAACCCGCTCTGTCATCTCGTCGGTCTCAAACCGGAGACGCGCACCGCCTTAGAGCGCGAACGAAACAACGTCGATCCGCTGTTGAGTTATCTCGAATGACTCAGGGCCGTCCCGTTGACCACGGATTCGATCTTCTATCCGAGTTGTTTCAGACTCACTCCCGCCCGAGTTGTGTTTTGCCCGTTTCTGTACCCGCTTCGGAATCAAAGAAGTAACTTCTATACCCCCGCAGGCTAACCCACCACATGAGTGTATGAGTCAGTCTTACAATCGCGGTCTCATCGAGGACTTCGGTCGGTGGAAGGAGTTCTCGGCCGGGATGTGGGCGTGGATTTTTCACAAGTTCACCGGGTGGATGCTTATCGGCTACCTGTTTACCCACATTGCCGTATTGAGCACAGCAATCGGTGCAGCGGATGGACAGATGATGATGCTTGCCGGAGAGGAGGTAAACGTCTACACGGGGACGATCCAGGGACTCGAGAGCCTCTTTATTATTCGAGTACTGGAAGTCGGACTGCTCGCGGTCGCAGTCTTCCACATCTTGAACGGGGTGCGACTCCTGATGGTTGATCTGGGAATCGGTCTCGATTCGCAGGACAAGAGCTTCTACGCCTCCCTTATCCTCACGGGCGTCATTACCGTCGCGAGCGTGCCGACGTTCCTTCAGGGGGTGGGCTTCTAATGGCAGAACGGTACTCCTCGTTTACGCCCGGCGGAACCGGCTGGTTACTCCAGCGGATCACCGCGGCGTTCTTGATAATCGTTCTGGCGTTTCACTTCTTCCAACTTCACTTCGTCAATCACGCCGCAGAAGTTACCTTCGCCGGGACCCAAGCGCGGATGGAAAACGTCGGGTACTTCCTGACGATGGTGTTGTTCCTGATCACGGCCGCGTTCCACGGCATCAACGGCATCTACAACGCGCTGGTCAATCAGGGGCTCTCCGGCACCCCGAAGAAGGTCGTCTTCGCCGTCTTGGCGCTCTCGGGTGTCGCACTCGTCGCACAGGGTATCTACGTTGCAATCGTCATGGCAGGGGTGAGCGTCTAATGAGTACACAACAGCAAGAACAACCGGAAACCCAAGAGGCACCGAAAGATCCCGAAATGAAGGGACAGCAGTCGCCACAACAAGAGCGACTCGACAAGAAAGAACAGGGACTGGCCGAAGCGGAGTCCGTCGACGAATCCGACGTCGAGGGAGAGTCGGTCCACCTGAAGGTCTTTCGCTATGATCCCGAAGTGAACGGAAAGCAAGAGCCTCGTTTCGACGAGTTCCACGTCCCCTTCGAGAAGGGGATGACCGTCCTCGACGCGTTGATCTTCGCGCGCGACGAGTTCGATTCGTCACTAACCTTCCGTCACTCCTGTCGGCAGGCGATCTGCGGGTCGGACGCCTTCTTCATCAACGGCTCACAACAGCTCGGCTGTAAGACCCAGATTTCGGACCTACAACAGCCGATTCGGGTCGAACCGCTTCCACATCAGGAGGTCGTCAAGGATCTCGTCGTCGACATGGATCACTTCTACGACCAGATGCACGCCGTCGAACCCTACTTCCAGCAGGAGGACCTTCCCGAGGGCGACCTCGAGGAACAACGACAGCCTCGCGAAAACCGCGAGAAGGTCAAGATGTCTACGCGCTGTATCTGGTGTGGCGCGTGTATGTCCTCGTGTAACATCGCCGCCGGCGACAACCAGTACCTCGGTCCGGCCGCGATCAACAAGGCCTACAAGTTCGCGATGGACGAGCGCGAAGACGAAGAGATCAAGGAGCACCGACTTCGGATCTTAGAGCAGGAACACGGTGTCTGGCGCTGTCAGACCCAGTTCTCCTGTACCGAAGTGTGCCCGAAAGACATCCCACTCACGGAGCACATTCAGGAGCTCAAACGTGAGGCAGTCAAGAAAAACCTGAAATTCTGGTAATAACTATGTACGAACACGACGTTATCGTGGTCGGTGCGGGCGGTGCCGGCCTCCGGGCTGCGGTCGCGGCGAACGAAGCGGGAGCGGACGTGGCGATGGTCACGAAGCTCCACCCAGTTCGGAGCCACACCGGCGCGGCAGAGGGCGGTATCAACGCAGCGCTTCGCGAGGGCGACGACTGGGAACTCCACGCCTACGACACGATGAAGGGGTCGGACTACCTGGGCGACGCTCCCGCAGTCGAGACGCTGGCCCAAGATGCACCCGAGGAGACCATCACCCTCGAGCACTGGGGTCTGCCCTTCTCTCGAGAGGACGACGGTCGCGTTTCACAGCGACCGTTCGGCGGCCTCTCGTTCCCGCGAACCACCTACGCCGGTGCGGAGACGGGACACCACCTGCTCCATACGATGTACGAGCAGGTCGTCAAGCGGGGCATTCAGGTCTACGACGAGTGGTACGTGATGAACCTCGCGACCTCCGACGAGCCGGATCCCAACGATCGGACCTGTCACGGCGTCGTCGGCTACGACGTCCAGTCGGGCCAGATTGAAGGCTTCAAAGCGAACGACGGCGTGATCCTCGCGACGGGCGGTCCCGGTCAGGCCTTTGATCACACGACCAACGCGGTCTCGTGTACCGGCGACGGCCACGCGATGGCCTACCGCGCGGGCGTTCCCCTCGAGGACATGGAGTTCATCCAGTTCCACCCGACCACACTTCCGTCGACGGGCGTGCTCCTCTCGGAGGGTGTCCGCGGCGAAGGCGGAATCCTCTACAACAACGAGGGCGAGCGGTTCATGTTCGAACACGGCTACGCGAACAACGACGGCGAGCTCGCCTCCCGCGACGTCGTCGCGCGTGCGGAACTGACGGAGGTCAGCGAGGGCCGCGGCGTCGAAGACGAGTACGTTCACCTCGACATGCGCCACCTCGGCGAGGAGCGGATTATCGACCGTCTGGAGAACATTCTCCACCTCGCGGAGGACTTCGAAGGCGCCGATGGGCTGGTCGAACCGATGCCTGTCAAACCCGGTCAGCACTACGCGATGGGCGGGATCGAGACCGACGAAAACGGAGAGACCTGCGTCAGCGGGCTCTACGCGGCAGGCGAGTGTGCCTGCGTCTCAGTTCACGGCGCGAACCGCCTGGGCGGAAACGCGCTACCCGAACTCATCGTCTTCGGCAAGCGAGCCGGCTACCACGCGGCGGGTGGCGACCTCGGCGACGCCGAAATCGAGACCGGATACACCGATGCGGTCGAAGAGGAAGACGACACCGAGTTCCCGGTACAGCCGGGTTCAGCCGGCCTCGAGCCGATCGGTGACGACGTCGCGGCCGACGGCTCCGGTCAGGTTGCCGATGCCGAGGGCGTTCTCGAGCGCGCCGTCGAAACCGAATCCGAACGCATCGACCGGCTCATGAACAAAGACGACGGTGTCCAACACGCGGAAATTCGATCGAAGCTCCAGAAGGCGATGACGGACTACGTCAACGTCTTCCGGACCGAAGAGGGGATCAAACAGGCCCTCGAGATCATCCGCGAGTGTCGCGAGGAGTATCGCGACGTCTACGTCGCCGACCCCTCGACGACCTTCAACACCGATCTACAGATGACCTACGAGACCCGGAATCTGATCGACGTCGCCGAGACCATCGCGCTCGGCGCGCTCGTCCGAAACGAGTTCCGCGGCGCTCACTGGCGACAGGAAAACCAGACGCGAGACGACGAAAACTGGCTCAAACACACGCTGGTTTCCTGGAACGCCGGCAAGCCGTCGATCTGGTACCGACCGGTTATCCTCGAGGGCGAAAGCAAAGAGTACGAACCGAAGGTTCGGAGTTACTGACGCTACACGTTTTCCGCTTTTTTATCGCGGACGGGATCGGATCGATTCGTTGCTGTTCCCAAATCATCACTATCCATCATTGAGAACGACAATTGCCCCACGGCTCTTGAGGCAGTTCTCGAGGAAGAGTGCCTCACTAACCTGATTTCAATTTTCGCCTCGTTCGGAGGGGCCGAGACTTCGACAATTGTCGTGGCATAGTTTGATAATCGTCGATTGCATGAGTGTCGTGTATGAACAGTCAATCGCAACTTCAGGACGATTCGACTGCGGTCCGGATTCCGACCGATATCGACTCCGGCCAATCCAAACTCGTCTATCTGTCCGTCGCGACGTGGGAACGTGCAACTGCCGATGAGCTGTGCGATCGGCTTCGACTCGATAAGGGGACCGTCCTTTCGATCACGAAGACGCTTCGAAAGCGCGGCCACCTCGAGAAGTCCGACGGCGTTTATCGACTCGTCTGAGGGCTGACTCTCTCAGCGGGCCAGCGATTCTTTCTGTATTGGGGTGAGAAACCCTATAGCTCGATCCGTTCGACGAGCTGTTCGTGGTTCTCGTTCGTGTTGACCGCGACGATACGAATGTCGTCCTCGAGTCCCGATCCGCGGAGCTTGGCTTTCAGCAGGTTATCCACCTGATAGACGCCGGCGGCGTTCGTCATCGCGATTTCGACCATGACCGGTCGGCTATCGCCCTCGTGTAACGAGACGCGTTTGATCGCCTGACTCGAGAGCGTGTTGATCCCGCGTCCTCCTTGTTCGTACGGAATCCTCGAGCGCCCGCGCTCCATGTCGAGGGCGTCCGCGACGCGGATGATTCCGCCCTCGGTGGTCAGCGGCGTTTCGGCGGTGTGGTGACAGATGATCGCGTGAAGGACCTCTCCTTTCATGCGAACGCTGTCTGGCACGTCGTAGAACTCGGGCAAGACTCGATCGAGAATATCGGCCGCCAGCGGGATCGAATAGTAGGCGTGTTGGTCGCGGTGAACGACGTGACCGACGTCGTGTAGCGTTGCGGCGAGGGTGATGATAACCGACTCGTCTGCCTCATCGAGTCCCTGTTGGCGCGCGCCGTTGAAATCGACGTTACCGGCTTTGAGCAGATCGTACAGACAGAGCGCGCGGTTGCGAACGATCTCGATGTGTTTCGCGCCGTGGTCGTTGTACCGCTTCCTGTCGACCGCGTTGACGTTCTGGGCCTCGAGGTAAGTCTGAATTTCCTCGTCCGATTCGACGAACGCCAGAACTTCGTTGCACTTCTCGTCAGGAAAATTGTGTTCCTTGTCGGGGGTGTAGACGCGGCGAGGGTCCTCAGCAGGTGACGATTCGCTCATATACTGTGGTCGGGTGCGGAGTAAAAAAGCCCTCCGCCAGTTCGAACGGTACTGAAAGCCGAGAACGGCAAGTCTCGGCAGTTGACCGCGTCGATCAGGAGGCGTCAGCGACCGCGTCTTCGACTTCGGCGTACTCCGGCTCGACGCCCGGGTCGTCGGTGACCCACGCGTAGGTGATTTCGCCATCGCTGTCGACCACGAAGACGGAGCGTTTGGCGACGCCGTAGACGCCGAGGTCCTCGAAGTCCATGCGGATGTCGTAGTCATCGATGATCTCTTTTTCGAAGTCGCTGATCAGGCCAAAGGAGAGGTCGTTCTGATCGCGGAACTCGTTGAGCGAGAACGGGGAGTCGACGCTGACCCCGTACACCGTCGCGTCGACGTCCTCGAACGCCGAAAGACGGTCCTGGAACGTACACATTTCGGTCGTACAGACGCCCGTGAACGCGCCGGGGAAGAACGCGAGGACGACCGGCGCGTCGTTCTCGAGAGCGTCCGAGAGCGTAATGGAGTCTACGTCGCCGTTTGCGAGCGGTGCTGTGAAGTCTGGTGCAGTATCACCGGTTTCTGGCATCACTGGAGTTTGTACGTTGGGAGGAAAGACAGTTTCGTTCGTGAGATAGTCTCGAGTTCGAGTGTGAACCCGAGTTCGAACGTGTTCGCGAGAGCATGGTGGTATTCTGACAGGACACTCCGTAGAGTTACGCGAAGGTCCTCCAAATTGCACAATCGTACCTCTCCGCTCGGCACTACCTTGAAGTGGAGTCATGGCCTAGCACCTCGATACAGTCTTTTAAGCCACTAATTCAATCGATTTTGCCTAGCCGCGTCGTCCAAAAAGGTTATAATTGCCAGCGGATAAGCCACGCATAGAGATGGCAATCGAAATTGCACCGCTGTTTGCTCCCATTCCAGGGGGGACGGAACTATTAGTCATCCTTTTCATCGCGATTTTGCTCTTCGGAGCAAACAAGATTCCAAAGCTGGCTCGATCGACGGGAGAGGCGATGGGTGAATTCCAGAAAGGGCGTGAAAAGGTCGAAACTGAACTCGAGGAAATGCGTGAAACGGGCACGTACGACGATATCGAAGACGAGGACGAGGAGTCCGAATTCGTCGACACCGAACCCGTGACGTCTGAAGACGAGACGGACGCCGAGGTCGAAACCGACACTGAAACCGAGGCGAACTGAAACTTTTTCTCGAGTAGGGCGTGTGGCCTAGCGGAGAGGGCAGGAGGTTCCTAACCTTCTGATCGTGGGTTCGAATCCCGCCACGCCCGTTATCGTGCCGAACGATAGTGAGGGCGATAACGGACCGTGCGGGATTCGAATCAGGGAGTGAAGCGAAGCGAAACGACCGTGGTTCGAATCCCGGCGTCTTCGCTCGCGTTGCTCGCGAAGGCTCGGGAGACTCCGTCTCCCGTTGAGTCCATTTCCTTCACGTCGCTTTCGCTCGAGTAACTCCACGACGCCGCCTGCTTTACTCTCTTTGCCGTCTGTTCCGAGCGATCGCTCCCGGATGCGCTCGAGCGGTGGGCCTCCCGGCGAGCGCGCAGCCGCCAATCGGCTCGAGAGATCACCTTGGAACCCGAATCGGGATCGCTGTGCGACGGGGCCGCGCACGATAGGCGAACCGCTATGCACGGCTCGAGACGAGTGCAAACCGATTCTCGAAACTAGTGAGTTCTGCCGATACGAGAAACCGATTTGCGAGCGCGCCTCAATAATCGAGCCACGATCGTCGCACAAGTTCGAAATCGGGTTATTGGCCGTCTTCGAGCACTTCGAGGAGGGCGTCCGAGTCATCTGCTTCGTCCTCGAGTTCGGCCGAGTCGCCCAGAACGTGTGCGGTATACGCCCGTCGAGCCGCCGGGTCGCGAGCGATCTCGGCCTGCAGGGATTCGACGGTCTCGACGTCCGTTTTCGCCTTCCGTTTGAGCCACATCGTCAGGTAATCGAAGAAGACGTCTTCGTCGTTTCTGGTCGCAGGGGCGTCCTGCATCGCCCGCTTTGACCACTCTTTGACCTCCATGACGACAGCTTTTCGGTGGGCCCAGGGAAGTTCGACGAGCCGATCGGTATCGACGCCGACGAACGATTCCGCCGCTCCGGTCGCGCGAACGGTCGACGAGGAACGGTTGGGGGCTTCCGCTCCGGCCTCGGTACTCGCCGACTCGGTGACGAGGATATCGATTGCCTCCCACCGACGTAACGGAATTTTACCTTCGCTTTCCGATCGATACAGGTAGTAGCCAAAGAGCGAGAGAAGCAGCGATATGAAAATAGTCGGCAATGCGGCGATCAACCCGATGATGATCGCCATCGCCCCGTGAGGTCCGCGCGGTTTGAACCGGAACGAACGGGAGTCGTACGCGGCACAATCGACGATTGCAGAGAGTCGCCCTTCCGTCGTCCCACCGCGACCGTCACCCGTCTCGGAACCGGTGAGTTCGGACCGGACGCCGATTGGTGGAGCCCGTTCACTCACCTCGTCGGTCTCGCATTTGCTCGCCTCGGCACGGTTTTCGAGGCGATCCTCGAGCGCCCGATGAACGGCCTCCAGATCGGCGTTCTCGTACTCGCTCGTTCTGGTCGTCGGTGCGTCCTCGAGCACCGTCCGTGTGTATTCGAGACGCCCCGTTCGATCGTCCATAGCTGTATCGAGAGAACTCTGCTGTATAAGCGTGTTCAGTTAGCTCGTTCGAGCAGCCGAAGACTTCGGTGAGCGTTCGATCACTCCTCGAGGAGACGAAACTCCGTCTCGCCACAGTGACACCCTGCGGTGATCCGATCGCACAAACGGATCCGTCCGGGCGTTTGCACACGGCGTGGAACGCGCCGCAGTGGGTACAGACGCCGACGGTCTTCGTGGACGCTGATCGTTCGGACATGTTCGAGCGCTCGAAGCGAGAGTCACTGTAATTGTACTACCGTTCAACGCTCCAGATTGTGTTGTTCGAGTAAAAATCGTTTGAATCGGATACTCACGGCGATTGTATATCTCGCAATTGTCGTCGTTCTGGGAACGCAGAATTTCCGCTGTTAGGCCCGAATCGGAAATTCGTCACGACTTCCGGTAAAACATCTACAAAACGTCCGGTCAAACGAGCAGGCGGCGATTCGAGATCTCGAGTCTTTCGTCCCGTACGTGTCGGAGGATGCAACCCCATTCGTCGACAGTTATTCGTTCAGATGAGATCGATATCCTTTCGGCTCGAACCCGCGACGGCAGATGACGCGTTTGCGTCCGACGCTCAGTGCGCTGACCTCGTCTTCGTTTTCCATGCCGTCGATGACTTCCATCAGGTGTTCTTGCGTCCATCCGGTTTCCTCGAGAACAGTGTTTTCGTCGACGCGCCCACCGCGTTTGACGAGCATTCTGAGAACCTTATCTTCGTCGGGGAGTTCCTTTTCATCGACTCCGTACTCGACCTGTTCGGCGTAACTCAGCGTCTCGTCGGCGTTCTCGGACGTCGTCTGATCCCCCGACGAATCCTCTGTCACCCGCGTTTCGGATTCGGTCCAGAGAGACGATAGTCGAGTCCAGAGTGTGTTAAATACCATGCGTATTACCCTCCACAGAGATAATCGTCTATTGAACGTACTTCTACCTTGGTTTTGCGTTTTTCGAATATCATATGTGTGTTCTTTTACCGATGAATGGTCTCACCTACGGTGACGTTCACGATGGCGAAAGCCGCCGCCCTTGCGACGTGCAAGGTGACTACGTGGTCGTCGTTACCGACAGGTCAGCCATCACAACTGTGTGCGAACATCTCTCACGATTCCATCCACGTCGAAGCCGTCTGCCGCTTTGTCGTAGACAACTTCGCCGTCGAAGCGAACGACGAAAATCCCGTCGGCGCCCGTTTTCAACGTGACCGCCTCGAGTTGTTCGCCGAACGTCGTCAAGAGCGTCCGCTGGAGATCCATCGCGCGAGAGAGGAACCCACACGGGACGCAGTATTCGATTTCGACCGTTGCCATGGGTGATCGTTTGCGGCCCTGCTACAAATCTTGCTGGGTCTTGCTCCACTCTCAGCGATTCGTGAAATATCAGAACGATTATTGGATATGGTCGCGGTAGCCGTCGACGAGTCCCTCAAGCGTTTCGTGGTGGTTCGTCGTGTGTGGTGCCGTCAACGGAGAGATGCTGATACGCCCGTTGACGACGGCATTTCGGTCGGTTCCGTCCGGATCGGAAATGGCGTCGGGATTCATCTCCTCCCAGACGCGATCGTGGAGCCGGATCGAGTCGCCGTTGAAGGAAGCGTCCATTTCGTACCGCTTCGACGGGCGGGTGATCTCGATGTCCGCGGGCCGCCCGTCCGGAAGCGGGACGTTTACATTGAGATAGGCGGCGTGTTCGAAGATTCCGGCCTCGAGGGCGTGTGCGGCGAGGTATGTCGTGATTCGCGTGGCCTCGCCGAACGAGCTGGATTCGAGTTCGATTTCGTCGAACGGACGATCCGGGGTGGTCGGAACGTACAACGAAGTTGCGATCGCGGGGATATCGAAGAACGCCGCCTCGACGGCAGCACTGATGGTTCCCGACCGTCCGAGGACGTATTCGCCGAGATTCGCCCCTCGATTACAGCCCGAAACGACGAGATCCGGTTTCGGACCGAGTTCCGCGAGTCCGGCGACCACGCAATCGGAGGGCGTTCCCTCGACCGCGTAGCCGAGTTCGTGTTCGGTCACCGCAACTTCGTGGGAGATCGACCGACCAACCGCGCTCTGGTCGGACGCGGGCGCGACGACGGTAACGTTGGCTATCTCCGACAGCGCGCTGTACAGCGCCCGAATGCCGGGGCTATCGATCCCGTCGTCGTTCGTCAACAGGATCTCGAGAGAGTCGCTCATATCGATTCGCTCGAAGGGGATACCGAAAAGCCCACCGTTTGGACCCCCTCGAGATGCGTCTGGGAGTTCGTAAAACAGCGCGGTCGGAATCGGCGGTCGAGAGGCTCAGACAAGCCGATCGACGATGGTCTCTTCGTCCACGACGAGGTTGTACGCGCCTTCGTCGTCGTTCCAGAGCGCGAGTGCGCCGTCGAACGAACAGACCTCGCCGTACTCGGCTTCGACCAACGCGCGATTCATCGCGGTCTCTCTGGTCAGGACGGCGTAGTGGTCGACGTGCTCGCTTCCGTCGCTGATCTTGAACAGTGGGTTGTTCGACCTCGGGCCGTCGTCATCGTCACTCAGCGAGTGGCTCATCTTCGCCGCGACGAGGTCGATTCGGTTCGGAACGTGTCGATCCATTTCGGCCATCTTCGCCCACGAACCCGAGTCGAGCGTGAGATCGATTCGCCGTTTCCCGTCACGTCGGAGGATCGAGTGCGAAAACTGCACGTCGACGTTGACGAACTCACCCGGTGCGTACGCGTCGTCAGTTTCGTCTGCGGCGTCCTCGAGGCGGCGCTGGAACGACGGCACCTCGAGATTGGGGCGGACGTCGAACGACCACCCGCGATCGGTCGGCCGCTCGCCGTCCCAGAGTCGGACGCTCGGACTGTAGACGGTGATGGTGTCCGAATCACCACCCGAATCGCGGTCCGGCTCAGCGTCAGGGGTTGACTCCGCTTCGGCGGCCGATTCTGCGTCGGCGGCCGAATTTCCGTTTGGAGCCGACCCCGTGTCCGAAGACCACTCGAGCGTGTTCCCGGTAGCGATCGAGTCGTCCTCGACCGCCCGCTCGAGGTCTCGAAGCTGGATGCTGGTCTGTTTGTCCGCCGGTGCGATCGCCGCTACTGCACCGTCCGGTGCGGTCAATTCCAGGGCGGATCGGAGGACCGTCTCCGGATCCTCGAGTTCGCTCAGGACGTTCGCTACGAGGACGAGGTCGAAGCCGTCGTCCGGTCGAGTCGGATCGAAGGTATCGCTACTCGCGGCCGCCGGGTCGAACGTTTCGATCGTCGTTCGGTGAACCGTCGGGTGAACGTTTCGACCGGTCTCTTCGAGGAGTTCCTCGAGAACGTCGGCCGCGTCGCTGGGTTCGACGGCGTGGTACTCGAGCAACGCGTCCTCGGGAAGGTAGTCCGCGAGTCCGAGCGCCGGACCGCCGACTCCGGCACCGATGTCGAGCACGCGGAGATTTCGGCCGAGTAACCCGCGATCGGCCAACTCCTCTATGGTATACTGGGTCGCGGCGTAGTAACCGGGGAGGTGGTAGATCGCGTATCCGGCCGCGACGTCTTCGTCGTATTCGACGGGAGCACCCTCGAGGTACTGGGCTTTGAACCGGCGGATCGTCGACCGGAGCAGGTCGCCGGCCGCACCGTCGGCCCAGTTCGGCCCGTAGCGATCCGCGAGGAAGCTCTCTATCCGTTGTTCGTACGCTTCGGGGAATCGAGTAACCGGTTCGCGACGGGGCGGGACCGGCTCGTCTTCGACCGGGACGAAGGTACCGTCGTCTCGCTCGAGCAACTCGAGGTCGGCAGCCTGCTCGCGGAGGTCCTGTCGGACGACGGCGGGGTGTGGTGCGCCGTCGATATACTCGCAGATCTCCTCCGGATCGATCGGCCTGACGTTTCGGAGATACTGGGCGTTCGATCGGACGGCCTCGACTCGTTCGTTTACGTTCACTCGAGATCACCTCGTTCGTTGTCGTCGAGGGCTGAACCCGTCGACCCGTTGCCGATCGAGTTCGCTCGCTCGTCCTCATGCCACCGCTCGGCCGCGTGCTCGTACAACTGCTCGAACTCCTCGCCTTCCGCTTCGGCGATGGTCGCCGCGGCGTCGGCCACGGCCTCGGCGCCGTCGAAGGTTCGTTGAATCTCTCCGTAGACGTGCGGTGTTCCGTTTGTCACCGTTCTGGTGAGGTCCCGAAGTCCGTCGTAGACCGGCGTTTCGAACCCCTCCGGGACCGACTTCGCGGCGAGAGCGAACGAGAGGATCGCCGCGTGGGTCGAGGCCTGGATCGTCTCCATCGCCTCGTCGTGTTCGTCCACCGTCGTCTCGAGGAGGTCGTTTCCGGCGGCGACCAGATCCTCGATCAGGGCGGCCGTGACCGGGCCGCGTTCTTCTCGAACGACCGCGACCGTCCCCGGTGCCCGCTCGGGCGCGAACAGCGGGTGGAGACTGACGCGTTCGATATCGGGCGCGTGGGCGTCCATCGCCTCGAGGGGGTCTTCCATCACGCCCGAGACGTCGAGTATTGCCCGCTCCGCTCGGGGGGCGTGTTCCGCGATCGCGTCGGCGACGTGATCCATCGGCACGGCGAGGCAGACGGCGTCGTAGCCGCTCTCTTCTTCGAGGTCCGCGACGCGTCCGTCCGTCGCTTCGGCGGCCTTCGCCGCGGCGTCCGGGTCTACGTCAGTGTACGCGACCGCGGCGTCGACGGCACTGCCGAACCAGGTCCCCATCGATCCCGCGCCGACGATCAGTACGTCCATCGGACACTGCTACCCGCCGGCGTTGCAAAAGCGGTTCGATCGACGCCCTCGAAACGTGTCGTCGTTCGCGCGGTCCGACCACGTCACCGGCCGGTTCCGGTCTTCCCCGACGACAGTTCGTTCGGGCCGTCTCCATGCACGGTTCGTCCGAAAGTACCCTATCGACGGATTCTGAGTGGCCCATTGCACGTCGAATCCCGCCGAACCCACGCGCACTGAAAGGGCGGACCGACACGTGGTTCTTTCAGCACACGGGCCGTCTCTTCGCGCATGTACGAATCGATCCTCGTTGCGACCGACGGAAGCGACGACGCGTCGGCCGCCGTGACGGACGCGGTTTCACTCGCTCGAGCGCTCGAGGTCCCGCTTCACGGCGTCGCCGTCGTCGAAACGCGGACGGCCTACGACAGCGGCCTCGTCGATCCCGACGAGGTCGAACAGCGGCTTCGAGCGCACGCCCGCGATTCGCTCGAGGCCCTCGAGCAGGCGGCCGCCGATTCGGGGGTCTCGGTCACCACGTCGATGCGAACCGGGCCGCCTCACGAGGAGATCCTCGCGTACGCCGACGAACACGAGATCGGTCTGCTCGTCGTCGGGTCTCACGGACGCTCGTCGTTCAGACGGGCGTTGCTCGGGAGCACGGTGGACGCGATCGTTCGACTCTCGGATCGTCCCGTCCTCGTGGTCGACGATGCCGGAGGAACTCGAGGCCAGGAGAAGTAGCCGACAACGACGAGAGTCGGAGCGAGCGAGACCACCGCTACGGCGGTCCAGCCGCCGAAGCTGGTGAGTTCTAGGGCGAAGGTTTACTGTCACCGTCGTGAGTTACTGCTGTATGTCACTACTCGTTCCGTACGACGGGTCGGAACTGGCGACCAGTGCGCTCGAGAAGGCGACAGAGTTCAGCGACCTACTGGGCGAGGAACTCGTCGTCTTGACAGTGATCCCGGACGACGAGGACTACGCTCGAGAACGAGGCTGGATAACCAGAGGAGAGCCGTTCGACCAGGCGGCTATCGCGGACGGAATTGCCAAACGGTCGAACGCGGTCGCACCCGAGGCGACGTTCCGAACCGAACGAGTCGACTCGGACGAGCCGACCGCCACGGCGACGACGGACGTCGTCCGCGAGATCCGCCTCGTCGCCGGGGAGATCGAGGCGTCGGTCGTCTTCATCGGTTCGGAGAACGCCGGGTCGGTGATCGCACCGCTCTCGAGCGTCGGTAGTCCCGTCGCGAACGACCAGCGCTACGACGTGTACGTCGTTCGTCACACGAGCTGAGGTGATCGATTACCTGACGATCGTCACCGGAACGGGAGCTCGACGTACGATCCGTTCTGCGACGCTCCCGAGCAGGATTCGAGTCATCCCTTCCCGGCCGTGGCTACCGACGACGATGAGGTCGAAATTCCCCTCCTCCGCGACGGTTGCAACCGTCTTTGCGGGGTCTCCCGTCCTCATTTCGGTCGAGAGGACGACCCCGTATTCGTCGGCGATATGCTGGGCGTCGTCGAACAGCGACTCGACGCGCTCTTCTTGCCGTCGTTTCGTGGCCTGCGTTTCGACCGTCGGTGCGCCCGTCATCGACGTGTAACTGCTCTGGTCCGCGGGATCGACGACGTGTAAGGCGGTTATCGTCGCATCCGGATGATTCCGACAGGCGTGTTCGAGCGCTGCTCGAGCGGGATCGGAGCTGTCCAGCGCAACGAGAACGGCGTTTGCCATGGGAGTAAGTCCCAGTGGAGGATACTAAACAGTACCTCCTGTACCGGTCAGCGGGTCGGCTTGAGGGTGTTCGCGACCGTCGTCGATCTATCGGGTACATTTTCTCTTTGTTCGGTGATACTCTCACGCCGTTGACGTTCGATTCGAACGCCCGAAACCGGCAAGACAGGGAGAGATCGACAGAACGTTTATTCGTCTCACTTCCGTCGATTGAGACAAGACATGGCCGATCCGAACGGGTGGGACCGGAACGTCACTGCACCCACCGGAACACCACACAGTTCGCCAACGTCTTTCGTTTCACAGGCAAACGTCTCGGATTCGGACGTTTACGCGGAGTTCGAAGCGAACTGGCCGGCGTGCTGGGAACGAGCCACGAAGTTGCTCGAGTGGGACGAGACATACGATACAGTCCTCGAGGAGGAGGACGCGCCGTTTTACCGGTGGTTCGACGGTGGTCGCCTCAACGCGTCGTACAACTGTCTCGACCGCCACGTCGAGTCGGGGCGCAAGAACCACGCCGCGATCCGCTGGGAGGGAAAACACGGCGAGACGCGAACCTACACCTATCGCGATCTCTACGTCGAGGTCAACGAGTGTGCCGCCGCGTTACGGTCGCTCGGCGTCCAAGAGGACGACGTCGTCACGATCTACTTGCCGATGATCCCGGAGTTGCCGATCGCGATGCTTGCGTGTGCCCGAATCGGCGCGCCACACTCGGTCGTCTTCGCCGGGCTGTCGGCCGACGCGCTATCGACGCGGATGGACGCCGCGAGCTCGGAGTTTTTGATCACCTGTGACGGATATTATCGGCGCGGCGACGCGTTCAATCAGAAGAGCAAGGCCGATAATGCGATCATCGGCCTCGAGCAGGACGTCGAGACGGTCGTCGTCGATCGTCTCGGTGACGACCTCCCGCACGTGCTTGGCGAGAACGAACGCGACTATCACGACCTGCTCGAGGAATTTTACGGCGAAACGGTAGAGCCCGTTTCCCGTGATGCCGAAGACATGCTGTTCGTGATGTACACCTCGGGAACGACGGGCGAGCCGAAAGGAGTCGTCCACAGCACGGGCGGCTATCTCACGAACGTCGCCTGGACGAGCCACGCGGTACTCGACATCAAACCCGAGGACACCTACTGGTGTGCGGCCGACATCGGCTGGATCACGGGACACTCCTACATCGTTTACGGCCCGCTCTCGCTCGGCACGACGACGGTGATGTACGAGGGCTCTCCGGACTATCCCGATCGCGATCGGCTCTGGGAGATCGTCGACAGGAACGCGGTCGACGTCTTCTATACGGCACCGACGGCGATCCGTGCGTTCATGAAGTGGGGAGAGGAGTACCCGAACCGTCACGATCTCTCCTCGTTGCGCCTGCTCGGGAGCGTCGGCGAGCCGATCAGCCCCCGACCCTGGGAGTGGTATCACGAGCACGTCGGGAGCGGCGAGTGTCCGATCGTCGATACCTGGTGGCAGACCGAAACGGGCGGGATCGCCATCTCGACGCTACCGGGAATCTCCGAGATGAAGCCCGGAGCGGCGGGTCCCGCACTGCCGGGAATCGATGCGCGCGTCGTCGACGCGACCGGCGACCCCGTCGACCCGGGCGAGGCGGGCTACCTGACGCTCGCTCAACCGTGGCCGGGAATGGTCAGGACGCTGTACGACGGGCGAGAGCAGTTCGTCGACGAGTACTGGCGGCGGTTCTCCGAACCCAAGGACGACGAGTGGGTGTACTTCAGCGGGGACGCCGCTCGAGTGGACGAGGACGGGTATATCACCGTCCTCGGCCGCGTCGACGACGTCATCAATCTCTCGGGCCACCGGCTGAGTACGATGGAAATCGAGGGGGCGATTGCGGATACGGAAGGCGTCGCCGAAGCGGCCGTCGTCGGTCGCACGGCGGATTCGAACGACACGGAGATCTACGCGTACGTGAGCACGGAGCGACGCGTCGAAGACGAAGCAGACGTTCGAACTCGGATCCGCTCTAGCATCGAGGATGCGATCGGTCCGCTCGCGCTTCCCGAAGAAATCGTCTTCACGCCGGAATTACCGAAAACGCGCTCCGGTAAAATCCTCCGTCGACTGCTCGAGGACGTTGCGAACGGCGAGGAACTGGGCGATACGAGCGCGCTCCGAAACCCCGAAATCGTCGGCGAGATTCAGTCAGCCTCCCAGGAATAAGGATACGAAAGCGGGACGCAACGGATTTCGTCTTGCTCAGTTTCGCGAAATTGGTACTTCGGACCTAATTGCATTATATTTCTAATCGCCGTTCTAATCCGCCAGGTACCAGTAGAACTATGTTCGGTCTCGTAGAAAACACGAAATATGACTCTCGGGGAGGCGGCGGCGACCACGCTCACGCGAAGTGAGTACGAGACCCTTCTCGAGGCCGCCGAAACGTATCGAGAAGCGCTCGTCGTCAGGCTCTGTGGTGAGGTCGGCCTTCGGCCTGTGGAACTCGCGCGACTCTCGAACGACGACGTCGATCAGGTCAGTGCCGATCCGTCGCGATATCTGCTTCGGATTCCGGGGGAGGCGGTCGACGAACAGACGGGGAGCGGTGAGGCCGACCCCGACAGTAGGCGGTCCGCATACCTTCCGACAGCCGTCCAACGCGACCTCGAGCGGTACGTCCGGAGCAACGACCTCGCCGAATCCGAACGGATCTTTCCAGTCACGCCGAGACGGCTCCAGATGCTCGTCTCCGACGTTGCAGACCGCGCAAGCGAACGCACGAACGATCCGTCTCTCTCGTCCGTTTCCTCAAGCGATCTGCGTCACTATTTCGCCCGGTCGGCGCTGGTTAGCGACGAGATCAACCCGCGCGTGGTCAAATCGGCCGGCGGCTGGCAGAGCTTCGAAGCCCTCGAAGCGTACCTCTCCGAGCCGACGGACGAAGAACTCGTGGCTGCCTTCGAGCCGACTGAAAACGAGGGACGATCCGATCGGAACTTGCCAGCCGCCGGCGACGACGGCATCGTCAGATCCCTGCTCGCCGCAACCGATCGGTGCGCTCTGGTACGACTGGACGCCGACGGCTACGTCGAGCGCTGGAATCGGAGCGCCGTCTCGACGTTTGGCTACCACGCCACCGAAATCGTCGGTACGTACGCCTCCACCTTTTATGCAGACGACGATCGCGACGCCAACGCGCTCGATCACAAACTCGCCGAGGCGACGACGGATTCCCCTCACGAGGACGACAGTTGGTTCGTCAACCGAGACGGGAGCCGGTTCCGTGCGACCGAACTTATCGTTCCCCTGCGTGACGAAACGGGCACCAGAAGCGGGTTCGCCCTCTTCGTCCACGACGTTTCGAGCTACCGAGATCGACTCGAGAACGAACGCTCGAGGAACGACCGGATCGAGCGGGCAAACGAGGTCACGAACCGATTTCAGGCCGTCACGAACCAGCTTCTCGAGGCGTCCGCACACGATGAAGTTGAATCCGTTTGCTGTCAGACGCTCGTTGATGGGCCGGCGTACGAATTCGCCTGGATCGATCGAACCACGCGAACGACCGGGCAACGGGAGTGGCGGACCTCGAGCGGTATCGACCCCGAAGCCGCCGAACGGTTGGTTCCGGACGACTGGTACGCCGAGACCGAGAGCAGGCGATCCCACCGCCATCGAAGCGGCGCTGAGCTGGCCGCCGACGGAACCGCACGCACCGGTGAAATCGGCGCAGATCTACCCGCCGGAAGCGAGGTGTCCGGGACCAATGAATCGCCCGACGGTATCGATGCGTCCGCGGGTGACGGTACCGATGCGTCCGCGGGTCGTGATGCGATCGACGGTACCGATACGCTCGGGGGGAGCGATACGTCCGAAGCCGGACGTCCGCACTCGGCCGCCTCCGCGGTCAGCGGAAGTGAAATGAGCGAAACTGTGGTAACGGACATTGCTGGAACGCTCGAGGAGGAGTACGTCGAAGGCAAACTCGCGCGCGTCTGCCTGTCCTACGGCGATACCGTCTACGGAACGCTTTCGGTCGTGACCGAACGCGAGGGGGGGTTCGGAGCGGACGAACTCGCCTGGCTCGAGACGATCGGTCGGCAGGTCGGATACGCGATCGCCGCGGTCCGCCGTCGCAATCTCTTGCTGTCGGATACGGTCGTCGAACTCGAGTTTGCCTGTCGCGACGAGCAGTCCTTTTTCGTCGATACGTCGGCCCAGCTCGGCTGTCGGTTCGAGATCGATTCGTTCGTCCCGGTCTCGGAATCGACGCAACTGTACTACGTGACGCTTCAGGACGGACCGCCGAAGACGGTTTTCGAACTCGCCGAAGCCGATCCGGGTATCGACGACTGTCGGCTGATCGAGACCTACGAGGACGGCTGGCGCGTCGAATTCATCGTCGAGGGATCCTCGCCGACGCTGACGCTTACGGAGTACGGCGTGACCGTTCTCGAGACCGTCGTCGAAAACGGAACGGCAACCATCGCCGCCGAATGCGCGGGAGCGGCCGATATACGGACGATCGTCGACGGGTTGCGGTCCGCGTTTCCGGACTCGGAGCTCATCGGGAAACGTGAAGCCGAACGAACCGTCCAGACCGCCTACGAGTTTCGCGAGGGTCTCGAGGACCGACTCACGGACCGACAGGAATCGGCACTTAGAGCCGCGTACTTCGGCGGCTACTACGACTGGCCGCGGGAAAGCACCGCCGAAGAGGTCGCCGACGCGATGGGTGTCTCCTCGCCGACCTTACACAATCACTTGCGAAAGGGACAGCACGAACTACTCAGAACGTTCTTCGACGCGCCACGAGACTAGCGTGTGCAAGGGCATTCGTCTCTTACGAATATAATTTGGGTGAGCGCCGACGACTGTCGTGTTAAGTATCTAGACCCGAGACCTACTCCGCCGGAAGAACTGCAGAAACCCGAGGCCACCGGTCGATTTTTCGCTATCGCTTCGGACAGCTGTCGAACGAGATCCCTAATCGCGACATTATTGTCTTGGAACTCGTAAAAAATTAATAAACTATAGTGATATTCTCGCGGGGCAAGTTTACACAGCTAGATACTCCGTTTAGTACCCTGGTACATCATTGATTGGGTGTACCATGACAGACGAGAACGCCGATCTCGAGGTGCGACTCGAAGAACAGGGATCCTTCGAGCCACCGGAATCGTTCGTCGAACAGGCGAACGTGGCAGACGAGGGGATCTACGAGGAATTCGAGGAGAACTGGCCGGAGTGTTGGGAACGAGCCGCCGACCTTCTGGACTGGAACGAGGAGTACGACACGGTTCTCGAGGACGACGACGCCCCCTTCTACGAGTGGTTCACGAACGGCGAACTGAACGCCTCCGAAAACTGTCTGGACCGACACGTCGAGGACGGACGCGCAGAGAGCGTCGCCATCGAGTGGGAGGGCGAACCCGGCGAAACGCGCACGTACACGTACGAAGAACTACTCGAGGAAGTAGACGAGTTCGCTTCGACGCTCCGCGATCTCGGCGTCGAGGAGGATGACGTCGTGACGCTTTACTTGCCGATGATTCCGGAGCTTCCGATCGCGATGTTGGCCTGCGCCCGACTGGGTGCACCACACTCGGTCGTCTTCGCCGGGTTCTCGGCCGACGCGCTGGCGACACGGATGAACTCCGCGAACAGCGAATATCTCGTCACCTGCGACGGCTACTACCGTCGCGGCGACGCGCTCGATCACATCGAGAAAGCCAACGAAGGACTCGAGGGCGTTGATCACGACGTTTCCGACGTCGTGGTCGTCGATCGGCTCGGCGACGAACTCGAGCACGAACTGGACGACAACCAGCACGATTACGACGAACTGGTCGCAGACCACGCCGGAGAGTCGGTCGAGCCGGTTTCTCGAGATGCGGAGGACATGCTGTTCCTGATGTACACTTCGGGAACGACCGGGAAACCCAAGGGGGTCAAACACACGACGGGCGGTTACCTCTCGTATGCCGCCTGGACCAGTCACGCCGTCCTCGATATCGAACCCGAGGATACCTACTGGTGTGCGGCGGACATCGGCTGGATTACGGGTCATTCCTACATCGTCTACGGGCCGCTCGCGCTCGGAACGACGACGGTGATGTACGAAGGAACCCCCGACTACCCGGAGAAAGACCGGATGTGGGAGCTCGTCGAGAAGAACGACGTCGACATCTTCTACACGGCTCCGACGGCGATTCGGGCGTTCATGAAGTGGGGTACCGACTACCCCGAGAAACATGACCTCTCCTCGCTCCGATTGCTCGGAACGGTCGGCGAACCGATCAATCCGCGCGCGTGGAAGTGGTACTACAAACACATCGGCGGCGAGGAGTGTCCGATCGTCGACACCTGGTGGCAGACCGAGACGGGCGGCATGATGATCACGACGCTGCCGGGAATCGGGACGATGAAGCCCGGTTCTGCCGGTCCACCGCTTCCGGGAATCGACGGTCGAATCGTCGACGCCGAAGGGAGCGAAGTCGAGGCGGGTAACGCAGGCTATCTCACCGTCAATCAACCGTGGCCGGGGATGCTCCGAACCCTCTATCAGAACGACGAGCGGTTCATCGAGGAGTACTGGGAGGAGTACTCCGACCCTGATGCAGACGAGTGGGTCTACTTCCCCGAAGACGGCGCAAAAATCGACGACGACGGCTACATAACCGTGCTCGGGCGGGTCGACGACGTGATCAACGTCTCGGGACACCGGCTGGGAACGATGGAAATCGAGAGCGCGATCGTCGGCGTCGAAGGGATCGCCGAAGCGGCCGTCGTCGGCGGCGACCACGAAGTCAAAGGTGAAGCCGTCTACGTCTACGCAATTACGGAGGACGGCTACGAAGAAGGCGACGAACTCCAGCAGCGCGTCGTCGAAGGGGTACTCGAGTCGATCGGTCCGATCGCGAAACCGGAGGAGGTCGTCTTCACGCCGGAACTACCGAAAACGCGCTCGGGCAAAATCATGCGACGACTGTTAGAAGACATCGCGAGCGGAAACGAACTGGGGAACACGTCGACGCTCCGTAATCCGGAGATCGTCGACGAAATCGCAACGGGCGGACAAGACGACTAAACTCGTCTTCGATTCTTTGGAGATAACGTACCAAAGAGAACACAACACGAAACCAAAATATGACAGATAATAGCTCACAGGGGAACGAAGAGACGAATTTCGAAACTGATGGCGGCGTTCAGACTGCAAACTACCTCGATAAGGAGATAAACATATTCAAACCGGCGACTCCGTTCATGCGCGATCACATGAAGGTGATCATCGGTTCGTTTATCGCCTGGATTCTGTTCGTCTTCGGGCCGGTAACTGCAACGGCGATCGCACCGGAGATAATGACCGAGACGATGGTGATGGGCTTCCAGCTTCATTACTTCTTGACCGCGGTGATGGCTCCGCTCGGTGCGTTGTTGCTGTCGGCGGCGTACGCCTGGCAGCGGGATCGTCTCGACGATCAGTACGGCATCGAACACGGGGACGAAGCCGATACCGGCGCGGCAGTAGCCGCCGATGGAGGTGAAGAATGATAGAGCCGATATTCCTCGAGACGGCACTCGACGTCGGTGAATTCAAACTCGTTCCAGCGTTGACGGTCATCACGATGCTGGTCCTATTCCTCGCGGTCGGCTGGCTCTTCCGGGTTGCCGCGGTCGACGAACTGTGGGTTGCCGGTCGCTCTATCGGGAGCATCGAGAACGGGATGGCGATCGGCGCGAACTGGATGAGCGCGGCATCCTACCTCGGCGTGGCGTCGACGATCGCGTTAGCGGGATACTTCGGATTGGCGTACCTCGTCGGCTGGACGACGGGCTACTTCATCCTGCTCATCTTCATGGCGGCACAGTTCCGCCGATTCGGAAAGTACACCGCGCCGGACTTCATCGGCGATCGGTTTTACTCGGAGACCGGCCGTGCGATCGCGGCGTTTACCACGCTGTTGATCGCGTTCGTCTACGCCATCGGCCAGGGTAGCGGAATGGGGCTGATGGCCCAGTACATCTTCGGCGTCGACTACCAGGTTGGCGTAATCCTCCTGATGGGCGTGACCATTGTCTACGTCGCACTTTCGGGGATGCTCGGAACGACCAAGAACATGGCCATTCAGTACGTCATCCTCATCTT
This sequence comes from Halostagnicola bangensis, assembly GCF_054653435.1. NCBI lineage: Archaea > Methanobacteriati > Methanobacteriota > Halobacteria > Halobacteriales > Natrialbaceae > Halostagnicola > Halostagnicola bangensis. The sequence continues at coordinate 533,216 of NZ_BAAIGG010000002.1, read as the reverse complement.
GGCGTTCCTGATCGGCCTCTATGCAACCGGCTACACGGAAGGCTGGTCGACGGTGCTTCCGTACATCGAGTTCGGCGCGCAGACGACCGAAATGGCGGACATCAACGCACAGTTCACGGAGCCGTTCGCAGAAGCGAGTTACTACCACTGGGTAGCGCTCGCCTTTACGCTCATCGTGGGTACCTGCGGACTCCCGCACGTTCTCGTTCGGTTCTACACCGTCGATAACGAGCGAACAGCCCGCTGGTCGACCGTCTGGGGTCTGTTCTTCATCTGTCTGCTGTACTGGGGAACGGCCGCCTACGGTGCGTTCGGATCGCTGTTGTACGAAGAAGGTGTCGGGGATTACACAGAAATGACGGGCGAAGAGGCGGACGCACTCGTCGTTTTGACGACCCAACTCGCTGGATTGCCGGAATGGCTGGTCGGTCTCGTCGCCGCCGGTGGGGTTGCCGCGGCGCTTGCGACGACCGCCGGACTGTTCATCTCCGGCTCCTCGGCTGCGGCACACGACATCTACACGAACCTCTACAAGGCTGACGCGAGTCAGCGCGAACAGTTGATCGTCGGTCGAGCAACGATCGTCGCACTCGGCGTGCTCGTCACGCTCGTCGCGCTCAACCCGCCAGCACTGATCGCAGAACTCGTCGCGATGGCCTTCGCCATCGCCGGCTGTGTCTTCTTCCCCGTGTTCTTCCTCGGTCTCTGGTGGGAAAACACCACGCGAGAAGGCGCGATAGCCGGGATGCTCGTCGGTCTGACGATTTCGTTCGGCGCGATCCTGAACGACGTCGTTCCACAGTACGTCGACGCTATCGGCGCTGAGGAGGCGATCGTTCCGGAAGTCGCGGCCGTGATACCCGCCGAATCGTCCGCGCTCGTCGGCGTTCCGGTGGCTTTCCTGACGATCATCGCCGTGTCGCTGGTGACCGAAAACCCGCCACAGCACGTCAAACGACTCGTTCGTCAGTGCCACAGTCCGGAGCCGATGCAAAACGTTGAATCAGCCGAAGACGCCGTCGCGGACGGCGGCACTCCAGCAGACGATTAATCAGGATTAGACCAATGTACGATACGATACTCGTCCCAACGGACGGAAGCACGGTCGCAGAGAACGCCGTTTCCCACGCAGTCGATCTCGCGGCGAAGTACGACGCCGACGTACACGCGCTGTACGTCGTCGATACCAGCGCGATGGATATCGGGCTCGGCGCCGAACAGGTCGATCGGATTCGACAGGGGAAGTTCGGCGAAATGCCCGAACTCGAGGAGCGCGCCCGGAACGCGACCAGCTCGGTCACGGATCAGGCGGCCGATAACGGCGTCGACGTCACCGAGTCGATCATCGCCGGTCAACCACATCGACAGATCGCCGACTACGGCGAGGAAAACGACATCGATCTGATCGTGATGGGATCGGCCGGCCGCGGCGGCGTCCGACGCGCACTCCTCGGAAGCGTCGCGGAGCGAACCCTCCGAACGACGACGATTCCGACGATGGTCGTCGACATTCGCGACGAAGACGCGTAAGCGTATGACTACCGATTCCCGTGTGCCGGCGGTCAACTCGCCGGTCGCTGGGATCGGACCGGTCGAAGGGCGATCGACGCAGATACCGAAAGCAAGCTTTTCCACAGCACAACGGGTTCACCGCGTATGAAACGAACTTTCAAATCCGACATCAGAGTCAGGGTGAGAGATCCGTGACTGGCGTTCGAGAGCGACTCGAGACGGCTCGAGACGAGCGATGGGGGATCCTGACGGACCTCGCGTTCGCGATCGTCTGGGTGACCATGGTCGAAGTGCTCTTCCAACTCGTCGACGGCCCGACGTGGGCGTACTACCTGTGTATGATTTCAGGCATCGTCGCCTACTTCGCGCTCGTGACGAGTTCGGCGCTCGCGACCGCCGACGGAGAGGGTTCCGGCGATCGGGACCACTAACCGAACGGCGTTGTCTCGAGCCAGCGCTTTCTAATCCGAATCCACATATATTCGACGCCACAAGTGCCGTCCATGGATGGCTCGCCCGAAGTCGCCGTTCTCCGTCTCGGTCACCGACCCGGGCGCGACGAACGGATGACGACACACGTCGGATTGACAGCGCGCGCACTGGGTGCCGACCGCGTGATTTTTCCCGATAACGCCGGACAGTCACTCGAGACCGTCGCGGATATCACGGACCGATTCGGCGGCCCCTTCGACTTCGAACTGACCGATTCGCCGAATGCGATCATCCGGAACTGGGACGGCTCGGTCGTCCACCTGACGATGTACGGCGAGCGGGTCGAATCCGTCGAGGACGAGATTCGAACCTCACACGACGAACACGAAACGCCGCTATTGATCGTCGTCGGCTCCGAGAAAGTCTCCTTCGACGTCTACGAAGCCGCCGACTGGAACGTCGGCGTCACTAATCAGCCCCACTCGGAGGTCGCCGGGCTGGCGGTCTTTCTTGACAGGCTTTTCGAGGGACGCGAGTTCGATCGGGAATGGAAAGGGGCCGATCGTCGGGTCATTCCGAAGGAAACCGGAAAGCGGGTCGAACCAGTCGACGACGAGTGATTCTCGAGAACGATCAGGTACCGGATCGAACCACGACAACCGTTCGACCAAGGACTGCGTCGTCGCTCAAAAGACTTAATGGTCGCATACTATTAGGGGTAGCTAATGGCTTTTGAGGAGTTGCTCGAGGATCCAGTCATCCAGAAGTACTTACACGAGCTGGTCGGCCCAACGGGGATGCCCGTCGCGGCGGCACCGCCGGACGGGGAAGTGACCGACGAGGAGCTCGCAGAAGATTTAGATCTCGAGCTCAACGACGTCCGTCGGGCGCTGTTTATCCTGTACGAGAACGATCTGGCGACCTACCGTCGTCTTCGAGACGAGGATTCGGGCTGGCTGACCTACCTCTGGACGTTCCAGTACGACAACATCCCGGAGAACTTAGAAGAAGAGATGCACCGTCTCCACGACGCCCTCGAGGGCCGTCAGGAGTACGAACGAAACCACGAATTCTATCTCTGCGAGATCTGTTCGATCCGCTTCGAGTTCGGCGAAGCGATGGACTTCGGCTTCGAATGTCCCGAATGTGGCTCGCCAGTCGAGTCGATGGACAATGACCGACTCGTAAACGCTATGGACGATCGTCTCGCCGCCCTCGAAGACGAACTTAATATCGACGCCTGATGGTTGTACTTGCAACGAAACTCTACGTCAGCGGTGATGCACGCGAGCGAGCGACGGATTCGCTCCGATCCCTAGTGAACAACGAAATCGGCGACCTCGAGGTCGAATTCGAGGTCGGCGTGCGCCACGACGATTTCCCCTCGGTAACGATCGAGGGCGAGGACGCAGTCGTCGCGCGAAACGTCCTCCGCGAGGAGTTCGGCGAGATCGTCCCCGATCTCGAGGCCGGTGAAACGTACGTCGGAACGCTAGATTCGTGGGACGAAGACGGCTTCATCCTCGACGCCGGCCAAGCGGTTCGGATCCCGGCCGAGGAGTTCGATCTCGGTCCCGGTTCACCGACGCAGATCCGCGAACGCTACGGACTCGTCCAGCACATGCCGCTGCGGTTCGTCTACGGCGGCGAGTTCGGCGACGAAGATGCAGAGCCCTCTCGTCTGGCCGAGGCAGAACGCGACCGGCTCTACGAGTGGAGCCGCGGCGACGGTCGGCTGAACGTCAACAGCGCAACCCGCGCCGAAGTTCGGGCGACGCTCAATCGCGCCGGCCACGCACAGGATTACATCACTGTCGAACGACTCGGCTTGCTCGAGCAGAGTGTCATTTGTCCGGAGGATACCGATCCTCCGGGTCTGCTCTCGAGTATTGGTGAGTATCTACCGGCAGAGCTCCGGTGTGTCGTCCCTTAACCCGTCATGAACCGACGTCTCGTTCTCGGCATCGTCGCCGTCGGTCTGCTTGCGACGCTTGCGGGCTGTTCGATGTTCTTCGGAGGCATCTCCGACGAGGAACTCGACCGCGAGCAAGACTACGAGGACTTAAAAGAGAGTAACGCCGACGTCGCAATCGACGTCGAAGGCGCGAGCCTGATCGGTGGCGGCGAGTATCGTGCCGTCTACGATCTGAACGGAACCGAGGAGCTGTCGCTGTCCGAATCAACCCTCTACAGTGACCAGGCCGTGGACGTCCACGCCGTTCGATACTGGCATGAGAACGGAACCGAGCTAACGGGCTCGGAACTCGATATCGAACAGGAGAGTGCGAGTACCGATATTAGGGTGCCGGACGGAAACGGAACGCTCGCGTTTTCGGGCGATTCGACCTCCAAATCGTTCCAGCTAGGCATGTATATGGAAGGAAGCTACGAGGTAACCATTCCCGAGGGACACAGCACCTCGAACTTCCTGTTAGGGGGCGTTAGTCCGAGCGGTTACGACCGAGAGACTGTCGACGATCAGGAGCAACTGACGTGGGACAATGCAGAGAGCGCAATCTCGTTGCGGTACTACAATACGCGAGACGTGCCGCTGTTTCTCGGATTGATCGGCGTCGTCGTGGTCGTCGGCGGCGCTGGTGTCGCCTACTACTACCGTCAGGTCAAGGAATTAGAGGAACGTCGAAAGCGGATGGGCCTCGACGTCGAAGGCGGGGACGAATCGGACGACGATTCGCCGCCAGGGCCCCGGTAGTTATCGTCCGACCCGATCGCCAGCTTCCGTTTCGTTTTCGAGGGAAGAGTACTTGAACGGGTACGCACAAGTGACTATATCGCAGCGGAGAACATTACAAGCGGTTTCAACCGATCGGAGGCTACAGATGAACCAGCCCAATTCTGAGCCGAACGCACCCGTTCCACGACAGGTGCGCATTTCCGATGCTCTCGTCGGTACCGGAAACGATATCTTCAAATCCTACGGGTTGGGGTCCTGTCTTGCGATCGCACTCTACGATCCCGAACGAGCGGTTGGTGGGTTAGCACACGCGATGTTACCCGACAGTACGGAGACGACGACGACCAGTGACAAACCGGGGAAGTACGCCGACACGGCGGTACGAGCGCTGCGCCGACGAACGATCGAGGCCGGCGGTTCTCGGTCGGCTCTCGAGGCCAAAATAGCCGGCGGCAGCGATATGTTCGAGTTCAAGCGTCTCGGAGACAGCGTTGGCCAACGGAACATCGCCACGGCGAAGGCGGAACTCGAGACGCTCGACGTCCCGCTCGTCGCCGAAGATGTCGGCGGAAATCACGGACGAACCGTCGAGTTCTCCCTCGAGACGGGCGAACTCGTCATTGAGACTGCGGATGACGAACACGAAGACCAAACGCTATGACGACGGATACGTTCGAAACACTACTCGAGTACGTCGAAACCGAACTCGCCTTCGCGACGAGTCACTACAACGACAGTTATCTGGATCGACGAATCACGTCTCGAATGCGACGGACCGATTCCGAGACGTACGAGGAGTATTTGGCCCACCTCCGAGCGACGCCCGATGAACAGGTCGCCCTGCTCGAGTCGATGAGCATCAACGTTACCGGCTTCTTTCGAAATCCCGACGTCTGGGAGGGGATCCGTGCCGTCCTCCGAGAGCTATCGGAGACTCGAGGAACCGTACGCGTCTGGAGTGCGGCCTGTGCGGACGGACGCGAACCGTATTCACTAGCGATGCTCGCACACGACGATCCTGGGATCGACGAGTCCGCGGTGGAAATCCTCGCGACCGATATCAGCGAACCCGCACTCGAGACCGCTCGAGAGGGAGCCTACGAGGAACTCCGAACGGTCGATTTGGCCGAGCAACTCGAGTTTCTGGAGGACTATTCGAACTATGTCGAGCAAGACGGGCGAACCTACGAAGTAACCGATTCGATCAAACGGACCGTTACCTTCGAACGCCACGACCTCATAAACGACGAACCCAAATCCGACTTCGACCTCGCGACCTGCCGGAACCTGTTCATCTACATCGACAGCGAGTACAAAACGCCGATGCTCGAGACCATCGAACGGTCGCTCCGGCCGGAGGGATACCTCGTTATCGGTAAATCGGAGACGATTTCCTCGAGAGTACAGTCCGCGTTCTCGGTTCACGATTCCCGTCTCCGAGTGTATCAGAATCAACCGAACTCCTCGTGAAGGGCATTATACGTCGTTTTTGGGACCGGACTGTAGAAACGTCTCCATTCAACCTCGAGAGCGCGGCGCTTTCACTGACCACGCGGCCTGGCAACGGATTCAGACCGACGTAGCGTAGTCGATGTCGATCGTCACGACGTGAACGGAGAGGCTGTCGACAACCGCACCCTCCGATCCGGTACACGTCCAGCCATCGCCGGTTTCAGTCCATCCGTCAAAGGCGCGTTCCCAGCCGCGGTCGGACGAGCGTGCAGTTTCGACGTCGATCTCGAGCGAATTGACGTCGAAAAACGTCTCTCGATACGACTCCGTTTCCGTCGCAGTAACTGAAACGACCCCGTTCGACTGGACGGAACGGTTGTCTTCCTCGATCTTTATGACCGAAACGATTGCAGTCTCATCCTCACACCGTACCCGCGGCTCCGCGAGACTCGTCCGTTCGCCGGTTTCGCTCGTTCGAAACACGCCCCCGCCCTCATACGCGACCGCGTGGGAATCATCCCCGTAGACGAACGAGCCGAGGCGCCACGACTCAGTGTCAGTCCCACCCGCGTGGTCGAGGGCGACCTCCAGCCGCGGTCCCGGTTCGCCCGGAGCGATAGTCCGACCACTAACTGCTAACTCGTTGTCTCGCTGGCTCACACCGTCGATTCGAAGGATATCGTTGAAATCATTCGAAAGATCGTCTACTGCCCGTTCAGCGAGGTGGAACTGTTCGTGCTCTTGCTCGATCTGTATCGCCTGAAAGCCGACGATGGACACCACGGCAACGCTGAGAACGATCGTTGCGAAGACGAGGACAAAACTAACGAGTTCGGTGACCGCGCGTTCGTCGCGTCGCCCGCTCCGCTCGTTTCGGGTCCGTTTCATGGGTTTTCGAACCCAAGTTGATCACCATCGTGAACGACCGAGATCGCCCCGCCTCGAACCGAGCCTTTTGTATCGACGTCTGCATCCAACTCTCCGAGTGGGACGTACACCGACTCGTCGATGCGGGTCGCGGTGAGTTCGAGACAGTGTTCGCTCGCCGACAGCGCGACATCGATTTTGTGACAGTCGTTGACGAGTCCGACTCTATACCGCGAGTTGGCGACGGTATCCGGATACTCCACGGAGAGTGTGACCTCCTCGGTCGCTCCGTCGGTAGATCCCAGGCCGTCAGCGCGAGTGACTTCGGTTGCGAGGCGCTCGCCCGTCGTCTCGAGCGAGTCGGCTACGGTTCGGTCGGTCTCGGCCTCGAGGAACGTTCCACCACCGAGTAGCAGAGCACCGACGAGTATCGTCGTTATTCCGAGTGTCAGGGCGTGCGTTAGTGCGATCGAAACCGCACGGCAGTCGCGACGGAACGCGATCACGGCCCCTCACCGAACCCGTAAATCGCGTGGGTGCGTTCGGTCGTGACGTCGCTCGAGTCGTACTGAAGCGTCAGCTCGGCGAACTCGACGCCGGTTGACTCGGCGTTTTGGACTCGCGTATCCGAACCGCTCGTAACGACATCGTACGATTCGAGCACCGCGTCGTTCGTTGGATCGACGGTGACGGACTCGTAGGCCCTCTCGCTCTCGAGAACGTCGTACTCACAGTCGCCCGAGTTCTCTTCGTCGACACCGTCGTCGCCGGTTACGAGATCGAGTTCGGCGTTGCTTGTCTCGACCGTACAGGCGTTTCCATCGGCCGTTCCAACCGATATCGCTCCGTCACCGGTCGGGGCGAGCGAGAGCTCCACTGGATCCCCCTCAAGCGGAACGGCCGTAATCGCGATTTCCTGAGTTACGGTATCTGTTGCCGTTTCGATGTCGAATTTCGAAAACTCTCCCTCGAACAGAAGCTCTCCGTCGGCTCCGATCCGTTCGCCACTGAACCGCCGAATTTCGCCTTCGTCTTCGACGATAGCTAGTTCCGCACTGACGACTGCCGTTCCACCGGCGGCGTTCATCCGTCGATACTGTTCGACGTACTCGGCTACCGCTCGCTCTATGTCCGCTTCAAATTCGAACTCGTCTTCGTTCCACGCGGCTTCTACGATGTGTTGAACACCGTCGACGATCCCGTGTTCCGTCGCCTGCATCGCGCCGCGGTCCCGACTTTCTGCGCTCGAGGAAGCGGTCTCCGTGTACACCATCCCGTTGAAGGTGAGGACCAATCCGAGGAGGACGAATGCGATTGCGACGGAACCGACGAGGAGTAACTGCCCGCGGTCTCGAGAGCGAGTCACCAGACGGTCACCTCCACGCCGATCACGGTGCCGACCGATTCACCTGGAGGACTGATCGAAGAACGGAGACCGAAGTCGTCGGCCTCCTCCTGGTCCCCAAAGACAGTTACCACGTAATTCGCGGCGACTGCGTTTGTGTCCGGCTCTTCGTCGGAGGTCGCATACACCGTCTCCTGGCTGACCGACCCGTTTTCGTTCTCGAAAGTGAACGAGATCAGGTACTCCAGATCCCTCGGAGATTCTCCGAACTGGTCGGCCAGTACCTCTCCGAGAACGTAGCTTTCGAGTTCATCACTCGAGAACTGGGTGCCGTCCCATGCACGAACGAACGCCGAAAGGGTTCCCATATCTTCGTCGCCCGGTCTCCCGTCCGCAGCGGCTGCGACGACGAGCGCATCCTGTGTTTCCTGTTGGAGCTGGTTTTGACGATCACGTTCGCCTGACTCCTCCATAACCGCCGCGAGCGGTCCCGAGTGAAGGGCCACAAGGACCACACCGAGAACGATTGCGGCTCCGACGAATCCCTCAAGCGTGTACGCCTGCGCGCGATCACTGCCAGAGCGATCGAGTGTTCGAGGCTCGTTCATACGGCTGATCGAGGTGATCGCCCGCCACGGGAGGGAAAGCAAACGGGGACTCATCGGTTCCCAACCCCCACGGTGAGCCGGCAGGCGGACTGACACTCGTTGATACCGTCTACGGAAACGAGGCGCTCGACCGTGACTGCGGAGTGATCATCCACATCGGCGTCTCCCCACGTCAGGAGGCTGGTTTCTCGGTCGAGCGTCTCAAGAGAAATCGTCACCGACTCGAGCGACGCTCCGTCGACCGTTCGAAGCCCGAACCGCTCCGGAAACCCTTCGGTATCGTACTCGTTCTCGAGTCGGTCTCCGTCTAGTTCGTTCGGGTTCTCGCCGGTCTCGAGGTCGTCGACGATTGCCGTCGCGACGCGGTCGGCCTGAGCATATGCGGCGCTGTCGCTCTCTACGGCATCCGGTCCGACGAGCGAGGGGACCGTCGCGAACGCGAACGCAACCGCCAGCAGGAATATCCCGATCCCGATGGCAAAATCCTGTGCGGTCTGGCCCCGATCCACGTCACCGCTCGAAACCCAGTGTGATCGTGTTTTTATCATCTCAAATCACCACCGCCCAGCCGACGAGCGCGATAGTCGAAAGCGCGATCACGTACTTCGCTCCGCTCAACAGGTCCGCGTTCCGAAGGTATCCACAGATGAATCCCGAAAGAATCGCCTGGAAGGTTACCGCGTGAAAGAACAACGCCGAAAGCGTGCCGGCATCGATACGAGAACTGGAATCGACGTTCGTCAGTTGGCCGGAAGCGCCGCCGCTACCGGTGGCCGTTTCGGTCCCGAGCCCCGACATCGTCTCGACGAACTGCGTTTGCAAGACCGCGATAACGGCGAGGACTGTCAGAAACGTCATGACGATGATGGCGACCTGCATTCGGGTTCGCGACCGTCGCTCTCGCTCGAGTTCGTCGTGGTTCTCACTCGCCGTTGCGGCCGTCCGTAACACGGGCGTGATGTGATTCGTCGCTTTTTGCGCTTCGGTGATGAGCCGCGTCGTTCTGGCCAGCCTCGGGAGCTGATAGCTGTTTGCGAACTCGACGAGCGCCTGGTCCAGACGCCTCCCGTAGGCAACCTTGGTATGCATCGCTTCGAACTCGGTAGCCAGTCTTCCGTCGGCCGTCTGGGAAACCGATCGGAGCGACGCGAGGAGCGGTTGCCCCGTATCGTTTGTACTCGAGAGCTTTCGGAGGTCTTCCGAAAACGTGTCGAGGACCGCAGTACGCTGTGAGACGTTCCACTCGTAGAACGCCGCGAGTGGAGTCAAAACGAGATACAGCGGAACATACAGGCAAACGACCGTCGCCCGTATCGGATCAGCGGCACTACCGCCCCAGGGAAGCCCACTGATGCCGATTACCGTCGCCCCTCCGACAACGAGAAGCGATGCCGGGATGGTCACCGCGAGCGTAGCGAGTGGGCGCTCGCGAAAGAACGCGTGTGGCTCCGCGAGAAGGGTCCATCTCTTGTACGCGCGCTCTCGGTGCGTTATCCGAGTGAAAATCCGGTAACGGCCGACGAACCGTTCGGCGGGGTCCGAATCCGAAAGCCCCTCTTTGGGCGTCGTCTCGCTTTGCCGATAGGAACGTGCGAACTCGAGGACTCCGTCACCGCACTCGTCCCGTTTGATCGTCGAGATGAGCACGAGGAACGCGATTCCGATCGCCGGAAGTAGTCCGTACACGGTCAGATAGAGCAGTTGGCCCGTCACAGCCGCGTTCGGAAGCAGTTGCATCACGACGACGACGATCACCAGCAAGAGCGGGAACAGCGAGAGCGTCATATACAGTTCGCCGACCAGTTCCAGCGTGTCGAGCGTTCGTTCCTGTTGTTGTTTGGCGGTCTGGGCGTGGCGTTCCGATTTCTCCTCGAGGAACCGCTCCATGTCACCGCCGCTGTTGATAGTCGAGAGCAGATCCAGCAAGAACTGGGACAGTTCGTCGCTCGGTGTTTCGTGTGCCTGGGTTCGGATCGCACTTCGATAATCGGACCCGACGTACTCCACGTCCCGCAGAACGCGTTGGAACTCCACTGCGACTTCGCCGTAGGCGTCCTCCGCGTCGGCGACCGCCTCGAGAAGCTCGAGGTGACCGAGGCCGCCGACCGACAGCGCGTACATAAACGAAACGGCGTCGGGAAGGAGCATGTTGATCTCGCGCTTTCTGGCGGTCGCTCGTGCGTACGGGCGGACAATAATCGAACCAAAGCCGAGTATTGCGCCGGCCGTTCCGAACAGGAGCCCCGTTCCGGCAACTGCGACGGAAGCTCCCAGGGCAGTGCTCGTCTCGACCAGCGTGGAGCCGAGCCCCACTCCGAGCAACAGGCTGATGAAGCCGACGACGAATCCAACGACGCCAGCGCGAGCGAGATAGCCCTCTGCGGCCTCAGCTATTCCGGCCCGCTCGAGTTTCGTCTCGAGCGTCGTGAGACTCACCGCTCGTTTTCCGACAGCCGGGGTTCCCTCGAATCTCATGGATCGCCACCATCCGCTTGAAGTGACAGTTCGGGGCGAGAATCAGCTTCGAGACTGGAGAGGGACTCAGCATCGGAAGGGGCCGGACCGTCGGGTTTGGACGGGTGTCTCGCCGTCGCTCGCACGTTTTCAGTGCGATAGTCCTCGAATATCGTGTCGTCAGCGCGAGCAAGAACGCTCTTCGAGCGCCTTTCCGTCGCCGCGGACGGCTCTGGACGAGAAACGAGGTCATCCGCCGCCGAATTCCCGTCGATCAGCACGCTCTCCATTTCGCGAAGTTCTTCGAGTCCCTCCTCGAGGCGACCGTTCGCCAGCAGAGCGAGGACGCGGTCCGAATCGGTCGTATACGCCTGCACAGTTGCGGCGACTTCCGCGTAGGCGTTTAATCCGTTCTCGATCAGGTACGCGAGTACGACCCGTCGCTCGAACAGCTCGTTCTCGAGTCGTTCTCGGCTCCAGCCGCGATCGAAGCGAATCTCCTCGAGGGTGTTCGAGTCGCCGATCTTTCGATGATCGTCGGTCGCCGCCCGCCACTGATAGACGTCTCGAACGTTGATTTCGTCGTTCTCTGCGTCGTAGTGGTTGATCTCTGTGATTCCCCTGTTCCGTCGAACGGTCCGCCCCTGCACTCGAGTCTGGGTCTGGACCGATACCAGATCCAGCGCGGTAACCATCGTCTTCGAGACGTCGATCGGCGTCGTCGTAAACCGCTTGAGGACCTCGTCGACGGAGTCGGCGTGGAAGGTCGTACAGGTAGTGTGGCCCGTCGACATGACCTGAAACAGCGTTCGTCCTTCCTCGCCGCGGACTTCGCCCATCAAAATGTAGTCCGGGCGTTGACGGAGCGTCGCCTCGAGCAGGTCGAATTCGTCGATCGCGCCCGCAGAATCAGTCGCGATCGAGGGCCGGGTCGTACTCGCGATCCAGTTTCGTTGCGGGAGCGTAATCTCCCGCGTGTCCTCGATCGAGACGATTTTCGAACTCGAGGGGATAAACAGGGAGACGGCGTTCAGGCTCGTCGTCTTCCCGGATGCCGTTCCGCCGGCCAGGAGCAGGCTCTTTCCGTTCTCGACGGCCAGCCAGAGGAACGCCATCTCCTCGAGGCTGAACGTGTTCCAGTTGACGAGATCGATCGGAGTGAACGGAACGTCGGTGAACTGCCGGATCGTGTAGTTCGTTCCGTGATCCGAAACCTCCGAGCCGAGCGTCAGTTGCGCCCGCGAGCCGTCGGGGAGCGTGGCGTCGACTTGCGGTCGTCGCCTGCTGATCCCGTTTCCGGACCGTTGGGCGAGTTTGACGACGAAGTCGTCGAGTTCCGATTCGCCGTGGCGGACGTTCGAAATGAGCTGTTCGTGTTCCGCGTGGTAGACGAACACCGGAGCGTTGTAGCCGGCGACGGAGATGTCCTCGACGTTGGGATCGCGTTTGATCCCGTCGATGCGCTCGTAGCCGACGAAGTCCCGATTCAGCCGGTAGCGGAGCTTCTCGATCTGGTACTCGCTGAGCGTTTCTCGATCGGCCGCGAGAACTGATGGCTCCGGACGCGCTTCGATTCCCCGAAGTTCGCGTGTGCCATCCGGTTGGTCCGTCTCTCGCTCGTCTCGGCGGCTTCGATCGGCTCGCTCACCCCGAAACAGCGCCCGGATCGTCTCGAGGAGACCGCCTCCGTTCCGGCCGTTCGTCTTCTCGAGCAGATCGTATCGCTCAAGCAGTCGTCCGGTTTCCCGCTCGATGACGTCCCGCCTTTCCGTCCGTTGTTTGCCCTCCTCGTCAGCGTACTTGATCGTCGTCCGGAGCTTTTCGGCGAGGAACTCCCGAACGTCTGCCTCGAGGTCGTTCAGGTGCGGTTCGATCAGGAAGTATTTCAGCTCGTTTTCGGTCGTCGAGTGGAAGATGCTGACGAACGCGTAGGGTTCGTTCACCCAGTATCGATCGACTTCCCGGAACTGTGTCTTTCGCTTGAGCGGGACGGCCTTCTCGAGGTCGTATCGGTTCGTGACCGTCGTCACTCCATCGTCCGTCGAAAAGAACGTCTCCTCGCCGATGTCGTCTTGGACGGTTACCGTTCGGGTCTCGACGACGGCAGAGAGCGTCGTAGCGATCGTACCGGCGGTGGAAAGCGTCTCCTGCATGCGTTTCGGCTCTTCTGAATCGAGGGACGAACCCGACCAGTCGTCGCCGTCGATAGTCATGAACGGGGTTCGCCTCCCTATCACTCAAAAACCCATTCGTCAGCGTCCCGCCGACCCGGTAGTTCTGTGCCCATGTCATAGGGTCGGTTGTCAGTCATTTCCGGCCAGTCGCCACTCCCTCTGGCGACTGATCGGTAAACAGTTCCAACCGACCCTATCAGTCACCCGACCCGCTCGAGAACCCGCTCGCGGACGACGAGCAGGCACGGAAGCACCGTGAGACATGCGAGGAACGCGAAGACGATACTCAGGCCGGTGACCAGCCCGAACCGCTGGAGCGGCGGCGCGAGCGCGAGCGCGAGGACCCCGAATCCGGCGGCCGTCGTCGCCGCGCTTCCGAGGAGGGCCCCGCCGGTTCCGGTGATCGTCGCGACGAGCGCGTCGTCGAGGGAGTCTCGGGCGTCGCGTTCTGCGACGAACCGTTCGCCGACGTGAATGCTGTAGTCGACGCCGAGTCCGATCGCGAGACTCGTGATTACCGCCGTTTCGCTGTTGAACGGCACCTCGAGTACCGCCATCGTTCCGAGCAACCAGGCCAGCGCGGCGACGACCGGCGCGAGCGTGACAGCCCCTAATGTGAGCGAGCGGTGTCGAACCCAGTAGAGCCCCGTCAGGAACGTCAGAATTACGACGAGCGTGACCGCGAACGCCTGGACGAGCGTCTCGAGCAACGCGTCCTGGACGACCGCCGTCGTTACGGGACCGCCAGCGGCCGTCGCAGTCACCGGCCCGCCGGTCTCGATCAATGTCGCGACGCCGTTCGTGTCGTCCGCAACATCCTGTGCGGCCGCGTCACCGCGCACGTCGATGATCAACCGGCTCGTTTCGTACTCGCCGTCGTCCGTCCGATAGAGTACCTCGCTCGCTCGATCCTCGTCGGCATCGAAGAGGAGATCGTAGAACCCGTCCACGTCCTCGTCGGGAAGGTCGTTTCCGGACGTATCGCGTTCCTCGAGCGCCGCCGCGACGGTTTCGTTTTCTGCCGCGATCTCGCGGATGGCCGTCTGGGGCCCGTCGATCGCGGCGTCCCCGTCCGGATTCTCGAGAACGGTCCCGCTCGTGTTCGCCTCAGCGGATGCGTCGTCGATGGACGGAAGCGTCGCCGGATCGGTCACGTCGCCGCGTATCAGTATTTGGGTCTGTGTATCCTCGCCACGCTCTCGGAAGTTGTCACTGAGGTATTCGACGTCGTCGGCAATCGTGTACGTGTCCGGTTCTAACGGCCCCGGTAAGGAGTTGGTCCACTCCGGTGCGTCCTGGGGCAGGAAATCCGCCTCGTTGAACTCCGTGTCGATGCCGGTCGCGCCGTAGGCACCGCCGACCGCGAGCAAGAACGCGACGGCGATGACGGCCAACGGCGCTCGACGGGCGACCGCGACGGCACCGCCGAGCCCGCGGGTAACGAGCCCGCCGCCCATCCCGAACGGCTCCCTGACGCGGTCGCGATCGAATCGGTTCTCGAGGATGCCGTCGACTTCGACTTTCAACGCCGGAACGAACATCGCGAACACGACGAAGGTCGCGAAGATTCCGCCGGCGCTCAGGATCGCGAAGTCCCGAATCGCCGGAAGCGGACTGACGACGTTCGAGAGAAAGCCGACGCCGGTCGAAAACGTCGCGGCCGCGAGCGCGAGTGAGACGCCCGCGAGCCCGATCCCCATCCCGATTTTGGGGCCGATCCGGTCGCCGTCCCCTTCTGGTTCCGAGTCTAACAACCCGGCTCGAGCCTCCCGGTATCGCATCACGACGTGGAGCGAGTAGTCGATGGCCAGTCCGATCAACAGGAACGGCACCGCAATCAGCAGTTGACTCATCGGGATCTCGAGCCAGCCCATGATCCCGGCGAGCCAGGCGAGCACCATGGCAATCCCGATGAGGCCGATTCCCACGTCGACCACGTCGCGGTAGGTTATCCCGAGGACGAACAGGACGAGCACGAGCGCGAAGGGGGTGATGATCGCGAAACTGTCGCCGACGGCGCTCGAGGACGCTTCGTCGGTGACGCCCTGTCCGAAGACGAAGGCGTCGTCGAACCGGTCGTCGACCAGCGAGTCGATCGTCACCTGCGCGTCGTAGGTGGCCTGGGGTTCCTCGTCAGGACCAGTTTCGTCGAGCTGGAAGGCGAACGCGATTCGGGACTCCGCCTCGGTCTCGCCCGGTTCGTACGCCGTCGGCAGGAACTCGTAGGCGTCCTCGCCGCCCCGCTCCGCATCGGGATCGAGCACGTCCGCGAGCAGTTCTTCGACCTCCTCGTCCGATCGTGACTCGAGGGCATCGATCTGCTCCTCGAGCGTGGGTTCGGACGTGTCGGGCTGGCCGTTCGCCTCAGCGGCGCGGTCCTCGAACACTGCGCCCGTCGCGACGAGATTCTCGAGTGCGAGGAACGGGTCCTCCTCGAGCGTGGCGTCTACGTCTGGGTCGTCTCGGATCTCCTGTTGTAACTCGAGGCCATCGAGCAACGAGTCTCGAGTGAGCACGTCGCCGTCACCCTCGCGTATCACGATTTGGGTGACGACGGCGTCGTCCGTGCCGTAGGTTGCTTCGATCTCCTCGAGCGCTTCGATTTCTTCCGAATCGGTCTCGAACTCGCCGATCCCTGCATCCTCCGTCTCGCCGACGGCCGCTCCGGCCGCGACGAGGGCGGTGACGACGAGCAGGAGGGCGACGACCACTCGGCTGTGCTCGGTGATGACTCGAGCGTACCGCTCCGCGAGGGTCCCCTTCATTGCTCAGCGTTCCCCCGCGCCGACGTGGGCGGCCAGAATTCGCATTGGGAAAGTTTGGTCTCGAGCGCTGATATAGATTCGTCCGCTCGGAGACTCGGTTGAGGGGTGGAACTGCTCGAGATGAAGTCTCGAGAGGCTTTACTCGAAGGTACCTGAGCTTTGCTCTTCGAGCAGTGAACATCTCTCGAGAATAGACGTTTGATTTGGAGTCATGTTGCTCGAGGTCTGTCCCACCCTCGCGTCGGTACTCTCGAGCAGGATACTCCGTGATAGCTCTTCGCAGTTTCGCCGGTACATAGTTACAGTAGATCGAATCGGTAATTGCGTCAAACGACTATCCGAACGTAGCGATATGAAAGGTTGGGAACCGAAGTATTCTATGAGACTTCGTCTACCGCTCGACGATGAATCTTCGTTTTGTTGTACGAACTACTCCCGAGATAATGGCAACATTTTAAATATATGCGCAATATAGTCGACCTGTAAAGAGGCGGGCTATGGCCAGATAGTCTTGGTCTCTCCGCCAATTGGAGGTACGCAGATGAGTAAAAAAGTTCAACAGAAGATGGACGAAAAAGAACGTGAAAGTCACGATGCCTATGTCGCAATGGGCGAAGTTCAAGTTGAAGACTAATTATCTATGGACACCCAATACTGAACAAAGTGACGACGCCAAACAAGATATAGCTCGTCCTTTTCCCAAAGGGTATCGAAGGTCACATACGTTTTGTCGGCGATCAAGAATTTTGACTGTCTAACGGATTCAACAACATGCTCTCCCGGCCAATTTGGGGTCTCTATTTCGTTTTCCCCCAACACATAATCAAGAGTCAACATCGCAGTCCGATGGTTTGCATCTGGGAAAAATTGCTTCCCAGCGAAAGCTCTCATCCACCTTGCACATTGCACATATAGCGGCTCGTCCCTTGGAAATAATCTCAAAACCCGACGCAGATCTCCATTACGCACGTTCTTGATTTTTCGTAACGCTATCGAATCGGACGGTTCGCAGACTACACGGACACCGCGCTGTGGCAGTAGCCGCTTCGCGCCCCCTTCTTTCGGTAACTGTGACTGTCTTTCGCTGACTGTGACAGTCTGTCGGATGAACGCGACAATAAAGACGAGAACACATTATTCCTCAACGAAAACAGTAGTTATATGACAATACAGGACGTGCTGTCAAATGGAAGCCAAAACTCCACGGAAGGGGGCGTTCGTATTGAAATGCCCCGGGTGGTGATGACACCCGAGACGTGGCTTCCAAACCCGGGAGGGTTTGTCAACCATGTTCGGATTGCTTCTCCGCGGGCTTAAACATCCCGTCCGACAGACGAATCGAAGTCGAGTACAGCTAAGCACGGCTCACGGGTCCAGAGGTGAGTGCAAGCGATGACCCCGCCGACGACTGACCTGGTCGTGGACATCGTCCGAACTCTCGAGAAACAGGGCGTCCCTCGAGACTCCTACCAGCTCGCCAGCGAGTTCGATCCCGAGGCGCTGGCGCGGTTAATTCAATCTGGTGGCGAGAAGGTTGAGGTCCGTCTCGAGGTTCGCGGGGTTTCGCTCGTTGTGACGAATCTCGGCGTTCGGGTGACCGACGAGGAACTGTCGTCTCACCCCGAATGCCCCGAGTGTGGACTTCCGGTTACTGCGGTCGTCCAACTCGTTCCAGAGTACCACAATGCGTATCCCTGCGGGTGTCGGGTTCGAGGGGATTTGCTCGAGTAGTTGGGGGTGCTCGAGGATGTTTTTTGGTTGGGTGGAAGGTGGCTCGAGGTCTGTTTAGCGGGCATTTGAATCCAGATCAACGGACAACCTCGCGAAGCCGACCGGGTGCAGACCATGATAGACGTTGTCAACACTCTTCTCTCTAAGTGAAGGGTCTTCGAAATCGATACTCGAGGGGGATTGAGAATAGAGATAGCGATCAGGAATATCATAGTCTCGTACTGGTGAGCCCTATGTTTAAACAGATTCAGTACCTGTTACAAATGTAGACATGACGATCCGGCAGTTGGTTCAAGCTGGTAGAACGTCGGGCGGTGTTGTGCTCCCGAAGAGCGAGCTTCGGGCGCTTGATTGGTTGATGAAGATGGACACGTGAAGGATCAACCAGTACGGGTGACACGGACAGATGAAGAGACATGGGAAATATTGGTTATTGGCACCAGTGACTATCCGAATTGAGACCGTGGCTTAGTTATCCTCAATGGCATCAATCGGTTTCTTTATTTCAGCTTGCAACACGTCTTCTACAGAATCGAAGCGATCGTTGAATTCGGATAATCCGTGATCTTGAAAATCATATCTTTCAGCTGAGTTGGGGTTTTTCACTCCTTGATCTAAATTGTAATTCACATCATATAGGAGATCGTATAATTCAAGGATTGTATTTTGTTGATCGCTGTCTAAGAATATCATGGCTTTATCCTTCGCTACTCGGAACTCGTCAAAGTAATCTATTACCTCTAAATAGTCCTCTTTAGATAATTCATCGTAACCCACCCTGTCAGCTTGCCTTTTGTAATGATGTCGAGTTTTTTCTACAATAGAGTAGAATTCCATCAGCGCGTCAACCTTCCTTTGAAGAAAATAATCAGATCGATGCCGTTCATTCTCTTCTTGCATTCTGATCGTAAGCTGTTCTTTTTGCGCCTTTGCCATCCTATATGTACTATACACGTTGAATAGCCCTGCAACCGTGAATCCAATCACGGAAGCAACGATTGTCAAAACGGCTGCTGATACCATATTCCGATTAATAATCTATTTCTAGAAAAGCATTGGTGAAGTGGTGTCCGAGAACCCGGTCTTTGAGGACACTTTATACAGACCTCGGGCCTGTTCGTACCTAATTAACCTAACCCGTCATGTTCTGTTGGGAGAAAACTGAAGTTTGAGGACCCCTCTAGCTGTCAGGAAAGTCTTATTAATATGGGGTAAATTAAAGATATATGGAAAATCTTGAGAAATATAGGACAGAGATTACTGAGGATATTCGTGAAACAGTCGGTTCAAAACCTGTTCAACCGATCTTATTTGTCGGTTCGGGACTCTCAAAAAGATACATTTCCGGACCAAGTTGGGACGGATTACTGTCAGATCTCGCAGCTGATTGCCCAAAACTCGAGTACATCGCTCGTCGAGATTTCGAGCACTCGTTCACTTCACCAGTGGACTCGAAGTGCCGTCGATTGACTCACGATGAGGCCAAGGACATCGGATAGTCTTAGCCCGGCTCTCACGACCTCTATCGAACTTGAGAGGCTACGCTCGCGTCCACAGACGTAGATCTCAACTCGTTTATAATTGGATGGAACGACCTCGAGACGGTTCTCGGACCAACCTGCAGGAGTCATCCGCTAGAGGGTACAATTGCGCGAGCGTACAAGAGTGGGTTTTGTCTGAATAGCCAACATGTTTATCGGTTAGAGGTTAGTGTTTTCTCCTAAGTATGTCTAGAAAGGTGATGAAACGTGCTGTTATATCGTCGATTGGAGTAGCTAGTACTGTTGCCCTCGCTGGTTGCATTGATGATCTGAGTTCAGAAGACGGAACCTCAGGTGATGGAGGAGCCGGAAGTGGAAGTGATGATGGCAACGAAGAAAACTGTAGAATGGAGACGACCGTAGAAGAAGAGAAACTCGTAGATGAGTGGGAAAGTTATTCTGCAGGCGAGCGAGGATTATACCGATTGGATCTTGAGATGGATGATGAAATCGAAGTCACCGCCCGGCAGACTGGTGGCGAGGCACGCCCTGCTGTCTCGATAGAAGACCCGTCTGGTGCAACTATTGCCGATATTGGTCCTGAAGAACATATTTCGCGAGAGTTTGCTGCGTCAGACGACGGCAGGCACTACGTTACCTTCGAAAATGAAGCGATAATCAACTCTGGTGAGTGGGATATTAGTATTATTATAAAGAAAGAAGTTGAAGAAGAAGTTTGTGACTGATTCGCCACTACGGCCAGAACAGAGACTCCGAAAAGATGGAAAACAATCCGAAGCATTCAACGACGAAGAATGAACGAGCGAAAGCAACGTGAAGGAAATGAACTCAACGGGAGACTTCGTCTCCCGAGCGTTTGCTCGCGTTGCTCACGAAGATGGTGGACGGGCAATTGGTGAACTACGCCACGGTCAACCGCAGTACAGCGGAGGGTTCTGAGTATGACCCGATACTGTCCACACTGCAGCGGTCGGATACGAACCAAGACGTCGATGGCGCCATCCCCCGAACTGGCTGTGAAAACTGCCCATATCCCACTATGGAGGTGGACTACCAACGATGAGCGCGTTCACACAGCCGACTGATGTCGAACAACTCGATTTCCTCGAGCAACGCGACGGCGAGACGGCATCCTGGCAACGGGCTCGCCCCTCGAGCGCTCTGCTAGAGCCGTTCGGTCGGTTCGATACAAGTGACCCTACGAGACAGCGAAGAAGTCCACTACTGCGCTCTCGGCCTCGAGAACGGGTATTCCGTAACTTCTCGACCAAATACGATTTCGAAGCTACCGTAAGCAGCTCAGACGTTGTTGTGGAGATTCGTGATCTCCATCACGTCCTCGAGCGGTCGAATTTCGAAGTCGCTATCTGCAACCACGTATTCGTCACCGGTCGATCGGGCAGTAGCGGCAATCATCGCGTCCCGGTGTGATAACTCGCTCCCATCCTTGATTGCCTTGTCCTGTAATCGTGAGGCTTCCAGCGCAAGTTGTTCGTTGAACTCGAGTGCCTCGACACCGCTGAACTTCTGGCGTTCTTCGATCGGGTCGAAATCCGGGGACCCTGTCGGGCCGTTCAGGATCTCGAAAACGCAAATTGTCGACGTCCACCAGGGTTGCCGTTTGTCGAGATGCTCGATGACGGTCTGGTTACCCCGAAGGTATTCGATAATCGTCGAACTATCGAGGAACGTCATCGCCAGTTCTCTCGAGAGTTCCTGATAGACTCCTTTGCCTGTTCTGCTTGATCGTCCGACCACGTCCCGGCTTGAATTGGCTCTTCAGTAGCGGTGGCCCGCTCTAAGAACTCATCCCACGTCTCGTCATCTCGCTTCAACTGATCTAACCGTTCTTTGGTGGTTGAATCGACCGGAATCGATGTTCGGCTCATATGAATTCATTATGAATTCATCGGCATAGATGTTTCGCCGTCAGAGCTAGTCAAGAGCGCTCGAGTAGTGAGGTGTAGGTTACCTCAGACAAAATGAGGACTACGGTCGGGGGTCGCTGTTGACGACCGAGCATGGGTGACCTCACAAAATCTTCAGCGGGATTTCCTCGACGGGAAGTAACTGTCCTCAGTTCCTCTCTTGGTGTTCCATTTCGAACACCAAGATCTGCCGACCATCTTGCTCCTCGAACCGATAGTCGAGGACATCAACTAATCCCTGATACTCCCACTCACCATTACCGGAATCCTGATAGAAGAAGTGGACCGGGACTCCTGAAGACACAGTATCAATTAAAACTGAGTTCCCCGGGGAGGATTCACTTTGGTCTCCCGAGAGACCTTCTCCAATGTACTCGAATCTACCCTGCGTTACCGAGTCATCATACGGGCCATCCTCGTTGGCGAACACCAGCACATAGCGTCTGTCTTGACTGTCTCGCCGAGGATTAATGCCAGAGATTTGATATCCAAAGCCAGTATCGTAGGCTTCCTCGATTTCGTCTTTTTCGTAATGACCACCGACTGTAATTTCCTCGGGAGATATGCGCATGTTCCTACCACTACATCCCAGTGGTATCAATTTGCTTGTCTATCCGATGAGGCCGAGAGAGGAGAGAATTGATAATATCATCCAGCGCAACTCTCTGCGTGAAACCGGCGCATGGCTCAAGGGGTACAGCGGAGACGGGTTCAAATCACTCAGACGCGATTGTCGGTTTTGCGATGAAAATCACCAAACCCAGCTCGGTGATTCATGAAGACATGCCGCTGTCTGGCCAATTGGGTGACAGCGCAGAAAGCAGTGAACTCAACGAGAGACTCCGTCTCCCGAGCCTTCGCTCGCGTTGCTCGCGAAGACGCCGGGATTTGAACCCGAAGGAAGACGGTCGCTCACTTCGTTCGCGCTGCGACTTCCAGGGCTTCAAATCCCGCCTTCGCCGACTATGTGCGCCGCTCGAGAGTTTGTTCGCGGCGAAAAGGAGTGGACTCGCGGGGATTTGAACCCCGGGCCTTCCCCGTGCCAGGGGGATGATCTACCACTGATCTACGAGCCCTCGTTCGTACTTACGGGTTTTCTGTGGGCATAGATAAACCCCTCGAATTGGAGGGAACCGCGGTACTGTCCCACACTCGAGCAGACAACAACCCCCGAACACAACACTCGCGGTCGGAGGTAGAAACCCTTTAGTCCCTAACCGAGTAGATACCAGTGGGAACCGCACGGCCGCAAATCTGACCCTGTCACCCCGTCTCTTTGGGTGACTCGAGATTGCGGAAGTGCAACCCGGCGAGAGCCGGACATATGCGGCGGTCAGTGCGTTTCCTATCCTCAATCAATGGCACGAATGCATACGCGCCGTCGAGGCTCGTCCGGATCGGACAAGCCGGCGGCAGACGAACCACCGGAGTGGAGCGACGTCGACCCAGACCAGATCGAAGAGCGGGTCGTCGAACTATCAGAGCAGGGCTACGATCCGAGCCAGATCGGCATCAAGCTGCGTGACGAGGGTGTCACGGGCACGCCGATTCCGGACGTCAAACTGGCGACCGGCAAGAAGCTCACCGAGATTCTCGAGGAGAACGACGCGCGGTCGGAGCTTCCCGAGGACCTCCGAAGCCTGATGACACGTGCGATCCGACTCCGCGAGCACGTCCAGCAGAACCCACAGGACTACCAGAACAAGCGCGCACTGCAAAACACCGAATCGAAAGTGCGCCGACTCGTCGATTACTACCGCGGGAAGGAAGTCGAACCCGACTTCACCTACTCCTACGACGTCGCGAAGTCGCTTCTCGAGGAGTAATTCCAGATGTCTACAGAGGGTCGTTCGACCGAAGCCACACTCGCCACCGCCGACCTCGAGAGCGCGAGCTTCGTCCGTCTGGTCACGCGACCAGACGGCGACGCGCTCGCCGCTTGCGGGGTCATCGCGGACGCGCTCGCCGAACGGGAGATCCCGTTTCAGGTGAGTGCCGTCAGGACGGTCGGCGAACGGACGACCCTCACCGAGGATAGTCAGGACCGACCCCAGACCGATCAGACGCTCGTCGTCGGCACGGTCGACGGCGACGTGTCCCGGATCGACCCCTCGGATCGACCGGCCACCCTCGAGGCCTGCGAACTCGCACGCGAACTGGGTTCGACGCCGGATCCAGTACTCGCGCTTGCGGGCGTCGTCGCGGCCGGCGTCGATCCCGGCGCTGGCGAGACCGAGTGGCTCCTCGAGGCGGCACTCGAGCGGAATCTACTCGAAGAACGACCCGGCGTTGCGGTACCGACGGCGGACCCGATCGACGGGCTCGCCCACTCGACGCGAGTGCGGGCTCCGTGGTCCGGCGATCCCGAGGCGACTCGAGAGGCGTTTTCGGCTCTCGTCCCCGCGGAGGGGATCGACTCCGAAACGAGCGCGTCTCGAGAGATTCACCGAAAGATCGGCTCGCTCGTCGCGATCGACGCTGTTGGGATGCCGGAAGCTACCGACGGCGCTTCGAACGCGATCGCTCGAGCTCTGAGTCCGTACGCGGCGACGAACGCGTCGCCAGACGTACCGGAGTCGACTCGACACACTGTACCCGTCTTCGAGACGATCGGCGGCTACGCCGACGTGCTCGAGGCGACGGCGCGCGTTGAGCCGGGAACCGGAATCGCGCTGGCGCTCGGTCACGACGCACGCGATCCGGCACTCGACGCGTGGCGCGACCACGGTCGTGTCGCACACGCGGCGCTTGGGGCCGGCTCGACCGAACGCTACAACGGTATCGTCGTCGTCAACATCGACGACGGCCCGGTCGAAACCGTCGCCCGACTCACAGCGGCCTACAGATCGCCGGAACCGCTCGTTCTGGCGGTCGGTGACGGTGAAACCGGCGTCGCGACCACCGACGCACGTCCCCTCGGGTCGACGCTCGAGGCGATCACCCGCGAACTCGACGGCGAGGGGATCGGGTGTGGCTACGACGTGGGCCGACGGCGCGGCTACCTGACCTACGACTCGGACGCGGACGAATCGACGATCATCGCGGCAGTACGAGGGCAGATATGACGAGGAAAGCGACGATTCGGACGACACACGACGATGCGGAACGCCTCGCTCGGGCGCTCGCGCCCGACAACACCGATGAGATGGAGACGAGTGTCGAACGCCGAGAGGACGGCACCCGAGCCGTCGTCACGCGGATCGAACGCGAGGCGACCGGCAGTTTGCACTCGACGGTCGACGATTACGTCGTCAACCTCGACGTCGCTCGCAGTATTGCCGAGCGCACATCTGGCAGCATCGACTCGCAGACAACCAACCGTCGGAGGGACTCGAGCGCGGATGCGGACGGCGCGTCCCCGCCCGCGACGAACTCCGACACCAACACGAAACACGAACCTAACACACAATGAGCGAACGATCAGTTTCACGCGCAAAACAGGAAAAACGGTGGTACACCGTACACGCCCCGGAGCAGTTCGACCGGGAAGTGCTCGGCGAAACACCTGCAGATGAACCGGACAAGGTCTACGGACGGACCATCGAAACGACGCTCGGCGATCTGACCAACACCGCCAGCGAAAACAACACGAAGCTCACCTTCAAGATTACCGACGTCGGGAGCGACAGTGCGTACACGGACTTCGTGGAGCACTCCCTGACGCGGGATTACCTGCGCTCGCTGGTCCGACGCGGGGCCTCCAAGATCGAGGCCTATGTCACCGTCCTCACGACGGACGACTACCGCGTCCAGATCCAGCCGGTCGCGTTCACGACCAAGAAGGCCGACGCGAGCCAGGAGAAGGCCATCCGCGAAAAGATGGTCGATATGGTCGAGGAAGCCGCCGAAGAGCGAACGTTCGACGACCTGATCGACGGCGTCGTCGAAGGTCGACTCTCCTCGGCGATTTACGGCGAAGCGAAGCCAATCTATCCGCTTCGCCGCGTCGAGATTCAGAAGACGACTCTCGAAGCGCATCCGGAAGAAGTCGCAGAGGAACAGGCGACGGCAGTCGATGTCGACGAAGAAGACGTCGCGGCGGACGACTAACAGTTCGAACTACGCCGTTCGACGCCACCGTTCGATCGATCGAATCGTTTTTTCGCGACGGGATGTCTCGAGACCGCAACTACACTGTCACTCGGTGACTTCGATGAACCCGATCATTCCGCCGTCTTCGTGCGGCAAGCAGACGTAGCTGTACGTTCCCGGGACCTCGAAGGTGTGTTCGAACGTCTCTCGAGTGCTGATGGTTCCGTTCGCTTCGTTCCAGAACTCCTCGTCTGCCGTCTCGAAATCGTCGTAGTCGCCGGTGGCGAAGTACTCTGCGTCCCCCTCTTCGAACTTCCCCGACCAGTACGCCGTAACCGTGTGGTCGGCTTCGCTCGTATTCTTCCAAACGACGGTTTCCCCGGCAGATATTTCGTACGTTTCGGGGACGAATTCGGTTCGGGTCATGCCGACATCACAGTTGTCGCCACTGCAGGGCTCTCCGAACATTCCAGAGACCGTTGAACAACCCGCTATCCCCACTGTGGTTACCGTTCCCAGGGAAGCGAGATAGGCACGGCGGTTCATAACCGTGCTTAGCAGAGACTGAATATAAGCCCCCGGTTCGATTCCCAGTTGGAAGGTGTGGTTCGGTCGGTCTCACCGGGACCTCCCAGGGTCGACCAAACGGAACTGCGAGTCGTCGACGAAACGAAAATGCGAGTCGCCAACCAAACGGAACTGCGAATCGTCGACCAAACGAAAACACGTAAGGTAACTCCCCGTCGAATTCGCGAGTATGCTCCCCCGGTTCGTCGGTCGACTCGGCGTTGCCGACGCAGTGACGATCGCAAACGCTGCACTCGGCTTTATCGCCGTCGTCGTCGCCTTCGTCGACATCGATGTCGCCGCCAGGCTCATTTTGTTCGCTGCGATCGCGGACGGACTCGACGGCATTCTCGCCCGCCGATACGGCGGAACCGAGGCGGGACCGTATCTCGACTCGCTGGCCGACGTCGCCTCCTTCGGGGTCGCTCCCGCTGTCCTCGCGTTCGTCGTCGTCACCGACGGACTCGGTATCGGGTTCGACGCGATCACGTCCGAGTTGCTCCTCGTGATCGGTATCTGTGCGCTGTTCGTCGCGATGGCCGTTGCAAGACTCGGCATGTACACCGCCTACGATACGACGGCGAGTCACACGGAAGGGATCCAGACGACGCTGGCGGCGACGATTATCGGTGCCGCGATTCTCGCCCGCGGGCCCGCCACCGAACCGTGGCTCATTCTCGGTGTTACGGGGGCGTTCTGTTATCTCATGGTGTCCCGGATCCGGTATCCGGATCTGCTCGTTCGAGACACGCTGATCATGGGCATCGTTCACGTCCTGGCGATTCTCGTTCCGAGCTTCGCCGGACGGACCTTTCCGTACGCCTTGCTCACGCTCGGGATCGCGTACATGACGCTCAGTCCGTGGTTCTACTGGCGCGAAGACACGCAGTCGGACGCTTCCGAGCCCGGCGACGCCGAAAACACGGAAATACACGGGAACGTGTAATCGAGGACCGTATTCTCTCACCGCTCGAGCGAGGGCGTTCGTGGACTCTGCATGGAAACGCTTAGGAGCGTCCTGACACGATGATAT
This sequence comes from Halostagnicola bangensis, assembly GCF_054653435.1. Classification (NCBI taxonomy): domain Archaea; kingdom Methanobacteriati; phylum Methanobacteriota; class Halobacteria; order Halobacteriales; family Natrialbaceae; genus Halostagnicola; species Halostagnicola bangensis. The sequence goes on along the minus strand of NZ_BAAIGG010000002.1, from coordinate 506,119 downwards.
CGTATGCACAGAGTCAGGACGAAGACGGCCCGCCGGGTGGTGGGATGAGCGACGAGGACGCTCCCGACTCCGAGCCGACGCAGGCGGACCTCGAGACGAGGATCGATTCGGTCCGCGAACGGTTCGAGTCGATCGAGGGCGACCTCGAGCCCGTCCGCGACGATCTGGAGCCGATCAGCGAGGAGATCGACCCCGTTCGCGAGACGTTCGAAGCCGCCGAGACCGAGGACGACCTCGACGATGTCGAAGCGGAACTCGAGCCCGTCCGCGAGGAGATCAACCCCGTTCGCGAGGCGTTCGACTCCCTGCGCGAGGAGTTCGACGACATCGAGCTTCCCGAACCCGAAACAGACGAGGACGAAGAGGCCGATGAGGGAGACGAGGAGGCCGACGACGAACCCACCGGACCGGTCGCGGCACTCGAAACCGAACACGAGGCGCTCGAGGGGGAACTCGACGAGGTCGAAGACGAGATCGACGCGCTCGAGGACGATGTCGACGACATCCAGTCCGATGTCGACGACCAGCGGGGACCGTACGCCGAAGACGTCGTCAGCGAGGTCGATGATGCCAAAGGCGATATCGAAGGAACTCGTTGGACCGAAGAAGGCGAAGTGGAACTCCGAGAGGCGATCGAGGCCGCTCTCGAGGATAGCAACGCCGTTCTCGGGACCTCGATTTCTCCCGCAGACGACGAACCCCTTCTCGAGGCGCTCGTCACCGCCCTCGAGACCGTCGAGGCCGAAATCGAATCCGCCGAACTCGATCCAGACGAAGACGACGAGGAGATCGCATCGCTCCTCGAGACGACCGACGACCTCCAGTCGGACGTCGACGACGCGACGGCGTGGGACGACCTGCAGGTTCGCGAACAGCTCCGCCGCGAAGGGTACTACGACGTGCTCGATCACGTCAAGGACTTCCCGCCGGAGTGGCACGCGCTGAAAGTTCACGAGAAACGCGGCAACGTCGACATGGTGTTGCTCGCCCTCGAGTCGCTGGGGTCGGACTTCATGGAGGAACACTGTCTCGAATCCCTCGAGCGGATGGGCCCCGAGGAAGCGATTGAACCCATGCTCCAACGGGCGAACCGACGGGACACCACCGCGATGTCGATCCTCGGAAAGATCGGCAAAGCCGACGAGGACGTCGTCGAGGCCTTGCTCGACTACGTCGATTCGAACCCCCAACTACAGCGCCCCGCGATGCGTGCACTGGGTGAAGTCGGCAGCGAGGAGGCCGTTCAACCGATCGCAAACCAACTAGCCGAGGAGGAGGCCGTCGTTCGAAGCTCCGCCGCTCGCGCGCTTGGTCTCATCGGCGACACTCGAGCGATCGACCCGCTCGCAGAACGGCTCGAGGAGGACGAGGAAGATACCGTTCGCGCGAGCGCCGCCTGGGCGCTCAATCAGATTGGCACCGAACGCGCTCTCGAGGCCGTTGCCGGTGCATCCGACGACCGTGCGTACCTCGTGCAGGCCGAAGCCGAGAAGGTCGATCTCGAGCCGGCGGCTTGACGCCCTTCACACGACTGAAGTCGAAGACTTTCTCCTGAACTTCGTGTAACCGTCTCGGCCCTCATTTCGTCGCCGTCGATCGCTTTACTTGCCGTCCGTTCCCGACGCTCTACCGGCTGTCGACAAACATCCACGTTCCGTCTGAGGGTTTAAATATCGATACGCGGCCAGAACGAGTGATGCGTATCCGGGCGCTACTCGTCGCCGTCCTCGTTTGCTGTCTCTTCGCGAGCGTAATAGCTACCGCTCTCGTTGATATTCCCTCGATGATCGGTGATCGACAGCCCGGAGTCGACGCCGACAGCGAGTCCCTCAAGGATGGCTCAGAGCGGATGCAGACAGCAATGCCGACCGACACAAGCGTACAGACAGCAACGCCGTCAGACGGGATACCAGGCTTCGAAAACACCACGTCCGCACTCGCGTGTCCGAAACACGCTCGAGGCGACGGCGAACCCCGAATCCTTGATGAACCACGAATCGTCGAACTGTACCCCAACCCCACGACGTACGAAAACGTGGGTGAGTTTTTCGTCCTCGAGACGCCGCCGGAGACGTCGCTCGAGAACTGGACCGTCACGGACGGACACACGACTGCAACGTTCCCGAACGAAACGGTCTCCGACCGTGTCGCGGTTACGACCGACGCGAACGAAACGGCGACACTCACCGACGACAACCCGCTCGAGCTCGACGGGCACCTCCGCCTCGCGACCGACGGGGACAGCCTCGAGCTACGGAACGGGTCGGAACGAATCGATACGGTCTCGTACGACGATGCACCCCTCGCCGAGCGCTGGCATCGAAGCGATCTCGAGGAAGGAAACACGGACAACCCGACGATGGGAGAGAGCCAGGGCGAGTGGTGGCCGCGAGACGCGACCTGTCTCGAGCGGACGACCACCGACGCCGACGAAGCGACGGCGTTCGTCCTTCCCGATAGCCCCGATATCCCGCTCGAAACGATTCGCGACGCCGAGAATCGACTCGTGGTCGCGGGCTATACCTTCACGTCTGAGACCATCGCAGCGGAACTGGTAAAGGCCAGCGAACGCGGTGTCGACGTCGACGTCCTCCTCGAGTCGGGTCCAGTCGGCGGAACGCCAGAACCGACCGAATCGATCCTCGAGTCGCTCGAAGACGGTGACGTCGACGTTCGCGCGACCGGTGGCGAGGGAGCGCGGTATCAGTTCCACCACCCGAAATACGCTATCGCCGACGACACGGTGCTGGTCACGAGCGAGAACTGGAAACCCTCGGGTCTGGGCGGCGACTCGAGCCGAGGGTGGGGGATCACCGTCGAGGATCGGGAACTCGCAACGGCCCTCGAGACGGTTTTCATCGCCGACTTCGAGGGATGGGACACGAAATCGGGCGCGAGCCATCGAGAAAACACGACCTTCGTCGACGACGAAACTGACGAACGGGGCCAGACCGAATTCACGACGGAACATCGAGCAGAAGCGGTCGACGTCGACGGCGTCGAACTCCTCCTCGCTCCCGACAACGCACAAGAGCGCGTCCGGGAACTTCTCGCCGAAGCCGAAGACGAAATACTCGTCAAGCAGGCCAGTATCGGCGGATCTGGCGTTTCTCTTGTCGAGGAAACTGTCGATGCCGCCCGCCGCGGCGTCGAGGTCCGGATCCTGCTCGATTCGTCCTGGTACGTCGAAGACGACAACGCCGAATTGAAAGCCTCGCTCGAGCGAACGGCTGCGGACGAGGAGCTCCCACTCGAGGTGTCACTCGTCGAGCCCGGAAACCGATTCGAGAAGATTCACGCCAAGGGGGTGATTATCGACGACGAGACGACTCTCGTCGGGAGCCTCAATTGGAACGATAATTCGCTCGAGAACAATCGTGAAGTCGTTCTTGCGGTTCACGGAGAAGAACCAGCGGCCTACTATCGAGCGGTCTTCGACGACGACTGGCAAGGCGGATCGTGGTCGCTTCCGGTCGGACTCAGCCTCAGTGTCATCGTGGCGCTGATCGTCGCCGCACTCGTCGGACACCGTTATATCACGTTCGGCGATCGCGAGGTTTGGGCCGTCGGGAAACCCGACAACTCCAGCCGGCGTTCGGGTACGAAACAGCCGAGTGAGGATATTGCCCAACGGAACGACAGTGGCGAATCCGACTCGATTTCCCCAGCTGATCGAGACGACACAGCAAAGCGGTCGGGTGATCGTCCCGAATGACTCCTCGAAGCTGGGTCGGCGCTCTCCGAAGGTATCTCACCGACACCGGGAGTCGAGAGGCGAGCGATCGTGCGTATCAATGTGGAAACTGCCACCGACAGTTCGAACTGAACAGACAATACTGTCCAGGGTGCGGGTCGTATCGTATTGAACGGGCCTGTTACGAGGACTTGCTCGAGAAGGATTGATACCCCGTCAAAACAAATCTAACAGCCGTCAGTTCGCCGGCCCGCCGACCTCGAGCAGGCGACAACAGTCGGCTTCCGGGTCGAAACAGTCGGGGCACTGCTCCGGGCGGTCGATGATCGTATCGAGTCTGTCGGCGACCGTATCGTCGATAACGCTTTCGAGCGCTCGCGCTTCGTCGCGAAACTCGTCGACCTCGAGGACGTTTGCGAGGAATCGCTCGATGATACAGTACGTCTGGAGCGCCTCGTGGGCGCGGTCGAGCCCCTCGTCCGTGAGACTCGCTCCTTTGTACTTTTCGTGGTCGACGAGTTCTTTCTCCTCGAGTTTGCCGATCATCTCGTTGACGCTCGCCGGGCTCACGCCGAGGAGATCCGCGAGCGTCCCGGTCGATGCCGGACCGTCTTCCATTCGCTGGGCGAGATAGATCGCCTTGAGGTATTGATCTGCTGTATTCATCGCCAACCCTTGTTACACTGCGTTGGTCGTCGATCGGTCCGACTCGTCGGTCGTCTGTAACAACTACGTGTCCCGATCATGCTCGTCGCTCCATAATATCTGTGACCTCCTCGACGCCCTCTTTTTCCTCCTCGCGGATCTCTCGCAACGTCTCGAGGACTCGATCTCGGTCGACGGCGAACGCTGCGTCGGAAGCTTCGATCGCTTCGATGAGATCGTCGTAGAATTTGTAGGCGGTCTCCTCGTTACAGAGCTGGTCGTACAGGACGCCATCGGTATCCTCCGGCGGTCCGTACTGGGCGTCGACCAGCTGATTTATATCCTCGTAGCCGACCGTTTCCGCCTCGAGATCCTCGATCAGTGTCTCGAGCCGATCGCGGTGGTCGGCCGATTCCTCCGCGGCCTCCATAAGTAGCTCCCTGACCTCTTTGTCGACCTCCGCGCGTTCCTCGGCGGGGAGCGATTCGAGGTGGTGGGCGGCGCGTGACTCGACGACTTCCTCGAGGACCACGCCGATCTGGAGGAGGCGGGTCAACTGGTGGTCGGTCGAGACACGCTGTCCCAGACTCATACACCTGTCTGGGTGGGCGTGTTACTTAACTTCCCGCTTCTTCGGTGACACCCGTCGGGGTCTATCGCTAACTGGGCGGTGTGACGAGCCACTACCGGGCGACGCTCTCGAAGAGATGTTGAATCTGGCTACGTGCGACGGAGAACGAACGAGCGTTCGAAAACGGCCGGGCGAAAACAAACCGCTTAGTTACGAAGTCGGGTTCGAACCAGTGACTCGAAGTCCTCGCGGAGTTCGTCGACGGCAACTTCCTCGAGGACGGGAACGAAGAAGCCTTCGACGAGCATGTTTCGAGCCGCTTCGGGCGTGATACCGCGGGAGGTCATATACAGGAGGTCCTCCTGGTCGACCTGTCCGACGGTTGCGCTGTGTGAGGCTTCCGTATCGTGGTTGTTGATGATGAGCTTCGGGGAGGCGTCTGCCTCGCTCTCATCGGAGAGCATCAGCGTGTTTTCGCGCTGGTAGGAACTCGTGTCCCAGGCGTCTTGCCCGACGTCCTGGACACCCTCGTAGACCGAGCGTGCGACGTTGTCGGTGACGCCGCGGGTGACGAGGTCCGCCGTCGTGTGTTCGGCGCGGTGCCAGACTTTAACGTCGAGATCGAAGTGCTGGTCGTTGTGACCGTAGAACGCACCGACGATCTGGCTCTCGGAGCTGTCTCCGTTGAGCTCTGTCGAGGTTTCGGTCTTGGTCAGCTTCGAGCCGACGTTGCCTTCGATCCAGTTGACCGTGGAGTAGGTGTCGGCGTCCGCTCGCTTGACGGTGAAGTTGTACGTCTCCTCGGAGAGATCCTGTAGCGAGCCGTACTGGACGTAGCTGTTCTCGCCGGCGGCGACTTCGACGATGCCACTGTAATACTGCTCGTCTTCCAACTCTGTGCCAGTCGACTGGCGCTCCTGAATCGTCACGGACGACGACTCCTCGGTAACGACGAGCGTGTAGTTAAACAGCGACCGGGAGTTCATCTCGGTCCGGATCGTCACGTCCTCGGCGTCGACCCCTTCGGGGACGTAGATGACCGTTCCCGTGGAGAAAAGCGCCGTCGAAAGCGCCGTGAGGTAGTTCTCCTGTGGGTCGACGATGGAACCGAAGTGATCCTCGATGAGGGCTTCGTATTCGTCGAGAGCCTCGGCCCACGAAAGGACCTCAGCGTTGTCCGGTCCGACTTGCTCTTTCTCTTCGGCGGCGTTCAGCGGATCGACGAGCGACTCGAAGTCGAGCTCGTAGAGGTTGGTCCAGTTCTGACCCGGCGTTCGGATCACGTCGGGCATGTCCAGCTCCTCGAGTGCCTCGAGGGCCTCGAGACGCGTCTCGAGAAGCCAGTCGGGCTCGTCTAAGTTCCCGCTGATTTCGCGTACCTGTGCATCCGTTAGATTGGCGTGTACCTGCGTACTCATTGTGATCTCGGAGTTATCCGAGGCTTCCCTCCATCTCGAGTTCGATCAGACGATTCAGTTCGACTGCGTATTCGATCGGGAGCTCTTCCGTGATTGGCTCGATGAAGCCGGCGACGATCATCTTCTTTGCGTCGTCGTCGTCCAGTCCGCGGGACTGGAGGTAGAAGATGTCCTCGTCGCCGATCTTGCCGACGGTCGCCTCGTGGGCAACGTCGACTTTCGCCTCCTCGATCTCCATGTACGGCATGGTGTCTGAGGTGGACTCGTTGTCGAACATCAAGGCGTCACACTCGACTGCCGTACTCGAGTTCTCGGCACCGTCGGCGATGTGGACGAGGCCGCGGTAGTTGGTTCGGCCGCCGTCTTTCGAGACGGACTTGGACTCGATGGTCGAGCTGGTGTCGGGTGCGTTGTGGTAGACCTTCGCACCGGTGTCGATGTTCTGGCCTTCACCTGCGAACGCGATCGTGATGTGGGTGTCCGTCGCGCCGCGACCCTTGAGGATCGTACACGGATAGAGCATGGTCGCTTTCGATCCCATGCTGCCCGAGACCCACTCCATCGTGCCGTTCTCTTCGACGATGGCGCGTTTGGTGTTGAGGTTGAACGTGTTCTTCGACCAGTTCTGCACCGTCGAGTACTGAACGTGAGCGTCGTCTTCGACGAAGACCTCGACACAGCCCGAGTGAAGGTTGTGCGAGCCGTACTTCGGCGCGGAACAGCCCTCGATATAGTGGACTTCGGAGCCTTCCTCGGCGACGATCAGCGTGTGCTCGAACTGGCCCATCCCTTCCGAATTCATCCGGAAGTACGCCTGAACGGGCATCTCGACGGTAACGTCTTCGGGAATGTAGACGAAGGAGCCGCCGGACCAGACCGCGCCGTGGAGCGCGGCGAACTTGTTGTCGCTCGGGGGCACGCAGGTCGTCATGAAGTACTCTTTGACGAGCTCCGGGTGTTCTTCGACGGCGCGATCCATATTCATGAAGATCACGCCTTTCTCCTCCCACTGGTCCTGCATGTTCTGGTAGACGACCTCGGACTCGTACTGCGCGCCGACGCCCGAGAGTGCGTTCTTCTCGGCTTCCGGAATGCCGAGTTTGTCGAACGTGTCTTTGATCTCGTCCGGAAGCTCCGTCCAGTCGTCGACGCCTTCGCGCTTGTCGACGTCTGGGCGGATATACGGAACGATCTCTTCGATGTCGAGCTCGGTCAGGTCGGGCTGGCCGGGCCAGTCTGTCGGCATCGGCATCGCGTGGTACTGCTGTAGCGCACGCAGACGCCGCTCGAGCATCCAATCCGGTTCGTCTTTGTCCTCACTGATCAGTCGAACGACTTCTTCGGTGAGGCCTTTGTCAGATCTGACGGCCGAGCGCTCTTCTTTTTTAAACTCGAAACGCGCTTCGGTGTCAGTGTCTTTGAGGTGATCTTGTTCGGAACTCATGATTTGTATGTATTCGTGTTTACGGCTGTAGCGTTATTACCGTTGTTCTAGCTGCATTCGGTTACGCCGTCTCGTAGACCTCTTCTCGGACCCAGTCGTACCCCTTGTCCTCAAGCTCTGCGGCCAGCGAGGCGTCGCCGCTCTTGACGACTTCCCCGTCGAGCATGATGTGGACGGTGTCGGGTTCGACGTAGTCGAGAATTCGCTGGTAGTGGGTGATCTGGAGGATCCCAGTTCCCTGCTCGTCGCGAAGGGCGTTGATGCCGTTCGAGACGTCCTGGAGTCGATCGATGTCCAGCCCGGAGTCGATTTCGTCGAGCACTGCAACTGCCGGCTCGAGGATCGCGGCCTGCAGGACCTCGTTTTGTTTCTTCTCGCCGCCGGAGAAGCCGGCGTTAAGGTAGCGCTGGGCGAACTGCTCATCCATATCCAGTTCCTCCATCTTCTCGGCGAGGATCTCCTGGAACTCGGCGACGCCGATTTCGCCGTCGTCGGCGGGACCTTCCATCGGCGAGGTCTCGAAGCCTTCGTCTTCGGCGTCGTCTTCGCCTTCGCCTTCGCCTTCCTCGAAGAGCTCTTCGCGCTCTTCGATCTTTGCGTTAAGTGCGGTTCGGAGGAAGTTCGTCATCGTGACGCCTTCGATCTCGGCCGGGTACTGGAACGCGAGGAAGATACCGAGTGCCGCGCGCTCGTTTGGCTCGAGGTCGAGGATGTTCCATGTCCGCTTGTCTTCGGGAATCTCGAAGTCGTCGCCGAACTCGTTCTCGTCGAGGTGGACGAGCACTTCGCCCTCCGTGACCTCGTAGGCCGGGTGACCGGCGATGACCTTGGCGGTCGTCGACTTCCCGGAGCCGTTCGGACCCATCAGTGCGTGGATCTCGCCCGACTCGACCTCGAGGTCGACGCCGTGCAGGATCTGTTCGTCGCCCTCTGCCACTTCTGCATGCAGATTTCGGAGCTCTAAGCGTGCCATAGTACGAATACCTCTGTCGTCCAAATGGTGGGTCGTGCGAGTGATAAGGGTTTGGTATCTAATTGGTTACGGTTCCGATTTCGGAAGATAATTTTTTGAAAGGGAAAGGATCTCCAGACGACTGGCGGGATTCCGAATCGACCGATGTGAACGCCATCTGGCGAAAACGTAGCTGAGAGAGGTCGATTACGCCGATAAATACGGCCGGGGAGAGGAGCCGAAATTGAGTGGTATCGCAGTGGTTCGACCCGTTACATGAAGCTGTCCAGCCCGGTCTGCTCTTGCCCGGATTTTACTTCCTCCCACGAGACGTCGAGTGCCTCGAGGATTCGCTCGATCGGACCCTTGAGCGTCTTCTCGAGCATCGTGTCGTAGTCGATCTCGAACTCGGGGGGAATCTGATCGTCGTACTCGAAACAGATGACGTCCGGGTCGCGCTTGAACGCCCCGTAGAGGGGATCGCGCCGGGCGTCGAACTCGTTGTCCTCCTCGAGTTTGCGGAAGAAGGATGGATCAACGCGATCGAGATACAGCCGTTTGGGCTTGCTCCCGCGGTCGAAGTTGGTTCCGAGCAGGAGATTCGCGTACTTCGCGCCGCGAACCTGTGCGGTGTCGGTGTCGTAGTTGTCGAGCCGTTTCCCGATGCCGCCCGGAATGGCGATCTCTTCGGGGTTTGCGTTGCCCGATTCGAACTCTTCGATGATTCCGTTGACGTACTCTTTGACGCCCTCGATATCGCCCTGGCGGACGATCATCTCGATGACCTGGTGCTGGACCTCCTTCGTGATCGGGGCGATGTCCGAGCGCTTGTACTCGAACCCGGTGATGTCGATGTCGTCGACGTCTTTGCCCTCCTTCCAGATGATGTGTCCCGCGTAGCGTTTCTTCGTCCCGGCCTGGAAAAATCGACGATACAGCTTCTCGAATTCGATCTGGAAGCGGTGTTCCTCCGCGTTCAGTTCCTCGCGTGCGAAGTCGTCGTACCGGTCGTTGACGTAATCCTCGATGTCGAACGATTGCTCGAGCGCTTGTTCTCTCGAGACATCCGGTCCGAGTTCCAACATGACAGAATCCGTATCTCCGTAAGCGACGGTATGGTCGAGTTCCTTCGACGCGGTTTCGGTAAACTCGATAACTTCTCGCCCTGTTGCGGTAATTGCGGACGCGGCGTCCTTATCGTAGAGCCGGAATCGTTCCCATCCCGAGACGCCGTAGAGCGAATTCATAATAACCTTGACAGCTCCCTGCTGGCGGTCGTACTGCTCGTACTCTCGGCTTCCGGGTTCGTACTCGTTTCGAAGCGACTTCTTTTCCTCTCGTTCGGCGAGCAGTTGGTTGATCATCTCCCGCATGACCCCGTCGGGCTTTTTCTGGAAGTGGGTTCCCGACGGTGCGATATGCGTCTCGCCGTCGTACTCGTCGGGATCGACTTTCGTCTCCGGCGAGGCGTTGATCGTCACCATGCACATCGGGTACAGACTCTTCAGGTCGAGCACGGTCACGTTCTCTCGAACGCCCGTAATCGGCTCGAAGACGGCCCCGCCCTCGTACTCTTCGTCGGCTTCCTGCTGGCCTTTCGAGGGAAGGGCGAACTGGCCGTGAGCCTGATGGAGGACGTACATGTCGACCGTATCGCCAGGCGTCGGCGCGTCCTCGAGCTTACAGCCGACGAACGAGCGCACCTCGTCCCAGAAGGGCACGATCGACTGCTGGCGATCGAGTTCGACGCAGAGTTCGACGTCCCGGAGGTTGTACTCGAGCAACCGCGTCGGATCGTCCTCCCAGAGGTCGCCGATCGAGCCGGCGTATCGTTCTTTCCCGACGCCGAGTTCCGCTTCGCCGACGGCGTCGAGCCTGTACGAATCGAGCTCCGAGAAGACCATCCGCTGGTAGGCATAGAGCAGATCGAAGACGACGCGACCTTTCACGTCGGGGCCGCCCCAGTTGCTTCGCCAGACCTCGTTGACCCGCGAGAGTCGGTCCGAATTCAGATCGTAGTCGTGGTGGGGCCCTTCGAGTTCCTCGAGTCGATCCAGGAAGTACGGACAGTCGAAGTCCTCGAAGTTCCAGCCGGTGAGGATGTCCGGGTCGGTGTCGTCGATGTAGTCGACGAACGCCTCGAGCATCGCTTCTTCCTCCGAAAACGCGCGAACTTCGTGTTCGATCTCGCCTTCGATCGGCTCGTACTCGTCGATTTCGCCGGGAATCTGTCCCTCGCCGTCCGGCGCTTCGAAGAGCCACATGATGTACTCGTCGCGGTAGGAATCGTGGCTCGTGAGACAGACGATGGGCTCTTCGCCGTCTTCGGGGAATCCGGCCCGGTCGTTGACTTCGATGTCGAACGTATTGACCCGCGGGTCGGCGTCGACATCTGTGGCAACCACTTCGTCGTGGGGGACGACGAGCGTCCCGTCGTCGTTTCGGCGCTCGGTCACCGTGATACCGCTTCGAATATCCTTGTCGATGAGAAAACGGTTCGGGAACAACACGTCGGCCTCGAAGTGGTCGAACTCGTCTCTGACTTTCCCGACGTCTCGAGGCGTCTGTCCGAATATTTTCGTCAACCGCTCGCCGCGAATGCTCTCGTAGGACTCTCCGTTTTCGCCGGTTTCCTCGCTCCCAGTCAGGCGGTCGTACTCCTCTTCGGGCGGCCGGTCGAGCGAATCCGTGGGTGCGTAGAAATACGGCTTGAAGCCCAGAACGCGAACGTGCTCTAAGTCCCCTGCCGGCGTGCGCCCGAAGACGTTCATGATAACCCGCTCGTCGTCGCCGTAGCCGTCGATCGTGTAATCGACCTGCATCACGGCGAGCTCGAGTTCGCCCGTCGCGTCCGGCAGGGTCTCCTCGACGACGTCGACCACTTCCGGGCGCTCCATCCCGCCGTTGCCCGCGACGGCCATCGCCTCCTCGTCCGGTCGCTCCCCGGACTCGGCAGAAAACGAGTCGAGTCCGGTCTGTCCCGCGTCAGTCATGGTTGCTGATTTTGGAGCCGTCGGATAAAAACCCCCGCATACGGTTCTTCGGGCGGTTCGAACCGGCGAGCGACGGCCGTGTACTCCGGTCGCGTCGCCGAACGTGATATTGCAGAGGCAATAAGACCTATAAATTGGTAACACATAGCATGGCTCAAGGTGATCGAAGTGTCCACTCGAGTTACCGACGAGACGACGGCCGACGCACCAACTAGTGAACCCACGGGCACCGAAACGATCGAATCGTACGAAACGGACGACGGCGTCGTCTTTTATGACGCCGAAAACCCCCTCGCGTGGGTCGAGACGACGCAGACGCTCCCGCTCAAAGAGATCGTTTGAGCGGGCGTACCGACGACAGGAGCAAACGAATGTCGACAGGCTAACCTGAAGGTGGATGGAGACGAACGCGAATGCTTTTGCCATTCGTGGCCGTTCTCACTTCTGTGGTGTTCGAGCGATCCGAAAACGAACCGGATGAATACGATCCGGAGGCGGAGTTCGAAGACCCGGAGAGCGATTCGATTACGATTCCCGACGTAACGCCCGAAGAGCCCGAGCATCCGACGGTTTCGCCGCCGGAAGTTTCGATTCCGGAAGTCTCGACCGACGAGACGGACGTTCCGAAAGCAGTGTTTCAACACTTCTGGGCGATCGTTGTCGCGGTCAACGCCGCGTTGCTCGCGTTCTCACTCGGCGTGATGTTGTTTTTCATCCAGGGAATGACGACCATCGGTGGCGTCCTCGCTGTCGGCGGCCTCGTCCTGTTCGGGCTCGCGTACCGCCGATACAGGGCTTTTCGATCCCAGGACTCCCTTGACTCAGACCCCTCCTCAGAGCGGTAACACACTACCTACACCATGAAAACCGTACGTGACGACGACGGAACCGACTACGTTCTCTTGAAACGATCGGACGATGCGAGTCTCGTCCGGGATCCGGCAACCGGTAACGAATGTTACGTCCGCAACGACCGACTCGAGGCTACCGACCAGTCGCCGCTCGAGACGGCCGCGAGCGCCGTCGCCGATCCGGTTCGAACGCTCGTCACGAACGTCCACGACGAGAAGACGCTCGGACTGCTGTTCGAACTCGCCGACCGGGGTCCGACCCGCGTTCGGACGATCCTGGGCGATACCGCCTTCTGTGAAAGCGACCTTCACGGAACGCTCGCCGTACTCACGGCCGCCGATCTGCTCGCAGAGACGGAGGTCTCCGGCGAACGCGGGTATCGTGTCACCGAAACCGGGACGGATGCGCTCGAGGGGATTCGAACGGAGTGAAGTCGGTCGATACGTTCTCGAGAAGGACAGACTGAACGACAGACTGAACGACAGACTGAACGACAAACTCGAATCAGCCGACCTGTAAAGATCAGTCGGAGCCGAGCAACGCGATCTCGGGCGGCTCGCCGCGCTCGAGTTCCGACCGGTTTGACGTCGCATCTTTTTCGACGCGAACGAGTTCGTCCGCGGCACCGACGAGTTCCTCGTCGTGGCTCACGACGACGATCTGTTCGACGCCGAGGTCGCGCATCGACTCGACCAGCGAAACGAGTTGCGTGACGTGGCCTGAATCGAGAAACACCGTCGGCTCGTCGAGGATCAGCGGCGGCATCGGCGCGGTTCCCTCGACGCCTTCAGCCAAGAGTCGGTAGATCGCACACCGCAGACTGAGGTTGAACAGGGCCCGTTCGCCGCCCGAGAGCTGTTCGGGCTCGAGCGGTTCGCCGTCTTTCTGATACACCGTCAACCGGTACTGTCCGTCGAGATCGATCGAGGCGTACGAATCGTTCTGATAGACCAGCTCGAACGTCTCGTTCAAGAGCCGCTCGAGCGTTTCGACGTTGCGCTGGCGAAGCTCCGCCCGCAGGTCGCCGTAGGTCGCCTGAAGGGTTTCGGCTTCCTCGTACAACGACTCGAGATCGTCACAACGCGATTCGATCGACTCGAGTCGCTCGCGCAGGCGTTCGAGCTCCTCGAGTTCGTTCTCGACGCCGCCGATCGCGTTCTGTACCTCGTTTCGTTTCTCGCGAAGCGTCGAGAGCTTCTCGTCGACCTTCTCGAGGTAGTCTTCGGCGCTTCGTTTCCGTTCGCGAGCCTGCTCGACCCGTTGCTCGTCGAACTCGTCCTCGAGCGCTCGTTTCCGATCCCGCTTGTTCGAGAGCTGTTCGCGCCGCTCGTCGTTCATCGTCTGCCAGTCCTCGCGGCGCTCGCGGGCGTTTTCGATCTCGCGTTCGATCTCCTCGCGCTCGTCGTCGATCTCGACGAGTCGGTGTAGATCCTCCAGTTCGGCCCTGATATCGCCGCGCGTTCCGTTGATCTCGCCGAGTTCGCTCCGGGAGTCACCGATGGCCGCTTCGATGTCGTCCGTGGCTTCTCGCTTATCTTCGGCTTCCGACTCGAGCTCGTCCGCCGTTTCGCGCAGTTCCTCGCATCGATCGCGACGGTCCGAGAGCGTCTCGCGCTTTTCCTCGAGCAGTTGCGCGACGTTCTGGCGGTTGTCCGAGAGCCGCTCGACATCGCGTTCGGCCTCGCGGAGCGTCTCCGCGCGGTCGATTCGCTCGTCCAATTCCTCGCGTTCCTCCTTGAGTGCCTCGCGCTTTTCCTCGAGTTCGGCGAGCGTCTCGCGCTTTTCCTCGAGTACGTTGACGTGTGGGGAGTCCTCAACCGGCTGGCCGCACTCGGGACACTTTCCTTCCGCGAGCAACGTTTCACCCTCCTCGATCGAGCTTTCGACGGCTTTGATCTCCGCAGCGACGTCGCCGAGCTCCGAGACGACCGCTTCGCGCTCCTCGGCGACCGTCTCGCGGTGGTCGGCCGCGTCGCCGAAGTCGATCGGGCTCCCTTCGAACCGCTCGCGGGCCGTTTCGATCCGTTCGTCGAGCGTCGAGAGCTTCTCCTCGCGCTCGTCGATCGCGTTTTCGTCGTCGGCTATCTTCGACTCGAGCTCGGTTGCTTTCTTGCGTTTTTGTGTCGCCTCGGACTCGAACTCGTCCGCTTCGGTTTCTAGTCGCTCTTTCTCGTTCGACCGCTCGTTGATTTCGACCCGGAGCGTTTCGAGGTCGTCGCGGAGCTGTTCGTCTCGGCCCTCGAGCGCGTCGATCCGCTCTTTGACATCGGCGGTCGACTCGAGCGCTTGGGGGAGCTCGACCGATTCAGGGGTGTCGTTGTCACCGATAGCATCGTCGTCGCCATCGGATTCGTTCGCGTGGTCGATCTCCGCCGTGATCGTCTCGCGTTCATCCGCGAGCTCGTCTCGGCGCGACTTTCGCTCGTCGATCGTTTCGCTCGCGTTCTCGCGTTTGCGCTCGGTTTCGTTGATTTTCGATCGGAGCGTCTCGATCTCCTCCTCGAGGGTCTCGATCTCCTCGCGCGTCTCCTCGTGGCGCTCGAGAACTTCCGTCGACGCCTCGAGCGTCTCGTTTGCGTTCTCCCGCTGGGATTCGAAGTTCTCGATCTCGTCCGCGATATCGGCCCGTCTGGACTCGAGTTCGTTCAGCCGTTCGTGGAGTTCCTTGTCCTCCTTCTGATCGACCTGATTTCGGAGGTCCTCCAGTACGTCCCGTTGGCCGTCAAGTACCGTCTTTACGCCCAGTCGTGCGTCGCTCGCGCGTTCGCGGTACTCCTCGAGTGCGCCCAATTGCAGGAGGTCGTCTATCATGTCCTGGCGATCGCTCGGCGAGGCGTGAATGAGCTTGTTCACCTCCCCCTGCCTGACGTACGCGCAGTTGACGAACGCCTCGGCGTCCATCCGCAACAGATTCGTCACCTTCCGGCGAACGTCGGTCGCGCCCTCGATCGTCGAGCTCGGAGTCTCGAGTACGCACTTGGTCGTCGTCGCCCGATCGCCGCGGAGCTTCAGGTGACGCTCGATCCGGTAGTCGACATCGTCGTGGCGAAACGCCAGCTCGACTTCGGCTTCCTCCTCGCCCGTCGTAATCACGTCGTCGAGCGTGCGATTGTCCAGTGCTTTCGAGCCGTAGAGCGCGAAAAAGACGCCCTCGAGGAGCGTCGACTTGCCGCTCCCGTTGACGCCGTGGACGATGGTGACTCCTCGCTCGAGGCCGAGGTCGGCGTCGCCATAGCACTTGAAGTTCCGAAGCCGAATTCGTTCGACTTTCATGCGAAATCACCGAGCGACGTGGTTTCTGCCCCCTCCGAACGGTCCGTCGCAGGCTCGCTCTCTCGGTCGTGATCGACTGATTCGTCCTCGGCTCCGACGTCGTCCGATTCGTGCTCGTCCTCAGCGGTGTCCGGCCTTCCGTCCTCCTCGGAACTCTCCGGCCTTTTGCCGTCCTCGGCGGTGTCCGGCGCTTCGTCGCTGTCCACGCCGTCCGGTTCAGCTGCTTCGGTCGATTCTACAGAAGAACTCTCGTCCGCGTCAATCGGAGCTGTCTCCGGTTCGTCGTCATCCCCCACCGGTGTCGCTTTTTCCGTATCGGAATCGGGCTCGTCGGTCGCTTCCCCGTCTGGGTCATCGGCCCCCTTACCGTCTCCAAGCGCGTCGGCGACCGTTGTCACCTCCGCGGGATCGCGATCCGGAGCGGGTTCGAACGCCGACTCGTCCTCCTCGAGGAGGTCCCGAACCAACCGTTCTGCGGTCTCGCGGACGTTCGAATCCGCGAGGTCGGTCTTTCGCACCGTTCGATCGAGGTTCAACGCCGCGTCGCTGAGACCCAACTCGCGGACCCGTTCGCGGACGGCTTCGTCGGGATCCGCGAAGCTGACCGAAACCTCGTCGTCCTGGTCGGGAAGCTCTCGCCGATCGTTGACACGGGAGACTAACGCGCCCCGGTCGGTCGCGAGCTCCTCGACGGTCGCGGGGGTGATCGGCCGCCCCTCGCCTTCGACGGTGACGATCACGACCGCGTCCTCGAGATCATACTCCCGGACGCGATCCTGTACCCGGTCGATTCCCTCCTCCTCGTTGAGTTCGACATCGACGAAGACGAACGCTCGAGTGTTGGCGAGACCGCGTCTGCGGATCGTCACGTCGTCTGTTCCACCGTCTTCCGATTGGGTCCCGGCGTCGAACGTGACGATGTTGTATCCTCGCTCCTCGCGCTCGCTCGCGCTCGCTCGCTCCGTGGATCCACAATACGTGACCCACGTCTCGAGCACCTCGGCGGTGTCGGGTTTGTGATTATCGCCGAGCAAAACGGCGTCGAAATCGACGGTCGACTCCTTGAGGAGCCGTTCTGTATCCCAGTCGGCGTGGGCGAACGGCTCGAACAGGCCGTGGGTCACCAGCGCCGCGTGCTCGGCGGCGTCGGGGAGCGGTTCGAACTCGTACTCGAGGCCGTCCCGTCGCGACCGGGGGACGAAATCGAGTCCGTAGAGTGCAACGTCCTCGAGGACGTAGGGATCGGCGCCGAGTCGAGTCGCGAGGCCGAGGTCGGCGAACAGGTCGAGCCACTGGCCGTCGCGTTTCGATTCGTGGTTGCCGACGACCGCCAGAAACGGAATGTCGGCATCGTCAAGTCGCCGCAGGACCTCGACCGTTCCTTGCAGATCCGCCAGTCCCGGCCGTCGGTCGTGAAAGAGGTCACCCGCGTGGATCACCGCGTCGACGTCGTCTTCGACCGCATCGTCGACGACCTCGCGAAATGCCTCGAGAAAGTCCCGCCGTCGCTCGGGTGCGTTGTACTGCTGGTACCCGATGTGGGTATCGCCCGTGTGTATCACCCGCGTCATCTACAGTGACGTTACTGTGGCTAGCCTAAATGGCTTCCGTGACCGCGGTGAAAGTGACTTCTCTGTCGAGTTCGAGCGAAGAGAGAAAGAAAGCCGTAGGGAACTACGAGACCGTCAGGATTCGATATCGAGCGTGTAGAGTCGCTTTCGTGCGTCGGAAAACGAGAACCGGGAGTCGATGACGTTTTCCTCGTCGAGTCGATTCAGCGCGTATCGAACTGTCCGCGCCGGAAGCAGGGTCTCGTCTGCGATCTGCTGTTGGGTCATCGTGTCGTTGTACTCGAGTACCTTCGCGACGAGTTTCGCACTCGGCGGGAGATCTCGAACGTCCTCCCAGCTTCCGCGGGGGTCGGCTTCCTGTCGAAACGGCTCTGAAGCACTCATCGTAGTACCCGTTTCGGATACAAGGTGATAATATTTTCTGTTTCAATAAATGCTCCAGAGTAATACAGTCACCGGCAGTGTATCGACCCGAAGTCTCTTATGAACCAACACCCAAGAGTGGGTTGATGAGCGACACTGTGGACGACGTCGACCTCCCATACGATGAGGACGAGGCGTCCCAACAGGAGAAAATACAGTCGCTCGAGGACCGTCTGGAGATCCTCGAGTCGCAAAACGAGGAGATGCGTGACAAACTCCTCGATGCGAACGCCGAGAACAACAAATACCAGCAGAAACTCGAGCGACTCACCCACGAAAACAAGAAGCTAAAGCAGTCACCGCTGTTCGTCGCGACGGTGCAGGAACTGACCGACGAAGGCGTTATTATCAAACAACACGGCAACAATCAGGAAGCCCTCACCGAAGTCACCGAAGAGATGCGTGAGGACCTCGAACCGGACTCTCGAGTTGCTGTCAACAACTCCCTCTCGGTCGTCAAGACGCTCTCAGGAGAAACCGACGTTCGGGCTCGTGTCATGGAAGTCACCCAGAGCCCCGAGGTCGATTACGAGGATATCGGCGGGCTCGAGGACCAGCTACAGGAGGTCCGCGAGACCGTCGAGATGCCGATGAAGAAACCCGGCATGTTCGACGACGTCGGGATCGACCCGCCGAGCGGCGTCCTCCTCCACGGCCCGCCAGGGACAGGAAAAACGATGCTCGCCAAAGCCGTCGCCAACCAGACCGACGCCACCTTCATCAAGATGGCCGGCTCGGAACTGGTCCACAAATTCATCGGCGAGGGTGCCAAGTTGGTTCGTGACCTCTTCGAGGTCGCCCGCGAACACGAACCCGCGGTCATCTTCATCGACGAGATCGACGCGATCGCCGCGAAACGAACGGAGTCCAAGACCTCCGGCGACGCCGAGGTCCAGCGGACGATGATGCAACTGCTCTCGGAGATGGACGGCTTCGAAGAGCGCGGCGAGATCCGTATCATCGCGGCCACGAACCGCTTTGATATGCTCGACCGCGCCATCCTTCGTCCCGGCCGCTTCGACCGCCTTATCGAGGTTCCGAAACCTGACGAGGAGGGTCGGGAACTCATCTTCCAGATCCACACTCGAGGCATGAACGTCGCCGACGACGTCGAGTTTGGCACGCTCGCCGCCGAAGCCGAGGAGGCCTCCGGCGCGGACGTCAAGGCGATCTGTACCGAAGCCGGGATGTTCGCGATTCGCGACGACCGAACCGAGATCGCGATGGAGGACTTCCAGAACGCCTGGGAGAAAGTCCAGGCCAGTTCGGACGAGACCGAAGACGTCTCGAAGACGTTCGCCTGAAATCTCCAGACCGGTCGTTGGACCGATCCGATTGCGTGACGCTTTGCCTACCGTGTTTTCGACAGTCGTAGTCTCTCGACCCTCGTTTGAACCACTGCTCTCGACTCCCGTCCGGTAGCACCACTCTCCTCAAGACCGCTGCAGATTCTTCCTACCGGTGGTGAGAAGCGCGCTGGCCAAATCGAGGACTTACGGAAGTGCGAGGAGAACCCATCGCCCTTCAGGACGGGGAGGATCTCAAGGAGAGAAGGCGTCCGATCTAACGGACGATCCGTCCGAACGGATCATGGCGAGTAATCGGCGGCTTTGATCAAAGCATCGCGAAGATCTGCCATGGAATAAGAAACAGCAGGACTGTCAGGAGAACGAGAATCAACAGATACCCCACGCCGGTTCCTACCGCGGTCAGCCACGCCGGATGGTCGAACTCGCTGAGATCAACGGCCATACACGAATCCTCTTGGGAGGCGTCCATAAACGTACCGAATGTCCATGATCGTTGTGGACGGCCGGCTGGGAAGCGTTCGAGACACCCGTTTCGGGGAGGACGACCCAAAACGCTACACGGTCACCGCTCGAGCGAGTGAAGATCGACTCTCAGGCTCGGTTCCGGACCGTTTTTACCGTCTGATCCGCTACGTTCCGCCAATGACGAAGATCGTTGTGGTGGATAACCACGGCCAATTTACGCATCTCGAGGATCGAGCGCTTCGCGACCTCGGCGTCGACTCGGAACTGATCGACAACGACACGCCGCCCGAAGACGTCGACGCCGACGGCGTCGTCCTCTCCGGTGGTCCGGACATGGATCGGACGGGTCGATCCGCCGAGTATCTCGAGTCGGAGATGCCGGTTCTGGGAATCTGTCTGGGCATGCAGTTGATCGCCGAGGAGCTCGGCGGTCGCGTCGGGAGCGGCGAGTACGGCGGGTACGCGGACGTCACCGTCGACCTCCTCTCACCCGAGGACCCGCTTACGGGTTCGCTCCACCCCGAAACCCGCGTCTGGGCGAGTCACGCGGACGAAGTCAAAGAAGTTCCGGATGGGTTCGAACGCACCGCCTCGAGCGACGTCTGTGGGATCGAGGCGATGAGTGACACCGATCGGGACCTCTACGGCGTCCAGTGGCACCCGGAGGTCGCCCACACCGAAGAGGGAGACGAAGTCTTCGAGAATTTCCTCGAGATCTGTACGGAAGCGTAACGTTCGCCTAGTTCCGCAATTTCGGTATTCATCGACTGCTCGTTCTGGCGGGTACGCTGTCGGCTTCCTGCCTTGGATCTTAGTCGCTGGGCTTGAGGCGAACCTCGTACTCGTTGAAATTCCTGTGGCCGTCTTCGGTAACGACGACCAGATCCTCGATACGGACGCCGCCGACGGCGGGATCGTAGATGCCGGGCTCGATACTGATGACGTGGCCGGGCTCGAGTTCGCCGCCGGACGGCGAAACCGTCGGCTGTTCGTGGATGTCGAGGCCGACCCCGTGACCCGTGTTGTGGATGAACCCCGTTTCTGTCGTCGGATCGCTTCGAAGGCTTTCGTAGCCGGCATTTTCAATGACGTCGCAGGCGACATCGTGAACGGCCGATCCCGTTACGCCCGCTTCGACGGCCTCGAGTGCCGCTTCGTACGCTTTCTCGGTCACGTCGTAGCGCCGTCGCTGTTCCTCGCTCGGCTCGCCGCGCAGGAACGTACGCGTCATATCGCCGAAGTAGCCCGTCTCCTTGTCCCGCGGGAAAATATCGATCACGATCAGTTCGCCGGCCTCGAGTGGCCCGCTACCGCGATTATGAGGGTCGGCTCCGTCGGCTCCGGCGGCCACGATCGTCTCGTCGAGACCGCAACCGTGTCGAAGGAGCGTGATTTCGATCTCCTCGGTGACGCGTTCGCTCGTCAACGGGTCGCCCTCGTGGACGAGGATCCCGTCTTCGACGTCGGCGGACGCGATCATCCCTTCGGCGACGGCCATCGCCTGCTCGTTGGCTCGCTGGGTCGCCTGAATCTGTTCGATCTCCCACTCGGTCTTGCTCGCGCGAATCTCCGTTTCAACGATTCCGTCGGGTTCGACCGTCACGGAGAGTCCCTGCTCCCGGAGGCCGTCTGCGGTCCCCGTCGGAAAGCCCGCGGGAACGGCGACAGATTCGACGTTGTGGGACTCGAGAAACGCCGCAATAACGCGAATCTTTCCTTCGTACGGGCCGTACTCCGCGACGAGTTCCCGGTAGTCGAAATCGGCGCGACGGGCGATCGAGTCGACCTCGGCTTCGTTTCGGGCCCGGCCGTATTCGAGTCCGGAGACCAGGAGGTGTACCCCGTCTCTCCCCCCGGTATCGCTCGAGTCGCCGGCTCCGCCGTTTGTCGTGACCAGCGTCTGGTACGGATCTGGCGCGGTGAAGTCGGAGACGTACCGCTGATCGGAGTCCGACCCGTCCGCATCGATGAGATAGCCGTCGATACCCTCGGCCTCGAGGGCCGACCGGAGCGGCGAGAGATCGATATCCATAGCCGGAACTGTGGCGGGCGAGTACATAATTTCGAGGGTCTCGGAACTGGGCGAGTAGCCGACGAGTTCGGAAATCTGTGCGCAGACGCTGGGCGAGTCAGTCGCGCTCGACTCGAATCCCCACTCTTATCAATAGACCATACAATCAGGATGTATGCACCGTCGACGTCTCATCACGGCGGGAGCGACAGTCGCGCTCGCCGGTTGTTTCGAGACCGACAGCTCGGAGGGGGATCCGGCAAGTGACGAACTCGTTCAGGAGGCGATCGACGCACGTGCGGAGATCGACGACCTCGCCGCCGTTCGGACGATGACCGCCGAAACGCCCGAAGAGACTGTCGAACGGACGGAGCGACTCTACCAGCGTCCGCCGGATGCTCAGCGAAAGGAGGTCCTCGAGTCGACCGATTCGCGAGCACCGACGGGGACGGTTTCAGTACGAAACCAGGCGGTTACCTGGGGCTACGATCCGACGATGGACCGGGTTCTGGAACGACACCACCCCAATCGCATCGTCGCCGATCGGACGCGTCTCGTTCTGGAAACCCTGCTCGAGGACTATGAGCTCGCATACGACGGAACCGACGCGGTCGATGACAGGGAGACCCACGTCGTCGACGCCACGCCGAAATCGGATGACGAACTCGAGCGATCCATCGAACTCCTGGTCGGCGAAACGATCTACGTGATTCCGCTCGGGATGGCAGACGATGGGGAGATCGACGAGGCGGAAGTCGTCCGAACGATCTGGATCGACGACGAACACCGATACCCGATCAAAGAACGAACGCTCGTCGAAACGGACGAAACGACCCTACACAGCCTGACGGTAACGTACGACGAACTCGAGATCAACGAGGGTCTCGAGGATGGAACGTTCACGTACGACCCGCCGGAAGATGCCAATGTCGAGTCAGTCGGGATGGAACCCGTCGGAGTATACGAATCCCCAGCCGCTGCGGAGGCGGTGGTTCCCTACGAGCTACCGGAACCGGACGTTCCCGAGGCGTTCGATCTGGATCGGATTACCGTTCTCGACAAATCCTTCAGCACGACGGCGACGAGCTGGTACGTCGATACGAGCACGGCCGAGCGCGAACTGTTCGTCGCCGTCCGCGAATCGTCACGACACAACGAGGATGTACTCGAGCCGATCGAAATTGATGGCCACGAAGCGTATCTCCGCGACGGCAACATCGAGAGCATCTTCTGGGAATGCGAGGAGCTGAGTTTCGAGGTATCGAGCCCGCACATTGGTGAACCGCTCGAGGATATCGCGTCGTCGATCGGCTGCCCGTAGCCGTTCGTGGAGACGGCGTATCGGTATCGGTATAGGGTATCCACCCCACAGATCGAGCATGAACGTCACGCTCGCTCCCTCGAGTCTTCGGGGAACGGCGACGGCACCGCCATCCAAGAGCTACACCCATCGGGCGATTCTCGCGTCGGGCTACGCCGAGCAGGCGACAGTCCGGGACGCCCTCTGGAGCGCGGACACGCGAGCGACTGCGCGCGCGGTCGAACTGTTCGGTGGGACCGTAAATCGACGCGAGGACGGCACGCTCGAGATCGAGGGCTTCGACGGCGAACCCGAGGTCCCGGCAGACGTGATCGACTGCGATAACAGCGGCACGACGATGCGGCTCGTAACCGCGGCGGCCGCCCTCGTCGACGGCACCAGCGTGCTTACCGGAGACGAGTCGCTCCGTTCACGCCCGCAAGGGCCGCTTCTCGACGCGCTCACGGATCTCGGCGCCGAGGCCGAAAGCACGCGAAAGAACGGGCAGGCACCGCTGGTCGTCTCCGGTCCGTTTTCCGGTGACAGCGTCTCGATCCCTGGCGACGTCTCCTCCCAGTACATTACCGCCCTGTTGCTGGCGGGAGCAGTGACCGCAGACGGCCTCGAGATCGACCTCGAGACGGAGCTCAAGTCTGCGCCGTACGTCGACATCACGATCGAGGTGTTAGCCGACTTCGGCGTCGACGCCGAAGCGACCGCGGACGGGTTCGCGGTTCCCGGCGGACAGTCCTACGCGCCCGAGGGCGGTGAGTACGCCGTTCCCGGCGACTTCTCGTCGATCTCGTATCCGCTCGCGGCGGGAGCCATCGCGAGCCAGGACGGCCTCCGCATCGAGGGTGCCAACCCGAGCGCGCAGGGGGACACCGCAATCGTCGACATCGTCGATCGGATGGGTGCAGCTGTCGAGTGGAATCGCGAGGACGGCACGATCGATGTCTCGAAAGCGCCGCTCGAGGGAATCGAAGTGTCCGTCGAAGATACGCCCGACCTGCTGCCAACGGTCGCGACTCTCGGCGCAGTCGCGGACGGGAACACCCGAATTACGAACGCCGAACACGTCCGCTTCAAGGAAACCGATCGCGTGAGCGCGATGGCCGAGGAACTCGGAAAGATGGGGGTTGAAACGACCGAGACGCGGGACTCGCTGACGGTTCACGGCGACGAGTCGACCATTCGGGGCGCGACGGTCGACGGCCGTGCGGACCACCGGATCGTCATGTCGCTGGCGCTCGCCGGACTCGTCGCCGACGGCGAGACGACGATCCAGGGGGCCGAACACGTCGACGTCTCGTTCCCCGGGTTCTTCGACACGCTGTCGGAACTGGGTGCATCCGTCGATCGATCGGAGTGACGCCTCCCTCGAGGGAAGCCCTCACCCTGATGTGGAATTCGATCGGGAGTGAGTTCGCGCGACTGCTATCCACGGAGTGGGACCGGGTTTTCTGAATCAGAAAACGGTGGACTGAGTTATATGGGTAGTACAGAAAGGAAGAGATGCCCATGAATTGGCTGCTGACGCGACTTCGGCCTTGGGGGTGCGAATGGATCGCAACTCATCTTCTCGCGTGATACTCGAAACCACTTTCGCGAACGTTCCGAAACGAATGACAGGTTATTTTTGTACCCGAGTACTGATTGAGACTAATCACCACCCAGCTTTCAACATATGAACGCAATCACCGCAACTGACCTCACGAAGCAGTTCGACGGTACCACCGTCGTCGACCGACTCGACCTCGTCGTCCCGCAAGGGACGGTGTACGGCTTCCTCGGGCCGAACGGAGCCGGAAAGACCACCACAATGCGAATGCTGACGACGCTAACTCGCCCGACCTCCGGTAACGCGACGATTATGGGCGAGTCGATTGCCGACCGCGACGCCGTCCGATCATCGCTGGGGTATCTGCCCGAAGATCCGCCGGTGTTCGACGAGCTTACGGGTCGAGAGCAACTCGAGTACTTCGCGCGCCTCCGCGATATCCCCGCGGAGACCGCTACCGAACGAATCAACTTCTGGTTAGACCGATTCGACCTCACGGGGGACGCCGGCAAACGGATCGAGGCCTACTCGAAAGGGATGCGCCAGAAGATCGGCCTCATTCAGGCCCTGCTCCACGAACCCGAAGTCGTCTTTCTCGACGAGCCGACCTCCGGGCTCGACCCTCGAGCCGCTCGGACTGTCCTCGACGTTATTTCCGAAGTCACCGACGAGGGTCACACCGTCTTTCTCTCGACGCACATTCTCCCGGTCGTCGAGGAACTCGCTGATCTCGTCGGCGTCCTCTATCAGGGACGGATCGTCGAGGAAGGAGACCCCCAGAAGCTGACCGGAACGCTCGAGGCCGCCGAAGGCACGACGCTCGAGGACGTGTTCCTTTCGGTGACGACCGACCACGGCGCACCGGTGATGGGTGAATAGACGGTGGTGAGATTCCTATGAATCTGGGGACACGTTCCGCGGCGACCGCTCACGTCTGGACCATCGGTAGAACAGAACTTCGCCGACGGTGGCGTAAACTGCGGGATAACGGGTGGCAGTTACTCGCTATCGTCATTGCAGTTGGTTTCGGGAGTCTGTTCGCGTTGATGGGGATCGCGGCGATGTTTTTCTTCGGACACAGCGTGCAGGCTGGCAACGTTGACGACCCGCTCGCGGTGAGTCACATCGGTATCGTCTACGGCTGGTTGTTCGTCACGGGATTGAGCGGCTATCGAATATACGCGACCGGATTAGATCCCGATCATTCCGATGGACTGTTGACGACGATTTCGCATCGCGAACTCATCGGCGGACTCGTCGTCGCGGAGCTGTTACTCTGGGGAATACCGGCCGTCGCACTCGGCGGCATCGGTTCACTCGCGTTTGCCGTTGGTGCACAGTCAGCGCTCACTGCACTTCTGCTGTTCGTGACGATCTGTGCAATCGTCACACTCGGGATCCTCTCCGGATTTGCACTCGCACTCGCAGTGAAAAACTCCGGCGTCCGTTCCCGGCTGCTCACCCGCCTTCGAACGGTGTTTCTCGGCCTTCTCGGCCTCGTTTATTTCGGTGTTATCTTTACCCAGTCGGTCGGCTCGGTACTCGACCCGCTCGTCATGGTGTTCGCCCAGACGCCGCTGGTCTGGTTCGGCGATCTCACACTTCTGACGCTCAGTTCCGAGGCATCGGTATTCCGAGCCGCCGGCGCAGTCGGAATTAGCGTCCTCGGTGTGGCAATCGCCCCGACGGCACTCGGCCACCTCGCGAGGTGGCTCTGGTATACCGACCCTGTCCGCGTCGATCATACAGAGACGAAAACACCGGCGGCGGAGACGGAAGAATCCAGATTGGCATCGCTCGTTCCCCGACCGATATACGGGGTGGCTCGAGTCGACTGGGCTCGAGCCCGACGTGCGCCGATCACGCTCTCGTTCGTGCTCTATCCGCTGATCTTTCTCGCGATGCCGATTACGACGACGGTACAGACCGGCAGTATCGGCGGTTCCTTACCGATTCTCGTCGGCCTGTGCGGTGCCTGGATCACTGGAACCCTGTTCACCCTGAACGTGCTCGGAAACGAGGGGGCCACGCTTCCCGTAACGGTGCTCGGACTCGAATCCGGTAAGACCCTGGTCGCCGGGCACGTCTTTGCCGGTGCAATAATCGGCGTTCCGCTGACTGCCGTCTCGACCGCTTCCCTGGGTATCGCGAGTCCGATGCCGTTGACGCTCGTCTCAACGTTCACGCTGTCGTGTATCGTTCTCGCACTCTGTGCGGGCCCGCTCGCTTCGGGAATCGGGACGATCTTCCCGCGCTACGAGGAAGTGAGCGTCTCTCGAAGTCAAGAGGCAATTATTCCGAGTACGATCGCGTTCGCCGCGTTCTCGATCGTCCTCTTTATCGCCGCGATGCCGACCCTGATCGCACACACCGGAATAATCAACGAATTCGTCGCCGACTGGCTCGGCGTGCAGCCGCTCGTGCTCGGACTGATCGGTGCGATTACTAGCACCCTGATGGCAGCCGTTCTCGGTGCGCTTTCGGTCTACCGCTCGTCTCGAGCGATCGACCAGTTCCACTTCGATTGAGCGGATCGTTAATTTGCTCAAGCGCGTACGACCGCAGTTCTATGCATCCGTCACGGTCTCCGCCAGTTTATTCCGAGCAGTGATTGGCTTCGGCGTCTTCGCTGATCACGAGATCCGTCTGCGCTCCGACGAAGATGTCCGTTCCGGGGCAGGGATCGTCGAATCGCTCTTCCTCGAGTTCAATTGGTTCGTCGCCGTCAATACCGAGGGAGGTGCCGTCCGCGGAAATCTCGAGTTCGTACGACTCCCGATCGAAGAGTTCCACGAGGACGTGCTGTTCCGGGGCAAGTCCGTAGCTCCCGACGACCGACGTCTGTCCGCCGGATGCGTCCGCGCTCTCGAGTTCGAACGCCACGCTTCGATAGTCGTCCGCGAGATTCCAGATCCGAATCTGGTGGCTCCGCCCCTCACCGAGTAGACTGCCGGTTCGCGACGTTGCGACGGGGTCGGCGGGATCATCCGGCGGTTCGGGCGTCGCGTCGGTGTTCTCGAATTCGGATTCGTCGCTCGAGTCGACCTCGAGTCCGCCATCGGATTCGTCCGATTCGGAGCCGTTGACCGTTTCGAATCCGTCGCTCGAGTCGCTCTTCGGATCTGACTCGCTCTCTCCCGAGAGACAGCCGCTGACCGCGATTACTGTGCCACTGACTCCGGCGAGAAGCACGCGGCGTCGATACATAACCCCAGGCTACAACGATGGGGCAGTTATATGTTGTGCGAATCACACAAGCCCATGATTTTCAGGGAAGCGGATAGGTTCTCCGCGCGGACCGTTTCGTCGACCCCCCGAAAATTCAGGCCAATCCTGTACCGCTAAGTGTCCGCGTCTCTGAGGTGCCGGTAATGAACGGCAACGAGTTCGGTCGCCTCTTCCAGGTGACCACGTTCGGCGAGAGTCACGGCGAGGCGATGGGTTGTACGGTCTCGGGCTGTCCGGCCGGCATCGAGCTATCCGAATCGGACATTCAGGGGGACCTCGATCGGCGGAAGCCGGGCCAGTCGATGATCACGACGAGTCGGGGCGAAGCCGACGACGTCTCGATCAAATCGGGTGTTCAGGACGGCTATACGACGGGGACGCCGATCGGGATGGTCATCCAGAACAAGGATGCGCGATCCGGCAAGTACGAGCCATTCATCACCGCGCCGCGGCCGTCACACGGGGACTTTACCTACTCAGCGAAGTTCGGAACGCGAAACTGGGGCGGCGGCGGCAGATCGTCCGCACGCGAAACCGTCAACTGGGTCGCGGCGGGAGCCATCGCGAAGAAGCTCCTCTCCGCACAGGGAATCGAACTCAAGGCTCACGTCAACCAGATCGGTGACGTCGAAGCGCCCGACGTGAGTTTCGAGGAAATGCTCGAGCACAGCGAGGAAAACGACGTTCGCTGTGCACATCCCGAGACGGCGACTGAGATGCAGGATCTCATCGAGGACTACCAAGAGGAAGGCGACTCGATCGGCGGTTCGATCTACTTCGAAGCCCAGGGCGTGCCGACCGGACTGGGGGCGCCGCGATTCGATTCGCTCTCGGCACGGCTCGGTCAGGCCATGATGGCCGTTCCAGCGACGACGGCGTTCGAGTTCGGCCTCGGCCGGCAAGCGCGCGAATACACGGGGAAAGACCGCAACGACGACTGGGAGTTCGACTCGGAGGGGAACCCGACGCCGGTCGAAAACGACCACGGCGGCATCCAGGGCGGGATCAGTTCGGGCGAACCGATCTACGGCGAGGTCACCCTGCACGCACCGACGTCGATTCCGAAAAGTCAACAGACTGCCGACTGGGAGACTGGCGAACTCAAAGAGGAGAAAGTCATCGGTCGCCACGACCCGGTGTTGCCTCCTCGAGGTGTCCCGGTCGTCGAAGCGATGCTCGCGTTGACGTTGGTCGACTTTATGCTGCTGTCGGGCCGAATCAATCCCGATCGAGTCGACGATCAGCCCGGAACGTACGACACCGAGTATCACCCGAGTAACCCACAGAACGAGTAGCCCCGAGCCGTCTCGTTTTTTTAGCGTCGAGAGCCACTCGATGACTCGGTAACGTGTTGTCGGATTTACCTGCTATCCCGGCTCCCTCTCGCTCTTCTCAAAACCAATCGATCAGTTATCTGCAAGACTATTGAACGAGCGTCCAATATACCTACGCATTCCCTGAAATTGGTTTTCGAACGGCAGGAATCTTCTACTTTTGATGAACCTTCCTAACGAATATGAGGGATTCTGGCACCTAAAGTGGATGGTTGTTCATTCTTCACGATAGATGCATGGCAATCTATAGCAAAGTCTTTAGGGACGGTAGACCGAAGATTGTGATACTGCTGGCCCACCGGCCAAGACATTACTATGAGCGATGACGAACTCATCTGGCGAATCGCAGGGGGTTCCGGGGATGGAATCGACTCGACGAGCCAGAACTTTGCGAAGGCGCTGATGCGCGCAGGCTTGCACGTATTCACCCACCGACACTATCCGTCACGGATTCGCGGTGGTCACACGTACGTCGAAATTCGCGCATCGGCCGACGAGGTACAGTCACGAGGAGACGGCTACAACTTCCTGCTCGCGCTGGGTGACTCGTTCGCGCGGAACCCACAGGAAGAGGCCTACTACGGAAACGAAGAGATCAAGCCACTCTCGGAGAACTTAGATGAACTCCGCGAGGGCGGGATCATCGTCTACGACGAAGGCCTCGTCAGCGAGGAGGACGTCGCCGATCTCAATCTCGAGGAACGTGCCGAGGAGAACGACTGGCACGTCTTCCCGATGGACCTTCGCGGTCTCGCGAAAGAACACGGCCGCGAAGTCATGCGTAACACCGCCGGTGTCGGTGTCACCGCGGCTCTGCTCGACATGGATCTCGAGCACATCGAGGACCTGATGAGCGACGCGATGGGCGGGGACGTCCTCGAGTCGAATCTCGAGATCCTCCACGAGGCCTACGAGATCGTCAACGAGGAGTACGAGTTCGAACACGATCTTCGTGCCCCAACTGGCGAACACGAGACCGAGCAGGCGTTGCTCTCGGGTTCGAACGCGATCGCCTACGGCTCGATCGACGAGGGCTGTCGGTTCATCGCGGGCTACCCGATGACGCCGTGGACGGACGTCTTTACGATCCTCAGCCAGAACTTCCCCGATATGGGAGGGATTGCTGAGCAGGTCGAAGACGAAATCGCCGCCGCGGCCCTCGCCGTCGGTGCGAGCCACGCTGGCGCGAAAGCGATGTCCGGATCGTCGGGTGGCGGCTTCGCACTGATGAGCGAACCGCTCGGCCTCGCCGAGATGACCGAGACGCCGATCGTCCTGCTTGAGTCAATGCGCGCCGGTCCCTCGACCGGGATGCCGACCAAACCCGAACAGGGCGACCTCGAGTTCGTCCTCTATACGAGTCAGGGCGACTCCTCTCGAGTCGTCTTCGCACCGGCGACTATCGAGGAGTGTTACGAGCAGACGCGACTCGCGTTCCACATCGCCTACGAGTACCAGATTCCGGCGATCATCATCTACGATCAGAAGCTTTCGGGCGAGAACACGAACGTTCCCGTCGAGTTCTTCGATCGAGAGCCGAATCCGGACCTCGGCTCGACGCTCACCGAAGAGGAGCTCAAGGAAGCCGCACACGACGCCTCCGGGAAGTTCCACCGGTTCGCGTACGAACACGAATCGGGCGCGGAAAACGGCGTCAGCCCGCGGTCGCTTCCCGGCCAGAAGGGCGGTCGTTTCCTCGCGACGGGTAACGAGCACTCGCCGGTCGGCCACATCAGCGAAGACCCCGACAACCGGGTCTACCAGATGAGCCGCCGCATCCAGAAGCTCGACCACATCCGCGAGGAACTCGACGAAGAACACGACTCGAATCAGACCTACTTCGGCGACGAGTCCGCCGACTTCGGCATCATTACCTGGGGCTCCTCCCAGGGTGCCGTCGCGGAAGCAGTCGACCGACTCAACGAGAACGGTCACTCGGTCAAAGCGGTCGGCGTCTCCGATATGATGCCGTTCCCAGAGACCGAGATGGTCGAATTCTTAGAGAGCGTCGACGAAGCGATGGTCGTCGAGATGAACGCCACCGCCCAGTTCCGCGGCCTGATCCAGAAGGAACTCGGCCGGTACGGCGAGAAGATGACGAGCCTGCTGAAGTACAACGGTAACCCGTTCGAACCGGCAGAGGTCGTCGAATCCGCCGAGATCAACCTCAACGGTGGCGAGGAAGAACCGACCGCACAGGTACACATCGAACCCGCAGCAGGTGACTAACCATGAGTGCTTTCAACGCAATTGGCGACGAACGAGAGATCGACCGCGAGGAGTACACCCCAGGGGTCGAGCCACAGCCGACGTGGTGTCCGGGCTGTGGTGACTTCGGTGTACTCAAATCGCTGAAACAGGCGCTTCCGGAAGTCGGGCGAACTCCCGAAGAAACGCTTGTCTGTACCGGAATCGGCTGCTCGGGGAAGCTCAACAGCTACCTCGACACGTACGGCTTTCACACCATCCACGGTCGTTCACTGCCGGTCGCACGTGCGGCCAAACTCGCTAACGACGGCCTCGAAGTGATCGCCGCCGGTGGCGACGGTGACGGCTACGGGATCGGTGGGAACCACTTCATCCACACGGCTCGAGAGAACCACGATATGACCTACATCGTGTTCAACAACGAGATCTTCGGCCTGACGAAGGGTCAGACCTCGCCGACGAGCCCGAAGGGTCACAAGTCAAAGACCCAGCCCGGTGGAACGGCGAAGACGCCGATCCGCCCGCTCTCGATGTCGCTGACCTCGGGCGCGACCTACATCGCCCGAACGGCCGCAGTCAACCCGAACCAGGCCAAGGAAATCATCGCCGAAGCCATCGAACACGACGGCTTTGCACACGTCGATTTCCTCACCCAGTGTCCGACCTGGAACAAGGACGCGCGCCAGTACGTCCCCTATATCGACGTCCAGGAGTCCGATGACTACGACTTCGATGTCACCGACCGCGGCGAAGCCGCTCAGATGATGCACGAGACCGAAGACGTTCTCAACGAGGGAACCGTCCTCACCGGTCGATACTACGTCGACGACGAGAGTCCATCCTACCAGCAGGAGAAGAAGGATCTCGGCCGCGTCCCGCAGGAACCGCTCGCCGAGCGCTACTTCGACGACGACGCCGAGTGGGAGCGGAGCTACGACCTGCTCGAGCGCCACACGTAGGGACCGAGCGAAAATCTTCGAGTTTTTCTCTTTCGAACGTCGATCCGTGAGTCGCGACTTCGTCCTCGAGTTGCAGGTTTGCAGTCCAAATGGCCAACAATGAACGGCAGTTGAACAACAAGCGGAACTAATTGGGAGTCCACCAGGCTCAACGGAGTAGTGACTCGGCTATCTCGAGAAGCGTCTGCTCTTCGAGTTCCGCGTCACCGAAGAGGTGGTAGTAGTTGCTTTCGTATTCCCACTCGAGTTCCGTTCCGTGATCGGTCTCGCCGATCGTTGCGTTGACACCGCCGATAGTTGTTGATGAGCCGTCGACAGGTATCTCTCGAGGCCCGTCGCCGATGGCAACCAATAGACTCCGTTCGCTACCGACTCGGTAGGTCTGGGTAACCTGTGTTCGGTCCTGATCAGGGTAGGTAACCCCCTGAACGGAATCGAATTCGAAATCAGTTGGTATCGTTTCCGGATCGGGCTCCCACACATCGAAGTCGACCGCCGAGTCAGCGTCTTCGACGGTGTCATATTCGTTGAATTCTGGGAAGGTAATTCCCACAGGTTCCGAATCGGCTGGCGGCTCGAATTCGAATAACTCGTCCTCGAAGGACTCGTCGAACGAAACGTCTTCGTAGCTCACGGAGAACTCGGTGGACTCGGATTTCATCTCGTACTGGAGCGGAAAGAGCGTCTCCTCGTCGAACCAGATCTCTATTTCCTCCGCGTGCTCGTCGCTGGCGTCTTCGAGGCTCGTCTCGAGCGGAATCCGGTAGGTCGTCTCCTCGACCATGATGTCGATCGACCGCTCGAGCGTTTCGTTTTGTGGTGGCGCGAAGACGACGCGGTGGGCGTCACGGTCGTCGATGGTCGTCTCGTCGACGGACTGGACGTCGAAGCGCTCGAAGTACCGCTCCTGTTCCTCGTAGATGCGCTCGAGGCGGCTCTGGTTGCTCGTTTGGGTTTCATAACTCGTTATCGAACCCGTCTCGTTGTCCTGGTGCCAGACTTCGTCGCCGTCGTTGACGACGACGTAACCGCCGTCGGATCCGTCCGTTTCACCGCTCACAGCTTCGGTTCGGCTCGTTCCATCGTTTCGGAGCCAAACGGCTTCCGTCGTCGATTGGGTCTCGGAGCCGTTCGCAGTTTCAATCGTCGTCGACGTTTCGACCGTCGCCGAGAGCGCTTCCGGCGGCTCCGTTTCGGCCAGTTCCTGCTGGAGGCGTTCACCCGGGTCGTCACCGTCATCGGTCAAGCCGATACAGCCGGCTGTTAGAACGACGAGCGCGACCGCGGTAAAAAGGATGATGAAACGGGACCGGGTCATGCCAGATTCATCTCTTGGCGGGGGTTATTATTTCATCGGATTCGATTTCGTATATCGCGGTGGAATAATGGTTTTGCTCTCGGATTAAATCTCTCCACGGAACCGGTATACTACGCCTCGCAGCTGATCGACTCCGCCACCGAAACGACCGTCTCCTCACCGAGGTCCTGCGGTCCACCGACGTAATAACCGATATCGCCGCACGTCCACGTGAGCCGAACAGTCTCGATCGATTCCATTCGGTCGATAGTCCCGGTTCGGTTACCAATCTGTATCGACTCGCCGTCGAACGCGAACGCGTCCGGATCGTCCGTCGCTTCGACCGAAAGCAAGCTGTCGTCTGCAGTGGCGTAGGAACTCCGTACGTTCGTTCTGTTTTCCGCCTCGTGCTTGGAGACCGAAACGGTCTCGAGATCGTACGATTCCGGCTCGTACGTCGGCGCTTCGACGTCGAAGTCGACGGCCAGGTCCGCCTGGCCGACGGTATCGAACTCCGTCCGTGACGGGAGATTTATCTCCTCTACGGTTGCGTTTTCCGGTGGCTCGTACTCGAATTTCTCGTCGGCGATATCGGGATCGAACGTCAGGTCCTGATACTCCATCGTATAGCCCCCGTCGGCCGTCTCGAATTCGTATTTGACCGGGAAGAAATGCTCCCGGTCGAGCCACAGTTCGGTCCGCTCGGGATCGTCGGTCAGTCCCGCTGAAGTCGACTCCCCACCGGCGGATCCGACCGGAACGGAATAAATCGAGTCGCCCATTGCGATGTCGATCGAACGGTCGATCGACTCGTTCCCCTCGGGTTCGAGGACGAGGTGATACACGTCGTGTCCATCGACGGTCGTCTCGTCGATCTCTGCGATGTCGAACTCCTCGAGTAACTGCTCGTTCGCATCGTACGTCGCGCCGAGTCGATCACCGAACGGCTCTTCCGAATCCATAACGGTGACCGTGTTCGTCCCCTCGGTCTCCGTCCAAATCTGCGTTCCGTCGTCGACGCTCGTTGTTGCGGTGGTCCCGTACTCACTTTCGCTTCGGCTGGCTCCGTCCGAACGCATCCAGAGGTCTTCGGTTACCTCGATCGTCTCGTTTGAAAACGTCGCTTCGGTCACGAGCGTCGCCGAGACCGCTTCGGGCGGTTCGGATTCGTTGAGTTCGTCCTGCAGGTCGTCGCCGCTGAGGTCGTCGCCGATGATACCCGCGCAGCCGGCGATGACGACAAGACCGAGAGTCAGGAGGAGGGCCGCTCGAAGCCGGGACCGTTTCATACAACCGAATGTGTCGTAGAATTACATCAATCGTTCGACTCGTGGTCCGAGCCGTCTCGAGAACCGTAGCCGCGGGCGAACAGCTTCGAGACGTAACTCAGGACCAACAATGTGACGACCAGTCCGCCGAGGGCGTACGGTTGGAAGCCGTAGACCATCTCTCGAATCGCGTAGGTCACGACGAGGACGCCCATGAGAAGTGCCGTTCCTCCTGCCCACCGAGACGCGTAGGCGGGGTCGACTGACTCCTCGTACGCCGAGTGCAGGTCCGCACGCCCCTGAATGGCGATCAAATAGCCGAGATACAGGATAACCACACCGCAGACGAGCCAGACAAGACCGCTCACCAGATTGTAGTCGACCATTGGTTGTGCTTGTGCCCACCAAAAGAATAAGGGCGACGATAGATGCTTCGGATCTGCAGACTCGCCGGGAGATTGCACTCAGCTCGCCTGATTACAGTATGACCATGATTTTCGAGCGTCAGCAATCCGTCGTTTCCAGATACAAAAGATATTTTTCTTCGCCAGCAAAACATACTGGTATGAGCACTCAGGGAACGCAAGATCGCATCCTCGAAGTTCTCGAGGAGGATGCGCAGGCGTCCTACGCCGATATCGCCGATCGGGCGGACGTCTCGAAACCAACCGTTCGAAAATATATCAAGCAACTCGAGGAGGAGGGTGTCATTATCGGATATTCTGCGGACATCGATCCAAAGAAACTCTCGAGCCAGACGATCGCCCTCGTCGGGATCGACGTCGCGAGCGAACGGTACGTCGAAGCGACCAACGATCTCAAGGCCCTTTCCGAGATCGAGGCGCTGTACAGTTCGAGCGGCGATCACATGTTGATGGCCGAAGTTCGAGCCGAAGACGGCGACTCGCTGGGCGAGATCATCTCGAACGAGATTCTCGAGATCGAGGGCGTTACCGCGGCTCACCCGTCTTTCCTTCAGGAACGTCTCAAGTAGCTCGCTCGTCTCTCGGCAACCACGTCAACGAATAGAGGCTCCGCCCTTTTGCCAGTTGACCACGTGTTCTCACTATGGCGACCTACCAGCGTGAAACGCGAATCCGGGCACCAATAGAGAAGGTCTGGCAGTTTCACTCGACAGTTTCAGGGCTCGAAGCGCTCACGCCAGAATGGATGGGATTGCGTGTCGAATCGGTGCTCGGGCCGGATGGGGAACTCGACCCGGGCGTGCTCGAGGGCGGGTCCGAGGTTTCGCTCTCCATCCGACCGTTCGGCGTCGGACCGAGACAACGGTGGACATCGGTGATCACTGCGCGAGAACGGTCAGATGGCAACGCTTTCTTTCGGGACGAGATGGTCGACGGCCCGTTCGACACGTGGATTCACACGCACTCGTTTTTCGCGGACGGCGAGGAAACGATACTCCGCGATCGTGTCGAGTACACGCTCCCGTTCGGTTCCATCGGCGACCTCGCGACTCCGTTTTCGCGGGTCGGCTTCGAGCCGATGTTTCGGGCCCGTCACAAGCGGACGAAAGAGCGCCTCGAGCCAAAGCGCTAACTTCGACCGCTGGCCGGGCGAGTTCAGCGGCTTCGAGAGACGAACCAAACGGGTTTTGATGCCGTATTGGCTAGATGAACTATGAACCGATCCGATGCCTGTTCGGTCTCGAGACGGGCACTCGTCGCCGCTGTCGCTGGAACCGGATTCCTCGCAGGCTGTCTGGACGATGAGGGCGACGACGGAACGAACGCTGACGACGGATCCGGGAGCGAGAACGGTGGGGAAGCCCTCGAGCTCGTGGACCACCCGGGTGACGAGCCGATCGATCCGCCAGAGGGGTACAACTGCCCGGTCTGTAACATGCAACCGAACGACTGGCAGGACTGGGACGCACAACTCGTTCACGGCGAGGACGGTGCCACGTTTTTCGATTCGCCCGGTTGTCTCTTCGCCTATTACGCGGACCCGACCGATCCGAACCACGGCGGACCCGATTCCGAAATCACCGGTGCGTGGGTATCGGGGTTCGAAACGGGCGAACTGATCGACGCCGAGGAGGTATCGTTCGTCCTCGAACACGACCACGACCGAACCACCGCGCCGATGGACAGCCCCGTTCCGTTCGCGGACCGGGAGGACGCCGTCGCGTACGTCGAGGACTACGATGACCTGTCCGAAGACAATATCGTCGGTCTCGACGCCGCAAGTGGAGAAGCCGAGGGCATGTACCCCTAAATCTCGCTTCGAAAGCGATCCTTCCATCGGATCGGCCCACCGCCTTCCTTGCCAATGACGCAACCGCTGGGAGCAACCTGGTGTGTCGCCTTCGAAACAGGTTAGTTCCGACGGGAAGATCATCGAGCAGTGACAGTGCGGACGAACGTCCAGACCACGCCGGTCGCCGCGCTCGCGTTCGCGGTCTTTGCCGCCAGTACGAGTGCAATCTTGGTCCGCTGGAGTACTGCTCCGAGTTCCGTCGCCGCCTTCTATCGCGTGCTTTTCACGACTGCCATCGTCGCACCGATCGCGTTCGCGTTCCACCGCGAGGAGTTCGGCCGACTCTCGAGTCGCGACCTCGGATTTGCGAGCATCGCTGGCGTCGCACTGGCGATCCACTTTGTGTCCTGGTTCGAGAGCTTGAATCACACGAGCGTCGCGGCGAGCGTGACGCTCGTTCAGACTCAGCCCATCTTCGTGGCGATCGGTGCCGCGCTCTTGCTCGGCGAGCGCGTCAACCGGCAAACGGTGATCGGTATCGTCGTCGCACTCGTCGGGGCGACTGCGATGTCGTTCGGGGATGCGGGTCAGGCACCACTCTCGGATGCCACCGCCTACGGCAACTCACTCGCAGTGCTGGGTGCGATCACCGTCGCGGGGTACGTTCTCGCTGGGCGGTCGATCCGCCAGCGCGTTTCGCTCTTCCCGTACGTAACCGTCGTCTACACCGCGTGTGCGGTGACCTTGTTCGTCCTCGTTGGAACTCAAGGACACGACTACGTCGCCTATCCGGCCCGCGAGTGGCTGCTCTTTTTCGGGATGGCCGTCGGTCCCGGTATCTTCGGCCACACCGTCATCAACTGGGTGCTGAAACACCTCGAGTCGGTCGTCGTGAGCGTCGCCTGGCTGGGCGAACCGGTCGGGGCGACCATCCTGGCGCTGGCACTGCTCGCGGAAGTCCCCGACGCGGTGACCGTCGTCGGCGGGGGAATCGTCCTCGCCGGAATCTACGCCACGACCATCGAACGAGGAAAGCGACAAACCGACTCGAGCGGATAGTCCCCCGGAGCAGTTTTTAGCGACCCCGCTCGAGTAAACCGCACCATACAGCGTTTTGCTCCCCCTTACGCTGTCCGAAATCACGCACCCCAGCCAGATGAAATTGCACTTCGAGCCTGTGCTCTGTCTAGAAGGGGAGAGTATCGGTGATTTCCGGTGTGTCCGGATACCGAGACGACGTTCGGATCGTTTCGGAACGACAATTGTCTTGCCGCCACTGAAGCCGTTCGTTGTCTCAGAGAGGCGCCGGATACAGCATAGATACTCGATCAATAACTTACCGGGATTTTCTCGAAGGACCGGACACTCCGATGAACCGACGAACGTATCTCACGACAGCCGCGGGAATCAGCGCAGTCGCCTTCGCTGGCTGCGCCGAACTGGATAACCCTGACGAATCGGACGACGATGACGAGCCCTCGGACGGCGACGCATCCGACAATGGAGACGAGGGGGACGACGAAACCGGGGGCGTCGAAGAGTTCGACGATTTCGAGGACCTCGACGATTGGGAGACGATCGAAGGATCGCTCTCCGCCGACGAGGACCGATACTACACCGGCTCCCAGTCCGCCCACCTCGAGGCCGAAGCGGACGGACGAGTTACGATCGCGCGCGAGCTGTCGGACTCCGAAGACTTCTCGGGGATGAGCCCCGGACTCGCCGTCGAGTCGGGCTCCCTGTCGGATCTCTTGATACAGCTGTTCGACGACGACGGCGACCTGATCGCGTTCCGAAGCGAGATCGGCGAACTTTCGTTCGAGCGAACCAACTTCGGCGTCGCAGAAGCCGACGACGACGCGGACATGGACGAGGTTTCCGAGATTCAGATTACGATGCTTGGTGGCGAAGACGACGGCCGGGAGATCTGGATCGACAACCTTCACTTCGTCCCCCGTCCCGACGACGGTATGGTAATGATCCAGCTCGACGGCGGCTACGAGAACCACTACACGGAAGCGCTCGGCATTCTCGAGGAGTACGACTATCCGGCGACCGCCTTCGTCCCGCCCGGGCGCATTCGTGAGAACGAGCAAGCAGAAGGCGACCGACTCACCGAGGAGCAACTCGAGGAACTCGCTGATGCGGACTGGACCATCGCGAGCAACACGCACAACGCACAGAACCCGACCGGACTCGACGACGACGAGCAAGAAGATGCGTTCGCGGACGCGGTCGAGTGGCTCGAGGATAACGGCTACGAGGACGGCGCGAAATGCGTCTCCTATCCGACCGGCAGGTACAACGAGCGGACGCTCGAGCTCTGTGCGGAACACCATGAACTCGGCTTTGCCGGCCGGTATGGAGTCGGCGGCTACGCGACCAATCCGACGCTCTGTCCGCGAGTGTCGGATCCGTCGGCCGGTGAAGTCGAGCAGTTACTCGAGTGGACCGCCGAACTGGGCGGGATCACGTCTCTGGCGTACTTCGAACTCGACGAGTCGCTCGAGGAGTTCGAGAACGCTGTCGAAGCCATATCTGAGTACGAAGAAGGGGGCGAGATAACCGTTATTCAACCGGAAACGGTCGAAAACGAGTACGTGATTAACGACTAACAGCTCATTCGGGAGTGCTTTTGGGTGACTCTCCACTCGGCGGTTCAACGCCGCGACGCGCGGGCTGACAATCGTCGTGGAGTGGTGAGAGGAGGCGAAGCGTATACACGCTCAGGATCGTCAGTCCCGCGGCGAGGGCAAAAAACATCGCTGGTCGCGCGAGACCGAGCGCCTCGAGCGTCGAGAGGCCGAACCCGCCCCCGAGCATCGTCAGGATCACCCAACTGCCGATATCTTCGGGGATCGCGTCGATAACGTGACGTCGATAGCGCCGGGTGTAGAGCAGCCCGCTCGCGATCCCGAGTGGGATTACCGGCCAGAGCCAGCCCGGGTGAAGCGCTCCCGGATCCGGCGCGACGAAATAGACTAAAACCGGAAGGGCGACAGCGAGCGCGACGAACTCACCCTTACGGCCCCTGGGGACCGTCCAGTCGCCATTTTCGTCGCGAAACCACTCGAGGAGGGGGAGACCCATTATCGGTCGATTCGACGCAGTGACAGATGAGCGTTTCCCCATGCGTGTCGCTCGCACCGATTGGGCGACTTTACAAAAGTGTCCGCTGAGTGTGCCCGCGAGTTTCCGGGAGTCGTTCGTCTGTGAGAAAAGCACTCGAGGGAACGGATACGAACGGTCAACTCTGTGGATATGAAGGACGCTCCGCGTACGCGATCGGATCCCGAACGTCGTTGTTTCGAAACGCCTGCAACCGGAACGCACACGAGTCACAGGTTCCGCAGGCGGGCTCATCCTCACGATAACACGACCACGTGTGTTCGTAGGGTACCTCGAGCTCGAGTCCCCGTTCGGCGATATCGGTCTTCGACCACTCGACGAAGGGGGCTTCGATCGAAATCTCCGTCTCGGGTTTCGTTCCGACCTCGACGACGCGTTCGAAGGCGTCGAAGAACGCGGGTCGACAGTCCGGATAGCCCGAAAAGTCCTCGCTGTGGGCGCCGATGAAGACCGCTTCGCAGTCGTTGGCCTCCGCGTAGGAGACCGCCATCGAGAGCAGGTTCGCGTTGCGAAACGGGACGTAGCTGTCCGGGATCTCCTCGCTTTCCATATCCGCGTCTTCGACGGCCATCTCCTCGTCCGTCAGACTCGAGGCACCGATTGCCGCGAGGTGTCCCGTTTCGATCCGGAGGAAGTCCTCGACCGCGAGTTCGCTCGCGAGTTGGCGGGCACACTCGAGTTCGCGGCTCTCGGTTCGCTGGCCGTAGGAGGTGTGCAACGCGTAAATGTCGTAGCCGCGCTCTCGTGCTTCGTAGGCCGCCGTCGCGCTGTCCATGCCGCCCGAGAGGAGGACGACGGCGCGATCACGGGGGCGGTCGCCTTCGGAAGTCGATTCGTCGGTCGCGTCGGTGTCTGTTTTGGGAGTCATTTGTGGGACTAATCCGTCGTCTACGTTTCTGGGGCGTCGTTCCACAGGTCGACGTGGAGTCGGGGTGTGTATCGAAAGCCGTGTTCCATCGCGAGGTCGGCCACTCGAGTCCGCGTCTCTGCGAGCCGATCCCGAGTCGCACCTTCGGGCATCAAGAGGACGTCGTCGTCGGTGATCGGAACCGAAGATTCCGCCCGAAGCTCCTCGAGCAGCGAGAGGATTTCGGGCATATCGTCGTCGCCGGTAACGACGAACTTCAACTGGAAGTCGGCGGACTCGAGAAGTTCGCTCATCGCCTCGAGGTCGATCCGGTCGCGTTCGTGCTTCGATTCGAACTCGCCCTCGTCCCGGTTCAGGGCTCCCGCCGGCCGCCGGTCACCGTCCCGAGATTCCTTCGGAACTTCGCCCCTCGGATCGCGTTCGGGCGTCGGCGTGCTGTTCTCGAGTTTCGGGCTGATCGAGGCGAGGTCGATCGGGGCGTCGCGGAAGATCGTCCCGTTAGTTTCGACCGTCGTGTGATAGCCCAGTTCGTCGAGGCGCTCGAGAAGCGTCACCGACTCGTCATGGAGCATCGGTTCGCCGCCCGTCAGGACGACGTGATTCGCCTCCTCAAAGGACTGGATTTCGGAAACGATATCGTCGAGATTCATCCAGGCGTGGGTGGGTTCCCACGAGGTGTGATAGGAGTCACAGAACCAACACCGGAGGTTACAGCCGCTCGTGCGGACGAACACGGATGGGACGCCCGCGAGCGTTCCCTCGCCCTGAATCGAGTAGAAGAGTTCGTTGATCGGGAGGGCGTCCCCCTTCGGCTTCTCGACAGCATCCGACTCCTGCCCAGAATCGCTTCCTGTACTCGAGGCGGAGGCACCCTTCGAACCCGGACCGGAACTCGAGACGGGCATCTCAGCGAGTCCCTCCGCCGCAGAGTTCGCTCGTTTCGCTCACCTGGACGGTAATCTCGTCCACGCTCTCGGGCAGGGCATCCGCGAGGCGGTTCTCCAAGACGACGCTCATCACCTCCGCAGTCGGGGGGTGCTCGAGAACGACGAGCGCGTCGCCGTCGCCGGCCGCTTCGAAAGCGTCGACCAGCGGATCACCAGCCTCGAGCAGGAACATGTGATCCCACTCAGAGATTACCTCGGTAATATCTCCCTTGTCGACGACCCATCCTTCTTCGGT
Organism: Halostagnicola bangensis; assembly: GCF_054653435.1. Classification (NCBI taxonomy): domain Archaea; kingdom Methanobacteriati; phylum Methanobacteriota; class Halobacteria; order Halobacteriales; family Natrialbaceae; genus Halostagnicola; species Halostagnicola bangensis. The sequence goes on along the minus strand of NZ_BAAIGG010000002.1, from coordinate 463,946 downwards.
AAGTTCGCCTTCGACGGTGACGGAAACTTCGTAATTGTGTCCGTGCGGTCGAGCGCATTTGCCGTCGTGATGGAGGATTCGATGCCCCGCACTGATCCTGATGGGGCGATCGTGTCCGATCCGGAGCGTTCGGGTTGTGCCGACAATGTCGGTCGTTCGGGAACGGTCCGTTTTCACCGGGGCTCCATCGGACCCGACTCTACTGTTCATACTCGGAGATGATCTCGAGAATACTTAGTTCCTCTCCAAGCGAATTGCCGACGGCGGTCGGGGCGTCGACAGCGTTCGAAGCGTCGACGACGGCACCGGGCGACGAGATACCTATGGTCGCGGAGTTCGAACGAAGTGCTATGAACGTTGCCGTGGTAACGGTCGGGGACGAGTTACTCGCCGGACGAACAGCCAACACCAACGCGACGTGGCTCGCCGAGCAACTCACCGACCGCGGGGTGGCCGTCGAGCGCGTGACGACGATACCGGATCGCATCGACGATATCGCCCGAGTAGTAAACGAGTATCGAGCCGAGTACGACGCCGTACTCGTCACGGGCGGACTCGGACCGACTCATGACGACGTAACCATGGAAGGCGTCGCCGCTGCGGTCGGGCGACGACTCGAACCGCACGAAGGAGCGCTCGAGTGGCTCGCCGAGGAAGGCGGCTACTCCCGCGAGGATCTGACGGATGGAACGGGGAATCTTCCGGCAGGTGCTCGAGTGCTGCATAATACGAACGGCGTCGCTCCCGGTGTGGTCCTCGAGAATATTTACGTCCTCCCCGGCGTCCCAGAAGAGATGAAATCGATGTTCGACGGGATTGCCGGCGAATTCAACGGCGTTCGGTCCCATCGCGAGGTCGTCGTCGCGGACGAACCAGAAAGCGCACTGCTCGATCGACTCGCCGAACTCAGGGACCGATTCGATGTCTCCGTCGGGAGTTATCCCGGCGAATCCGTACGAGTAGCGATCGAAAGTACCGACCGCCAAACCGTCCAAGCTGCGGCTGAGTGGTTCGAAGATCGGACCGAACAACCGAGTTAACGATACAAAAACGCAAGCCAGACGACGGCTATCAGGAGGCTCACGAGCAGGACGCCCCAGCCGACGATGGTCATCGGAAGTGCCGGTTCCGCCTCGAGGAGCAGGTGTGTCAGTGCAGTCATGGTCGATACTCCCGGCCCATCCCTCTTAACGTTTCAGAAAAACGGTGAGCCGCGGTGGATCGTAGTGGTAGCCGAACGGGAAGCCACACCGTTTTTGGAGCCGTCCCCGCTATCTCACCTATGAACTCAATCGGGTTCGTCGTCAATCCGATCGCTGGTATGGGCGGTCGAGTCGGCCTGAAGGGAACGGACGGCAAACTCGAGGAGGCCCGCCGTCGCGGTGCGAAACCGCGGGCTCCGAGTCGCGCACGCGACGCGCTCGAGACGCTCTTTCGGCTCCGTTCGGAGCTTTCCGTCTACACGGCGGCGGGAAGTTTGGGTGAGGACGCCGTCAGAGCCGTCGGATTCGAGCCGAAAGTCGTCTTCGAGCCCGACGCGTCCGAAGAATTTTCGCGTTCGGCGTCCGCAGACGGGGAGGAGACGACGGCCGAAGACACGCGGAGAGCGGTTCGCTCGTTTCTCGAGTGCGATGTCGACCTGGTCCTGTTCGTCGGCGGGGACGGGACCGCCGTCGACGTCGCCGAAGTGCTCGAGGAAGCCGGCGTCGATACGCCGATGCTCGGCGTCCCGGCGGGCGTGAAAATCTACTCCTCGGTGTTCGCCGTTACACCAGCCGACGCCGGTCGAGTCGCTGCCGAGTTCGACCGGGTCGAACCGCGGGAGGTAAACGATATCGACGAAGACGCCTACCGGGATGGTACGGTTCGGTCGGAACTGAAAGCGGTCGTTTCAGTTCCCGTTTCCTCCGAGGTCCAATCGAGCAAACAACTCGCGAGCGGGAACGTCGAATCCCTGGCTGCCGGATATGCCCGAGATATCGACCAGGAGGCGACTTACGTGTTCGGCCCCGGAAGCACCGTCGGTCGGATCGAATCGGAACTCGGTATCGATCCGTCCCCGCTCGGCGTGGACGTCTGGCGAGGCGGTGAGCTCCTCGAGCGAGACGCGACCGAAGACCAAATTCTGGCGGTCCTCGAGGATCCGGTCACGATCGTCGTCTCTCCGATCGGCGGACAGGGATTTCTCTTCGGTCGCGGTAATCACCAGATCTCGCCGGCCGTTATTCGACGATCCGAAGCGCTCGATATCGTCGCATCAGAGGAGAAACTCGACGGCATCGGGACGTTTCATGTCGACACCGACGACGACGAACTCGACGAAACGCTTCGCGGCTGGATCAAGGTCCAGACGGGGCGGTATACCACCCGCCTCGTGAAGGTTGTTTAAGGATGAGACGCAATGTTCTGAACGACGCAAGGATATAACGACGCAGTAGAATGTATTGAGTATATAGTCAGGATTAAGGTCGCGTCCTGCGTAGGGAGCGGTATGGAAACGCGGAAAGTGCAGCGACTTGGTCCGTCGACGCTCGCAATGACGCTCCCCGCCGAATGGGCATCCGAACACGGTGTCGAGAAAGGCGACGAAGTGTCGCTTCGAACCAGCGGCAAAGGAACGCTGACGGTGATGCCCGAGTCTGCGAACTCGGAAGAAACCGAGGCGATCATCCACGCCGACAATCTCGACTCGAAAGCTGTCGAACGAGCGATCGTCGCCCAGTACGTTCTCGGTCGACGCGTCATTCGAATCGAATGCGAAGATGGCGCGCTCGAGTCGGATCACATCAACGCGGTCTACCGCGCGGAAACGCAGTTGATGGGACTCGGCGTCATCGAAGAAACGCCGGAGAACATCTCCATTCGCTGTTCAGTCGACCCGGAGGACTTCACGCTGGATAGCCTGCTCGAGCGACTCGAGCGAACCGGCCGGACGATGCGTGGCGAAGCGATCAAAGCGCTCGCCCACGGAAACCCGGACCTCGCACAGCGGGCTCTAAACCGCGAGCGACAGGCGAACAAGATCTTCGTCTTACTGCTCCGCCTGATCTTTACGGCTTACCAGAATCCGAACCTCGCCCGTGCGGTCGGTCTCAACAGCGGCTTTCCGTTGATCGGCTACCGCTCGATCGCAAAGAACCTCGAGTTGACCGCCGACAACGCCGAAGATATCGCGGATATCGTGATGGAGACGAAGGGTCACACGCTCGACATCGACAGCAGCGTCATGCGCGAAATCCGAGAACTGACCGAACTGGTCGACGAGATCACGTCCCTCGCGGTCGAGTCGGCCGTCGAGCGGGACTACGACAAGACGATCGAAGCTCGCGAACTCTATCAGGATATCGCAGACCGGGAGGAAGAGATCCTCGCGGAACTACCCGAAATGGACAACGACGACCTCCTCAAAGTTCGTGAGGTGCTTGTCAGCGTCCAACAGACCGCGGGATACGCCATGCGAAACGCGGAAATTGCCGCCAATCTCGCGCTCAACGAAGAGTCCGAGCATACGACGATCAGATAAGGTCGTTCGGTCTTTTTGAGGGGAGTTCGACCTGCCGGAGTCGTTCACACCGCCTCGACAGCAGCCCTCGCCGGTGGCGAGAATCACCGCGAATGAGTGCAATTAAGAGACTTCACTCGAAACCGGCTTGATATGACTACCCAAACGGAATCCGCGTCGGACAAAGGCGTCGGCCTCACGATGGCACTCAGCGCACTCGTCGTTGTCGGTGCTGTTGCGATGATCGTCGGTGCGCTCGAGCTCGGTGGTGTTCCCGAAATTACGGCGGCCTGGGGCTTTGCTGGAGCTGTCGCGTTCGGGATAATCGCGGTCGCCGGTATTCACATCTGGGAGTAAACGGAAGGCGTCGCTGTCGAATCAATCCGCGACAGCCTGCCGATCGTATTTCTCGATACACTCCTCGAGTATCGCGTTCATAACCCGTCACTGCTGGCGATTTTCACAGTCAGAAGCTGGTCTCAGCCGTTAAGAGTTAAGGCCACAGACACCCTAGAGAGATCACGGACGATGACCGACTACTCCGACGAAGAACAGCGCATTCTCTCCTATCTCCGTGAGAGTGCAGCCCGAGGGGAACAGTATTTCCGGGCGAAGAACATTGCCGCAGCTATCGATCTCTCATCGAAACAGGTCGGCGCTCGCCTTCCCCACCTCGCAGAGAAATCGGAGGACGTCGATATCGAGAAGTGGGGTCGGGCGCGTTCGACAACCTGGAAAGTCACGCTCAGTTGAGTCAGTCGCCGATTTCACCGGCTTTTTACCCGTGAACCACGGATACAACTCACATGACAGTACGGGTCGATCGATCGTTCGAAGTCGACGCTTCCCCCGAACGCGTCTGGGAGTTCATTTCCGACCCGGAGAACCGAGCGCGATCTATCAGTGTCGTCTCCGAGTACACGATCGATGACGAAGCCGGCAACAAAGCAACGTGGCACGTCGAGTTACCGATCCCGCTGATTCGACGGACGATTACCGTAAAGACCGAAGACGTCACTCGAGAGCCACCGAACTACGTCAAGTTCGTCGGCCGATCGAAAGTGATGGACGTCACGGGAGATCACGACATCGTCGAGACCGAAAACGGGGCTCGCCTCGAGAACCAGTTCGTCGTCGATGGAAAACTGCCTGGCGTCGAGAAGTTCTTCAAGCGAAACCTCGACGAGGAACTCGAGAACCTTCGTCGCGGACTCGAGAACGACATCCGTTCGGACGACTACTCCCGGTCCGCTGATTGACCCGAATTTCGCTGATTACCCACTATGACGGCCGATCACTCAACGACAGGTTCGATGGAGACAGATCACTCGACCGACGACTCGGCGACCGAACTGGCGCTCGCACAAATCGGGATCGAACCGGGCGACGTCGACGGCAACGTCGAACGAGCGACGGCGGCGGTGGCTCGAGCGGCGTCCTCTGGTGCCGACCTCGTTGTGCTCCCGGAACTGTTCAACGTCGGTTACTTCGCGTTCGATCAGTACGAGCACTACGCCGAACCGATCCGCGGGCGAACGTTCGATCGACTCAGGGACGCGGCCGTCGACCACGACGTCGCCGTCCTCGCGGGAACCATCGTCGAGGATCTCGCGGCGACCGAGGCCGTCCCGACGCCCGCCGAGGAGGGCCTCGCGAACACCGCGGCGCTGTTTGGATCGGACGGAACCCTCGAGCTGGTCTATCGGAAACACCACCTCTTCGGCTACGAATCCGCAGAGAGCGAACTTCTCGTCGCCGGCGAGCGGGTCGAAACCGCAGACATCTGTGGGTTCACCGTCGGCGTGACGACCTGTTACGATCTCCGATTTCCCGAACTCTATCGCGAACTGGTCGATGCAGGTGCCGAACTCCTCTTGATCCCGAGCGCGTGGCCCTATCCTCGAATCGAACACTGGGAAACGCTCGCGCGGGCTCGAGCGATCGAAAATCAGTGTTACGTCGCGGCGGTCAACGGCTCCGGGACGTTCGAGGACGCCGAACTGATCGGCCGGTCGACCGTGTACGATCCGTGGGGCGTCCGTCTGGCTTCGAGCGGCGACGATCCGGCGCAGGTATCGACGGGGATCGATCCCGGCGCCGTCGAAGACGTACGCAGCTCCTTCCCCGCGCTTGAAGACCGTCGGTTGTAGTGGCGATCCAAGCCTGAACTGATTGGTGAAATCGGTGGTGTTTGTCCGGTTTCGTTCATCAAGTCGACGCGTGGAACGGTGTTAACGAGACGGCTCGGGAACGGTTCGGGACCCGACTCGAGACAGAACGGCGCTCGAGAGACACTGGAGAGCGGTCGAACGACGAGCGGTTCCGCGACCGGGATCTTTTAGTTGCTCCCGGCCTGATCAGGAGATGCCGGTTTACGACGCTTTTCACGTCTTCACCGGTACTGCTCGTCTCCGGCTCCGTCGAACTCCTAGGAGGACGGATCCACCACTCGCCCACGCCTTTCGCCACCCCACTCCTCGTTTCCGTGATCCACCGTCCGTAGCGAGGGCGATAGACGTCCCGAAGGCGGATACGACTATTCCGCTGTTCGTCGTTTCGGTGGCCGCGACGGACGGATTGTTACCTCTGTGGGCCGGTAGCCAAACCCCAACGGAGGAATCTCGCCCTTTTAGGGGCGAGAGGATGTCAATTCTGCAGATCGGCTACCTTTTCGACTTCGCTTCGAAGTCGCGTCGAATCGAACTGGTGGTCGGGGCGAATTCGGATAAAATCGAGGAACTCTCGAGCCGAAAGCAGTAATTCTGCGTTGTAGACGGCCGCCGCCTCGTCGACGGCGGCTCGGGCCCCGATTCTGGGCTCGAGGACGGCCATCGCGCAGGCGAGATCGTAGGCGGTGCTTTCCGGCATTCGGCCGTCTGAAACGCTCGTCGCGTCGATAACGTACAGTTCGTCCTCACACAGCAGGAGATTCTCTGCGCGGAGATCGCCGTGTGCGAGGTCGTTGGCGTGCATCGTGGCGAGCATCTCGAACAGTTCCGGCGCGTGGGATCGGACGACCGAATCCGACACGTCGTCGAGCGATCGAAATTCGGGGAGGTACTCGAGGACGAGGACGCCGAGGCCGTTAACTTCGAACGACTCGATGGGTTTTGGCGCGTTGAGTCCGAGTTCTCGAATTCGTTTCGTCGCTTCGTACTCGTGTTCGACCATCTGGAGCGGCGTATCGAACCGATCGAAGAATCCCTCGGTTCCCGAGGAAAACGCCCCCACGTTTCTACCGGCCGTCAACAGCCCGTGTACCAGCGCGTTCTGCTTCGAGACGATCTTGACGAACCACTCGTCGTCGATCACGCAGGGCGTCGACAGCCAGTTGTCCGTCTCGAGGAACTCGACGCGAACGACCTCTCGATCGTACCGATCCGCCAGCGTGCGGATAACACGCTCGATACGGCTCCACTCGACTGACCCTCGTGCGAGCTGGCGGATATCCATGTGGTGGCAGTGAGGGCTTTTGGGCTTATATGAGTCCCGAACTGTTGCCGATAAGAGGTGTTCGATGAACGTCGACGTTGCCCACTCTCGAGAGTGAGGAGAACCGAATTGTCCTGAAAACGGGAGTGACCGTCATAACAATATTATTTTCATGGTGGCGATAGAAACCCAGACTAATCATGTATGCTGTCGATGACCTCAGTGATGCAATCGACGCAACCCGCGAGTTCCTCACGCCGCTCAGAATCGGGTTTGTGCTCAAACTCGCGCTGATCGTTTTCTTCGTGAGTAGCCTCGGGATGACCGGGCCGGGAATTCCGATGGGAGATATCGGAATGTACTCGGAGGATCCGACCCAGACCCAAGAATGGACGGAGTTCGAAGAGGAGTTCGAGGCTGAGACCGGGGAGGAGTTTCCCTTGGAGGAACTGATCGCCGGATTGGTCATCATCGGGCTACTCTTCGGAGGGATCTGGCTGGTGTACGCCCTCATCAAGGCGATCATGGAGTTCGTCTTCATCGAGTCGTTGCGCTCCGATGAGATACACTTCCGACGGTACTTCAAAGAGAATCTCGGTCGAGGGTTTCGGCTCTTCGTGTTCCGGGTGGGCGTCATACTGGCTTCGATAGCGCTCGTGGGCGGTCCGCTCTATTACGTCGCAACGACCGGCGACGGACTCGGTCAGGCTTCGGGAAGCACCCTTGGCGCGTTCGTGGCCTACGGGTTCGTCGTTACGCTCATCTATAGCGCCATCCTCCGTTTTACCTCCGAATTCGTCGCTCCGGTCATGCTCCTCGAGGAGCGGGGCGTGTTGAGCGCCTGGAGTCGCTTCTGGTCGACGTTCAAAGCGAACTGGACGGAGTACGTCGTCTATCTGGTGCTCGCGTGGATCATCCTGCTCGTCATCACGATAACGGCGTGGGCCGTGATCGCTATCACATCGTTCGTGCTTGCGATTCCATTCGTGATTCTGCTGTTCATCTTGGTCGCTGTTCTCGCGGAGTTGGGCGCAGTCGGCGGAATCATTCTGTTCTTCTTCGTGATCCTCGGATTGCTTATGTTTCTGCTGGTGCTGTCGTTGGTTTGGACGCCGATTACGGCGTACTTCCAGTACTACGCTCTCTTGTTGCTCGGCGATACCGACGGGGAACTCGATCTGATCCCGGACCAGCGCGCATTGATTCGCGGGGACGTCGCGGGCGCGGCTGCCGGCGGCTCGGCAACCGGTCACGCGACGGACTCGCAGTGGGATGAGACGGACGATACTCCAGACGACACTGACGAAGACGAATTCGGCGACGACGATGACGACGATCCGTGGTCGGCGTCGGACAGTCCCGGCGCGGTCGACGGCGAAGACGAGTTCGAATGGTACGATTCGGACGCCTCGGATGACGAATCGGGTCTCGATGGTGACGCCGAACGTGACGGCGCCGACCCCGGAACCGGTAGTGACGGTATCGGCAGTGGATTCGACGAGGGTGAGACAGACGCGGAAGACCCTGAAGAGTGGGGCGCTGACGACCCGGACGACGCTGCCGACACGGACAACAACGACGCTGACGACTCGGACGACGACCTCGACGACCGAGGCTGGTAGGGAGCAAATCGTTCGCCGTTCTCTCGGCTTCGCCGCCGATCGATTTTCCGGTGCCGAGCTGCGAACACTACTCGAGCCGTCGGTGCGTTTATTGCTCGAGGTGGCAAGTATTGCGTATGGAAGCCGATCTATCCGACGAGCATCGGATGATTCGAAAAACCGTCAGGGACGTCTGTACGGACGAAATCGAGCCGATCGCTCAGGAGATCGAGGACGAACACCGGTTCCCCGAGGAGATTTTCGATACGCTCGCAGATCTCGATATCATGGGAATTCCCATCGACGAGGAGTACGGCGGGTTGGGCGGCGATACGTTGATGTACGCGCTGGTCGCCGAAGAGATCGGCAGGGTTTCGGGCTCGGTGGGGTTGTCCTACGTCGCACACACCTCGCTGGCGTCGAAACCGCTCGAGTTGTTCGGCACCGAAGACCAGAAGGAACGATGGCTTCGGCCGCTCGCTGAGGGCGAGTATCTCGGCGGCTGGGCGTTAACTGAACCCGAGAGCGGTTCGGATGCCTCCGATATGAACACGACGGCCCGAAAGGACGGCTCGGAGTGGGTCCTGGACGGGACCAAGCAGTTCATCACCAACGCGTCCGTCGCGGGTTCGATTCTCGTCAAGGCCGTAACCGACCCGGACGCCGGCTACGACGGCATCTCGACGTTCATCGTCGACCCGAACGAAGACGACGGCTTCGAGGTGACGACGACCTGGGAAAAGATGGGGCTCAACGCCTCTCCCACCTGTGAAATCGCGCTTGACGACGTACGACTCCCGGACGATCGTCTTCTGGGCGAGGAGGGCGAGGGCTGGGAGCAGACGAAAAAGACCCTCGACGGGGGTCGCATCTCCATCGCCGCGCTCTCGACAGGGCTGGCCCAGGGAGCCTACGAGCACGCGAAGCGATACAGCACCGAACGCGAACAGTTCGGTCAGCCGATTTCGGAGTTCGACGCCGTCCGCGACAAAGTCGTCGATATGTACCGGAAGACCGAGCGTGCGCGACTGCTGACTCACAAAGCCGCACGGAAGTACGATCGCGGCGAACCCGTTACGAAAGCCTCCGCGCTCGCGAAACTCGACGCGAGCGAAGCCGCTCGAGAGGTCGCCGAAGATTCGGTACAGGTTTTGGGCGGCTACGGCTACACCACGGATTTCGCCCCCCAACGATTCTACCGCGATGCGAAACTCATGGAAATCGGTGAAGGGACCAGCGAAATCCAGCACCTCGTTATCGGCCGAGAACTCGGCCTTTAAACCGCCCCGGTGGAAACCACAGTCCATCGATGGCTTTCATACTCATTACCGGATTGTGCATGCTTGGACTCGGGATTGGGGGTATCCTGTACGCACCTGCTATTCTCGAGGCCCAACGAAAACGCGGTGCGACGCCGGTTCGTGCCGAGGCAATCGGCCAGAAGGATCGACTGCGAGCCACCCGAGGGGTCGGAGTCGCGTTCGCCGTGTTTGGCGGTTTGCTTATCGCGTACGCGGTTTTATGACTTGCGGCGAGACGACAAATTGATGGACGCTTCGGTGGCTATTTTCGCCGGTTGAACAGCGAGAGCGCGACCGAAACCGGCGAAGATCCAACGGACGGATCCTCTCTCCGGCGGTAAGATCGCGTAAGGTGTAACACGATCAGGTAGCTGAGCCCGGAAAGCGCCAGTGCGATGAGGAAGTTTCCGACGAGCAAGAACTGGACGAGGGCGAATGCCGTGTCGATTGTCCCATGACCGACGAAGACGAGCTGTTCGGATCCGAGGAGCATGCTCCCAAGCTGATAACTCGCGACGTACACTGCGGGTTTCACGAACGGGTTCATGCAGACGACCGCTCCGAACATTGCCGTCTTGCTCGTCCACGACTGCCAATATGCCATCGCAGCCAGTAACCCGAGTCCGAGCCCGCCGGTGGGCATCGATGTGACGAACAATCCGATCGCAAAACTAACTGCAACTTCGTGGGGCGAGTGATCCTCCGCAAATGCGGTAGTCAGCTCGCGGCGGACACGGTCGCGGTACACCGCCAGCCGATCTCGGATCATTCAAGCGTTGGAGGGAGATTCGGAGCAGACGAGAAAAAGCTACCGAGTATCGAACGGGCCGGTTGGAAATCAGTCACGAGCGTCGAACTCCGCGCGGAGTCAGGAGCGAAGCGCGCGAAGGTAGAAACGAAGCGCCGATCAGGGGAACGTTCCCGCTTCTTCGAACGCGTCGGCGACCCGCTGAACTGCAACGACGTAGGCGGCGGTTCGGAACGACTGAAGATCGTTCGCTTCGTACGTGTCGACGAGATCGGCGAACGCGTCGACGATGATCGCCTCGAGTTCCTCGTTGACCCGTTCTTCCGTCCAGTAGAACCGCTGGCGGTTCTGCACCCATTCGAAGTACGAGACGGTGACGCCGCCCGCGTTCGCGAGGATGTCCGGAATGACCAGCACGTCCTCGTCGGCGAGTATTTCGTCGGCTTTGGGCGTGAGCGGGCCGTTTGCGGCCTCCGAGATCACGTCGGCCTGAACGTCCGGTGCGAGGTCACCGTCGATGGCGTTCTCGAGCGCTGCCGGGATCAGGAGGTCGACGTCGAGCGTGAGGACGTCTTCGTTCGTAATCTCCTCGACCGCGCCGTCGTAGCCGGTGATGCTCCCCGTTTCGTGTTTGTGGTCTTTCGCGGCGACCGGATCGATGCCGTCGGCGTTGTAGATGCCACCGCTCGAGTCGCTGGCCGCGACTACGGTTGCACCCATTTCGTGGATCAGTTTCGCGGCGATCCAGCCGGCGTTTCCGTAGCCTTGCACGGCGACCGTCGCTCCCTCGAGGTCTTTATCGAGGTAGTCGAACGCTTCGCGTGCGACCAGAACGGTCGATCGCCCGGTCGCCTCGACGCGACCCTCGCTACCCCCGGAATCAGGTGCTTTTCCGGTGACGACGCCGGGTTCGGTGGTGTTCTCGAGCGTCTCGTAGGTGTCTTTGATCCAGTTCATCTCCCGCTGGCCCGTGTTCACATCGGGTGCTGGCACGTCCCGATCGACGCCGATCATCGGCCGGAGTTCCTTCGCGAACGCTCGCGTGAGTCGTTCGATCTCGGTTGCGGAGTACTCGTCGGGGTCGATGATTATCCCGCCTTTCCCGCCGCCGTAGGGAATCCCCACGGTTGCACATTTGTACACCATCCACCCGGAGAGCGCTTTGACCTCGTCTCGAGACACTCCCGGATGGTATCGAATGCCCCCTTTGTAGGGGCCGCGGTCACCGTTAAATTGGGACCGAAACGCTTTGAATCGCTCGAGCGATCCGTCGTCGAGTTCGACGGTGAGGTTCGTCTCGAGAACTCGTTCCGGGTGTTTGAGGCGCTCGAGGACGTCACTATCGACGTCGACGTGAGAACTGGCCTCGTCGATCTGAGATTGCAAACTTTCGAATGGGTTCGTTTGCTCCGACATACGCGCCTATTTTTCTGAACAGGGGATAAGCGTAGCGAATGTCTATCATGGGATGGTGTCGATAGTACATTAATTGATATGGATATCACCATATATTGGATGAACGGTCAGTATTCTCCATCTTCGAGTTCGGCACGCTCGAGGATTCGATTCGCTTGAGCGATCAACGGCGCGTCGATCATCTCACCGTCGACTTCGAACGCGCCGCGGTCGATGTCGTCGGCCTCGCGTTTGGCCGCGAGAACGTCGCGCGCCCACTCGAGATCCGCCGGTTCGGGGACGAACGCCTCGTTGATCGGTTCGATCTGCGCGGGATGGATCGCGAGTTTTCCGTCGTAGCCCAATTGGATCGCAAATGACGTTTCCGTTCGCAGGCCAGATTCGTCTTCGAAATCGGTAAAGACGGTATCGATGGCATCGATATCGGCCGCCGCCGCCGCGAGCACGATGCGCTCTCGAGCGTACAGAACCTCGGTTCCCACCGATGTTCGCGTTGCGCCGATGTCCGCAGAAAGGTCTTCAGCACCGAAAACGAGCGCCGTGGTTTCCGGAACGCGGGCGATCTTCGGAGCCTCGAGAACGCCGGAAGCGCTCTCGATGAGCGCGAAAATTGGGACTGTTGTCGCGTACTCTTCGAGTCGATCGACGACGGACTGGACGTCCGAAGCCGATGCCGTCTTGGGGAGCATCAGGCCGTCAAGTGTGAGTTGTCCGGAATCGACCAGCGCCTCGAGATCGGCGTCCCTCAGTTCCGGTTCGGCGTTGGTCCTGACACAGACCTCGCAGTCGGGATCGAATCGGGGATCGCTGAGAGCGTCTACAACACCCTCTCGAGCCTGTTGTTTTCGATCCGGGGAAACCCCATCCTCGAGATCGAACACGATCACGTCCGCATCGGACTTCGGTGCCTTTCGGAGCATCTCCGGGCGGTCTCCCGGCGTAAAGAGCACGCTTCGACGAGCCATACAGAGTGTGTGCGCGAGTGGACGAATTGAAAGTATGGGTTGGGAGCCGACAGTGGACGCGAATCATCCTCGTCGCACTGCCGGCGAATTCCGCCCAGCGAACTTTGGCGCTACTCCCCGTGACCTCTTTCATGTCCATCGAAAGCACGAATCCCGCGACCGGCGAGACGCTTGAGACGTACGAAGGAGAGTCGACCGCGGAGCGAGACGAGGCCGTAGGGCGGGCCGAGGAAGCGTTCGCTGAGTGGCGAGACGTTCCGATCGAAGACCGACAGCGGATGCTAGCCAGAGCCGGCGAGCAGTTGCGCGAGAAGGAGACGGAGTACGCAGAGCTGATGACAGCGGAGATGGGAAAACCCATCGCACAGAGCCAAGCGGAGGTCGAAAAATGCGCCTGGCTCTGTGAGTATTACGCCGAACACGCCGCCGAGCACCTGCAGGACGAGCGAGTCGCGAGCGACGCGGACGCTCGAACGCTGATCAGCTACGAGCCCCTTGGGACGGTCCTCGCCATCATGCCCTGGAACTTCCCGTTCTGGCAGGCGTTTCGCTTCGCCGTTCCGAACCTCGCCGCCGGAAACGTCGGCGTTCTCAAACACGCCTCGAACGTCCCCGGCTGCGCTCGAGCCATCGAGGAAGTCTTTCGGGAAGCCGGCTGTCCCGACGGCGCGTTCAGTTCGCTGTTGATCGGCTCCGACGAAATCGACGAGGTCATCGAAGATGATCGAATCGACGCCATCACGATCACCGGCTCGAGCGGGGCGGGCCGGTCGGTCGCCGAAACCGCCGGAAGCGAGCTGAAAAAGACCGTTCTCGAACTCGGCGGGAGCGACCCGTTCGTCGTTCTCGACGATGCGGACCTCGAGTCCGCGGTCGAGAAAGGGACCCAATCTCGGCTCATCAACTCCGGGCAGTCCTGTATCGCGGCGAAACGGTTCATCGTCGTCGATGACGTCTACGACGAGTTTCTCGAGCGATTCGTCGAGCGGATGGACGGGCGGGTCGTCGGCGATCCGATGGACGAAGAAACCGATATCGGCCCGCAGGCGCGCGAGGACCTCATGGAGACGCTCGACGAACAAGTTCAGGAGACCGTCGATCAGGGAGCGGAGTTACATATCGGCGGCGAGCCGATGGACCGAGAGGGTGCGTTCTACCCGCCGACGGTGCTTTCGGACGTTCCCGAGGGATCGCCAGCCGATCACGAGGAGTTGTTCGGCCCAGTCGCGACGGTATTTCGGGTTCCCGACGAGGAGGCGGCCATCGAGAAGGCGAACGACACGCGCTTCGGGCTTGGCGCGAGCGTCTGGACCGAAGACGAGACTCGAGGCGAACGCGTCGCGAGACAGTTCGAATCCGGAATGGCGTTCGTGAACGAACTCGTCAAGTCCGATCCCAGATTACCGTTCGGCGGCGTCAAGGAGTCCGGCTACGGCCGCGAGCTCGCTCGAGACGGAATCCGAGAGTTCGTCAACGAGAAGACGATCTGGGTCCAGCACGGGAGCGACGAGGACGCCGGATTAGTCGAATAGCGGGCGGTCGTCTCGAGACGAACGTTCAGGCTCGATTCGGCTCGGGGAGCCGTTTTCCTTCACCAGAACGGCTTCTCTCACCCCGAAGCGGGGATTCGATATCGTTTCGTTCCGAACCGCTGCCCACTGATTACGATCGACAGCGACGCGGAAACCAGCCCTCTGAACTGTTCTTGTGACGGCGTGGTGCCGCACCCGTCCTCTCGAGCGGTGTCAATCAAGCTGAACTCCCGATAGAATTCTCCGGTCGCTTCGTCGAGTTCGTAGTAAACTCCGCGTTGGTCGAGAACGGCGACCCGTTCGTCCGACCGGATCAGTCCTGCCGCCCTCGCGGTTCCGTCGTGACGCCAGCGCTCGGAGCGGTCGTCGTCGTACGCGCTTAGCGTTCCGTCCGCTCCGCTCACGATCAGCGCGTCGTCGATTGCCCGCACCACCTGGACGAACCCGCCGTCGACGTGTTCCTCGCCGTCTGCGACACGCCCACCGTCGAGTCGCTCTTCGATTGCCCCCGACTCGAGTGCCAGGCCGACGACGACGCCATCACTACGAGGTACCCATGCGATATCCGCAAACGAGACCGGCCTGTCGTACCAGCCGGGAGCCGCTTCGAGTGCGGTCTCCCACAGTTGGTCGCCCGTCTCCGGGTCGATACCGACCACCGTTCCGTCGTGGGTCGCCGCGACGACCGTCTCCTCGACCAGCGCGAGACCTCGCGAAACTTCGTCCGCCAGTTCAACCGTCCACCGGATCGACCCGTCGTCCGCCGAAACGCCGATGACGAGATTGTCGGCCTCGAGATCGTCGTGGTCGGGCTGGGTCACCGCCGCAATGACGGTATCGTCGTGAACGAGCGTTTCCATTCCCATACTACTGTCCTCGTTGTTGCCGGCGTCGAACTCCCACTGGAGATTGCCGGTCGACCGCTCGAGTGCTAACAGCGTATTCCCACCAGTCGAAGCGAACACTTGCTCGTCGGTTGGCCGGGGAGCGCCGATTCCGCCGGCGAGTTCCTGTCTGGCCACCCACTTCAGTTCGCCCATCGAATCAATCGCGAGCAGGCGAAACATATCCGTTCCGGAACCTGTCCGAGAAATACCGGCTCCGCCGCCGACGAAGACCGTCTCGTCGTCCACCACCGGCCGAGACCAACTGAGTGCAGCGGAGCCGGTGTACTCCTGAGCCGGGTCGAGATACTCGGGGCAGTCGAGGTCGTCGTCGCGGAGGAGCCAGTAGCCGCCAGAGATCAATCCTGCGGAACCGGCACCGATTGCGCCGAGCAGTTTCCGTCTATCGAGGGAGACCATACGCCAAAACGGCCGGATTGTGGTGAAAGTCTTTTGAAATCATACCATTGATACAATCTTCTCCGCCATGCGTGTGAGCGAACAGCGTTCTCAATACTCTCGGTCTTGGAGAATCGGTTATCCGTTCGAGTCAGGTCTGACGTTCGTAAACGAACTCGTCAAATCAGACCCCAGATTGCCCTTCGACGGCGTCAACAAGTCCGGATACGGACACGAACTCACCGACCAAGGCACTCGAGAATTCGTTAACACGAAGACGATCCGTGTTTCAACACGGGAGCGACGAAGACGCGGAACTACTCGGATAGCGGTCTTTCGTCGGACAGCGCAACCGACCACCGGCCAAAAATCAGTCTTGATGTGTCTCGTTCGTCACATACAGTCAGGAAGACCGCGTATACAGTCCGAGACTGGCGACTGCGACCAACAACGCCAGAAGGCCCGCGGAAACACCGAAGCCAGGCATTCCATCGTCGTCGATTTCACTCTCCGCATACACCGATTCTTCGTTCGAGTTTACCAGATCCCACGTTGCTGTCGTTCCATCGTCGCTTAGTTGGTCAGCGTTGTGGTCCTGAATCTCGCCAGGCATGATCAGTTCGTACTCGACGGTAATCTGACTGTCAAACTCGTCCATCTCACCACCTTCTTCTCCGCCGGTATCGTCCATGACGCCGCTATCTTCGAACTCGATCATATCGTCCTCAACTGTGACGTCGATATCGTCCGATCCACCAGGGTCAACATTGTCGGCACTGACAGTCACGAGATAATCTCCATCATCGAGTTCCTTGGTCGATGAACTCACGTCATCGTAGTACTCGTCGTCAGTGTCGTCTAGCATATCGTCTTCCAGCATCGCCTCAACTGAGTCGTACCCTTCCTCCTGAGCTTCAGCCTCGAATTCGTTGTAGAGAATCTCATCCATCTCCATTTCGACTGCCATCGTCTCGAGGTCACCATCCGGAGAAACTTCGACTGTCGCAGTCATATGAAGACATCCTGAAAGAAGGATCACCGCAAGAACAGCTAGTGACGCGATTGTTCTTCTATTCATCGTTCGGCCTTCACAATCATACTTCGATGAATGTTACTTTGTTCGGATCGGTCAGTGGATACCCCAGCACGCTTCTCACTATAATATCTTCCTACCATTATGCGATTTCCGTCTACGAGAATTCCTCCTATCTATTTAGTAATTATGTTCTATTGAAATGTGTGGGGCAATGAAATTAGACGAATCCCATCCATGGGGATTTTCCATACCCAACGGACCAAATCGGATAGTTCACCGATCACCACTGACATTCTTTGGGGGCGCCATCTATGTCTCTGGTATGACCGGACTCTACTACGAGGAACTCGAGGTCGGTACGACCATCGAGCACGAGCGGCGGCGGACGATTTCCGAGAGCGACAACCAGCGCTTCTGTGATATGACGATGAACCAGCAGCCGCTACACCTCGATTCCGAATTCGCCGAGGACACTCAGTTCGGCGAACGACTGGTCAACGGACTCTACACGATGTCGCTGGCGGTCGGTATTTCGATTCCGGAAACGACCGACGGCACCATCGTCGCGAACCTCTCGTACGATTCTGTCGAGCACCCGGAACCGGTCTTTCACGGCGATACGATCCGCGTCCAGTCGACCGTTACCGAGAAGCGAGAAACGTCCGACGGCGACCGCGGCGTCGTCACGATGCGCGTCGAAGCCTTCAATCAGGACGACGACCTGGTCTGTTCGTTCGACCGGACAGTCCTTTCGAAAAAGCGCGAACAGGTTCCCTGAACAATCGGAGCGGTTTGTCCTAGCCGTTCCGATCTAGCACAATCACGAGACAAAACGTACACGACGACGGGACGAATGGACACGGTAGCAGCAGCCAGATTGAACGTACACGATGACATCTCCCAAATCAGACGAATCCGATGGAATCGTAATCAGCTCGGAGCCCGCTGATTCACCCGACTCGACGACGGATCTCGAGTGGCTATCGCTCGAGGACGGCGAGTCAGTCCACTGGATCGGCGGACCGGATTGGCGGACGATCACACCGATTGTGGCACTCCTGTTACTACCGCTGAGTACGCTGGTGTTGTTCCCGTTCTCGGTATCTGCCGGGCTCGTCGCGATGGCGGTCCTGTCGATCGTGACGCTTCCCGTCGTTCTCTGGGCGGTCTTGCGCATCAGTCGAACCGATTACGTCGTTACCTCGAGTGCGCTCTACAAGAAACGCGGCGTCTTCTCGAGGGACGTCAAACGGGTCGATTTCGAAAAGGTGCAAAACAGCACCTACACCCAGACCGCGGTCGGGAACGTCATGGGGTACGGCCACGTCGGGATCAGCACCGCGGGCGGAGCCGGCGTCGAGATGCGCTTTGCCTCTGTTCGAGCCCCAAAGCAGGTGCAGGCGATGATCAGTCGCTACCGTTCGGACGAACAGGGAGCGGACGAACGGCCCGACGAGGAGGTTCTCGAGGAGATTCTCGCGGAACTCCGCGCGATTCGATCCGCCGTCGAAGACGCTGATGTGTCCAATAAAAAATCCCCGTCGCGCAACGTCACCGTCAGTCACGACGAGACGGAACTCGATAAGTGAACGGTAACGCGGAACCAAAACCGGAGTTACAGCTTCAACGGCGACCGCCTGATGGGGTTAGGCCTTCGCCTGCCACGTCCGAACTCGATCCGCGCTCACGCCGTCGACGCTCTCGGCGACGGCATCCGGATCGGCATCAGAGAGATCCGACACGTCTTCGATTCCCGCGTTCGCGAGCTTTTCGACGGTCTTCGCGCCGATTCCCTCGAGCGCCTCGAGGTCCGAACCGCTGTCCGCTTCTCGAGCCTGGAACTCGCGGTAGTTACAGATCGGACAGCCAAGCTCCCACGGTTCGTCGCCGTTGTGGACGAGCAGTTCCGGCAGGTCGTGTTCCTCACAGCGTTCGTCGGTGACCTCGATCTCGCCCCGGCGGGGGAGCGGGAGCGAATACTCGCAGTCGGGGTACCGGGTACAGCCGACGAGTCTCGAGCCGCTCTGGAGGGTCTTGACGGCGAGTTCGCCGCCCGCTTCGGCGGTTTCACCGCCTTCTCGCGACTCCTCCGGAGTCGCGCTGTCGTCCCCACATTCTGGGCACGCCCCCAGCGTCGGCCCTTCGCCGGCCTCTTCGGCCTTACAGAGCGCACAGCCGTGAACGAACGTCTGTCGTCCGGCGAGCATCTTCACCTCGTTGAGGCCGTGTTCTTCGCACTCCTCGTCGAGGATCAGCGGCTTGCCCGTCGAAGGGAGCGGGAGCGTGTTCTCGCAGTCGGGATAGCCGTCGCAGCCGACGAAATAGGAGCCGTGGCGCGAGCGCCGAACGAGCAGGTCCTCGCCGCATTCGGGACACGGCCCGAGGCGCTTGTCGTCTTTGAGCGACTTGCGCAGTTGGTCGCCGATCTCCTCGCGGGAATCGGCGAGACTCGCGAAGATATCCTCGAGCATCTCTCGGGACTCGTCGGTGACGTCTTCGAGCGATGCTTCTCCGTTCGCGATGGCGTCCATGTCCGCCTCGAGCTGGGCAGTCATGTCCTCGCTGACGACGCGGTCGGCGTAGTCCTCCGCGGCACCGACGACGGCCATCGCGAGTCGCGTCGGCCGCGGCGGATCGCTCTCGATGTAGCCACGGTCATAGAGCTTCTCGATCGTCTCGTGGCGGGTCGACTTCGTCCCGATACCCAGGTCCTCCATCGTCTCGATGAGCCGTGATTGTCCGTATCGCCGCGGCGGTTGGGTCTCTTTGGCCTCGAGTTCGGCATCGGAAAGCGAGAGCTCCTCGCCCACGTCGACGGCGGGAACGAAGTTCTCGGAGGTGTTGAAGTACGGGTAGACGGCGTGGTAACCCGGTTCCACGAGACGCTTGCCGTTGGCTTTGAGTCGCTCTTCGTCGTCGACTTCCGCGACGACCTTGAGGTGTTCCCACTCCGCGGGGTCGGCGACGGTCGCGTAGAATCGTCGCACGACGAGTTCGAACACTTCCCACTCGTCGTCTGAGACGTCGCCGCCGCGAGACGGAATCTCTCCTGTCGGGTGAATTGGCGGGTGATCGGTCGTCTCCTCGTCGCCTTCCGTCGGAACGATTTCCTCGTCGCCCTCGAGGAGCGATTCTGCGCTCTCGCCCAGCGTCGGGTGGCCGACGAACTCGTCCAAGAGCGCGTCGGGCTCGAGGTCGTCCGGGTAGACCGTGTTGTCCGTTCGGGGATAGGTAATGTAACCGGCAGTGTAGAGGTCCTCCGCGATGGACATCGCCCGTTTAGCGGAGTAGCCGATCGCGCTCGCCGCGCGGATGAACTGAGTGGTGTTGAACGGTGCTGGCGGCGAATCCGTCCGGCTGCGACCGTTGACGTCGACGACCGTCGCCGAGTCCGCACTCGAGAGCGTCTCGTAGACCCCCTCTGCGGTGGACTCGTCCCAGACGCGTTCAGCTTCGTTGTCGTCTTCGTCTCGATAAAAATACTGGGCTTCGAACGGCGCGGTCGGGTCCTCGCCGCTCTCGCCGTCGGCCTCGGCACCGTCGTCGCTGTCGGTTTTCGCCAGATCGGCGACCAGTTCCCAGTAGGATTCGGGATCGAACGCCTCGATCTCGCGCTCCCGGTCGACCATCAGTTTGAGCGTCGGCGACTGGACTCGGCCGACCGAGATGAAGTCGTTGCCCAGTTGGCCCGAGGACAGCGAGAGGAATCGCGTGAGCGACGCTCCCCAGATGAGATCGATGATTTGGCGGGCCTCGCCGGCGGCGGCGAGGTCGAAGTCGAGTTCGTCGGGTTCGTTGAACGCCGACTGGACCTCGTTTTCGGTGATCGAGGAGAACCGCACCCGGCGAATCGGGATCTCGTCGTTAGCTTCCTCGACGATCTCGTAGGCTTCCTTGCCGATGAGTTCGCCCTCGCGGTCGTAGTCAGTCGCGATCGTCGCCAGTTCGGCTTTGCGCGCGAGGATTCGAAGCGTCGCGACGATGTTCTCTTTGGTCGGCGTCTTTTCGACGCTCGCGTCGATCAACTCCGCGGGTTCGACGTCGCGCCAGTCCGAATACTCCGGCGGGAAATCCACCCCGACGACGTGTCCAGAGAGACCGACGCAGCGCTTGCCGCCCCATTCGTAGACGTTCACTCCATTCTTGCGACTCGAGTCCATCGAGTCTCCGCTCAGAATTTCGGCGATTCGCCGCGCAGCGTTGTCCTTCTCCGTAATAATCAGCTCCACGGTCGCTCACCCCCCACAAGGAACTTCTCGAGCATGATCGCTCGGTACGACCGAGATTGGGATAACCCTTTCGCCGAAACTCGCCTGAAATCGCAAGACTACGCGAGTGTGCGTGCGTTGAGCGCTCGCGTGCGCAAGGTGGCTCGAGATGCGCCGTGTCGACTCGAGATCGAACTTCGTCGAGTTTCGAAATACGACGTGAACGTCCCCGAGTTGAAAAATACCCGAGTCGTGAACACTGCTCGAGTTCGGTTGCGGACAGTTATCCCTCTGGAATTCCTCTCCACACCTATGACCCGCCGTATGACGGTTTCTCTCGACGACGACGCTGAAACAGCACTCGAGACGCTCATGTCCCAGACGGACAACGGCCAGAGCGAGGTGGTCCGACGGGCGCTCGCGTTCTACGCGGCGAACTTCGAAGCCGCGAGCGGTCGGCCCAGCGACAACCTAGAGCAGTACTATCAGATGCTTTCTTCGGGCGAGCACGTTCTACTCGACGTCGACTTTCTGCACTGTTTTCTTGAACACCTCTACGAGGACGGCGACCCGGATCCAGCGTTCGTCGAGGCCGCCGACCGCGTCTCGGACTACCACGCTCGAGAGTACGCCGAGCGCTTCGACGGCGTCGAAGAACTCCTCGAGTGGCTGTCTTTTTGTGGCTTTCTTGGCGTTCGAACCCAGGAGGATGGCGTCTACCAGATCGTCTTCGCGTCCGAACCGATCCGCTGGTTCATGACGCGGTTCATCGAACGAAGCACGGTCGATCTCCCGGTCGACATCGAGATCGATCAGGGGCTCTCGAAGGTGTTTATTACCGAGCGGCCGGCAGGCGAGCAGAACGAAGGCGAGTAGCCGAACCCGGCCGAGCCAGTTGACCGGAGTCGACAAGTGGAGTTCTGACCACACATCTTCATACGCAGACGAGATCATACGAATTCATACAATATCATACTTTTTCACACGAGACCATACACTCTCATACAGATTTCGTCCAATTACCGGTACTGTATCGAGCCGTATGACCGCTTCTCAACAACCCTTTTGGTGGTTACGGAGAGGGATGTGAGTGTATATCGCACATGGGTATCGTCAACCGACTCAAGGCAATCGGTCCGGGGGCGCTCGTCGCGGCGGCGTTCGTGGGACCAGGTACTGTAACGACGGCAAGCGTCATCGGCGCGGAGTACGCTTACCTCCTGCTGTGGACGATCGCGTTCTCGATCATCGCGACGCTGGTCCTACAGGAAATGAGTGCACGACTCGGGCTGGTCTCTCGAGAAGGGCTTGGAGAGGCGCTTCGGAACGAGTCGTCGAACCCGTTCATCAAGACGGTTACTGTCGGGCTGGTTGTCGCCGCAATTGGTATCGGAACAGCAGCGTTCCAGACCGGCAATATCGTCGGCGGCGCTGCGGGATTGAACACGATTACTGGGATCAGCGAGAACGTCTGGGGACCGATCATCGGGCTCATCGCGGGTACCTTGCTCTGGACCGGTAATTACAAGCTAATCGAACGGGTGTTTATTGGCCTCGTCACCGTCATGGGGCTCGCGTTCGTTGCAAACGCGATTATGGTCCGACCGGATCTTGGCGCACTATCCGGTGGACTCGTCCCGACGGTTCCAGAGGGGTCTGCGTACCTCATTGCGGGGCTCGTCGGAACGACCGTCGTCGGTTATAACCTGTTCCTTCACGCGAGCACGGTTCAGGAGCGCTGGGACGGGCCGAGCGACCTGGCGGAGTGTCGAACGGATACGATCGCGATGGTCGTCCTCGGCGGAATCATCACGACCTCGATCGTCGTTACCGCCGCGGCGGTGTTTCCGGAAGGGACGGCGATCGATGACGTTGGTGAAATGGCCGACCAGCTCGAGCCGGTCTTCGGCGGTTATGCATTGACGTTCTTCGCGGTCGGTTTGTTCGCCGCCGGCTTTACGAGTGCGATGAGTGCACCCCTGGCAGGGGCGTACGCCACCGCTGGCGCACTCGGATGGGAGCGAGACCTTACGTCGACGCGATTCCGCGCTATCTGGGTATCAATCCTTAGCGTTGGCATCGTCTTTTCGGCACTCGACTATAGCCCCGTGGAAGTGATCGTCTTCGCACAGGTCGCGAACGGTCTCCTCTTGCCGATCCTTGCAGTCTTCCTGATCTACGCGATGAACAACGAATCGCTGCTCGGGGAATACACGAACAGCACGCTCCAGAACGTTCTCGGTGGACTCGTTACGCTGGTCGTGGTCGGAATCGGTCTGCAGACACTGTACGACATTCTCGTCCTCTAATCGGACAGCACCACTATCTCTCTTGATCTCACATGAACGAATCAGACATGACAGACGGAGTTGAATCGGATCAAACGACCGACGAGGCAGCATCCGCCACGCAAGATGTCCACTCGAGCGCGGCCGATACGCGAGTCGGCGTCGACGTGGGCGGCACGTTCACGGACGTGGCGCTCTCGGTCGAGGACCGACTCGTTACCGCGAAAGTACCCACCACGGACGACCAGAGCGTCGGCGTGCTCGAGGGCATCGAGAAGGCTTGCGAACGTGCGGGCATCGAGCCGAGCGAGATCGACGAGTTTGCCCACGCGATGACCGTCTCGGTCAATGCCCTCCTCGAGCGCGGCGGCGCGAAGACCGCGCTGGTCACGACCGAAGGGTTCCGGGACGTACTCGAGATCGGCAGACAGGATCGACCCGACCTGTACGATCTCGAGGCCGAAAAGCCCGACCCGCTCGTTCCGCGCCGTCGACGGTACGAACTCGAGGAGCGAACGACGCCCGAGGGCGTCGAACGAGCGGTCGACGAGGACGAGGTTCGCGAACTCGCTTCGGCCCTGCGAGAGCGCGACATCGAGAGCGTTGCGATCTGTCTGCTTCACGCCTACGCCGACCCCGAAAACGAGCGAGTCGTCGCCGACGTGCTTCGCGAGGAACTCGAGGTTCCGGTCTCGGCCTCACACGAGGTCCTCGCCGAATTCCGCGAGTTCGAGCGAACGTCGACGACTGCCGTCGACGCCTATGTTCGCCCGGCCATCGACAGCTACGTCGGCCGGCTGGTCGAGGAGGCGACCGAGGCAGGTATCCCTGCGCCGCAGATCATGCAGGCCAACGGCGGCATCGCCGATCCCGAAACAGTCCGCGAGCAGGCCGTCACAACCACGCTTTCGGGGCCCGCAGCGGGCGTCGTCGGCGCCGCCGCCACGGTGGACGACGACGCCGTTTCGGGACTTGTCACCTTTGACATGGGCGGCACCTCGAGCGATGTGAGCCTCGTCCGGGACGGCGAAGCCGAACGGACGACCGACTCCGAAATCGACGGCCTCCCGATCCGGACGCCGATGGTCGACGTGAACACCGTCGGCGCTGGCGGCGGTTCGATCGCCTGGGTCGACGCGGGCGGTGCACTCCGGGTCGGTCCCCGTTCCTCGGGGGCTCAACCCGGTCCAGCCTGCTACGGCCGCGGCGGCACCGAACCGACGGTAACGGATGCGAACGTCGTACTGGGGTATATCGGCCCGGAAACTGCACTCGGCGGCGAGTTCACGCTCGATGTCGAAGCCGCCCACGATTCCCTCGAACGGCTCGCGGACGAAGCTGGCCTCGAGGACGCACTCGAGGCGGCTCGGGGCGTCTACCGCGTCGCGAACGCGACGATGACCCGGACGATCCGCTCGGTCACCGTCGAGCGCGGGCACGACCCTCGAGCGTTCGCGCTCGTCGCCTTCGGCGGTGCGGGGCCGATGCATGCCGCGGCGCTCGCGGAGAGTCTCGAGGTTGACCGGGTGGTCGTTCCCCGTCCCGGCGGCGTCCTTTCTGCGTTCGGCCTGCTCGCGGCCGACGAGAGCTACGACGCCGTGAGGACGGTCGGCGTCGGTCTCGATGATGCGGATCCGTCACGTCTCGAGGACGTCTACGACGGACTCGTTTCGGATGTGTTGGCAGACGCCTCCGATCCCGACGCGGCTCGGATCGAACGAACCGCCGACTGCCGGTACGCCGGGCAAAGTTTCGAACTGTCCGTTTCAGCCGGAGAGACGTTCGACTCAGCGGCGGTCGCAGAGCGGTTCCACGAAGCGCACGAACAGGCCTACGGCTACGCGATGGACGAAGCCATCGAGGTCGTCAATCTGCGCGCGAGCGCGACCGTCGACGGCCCCGACCCGCTCGTCCGCCACGACGGCGAGGGCGACGCCCGAATCGGCACTCGGGACGCCCACTTTCCCGGCCACGGCACGCACGAAACCGCCGTCTACGAACGCGACCGGCTCGAGCCGGGAACGCCGGTCGAGGGACCTGCGGTCCTCGAACAGGCCGAGAGTACGACCGTCGTTCCGCCCGCGTGGACCGGCGAGATCCTCGAGGACGGCGCGCTCGTCATGACCCAGGAACAGTCAGACGATGGAGCATAGCCAGATGAGCCAACAGCAATCAGCCACACCGATGACCGACTCAGCAATCGATCCGATCACCCTGGAGGTACTGCGAAATCAACTCGAGAGCGCCGCCGAGGAGATGGGCCAGACCCTGATCCGCGGAGCCTACTCGCCGAACATCAAGGAGCGACGCGACTGCTCGACGGCGCTGTTCGACGCCGAGGGTCGGATGGTCGCCCAGGCCGAACACATCCCCGTTCACCTCGGGGCGATGCCCGAAGCCGTCGAGGCGGTTCGCGAGCACGATCCGAAACCAGGCGACGTGTTCGTTCTCAACGACCCGTTCACCGGCGGCACGCACCTGCCCGACGTGACGATGGTCTCGCCGATCGCTCCGGAGGACGAGATCGTCGGCTACGCGGTTTCTCGAGCGCACCACGCCGACGTGGGCGGGATGACCCCCGGAAGCATGCCCGCCGGGGCCCGCGAGATCTATCAGGAGGGGCTTCGACTGCCGCCGATTCGACTCGTCGAGGACGGCGAGATCCGATCTGACGTGCAGTCGCTCATCCTCGCGAACGTCCGCAACGCCCGCGAGCGACGGGCCGACTTTCGCGCACAGCTCGCGGCGAACGAGCGCGCCGAGGAGCGCGTCGACTCGCTCATCGAGGAGCACGGGCGGGAGACCGTGCTGGCCGGCTTCGACGCCGTGATCGACTACTCTCGAGAACGCATCGTGAGCGAGGTCGAGGAGCTACCCGACGGCGTCTACGAGGCGACCGACGTGCTCGAGGGCGACGGGATCACCGACGAAGACGTCCGAATCGAGACGACGGTTACGGTCGACGGCGCGACGATCGACGTCGATTTTTCCGGAACAGCAAAACAGGTCGAAGGGAACCTGAACGCACCGATCGCGGTCGCCAAGAGTGCGGTCTACTTCGTCGTTCGATGTATCACCGACCCCGAAATTCCGCCGAACGACGGCTGCTATGCACCTGTTTCCGTCGACGCCCCCGAAGGATCCCTGCTCAATCCGACCGCGCCCGCGGCCGTCGTCGGCGGAAACGTCGAGACCAGCCAGCGGGTCACCGACGTGGTCTTTACCGCGCTGGCGAAGGCCGCGCCGGATCGCGTCCCCGCGCAGGGACAGGGGACCATGAACAATCTGACCATCGGCGCTCGAGACGGCTCCTTTACCTACTACGAGACGATCGCCGGCGGGTTCGGCGCTCGAGCCGGCGCGGACGGGATGGACGGCGTGCAGGTCGGGATGACCAACACGCTCAACACGCCGATCGAGTCGATGGAGACCGAGTATCCGATGCGGGTCGAACGCTACGCCTTCCGACCCGGTAGCGGCGGGCAGGGGAAATTCCGCGGCGGGCTCGGCCTCGAGCGCGCCGTGACCATCGAAACCGAGTCAACGGTTTCCCTGCTCACCGAGCGCCGTCGACATGCGCCCGCCGGGGTCGCCGGCGGGGAGGATGGTTCGTGCGGGCAGAATCTGCTCGAGTTGCCGGACGATATCGAAAAACCGGACGGCCTCGAGTCGGATAGCGGCGACGATTCGGGCGACGAAAGCGGGGCGACCGACGCCAACGATACGGCGGTCGCCGCGAAGACGACAGTCGACGTTCCCGCCGGAACGACGGTGACGGTTCGAACGCCCGGCGGCGGCGGTCACGGCGATCCAGACGATCGGAAGCAGGCCGCGATCGACCGCGATCTGGCGGACGAAAAGGAACTCCCGGACACCGATCACCATGAGTGACTCGAGAATCGGCCTGATCGTCCCCTCGTCGAACACGACAGCAGAACCCGAGTTCGAGCGGACGACGGCCGATAGCGTCGCGATCCACTCGGCTCGGATGGCCCTCGAGTCGGTCACCGTCGAGGAACTCGACGCGATGAGCGACGACGCGGTTCGCGGGGCGGGGCTACTCGAACACGCCGATGTCGACGCGGTCGCCTACGCCTGCACCACTGGTAGTCTGCTTCACGGCCCCGGCTTCGACGTGGAACTCGAGGAGCGCCTCGAGAACGCCGCGGGCGTTCCCGCCGTCGCAACGGCCCGGTCCGTCGTGCGGGCGCTCTCCGAACTCGAAATCGAACGCGTCGGCGTCGTCACGCCGTACACCGACGCGCTGGACGAGCGCGAAGTCGAATTTCTCGAGGAGGGGGGCTTCGACGTCGTCGCCATCGACGGTCGCGGAATCGAATCGAACACCGAAATCGGGACGCTCGAGCCCGAGGACGCGTACGATCAGGCGACGGCACTCGCGAACGCCACGCCGCTCGACGGGCTCTTCGTGTCGTGTACGAACTACCGATCGCTCGCCGCGGTCGACCGACTCGAGGACGATCTGGGTATTCCCGTCGTGACGAGCAACGGAGCGACGCTGTGGGATGTCGCCCGCGTCGCGTCGATCGATATCGACGCGCCTGGTATGCTCTTCGACGGAAGCTAAATTCTCGGAATTCGGTTTTTCCAGCCGCAGTTCGGTACCAGGGAGGTTGTCATCGGTTCCACGGACCCGCGGGAAGCCACTTTTCGATCGCCGGGCTGAACTCGGCTGCCATCTGGGCGTCGTCGTCGGTGAACGCGTCGGTCGTGAGGAGCGTGAAGACGTACGTCGTGAGGACGACGATGGGGAGGAGCGCGACGATTATCGTATCCGAGGAGATGAAATAGACGACCGGTGCCCCGGCGATGGTTGCGGGAATACCGGCGAAAACGATTTTGCCGAAATCCCGCGTGAACGGGTGAACGCGGTCGAGGTAGTAGAGTTCGCCGATGGTGAGTCCGCCGACGAGAAAGAGCGCCGTCGCCGAACCGATCGCCGCCCCCTCCATCCCGAACAGCGGGACGAGCGCCAGCGAGACGAGGAAATTCGCGCCGAAGAGGACGAGCGTGTTCGCGAAGACGACCCGGGAGTAGCCCATTCCTTGGAGAAGCGTTCCGTCGGGACCGCCGAAGGTGACGTTGAACAGGAACGCAAGGGCCAACAGCGCGACGACGGCGCTCGCCTCGCTGTACTGTGGCGTGTACAACACCGCGAGGTAGGAACTCGCACCCAGCGAGAGCGTGATCGCGATGGGGAGGGTCAGCCCTGCGATCCATCGAGCCGCAACCTGGAACCGTTCGTTGACCAGCGCCGTATCCTCTCGAGTTTCGGCGATCAGCGGCTTGAAAACTGGAGACAGCGAATTGAAGATGATCATCAACCCGGAGCCGAGCATGTAGCCGACCCTGTAGATCCCCACGTCGTCCGAATCGAGGAAAAAGCCGAGAACGAAGTAATCGACGTGGCCCATCAGGACGAAGACGACGCTCGTCATCGCCAGCGGAACCGAGTACGTCACGAGCGGTTTCGGCGCGACGAACTCGAGTTTCGTCGAGAGCAGGTCCCAGGCTTTGTAAGTAAAGACCATCGCACCGATCGTGATGGCGATAAACAGCCCGATGACGTACCCAGCGATAAGTCCGAGAAGACCGAATCCAGCGAGCAAGAGCGCCGCGGTCACGGTAAACCGGACCAGCGGTCGAACGAGGTCGCGCATTATCACTCGGTACTGGAGCTTCTTGATGCTGTAGTAGGAGGTGAGCAAGACGTTGTAGATCGCCAGCATCGGGATCGTCACGCTCAACAGCAAGAGTGCGATCTGCATCGACGGCTCCTGGAAGAACTCGCCGACGTAGCCGGAACTCGCCGCGAGTACGAGCGCGACGATCGAAGAGGTCACGAGCACCGTCGCGGTGACCTGCACGATGACGCCCTTGGCCTTCCCCCGTTCGCCCTCGTCCAAGTACTGGGGGACGAAGTAATCGATCGCCAGCGGGAGTCCGAGATTCGCGAACACCTGCATGAACAGGATGACGGACGTGGCGAGCACGAACAGGCCGTACACCGAAGGGCTCACGAACCGCGTCATCAACATGACGATCGCAAACCCCATCGCGCCGTTGACGACGTTCCCGATAAAGGTGATGCTCCCCTGCTTCGCGAGCGTCGATACGCCCGTATCGTGATCGGTCGCCCCATCTACCCCGCCCGGATCGCCGCTCTCGCCGGCGACTGCGAACGAACTCCCTTTGTCGGTCCGTTCCTCGAGTTCCCGTTCCTGATCGTGGCTCGAGGAGCGACCGCTTTCCGAACCGTCAGCCTCGAGATCGGTCGCGTCGACCTCGGAACCATCTCCGTTTCCGCTTCCGTCGCCCATCTCAGCACCTCACCTCGAAGAGCGATTCTTGAAACTGCTCCGAGCGGCGGGAGTCGCCATAAGAGAGGGCCCAGACGCACAATCCGATCCGGACGGTCGAATAGCCACTCGAGGGCAACGGGCCGCTTGAGGGCGACAGACCGCTCGGTGGAGACAGCCCATTCGAGATGGCTGCTCCACTCGAGACTGTTGTGATGGGGTCTTGCTGTCGGGTTTGGTCCATGTGCTCGATCCGTTCTCTCTCAGACGCCGGT
This sequence comes from Halostagnicola bangensis, assembly GCF_054653435.1. Taxonomy (NCBI): domain Archaea; kingdom Methanobacteriati; phylum Methanobacteriota; class Halobacteria; order Halobacteriales; family Natrialbaceae; genus Halostagnicola; species Halostagnicola bangensis. The sequence goes on along the minus strand of NZ_BAAIGG010000002.1, from coordinate 434,039 downwards.
GGCTGGCTCGAGTTCGTACTCCTCGACCTCCGCGGCGCGTTCGCCGAAATCGGGGAATTCGATTTCGAATCCCCACTCCTCGTCGGCGCTGACGTCTTCCTGAACGTTTTCGATGACGCTCTCTAATTCCTCTCCGTCGTTGTCGAAAAACGTCGCCCGAATCTCGACGTAGTTCAGCGTTCGGTCCCCGACGTTTCTGGCGACTCCCCAGACGTAGACGCGTTCCTCCTCGGTTCCGGGATTGTCCCGGATCAGGCTATCCCAGATAATTTCGATGTCCTCGGGTTCCTGTATCTCCTCGCCGTTGCCGACACAGCCAGGGAGACAGACCGCAAGGACGAGAAACGCGCGACGTTTCATCCTGCGGAGTTTCGTTCGGTGGTTCCTTCAGCGTTCTGGATGTGTGCTCGATATTTCTTGGGAGGAAAACCGGACTGGCGGGGAGACCGCGTGCATTTGAGGACCTCGAGAGCCGGAGCCGTTTCGCTATCCACCGTTCAAAACAGTGGCAATTCGCCCGTTACGCGATCGACGAGATCCGCTTCTGCTGGACCGACGGCTAGTGCGGTCACGGTCCCCGGCTCGAGTTGGGTGTGTCCCGCGTCGCGGACGAGCGCTTCTGCGATCCCTTTGTGTTCGGCAATCTCGGAGAGTTCGTGGAGTTCGCGTTCGCTGCTTCCCTTGAGAACGATCTTCTTCTGCCCGCTGTTTTTCCACTCTCGACGGGTTCGTTTGTCGGCTTTCTCGTAGGCCGACAGCGAGGCGTGTGCGACCTGCGCAGCGAGTTTTCCCTGTCCCATCCCGATGTCGGTCCGCGCGACGATGGCCTGTTTCATATCGTACGTCTCGAGAGCGAGCGATATAGGAACGGCGGTTAGTCTTGAGTCGTGAACCGAATTCCTGATTAAGATATGGTGACGAGAAACAGATTCAGAATGCCGCTGTCACTACATATTTCACGGCGTAGTCGCTAGCGGAGACATGGATATCTCACGCCGTACGTTCACTGCAACGGCGCTTACGAGTACCGCCGTCGCCGTCGCCGGCTGTTTCGGCTCGAGCGCGGACGAAATAGCACTCGAGGGTGACTCGGAGCTCCCGATTGCGGTTGCGGGCGATCCGGACGCGGATGTTACGGTCATGGCGTTCGAGGACTATGGATGCGGAGGGTGTGCGAGTTACAAGACGAACGTCTATCCCGATATCAAAGCGGCGTACATCGATTCCGGACAGATCCGGTACGAACAACGCGACTTTCCGATACCGGCGGACGACGAGTGGTCGTGGGAAATCGCTAGCGCGGCCCGCTCCGTTCAAGAACAGGGGGGCGACGACGTATTCTGGGAGTTTACGGAGAACATTTACACGCACTTTGGCGAGTACTCGCTGGACGACGTCAGAGCGGTCGCAGATGATGTCGGTATCGACGGGGAACAGGTAGTCGAAGCCGTCGAGGACGGACGTTTCAGAGACGAGTTAGAAGCGGAGAAAGAGCGGGCCGAAGATGCTGGCGTTCAGGCCACTCCGACGGTCGTCGTCGACGACCAAACGGTCGACGAGCCGTTATCCTACGACGACGTCGAATCGGATATCGAGGACGCGCTGTAGCCCGATAGTATACTGCCGTCTGTTCGCCACACCCGCGGCGCTCTCGAGGCCGCCTTTCAGTGACTTTTAATCCCCTCCACTCGAGTGCTCGCACATGATCCTTTCCGACGCGGACATCCTCGAGCGCCTCGAGGAGGGCGACCTCGTTATCGACCCGATCGACGACTACGAACTTCAGATCCAGCCGGCGAGCGTCGATATGCGACTCGGGCGAGAGTTCCTCGAGTTCCAGCGGACGAACATCCCCTGCATCCACCCCACCTCCGAGGGAGAAGTCGACGAGTACGTGACCGAGACGGTCGTTGATGACGACGACGACTTCATCCTCCATCCGGGTGATTTCGTCCTCGGAACGACTCACGAACGCGTCGAAATCCCCGCGGATCTCATCGCCCACGTCGAGGGGCGCTCCTCGTTGGGTCGCCTCGCGGTGGTAGTTCATGCCACAGCAGGCCTCTGCGATCCGGGGTATCGCGGACAGATCACCCTCGAGCTATCGAACCTCGGCTCCGCACCCGTCGCGCTGACGCCGGGAATGCGGATCTCGCAACTGACGTTTACGGAACTCAAAACGCCCGCCGATCGGCCATACGGAAGCGACCGCGGATCGAAGTATCAGGACCAGGACGGTCCGCAGGCCTCTCGAATCCAGAGCGACGACGAGTTCGGCGGCGATCAACTCGAGCGAACGGATTGACGATAGCTATCGCTACCCGAACTCGCTGTGATGGCCGACAGCTATTTTTCCTGACTAGTGTTTCTAGAGAACAAGAGTGAGTCCCGTAGTCGACACCGATCTGCTCCAGGTTAGCTTCAATGCCCTCCCGTTCGAGATTGCGCTGTTGGATGCGACGGGCGAGATCGTCTTCGCGAACGACTCGTGGATGGCGTTCGGGGATGCGAACGGTTCGGCCCACGACGTCCACTGGGTCGGCGAAAACTATTTGACGGTTTGTCGGCAGGCCGACCACCCGACCGCGACTGCAGTCGCAAACGGCCTCGAAGAGTTGTTGTCTGCCGATCGCGAGCGCTTCCGACTCGAGTATCCATGTCATCCACCGGACGATCAGTGCTGGTTTCTTCTCGACGCGACCACGGTCACGTACGACGACGACCGATACGGCATCGTCACGCACATCGATATCACGACCCGTAAACAAGCCGAACTCCAGCGGGATCGACAGATCGAGCAGCTCGAAACGATCGTGAACGCGCTCTCTCACGACCTTCGTAACCCGCTCAATATCGTCGACGGCTATACCGAACAGTTGCGGACACCCGGAACGAACCCCGGCGCGATTGAAGCGATTCAAGAAAGTACCGACCGAATGATCGAGATGGTCGATTCGATACTCGAATTCGCGCGGACACAGCGCGTCAGTTCCCTCACACAGGTCGCGCTGGCGGATGTCGCAACGAACGCGTGGGCGCAGACGCCGACCGCCGACGCTTCGCTCGAGATCGAATCCTCTCGCTCGTTCGTTGCCGACGAAACCCTCCTTGCACAGGTCTTCGAGAACCTCTTTTGCAACGCCGTCGAGCACGGCGGTTCGTCGGTTACTATCTGGGTCGGAACGACCGAGGACGGGATATACGTCGAAGACGATGGCCCTGGGATTCGACCGGCCAAACGTACCCAATTGCAAAAACGCGACGTCTCGCATGATGCAAAAACCGGGTTCGGGCTCGAAATAATTAGGGCGATCGCCATCGCTCACGGCTGGTCGTTTTCGATCACCGACGGACGAGCAGATGGGACACGCATCGAAATTCACGATATGGATCACACTGAAGGCGCACAATCGAATTCTCGGAGACAGGAACGTCCGGAATGAATCTTGAGCCGGATGGATTTCCTTTCGATTCGAGGCGTTGTGCCCCCGTCGAGAGTACACGAATCCCACAGCAGTGAGCCACAGTTATCCCACGTCACCCCCTAGACCGGGTCAACAGATGAAATTCGTCGAAGAGATCGTCGTCGAAGAATTCTTGCCGACAGTTCGATCAATGTTAGCCGGTGAACTACGCGAACGGGGGCTTACGCAGAGTGAAGTTGCAACCGTGCTCGGAATCAGCCAGAGTGCCGTTTCGAAGTACGCTCACGGAGACGTAACCGTAAACCAGTTGGTCGCAACTGACGAGCGAGTCGAGAGCCTCGTCGCCGAACTCGGAGAGGGGCTCGCAACGGGCGATACGACCCCAGTGCAGGCGCTCATCGAACTCGAGATTCTGGTTCGCGAACTCGAACGTGGCGGGGACGTCCTCGCACGGGTTCACGAAGAGGAGGTTCCGGAGCTCGCCGAGTGCGAATCCAGTTTCCGCGTCCACGATCCGGAAAGTGATCTTCGGGCGAGCGAACGCGTTCTCTCCTCGCTCCGGCGAGGGCTTCGCATCCTCGAGAACACGAGCGGTTTTTCGGGATTGATTCCCGCAGTCGGTTCGAATCTGGTGGCGTGCACACCCGACGCCGATGGAGTGGACGATGTCGCGGGCGTTCCCGGTCGCGTGTTCGATGTGAAGGGAAAAGCGACGGTCCCCGGCGGCCCGGAGTTCGGGGTTTCCGAGCACGTCGCAACGGTGTTGCTCGCGGCGCGTCGACACGGAGCCGACGTCTCGGCTGCGGCCAACATCAAGTACGACCGGGACATCGTCGAAACCCTTGCATCGAAAGGACATGCGACCGCCGAGTTCGACGAATCGGCCGACATCGCCTCGAGCATCGGTGGAGCGATCGACGCGAATCCGGATGCGACGGTACTCTATCAGACCGGCGGGATGGGGATCGAACCGATCACGTACGTACTCGGACCGGACCCAGAATCAGTCGCTGATACGGTTCGCTCGTTAATTTAAGGATGGCGGCTGACGTTGAGGGAGACGAGGATGACCAAAACAGGATCGGGGGACGCCCAAGCATTCTACGGGAGGTGGGCGCAGTTGTACGACCTGCTTGCTCGCAAAACGCCCGGAATCGCGACGCTTCGGCGACGAGCGACCAGCGCCTGTCGACTCGAGCCAGGCGACACGGTCGTTGAGATGGGGTGTGGGACGGGTGCAAACCTTCCCTTTCTTCGGGAAGCGGTCGGTCCGGAGGGGGCTGTGGTCGGCATCGACTTTACCGAGCCAGTGCTCCGACGAGCGCGCGACCTGACCGCACCGTATGAAAACGTACACGTCGTTCGCGGAGATGCGACGATGCCGCCGATTTCCGGCCCCGTTGATGCGGTGATCGCGACGTTCGTCGTCGGCATGCTCTCGGATCCCGACGGCGCGGTCGACGATTGGTGCGAACTCGTCGGAAGCGGCGGCCACCTCGTACTCGTCAATGCCGCCCGAAGCAGACGGTGGTACGGGCCGCCGGTAAACGCCGTTTTTCACGCTATCACGGTTCTTTCGACGCCGCCGACGACGAAGCTTCGCTACGAGAAGCCGCCGACCGAGCGGCTGGACGAACGCATCGGAAAAGCCCACGACGAACTTCGAGAGAACGCCGTCGCAGTCGCCCACGAAACCCACGCCTTCGGCGTCGTGCGCTTGACCGGTGGTCGGTTCGAATAGGTTCCGGCTACGACCGTTTTGCTGAGCCGATCAACTCGAGAGCCGGGATATACCAGCGGTCTTGCAATCGTTCACTCCGTCCTGAGATCGCGGTCGAGTTGCCCGTACCCGGTGACGAGCTGAACCGAAACCGTTTCGGGCAGGTCGAGTAGGACCGCTATGACGTCACCGACCTGTTCGAATTTCGGGCCTCGTCGGACCAGAAACGGATCCATTTCCCAGCGGACGAATTCGTAGTCCTCTAACACCGGCAAGTGACGGTGAATCAGTCGGGATCGAAGCTCCCGTAACTCACAGTCCAGAGCCGGAGAGGTTGCGGCTCCGGGAAGTTCGACGAACTCCTCCGGACTGGCATTCAGGAGCGAAATCAGGACCTGTCTTCGCGGCTCGGCCGAGAGCGCGGTGAAAACGCGATCCCTGTGCTCGACCCTCTCATTTTCATCCTGACAGATGGATGTGGGCATAATACTCTATTGTAAGAGAATGACACACATAATAGTTGCGTTCAATTGATCGATCACTCACTGTAGCTCGACTGCCGTTCGGACACTCAAATCGTCGAAATCGGCGCGGAGCCTCTCACTCGAGCGACTCGTGCTCGAGTATCGGTTCCCGGATCTCGTCGGGAAGGGGTTCGGGTCGGTCGCTTTCCGGATCGAAGTGGACGTTCGTCGTCTCGCCGGTCGCCACGACGTCTCCGTCGACCCGGAACTCGTAGGTCATCGTCCAACTCGTTTCGCCGAGTTCGGTTATCGAAACCGCGACCTCGAGTTCGTCGTCGAGCGAGATCGGGCGTGCAAAGGAGAGTTCGAGGTTGACGATGACGAGTTCGAACTCGGTGATGTCGACACCGAGTACCGACTCGAGATAGGCGAACCTGGCCTCCTCGAGGTACGTCGAATACACCGCGTTATTGACATGATTCAGTCGGTCGATATCGCGAAACCGAACGGGAATCGACAGCGTAAATTCATCACTCATTTATAGTTGGTAGGTCGGCATCGACGTAAAAATGTGCACCGAATTCGGTGGCGCGTGAGGAAGTAAAGCGGTTCCGGCCGTCCGCGAGAAAGCGAGGAGGAGACCGGTATCAGTCGTAGGTGGACGCGTGGGCTTTACAGAATTCGGGTTCTCGAAGTTGCGCCTCGATCAGGTCCTCGTGGTAGTGGGCGTTGAACAACCGACAGCTCTCCTCCTCACAGAAGGGTTCTCCCGTCAGGAGGTAATGAACCGTCTGGAGAACGTATCCACATAGCGCGTCCGTCGTGCGCGGGTCGTTTTCGATCAAAAAGTCACCCTCGACGCGGTTTTCGAGGACCTCTCGCGGCGGTGTATCTCCCGAGAGCATCGCGTGGCGCTGTTGTTCCTTGTAATAACTCTCGGGCTTTGCCGGGGCCTCGTACAGCCCCGGCACGGAGACGATTCCGGGTTGGCCGGGCACGTTCACTCGCTTGTGCCATCGGCCGTCGTGATCACCCCAGGTTCCGATCGCCCGGTCGAGGATCGCGACGTGAAGCGTCTCAAGACTCCGCTCTTCGGGTGCAAGCGCGTCGTTGAGCGCTCGCTGGACCTGCAGTCCGTCGTATAGTACACCCCCTGCGCGATCAGGTGATTCGAGTGCTCGCTCTTCGTAGCGGATCGTGCCGAGCATCGTGTTCCCCGTTTCGCGATCATACGGCGAGTGCACTCGAGCTTTCGCGAACCGCTCGGCCAACTCGTCGGTTCGATGAACGTCGAGAAACCGATCCCGCACGACGACATCCGCTCCGACCGAGGATTCGAAGCGCTCCTCGAGCCAGCCTGCAATCTCCTCGACCTGCGCTTCGGTCGTCGGCGCTCGATACAGGACGACTCGATCCATCGCGGGTTCAGTCGTCAGCGGGCGCCGCTCGGGAGCTCAGTTCGACCGGTTCGGCGTCGACCTCGAGCTCATCGAGGGCGACCTGGGCCGCGCGTTTGCCGGAGACGAGCATGGCACCGAACGTCGGGCCCATACGCGGTAGTCCGAACGTCGTTGCGGTCGCCATTCCGGTCGCGATCAGGCCTTCGTGGACGAGGCCGGTGTGTTCGACGACGGCGTCCTCGCTCTCGCCGACCCACATCGAGTCGTGACCAGGCGAGTCGTGGCCGGGTGCGCCGTAGGTTTCGCTGTCGGTCTGGTCCATGACCTGCCCTCGGTCACGGGCGTCCTGAATGCCCGGCGCGTCGAGAACGCCCCGCTCGTCGAGTTTGGTGACCGCCATCGCGTCGTGACCCGTCGCGTCGATGACGAGGTCCGCTTCGACGGCAATCGGGTCGACGCAGGTGATTTCTCGAGGCAGGGCGTGGACGGGCGTCCAGTTCATGACGATACCGCCGACGCGGTGGTTCTCGCGGATCACGATGTCCGTGAATTCGGTCATGTTTTGCATCTTCGCACCAGCGTCGCAGGCGGCCTTGATCAGACCGGAACAGGCCTCCGGTCCGTTCGCGACGTAGAGATCCTCGCTGTCCTGGGATTCCTTGTAGGAGACATCGAGTTCGTCGAGAACCTTCTGGGCCGGGCTCCGAACCGTGACCTTGTTCATCAGGAAGCCGCCGAGCCAGAAGCCGCCGCCGAGGTAGTTGTTCTTCTCGACGACCATGACCTTCACGCCGCGCTCCGAGAGCTCCTTTGCGGCTGTCAGGCCCGATGGGCCGCCACCGACGATGATGACGTCCGAATCCGAGAAGTCCATGAACTCTTCGGTCCATTCCTGTCCGATCGCTCGCGTTACGTCCGCTTCACCGACGTCGCTGAATTTTTCGAACTCGCTCATACAACTAGGTAATAACACCGAGTAGTGAAAAGAGTATCGAGTTCGTCGGTCGATCGAAAACGGCAGTCAAACTACCACTAAGTCGACGACAGTGGAACGAATTCGATGGAGAAGCCAGATTTGCTTAGCCTGTCAGAGAACGGTTATTCCTCCGCAATCTCCTCGAGCGACGGGACGGCCCCGAGCTCCTGGAGCAAGCCGAGCGCGTCGTAGTTCGTCCACATTTCGGTGATCTCCCCGTCTTCGACGCGGTACATCTCCATCCCGGACACCGAAACGCGCTCGCCGGTCGGCTCGATGCCCATGAACGCCCCCTCGTGGGTACCCTGTGCGGTGTACCGGAGCGCGACCGCTTCGTCCTCGCCGATCACGGATTCGACCTCGTAGGTGACGTCGGGAAACGCCTCTCGATAGGTCTCCACGTATCCCCTGTATTCCTCGCGACCCTGACGCTCGTCGCCGGCGGACGGATCGTGCAGGACGAACGTTTCCGCGAAGATTTCGTCTATCGCATCCAGGTTTCCGTCTGTCCAGATCTCCTCCGGATCGCGTCGAACGAGTGCTTTGGAATCTGTTGTCATTGGAATCTCGTCGTTTTGGGCGCGGACTCGTCGGATTCGACCGGTGGTTTCGCGGAATCCGAACTGGGTTCGCCGAATCCGCGGCTCTCGAAACAGCTCGGAGCCCTACAACCGACGAATACGTAAACCTAACACGGCTCGAGCGCGCCGAAGGCGGATCGAAGATCGAACGCTCGAAGCCGCCCGGTCTTCATCTCGACTGTCGCCAGCTCTGTTACCATCAGTTCGGCTCTCGCCGATTCGTCTGTCGTCAGTTCGGCCGTCCCCTCTCGAGGGCTTTGCGTTCAGTACGGCTCGCGCCGGCGCTTGCACATCGCGGTCCGAATCGCCGCCTCACCAACGTCTTTTGGCGTTCGGGCCGTTGGACCGACTATGATCGACGATCCGCACGGAACCCAGCCGATCGAGCGGGCCGGAGCCGACCTCGAGGAAGCTGGCGCGGCGATGATTCTCGTCCACGGCCGCGGCGCTCGCGCCCAGGGCATGCTCGAGTTCGCCAACGAGTTCGCGCGCGACGATATCGCCTTCCTCGCGCCCCAGGCCCATCGCGGCACCTGGTACCCCCAATCGTTTCTCGCGCCGCTCGAGGACAACCAGCCCCACCTCGACTCTGCGCTCGCCAAACTGGATGACACGCTCGAGACGGTCGAATCTGCAGGTGTTCCACTCGAGAAGACGATCCTGCTCGGCTTCTCCCAGGGCGGCTGTCTCTCGACGGAGTATGCGGCTCGAAACGCGGACCGATACGGCGGCGTGGTCGCGCTTTCGGGCGGGCTGATTGGCCCCGAAGGAACGCCGCGGGCGTACGACGGATCGATGGACGGAACGCCGATATTCATCGGCTGTGGAGACCAGGATCCGCACATTCCGGTCGAACGAGTCGAGGAGTCGATTCGGGCCTTCGACGATCTCGAGGCCGACACCGAGAAACGGATCTACCAGGGCGTCGGCCACACGGTGCTAGAAGACGAACTCGAGTACGTGCGCGAACTCGTCGACGACGTCGCGGAGTGAGCGGTTTTCAGTTTGGGGACTTCGCGAGAGAGAATGGGGGCGCTATAGTATAGAAACGTCACACGTGTAGCCAGAGCGCTGCACTCACGAGGACGACCGTCAACAGGGCTCCGCCGACGATCGCCGTTCGCTCCTCGAGCGGGCCCGGATGATACGCGAGTACCGGGAGGACGAGACAGCCCAGGGCGGTAGCGATCAGCGTCCCGATTCGCACGGACTCGCCGGTAGCGAGCGGGACGGCGATGAACGCGGCGAGCACGCCGACCATCGCAAGCAGCGTGCTCCGGAGCGAGGCCTGCTTCATGGGGGAGAACGGAATTGGTTCTCCAAATGACATTCGATACAGACGGACGATTCGAGCGATTCGATCCGCCGTCTCGAGAACGAACCGATTTAGTCCCGGCGACCAAAGCCGTTCTCAATACGAGTATGCGTCCTGCCCATCCAACCGAAGCCGCCGTCGGCATGGAGTATTACGTCAGCGACGCCGACGGGGTCGGCGGTCGCTTGCGCGAGTCGGACGACCACTTTCGCGTGCGCGAACTCGAGCGGTTCTCGACCGAGCCCGTCGACGCCTCGACGGACGCTTATCCGCACCTCGTCTTTCGGGCCACGCTCACGGGCTGGGACACGAACGACTTTGCGTCCCAGCTCTCGGACGCCCTGGGAGTCAGCCGCGAACGGATCAACTGGGCCGGAACCAAGGACAAGTACGCCGTGACGACCCAGCTGTTCTCGGTCTACGAGACCGAACGGAACGAACTCCCAGACGTGAACGGGGCCGAGATCAAGGTGCTTGGGAGAGCGGGACGATCGCTCGAGTTCGGCGATCTCGCGGGGAACGCGTTCGAACTGGTCGTCAGCGACGCCGAACGGCCCGAGAACGCCGCGGAGATAACCGACGAACTCGCCGAGTTTGGTGGCGGGAACGACGGCGGGACGGACGCCGACGAAGACGGTTCGCCGACGTCCGTCGCGGTTCCCAACTTCTTCGGTCAACAGCGGTTCGGAAGTCGGCGTCCCGTGACCCACAAAGTCGGCCTGGCGATCGCTCGAGGCGATTGGGAGGGCGCGGTGATGGCATATCTCGGTAACCCCACCGAGTCCGAACCGGAGGGGACCCAAGAGGCCCGCGAGTTCGTCGACGAAACTCGCGACTGGCAGGAATCGCTCGAGCGGTTCCCGAACCGCCTTCGGTACGAGCGCTCGATGCTCCACGAACTGGCCGAACACCAGAGTCAGGAGTCGGGCGACCCAGGGCCGGAGACCTACCGAGCGGCGCTCGAGCGCGTGCCGTCGAACCTCCAGCGGCTGTTCGTCCACGCGGCCCAGTCCTACGCGTTCAACCTGATGCTGACCGAACGCCTCGAGCGAGGGCTCCCCTTCTATCAGCCAGTCGAAGGCGACGTCGTCTGTTTCGCCGATCGAGACGCGCCCGACGAACTCGAGTTACCAGACGTCGATCGAGAACAGCGGGTCGACGAGCGGCGGGTTCGATCGGTCACCCGACACTGCGAGCGCGGGCGAGCCTTCGTGACGGCACCGCTGGTCGGCACCGACACGAAACTGGCCGACGGTGAACAGGGTGAAATCGAACGCGACGTATTGGACGACCTCGGCCTCGAGCCCGGCGACTTCGATCTCCCCGGCGAGTTCCACTCGACGGGAACCCGACGCGCGATCCTCGTTCGAACCGACCTCGCCGTAGAGCACGAGCCCCTGACCCTTTCGTTCGCGTTGCCGAAGGGATCCTACGCGACGGTGTTGTCTCGCGAGTACCTGAAAGTCGACCCCGTCGAACTCGGGTAGTTCGGCTCGAGCGCCTCGCGAGGGTCGAACGCCATGTAGCTCGACCGTCTCGAACGCTTCTCGGTGTCGACCGGCCCGAACGGTTGAACGAAAGCGCGGGCGTTTTACACGGACGGCGTCAAACGGGCACAGAGCAATGGAGTGTCGTCACTGCGCGTCGCCGCTCGAGAAACCCGGAGACTTCTGTCTGGTCTGTCGGGAGGAGAATACGGAGCGGATCGTTCTCGAGGCAGGTCGCGAGCGGGCGACGATCACGATGCTCGCCGAGGAGACGGTTCTCGGCGAGACGACGATCACGACGGTTCCCGAAACCGGCGAGGAGGAAACCGTCGAGTTTCGAAACTTCGCGGAGCTCATCGGCGATGAAATCCGCAGAAAACGGCCGGAGGAAGTCTATGCGGCGGGCGATCGGCCGGTCATTCGCGCCGTTCGAAACACCCTCCACCACACGTTTTATCGCGTCGACGACGCGAATCCCGTCGAGGCCGTCATCGAGCGCAACGGGGAGCAAGCGCTCGACGTCGTCAATCTCCCGCTCGAGGAGAAGATCGGGGGGAGCCACACGACGCTCATCGGCGGCCGTACGGGGATGCGGGCCATTCAGACCGTCGCGGGTCACCCGCACGTAAAGAAAGTCATCCCCGGACCGATCGACGCGGGTGGCAAGGGGTCGCAGTCGGGGTTGCGCGCAAAAGTCACTCGAGCCGACGACGGCGGAAACATTCGCCTCCTTTTGCGAGACGGCTCAAGCGTGCAGGAAAATCGAATTGTAACGACCGCACGCGACCGAGAGATGGGCGAACGCGTTCGTGATGATCTCAACGATGTGCTCGACGAGGAGGAGTTTCAGTAGCCAAAGCGTACTCCGAACCAGGTTAAGAGCGATCGCAGGAGTGAGAGTCGGGTTCCGGGACGTTCGTCGCCTATCGGTCCGTTCGACTCGATGGAAGAGACAGAACCTGCTGGTTGTCAGTCACTTATCCGGCAAGCCGTAATTAGATGTAATTACGATGCTCGAACGCGCCGACGTCGTCCTGGCGCTGATTCCGGTGCTTGCGATGAGCGGCCTTACCGTCCAAACGCTCATCGCAGTCACCGGAATCGGAACGGGGTTACTCGCCGCACCGCTCGCACCGGCTGGCTATCTGGCCGCACTGGGTGTCGTCGTTCGAGAACTGCTGTGGGCGCCAGCCACGACCAACGGGACGGCCGGACGAGCGTGACTCAACAGCTTTATGAATCCGCTGGGGATAGCATACGATACTATGAGCAACAACTCTGGAATCGTCGGTAGCGCTGGCCGATTCGGTGCACGCTACGGACGCGTTTCGCGACGACGAGTGAGCGAGATCGAAGCGGACATGGAAAGCGCACAGGTCGACGGCGACGACGTCACTCGCGTCGGAACCGGCATCTGGAAGAACGACGAGACCGGTGAAGTGTTCACCGGCGGTGCCTACCGCCCGCAGACCCCGGCCGGCAAAACCGTGACTCGATCGATTCGAGCCGCGCTGTCCGAAGACGAGAGCGACGACTAACGACCTTACAGAGTCAGTTCACCATGAGCTACAAATGTTCCCGCTGTAAACGCGACGTGCAACTCGACGAATACGGCGGCGTCCGCTGTCCCTACTGTGGACATCGGGTCCTTCTCAAAGAGCGCAGCCGAGACGTCAAAGAAGTCGACGCCCACTGATAGCGTGTCTCTTCACGGCGCGACCCTCGAGTTCGACTACGAGAGCGGAACTCGAGCGCGTATCGTCGCCGAAAGCGTTTCTCGAGAGATCGGCGAAATCGACGACGAACGATCTCGAACGACTATTTCCCGAAGCGACCGAACCGTTTTCATCGAGATCGAAGCCGCGGACGTCATCGCCCTTCGAGCGGCGCTCAATACCTGGTTTTCGCTGATCGATATCGCAGAGGAGACCGCAACTGCCGGCAAACGGTTCGTCTGACCGACGGTGGGGTCGGCGGTCAACAGAGCGTGCAACCGATCTCCGAACGCAAAGCTTGGCTTTATCAGTCCGGAGGGCTACGGTCGAGGTATGCAAGGTAATCTACCGCCGGAAGCACAGGAGAAAATCGAGGAACTGCAGGACCTTCAGGAGACCGCCCAGACGGTCGCCGTCCAGAAGCAGGAAGCCGAATCCTCGCTCACCGACGCCGAGAACGCACTCGAGGAACTCGAGAACATCGAGGGCGACACGACGATGTACCGACAGGTTGGCGAACTCCTCGTCGAGACCGAGTACGACGAAGCCGAAGACGACCTCGACGAGAAGGTCGACAGCCTCGAAATCCGACTCGAAACCCTCGAGAAGCAAGAAGAGCGCGTCCAGGACCAGTTCGAGTCCCTACAGGAAGAACTTGAGCAGATGCTCGGCGGCGCTGGCGGCGGCATGGGCGGCCCGGCAGGCCCAGGCGGCCCAGGCGCAGGCGGCGCATAAAAACGAATCGCGCTGAGACAGGCGGATTCGACTCGAGACGGAATACGACCACGAACCCCCCAATTTTTGGGGCTTCATAACCCACAACAACAACTGAACTAGCAATGGACACAGATACAAAAGCGGAGTCAGAACCCGACCCGGAGACGGTCGTCCAGACCGCCTCCGACGCTGCGGAAGGGGTCATTTTTTCGCGGTACAAGCAGTCGGCAGTCCGCGATTGTGATGTCACGGCCGTTTTCGAGGATGGTGTGTTAGAAATCGATGTCTACCTCGACGCACCCGAAGACGCAGACGACCCCGAAGCCGTCGCCGACGAAGCGGCGCTTGCAGGACGATCGGCTGTCGACGAGTTGTTTGAGGAGTAGTTTCGCGACAGAACGTTGCAAACTCGTTGCATCGTTCCCGAAACGGGACCCAACTGACGGCCAACACTTAACTGCCGTTCTGTAGTGGATGGGGACGCAATGGCCGACACCCAGCCGAACGTTCTTTTGATTCACTGTCACGATATCGGTCAGCATCTCGGCTGCTATGGGGTAGATATCGAGACGCCGAATCTGGATTCGCTCGCGGAGGAGGGCGCCTTACTCGAGAACCACTACGTCAGCGCACCGCAGTGTTCTCCAAGCCGCGGGAGCCTGATGACCGGCCAGATGCCCCACGTGAACGGGCTGATGGGATTAGCACACGGAGAGTGGGAGATCGAATCCGGTCGACGAGTGATGCCGCAATATTTCAACGAAGAAGGGTACGAAACGCACCTCTTCGGCCTGCAACACATCGCACAGGATACCGACCGGCTCGAGTACGAGTACGTTCACTCGGAGGGGAACCTGTATCCGGGCGTTTCGCCCGAAGTTCATCAGGTGAACCGCGCCCGGACCGTCGCATCGGTCGTGTCGACGTTTCTCGAAAAGGAGTTGTACGAGAAGCCGTTTTTCGCATCGATCGGATTTTTCGAAGCCCACCGCGCCGAGGAAGAGAACGGGCGATTTGGGTTCGAATCCGATTTCTACGGCTGTGATGATCCCGAGGAAGTCCAGCCGCTCCCCTATCTTCCCGATCGACAGGGAATTCGGCGAGACCTCGCTGCGATGCGGCGGATGTTATACGCCATTGACGATGCCGTCGGCACGATCCTCGAGGGACTCGAAGAAAACGGGATAGCCGAAGAGACGGTGGTAATCTTCACGACGGAACACGGCATCGCGTTTCCTCGAGCGAAGGGGTCATGTTACGATCCGGGAATCGAGGCGGCGTTTCTCGTTCGGTACCCCGGCGTCGTCGAACCGGACGAGCGCTACGACGAACTCATCAGCAACGTCGACGTTTTACCGACGCTTCTCGAGCTAATCGGGTCCGATATTCCCGATGACCTCGGCGGCCGGAGCTTTCGCTCGCTCGTAACCGGCGGAGAAACGGACGACGAGGACGAGGCCCAAGCGGGGAACGACGACTACGAGGAGCGCGAGCGACTGTTCGCCGAGATTACCTGGCACGACATGTACAACCCTGTCAGAGCGATCCGAACGCAGCGGTACAAGTACATTCGGAACTTCTGGCACCTGCCGACGGTCTATCTGACGGCCGACATCTTCTCGAGTCTGGCCGGACGGGAAGTGCGCGAGGAGTACGCCACCCCGTTACGGGCCTACGAGGAACTGTACGACCTCGATAACGATCCACAAGAGGGTAAAAACCTCATCTACGAACCGCAGTACGAAGACGTCCGACTCAGACTCGCGTCGAGGCTTCGGGAGTGGATGGAAGAAACCGATGACCCGCTACTCGACGGGCCGGTTGCACCGGAGGATTACGACGAGATGGTCTCGTGGCCGGAGAAGGACGAAAGCGACTGAGCAGGAGAGTTTGCTTCGCTCCGCTCGACTCAGTTTTCGGATCATCCGGCTTGCGAGATAAGCAGTTTGCAAGACGATTCGGGTTAGAAAACACCGTGGTTTATCCGTCCGATCGCTGGTTTCACGACCGCGTAGAGTAGCGGGGACCCGATCACGAACACCCAGTTGACGGATCCTCGGACAAATGCCTCGTACGCCAGAATGATCACCCCGAGTAGTAGCGCCTCGACGAAGAGCTCTCGCCGCTCGTGGTTTCGCATACGCTGGACGTGTGATTCCACGACAATAACTGTTCGAGTTACTCGTCTGCCGAAGCAAATTCCGCAGCCGAACGTACGGCCTCCACCGAGAGCGCTGACAGCGAAACGAGTTCGCCACCCGTTTCGGCGGCGACGAGTTCGGAGAGCCCGGCTCGAGAGTCGTCCCCGGCGTCGACGACTACGACCGACGCACCGGTCGACTCGAGCCGTCGGGCCGCTTGCCGCGTGGCATCGGTCGGACTGCCGTTTTCGCCTGCGACGTTCGCGCCGCCGTCGGTGACGAGGACGACGACCGAGGCGTCGGATTCCGTGCGCTCGAGTACCGCTCGAGTCGTCTCGAGACCAGCCGGAAGCGGCGTTCGGTCACCGGAGGGGAGGTCTTTCAGGTGCCGGGCGGCGAGCGTGACGCTGTTGGTCGGCGGTAAGAGTACGTCGGCGTCGTCCCCGGCAAACGCCACGAACGCGATTTCGTCGCGATTCTGGTAGCTATCCCGAAGGAGGTCGAGGACGACGCCTTTCGCCGTTCGCATCGCGGGACGCATCGAGGCGCTCGCGTCGACGGCGAAGACGATCGTCACCGCGGCGTCGCCGCTTCGGACGGATTGCCGGAGGTCGCGCTCGCCGACGCTTGACTCGCCGCGGTTCGCGGCAGATCGAACGGAGGCGGCGGCGTCGATCGAGCCGCTTTCACCGTTCGTCGAAAGCTGTTCGGTGCGAACGCGGGCTCCGCGGCCGTCGGTGGTCGGGGTCGTGCTCGCTCGAGAACCGCCGGACGCGTTATCGGGCGTCTCGTGGTCGCTGGGATTGACGTCGATATTCGGCGCGGCGGCTTCCCCGATATCGGCTCGTTGACCGGGGAGCAGTGGCGTTGCCGTTTCGTCGTCGGTGCCGTCATCACCGCTTTCGTTAGTTTCGCCGCGGCTATCGTCGCCGCTGCCGTCTTCGCCCGCCTCGGATCCTGCGTCCGCTTGCTGTCCGGTCCGGGTGGAAGACCGCTCCTTGCTCTTTTCGCTGTCGGTCGAATCGTCCGCTGCTGTCGGTTCCGGCGTCGATTCGGACGTCCGTTCGTCCTCTCCACTAGAATCGGTATCGCCGGGCGAATCTTGCCCGTCTCGAGCGTCGCCCTCGTCGTGTCCCAACTCGTCATCGCTCGTCGTCTCGTTTCCCTCGGGTCGGCCGTTCGCTTCATCGGCGTTGTCCGAATCGTGGTCATCGTCACGCTCTCTGTCTCCCGCGTCGGACGAGTCGTCGAACTCCTCCTCAAGCAAGTCCTCGAGGTCCGGCGTTTCCTCGAACGGCGTACTTCGGAGGCGGTGGGGGAGGGTGTAGGACGCCGCTTCGTGGACATCGGGTTCGATAACCGTCGTGCGGCCCTCGAGTGCGGCCAACGTTCTGGCCGTTCGGGCGGTGGCAACGTCCCCGCGGTGACCGTCGACGCCGGCCTCGAGGCAGAGGCGAGCGATGTCCGCCTTGAAATCGTTGGGGAGATCGACGGACTCGAGGCGTTCTCTGGCGTCCTCGAGGTCGCTCCGGAGATCCCGAACGTCGTCGGCGTACTCCGTGTCCGGGTCGTCCCGCTCGAGCCCCAGCGATCGATCGATGACTTCGACGCGATCCTCGATTTCCCGACAGCCTTCGACGGTGGCCTGCAGTGCGAACCGATCTCGAAGCTGGGGCCGGAGGTCTCCCTCTTCGGGGTTCATCGTTCCGACGAGCGTAAACTCAGCGGGATGAGAGACGCTCATTCCGTCTCGCTCGACGGTGTTGACGCCGGAAGCCGCCGCATCGAGGATAACGTCGACCAGGTGATCCTCGAGCAAATTGACCTCGTCGACGTAGAGGATTCCGCGGTGGGCTCGAGCGAGCAGGCCGGGGTCAAAGTCGGCTTCGCCGGCGAGCGCATCTTCGACAGAGAGGGTGCCGACGACGCGGTCGCGAGTGGCTCCAAGAGGAAGCGTCACGAGCGGAACCGGTCGTGTCTCGACCGGTAATCCCTCTCGAGTATCGTTCGTCTCGCATCGATTCGCACGCTCTCGACACTCGGTACACTGCAGGCGTGGATCATCGGGTGAACAACCGTACGGACAGTCCGCGACGACCCGTTGTTCGGGAAGCAGGTCGATCAGTGCGCGAACGGCCGTCGACTTCGCCGTTCCTTTTTCGCCGGCAACGAGTGCGCCGTCGAGTTCGTCGTTGACTGCGACGGCGAGCAACACTCGCTTGAGTTCCTGTTGTCCGACGATCGCTGGAAAGGGCAGTGACGATACCTTTTTGTCTCCAGCGTTTGCAACCATGCTTGAGCTAATACAATAGAGGTTTAAAAACACGATGACATCTATCGGGATCTACACCGCGACCGAGAACGAGCTCGGCTCGATCGGCGAGGCCGCAGACCGCCTCGAGGGCGTCGACCTTGTCGTCAGGTCCGAGTCGGACCTGGACGACGAGACGTCGATCGAGGCGTTCGTCGACGAACTAACCGAAGCGACGGCGGCGGTCTTCTGGCTCCACGGGGCCGAAGACAGCATGCCGGGATACGACTACGCGACGGCCGAACTTGAGGACGCGGGCGTTCCGCTCGTCGTGAAAGCGACCGGCGACGCCTACGCGTTTGAGGATACGACCGTCAGCGATTCACACCGGGAACTCGCCTACGAGTACCTCGAGAAGGGCGGGACAATAAACGTCGAGAACCTGTGTCGATACCTCGTCTCTGAGTACGGAGATACTGCCGATAACGACGGCCTCAACGCCGAATACGCCGACCCCACCGCGCTCCCGACCGAGGGCGTCTACCACCCCGACCATCCGGGGATCGAGTACGAGGAACTCCTCGAGACGTTCGACCCGGATCGGCCGACGGTAGCCGTCTGGTTCTACGAATCGCACTGGACCCACGAGAACACGCGCTACGTCGACGCGCAGGTCCGAGCCCTCGAGGAACAGGGTGCGAATGCGCTCCCGATATTCTGTAACCCGGCGACCGATACGGAAGAACAGGAAGACGCGGAGTGGGTAACTGATAGCTGGCTCATCGATGAGCAGGGAGCACCGATCGTCGACGCGGTCCTCTCCTCGTTTATGTTCTCGCTCTCGATGGACGAGCGGGGACGGAGTGCCGACGACGAAGGGAGTTCCGCGGAAGACGTCTTCCTCGATCGCCTCGGTGTACCGGTCCTTCAGACGATCACGACGATGCGCTCGCGCTCGAGGTACGAATCGAACGATACGGGCGTGATGGGCTTCGAACTCGCCCTTTCGGTCGCGCTGCCCGAGTTCGACGGCAACGTCATCACCCACCCGATTTCGGGCAAGGAGCGAACCGACGACGAGGCCGGGATTGGGAGCGCGCCAAAACACCACTACCCGATCGAGGACCGAGTCGACCACGCGACGAGGCTCGCGGTCAACTGGGCCGAGCTTCGCCACACGCCAAACGAGGAGAAGAAGGTCGCCGTCGTCCTGCACAACTACCCGCCGAGCGACGACGGGATCGGGACCGCGTTCGGCCTGGACTCGCCCGAAAGCACAGTCAATTTGCTCGAGGAACTCGACACCCGGAATTACGATCTCGGTGGCAAGATGCCCGAAGACGGCCAGACGCTCGTCGAGAAGCTGACCGCACAGCTCACCCTCGAGGATCGCTGGGTCGCGCCGGAGGATGTCCGAGACCTCTCTGTTGATGTGGTCTCGAGCGACCAGTACGCTGACTGGTTCGCGGACGCGGACGAGCGGTTTCGAGAAAACGTCCTCGAGGAGTGGGGCGAAGTACCGGATCGGCCCTTCGCGATTCCGGGGGTCGAGTTCGGCAACGTGCTCGTCACCGTCCAGCCCCCGCGCGGGTTCGGGATGGATCCCTCGAAAGTGTACCACGATTCTGACCTCCAGCCACCACACGACTACTACGCGTTCTACGGCTGGATGCGCGACACCTACGACGCCGATGCGGTCGTCCACCTCGGCACCCACGGGAGCCTTGAGTGGCTCCCCGGCAAGACCGTCGGCCTCGACGGCGAGAGCGCGCCGGATCAGCTGATCGACGACCTGCCGAACGTTTACCCCTACATCGTGAACAACCCTGGCGAAGGAACGCAGGCCAAGCGTCGATCCTACGCCGCGATCGTCGACTACCTGACGCCGGTCATGCGGAACGCGGGAACCTACGACGAACTGTCGGAACTCGAGGAACTCGCGAACCAGTATCGCGAAGCCGGGATGGAAGACGCCCGCGCGGACGACGGCGAGCACCTCGAGACCCTGATTCGGGAGACAGTCGAGGAGCTAGATCTCGCGGTCGAGTTGGGGATTGGGGGAACCATCGATAAGAAGGTCGACGTTCGCGGCCCCGAGGAATCGGGAACGACGCTCGCGGAAGGCGATGTCGACGGCGAGGACCTCGAGATCGACGACCTCGTCGAACGGATCCACGAGTACCTCACGGACGTCAAAACGACCCAGATTCGGCTGGGTCTGCACACGATGTCCGAACCGCCGGAGGGGGAACGCCTCGTCGAGTATCTAGTCGCGCTCACGCGACTCGAGAACCCGGGTGCGCCGAGCCTTCGCGAGAGCGTCGCTGGCGTGCTGGGAATCGATTACCAGACGATGCTCGACTCGCCGGGAGTCTACGACGACGATCTCGGGATGACCTACGCCGAGGCGTCTGATCGCGTCTTCGAGACCAGCCTCGAGTTGCTCGAGACGCTCGCCGAACACGAGTTCGACGTGCCCGAATCCGAGGTGGACGGTGGGCCTGACGACGAGGTCAACATGAATCTGCTCGTTGTCGATCTTGAGACGATCGGCGATGCACGAGCGAAATCCGGCGCGCACGACGACCTTCGGAAGGCACTGGCGTACATCTGCGAGGAAGCCCAACCTCGCGTCCAGGGGGCCGAAGACGAGATCCCGCGGACAGCGGATGCCCTCAACGGAGAGTACGTTCCGCCGGGCGGGTCGGGCGCGCCGACACGCGGCGGCGTCGACCTGCTTCCGACGGCGCGGAACTTCTACACGCTCGATCCACGCAAGGTGCCGGCGAAGGCCGCCTGGCAGGTCGGAAGCGAAGTCGCAGAGGGCGTGCTCGAGCGCCACCACTCGGAAAACGACGAATACCCCGAAGAAATCGGCGTCGTCGCCTGGGGGACGCCGACCGTTCGCACCCGCGGCGAGACGATTGCGCAAGTGCTGGCGATGATGGGCGTCGAGCCACAGTGGACCGACGCGGGCCGGATCGACGACGTGGAGCCGATCCCGCTAGAGGAACTCGACCGGCCCAGAATCGACGTGACGACGCGCGTCTCGGGGCTCTTCCGAGACGCCTTCCCCGCCGCGGCGGGCGTCATCCACGACGCCGTCGACGCGGTCGTCGACCTCGAGGAGCCACCGGAGATGAACTACGTCAAGAAACACGTCGAGGAGGAGCAAGCCGAACTCGAGGACGAAGACGGACTCGACGCGAAAGACGCGCGAAAAGCCGCGAAACACCGCGTCTTCACGACCAAACCCGGCGGCTACGGTGCCGGAACGAACAAGGCGGTCGACGAGGGCAACTGGGACGACCGAAGCGATCTCGCGAGCGTCTACGTCCAGTGGGGCGGCTACGCGATGGGATCGAGAGGGAAGGTCAGCGACGCCCACGATTCGTTCGAACGCCGGCTCTCGAGCGTCGACGCGACGGTCAAACTCGAGGACACGATGGAACAGGACGAGTTCGACTCCTCGGACTGGTACGCCTTCCACGGCGGGTTCATCTCCGCCGTCAGCGAGATTTCGGGCGAGGAGCCGGCGTCCTACGTCGGCGACTCCTCCGATCCGGACAACGTCTCAGTCTACACGAACGAGGAGAAGGTCCGCAAGTCGATGCGGGCCCGCGTGTTGAACCCTGACTGGCTCGAGTCGATGGAAGAACACGGCTACAAAGGCGCGGGCGATCTTTCGACGACAGTCGACGTGACCCTCGGCTGGGACGCCACGACGGGCGTCGTCTCGGATACGCTCTGGGAGGAGGTAGCCGAGAAGTTCGCCTTCGACGAGGATCGCCAGGAGTGGATGCGCGACGTGAACCCGTGGGCGCTCGAGTCCATCTCGGACACCCTCCTCGAGGCGATCGAGCGCGACCTGTGGGACGCCGACGAGGAGACCGTCGATCGACTGCGGGACATCAACCTGACCGTCGAGGGCGACCTCGAGGCGCGCACGACCAACGAGGCCGTCGGGGTGACGAACGATGACTGAGCAGACTGAGCAGGCGGGAGCGGGTTCGAAGGACGGAGAACCGGAGTTCGAACGAGAGTACGCCGACCTCGGCGCGACGACCCAGAACGCGATGGACATCGCCGAGACGAGCATGGACATCGTCCGGCAGTTCGTCCCGGACGAGACACTGGCCGATCGGATCCGCCAGAAGTCAGTCCACTCGATGGGCGACATCGAGTTCCAGCACCTGATCGAATTTACGGGGAGTGACGAACTCGGCGACGACGAGGACGCGCCGATTCGGGCGGGCGCTCGAGCGGTGCTCGCGGAGACGACGATCGTCACCGACATCACGATGTCCAAAGCCGGCATTACGGGCCGGGGCCACAACTGCGAGAAGCGCAAGGCGATCGGCAACGGTGCCGAGTTGGCGAAGGAGACCGGAATGACCCGAACCGCCGCCTCGGTGCTCGAACTCGATAAGGAAGGCGTCTACGACGACGCGATCGCGGTCGTCGGAAACGCGCCGACCGCCGCGTTCGCCCTCGCGGACTGTATCGAAAACGGGACTCGTCCAGCCGCGATCGTCGCGACGCCCGTCGGCTTCGTCAAGGCCGAGGAGAGCCGACAGCGCATCCGCGAGATCAGCGAGGCCTACGACGTTCCGGCGATCACCAACGTCGGTCGCCGCGGCGGAAGCGGGCTCGCGGCCGCGTTGACGAACGAACTGATCCACGTCGCGAAGGACGTGCGGGCTGAAGGGCTCGAGTTGGAACTGACGGCCGACGAGCGAACGGCTCAGGACGCTGACGAGGACCGATGAGCGACGAGTACGACCTCGAGGCGGGGCCGGATCCGGCGACGTTCGCTGCGGCGAGTTCGGAACCCGTCATCGACGAAGACGCGGACGAACCCGTCTACGCCGTCGGCGTCGGCCCCGGGAACCCGGAGTACCTCACGCCTCGAGGACGCCGGGCGGTTCGGGAGGCAGACGTCGTCGTCGGCTTTACGACCGTCGTGGAGTTCGTCGAGGAGTTCACCGACGCCGACCTGCTGACCTGTGGCTACAAGGATGAGGCTGACGCTCTCGAGGAGTTCGGTCGGCGCGTCGCAGCCGGCGAGTCCGGAACTGCCGTCGCGATGGGCGATCCGAACCACTCGGGCTACCAGTTCGTCGGAAAAGTGCAGGACGCCGTGGAATGCGAGGCAGAGCGCAGAGATATCGACCCAACACCGGTCAGCGTTATTCCCGGCATCTCTTCGCTACAGATGGCCGCGAGCCGGGCCCGAACGCCGATGGAGGATACCGAGTTCGTCACGTTGCACAAAAGCGGCGACCTCGAGGCCGACATGGCTCGGTTGGCGAGTGCTGTGACGGTGGACGGCCGGCACGTGCTGGTGCTTCCCCGGCCATACGACCGAATGCCCGGCGACCTCGCGCAGTTCCTGCTCGAGGAGGGAGCTGACCCGGATCTCGAGGCGCTGGTACTCGAGAAGTTGACCCACGACGAGGAGGAGATCCACCGGTTCACGCTCGGCGAGCTATCGGAACACGCCGGCGGGAGCGGCGAGGCGGATACACCGTTTTCGGATCTGGTCGTGTTGGCGGTGAGACAGCCCGTATCGTAGCCTGACTCGAGTCACGTTCGGACGGGCCCGACTCGCCGTTTCGTCTCCGACCGGGCGCTACACACTGGTCCAGTAAACGACAATGAGCGGTTCGTACCGCACCGCCTGCGCCATACCATGCTCGTGCGAGGAAAACCCCACGACGGCATGGGGCAGAATGAGCTACTCGGACATGTCGCCGACCATGATGTACTTCTCGTAATTTGGCTCCTGTCCCCAGAGCTCAGACTCCTTCAGAGGTTCGTACTCGACGTTTTCGAGACCCTGTTCTCTGAGAAACGTCGCCAGCTCTTCGGGCGGCCGACCGTCGTACAGCGGCAGGTCGTCGTGGATTTCTTCGTACCCCTCGAACACCTCCGAAAAGTCCCAGTGGCCCTCGATCAAGACGAGACGACCACCGGGCTGGACAACGCGACGCCATTCGTCGATTGCGTTTTCGGGGGTCGGCAGCGTCCAGATGAGGTGGCGCGCCGTTACTAGGTCGTAGGCGTCGTCGCACTGCGCCAAGTTCTCCGCGTCTCCGCGCTGGAACTCGGCGGACAGTTCCGACTGCTCGACCTTCGTTCGCGCCTGCTCGAGCATTTCCGGTGCGAAGTCGACGCCCGTGACATCGTGACCGAGTTCCGCCAGCAGCAGCGAGATCACGCCGGTTCCACAGCCGACATCGAGGACCTGCTTCGGTGGCTCGCCCGTCCACGGACGTAGCACCGACAGCCACGCCTCCCGTTGCTCGTCGCTGTGAATGCCGTGTTGGCTGTCGTCGTCGAACGAATCGGCGCGGCCGTCCCAGTACTGTTGGACAGTCGCCTTGATTTCCTCGCCCGTCTGATCGTGTCGCGTCATGATGCCGTCTTCGGACGAAGACGATAAGCAGTTTCGTGAGGTGGTAATATATAAGAGTGTTAATTTGCTATAAATAATTAATTCATAGTGAATATTTACTAGGTGCGAGATCAACGTCCGCCCGGAACCGCCGCTTCCCTTCCGGTGGCGGTGACTTGTTCGCCTTGCACGTGTTCGCGGAGGACCAACGAAACGGTTCTCGACTGTCTTACAGGCCAATTCGGTGATATAGCACGTTCGTCAGAAACCTGTAGCCTATCGATCCAACTCCTGAATCCGCAGCCATGGACCGACCCACAGCGAACTGTCACGTTAGCCGCCGCCTGTGAGTTCGATATGTTGATTATTGGTGGTGACACCTCAGGATCGTCAGCCTGCAAGTTTCCCGTTCGGGCGGACTTCGAGACGCGAACGCGGTGTGAACTATCTCTCTCGCTCTCTCGAAGAGAACGGTGTCGCGGCGCGGGGTTTCCCGCCTTGTGGAGATACCTGTATCTGCGGAGCGAGTCGTGAATTGAGGACTTCAAAGAGCAAACGAGACTGCATCGTACGGATAGGACAATCCGGTAGTAAATTCACCCTCATAGTTGATATTAAGACACTTAATATATATCATAGTATTTGTTACTATGTCCCATATTGTTAATAACAGATGACTCAATACACTCGACGACGGCTTCTCGCAGCCGGGCTCGGTACAGCTGCGATTGGATCCATCGCAGGCTGTTCGTCCGACACTGCGCAATCGTCGACCATTCGGATTGGAGGAACATACATTCCGGAATCCATCGATCCGGTCGATCACGGCGGTGGACCGCTAGGGCAAATTGGCGTCTATGAATCACTGTGTCGTGTCTCCCCTGAACTAGAAATCCAGCCACAGCTAGCCACTGACTGGACAGTAACTGACGACAACCGAACCTGGACGTTCGACATTCGAGATGACGTGCAGTTCCATGATGGGACAGATCTAACCGGCAAATCAGTCGAACACTCTCTGTCCAGAGCGTTTGCTGAATCGAGTCTTTTGTCTCCGCTACCCGTTGAAGAAGTCGCCACAACGGATAGGCACGAAGTAAAAATCACGACGACCACCCCATTCTCACCGCTCCCGTCGTATTTATCACATCCATACGCCTCAATAATTAGTTCGGATTCAACGACTGATTCGGGGGAGTTCGAGGAACCGATCGGAACCGGACCGTACGTCTTCGATTCCTGGCAGATGAACGAGAGGATCGTCGCAACGAAGAATTCCGACTACTACGAATCGTTGCCCCAAATCAATCGGGTTGTTTACGAGGGAATCCAAGACAGCCAAACGAGCGTATTCAGTCTTGAAGCGAACGAACTCGACATTTCATACAACCTTTCAGCGTCGGCCCTGGAAGACTTATCGGAAAACGATGACGTGGAACTCAGCATAACGTCGACCACTGATAATCGTTTTTTGGCATATAACGTTCGGAGGCCACCGTTCGACGATGTCCGGGTCAGGAAGGCAGTCAACCACGCGATCGATATGCAAACAATCGTTGAGACAGTTCTTAGCGATCTGGGAAGTACTGCTGTAGGACCGTTCGATCCATCAGTGAGCGATTGGGCGAATACGTCCCTCGAGCCGTACGAATACGATCCTGAACGAGCGAGAACCCTGTTGGAAGATGCCGGTTGGGAGGCTACCCCAGAGGAGGGCACCCCCCGTCAACGCGATGGGACTCCCTTCGAGATCGTGCTCCGAACCTACACCCGGCAACCCGAATTGGAACTCATTTCGGAGGTAATTCAGGATCAACTCAGTGAAGTGGGGATCGATGTCGAGATACTCGTGACCGAGGTAGCCGCGATCCAGGAAGACATGGAGGCAGGTGAGTTCGATGTAGGTCTGTGGTCGTACAACTTCTTTTGGGTAGCAGACCCGGATCGTGCCATGACGTTTTACCACTCGACAGATTCACAGATACATACGGGTTACGACAACCCGGAGGCTGACGAACTGATTGAGCGAGGGCGACGTGTGACAGACGTTGAGGAACGAAAAGAGATATACGACGAACTGCAAACGATCGTACACGATGATACCCCTCTGGGAATGCTAACATACAAAGAAACTGTTTCGGGAACTCGAAACCGAGTGAAGAATTTCGATGTCCATCCGACAATGTATACCCACGGACTTCGGAACCTCCGGCTCCAGTAAACGAGAGTGAGATCACCAAGGGGAGTCTAATACGATACTCACTCTCTGAGCTCGTCTATCCGCGTCAACAGCCCTCCTCAGCGGTAGATCCACGGATCGACTTGGTATCGGTGCGGAATTCTCCGATTTACTTGCATTATCTGATTCGTGTTCCGGCGACGGCGCATCACTCGTCCTGTCTGTGTTCGCGCAACACCGCCGACACCGTCTTCGAGACCTCCTCGAGCGCGACGTCGTTCGTCTTTCTGAGTTCGCCGTCTCGGGCCTCGCTGATGTGCTGGAGCGCTTCTCGAAGGTGATATTCGGTTTCGTCTTCTGGTTCCTCGGTCATCGTGATCAGAACAGTCGTAACCGATGGATTCCCTTACGTTCGTCGGTAGTGTGAACCGCTCACACGCGCGCGTCTCGAACCGCCGCCGACCGTTCGGCGAACGTCGCGTCGTCGAGCACCGTCGTTGCTGTTCGTGGCCGAACGGCGTTCCGACTCGAGAGCGGCGCTCGACACGATTTACACCTTGCAACCTCGATGATTGTGCGAGGGGCACTTCATCAGCTGTCGATTTCAGTTTCCCTGCTTGAATTCCGTTTCGTCAGTCGATGTCCATCCGAATTCGAGCCATGCGACGCCGGTGGCGAACAGCACCATCCCGATCACATCCGCCAACCCACTCCCGTGAGCGACGATGGCGATCGGTGCGCCACCGAGTAAGACGAGGGGGACGAGCGGGGCACCCGAACGGCGTAGTACAACGCCGATAGCGACGACTGCGAGAAGGATTCCGATGGTCCCGAGTAGGGCCAGTACCCCGACCACCCCGTTTATCGGCTCCGTAAAAATCACCTGAAGGACGGCTTCGACGCCCTCCTGCTGTTCGGTGGAGAGGTTCTGTGCCTCACGGAGGAGGATTCCAGTTGCGATGCCAGCGATCGATTCGAACGCGATATAACAGACGAGGTATCCCGCGATTCCGATCCGTCCGATGGTCGCAGTGGTGCCCCGATAACCGGCCAGAAGTACGTAGAGGACGACTCCGAGCAGGCCAAAGAGAGGCAAGAGGAGGATGTGGATATAGAACCACGTGTCAGCAACCGGTTCGAGATTGGAGTACACCTCTTCGCCAGCGGCCGGATGAAACCACAACACCGCTGCGAGTGCGAGCGGGGTGCCCAGAAGGAGTAGCCACCGACCGACGAGTTTTAGAGAAGCAGTCGATCCAGCGTCTTTTAGCGAACTCACAGGTTGTTTATCTGTCATGTGTGCGAATATTCAATGCCTAATATAAAATGTTTCGGGTATTTATCCAAGTCCCTCGTAAACGTCGGATCCACGGTGGAGTCAAGCGAGAGACTCGGTACTGTATCGGGACGATTACTATAACCAAGTGAACTACCCCACCCTACTCACTCGCCGCTACCGCGGCTCGTTCCTTGAAGACGGGGACTTAGCCTGTAGAAGAGGGTGTCATAGAACTCTTCCCACGGTGTTGATTACATTCACTCTTTCAGTGAACTGACCGATAAGTAGGTATGCAAACGTACCTTTTTCTCGTCGGGTTCGCTCGCGTTGCTCGCTCACCACTCCTCCAAAAATCTACGCTAAAAAGCCGCTCGCTCCCGTTGGTCGCTCGCGGGTGCAGTGCTTGCGCTGGACTCCAGCGGTAACGTCTCCGCCTGTACTTACCGTTCGTCGGGTAGTTGAAGATAGGTATGCGAACTGTTCTATGACACCCTCTGTAGAAGTTAAAACGGACAGTCGCCCATTATATCGAACTCGCTGGCGCTATCGGCGGCGTCACCGACGGATTCAAGTTCGGTTGTCCGAACGCAACCACAATGATGAACGGATTCGTCCTCGGCGGCGTCAGTTCCGGCGTCGGGAAAACGGTCGCCACCCTCGCAATCGTTCAGGCCCTCGAGGATGCGGGCCACGAGGTCCAGCCCGCGAAAGCGGGCCCGGACTTCATCGATCCGAGCCACCACGAGGCGATCGCGGGTCGGCCCTCGCGAACGCTCGATCGCTGGCTCTGCGGCGAGGAGGGACTGCTTCGGAACTACCACCGCGGCGAGGGAGATATTTGCGTGGTCGAGGGCGTCATGGGCCTCTACGATGGCGACGGCTCGAGCACCGCCATGGTCGCGGAAGCGCTCGACGTGCCGGTCGTGCTCGTCGTCGACGCAAAGGCGGGTATGGAAAGCGTCGCAGCGACGGCACTCGGCTTTCGCGAGTACGCGGACGCAATCGGTCGAGATATCGAAGTTGCAGGAATCGTCGCCCAGCGTGCCCACGGCGGCCGCCACGAGCAGGGAATTCGGGATGCGCTCCCCGACGACCTCGAGTTCTTCGGGCGGATTCCCCCGAAGCCGGACCTCGAGATTCCGGATCGACACCTCGGCCTCGAGATGGGCGGCGAAGCGGCGCTGCCGAGAGAAGCGCTCCGGGAAGCCGCGGAGACGCTCGAGGCCGAGCGGTTGGCCGATGTTGCGAGCGAACCGCCCGAACCCGAAACTTCCGCCGCCGAGATGGTCGCCGGCGCAGGGAGGTCCGATCCGTCGGTCGACGCCCGAATCGCCGTCGCAGACGACGCGGCCTTCTGTTTCCGGTATCCTGCAACTCTCGAGCGATTTCGCGAACGCGCGGAACTGGTCGCGTTCTCGCCGCTTTCGGGCGACCCGGTTCCCGACTGCGACGGCGTCTATCTCCCCGGCGGCTATCCCGAACTCCACGCGTCGGAACTCGAGTCGGCGGGGACACTCTCCGAACTCGGAAACCTCGCGAGCGAGGGTCTCCCCGTGCTCGGCGAGTGCGGCGGCCTGATGGCGATGAGCGAGTCGCTGACGACCGCCGAGGGCGAGACGAGCGAGATGGCCGGCATCCTTCCTGCGGACGTGACGATGCACGACCGCTATCAGGCGTTGGATCACGTCGAACTCGAGGCCGTCGACGGCACGCTCACGGCGAACGCCGGCGAAACGATCCGAGGTCACGAGTTCCACTACTCGAGCGCCGACGTGGCGGGCGACGCCCGGTTCGCTTTCGAGACGGTTCGCGGGGACGGTATCGACGGCGAGCACGATGGATTGGTCGAATACGAATCGCTCGGCACGTACGTCCACGTCCACCCCGAGAGCGGGGCGTTCGATCGGTTCCTCGAGACTATCGATCCTAGAAATTAAAATTCGTCTAAAGACACAATAAATCAATAAGGGGAAGGACGAACGTCACAGATGTACTTGCCACCACGATATTCTATTTGAAGGTGGAGATTTGGATTGCAGGTGCTCAGGAGTACTTAATACCGCATAATGAGTGACATTCTCACAATCGTCTTCGTTGTCAATAGCGAATCTCTGATATAGATTAGATATAGTCGAATTTTACCTTGAGTACAAATATGGCCTCCTAAATCTGAAAGATGATGGACCACCATAATGTTTATATCCTATGGTAATCAAATACTATTTGATGTCAGTAGATAACAGCAGACAATAAGATTCGAAAGTTAATAGAAGAAGGGTCCTAACTGCAACGATTGGGTCACTCGCATTGATGGGGGTCCCCTCACAGGTCTCTGGCGACGAAGATCACAATTCTTCCGGCGAAATCACCCCAGATGATTTCCAATATGAGGACGAAATAGACGAAGAACCAAAATTCACGATTGAGGATGATGATATTGTAGTCAAGTCCTCGGTTAAATCTTCAACGGATGCAGATCATGAGTATCTTGAACAGAAAATGAATCAGCGAAAGGAACAAGGGCTGATAGAAGTCAAAGAAGTGGAAGACGGAGTTTTTCTCGCACCCACGGAGAAAGCATTAACTCAAGATCAGCCGGTTACTATCTTAAGCAGTGGTGAAAACTCCATTTCATCAGATCAGAGTCCGATTCTTACGCCGTGGAACACACATGAAGTCAAATTAGATGAAGATTTAACGTTTGAGGTTCAGCAACTCCTGCTAATTAATGCAGGTGTGTCCAGTTTTGCAGGTGTGTTGTCGGGTAAGTTTGGCGCGCCTGGATTAGTTGTGAGCGCGCTTGCTGGCGCTATAGCTCTTAAGAGCATTCTGACTGAAAATGAACTTGATCGTCATAGAGAACCCGATGGTGTTGAATTCACATTCTACTTTGCCGACACTTGCATTGATGTGCCTATCATCCCTGACCCATGTATTGCGGGGGGTCCGTTAGAACAAGTTGGATTATCCTATCTAACAGCTCACGCAACAGACATAAGCAGTCAATAGATGAGGTTGTTGAGTAACAAGATATTGCTAGATATAATGTAGAACACATATTGGTTTTGGGATCTCGATCCAAATGTCATTGATAATTATATCGATTCATTCTTTGAAACCCATAATTAGGTATTTCTCTTGATACTAATGATTGAATATACAGTCATAAAGATAGCAACCATAATGAATACGAAATTAACTCTGGTTGCTTGAATGAGGTATGTGGGGAATAACACACCCAGTAGGCATATAGAGTAAATTAACATCATACGATCATAGTCAATATCTGACAACACATAAATAGATAATGAAATGAAGGAGAAGGCAATAATTAGGGAAGTAATTGTGCCTGGTAAATTACCACGATCATATGCTTGATAGCCAAATAGTAAGCTAGCAAACACAAATATGGAAAATATTAATACGAAAACATATTTGACTATTGGCCCATTTAGTGTTTTTAATCGTACTCTGTTATCCATGATCTCAGTTGGTCATCCACATTAACAAACCTTGTTATTCTAGTCACTGGCACGATGATTCCATGTGCTTTACCAATCGGTAGTTTTCTTGATGAGCCATTTTGACAATCATATTTTCCCTACTCCAAACAAAATTGTTTTAGGGGTGGCTTCTGTTCCATCCGGTGATGCCACCCATCGCGCTTCCACACGATGCGAAGGCCGGGCCGACGAAGTCGGAGGTCCGCGCCGTCGTCCATTCGAAACTCGCCCTCGAGGCCGACGACCACTTCGCGGAGGTCGGCTCCTGTACGGGGGCGATCACCATCGAAGCGGCGCAGCACGCTGGGCGAGTGACCGCCCTCGAGCGGAAACCAGAACGCCTCGAGACGACGGAGAAGAACCTCGCCGCGAACGAGGACTCGATCCGAGCGGCGGTCGAGCTTCGGAACGAGGAAGCTCCCGAGGGGCTCCCCGACGACGCCGACGCCCTCTTTCTGGGCGGGAGCCGGAACTTCGAGGCCGTCCTCGATCACGCCGTCGAGACCGAAATCGACCGCGTGATCATGAACGTCTCGCGACTCGAGGTCGCCGGGAAGGCGACAGAGGCCTTCCGAGAGCGGGACTTACTCGAGGAGGTCGTCCAGTTTCAGGTGAGCCACGGCTACGAACTCGCCGGCGCGACGAGTTTCAACTCGGACAACCCGGTCTACATGCTGGTCGGGAGCGCGACTGCGGATGCGGACGACGAGGACGGCGAGAAAGTCGTCGCCGATGGCGGCCGGCCTGCTGGCGACGGTGAGAGTCAGGTTGGAGGGCTCGACCAATGACCCTCTACGGCGTCGGACTCGGACCCGGTGAAGCTGATCTCGTGACGGTGCGCGGAAAGCGCGTGCTCAAGGAGGCCGACGTGGTCTACTCGCCCGGTCGCCTCTCTCGGTCGGTCGCGCTGAACCACGTCGA
This sequence comes from Halostagnicola bangensis, assembly GCF_054653435.1. NCBI lineage: Archaea > Methanobacteriati > Methanobacteriota > Halobacteria > Halobacteriales > Natrialbaceae > Halostagnicola > Halostagnicola bangensis. The sequence continues at coordinate 401,568 of NZ_BAAIGG010000002.1, read as the reverse complement.
GGAGTCAAAGATCGGCGATCTGGACTTTCCGATGACCAAAGACGAGGAGAAGCTCCGCTCGGCCTGGAAGGAGGCCGCCGCGGAAGTCGCACCTCGAGCCCGCGACGGTGACGTCGCGTTCGTCACGCTCGGCGATCCGAACGTCTACTCGACGTTCGGCCACCTGCGCCGGACGATCGACGCCTTCCACGACGACGTGGACCTCGAGATCGTTCCCGGCGTGAGCGCGGTGACGGGCTTTGCGACCGCGATGGGAGTCGAAATCGAGGCCGGAGCCGGGCTATCATTGCGGGAGGCCGCGGACGGCCACAGCCCGACCGGTCCGGATCGAATGATCCTGTTCAAGGTCACCGACGCGCCGGCGACCCACGAGGGGCTCGTGGAGGCGGGCTACGACGTGACCTACGGCCGACGGCTGTTCATGGAGCAAGGCGAGACGCTGATCACGGACGACCCCGCGGAAATCGACGAACGGGACTACTATACGCTCGCCTACGCCGTGAAGGACGATCTCGAGATCGAGTCGGCGACGGCGGCGTTCGAGATCAACGGTACTGACGAGATGAAGGGCACGGACGAACCGACGGAGGAGGGCGAAGAATCGGCCTCGAGCGGTGAACCCCTCGCCGACGGCGGGACGACGGAGACGATGGAAAGAGAGCGCGCCGAGGGCTGTGCTCAGGGCGATTGCGGAGGTCACTGAATATGACGGATACAACGGACGAGACGACGACTGTGGCGACGGACGGCGGCGACCCCCAAGAGGCGATCGACGCCCAGGGAGAGCGCCGGCGGGAGGAACTGGACGACCGAATTTTCGACCACAGCGCGGGAGACGACCAGGAGGGCGTCCCCTTCGTCGGAGCCGGACCCGGCAATCCTCGACTGTTGACCGTGGCCGGGAAGGAACTCCTCGAGGAAGCCGACCTCGTCGTCCACGCCGGCTCGCTGGTCAACAGCGAGCTGTTGGACGAGTACTGCGCCCACGCAGAGCTGGTGAACTCCGTGGGGAAGGACCTCGAGGAGCTGATCCCGCTCATGCGAGACTCCTACGAGGACGGCCAGAGAGTGGTGCGACTCCATAGCGGCGATCCTGCGATCTACGGGGCCGCACTCGAGCAGATGGACGCCTTGGAACACGAGGGCGTGCCGACGTACTTCGTTCCCGGCGTTACATCCGCGTTCGCCGCGAGCGCAACGTTGCGGACCCAACTGACGCTTAACGAGGTCTCGAACCACGTCGCGTTCACCCGGCCGCAGGGCAAGACCCTGACCGAGGAGGAAGACCACATTTCGGAGTTCGTCGAGATGGGCGACGTGACGACCTGCATCTATCTGGGGACCCACGCCGTTCGGGACACGATGGATCGCCTGCTCGAGGACGGTCACGATCCCGAGACGCCTGTCGGCGTGATCTACCACGCCTCCTGGCCCGACGAGGACGTGATTATCGGTTCGGTCAGCGATATCGCCGATAAAGTCGAGGAGGCGGGGTATCGAGCCTCCGCGCTGGTCGTTATCGGCGATGCGGTGACGGGAGCGGGCTACGAGCGATCCTTCCTCTACGGCGACTGGGCGAATCGTGGGTCATCTGGCAGTTCGTCCGAGAACACGAGCGAACCGGAGGCGAGCGATGACTAAGGGACGGCGGGCACGGTACCGCAAACACGGAGAAAGCCCCCAGCCCCGTCGACTCGGGGGGCTCGCTGTGCGCCTCGGTCGCTCGCTTTGCTCTCTCCCTGCGGTGCTTGCGTCGCCCGCCTTCGCCGACGGGGCTGGCCCCTTTCAGTCCCACCCCCGCGGTGGACTAGATGGGTCAATTCGGCGTGGAACGGACGGATTTTCGATAAGAGAGGTTCGACAATGAGTTCAGGAACTGAGAACGCAGACGGGACGGACGACTCGAGTACAGATTCGGGCGGTCACTGTTCGACGGCGGATTCGGACGGCGAGGTCGCCGAAGAGATTGCGATCATCTCCTTCGGGCGGAAGATGGAGACCGCCGAGGAGATAGAGGCGGAGATCGGCGACCGCTACGAGAGCATCGACATCATCGAGTACCACGGCGACGTCTTCGAAGAGCATTGGGGCGAGTACGACTGCTTTATCGGCCTGATGGCTTCGGGCATCGCGATGCGGAAGACGGCCCACCTGCTCGACGACAAGTGGGAGGACCCCGCGATTTGCGTCGTCGACGAGGAGCTCACATGGGCCATCCCGATCACGGGTGGCCACCACGGCGCGAACCAAGTCGCACAGGATCTGGCGACGATGGGTGCCGTACCGGCGATGACCACCGCGAGCGAGGCCGCCGGCAAGCAGGGCGTCGAATCCCGCGCGAAGGCGATGGACGCCCACGTGGTCAATGGTGACTCGACGGTGAAGACCAACCTCGCCGTGCTGGACGACAATCTCGGCCCCGTGGCGCGAATCGAGGGGCCGAAGGCCGTCCTCGTCGGCGACGACGTGACGGTACTCAAACGGAACAAGGACGACGGCATCGTGCTCGGCACCGGAAGCGTCTCGGGCGCGAGCAAGGACGCCTTCCTCGCCGCCTGGGAACAGGCGCTCGAGGAAACCGACTACGACTTCGACGACGTCGAGTTCGTCGGCACGGCAACTCGAAAGGAAGACGAAGAAGGACTGCTCGAGGCCGCGGACGAACTCGACCTCGGCGTGGTCGTCTTCGACAAGGAAACCCTGCTCGAACACGAGGGGCCGACGCCCTCGCGCTCGAAGGACCTGATCGGCTGGCCGGGTGTCTCAGAGGCGAGCGCGATCGCTGGCGGGGCTGAGAACGAACTCGTCCTCGAGAAGCTCGGCTACGAAAACGAGGTTACGGTGGCGATCGGCAAATGAGCGGAACCGACGCCGCCGCGGGAGAAGCGGATTCGGGAACCCCCGAGGAGTATGGAACTCTCTACGTTGTCGGCATCGGCCCGGGTCTACCGGATCACATGACCGCGAAGGCGAAGAAGGTGATCGAGTCCGCCGATTGCGTGATCGCCTCCGATCTCTACCAGGCGTTCCTTCGTGACGACGGAACGCTTCCGCCGGAGGAAGCGGTGGACGACGACGGAATCGCGACTCGTGAAGATGGCACCGCAGCGCGAGCCGAAGGCGACCGCGAGGATGGCTTCGAACAGCAGATCGTCCGCTCGACGATGGGCCGCCAGATCGAGCTGGCGAAGGAGGCATTCGATCGCGTTCGAGAAGGCGAGGACGTTGCCCACGTTTCGGGCGGCGACCCCTCGGTCTACGGCAAGTCGGACCTGATCTTCCTGATGGCCGAGGAGGAGGACGCGAACGATATCCCCGTCGAAATCGTTCCGGGACTAACCGCCGCGCTGGGCGGTGCGGCGAACGTTGGCGCGCCGCTGTGTAACGACTTCTGTACGATCTCGCTCTCCGATAAGTGGCGCGGCTGGGACGAAATCGAGGAAAAGCTCCGTGCGGCGGCCATCAGCGACTTCGTGATCGTCCTCTATAACTGCTGGAGAAACTACGAGAAAGCGGTCGATATCGTCCGCGAGGAGCGGACCGACGACGCCTACGTGGCCATCGTCAACGACGCCGGCCGCGAAGACGCCGGCCGGAACGGCGAGGACCACTTCATCACCAGCCTCGACGAGGCGACCGATCACGACGACAAGGTCTCGGGCATGGGAACCTCGCTGATCATCGGTAATCACGAGACCAAAACCTGGGAGAACGACGACCGAACGTACCTCGTCACCCCCCGCGGCGGGCGTGACGTCGACAATTTCTAACACTAACAGCCAATGAGTACTGACACCAACGCGGACGAAACCGAATCGGCATCCAACTGCGGCGCATCGACAACCGAGACCGAAGAGACGTCCTCGAAGTGCGGCGCGAGTTCCGCATCCTCGAGTGAGTCGTCGTCAGCTTCCTCGAGCGACTCCGAATCCGCCTCAAGCTCGAAATGCGGGGCGTCTTCGTCTTCCTCGAGCGACTCATCATCCGACTCCTCGTCATTGGGCTCGAGTTCGAAATGCGGCGCGAGTTCGGGCGCTTCGAGCAAGCAGGAGAAAACGGACGAAAAGGTCGGCTCGACGGTCGAGGACTTCGAGGGCGATCCCGGCCAGCTGATCGCGGTCGGGCTCGGCCCTGGCCATCCGGAGGGGATGACCGAACGAGCGAAGACCGCACTGCTCGAGGCCGAGCACATCGTCGGCTACACGACTTACATCGACCTGATCCCCGACGAGATTACCGAAGAAGCCGACGAACTGTACGACACGCCGATGTGCGGCGAAGTCTCGCGCACGGAGGAGGCGATCGACCGCACGCTCGCGGGCAACGACGTGGCGATCGTCGGCAGCGGCGACCCCAACGTCTACGCGTTGGCGGGACTCGCCCTCGAGATCATCGAGTCCAAGGGCGCGACGGCGTCGATGGTCGACTTCGAGGTCGTCCCCGGCGTTCCGGCGGCCCAATCCTGTGGAGCCCGCCTCGGCGCTCCCCTCGTGAACGACACCGTTTCGATATCGCTGTCGGATCATCTGGTTCCGATGCCCGAAATCGAGTCGCGACTGCACTCGGTCGCGAGCGAGAGCTTCACGATCACGATCTATAACCCGTGGAGTCGCAAGCGCCGGGAGAACTTCCAGAAGTGCTGTGAGATCTTGCTCACCCACCGCGACTCCGACACGCCGGTCGGTATCGTCCACGGCGCGGGCCGGGAGGACGAGCAGGTGATGATCACCGAACTGGGCGAACTCGAGGAGCTCGGCGAGAGCGAGATCATCGACATGACGACGACCATCGTCGTCGGCAACGAGGAAACCTACGTCTGGGACGACCGGATGGTCACGCCTCGCGGCTACGAGACGAAATACGACTACTGACCATGCCGGCCTACGAGATTACCATCGAGAAGGACGCCTGCGACGGCATATTCGCCTGCCTGACCCGCGATCCGCGATTCGTCGAGGGCGAAGACGGGCTGGCGACGATTGATCCCGACGCGGACCCAATCTACGACTGCGAGGGCGAGGTGACCGACACGGACGAGCGCGTCGTCGCGACGTTCGACGACGACCGGATCGACGAGGCCCAGCAGGCCGCCGCGGCCTGCCCAACCGACGCCATCATCGTTCGCGAGGTGGGCGAATGAGCGACGCCGTCTCCGGAGCCGACGGCCAACCGCTCGAGATCGAGGTTCCCGCCGACCCCCTCGCGAGACACCCCGCGTCGGCGTACCTCTGGGGCCATATCGCTGGCAGCGGAGACGTCGGTGACGACACCGTCGAAGTCGTGACCAACGATGAGGCGTCCGCGAACGTTCTCGCGGCCATCGCTGGCGGCGAGATCGAGCACGAAACGAACAGCCGCGAGTACGCCCACGATGCGTCGATCACCAGAACCGAAGACGAGTACACGCTCGAGATCGGCTCGAGCGAGACGGCCTCCGGTGACACTGCTGGGGAGACGGACGACGCCCTCTTCGGACGGCGTTCGACGCTCGGCCTTCCCGTCGACGGGCGCGGAAACTACCGCTTCTCGGCGTTCTCGAGTCACGAGCGGGAACTGCTTCGGGGCGTTCTCGAGGGTTGTGGAACGATCTGTTTCAAATCGAAGAGCGGGACCGTAGGTATCTCGTTCGTTCACGACGACGAGGCGCTTCTCGAGCTGACTCGAGGGCTGATCGAGGACTGCCCGATTGGGGCACCGATGGGCGACCTCTCCGAGACCTCCTCGGGCGGCTACTGGTTCGGCATCGACGACGCCGCCGCTCCCGAGTTCGGCACGTGGCTCTACGAGGACTGCGAGGAGAGCGGTCTCTACGCACCGAGTCGCGAGCGAAAGTTGCGAAAGAGCCTCGAGCAGGCCGAATCGTACGACTGAGGACTGCGATACGCGACAGGGGTTGAGCGACGACTCATCCGGAACGCACCACTATGAGCAAAACCGACGACACCGCGTTCGCCTTCGACGACGAGGCCGTCCTGCTGGTCGGCCACGGTTCGAGGCGCGAGCGCTCGAACGAACAGGTTCGCGAACTGGCGGCCGACCTCGAGTCACGGCTCGGGATCCCCGTCGACGCGGCGTTTCTCGAGTTGGCCGAGCCGGCCATCGACGAGGCCTTCGAGGGGCTCGCGCCCCTCGCAAGCGAGATCACCGTCGTTCATTGCTCGCTGTTCGCAGCAAGTCACGTCAAAAACGACGTGCCGCTGGCGATCGACCAGGCCCGAGCCGCCCACGACATTGCGATCAACAACGGCGCGCACCTGGGGATCCACCCGGCGATCCTCGATCTGCTCGAGGACCGCGCCGGGGCCGTCGAACGCGAGTTGGGTGTCGATCGAGCCGAGGACGACGTCGCAGTCGTCTGCTGTGCGCGGGGCTCGAGCGATCCGGACGCCAACGGCGACGTGCACAAGCTGGCCCGGTTGCTCTACGAAGGTCGAGAGTTCTCGAGGGCCGAAGCCTCGTTCGTCGGCGTAACGGAACCGCGCCTCGAGGAGACCCTCCACGGACTCTCGAAACACCGTCCCGACGCCGTCGTGGTCCTGCCGTACATGCTCGGCGACGGCGTGTTGACCCAGCGCGTGCGCGACTGGACCGACGAGTTCGACGCGGACTACCCCTACGTCGAGGCGGCCGCCGGCGACCCGCTCGGGACCGACTCGAGGCTGCTCGACGTCTTCGCGGACCGCTGGCAGGAAGCCAGATCGGACAGCGTCGAAATGTCCTGTGATACCTGCAAGTACAAAGTCGATCTCGAGGGCTACGAGGAGGACCGGGGCGGCGCTCGAGCGATGTTGCGAGCACTGGCCCACCAAGAGAGTCACGCGGACCGCGAGAACGTCGACGACGATCCGCACAGCCACAATGCGCCGGGAAAACACGTCGCCGTCTGCACGAACCGAACCTGTTCGGAGATGGGATCCTCGGCCGTGCTCGAGCGCCTTCGACAGGAGGCTCGAGACTCCGAGCACTGCGACGCCCGAATCACCAGGTCGTCGTGTCTCGGCCGCTGTGGCGACGGGCCGATGGTCGCCGTCTACCCCGACGGAATCTGGTACGGCGACGTCGACGCGAGCGATGCGGATCGAATCGTTTCCGACCACTTAGACAGGGATCGCATCGTGAGCGATCTCGTCGATCAGACGTTGTAATCTATTCATATCATGAGCTGTTACGAAATCGAAGCGCTGAAACTCGGACTGATGAATGTCCTCGGCGTCGGGGACCGACACGCCCGCGAACACGCGGAGAAAGACCTCGAAGGCCACCTCGAGGGGCCGATCGAGGCCCTCACCGAGGCTGAAAGCCTCACCGAACTCGAACGCCATCTGGACGCGGCGCTCGTCGATTTAGAGGAGACGGTCGCGACGATGGACGAGAACGATCCCGAATACAACTATACGCGGGGCCGACTGCTGTCCGTTCGCGACGCCGAACGCGCCGTCCACCGACTAACTGAGCAGGGCGAAAGCATTTTCGAAGGCCTCGAGGATGCCCATGACTTGCTCCACGAGACGTTCCCGGAGGAGTGAGCATGGCGGCAAACGAACAGAAGGGATCGAGGAGCTTCGAAACGCAACCACTGGGAGACATCGAGAGCGCCCGGAGTCGGCACATGTGGACTCGCTCGAGCGTTCACGCGACAGGCTCACTCATCATTGCGGGCGAGTGGGACGGAACCGTCACCGCGTTCGACCGAGAGACGCTCGAGCCGCGGTGGTCGACCGACCACCCCGAACACGCGGTCGGCCTCGAGACGCTCGGCGATTCTCTCATCGTCGCCGGTCGCGGCGAAACCGGGACGATCGTTTCCTACGACCTCGAGACGGGCGAGCGGGAGTGGTCCTACGACACGTGCGAAGACGTCGGAGAGGCTTCGAGGGAGAGTATCTTCTACCTTCCCTACGTCGTCGGCCTCGAGTCGGGTTCGGCAGGAAACGACGAAGGCGCAGTCGCCGATCAGACGGAGCCCGTGCTGTACGCGGCCGCGCGGCGCTACGAACGCGACGGAGAGCACCGCGAATGGCACAGCACCGTCTACGCGTTCGACGCCGACGGAACGGTTCGCTGGCGCTACGAAACCGACGCGTCGCCGATTTCGATCGACCTCGACGACGTGGGAGAGCGACTCGCCGTCGGCTACAACCGGTGTATGGGCGAGCACGACAACGGACTGGTCGTGCTCGAGACCGATACCGGGTCGCCGAGTTGGACCTGGGATCCCGGGACTGAAGGCGACCGACGCGTCGGAGACGTTTCGTTCGACGGCGACCGGATCGCTGTCTCGAGTCACGGCGACAAACGGGGGTACCTTCTGGGATCCGGCGGTGCCGAACTGTGGTGCGTCGACCTCGCGATCGAGACTGAAATCGACGGCGAGACGCTGTACGCCTATCCGAACCACGCCCACGCGAACGACGGCCGCGTCGCGTTCGTGACGGGCAACACCTACGCGGTCGAGAGCCGAGAGACGGAAAATCGCCATCCGAACGAACACCGGATCGCCGCCTTCGACGCCGATGGGAACTCGCTCTGGGATGCGAACGTCGGCGGGTTCATCCACGGCCTCGAGGCGGTCGGCGAGACGATGGTTGCACCCTGCGCCCAGAACTTCCGAGTTCGAGAGCCGGACACACACGGCGTTCGATGCTTCTCTCTCGATGACGGCGAGCAGAGCCTCGAGCAGTTCGAAGGGATCGCGACCGCGGCAACCCTTCAGGAAGGAATTATCGGCGCAATCGAGGAACCTGTCGAATATCACGATGAAGACCGAACGCGAGGGGAGTACGCCCTTCGCGTTGGTTCACTCGAGTAACGACAGTGTGTGGCAAAAATCAGATTCGAGCAGAGTGAATCTACCTGAGGGAGTTCGTCGATCGGAGACAGATTCGTTTCGTCCGCCACGAGTACCCGTTCACGATCTCATTACCTATCGACATCGCTAGATTAAAGCGTTCGTCCGAGTGGCCCCAACGGACGCACACGCAAGGGAAACCACCACAACGATCTTTCTCGTGTATGTTCTCGTATAATGACAGACGGGTTAGCCGGTGATGGCTTCGAGGACCGTCCGGACTCCGGATGCGTCGGTGCCACCTCGAGCCATCACCACGACGAACGACAAACGGCGAGGAGAGTGATGGCCGATGGCGGTCAGGCGGAAGGTTCCCAAGAAGGCGACGAAAACGAAGGATCGGAAACCGATGGAGAGACCGCCGAGTCATCGACTGAGTCAGAAGAGACATCCACAACAGCGGACGACGAATCCGAGGACGGCGGCCAAGAGGACGCACAAGCAGACGAGTCAGACGGTACGGACGGAGAGTCGGACGACGAAGCGACGGCGGAGCCGGGAGACGAGAGCGAAGAGAGTGAGACTGACGACGACGAGGAATCTACTGATGCGGACGACTCCGACGAGGACGCGGGTGGGGATGATTCCGATGAGGGGGACGGAGAGGGGGACGAGGAGGACGAATACCACGTCGAGGACGCCGATGACGTGTACGAAGGCGACGATGCCTCCGGCGTTCTCCACCTCGATCTCGACGGCCTGTTTCTCGATCTGCTCGGCCTCGAGGTCAACCTGAATCCGGTTACGCTCGACGTGTCGGCTCGCCCGGGCAAGAACAACCTGTTGGGGAACCTGCTATCCGCCGTAACGGGGCTCCTCGACGGTCCCAAGGCGATGCTGAGTGGGATTCTCGACAAAGCGAAATCGCTACTCAAAAAACCAAAGGCGCTGCTCGGGTCGTTGCTCGAGAAGCCCAAACAGTATCTCGGTAGCCTCTACGGGAAGGTGACGAAACGGCTCAAAAGCCTGCTCGGGAAGCCGAAGGCCTTTTTCAGTAGTTTGTTCGGCAGTTTATTCGGCACCGGAGATGACGGCGAGCAGGAGGATGATGGCGAGGAGAGCGACGAAGACGAACCGAGCGACGACGAAGCGTCCGGCGGTCGGCTCGCAGCCGCTGGCAAGTGGCTGAAAGAGAAACTCGTCGGTCTCGTTCCCGGTCTCCCCATCGAGGAACTCGTCGCGACGATCGTCAGCGAAATCATCCGGCAACTGGCCGAACAGATCGAACCCCAGAACAGTCAGGACGACTCGAGTGAACAGTCCCAGTCCGAATCACCGGCGCAAGCGGAATCCCAATCATGAGTGAACAATCAATAACCGAGCGAATCGACTACGAGAAAATCACGGAAAACATCGATATTCAGGAACTGCTCGAGGGAACCCAGTGGGAAGGCGAAATCGACGAAGACGAACCACTCGGCGAGGCGCTGGGAAGACAGATCGGTGCGTTCGCCGGACGAAAAATCGGTGAGTCCGTCGGTCGGACGATCGGTGGACTCGTCGTCGAGCAGTTGGTGAGTTCCGACGAGGCGGAGGAAGAAGACGCCGAGGAGGAAGCGGACAATGGGGAGAGCGATGACGAGGATGAAGCTGAAGACGAGGAAAGCGATGACGAGGAAGCCACCGAGGATGAGGAGGAATCCGGAGCGGAGAGCGAAGGCAATGGGGAATCTGAAGACGAGGACGCAGAATCCGAAAGCGAGCAGGAAGACGAGGATGAGAACGAGCAAGAAGACGAGAACCAACAAACGGACGAGGAAACCGGTGACGAGGAAGAGGAAAGTGAGAAAGATCAGGAGTCCGAGGAGGAGTAGCCCGATGGGAGTGAATCACTCAGCCGCGATCGGAAAGTATCGGGGTGGGCCGGATGAGTGACGGTTCGGATCTGAAACAGCTCGTCGCCGACGAAGTCAGCGAACAGATCGACGTTGCCGATCTAATCGGCGACGGATCGCTCGAGGACAGTATCAACGGCGACGAAATCGGGGCATCCGTCGGTCGCGAGTTCGGCGACAGAATCGGCCGCGAACTCGGCGGTGCGATCGGCCGCGAGGTTCACGAAACGATAAGCGAGGGACTCGAGGAAGAAAAAGACCGTTCGGAACTCCGCTCCGAGCTCACGGCCGCGATCAAAGACGCCTTCACCGAAACTCTCGAGGATCTCGAAGCCAGTGATTCTGTGGCCTCACTGGCGAAGGGAATCTCCGAAGGGAGTAGTCTCGAGGATGTCCTCGAGAGCGAGGACGATGAGGACGGCGGGAATGGTGAGGCGGAAGAGATGGATGAGGACGGCGGGAATGGTGAGGCGGAAGAGATGGATGAGGACGATGCAGTTGATGAGAGTGACGATGCAGTTGACGAGGGTGAAGAGGACGGTAAAGTGGCGGACGAGGACTCAACGACCGACGACGAACAGGATAGCGACGAGGGTGATGAACCCGATGCTGGCGACCTCGAGGGGCTTCGCAAAGAGACTCTCGAGCAGTTCCTCGAGATCATGTCGTATTCGGATCTCCAGTCGGTCGCCAAAGACGTCGGCGTGAAAGCCAACCTCAGTCGCGAGGAGATGACCGAACGGATCGTCGAGACCGTGTCCGAATCGGACGACGAGTTTGCGACGGTGTCGAACGGGGGCTAAGTACGGACCTCGGCACGAACCCACGACCAACACGAACCATACTGAAACATCGGGTGAAAAATAATGAGCAACGATATCGGTGACCGCCTCTCGGAACTGCTCTCCTCGTCACGGGACGAACTCGAGGCCGACGACGCTCTCGAGGACGTCCTCGATGTCCCGCTCGAGGAGCTCGGCGAACAGGACGAGCTGATCGAACCGGACGATTCGAGCCCGCTTCTCGAGAACGCCGCGGACGCGCGGGAGATCATCGAGACGAACGATCCGGAAGCGGTTCTCGAGGCGGTCGGGCTCGCCGAACTCCCCGACGGAAGCGAACCAGCATCGATTCCCGAAGCGATCGCGAAGGCTCCCGAAGACGAGCTTCGAAAACTCCACGCGCTGGTCACGCTGGCAACCGTCGCGGATCTCCTCGAGGAGAGCGGGGCCGATAGCGACAGCGATGAGGGCGAAGACGACTGGCGAGCGACACTCGAGGAGAACTTGCACGACCTCCGGCAAACGCTTCAAGCGGGCGGGGACGACAGTCAGCGAGACACTGAATCAGCACCAGATTCTGACGACGAATCAGGTACCGAGGTCGACTCCGAGGACGGGTCGGATGATGAGGTCGACTCAAACGGTGAGTCAGCTGGTGGGGTCGGCTCAGACGGTGAGTCGGATGGGGAGGCCGACTCGAGTGATGAAACCGATTCGGAAGACGAGTCGATGCTCGGGTCGACGCTCGAATCCGTCGCCGGAACCGATGTTGAGGGATTTAGCGACGAACTCGAATCGCTTCAGGATCGACTCGAGGGGCTTCGTGGCGGTGAGACAGACAGCAGCACCGACAAAGACGACGGCGACCGAGAAGTTGACGATGGGGAGGCCGAACGTGAGGAAGCAGACCAGCAGGAAGACGAGGACGGATTACTCGGCGGGGGATTGGTTGGCGACAGTGATGAGGACTCTTCTCCGGGTCGCTCGACGAGGCATTCGACGATGCCCTCCTCGGGTCGGCCGGATATGAACGCCGTCGCTCGGCTGTCGACGATGCCGGATCGGAACTAAGATAATTTCGTCATCTTGAGATTGATATCAACTCAACTCGTCTGCTCACCTCCTGCTCGGCTGTCTCTTCGAGAACATATCGATACTGAGAGACGGAAAGTAGCGGTTAATGGCAATACTACTCGCCATTTTCTGCGAAGTTAGTCCGGAGCCTTACTGGTTTTTGAGCCACGACTCTGCCTCGGCTCGATCGCTGAATATCCGCGATTTGTTCTCGTTGGAGCCGAACTCCTGGACGAGGTTTTCAACGGACATGTTTGCGACGACGCTTTCCGGCTGAATCACCGCGATAGTCGAGAGTGAGGTTTCGAACGCTCGAGGATGCCACTCTTCTTGTGTCCACTCCTGGTCCTCCTGGGTCACGGTCCCGAGATCTCGGAGATCGGCAAGCCAGTTCTCGGCTCGTTTTTCTTCGACTAACTCCAGACCCTTCTCGAGTCCCTCCCGGTATTGGTCACCTTTCGCGAAGTTGTGCCAGTCCATTACGACGGCATCTATCGTTGACTCCCATTCGATCGTCAGCGCATCTGATTCGTAGTAACTCATACTCAAATAGTTGAGTTGAGTTCTACATAAGCGTTCTTGCCAAGTGTCAGGTATACCAACCTGAATTTCACAAACGGCTCAGTGGGGTGTGTTTAGCGCTGTCACTCTCTCCTCTATTGTCATAGCGAATCACTAACTAAGGAAGAAATATCGCCTATATAGACATATCTTATGTGAGTTATTTACATACAACTACGACCGCCAACCAGAATCGCTATCTGTTGTGGGCCGAAGCGATAGTCTATGAAGCTAGTCGAAAATGACGTTGCAGTCATTACGGGTGCAGCATCCGGAATCGGTCGAACGACGGCGAAGGTCTTCGCCAACCACGGGGCGTCGGTCGTGGTCGCGGACGTGGACGAAGAAGGCGGTGCGAAAACAGTGGCCGATATCACAGAGAACGGCGGCGAGGCGACGTTCGTCCGAACGGATATTTCCGATTCCGACGATGCAAAGCGGATGATCGAAACCGCTGTCAGCGAGTACGGCGGATTGGACGTGCTCTTCAACAACGCGGCGATCGAAGGCCCCGTTGCGCGACTCGGAGAGTACGACAACGACGCCTTCGAGCAAGTGATCGACGTCAACCTGAAGGGCGTCTGGTACGGCATGAAATACGGAATCGAAGCAATGCTTGCGGACGACGGCGGCTCGATCATCAGCGCCTCCTCGATCGGCGGCGAAGTCGCCGTTCCCCAGTACAGCGGCTACGGTGCCGCGAAGGCGGCTGTCGGCCAACTGACGAAGTACGCCGCACTCGAGTACGCGGAGGACGGGATCCGCGCGAACGCGGTCGCGCCGGGAATCGTCCGAACCGAGATGATCGAACGGACGGTCGAGGAACACCCCGAAATGGAAGCGCAGTTCCTCGAGACGGAACCGATGCCCGGACTGGCCGACCCCGAGGAGATCGCGAACGCCGTTCTGTTCCTCGGATCGGACATGTCCTCTCGAGTCACGGGAGTTACCCTCCCCGTCGAAGGCGGCTATCTCGCGCAGTAGGCACCTCGATTCCGGTCGAAGTGGGGGCTCCTTTTCTTTCCGAGCGCGCTCGGTGCGGCGGGACTGTATATCGGGCTCGCACTGATCTCGCTCGCGTACTCGGCGGGAACCGCCCCCGACAGTTCTCGGCGGTGACGTCGCGATCGTCGGCGGCTCATCGGAGTTCTCGGCCTTTTCGGGTGTTGTTTCAGGCGTTCCTCGAGCGCCGCCCCAATCGGGAGACGGCGCTGGGGATCGTCGATCGCCACGGGCGACCGGGACGATCTGTAGCGAGACGGCCGGGCTCCCGACTTCGGGGTCGGGCGTCGAAGACGGTCGCGTTCGCGTCGGTTCGGTCGGCTCGATCCCGTATTTCGTCTCGAGGTGACGTTCGAACCACTCCCATTCGTGCGTGAACTGTTCGGTCCCCGTTAAGTTCCAGACGTCGGCGTCTTCGACCGGCGGTCCGGCCCAGTACGACCAGATCATGTTGTAGAGCCACAGCAACACGCTGATTCCGACGAGGTACGCGCCGAAGAACATGATCGAGACGTACTCGACGAGGACGCGAATAACTCGTCCGATACGTTCTAACCACGCCGACCTTGTTATTGTCCGGCAGCGAGAGCCCCCCGCTTTACAAAGACGGGATAGAGGCGCTCAACAAAGCACTCCCGAACAGCCGGATCGTTACCTTCGATGGGCACGCACACGTTGCGATGCTCACCGTGACAGACCGCTTCATCGACGAGGTGCTTGCGTTCACCCGTGAATCGAACTAACGAATCGAGTATTCGTTTCGGCTGCGGTTCGTATACACTCCACCCGAACTGGCAGTTTGACTCAGATTCTATGAACAATCCAACTTGCCGTGATGACTCCAGGGTGCGCATCGCTCACAGCGAGTCTACGAACCGGCCCAGTACTCGATTGAATCGCTCGGGCTCCTCGAACGGCGGGCAGTGGCCACTCGCCTCGAAGGGTTCTACTCTCGCGTTGGGAACGAGTTCCGCGACGTTTCGAACGGCGTCGACTGAGCCTCTCGTTTCGGCGGTGCCGACACAGACCAGCATCGGGACATCCATCTCAGGGAGGACGGATCGATAGTCTCTGGTGTGCGTGTCGAACAGGATGGCGCTCTGGATTGGGGGTGGTGTCCGGGTGATTTCGTCGTACTGTAGCGTTTTCGCTTCAGCCGTGGGTTCGGCGAAGACCTGTTCCGTGAATCGGTCGACGAGACCGAGCTGGTCGGACTGGGCCAGTTCGAGCAGGCTCTGAATGTCCCCTAGCCGAGCGAGCCCGTAGTCGTAGTCGTCCCACTGGAACCGGGTGGCTTCGATGTCGACATTGACCAATCCACGAATGCGGTCAGTGCCAAACTGATCCACGTAGTCCCACGAGACGAATGCACCCATTGACCAACCGACGATGGTGACGTCCTTGAGGTCTAGCTGTTTGACGAACGCGTGGAGATCTCGGGCATATTGAGGGACCGTGTGGCCGAGTTCCGTCTTCTCCGACCGGCCGTGCCCCCTGAAATCGAATGCAATCGTCCGATAGTCGTCCGAGAGCCCGGCCAACTGCGGCTCGAAGAACCGGAGGCCGTGCAACACACCGTGAAGGAACAGGATCGGTTCGCCCTCGCCGCGGTCTTCGTAGTAGAGGTCAGCCCCCTCACACTGGATGTACGGCATCGTTCATACTTCGGACCGTGTATCGATAACGGTTCGTGATGAATACAAACTATATTTCGGTCACGCCAATTTCAGTCGGTCAAGGATCTTCCACAGTGTTTCTCCGCGCACCTCGAAGGTCCATTGCTTGGCAGTCCCGACCGCTGAAAGTAGTACGAGTTCAGGATCAAAGAGGCCATCTAAGACACTGTCAAAGGAAGACACCCACCGGTATCGCATCAAATACTCCGAACGCTCTTCTAAAGCAGATTGTTGGTAGAGAGTCTTCGGGTGGTTTCGGCAGATCGGATAGCGTCTGAAATAGGGATCGATTCGTCGATCAGAGCGGCAATAGAACCGATTTCCTGCCTATTACTGACCAGTCCTTCGGTCACCAACAATCTCCGTAACAAGAGCGATCTCCATGACAAGAGCGTTACACAACGTTGACGGTGCAGGGAATTCGGTGAGGTTGATTGTGTTCCGAATGCGAGACATATCAATAAGTTTGTCGAGGAGTGTTCGATAGGTCGTGTTCTTCCGAACGTTGAGACACAGGAGAACGATGTGCTGATGAAGCGTGTAGCGTTGTTTTGAGAACTTCGAGGAGTATTGAGCCACGGCCCGTTGCGCTAACTGAAATACTTCCTCGACAAATCGGAGCAACCGAGACTTTAGGAGGGTCTGCATCTACTCAAACTACCGACTAAATCTGTAACTCACTACGGATTTCAACAGAGCCGAAAATCTCTAACGATAATCGTACGTCAATCGGCGATCGATTTTCTCGGCTGCAATCAGTTCGGATGTGCGCGGATTTCCGTGACACCGACTTGCTTGTTCGGCCATCGAACGAAAGCAACGAACCGGCGCGTTCGACCGACAACCGCCGTGCTGTCCGGCGATTATTCTACCTCAAATGAATGGGCGCTGCAGGCTCTAGTTCGAGTGTCGAACGAATCGACCTTTGAGGCGTGAGGCGATCGAAATCGGCCGTCTCAAAACGGTGTTTCTGACGGGGGCTCGCGTGGATACGACCAATGAATCTCGACCCCATCAACCCAGACCACGCACTCGAACTGTATTTAGCCGACCGTGAAAACAGTGTAACCCAAGCGACGATCTATTCACATCGTTCACGGTTGAGCCACTTCATCCGGTGGTGCGACGAGGAAGGAATCGAGAACCTGAACGAGCTCTCAGGCCGCCAGCTCCACGAGTTCCGAATCTGGCGGCGTGTCGAAGGTGATCTGGCACCGGCCACCGAGAAGACCCAAATGGACACGTTACGAGTGTTCATCAAGTGGCTGGAATCTATCGATGGTGTCGAACAGGATTTGCACACAAAAGTGCTGTCACCGACGCTGACCGGCAACGACAACATCCGGAGCGTAATGCTGGACGCAGAGCGAGCCAAACAGATCTTGGAACATCTGCGGAAATACGAGTACGCCTCACGACCCCACGTAGCGCTGGAGTTGATGTGGCACACAATGATGCGAGTTGGTGCGATTCATCCGCTCGATTGTACCGACTACGATCCTGCAAACCAGGCTCTCGAAGTAATCCATCGCCCAGAGACAGGGACACCATTGAAGAATGGTGAGACGGGAGAGCGGTTCGTTGCGCTCTCGGAAGACGTCTGTGAGGTACTGGATGACTGGATCAAGTGCCAACGACCAGCAGTCACCGACGAACACGGCCGAGACCCTCTCGTAACAACACCGGAAGGGCGTGCTCACACGACCACCCTTCACGGCGACTGCTATCGATACACCCGACCGTGCGTCCCAACAAGAGAGTGTCCCCATGGGCGTGAAATTGACGAGTGTTCAGCGGCTGACTACGACGGTGCTTCGGAGTGTCCCTCCTCTGTGAGCCCTCACGCCCTCCGACGGGGCGGCATCACACACGCGCTTTCGGAAGACTGGCCGATGAAGGCAGTTGGGGACCGAGCGAACGTCTCCGAGACGGTGCTGGAGATACACTACGATTCTCGCTCGGAAGAAGAGAAGATGGAACAGCGCCGAGAGTACCTCGATGATCTGTAGCTGATCAACTGCTCTCAGAAGCCGATCGGAGTTTGATGGCTGTCACTCCTTTGATGACATACGCCTCACACCAATCATCAGCAGTAAAATGCTAATCACCGCGGGTATCACACCGAAGCCTGGTACTTCGTCGTCGGTTGCTTCGTCGCCGCTCTCACCCTCACCGTCTTGCGCACTACCCACAATAACCTCTAACTCCTGTTCATTTGGTGTATAAGTCACATCTTCATCTCCGACGGGCTGATATCTAATCTGATACGGGATGGTTACTTGCTGTCCATCAAGAGACTCATCTTCGACATTTATGTCCAGTCGCATCGATTCCTGGTGGCCTGGAGCAACAGTTTCAGTTGCGGTTTGTACCGCCGCATCACCTGTAGAGACACCACTAGCAGCAGAGATAGATATGCCGTCAGGTAATTCAGCGGTGATTTCAGCGTCAATCTCACGGTCATTGACCTCGGGGTTTTGAATTGAAAAAGTCAGAATTTCCGTACTACCGTCGAGATCCACTGTTTCAGATGAGGACTGATCAGCGACTCTCGGGAGGGAATTAAACGTATGTGTCGTTACATCCCATTGGACGATATCGGATTTGCCTGCTGCGCCCTCCACTTCGACTTCGACGGTATGCTCACCGATATCTTCGAACTGATGGGCTGTTCGAAGCGTTTTCGAATCCACGTTAGATCTGTTAATAAATGTTCCATCAACATAGAGTACTTTGGTCGCCTCCGGCACCTCTTCACTCTCTAATTCAGATATAAATGACACCGTCTCCCCGGGGTTAACGTCAACTGATCTTGACTCCAGGGAGCTACGCACTAGTTCAAAGTCCGGATTATCAATGATGGCTGCCTCATCTCCGACTCGAAGGTTTTCGTTAATTCGATCGATCTTGCCGCCTGTGTTTTCAACTTCCAACTCAATGTTGTATACACCTGCCTCATCAAACACGATACTGACTTCGCTCCCCGATTCTTGCTGCCTCCCATTTACGAACCAACGGTAGTCCTCAATGGTGAGGTCGGGCGCTGTGGACACTGAACCATCAAACACAATTCGTTCATCTAGACCTGGGTCAGATGGTGAATATTCGAAATCAGCTGTTGGGCCCTCACCTCTAACACTGATATTTTTCACGGTTGAATCACTGCGGTCAAATTCATCGATGACAGTCAGAGTTACCCTGAATTCGCCATAGTTTCCAAATGAGTGAATAACCGATTCACCTGAGCTACTACCATCACCACCGTCCGCAGTTTCGTAACTCCAGTCATAGGTTACAGTATCCCCTGCTGTGATCTCCGAACCAGACGCATCAAATTCAATCTCCTCATTTGGTGCTGGGCTCGGAGATGAAATATCAAAATCAGCGGTAGGGCCGTCACCCCCAACATCAACCGTCTTCGTCACCGAATCAGTCGCGCCGCCGTTGTCAGTAGCTTCCAGCTCAATCTCATACTCTCCAACGCCTTGATACACTCCAATTATAGCTTCACCAGAAGGATAGCTAGCGCCTTCCCAATCTCCCCATGAGCCACTGCTATCTACGTCCCAATCATAACTCGTAATCTCCCCAGCCGGGGCTTCTGACATCGAAGCATCTAATTCAAACTCTTCATCAGGCCCGGGACCGGACGGTGTGATCTCAAACTCCGCTGTTGGTCTTTCCGCGTCCACAGAGACCGTTTTCGTGACAGTATCGGTTGCTCCACCATTGTCAGTAATTTCTAATTCAATGTCGTATTCACCGTAGCTGCTGTACTCTCCGGTGATGGTCTCACCAGAAGGATAGCTAGCGCCTTCCCAATCTCCCCACGAGCCACTGCTATCTACGTCCCAATCATAACTCGTAATCTCCCCAGCCGGGGCTTCTGACATCGAAGCATCCAGTTCAAACTCTTCATCAGGCCCGGGATCGGACGGTGTGATCTCAAACTCCGCTGTTGGTCTTTCCGCGTCCACAGAGACCGTTTTTGTGATGCTGTCAGTTCCACCACCATTATCAGTAATTTCTAATTCAATGTCGTATTCACCGTAGCTGCTGTACTCTCCGGTGATGGTCTCACCAGAAGGATAGCTAGCGCCTTCCCAATCTCCCCACGAGCCACTGCTATCTACGTCCCAATCATAACTCGTAATCTCCCCAGCCGGGGCTTCTGACATTGAAGCATCTAATTCAAACTCTTCATCAGGACCGGGATCGGACGGTGTGATCTCAAACTCCGCTGTTGGTCTTTCCGCGTCCACAGAGACCGTTTTCGTGACAGTATCGGTTGCTCCACCATTGTCAGTAATTTCTAATTCAATGTCGTATTCACCGTAGCTGCTGTACTCTCCAGTGATGGTCTCACCAGAAGGATAGCTAGCGCCTTCCCAATCTCCCCACGAGCCACTGCTCTCTACGTCCCAATCATAACTCGTAATCTCCCCAGCCGGGGCTTCTGACATTGAAGCATCCAGTTCAAACTCTTCATCAGGCCCGGGATCAGACGGTGTGATCTCAAACTCTGCTGTCGGGGATAAGCTAGCGTTTTCAGAAGTGCCCGAAGCGACAGCTCCAACAGAAAGTGTAAGCGTGAGAACCATCAGCAAGAAAACAAGCAATAAAATACGTACACTGTATCGAAGTCCGATACTATCTGTCAACCTCATTGTTTGGGATTGTCCACATACCATTTATGAAAAGTTGAGCGCGACTACTCACCGCCGCCAATCAATTTAGATTTGAGGACGTAAGCAGCCCCGCCAATCCCTGCAAGGGCACCCGGAACGCCGAATCCGGGGACGCTTTCAGCTGTGGTCTCGTCATCATCCTCTGGTTCTTCTGGAGCCGGGTTCGGTTCCTCAACATCGACGGTATGTCTGATGCCACTCTGCTGAACAGATTCTTCGAGATTCCCCTCAAACCAAAGCTCATAGTCTGCGACAACGGTTACACTGTCACCAGCTTCAGCACCCTGCGTGTGAAGCTCGGCACGGATGTCGCGGACTTCTCCGGGGCGTACCTCGAATGTGCCAACTACGAGATCTGAAGTCGCTTGATCCCATTCTGCACCGCCACCCCACTGGAAGCCCGAGTCAGTAAAGCTGAATTCGAGATCAACGATGATAGTACATTCATCGGAAGTCATCTGATCTGGTCGGAAATTGGCCTCAACCACGGCTGGATCCTCGGTCGTGATCCGACTATTTGGCGTGGTCACGCTCGTCCGACTCATACTAGGTGATCCATCACACGTCGTTGATTCTTCCTCCTCTTCGTCGGCCCCTTCTTCCTTCTCTTCGTCGTTGGTCTCAGTCTCATTATCTGCAGTCTCATCATCTGCATCGGTCTCGTTTTCCTGAGCTGAGATTGGTGTCGAGCCAACACTGATAGCAGTTCCTGTAAGCAATCCAGCAACCGAGGTTTGTAATACTCTCCTTCTTAACCAAGGAGTAGTATCCGAACCAGAGTCTTTCGACATGGTATACTTATCAAATTTAGAGTGTTTAAAGTCTGTTGGTACGTCCCCTCAGTGATCACCGGAATATAAATTTAGAATCAGGTGTGGCTGCTAAAAGAAAAACAAAAACGGGTCATCGAATAGTCCGTATAGCATTCGTTTTTAGCTAAGCGAAGAACCACGCGACAGCGACAGCTTATCGAGGCTTCTTTTCGAGAGGAACGAGGAGACGGCAAGTGTACACTAAGACGCCTCCTCACCCGGAATCATGCGTCGGCCCAATACACTGTTTTCCTCCAAGTTCCTCAAAGAGTACGCCGAGAACATCGCGGAAGCGATCAAATCGTCTACTGTGATTGGGTTCTGTGCTGCCGAGTTCGACACTAAGATGAGCAGAGACCGATTTTTTGGCCATGCCACCATCCGTTCTGCGGCAGGAGTGCAAAATAGTTATTAGGCTCTCCAAACTGACTGAAACAGCACCCCGGCAGAGGTTCTCACAGAAAGCTTCACATACTTTTGAGGATTCGGAATAATGCAGAACAAATAGATGGGTTCCAAGAACCGGCGCGGCTAACGTGCCGCAGATCTTCTAGGACAGTTCCGGTATTGGGACTTGTGTCGGTCTGGCTGTCGCCAGTTGTGGCGCGACGGGCCGTCGGGACACAAGGGCGTAGCATCGTGACACCCGCGCGTAGACTGGGATCGTAACGGGAAACCGCGTGTCAGCCCTCCCTCGCTTGTCTATCGAACGAAAGCAACGAACCGGCGCGTTCGACCGACAACCGCCGTGCTGTCCGGCGATTATTCCACCTCAAATGTATGGGCGCTGCAGGATTTGAACCCGCGACGGTTTGGTCCGAAGCCAAGCACTCTGTCCAGACTGAGCTAAGCGCCCTCACCTGTTTGTTCCCGACGGCTCCGTATAAGTTACTCGATTTGAACTGGCCTCGAGCACTCCCCGACCACCCCGAAGTATCGGTAGTTCTCAGTCGGTGAAAATTTTCAGACGGGTCATTAGCGAGGCGTTCGAAGACAGGGACGAGTCATGATGACGAACGAACCCTCCATCCCAGATGCGGATGAGCCCGCCAGCGATGTCCTCGAGTTGTTGACCGACGAAGACGAGACCTGGACCGCAGTACCGGGACGATCCAACGACGACGAGAACGAGGGGCAGTGGATCTCCGTGGCACCCGATTCGCTCTGTGATCTCGAGAATTGGCAATGAGTGGGAGCCATTCCTCGGCGGGCGACCAGTGAGTCGATAGCGACCGGCGAGGCGGTATCGGATTGTTTATCTCCCGGGCCTGACCATCCCGGGATATGACAGCGGCGGAGACGACACGTGGGTTACTCGAGCTAACGCGTCCCGTGAACGTGATCGCGGCCAGCGTGCTCACGTTTATCGGTGCGTTCGTCGCGGGTGGGATGACCGGGGAGCCGATAGCGGTCGCCGCGGCCGTCGGGGCGACCGCATTGGCCGTCGGTGCCGGCAACGCGATAAACGATTACTTCGACAGGGAAATCGACCGGATCAACCAGCCCGAGCGGGCGATTCCGCGCGGCGCGGTGAGCCCGCGCGGAGCGTTGATATTCAGTATCGTGTTGTTCGTGGTCGCGGTCGGGTTAGCGCTGTTGCTCCCGCCGCTCGCGATCGCCATCGCCGGGATAAATCTGCTCGCGTTGGTCGCGTACACGGAAGTGTTCAAGGGGCTACCGGGTATCGGCAACGCGCTCGTCGCTTACCTCGTCGGAAGCACGTTTCTGTTCGGGAGCGCGGCGGTCGGCGATATCGAGTCGGCAATAGTGCTCTTCGTGCTCGCGGCGATCGCGACCCTAACGAGAGAGATCGTCAAAGACGTCGAGGACATCGAGGGTGATCGAGCCGAGGGGCTGAACACGTTGCCGATCGCGGTCGGCGAACGACGGGCATTGCTGATCTCGCTCGGGTTACTCGTAATCGGTATTCTCGCAAGTCCGCTCCCGTATCTGCTGGGATACTTCGGGGTTGCCTACCTCGTCGTCGTAATTCCGGCGGACCTGTTCATGCTTTATGCCGGTGTGAAGAGCTTCGAGGACCCGACGAGCGGCCAATCGTCGCTCAAATACGGAATGTTCCTCGCCGCGTTGGCCTTTATCGTCGGGCGCGCAGACGAGTTGTTGACCGTCTTCTGAAAAAGAGCCGCCCGGACGACAGTCCCACAGACGTTTACTAACGGGGGTTCTACACCGATGTATGCCAGTCGAGACTGACGAAGAACTTCGGACTATTCTCGAGAACGAGTCCATCGCCGTCGTCGGCTGTTCGAGTTCGCCGGGCAAGGCGGCTCACGACGTGCCGGCGTATTTGCTCGAGCACGGCTACGACGTCCACCCGATCAACCCGTTTGCCGAAGAGATATTCGACCGCCCTGTAGCCGATTCGCTGGCCGGCCTCGAGTCGGAAATCGACGTCGTCTGCGTCTTTCGACCGAGCGACGAGGTCGACGGAATCGTCGACGAGGTCCTCGAACGCGATGACGTCGACGCGGTCTGGACGCAGTTAGGAATTAGCGACGACGACGCCGCGGCCCGCGTCGAAGATGCTGGCAGGCAGGTCGTCCAGGACCGGTGTATGAAAGTGGAGCACCGGCGGCTCCTCGAGTAGCTTCGAAATCGATCGTCTCCGCTCAGCGGGAGCAGTGGGATCGGCCGCGGTCCTCGGCGCTCGTGCAGGTAATTTCGGTAGCTGGGTCATTCGCTGCCTTCGTCGTCGCCGTCTGTGCCATCATCGGCTCCACCGTTGTCATCTTCCGCATCATCTCCTGCGCCATCGTCGTCGTTGATCGCGCCGTCGTCGCCTGCTTCGTCCTCCTCGCGCTCTTGGCCGTTTCCAGTCCCTTCTTCGGATTCGGGCTCTTCGTCGCCGCCACAGCCGGCGACGAGCGCCATCGTCGCCGACGCGCCAGTGATTCGGAGTACGGTCCGCCGCGCCCACGTGCGTTCGGTTGCCATACGTCGAGAACATCGCGAGCGCGAATAAGTGACCAGCAGACACTTGCGGGGTGGACCGGCCGGTCGGAGCTGAGCGCCTTCGGATTCGTACGGAGGTTCACTCGCCAAACCTGCATCGAGGACTCCCGTTAGTTCTCCCACTCCTCGAAATCCCGGTAGATTCCCTTCGAGAGGTATCGCTCGCTCGAGTCGGGAAACACCGTGACGACGGAATCGTACGGAACGTCGATTTCGCCGGTGGCGATATCGCGTGCAACGGCTTTCGCGGCGGCGCTCGCCGCACCCGAACTCGAGGCGACGAGATGTCCCTCTTCGCGGGCGAGTCGCCGAAGCTCCTCGTGTGCGTCTCGGTCGGGAACGGCGTGGATGTCGTCGACCAGTTCGGGATCGAAGAGTTCGTTCGTTTCCGTGTTGTGCGTGCCGATCCCTTCAGTTTTGTACTCCCCTTCCTCGCGTTCCTCCTCGATAAATTCGCCGTAGAGGGAGCCTTCGGGTTCGACGGCCGCGACGTAGGTCTCCGGGTTTTGCTCGCGTGCGTACGACGCGATTCCCATCAGCGTCCCCGCGGTGCCACAGCCCGCGACGATCGCACCGACTTCGCCTCCGAGCGCGTCGTAAATTTCCGGCCCCGTCGTCGCGTAGTGGGCCTCGGCGTTCAGCGGGTTCGAGAACTGCTGTGGAACGACCGCGTCGTCGAGTTCGTCTGCGAGTTGGTACGCTCGTTCGATCGCACCGTCCATGCCGTCCTCGGTTGGCGTGTTGATCACCCTCGCACCGAGCGCGTCCATCAGTTGCTGTTTCTCGAGACTGAACCGTTCGGGAACGACGAAGAGAGCGCTCAGTCCGAGTTGCTCGGCCGCGATGGCGAACCCAATTCCCGTGTTGCCCGCGGTGGGTTCGATCACGGTGCCACCCGCCGGAACGTCACCTCGCTCGAGCATCCGTTCGAGCATGTACTGTCCGATGCGGTCTTTGACGCTCGCGCCGGGATTGAACGACTCGAGTTTCGCGTAGATCGGAACGCCGCTGGGGGCGTCGTGAATCCGAACCAGTGGCGTTTCTCCGATCGTCTCGAGCACCGAATCCAACGGTTTCCCGTGGGTCGTCATCGTCTTGGCAAATGTTGCCCCTGTTGTTAGTGTTATCGACAAAAGACGCGCCGGACAAGCGGTGGCGAGTATCGTCGTTACTGCTCGGTTGGCGTTGCGGTTCCTTCGGTTGATTTGCTTCCGGCCGCTTCGGCGCTATTCGCTTCCGATTCGGCTTCTCCGTCCGCAGTCTCTTCTGCCTCGTCGATGGCGGCCTCGGCCAGGATCTCCTCGCCGTCGATCCCCCGTTCGTCGGCGATCGCGAGCAACAATTCCCGCTGTTCGGTCAGTTGATGATCGAGGTTTTTGACGGTATCGTGGGTGTCGTCGACCTCTTCCTCAAGGTGAATAATCCGATTCTGGAGCTGCTGTACCTGTTTGTACATCTGTTCAGCCTTGTCCGACATCATCTGGATCTTCTTTGCAGTGCTTCCGAGTCCCATAGTCGCGTATTTGGGCCCTACCTAGTTGTTCTTTTCCTCTCATATCCCCCGATGACGAAAATCCCAATCAGCTTGCCGAAAACGAACTGCCGATATCGGTTTCTCAAACAGTGCAGAGAAAGTAGCTTGCGCGGCCAAGAACGATTATCGTCGGCGTCGGAGACAGCACTCGAGTCCGATGAATCCGACACAACTTCACGGCGGATGGAACACCAGGCTCGGTGGTCAACCGTGCTCAACTTGAGACGGCGACTCGGCATCTACGTCGGATCGCTTCTCGTGTTTCTGGTCGTCTACACCGTCGCCTACAGCTTGGGAATGGCTTCACTGGAGGGTGAACCCCGTAACTGGGTACAGGCGTTCGAAATCGTCGTTCAGTCGATGACCACCACCGGCTACGGGCAAGACGCGCCCTGGCAGACCCTCGAGATGACGGCGCTGATGATCCTGATTCAAATAACCGGAATCGCGTACATCTTCGTCGCGTTTCCCGTACTCGTCGTCCCGTGGGTCGCGGATCTCATCGAGCCCACACCGCCCCAACAGATCGACGAGGTCGAAGACCACGTCATTATCGTGGGCTACACCGAACTGTATCAGTCCGTGATCGAAGCGCTCGAGTCGAGCGAAACGCCGTACGTAATCGTTGACCCGTCGTCGGACCGAGCCCAGCGACTCCACGAACGCGGCTACACGGTTCTCTATGGCGACCCGTCGTCCGAGGAAACGCTCGACGATGCACGGGTCGACGCCGCAGAGACGGTACTCGTCGATGCGTCGGCGGACGAATACATTCGCGTGGTCCTCGCAGCCAAAGAGCGCGATATCGAAGCGAGCATCCTTGCGCTCGTTACCGACCCCTCTCGCGCTCAGTACCTCCGATACGCCGGTGCAGACGAGGTGTTGTCGCCGAAACATCGTCTCGGAAAGTCACTCGGGGATAAAGTCCGGAACGTGATAGAACTCCCCGAGGACACCTTCGAGCGCGGCGAGGAACTCGAGATAATCGAACTTCCGGTCGGCCCCGACGGTGACCTCTACGGAGAAACGCTCGACGCTTCCCGCCGTCTCGAACGGATCGGGGTAACGGTGCTCGGCGCATGGGTCCGCGGTGATTTCCTCGCGTCGCTGCCGACGGATGTACACGCCGACGAGAATACGACTTTACTCGTCGTCGGCAACAGCGACGACCTCGAGACCGCTGAAGAAATCGTCGGTTCAACCAGCTATCGGTACGACACCGTTCGCGGGCCCGTCGTCATCATCGGTGCCGGTATCGTCGGCAGAACGGCCATGGGAACGTTAGAGCGTGCCGGCGTCGAGACCAGACTCGTCGACGAAGAGGATGGTCCTTTCGTCGATGTCGTCGGTGACGCAACGACCGTAGAGACCCTTACCGAGGCGAATATCAAGGATGCAAAAACCATGCTCGTCGCGCTCGACGATGACGACGATGCGATACTGACGACGCTCGTCGCACGCTCGCTTACCGACCAACTCGAACTCCTCGTCGCGAGCGACCGGGAAGAGAGCGTGAGCCGACTCCAAACGGCTGGCGCCGACGACGTCCTTAGCCTTCCGAACGTTGCCGGACGAATGATCACGCTTCGAGTGTTCGATCGGGAAATTATGACGCTCGGTGAGCGAGTAACGCTGACGCGGATCGAGACGTCGACGCTCGAGACCGACGAACTCGAGCAACTCGATCCCGAAGCGTTCCGCGCTCGGACCAACTGTTCGATTGTCGCACTCGAAGACGAGGGAGAGCTCGTCACGCACATCGAAGACCGGTCGCTCGAGCGGATCGACGCCCTCGTTATTGCCGGTACGGAAACTGCCGTCGCCGACTTTCTCGAGTAGGATACCACGACGGAGCCGCCCGATCGAGATAGTGTTCACGTGGGACTCGAGGAGACGGATTCAATCTGGTTGGGTCGCCAGCCCTCGCCCGCTGTGGTCTGGTCGCTTCACAGTCCGAAATTCCGACCCATGGAAAGCAATTCGTTCGTAGAACCCCTATTAGTCGGCATGAGCGACGGAACGACTGACTTCGACCCCGAGGACCGTTCGGAGAAAGAGATCGGTCGCGAGATGATCGATCAGAGCACCGGTCTCGGTTCCGTCGCGGCGCACCTGTATCGCGGAGAGATGGAACGAACCGTCGGATGGCGCGATCGGCTGGATACGACCACTAATTGGGCGGTTACGGTAATGAGCGCGATCGTCGCATACTCGTTCTCCGGCGAGGTATCCCACGCGGTGATTCTCGCGGGGCTCATCATGGGGACTATTTTTCTCTTTATCGAGGCGCGACGATTTTGTGACTACGATATCTGGCGCTCGAGAGTCCGGACACTCCAGGAAAATCTCTTCGCGAACGCATTGGACCCGTCACAGGGCGTCGAAACCGACGCTTGGCGCGCCGAGTTGAGTCGAGATTATCGGGATCCGGTAGCGAAGATCAGTTATCGCGGTGCCCTCAGCCATCGCCTGCGCCGAGTCTACCTTCCGCTGATCTCAGCAATGTTGCTGGGGTGGGTGTTTCACCTCTGGGCGTTCAATCCGGACGATACGTTCGTCGAGAGCGCCTCGCTCCCCGGTATCGAGGGGACGGTCGTCGTCAGTGCAGTCGGACTCTACTACGCGGCGTTGCTCGTGTTCGCGATCCCGCTGTCGTCGAAAGAACGCGGCGAGTCCGGCAAAGCGGATCACGGCGAGCTCGAGTGACCGAGAGCGAAACCGTCTTCGAACGGACGGAGCGAAAGGCCCTTAAGCCAATGGCAACTAGAAAGAAGTGGACTAGGTCGGGCAGTTAGGCCCTGCTCGTTACCCGCACTATGGTCTTTAGCGGGGGCCGATCCCCGTGGGCGTCCGGTCAGACCGACCGGGGCCCCGGGAGCCAACAGAGAAGCCTCGTCCGTCGGGGACAGCGGGCCACGATGGCCGTCCGCAGGGACGTCCCATCGTGGCTAATCGGCGACAGCCCATCAGGCGCGGAAGCGAGCAGTGGACCGCCGGACACCTGTCGCTCGACGGGTCGCGGGGTGGAGGAGGCAACTGGGATTCCCCCGGTCGGAACGCCGGGCAACCACGGGTGTCCACACTCATATCTTCATTCGTCACACTCACAGTTTCGAGCGGTGGCGCTGTTTTTCCTTGAATCCGGCCAACTGCGTTCTCCCTCATCGGGCGGAGTCACAACGAACCACCTCGAGCCTGCCGGGCCTCCTTTGGGTCCGGACTTCACCGGCACCCCCGATTGACATCCTCCCCGCGCTGAAGCGCGAGGCTTTTTCCCCGATTTTTCGTAAAACCGCCGCACGAGGACGGGACACACGCAAAATCGGCAGACGGAGCGGCGTAAGACAATTTCGGGAGACGCGATTCACCCAACGGTACCCCCTACCGAATTAATTTCGTCGTACAAAATCCCGTAATTTGTCTGACAGGGATTTATACTATTCCCCGGTATAGACTGTGATCCCTATCAGTGTCCAAGACGGTCAACTGAAGGGGAACGAACGCATGACTGCATCAAGAGAGCACACTCCGATAGACGCATCAACGCCGGGAGCGGGAATGACGTTCTTCCAGTACGACTGGGATGAACACGATTCGCTCGCAGTCGAAATCGTGACGATGGTCGCCGAGATATCCGACGAGCCACCCGAAGCACTCGAGTCGATCCACAACGTGGTGGATTCAGACAGTCTCGAGACGATTTTCGAACCGCGGTCGGCACAATCCCGCCGCGATAACAACCACATCTGGTTCGCCTATGAGGGATTCGGGATCACCATCTACGGAAACGGGTTCGTGATCATCCGGCGGTTGAACTGATACACGTGAGCCGATCAGGTCCGGCGGCCCATCACAGGAGACCCCATAGCCGCTGTTCGTCCTCATTGAGGGTTGCTCCGGTCCAATGCGCTCGCATCGAGTTCGCCCTCGAGATACGCTACTCCCCGCGCAGAAACCAAATATCTGAATCCGTCGTTTTCGAGCAACCCCGCGTCGACGAGTATCTCGAGACGCTTCTGGAGATACGCAGCGCGCAGGTCGAGCGCCGCGCTTCGTTCGGCCAATTCGGAGCGAAGTTGGCGCGGTCGACGAGCGCCGTGTCGAGCGAGATGCTCAAGTATCCGGTCGTCGTTTTTCGACATCCAAGACGCATGCGTTCGCAACGGTCCCGTCATCGTGTGACGAGTCGTTTGTCGGTCATCGGTTCGTTCACAACTGGTTGGGCGTGTTCGTCGCATAGTTTCACTGCAGTGTCCGTCTTTTCGAGTGAGACGGACGAGACGGCTTTGTTACCCCTTTTTTCGAGCGACGGCATCCATCGCGGGAGGGAAAAATGTCCGTCACGTTCGCAAAAGGCACATTGACGTGGCTCGTTTTGAGACACGTAGGAGAGACACTCCCCGTAGTGTTCTTTCTCGCAGTTCATACACAACCCCCCGATCTCGGCCCCACTGTACAGTTCGGCGACCAGTCGATTGTATCCAGCATCGTTTCCGCAGCGTACACAGTTCATGATTTGATCCATTGAAACGTGGTAGAGATGGACGAGTAAGAACGGATTTCGTATAAATGTCTTCACCATAATGAAACTGGACGTTAGTGATTGATTTTTGACTATGGAGGAATTCGGGTCGAATTTATTCACGTCATCCAGTACCATCCGTCGTTTCAGATGGATCAAGTCCGCTATCCGAGACGTTCGCTTTATCACTGTCGCAGACTATTCAGCACCAAGTCCGTATTAACCTGCTTCACTCATGCGGTTTTCCGCATCACTTCCACGTGAAATTGATGTTTGACACGGAACCGGTGGTTCGTTTGAGATAATTCGACCCCCGTTCAGTTCAACTGTAGTTAATTAATCATATCGGCTACAGCAATTCCCATATCATATGTATCCTGGCATATTGGTAAAACGCATTTTTTTCATACATTTGAACAGTCGGTAGTCGAAGGAACTGTCTCTCAGGGACACCGATCAAAAAGTAGTTCACGCACAACAAACCGTCGTCGCAGCTCCCCGATTATCGACCCACCAATTCGGCCAACGGCTGCTATTACGTCCAGCGGCCGCTATCACGTTCTGCAAGTACCCTCACGTTCCGCAAGCACTCTTATGTCCAGCGGTCGAGCCCCGACTGCACGGCGCTTTCTTCGATTCGTTCGAAACCGCGCTCGACTTCGTCCGCATCCACCCCCCATTCATCGACGACGTACGCTCGAGCGGCCTCGATGTCTGGCTCGAGACTCGTCTCGAACTCGTAGTCGTCGGTGACGTTCGGTTCTCGGAACAGCTGGCGGACCCGGTCGCCGTACTCGACGCTCTCGCCGCGCGCTTCGAGGACGCTCCACATGTCGCCGTGCTCGGTGATCGCTTTGAGCGCCGTCTTCGGGCCGATCCCGCGAACCCCTTCGTTGAAGTCCGTCCCGATGAGAATCGCGGCGTCGATGAGTTGCTCGAGGGTCAGGTCGTGATGTGCGAGCGTCGCATCGAGGTCCATCAGTTCGGGGTCGCCCTTGCTTGTCAGTTGACGGAGCGTCAGGGGCGACCCGAACAGCAACGCGTCGTAATCCTCTGAGCCGACGTAGTCGGCGTCGCCGCGACGAACCATGTGTGCCGCCTGTGCTTCCCCTTCTGCAGGCGCTTCGACCACGGGAACGTCCAGACGCTCGAAGAGTTCGCGGCTCGTCTCCTGTATCGTCTCCGTGAGCCGCTGGGTGCGCGACTCGAGTTGTGCGATAGCAACCTGATCGCCTTCTTCGCGCGCGACTTCCAGTTGTTCCTCGTAGGTCTGGCGCTGCTCCCGTCGGGATTCGATCTCGTCCGATTTGAGTTCCGAGGGTCCGCCGTCGAAGACCATCACGGGGACGATATCGTTCTCGAAAAACTTCGGAACGCCCTGAACGATGCCGAGCAAGTTCGCGACCTCCGTCCCGTCTGCCGTCGTGTACTTCCCGCTCGAGGTCCACTTAACCGTCGTCGTCAGGTACCGGTACAACCAGTTGTGCGCGTCGACCGCGACGACTCCTTCGATATCCTCGAAGGGAACGTCGTCGATGACAGCGATATCCCGTAATGCTGCGTTTCCCATTACTCTTGTATTGGGGTCCCGGGGTTTGAATCGTTGTGTTTCCCCATAGCGGAGCACCCTCTGCGTTGGCGTTCACTGGACGGAAGCTCTCACTCGAGTCGGTCGTCCAGAAACGACTCCTCCTTTGAGGACAGCTCGCGCTCTCGAAACAGATCGAGTCCGTCATGATAGTCCGCCGTTTCTTGATAGGGATAAGCGATTGTTTCTGAACTGTCGTCCACTTTGCCCCCGCCAGTCCCCCCTTCAGCGCTGTACTCGAGGACGAGTTCTGCCAACCCCGTTGTCTCGCCGGTAAACCGAAACCCGGTGCGATAGAGCGCTTCATACGCGAAGGGATTGTTGACCGCGATACGCACTCGATCGTATCCGCGTTCGATCGCCCTATCGCGAACGAATCCGAGCAACCTCGGGCCGATCCCTCCTCCCCGTCGCGACTTCGCGACAGTAACGTAACGAATCCAGAGCGTGTCTGCGTCGGTCCTGTCCTCGTTGAACGATGCTGCTGCGAGCACATCGTCTCCCTCGTCGTTGCTCGCTCTGGCAACTGCCTTGCCCGTATTCGTCATGACGAACTTCCCGGCGTAGCTAAACCGCCTATAATCCAACCGGATCTTCGGCCCGTCCGGCGGCCAGCCCAGTAGCTCGAGTTCCACGGTAGCCCCGACTCGTTTGTGGAGCCACAAAGGTCCTCGTTTCGTCCGATGGATCGGCACCTGGACCGTTCTCGAGGAACTGATGCCGGACGAACGCTTTTGGGGCAGTTCGTGGTAGGGTCCGACAGTATGAGCGCTGAGTCTGAAGAGACGTCCACGTACGGAATCGAGAGTCGCCTCGGCTGGCCAATCGGCGGTGCGATCGCCGGCGCGATCGGCGCGGCCACCCTCGGCCTCGTTATGTGGTTGTTCGACCCGGGTATTCTGCAGGTCGCGATCCCCGCCTTTTACGGTCTCGAGGCGGGCGGCGTCGTCGGCTGGGCGATTCACATCGCTCACGGTGCCGTCCTGGGACTGCTGTTCGGATTTATCGTCACCAGGGAGATGGTCCTCGGAATTATTCGGACGAACCCCGAAACGGAAGCCCTCTCGGAAATTGGCATCATGCTTCGAGTTGTCGGTGCTGGATTCGCGTTCGGGTTGGCGGTCTGGGCGATCCTTCCGTTGATCGTGTTGCCAACCCTGGCCGGTCAAGTCGGTGGTGAGGCCGCTGCCGAGTTCCCGGGAACTGCCGTCGAAAGCCTCGCCGGTCACGCGCTGTTCGGACTCGTCCTCGGTGCCGTCTTCGCCATCATGATCGACGTGTATCAACAACCCTCGGATTCGCCCCTCGAGGAATAACGAAGCTGTTTGAGTGTTTGTCAAATCGCGAATGGATCGTTGTTCCAATTGCTCGAAAAGACGTCCCTTCTGCAAGCCAAAGAGTGACTTGATCGGATATTCTACATTAGATAGTGGCGACCGATGATCAACAACTCACAGCACTCCGACCGAGAAGCTGTTGATCCCGGCGCGATCGATAGCGTTTTCGATATCCTTCAGGAACGTGATCGTCGGTACGCACTTTACTTTCTCCTCGAGCACGACCGTGTCACGGTCCAAGATATTGCAAACGTCGTTACCGGGTGGGTGAACGCGAATTCGTCCGAGATGGCGGACAAAGACGATCGGGATGCCGTTGCCACCGACCTTCGACACCGTCACCTTCCGGTGCTGATCGAATCGAGTCTCGTCGACTACGATCGGTCGACGGAATCGGTCTCGCTCGCGCCGTGTCCGGAGCCGATTCGAGCGATTATCGAACGCGCCTGTAGCGAAGAAACCGGGTCCTGAGCATGGCACAGCCCGAACCAGCACACGTTCCGAAAACCCCAGACCGAACCACTCGAGATCGATGAAACTTGCAGACTTTCTCGAGCGCGTCGAAGAGACCAACCGATCGATCGAAATCTACGCGCCGCAGCCACAAATGGAACTCGTCGACCAGTTCGAACACCGAAACATCACCACCGAGTATCGGTCGCTTCCGGACGCCAGCGACGACGGGTTCCTCATCGTTCACGAAAACGGAACGTTCCGCGCATCGATCGGGCTGTCCGCCGTTCGCGAGTTCCTTGATCCACCGATCCCCGAACCGTGGAACGATCACTTCGTCGGAGCCGAGTACAGTCGCTTGCTCGAGATTCTCGAGAACACGCTCACGCACCCGCTCAGCAGGCGGCAATTGCTCGCGACCGCGCGAGATATCGAACACCGCGCCTGGCACATCGGGACCGGCACCCTTCGGGCTGGCTTCCAGCAGTTCTCCGCGTTCGACCACCAACTCTCAGTCTACGATCGACTCGGACGTGAAACGGACCTCGAGATTCACGTGTACGGACAGTCCGACTGGACCGCTCCGATCGCGCTGGCACCGACGGTCCACATCGAGACTGCCGAGGAAATCGGCGAGTTCTGGTTTCTCGTTTACGACGGTGGCGACGACCCCCGCGGCTCGTACGCGTTGCTCGCCGAAGAGGGCTCATACGGCGAGTTTACCGGCTTTTGGAGTTCGGACGCAATACTGGTCGCGGATCTCGATGCGTACCTTCTCGAGACCTACGGGTGAGTCCTCCCCGCCTCGCCCTCTACACTACGTAGTGAGAAACAGAACTACTCTGGCCATCAGCCACCCGAGTTACCGTTGTTTCGAACAACGGCGAGCCAAAAGTTCTCGACTTCTTGAACGAACTCGATAAAATCTTCGGCTCCGACCGGTTTTCGGATATACTCGTCCGCCTCGAGATCGTGCGACTTCACGATATCCTTCCCGAGTTCTGAACTCGTGAGGACGACGATGGGGATGTCCGTTACTTTTGGTGTGTTCTTTAGTTCCGAGAGAACTTCCATGCCGCTCTTTCCGGGTAACTGTGGCTCGAGTAAGATTATATCCGGCTGTGGCGCCTCTTCGTATTCGCCGCGTTGATTGATGAACGCAAGCGCTTCCTCACCATCGGAGACAGCGTGAATGGAGTTGAATATTTTCCCCTCCTTGAAGTTCTCCTCAAAGAGACGAACATCGCCGTGATTTGGTTCGATAAGTAAGAGGTCTATTATTTCACCGCAATCATCACTCGTTTCGCCAGCCGGAGTCATAGCTATACATGCAATCGAAGTGTGAAAACTTCGCCGCTACATGGCAACGAGTAGTCTATTCCCTCGAATGACTACTGTCGTTCGCTACTAGAATTTGTGGACCGGGATTTGAACCCGACTGCGAGACAGTCGTCCTCACTACGTTCGGACGCTGCGACTCGCGTGATTCAAATCCCTCGGACGATTCCTTCGGCTCACGGATTTGTTCGCCGAAGGAATGCGCGGACCGGGATTTGAACCCGGGCCATGAGCTTGGAAGGCTCAGGTCCTACCACTAGACCATCCGCGCTCTATCAGGCGATTGGAGATACTTCCTTAAGTGCCTTCCTTTTTCGATTGTTCGCTCGAGTGGGGGCTACGACGGCCCGACGGTCGCATAGCAGTTGCCACTCGAGAGTTCGAACTCGAGTATTTCGAGATCGCTGGCCTCGAGCGCAGCTTCGAACCCAGCCGGCGAGTAAATGTGATAGAATCGGTCGACCGTCTCCCCGCCCGGGAGGGTCCATTCGACGGTCGTGTCGAAGGACTCGGTTTCGTCGAACTTGTCGTGGGCGGTCGACCACGTGCTCACCAGCGCTCGAGCGCCGGGTGCGAGCACTCGAGCGAGTTCGTCCAGACTGTTGTGTCGGCTCGTTTCGGTCGGCAGATGCTGGATCGTGGCCACGTAGACCGCGAGATCGATCGTTCCGTTTCGGACGGGGAGTCGGGCGGCATCTCCCTGCAGTAACTCCACGTCGAACTCCCGTTCGTCCGCCCTCGTGCGCGCCGTCTCGAGTAACCCGCCACTTGCGTCGAGGCCGATCACGCGATCAGTTCGATCGGCGAGCAGTTCCGCGTGCCGGCAGTTTCCACAGCCGAGGTCGAGGCCGACGCTCGAGGACGGTACATCTTCGACGAAGGCTTCGACCTCGGGCCAGGCGTACTCGCGCGTCGAAGCGAAGTGATCGGCAATTCGATCGTACGTGGCACGAACCTCGGCGCGATCGCTCATTCGATATCTATCACTCTAACCAGCATGGGCAAAAGACGTTCGAACCGTCGCGGAACGTCGATCTCGAGAGGGTATCACGACGGGCGAATCACTCACGAAAACGTGAATTACCGCGCTCACGTCTGCCGGTTATCGTTCCAGTCCGTTAGACACTGCGTGCGTTACGTTCATACCGTGTGAGGTCCAAGCGATAGACACGGAATGAGGCGCGAGCACTTCACATTAGATGTCAGCAATGTCGACTGGATCGAGACCGATAGCGAGCCGCTGAAGCCGCAGGTATCGATCGAGTTTACCGGCCCGACGACGGATCTTCGCGAGCGCCTGACAGGGCCGACCGGCGATCTTCTCGAGGCGAACGAAACGGATGCGTCGCTTCGGCTCCAGTCGCCGCTCGGGGGGAACGACGAAGCGGCGGCGGTCGTCAGCGTCACGAACAGGGTGACCGGCGAGTTCATCCTCGAACTCAACGAGGATGCGTCCGACGTCCTGAAGTTCATTCAGGCCGCGCGAGGGTACGGTGAACGGACGGCCGACGAGGAGGGTCGCTACGAAGTAGCGATCAGCATCGACGGCGATCCGTTCGTCAGCTACGACAAACGAACGTTCCTCGTCTACGACGACGAGGGGAGTCTCCTACGCCAGCATAGTCTGATCCCGAGCGGCGTCGAGTTGTAACTCGGTTTTCGCACGTTCGACGATTCTGGCCGACGGTTCCTTCGATCACTCCGGTAAAGCGGATGGATCGGTAATTATAAGTGTTTTAGGCACCCCTAAACTAGGTAGATTCCGGTATTTCCGGGGGAGATAATGTCGAACGGACAACTGGTCACAACGACGGGTGAGGAACGTACTCGAGAACCCACGACGACCGAGACGGTCCTCGAACTGGACGGGATCGCAAAGCAATACGCGAGCGAAGAGGTGATAACCGATCTCTCCTTGTCCGTTCGAGACGGGGAAATTTTGACGTTACTCGGCCCCTCTGGCTGCGGAAAAACGACGACGCTCAGGCTTATCGCAGGGCTCGAGAAGCCAAACGACGGAGCGGTTCGATTGAACGGCGAGCCGGTCGCTGGGAACGGGCAGTTCGTTCCGCCGGAGCACCGCGGTGTCGGTGTCGTTTTTCAGGAGTTCGCACTCTTTCCGCATATGACGGCCCGCGAAAACATCGCGTTCGGACTACAAGAGTGGGCCGAGGAAGAACGCGACGCTCGAGTGGCTTCGTTGCTCGAACTCGTCGGACTCGAGTCTCACGGCGACCACCAGCCCGAGGAACTTTCGGGCGGTCAACAACAGCGGATCGCGCTCGCACGCTCGCTCGCACCCGAACCCGAAATGCTGTTACTGGACGAGCCGTTCTCTAACCTCGATGTCGACCTGCGCGTGGAGATGCGTGAGGAGGTACGCCAGATCATCAAGGAAGCCGGCGTCACGGCTGTTTCGGTCACCCACGATCAGGAGGAGGCGCTCTCGATTTCCGATCGGGTGGCGGTGATGAACGACGGCGACATCGAACAGGTCGACACGCCGGAACAGATCTTCCAGCAACCTGAGTCGCGTTTCGTTGCCGGCTTTCTGGGCCACGCGAGCTTTCTCTCCGGAGAAGTCCACGGCGACCACGTCGATACGGCCGTCGGACGAGTGCTTCGGGACAACGTTCACGGCCTCGCCACCCAGTACGACGGAACGGGGATCGATTTGCTCGTCCGACCCGACGACGTAACCGCTTACCCTGCGGCCGAGCCGGAGGCAAATGGAACCGTCGTTTACCGCCGCTATCTCGGTCCGACGGTCCTCTACCGGATCGAACTCGATTCGGGCGAGACCATCGAGTGCATGCACAACCACTCCGATCACATCGACCTCGACGAGCGCGTCGCCGTCCGCGTCACGGCGGAACACGAACTCGCCTGGTTCCCGGCGGGTCAGCGAACGTCAACCGAAGAACAGACCGGCGAACCTCTCCGCGACACCTGATCGAACGCGTCGAAGGACCCAGACTGGCATATTTGTATCGTTATCGCGTATTCCCCCAATCACA
Organism: Halostagnicola bangensis; assembly: GCF_054653435.1. Lineage (NCBI taxonomy): Archaea > Methanobacteriati > Methanobacteriota > Halobacteria > Halobacteriales > Natrialbaceae > Halostagnicola > Halostagnicola bangensis. Next base: position 363,528 of record NZ_BAAIGG010000002.1, on the reverse strand, counting down.
GCCGGTCGCGTTCGCTGAACTGCCGTAACCCGCTTTTCCGTAGAGAGCGCCCCAACAGTTCATTTTAGCGTGGGTGATTTTCTGATGTATCCACCCCGATACTCCTTTCGTGACGGTTTTGGGAGCGAATTGCACAAAACTCTTAAATCGAAACCGTTCGTACAGTGGCCCATGCACAAAGACGAACTCCTCGACCTCCACGAAGAACTTGTCGTCATCATGGAGTATTTTTCCCAGCGTGAGAACGTCGACGAGGAGCTTTTCGACCCGTACCGACAACTGGATGTCGATCCGTCCCACGTCCACAAATCGAAAAGCGAACACAAACACGCGGTCTTCGTCCTCGGTAACGCCCTGGCGAGTGCGATGAGCGAAGACGAGTTCTCGAGCGCCGGTCGAATCGGAAAGCGAATGGCGGAGCTCGCCGACGACGCGGAATCGAAAATATAGGCGAAACGTATTTGTTCCGGTTACGGCATGTTGGACTATGGACTCGCGCACGCAAGAGCGCGTTGAACGGTGGGATTCTCGTCCCTTCACTGGCGGTTACAACGAACTTTCAACACTCGCTGATAACGGCTTTTCTGGCGTCGTTACCGCGAGCGAGACGTGGCTGTTTATGCTCAACGGCCGAGTCGTTGGCGTCGTCGATGGCGAGATTGAAGCGTTCGAGCAGGCGTCCGGCACGATTTACGCCGCTCCACACGCTTCGCTTCCACTTCTTTGTTCGATGCACGCACAGGGCGGAGAAACACGGGCGAACTACTACACGAACGAGACGCCGCTCTCCGAAGTCGATCAGACGTTACAGGACGGTTCGTTCACCGGCTATATCGAATTGAGCGAACAAGTGCTGAGCGGCGACTACTACGCCGTCTACTACGGCGGTCGACGGATGGCCGCCGCGTACATCGGAAACGCAGAGCGTCTGCTTACGGGAGACGAGGCGTTCGAGCGCGCCGCCGACGAGGTCGGCATATACGAAGTGGTCGACGCCGAAATCAACGTCACAGATGTCCCGGAGGGCGGTAGTACTCGACCCGCATCGACGACTGACGATCCTCAGGGGAGTTCGGCTCCGCAACCACCGGCCGATTCCGACAGCGCGCCGGTAGCGGAACCGGCGCCGTCTACAACTGACGGTTCAGCGACAACCACCGATGCGGCGGAGACGGGCGCGACGGCGGACGCTTCGAGTTCTGCGAGCACGGAAGCGACTGCCGGCTCGGATCCGGATGAGTGGGCCGACTCGAGCGAAGCAGTCGTTTCGGACGACGCCACTCGGCCGGCGTCCGCATCAGACCTTCGCGAGACGTCCGATCTGACGGATCCATCCGGGACAGAAGGCACCGATTCCCAGCCCGATCAGGAACCTGCCACAGACGCGACCGATCAACCACCGACTGATCGGCCGCAGGTCGATCCCGAGCCAACCGAAACTGACGCCGGACGAACCGACGAATCGGACGGCACCAACGAACCACCGGACCAGCAGTCGTCGCGGAGTTCCTCGTCCGCCGATCAATCGCCCGAGTCCGATTCTGTTCCGGGCGAAGCGAGACGTTCGTCCGATCCCAGCGCGACGCCGGGCGACTCCTCGCCCGAGAGCGAAGCTGATGTGCAAGCTGAAAGCGAACCGGAGCAGTCCGCCCCGGGAACACAACAGACCCAATCAGAATCTGTAACGTACGACGAGGACGAAGAACACGACGAAACGGTATCCGAGTCCGAAGAGGACGGCAAACTCGATGCGCGTCTCAAGCAAGAAGAAAAGTGGCGCGAGACGCGAAGCATTCCATCGATCGACCCCGAGAAGTCCGAGCACGTCGAAGCGATTCGCCGACAATCCGGACAGCGACCGCCCGAGCGCCCACAGGCGGACGGTCCCGCGCGTAGTGAATCGAACGCGTCGGAACCGCGCGACCAATCGGCGACAGAGCCCTCGACGACATCGGAAGCGGCCCAAGACTCGACCACGGCGGTCGAACAGGAAGCACCGAGTCGGTCCAGCACGCGCTCGCCTGTTAGCGAACAAGAGGCCTTCGACTCGGAATCTGACTCGCTCGAGGCGGCCATCGACGAGTACGAACAGCGAATCGAGGCGCTCACCCAGCACGCTCGAAAACTCGAATCTCGGCAGGAGACACTCGAGACGGAGAACGCGAATCTCGAAGCCGAACGCGAACGGCTGCAGGCGGAAAATCAGGAGCTTACTGCGACGGTCCAGCGTCTTCGATCGAAAATCGACGACCTCGAAGCCGAATGCGAACAGTTGCGTAACGCGGAACCGGGTGCTGGCGAGACGACTGGGTTCGGCGGGTCGAATTCGGGACGCCAGCTTTCAGCACACGAGGCGCTTGCGGGGACGAACCTGTTCGTCCGGTACGCGTCGAAAAGCGACTCGACGCTCCAATCGGCTCACGACGGCGACGGTGATCAGGAGTCGGTGGCTTCGAACCTCCAACTCGAACAACACACGTCCTTCGACGCGTCCGACGTGACCGTCGCGGGCCAGCCCTACGAGGAGTTTCTCACCGACACGATCGAGTACAAGTTCGTCGACTGGCTCGTCGAGACGTTGCTGTTTGAAATCCGGGAGACGGGCCACGCCAACGGACTCGCCGATCTCTACGATGCTATCCCGTACGTCGACCGAGCCGAACTCCACGCGACGATTTCACTCGAAGACGACGAGACCGACGACGTTCCGAACGAGGTGACGTTCGATGTCGTCGCGTTCGACAAAATGGGGAACCCGCTGATCGTCGCGAACCTCAACGACTCGCGCGACCCGGCGACCGAACAGATGCTCGCGGAACTCGAGGAGGCGGCGTCCGCCGTCACCGCGAACTACCAAGATCTCGGCGCTGCGATGGTCGTCACCTCGAGTTACTTCGAACCCGGTGCGCTCGAGGTAACCGAACAGGCGACGAGCAGCGGCTTTCTCAGCCGAGGCTCGAAGCTGAGCTACGTTAATCTCTCGCGAAAACAGGGCTATCATCTCGCGCTCGTCGAGTCACGATCGAGCGGCTTCCATATGAACGTTCCAGAACTCTAAGTATGGAGTAGAATTACGTTATCCTTCGATTTCGGTCGCGTCTTCGATCTTCATTCCGTCGAGCTTTTCGACGATTTCGTCCATTTTGCCGTCGAGTTCGTCGACGAACTCGACCGTGCGCTCGGTCTTGATCGCACCCTGGCTCGAGGGTTCGATGAGGTTTTCTTCTTCAAGCACGCGTAGCGAGTAGCGCACTTTGTGGTGTGGGTAGCCCGTTTCGTTCGACATCTTGACGATCCCGATCGGTTCGTTTTCGATAACCATCTTCAGGACCTGTAGATGTCGTTCCAGCATATCGACTTCCTTCTCAAGTCGGTCTATCATGGCATTTGTTAACTTGTCTTTCCGCCTTTTAAAAGTTACTCTCTGAAACCGGACGGAACACTTTCAATTCGATGATGGTTCTTGCGAGTAGTTAACGGTTCGTATTTCGGAACCTGTCTCTGATACATTCACCGGGGCGCAAGCGTATCAATTTGGGTACTGAAAGCGCGTGGCTACCCGAGGGCGCGGGAACCGTGTTCGCGTTCGTCTTCTCGTCGCTGAATGCCTTGAGCTGCTGAACTCACCGTTGAAGCGAGGAGCGTATATCCACGTTCGTGCACAGCTTTTCCGAGATCCCCCGGCAATACCGTAATCTGTTTATCGGCCCGGCAAGAATCCGCCGCTGTTATGACCGTCACAATCGTCGGGTCCCAACTCGGCGACGAAGGCAAGGGCGGAGTCGTCGATATCTACGGCGACGCCGTCGACGTCGTCGCCCGGTATCAGGGTGGCGACAATGCCGGACACACCGTCGTTCACGACGGCACGAAGTACAAACTCTCACTCGTTCCCTCCGGTGCGGTCCGAGGGAAAATCGGCGTTCTCGGGAACGGCTGCGTCGTCAACCCCGAAACGCTATTCGACGAAATCGATACGCTCCGCGAGCGCGGTCTCGACCCGGACGTTCGGGTGGCCGAGCGGGCACACGTGATTCTGCCTTACCACCGCGCACTCGACGGAATCGAGGAGGACGAAAAAGACGACCTCGCGGCCGGGACCACCAAACGCGGAATCGGCCCGACCTACGAGGATAAGGCGGGTCGCCGGGGCGTCCGTATCGGCGACCTCCTCGAACCAGACGTGCTCCGCGAGCGACTCGAGTACGTCGTTCCTCAAAAGAAAGCGCTCGCCGAGGAGGTCTTCGGGAAAGAGACCGGCGAGGCGTTCGACATCGATCAGCTCTTCGAAACCTACCGAGAATACGGCGAGCGACTCGCCAACGAGGGGATGACCGTCGACTGCGGAACCTACCTCCAGAGTCGCATCGACGGCGGAGACAACGTCATGCTCGAGGGAGCACAGGGAACCTCGATCGACATCGACCACGGGATCTATCCATACGTCACCTCCTCGAACCCGACCGCGGGCGGCGCGACGGTCGGCAGCGGTCTCGGCCCGACGGTCGTCGGGCAGGGTGAAGTGATCGGGATCGTCAAAGCGTATCTCTCCCGCGTCGGCACCGGCCCGCTCCCGACGGAGCTGGGCGGTGTCGAGGGACAGACGCCAAACTACGACGGGGCCACCGGAGCGGACAGAGACGCCGAAGAACTGGCGACATACATCCGCGACGAAGGTGGGGAGTACGGAACCGTCACCGGTCGCCCGCGCCGCGTCGGCTGGCTCGACATGCCGATGTTGCGCCACGCGGCGCGCGCGAACGGCTTCACTGGGCTCGCGATAAACCACATCGACGTACTCGCCGGCCTCGAGGAAGTCAAGGTGGGCCACAGTTACGTTCTCGACGGCGAGGAAACGCTGACAATGCCTCCCACGACGGAAGCGTGGGGTCGCTGTGAGGCGACGCTCGAGACGTTCGACGGCTGGTCGAACGTCGACTGGGAGGCCGTCGCGGCCGAGGGCTACGACGCGATTCCGGAAAACGCCCGGGCCTATCTGGAGTATATTGCTGACGAACTCGAGACGCCGATTTACGCCGTCGGCGTCGGCCCGGGGCGAGAAGAGACCGTCATCGTCGAAGACCCGTACGAGTAACGCCTCCGTACGAGTAGGAATGACTTCGGCGGAGCTTTTTCGGACTTACGTCTCGAGAATCTCGACCAGGTTCCCCTCCGGATCGCGAAGGAACATGATCGTCGTTCCGCTGGCGGTGGTTTTCGGTTCGCTCAAGGCCTCTACATCCGCGGGAATCGTCTCCCCGAACGCCTCGAGATCGTCCACCGCGAATCCGACGTGAGTCGCCCCCGGCTGGTTGATCGACTCCGCTCGGCTCGCCCGCGCTTCTGGCTCGTACTCGATGAGTTCGATGCGAACGTCGCCGTCGTCGGACTCGAGGTGTGCGAACGAACCGGCTGCGTCCGACACGTCGACAGCGTCTTCGAAAGCCTTCCCAGAAACGTCGAACGTGTCGACGACCGATAGCCCGAGTACGTCGCTGTAGAACGAACGAACCGTCTCGAGATCGCGAACGGTGATTCCGACGTGATGTGTCGTGTTGACTGTCATAGATAGGGTCAGTAACTCACCCCACAAGAAGGTTCGTCGTACCCGGCGACGATATTCCGCGGATCAAGCGCCGATTCTCGCCCCCAAGGCGACGAGAATCGTGAACGACGTACAGCCGACAGTACGCGGAACTAACGGTGATGGGTGCCGTTTCGAAGGTGTACCGATCGATTTCCCGAAACCTTTTGCTCTCGGCCGATAGCCTTCAACTATGAAGGAGTCGCTGCTTGAGATCCTCTGCTGTCCGCTCGATAAACACGACCTGGAACTCGAGGACGCCGAATACGACGGAGACGAAATCGTGTCCGGTGAACTCGTCTGTTCAGAATGTGGACAACGCTATCCGATCGAAGATGGGATTCCGAACCTCTTGCCGCCAGATATGCGCGAAGAGACGCCAGCCTAGGTGACCGAAACCGTGTCCGGGTCTGTACTCACCCTCGAGATCAACCGCGAGGCGGGAGAGTCTCTCGAGGCGTCTTCGACGATGATCGATACGGAGGGCTCGTTTGGGATCCTCCTTCGCGGTCACAACGTCCCCGCACACGCTCACTGTCGGCTCGAGGGCGAACTCTCTCGTATCGCTTCCCTCGAACAACCGAACTACTACGTGGAACCGGGCGAGGAGAAAGCGGTCCCAGTTTCGGTTCCAGAGATAGACGACCCGATAGCGGGAACGCTCGAGGTTTCGATCGGCTACGGCGCAGAAACCGTCGCGATCGACATCGAAGTCGTTCCCGGTCCGCCGGAAGTCGATGTCGACGACTCTCTCGGCGAGCCACAACGACCTGATCCCGAGCCGTCCGCCCTCGAGGAGTTCTCGAGCGTTAGCGGGTTCGAGCCGGCGACACTCGGGGTTGTCGCACTCGCAATCGTCGCGCTCGCCGTCGCGGCTCTCACTGCCGGCTCGATCGGTGGCCCCATCGCACTCGTCGGCGTTCTCACGGTCGCCGTCGGGGTCGTGGTCGCCGCAGGGCTCTTACTCTACTGACCGGGTTCGCTCGATTCGACGGCGTCCAACGAGCCGTCCTCGAACCGTTTCGCTCGAAGGTAACGCGCCCGGTAGCGGTTGGCTCCCTCGTTAACGTCCGCCTCGCGAACGTCGTCGACTCGCCCCTCTGCGACCGCGTCGATCAGTTCCTCGAGCTGATTGAGTTCGCTGGTCGTCAGCTCGAGCTCGTAGGTTTTCTCCGATTCCGACTCGAGGATCGCCCACTTGCGAGCGGCGGCGATCACCAGCGAGCACGGCTCGCGACAGGGGAATTTCCCGTCTCCGCCGTCGACGTCGAGCTGGTCGCGCTCCTCGTACTGCCACTCGCGCCGTCGAAGACACTGCGAGTCCACACAGCAGGCTTCGGCCATCCACTCGACGGCCTCGCGCGGGAGTTCGTCGATAACGTCGTAGATACCAGTCTGGCGCTCGGCGGTTTCGGTCCAGTGATCAACGTCGAGTGCACCTTCGCGTTCCCGGTGCCAGTTGGCGACCGTTGCCGGATAGAAGAAGTCGACCGCATCGACGAGTTCCGTCCCCGAGAGACCCGTAAAGGCCCAGCCCGAGCGGAGCGTCGGCGCCGTCTTCAGCGGGCGGTACTGGCCGTTCTCGTCGTAAGTCGAAATGTCTCGAGCCTCGCGGGGTTGGTCGTACACTTCGAGTTCCGACAGCGGCGTGTCGGCGTCGTCGACGTGCCAGAGGTCGTAGACGCGCTCGCCGTCAGGTTCGTCGACGTCGAGGAACCGAGCCGTAACTCGGAGTTGGCCCCACGTTCGATCGATTCCATCTCGAAGCGCCTCGTATCGGCCCGGAACCGGAAGGGACGCGTCACTCCCGTCCGCTTCGGTCGGCGCTCGTTCACACCACCGGAGAAACGCCCGTCCGGCCGTCCCGTCGCCGTCGACGGCTTCCTGCCAGTACCGCCAGTTCGTGACGTACTCGTCGACCGCCTCGAGTGCGGTTCGGAATTCGGCCTTCGTTAGCTCGGTACCCGATTCGACTGGCGTCTCGATGACGTAGCCGTCGGGCGTTCGACCGAGTTTGAGTCCGTCGAACTCGAAGCCGTCTTCGCTCGCCGCACGGAGCCGTTCGAACTCGTGGTCTCGAAGTTCCACGACTCAGTCACCCGCGACGTCGGCGTTGGTCGGTCCTGTTTCGTTCCGGTCGTGATCGATCGCCTGTTCGATATCGGCTCCGGCGTCTGCCGCTCGCTCGAGGACGACGTCGGCCATCAGGTCCTCGGTACCGACCGCACCGGTGTACCAGATCCGGTGGCCGTCGACTTCGCCGGGCACGTCCCAGCCGGTTCGATAGTCGTCGGTGAGCCCCATATCCTCGGGAATGTCCTCCTGCGTGTGAAAGCCGTCGGCGATGAACAGCGGAACGACGACAACGTCTTCGCTGTCGAAATAGTCGGTTACGTCGTCGACCTCCGGCTCCTCGTCCATAAACAGCGCCTCGACCTCGTCGAACCGATCCATCTCGCGGATCCGTTCGGTGTGATGCTCGACGGCTTTGGCCGAGTTCTCGTTTCGCTCGGTCCCGTGACCGACCACCGCCAGTCCGAATCCCTCCCCGACCGATGGATCGCCCGTGACGCGTTCGGCTCGACCGACAATCACGTCCGTCATCGCGTCGTGCGTTCCGACCGGACCACAGTAGTGGACGGTCATGTCGACGTCAGTGGCCTCGAGCGTCGCCTGCGAGGCGTCGATCCCGTCCGAGTCCCACAGATCGGGGTCCCACCCCTCGAGGCGAAGCTCTCGAGGAATCACCTGCTCCGTGAAATAGCCCTCGCTGATAAAGAGCGGGACGACGAAGATTTCGTCGGCGTCGATCGTCCGAACGACCTCCCGAAAGTGCGGCTCTTCCTTCCAGAACGTTTCGCGAACGACGTCGAACGCGCCCGTCTCGCGGATCGCATCCGCGTGGGCGTACGTCGGATTCGACGCGTTCGGGTTGAGGTGTGACCCGTGTGCCGCGATGACCAGCGCTTGCATAGCCGTCGGTTAGGAGTCGAACGGGTTATTTACTTCGCTGTCGGCGACGGTCGCCGCGGGCCGTGACGAGGCGGCCGACCACGCGCGTTCGACGGCGAGAGCGTGACGCCTATACGAGATCGGTTCGAACGTAAACACGTGCAAGTGGTCGGCTACGAACGGACGGGAAACGGCTCTTCGTTGGTTCTCAGCGACGGCACCGCCGTGAACCACCAGCCGCTCGATCCCGGCACCACCCTGTCGTACACCCTCGGGGCTCGCCACTGTGCCGGGATCGTCGACGTCGACGAACACGTTCCGTGCAACCGGCCCAAAGCCCCCCACTGCGAGTTCCACACGAGTACGTGGGTCTGTGCTCGCTGTACCGGTACCTGCCTCAAAGATGAGATGGACTGCTACGAAGAACACGCCGTCTATATCGCCGCATTCGCGCCGGACACGTTCAAGGTCGGCGTCACGAAACGCCGGCGACTCGAGACGCGACTGCGCGAACAAGGTGCCGATCGCGCGGCCCATATCCACACGGTTTCGAACGGTCGCATCGCCCGCGAGATCGAGGCCGAAATAGCCGAGGAGCTGGTCGATCGGGTCCGAACGCCGACGAAAGTCGAGGCGCTCGCCGCGTCGGTCGATTCGGACGCCTGGGACACCCTTCTCGAACGGTTCGACGTCATCGACCGCTACGCGTTCGACCACGGGATCGACCTCGAGAGCCGACCGGTTCGAGAGACGATCGCGACTGGAACCGTCGTCGGCCTGAAGGGGCGACTCCTCGTCCTCGAGCGAGGTGGAACGACCTACGTCGTCGACCTACGAGATCTGGTCGGATACGAACTCGAAACCGGCGACTCCGAACGGAGGCTTCAATCCTCGCTTGGATCGTTCGGCTAGGGGACTCGACTTTCCTTCGGTGACAGGCGATAGGTCACAATACTTTTCCGAACACGGGCTGAATTCAGACCCATGACAGACGAACCCGAACCCGACGCTAACGACAACGGCCCAGAGGCAGACGACGAATCGAAGTCGTTCCGCGAGCGCGTCGAAGAAATTCGTGAAAAACGAGCCGAGGAGGGCGAGGGCGAAGGAGAGCCGCCGGAGAGTCCCTTCGGTGGCGGCGGTGGCGGCCCGGGCGGCCCCGGCGGGATGGGTGGCGGCGGTAACCCATTCGCACAGATGATGGGCGGTATGATGGGCGGCGGCGGCCCGGGCGGCCCCGGCGGCCCGCCAGGTGCTGGCCCAGGCGGACGCGGCGGCGAAGAAGTCGGTAACGAGGAACTCGTCCAGGAGGTCCGACAGCTCCGCGACGAAATGCGTGATCAGACTCGAGCGCTCAAGCGAATCGCCGACGCGCTCGAAGACGAGTAACGACGCGACTCGCTCGGCTTTCGTTTTTGCAGGTTTATTCTCCACACAGTCTCATCTGAACGCCTCAAAATCTCAATAACACTATCTTATCGCTTCCGTATTCTCGAGAGATGGCCGCCGATCGAATCCGAGAGCGACCACCTGCCGACGAGGTGTTTCGAGAGCACGACGCTGATATACGCAAGGCCGATCCCTGCGATAACGTCGATCACCCAGTGTATTCCCAGGTACATCGTCGAAATCGCCACGCTGATGCCAAGGAAGAGTGCGAGCACGAACCACTTCGGATAGGCGTCGCGCGTTCGATAGGCCATGAACATGACCGTCGCGGCGAGGGACGTGTGGAGCGACGGGAAGACGTTCGTGTTTCGGTTGACCTCTCGAGTGAGGTGTTGGTACCGCGGGTACGTATCGTAGAGCAACGCGTCGACGAGTTCCGGCATCACGTTCCGCGGCCCGTACGCGATAATGAAGGTGTAGAGGACGAGTCCGAGCGTGTAGTTCAACGTGTACGCCGAGAGGAGTTCGCGGAGCGATCTGGTATCCGAGAGTGCGAAGTACGCGATAACAGGAAACACCAGCAAAAAGACGTAGCCGTAGATGTAGATGAACGAGAAGTAAGCGGTGATCTCCGGCGTCGCCTGGTCCTGCATCCAGAGGATGAACTGGCCCTCGAGTTTGTAAATCGGCGTTGTTAGATTCCAGTCGATCATCCACGAGAGCTCCGGAACGACCTGTCTGGCAACGCTGTTGAATCCCAAAACGATGGCAAGGACGACCGTAACCGGTGTCATTGCTCGGACTCGAGAGCGCCACTCGACTCGGGTTTCGCCGAGGCGATTTCGTCCGACGAAGACCGCAATAGAGAGGAGACTCAACAGTGTCACGACTACGACCAGTTGCACGAGGACTTGCATTAACATCAGCGTCTCACCAGCAGTTCTCCGTCTCCGTTGTGACTAAACCCGTTTTCGGCGAACGCCTGCCTGGCCGCACCCACATCGACTTCGCCGTCGGAGCCGAGAAACGGGGTCTCGAGTGCGCTTCCGTCCCACTCGAGACTCTCGGACATCCACTCGTCGGTCACCGGTGCTTCGACCGGCCGCGCGTACCCCTCAAAAATCTCTTCGACGACTCGCTCCCTGTCGATCAGTCGCGCACAGAGCTGGCGAAAGCGGGGGTTGCTAAACGGCGTGGTTCGGGTGTTGAATCCGAGATGGTAGAACGACCATGACCGGTCGGCACGCAGCTCGACACCATCCCCTTCGGTCACGTCCTCGATTGCGTAGGTCTCGAGCGTCGAGAGCGTCATATCGGCGTCGTTGCTTTCGACGAGCGAAATCGCCGAGGTGCTTCGGGGGTCGATTCCGGCGTACAACTCCTCGACGCTCGCTTCGGGAAGATCGACTGAATCGCGTCGGGTAAAATGGTCGTCGAACCGCTCGAGTGTGAGGTGCTCGCGCTCGGCTCGGTCGCCGAACTCGAACGGACCGCTCCCGACGGCAGGGATGTTGTCCGTAACGAGCGCATCGGTCGTTCCCTCGGCGACCCGATAGCCCGGAATATCCGCGCTACTCGAGCGCTCTTCCCAGACGTGTTTCGGTAAAATCGGAACGGTTAGCGCCCGTTCGGCTACGGCTTCTCCCGTCTCCACCGTAAAGGACAGTTGGTGATCCGACTCCGGTTCGACACTGATTTCGTCGATAGCGGAGACGAGACCGCGATAGATCGGCGCGGGGGATTGTACCTCGCTTTCGCCCATCGACGTGTCCGCGAGGAAGTTATATGTAAACTCGACGTCCTCGGCGGTGAGGGGCTCCCCGTCGTGGAAGGTACAGTCCTCGCGGATCGTCACCTCGAGCGTATCGTCGTTCCACTCCCAGGATTCTGCCAGCCACGGGAGCAGTTCGGTCGTCGTTGTGGCGTCATCGTCGTCTTCGTTCTCGTTGGTGTCGTCCTGATCGGTTCCGTTCTGGATCCAGTTTTCGGTCGCCAGAGAATCGTACAACAGATCCACGAACGTATCTCCGCTTCGATACTCCGCGGCGAGCGGATTGAGATTCTGGGACGGTCGCGCGTCGATGACGACCGTCCGTAACTGGTCCGTCTCCGTCGTTGGCTCGAGGCCGAGCGGACCGAGCCGGGTCGCCGGGTGGTACTCGTCCCAGCCGTCGAACCGGTCCGTCCTGACGAGTCGGTACTCTTCGGGGACACAGACCGGGACGAACGGAACCTCGACCGCCAGCGTCTCGAGAACACTGGTTACGGCGTCCTGCCGGCCGTCGTCTGCCCGGCGCTGGGCCTCGAGTAATTCGTCGAACGCGAGATTCGTGAACCCGAACGGGTTCTGCCAGCCGGATTCCTCGGCGTACAACGAGTGGAGGGCTTCGTACAGAAAGTCCGGATCCATCGAGCCGGGATGGCGTCCGACATAACAGTCGAAGTCGTGATTGATCAGAATCGCCCGCAAGAATTCTTCCTGCGAGCGCATCTCGAGGGAGACGTCGACACCGGCCGCTTCCAGGTTTGCACGGAGATGTCGAGCCAGTTGGATCCCTTCTCGGTCACCGTCCGCGGGAAGCGTCGTTATCGTCAACGAGAGTTGCTCTAGCCTGTCCCTATTGACGATACTGCGGAGCTGTCGAACACAGCCAGCTGTCGAGAGAGACGCGCCGGCCGCACCCGTCGCGAGGAGCGAGCGACGACTTACTTGCCCGTGCCCGACCGGAGTGTCGTTCATTAGTTCCTTCAGAAATCTTGGCCGCTCACGGTATAACAGTATTGCGCCACGGACTCGCGAGAAACTGGCGCGACGAGCCACTGGTCAGACCGCCCGGCTCACTCGCGAATCGAACGCCAGGTCGAGGCTATCCAGCCTCGAATCTCCGCGAGCGTTGGCAGACGCTCGGAGCTGCGTTTCCACACCCCCCAGCGGTTGACTACGAGAACTGAGATGGCGACTGAAACGACTGCCAGAATCATACCTGCGACGACGTCGATTGCCCAGTGAATCCCCAGGTACATCGTCGAGATGGCGACGCTGATTCCGAGAAAGATACCAACCGGAGTCCACTTCGGATACTCGTCTCTTGTCCGCACTGCGAATATCCCGACGGTTATCGCCAGAGAGGTGTGTAACGACGGAAAGACGTTTCTGAACTCGTTTACCTCTCGAGTCAGGTGTTGGTATCGTGGCTGAAAGTCATAAAGGGTGGTTTCGAACATCTCCGGCATGATGTTTCTCGGACCGAACGCCATCACGAGAACGTATACGATCAGGCCGATCCCGTAATTGAGCGTATAGGCCGTAAGAAGCTGTCGAAACGGGCGAGTATCCGAGAGCGCGAAATACGCGAGAACGGGGAAGATTAGCAAGAAGACGTACGCGTAGATGTAAATAAACGAAAAAAACCGAATTAATATCGTATAATCGTAGGACTGGAACCAGATGATGAGCTCGTCCTCAATCTCGTAGAACGTCCAAGTCATCCACCATCCGTATTCGGTGGACAGATCCCCTATTTCGTGCCGGTACTGTTGATTTATCAATAGAACAACCAGTAGAATCGCGATAATCGGAACAGAGGTTCGAATCCGTACTCGCCACTCGGACCCTGTCTCACGAATACGATCCCCTCCGATGAACAGCGGAATCGAAATCGCGAGCATAATCCCGACGACGATAGCGACCTCAGTCAGAACTTCCTGTAACATCAGTAGCCTACGATTTGACCGTCTTCGTTGTACTGGAATCCGGCGTTCTCGAACGCCCGCTGTGCCTCCTCGATATCGACCTGGCCGAGGCGATTGTCGTCTAATTCACAGAACGGCGCGAACGGCTGGTGTTCGTCCCACTCTTTGTCCGTGAGTTCGATGTTACGCTCGTTCATCCACGAAATCGCCTCGTCTCTGAGCTCGTCCTCCTCCGGGAGCCACTCCTCGTTTGCGACCGGCGTCCAGATCGGTTCCGCATACCCGGAGAAAATCTCTTCTGCAACGTACTGCCTGTCGATCACCCGTCCGACGGCGTTCCGGAAGCTCGGACTCTGGCAGAGTCCGCTATCGGTGTTGAACCCGACGTGATAGAACGACCATGGATCCGTCTCGACGAGTATCTCTGTTTCATCGCTTTCGCCGTCGTAGACATCTTCGACGACGTGCGGTTCGATCCGCGAGGTCGTGACGTCGGCGACGCCGCCTTCGACCTGCTGGAGCGCTGACGCACTGCTCGTATCGTTGAGGAACTCGAGCGCTTCGACGGTTACTTCGGGCAAACCGATGTCGTCAGCTCGAGTGAAGTGGTCGTCGAACCGCGAGAGGGTTAGACTATCCTGTTCGGCCTTTTCCTCGAATTGGAACGGACCACTGCCGACGATGAGATCCTCTTCGTCTGAACCGAGCAGACTCCACCGTCCCTGTTGTACGGGAATCTCGTCTTCGTCTAACTCCGCAAGCGCACCTTCTTCGGTTCCCCAAACGTGTTTCGGAAGGATCGGGATGAGAAGTGCCTGCTCCGCCACCGCTCGGTTCGTACTGAACGATAGTGTCACTTCGAGGTTCTCCTCGTCTTCCAATTCGTTCTCATCGTCGGTGTCCTCAACGACAGTGACAGACTCGACGGTAGAAGCGTGGCGACGGTAGTTCGTCGCCGGAAGCGGTGAATCGCCTAGTCCTCCCGTGGTGTCTGAGAGAAAGTCGTAGGTGAACGCGACGTCTTCGGCGGTGAGGGGTTCACCGTCGTGGAACGTACAGTCCTCGCGGATTCGGATTGTCAGTTCGGATTCGCCCCATTCTATCGATTCTGCGAGCCACGGGATGAGATCGCTCTCTTCAAAGCTCTCGGTAATGTGTTCGTCGTCGCCGTAGACGAGTGTGTCATCGATCGCCAGTGAATCATACAGGAGATCGATGTAGGTTCCGTGATTTCGATGTTCCGTCGAAAACGGATTGACGTTCCGTGTCGGACGCGAATCCATGATCAGCGATGTCAGTTCCGCTGGTGTTTCATCGTTACCGAAATAGCCTAACCGCGTGTACGGATGGAATCGTTCCCAGAGATCCGCCATCTCGGGTTGTACGGCTCGGTGTCCCTCTGGCAGACAGATCGGAATGAACGGCATCTCCCGTGCGATCTGGATGAGCAGGTCGGAGACTATCTCGTCCCTGCCGTCCTCCGTCTCGCGTTGTTCTCTCAACATTCCGTCGATGGTCGTAATGTCCTCGAATCGGAACGGATTCTGTTTCCCGGTTTCGCTCTTGTACGATGAGTGAAGTAGTTCGTACAGGAAATCGGGATCCGGCTCTGTCGGGAGGGAACCGACGTACATGTCGAAATCGTGTTCGAGCATGACCGATCGCTGAAATTCGGTGTTAGTGCGGAGGTTGAGTGAAACGTCGAAGTCGAGCGCCTCAAGGTTTCCCTCGAGCTCTCGTGCAATCTGGACGGCTTGGCGATCATTATCAGCGGGGACGGTGATGATCCGAAGGGAGGTGTCGTCATCGGTACCGGTGTCACTGCTAACCATGCTCTGGACCTGATTTACGCAGCCTGCCGTACCTGCTATGAGCCCGGCCGTGCCAGCAGCTAGCACCGATCGACGACTGACCCGTTCGGGGGGGACATCCGAACTTCCGGTCATTGTGTTCTATTACTCCTGTTCGAGTTCGATATATAACAATATTGCGTACTTTGTTTGGCTATAACTGTATCGTCAATCCGGTTGAACCGGCCTACCCGGTCGAATGCAATTGATGTATTCGACCGCTCGGCCGGTAGGGAGGGGCTACAGGGGTGAGAACGGGAATCGCCGAAGCACATTGTCGAACGAATCCGCGGAATTCGGCTGGCAGACCGATATCCACGGCTAACCGACGCAGTCGCACTCGAGAGGATGGAGGGGAGGTTTGCTGTTACGATCGGGTACACGTTTCGCCAGAACGAAGTCACTGGCTTAAAACGCATCGAAGTTACCGATAGTACATTTGCCTGTCGTCTCTCCGCAGTATCGTCTTTGTTCGGACTCTGTCCTGTGAGCGCACCGGTCGAAACAGGACGGGGCGAGAGCGCAACATCAATAGGCCAACCGACGAAAGTGACCAGTGATGGATGTCGCCGCCGAGCGCATCGAACGGTTGCACGAACTCGCTCGAGCGGCGGCTTCGGCATCCGACGACGACCGCTCTCGCGAATATGTGAGACTCGCCCGTCGAGTCGCCGAGCGCAATCGATTACAGCTCCCCAGGACGTTTCGCCGGTTCACGTGTGATCGTTGTGATCGGTATCTTCGCCCGGGAACGAACGCACGCGTCCGGCTCCAAGACGGACATGTCGTGATTACCTGTGATTGTGGAGCTCACGCACGATATCCCTACGAGACCGGTGACAAAGCGAACGAAACCAACGCTGAGGAGTGATTTCGGTCTCGCGAGAGTGAGATCCGATGGTCGGCTCCGTTCACGAAGATTGAAACCGATCGGCCCGCTAGGCGGTGCTATGGATCAACAGGAACGGAAACGCAAAGCGCACGATCTCGACGTCACAGTGTGGGTCGGCAAAAGTGGAATCGACGCCGTCGTCGACGAACTCAACGACCAACTCGCGGATCGGGACCTCGTCAAGGTCAAATTCCTTCGCGCCGCTCGAGCCGGGAGCTCGACCGAACAGAAGGCAGGGGATCTCGCAGACCGTGTGAACGCGACGGTCTTCGACACGCGAGGTCACACGGCAGTGATGTATCGATGACGGCGGGAGGAGTCTCGGCCGTGTTGGCTCCAGCGCTCGGCCCGATCGGAGCGAGACTCGAAAACATCGAAGGCGTATCAACTGAAGTTGCAGAGAGCGCTGCGGGCCTGATCCGATTTGTCGCGGCGTTTCTGGCAATCTACTTCATCGGCCGGTTCGTCGTCTTGCCGCTGGTCACTCGTGCGATGGATCGTCGAAGCCTCGACGCCCACGCACAGAAACCGCTATTGTTGATTACGCAGTTCGGCGTCGTGTTCGTCGCCATCGCAGTCGCGTTCGGCTTCGCGGACTACGGGAACTTCCTCGTCTCCATGGCCGGTATCGCCGCGGCGGGTGCGCTCGCGCTCGGGCTCGCAACGCAGAACGTCATCTCGAACTTCGTTGCCGGCATCTTCATCTACACCGACAAACCGTTCAAGATCGGCGACTGGATCGAGTGGGGCGACCACGCCGGCACCGTCGAGGACATTAGTCTGCGTGTCACCCGCGTTCGGACGTTCGACAACGAACTGCTAACGGTGCCGAACTTCGAACTCACGAACGGCGTTCTCAAAAACCCCGTCGACGGGAACAAACTACGATTGAAGTTCGTCTTCGGGATCGGGTACGGCGATGATATCGAGCAAGCGACCCAGATCATCGTCGAAGAAGCACAGGACCACCCCGACATTCTGGACGAGCCGGGCCCGTCGGTCCGTCTCACCGAACTTGGCGACTCCGACGTCGGCCTGCAGTCTCGGTTCTGGATCGGGGATCCCGGTCGAGCGGACTTCGTCCGAATTCGTGGCGAGTACGTCACCAGCGTCAAACAACGCTTTGACGCAGAAGGAATCGACATCCCCTACCCCGTCCGAACGCTCGAGGGCGGCCTCGAGTTGGGAAGCGGACAGCGGGTCGCGGAGCCGGCGGAGTAATCGCCTCGCTTTTTTGATACTGTCCGTGAACGTGAGTGACCGAAACCGGTAGTGGTCCCTCGGGCGCTGTCGACGTCGTGATGCCGGTCGGGAGTATAAAGCAGTGGATAGCGTGGCACCGGTAGATGCGGTGTGCCAGTGGAGACGTGGTGCCGGAAGGGAAGGGCATCTGAAACGAAAACGAAAGCGACGAAAAAAGCGAAAACGCCCGAGTTAGAACCCTTTGCCGAGCAGTTCGCGAGCGATAACGTTCTTCTGGATTTCCGACGTTCCCTCGTAGATCTGGGTGATCTTCGCGTCTCGGTAGAACCGCTCGACCGGGAAGTCGTTGACGTAGCCGGCTCCGCCGTGGATCTGGACGGCCTCGTCGGCGACATCGACGGCGACGCGAGAGGCGTACTCCTTGGCCATCGACGCGAGTTTTGTGATGTCCTCGCCCTGATCGACGTTCCAGGCGGACTTGTAGGTCAGGTTCCGAGCCGCTTCGGTGTTCGTCGCCATCTCGGCGAGTTTGTGCTGGATCGCCTGGAACTCCGAAATCGACTGGCCGAACTGCTCGCGGTCCTGGGCGTACTCGAGGGCCGCTCGCGTCGCACCTTTCGCGATACCGACGCCCTGGGCGGCGACCGCGGTTCGGGTTTCGTCGAAGAATTGCATTTGTTGCATGAACGCGGCGTCTTTGGTCCCGACGAGGTTCTCCTCGGGGACGCGGACGTCGTCGAAGATGAGTTCGGCGGTGTCCGATGCGCGGATCCCGAGCTTGCCGGTGATCTTGTCAGCTTCGAACCCATCGCGGTCGGATTCGACGATGATCTGGCTGAAGCCGTTGTATCGCCCTTCCGCATCGGGGTTCGTCTTACAGAGAACGACGAAGAAGTCGCCGACGGTCCCGTTGGTGATCCACATCTTGTTCCCGTTGATTACCCACTCGTCGCCGTCTTTCTCGGCCTGCGTCGAAACCGAAGAGACGTCGGAGCCGGTATCGGGCTCGGAGATCGCCGCGCCCGAGATCTTGTCACCGTACGCAACGGGCTCGAGGAAGCGCTCTTTCTGATCCTCGGTCCCGAAGTTCATGATCGCCTCACAGCCGAAGGAAGTCGAAACGATCGACAGCGCGATACCGGGATCGTAGGAGAACAGTTCCTCGGTGATGATCGCCGTATCGAGGATCGAGTAGCCCGCCCCGCCGTACTCCATCGGGATGTACGAGCCGGTTAGGCCCATCTCGGCGGCCTTGTCGATGACGTCGTGGGGGTACTTCTCTTCTACGTCGTACTCCTCGGCGACTGGGACGATTTCGTTCTCTGCAAACCGCGTTACCTCTTCGCGGATTTGTTGTTGTTCGTCGGATAATCCAAATTCCATATTGGACCTTTCCTGCCTGAACGATAAAGAACTTTGTAACCGTCTGTAAACTCAAATGAAGTTTCTTTTCTTTGAGAGGGAAACGTTGAAACCGGTACGGATTGCACAATGAACCATGGATCTGGAAGATATCAACACCGTCGCAGTTCTTGGTGCGGGTAACATGGGTCACGGTATCGCGGAGGTCGCCGCGATGGCCGGCTACGACGTGAACATGCGCGACATCAATGAGGAGTTCGTCCAGGACGGCTACGAACAAATCGAGTGGTCGCTGAACAAGCTCGCCGAAAACGACCAGCTCTCGCAGGAGGAAGCCGACGGAGCGCTCGAGCGCGTGACGCCGCTGGTCGACATGAGCGAGGCGGTCGGCGACGCCGATATCGTCATCGAGGCGGTTCCCGAGAAGATGGAGATCAAGAAGGATGTCTACGGCGACGTAGAGGAGGTCGCTCCCGACGATGCCATCTTCGCGACGAACACCTCGAGCCTCTCGATTACCGACCTCTCGGAGGTAACCGAACGACCCGAACGGTTCTGCGGAATGCACTTTTTCAATCCTCCGGTCCGGATGCCCCTCGTGGAGGTTATCTCCGGGGAACACACCGACGACGCCGTCCTCAAGGTCGTCGAAGGACTCGCGGAGGACTTCGGGAAGTCGCCCGTGCGCGTGCACAAAGACGAGCCCGGTTTCATCGTCAACCGCATTCTCGTCCCGCTGATGAACGAAGCGTCGTGGCTCGTCAGCAACGACGAGGCGACCATCGCGGAGGTCGACTCCACCACGAAATTCGACATGGGACTGCCGATGGGAAGCTTCGAACTCGGCGACCAGGTCGGAAACGACGTGAGCTACCACGTCCTCGAATACATGCACGAAGTGCTCGGCGACGCCTACGAGCCGGCTCCGTTGCTCGAGGAGAAAGTCGAGAACGAAGAGCTCGGTAGGAAGACCGGGAAGGGGTTCTACGACTACGAGGACGGGGACGGCGTCGACATTCCGACCGACCAGCACTCGGAACTGGTCAAGCGGCGGCTGATCGCGTCGATGGCAAACGAAATCGCGAAACTGATCGGCAACGATGTCGCCCCGCCCGAATCGATCGACGAAGCAGTCATGCTCGGTGCCGGGTTCCCCGACGGTCCCGTCACGGTCGTCGACGAGTTTGGGCTCGACGAGGCCCTCGAGACGCTCGAAGACGCCCACGAAATCACGGGTCACGACCGCTACGAGCCCGCTTCGTACCTCCAAGAGCGTACGGAGATCGGAACGTTCTACGACCCGGCCGACGATGGCGACGGCGACGCCGCCGACTTCGAGGCGGTCCGCGTCGAATATCCCGGCGAGATGGTCGGCCACATCGTCCTCGATCGCCCACACCGGATGAACACCGTCAGCGAACAGATCCTCGACGAACTCGTCGAAGCCGTCGAACTGTTCGAGGATGACGACGAGGTCCGAGCGATTCTCATCACCGGCGAGGGCGAGAAAGCCTTCTCCGCAGGTGCGGACGTCCAGAGCATGGCCGCGGGCGGCGCGGATCCGCTCCACGGGACCGAGCTCTCGAAGAAAGGCCAGTCGACGTTCGGAACCCTCGAATCGAGCGATCTGCCGGTCGTCGCCGGCATCGACGGCTACTGTCTCGGCGGCGGGATGGAGCTTGCAATGTGTGCAGATCTGCGCGTCGCCAGCGAGCGAGCCGAGTTCGGCCAACCCGAACTCGACCTCGGACTGATTCCCGGTTGGGGCGGAACCCAGCGCTTGCCGAACATCGTCGGTGAGGGCCGCGCGAAGGAGATCATCCTTACCGCGGACCGATTCGATGCCGAGACCATGGAGTCGTACGGGTTCGTCAACGACGTTCACGAGAACGACGAACTCGAAGAGCGTGCGTTCGAACTCGCGGCGAGCCTCGCCGGCGGTCCGCCGATCGCTTCTAAGTACACAAAGCGAGCGATGCTCGCTGGTCGAAACGACACGAACGCCGGACTCGAGTACGAAGCGGCCGCGTTCGGTCAGCTTATGGGAACGGACGACCTCATGGAGGGAATCACGGCCTTCATGGGCGACGGCGATCCGGACTTCGAAGGGCAGTAAGACGGCTTTTCGATAGCGCTGCGGTGATTCCGCCGATCCTATCCCGGTCGAAGGTATTCGGTTTCGGGTACTATCAAGACTCGCCACAGCTGATACTATCGCAGTATCTTTCTTTCGTAGAACAAAACAATTCTGTTAATTGATCTGTGTTGTCCGTCGTCACAGTCCCGTACTTTGGAAGTAAATCTGCCGTTAGTTATTTTTTATAGGACTATAAACCAGTAATCGGGATGACACCTGGTCACGAGCTTTATGACAGGGAAGCACCATTGGTTATCCGTAGGTGTGTTCGATGATGGGACAGGGGGAAACGGAGGAATCGAAGATCAATGTACTCGTCGTAGACGACGAACCACGGCTTGCCGATCTGTTCGCTGCGTGGCTGGAGCCGAACTGGAACGTAACAACAGCCTACAACGGTGAACAGGCGCTCGAGCAGGTAACCGAATCGACGGACGTCGTCCTGCTCGATCGCCGAATGCCTGGTCTCTCCGGTGACGAAGTGCTATCGTTGCTCAGAGCGAGCGGATACGACGGTGCCGTAATTATCGTGTCCGCGATAAACCCGGCTAGTGAGATTTCCAACGCCGGTTTCGACGAATATCTCGTCAAACCCATCTCGAAAGCACAACTCGTCGAACAGATCGAGTCCGTCTCGAGTCAGATTACTAACGGGGCGTTCGGCGGGTCATCCAAATCGATCGATCCGACAGTTAACTAATCGCTATCGGCAACAGATAACCCGGCTCGACCAGTGTTCTTCGTTAGACGACCTCCCGGTGACGGGACGTTTCCGAGCGGATCTCGATTCGACTCGAGTTCAGGGAGCCTGTCCGTAGATCAGATTTCGCTGGACCTCGTTCGCGCCTTCGTAGATGACCGGCACCCGAACGTCACGATAGACGCGCGCGATCCGGCGTTCGTCGAGGATCGATCGACCGCCGTGAAACTGCATTCCCTGTTCTGCGACGTCGACCGCCGTTTCCGTCGCTTTCGTCTTCGATAGCGCGGCCCAGTAACCCGCGTTTTCGTCGCTTTCGACCTTTCGACACGCTCGCCAGACCAGCGCTCGAGCGCTTTCGAACTCGACGAGCATATCCGCCAGTCCGTGTTGGACCGCCTGAAACTCGTTTATCGTCCGGCCGAACTCCTCCCGTTCGTGGGTAAACTCCCATGCCTCTTCGATAGCCGCCGCGGCGAGTCCGAGCCCGTGCCCCGAAACGACGATCCGGCCGTGGTTGAAAAAGTCCGCGAGCATCATGAACCCGGCACCCTCGTGGCCGATCAGGTTCGATTCGGGAATTGTACAGTCGTCGAACGTAATGTGGGCCTGCTTCGAGGCGGGCATGGCCATCTTTTCGGGAATGTGTTCGGCCTCGTAGCCGTCCGTATCGGTCGGCACGATAAACATCGAGTGATTCCCGTACCGGTTGTTCTCGTCATCACCGGTTCGGGCGTAGACGGTCACCCAATCGGCCTCGACGCCGTTTCCGATCCAGTACTTCTCCCCGTTCAGGACGTACTCGTCCCCGTCTTGTTCCGCGCTGGTTTGCATGCCCGCGAGATCGCTCCCCGTTTCCGGCTCCGAGACGGCAAGCCCGGATAGCTGATCGCCTTCGGCAACGGGTCGGACGTATTCCTCACACTGTTCGTCGCTCCCGTATTCGTACGTGATTTCACAGCCGAAACTCGCCAACTGTATCGTCAACGCGATGCCGGCGTCCGCCCGGTAGAACTCCTCCGTGATCGCGAGGAGCTGTGGAAGTTCGAGCCCTCGCCCGCCCCAGGTTTCGGGGATGTCTTGCCCTGCGAGGCCCGCCTCCTGTGCGGCCTCGAGGATATCCCACGGATAGTCACCCGATTCGTAGTATTCGGCCGCGTTTGGCTCGATGTGTTCTCGAGCGAACTCGCTTGCTTCGGTTTTGACGTCGAGCGCGCGATCCGGAACGATGCTGTCCTCGAGCGGGTTCATACGCCGTTTGTCAGTACCGAGCGGGATATACTCCGGGGCAGAAGCCGCCGGCGTTTGAACTCCGGCCCCGATGGCGACACCGCTTCTCGAGTCATATCAAAAACAGACGCCAGTCTATCCCGCAAAGCCGCTCAGTAGCCACTCGCCGTCGGTATCGTCGTCGTCTGCGATCGAGGGTGCGCTCACGAGAACGAACGCACTTTCGGTGTCGCCGTTGCGAATCTGGCGCGTCGACTCGGGCGGGATCCACAGCGCATCGCCCGTCGCCATCTCCACTGGTTCGTCGTCGACGATCACTTCCGCCTCGCCTTCGATGAGCACGTACACCTCCTCGTGGTCGTTATCGACATGGTCGTGGGGCTGGCTCTTCCACTGCGGGTCACACCGTGCAACCGTCACGCCGACCCGCTCGGTCTCGAGCGGGTCGCTCAGAAAGTGCATCGCACTCGAGACCTGGTCGACCTCCTCGTAGTTGACCTTCGTGTAAGACATTTCGAGTAGTCCTACGAGTGGGAAATAGTAAAAGTACGCGCTCCAAGCGAATCTCGCAACTATTGGTTACTTCCAGTGGAGACAGGCTGATCGGAGAAAACGCGCCTCGTCTCAGTGTTCTTGACTAATCGGATCGAAGCTGTCGACCGGAATGACCGAATAGTCAACGGTGAGCGCGTCCTGGGTCGCGCGGATCTTTCCGACGAACGTCGAGATATCCTCGAGGGCTCCCTCGAGAACGAACAGTTCCATACAGTGGTGGTCGCCGACGTGGCTGTGGAAGTTCGACGCGACGAGATCCTCGTGTTCGTGACGCAGGTGCATCATCCGCTCTTCGACGCTGGTCGTTTCGTAGTCGAAGAGAACGGTGACGATCCCCATCAGTTCCCGGCCCTCGAGTCGCGTGTCCTCAAACTCGCCGAGAAGGTTTCGAGAGGCCTCTCTGACGACTTCGCTCCGCCCGGTATAGCCGTGGTCGTCGGCAAACTGATCGAGTCGATCCAGGAGTTCGTCCGGCATGGAGACGCTTACGACTGCCATATAACAACTCATGCCGCCATATTTATTAACCTTTATCATTTCACGGGTCGATGCTCGCCGAACTTTCACAGGAAATGGCAGATGCGGTGCTTTTACTTCCAACTATCGTCGTTCCGGGCTTTGAGATACCGCCGCGTCAGCGCACCGACTTCCGATCTGAACGACTCCATATCCACAGGAGCACTCCCGTGATAGAGCTCTTTGTGGGCTTCGCGGACGATATCCGTCACGACCCGATCGTACAGCGTCTCGAAGTTCACCGGTCGATTCCGGTCCTCGAGTTTGGCCGCGACCTTCTCGAGTCGGCGTTCCGTTACGTACCGTCCCGCCAACGCCTCGGCGGGTGCGTCGACCGGAACCATTTCGTCGACCTCTCGAAACGCGGGATGGAGGAGTTTTGCCCGCCGGCCCCGCTTGTCTCGGACGATCACTCCCTCCGCGAGGCCGTCGTACCACTTCGATTCCGGGATCGCATACGAGTCGGGGTCGAAGTCCCGCGCTCGTCGTTCCCGTTCGAAGACGTTCACCGGTCGAAGGCCGATCCGATCGAAAATACGTTCGACGGTATCGAGCGGGTAGAATTTCCCCGCATCGGCCGACCAGACATCGAAGCCGAGAAACGACGGCGTCCGTCCCCAATCGTACTCGATCGCGTGGTGGTGCATCGCCTCGCCGAAGAACACGATATCCTCGACGTCATCGACGGCGTTTCGAAGCGCCTCGCGATCTATGTTCTCCCGAACGTGGTCGACGGCGTGTCGATACGGGACGGGAACCTCGTCCGGGTCGTCGTAGACCCGGCTTCGGTCGCCGAACCGAACGAGCCCCGACTGTCGGAGCTGGAACCGAAAATTCGCGCCGTCAACCTTCTCGAGAAGCCACAGATGGCCCTCCTCGAGGAGGTCATCTGGTGCGTTCGCAACCCGTGGAATCGAGGGAAATTTTTTCATAACGATTAGTCGTCACGTCTGGCGGTGGGCGGCCCGAAAGCTACGACAATTGTTCAACGCCGTATCACGTCAATGCTTCGCATCGGGCCGTCTCAGCGTACCGGCCGATTGTCCGTGGCCTATTTCGAGCGCTCGAGTTCCCATTTCGAGCACGCAATCGGTCGATCCGCCATTTGATATCGCCATATGGGATTTATCCCGGGATGCCTGTGGTATCTCTCCCGTACGTACCGTTTTGCGTGCCGAAGTCGATTACCGCATATGTACCTACCACACCGCGCGTGGCCGGAACTCGGCGAGTACGTCGAAACCGAATCGCTGGCCGTCGTTCCGCTCGGCTCAACGGAACAACACGGCCCACATCTCCCCGAAGGCACTGACTCCATGATCGCGGACGCGCTCGCTCGAGCGGCTACCGACCGGACGGGCCACCTCTGTACGCCGGTGATCCCGATCGGCGTCAGCCCCCACCACCGACAGTTCCACGGAACGATGTGGGTCGACGCACCCGTCTTTCGAGACTACGTCGAGAGCCTCTCGAGAAACCTCACCTATCACGGAATCGATCGTATCGTCTTCGTTAACGCCCACGGGGGAAACGTCGCGCACCTGCGGGAGGTCGGGCGACGACTGCGCGACGACGGAACGGCCTACGCAATCGAATGGATGTGGGACGAGTCGATCCCGGAACTGATCGAGGATGTCTTCGCGACACCCGGTCCCCACGGCGGTCCGAAAGAGACCGCGATGATCATGCACATCGCGAACGACCTCGTTCGCGAGGACCGTCTCGAGGACGCCCGGGACGGCGGAATGACGGCGTTCGATCCAGCCGCGATGGCTGTCAACGGCGCTCGAGTCACCTACGATTCGAAGGAGATCTCGGAGAACGGCGTCTTCGGGGATCAAACCGATGCGACGCCGGAAATCGGCGATCACCTCTTCGAGGCGGCGACGGAGCAACTGGTCTGTCTCCTCGAGTGGCTCGACGAGCAACCGTTCGGGGACCTCGTTCCGGAACCGCACGTCGCGCCGAAACCGGATCGATCCGGAACCTGAGCGGTTCGACCCGGCTTTTCGATATGATTCTTGCTGTCGATTCACAATATCTCGCCCAGCCAATAACTATATATTCGGGCGCATGTAGGTGCCACCAACGCAGTGTCCGACGTGATCCACTCACCACTCCAATCGGATCGGTCGCTTCTGGCAGTATCGTTCGCGCTTTTTGCAGCCGCCGGAGGTATTAGCGCTACCAGCGACGAAATTCTTCCGACGGTCGCTGGCACAGCGCTCGCCGTCGGGGGCGTCTACGCCGTCGCTCGAGTCGCTACCGTCGTCAGCCGGAGACGGCTCGCGACGCTCTCGTTTGGGTTCTGGAGTAGCTTTCTCGGCGTCGCCACGCTCCACATCGTCGGCGTGGGAACGATCTCTACGGTCCTTCCGGGTTCGACGACGCTCGCGGCGATTACGGTCGGAGCGCTAACCTGGGGAACGTTGCTACTGGCCTGTGCGACGAGCGTCTTCCTCGGCTTTCGCGAGTACGGCGCAACGCCGGGGACCGAAGCGGCCGACGACCGTGTCGTCGAAAACGATTCCGATTACTCCGTTCGGTAACGCACCACAATCACTCCGTTCGGTAACTTACCGCGATCCCTTCTCCGAGCGGGAGGATGACCGTCTCGAACGCGGGGTCAGAACGGACGGCCTCGAGATACGTGGCGATTCCTCGTGTGTCTTCGTTCACTCCCGACGGTTCCCGCCCGGTATCGATCACCTCAAGTAACTTCTCGAACTGGATGCTCCCCGCCGTCATCGCGTTGTCCGCGACGAGTATTCCGCCGATTGGAACCTTCGATTTGACCGCCTCGAAGGCCTCGGGATAGCGATGTTTCTGGTGGTCGATCAACACCACGTCGAACGGGCCGTCGTAGCGGTCGACGGTCTCGAGTGCGTCTCCGAGTTCGTACCGCGCGAGGTCGTCGAAGCCGCCGGCTTTCATGTACTCTTTGGCCATCTC
Organism: Halostagnicola bangensis; assembly: GCF_054653435.1. Lineage (NCBI taxonomy): Archaea > Methanobacteriati > Methanobacteriota > Halobacteria > Halobacteriales > Natrialbaceae > Halostagnicola > Halostagnicola bangensis. The sequence continues at coordinate 336,513 of NZ_BAAIGG010000002.1, read as the reverse complement.
GAGTTCGTCCTCGTCGACTTCCGTCAGGACGACAGTGCCGTCGTCGGAGAGTCCCTTCGCGAACCAGTACGCGGAGTAGCCGTACCCCGACCCGAACTCGAAGACGCGTCGAGCACCGATCATCCGCGTAAGGAGTTCCAGAACGCCGCCGACCTCGGGACCGACGTTCGGGAACCCCTCGGCGGCGGCGTACTCGTCCATTTCGCGGAGCGTTTCGTCGGGTTCCGGTCCGGCGGCGCGAACGAAGCGAGCAATGTCGTCCCTCAGTACGTCAACCATGGTGTATAGCTACGCGGCCGATCACATCAAGTTCCGGGAGCTGGCACGACGTTCCAGTTCGCCCGCCGTTCCGATCACCCCGACTCGTCCGGGCGGCCGTTTTTTTACGATACGGAGCGTTACTCCAACCGATATGTCCGAAGAGCATCCGCTCGCGACTCATGTCGATAACCTCGTCTACGAGCCGACGCAGGTTCACGATCAGGGAATCGATCTGACGGTGAGCGCGATTTACACCGTCGACGCCCCCGGCAAGCTCGATTTCGGCGGCGACGAACTCGAGGACGCCGAATTCGAGGCCGTCCCGACGGCCCAACAGGCCCCGAACGACGACTACGGCTGGTGGGAGCTAGACGGCGGACGGTACGTCCTTCAGCACAACGAATTTCTCACCGACGTCGAAGACCAACTCGTTCTCCAGGCGCGCAACGAACTACTTGCTCGAGGCTGTTCCCATCCGACGGTTTGGGTCAGCTCACACCTCCCGTTGCTCCCGCTCAGCGTTCCCGAAGGCGGCGTTCAGATCAAGGAAAACGCGCGGGTGTCGACGTTGTTGTCACCGAACGCGTCGGACGTGACGGCGGAACGGACGCTCGACGACTGCTCGACGGACGGTTAGCGCGCGTCGCTCGTTCAAACGACATCTCGGCTCACCTCGTCGAGTGCCCCCCCATCCGCACCGATCGTTTCGACGTGTGCTTTCGTCTCGTCGATCGTAACGATGTGACAGTTGTACGTTCCGCTGGCCTCGTCGATGTACCAGCGATCGGCATCCGCCTCCCGCGGCGGCCGTCCCATACAGCCGTCACCGACGTAGACGATCCCGTCCTCGTCGCGCTCGCCCTCGAGTAGCGGGTGGGTCCGCTTGAACGTGTGGTCGTGACTCTCGAGGGCAAACCGGACGCCGGCGCGCTCGAAGAGTGGACACCAGTGAAACTGGGAGCGCTGATCTAGATCCAGTTCGATCTCCCGATGAGAGGGCCACGCCGGTACGTGATAGACCGGGATGACGTGAGTCGTCTCCGAACGTTCCTCGAGAACGTCCTCGAGCCATTCGGTCTGGGTTCCGTCGATCGTGTTGGTGTGATTGCTGTCGAGAACCGGCATGCTCAGGTACTCGCCGAAATCCAACACGCCGTAGCCCGGGTGGCCGGGAAACGCAAAGAGGTTGTAAAAGTACGGAGCGTACCACTCCCGCCACTCATCCGTATCCGCTAGCTGTCGAGTCGCCTCGTGATAGTACCCGTTTCTGGTTTCGTGGTTCCCGATAGCCGAGACGATCGGAACCACGCGACCCTCGTCGTCGATCAACTCCTGGTTTGCGGTCTCGAGCCACCGGTGCCAGCGCTCGAGGGAATCGTGGCTCGTCCCGCCGTCTGCGTAGGCAAAATCACCGCCGATTACCAGGAACTCGGGATCGTACGCCAACAACTCGCTCGCGATCCGATCCCAATCCGACGCGTCGGTATCCCCACCGGCCGCGAACGTGAGCGGATCGTCCAACCGTGCCGGCATCGTCCGAAACCGATACGCGGACCCAGATTCGACCTGAAACTCGTAGGTGGTTCCGGGCTCGAGACCGGTTAGTTCGACGCGGTGGATTCGTCGATCGTACTGGTCGAAGCCGTGGGAGGAACTCGAAAGCTCCCTCCAGTCGCTTTCGGTGCCGTCTGCCCGATACTCGAGGGTGTCCGGATCGTCTACGAAAGCGCCGCTCGAGTCGACATGCCAGTCGATAGTCATCGTGGTCGTTGGGTCTCGCTGCCACGTCAGAACCAGCGCTGGCAGATCGTGGTCGGCGGTATCAGTATCGAGACAGCCGCCGACGGTGAACCCGGTGACCCCCGTGCCGACGGCGGCGATAAACTCCCGGCGTGGGTTAGCCACGGACATACGTCGTGCTATCGGATGCGTCGCCGCTCATTTGGATGCAGGTGACGCCCCGTGGCGCAACTCCCTTGCTTCTGTGTCGGCTCGCCGGATGAACCACGCGCCTCGACCGGTCCGATCCATCATTCCCGTAACACCATTAGTATCACAAACCCCAGCGAGACGAATAAATGGCGTTCCGGGAAAGGATGACAATTTGCCTGCGCGAATATACAGCGACCGAGGGAAGTCCAACCGGCGTCGCTACTCAGCATATTTATACGTGACACCCCAAATTCAATCGAATCGATGTACCAGAACGTGCTGATTCCGACGGACGGGAGCGACGGGACCCGACGAGCGATCGATCACGGACTCACGATCGCGGATCGGTTCGACGGAACGGTTCACGCGCTTTCGATCGTTCCCGAAGGGCCGCTCGGCACGACGAGCAACGGAGCGGCCGCTTCGGAGGCGGAACGTGCCGTCAACCACGTCGAGAGCGAAGCAAGTCGGGACGAGATCCCAGTGACGACGACGATCGAACGCGGCGTGCCACACGAGTGCGTTCTCGACTACGCGAGCGAGAACGACATCGACATGATCGTGATGGGGACCCAGGGTCGGACCGGCCTCGACCGCTTCCTCGTCGGGAGCGTCACCGAGCGCATCGTGCGAATGGCGGATGCACCGGTCGTCACGCTTCGAATGACCGACGATATCGAGGTCGACGAACCCGAAGAAGCGACTCGAATTGCCCGTCAATCACTCGAGAGCGACAGGAGCGAGCAAGCGACGCTGCTCGAGGAGCCACATCGAACGAGCGGCCTATGGATCGTCCCACTCGAGATGCCGGACGGTGTCGTCGATGTCCACGTCGATGCGACAACGGGCGACGTTCGTCGCACATCGACTCGGTGAGAGCGCTACCGAACTGTCGAAAGCACCATCGGCCTATCGAGAACAACAGCATCGCTACAGACGACCGCGTCCGCTCGAGCAACAACGGTTTTCACACCGGTCACTAATAGCACGCTATGTCCGTTTCCGGGGGATCGCTTTCCGAACCGACCGTGCTCGCACACACCAAGCGGCGGCTGTTTCCCGAGGAGGAAGGAACCTACGCCGTCGTCGACACGCAGTTCGCGAGCGAGCGCTGGCTGGCGGACGAGACTATCGATCGCTCCGTTCGCGAGACGCTTGCCCCGTTCAATCACATCGAGATCGGCGGCGGCTATCCCGACCTCGTCGGCGTTCGAACGCTCGAGTCGGAACTGCTTGCGGTCGAACGACTCGGCGAAGAGCCGCCGTTGATCGCCGTCGAAGCAAAGGGTCACACGACCGACGGGAGCGTCGACACGCGCCGCGGAATCGTTCAGGCGCACGATCGGTTACACGAGGCGAACGCGGCGTACCTCGCCGCGCCGGCAGTCGCGGTGTCCGAGACCGATCGAACGCTCGCTCGAGAGTTAAACGTCGGCGTACTCGGCGTCGATTCGGCGGGAACCGTCGAGCCGCTTGAGACCCCTCGAGTAGTCGGGAACCGAACGACGTCGGAAGCGAACGCGATACGGTTCCAGGCGAGCGCGCAGGGCGTCGCCGATCAGTCGTTTTCGCTCAACCACCCGAAGAACTACCTCGGCTATCCCCTCGCACACTACGCCGATGGAGAGACGGAGACGCTCCTCTCGACGCACAGGGTCGTCAGCGCGACCGACGCCGCGCGACAGGGAGCCGAATTTCTCGATCTCGTCAGCGTTCGACCGGATCGCGTAACGCTGACCGCGCTCGGTCGGGAGGTCGTCCGGTTCGGGATTCGCCGTCACGGCTCCGCCAAGGCCGCCCTCGAGGCGTTCGAAGACTGGTACCGCTCGTCCCAGCGATTTATCGACGCCGCGCCGGCGTGGGGCCAGCTCGCGCGGCGGGTCGTCTTCGCGTACCCCGCTACCCAGTTGATAGTGACCGAACTCGAGAATCTCCACGCGGACGGAAACCCGACACCGTCGTTGCCGACACTGGTCGAGTACCTTCACGTACTCCATCCGACGTTCGCGGTCGAACTGTTCGTCCGCGGCGACGAAGCGATCCGACGCCGAGTGCTCACGCAAGACGGGAATTTACGATCCGAAGCGCTCGAGGACGGCTCGATCTATCACTCGCCGACGGTCTTCCAGCTGAAGGCAATGCTGTATCACGCCGGAATCCTCTCCGAGCGAGGAGCCGAACCGAGTCGCCTCGAGCCGGCCGAAGACGTCTGGGCGTTGCGCGAGCGTCTCTGAACCGTGCGTGCCACCGCGGGTAGCAGCGTTCGCAAAACGAGTCGAATAGTTGGTTCCGGATCTCGAGCGCCGATTTACTCGAGGACGACCAGACTGTCGCCCATGTCGACGCTGTCGCCTTCGTCGACCGCGATCTGCGTGACGGTCCCGCCGCGAGAGGCCACGATATCGTTTTCCATCTTCATCGCCTCGAGGACGACCAGCACGTCGCCGGCGGCGACCTCGTCGTCTTCCTCGACTTCGACCGAGAGAATCGTCCCCTGCATCTCGGCGTCAACGAGTTCGCCGTCCTCGAGTTCGATGTCGTCTCCACCGTCGTCACCACCTGCGACGTCCGGCGGGCTCGGCGCTGAGCCGCCTGGATTGTCCCCAGTCGGAAGCGGCGGCGCGCCGTGTTCCTCGAGGTTGACCTCGAAGCGTTTGCCGTTGACCTCGACGGTGAACTCGCGTTCGACGACCTCCTCGTCGTCCGCGTCGGTCGTCGACTCGTCGGCTCCCCACTGCTGTTGGGCTTCCTCGATGCGGTCTTCTTCTAGTTCCTCGTCGAGGTACTTCGTCGTGTGGCGACTCTGGACGAACGTTTCGTCGGTCAACATCAGTCGGTGGAAGGGGATGATCGTCGGGATCCCCTCGATGTCGTACTCTCTGAGTGCGCGGAGGGATCGCTCGAGACACTCGTCGCGATCCTCGCCCCAGACGATCAGCTTCGCGATCATCGAGTCGTAGTCGGTGACGAGTTTGTCGTCCTGCCGAAGCGCATCGTCGACGCGAACCCCGACGCCGCCCGGTGGGTCGTAGGTGGTGAGCGAGCCGCCCGAGGCCGGCTGGAAGTCGTTGGCCGCGTTCTCGGCATTGATTCGGAACTCGATCGCGTGGCCGTCGATATCGACGTCTCCCTGGTCGAAGTCGATTTCCTGGCCGGCCGCGATCTTGATCTGGCGCTTGACGATGTCGATTCCGGTGATCTGTTCCGTGACGCAGTGTTCGACCTGAATCCGCGTGTTCACCTCGAGGAAGTAGAAGTTCGTCTCCGGTCCGAGGAGGCCGTCGCGTCCCTCCTCTTCCTCGACGAGGAACTCGACGGTGCCGGCGTTCGTGTACTCGGCGGCCGCGACGCCGCGGCGGGCCGCGTCGCCGATCTGTTCGCGGAGTTCGTCCGAAAGCGCCGCGGACGGCCCCTCCTCGATGACCTTCTGGTGGCGGCGCTGGAGCGAACAGTCGCGCTCGCCCAGATGGCGGACGTTGCCGTGCTGGTCGGCGACGATCTGAACTTCGATGTGGCGTGGATTCTCGAGGTAGCGCTCGAGGTAGACCGAATCGTTGTCGAAGTAGGCTTCGCCCTCGCGCTGGGCGCTCTCGAGTTGGTCCTCGACCTCGCTTTCCTCCCAGACGACCTTCATCCCGCGGCCGCCGCCGCCGCCCTCGGCCTTGATCGCGATCGGATAGCCGTGTTCCTCGCCGAAGGTTTTGACTTCGTCGGGGTCGGTGACGGGTTCGGTGGTCCCCGGAACGATCGGGACCTCCGCCTCGCTCATGACGGTGCGGGCTTTGGTCTTTTCGCCGAGAGTTTCCATCGAGTCGCTCGAGGGGCCGATCCAGGTGAGCCCGTCTTCGGCCTCGACTTTGCCGGCGAACTCGGCGTTCTCCGCGAGGAAGCCGTAGCCGGGATGGATCGCGTCGGCGTCGGCTTTTCGGGCCGCCTCGATGACGCCCTCGTGGTCGAGGTACGAGTCGGCCGCGCGCGCCGGGCCGATGTTGTAGGCTTCGTCGGCGTACCTGACGTGACCCGAGTCCGTATCGGCCTCGGAGTAAACAGCCACGGTCCCGACGTTTAGCTCCTCACACGCTCGCATAACCCGTACCGCAATTTCGCCGCGGTTCGCCACGAGAACCTTCCTGAACATTCCTACAAGAACCGTCGCAAGCGCCCTACCTTACTTTTTCGCAACCGATCTCTCGGTATCGATTTCTCGTCAGTCCGTCTGGGAACCGGTCACTGTCATCTGCAGTCGGTTCGATAGCGAGATCACTCGAGATCTGGGCAGTTTGCTCGAGAACGGTAACGAAATATCGTCGTTCGTTCGATCGGAAGCGATGTCCGGAGGTGTCTCGAGGGCGCCCGCTCGTCGACGAGGATCCGTCGGCGGCGACAGTTGGCCATCAACACGAAGCGCCCGTCGGTCAGACGCGATCGTCGACAACACTCGGCCGGTGATCAGAACCGGTCGGTCCGGCCCGCGGCGCTCCAGGGGTTCGTGGGTGCGTCTCTGGGGACTCGAGTGGTTCGTTGTTGCTGGGCTCGAATCCGGCCCGCGTAGCTCCACCGTTTTCCGTCCCAGCTGTCTTCCTCATCGGCGGCCGCGGCGGCTGCGGCGAGTTCCTGGTCGCGGACGTGTGCACTAACTGCAGCCGCGATGGCCGCTGCCTCGGACTCGTCGGCGTCGTCCGGGATGTCGATTTCGATGCTCGATGCCTCGACTGATTCTGCTTCGTCTCGCTCGTCGGCGCGGGCTCGTTGCTTGGATGCCATCTCAGAGCGGGATGTTGCCGTGTTTCTTGTCCGGGTTGTCTTCGCGCTTGGTCTCGAGCATCTCGAGGTCGGCGATCAGGCGCGGTCTGGTTTCAGTCGGGAGGATGACGTCGTCGAGGAAGCCCTTGTCCGTCGCCGTGTAGGGATTTGCGAACTCCTCGCGGTACTCCTCGATGAGTTCGTCGCGGAGTTCGTCCGGGTTCTCCGCCTCCGCGAGTTCCTCGCGATAAAGGATGTTGACGGCACCCTGGGGCCCCATCACCGCGATTTCGGCCGTCGGCCAGGCGTAGTTGACGTCCGCACCGAGGTTCTTCGATGCCATGACGCAGTAGGCTCCGCCGTAGGCTTTGCGCGTGATGACCGTCAGCAGCGGCACGGTCGCTTCGGAGTACGCGTAGAGAAGCTTCGCGCCATGACGGATGATCCCGCGGTGTTCCTGATCGGTCCCGGGCATATAGCCGGGAACGTCGACGAAGGTGACGATCGGAATATTGAACGAATCGCAAAAACGCACGAAACGCGAGCCTTTCATCGACGCGTCGACGGTGAGCGTGCCGGCGTTGACTCGTGGCTGGTTGGCGACGATACCGACCGAGCGGCCGTCGAGTCGGCCGAATCCGACGACGATATTCTGCGAGAAGTTGTCCGCGACCTCGAAGAACGAACCTTCGTCGACCACCGAATCGATCACGTTGGTCATGTCGTAGGGTTTCTGCGGACTCGAGGGGACGATATCCTCGAGCGCCTCGTCACGTCGATCCGGGTCGTCCCACGGCTCGACGCGCGGCGGGTCCTCGACGTTGTTCTGTGGAAGATACGAGAGCAAGCGCTTGATCTTGTCCAGTGCTTGCTCTTCGCTCTCGCAGGCGAACTCCGCGACGCCGGTCTTGTTCGCGTGGGTGACCGCCCCGCCAAGTTCCTCGTGAGTCACGTCTTCACCGGTGACAGTCTTGGTGACGCCGGGTCCGGTGATGTACATGTGACTCGTGTCCTTGACCATGAAGATGAAGTCGGTGATCGAGGGCGAGTAGACCGCACCGCCAGCACAGGGGCCCATAATCCCCGAAATCTGTGGGACGACGCCGCTTGCTTCCTGATTCCGGCGGAAGATCTCCGTGAAGCCGGCGAGGCTCTTGACGCCCTCCTGAATTCGCGCGCCGGCGGAGTCGTTGAGCCCGACGATTGGTGCGCCGACCTCCATGGCCATATCCATGACCTTGCAGATCTTCTCGGCGAACACCTCCCCGAGCGAGCCGCCGAAGACGGTGAAATCGTGGGCGAAGACGAAGACGGTTCTGCCGTCGACCTCGCCGTACCCGGTAACGACGCCGTCGCCGGGTATCTTCTTTTCCTCCATCCCGAACTCGCTCGTCTGGTGAGTGCGGAGCTGATCGAACTCGGTGAACGTCCCCTCGTCGAGGAAGTAATCGATCCGCTCGCGGGCGGTCATCTTTCCCTTCTCGTGTTGTTTCTCGATCCGGTCCTCGCCGCCGCCTTTCAGCGCCTCCGCCCGAAACTCCTCCAGCTCTTCGATGCGATCCTCCATCGTCACGGCGACCACCTGCTCCGAGTCATAGCGAACAGTCGTGTAACCACTGGGAAAAAGATTTCCGTCCATTTTTTAGGCAAAATTTCTCGAGACAATTCTCCATTAATCCGTCATATCTAGTAAGTTATTAGTGGTGGGGGGGAAGATATCCCGCCCATGGCAGAACGTGAAACGTGGGCCACGAGAACAGGGTTCATACTAGCCGCGGTGGGGAGCGCCGTCGGCCTCGGGAATATATGGCGGTTCCCGTTCGTTACCGGTGAAGGGGGTGGTGCGGCCTTCTTACTGGTATACTTACTATTTATCCTGGTCGTCGGATTCCCGGCAATCCTCGTTGAGTTCGTTGTCGGTCGGCACACTGAACGCAATCCGGTGGGTGCGCTCATCGAACTTGGCGGGGGAGCCTGGAAGTTCATCGGCGCAATATTCATTATGACCGGGTTTGCTATATTATCGTACTATAGCGTCGTCGCAGGCTGGTTCATCCGGTATTTCGTCGAAGGCTTTCGCGATAGCTACGCAGGCCAACTCGCAGGGTACGAAGATATTGCAGCTGAGGCTGGAGAACCATCAGCGGCCATCATGTTCGGCGAACTGTCGACTGGCCTCGATGCGTTCTTTTTCCATACGCTCTTCATGGCGTTAACGATCGGAATTGTCGCGTTGGGCATCCGTCGCGGGATCGAACTTGCAGTGAAGGTAATGGTTCCTGCGATTATTCTCCTGCTCGTCGGAATGGCCGTCTGGGCGTTTACGCTGCCCGAATCCGGTGCAGGATATTCGTATTATCTGTCACCGGACTTCGCTGTAATCGCGGATAACTGGGTGGAATTACTCCCGGCAGCGGCCGGGCAGGCGTTCTTTACGCTGTCACTCGGGATGGGCGTGATGATTACGTATGCATCCTACCTCGGTGAAGACCGAAACCTCTCAAAGGACGGTGCGACAATCATCGGATTCGACACCGGAATCGCGTTCCTGACCGGACTTGTCGTGTTCCCAATCTTCTTCTCGGCCGGTATTCAGGAACCGGGAGACGGTGGCGCTGGCGCAATATTTGTGTCAATGACTGAAGCGTTTGCATCCGTTCCAGGCGGTCACATTCTCGGGGTACTGTTCTTCGGGACAGTTGCTATTGCTGCGCTCTCGAGTGCAATTTCACTGCTCGAGGTCGTGACTGCATACGTCATCGACGAGAAGGGAGTCGAACGATGGAAGGCGGCACTCGGCATGGGTGGCGTCATCTACCTTCTCGGTGTCCCTGTTACCTACGACCTAATCTTCCTCGACATGCTCGATGGACTAGTCGAGGGGATTCTTCTCGTATTCGGTGCGACGATGTTGATGATCCTCGTTGGGTGGATCGCTCCGAAGTTCGCCGTCCAAGAACTCGAAAAAGGAATTGGCGACCTCGGCGGGCTGGGGACGGCGTGGATCTGGGCGGTCCGTGTCCCTCTTCTCCTCGTTCTGGTCGTTACTCTCGTGTTGGGCGTCCTCGGATACTACGAGTTCCTTACAGGAACCGACCCTGATCAGTTGTACGGCTGGTTACAAGATCAGGGGTATTTGTAACGAACAGCTCGACTAATTCCGTTCTCTTGTGTCCGTGCCTCCTCGACGGACCAACTAGCCGGGTGGGAGAAAATCATACTGCGCGTTCTATTGTCAGTGGCCTCAGGCTTCGCCGTAGACTGGAACAGCAGCGCCGCTCGTGACGCTCGTCGCCTCACTACACAACGTGAGCATCGTCGTCGCGATGTCGGCCGGATCGACCCACTTCTCGTGATCCGAATCCGGCATCATCTCCCGATTCATCGGCGTGTCAATCACGCTCGGCATCACGCAGTTTGCCCGCACCGTTCCGAGGTTCTCCTCTGCGAGCGTCTCCGTCAGGATCCGAATTCCGGCTTTGGTGATCCGGTACGGGCCGTCGCCCTCGCCGCCCTCGAGTCCCGAGCGCGCGCTCACGCTCACGATCGAGCCCTCCGCGTCTTGTAAGTGCGAAAGGGCGTGCTTCGAGGTCAAGAAGGCCGTCTTCAGGTTGATGTTCATCAACGCGTCGAACTCCTCCGTGCCAGTCTCTTCGAGGTGATCCCCGCCCATCCAGGTGCCAGCGATGTTGAGCAGATGATCGACCCGACTATGGTCGTCGTTGATCTCCTCGAAGAGCCTCGAGACGTCGTCCTCGTCGGTCAGATCCGCCTCGTAGAAGCGGACGCCCTCATCGGACTCGAGGAGGCTGTCTTCGTCGTCCGGCTCGACGACGTCGACGGCGCAGACGGTTGCACCGGCGTCTCGAAACGCTTCGACGGCCGAACTGCCGAGCGCACCGCTCGAGCCGGTGATCACCGCGACGGTTTCCGAAAAGTCGTACGTGACAGACATAGACACCCGTTCGGCGCGAAGGTCCAAAAACGGATACCCTGCGTTCGGGCGTCGAGAACGGAGTGTGACGACCGTCGGTGGCTGTTCGACGGCGCCCGTTCTACGGCGTGACGACCAACTTCCCGAAGAAGCTCTCCGAGAGCACGTCCTCGTGAGCGGAATCGAGATCCTCGAGGTCGTACGTCCGAGCGATTTCGGCGGACAGCTTCCCGGCCGACAGCAGTTTGGCGACGCGACGAAGCACCGCGGAGATATCCGGGGTGTTGAACATGCTGATCAGGTGAATCCGCAGCTCCTTCGAGCGAGCCGCGGGCACGTTCGAGAAGCCGGCCTCCGGAACCGTGTTGCCGATCCCGACGACTCGAGTCCCCTGCTTCGCCACGTCGGCGTCGAACTGGAGGTAGTCATCGAGTCGGTGATCCAGGATCACGTCCGGCGAGCCGGCCTCGACGACGGGGTCCTCGAGGTCGTCTCGAGCGTAGTCAACTGTCGCGTCCGCGCCCAGTGACTCGAGTCGGTCGTGGTACTCCGGTGAGGCCGTCGTCGTCACGTCGGCACCGGTCGCGGCCGCGATCTGGACCGCGGCGTGGCCGACGCCGCCGCTTCCGCCGTGGACGAGACAGCGTTCGGCTGGTTCGAGGTCGGCGTGGTCGATAAGCGACCGCCAGGCGGTGACGGCGGGAACGCCAAGCGCTGCGCCAACTTCGAAGGAGGTCCCCTCCGGAAGGACCGCGATCCTGTCGGTCGGCGACACGGCGTACTCCGCACACGTGCCGGGAACGTCCTTTCCGAGTCCGGTTCCGAACACGCGGTCGCCCGGTTGAAACTCGGTTACGTCGTCCCCCACCGCCTCGACAGTGCCGGCGAAATCTGATCCCGGAATCCAGGGGAGTGACTCGGGCGCGTACGACCCTTCGCGGAAGTAGGTGTCGACAGGGTTGATTCCCGCAGCGGCGATCTCGACGCGCACCTCGCCCGCGTCGGGCTCGGGTCGGTCGACCTCCTCGAGTTCCAGTACGTCCGTTCCGCCGTGTTCGTGGTATCGAACGGCTTTCATACCAGATACTTGTGGCTCGAATGATATAGGATCACGTGATCGAACTCGGACGAGGGCGGTTGGCGTCTCGAAAGCGATAGCAGAGTGGACCAACCGAGTTGCGTATCGACCCGCTCCGCCACCTTGATACCGGTTCGTGTGCCAGTTTAGGTACAATACTCTCATGCGGCTCATCGCTCACCGCGGCTTCGCGGCGACGGCACCCGAAAACACGATTGCGGCTGTCCAATCGGCCGCCGAATATGCCGACGCCGTCGAGTTCGACGTCCGACGGTGTGGCTCCGGCGAACTCGTGGTCATCCACGACGAAACCGTCGACCGCGTCACCGGCGGCGTCGGCGCGGTGGCGGACAGTTCGCTCGAGGAACTCCAGACCCTCTCCGTGCTCCAGTCGGGCGAGCGCGTTCCGGCGCTCGAGGAGATGCTCGAGGTCGTTCCGCCGTCGATCGAGATCAACCTCGAGATGAAGGAACTCGACATCGCGGCGGACGTGCTCGAGGCGATCGACGGGATCGAAAATCGGGTCGTCACGACCTCTTTTCTCGAGCCCGAACTTCGGTCGATTCGAGCGCTTGATCCGAACCAACCCACCGGGCTGCTGGCCAGTCGACACCTCGAGACGCCCGTGACGACCGCGGTCGAACTCGATTGTGACGTGATCGGAGCAAACTACTGGCGGTGTCTGAGCACGCTGCTCGTGGACCGAGCGAAGGCGGTCGACCTCGAGGTTCACGCGTGGTCGATCGAACGGCGGTTCACGGCAAAACTGCTCGAGCTGCGCGGCGTCGATTGTGTGTCGTCGGACCGACGGATCGAACTCTGATTCGCACCGGAAGCGTCGACTGGTGGGATATCGGCGAGCACATACCGACGGGTAGCTTCGACGAACGGTGTCCGACATCGTCGATGAGGACGGGAACCCAGCACGGCGTCGTCAGTCCGGCAGAGCGCTTTTAGGATTCAGAGCCTACTCAACTATATGAGCGACGGGGAGCCGGCCGCTGATGACGCGTTTCGAGGTGGCACGGACGAAACCAAATCGATTCAGCGATTTCAGACGATCGCGGAGCTGGTAGACGACGGCGTCTATCAACTCGACTCGAAGGGTCGATTTGTCGAAATCAACGATACGCTCCTCGAGGAAACGGGCTATGCTCGCGAGGAACTCCTCGGTGAACACGCCTCGAGTCTCTTTCGGGCGGATACTGTCGACCGTCTCGAGCGTGAGATCCGCGCTCGACTCGAAGCGGATGGCGATGACGATCAGACGGCGTTCGATTGCGTGATCGAAGCGGCGAATGGAGGCTCCGTCGCCTGTGAGCTGCGCTTCAGTCCGCTCGTCGTCGACGGCGAGTTCGATGGGGCCATCGGGATCGTTCGGACGAACGAGGATCGTCGGCATCTTCCAGATACTCGAGACGACGACGCGATAACCCCGATATGGAGTACCTGCGAATCGCTCGGCTCGGTGATCGACGAAGCGGATATCGGTGTCTTCGTGCTCGACGACGAGTTCGACATCGTCTGGATCAACGAAACCACGGAGACGTACTTCGACGTGGACCGAAGCAATGTGATCGACCGAGACAAGCGGACGATAATCGAGGAGACGATTCGACACCGCCTCGCAGACCCAGAAGCGTTCGTCGAAACCGTCTCGGCGACCTACGACGACAACAGTTACGTCGAGCAGTTCGAGTGTCGGATCACGGCAGGTCCCGACCGAGACGAACGCTGGCTCGAGCACCGAAGCAAACCGATCGAATCCGGCCAGTACGACGGCGGTCGTATCGAACTATATTACGACATCACGACGCGGAAAGCTTCGGAGAAAGCTCGACGGGAGAGCGAACAGCGGTTCAAATCGTTGGTCGATGCCCTCGAAGAGTATGCACTGTTCATGCTCGACACGGAGGGCCAGATTGTCAGTTGGAACGAGGGAGCAACGCGGATCAAAGGTTACGATTCGGAGGACGTTATCGGCGAGCATTTTTCGATGTTCTACACAGAGCAAGATCGAACTGAGGACGTTCCAGCCCGGAGCCTCGAAGCGGCCAGAGAGAGTGGTTCGGTCGAGGACGAAGGGTGGCGTGTCCGCGCGGACGGATCGAAATTCTGGGCGAGCGTGACGATCACGGCGATTCAGGACAACGGCGAGTTGCAGGGATACGCGAAGGTTACCCGCGATATGACCGATCGACGACGGTGGGAACAACAACTTCAGCGCGAACGCGATCTCGTCGAACAGATTCTGGAAACGAGCCCAGTGGGAATCGCAGTCACGGATCCGGACGGAACGCTCGGACGGGCTAACGAGCGAATGGAACAGTTCCTGGGAGTTTCCGCAGGCGATGGTTCCGAATACGTCGCTGGCCAACGGGATATGTTCGACGCGAACGGCGAGTTCCTCCCGGTAAGCGACCGACCTGCAACCCGAGTCTTCGAGACGGGCGAACCCATATACGATCAAGAAATCCTACTAAAGCGGCCCGGCGACCGACGGACGTGGCTGTCCGTAAACGCCACGCCCATCACCGACGAGCAAGACACACCCGACCAAGTCGTCACGACCGCGACGGATATTACCGATCTGAAAGAGCTGGCCGAACGGCGAAAACGCGAACTCGAGGAGCGGGAGAAAGAACTCGCCGCCGTCCAGCTCGCCACGAGCTTGCTCGAAACCGGCGACCAACCGGTCGACGAACTACTCTCGGAGTTCGTCACAAAACTCCCGCAATCATTCCGATATCCCGATCATACCGCTGCGCGGGCTTCGGTTGGGGAGTACGAAGCAACAACTGAGGCCTACGAGCCACGGAACCGACAGATAACCGCCCACAGGAGTACGGCCAACGATACGCCCGTCTCGATTACCATCGTTTTACTCGAGAATCCGACGAATGAAGCGAAAGCGCCGTTTCTCGAGGAAGAACAGGAACTGATCGAGACGCTCGCGACGCTCGTGAAGATCTACTTCGAGCGGCGGGAGTATATCGACGAATTACGGGCCGAGACGAGACGGCTCGAGCAGTTCGCTTACGCCGCGAGCCACGATTTACAAGAGCCCCTACGGATGATCTCGAGTTATCTTCAACTCCTCGAACGTCGCTACGAAGACGTTCTCAACGAGGACGGCATGGAATTTCTCGAGTTCGCCGTCGACGGTGCCGAACGGATGCGCGAGATGATCGATGGACTGCTCGCTTACTCCCGGATCGAAACGCAGGGTCAGCCGTTCGAGCGGGTCGATCTCGACGCCATGCTCGAAGACGTTCTCACGGACCTCGAGGTAAGGATCGCGGAAACAAACCCCGAGATCACCGTCGAAACGCTACCGGACGTTGAGGGCGATGTCAACCAGCTTCGACAGGTGTTCCAAAACCTCTTGGACAACGCGATCGAGTACAGTGACGGACGCCCTCGGATTCACGTGTCTGCCGAACGACGAGGCGAAGAATGGGTCGTTTCCGTTCGCGACCGCGGGATCGGTATCGATTCCGAAGAGATGGATCGAATCTTCGAGGTATTTCAGCGACTCCACAATCAAGACGAACACACAGGGACTGGTATCGGACTCGCACTCTGTGAACGCGTTATCGAACGACACGGCGGCGAGATCTGGGTCGAATCCGAACCCGGCGAAGGCTCGACGTTTTCGTTTACCCTGCCGGACGCGTCGGATCGCGACTGAGTGGTAACTAGGCTAGTCTGTTGTCTGTGGTGTTCGAAACGAACGCAAAACCCGTCTGCTCTAAATGACTTCTTCGAAGTCGTTGTGGCCCTGAATGTCGACGCCGTCTTCGGTGATCTCACAGAGGAAGACGCCGTTACCCGAGCCTGTGTCGCGCTCGGCCGCGGACTTGATTCCCTGGGCCGCGATGGTCGTCGCCTCGTCGTTCGAGAGACCCTCTTCGTAGGTCTGTTCTAAGTGCCCGTAGGCGAGTTGCATTCCGCTCCCGGTAACGGTGTAGTCGTCTTCCATGACACCGCCGGCCGGATCGATGCTGTAGACGTGACTTCCTTCCTCGTCGACGCCGCCCAGAATCGGGTGGATAGCGAAGAACGGACCGCCTCGAGCGAAGTTTCCGGCGAGCGTCGCGAGCGCGTTCATGCTCATCCCCTCGCCGCGGCGGGTCCCGAAGAGGTTGACCTCCGCGCGGAGACTCGAGATGAACGACTGTGCGCCGCCGACGCTGCCGACCATCGTCAGTGCGGCGGTCGGGTGGATCTGCTCGACCTTCTGGACGTTTTTGTTCGAGACGAAGCGGCCGCCGAGGCTGGCGCGCATGTCCGTCGCGATAACCACGCCGTCGGCAGTCGTGATTCCGATCGTCGTCGTCCCTGTCTTGTTGACGTTGTCGAGGTCGGCGCGCGAGAGATCGTTCTGGGGCATCGAACCGAGCTCAGGCCCGTACGGGTCCGTGTCGTCTGCCAACTGGTCGACCGTCCGGGAGAACTCCGAGTCGCGTGTTGGTGTTCGCATTATAGGTGTCTAACGACCGGGGCGATATAAAACATCGGCGGTCACCACTCTCGTTTCCGCTTCCGAGATGATATCGACTGTTCTCGAACGGATAGCAGACGGGAGCGCTGTCGCTTCGTGGGTCGAAGTACTCGGAAAAGACGTGATTGCCCGGAAAAAACGTGATTGCTCGGAAAATCGTGATATCCGCGGTGGCGGCTTAATCGTGTCGAGGTCGGTACAGTTGTTCGGTTTCGGTGGTCGATTTGGTGTTTCCGTATCGTCTTCTGCCTATTTCTGGGCCTTCTCGAGGGCCTCACCGACATTTGCGAGGACCCGGTGGAGGGGGAAGTTGAGACCGATCTGGTTAGCAACGATTGCAAGCGGCATTGCGGCGATACCGACGACAATGCACAGTTGATACATTGCGAACAGCGCGGCGTTGTGTACGCGGGATTTCATCAGCGTTCATCGTCGCCCAGGCCGAGGGAGTATATAAGTCTTTGTGTCTTTCTCCGCAGTGACGATCGTTTCGCTCCGTTTCGGGTCGGCGCTGTCTTGCGATTCAACTGAGGTTGTAGAGAGGACAACCAAAGGAGCGTTCGAAACGAACTACGGCTATCCTGACCGGATTCACTCCGGGTGATTCTCATAAGTTATGCTCATCATCTAACTCTCGTCCGCACCCGCAGATCGGAGGAAAATCGTCGAGAACGGAATCGCAAGAGAGGAAACCCCCCACCACGTTTGGATGGTATGAGCAATTATCTCGTCGCGATGGAAGCTGCATGGCTCGTTCGTGATGTCAGCAAAGTCGACGACGCAATCGGTGTCGCAGTAAGCGAAGCCGGAAAGCGACTCAATCAGGAGAACATGGAGTATGTCGAAGTCGAAGTCGGCGCGACGGGTTGTCCCGCCTGCGGCGAACCGTTCGACTCCGCGTTTATCGCCGCGGACACCGCACTCGTCGGTCTCGCCCTCGAGATGGACGTGTTTAACGCCGACGGCGAGGAACACGCCTCTCGAATCGCCAAGAGCGAGATCGGCGGCGCACTCCGTGACGTCCCCCTGTCGGTGGTCGAAGTCTTCGAGACCGAAGCCGACGACGACGAATAACTACCGCCCAAAAGTCGACACGACCCAAAGACTTTCTATAACCCGTAGTTATTTAGCCGTATGGAGCTACCGACGCCCGCGGACCTCCGACAGCGCCGTACCGACCTCGGGCTGACCCAAAGTGAACTCGCCGAGAAGGCAAGCGTCTCCCAACCGCTGATCGCCCGGATCGAAGGCGGGGACGTGGACCCGCGGCTCTCGACGCTGCGTCGAATCGTCACCGCCCTCGAGGAGGCCGAAAGCGACGTGATCCGCGCCGAGGACCTCATGAACGAGGCCGTCGTCAGCGTTTCACCCGACGATTCGATCAGTGAGGCCGCGCGCAAGATGGAGTCCGAAGCGTACTCGCAACTCGCGGTTATCCAGGACGGCATTCCCGTCGGATCGATCAGCCAGAGCGATCTGGTTCACCTCGATTCGGAGTCCCGAGACGAAACCATCGACAACCACATGAGCGAGAGCTTCCCGACGGTCTCGAAGGACGCCACCCTCGACGAAATCAGTAACCTCCTCGAGCATTATAAGGCCGTCATGATCACAGAGGCGGGCGAAACGATCGGAATCATTACCGAGGCGGATCTCACGGCGCGACTTTCCTGAGTCTCTTCCAATTTGTGTCGTCGAAACGGGAAGCCCGCCCCTCGAGGGTGAGCAATTCACCGTCCCAGCGCTGTTTTCGACTGTCCGTCACCGATCGAGACGTGGTTCGATCGACAGCGAGATATAACCCAATTATAGTGGCCAATTATATTACGCTGGAGGGGCTTGCTGTCTGCTAATGGCGTTCAGCGATCAGCTACTCGAGACCGGCGACCACATCTGGGAGGCACAGAAAGATCATCCGTTCGTGCGAGAACTCGCGACGGGTGAACTCGACGAGGAAGCGTTTCTTACCTGGGTTCGACAGGACTACCGATATTTGCTCGACTACGCGCGCGTGTTTGCGATCGCCGGAACGAAGGCCCGCGACGAGGAGACGATGACACACTTGCTTGAGGTCGCACACACCGTTCTCGATTACGAGATGGATCTTCACCGGGAGTTCGCCGCCGACTACGGCATCGATCGGGCGGAACTCGAGTCGGTGCAGAAATCGCCGACCTGTATCGCGTACACGAATTACCTCGTCCGGACCGCCCACGAGGGATCGCTGGCGGAAATCGCGGCGGCGATCTACCCCTGCGGACAGGGGTATCTTGATATCGCGGACCACATGGCGGAGATCGCACCGGAAGAACACCGTTACACGCCGTTCATCGAAAAGTACACCAGCGACGACTTTCGCGAGGCCGTCGACTGGATGCGAACGTTCGTCGATCAGTGCGGCGAACGGTACCCTGGCGAGCACGAGGCGATGGAGGAGGCGTTCCTAACCTGTGCCCGACTCGAGCACCAGTTCTGGGAGATGGCCTACGCTCGAGAAGAGTGGGATCTATAACGAGAATCGACGAACCGCTCGAAACGCTGCCGGCCGCATTTTGTCGGCTTCAGACCGCGAGATACTGGGTTACTGCATCTCGAGAGTCGAGTCGATCCTGGCCGAGTTCGTCGACGATCGTTCCTTTGTCGATCGCGTAACAGCGTTCGGCGAGGTTCTGGACGACGTGGAGGTTCTGCTCGACGAAGAGGATCGTCGTTCCGAGCTCCTCGTTGACCTGCTCGAGATCCCTCGTGAGATCCTGCACGATCGACGGCTGGACTCCCTCGGAGGGCTCATCGAGCAACAGGAGATCCGGATTGCCGATCAGCGCGCGGCCGATGGCGAGCATCTGTTGTTGACCGCCGCTCAGGGTCCCCGCATCTTGCGTACGGCGCTCCTCGAGAATCGGGAAGAACTCGTAGACGGCGTCGTACTGGAACTCGCCGGCATCGCCGTTGATCGTCTCGCCCATCTCGAGGTTCTCCTCGACGGTCAGTTCGGGGAAAACGTCTCGGCCCTGAGGAATGTAGCCCATTCCCGCACGTGCGCGTTGGTCTGCGGTCACGTCGGGAGTCAATTCCGCTGCGAGCGGGAAGAACTCGCCGAGTCGTCCGGGTGCGTTGCTGATCGGCGTCCCTGCTAGCGTCGAAGCGACCCCCTGCGGGAACGCCTCCGCGCGCCAGAACGATTCCCGATTGGCCGTTGCGTCGGCGACCACGGTGTCGTCGAACGTCACTCGACCTTCGTTAATGTCTAACAGGCCGATCAGGGCCTTGACGAGCGTCGTCTTCCCGACGCCGTTTTTGCCCATGATACCGACAATTTCTCCCTGCTCGATCGAGATGTTCACGTCCCTGAGTATCGGCGTTTTCCCGTACGAGACGCCGAGGTGTTCGGTCTCGAGCATCAGTGTTCCTCCCCCAGGTAGATTCGCTTGACGTCGGGATCGGCCCTGACGTCCTCGATCGTTCCCTCGGTGAAGATGCCGCCCTGATGGAGCACCGTCACACGATCCGCGATGGATTCGACGAAATCGATGTCGTGTTCGATCACGATGAATGCGACGCCGTCGGTTTCGTTGATCGACGTCAGCAACTCGGCGATGTCTGCGGATTCCTCGACCGAGAGACCGGCCACGGGTTCGTCCAGTAGCATGAGGTCTGGCTCGAGAACCATCGCCATCCCGATCTCGAGTCGCTGCTGTTGGCCGTGCGAGAGAGACGACGCGACGGTATCGATCTCGTCTTCGAGGTTGCACCGCTGGAGTATCTCCCTGGTGCGTGATTCGTACTCCGAACTCGAGGCCACCCGCTGGAGCGGGATCCGAACGTTCTGGCGGACCGTAAACTCTTGGTAGAGACTCGGCACCTGGAACTTGATACTGATTCCGCGGTCGACCCGTTTGTGGGATTCCAGGTCGGTGATATCGCTCCCGTTGTAGTATATCGATCCGGCGGTCGGCTCGAGCACCCCGGTAATGAGGTTGAGGAACGTGCTCTTGCCGGCCCCGTTCGGGCCGATGAGACAGCGAAGTTCGCCCGCTTCGACAGCGAAATCCACGTCGTCGGTTGCCGTGAGTCCACCGAACTGTTTTCGAAGGTCTCGCGTCTGCAGTATGCGATCGGTTCCGCTTCCCGTTTCGTCGACGGCCTGGGTCGTCTTGACAGTTGGATCACTAGTAGCCATTAATCGGATACCTCCTCTGCTGGTGGTGATTGCTCGGATCGGTCGCGGTTCGAACGCCACTCGCCGACGGCGAGGACGAGGTTTCTGACCCGTGGCGCGATTCCGTCGGGCATTGTGAGGATGATGAGCACCAACAACGATCCGACGATGACGAACGCCCACTCGCCGGTCAGTTGCAGTTCGAGATACTGAATCGCGACGGCGGCCAGGATCGTCCCCGCGAACGATTTTCGACCGCCGATGCTCGCGTAGATGACGGGCATCGTGGCGGCGACGAGTTCGAACTGGCTCGGATTGATGTAGGCCCCCCAGGTGACGAAGAGAACGCCGCTGATACCGGCGATCGCGCCGCCCACCGTGAACGCGGCGAGTTTGATGAACGTCGTGTTGTAGCCGAACATCTCCGTTCGGGCTTCGTCCTCTCGAGTGGCGACCATCGCGTAGCCAAAGCGGCTGTTGACGACCGCGCGCAACAAGAGGTAGGTAACGACCAACGTGAACAAGACGACGTAGTAGTGTGCCACGCCGTCGAACGCGACCCCGGTCTCACCGAACCCGACGGCGAGGTCCTGGGGAACGTTCATTCCGTTGTATCCGCCGAGGTGTGCCTCGCCGATGGTCCACTGGGAACCGGCCGTCTGCTCCATGAACGTGTGGAGGACGAGCGCGACGACGAGCGTAAGTATCGTCACGTAGACGTCGCGAACACCGCCGTAGAACATGAAGTACCCAATCACCGCGGCGAAGGCCGTAGCGACCGCGACGGCGATAATGATCCCCAGCGTCGCGCCAGTGTATGTTGGGATGTTGATCGTCACGATACCGAACGTGTAGCCGGCCACGCCGAAGAACGCAACCTGACCGAAGCTCAGGATGCCACAGAATCCCCAGATGAACGTGAGGCTGACGGCCAGCAGCGCGAAGACCAGAAACTGTGCGGGATTCAACGCGGCGTAGGGCCCGAACAGGATCGGGTAGATGGCAAACAGCAACACGGTGAGCAGAAAGCCGATCCAGAACCCGTTCGTGTTCCCGATGGTGTTCGGCCCTTCGAACGGCTCCCGAAGGCGGCTCGCGAGCGCTCCGATGGACGATCGGACGCTCATTCGTCTTCCCTCCGTTTCTGTCGCCAGTCCTCGAGGAGCCCGGTAATTCCTTCAGGCATAATTCGAATGGCGATGATCGCGGCGATCAGGATCATAATTTCACCGAGGAACGAGCCGCCGATCCAGGTGAACATCGCATCGATCGTCCCGAGAAGTGCGCCACCGAGTGACGTCCCGATGAGCACCGACGGTCCGCCGACAACCACGGTGACGAACGATTCGACGAGGAACTCACTTCCAATCTCCGGATCGACCGTGAATGCCGGCGTGAAGAGTGCGCCAGTTAAGCCCGCCAACGCCGCACCGAGTCCGAACGTCAGCATGTACATTCGGTCGGTGTTAACACCCATCGCGCGTGCCGTCTCGGCGTCTTGCATGGTCGCTCGCGCGCGAAGACCGAACTTCGTCCGGGTGAAAACCCAGTAGAGCACGGCCAGGACGACGAGCGCGATTACCGCGAGGAGAATGCGGTACGTTCCGCTCGAGTACGGACCGTAGCTAATACTCCCCATCGAGAGGCTGACGTTGTTCGTCGTATTTCCGAAGAGGATCCGGGTTAGCTGGATGATCACGAGGCTCAATCCGAACGTGGCAACCATCGAGTCGAGCAGTCGGTCGTACAGGTGCCGGATGACGGTCCGCTCGAGAATCAGTCCGACGACGGTCGTCACGGCCACTCCGGTAACCATCGCGAGGGGGAGTGGCAGTCCGGCGTGAAACGAGAGCGTCGTCCCGTAGGCTCCGATAAGAATAAACTCGCCGTGAGCGAGATTGATGATCCCCATCATTCCGAAGATGACCGCGAGTCCGACGGTCGCGAGGACGAGAAGCCCGAAGCTGTGGGTAAACTCGAAGAAGATTCGCAGGACAACGTACACCGCATCCGGTAAACTATCCGTTGCCATGCTATATCCCGTCGTAGAAGTCGGACGGTTCGTACTGGGTCGTTTCCGATTCCTCGGTCAGGTCACAGCCGACCTCGTGAAGGAACGACGGTTCGATGTACTGCTCTTCGTCGAAGGTGATATTGTGGTCCTCGTCGGAGTGGCCGATACGCATGTGATGGGTCATGTGATGCGTTGCGGGATCGAGCTCGATCGTCCCTTCCGGCGCGTCGACTTCCATCCCGCTCTCGAGTTGGGCGATGACCTCGTCCTGGTCGAACGTTCCCGCTTCTTCGACGGCTTCCTTCCAGAGGTAGACCGAGAAGTAGTTGTTCTGGGCCTCCTGATTGACGTACTCCGCGTCCGGGTACTCGTCGTAGAACTTGTCGGTGAACTCCTCGCTCGCCTCGGTCTCGAGTTCCGGCATGTAGTTGACACCGACGTAAATGTCGGCCAGCCCCGGCGGATCGAGCCGCTCGTGTTCGTACCCCTGGGCCATCGTCGTCGAGGAGCCGATCGGAATGTCGAGTTCGTTGTCCGCACGTTGGTCGTAGAAGTTTTCGTGATCCGAGCCAACTAACATCGACGCGATGAAGTCCGGATCTTCCGCCTGAATGTCGTTGATAGTCGACGCGAAGTCGGTCTCGCCGAGCGGGATCTCCTCGCTTCCGATGATCTCCGCCCCTTCTTCGTCCGCCAGCAGTCGTACCCAGTCCTGGGAGATGTTCCCGAAGTTGTAATCGGCGTTGATGATGTATATCTCGTCGCCGAACTCCTCGATCATCCACGGAATCACGGCTCCGAGCTGTTGGCGGGCCGTCGCACCGACCGGGAAGACCGTCTCGTCACAAACGCCGCCTTCGTACTGAGTCGTATAGAAGTACAGCTGATCGTGATCGTTGACGATCGGTCGAATTGCCTCGCGGTCGGCGCTCGAGTAGGCCGCCCAGAGCGCATCGACCTGTTCGCTGTTGATCGCCTCTCGAGTGAGTTCCTGATAGCGTTCGTTATCCGACTGCGGATCGGGATCGTACACCTCGACCTCTTCCCCGAGGACGCCCCCGTCCGCGTTAATCTCCTCGATCGCCATCAGCGTTGCTTGCCACTTCGATTCGCCGTTCAACGCGAACTCGCCGGAACGATCCTCGAGTACCCCGATAATCGGTCCATCACTGCCGCCACCGCCGCCGAGAAGTCCGCCTTCTTCGATACAGCCGGCGGCTGCACTGACGAGTCCAACCGAGCTCCCAGCGATCACCGATCTGCGGGAAAGGCGCTGTTCACTCATCGGCCTCACCCGAAGAGCTGTCGACAGACACACAAATACAATTATTGTACACCTTATTCCCTGAATGGGCCCACGTTTGTCCAGTAGTCATCTACACCCTGACGAGTTAGAGGAGGTATAAAAGGATTCCCTCAAGATAATACTATATCCTAAGCCATCAGCGGTAGCCGTAAAGTAACAATAAACAGATTGTCTTCCCTTATAATGTGTGCGTATGTTTCGTTTGTACCGCTATATATCGATACTAAAAGAAGACCGGTCTAAAATAACAAGATGTCAAAACCGCTCGATCAGTGCTTTTGGATATTACCATCCTTCCGGGGTTGGCACTCACGGACGTGAACGGCTATTCATCCCCGGTAAGAGGGCAGGTAGGGGATAGACCGTGGTGAGACAGTGCGTCTCCATTTTTGGACTTTTGGACTTGCCTGTTCGGTTCCGCACGATCGGTCTCGATGACCGTTCGCAGACCGGCCTCGATTCAATTCCAATAGTTGATTTTGATATATTTTGGGACCAAATCACACGTACAGTCGTATTCTCCCAATATATGGACGTATATCAGATGTACATCTATTTTTAGTGAGTAGTTACTGTTCTGCCAAGATATGATGGGCAAATATTGTTATTCTAGCGTAGACTTACGGTCTTTGTCTGGTAAGACGGGAGCGTGATGAACGATATCTGGAACGAGCGAACCGAACACTCGAGGAGGCCCCTTCGATGACATCGATGGTTCCCGGAGAACTCCTCCCGGCGTCAGAGCCGGTTACGATCAACGCCGACAGAGCGACGACGTCGGTGACGGTCGAGAACACGGGCGACAGACCGGTTCAGGTCGGCTCTCACTTTCATTTCTTCGAAGCCAACCCCGGGCTGTTGTTCGACCGAAACGAGGCCTACGGCTATCGGTTGAACATCCCCGCCGGAACCGCCATCAGGTTCGAACCGGGCTGCGAGCGAGCGGTCGACCTCGTGGCTATCGGCGGCGACCGGATCGTCCACGGAATGGGCGGCCTCGTGAACGGACCGCTCGATGATGCGGAGATCCGTAGACGTGCGCTCGAGCGCGCCGAAGCGAACGGGTATCTGGGCGTGGAGCTTCCCGCGGAATCGAATGCAGACGGGTCTGGGACGGAAACGAACGGAACCGAAACTGCCGCGAAGGCGGATGACGACGGCGGAGCGTCGGAGGGATCGCAATGACTCGAGAGATGCCTCGCCGGGAGTACACCGACTTGTTCGGAGCGACGGAAGGCGACCGGGTCAGACTCGGCGATACGAATCTGCTCGCGGAGATCGAGACCGACTACGGCGTTCCCGGCGAGGAGGCGGTCTTCGGCGGCGGCAAAACGATGCGAGACGGCATGGGAATGCAGTCTGGGACGACCCAGGCCGACGGAACGCTCGACTGGGCGTTTACAAACGTCGTCATCATCGACCCGATTCTGGGGATCTGCAAGGGAGATATCGGCGTTCGCGACGGCGAAATCGTCGGCGTCGGCAAAGCTGGCAACCCCGATACGATGGACGGGGTCGACATGGTGATCGGTCCGAGCACGGATACGATTCCCGCGGACGGACTGATCGCGACGGCCGGTGCGTTCGACATTCACGTTCACTTTAACAGCCCACAACTCGTCGAACACGCACTCGCCTCCGGCGTCACGACGATGTTCGGCGGCGGTTTCGGCGGCGGGGCGACGACCTGCACCCCCGGACCGCGGAATATCCAGCGATTCTTACAGGCCGCAGAGGAGTGGCCGATGAACGTCGGTTTCTACGGAAAGGGCAACAGCAGTCGGCCGGAAGCGCTCTACGAGCAGGTCGAGGCCGGAGCTTGCGGGCTCAAACTCCACGAAGATTGGGGATCGACGCCCGCGGCGATCGACACCTGCCTTGAGGTCGCCGACGAGGAAGACGTTCAGGTCTGTATCCACACGGACACGCTAAACGAGTCGGGATTCGTCGAGGAGACGTTCGACGCCGTCGACGGGCGGGCGATTCATACGTTCCACATCGAAGGCGCTGGCGGCGGCCACGCCCCCGACGTGCTCGAGCTGGTCGGCCACGAGCACATGCTTCCGTCGTCGACCAACCCGTCGATGCCGTACACGGAGAACACGTTCGACGAGCACCTCGACATGGTGATGGTTTGTCACCACCTCAATCCCGACGTTCCGGAGGACGTCGCGTTCGCCGAATCCCGAATTCGGGCCGAGACACTCGGCGCGGAGGACGTCCTCCACGATACGGGCGCGATCAGCATGATGACCACCGACTCCCAGGCGATGGGACGGATGGCCGAGATGATCTGTCGGACCTGGCAGACGGCCCACAAGATGAAAGCCCAGCGCGGTCCGCTTCCCGCGGACGAGGGAACCGACGCAGACAACGCACGGATCAAGCGATATGTCGCGAAGTACACGATCAACCCCGCGATCACGGCCGGTATCGACGACTACATCGGCTCGCTCGAGCCCGGAAAGCTGGCCGACATCGCCCTCTGGAACCCCGCGTTCTTCGGAATCAAGCCGAAGGCGGTCATCAAGGGCGGATTCCCCGTCTGGTCCCAGATGGGCGAGGCGAACGGCTCGCTGATGACCTGCGAGCCGATCATCGGCCGCGAACGCGCCGGAGCGCAGGGGCGTGCAAAGCAGGCGCTGTCGGTCTCGTTCGTCAGCGAGGCGGCCGACGAGAACGGCGTCGGGGAGGCCTACGACCTGAAAACGCCGGTTCGACCGGTCAGCGGAACGCGCTCGGTTCGTAAAGCCGACATGGTTCGCAACGACCGCTGTCCCGACGATATCGACATCGACGCCCAGACGTTCGAGGTGGCTATCGACGGCGAACACGTCACCTGCGAACCCGCAGAAGAAGTCCCGCTCGCACAGCGATACATGCTCTAGGACGATTTATGAACGAGATTTCAACTACACCGAGAAAACGACAACCGCGGCCCAGCGACGCCGTTGGACGGACCGAAACTCGAGAACGAACAGCGTCCCCGATCGGGGTGGCCTGCCGATGATGCTCTCGCCGAAGGAGATGGAACGGCTCACCGTCTTCATGGCGGCCGAACTCGCTCGGCGGCGAAAGGACCGCGGCGTGAAGCTCAACCATCCCGAAACGGTCGCGTACGTCTCCGATTGGGTCTGTGAGCGCGCTCGAGACGGAGATACGGTCATGGAGATTCGTGCCGAAGCAACCCAGCTCCTCACCCGCGAGGACGTGATGGACGGCGTCCCGGAGATGGTCGACACGGTGCAGATCGAACCCGTCTTCCCCGACGGAACGAAGCTCGTGACGATCCACGACCCGATTCGAGCGGATACGCGCGAACAGCTCGAGGAACTGGACGACTTCGAAGCGCGAGATGAGCACGAGGACCTCGAAGATCCAGACGGGCTCGAGGCAACCGAGCGAACGGAGGTCGAATAAATGGGGTACCGAGACGTTGCAAAGATCGGTATTGGCGGCCCCGTCGGCTCCGGCAAGACGGCACTCGTCAGACACCTCGTCCCGGCACTCGTCGAACGCGACTACGAGGTTGGCGTCATCGCGAACGATATCATGACTCAGGAGGACGCCGACGTGTTCCGGGAATCCTTTGCCGACATGATTCCGGAAGATCTCGTCGACGGCGTCGAGACCGGTGCCTGTCCGCACACCGGAATCCGCGAGGATCCTTCGATGAACCTCGCGGCGATCGACGAGTTCACCGAATCCCATCCGGACCTGGACGTGGTGATCGTCGAGAGCGGCGGCGACAACCTCGCCGCGACGTTCAATCCCGAACTGGCAGACTACTTCGTCTTCGTTATCAGCGTCGCGGAGGGCGAGGATATCCCCCGCAAGCGCGGACCGGGCGTGACCCAGGCTGATCTGCTGATCGTCAACAAGACCGATCTGGCCCCCTACGTCGACGCCGACCTCGACGTGATCGAACGCGACGCGGGAGCCGTCCGCGGGGACGACCCCTTCGTCTTCACCGACTGCAAAGCAGGCGAGGGAATCGACGACGTGCTCGAGCACGTCGAACGCGAGGTGCTGTTCGCGTGAGCACGGGTGCGAAGGAGTCGCGTCGAGGCCGATTTCCGGCGCTCCCGCCCGCCTTCGAGGCGTACGCCGAAGAGTCCTTAGCGCAAGCACCGGCGGGAGGACCGGGGAAGAACGGCCTGCTCGAGGCGACGCTTGCTCGCTCGGGGGAGAATCAGACCCGACTCGTTCGTGACCGCGTCAACGTTCCATACCACCTGACGGGAACCCTCGAGACCGATCCACTTTCGGGGCTCACGACGCTCATCGCACAGGAGCCGACGGGCGGCGTCGCGCAGGGAGATCGTCACCGGATGGAGATAGATGCCCGATCGGGTGCGCGGGCGAACGTTACCACCCAGAGCGCGACGAAGGTCCACAGTATGCGGGCGAACTACGCCCACCTGGACGCGACGCTCGAGGCCAAGTCCGGGAGTTACCTCGAGTACGTTCCGGGGCCGACGATCGTCAACGAGGATGCACGATGTCTGCAGACGGTTCGCGTGGATCTCGAGGACGACGCGATCGTGCTCGTCGGCGACGTCCTCGTTCCCGACGGCCTGAGCGAGCACGAGTCGTTCGACTTCGATCACTACCACGCTCGAGTCGAGGCCGAACACGACGGCGAGTTGGTCTGTGCCGATACGGTCGACATCCGGCCGGACGAGCGAGATCCGCGGGATTCGACCAGCGTCGGTGCGTACGACGTGATCGGCTCCCTGTACGTGTTCGCTCCCGACTGCGATTCGGAGGCGTTGACCGATCGGATTCACGATCGGCTCGAGGGGAACGGTGACGGCGATTCCACGCTCGTCGGCGTTTCCACGCTTCCACACGAGGTCGGCGTCGTCGTCCGAGTTCTCGGCTACCGCCAACTCGACGTGACGAACGCAATCCGAGACGCGTGGGACGAGACGAGACTGGCGTTCTTCGAGGTCGGCATTCCAGCCGACCGGAGGTACTAATGAAGCGAATCGACGGCGTTCTCGGAAACGTCCACGCCGACGACGAGCTCGACCGCGAGCGAGAACGCCACGCGAAAAACGGGACGCTCGAGCGAGTCGTGATCGATGCGGACCGGCGACAGCGATCGCGGTTCCGAACGACGACCGACGCCGGAACCGACGTGGGCGTCGTTCTCGACAAACCGGCGCTGTCGATCGGCGACGTTCTGGTCCGCGAGGACGACCGAATGATCGTCGTCGCATTCGAACCGCTCGAGGCGCTCGCGGTCGAGCTACCAGAGCCGACGGCGGAATCGCTCGCGGCGGCCGTCGAACTCGGCCACCGCGTCGGGAACCAACACTGGGATCTCGCGCTCGACGACGGCGTCGTGTACGTGCCGCTCGAGGCCGACCGCCACATCGTTGAGCGGGTCGTCGTCGACGTCGTGCCCGGATCGACGGTTCGGGAGGTAACCGTCGACGCGGAGTTGTTCGTGACCGATCTCGACGCGGAGCCTGCCGGTGGTGGGAGTTTCGACCACGAGCATACACACAGTGGCGAGTCGGACCACACGCACGATCACGACCGCCACCATTCCCACAACGAAGCGCCAGACCACACCCACGATCACGGTCACGACCACGACCATGGCGACTGATCCAGCGCCGTTCCTGACCGCGCTCCGTCTCTCGGACTCGTTTCTGCCGATCGGGGGCTATACCGCGTCCTACGGTCTCGAGCAGTATCTCAACGAAGACCGCATCGAAGACGCCGACGAGCTACAGGCGATCATCAGGGGCTATCTCGAGCGGATCGTCGGCCCCTGTGAAACCGTTGCAGTCGCGAACGCTCACAAGGCGGCCAGCGGCGAGGACTTCGACGCGCTCGTCTCCGTCGACGAACGGCTTCACGCCGTGACGATGGCCGAGGAGTTTCGCGAGAGTTCGACCAAAGCGGGCAGACAGCTGTCCGAGCTCGTGCTCGTCGACGGGGATCGAATTCGAACGGATGAGTCGACTGATTCAGGGAGCGGTGAGCGGTCGTTCGAGCGAGTGTACGCCGAGGCGATCGACCTCGGCGAGACGCCCGGTCACTATCCGGTCGTGTTCGGCGTCGTCGCCCAACAAAGCGGATTGTCGAGGCTCGAGGCTTGTCTCGCACAAGCGTACTCGTTCGTCACCGGCGTCCTCGGTGCGACACAGCGTCTGGGCCGGTTCAGTCACACCGATATTCAGGCGATACTGGCCGACCTCCTTCCGATCGTCTCGGACATCTGCGAGCGACACGTTGACGACGACATCGCCGCGATGGCTTCGTTCGCGCCGCTCACCGAGATAATGGGGATGCGCCACGAGCGTGCCGGGCGGCGCCTGTTCATGAGCTAGCGGCGAGTATCATCGGTGTCTCGAGACGTCGATCCGCTGTCGTCTGGCGTTCCGCGCCAGCTCCAGAGGCCGACGACCACCAGGGCCACCGCGAGCACGGCGATGAGCGTTAGCGTTTCGATATTTCCGGTCGTGAAGCCGGGCGAGGACGCGATCCGTGTCTCCTCGAGCATGAACACCGCTAACAGGAGGAGCCCGAACAGCGATGCGATCGCCACGCCGATCCCCTCACGGATCATCCATTGAAACTCCTCGGCGTCGGTCTGGGCCGCCGCAGTGTGATCTTCGGGTGCCTCGCCGGCTTCATCGTATTCCGTGTAGGCGGTGTCGTCCCAGGACGTTCCGAGGAATCCGATCACGTACGACAGGGTCGCTCCGCCAATCATGATGACTGCGAAGGTCGCGATCGCCATGACGGCGTTTTCCGGTGCGAGAAACACGGTGAGGACCGCGGCACTGACGACTGAACCGCCGAGCATCACGAGGAATCGTTTTACCGGAGTACTCATAGGGCTCCTATGTCGCCCAACAGTATATTGGTATCACCCTGCGAGAGGCGTTGAAGGACCGATTCTGAAGATATCAGGCATTTAGACGGCTCTGGACACAATTTTAGGAGTGGCCGGAGACGGGCACAGGCTCGTAGGGTTCTTCGAGCCACTCGAGATCGGACGTCGAAAGCGAGATCTCGAGCGTTTCGACGGCTTGCTCCAGGTGCTCGACGCTGGTCGTCCCGATGATCGGCGCGTCGACCCAGTCCTTGTGGAGCAACCAGGCCAGCGCGATCTGGGCCATGGTTACGCCTTCATCGTCGGCGAGTTCCCGAACCCGCTCATTGATCGTCGGTCCACCTCCGTCTCGGTAGGGATGTTCGTACATGTGCTCTTCCGTTTCGCCGCGCGTCGTCGCGTCGATATCCTCGTGGGGTCGCGTGAGGTACCCTCGAGCGAGCGGCGACCACGGGAGGACGCCGACCCCCTCTCGCTCACAGAGCGGAAGCATTTCGCGCTCCTCCTCGCGGTAGACCAGATTGTAGTGGTTTTGCATTGTAACGAACCGGTCGAGTCCGAGGCTGTCGCTCGCGTGCAAGGCTTCGGCGAACTGGTGGGCCCACATCGAGGATGCACCGATGTAACGGACCTTCTCGCGTCGAACCGCGTCGTCTAGTGCCCGCATCGTCGTCTCGATCGGTGTCTCGTCGTCCCAGCGATGGATCTGGTAGAGGTCGATCGTCTCCATGCCGAGGCGCTCCCGGCTGGCGTCGAGCTCCTGTTCGATCGCTTTCCGGGAGAGTCCGCCCGACAGCGGATCGTCCTCGCGCATCTGGAAGTACCCTTTCGTCGCGACGACCGACTCCTCGCGGTAGCCCTCGAGCGCGTCGCCGAGGATCCGCTCGGATTCGCCGTACGAGTACATGTTCGCGGTATCGAAGAAGTTGATACCCAGATCGATCGCGCGGTCGATGATTTCGCGGCTCTGTTCTTCCTCGAGGACCCACTCACGCCAGTCGCTCGAGCCGAAGCTCATACAGCCCAGACAGAGGCGGCTGACTTCCATTCCGGTGGTACCGAGTGTCGTGTACTCCATGGGTCGGGGTACGGCGGACGGGGAAAAAACAGTACGCCCGCCGGCATGCAGTTCGAAGACAACATATTGATACGGTTTTTAGCCCGAACGTCTTCTAACCCGATATATGACGAAAGAACAAAACGGCCAAAACACGGACCGTGACGACGACGGTGGAATCGTCTCGCTGATCAAGAGCGTGTTCAACCGAGACTAAGACTCGAGGTATCGGCCGTTTCGTTCGATCGCTTCATTTTTGCGCCCGTACTACGAGCGGCCTCCGCTCGCGCGTTTTTGGCGCTGTCGGTTTTCGATTCCAGCGGCGATTCGGCCATGTGAATACATAAAAGATAACTCACATATAAAATTCGATCTGCTAGCACGCAGAAAGGATACGTCGCTGTTTGCAAAATCTGCTATACGACTCCCCGTACCAGCGATCCGAACACCGGGAGCCCGAACGCGCTCCCGACGGTGATGTAGACGATCGGCGTCATCTCGAGGAGCGCCCACGCCGAACTCCCCAGCGTTAGGGCGAAGACGAATAGAACGACCGCTCCGAACGCGACCCCGTTCGCGACAGCACGGCGAAGCGTCGGTGCAACAAGTCCGAGCAAGGCTCCGCCGAGAAGGAGTCCGAACCAGTGAATCGAGGCGACGACGAGGCCGATGACGGCGGCGACGGCGACTGCGGAAACGTGAACCAGAGGTTCGTTCCGGATCCGGTCGAGTACCTCACGCGCCCGTTTCGTCCGGCTCCGTACCGAATCCGCTCCGTTCATGCATCTTCCTCCACGAACTCGAGTTCGTGTTCTCCCTCGATCGTTCGATCCATCGGTTTGTACTCGCCGTTTAGCCACGGTTCGAACTGGTCGTCGTAGTGTGGCGAAAAGAAATCGCCCGAGTTGCCACCCGCCACAATCCCCGACGCTTCGCCGCCAGGTTCGGCGACCATTCGCCACCCGCTACCCACGGCCGACCCGACGCGGTAGTTCTTGACCGTCGCACTCGAGCCGTCCGCGGCCATCTCCTCGTAGTTCAGGAAGCCGGCTTCGACGCCGAGGGGATGTTCGATCGCCCTCGTCGTGTTCCAGTCGCCGTAGCTCTCCCAGTCCGCGTCGTCGATCTCCTCGAGTGCTGCCTCGAGCGCCTCGACCATCGCCCGTTCCCGGCTGGTCTCCGCAAAGAACTCGCTGTCTTCGGGAAGTGTCGCGAGAATCCAGTCGCTCGGGTAGTACGACTCGTCGAGATTGGCGTCGCCGAACTGGGGCTCGAAAGTGACGCGCTTGAACTGCTCGAGCCAGCGCGCGAAGACGAGCGCCATCTCCGACTCTCGGTCCATCCGGTACTCCCACTCCTCGAGGAGTTCGGCGGTCTCGCCGAGGTCGTCGGAGAGATCGGCGGTCGAGCTAGTCGAATCGAGCGCCTCGAGCAGTTCGGGAACCAACTGCGAGGCGCGGCCGTCGACGGTATCCCGCTGTAAATCGCGGTGATCCTCCGGGTCTATCGGCTCGCCGTCGTCGACGCGTTCGTTCAGCACGTCGTAGATGCGATGTCCGCGGTACGGGTCCGCGTACGCGGTACCGACGTAGTGCTCGGGGTCGTCGACGACCCGCTGGTTGGCCGTCGCCAGCACGTCCGGATCGACGACGTGGGGTTTCTCGTCGAACGGGACGAACCCGTCCCAGGAGGACGTTCCGTAAGGCGTGTATCCGTCCCACTCGCCTTCGCCGGCGGAGCCGTCGAAGAGCCGATTGCCGTCCACGACCTCACCGTCGGTTCTGCGGATCGGAAGCCGACCAGTCATCGCGTACAGCGTTCGTCCGTCGGCGTCCGCATAAACCGCGTTCTGCGTCGGCGCGTCGAACAGTTCGAGCGCCTCGAGCGCTTGCGCTACGCCGTCGCTTCGCCCGAGGTCGTAGATCGCCTCCGCCGTCCGGGTCGCCGAGAGGCCGGTCCAGGCGACGCCGACCGTCTCGCCCTCGCGCTCGATAACGGGGCCGTGGATCGTCTTCCGAATAGTCCGCGCCCGATCCTCGCCGCCGGCAACCGGAATATTTCGTTGTTCGGTCTCGAACTCGCGCCACTCGCCCTCGTACCTGTATCGGTCGCCGGCCTCGTCTATCTCGTACTCGTAACAGTCGAGGACGTCCGCACCAACGTTGGTGAACCCCCACGCGCCGGCGGCGTTGGCTCCGATAATGACGAACGGAATACCGGGAAACGTCACCCCGCGGATCGACGCTTCGGGCGTTTCGACGTGTTGTTCGTACCACAGCGCCGGGGTCATCAACGCGAGGTGCGGATCGTTCGCGACGATCGGGGTTCCACTCGAGGTGTGTTCGCCGGAGACCACCCAGCTGTTCGAACCGACGCCCGGCGGGGATTCGAACCGGGAGAGCCACGCCGTGACGGTTGCACCGACCGAGCTTGAGCCGACGGAGGTGGTGTCGTTCGACGACGCAATCCCGACATCGTCTTCGTCTCGAATAATCGGCGTTTCGTGGTCCATCCGGTCAGGGAACAGCTCCTCGACGACGTCCTCGCCGAGACGGTCCGCGACGATCGCTCGCCGAAGTTCGTCGAAATTGCCCGTCAGATCCCAGGCGATCTGCTTGTCCATCAACAGCGAATCGACGGGCGTCCACTCGCGGGGAGCATAATCCAACAACCGGAACTCGAGTGGAAGGTCCTCGCGCTCCATCGCGGCGTTGACCCCGTCGGCGTACGCCGAGAGCATCGTTCCAGCCGTCGTGTCCTCGAGTTCGTCCCACGTCGCCTCCGCCGCGCCGAGGAAGTCCATGGAGACGTGAAACTCGTCGCCCTCGAGGAGGTCCTCGCCGACGACTTCCGAGAGCCGTCCGCGCATCGACCGCCGCTGCAGGTCGAGTTGGAAGAGACGGTCGAACCCCTGCACGTAGCCGACGGCGTAGTAGGCGGCCTCCTCGTCGTCGGCTTCGACGTGCGGAACGCCGTGGTCGTCGACGGTCACGTCCGCGTGGCCGTACGGGCTCCGTACCGACTCCGAAAGGGTTCGATCCGCAGACTCCCACACCTCGCCGGACAACGGCGCGAAGTCCTCGAGAAGGTCGTTCGCGGCCGACAGCGAGAGTCCGCCGACGCCGAGGGCGAGCGCACCCGCGAGGACGTGTCGCCTCGAGATCGAATCTGTCACGTTCGTCTATTTTGATTAGTGAGTGATAACTTTCCTGTTCCCGGAGCGGTGACCGACGCACACGAGGCGAAAACCGATCATCGATATGAATTATCCATCTCACGAACACCGAAACCCAACTTCCCTCCCGTCGTAGGGGTACCCATGACCCAACTCCGAACCGTCAGCACGTCGCGCGGCCCCCGCCTCGAGGCGTCTCACGTCCTCGAGGCTGATCCCGACGACGCCTGGGACGTTCTGATCGATACCCGGCGGTGGCTCGAGTGGGCACCGACCGTGACCGACGTCGAGGCGAGCCACCGGCGAATCGAGGAGGGGACGACGGGCCGCGTCCGGACCGCTCCCGGAATGTGGCTGCCGTTCACCATCACGTCGTGTGACCCGAGCGAGCGACGATGGACGTGGAACGTCGCCCGGCTCCCCGCGACCGGCCACCGTGTCGACGACCTCGAATCCGGCCGCTGTCGAATCGCATTCGAGCTGAATTCTCTCACATCCGCCCACGCGCCGCTCTGTCTGCAAGCCCTCGAGCGAATCGACGCCCTGCTCTCGAGCGATTCCGAGCACTGACTCGCAAACGCGACAAGGATGGAAACGGTGATTCGACGGACAAGCGGAAAATGAACGCCCAACTGTGTTGCAAATGCTCGCCGGCGAGCAGTCAGGGCGGCCGCTCGAGTCCGAACCGATCTTGGGTCGTCGCGTACATGCTCCCGGCGAGCCGACCGACCGCGTCGACGTTCGCGACGTCGATTTTCTCGTCGTCGCCCAGCAGGTCCCGGTCGAGGTGAACGTACTGGACCTCGCCGAGGACGAGAACCGAACCGCCGACCTCGATCGTTTCGTGGTGGGTACACTCGAAGGCGGCTTTGGCGTCCGCAACCCTCGGCGGCTCGACGGTCGTCGACGCCGCACGCTCGAGCCCGATGTGGTCGAACTCGCTTTCCTCGGCGGGAAGTGTCGCGGCCGTCTCGTTCATCGGTTCGACGACGTCCTCGGTGACGAGGT
Organism: Halostagnicola bangensis; assembly: GCF_054653435.1. NCBI lineage: Archaea > Methanobacteriati > Methanobacteriota > Halobacteria > Halobacteriales > Natrialbaceae > Halostagnicola > Halostagnicola bangensis. The sequence continues at coordinate 300,486 of NZ_BAAIGG010000002.1, read as the reverse complement.
TGAAGACGAACTCGCCCGTTTTCTCCACGTTTTGCGGGGAATCCTTCTGGTCGTCGACCGGTGCGAACAGCAAGATCGGCGGACTGACGGAGGCGACCGTCGAAAAGCTGTATGGCGCGAGATTGTCGACGCCGTCGCTGCTGGTCGTCGATACCCACGCAATGGGACGGGGAATAACGACGCTCGAGAGGACGCGGTAGAGCGATCCCTCGAGCGTGTCCACGTCGATTTCGACGGACTCGGTTTCGATCGTTTCGTCGTCCGTAGATCGCGCTCTATTGTCGTCCGTAGATCGCGCTCTATTGTCGTCCGTAGATCGCGCTCTATTGTCGTCCGTAGATCGCGCTCTATTGTCGTTCATGGAACGTGTTCTGTCGTCGTTCACCGTTAGCTTTCCTGTGGGTCGACGAACTCGCTTCCGGGTTCGTCCTCGTCAGCAGTAAAGCCCGGGCCCGCGGTGGCCAGTTCGAACACCAGGCCGTCGGGATCGCTGAAGTAGATGCTCTTGAAGTACGTTCGGTCCCGAACCTGCGAGACGCGGACGCCGTGGTCTTTCAGGTGTTCGCGCCACTCCAGAAGCGTCTCCTCGTCTTCGACGCCCATCGCGAAGTGGTGGCTCGCGCCGGGTCCCGGCTGCCCTCGCGAGTTCGGGTACTCGAAGTAGGTCACGTTCGTCCCCGGTTCGCCCTCCGGCGTCGACGAGAAGTAGTAGTGGAGCGTCCCCGGATCGTCGTAGTTCTCGGTCATCTTGACCGTGTGGAAGCCGAGGACCTCCTCGTAGAACTTCCTGGTTTCGTCCATGTCGGTACAGATGTTCGTCACGTGGTGCAAGCCCGTCGTGGGTGGTGTTTCGGTCATTGTGGTGCTCTCGGTACCCTTCCTGTAGTCGGTTTATCCCCAACTCGCCAGCCGTTGGCCCGATGGCCTGTGCATGCAGAGTCTACAGCCGTCAGGGCACTAACCTCGTGTTAGCTGGTTCGTTCCCGAACCCCTATACGCTTTCGAGGCATACGGGTTACCAGGTAATCACGATGTCACCCGCTCAAAAACACTCTACGGCCGAGGAAGTGAACGCCGAAGCGTGTCCAGTCATCCAATCGCTCGAGCAGATCGGCTCGCAGTGGCGACTCGCCGTCTTGCACGACCTCCTCGAGGGCGAGCGTCGCTTCAACGAACTCAAGCGCTCGACCGGCGCGAACGCCCGAACCCTCTCTCGAGTTCTCGACGACCTCGGGGAAACGGGCTTCGTCGATCGCCGCATCGAAGAAGACGCGCCGATCGCGACCTACTACAGCCTCACGGAGAAGGGCGAATCGCTCGAGCCGGTCTTCGAAGAGATCGATTGCTGGGCGAGTTCGTGGCTCGATCTCGAGGACGGCGCGCTCGCGGACTGAAAACGGAAAATCAAACAGCGGCCGCGGGGAACGCTAATAAGAACCCGTACACTATCTCCGATATGCGCTCGCTCGACGATATCGACCTCGAGATTCTCCAGCTCCTTTCGGACGATGCTCGACGACCCTATAGCGACATCGCGAACCACGTCGGGTTGACGCCGCCTGCGGTCTCAGATCGAGTCGACCGACTCGAGGAACAGGGCGTGATCCGCGGTTTCACCGTCGATGTCGATCAATCCCGACTCGAGCAGTCCCTCCCCGTCCTGATCAAGTTGCAACCGAAACCGGACGCGGTCAGTAACGTGTACGAGTCAGTTGCCGCGTTAAAGGAGGTCGAACACGTGTTCGAAGGCCTCGACGGGTCGCTTGTCGTCTCCGCGACGCTCCCCGAGACGGACGTGCGGTCGTGGCTCGAGTCCGGACTCGACTTGACGCGACTCGTCGGATACGACGTGACGGTCCTCAATCGCTCGAGTCGATCCCTCGGCGTTTCGGCGACCGGATTCGCGCTCGAGTGCGTTGTCTGCGGGAAAGAAATCGCGGGCAACGGCGTCACTGCGAAGGTCGATGGAGAAGTCAAACAGTTCTGTTGTTCGTCCTGCGAGTCGCGGTACGTCGAGCGGTACGAAACTCATCAGAACGCGCTCGAATGATATCCTAGATCGAATAGATCTTGAAATAAGATCTCGGAGAACACATCTGGAAGGACTTCTTGGAAGAAGGAAACATATGTCTTGTTTTGGTCTCCAGCCAGAACCGTTACTGCCCGAACGTTCATCCGAGACCGCGCGCGAGCGCCAACCCATTTTAATTCGACGATCGTGGGGAGAAATTTGTAACTCAACAGGGTGTGGCCTGCTCGAGTCCCCGGAGTACTACTGTAGCATATAGGGATATTGTGAAGTGTATTAGGACGTTGATGTCTTGCGATTCTTGACTCCACGCCGAGTGACACGCTCACAGGTGACGGCGGAAAAGCGGCCACAGCGTTACCTTTATATATCACGTCGCACGTCGGATTCTGATACAATGTCTTCACCAGACAACGGCTCTGATACCAGTCAGGGCGGTCGAGTTCTTCCAGGGCACGTTAGATTCCACTGAAGAAATCGAAACTGCACGAGTCTTTGATACGACGCTCAGGGACGGCGAACAGTCCCCTGGAACGTCGTTTTCTTACGACGACAAGCGCCAGATCGCCTCGATTCTGGACGAGATGGGCACCCATGTGATCGAAGCTGGGTTCCCCGTCAACTCCGACGCCGAATTCGAGGCAGTCCGGGATATTGCTTCGGCCACCAACGCGACGACCTGCGGGTTAGCCCGCGTCGTCGACGGTGATATCGAAGCAGCACTTGATTCCGGCGTTGAAATGGTTCACGTCTTCGTGAGCACGAGCGATGTCCAGATCGAAGATTCGATGCACGCCACACGAGAACAAGTCGTACAGAACGCAGTCGAGTCGGTCGAACGCGTCACGGACGCGGGAGCAACGTGTATGTTCTCCCCGATGGACGCGACGCGAACCGACGAACAGTTCCTGATCGACGTGATCGAAGCGGTCACCGAAGCAGGAACCGACTGGATCAACATTCCCGACACCTGCGGCGTCGCCACGCCCGGCCGATTCCGGGCGATGATCGAGAAGGTGTGCGATCACACCGACGCACGGATCGACGTCCACGCCCACGACGACTTCGGGCTGGCGACCGCGAACGCGATCGCCGGCATCGAAGCCGGAGCCGATCAGGCGCAGGTTTCGGTCAACTCCATCGGTGAGCGAGCGGGTAACGCGGCCTACGAGGAGTTCGTCATGTCCGTCGAATCCCTCTATCAGGTCGATACCGGTATCGACACGACTCGAATCACCGAACTCTCCGACATCGTCGAGGAGAAAAGCGGGATGGAGACCCCGGGCAACAAGCCGGTCGTCGGCGACAACGCCTTCTCCCACGAGAGCGGGATCCACGCCGCAGGCGTCATCGAGAACTCCGATACGTTCGAACCGGGCGTCATGACCCCCGAAATGGTCGGCGCGGAACGCAAACTGGTCATGGGCAAACACACCGGCACCCACTCGGTCCGCGAGCGCCTGCACGAGCGCGGGTTCGATCCCACGGACGAGCAGGTTCGCGCGGTCACTCGACGGGTCAAAGATTACGGCGCCGAAAAGCGCCGCGTCACCGTCAGCGACCTCGAGCGCTTCGCCGAGGAAGCGGATATCGAGCGCACACAGGACAAAGAGGAGGTGCGCGCCTAGGGATGTTCTCCCTGTTTGCAAGCGTTCCCGAGCATCGGCTACGGGAACCATCACGTCCGAACAAGACGCAGAAGAGTTATGACGCTCGAGATAGCTACAGTCGAGGTAATGAGGTCACGCACACAGTTGGTGGTCAGTGCGGTCGACACCGGCGTGTCCGCTCAGTTCGCTATTGTAGGGGCCGTCTAGCCCCTCACACACCTCCTTCTCGTTCCGGCCTCGCATCGATTCCACAGCGACAAGTCACACAGCAGTCGACACACTATATGACAACTAATCGCCGCAAAACGGCGGGAGGACCCACATGAGCGAACGCGCTTCCTCGATCACATCACCAACCGAAACGGACGATCCGCCGACAGGGGAACAGCACGCAGACGAATCCGCGACCACACAGGATTCGAGAGCCGAATCCGACACCGAACAGGAACCCGTCACGACGGGCGCCCAATCGGTGATTCGAGCGCTCGAGAACGCAGGCGTCGAGTACGCCTTCGGCGTTCAGGGCGGTGCGATCATGCCCGTCTACGACGCGCTCTACGATTCGGACATCTATCACGTGACGATGGCCCACGAACAGGGGGCCGCCCACGCGGCGGACGCCTACGGCATCGTCTCGGGCGAGCCGGGAATCTGCCTGGCGACCTCCGGACCGGGTGCGACGAATCTCGTCACCGGGATCGCTGACGCCGATATGGACTCGGACCCGATGCTCGCACTGACGGGGCAGGTTCCACGAGAGTTCGTCGGTAACGACGCGTTCCAGGAGACCGACACTACCGGCGTCACGACGCCGATCACGAAGGACAACACGTTCTCGGACGACCCCGACACCGTCGGCTCGGACGTGAGCGAAGCGTTCGCACTCGCACGGGAGGGGCGACCGGGACCGACTCTGGTCGACCTGCCCAAGGACGTGACGAAAGCCGATACGGATCACGAGCCCGACAACCCGAAGGTGCCGGACACCTACGAGGTTCAAGAGCGGGCGGATCCCGAAATCGTCGAGCAAGCGGCTCGACGGATCGAGAACTCGAGCAAGCCCGCCTTGCTCCTGGGCGGCGGCGTCATCAAGGGCGAGGCCAGCGAGGCCTGTCGCGAGTTCGCCATCGAACACGAGATTCCGGTCATCACGACGATGCCCGGCATCGGTTCGTTCCCCGAAGATCACGAACTGTCGATGGAGATGGCCGGCATGCACGGCACCGGCTACGCCAACATGGCGGTCACCCACTGCGATACGCTAATCGGCATCGGGACGCGCTTCGACGACCGCCTCACCGGCGGCATCGAGACGTTCGCTCCCGACGCCGAACTGATCCACGTCGACATCGACCCCGCGGAGATTTCGAAGAACATCCACGCGGACTATCCGCTGATCGGCGACGCCGAGACGGTCGTCACCCAGCTGGCCGAGGAGATGGAAACCTCGCCGCAGGCGACCAAGTGGCGCGCACAGTGCCAGCAGTGGAAATCCGACTACTCGATGGCCTACGACGCCCCGGAGGATAGACCGGTCCAGCCGGAGTTCGTCGTGGAAGCCTTGGACGAGGCGACCAGCGACAACGCAGTCGTGACCACCGGCGTCGGCCAACACCAGATGTGGGCCTGCCAGTACTGGACCTACACCGAACCGCGGACGTGGGTCTCGAGTCACGGACTCGGCACGATGGGATACGGCCTGCCGTCGGCGATCGGCGCGCGGATCGCCGCCGACGACGACCAGGAGGTCGTCTGCATCGACGGCGACGGCTCGTTCCTGATGACGCTTCAGGGTCTCTCCGTCGCAGTTCGCGAAAACCTCGACATCACCGTCGTGGTGCTTAACAACGAGTACATCGGGATGGTCCGACAGTGGCAGGACGCCTTCTTCGAGGGTCGTCACGCCGCCTCGGAGTACAACTGGATGCCCGAATTCGACAAGCTCGCCGAAGCCTTCGGCGCGCAGGGCTTCCGAATCGACGAGTACGACGAGGTTGCAGACACCATCGAGGCAGCGCTCGCTTACGACGGCCCGTCGGTGATCGACGCGCACATCGATCCGCAGGCGAACGTCTACCCGATGGTCCCAAGCGGCGGCGACAACGGCCAGTTCGCGCTGGCGGAGGACCAGCTATGAGCGGTGGACTCGACGGACCAGCCCCCGAAGAACGCCCCACGCCAAAGGGACGACGCACCGCACAGGGGATTCGCGTCGATCCCGAGGTCGAGGCTCAGCACGATCCGCGCCGAACCGTCATTTCGGCGCTCGTCGAGCACGAGCCGGGCGTCCTCTCGGACGTTTCGGGGCTGTTCTCGAGGCGACAGTTCAACATCGAGAGTCTCACGGTCGGCCCGACCGAAGACGAGGACCGAGCGCGGATCACCCTCGTCGTCGAGGAACCCGACCCCGGTATCGAACAGATCAAAAAACAACTTCGAAAGCTCGTTCCGGTCGTTTCGGTCCAGGAGCTCGAGCCCGACGCGATGCGTCGCGAACTCGCGCTCGTAAAGGTCAACGCGATGCGGCCCGATCAGGTCGCGGCCGTCGCGGATATGTTCGACGGTAAGACCGTTGACGCCACTCCCGAGACGGCGACCATCGAGATCACGGGAAGCGACCAGAAGATCGATTCGGCGATCGAAGCGTTCGGTCAGTTCGGCATCCGCGAGATCTCCCGAACCGGAACGACGGCGCTGGCGCGCGGAACGACGGACACTGCCCGCGAAGCGCCGCCGGAAGAATCGGCCCAGAACGAGCCAACCCAACCACAACAACCACACGCAGACGATGACTGAAGACTTTACCACCGAAATCTATTACGACGGAGACGTAGACGAATCGCACCTCGCAAACTCGACCGTTGCCGTCCTCGGCTACGGAAGTCAGGGGCACGCCCACGCGTTGAACCTCCACGAAAGCGGCGTCGACGTGATCGTCGGCCTCCGCGAGGATTCGTCCTCGCGCAAACCCGCCCGCGAAGAGGGCCTCGAGGTCGCGACCGCGGCCGAAGCGGCGAAACAGGCGGACGTGGTGTCCGTTCTCGTTCCGGACACGGTCCAGCCGGCCGTCTACGAGGAGATCGAACCGCACCTCGAGGAGGGTGACACGCTCCAGTTCGCCCACGGCTTTAACATCCACTACAACCAGATCCAGCCGCCCGAACACGTCGACGTGACCATGATCGCGCCGAAGTCGCCGGGCCACCTGGTTCGGCGAAACTACGAGCGCGACGAGGGAACCCCCGGACTGCTCGCCGTCTACCAGGATACGACCGGAGACGCGAAGGACCGGGCGCTCGCCTACGCGAAGGGAATCGGCTGTACTCGAGCGGGCGTCGTCGAGACGACGTTCAAAGAGGAAACGGAAACTGACCTCTTCGGCGAGCAGGCCGTCCTCTGTGGCGGCATCGCCCAGCTGATCAAGGTCGGCTACGAGACGCTCGTCGACGCCGGCTACAGCGAAGAGATGGCCTACTTCGAGTGCATGAACGAGATGAAGCTCATCGTCGACCTGATGTACGAAGGCGGCCTCGGCGCGATGTGGGATTCGGTTTCCGACACCGCCGAGTACGGCGGCCTCACTCGCGGCGACGAGATTATCGACGACCACGCTCGAGAGAACATGGAGGAAGTCCTCCGACAGGTTCAGGAAGGCGAGTTCGCGACCGAGTGGGTCGCGGAGAACCAGGCCAACCGGCCAGTCTACACCCAGTTGAACCAGGCGGAGAAGAACCACGAAATCGAAGACGTCGGCGAACGACTTCGCGCCCTCTTCGCGTGGGAGGAAGCGAACGAAGAGAGCGAAGACGAGGACGAGAAAACGCGCGTTCAGGCGGACTAATCGAGGCGACCGAACACAGATGACACGAGAGACAGAAACGACGGAGACGGCTTCCGATTCCGGGAACACGATGGCTGAAATCAGCCACACCAATCCCTACACCGACGAATCGACGGGACAGCTGTTCAGTCGCGGCCCGATCGTCGCGGCGGACGGGGGCCGATCGGAAGTCGTCGATCCGGAAGACGAACGAACGACGACGGATGAGACAGGGACGACGGACGAGCGGACGATGAAAACCGTCAGTCATACGCCACCGACCGAAGAGACGGATGCGAACCGAACCAATCGGGTCTTCGAACGGGGGCACGTACGAACCGACGGGGTCGAGGACAACAAATGAGCGAGGGAACACTCTACGATAAGGTGTGGGATCGGCACAAAGTAACGACGCTACCGACCGGACAGGACCAACTGTTCGTCGGACTGCACCTCATTCACGAGGTCACCAGTCCGCAGGCGTTCGGCATGCTCGAGGAGCGAGACCTTGAGGTCGCCTACCCCGAACTGACCCACGCGACGGTCGATCACATCGTCCCGACGTCGGACCAGTCCCGCCCGTACGAGGAGGACTCGGCCGAGGAGATGATGTCCGAACTCGAGCAGAACGTTCGGGACGCGGGCATCGACTTTTCGGATCCGAACTCGGGCGACCAGGGAATCGTCCACGTCATCGGACCGGAGCAGGGACTCACCCAGCCCGGTAAAACGATCGTCTGTGGCGACTCCCACACGAGCACCCACGGCGCGTTCGGCGCGCTGGCGTTCGGTATCGGGACCTCCCAAATCCGGGACGTCCTCGCGACGGGGACGCTCGCGTTCGAGAAACAGAAGGTCCGCAAGATCGAGATCACCGGCGAGCTCGGCGATGGCGTCGAAGCGAAAGACGTCATCCTCGAGATCATCAGCCGCCTGGGAACCGAAGGCGGCGTCGGCTACGTCTACGAGTATGCCGGCGAGGCCATCGAAAACCTCGGCATGGAAGGCCGGATGTCGATCTGTAACATGTCCATCGAGGGCGGCGCTCGAGCGGGCTACGTCAACCCCGACGAGACCACCTACGAGTGGCTCGAGCAGACTGACCACTTCCAGGAGAACCCCGAGAAGTTCGAGGAGCTCAAACCGTACTGGGAGTCGATCGCGAGCGACGACGACGCCGAGTACGACGACGTCGTCACCATCGACGGCTCGGAGCTCGAGCCCGTCGTCACCTGGGGGACGACCCCAGGCCAGGGAATCGGCATCTCCGAAGAGATTCCGGCACCCGAAGACCTCCCCGCGGACAAGGCGGACACGGCAGAACGCGCCCAGGAACACATGCGCGTCGAGCCAGGCGAGACGATGGAGGGGTACGACATCGACGTCGCCTTCCTCGGCTCGTGTACCAACGCCCGACTGCCCGACCTCCGACGCGGTGCCGAAATCGTCGAGGGTCGTCAGGTCGACGACGACGTTCGAGCGCTGGTCGTCCCCGGCAGTCAGCGCGTTCAGGAGACTGCAGAGGCAGAAGGCCTCAAGGACATCTACGAGGAAGCCGGCTTCGAGTGGCGAAACGCCGGCTGTTCGATGTGTCTCGGCATGAACGAAGACCAACTCGAGGGCGACGAGGCGTGTGCCTCCTCCTCGAACCGGAACTTCGTCGGCCGGCAGGGGAGCAAGGACGGCCGGACCGTCCTGATGAATCCGCGGATGGTCGCCGCCGCGGCGATCACCGGGGAGGTTACTGACGTGCGCGAACTCAAGGAGGTGAATCTGGCGTGAGCGACGAAGTCGACATTCCGGAAGTAACCCACGAATCGGGATCCGGCGTTCCGATCGAGGGCAACGATATCGACACCGACCAGATCATCCCGGCTCGGTTCATGAAGGTCGTCACCTTCGACGGGCTCGGCGAGTTCGCTTTCTTTGACCTGCGCTTCGACGACGACGACAACCAGAAGGAACACCCGTTCAACGAGGAGCGCTACCAGGACTCCTCGGTGATGGTCGTCAACAGTAACTTCGGCTGTGGCTCCTCGAGAGAGCACGCGCCCCAGGCCCTGATGCGCTGGGGAATCGACGCGATCATCGGCGAGAGCTTCGCCGAGATTTTCGCGGGTAACTGTCTGGCGCTTGGTATTCCGACCGTCACCGCCGACAGCGAGACGATTCAGGAACTGCAGGCCTGGGTCGACGAGAACCCGAACGAAGAGATCGATGTCGACATCGAAGCGGAGACGGTTACCTACGGCGGAGAGACGATTGACGTGACCGTCGACGACGCCCAGCGAAAGGCGCTGGTTGATGGCATCTGGGACACGACGGCGCTGATGAAGTCCAACGCCGGCGAAGTCCAGAAGAAAGCCCAGGAGTTGCCGTACGTCGACGACTCGACGGCTTCGTCGTAGCTGCCACGCTCGGTTGCTCGACGACGTGTCTTCTTTGAACCGATCAACCAGAGTGATTTTACGGTTTTTACGAGAGTACCACCGGGGTGGCGACCAACAAGTTCAGCAACTCGCATGTGTTGCGTGCTCGCCAATCCCGGTATCGACACCCTCATTTCGGTCCCCTCGAGACGTTCAAGCATGACTCACGAAATCGCCGTTATCCCCGGAGACGGAATCGGACAGGAAGTAACGCCGGCCGCGGTCGAGGTCCTCAAGTCGCTCGAGATCGACTTCGAATTTCGCGAGGCCGATGCAGGCGACCGCGTAAAGGAAGTCACGGGCGAGGCGCTCCCCGAGGAAACGTACGAGCTGGCGGCGTCGGCGGACGCGACGCTGTTCGGTGCGGCGGGCGAGACCGCGGCAGACGTTATTCTGCCGCTCCGAGAGGCGGTGGATTCGTTCGTGAACATTCGTCCGGCGAAAGCCTATCCCGGAATCGACGCCGTGCGCCCGGAGACGGACCTGGTCTTCCTCCGCGAGAACACCGAGGGCGTCTACGCCGGTCACGAAGATCGCCTCTCCGAGGACGTCTCGACGCTGACCCGTGTCGTCACCCAGTCGGCCTCGAGGGATCTCGGCGAGTTCGCCTGCGAGTACGTCGAGGACGGCGATCACGACGGCTTTACGATCGCCCACAAGGCAAACGTCATGCGCGAGACTGACGGGGTCTTTCGCGACACGATCAAGTCGGTCGCCGACGAGCAGGGCGTCGAAACCGACGAGGTACTGATGGACGCCTTTGCGACGAAAGTCTGTCTCGATCCCGAGCAGTTCGACGTGGTCGTCTGTCCGAACCTGGCTGGCGACGTGCTCTCGGATCTCGCCGCAGGGCTCGTCGGCGGTCTCGGTCTGCTTCCCTCCGCAAACGTCGGCTCCGAGCGAGGGCTGTTCGAGCCCGTCCACGGCACCGCACCCGACATCGCCGGCGAAGGCGTCGCGAACCCGGCCGCGACGATCGTCTCCGCAGCGATGATGCTCGAGTTCCTCGGCCACGACGAGGAGGCCGACGCGGTGCACGAGGCTGTCGAGACGACCCTCGAGAACGGGCCGCGAACGGCGGACCTCGGCGGCGACGCCTCGACGGCAGACGTGACGGCCGCGATCATCGACGAACTATAGACGGCCACCACATCCTGCGCGAACAGTTATTTGGAACGACGTGGTAGCGCCCGGTCGTGACTCGAGCGGACACACTCCCCGGCGTCGATTCGCGACTCGTCGAAACGAAACGTCTCGAGACGCACCTTCTCGAGGCGGGCGACCCCGATGGTCACCCGATCGTCTTTCTACACGGAAACGTCTCGTCCTCGCGATTTTTCGAAGATCGATTGACGGAGCTTCCGGACGGATACCGAGCGATCGCACTGGATTTCCGAGGATACGGCGATTCGGAGACGAAACCCGTCGACGCAACGTGGGGCCTCGAGGATTTCGTCGCGGATCTCCGAGCGCTGTGCGTCGATCTCGAGATCGAAAACAGCGCGACGCTTGTGGGCTGGTCGAACGGCGGCGGTGTGGCCATGGAGTACACGATAAAGTACCCGGACGCCGTGGAATCGCTCGTGTTGCTGAACCCGGTCTCGCCGTACGGATTCGGCGGAACAAAGGATCTCGAGGGAACGCCGTGTTACGACGATTACGCCGGCTCCGGCGGCGGCCTCTCGACGGACGAGTTCGTCGCGGGCCTCGAGAACCGGACTCGAAAGCCGACGGGTGACGGCTCTCCGCGGGCGGTGTTGCGCTCGTTCTACGTCGACCCGACGTACGATTTCGATCCGGAACGCGAGGAGTCGTACGTCACCGGTATGCTCGATACGGAGACTGGAACCGAAAACTACCCTGGCGAATCGCTCGAGTCAACGAACTGGCCCGGTGTGGCACCCGGAAAGACCGGCGTCAACAACGCCGTCTCGCCGAAATACTGCGACCTCTCTTCGATTACCGAAATCGACTCGAAACCGCCCGTCCTGTGGCTTCGTGGCAAAACCGACCAGATCGTCTCGAACGAGTCAGTGTTCGATTTGGGGGCGCTCGGACGACTCGGGCAGGTTCCCGACTGGCCTGGCGAGGACGAGTTCCCGCCCCAGCCGATGGTCGATCAGACCCGCGCCGTTCTCGAGGACTACGAGGACAAAGGCGGCGAGTTCGAGGAGGTCGTGCTCTCCGGCGTGGGACACACACCCCACGTCGAAGCGCCCACGGAATTCGGGTCGCATCTCGAGTCGGTCCTCGAGCGGTAGTTCGACACACAGTAACGGCTTTACTTGGTGACAGATATGGTCGACTATGGCCACCGATCTTCCCACGTTCGAACAACGTCGGCTACTGGTCGGGATCGCGCTCCTTTCGGCCGGACTCTGGTTATTCATCGGATTTCTGGCGCTCCCGGCGTTTTTGATGGCGATCCCGTTTTCGGGAATCCTCATCGCCCTCCCGCTCGTCTGGCTCCTCGGCGACGATTTCCCGCTCGTCGAATCGGCGGGAGACGAGAACTCATCGGCCACCGAAGACCCGATCGAGTCGCTTCAACACCGGTATTCGACCGGAAGGATCGACGAAGCCGAGTTCGAACGGCGACTCGAGACCCTGCTCGAATCGGACGAACCGGAAACGGACGAACTGGAGAGAGACAAAATAGACCCGCGATCCGAAGGGTCGCCGGAGTACAACCGGTTTCCCGAAACCGAACTGGACGATGAGAGATCGTAGGTCGTTTTTTCGCTGAATCGATCGTAGTTCGTCTCGACCGAGCAAGCGGACCTCAGACGATATCCAGATCCTCGCGATCCGCACCCGCAAGTTCGACCAGCGCGTCGGCCTCGAGTAAGTGACAGTCCCCGGGGACTATGAGCAAGTGGAGCGGGTCGCCGAACTCCCGCGTCGCGAGGTCGGTCATCGTCCCCGCTTCGACGAGCGGATCGGGGCTTCCCGCTCGAGCGACGACGACGCCGACGAGGTCGGGATACTCCTCGGCGAGCAACTCGGCGCCGACGTCGGCGGTCATGTACTCCTCGACCGTCTCGTCGGTATCGACGCGTTCGATCGCGGCCTCGTTGTCGACTTTGATGTCTAGGTAGACGACGGTGTGACTGCCTTCTTCGTGATTGGCGTCGATCGTATTCGTGACGCTCGAGGGGAGCCCCTCGGCACCGTGGGCGTAGGGAAACGGAAGCGTGGTGGCCGTTCCGAAGCGGTAGTTCTGGAGCCCCGTCAGGGCGCTCGTGGCTGTCTGGGCCGTGACGCCGTGGATGACCCGCGTCTCGATACCGCGCTCGTGAGCGCGGAGTCGGAGGTCGACGTGGGTCGTCGAGATCATCGTATCCCCTGCGGTGAGGAAGGCGACGTCTTCGGACTCGGCGGCCTCGAGAATCTCTTCGGGGTGTTGTTCGACGCCCGCGCGATCGCGAACTTCGATCGACGTGTCGTGGTGCGTCTCGAGATCCTCGATCGTCGTTCCGACAAGTTTGCTGGTGTAGAACTCCGCGTACGCGCGGTCGGCGGCTCGGAGCGCCTCCTGGCCCTCGACGGTGATCGAGCGTTCATCGTAGAGGCCGAGGCCGATGAAGGTGAGCATGGACTACCGTAGTGACGGGGTCGGGGAGTAGGTTTCGAGTTAGATTCACGTAGTATCTATTTTCTCTCTACAATTGTCTTTGTATGTGTTGCCTATGGTGAATAGTAATAGTTATAAGAGATATTGTATATATATATATACATTCGTGCCGTCTAACAATAGCCAAAACATCAAGACTCGGCGTAGATTCGTTCGATCGGCAGCAGCTGGGCTCCTCACAGTTCCGTTGTTAGCTACAAGTACTCTAGCAAGCGATGCAGAGTCCTCCGATGCAGATGATATTCAGTTAGAAGACGGGGAACTCGTGTATACAGGTCCAAAGAAATCTGTAACCCCAGCTCAAGCATCGCAGTCTTCTATTGAGGTATCCCCGTCCGATTTAAACGGATACATGCAAACGGGAGTAGAAGGATTGAACGATGCTAAATCAGATGGATACGTTGAATTTGAAGAAAGAGAGGACCAACTATGGGTCACACCAACAGAAAAAGGTCTCAATGAATACGGCTCAAATCAAGAAATTGGTATTCTATGTGGCAAAAACGATTATGAGGCAGAAACGACGTGGCGCGGTGGAGTACGGCATGCGCTTTATCTTGAGGATAGTTTGAGCCGTAATGTTGCTACCGCAATGGCATCTGGTGCAACGGCTGGTGCGATCGGAGGAATAATAGCTTCAGCATCAGGAATTGGCGCGCCAATTGGCGTCATTTCAACCATAGCTGGGTTACTCGCTGGACTCGGTGCACTGGTCATATACGAAGCTAATGATGGCTGTGGTGTCCGTATTCGTCATTACCCTGCTGCGCCACCAGTTCCTGGTGTCGGAATTACCTTTCAGCCACAGTAGAATAGTTTAATAGACTCTATTTCTGGCACTGTCTAGTTCAGCACCTCCTCGGCTGGTGTTCGGCCATTCAGAGCCTGGTTCGTCGATCGTGGTTGTAGTGGTGCCTGAAGCATCTCAGCCAGCGACGGGCACTGGCTGGACTGCCCCGCCAGAAGGAGTGAAAGCGGTCGATCCGCATTGAGACAGTCTGAAACTACTTTTCGACGTGGTTTCGGCCGCTGTAGTTGAGCTGACCGCTCAATTCGTGGCGATCGAGGGCAGTCAGATAGCCGCCAGCATCGACGAGAAACTCTGTCTCGTCGATTTCGTGTTTCTCGGTGAGTCGATGCAGAAACGTCGCCGCGGGGTCAGTCCCGCGGCGGCTGTACACGTCGATTTCGAGCAGCAGCTTCAATTCTGTGTCGATCGTGACGTACAACCACTTTTTCTCACCGTCAACCTCGATCTGTTTCTCATCAAGAAGTGAATCACAGCCTCAAAATTCGAACTTCTGAGAAGTTCTATTAGTACCGTTCCAGGCGTCGATTGATGAGAAAAACCGGATGAACGCTATCGATCTTCCTCATCAGTACAGGCTTGGAACGGCACTAGTGCACTTGCAAGCGTCGACTGCTTAGCTTATCTCTTCTGAGCACCTCTCTACAGGAATGGGACGGAAGAAGCACATCATCAACCTCTCCACCGAGGAACGAAGCGAACTTGAGGCGATTATTTCGACGGGTGAACACAGAGCAGAGGACATCACACGTGCACGAATCCTTCTAAAGGCTGACGAAGGGCTCACAGATCCCGCGATCTGTGAGCACCTCGATTGTTCGATCTCTACACCGTACCGCACGCGAAAAGCGTACTCTGAGCGAGGGCTTGCGGCGCTCCATCGCCGCAAGCCCGACCGCGACTACGAGCCAAAGCTCGATGGCCGTGGTGAGGCTCATTTGCTCTCACTTGCGTGCTCTGACCCACCAGACGGACACTCTCGCTGGACGTATCAGCTCCTCGCCGATCGCTTAGTCACTCTCGAGGAGATCGACCTTGAGTCGATCTCCCGAGAGACCGTTCGACAGCGGTTAAAAAAACGACCTGAAACCGCACCGCTCGAAGTACTGGCTGATTCCACCGAAACAGAACGCTAAGTTCGTCTACCGCATGAAAAGCGTGCTTGCGCTCTACCACGAGCCGTACGATGAAGATCGTCCAGTCATTTGCTTCGATGAGTCCAGCAAGACGCTTCACAAGCACGTCAGCGACCCGCTCCCGGTGCGACCGGGAGCGGTCGCACGCGAGGACACTCATTATGAACGCAACGGTGAGCGAAAAATCCATATCGCCACCGAACCGCTCACCGGTTGGCGCCACATCACGGTTACACCGAGACGACGCAAGCGCGAGTTTGTCGACCAAATGCAAGAACTCGCGGATGAGCACTACCCGGATGCAGACCGCATCCGGGTAGTTCTTGACAACCTCAACACGCACAATCCGGCTGCCTTCTACGAGTTTTGTAACCCGAAAGAAGCACGAGAGTATCTCGACCGATTCGAGTTTCACTTCACGCCGAAACACGGGAGCTGGCTCAACATGGCGGAAATCGAGTTGAGTGCGCTTAGCACCCAGTGCCTCAGCCGACGCATTCCTGACGCGGCGACACTCCGAACGGAGGTCGCCGCGTGGGAAACCGAGCGCAACAAGGCTACCGTCTCGATCGACTGGCAGTTCACTACCGATAATGCCCGAACGAAGCTACACCGGCTCTATCCAACCATCAAGGAGAAAGAGCAGAACTAGGCTATCCACACTTGCGAGGGCACTAGTGTCTTGAGAGATGAAAGGTAGCAATTAAATGCGATCAAGTATCCGGCTTATAGTTGGGCTTTTATTGTGGTCGCTAGTAGTCTGGTTAGATAGCACTGTTTCAAATGATAGAAGACAAATTGTAATTAGAAATCCTAGAAAGGCAATTGGCACAGTTATCACATCTGTAAGTATGGTTAAGGCGACTAGCGAAACACCAGATAACAAGTAAAAAAACCAACAGGCAAGATGGTTTTTCGAAAAGAAGGAACTGGATCCTTCAAATCGGAATAGTATTTGGTCAATAGTTTTTATAAATCCTAATACGATCATAGGAAGCAAAAAGCAAATGGCAATAAACTCGCCTATAGTAAGGAACCCTTCGATCATATAAATTAGTACTACTAGCTATGACTTGAAGCTATTGGTGTCATTATCAATCTATCAGTACTAAATACGCCCTTCTAGAATCTATAAGACAAATGGAACTCAAAACTACTGATGAATCGTTTTGTTGTTGTTAAGGTTGAACGGTACGTTGACTGATCACGTACTGTCGGTGTCCCATGAGAAGACCACCGGACATATTATCAGGTGTTACTGACACGACGTGGATCGGCTACCAGCGTTTCGCCGTTCGTCGGTGATTTCTTCCGATATCGTATTCATCTCCGACTACTATCTCGAATATCATAGATATGATTAAATTATTAGACTAATACATCTCTATCTCAACTGAGAAGGGAAATCCGAATGCACGTAATCGGTCACCCTCGGCATTGAGGTACGACATAGATACGCTTGCATACCCGTTTTGGGAGCTGATAATGGATGTCACCACCGTCTCCCGCGAGGGCACCGCCTCTATCTCTCGAGCGTTTGAACGCGCTCTTCGGCCACCGAAAGCGAACGTGAATGACCGAGACGATGAACTATCGGAAAGCGCGATGGAACGATTCGAGATTCGGCAAAAACACCGTTTAAACGTTCAAAATCTTCGCGTACTATAGGGATTAGCATTTGGATTCGGGTATTCAAATCTTCGAAAGTGTACCACTAGAAACCAGCCGACTCAGGAAGAATATGATTTAGATTGCTAATCCCTATAGAAGGTGTGGCATGAGTACGCTGCCAATCGATCGAGGGAACGATCGGCAACACAGAAGCTCGAGTCGTCGGAATGACGACCATATGGTGACTGATCCAGGTACCGTGACGCCATCTGCAGAGGCGCGTCACAGTCCATAGGCTTGCCGGCTGGGTGTCACCTGGCACGACCGTAGCCGGTCAGCACTTCCGTTTTCCGTTGTTCATCTCGAGTTGTTGATCACCTCCATGCGTAGTAGTCACGTCCACGCGACCCACCTTAAATTTTGCCTAGCTAATCTTATTTTTAGATCTGTCTAATATCGTGAGGCCAAAACCGGTCTCGCTACAGTGAAATGTGTGACGTCGACGACGGGCCGTCCTCATCGTCTCCGTCGTCACCGTCCTCCAGTCCGCCGACGTGGTCGAACGTGTACTGACGATCGACGAGAGCGACGAACTCGACGCCTTCAGTCGTCGCTTCGTCGGCCGTGCTAGTTGTCTCCTCGCTCCCGTCGCCGCCGTCGACCGGCGAATCGTCGACAACGTCGACATCGACCGAGACGAGCCGCGTCCCGGCGGCGTCACCGTTGTCGCAGTCGCCCGAACAGGCATCGAACAGGGATCCGTGTTTCGGACAGATGATTTCACCATCGCGGATAGCGGCACCGAATCCGCGATCGAGCCGTTGGGCTTCGTGCGTACATCGGTTCACCCACGCTTCGACGCCCTCGTCGCACGGAACGAGGATGATTTCCTCCGGTTCTCCGTGGCGGTCTCGAGCGGTAAACAACCACGACCCCTCCTCGTGGACGGTTTCGAGGGTCGTCAATCGAGTCTGCGTTTCCATACGTTCCGTTCGGCCGTGGGCCAAATAGCAGTTATTCCCGTCTCCGGTCAGTTGCTCCCGTCTACCGGTTGGACGAAAATCCGTTCGCAGGCCCGTTTCGGAAGGGTCAGCGGCGCTTCCTCCCGATCCGTACCGGCGACGAGTTCGGTCGATTCGAGCGGCGTTCGTTCGACGATTTCGACGGTGACGCCGGGCGTAATTCCGCAGTCGGCCAGATACCGGAGCCGTTCGCCATCGGCGCGGACGCGTTCGACGCGGTGGGACTCGTCCATCTCTGCCTCGCTCAACCGAGTCCACGATTGGCTCGGCGGGGCGAGTTCTTCGTCCGGAATCGGATCGCCGTGGGGATCGCTCGAGGGGTCCTCGAGAATCGTCGTCAATCGGTTCACGAACTGATTGCTGACGTAGTGCTCGAGTCGATCCGCCTCGTCGTGGACTTCATCCCACTCGTACTCGAGGTAATCGGCGAGAAACGTCTCGAGTAGCCTGTGATTTCTGATGACGCCCAGTGCGACGTTCTCGCCCGATTCGGTGAGCGTCACGGGCCGGTGTTTCTCCCTGTTGATCAACCCACGGCGCTCGAGTTTCTCGAGCATGCTCGAGACCGTCGGCGGGGTCACCTCGAGGCGGTCGGCGATCCTCGAGGTCCAGACCGCTCCGTCGCGGTCATACTGGAGTTCGTAGATCGTTTTCAGATAATCTTCCATCACCGGCGTAACGGCGTCCGAATCGACGGTACTCCTCGAACGCGGCGTCTCCGAAGCGTCGGCAGGGGGATCGCGTTCAGTCGTCATGCTCGAGCGGTTCCGTACACGTCTGCCACCGCCTCGTTCGGATCATGCGATCACTGACCAGAGGTAGAGTGCGATCGCGACGAGGATGATCATCGCTCCTGTGGCGACATCCCACTGGTAGGACAGAAAGATCCCGCCGAAGACGGCGACCTGGCCGAAGACGACCGAGAGGACGAGCCCTCGGTTGAAGCTGTTCGTGAACTGCATCGCCGCGGCGACGGGGATCACGAGCATTCCGGCGACGAGGATCGCACCGAGTATCTGCATCGCGGCGACGACGACGAGCGCGGTGAGGACGATCAACAGCGTATCGTAGAACCTGACGTTGATCCGGGCCAGTCGCGCCGCCTCCCGGTCGAAAGTGATGAACAGGAGCTGTTTGTGCGTCAGGGCGACCGTCCCGATAACCAGCATCGTGAGCCCGACCATGAGCTGGACGTTCTCGAAGGGGACGAAGAGGATGTCCCCGAACAGGTAGCTCTCGACGGTCGCGTGAAACGTCACGCCGTAGGAGATGACGGCGATCCCGAGGGCGAATCCGCCCGTAAGCATGACCGCGATGGGGATATCCGCATAGCCGTCCGTCCGAATTGCAATGTACTGCATGCAAAGCGCGGCGAGGGTCGCGGCGACGAGCGCAAACAGGAGCGGGTAATCCAGGCTGGGGACGGCAGCGCCGACAAACAGTCCGACCGCCACCCCGCCGAAGGCCATGTGTGCGAGCGCTTCGCCGATCAGCGCCATCTGGCGGTTCACAAGATACGCGCCGACAATTGGCGCGGTGATTCCGATAAGAATCCCCGCGGTGAACCCCCGCTGCAGGAAACCGCTGCAAACCAACCACGTATCGAAGGTGCCACACGTTGCTCCCCAAAACCCGTCGAACAGCGGCGGGAACAGGACGTAGATAAGCACGTAAAACGCGGCCACGACGACCGGCGCCGCCGCGAGCAAGCCGACGGGCCGGTTCCACGACTCGAGGCGTTCGATCGACATTTCAATCACCCGTTGCGTACTCGGCGGACGAGTGATCGGCGGATCGTAATACGCGTGCCGAACTGTAGGCTTTCTCGAGGGCACCGCTCTCGAGGAATCGGTCCGTTTCACAGTGTTCGTACAGCTCGCAGTCGAGACAGGCCATCGTGTCCGCGTACTCCGTGACGACGCCGATGTCGTGTTCGATCAGAACGACCGACATTCCGCCTTCGTTGAGTTCGGTGAGTAGATCGTAGAACTGCTCGACCGAGTCGGCGTCGACGCCGACGGTGGGTTCGTCGAGAGCGAGCAAGTCCGCCTCGGACGCGAGCGCTCGAGCGATGTACGCCCGCTGTTTCTGTCCGCCGGAGACCTGATTGATTCGTCTGTCTGCGAGGTCGACGATACCGACCTGCTCGAGTGCGTCGTCGACGATCCGGTGATCGTCGTCGTTCAATCGTCGTAACCCGGCGTGGGGGTATCGCCCCATCTCGATGACTTCGCGGACGGTGACCGGCATCATCGAGTCAGCTTCGGAGGATTGCTGTGAAACGTACCCGAGCCGGGTTCCGTCGGTAAACTCCGAGACGGGAGTGCCAAAGAGTTCGACCGCTCCGGAATCCGGTTGCTCCAATCCGAGCAGTATCTTTAACAGCGTGGTTTTCCCCGATCCGTTCGGACCGATCAACCCGAGGAACTCGCCTTCCTCGACGGAGAGTGAAACGTCCTCGACCACCGGTTGCTCGTCGTACGCGAAACTCACGTTTTCGGCGGTGATAACGGAGCTCATCTGTGGTTGGAAGCGATGGGGGACCAGCAAATCTTTCGCCGTTGCAATTGACTATTTTTGACGTGGCTAATTCTACTGAACATCGAGCGCCTCCTTGAGCGTTGGAAAATTGATCTCCCGGTAGTGATCGACGTAGCCCCAGTCGTTCTCGTCGTACTCGGGAAGTTGCGTTTCGACGGGCGAGATCGGAAGCACTTCGGCGTCAGTTTCGTCGGCGATCGACTCCGCGAGATCGTCGGGTTCGCCGACGTCGTAGACGACGTGTTCGATCCCGTGTTCGTCCATGATCCCTTCGATCTCCTCGATCTCCTGAGCCGAGGGTTCGGAATCGGGAGACGTTCCGATCGGCGAGTGGATATCGAGGCCGTACTGACGATGCCACCACTGGAAAGAATCGTGCGTTCCGACGATCAACTGATCGATCTCGGCACCCTCGACGAGGGCTTCGAACTCCTCGTGGAGTTCCTGCAGTTCGTCGTTGAACGCATCCGCGTTCGCTTCGTACTCGTCGGCGTTGTCGGGATCGACTTCCGATAGCTCCGCCGCGATGTGATCGACTGCGGACTGGCACCTGACCGGATCCATCCAGAAGTGTTCGTCGTCGTCCTCGGCCGGGCTATCGAAGAACTCGATGTCGTCGGCCGCTTCGATCACGTACACGTCGTCATCCCCCTCGAGTTCGGCCGCCGCGTCGTCCTGCCAACTCGCGAAGTCGCGGAGGTAGATGAATACGTCCGAGTCTTCGATCTCCGAGACGACGCCCGTTCCGGGATCGAATTCGTGTCCGTGCTCTCCGGTCGGAACGAGATCGATCACGTCCATTTGCTCTCCGGCAACGTTCCGCGTGATGTCCCAGAGCGCAAGGAATCCGGTCGAAACGGTGTACTCCGCATCACCGGTATCGTCCTGCGGATCGTCACCGAGACAGCCCGCCATCGCCGCGAAACCGAGACCGGCCGCACCGGTGATCGTTTGGCGTCGTGTCAACCCGCTCGGTTCGTCGCTTGCGTGTTTCATCATTGTCATCCGAAGGTAGCACCAGCAACAGATATAGTTGTTATGGTCTAAGAAATAGATTAGATACGACTAATTCCCGGCCGCCGTCGTCTCTCGGGAGTTATCGATGTGAAAGCTCCGCTCGTTCGTAGAAAACGAGTTATCGCTCGAGACGGAAACGTCAGCGTTACGGCGGCTCACCGGCGAGTTCGTGCATGAACGTTCCGTGCGTCCGCGTGCCGCCCGCGAACGGAGAAGCGACGCGTCAGGAACTCGCTGACGGAGATTTTATCGCCGACGGGTACGAGATCATCGTCGAGGACGACTGGCTCTACATTCCGGTCACGGACCCGGACGTCGTTTCCGAAGCGTTCGAGGACCTCGAGATCGTCTTCTACGACCTCCCCGAGCGCGAAACGCAAACGACGCCGGCGGATCTTCTGGGGTTTGATCCCTCCTACGAACGAATCGGCGATGTCGCATTGCTCGACGAAGGAGACGACAGTGTGGGGGCCGACGAAGACGACAACGGTGGGGCCGACGAAGACAACCGCGACGAAGACGAACGGCAACCGGCCGAAATCGCTCGGGCGATCGTCGATTCCGACCTACCGGTCGAGACCGTCCTGAACAAGGCCTCAAAGATCAAAGGCGAAACGCGAACTCGCGACTGGGAGGTAATAGAGGGCGACGGAACCGAGACGGTCCATCGCGAGTACGGCGCCGCGTTCGAACTCGACCTCGCCGAGGTCTACTTCTCTCCACGGTTGGCGACCGAACGCAATCGGGTCGCCGAACAGGTGGTATCCGGCGAAAACGCGTTCGACATGTTCGCGGGGGTCGGCCCGTTCGTCGTCCCGTTCGCGAAACGCGGCGCGACCTGCGTCGGCGTCGATATCAACGAAACGGCAATCAACTATCTGCGCGAAAACGCCCGTCAGAACGGCGTCGAGGACCGCGTCACGGCGATCTGTGACGACGTTCGGTCGGTAGCACCCGAGTACGAAGGGTGGGCCGACCGGGTCGTAATGAATCTCCCGCACAGCGCCGACGAGTTCCTCGGGCCCGCCGTCCAGATTGCGGGCGAGGAATGCGTGCTACACTATTACGATATCCAGCACGAAGACGATCCGTTTGGCCCCGGGGAGCGAGCGATTCGCGACGCCGCCGAACCGCAGTACAACGTAACCGTCGAAACTTCTCGAGTGGTCAGATCCTACGCGCCACACGAACTCAACGTCTGTCTGGACGTGCGACTCGAGGGGTAATAGCGTGATAATCCACCACACGGCGAGGCGGTCGAGATTCGCAACCCTTATGGCCTGTTTCGGACCTACGTAAGAATAGCACGCGTCAGTGCCGGTGTAGCTCAGACTGGCAGAGCGAATCCTTCGTAAGGATTAGGTCGAGGGTTCAAATCCCTCCACCGGCTTGTCTTCTGCGACGAACAACACGTGAGGAGCGACGCAACTCGGTAGAGGGATTTGAATCAGGGAGGAGCTTGCTCCGACCGTGGTTCAAATCCCTCCACCGTCTTCTACCAAATTCCTTACAATCCTACGATTCAGGGTCGAGGTATCCCGACGCCTCAGGTGGGTTTGATTTCACTCCGAATACTACTAAGAGTGGTAATGAACCGGTTGTCGCGATAACCAACGGATCCAATGCTTGTATTCTTGAGCACCTCCACAGCCTCCGCGAGTTCGACGGTCATACTCAAGCAGTCGATCAGCGGCTAACTGCCAGGCGTGCTCGCTTAGTTCGGGATTGGCATCTTCGAACCGTTTAGACGTTCCAGGCGACTCGTCGTTCCCGGCCAGTCACAGAGAACATAACCTTCGAAATTGGCGGGAATAACAGTCCAAAGCTCGATATAGATATTCACCGAGAGCAGTCTCACTCCGCACCGAGACAGTTCTAAATGACTTTGCGACACGACCAAAATTTTTCGTACTCATTACGCTCTGCGCGAGCAAGTGGTGATGTGAAAAATCTTCTGTAGACTCTGTTCAGAGGAGGGGATCTGGATACACGAAACGCTCACGACGATGGTAGCGACGTGGGAACGGCGGGGACTCGGTCCGCCCGATAACTGACATCGGTGCTGGGAGGAGAATGAGCAGATTCGCAAGCAGAGACATCGATGGGGAACCACGCTAAACAGACACGGAGATAGAAACGTTTAGGCCGATGTATTTTTGTCGTTATGCCAATGGCCTCTCGTCGATTCGTGGCGCTCCTCGGCGCGCTCGCGCTGCTCGTTCTCCTCGGCGGCTGTCTCGCGCTCCCGGCGGGCGAGGAACCCGATTCGGAGGCGATATTCGAGAGCACGTTCGTCTACGACGACGATCTCGAGGACGTCACCGGCGAGATGACGATCGACATAACCGGCGGCAACGAGACGATTTCCGAAACGGTTCTCGTCCACGAACGGCCCTACGTCGACTACCGCGAGGAGGTTCTCGAGACGACGGAACCCGATCAGGACGGGGCCGTCTTCGCCTCGAACGCGTCGGGGGCGTGGTGGTACTATCCGGAGTTGTCGCTCGCGGAGCACCACGAGACCGACGAACCGTTCGAGAGCGAAAACGTGCGGTCGGATCGGGCCGAGATGGCTGCCGAACAACTCCAGTGGTACGACCTCGACTACCGGGGAACCGAGGAGATTGCTGACCGCGAGACCAACGTCCTCGACGTCAATCTGAAGGAAGAGGCGGTCGAAGACGGTATTTCCGTTCTCATCGGTAGCACCGAGTACGTTTACGCGCTCGAGGCGGTCGACGCCCCCGACGAACTCGACGTCGTCGAGCAGACGGTCTGGGTCGACGAAGAGTACGACTACCCGCTGAAAGAGCGGATGGTCTTCGAGAACGCCGACGGAGAACGGTACGAGATGATCGAACGGTTCGAGACGGTCTCGTTCAACGAGGAACTCGACGACAAGACGTTCGAGTTCGAGCCGCCGGAGAACGCCACGGTCGAATCGAGGTAGCCGCACGCGACGGTGAGAAAAACGGCTCGCTACGGCCGGAGCGTCACTCGGGTCAACTTGATTTGAACGATCTGCTAAAGCAGGACGAACACGATGGACGGGAGAACAGGGAGATGAACTGACGCTCGTCGCGGCCTGCCGCGACGTGCTTCGAGTGGTGTCTGCTGAGGAGGGAACGAACTATGACGACGAACTTGGCCCGGTGATTGAGGAGATAGACGGCCTCTCCAAGCCGCTGGGAGAGGTCTGGACCGATGAGTTCCCGGCCTACCAAGCCATGGAGAATGAGCATCGACCCGTCCTTCACGACGAGGAATACGTTTTGGAAGACGGCGTCCATACGAACCAAACAGAGTGTCTCTGGCCGTTGCTCCAGCCGTGGTTCGGAACGGACGAATCCGCGGCCACGGTCACAGACCAGCTTTCGGCTCACTTATTCCAGAACCTCGAGTAGCGCGGCGACGAGTTCGAGGTAGCCGAGCGTCGCGACGGTGATGACGAACAGGACGAGCACGAATGGAACGATCGTTCGAACCCGCTCGCGGAACGTCACGCGTCGTCGCTCTCGCGTCGCCCAGACCAATCGGATAGCTGTCACCACCATCGGAATCGCCATCGTCACCGTCGTCATCGTGTTGGTCTCCGCATGTTTGGCACACGCTGTCGGTGGAGCTGTCGGTTTCGTGCACGGGTGGACGGTTCGATTGCCATACCGACGACGGGGGGCCGTTTCACTTGTACCTCAGTCAGACACTCAGTAGGTGAAAAACCGGTCAGACGAGCGTCTGACGGTGTGCAGACGGTCCATTCGATTCCAGTACTCTGCGGTTGACGGCTCGTGGATACCCATGCTCGTAGCAACGATGAGTGGGGTACCCAAACAGACGGGTTCGGCGCGCTACCAGCTCGAGTCCTTGATCAGAATGTCGTGATCCTCGGCTTCGTCTATGCGGTTTCGGATGTCCGCAGAGAAGTACTCGACGTCGAACGCCCACGTCTCGTCGGCTCGAAGGTCGGTGACGTTGGTCCACTCGTCGCCCAGCGCGACCCCGTCCTCGTCGTAGACTTTCGCCACGATCTCCACGTAACTCTGCTCCTCGCCGGTCTCGTTTTCGATTTCGCCTTCGACGACCAACTCGTCGTCTCTGACCTCCATCGTACTATCGGCCAGTGTCAACCCATCTGCGGGCTCGTGGGCATCTTCGTCGAACTCGCCTTCGAGTTCGTAGTCCTCAATATCCTCTGTGCCCGATCCGTGGTGATAGACGCGCGCTGACCACGTCTCACCGGCCTCGAGCGACGTGAGTCGACCGGCGTCATTGTCGAGATAGTTTCCGTCGCTATCGTACCAATCGGCCTGCAGTTCGATATCTCCGCTGGGTTCGTCGCCGCTGTTCTCGACAGTCGCCGCCACATAAACATCCGTTGAGAACGCTCCCTCCTCGACGACGAGATCGTGATCAACGATTTCGAGATCCGCGGAACCCGACGAACCGTTGTCGTCGCCAGTCCCGTTATCATCATCGCGCGTCCCACCTTCGACATCCTCCGCGTCGTCGCCCGCACAGCCAGCCAGTATCAGTGAGAGCGCTGCACCACTTCCCATAAGAACGTCACGTCGTTGCATCCGAGTAAAAATCGGCGCTATATCGTAATAAGGTTGTGAACATGGTTCACAAACTAATGGGCAGTATCGATAACGTCGTAGAATATTGTGGTTTGACGGCGGACAGGCGGCTCTTATCACTGATCGATGGTATCAACTGCAACAATCGTCTCAGCAATTATGTCCGGGGAGAGACCGTTCCGTCGCTGTTACTCCGAGATTTCGTTGCTTTCCATGGCAACCGTTTCCGTGGCGACGAACTTCGCGAGTTGGCGTTTTTGGTGATTGTGAACGAGGTGGTGCTCGAGTTTTTGACCGTGTCTGATTGGATCGTGACAGAGCGGACATTCGAGTGGTGGTTTCGTCGCCATATTGTGGTCACATTACTCGAGCTGATACGTCTGTTGCTGGCGATTTCAACCACCATACTTCTGACCAGTCAGTTCCGGCGAACATGTTACCGGACAGCCAGTTCCAGAGAAACGAAGATAGTATCGTGCGAAGATCATCGACCAACGAACCAGCAGCCAATTGGTCACACTACGGGTCTGGTGAGTGTAGCATTCCCTGATTCCCGGCTGCAAAAGGCCTGTTACGGCCTAACGTTGGGTACCCTAGTGTTGGGTATGCGTCGGGGAAGGAATGGCGTGTTGGCGATGATCGGACTGTTGGCAACAACAGATTCCCCCCATCCTCCTCCTTCGCAACTTGCTATTGCAAGTACGAACATATCAATCTTATCGCCGGTTCGGTTTCGGCGCTGAAACTGCCACGAAAACCGCGGCGATTCTCCATCCACGAGCGTGGTAAAATACCTGGAGAGAGAAATTCGGCAACCTCGTCCGCGTTCAATCGGTGAGTAGCCACCGAAATCGCGGGTGGATCCACGACCACTCCTGATCGACGATCCAATCCCGGAGCTGTTGTCGGTTAGACACCCCAGTTACCGTGTCGACGAGTTTCGACGGCGACTCGCCAGTTACCGGTTTGTAGGCGATGGATCTGGTCGCCGTACAGTAAAATGACGCCCGCGTACAGTCGTCCTGCAGGCCGATCAGGTAGCGGTTTATCTGGTCCTCACCGAGTATGTACTCACTCACCTCGTCGACGTCGAGGTCGTCGCTGTTGTGCCGAACGTCGTCGATCGCCTCGATCAACGATTCCTCGAGTTCCCGTTCGTGGTTCGCGCTCATACTCGAGGAAGGGGACCGGCGAGCAAAAGGCAACGGCAGGCAGAATCCGAGGCGGAGATCGGTTTCGGTTTCGGAGGCTCGTGTGCGACGGAGCCGGGACAGCTCGATCGGGATTTATTGGAGGGCTACGAAAGCTTGCATACGTACGGGTAGTCGCTATACGTTTGAGCCACACACGGCGAAGTATGACCGCAGAACCAACCGGCACGATGCGAGACCCCGAACAACCGGCTAGTTGTCCGCACTGTGGCACCGCAAACGACTTCGTTTTCACCTACTGTCGGGACTGTCTCGCAGAACTTCCCTCGACCCCATCGGCTAGCCCCGAAACGAATCTGTAGGCGGTTGATAGCATCTTCGTCCGCGTGCGCTCTGTTACTTGACTGTCAACCGGGATGAGACAGCCGTCTGTTCGAAATCCACAACCCCACTCAACGGGATAATTCATCGCCTAGAGAACGTATCGTCTCGGTATTTATCATATTGAGAGTGACTATTCACGTACGTTTAGTGAACTATATCAGAAACGGCGTTGGGACGATTATTACGTGTGAACCTCACTACCACTCTCGATCGGGTACTCTCCACCCTCGGATATCCGACCGTCACACACGGCTTGATCAACCGATACGCGGAGGGGCTCGAACTCGAGATTGCACAGTCGGCTCGGGTCTCTAGCGGCTGTCTGTTCCGGGGGGAGATCGGCCTCGGACCGATGACGAGAGTGAGCCGTGGGTGTATACTCAATGGGGATATCACCGTTGACAAACAGACGAATTTCGAGCCGAACTGTGACGTGATCGGGAACGTCGAGTTCGGGAAGTACTGCGCGATTGCAAAGCGGAGTACCTTCCAGCAGATCAACCACGAAATGACGAAGCCGTCGATGCAGATTCGGTTGTACGACGAAGTGCTCGACAGCGAGCTACCGCCCGCGTCGAACGGCCCGATAACGATCGGTAACGACGTCTGGATCGGTATCGGTTCGACGGTGCTGTCAGGGGTGACCGTCGGTGACGGCGCAGTCATCGGTGCCGGCTCGGTCGTCACCAACGACGTGAAACCGTACTCGATCGTCGGCGGCGTTCCCGCAGAGCACATCAAGTGGCGATTCCCCGAGGAGGTTCGGGAGAAGCTCCTCGAGATCGAGTGGTGGACCTGGGACGAAGCGACGATTCGAGACAATCAGGAGTTTTTCGAACGGGAGTTAGAGGACGGTTCAGATATTCCCGTTTTCGCTCCGGATTCTGAGACGGAGGACGGGACGGCCGAAACGGGTCGGCTTTCGATCCGTTGATCTCCCATCGCGGTGCCGTCTTCGGGTATCGCATCCTCGAGCGCTCCCGAGAGCGAACGGTCAAAGCACTGCCGTAAGTCCGAGGACGACTCCGAACCCGCACACGGCCCAATCGAGTTTCGAGAACGAAAGCGCGGGAAGCGTTGGATTCCACGAGAAACATCGCGCCTGCAATGCGACCGATAGCCGGTCAGCTCGAGTGAACGCCCTCGAGAGTCCGAGAACGCCGATCCGATTGACACGGTCGAGTACGCTTCGTTCGGAGCCCAGACGGGCGGTCATCGCCTGACGAATGCGACGGAGATCCGCCAAAAGAAGCGGAACGAACCGGAACACCAGCCCGACACCCATGCCGAGCAATTGGCCGGGTTTTCCGGGAACCGTTCGTTGAATAGCCGCTCGAGAGTCGCGTGCGGGCGTCGACCTAACGTAGGCCGCACTGAACAGGAGGATCAACAGAACCCGGTAACTCGCCAGCGCGGGATCGACGCCGTCGGCCGGGACGACCCAGGGTGCGCCGATGGTCAGCATCGAAATGACCGGCGCAGCCGCCAGGATCGGGAGCGCGAAGCGGTAGCCGTAGAGGGCCCGCCAGAGCGCGACGCCCGCGGCGGCGAGTCCGAGAATCGTGAAGGCGGTGAAGACGACCAGCGCCCGCGGCGTGGTATGGGCCAGCGCCGTGACGGCGAACCCGATCTGGACGGCGAGCTTTGAGCGCGGGTCGAGCCGATGGGCGAACGTGTCGTCGGGTTCGTAGGTCAGCATCCGCCCCAATCACCTCGAGAATTGCTGAGTGAAAGTCGAGTCTCCACCATCTCCTCGGTACCCAGGAAAATACTGCGTTCGGCACTCGAGTGAATACGCGCGTCGGTCGTCAGGCAGCAATTCGTGCCACCGATCATGACGGCACTCGAATCTCGAGGTCGGCCAGCGACTTGAGCGCCCTTGCTGGCGGTTCGTCGACGAGAATGTGCCCGTCTTGCATCACAACGATTCGGTCCGCGAGAGTGGCGACATCTCGGAGGTCGTGCGTCGCGAGGACGATCCCCGTTCCAGCCAACGAGAGTGACTCGAGCCGGTCGAGAACGGAGTCACGCGACGGTGCGTCGAGACCGGTAAACGGTTCGTCCAGCAGGAGATGCGTCGGTTCCATCGCCAGTGCGCCGGCGATGGCGACCCGTGATTGCTCGCCGCCCGAAAGCGTATCGATGCGGTCATCCCCCCGACCCTCGAGATGTACCGCTTCGAGTGCGGCTTCGACGCGGCGGTCGATCTCCTTTCGCTCGAGGCCGAGGTTTTCGGGGCCGAACGCGATATCGTTGCCGACGGTCGACGAGACAAACTGATCTCGCGGGTGTTGGAACACTATCCCGACGGCGGTTCGGGCGGCGACGGGGTTTTCGGCGACCAAAACGCCGTCGACGAGCACCTCGCCGGCATCGGGCGTTAGCAGCCCGTTGCAGTGCCGGAGCAAGGTCGTTTTCCCGCTCCCGTTCGCTCCCGCGAGGAGGACGAACTCGCCGTCTTCGATCTCGAGAGTGCACTCCTCGAGGACGGTGTGATCGTCGAAGCCGTACGTGACGGATCGGAGTTCGATCATGTGTGCAGGTGTGGAGTAGCGGACTCGGTATGCGGTGTACTCGCTATACGGTGTCGATAACGCCGGAGCGAACGATGGCGATCGCGGCGGCCATCTTGAGCAGGTCGCCCGGAATCAGCGGCAGCGCGACGACGGTAAACGCTTCCAGGAGTGCGACGCCAGTCACCCACGCGTACCAGATGAACCCTGCCAGGTAGACGACGACGGTCGCAGTGACGAGACCGAGGACGACGATCGGCAGGGAGACGGTCGCCGGGTCGCGAAGGTCGCGTCCGCGATGGATGATCGCACCGACGAGTAGGGCACCGACGGGAAACGTCAGGAGAAATCCACCGTGCGGCCCGAGTAGAACGCCAGGGCCCGCGGAAAACCCGGAGAAGACCGGCGCGCCGAGTCCGCCCGCAAGAAGGTAGAGAATTATCGCGAACGCTCCCCACCCTGGACCCAGATACAGCCCGGCGAGGAAGACGACGAGCATCTGGAGCGTTCCCGGAACCCCCGAAATCGGTATTGCGACGAAAGCAGTCGCCCCCATGAGCGCCGCGAGTAACGCCGCTCGAGCAAACGACCGGACCACGTCCCCCTCGACGAGGTCGACCGGTTCCTGTTTGGTTTCCATACCCACCCTCTTCCGTAAACCGTGATGAAAACTTCGGTTTACCACGTCTCGAGTGGCTGCGTCGCGGGTCCGATCGAGTCGATCGAATGCCTCATCGGCTCATCGGTATCGAACACATCACAAACATGCCTACATTTCAACCATCTAAGATGAATCGAACGGGGGCGCTCAACTTGAGCACTAGCGGAGCCCGATTCACATGAACGACTCCAACCAATCACTACCTGTCGGATTCGCCCACCGTTTGAAGGCCCCCTCAAAGATTCTCCAAACGGCGAGAAAATGGACGCAACAGGCCGGTTACAGAGTTTTCAAAAACAACGTCGATTTCCAACACGACATTGTATCGCCCTCCTAACTGGAACGAACGGGGTGCTTAAGCGTCGATTCGTCCCGCTTCGGATCGTATGGGGACCGATAGCACGACGGCTCGAGCGCGGGGGAACGCAGATCGCGGACCGGCGGGAGGTCATCGGAACTTTGGATCGGCGAAATGCGGATCGGCAAAAAGTTACGGATCAGCAGAAAGCGACCGAACGGGTTCGTCTACGGGGGCGGCTAGTCGGAACGCGACGGATTTCGAGATTCGAGGGACACGATGAAGCGAGCGACGCTTCTTCTCACAGCACTCGTCGCCGTCTCGATGGTCGTCAGTGTCGTCGCCTTGCCGTTTCTCGGGGGCGGGGGTTTGCTCGAGCAGACTCCCGATGACGAAGCGGATGACGGCGTCGAAATGGGTGACACCATCGACGACGCTGAGGTCGGGCAACTCGACGAAAGCGAATCCGTCGTGACGGGGGCGGCTGACCTCGAGGCCGTCTCGATGGCCGCCGTCGAACCGGAAGCCGCGGCGGCCGATGTGGGAGCGCTCGCACAAGAGGACGAAAATGCCGTCGAAGCGGGCGTCGAAGAGGGTATCGAACTCGCACAGGCCCAGGGCGTCGAGATCACGCAGGAACAGCAGACGGCGGCCCTCGAGGGAGCGAGCCAGTCCGCGGCCCAGTACCAAGAGGCACAAGCCGAACAGATCCAGGAGGCGACCAAAGGTGCGGTCCACGGCTCGCTGATGCAATCGCGGGCTGTCGAGGCTGAGCAGGTCCAGGCCGCCGTAGGCGGAGCGACCAGCGGCGCGTTAGCGCAGTACCAGACGGTCAACGCGAGTCAGATGCAGAGTGCGACCTGGGGGGCGACCCACGGCGCGATGGCACAGCACCAGCGGGTGACGGTCGAACAGATACAGGTCGCGACCGTCGGCGCGGCCGCTGGCGCGGCTGCGGAGGCCGGCGAGAAAGGCGTCGACCGAGCCCCGAAGATTCAGGAAGCCGCACAGGGATCGGCCTACGGCGTTCTCGAGCAGTACCAGAAGATTACGGCCGAACAGCGCCAGCAGGTCACCCTCGAGCACGTCCAGTACGCGGCGGCGGGTGCGGCGAGCGGTGCGATCGAGGGGAGCACCGCCGAGGCGCTCGAACAGGATCAGAGACTCGAGGTCGAACAGCAACAGGAGGTGACGGTCAAACAGATCCAGAAAGCCGCCACGGGGGCCGCGAAAGGGGCGCTCGTCCAGCAACAGCAAGTGAGCGTCGAACAGACCCAGGCCGCGGCCCACGGTGCGGGCGTGGGTCCGCTGAAACAGCTCCAGACGGTCAGCGTCGAGCAGGTACAGCGGATTTCGATCACGCAGGTACAGGAAGCCTCCTTTGGCTCGGCAAAGGGTGCGATCGCCCAGAGTCAGGAGGCCTCGATCGAACAGATCCAGTCCGCCGCGGACGGCGCGGGACAGGGCGTGCTCGTCCAGCAACAGGAGATTTCGGTCACGCAGATTCAGGCCGCAGCGACGGGCGCGGCGAAGGGTGCCGTCGAGACGGCAATCCAGCAACAGATCGTCCAGGTCGAACAGATCCAGGCGGCGGCGTTCGGCGCCGGAGAGGGCGCGGTCCTCCAGCAGCAAGCCGTCGAGGTGACGCAAGTACAGGCGCTGGCCGAAGGCGCCTCGAGCGGCGCGCTCTCCCAACATCAGGAAGCGTCCATCGAGCAGATCCAGATCGCCGCCTCGAGCGCCTGCCAGGAGGCCGCGAGCGTGATCCAGTACCAGCAGATCAGCGTCTCGCAGGTGCAGTCCCTGACCCAAGCGGCGGCCGGTGACGCGGTTGCGTACGCAGTCGCGGAGGGAATCGACGACGAAGCCCAGATCGTCCAGTATGTCGAGGTGGAGGTCGTCCAGATCGTCGAGGAGATCGACGAACTCGAGGGCGAGGCGTCGATTAGCCTCGCCGATCAGGAAAGTGCCGGTGAGAACGTCACCGTCGACAGCGTCTCGCTCTCGGAGGGCGGCTTCGTCGCGGTCTATGACGGGGTCGACATCGGCGTCGATCCGGAAGGCGTCATCGGTCACTCCGAGTACCTCGAGTCGGGCGACTACGAGGACATCCAGATCGACCTCGACGAACCGCTTGAGGAGAGCGGCCCCATCGTCGCGGCCGTCCACCACGATACGACCGACGACCAAACCTTCCAGTACGTCGACAGCGGCGGCGAGGACGACGATCCCTACGTCACCCAGGGTGGCACACCGGTGCTCGACAGCGCGTTCGTCACCGTAGAGGACGAGCCGGACCCACCCGCTGAGCCCGAGGCGACGCTCTCGGTGACCGATCAGGAGGGCGACG
Organism: Halostagnicola bangensis; assembly: GCF_054653435.1. Taxonomy (NCBI): domain Archaea; kingdom Methanobacteriati; phylum Methanobacteriota; class Halobacteria; order Halobacteriales; family Natrialbaceae; genus Halostagnicola; species Halostagnicola bangensis. The sequence continues at coordinate 266,895 of NZ_BAAIGG010000002.1, read as the reverse complement.
GCGAGACGCTCACGGTCGACGAAGCGAACGCGTCCGTCGAGTACGCGATCACCGCCGAGTACGACGGCGAGACGGCAGAAACCGGTCCGTTCAGTGCAAACGAACTGGTGACGAACGAGACGATTATCCTCGAGCCGCCGATCGAGGAGAACACGACCGTCGACGTCTCGGTTCTCGACGCCGAGAACGAAACCGAACTCGCGAGCGAGTCGATCGAATACGCGCTCGAAGACGAGGAGCCCGACCCGCCTGCCGAGCCCGAAGCGACGCTCTCGGTCGTCGATCAGACGGGGAACGGCTCGACGCTCGCGGTCGACCAGGCGAGCGCGACCGTCGAGTACGGGCTGACCGTAACCGACGAGGAAGGGGCCGAGCTAGCCGCAAGCGGACCGTACGAGGCGAACGAAACGGCCACCGACGAGACGCTCGCGCTCGAGCCACCCCTCGAGGAGAACGCCACCCTCGACGTCAACGTCGTTTCGGCGGCGGAAGTCGATGGGGTTGAAAACGGGGCGGAAGCGGACGATGCGCAGACGGACGACGGTGAGGCGAACGGCGCGGAGCCAGACGACGAGACCGCCGACTTCGATGGCGACGTGCTCGAGACCGAAACCATCGAGTACACGGTCGAACCCGACGACGTTCCCGACGAGTTCGAGGCGGAGTTCCCGACCTGCTATCAAGCCGAGATGACCGGCTCGTTCGAGGACGGTGACCGGATTATCGTCGCGACGACGTTCTACGAGAGCGGCGGTATCGGAAACACGCTGGGCGAGTACTCCGTCACGGTCGGTGAAGACATCGAGGCACCGCTCGAAGGAACGATCGTCTTCGAGGTCGGCGAGGAGTTCGCCGTGACCGAGACCGAAGATGGCGCGATCGTCGAGGTTCCGAGCGGCGACTTCGGCGCGACGATCGTCGGCTTCAGTTCGCCCGACGCGGTTCCCGGAAGTATCGACTACTTGAGCCCGGATGCGGGCGAGTGTGTCGAGGAAGTTCGGCCGGAGCTTCCCGAACTCAGCGTCGAAGACACGACGCCGACCGACGACGGGATCGACGTCACCTTCGGCTACGACAACCCCAACGACGCCGACCTGATCGTCGAGAGCGAACTCGAGGGGGCGACCGAGGACGAGCCGCCGACCGAACTCGCGCCCGGATCGGACTCGTTCACCGTCGACTGGACGCCCGAGGACGACGACGAGCAACTCACCTGGGTGGTCGACATGGGATTCTACGATTACGACGAGCCCGTCGTCGTCGAGACCGACCCTGCGGGCGAGATCGATCCGGACGAACCCGCCGAGTTCTCAGTCGACATCCTCGAGCCGATCGAACCGGTCGAGCAGGGCGACGAGCTAACTCTCGAGGTCGAAATCGCAAACGTCGGTGGGGAAACGGGGGCGCAGTCGATAGATCTCGAAATCGATGGCGTCTCTGATTCGATCGAACTGACGCTCGGGGAGGGCGACAGTGAGATCGTCGTGTTCGCCGTCGATACGTCCGATCTCGAGCCCGGCGAGTACGACGCAACCGTCTCGAGCGAGGACGACAGCGATACGGCGACGGTGACGATCGAGGAAGCCGCGGACGCGGAGGATCCGGTACCCGAGGACGACGGTCCGTTCGAAGAGGATGACCCGCTTGAGGACGACGGGGTCGTCGAGGACGAGTTCGACGACGAACCCGACGAAGCGGACGGTCCGCCGGATGCCGAGTCTCCAGAGGAACCACCGGCGGAGGATGAAGCCGGACCTGAAGAACCCGGAGCGTCACCGGAGAACGGCGACGGCGTCGAAGTTGACGGTGCCGATGGAGACGACGGTGCCGAAGACGAACCACCCGAGGAGAATCCGATACTTTCAGCGGTCCGGTAAGATCGCGGATAGCGCGACACCGACGATTAGGAGTCTGCCCCGGCGTCACCGAAGACGGCTCGAGCGAGAAGGACCGAACTGACGCCCCCAATACAGAGCAGAGCGTAATACGCGATTCCCACGGACTCGAGGGCGATGATGACGGCCATGACGACCGTCCCGAGTAGCATGTATCCGAGCGAGACGATGTCGCGGTTGAATCCGCGCGAGTCGGCGAAGACGTAACCCAGGCGGATCGCCGCGATCACGCCGAGAATCGAGAGGTAGCTTCCGACCGAGATGTCGAAAATCAGCGCGACGACACCGAGAATCACGGCGAGTTCCGCGGCGGAACGGAGGCTGAAGCGCTCTCGAGCGAGACTGACGAACGCGTCCATACGTTACAGTTCCGATAATTTCACCTAACTATTGTGGAATTGGATCGCAACCGTGAGCGGATCAGTCGTACTTTCGAAAGCCGATGTCTCGAGCCATTTCTCGGAAGGACTGGCGACACAGCCAGATGTCGTACTTGCCGACCAATCCATCCTCTCGACCGGTTGCCCGGCAAACCTGCGTTTGTCCGGTCTGTGCATCGTCAGTTCGTTCGGTTTCGGTCTGTTCGGTCATCGGCTGTGAGCACTCGTTGCGCCGCTGTATCTGTCGCTTGGATCGAAACGCTGGAGCATCAAGCTACGTCAAATTGCTTCAGTGCCAAATATTTTGCTAAAGTCGCCCAAGATATTGTTAAGTTAGCCAGCCGCCGAGCGATTGTCAGCGAGTCGAACTGGACCGACGTTCTCGAGATGAAACAGTGACTCGAGTGCTGAACCGAGAGAACGATTCCACTCTCGAAGTGCGACCTCGAAGAAACGGATCAGCGAACGAGTCGTCCGTCGGAACTCAGTGCTGGTGACCGGTCGCTTCGCCGAAGGTGACGCCGAAGCGCTCCTCGAACAGGTCCATCACGCGAGCTTCCTGGGCCTCGAGTTCCTCGTCAGTGCCCTCGCCGTGGTGGACGACGTGGTGGGCTCGGCTCGCGAACGAAAGCAGTGCGACGTCGCCGAGCGTTTCCGTGGGGGTCTGTCCGCCTTCGGCGACCATGTCGACGAGTCCCGCCGGAACGGTTACGGTCTCCGTGTCGCCGTCGTCAGCTTCTATCGAGAAGGTTATCGTCTCTACTTCGTCTGTCATACTTCTATGCTGGCGGAGGCTACCTAAATGTGCTGTGGCTTGTGACTCCCAGCCCGGCGGATACGGGCTAGAATCCCGGACGGTTCAACCCCTTTCAGTGTCGGCTCGGTGTTTTTAGCTGTCGATGACGTAGCCTTGAGTATGCCATCAGTCGAACTCGACGAAGAGACGGTAGAGCGCCTGGATCAACTGCGAGTCGAGGACGAATCGTACGACGAACTGATTACCGAACTCATGAACATCTACGAAGCGAGCGAGTTGACGATGTTTCACTCGGGTGGTTAGCGAAACAGAGCCGTCTCGTCGGGCAACTACTGCGAAGTTTGGCGATTTTATCTGAAATGCAGGCGGGCAAGATCCCTTCCTCAAGGAGCGAGGGCGTCAACGTGAGCGAGTAGGCAGGGGTCGTTCACACCAACGAGAGCGAGGATTAGGTAAGGACAGCCAGCAGCAACACCCGATTCTTGACGCGTTTCCCGACGGTTCGTCTCGGAGAATCCTTCATCATCAGTGACTATAGCTACGCGTGATTCGGCGATTGGCGCTCCTTCTGATTCGCCCGGGAGGGACAACCTCGACTACTCGGTCTCCGCTCCGGCGTCGACCGCGGCCTCGCAAACGGACTCCCAGCGGTGGTTCGACTCGAGTTGCGCCTGTAACTCCTCGGCGTACTCCTGGGTGAGCGTCTCCGCGGCTTCGCGTTCGGCATCGTGGGACCCGCCCGAGGACCCCCCGCCCATTCCGAGGGCGCTTTTGATCGAATCGACGACGCCACCGCCGGACCCCGAGCCGCCACCAGCGCCGCCGCCAGCGCCCATTGCGCCCATCTGCGATCGGACGTTCTCGAGTTCCGGGAGGATGCTATCGACGTTTTCGGTGTTCGCGACGATTCGAGCTTCCTCGGGGGTTTCGGGCCGTTCGATTTCGAACTCCGTCGCGGTCATGATCAGGCTCCACTCCTGACTCGAGAACCGGGAGCTCTCCACTCGCGGGGAGAACTCCTGGTCGACGGTCATCCGCTCGCTGACGATCCGGTCGGTCCAGGCGTTGTCGCTCATGGGAATCGGTTGGGTGGGTGATGGTATCAGGGTTTCCCTGTTGACTCTCGCGAACTGGCCGAAATCGGGGTCGGCTCCCGAGCGAGCAACAAAACACCCAACAGCGAAGAGCCCGAGAAGGCGAGTATGTCCGAAGGGTCAATCCGCCGCCGCGGTTACCAGCAACTTCGACGACTGGTTCTCGGCGGTTACTATCGGCTCGTCAGAGCGAACTACGCTCGAGAGGCGATCGCGCCGCAAAAACGGACGGCGGCCGGGACGATCCGGAGCTACGAACTCTACAACCGCCACGGCAACGACGAGATGCTCGCCGAACTCGACAGCCGGTGCGGTCCGGACGACGTCATCTACGATATCGGCGCGAACGTCGGAACCTACTCGCTCGCGCTTTTGGCGGCGGAACCGAACCGACACGTCGTCGCGTTCGAACCCGCACCCTCGGCCGCGGAACACCTCCTCTCGAACGCGGAGCTAAACGGACTCGAAGACCGCCTCGAATTCAGTCCCGTCGGACTCGGCGAAGAGAGGGGGTCGGAGACGTTCTACGTCTCGACGTACACGGAACTCTCGGGGTTCGACCGCGAGAGCGCCGAGCGCTGGGAGGCGTCGGTCGCGGAAGTCCTGCAGGTTCCGGTCGAGCGCCTCGACGCGATGGTCGAGGCGGGACCTGCTCCCGATGTTCTCAAAATCGACGTGGAGGGAACCGCACCCGCGGTGTTGAAGGGGGGCCGGAGCACCCTCGAGACCCAGCACCCGCTCGTCTTTCTCGAGTGCCACGAGGAGGGGCTCGAGGGGAACGCGCCTGCAGAGTGTCGAGAGATCCTCGCCGATCACGGATACACGATCGACGAGCGAGAGACGTACTGGGTGTGCGAACCGCCCACCGACGGGTCCCGGAGTTCCTAATACTGCCGGCTGTGACTATGTGAAGATTTTCGCACCCCCGGGGCGACGAGAATTGTGAACGACTTACTGCCGGAAGTATAACGAATCAGTTCGACCGGGAAGGGTCCTACTCGTCGACCTCGAGTTCGACCAACTGTAACGAACGGTTCAGGTGGCAAACATTATGTGGCGGATCGCCGACGATATCTTTGATGCGGTACTCCTCGTCGAGATCGACTCCGTCGGGTTCGCAGTACTCGTGGCTCGGACACTCGACGTACGGACAGGAGCCCGGAAGCTCGTTCTTGCTTCCCGCGTACGCGCCTTTCTTCCTGACGTTTGCTTTCACCGAGACCGGCTCGACTTCGACGGCTCGAACGCCCTCGTCGTGCATGGCACACTCGAGCGTCTGGGCGTTTTCCCGGATCGACGTGACGCGGTATTTCGTCTCCGAGCTGAGATTGAGACACTGGCTTCGGTACGGACAGCCGGCGCAGGCGTCGGCTTCGCCGTGATAGACGAATTCGGTCCCCGGTTCCGCCAGCCGGGTTCCGAGGAGGGTGACGGTCGACATGTCGAACGGTAGCCGCCACTCGCGGTTAAGCCTCACGTCCCGGAGCGACACAAGTAACCGCTGTAGATTTCACGCTCCTCAGCCGCTACGTTCGGCAGTATTACGGGCCCTTCAGCCATACATCCTCGTCAGTCTTCGATTTCGGTTCCGCCGGTGAGTTCGTCGAGTCGGTCGAAGTACTCCTCGCGAGGGACCTGATAGATGTCGCGATAATCGATCTCGCCGTCGGCGAACGCTCGAGCGAGTTCGACGAGTCTCTCGAGCGCCTCGGGGCGCGAGGGGAATCGATTGGTCTCTCGGAGGTGGACCTCGGGCTCGAGATAGAGCGTAACGTGCCAATCGTCGTCGACGGTCCCCGGGTTGGCTCCGGGCCGACGAGTGCGGCGTCCGTGCGTGAGATAGAGCGTTGGCAAACACGGAGCGGGGAACGCGTCGCCGTTGAAGACATCGGGTCGGTACGCGAGGACGATACGTCCGTCTTCGCCCTCGTTCCAGACGGTCCAGCTATCGGGAAGGCCCGCCAGATCTGCCATTGCGATCGGTAGGGGTAGCGAACGTAAAGTATCGTCGCCGTCGGCCGGGACGACAGTCGCGGGGCCCCTCGAAAACCGCCCGAATCGCTCGTTCTCGAGTCGCGACGAGATCGCGCGCGAGCGCTCCGTGTCCATGCAGGCCGTTCGTTTATACGCTCGATCCCCCAATAATCGGTGTGATGTCCGTTGACAATCAGTGGTTCTGTCAATACTGGCCTCGAATCGGGTCCTCATAAATACCCTTTGGGGCCAAGCTTAAGTTGCTGTATTACTACATATTAAATACTTCCGGTATCCGATAGCCGGATCGTGCCTGCTCTCAGGTGCAGTCGTACCGTGAGAACCTCCAGGTGCTGTCGTAACGCGACGAGGTGTCGATCGTTGCACGCTCGCGCGGTGATGACAACCATGACACCACACCCGACGCCGCCCGCGGACACCCGCTCTCAGAGGCCTGCTACCTCGAGGAGCAACGCAATCGTCTCTCGATTCGATGTTCTTCGGCGAGAATCGGCGGCTGTGACGAGAACGTCACCGTGTCCCGCCCAGCAATACGCGAGCCACCCGGCGAACCACCGTTCGTTCACAATCATTCTGTGCGCGGACACGGACCGGCGAACAGAGAGACACCCCAACAACTGATACCATGACTGGTGACATTGAGACACTCGAGAAGCTCAGTACCGATTACAAGCAGTCGATGCCCGAAGACCTCCGCGAGACCAAGTCGTTCGACTGGTATCTCGAGGCGGCCTACAGGGACCCGAAGATCACCCGCAACGCTCACCAGCGGGTCGCGGACATGTTCGATTACTACGGCACGATCTACGACGAGACGGAAGGGGTCGTGGAGTACCAACTCGCCAGTGAAGATCCGCTCGGCGACGGCGAGAACACCTTCTACGGGAAGGTGATCCACCAATCGATCCACGAGTTCGTCAACAAGGTCAAATCGGGCGCTCGCCGACTCGGCCCGGAGCGTCGAATCAAACTCCTGCTCGGCCCCGTCGGTTCGGGGAAGTCCCACTTCGATAAACAGGTTCGAAAGTACTTCGAGGACTACACCCTCCAGGAGGAGGGGCGGATGTACACGTTCCGGTGGACCAACCTTTGTGACGTCATCAAAGACCAGGATCCGACGGACGACCAAGTCAGATCGCCGATGAATCAGGATCCGCTGGTGTTGCTCCCACTCGAGCAACGACTCTCGGTACTCGAGGACTTAAACGAGCGTCTCGATGCACCCTACACGATCCAGAACGAGCAGAGTCTGGATCCCGAAAGCGAGTTCTACATGGACAAGCTGCTGGCGTACTACGAGGACGACCTGCAGGCCGTCCTCGAGAACCACATCGAGATCGTCCGGCTGATCGCCGACGAGAACAAGCGCCAGAGCCTCGAGACGTTCGAACCCAAAGACAAGAAGAACCAGGACGAGACGGAACTGACCGGCGACGTTAACTACTCCAAAATCGCCGTCTACGGCGAGAGCGACCCGCGCGCGTTCGATTATTCCGGTGCGTTCTGTAACGCGAACCGCGGTATCTTCTCCGGCGAGGAACTGCTCAAGCTCCAGCGGGAGTTCCTCTATGACTTCTTACACGCCACCCAGGAGATGACGATCAAGCCCAAGAACAACCCGCGAATTGACATCGACCAGGTGATCGTCGGGCGGACGAACATGCCCGAGTACAAGGACAAGAAGGGCGACGAGAAGATGGAAGCGTTTAACGACCGAACCAAGCGGATCGACTTCCCGTACGTCCTCTCCTACGAGCAGGAATCCCAGATCTACAACAAGATGCTTTCTAACGCCGACGTTCCGGATATCAACGTCGAGCCCCACACGCTCGAGATGGCGGGGCTGTTCGGCGTCCTCACGCGGATCGAAGAGCCCGATACCGAAACGGTCGATCTGCTCTCCAAGGCCAAAGCCTACAACGGCGAGATCGATGAGGGCGATGACATCGACGTAAAGAAGCTCCGCGAGGAGGCCGCGGCGAAAGCCGAGATCGGCGAAGGGATGGTGGGCATCTCTCCCCGGTTCATCGGCGACGAGATTGCCGAAGCAATCATGGACTCCAAACACCGCTCTCGAGGGTTCCTTTCCCCGCTAACGGTGTTTAACTTCTTCGAGGAGAACCTAGAGCACCACGGCTCGATTCCCGAGGATAACTTCGAGAAGTACTACCGCTACTTAGAGACCGTACGCGAGGAGTACCGCGAGCGAGCTATCGAAGACGTCCGTCACGCGCTGGCCTACGACATCGACGAGATCCAGCGACAGGGCGAGAAGTACATGGATCACGTGATGGCCTACATCGACGACGACACAATCGAGGACTCGCTGACTGGCCGCGAGCAGGAACCCGACGAAACGTTCCTGCGGTCGGTCGAGGAGAAACTCGACGTGCCCGAGGACCGCAAGAACGACTTCCGACAGGAAGTCTCTAACTGGGTTTCAAGGCGCGCACGCGAGGGCGAGGCGTTCAATCCGCAGGACAACGAGCGCCTGCGCCGCGCACTCGAGCGCAAGCTCTGGGAGGACAAGAAACACAACATCAACTTCTCCGCGCTGGTCAGCGCAAGCGACGTCGACGACGACGAACGATCCTCGTGGATCGACGCCCTGATCGAACAGGGCTACTCCGAAGGCGGCGCCAAGGAGGTCCTCGAGTTCGCCGGCGCGGAGGTGGCGAAAGCTGAAATCGAGGACTAACATGAGCGAGGATCCACCATGAGAGGAAACGACTACGTTCGCGAGGCCGACCGGACCTTAGAGGAGACCTACGAGGAGCCGATGAGCCTCGGGGCGTACGTCGATCGGATCTTCGAGAATCCGACGATCGCCTCCCACGCCTCGAAGTACCTCCTCGAGGCGATCGAAGCCGCCGGTACGCGGACCGTCGTCGAAGAGGGCGAGGAGAAACAGCGCTACCGATTCTTCGACGATCCGCACAACGACGGTGAACACGCTATCCTCGGAAACACCGAAGTCCTCAACAGTTTCGTCGACGACCTGCGATCGATCGCCGCGGGTCGGGCGAAAGACGAGAAGATCATCTGGTTCGAGGGGCCGACCGCGACCGGCAAGTCCGAGCTCAAACGGTGTCTGGTCAACGGGCTTCGGGAGTACTCGAAGACCCCCAAAGGCCGACGCTACACCGTCGAGTGGAACGTGACGACCGCGTCCGACTCGAGAGGACTAAGCTACGGCGGCGATCCGACTGCAGGCGACGACGAGCACTGGTACGAGAGCCCCGTCCAGGCCCATCCGCTGACGGTGTTCCCGGAAGAAATCCGCGAAGACTTGCTCGCGGAACTGAACGGACAGCTCGAGGACCACGTCCCGATCCACATCGACTCGGAACTCGATCCGTTCTCGCGGGAGGCCTACGAGTTCCTCGAGGAACGGTATCGCCGCCAGGGCGAGGAGTCGCTGTTCTCGGCGATCACCGACGAGAACCACCTCCGGGTGAAAAACTACGTCGTCGACGTCGGCCAGGGGGTCGGCGTGCTCCACTCGGAGGACGACGGGCCGCCCAAGGAGCGCCTGGTCGGCTCCTGGATGCACGGCATGTTACAGGAACTCGATTCGCGCGGTCGAAAGAACCCGCAGGCGTTCAGTTACGACGGCGTCATCTCGCAGGGCAACGGCGTCCTCACCATCGTCGAAGACGCCGCCCAGCACGCCGACTTGCTCCAGAAGCTCCTGAACGTTCCCGACGAGCAGTCCGTGAAACTGGACAAGGGGATCGGGATGGACGTCGACACGCAGATGCTCATCATCTCGAACCCGGACCTTGAGGCCCAGCTCAATCAACACTCGGATCGAAACGGGATGGATCCGCTGAAGGCGTTGAAGCGACGGCTCGACAAACACCAGTTTGGCTACCTGACGAACCTGAGCCTCGAGACCGAACTGATTCGCCGAGAGTTGACGAACGAGACATCCATCTGGGAGGCGGACACGTACGACGAACTCGAAGGGCGGATCCGCCAGCCGGTGTCGGTGACAGTCAGAGATAGCGAGGGGGAGACGACGGTGCGAGAGTTCGCACCCCACGCGGTCGAGGCCGCGGCGCTATACGCCGTCGTCACGCGTCTCGACGAGGAGAACCTGCCGGCCGGGCTGGACCTCGTCGAGAAGGCATTGCTCTTCGACCAGGGGTACCTGCAGGAGGGCGACAGTCGCCGGACGAAAGACGACTTCGAGTTCAACGGCGACGGCCACGACGGCGAACACGGCGTGCCGGTGACGTACACGCGCGACCGGCTGGCCGAACTGCTCCAGACCGACCGCGACCGCCACCACGCCGAGCTTCCGGTCGAGGACGTCATCATGCCTCGAGACGTGTTGAACGCGATGGCCGACGGGCTCGGAGACGCCCCAGTCTTCTCGACCGGCGAACGGTCCGAATTCGAGAATCGGATCGTGCCGGTCAAAAACTACATCTATGACCAGCAGGAGTCGGACGTCATCGAGGCGATCATGCACGACAAGCGGGTCGACGAAGAGACCGTCGCCGAATACGTCGAGCACGTCTACGCCTGGGAAACGGATCAACCGCTGTACAACGACCGCGGCGAGGAGGTCGAACCCGACGCGCTGAAGATGAAACTCTTCGAGGTCGAACACCTCGGGCGCTTCTCCGAGGAGGCCTACCAGGGCAACCAGCCTCGAGAGAGTGTCGTCCAGTTCCGCCGCGAGAAGGTAATTACCGCGCTCAATCGCCACGCCTGGGAACACCGCGACGAGGACTTCGCCGTCGAGAACGTCGATCTCACGGCGATCCCGGTCATCAATACGGTCCTCGAAAGCCACGACTGGGACGACGTCGAGCGGACCTTCGAGGACTTCGACCCGCGCCAGTGGGACGATCCGCCGAGCGGCACCGAGACGGAGGCCGTCAAAGACCGAACGATCGAGACGATGGTCGATCTCTTCGAGTACAGCGAGGCCTCCGCCGAACTGACCAGCAGACACATTATGGGACAGGTGAGCTACCGATGGAACTGAGTACGAACGATCACGGGAAACGCGCGCTGGATTGGGGGGCGGTATCGAACCACACGTCGTCCGCCCCGGACCCGAAAACGGTGCTCGAGGCGGGCGGACGATTCGTCCGACTCGAGCGAACGGAGGTGCACAGATGGGGCTGAGAGACGACCTCGAGCGGTTCCGCGAAGTGGGCGAGAACCGCCGCGAGGATCTCGCCGATTTCATCCAGTACGGAGATCTCGGCCAGAGCCGGCCGGGCTCGATCAACATTCCGGTAAAGATCGTCTCCTTACCCGAGTTTGCCTACGATCAGCGCGATCAGGGCGGCGTCGGACAGGGAGACGGCGACACGCCCGACGTGGGCCAACCGGTGGGTCAGCCACAGCCCCAGCCGGGCGAGGACGGCGACGAGGGCGACGAACCCGGCGAGGAAGGCGGCGAGCACGAGTACTACGAGATGGATCCCGAGGAGTTCGCACAGGAACTTGACGAGGAACTCGGGCTAGATCTCGAGCCCAAAGGAAAGCAGGTCATCGAGGAGAAAGAAGGACCGTTCACGGACCTCACACGATCGGGTCCCGACAGCACGCTCGATTTCGAGCGTATGTTCAAAGAGGGCCTCAAGCGCAAGCTGACGATGGACTTCGACGAGGAGTTCCTCCGGGAACTGTGCAAGGTCGAGGGGATTTCGCCGCGCGAGGTCTTCGAGTGGGCTCGCGGCGAGAGCCTCCCGGTCTCGATGGCCTGGGTCGAAGAGGCCCACGCCGATGTGGCCGACGAGCGCGGGAAGTGGTCCTCGATCGAGGAGGTCGAGGCCAACGTAGAACGCGAGACCGTCCAGCAGAAGATTCGCCGAGAAGGGATCAAACACGTCCCCTTCCGCCGGGAGGACGAGCGGTACCGCTATCCCGAGATCATCGAGGAAAAAGAGAAGAACGTCGTCGTGGTCAACATCCGCGACGTGTCGGGCTCGATGCGCGAGAAGAAACGCGAACTGGTCGAGCGGACCTTCACGCCGCTCGATTGGTACCTCCAGGGCAAGTACGACAACGCGGAGTTCGTCTACATCGCCCACGACGCCGAGGCGTGGGAAGTCGACCGCGACGAGTTCTTCGGCATCCGCAGCGGCGGCGGCACGAAGATCTCGAGCGCGTACGAACTCGCCGCCGAACTGTTAGAGGAGTACCCCTGGACCGACTGGAACCGGTACGTCTTCGCCGCGGGTGACTCCGAGAACTCCTCGAACGACACAGGCGAGCGGGTCATCCCGAGGATGGAAGAGATTCCCGCGAACCTCCACGCGTACGTCGAAACCCAACCGAGCGGCAACGCGATCAACGCCACCCACGCCGAGGAGCTCGAGAAACACTTCGGCCGAGACGCAGAGGACGTCGCGGTGGCGTACGTCAACGGTGAGGACGACGTGACCGACGCGATCTACGAGATCCTCTCGACGGAGAGCGAGGCGGACGAATAATTTCGAACAGCGAGACACAGACAAATGAGTAAAACGAATTCCAACGCCGACAGGTTCCGAAAGCAGGTGATCGCCGAGGAATTAGTAGAGCCGGTCGAGGAGGCTCGAAATCTGGCCGAAACACTCGGCCTCGAGCCGTATCCGGTCAAGTACTGGATCATCGATTACGACGAGATGAACGAACTCATCGCCTACGGCGGGTTCCAGTCGCGATACCCTCACTGGCGGTGGGGAATGCAGTACGACAAACAGCAAAAGCAAGGCCAGTACGGCGGCGGGAAGGCCTTCGAGATCGTCAACAACGACAATCCATCCCACGCGTTCTTACAGGAGTCAAATACGATCTCCGACCAGAAGGCAGTTATCACCCACGTCGAGGCCCACTCGGATTTCTTCGCGAACAACGAGTGGTTCGGGCTCTTTACGGGCGGACAGGCCGACGAGGGCGCGGTCAACGCGGCGGCCATGTTAGAGCGCCACGCTCAGGCCATCGACGACTACATGTCCGATCCGGACATCGAGCGAGCGGAAGTCGAGAAATGGATCGATCACTGTCTCACCTTAGAGGACAACATCGACCAGCACCAGATCTTCACGCGTCGGCTCGATATCGAGGGCGACGTGCCCGACAAAATCGACGAGGATCTCGCCGAAAAGCTCGACGAACTCGGTCTCTCTGAGGAGGTCAAGGGCGAAGTGTTCGACGAGGAGTGGCTCGAGACGGTCGAAAACGAGGATGTCTCGGTCGAGTTCCCCGAACATCCACAGAAGGACGTACTCGCGTTCGTCCGCGAGTACGGCAAACAGTTCGACGAGGAGTCGGGCCGGGCCGTCGAGATGGAGCCCTGGCAGCGGGACATCCTTGACATGATGCGTGCGGAGTCGTACTACTTCGCCGCCCAGAAGATGACCAAGGTGATGAACGAGGGGTGGGCCGCCTACCACGAGTCCAGAATGATGAGCGACGAGGGATTCGCCGGCGACAACGAGTTCGTAAACTACGCCGACCACATGGCACGAGTGCTCGCCTCGCCTGGGCTCAACCCCTACAGCCTCGGGATGGAACTGTGGGAGTACATCGAGAACAAGACGAACAGACGGGAGGTACTCGAGCGCTTGCTCAGAGTCGAGGGAGTTTCGTGGCGGAACCTCACCGATGTCGTAGACTTCGATGCGGTACTCGAGACGCTCGAGCCGCCGGAGGCGCTCGCGCGAATCACACCCGAGACGCTCGAGGGCCTCGAGGACGTTCCGCCGGAGTACGTCGACGACGACGCGCTCGAAGCCGCTCGCGACGGGGAGATCGACGGGGCGGCTGACGCCGCCAGTCCAGAACGGGCCGATCGGCCCGTGGATGTCGAACGGTATCCGTGGAAGGTTCTCACCTACGACGGACTCGCCCGGCGACACTACTCGCTGGTCAAGCGCCAGCACCGCGGGTTCCTGACGCGGGTCAGCCAGAACGACCTCGAACGGATCGGCCGTTACCTGTTCGATGACGCCCGGTACGAAAGCGTCGAGGAGGCGCTCGCCGACGTCGAGTTCACCGCCGGCTGGGACCGGATGTTCGACATCCGCGAGAGCCACAACGACGTGACCTTCCTCGATCAGTTCCTGACCCAGGAGTTCATCACGGAAAACGACTACTTCACGTACGAACACTCCCAGGCGACGGGACAGTTCCACGTCTCGAGCGACGAAGCCGAAGACGTCAAAAAGAAACTGCTCCTGCAGTTCACCAACTTCGGAAAACCGACGATCGCGGTCTACGACGGCAACTACAATAACGCCAACGAGTTACTGCTGGGTCACCAGTACAACGGCGTCATGCTCGATCTCAAACAGGCCAAAGAGACCCTCAAACGGGTCTTCGAACTGTGGGGCCGCCCGGTGAACTTGCTGACGGTGGTCAAGGAAGTCGACGAACACGATATCGAGGTAGCAAAACGCAGGAACCGAGAGCCCGAACCGGAGGAGCGAGGAAAGTGCATCCGCTACGACGGCGAATCCATCACGACCGAAGACGTGCCGTGGGAAGAGGTCGAACACCTCGCCGCCGAGGACGTCGATTACGACACGAAGCCGGACGATTGGCTCGCGTGACCGTCTTTTTCTCCTGACGCTTGGCGGAAAAACCATCGGAAGACTTTTACCGCTTATCCCGTATCGGAACAGTAGCATGGATAGCGATGGGGAAGCGTCGGTCGAACGCTATAGTGACTCGGCCCTGGATTTCGAGCTTCCGACCGTCCTCGCACAGCTCGATAGCGACGATCCCTCGAGCCGGGAACAGGCCCTCGAGACGGTTCGATCGGCCGTCGATACGCACCCCGAAGCGTGTCTTCCGACCGTTCCGAAACTTCGGAAACTCCTCTCGGAGCACTCAGCCGAATCGAGCGACGCCATCGCGTACTGTCTGGCGGAACTCGCGTACGAATCCCCCGATGACGTGGCGCCGTCCGCCTCTGGAATTATCTCGTTTCTGATCACAAACGAACCCGAATCAGCGGCTCGAGACCTCTTCCGAAGTCTCCACGCGATCGCAGAGGAACGACCGGACACCGTCATCGATCACGTCGGCGAACTCCTCGTCGTCCTCGAGGGGCGAGAGACTGTCGATCGGTGGGGGGTCGAGATACTGGCGGAACTCTCCAGGGAGTATCCGACGGAACTCACACCGGCGATCCCCATACTACGGGAGACGCTGGCGAGAACGCCCCAAAAAGGCGGTGTTTCGGCACTATCGACGCTCGGACGGGTAGTCAGAGCGGAGACGACCGTCGAACTCGAGTTCGTCGACGATGTCGTTTCGCTGGTTGATCACGACGACCGTGCGCTTCGAAACAACGCGATCGCCTGTCTCGGCGATATCGCACGAACATCGCCGTCGGCAGTCGAAGCATCGTGTCCGACGATCGCTGGAGCACTCGAGAGCGAGGATCCGAACACGCGAGCGAACGCGGCCGTGACGATCGGACGCGTCGCGGCGGAAACCAACGACGCCGGGCAGGCCCAACAGCGGTTACTCGAGTTGCTTTCCGACGATCACGCCCACGTTCGCGCGAACGCCTGCACGGCGATTGGCTACGGCGAGGTCAAGGACGCTCGAGACACGCTCGAAGTACTCGCGGCCGAAGATCCGAACGCGGCCGTCCGCGAACGAGCCGCGTGGGCGTCCGCTCAGCTGTGACCCGTTCGTTCTTGTCCGTCGGCCACACAGCACCAGTATGCAGTTTTCCCTCGAAACCGATCGGCGATTGACGACCGTCGATCTGACAGATCGCGTCGCGAATGCGGTTCCGGACGACGTCGAACAGGGGTTGTGTACGGTTTTCGTCCGGCACACGACAGCGGGCGTTCTCTTACAGGAGAACGAAACTCGACTTCGGCGGGACCTGGAGGAATTTTTCGCGGACCTCGTTCCCGACGAGGGACACGCTCACGATCAACTCGACGGAAACGCGGATGCTCATCTCAGGGCGTCGATCGTCGGCCCGTCCGTGACGATTCCGATAGAAAGCGGCTCGCTCTCGACCGGGCGGTGGCAGTCGGTGTTGTTAGCCGAATTCGACGGCCCGAGAACGCGAACGGTGACCGTAATGACTGTCGACTGACAGACGAAGCGAGAACAGTGACGCTGAGAAGTCGGATCGACAACGGCGAGAGAATCACTCGAAAACAGGTAGAGTCAAGTTAGAACGGTTCAGTGGAGTTAACTGGTATTACTCGAGTTGCGCCTGAACTTCCGGCTCGGGAGCTTCGGCGATCTGCTGGGAACGGCCGGTCTCGCTCGAGCGGTAGATGGCATCGATCACGCGCTGGACGGTCAACGCTTCATCGATCGTGTTCGTCTGGGGCTCGATCCCGGTCGCGACGGCCTCGAGGAATCGCCGATCCTGTTCCTGATGGCCGGTTATCGACGGATCACCGGTCAGGTCGATGTCCGCGTAGTGGTCACAGCCGGTCGTTCCGGCCTCGAGAATCGTGAGATCGTTGTCGCCGATATCGAACGAGGCACCGGCTTCCGTTCCGCGCACGACGAAGTCGGTCGAGGGCTCCCGGTTCGTCGCCCAGGCCGCCTCAAGGGACACCGTCGTTCCGTCTCCACACCGGATAAACGCACTGACCGAATCGTCGACGTCGTACGGTTCGGCCGAGCTTTCCCAGTTGTCGCCGAACCCGTCCGGGTCGGCGTATTCCTCGCGCGTGCCGAACGTCGTTCTCGTCACGCCGGACACTTCGGTGACCTCGGGAAATCCGAGCGTGTAGAGCGCGAGGTCGATCGCGTGGACGCCGATGTCGAGCAACGCCCCGCCGCCCGCGAGGCCCGGATCCGTAAACCACGAGCCGGGACCGGGAACGCCGCGACGACGAACGTAGTTCGCTTCGACGTGGGTCAAGTCGCCGAATCGGCCGCGGTTGTTGTATTCGTTGAACATTGCGGTCGAAGCCGCGTGACGGTTGTGAAAGCCGACCATACAGATCCCGTCGGATTCGGCTTCGACGTCTGCGATTCGTTCCGCGCTTTCGAGCGTGTGGGCAAGTGGCTTCTCGACGAGAACGTCGAGCCCGGCCTCGAGCGCTGCGGTGGCGATAGATTCGTGGAATCGATTCGGGGTTGTCACGATGACGGCGTCGACCGCACCGTCTTCGATGAGTCCCTCGTGGGACTCGTACGTGTCCGCGTCGAATTCTTCGGCGAATTGAGCTCGCTTTGCTTCGACCAGATCAGCACCGGCACGGATATCCGCACCCTGGTCGAGAAAGTTTCGTGCGTGTAATTGGCCCATTCCACCGAGACCGACGATACCGATGCCGATCGAACTCATTTAGAAACCCCCGATTTCTCCCCGGAACAACTCGACGAGCGAATACTAACGAGTTGTTTCGGCGTCGTTTGTATGCGATGCCAACTGTCCATAGAGGTAGGGAGCGTGCGAACGAAATAAGTATTGTGTCCTAATAATCTATACAACCATCCAGATATTCAGTAAATATTTAATATTTTTCCCACATATTGGCTATTCGATATGAGTAATACCATATTACTATTTTGGGTAACAGCGTGTTTCCACTCTCTCGACAATAAAGAACGGGAGAGCGGAAGGCCTCCGTATCGGACTACGCCCGTTGCGTGTCGACGAGTTCGACGACGACCGCGAGTTCCTCGCTGGTTGCCGTCTCGAGACGTTCTCGGACAGTTTCTGCGAAGTCTGGCGACTCCTCGGTTCCGGGCGGCCGCTCAACGAGAACGGTTACCGCCGGGCGCTCGCCGGTGTAGAAGTCATACAGTTCGTACTCGACGGACACCTCTTCGAACTCGAGGGTCTCGTAAGCGGGATCCTCGCTCATCGCCTCGAGTTCGACGGTCACGTCGTGTTCGACGGCTGCAGTCTGGTGAGTTCCGTAGGTGACCCCGACGAGAACGACCGAAAGTAAAGCGATGACGAGCAGGATGACCAGGACACGCGATCGGAGTCGGCCGTAGACCCGTTCGACGTTTCCGGCACGGTCCGGGCGGTATCCCGAGATCCACAGTAGCAACAAGGCGGTCAGGTTAATCGAGAACATGTTGATCAGCACTAACGTTCCCGCGGTGAGGACGACCTCCGGATGCCCCCAGGCGATCCCGAGTCCGGCGGTGGCCGCGGGTGGGATCAGCGCAACCGCGATTGCCACGCCGACGAGCACCGAGCCGACGTTTCGGACGAGACTGATCACGCCGGCCGCCCCGGAACCAAGTGCGAGAAAAAGGGCGAGAAAGCCCGGCGTGATACGCTCTTGAACCGCTGGAACGGTCGTTATATCGAACGCAGGGGGCAACAGAACCGTTCCGCGGAGTAGATAGCCCAGTACCGCCGCGGTCAGAACCGACGCGAGGAGTCCAAACACTTGCAACCGGACGCCTCGAGAAGCGAGATCGTCGTCGTCGACGATAACCCCGACGCTGGCGGCGAGCGCCGGTCCCATCAGCGGTGCGACGACCATCGCACCGATGATGGTGGCGGACGAATCGAGCAACAGTCCTGCAGTCGCGATTATCGTACTCAACACGAGTAACGCGAAGTACGTCGAGGAGTCCGGGGCGAGGTCCACCGCTCGCGATCGGAGTTCTTCGCGAGAGATTCGCGTGCCACCGAACTGATCGGTCAACTCTTCTTCCCGCGCAGAAACGATCGTTTCAGCCGCAACGACAACGGAATAGGACTCCTCTGTGAGGCCGGCTTCGTGTAACCTCTCGAGTATCGGTTCGACTCCTGCTGGCGTGATCGGTATCGACACAAGTGCTTCAAAATCGCCCGGTCCGACCTCTTCGGTGATCGCGTAATCGATCCCCTCCACCTCGAGCGTCTCGAGAACGAGGTCTCGATCGCCGTGGGGAACGAAAATCTGCAGGAGACGCATGCTGTACGTATGCGAAATACCGGGATAACTGTCAGTGCCGACAGGCGTGACTATCACCTGAACCGTGATTCTGCCTCGAGGGCTGAGGTTCCATCACCTACTGGTGAGCGGCGGTGGACAGGAACCACGGTCGAGAACACAGTCGTTGAGTCAAATCGACCTCGAAAAAGCCTCGAGACCGCCCCCACACAGTATCGGCCACAGTGAAACGAAACAAAAAGCAATGTGACTCGACCGGGCGTCGTCGACTCTGCGCTCGAGGATTGCGGAGACCCGAATTGCGTGCCAAATGATCGCTATTCGTTCCGACGAGAGGAAGACACCCTCTGTGGGTGATGAGAGTGAGACTACTGTTCGAAGTCTTGCATGACCGTCTGTCGAACAGATTCCGCGAATCCCTCGGGGTCGTTGACCGGGTTGGGATGCTGGCTGTTGGGATTGCGGTCACGTTTCTTACGACCGTGCTTTTTGCCGCCTTTCTTCTTGCCGTCCCGTTTCTTCCCGCCTTTCTTCTTCCGACCGTGCTTTTTGCCACCGTGCTTCTTACCGTCCCGTTTTTTGCCACCGTGCTTCTTACCGTCCCGTTTTTTGCCACCGTGCTTCTTACCGTCCCGTTTTTTGCCACCGTGCTTCTTACCGTCCCGTTTTTTGCCACCGTGCTTCTTACCGTCCCGTTTCTTCCCGCTTTTCTTCTTCCGATCGTGCTTTTTGCCGCCTTTCTTCTTCCCGTCTCGTTTTTTCCCGTCTCTCTTGTGGTCTCGTTTTTGTTTCCCGTCGCGTTTTCTATCGTCTCTCTTGCCGGATTTCTTCTGTTCGCCTGCAGACGCTACTCCCGTGAGTCCAACCGCTCCCGTGGTGATTACTGCAGCGGTTCGGAGAACACTACGACGGCTATTACGAGTCGTGTCATCTTGGCGTGTCATTTGGGTAATACCCACGCAGTTCTATCACAGAAATGGTTATGAATAGTATAACAAGTTACGCGGAGAAAGCACAGTAATAGCAATAATTCTCGAGCCAACGGACTAAAATATACGTTATTAAATAGGTCATGACCTAATCGATCGCACAAAATAACGCGTTAGCGGGGGCTGGGAAGAATATTCTCACCGCGAACCCCCTTTCGAGTACTCCAACAGTATACGATGGGATAAACGGTTTACTCGCTTGAATATCGCGGTGGGATCGAATATATCATATATTTACTTTTTCAGTATTATCCGACAGTCATACTTTATTTGGAAATTAAAATAGCATGTTTTCACGAAAAACTAGAGGAAAAAGACTATATTAGGCCCATTTATTCAATTGCGTAGAGAGCATGTCAATTACAACTGGCGATCCATCCCACGCTCCGGACGACCCATCCGATGACTTGCAAACCAAACAGTCGAACGCGCTCTCGAGCGATACCGTTTTCCACATTCTTCAGACTAGCCGCCGGAGAGAGACGATTAGATATCTCTTAGACACCACCGGCCCCGTCAAAATGCGTGATGTCGCTGAGCACGTTGCTGCGTTAGAACACGAGACGACCGTAGCGAAACTCGATTCGACCCAGCGTCAACGGGTGTACATTCCGTTGTATCAATCCCATCTTCCAACGCTCGACGAAGAGGGTATCATTGACTACAACAAAACTCGCGGAATCATCCGCCCGACGGACCAGCTCGAACTGTTTCGGCCGTACCTCGAGATTCGAAGCGGATCACAATCCATCACGGAATCATCAGAAAAGAACGACACACGAGCGGAGCAACATAATACTATATTACTCCTCATCTCTACCGTCGTGAATATTCTTTTCGCATCCGTTGTCGGTGGTTATGCTGCAATTAGTACCACGAACATTGCACCGTTTCTGATCGCAATAATCGGTGCGTTTGTTGTTATGGGAACGGTTTTTTGGACAACAACGGCCGGTCGGTCTGAGTCGAAATTCTCGACCGACGCCAGTAACTCACAGGCGCTGAACTATTCTGAAAAACGGTAATCACTCCGTGTCTGAAGATCGTAAATTAGCCACCTCACGGAACTCGCACTGATTCCTTTCAAACGGGGACGACGGAAGAAGACGTTACCGACGTTAGGAAGTGCCCGCCGATTCAAAACGTCTTTCGACCGTCGTCGGTGATGACGCTCTCGAGTAGCGAGACCGGCGTCGCATCGTACGCCGGGTTTTCGACGGCAAAGCCCTCTGCGGGCTCGAGTAACACCTCACTCCCCGACCGAAACTCGTTTTCGAAAACGAACCCGTCAGTGATGAGTTTCGCGGCCGAGCCCAGCACAGTTACGGGAACGTCAAGCTGGTCGGCGGCGGCAGCGATCGGGAACGTCCCGACTCGGTTGTAAAGCGTTTCGTCGACGATACAGTCCATTCCGACGACGACGCGATCGCACTCTTCGAGATAGAGGCCGTTCGCACTATCGGTGATCAACGTCGGCTCGACGTTCTCGAGCGTTGCAAGTTTTCTGACGGTCTTTCGGCCGATATATCGCGGGCGGGCCTCCGTCACGTACACATCGATCTGCTTGCCGTCGGCCGAGGCCATCTCGAGCGCCTCGAGAACCGTCGAGGAGTAATCGTGAGTTAACAGCGTGTCTCCGTTATGAAGCACGTCGACGGCGTTCTCCGCGGCTCGGCGCTTTGCCGACTCGATTCGAGAGATGACCGCCTGGATGTGCGTCTCCGTCGCCGTCTTCGCTTGGTCGACGTTCTCGGGGTTCTCGTCGGTCACTTCTCGGTTCACCGTCCGAATCGCGTTTTGCAACGACGCGTGGGACGGGTTCGCCCGTCTGAGTACCTTTCCGTTCTGTTCGAGGGCGCGCAGATACTCCTCGACGGTCGCGTATTCGCGATCGAGCAGATCCCTGAGCGCGCGCGTCGCGTTTACGGCTACCACCGAGGAGCTGTGCGTCTGCATCTCCCTGATTTCCTCGGCCGTCTCGTCGATCATATTCGTGACCACAGCCGTTAGCGCAAAAGGTGTTCCGGGAACTCGATGCACGGGCGCGGTCGCTTCGGACCTGGACACGCTCGCCAATGTGCCCACCAACCGCAGGCTTACGTTCATCAAAGCCATAGACCGCTCGATGACTGTCACTGTTCGATACACCTGTCCGCACTGTGACGCCGTCGTCAGCGTCGAGCGACGACCGGAGATGGCCGACAGGTCGGTGACGAAACAACCCCGGCCCGGCTGGAAGTACGCCACATCGGATGAGGACGAACTCGAGTCCGCCGACGGAATCGCCTTTCTCTGCGGCGAGGACGGACGGGTAACCGATCTCGAAGGAGACACCATCGAGGGCTGCGGTCGGCCGTTTTATCTCAACTTCGTCAGATACGAACGGGGCGTCGAACTCGAGCCGGATCCTCCGTCCTACGGCGGCCCACGATTCGATTTCAATGCCTGAGACGGTTCTCATCGGCCGGTAACACAACGCTTTTTCGACGGCAGAGCAGACTACCGGTATGGATGAAGCCGCCGTTCGCGATCGCCTACAATCGGTCGAGGATCCCGATCTCGGGGACGATATCGTCTCGCTCGGGCTCATCAACGACCTCACCGTCGACGACGGCGAGGTGACGATCGATCTCGCTCTCGGTGCACCGTATTCTCCCTCGGAGACGGAACTCGCCGGAGCGGTTCGGTCCGTGCTCGAGGAGGAAGGGCTCGAAGTCAATCTCTCCGCGAGCATTCCGGATCGAGACGACCTCGCGAGCGAGGATCAGGTGCTCCCGAACGTCAAGAACGTCATCGCGGTTGCCTCGGGCAAGGGTGGCGTCGGGAAATCGACGATGGCTGTCAACCTCGCCGCCGGCCTCTCCCAGCAGGGCGCTCGAGTCGGCCTCTTCGACGCCGACGTCTACGGGCCGAACGTTCCCCGGATGGTCGACGCCGACGAGCCGCCGATGGCGACGGAAGACGAGACGCTCGTCCCGCCCGAAAAGTTCGGCGTGAAACTGATGAGCATGGCATTTCTCACCGGCAAGGACGACCCGGTCATCTGGCGCGGCCCGATGGTCCACAAGGTCATCACCCAACTGACCGAGGACGTCGAGTGGGGCCACCTCGACTACCTCGTCATCGACCTGCCGCCGGGAACCGGTGACACTCAGCTGACGATGCTTCAGACGATGCCCGTAACTGGTGCCGTCATCGTCACGACGCCACAGGGCGTCGCGCTCGACGACGCTCGCAAGGGCCTCGAGATGTTCGCCAAACACGACACCGTCGTCCTCGGCATCGCGGAGAACATGGCGACGTTCGCGTGTCCGGACTGTGGCGGCGAACACGACATCTTCGGTTCGGACGGCGGCTCGGAGTTCGCGGCGGCCCACGACATGCCGTTCCTGGGTTCGGTGCCGCTCGATCCCTCCGTTCGCGAAGGCGGGGACGAGGGCGCGCCCGTCGTCCTCGACGAGGACAACGAGACCGGCGACGCCTTCCGCGAAATCACTGAGAACGTCTCGAACAACACCGGAATCGTCCACCGGCGCTCGATAACCGGCGCCGCCGCGACGCGACCACCCGAAGAGGAATGACGGCCGACGGTGACGGGGACTCGGCTGGAAGAGCGGACGACTTCGATACGGAGACCGCGTTCGATCCCGATCCCGAACGAGTCGAACGGTTGCGGACCATCGCCGACGAAATCCGAGGCGAGACCAGCGAGAGCAAACAACTCGCAAACATCCTGTATCGGACCAGCGATCTCTACGACGCCGACGAGGAGACGAGTCCCGAGGAGATCGTCCGGAACGTGAAGTTCATTCTCGAGGTCACCGAACGCGGCGGACTCAGCCGATAGCACTCGGGTCCGCGGCCCGGGTCGGAACGCCGAGTGTCCCATCGAGCACAGACGCGGCGCTTTTGTCCCCGCAGCGCGAGGCACACGCTGTGGACGCGAACCAACAGTCTCGAGCGAACCCCTACGGTATGGACGAGGAGTGCCAAAACTGTCCGGCACTCTGTGAGACGCGGACGCAGGTCGTCCACGGCTACGGCGATGTCGGCGCGGACTTTTTGTTCGTCGGCGAGCGACCGAGCGCTGAATCGGACGAGGCAGGCGTGCCGTTCGTCGGTCCCGAAGCTAATAAGGGGGAAACCGAATCAGTGAGTGGTGGCGTCCGACGAATCCTCGAGCGGTTGGGGCTCTGTGACGCAACCTCCCCGCCGTCGGAGCCGTCGCTGATCAACGTCTACTTGACGAACCTCACGCGGTGTCGGGATCCCGAGCGACCGCCGGCCGACCAAGAGATTACGAACTGCGAGCCGTACCTCGAGGCCGAAATTCGGATGATCAACCCCGAGATCATCGTCCCAGTTGGCAAACGGGCACTGGCCGAAATTGCGACCGAATACACGCGCACGCCCGCCGAAGAACTCGACCTTGAGGAGTTACACGGCGAGCGCGTTCGAGGGCGCGGGTTCGAACTCGTTCCGATGATCGCCCCGAGCGAACAAACCGACGAGCAGACCCAGGCGTGGGTCGAAGCGTTCGCCGAACTGTTGGCGACGGATTATCGACAGACAAAGGGGCGGCAGGGTCGCTAACGACAACGGGGATTTTTTCGAGAATCTCGGTCCTACCAGTACGGATTCGCCAGCCACCGCCTCGAGCGTGAGCCCAGTATCGCGAGCCCGAGAACGACAAGTGCGGCGACGGCGAGCGATCCGAGTACCGGGGCGAGCAGATGTTCGGTCGCTCCGGTCGCCTCGAGCGCGAAGCTATCGACGAAGCTGGCAATGGCGACGACCACGAGCGACGCGATGGCGAGTATCCCGAGTACAGCAGTCGATGTCCGATAGTTCATACGACAAGCAACGGGATCGTCGATTATAGTTCATCCGACCGTTCGGCTACCGGATCGGTTCCGATCAAGGGATCTCGAGAGCCCTCGAAGCACTGCCTTCAAGGCTCGTCGGAGCCGACGGGCGACTATGATCGTCGTCGTTCCGGTGGCTCCTCCTCGAGACGGGCTGGTACTAGCGTCGCTCGCCGAACAAACGCCCCTCTCGGAACGGGAGGCGAGACGGCTCTACGAAGCGACGACCGCGGACGTGCTCCGCGCCATCGCGGCCAGCGGCGGCGAACTGCTCGTGAACTATCGGGATGCGGAAACGCTTCCGGTGGGATTCGACGGCGGCGATCCCGAAGCCGAGGTTCGCGCCATCGCCGAGGACGCGCTCACAGCAGAGACGCTGAGCGACGTGCGGTTCGAACGGCAGGTCGGCTCCACGCGGTCGGCTCGAGTCGGTAACACGGTCACCCACCTTCTCGAGTGGGAGGGAACCGCGAGCGTCGGCGTTCTCGAGCCGACGGCTCCGCTCGTCGGGCGAACCGAAATCGACGGCGCGGCGATGTCGATTCGACGCCACGACGTCGTTCTCGGCCCGTCGTCAGGCGGTCGAACGTACTTCAGTGCGTTCTCGGAATCGATCGACTTCGAAGACGCCTACGAAGTTCCGGAACTCTCGACGCTCGCGACTCGAGCGGCCGATGCCGGGCTCCAGAGCGGCTTCGCGCCGATGTTTCCGACCGTTGATACCGAGCAAGGGCTCTGTGCGACGGTCGCGATGCTCGAGGCCCAGACTGCCGCGAACAGAGTCAATGCGCTCGACACCGCGGAGGTCGTGGGCGAACTTGGACTCGAGGTTGGGGAAGACGAACGACTCGAACGCCGATAGACCGACAACGCTTTTTAACCGGATGCGGAAAAGAGGGATGAGGTGGGGTGGCAGAGCGGCCTATTGCGCCTGCCTTGAAAGCAGGTGGCGTCAGCCTCTTGGGTTCAAATCCCAACCCCACCGCTTTTGCGACGAACAATACGTGAGGAGCAAAGCGTGAACGTTGGGATTTGAATCAGAGAAGTCGCAGCCCGGACGCGAGTGAAACGAGCGTCCTGGAACGTCTTCGCGTGGTTCAAATCCCAACCCCGCCGTATTTTGCTGTGTAAAGGAGTGTCATAGAAGAGGTCTCGAGAATTGATTTCGACCGTGCTTCGGTGTATGTCGCGGTCAGTTGGCTTGCGAATGTCCCGCCGATCAACCTACCGGATGCGATGGATGTTCTTGCCTTCGTGCGAGATACAGCGCGCATACCGAGCACCCCGAAAAATAAAATAGTAGCTGTTTCTCCGTATAATCGAGAGGTGATAGCGTATCGCTGACACTCAAACAAGCGGATGGAGATGCTCTCACGTACGTCGAGACTCTGTTAGAGGACAACGGTTTGCCTTCGCAGGATGTTCGTTCCAACCCTGGTGCGTTCCACATCAGCTACAACGGGGACGAGCGAATCGGCGTTGGTGGTGTTGAAAACCATGGAACCCACGGGCTCTTCGGTCAGTCGTGATTGAACGTTCAAAACGGGGTAACGGCTACGGAGCAGCACTTTGTGATGCGCTCGAAACCGAGGCGGAATCCAACGATATTGACACACTGTATCTGCTGACCACAACCGCGTCCGGGTTCTTTGCGACCCGCGGATACGTGGAGATTCATCGGAGTGACGCTCCAACCGATATCCAGCAGACAACTGAGTTCGACAAACTCTGTCCAAGGACAGCCACTTGTATGAAGAAAGATCTGTAGCGTCTGCTTTGGCACATACAGACTCTGTGCTTGCCGTTTGTTGGATAGTCACAGGAGACATTCGAACTGTTCTATGGCACTCGCTCTATGGAGAGTAAGTTGGGTCGCCCAGCGGTACTACAAGGATGCCTACGACAGTCCGGTAAGTCCGAATCAGACGCGGTCACAAGGTATATCGATAGTTTGGAACTACTTGCGAACAGAAGTGGGTAGAAAGGATGACTTTTCCTTCACTTCCCGCTGGATATGATGTTTCGAAGCCCGTACAGGCCGGACGATCAGACTGTCATATTACAGTTGGGTTCGATCAAGGCCATTCTCACATTCCTCGATTCCTTGTTCAACTCCACTATCAGACGGTAACTAATCCAGTTCAGTGGGATACGATCGCCCGCATGGACCATAACGAAACATCAGTAACCGGGCACGATGTCTACCAAGAAGGGCTTCACGTCGACACCGATCGACAGTCGAGCAAGGAAGTTCACTTGAAGTTAGCACACGGACTATTACCGTCAAATCGTGGGACAGTGATCCGAGGATGTGTTGACTACTTCAGGCAGGAAACGGACTACTTTATCGATGTCTATGAGGAGCGAACGGTACCAGGTGGTCCGCCGAAGTGGTCAGATGGTGGCGAGAGCACACGTAACTTTATCCGTCCGAGCACAGTAGGGGAGAATATGAGCCAAGAGTCGCCTACTCAGGACTCTCTTTCGCCAGACGAGCTCACCGAGTTGCTCGCCGATGCAACAGACACGACGGCAGAAGAGATCGACCAAAGTGCATCCGACCTCGAGATCGCTTCGCCGGAAGAGGCGACTATCATTGACGAGTAAGTTAATCGCGACCTATTTTCGCTGATACGAGATGGCTCACTACACGTGCCAACCTTTTGCTCTGCGTGCGGTCGCTTCGCGACCGCACTCGGCAAAATCCTCAAAAGAGCGCAAGCGCTCTTTTGGACCTCGCGGGAGCGAAGCTCCCGCTTAGCGTTGATGAAAAGCACGGCGTCACCCCCTCATCCGCGCCGATGGCGCGGCTTCGAGGCTTCCTTGGCCCGCTCGCTCACTGCGTTCGCTCGCGGGTGCTAGCGGTAAGTCCTCGTACTGTATTTGCCGTTCATCGAGCGAATCGAGAATCGAACACTCTCAGTGTCCGGCGGAGTTATATCCGTCTCCCGCCCAAGAAACACACATCGACAGCGAACGTATTCAGCCATGAACATCTCCATTCTTCAATCCACAGTCGAAATCGACGAATCGCTCGTCGACGAATCGTCCGCGGAAATCCGAACCCAGATTCGCGAGTACGAACGCGGTGACAGACGAACGTTCGACCTCGAGATCACCACACCAGACGGCATTCTCGGCGACGTGATGGACGCGATGAGCGAGATACCCTCCGGCGAAACGCGCTCGTACGGCGACCTTGCGGCGGACCTCGAGACGAGTCCTATCGCTGTGGGACAGGCCTGCGGCCGAAACCCCGTTCCGGTGATCGTGCCCTGCCACCGAGTCGTCGGGAGCGACGGAGCGCTCAACGGCTACTCGGCGGCCGACGGCGTGGAAACGAAACGGCGATTGCTCGAGCTCGAGGCTCGAGAGCAGGAAACGGTCCAGACTCGGTTACCAACGGACGCGTAGAAAATAGCGCTACGATCTGCGGCGAATACCGATTCCGATCGATACGAGTCGTCCTACCGATACGAAAGCTCGAGTTCGCGTGCCCGCTCGAGCAGGTCTGCCTCGTAGTAGTCGTCGGTCTGTGCGGGCCGCGTGCTATCTATGGCACGGACCTGTTGGACGGTGTTGCGGAAGTTCTTGAACGTCGCCTCGTCGACCATCTGCCCGTCGATAGTGACCGCGCCCGTCCCCTCACGCTTGGCCTCGTTGAACCGCTCGATCTTGTGCACGTCGCGTTCGAGCTCCTCGTGACTGGGCATGTGGACCGTGTTGGCCTGAATGGTCTGTTTCGGATAGAGCGACCAGGAGCCGTCGAGGCCGAGCGAGGCCTCGTGTTCGACCTGGTCTGCGTACTCGTCGGCGTTGTAGTAGGTCAGCCCAGCGCGCTCTTTGAACAGGTCGTCGAAGGGACCGCCGATCGAGAGGAGACTCCCTGCGCTGGCCTCGTTCGAGAGCGTCTCGAGGAGCCCGTCCCAGCGGGGCATGCCGTCGCCCAGATCTCGACCACCGAGTTCGGCCGCGTAGTCGACGGGGCCGAAGACCAGCGCAGTGAGCCGTGATTCGGCGCCGAACTTCGAGATTTCGCGGAGATCCGATCGCGCGCGGCCGGTCTCGACGATGATCGAGAGCCCGATCGAGCCGTCGGCGTAGCCGTGTTCGGCTTCGGCCTCCGCGACGACTTCCGCGGCTAGCCGGACGTCCGCTATACGGCCGACCTTCGGAACGACGACGCCGTCGATTTCGTCGCCGATTTCGGCGACGAGCCGGTCGATCTGCTTGCGCCCTTTCTCGCAGTACTCTTCGTCCTCGTAGCTCCACTCGACGCGGGGCCAGATCTCGCCCGGGAACTCGTACTCGGGCACCAGTTCGATCGTGTTCTCGAGCCCCTCCGCTTTCATGTCCGGGGCGGTTCCGTCCTCCATGTCGGGGACCAGCCAGTCGGGTGCCTGGAATCCCTCGGACTCGAGGGCCGAAACGAGGTATTTCGCCGAGTCGTCTTTCGGAACGGCGGCCGGTGCAGTCTGGAACGTGCGACAGAGTCGGATATCGTCGGTCATTGTCGTGGTTGTGTCTGTGGAATGTGGTTGAACGCGATGCGTTTCGTTAGTCGTTGGATCGCTTGTCGCTGGAGCGTTAGTCGCTCGATCGTTTCTCGATCTCTGCGGTGCGAATTCCCGAGTAGACGGGTTCGTCATCCTGATTGAACGCGATGTGTTCGAACCGAACGATTCCCGCTTCGTCGGACGACGCGTCCTCTACGGCCTCAAGCACGCGCGTGAACGCGTAGACGGTATCGCCGCTGGCGACGAACGTGTGGAACGTCTCGTCGTCGAAGCCGACTTCGCGCCACGTTTGTTCGTCGGACCGGGCGTGGCCGAGCGCGGTCGAGCGTGTGACGTCGCCGTAAGTGACGATGCCACCCGAGGGCGAGTCGCCCATCACGTCCGCGTTGTGGTGTTGCTTGGCCGTGTTG
The DNA here is from genome assembly GCF_054653435.1 of Halostagnicola bangensis. Taxonomy (NCBI): domain Archaea; kingdom Methanobacteriati; phylum Methanobacteriota; class Halobacteria; order Halobacteriales; family Natrialbaceae; genus Halostagnicola; species Halostagnicola bangensis. Next base: position 237,151 of record NZ_BAAIGG010000002.1, on the reverse strand, counting down.
AGCGTCGCCAGCGGCAACGAGGCGACGGTCACGTCGTCTTGGGTGCGACCGCGCTCGTGGCGATAGGCGACCGCGGCGTCGCGGCCGTCACTCTCCTCGAGTGCCGCGACGAAGTCCTCGAAGTAGCCGCCCTCTGGAGTGAGAAACTCCGCGGGCAGGTCCTCGGGTTCGTCGTCTTCGGGCTCCGACGAAGCCGCCGCAGACCCCCCGTCGGTTTCGACGGGCTGGCGACGCGGAATCATGTTCGTCCGCTCGTACGAACAGAGCACGTCGCCGGTCTCGGCGTCCAATCCTCGAGTGCGCCAGGAGACGATGCCGTACTGGGGGCGAGAGCTCGAGGTGGCCGTGTTCACGACCTCGCTCTCGACGCGGAGTTCGGTGCCCTCGTACACCGGCGTCCCTGGGAACCGGACATCGGTCCGCCCGAGGAAGTACCCGCCCTTCTCGCTCAGGTCCTCGACGGTGATCCCGAGCGTCGCAGCGGTGAGGTAGTCGGGGTGGATCGGCGGCTCGTCGAATCCTCGAGCGGTCGCCGCGTCGGTTCGCCAGTAGGCCGGATCGTGGTTCAACGTCTGGCTCATCCAGGACTCGTTGCCCCACCTCGTCAGCGTGAGGCCGGGGTCGTGTTCGATGAGGTCGCCCTCCGCGAAGTCCTCGAAGCAGTTTCCCTTCTCTCTGATCTCGACGCGTTCGAGCGCGCGTGTGAACGTCTCGGTGTCAGTCCAGTCAGTCATTCGCAGTCACCTCCTCTGGGTCCGTCTCGTAGTTCGTTCGTCTCTCCGCTCGCTCCCGTCGAGCGATCGTCCGTCGCATCTCGTTTTCGACGATCATGTACCCCTCGTCGAAGCCCATGCCTGGCTTTGCGAGCACCTGCGCAGCGTTCGTCGCGAGCGCAACGTGTGCACAGGCTCGAGCGGAGGTTTCCGTCTCGTTGCAGGTCCCGCCGAGGTACGCTCGAGTCTCGGTTCCCTCGCAGTAGCGAACGGCCTGGCCGCTCCGATGGATCCCGCCAAGATCTGGCGTCTTGATCTGGACGACATCGGCGGCCCCGGCGTCGACGAACGCCTGCACGTCCTCGAACGTGTTACACCACTCGTCGGCGACGATATCGACGCCGACGCCAGCCTCTTGGAGTCCGTCGCGCAGTCCGACCATGGCCTCGATCTGGCTCGTGCGGTCGCCGACGTCCATCGGTCCCTCGATCTGGATCGGGTAGGGGTCCGCCGCGTCCTCGAGCGCCGCGAAGTACTCGATCACCTCGGGGCGGTCGTAGGGCGCGCCGAAGACCTCGCCGATCATGCCGTAGACGTCGATGTGGAAACGTGGGTCGTACTCCGTGGGGCCCAGCTCCTGAGACCGCTCGACGAGCCACTCGACGTACTCCAGCAGCGTTTCGCCGTTCTCGCCGATCTTCTCGACGCTGTTTATCAGCGCGTGGGGGAGAACAGGGACGCCCTTGATGAACATCTTCTCTGTATTGTTGTACCGGTCGTCTCCTGACTGTCCGAACACGGGGACGGGTTCAGTTGCGGGTTCCGTGCCCAGCGCGTCGGCCAGGATTTCGGTTCGGGTCCTCCCTTCAGAAGTGGCAGCCGCGGCCAGCAACGCCTGGGAGACCCCGTAGCGGATCGCCGTGTGTAACTGGTCGCCGCCGATCTCGAGTTCCTCGAGCAGTTCGGCGTTCTCGAGGAACGCTCTCGCATCCCGTCCCTCGAGGATATCGTTGACGGGGCCTTCGATAACCTCGGCGTACGCGTCGGCCTGGAACAGCGGATCGCGCCCGCCGGCACCGGAGTACTGCACCGCCGCGCAGTCGCCCCGAACCTCAAGGCCGTCCGCGAGCTCGATATCGACGATGATCGACTCGCCGGCCTGGCGAATCTCGTCGAACCCGTCGGTGACGGGATCGCCGTCGTAGGTGAACCCGTCGTGTTCGGCACCGTCTTTGATCGCCTGCTGATCGTCGAAAAAGAAACCCGAGTAGCCGGGCGTGGCGTGGATAGCTTCGATCTCCATCTCAGACACCCCCCTGGGGCCGACCGATGAGCTTGCCGTCGCTGATCGCGTCCACGTCGTCGGCGACCATGCGGAACGACTGATCGCGGCCCTCAGTGTCGGCGCGCTGTGTGAGTCGGGCTTTGTGGATCTCCTTGATGTCGTCGTCCATCTCGAGGTCTGCCCACTCGAAGATTCGCACGCGGCCGTCGTCGTCCCGGGCCGGCAACACGGCACCCGCCGCGCTGTCGCTGGGTGCGAAGGGCACGTCGAGCGCGCCTGAATCGAACGCCTTGATCGTTCCCTGGACGACGTCGCCGTCGCCGTGGTCGAAGATGGTGTCCATCAGACACCGCGTCTCTCGCTCGATGAGATCCTGTTCCTCCTCGATGCCGTCGATATCGATCTGTTGTTCGATAGCCATATCGATGACCTGTCGCGTCGTGCGCAGTCCCGCGGAGTTTGCCTCCTTCGTCGGCACTCCCTGGAACTCCTGTGGGGACTTGGTGATAACCTTGTCCGGCTGTGCGATCGATGCCGTCATCCCGCCGAGGCTGATGACGCCGTTCGCTCGAGCCTCGTCCGGCGGGAACCCGCCCATCCACTCGTGGAAGACGGTAGTGACGACGACCTCGTCGGAAAGGTACTCGTTGCCCAGCTTCTTCAGGGCGTTCAGCGCCGCGACGTCCTGGACGATGTTGCCGACCTGCCCGTAGCCGAGAGTCACCGAGCGCACGCCCTGCGTGGCCGCGAGCTTCCCTTCGACCAGCATGATCGCGATCGCGATCGAGGGCGGAACGAGGGTTCCCGTCAACGGGCCGAACGGCTCGCGGTTGATCCGAACGCCGCGTTCGGTGTAGGCACCCGCGAGTCGGTCGACGAACTGCCACTTTTCGATGGTCTCCTCGAGGCCGTGGCGTTTCGTGTAGGGGATGTTGTAGGAGATCGGTCCGCCTTCGAAACTCTGGAACCCGCCCGCGAACGTGATCGCGGCGAGTAGCCGGGCGTCGGGCGTGCCGTGTCGGACCTCGATCGGCGCGTCGATCGCGTCGATCAGCTCCCGACAGCCCTCGACGCCGTGGTTAACCGCGGGGAAGCCGTTGAGCGTGTCCTCGCCCGTTTCTCTGGCCTTCTCGAGACCTTCTTGGGCCTTCCCGTACTCGTTGTCCCGCGTGTACGAGTCGATGGTTGTCGGGAGGAGATCCGCTTTCCCCTCGCTGTGAAGGTACTCGAGCAGTTCGACCTGATCGTCGAGCTGAGGGACACCCGCCCGCGGCTGGAGAAGTGGGCTGTCGGCCGATTCGAGGACGTCTGCGAACCGCTTGCGCTCGGGCAAGGATTCGTGGTACTCGATCGCTTCCTCGAAGTCGACGGCCTCTCCCGTCGACCAGTTGGATCGGATCTGTTCGTCGATACGCTGTAGCTCCTCGGACGGTATGCGTTCGTCTCGTATCATTTAGAAATGAATCATTTAGGAACTGATGGTCGGTCGTTCCGTTTCTGGCGTCCGTAGTTGGAGATCCTGCCTCAGGGCGGCGACCGCCTCCTCGGTATCGGTTTCGGAGTCGAAGACCCGATCGAAGCCGAGCTCCTCGAAGGTCGCTCGCGTCTCCTCGAAGTCGTCCTGCCCGACGACGAGGTTGCCGCCGATGTAGGTGGTGGCGTCGACGCCAGTCGCCTCGAGCGTCTCGTGAAAGCCCTGGCAGTCCTGTTCGGCGTGACCGTAGAGCGAGGAGACGAGTACGGCCTCCGCGTCGTGCTCGAGTGCGGCCTCGGCGAACTCCTCCTGGGAGGTCTGTACGCCGAGGTTGATGACATCGAATCCTGCTGCGTTGAATGCCTGCTCGAGGATCGTAATGCCGACGACGTGGGCGTCGGAGCCAATCACGCCGAGGACGACCGTTTGGGACATCGTACTCGAACGCTCGGGACAGTGCAGTATAAAGTTAATGATCTTCCATGATAATATTCTTTAAACATCCTTCCATCGTGCCTTTGTGACACAATCTCACCTTCATCATTAATAGCGAAGGTTTTTTGATCGGTACCGGAAACATCGCCCCATGGGAGCGCTGTCAAATCTTCGCGTGTTGGATCTCACGCAGGTCCTCGCAGGCCCGTACTGTACGATGTTGCTCGCTGATATGGGAGCCGACGTCGTCAAGATAGAACGCCCCGGCGGCGACCTGATCCGGTCGAATCCGCCGTTCGTCGAGGATGCGGAGGAAGAAGCCTACGGCGGCTACTTCCAGAGCGTCAACCGTGGCAAGCGAAGCATCGAACTGGATTACGGCGACGACCAAGACCGGGAAGACTTCCTCTCGCTCGTAGAAGAAGCCGACATCGTCGTCGAAAACTACCGCGCGGGGACGATGGAGAAGTACGACCTCGGCTACGAGACGCTTTGCGAGCACAACCCGGAACTCATCTACTCGTCGATCCGCGGGTTCGGCGATCCCCGGACTGGCGAGACGCACCGACAGGGCCAGCCCTCGTTCGATTTGATCGCGCAGGCGCTCGGGGGCGTCATGGAGATCACCGGACAGGCCGAGGGCCCGCCCACGAAAGTCGGGCCCGGAATCGGCGATCTCTTCACCGCGACGCTGAACTGCATCGGCATCCTCGCGGCGGTCAACCACCGCGAGCAGACCGGTGAGGGTCAGTACGTCGACACCAGCATGTACGACTCGATGATCAGCATGACCGAGCGCGCGATCTACCAGCACTCCTACACCGGAACCGCGCCGACGCGCCAGGGGAACTCCCACCCGACGCTGTTTCCCTACGACGCCTTCGAAACGGCCGACGGGCACGCGGTGATCGCCGCGTTCGGCACGAACCACTGGACGGAAGTCTGCGCCGCGATGGATCGGGAAGACCTCGCGGAGGAATACCCAACGCCCGCGAGCCGCCTCGAGAACCGCGAGCAACTCCGGGAGGAGATCGCGACCTGGACGAGCGAACTGTCGACGGAATCGCTCTGTGAGACGCTTGAGGGGCGGGTTCCGGTCGCACCCGTCCAGAACACCGACGACATCTTCGACGATCCGCACGTCCACGACCGCGACATGATCGCCTCCGTCGAGCAACCCGGTGCGGACGAGGACGTCGAAATCGCGGGCAGTCCCATCAAGATGACCGAGACGCCGCCGGAGCCGCGAGGGCGCGCCCCATTGTTGAACGAACACCGCGACGAAATTTTGGCCCAACGTCGCGGCGAAACCGAAGCGACTGCGGACGACGACTAATCCTCGAGGTCGGTACGTTTCGTTCCGTGACCACGAGAAGAAGTAACGTTTTTGCGACCCCCGCACACACGTCACGGTATGGATTGGCCACACGACCCGGACGGCGAGGAAGGGAGCAAGGGGATGCGCAACTACGACATGGCGATCATCGCCAGAAAAGTCGACGAGGATGAGGACTTCCCGCTCGAGGCCGACGAGTTCGTCGCGGAGTACGGTGACGATCCGATCCGAATCAATTACCAGCGCGTCGTCGCTCTCAGTGACATCTTCGAGTACGTCGAGACCGATTCGTTCGAGACCATCGTGGATATGCACAAAGCAGTCGGTAACGCGATGCGCGAAGGCAATTTCTGGGAGTACCACCCGAAGGGGGCTGACCCCGAGAAGAAGCGGGCTTGATCGGTCGATCACCGAACGCATCACGGATCTGGATTACGTATCACTTATACGAACACGTTCGAAAGATCGGACACAGTGACTAACACGCAGGTTACGCTCATCCAGATCGACAACTACGGTCCGTGGACGGTGACGCCCGAACCTCGCCGCGAAGCCGACCTGCAAACGATGCAGTCGCGGCTGTATGCGGATATCTCTCAGTTCGTCGGCAACCACGGCGGCTACACCTTCTTCACCCGCTTTGACAACATGATCGCCGTGACCAACGGGCTCAGCCTCGAGGATCACGCGGTCCTTCAGGAATCGGTCGGCAACCGGTATCCCGTCACGCTGAGTCTCGGCGTGGCAACCGGAACGAGTCCTGTTCAGGCGTTGGCGGACGCGACGGAACTCGTTCAGGACGCCGGGAGCGCTCAGGACAAGCACCGGCGAGAAATCCTTGACGGGCGGGTCGTCGAAGCGGATCACGGTGCCTCGAACGACGTTCAGATCGCTCACTTCGATGTCGTTGACGCGACGGGCGAGTACACGGACGAACTCAACGCCTACGATACCTTCATCGAGATCGAGCAGGGCTATGCGGCGCTCATGCGCCACATGCGCCACTCCCACGAGAGTCTCTCCTTTTTCGTCGGCGGAGATAACATCATCGTCGTCTGCCCGGATCTCGAGGAGGCCGACTATCGCGAGGCGATCGAACACGTCGCAGAGGCGGTCGATGTCGAACTACAAGTCGGCGTTGGCCGCGGAGCGGATGCCCACAACGCGGGAATGGCGGCAAAGCACGCCCTCGAAACGTGTCGGGCCGACGGAACGCGCGTCGAACTCGAGTGGTAGGCGACTCGAGGAACGGAATCCTCGGCTCGACGGGCACAGACCGTCAGCACGATGACCTCGATCGAGTTCCAACCTGAATCCTTTGACGGCACCGGGATTAAACCTGGCGGGGGTAGCTTTTAGAACGTCTGTGGGTATTGTTCACACATGGAACTGGAACTGTCGGTCAGGGACGTCCTGACAACGGAGTACGTCGGCGTCAGCGAGTCAGACACCGTTCTCGGTGCGGTCCGGCTCATGCGCGAGGAACGCGCCGGCTGCGTCCTCGTCGTCCGGGGATCGGAACCAGTCGGGATCGTCACCGAGTGGGACATCCTTGGGCTCGTCGCCGAGGAAGCAGACGCCGCCGAGACAACGATCGGTGCCGTAATGTCCGCACCCGTCATCTCCGTCCGCGGCGATCGAGCGCTCACCGATGCGGCCGATCTGATGGCTCGAGAAAACATCCGAAACCTCATCGTCACGGACGGATCGGACGTTGTCGGCGTTCTCACGCAACGGGACGTCATCGCGGCGGCAGGATCGTTTCACGCGACGGCGGCGCGTTCGGTAACGGAGACACAGCGAGACGAAGATTTGCTCTCGAACGGTGTCAACGTCAATGACTCCCTGGATTCGCGAACGGACGGGAACACCGACCCCGAGATCGTCCCGAACGGCGGCGACGAGTACTCGACGCAGGGCGTCTGTGAAGACTGTGGCTCGCTCGCGGATTCGCTCTGGGATGCTAACGGTCAGCTCGTGTGTGCGGACTGTCGAACTGTCTGAGAAGCCCGGGTAGTACCGGCCTATCACGAATTTTAAAGATACATCGTGTCAGCAAGTAGCGCAGATATCAGACCGATAGAAAGACCTTTCGGGCGAGACGATGGAGGGTCGATAATGATCGAGACCCTCGACGACCTCGACGTCGAAGGGACGACCGTGGGCGTCCGCGTCGACATCAACAGCCCGATCGCGGACGACGGATCGCTGGCTGATGACGCACGCCTTCGCGCCCACGTCGGTACCCTCTCGGAACTCTTAGACGGCGGTGGCCGCGTCGCGGTCCTCGCTCATCAGGGTCGTCCTGGCAGTGACGATTTTACCGGCCTCGAAGCACACGCAACACACCTTTCGGATCTGCTCGGTCGACCGGTCGAGTACGCCGACGTGACGTTCAGCGACGCCGCTCGAGAAACAGTCAAATCCCTCGAGAACGGAGAATGCGTCGTCCTTGAGAACACGCGGTTCTACAGCGAGGAATACATGGAGTTCGAACCGAACCAGGCCGCACAGACACACCTCGTCGAGGGGCTCTCGTCCGTCCTCGACGCGTACGTCAATGATGCGTTCGCCGCGGCACATCGCTCACAACCGTCGCTGATCGGCTTCCCGACGGTCCTTCCGAGTTACGCGGGGCGCGTAATGGAAGCCGAACTCGACGTGCTGGGATCGATCGAGGAAACGCCCGAACCACGGGTCTATATGCTCGGCGGGGCGAAGGTCTCCGACTCGGTCGACGTCGCCTGGAGCGTCCTCGAGAAGGGACTCGCCGACCACGTGCTGACGGCTGGCGTCGTCGGGAACGTCTTTCTGGTCGCCGACGGCGTCGATCTCGGCGATCGGAGTTCGGATTTTATCTACGATCAGGGCTACTGGGACGAGATCGATCGCGCACAGGACCTCCTCGACGCCTACGGCAGTCAGATCGCGCTCCCTCGTGATGTCGCCATTTCTCGGGACGGCGAGCGGTACGAACTGGGAGTCAACGCCTTACCGCCCCAGGATAACGAGGCCGCTCAGGACATCGGAAGTTCGACGCTTGCCTATTACGAACGGCTCCTCGACGATGCGGGAACCGTTATTCTCAACGGCCCTGCCGGCGTGTTCGAGGACGAACAGTTCCAGACCGGAACGCGCGGGCTGTACGAGGCGGCGACCGGCGTTCCGACCAGCATTGTCGGCGGTGGCGACACCGCCTCGGCCCTTCGATCGCTCGGCATCGAAGGCTTCTCACACGTCAGCACCGGCGGCGGGGCCGCGCTTCGGATGCTGACCGCCGAACCACTCCCCGCCGTCTCGGCACTCGAGAATGAGACAGAATCAGCCAGTCATTGAGCCCGCGACGACCGCCGATCTCGATGCAATCGTTACGCACTGGGTTCGACTCGCTCACGATCAGCGGGAGTACGGATCGTACATTCTGGCCGAACAGAACCGGGAGCTGATGCACGAAGTGTTAGCAGCACACAGTTTCGATGGCCGACTCCTCGTCGCTCGAGTCGACGGGACCGTTGCGGGGTTTGCGTCGTTTTCGATCGAAGCGGGCTCGCTGGCCCTCGAGTCGACTCGCGGATTTCTTTCCAACCTGTACGTTCGACCGGCGTATCGAGGACAGGGGATCGGAACTGCGTTGCTCGAAACAGTCGAGGAAGCGCTCGTCGAACGCGGCGCTGACGACCTGATTCTCGAGACGATGGCCGAAAACGAGCGAGCGCGTCGGTTCTATCGGCGCGCGGGATATGAACCCTTCCGGGTCTCGATGGAACGCTCGCTCGAGGATCGAACGAAAAACGATACACACTCAAAGGGGGAGGAATAACGAATTCATAGTGCCAGGGGAGCATGGGTGGTTCATGCACTCGACTTGTAATCGAGACTCCCGGGGTTCAAATCCCTGCTCTGGCTTTCGAGCGAGCACTTTCGCGAGCGAGAAGTCAAAACAGGATTTGAATCAGGGAAGCGCTTGCTCTGACCGTGGTTCAAATCCCTGCTCTGGCTTCCTATCGTTGGTTCAAAGCCAGTAGTAATTTGATACGCGGATTCGTCCCCACAATATCAGCGATGATGCCGTTCAGGTGCTATTCCATCGGTTCTGTTCTTTCATCGGGGCGATAATTCAGATATTCATCCGTGAAACCCATGAAATTGCCCTGGCCCGTACTACCGAGTCAACTATCATTCCGAACTTAGTCCGTGAAAGATAGGGGAATAGTTAATAGGCATTACCAATAATAACCACATGCCCATCCAGGTTTCCCCCAATCTGGAGGCGACACTACTCCCCCTACACTCTTTCCCCACTTTTCGATCGGCGTGAACGATTTTTCTCGGGTGAAACGAAAAGAAGACGAAGACGTTACTGTAAGTTCACCTTAGTTTCCCGCAATCATTCGAAGCCGAAAGGAGAGATAGACCAAAATAAGGACGAATGCGCCGGCGTACAACCATGCGTCGGTCGAAAGGGCATATACGAGTGCTCCAATGTTGAGAACGATACCAAACAGGTAAATCGGCTTGAGGCGGGTCGTATCCATTATGTCAGTACTTGCATCCTATACGCTAGTTTCTATCGTTCCGGATCGGGTTGCATCGTCCCAAGAAATATAAATAATCTTTAATAAATGGGACGGAATGTATCTGTCCTAGATTCGACGATAGCCTCAAAATAGGCCAGATTGAACAAGTTTATCCACTGATGTTCATATTTATGCAATTTAACCAGATATAGGTCACAGGATTTATACCTGATCGTGTTAAGTGTGCGCTCAATGCTACTCTCAGTGGACCGGTCTGACGGAAATTCTCAGCAATCGCTTAGTTTCGAAGTCATCAATGCCATCGCAGAGAAAGAAGGGGTCGATACGACAGCGATCGAACCGCCCGAGTACGAGCCGCTTTATGAAGTTCTCAATCCAGAAGCGCTGGATGCCCTGTTTGCTCCTCGAGAGGACGGGTCGCCTCGAGCGAACGGCCGAGTCGAGTTTGCGTACTGTGGCTATCAGGTTACCGTGACGAGTAACGGAAGAGTTATCGTGAGCGAATAACCCCATCAGAAACACCCTAGCGGCCGTCAGACTCGAGCTGATTCCGTAACTTCGGAGGGATCGACTGGGCCGTTCCGCTCTCGCGATCGACGAAGACCTGCACGGACCGCGCCGTCGCGGCCCGTTCGCCGTCGGCCCGGACCTCATAAACCATCGGAATACTCGAATCGCCGAGACCGGTAACTTCCAGTCCGACCGTCACATCTTGTTCCGCTTCGATCGGCGTTTCGTACTCGATCTCGAGCGATGCCAGAACCGTATCGAGGTCGACGAGTGAGTGGCCGACGACATCGCTGAAGTACGCTTCACGAGCTTCTTCGAGGTACGTCGCGTAAATAGCATTGTTAACGTGGCCCATAAAGTCGACGTCTCGAAGACGGATGTCGATAGCCACTTCGTAGGCGTACTCGCTCATTTCAGTTACTTGTACGTTCTACGGCAAGCTATAGCCACCGATTTGTCGCCGATATCAACAGTTGGCTTCGAAAACAGTTTCGTGTAACCGCGTGGAGACCGTCTCCATTAACGGCTCGAGATTCGCCGTGTCGTCGCGGTTGTACTCGATCAGCGTCTCGAGCGCTTCGTCGTCACCGCGTTCGTATTGGTGCCAGAGACGCACGGCGTCCCGCCCGGAGAGGTCCGGTTTGTCCCGGTCGATTCCGAGGTCCTTCTCGACTTGCTTGAGTCCGCCGTCGAGCCCGATTTTCTTACACGGGTACATGAGGTCGACGTGTGGCATCGAGACGTTCACGTCGTAACACGTCTCGAGGAACGGGACGTCGAATCGTTTTCCGTTAAAGGTGACGAGCAACGACGCGTCGTCAAACTCCGCTTGCAAGCGGGAAGCGGTGAGGTCGTCGCCGTTTACGAACGTCTTCGTTTCACCACCGCAATGGACGCTGACGGTCGTCACGTCGTTGCGTGCAGAATCCAACCCCGTCGTTTCGATGTCCAAAAAACACGCTTCGCTCTTGACGTTCTCGTACAGCCGCCAGTGACTCGAGTCCGGGAACGCATCGGCGAAAAACGCCATATCTCCGCTCGACAGATGGGACTGGCCTTCGTCGATAAACGTCTCGATCCGCCGGGCGATGGTCTCTCCGACGACCTCACCCTCGAACTCGTCCCAGTGGGTCACGCCGTTCGCCCAGAGCCGGCGTTCGGTCGCCTCGCCGACCCCCCGGACTGGAATGAAACTGTTCTCGATTTGCACACCTGTGGAGGTGTTTTGCGGGGACAAAAGCGCTTGGATCGGTGCTTCTCGACGGCGTAGCGGTGAGTCGCATGCTCGTCTCAGTTTCGTAAAAATCGATCTTCGGCGCTTTCCTGTCCTCGGATCGATTCAATCGGCTCTCTTTTCACCCAGGAGATACTATTGGGGGGTATGACCGACCGTGACGACGAGCTCGCGGAAGCAGTCCGCGAGCTCTCCGCAACGATCGACGAACTGCGCGAGGAACTCGCGCCGCGTCGTCGTCGGCCGTCGTTTCGTCCGCCGACGCCGGGCGAGATGCTTCGCGTCGCAGACGAGTTCGCGATTCCGGCGGCACTTGCGGTGTTGAAGGCTAACGTTCGGGCGCTCGAGGCGTTTCAACGCGGTATCAAGCTCGTCCAGACGGAACAGGAAACACGAGACCGAACCAAAACGGCCGCGAAGTCGACCGAAAAACGTGCGAAGAAACTCCGAAGGACGACCGTCTCACAGCTCGATACTGTCCTCGAGGAGCTACAGCGCGGCGTTTCCGAGGGATCGGTGCCGGCCGACGAACGCGTAACCGACCTGCTGAGTGAAGCTCGAGAACTCCGTGACGACGTGGATCGACGCCTCCGCGACGCCGTCGAGGAGACCAACTCGACCGACGCACAACCGATCGAAATCGACGGGAACGACTCGGACTCGAGCGAGCCCGACGAGGCCGGTTCCGTCCTGAACGACGACGACGATTCGAACGTCGACGTCGACGCCGAACTCGAGACGCTCAAAGATCAGTTCAACGATGACGACCCGTCGACGGACCACCGAGGGGATCGAATCGCTGACGAGTCCGACGGACTCGGAGAGGAAGACGGGGACCAGCCTCCCGGGAGTGACGACGGCGACGAATCGCCCAACGATGGCGACGGCGACGACGCAGACGACTAATGGTTCGGACAGCGATCGATTTTGCTGATTGACGCGCAGACTTTGCTGATTGACGCGCAGAAAACGATTTTGAGGACGATTACCGACGAGGAGAATCGCTCGACAGTTCAAACCGGTTCGAACCGGTAGCCGTCCCACTCCTGACTGTCGGGCTCTCTGATCCCCTCGCCCGGTGTCCGAAGTTCGTCAACGTAGACCGGCTCGACTTCGTCGCCCGTTTCGATGTCGTCGCTCGTCGCCTGACCGATCGCGCGGACCGGCTCGCCGTCGACGTCGAACTCGACGATTGCGAGCGTGTTGGGCTCGCGGACGCCGGGGGGCGTCGCGGTACTCGTCGTCCACGTAATCACCTCGGCGGTGTATTCGCTCAAATCGACCGTATCGACCGGTTCGCTCCCGTCGGGGCCGATCGGGTGGCCGGGGTAGCTGATCGATCCGTCTTCGTAGCGATAGGCTTCCATGGTCATGCTCCTGCCTCCATGATCGTCGTGATGACACAGTTTCCGAACCCGCCGACGTTACAGCAGAGGCCGACGTCGGCCTCGACCTGTCGCGGCCCTGCTTCGCCGAGCAGTTGTTCGTAAATTTCGACGCCCTGTGCGACGCCGCTGGCACCGAGGGGGTGTCCCTTCGACTTCAGCCCGCCGGAGGTATTGATCGGCAACTCGCCGTCGCGGTCCGTATAGCCCTCCTCGACGAGCTTCCAGGCCTCGCCCTGCTCTGCGAACCCGAGCCCCTCCATCTGGAGGAACTCGAGGATCGTAAACATGTCGTGGAGCTCAGCAACGCCGATGTCCTCGGGCTCGTAGCCGGCCATCTCGAAGGCACCCTCGCCGCTCTCGACGACGCCGCCCATGATCGTCGGATCAGGGCGTTCGTGCACGACGTGGGTGTCCGTCGCGCCGTCGATTCCCGACACCACGACGTAGTCGTCGGTGTACTCCGCCGCGACCGACTCCGGACAGAACATGAGCGCCGCGCTGCCGTCGGTGATCGGACAGAAGTCGTAGAGTCGAAGCGGGTCGGCGACGACGGGCGACTCGAGGATCGTCTCGAGGTCGACTTCCTTCTGGAACTGCGCGTGGGGATTATCGACGCCGTTTTTGTGATTCTTGGCCGCCACTTTGCCGAGACTCTCTCGCGGCGCGTCGAAGCGCTCGAGGTAGTGTCTGGCGGTCAGCCCGGCGAACGACGGCAGCGTGATGCCGTGTTTGTACTCGCAGGGATGAGTCAGCGACGCGATGACGTCCGTCGCTTCTGCGGTCGTTCGGTGGGTCATCTTCTCGCCGCCGACGAGCAACGTCATGTCGCTCGCGCCGCTTGCGACCGATCGCCACGCGGCGTACATGCCGGCACCGCCGCTCGAACTCGTCTGATCGACTCGCTCGGTGTAAGCCGGAATCGCCCCCAGATCGTGGGCTAACGCGTTTACAACTCCCGTCTGTCCTTCGAACTCCCCGCTTGCCATGTTCGAGACGTACAGGTGGTCGACGTCCGTCGGATCGACGGCCGCATCCTCGAGGCACTCGCCGCCGGCTTCTGCGAGCAACTCGCGGATCCAGGCGTCCCGCTGGCCGAACTGGGTCATCGAAGATCCGATGATTGCAACTCGTTCCATACCCTGACAATCACGGGATATCGGTTTATATGATTGGGTCCGAGTCGATCGCCTCTAAAAAACGGCGGCGGTCGAAACGTCAGATCAGGCAGACGCCGTCTCGAGGTCGCTCGCGCGCGAACGCGCCTGCGAGATAACAGTAGGGCGCGCTTCGAACGAGAGGAGGACGTCCTCGTCGCCGTAGGTAACGTCCTCGACGTGGGCGTTGTCGTGGATCCACGAGACGAGACTCATCGTGTCGTCGGTCATCGGCAGGACGAGCCGCTCTTGTTCCCAATCCGGGAGTTCCCGATCGATCCGGTCGAGTAACTCGCCGATGTTCGCCCCTTCGCGCGCGCTGACGGTGACGGGGTTCGGAGCCAGCGCTGAGATGGCGGCGGCTTTCTCCTCGAGTTCCTCGTCGCTTACGGCGTCGATCTTGTTCAGGACGGTAACGATCGGGGCTTCGTTGCGTTCATAGAGCGTGTCGTGGCAGGTGACGAGCTTCTCGTGAATCTCGTCGATCGGTTCGCTGACGTCGACGACGAGCAAGACGAGGTCCGCGCGGTAGACGGAGTCGAGTGTGGATTTGAACGACTCGACGAGCCAGTGTGGAAGGTTGCTGATGAAACCGACCGTATCGGTCACGAGCACGTCTCGAGGCTCGATGTCGGCCCGTCGCGTCGTCGTTCCGAGCGTGGTAAAGAGCCGATCCTGCGATTCGGCCGTCGAATCGAGATCCGGGTGAAGTTCTTCGTTTTCGTCGACGTCCAGATCGTCGGCGAGACGGCGGAGAAGCGTCGATTTCCCCGCGTTTGTGTAGCCCGCGAGCGCGACGAGATCGAAGCCGGAAGCGCGACGGCGCTCGCGACGGTGCTGTTCGTTCTGCTCGATCTGCTCGAGGTCGTCCCTGATCCGGCTGATCTGGGACTTGATATCCTGTTCTCGGCTTTCGTCGTACTCGCCGAGACCCATGAAACCGGGGTGTTCGTCCCGTTTTGCCAGACTCGTCTTCGCTTCCGCTCGAGGGAGTTCGTAGCGAAGCTCAGCGAGCTCTACTTGCAGCTGTGCTTTCCGGGTCTGGGCTCGCTGGCCAAAGATCTCGAGGATCAGCGTGAACCGGTCCATGATCTCGACCCCCTCGGGAAGGAGCTGCCCGAGGTTGTACATCTGATACGGTCCGAGACGGTTATCGAAAATGACGGTCGTCGCCTCGGACATCGCGGCCTTTTCTGCGAGTTCGTTCGCCTTCCCCTCGCCGAGTTGCAACGCGGCGTCGGCCGTTCGGGACTGCGTTACCTCGCCGACGATATCGTATCCTGCCGCCCGTGCGAGCTCGCGAATCTCGCTTGTGTCGGGCGTTCCGGAGTCGATTCGTTTTGCGATGAGTGCCTTCATACGATTAGCTGTGCATTGTCTGAGCAGTTGTCGATCGACGGGTGCGTCGCACTACCGTCCGAAACGTCGATTTTGGCGGGCGATCGATTATCGTGACGCCCGTCCGGTGCTCTGACACGCTAGAGATGCCGGGCAGTCACCCCGATTGGTGCTGTGTAACTCATACTCCCACGTAGGGGTCCGACCACCTTGAATCCCGTGGCGTTTTCCGAACCTGGGTGGAGACCGTGGCGCTTGCCCGCTTCGCTGTCGGCTCCCAGACTGTTCGGTCCCGACAGACGCCTCTCACGGTTCGAAGCCCCTCCTGCTCGTAATAGTTGTCCACCGACGGACCCATTCATCGATGATTTACCCTAAATACTCGACAGATCTGGTTTGAACGCACTCGCATTCGTTGAACACAGAATGTCACGTACCACAACTGATTTTGTCACCGGTTCCCTTCGGTCGGCTATGGTGGAAATCGACCCGACATCGGTGGGATTCGAGTTTGCGGCGAGTGCAATTCTCGGTGGGCTGATCGGCTTTGCGGTGAAAAACGTCGCAAAAATCGTTGCAGTCATTATCGGCGTCCAACTCGTCGTCTTTCGATACCTCGAGTCGAACGGCATCGTGATCGTCGACTGGGATCGGCTCAGCGCCGGCTTGCTCGAGACTCAGGAACAGGCAAATCAGGGGGTACACTGGCTCACTTCGGTCGTCTCGACGCTCTCGGTCGGTGTCGGGTTTACCAGCGGGTTTTTACTGGGCTACTATCGCGGATAAGATTCCCGACACCGGTCTCGGTCGAACAACGGATCCGTTATCTCGTTTTGAGATCGTCTTTGTCCTTGACAACCTGCGTCTCTGCCTCGCCGCTCGTGTTCTCGTTGACGACGTCGTAGAAGTCGTTCTGCAGGCCTGCGGGGAAGGTAATAACGCCGATCCACGAGCCGTCCGGCTGCCACTCTTCGCTCTCGAGATCGCCGTACTGGCGGATTTTCGCCTGAGCACTGCCGGCGTGTTCCGGCGGAATCTGGACGGCGATCGAGACCTCTTCGAACCGAATCGGAATCACGGGACGCAGATCGTCTAACGCGTCGTCGACCTGCTCGCTCACCGGCTCCATCGGATCAACCGTAAACCCCGCCTCCTCGAGCGCGCTTTCGATCCGCTCGGGGGGATGCGGTGCGTCGTCCATCTGGGGGTTGATGGCGTTGCGCGCTATCGTGGTGATTAGCTGTTTTCGCTTCTGTTCTTGCATCTCGCGGCGCTGGTCGGCTGTTATCTGGATCTCTCCTTCCTTGATGACCTCGGGGATGATCTCGAGTGGATCCGTCGTGTCGAACACTTTCTCGAGATCATCTTCGGCCGGCCGATCACCGCTCGAGGCGTCCTCGAACACGTCTTCGGCGGCGATGTAGTCCTCGAGATCCTCGTCGAACTCCCCGCGTTTGATCTCGAGTGCCGCGTCGGGATCGACTAACACTTCGAATCGCGCCCCGTGTGACTCGAGTCGCGCCGTCACCGCCTCGTCGAGTGATATCATACCGGAGCATACCCCCGGCCGGGTAAAAGAGCTTTTGCCGCCGGCCAACGCCCTCGGGTTCTCCGTGTCCGGCGGTTTCGGAGATAGCCACCTCGAATGCGTGTGCGGGGCGATCCGCCGTTGGTTCGTCGGCCGTTACCCGTTCGCGCACTGTCGTCGGACTCCTAACTGCACAAACGGCTGTGGGACTCGAATCGGAACGTGCGAAACGCAAAAACGGGTCGCGTTACTCGTCGTCTTCGTCCGCGCCTTCCTCGCCGAGGAGGTCGTTCTCCTCGAGGTGCGATTCGATCTGGTCGAGACCGAACTGCTCGAAGGACTCGGATTCAGCGTCGATGGTCGCAAGCCCGACTTCCGAGGGCAGGAGGCCGCCGTCGTTGACCGATGCGAGCGCGTCAAGGGCCAGGGAAATGCCGCCGTCGAGATCCGCTTCGGCGTCGTAGTTTTCCTCTAAGTAGCTCTGGAGTTCGCCCCGGTCCGCGCCGACCGCGAGTGCCTTCCACTCGTAGGGCGTGCCGGATGGGTCCGTCTCGAACAGGCGTGGTTCGCCGTTTTCGATACCGCCGACGATGAGCGCGACGCCGAACGGGCGCGCGCCGCCGACCTGCGTGTACTGCTGGATGTGGTCGGTGACGTTCTTGGTCAGCGTTTCGACGCCGACCGGCTCGCCGTAGCGCAGGTGATTGACCTGTGCCTGACGACGGGCGAAATCGATCAGCTGTCGCGCGTCGGCAACGTGACCGGCGCTTGCGATTCCGATGTGATCGTCCGCCTTGTGGATCTTTTCGACGCTTGAGTCCTCGAGGAGCGGGGACGGGATCCGCTTGTCAACCGCGAGAACGACGCCGTTTTCCGTTCGAATGCCGATACTCGCCGTACCACGTTTGACCGCCTCGCGGGCGTACTCGACCTGGTAGAGTCGGCCGTCGGGCGAGAAGATCGTGATGCCTCGGTCGTACGCCTGCTGTTGGGCTTGTCCCTGCATAGTATCACACTAAATCGAGGTCTGTCGCGCCGACGAACGCGTCGTCGAGTCGGATATCCGCGGATCCGTTTCGTCCGACCGCGACTCGCTCAGCGTTCTCAAACACGACGTTTCTCTCTGACGGGACTTGCCCGCGTTTACCTAAAAACTTTTCTTCAGCGGCACGGATCGTACCACTGATCCCTGCGACGCGAATACCGACGGGAGACCCATCGATACGGTCGATACACGCGAGCGCTGCTCTGGCAGGTTCCGTTTCTCCGTGACGTACTTTGATGACCGTTTTGCCGGTTCCGTCCCCGAAGTCGAACCTGACGACGGACAAATCGGCGTCTGCACTCCCCGGATCGCCGAGTAAATTCTGGCCCGCGTACCAGAGCTCGCGCTGAAACGCCCGTCGATCGATCGCTGCGTCGGGCCAGGACTCGAGTTCAACCGCGAGGTAACGCCATCTCGGGCGGAGGTGCTTCGGAAGGTGTTTCATCGTACTGTCGTTATTCGGTTTTCGGCTTCTCGCTCGTCGAACGTTCGGCGACGAGCACGCCGACCTGATCGTGGACGCGTTCGACCGCCGTCAGCGAGAATCCGGCGTCGGTGAACGCGTCCGCGAGCGTGCCGACGGTCGCCGGATCGTCGACTTCGGGCGAGTAAAACGGCTCACTCGGATCCGGTTCGTCGAAGAACATCACGTCGCCGAGGACGAACGTTTGCGCCTCGAGTGCGGCGATCGTTTCGATGGCTTCCCGCTTTTCGGCGTCCGCGAGGTGGTGCATCGCGAAGTTCGACGTGACGATATCGACCGGGTCGTCGTACTCCGGTTCGCGGAAGGATCCCTCGTCGAACGCAACGTTTTCGAGGCCCCGTTCGTCGGCTTTCCGCCGCGCTTGCTCGAGCATTCCCTGGCTGATATCTCGACCGACGACGTGCTCGGCATCGGCCGCGAGCGCGAGTGCAATCGCACCGGTCCCGGTGGCGAGATCGAGAACCGTTTCGTCAGGGTCGGGATCGGCGTGTTCGATAACTATATCGGCACACGCTCGATACTCGGGAGATTTTGAGTCGTCGTACTCGCTGGCTTTCTCGTCGAACCGAGCCGCGTGTTCCTCAAGACTCTTCTTCATACCTTCCTCGTTTGACCCCGGGCTCAATGAACGAATCGGACTGAATCTCCCGGTTGCGCTCGGCGAGTTCTTTCCATTCCTCGAGACCGGTTTCGATCCACTCCGGCGAGACGCCAAGTTGGTCGCCGAGCGCACGGAGCTCTCGTGGGCCGCGAAACTCGAGGTGCGACCGGGGGTCGGCGCTCACGACGTAGGGTGCGCCGTAGTAGTCGACGATCTCGCGTAGTTTTCGGAGTGACTGAATGGTTCGGACACGACGGCCGCCGCTCTCTCGAAGCACGTCGCCGAGGTTGAACTCGAGACGGACGCCGTTCTCGAGGGCGGCTTTGACCAGGACGTGGTTGATATCGCCGCTCCCCGCCATCGGGTGAGCGAGAACGTCGACCTTCTCGTTTTCGACGGCGAAGCGATTCATCGCGTTGGTTCCGCCGTGAACCGCGAGTATCGTGGTCGACGATCGATAGTTTCCGACCGATCCGCTCGCCTGTTCGGGCGCATCAGCACGAACCTCGATCCCCTCGACGACGTCGACGCCGTACTCCGCCGTGATTTCGTCGGCGTCGAACTCGCTTCTCGAGTCGTCGTGATTTCGGACGACCACGCCATCGAAACCGTATTCGGCCGCCGTTTTGGCAAGTCGAGCGACGGTGCTTTCACCGTCGGGTCGGGCGTGGACGCCTTCGTACATACCGGAGTTTCTACGCGGCGATAACTTGGGGTTTACGTACTCAGGTTTGATCGGATGGGGATCGACGGAAAGAGCAATAGGCAAAACGGGTCGAATCGAGGCCGACAGCGATCAGTTGAGAATCGACTGCGTAACGGTCGCAATCTGCCCGTTGTCCGCTTCACGGAGTCGGTCGTCGCCGATCTTTAGACGAAGTCGCGGGCGACCGACGTCGATCGGAACTTTTTCCGTATCGATGAGGCCCATATCCTCGAGTTTGGTCTTGGTTCGGGAGAAGGTTGCCTTGGAAGCGATGCCGACATCCTCGCCCCACTTGCTGATGTCGTACAGGAGCGCTTCGTTTTTCGCTGCGACGACCAGCGAGATGGTCACCTCGTCGAGGCCGTCCCCGTCTCCGCGTGCCGTCTCGAGGGAGTTGAGGATCGCGGTGAAGTCCGCTTCGGCCTCGGGACTGATCTCCTCGGAAAGGGTCTCTCGAACGTCGCTGATTGGTGGTGTTCGAAGTTTGAACGGTTCCGCGTTCTCCCATCGGGTTTCGTAGGCGGCGAACGTGTCGTCGACGAAGTCGGCTTCGTCGGTAACGAGGCCCCCAACTCGGTCTCCCGCGTGAACGACGGCGATGACGCGATCCTCGGTGAGACAGAGCGAGTTCTCCGGTGTCTCCCCCAACGTCCGGAGAGCGAGCGCGCCGTCGCTGATGAGATCGGCGGCGTTCGAAGCGACGATGAAGTCACCCATAACGTCCTTCAGCGTTTGCTCGTTGGCGAGCATCTGCACCGTCGGCAACGAGCCGTCGAAATCGGTCGCGACCGAGACGAATTCTTCGATCGCGTCCCGAGATGGGTTCACCATATAAACGTCGCCACTCGCGTCCTCTAGAACCGCTCTGAGGATATCGTCAATCTGATGATTGAGTAAATTCGAAGCCATCTGTGTACCGAAGTAAATGATGGCTATATACTTAATTTTGTTGGCCGCTCGCACAGGATAAGTTACACTCTCAACCAAACACTGGTAATTTTTATCGGTTAGTGATTCGTTGTAGTCGAAGTTTGGTTGAATGAGAGATAAT
Organism: Halostagnicola bangensis; assembly: GCF_054653435.1. Classification (NCBI taxonomy): domain Archaea; kingdom Methanobacteriati; phylum Methanobacteriota; class Halobacteria; order Halobacteriales; family Natrialbaceae; genus Halostagnicola; species Halostagnicola bangensis. Next base: position 216,331 of record NZ_BAAIGG010000002.1, on the reverse strand, counting down.
TCTTGCTCGCCGTAGACGCTACACCTGCTGAATAGTGAAGTACCCAGGTCGGGTGACCCAGGGTACTCTGCCTTGCAAACTATAGATAACCGCTCGTCCGGCATACTCGAGAATATCGCTCACCGATTGCGGAGTGGGGATAGTAATGGTAATTACTATATACAATCAGACAACAGTCGCAAGTGTATGGGCGCTATGTATCAGCACCTTTGGCGTGTCGGTTATGAAATACGAACGCGATTTGGCCGAGATTCTCGAACGATCCGACTCGGGTGTGCGTCTGCAAAACGGGTAAGCACTTACGGCGGTCCGTAGTCACCCGTCCGGTCCATCCGCCATTTTCGCGGACAGTTGCTGAGACCAGTATACGTCCCCGTCGAATATTACGGACGCGTTGGCACCTTCGAGAAACGACGGAAGTTCCTCCTCGGTCAACAATAGTTCCGAGGACGAACCGCACAGATAGGCATGCTCGTTGCCTTCGGCGTGTGGAAAATAATACGAGCCGTTCTCTCGCGTCGAATAGCATTCAATCGAGAGACGGTACTGTCCGTCATCGACCGGATCGACGGTCACGGTAGTGGGATACTGTTGTTCTCCCTGCGAAAGAGAGTGCGTGCCATCGCCGACGACCGCGTAGTCTTTGCCCATCATGATCCGTCTCCGCGCGAGGTCCATCGCACGTTCGATGCTAAACCCGTGAACGAGTAATTTCGCAAACGTCGAGCCGACTTTGACGGCGTGATCGTTCAATACCTTCTGAACGGTCACTGCTCCGGCAACACTCCCCTTCTCGACGAGATCCAATCCCTCGTAAAACGAACCGCAGGCATTGAGAAAAAACGTTTGCGTGTTACATTCGTCGAGACTACTCGTCGAGAGGGTTCCGTCGGGACAACACAGTCCGTCGGTTTCGCAGTGACCGATATAGTGAACGAAATCGTGTTCGTCCTCGAAGACGCGAGCGAGCGCTGCGGTCGTAAGCGACTCTTTGACGGTAAGTTCCGTCGAGAGAGATTCGGACCGCTCTCGGTAGATTTCTGCGACCGACTCGCGTTCGCTAGCCATCTCGGGATCGTTTAACACGACGACGATCGACGACGACTCGCTTCGCCGCTCGAGGTATCGAAGCCGATTGTTGTACGCTTCGGGCACCGACTTGAACACGTCGATCGGAACGCCGTCGGCGATCCAACCGTGGACGCGTCCGGTACGAAGTTCCGGTTTGATGATCTCGATAGAGGGGATTTGCCCGTTTCCGGATCGTGCAACCCCGACTCGATTTCGATAGAAGTCGTCGAGCGACCGTTCGACCAGTTCCTGCTCGGCGAGTTCGGAGAACTTCGGAGTGGAAATCAGGCTCATTCGATCCAGTAAGAACGGAAGCGTCTCGGCGTTAGCCGGAGTCGGGTCGACGTAGGTCGAGAGATGCCACTCGGGGAGCCGGTGTTCGACCGTTTCGTACGGGACGTCGAGATATCTCTCGAGGCGGTCCTGAATGGATTGGCCGTACAACCGTTCGCTATCGATCTCGAGCGCCTCAAGGAGGCTCAGTTCGGAAAGGGACGTTCCGAACGGACCGACGTTTCGGACGAGACAATCGAGAAAGAAAACCTTCCGAAGCAACCGCTCTATTTCGTCTTCGAGGGCCGGCATCGACGGAAGACAATGGTCCGTCTCGTACTTCTCTATGCGGAGACGCGGCGTCTCACGATCGTCGAGAGTAACCTTTCCCTGGAGATAGTAGGCGAGAGGTGCGGCGACGTACAGCGCTTCGTACGTCGGCGGGACCACGAGTTCGACACCCGACTCGGTAACGTCCCGGCGAACGCTTTCCGAAATTTCTAGCCGGGAGCCCGTTTCGATACGAGGTGGGTGGCCCCTGAGCGACGGATACGTCCGGTCGGGGCTCGCGGTCTTTTGTGAGGCGTGGAGATGGCTTATTGCGCGTGCGAGTCCCTCGGTCGTTTCGGGAATCGTTATCGTGTCGGTGGGGATTTCGTGGCGACTTCGGAATCCGAGAACGGTGCGCGCCCGTTCGGGAAACGAGACGACGACAGTTTCGATATCGTCGGTTCTGCGAATCGTCGCCGTGCCGGAAAAGCGCAGGTACGTTTTGATTCTCGCGTCGATATCGACGACGTATTCGCCGCGGGGGAGCGACAGGGGTTCGCCCCGCGGGTCGAGTTCGTACTGTCGATTGGTACCGATATCAGAAGCGTAGACGACCGCGTGTGGAAATCGAAGTTCGTCGGTCGTTACAACAATCGTTTCGTCGACGGGTCGTCTGATGTCCGGGCCTGAACCGGAAATCTCGAGGTTCGATCCCCTGACGACGATTTCGGCGTTATCTGCGTCGGTTATCCTGAGGTCGCCGCCGGTAATATCCCACCGTAACATCTATTCGGAAAATACGACCCGGTGAAGTTAGTTGTATCGAGCTAACAGGTTCCCGTCATTTGTGAGTTGGTGGCGTGGTACGGAACGGGGAGAAGCGACCTCACTTGCCGAGGAAAGGTACACTTATGGAGCGTCCAGTAAGGGAATTCATTATGGAACACGACCACGTCCGGGACGTCGATCCCGCCGTCGCCGACGCCCTCGAGAACGAGGTTGATCGGCAGCGATCGACGCTTCAGATGATCGCGAGCGAAAACCACGCCAGCCGGGCGGTCCTTGACGCACAAGGAAGCGCGCTGACGAACAAGTACGCCGAAGGCTACCCCGGCGAGCGCTACTACGGCGGCTGTACATACGCCGACGAGGTCGAGCAACTCGCGATCGACCGTGCGACCGAACTGTTCGGTGCCGAACACGTCAACGTCCAGCCCCACTCGGGAACGCAGGCCAATCAGGCCGTCTACTTCGCGATGCTCGAGGCAGGCGATAAGATCCTCTCGCTCGATCTGACCCACGGCGGCCACCTCAGCCACGGCCACCCCGCAAACTTCGTCGGTCAGCTCTACGAAGTCGAGCAGTATGAGGTCGACGCCGAAACGGGCTACGTCGATTACGAAGGACTCGCGGAGCAGGCGGCGGAGTTCGAACCGGACATCATCGTGTCGGGCTACTCCGCGTACCCGCGCGAAATCGAGTGGGGACGGATCCAGGACGTAGCCGACGACGTCGACGCGTTCCACCTCGCGGATATCGCCCACATCACCGGACTCGTCGCGGCGGGCGTACACTCTTCCCCCGTCGGCATCGCCGACTTCGTCACCGGTTCGACGCACAAGACGATCCGTTCCGGACGCGGCGGAATCGTCATGACCGGCGAGGAGTACGCGGACGATATCGACGCGGCGGTCTTCCCCGGCGGACAGGGCGGCCCGCTCATGCACAACATCGCAGGCAAAGCGGTCGGCTTCGAGGAAGCGCTCCAGCCGGAGTTCGAGGAGTACGCCGAGCAGACGGTCGCCAACGCCAAAGCGCTGGGTGAGGCGCTCTCCGAGCACGGCTTCTCGCTCGTCTCGGAGGGAACCGACAATCACCTCGTGCTCGTTGACCTGCGTGAGAGCCACCCCGATACTACCGGCGGCGACGCCGAAGACGCGCTCGAGGACGCGGGAATCGTCCTCAACGGCAACACCGTCCCCGGCGAAACGCGCTCGGCGTTCGACCCGAGCGGTATCCGCGCAGGAACGCCAGCCCTGACGACGCGCGGCTTCGACGAGAGCGACATGCAAACGGTCGCCGACTGCATCGCTCGAGTCATCGACGCACCCGAAGACGACGACGTCAAGAGCGAGGTTCGAGCGGAAGTCGACGCACTCTGTGAGGCGAACCCGCTGTACGAATAGCCCAACTCGAGCGACCGAATCGCGACGGCCTTCGGTCCAACGCGCCACAGAGTATTCTTTCCGGCCTCTACAAACGCCGATAGTGATGGGAGTCTACGGTTCCGATCGCACTAGTAGGCAAGAACATGCATATCACTGCCACCAGTCATCCGAAAATAGGCACAAACCCGAGGGTTGATTACGCTCGCTCACGGCAACTCGAGTGATGACCGAGATCATCGACGGAAACGCCGTTGCGAGCGAGATTCGCGATGGACTGACCGACGCGATCGAAACGCTCGCCGACGCCGGAACGCGGCCGGGACTCGCGACCGTCCTGATGGGCGACGATCCCGCGAGTCAGACGTACGTCAACATGAAACAGCGCGATTGCGAGGAGGTCGGGATCGAAGGAACCCACGTCGAAATCGACGGGGACGCCCCGGCGACCGAGCTGTACGACGCAATCGAGGATCTCAACGACGATTCGTCCGTTCACGGATACATCGTCCAGGAACCGGTTCCCGATCACATCGATTATCGAGAGGTGCTTCGACGAATCGACCCGGCCAAGGACGCCGACGCGTTCCATCCCGAAAACGTCGGCCGGCTCGTCGCGGGCCAGCCTCGATTCAAGCCGTGTACCCCGCACGGGATCCAGAAGTTGCTCGAGGCCTACGACGTCGAGACGGAAGGGGCGGACGTGACCATCATCGGTCGATCGAACATCGTCGGGAAACCGATGGCGAACCTGCTTATGCAAAAAGCCGACGGCGGCAACGCGACGGTTACGGTCTGTCACTCCCGAACCGAGGATCTCGAGGCAAAAACGAGGCGTGCCGACATCGTGATCGCCGCCTCCGGCGTCACGGAACTCGTCGACGCCTCGATGCTCGCCGACGGAGCGGTCGTGATCGACGTCGGCATCTCTCGGGTCGACGCGGACAACGAGAAGGGGTACGAACTCGTCGGCGACGTCGACTTCGAGAGCGCGAAATCGAAAGCGAGCGCCATCACGCCCGTTCCCGGCGGCGTCGGGCCGATGACTCGAGCGATGTTGCTTCACAACACGGTCAACGCGGCGAGTACGCAGCAAGGAATCGACGTCGACCTTCCCTGATAGGGTCGTTCGTACCTATTTTCAGCCAGCCTCAGCGGAGAACGAGTTTCGCCGAGCGAAACCGATGACTGAGTATCTATATCGGGAGAGAATTACGAGCGACCCTATGAGCCGGATGGGGTCTTCCGGCAGTTTGTGACACCGCTTCGGTGATCCGATCTACTCGTACTCGAGCGTTTGAATTCTGTGTGTCGCACTCGCCAGGGCGTCCCCGTCGCCGCGGAGTCCATCCGCGAGTTCGCGTGTCGCCCGGATCAGGGTCTCGGCAGTTTTCGGTTCGATATCGCCCTCGAGCATTCGGATTCGCGTGACGTGATCCCCGAGCGTCTCGAGCGCGCTTTGTTGGTCGGTCGTGAACGATTCGTCCTCGCTCCAGGTTCGGATATCGCGGCGGTACTCTCGAACGGCGTTCGCGGCGGCGATCCCGCGAGCCGAGCGGAGCGACGGGGGAACCTCGGCTGGCGGTGGCCGTTGACCGCGATCTGCGATCTCGAGCAGGGAAAGGAAGTAGAGCTCTTCGTCTTCCTCGAGTCGTCGTTCGCGCGCAACGATATCTGCGATGTGAAGTAACTCGGTCGCGGCGAGATAGGTGTCGTCGAGTTCCCGAAGATCGCCGCCGTTGACGAATCCCCGTTGACGAATGTACTCGCGGGCGCGCTCGCGACTTTGCTCGGCGAGTTCGCCCGTCGAGCTGTCGTCGATAGTGTTCCGGACCGGCGTCAGATCGAACGCGACCTCCATATCCGTGTGTTCGGTTCGATCGTCGAGACCGACGCTTCGGAGCGTCCCGCAGTTCGGACAGCTAACGCTCCCGGTCTCGTAGTACGACCATCGGGTGCCACACTCGGTACACTCGCGTTCGCCCCGAATTTTCATACTCGCGTGTACGGCGAGGAGCCCAAAAGACCCACCGACCTAATCACTCTCCTCGAAACAAGACAGATACCGCAGAGATCCCTCCGATACCGACCGTGAGCCAGTACGTACAGACTCTGTAGATGATCGCGATAGTCAGCGCGGCCGCCGGCTCGAGTTGCCCCAGTGTCGTCAGGCTCGCCGTTACCATTGCTTCGACTCCGCCAGTTCCGCCGGGAGCGGGGACGATGGCACCGAGCTTTCCGAGGGCGACAACGAGGGCAACGACCGGCAGTGAGAGTTGGTGACCGAGCGCGGCTGCACCGATGTAGACCGGGAGCATCAGGAATAGCATCCCGATGTGTGCGTACACCGCCGTGATGAGGAGCGTTCGTCTGTCCGCCGTAATCATCGTGATAGTCGCGTAAAAGCCGTCGAGTCTGGTGCGGACGGCGGACCGACTGAGTTGTTCGTCGAACCGAGGCGTGAGTTTTCCGAGAACGCGTCGGAGGACGCTGGTAATAAAGAGGACGATTCTGTAGACAATATCTGGGCGACGAGCACCGACGGCGATAATCGAGATGACCGCGACGAAGAGGGCGCTGAAGGCGACGAATTGCGCGAACAGATCGTTACCGAGCGCATCACCGGTTGCGACGATTCCGAGGGCCAGAAACCCGAACGAGTAATAGGGAAGGTAGTTCAGCAGATCCGCGGAGATGATTCCCGCGAGACCGTCCTCGTACGCCATCTCCGACTCCTGGACAACGAGGTACGCGACGAATGGCTCGGTGGCAAGCTGGCCGTAGGGCGTCACGTACTTGAGGAACATCGCGGTGAGAAAGACGCCAGTGATCCGTTTTCGAGACAGTCCGCTATCGACCAACGTGAGGAACCTGTTCCAGACGAATCCACGAAAGGCCAACGCGAAAATGCCCGATAAGACACCGAGACCCAACACTGAGTAATCCGCCCTGGAGAGCTCATCGAATACGTCTTGGCCCCCAACTGCGGTAATGAGAACGGCCATGAGGAGCGCCGCAAACCCAAACCCGAGCGCGATCCGTCGTTTCACGCCTCGATCATTGTATTGTAGTTACAACTAGGTTATGAATGCAACGGGATCGAGCCCGTATTAATTCCATCGGTTGCGACAACCGTCCTCTCAGTTACGCCGACTGTCTGATTTCGTTATTGGAAGTGCCCTAGGTGATCAACGTACGGCAGTTGCAGGCCGCATTCCAACAGTCTGGAACGTACTATCTGATTGTATGTCTCGCCCACGACTCAATCGACGGAAGTTCGTAGTTGCCGCTGGTTCAGCAAGTGCACTGGTTTTAGCCGGTTGTGCCGACGACGATCAGGACAACGATGATCCCGCGGACGACCCCGAAGACGACAACGGTGATCCGGTCGGTGACGACGACGATGACGACGACCCAGCAGATGACGACGAAGACGGCGAGTATACGCTCACCGTAACCGTCGAAGACGGTGACGAAGAGCCCGTGGAGGGAGCGACCGTCACTGTCGACGAGGGTGACGAAGCCGATCCAGCGGACGAGGAAGACGATGAAGAGATGGACGACGAAGAGATGGACGACGAGAACGGTGAGGACGAAGAAGACGAAGACGGCCCAGCGGACGAGGACGACGATGAGATGGACGACGAAGAGATGGAAGACGAAACCGACGAGGACGGCGAGGTCGAATTCGAGGGCCTCGAGGACGGCGAATACACCGTTACCGCCGAGTACGAAGGGGATGAGGCGGAAGAAGACGTCGAAATCGACGGCGACGACGAAGAAGTTACGCTCACCCTCGGTGAGGAAGGAAACGGTATGGACGAAGAGGACGACGACATGAACGGAGCGGATGACGACGATATGGACGACGAAGGCGACGATAACGAATCAAACGATAACAACGCCTGATCGGGAGGATCGATCGAGATCCCCTTCGGTCACCGTTTGGTCACCGTTCGATCGGATACCCAAATCGGTCGCACATTTTTTCGCGCCACTGCAATCCGACAGCGGTAGCGTTGTGACGAAGCGGGTATCTGTCGCGGCCACTGGTATCCGACAGTCTGTTCCGAGTCTCGGGAACGTCCACGAAAACGGGCAGTGGCGACCTTTTTGCGTCTCGAGTGGTTATTCCTTCACATGCGAGACGAGCAGGAGATCCGAGAGCAGTACGAGTTCCTCAAAGAACATCTCGAAAGCGAAGATATGAACCACGATGGCGTCGAGAAAATGTTCACGTATTACAAACGGGCGCTTGGATGGACCCTCGAGGAAGAACATATTTAACGGAAAACAGGAATCGTCTCAAATATATCCGTCTTTCAGGCATTGTCGATACCTTTAAGTACTCCGGGCCAATTTCTTCAGTTGACGCTTCGCTTGGAGGGCCGAAGCGTCAGCGGGGACCAATTCAGGGCGGCAAGCAACCGCGTGGCATTTTTCCGCCACGCGGTTTGCTTTCCTGTTTACGGATGGCTAATCTAGAATAGTTGTATCATTGCACTTCTCGAGTCAACTCGATAGGGTACGGTCGGTACAATGTTGTATGACATCCTCCCCAGCGTGGACGCTGGGTTTTCCTCGCTGTCGAAGGTAGCGGAGCGGATACCCCATAATTGTACTCTCAAAAATCATCTGAAAGCTAAACATGAACTGCGTGTTATGTGTGGATCCGTGGCTAATCTCTCACTAGTGCTATAGGTGGTATGTATCTCCGTTGTGCGTACGCTACTCGGAAAATGGCCGTATTGATCGGAGCAACCCGATATATTTATTAAATTCCGACAGAAAGTACAACCGGTACTTACCCAATGTACGACCTGACAGGATTTCAGCGTGACTTGCTCTATGTCATCGCTGGCGAGGAAGAACCTCACGGACTGGCCATCAAGGAGGAACTCGAACAGTACTACGAAAAAGAGATTCACCACGGGCGACTCTACCCGAATCTGGACACGCTTGTCGATAAAGGCCTCGTAGAGAAGGGGCAACGGGACCGGCGGACCAATTTCTATACGCTCACCCGACGCGGGCAACGCGAACTCGAGGCCCGTCGCGAGTGGGAAGCGCAGTACGTCGAGCTCTAACGGCGAAATCGGTCCCCTCGCTCTTCGAGACATATCGACTCGATAGTCGTCTCAACTGGCCGGGGGCGGTTCGAAGCTCCAATTTCCGCACCCACTGAATTCCCGTGAGAACAGATCAGCGAATCCGCTCGAATCCGAATTCTTCCGATACAGAAGCTGTATTTCGGCAGTCCGTTTATATGTGTCTACGAATAACACTGGGAGATGAACGGAATCACGTTACAGGTCGTCGAGGGGACGCTCGACGAGACGGTCGTTCGGATCGCGCTGGCTGGTGCGCTCGGATTGTTTCTCGGCCTCGAGCGAGAATGGTCCAAACGATCGGCCGGAATCAGAACGTTCTCCCTGATCAGTCTCCTCGCGGCCGTTTTTACGATTCTCGTTCTCGAGACCGATATTGGAGAAGGGTTACTCGTCTTGGGTGGACTGTTGGTCATCGTTCAAGGTGTCTTACTCGCCGTCAGGGGCCTCATAGACGACGATGAGGAAGCGGGTCTTTCGCTGACGACCTCCGTCTCGATGCTCGTCGCCTACGGGGTCGGATCGCTAGTCGCGGCCGGATTCATCATCGAGGGCGTAACCGTTGCAGTACTCTCCTCACTACTGCTCGTCCTCAAACGCGAACTCCACGAGTTCGCCTGGGGGCTCTCTCGAGAAGAAATGCGCTCGACGACCGAGTTCGCGATCCTGGCGTTCGTCATCTACCCGCTGTTACCTCCCGAATACGTTCTCGAGCTCGGGACCACCGACATACCGGTCGAGCCACAGGTGATCTGGTTGATGGTCGTCGCTGTGGCGGGGATCGGGATCGTCAACTACGCCATCGTCTCGAGTTACGGCGGCCGCGGAATCGCCGTCACGGGCTTTTTCGGCGGACTGGCGGCCTCGACCGCGGTTGTGGGGACGATGCTCGATCACGTCCGCCAACGGCCGGAGGCTGCCTCCTACGCGGTAGCGGCGATCATCCTCGCGGACGCGGCGATGGCCGTTCGGAATCTGGCTATCGCGCTCGCGTTTACCGTGGGAGGCGGCGTCGATATCCTCTACGAGGCAATCGTTCCCCTCGGCGCGGTGATCGTCGTTGCGTTCATCGTGGCTGGTGTCACCGCGAATTGGCGAGAGTCGACTGTGATGGAACTCGAGAGCCCGTTTTCGATGAAAAACGCACTCGCGTTCGGGGCGGTCTTTCTCGCTGTGTTGGTGTTCGGATCGCTCGCGGAGGTGTGGTTCGGAACGCTCGGGTTCTACGTTACAGCCGTCGCGAGTGGACTCGTTTCGAGTGCCGGTGCGACGACCTCGGCCGTCGTCCTGTATCGTGGCGGACAGCTCGGTCCGACAGAAGCGACGATCGCGATCTTGCTCGCAACGGTCTCGAGTATCGTCGTCAAAGCCCTCCTCGCTGCGACGTCGTCGAACCAGCAGTTCAAAAATCAAGTTGCAACCTACAGCGCCGTCCTCCTGCTCGGCGGCGCGCTTGCCTCCGTTGTTCTCGTCATTTAGGAGTACGTTTGCTCCCGAGTTGGGATACCACGACCGGAACGCCACTCCAAAGCCGGGACAGCTTTGGGTATCCACGACACAGTATACGACGTGTCATATCCGGTTCGAGCGACTCGGCGCTGCATTCAGCGCGATCACGAAACGGTCATCGACGGGATTGACTACTGTGCTGACCTGGTCGCCAACTCCTGGGACGGTACCCAGACGACCGAGCGCCGACGCGTAATCGAACCGTTGCAGTCCGCCCTCGAGTCCGCGGGAATCCTCGAAACGCTCCCGATCGTTCTGTCCGACGCCGTCGAATCAGCGGGATACGATCTCGCGTCGACACCGGTTCCGGCTCCCCCCTACGTCGTTCTCACGAGTCGAGGGCCGATCTGCCGGGCGACGATCGAACCCGGCCGAGTGCTCATCCGGTTCGACGTATTCGATATCGTTCGGAAAGCGACTCCGGTCTACGAACGCCTCGACGGCATTCAGCTATCGGTTTCGTTGGAGTGATGAAGAGGTGGTTGTGCGCTGAACAGACGCAATATCACGGCCTATGCCGTGGAGGATGTCGAGGTGTGATTTCCGGATTCCGAATACTCGTAGCGCTAGGCATCAACACACACTGATTAACAACACCGGTGTATTTATTAGTAACTTCCCACAATAGGGTGTTGGTGTCTAATAGTGACTGTTAATCCACGATCGGCGTCCCGACGACGGGTGCTCGCTGCATCGGGTTCGCTGACAACGCTCGCTCTCGCCGGTTGTCTCGGCGGGGACGACGATGGGGAAGAGAACGGTGATGACGACGGTGGCGACGGAGGCGACGACAACGGAAACGGTGAGGAACCCGAGGACCTCGAGATCGAAGAGTTCGAGGTCATCGATCGAGACGACGATTCCGTAACCGTATACATCCACGGCGAACACTGGCACGACGATCCGCTCGAGGTTCCAGACGACAACAATCTCTCCCTCGGCGCACGCGTCGAGGACGAGGACGGCGACGAGATCGAACTCGGTGACGAGTACGAACTCGCCGTCGAGGTGCCAGACAGCGCGGAGGAGGGAATCGTCGAAAGCGATCCGGACGAGGATTTCCACGGGGATCACGTCCACCTCCACGGCGTCGGCGACGGGTTCACGACGGTCGTCTTCCAGATTCGAGCCGACGACCACGTCGTGTACGAAACGCCTGATCTCGAGGTCGTCATAGGTGAATACGACAACGACCACGACGATGACGAGCACGGCGATGACGAGCATGATCATGACCACGATGACGACCACGATCACGACGATGACGACCACGATCACGACGATGACGACCACGACGACGACCACTGATCGGATTTTCTGATTTCGACGCTACCACCGACGGAATGCGCTTCTCGATTATCGTCCGTGAGAGCCAGTGCGTTTGTGATGCGCCGAATTCGCACGCCGATGACCGCTTTCGTTCGGACTAATTACTAAGACGACTCTCTCGAGTGTCACGAGTTATTAACGATATCCGATTCCATAATAACCCTTTTACCCATTCACTCGTACGTACTCGTATGAACCGTACACGCCGATCCGTCCTCCGAACAGGGGTGGGGGCCGTTGCGTTCGGCACGATCGCGGGGTGTCTTAGCGAGCCCGATAGCGGTGGATCCGAAGGCGGCTACGCTGCGTTCTTTCCACTTTGGGACTGGGCCGAGCAGATTGCCGGGGAGGAAATAGCGTTCGAAAACGCCATCGACACCGGTCAGATGGGACACGGGTGGGAGCCGCCCAGCGATCTGCAGCGAGACATCGCGGACTCGAACGTTTTTATCTATCTCGATACGGACGAGTTCGCGTGGGCACAGGAGTTTGCGGCGGAGTTCAAACGCGATTACGACCACGTCACGTTGATCGACGGGATGGCTGGACTCGAGAACCAGCTTCTCGAGATGGACACCGACGGCGATTTCGACCGCGAGCCGGCAGACCGCGATTTCGACCCCGACCAGATCGACATTACCGGGTTCGACCTCTACGATCAGCGAACCGGAGCGGAAGTCGCCTACTGGCACGACGGCCACTGGCACGGCGGCGTTCCGGACGTTCCCGTCGACGGCGAAATTGCTGTCGCTGGCGTCTTCGAAGACGCAGACGGGAACGTGCTCCCGCTCGGATCCGACGAACAGTTTCAGCTCGAAGTCAGCTACGTGGACGAGGAAAGCGACGCACTCGAGACCGAATCTCGAGGCGATCACGTCGTCCTCTCCGGTACCGAGGTGTCCCAGACGCGGATCGTCTTCGAACTCGTCGCCGACGGCGAAGTCGTCTGGGAAACGAGTGCCGATACCTCGATCGTCTCGGTCGTGGAGGAACTCGAGGAGACCGACGCTCCCGAGAACGCGGATCCGCACGTCTGGATCGATCCCGTAATCGCCCAGGACATCGTCGAAACGATCGCCGAAGGTCTCGCGGAGGCCGATCCGGATAACGCCGAGTTTTACGAGGAAAACGCAGCGGGCTATCTCGACGAACTCGAGGCAATTGACGACCAACTACACGAGCTAAGCGAAAACGCGGACCGTGACGTTGCGGTTTTCGCTGGCCACGATTCCTATCAGTACATCGAGCGCCGGTACGATTTCGAACTCCACACGCCGGCCGGCGTCTCGCCGGACGAAGTCGAGAGTACCGAAGATATCTCTGAGATGATCGAAGTCGTCGAGAAACACGATATCGAGACGATCCTCTATGACCCCTTCGAGACGCAAAATCCCGACGAAGATGTTCCCGACATGGTCGAGGTCCTCCTCGACGAAACGGATGCAACGGAGTACGAACCCCTGACGCCACTCGAGGGCAACACCGAAGCGTGGGACGATGCGGGATACGGGTGGGTCGAACAGATGGAAGAGATCAACATCCCGTCGTTGAAACGGGCACTCGGTGCCGAGTGATTCGACGAAAATGGAAGAAATAAGCCGCCTCGCGTCCGAGGAGGAAGTGAGTATACCGTGAACCCGGCAGTTGCTATCGAGAACGTCACGTTCGCGTACGGAGACAAAGTCGCGGTCAGAGACGTGTCGCTGACGATCGAGAAGGGTGACTTTCTCGGATTGATCGGCCCGAACGGGTCGGGGAAGACGACGCTCTTGCACCTCATGCTCGGGCTTCACTCTCCCGACGAGGGTTCCATCGAACTGTTCGGCGAGCCGGTTTCGGAGTTCGAACACGGCGAACGCATCGGCTACGTTTCCCAGCAAGCGACTAGCCGCGGCGGAACGATGCCGGTGACCGTCCGCGAAGCCGTAACGATGGGCCGGTTTCCGCACGCGGGCCACTCGAGGTTAACCAATTTCGATTACGAAATCGTCGACGATGCTATCGAGACGGTCGGAATAACGGAACTCGCCGACCGGCGAGTCAACCAGCTCTCGGGCGGCCAGCGCCAGCGGGCATTTATCGCTCGGGCGCTCGCCTCCGAAGCGGACCTGCTCGCGTTGGACGAGCCGACGGTGGGCGTCGATGCCGAATCTCGTGACGAGTTCTATCGACTGCTCGATTCGCTGAACGAGTCGGGAATCACTATCGTACTGATCGAACACGATATCGGCGTCGTCACTGACCGCGCAGACCACATCGCCTGTATCAATCAGGAACTGTACCACCACGGCGATACCGAATCGTTCGTCGAAAGCGACGCCCTGACCGAGGCGTACGGAACATCCGGACAGGTCGTCCACCACCACCACTGATGAACGGATCTCTGAGACGCCCGCTCGAACTCGTCGGCATCGGATTGACCGCCCTGCTGGCAGTCGTCATGATCGCGTTCGTCGGTCTCGAGTGGCTTCGCGGCTACGGCTATGCTGAAGGGCTCTACGACCAGTTCATCATCTTCGGACAATGGATGGACGTCTACCTGGGAACGAACGTCTTCAGCTACGGGTTCATGTGGCGATCGGTCGCGACGGCCGTCTTGATCGGCATCGTCGCACCGCTGGTCGGAACATATCTGGTCCACCGGGAGATGGCGCTCATCGGTGAAACCCTCGCGCACACGGCTTTTGCCGGCGTCGCCGTCGGATTGCTGTTCACCACGACGACTGATTGGGACGGCTCGCTGTTGACGGCCGCGCTCGTGGTTGGCGTCCTCGGGGCTCTTGGCGTTCAGTGGTTGACGGAGCGAACGAACACCTACGGGGACGTTCCCATCGCGATCATGCTGACGGGGAGTTTCGCCGTCGGAACGCTCATCATCAGTTACGGCCGTGGTCTCTCCGGCGTGAACATCGAAGAGTATCTCTTCGGAAGCGCCGCGTACGTGACGACCGGCGGGTCACAGCTGATGGCGGTGTTAAGTCTCGTGGTCGTCGCCATTGTCGCGGTGACGTACAAACAGTTGCTGTTTATCACCTTCGACGAGCAGGCCGCACGCGTTGCGCGGCTCAACGTCACCTGGTACAACACGCTGTTGATCGTGATGACCGCCGTCGTCGTCGTCGGAGCCATGCAGATTCTCGGCGTGATCCTCGTCGCCGCGATGTTGGTCATCCCTGTCGCGGCCGCCTCCCAGATATCTCACAGCTTCAGGGAGACGCTTATCCTCTCGATCCTGTTCGGACAACTCTCGGTGCTTGGCGGCTATGGTATCGCTATCCATCAGGGACTTCCCCCGGGTGGCTCGATCGTCGTCGCCGCGATCGTCATCTATCTCTTCGCGATTTTTGGATCGAGCCAGTCGATATCGGCGCTGTCGACGCACTAATTCGAGATCCTCCTTCGGACTGGGAACGCCGAACACGTTTAACACGCTGCTCGTGAAATCCTCGACCGATGGGAAGGCTATCCGAGCTGTTCGAACCCGATACCGTCGCCGTCGTCGGCGCAACGGATCGCGAAGGCGCAGTCGGTCGGGCGATCCTCGAGAACCTTTCGAGCGGATTCGCCGGCGAGGTCGTTCCGGTAAACCCGAACCGCGAAACCGTGCTCGGCCTCGAGTGTTACGCCGACCTCGAGAGCGCCCCGGCGGTCGATCTCGCGATTGTCATCGTTCCGCCGCCGGTCGTCCTCGAGACGCTCCGAGAGATCGGCGAGGCGGGAACCGAAAACGTCGTCGTCATCACGGCTGGCTTCTCCGAAACCGGTGTTGAAGGGGCCGAACGCGAACGCGAACTCCGAGAAATCGCGAAAACGTACGACCTCAACGTCGTCGGCCCGAACAGTCTGGGAGTCATGTCGACACCAGTCGGAATGAACGCGACGTTCGGCCCCGAAAACGCTCGCGAGGGATCGATATCCTTCATGAGCCAGTCGGGTGCGTTCATCACCGCGGTGCTCGACTGGGCCAACGAGCAAAAGATCGGGTTCCGAGACGTCGTCTCGCTGGGCAACAAGTCCGTTCTCGAGGAGACGGACTTCGTCCGCGAGTGGGGAGACGACCCCAACACGGACGTCATCATCGGCTATCTCGAGGATATCGACGCGGGCGAGGAATTCGTCCGCGCCGCGCGGGCGGTGAGCGACGAGACGCCGATCGTGCTGGTCAAATCCGGCCGGACAGACGCGGGGGCACACGCGGCCTCGTCCCACACGGGTGCGATCGCTGGGAGCGAACGCGCGTACGAAACGGGGCTCCAGCAAGCCGGAGTACTCCGAGCGGAGTCCGTGCAGGAACTGTTCGATTACGCCCGTGCGCTTTCCGGGTTACCGCTCCCGGAGTCCGGCGACGTCGCCGTCGTCACGAACGCCGGCGGCCCCGGCGTTCTCACGACGGATGCCGTCGGTGATTCGTCCCTCGAGATGGCATCGTTTGCAGACGAGACGCTCGAGACACTCACCGAGTCGATGCCTGAGGAGGCGAACATCTACAATCCGATCGACATCATCGGCGATGCGGACGTCGAACGGTTCGGCCAAGCGCTCGATACTGCACTGGCCGATCCGAACGTCGGGAGCGCCGTCGTCGTCAGCGCGCCGACGGCCGTCCTCACGTACGACAAACTCGCGGAGGTGGTGATCGAGACGCGGGAGCGACACGGAAAGCCCGTCGTCGCCTCGATGATGGGCGGCGACCGAGCGCGAGCCGCCGAGGAAGTGCTCCGCGAGTTCGGAATCCCGAACTACTTCGATCCGGCGCGCGCAGTTTCCGGGCTCGATGCGCTCGCTCGGTACCGCGCTATTCGGAACCGATCCAGGGACGAACCGACAACCTTCGACGTCGACCGCGAGCGAGCGCGGGAGATTCTCGAGCGGACAACATCGCGTCCCGGGAATCGCCTCGGAATCGAGTCGATGGACCTTCTCGAGGCGTACGGCATTCCGACGCCAGCAGGTTCCGTCGTCGATGACCCGGAGAAGGCACGAGACGTTGCGGAATCGATCGACGGCGATGTCGTCATGAAAATCGCGAGTCCGGAGATTTCACACAAGTCGGACATCGGCGGCGTAAAGGTCGGCGTTCCCGACGAGAACGTCTACGACGCCTACGAGGACCTCGTCACTCGGGCGCGAAATTACCAGCCGGATGCGAGAGTGCTCGGCGTTCAAGTTCAGGAGATGCTCGAGATAGACGAGTCGACCGAAACGATCGTCGGCATGAACCGTGACCCACAGTTCGGCCCGCTGTTGTTGTTCGGCCTCGGCGGGATTTTCGTGGAGATTCTCGAGGACACGTCGGTACGGGTCGCACCGATCGGCGAGAGCGAGGCCCGCGAGATGGTCGACGACCTTACGGCCGCCCCGCTGTTGGCCGGTGCACGGGGGCGCGAACCGGCGGATATCGACGCCGTCGTGGAGTCGATCCAGCGGTTGTCACAGCTCGTGAGCGATTTCCCGGCCATCCTCGAACTCGACATCAACCCGCTCGTCGCAGGGCCGGACGGCGTACAGGCGATCGATCTCGTTCTCACAGTCGATACGGAGAAACTATGACAGACACAGATACTACCCCAGATAGCGACACGGATACCCGGACCGAGACGGAGGCGCTCCTCATCAGTTCCCTCGAGGCAAGCACCGGAAAGACCGCGATTGCGCTGGCGCTCGCCCGACTCGTTCACAACGGTAGCGACGGCGGCGAAGCCGTCGGCTACATGAAACCGAAAGGGACCCGTCTCGAGAGTAACGTCGGGAAGACGCTCGACGAAGACCCGTTCCTCGCCCGAGAACTCCTCGAGTTCGAGGCGGAGATCCACGATATGGAGCCCATCGTTTACTCACCGACGTTCGTCGAGCAAGTGATTCGAGGGCGGGAGGATCCCGATGAGCTTCGAGAACGGGTCCTCGAAGCATACGAAACGCTCGCGGCGGACTGCGATCGGCTGTTCGTCGAAGGTGGCGGCAATCTCGACGTCGGCGGCATCATCGACCTCACCGATGCGGACATCGCCGAGTTGCTCGACGCTCGGGTACTACTCGTCGCGTCCTACGAGTCACCCGGCGATGTCGACCGCGTCATCACGGCGGCTCGGACGTTCGGGGATCGGCTGGACGGCGTCCTCTTTAACAACGTTTCCGACGCGGCGTACGACGAACTCGACACGGACGTCGTTCCGTTTCTCGACGGAAACGGTATTTCGACGCGCGGAATTCTTCCGCGGGAGCAGACGCTGGCCGGTGTCACGGTGAACGAACTCGCCGAGGCACTTGGGGCGACGATGCTCGCGGAGGATGGATCCGAATCGTACGTAGAACGGTTTACCGTCGGAGCGATGGGAGCCGAAAGCGCGCTTCGGCACTTTCGCCGGACAAAAAACGCTGCTGTCATCACGGGTGGCGATCGGTCGGAAATTCACACTGCCGCCCTCGAGGCACCGGGAGTTCGTTGTCTCATCCTTACCGGTGGGCACCGTCCGTCGGGAGCCATTATCGGGCAGGCAACCGAACGCGGGATTCCGATACTGGCAGTCCAAACGGACACGCTCACCACCGTCGAACGCGCCGAGGACATCGTTCGCAGTGGACGAACGCGAAGCGAACGGACCGTCGAAGAGATGGAATCCTTGCTTACCGAGTACGCGGATATCGAACACGTTCTTGAAACCCGTCCAGAGGAGTGACTCGAGTCTCGCTCACTGGGTCTTCGTAAAACCGGTAGGTCGGTCCGGGCAAACCGACCCGTTCCGGGTCGCCGAATGTCAGAGGCACCCCGGCAACTGTGTCTACACGTTCCATACCCATATGCTCATTTGGTGCGTTACCGACCACACGGTGATCTCGATTATTTAGATCTTATGGTTATTTATAAGTGATGGTGTCTAAACTCAAGAGAGAATACACTTTTTAGCGTCATTTTTCTCGGAAATGACGGCAGTATTGTGTTTTAATCCGACATAATGCCGAGGGCTTGCGCGTCTGACTAACAATTAAGAGTGTGCCATGCAAGAATGGAATTATGGACGATACCCAGCAGGAAATTACCTCCCTCGTCGGTCGCGAAGTCTATTCGAACAACGGCGTTTTCGTCGGCGAAGTCGAAGACCTGCGCCTGAACGTCGACGGCCAGACCGTTACCGGGCTCGCGCTCGGGGGTCTCAACACGGAGCTATTCGAGGCCGAAGCTCGCGGTGCGAGCGGCGTTATCGTCCCGTATCGTTGGGTCCGCGCCGCTGGGGATGTCATCCTCATCAACGATGTCGTCGAACGCGTTCGCAACCCCGACGAGGAAGAAGAAGAAGTAATCGCCTAGTTAGCTCCCGTTCGATCCTTCTCCACCTTCGACGCCCATCGCATCGAACAACGTCCGTTTGACCGCTTCTTCGGTCAGTTCGAGGAACGTATCTCTCGTCTCCGCCGAGATTTCGATTCCGGTAAAGATGCCGAGCGGGATCTCCGCGCTCGCCTGCGTGGAGTGACCCGCCGTTTCGCCGATTTCGCCGTAGGCGTCGGCGAGGATTTTTCCGATATTGATTCGGATATCCTTCGACCGCGCCGAGAGGAAAATAGTCTCGTCGGCGATACCAAAGACCGCGGTCGTCGTCACGCCCTCGAGATTGAGCAGATGGCTGGCGGCCTGGGTCAACGCTTCGCGGTCACGAACGATTCCCGCGTTGGAGACGAGATGGCTCCCCTGTACGTCCCGGTTCGCGATTGCCTCCGCGAGAACGTCGAGCGTCTCCGGAGACATCGATGGCGATTCGACCTGTTCTAGGGTATCGTGATCCGCAAACGGGTAGAGGTAGGCGGCGGCGGTGAGATCTGCAGGGGTCGTATCGCGTTTGAAATCCAGCGTTTCAGCTCGAATCCCATACAGGAGCGCGGTCGCGACTTCTTCGGAGACATTGACGTCGAACTCCTGGATGTACTTCGTCATGATCGTCGACGTCGAGGACATGTTCGGGCGAATGTCGACGAAATCGGGTTCGTACTCCGCCTCGGGTTCGTGGTGATCGATAATGATATCCACGTCGAGATCGACCTCGCTCGAGGTCGAGTGATCGACGAGGGCGACCGTATCGTGATCGGAGAGGTCCTCGAGTTCGTCCCACTGGACGAGATCGATTCCAAGTAAGTTCACGAAGGCCCTGTTTTCCTGGTGGCCCATATCGCCGAGATAGACGATATCTGACTCCACGTCGAGGTGTGTGGCGATCGCCTGTAACGCCGCCGCGCTCGCGATCGAGTCCGGATCCGGACTCTCCTGGGTCACGATCGCCAGTCGCTCCGTCGTCTCCTCTAAGAGCTGTGCGAGCTTTCCGGCGTTGTACTCAAGTTCCCCCGACTCGAGTGCGCGAAGCGCGGAATCTGCGATAACGGCCGAGGGGTTGATGACGATATCAGCCCCGAGTTCGGAAAGTTCGTCGCCGGAGACGGGATCGCTCGCGCGGGCGACGACGAACTGATTGCTGTCCGTATTTCGGATGTGTTCGACGGCGCGTTTGTTCGCCTCGACGTTCGAGGCGAGGATCAAAACGACATCGCGTTCGGCGACCAGATCGGCGGCCTCCGGTTCGCGAATGTCTGCGGTTCGTGCATCGAGGTCCTGATCTCGAAGTGATTCGACCCGGCTTTCGTCTCGGTCGATGATAAGAACGTCTTTGCCTTGCTCGACGAGTTCCTCCGCGACGGCGTAGCCGACGCTTCCACAGCCGAGAATAGCGTAGTCAGAGATCGACGAGATCGTAACCCCCATACTCATATGAACGTGATGTAGGTCTCACAGCACTTAACGCTCCCGAAGATTGGTACGTTCCGTGAACGGTGATTGGGATTGGCAGTAGTTGATGTGTGTGTTCCCCTCCCACGACGGGTACCAAGGGAAACGTATTTGAATGCGTATCCGAAAATTTCGGGTACAGGGCCGGTAGCTCAGTTAGGCAGAGCGTCTGACTCTTAATCAGACGGTCGCGTGTTCAAATCGCGCCCGGCCCGTTCTACACCGCGAACAATTCGTGAGCGGTGCATCACGGAACCGGCGAGATTTGAATCGCAGGGAGGTCGCGCACAACGGAGTGAGCACGTCCGACCGTGTGTTCAAATCGCGCCCGGCCCGCTTTCTGTCGGCGAATAAAATCGTGAGCCGACAGCAACGGAATCGGCGTGATTTGAACTAGACCAGAAAGGCGCAGCGGAGCGAGCATTTCTGGGCGTAGTTCATAATCGCGCTCGGCCCGCACTTTTCACGGCCAAACCGATACCGTTAGCTCTTCTCGCAGGGTCGCCAATACACTTTCCCGCTCGCAATCTTCTTCGACTCGAGGTCACCCATGAAAGTCAGATCCTCGAGCGTGTTCCGTGCAGTATTCCGGTGACAGTTCAACAATTCAGCGATCTCGGGGGCGTCGAAGGGCTCGCACCGATCTTCGGCCGCTACAAAGAGGTGGAGAACATCGTCAGTCGTGATTCTCGGTTTTCGTCCGCCAGACATTGTATGGCCCCTCGTCCGAACTATCTACGATCTCGGACAACTCGAGCAGATTCGAAACCTCGTACGTCGGCGAAACAGAGAGGCCGACGTCGCGGCAGTGGTCACGGCGGACGAAAACCGAGTCCATGCCCGCCCGACGCGCCGCGATTACGTCGCTTTCGCTATCGCCGATGTAGAGCGCCGAATCGGCCTCCAGGTCGTCTAGGGCCTTCTCGAGATAGTGAGTGTTCGGCTTTTTCAGTTCGAGGCTCTCGAGCGTTTTCTCGCGGCCGTAGTAGGTGTCGAACAGCGAGTGGAGGTCGAACGCGTCCAGGACGTACTCGATCGTGCTATGGTGGTTGTTGCTGACGACGCCACAGGTGTGTGGAAGCGCCGCAATCGCGGAAACGTCGTCGTATAGGGCCCTGGTCCCGTCACGAAATTTCTCGAACTGGGATTCCTCGTCGAGGCGTTCGCGCGCTTTCCAGAACCGCTCGGGCTCGAGGTCGTACGTGGTACAGATTTCGTGGAGTTCCTCGAGCGTGACGCCCTCGACAATCGCGTCGACGTGATGAGGTTCGACAACGGTTGCGCCGACCGACCGGAACGCATCACGGGTCGCTTCGGCCTGAGTCTCGCTGGCAGGTGGATCGACGAGGATGCCGTCGCTGTCGAAGAGGACCGAATCGTACGTCGTCATGTCTGACAGTTCTCGAGAACTTAATTGGATATTTCGGTTATTGCAACCGACGCATCTCTTGGCTCGTGCGTGTCGTTCGGATTCTGACGATCTGCGTGTCGTCCGCGCGGACTCGCTCGAGTCTCGTGCCGATCATGAACGTCGACTCGAGGCCGAGCATCCCGCGCGAGCGATCCAATCAAAACCCGTCAAAACGAGTGTTCGTTCGATGCGCTATTCCGATTCGTCGGCGTTCATCTCCGGAATGTTTTCGGATTCGTCTATCGGTTCCTCGATCGGTTCGTCAGCCGGCGGTTGCTCCACCGGCGGTTCGGTTCCCGGTAGATCGGCGTCGCCGGCCGATCCTGTCACGAGGAAGTCAGCAATATTTCCGATGAGGACGTTGTTGTCCGCGCGCTGTGCGTTTTCGGGCTCGAGAAAGCTCGAGTCCCCGATCAATGCAATGTTTCCGTCCACGGTAGCGACGTCGTACTCGCCGTCCTCGCGGGTGGTTGACAGCGTCGCTTCGGTCTCGAGCACCGCATCACTGTCGCTGGTTCCCACCGAGGAGGCACTGCGGAAAACGACCTCGTCGACATCGTCGGTCAGTTCCGAACTGCCGGTCGGCTCGGCGTAGATGCTGAGGTAGTTGTTGTCGTTTTCCGCGATGTTGTAGAGGTAGCCCGCATCCGTGTACAGTCCGTCCGAGCCGCCGAGTTCGGCGACGCTCCCGGAGCTACCGGGGTCGGCGGTCATCACGAAGCGGCCACCGGCATCGGTAAACGCGTCGATGCTCTGTCGGTCTTGTGCGGTGAACGAGACGGAGCCGGGCGCAACGAACGCGTCAGCCTCGTCGAGTGATTGTGCGAGCGGTCCGTCTTCCATAGCACCCGCGTAGAACTCGACCTCGTGGCCGTTTTCGATGAGCGTCGAGACGAGCGGCGTAACACTCCGATCGGCACCGCCCATGGTACCCGTCGAGAGTTCGGGGGACTCCCCGCTATCCTCGATCGGCAGCGGATCGACCGCAACCTGCCCCGCGGCCGCTCCACCGGTGTGGATCAGGATGGTATTCGACGACTCCTGACTATCCATCGTGATATCGCCACCGTCCGCCGTTTCGTCGGGCAGTGCGTGCTCGGGTTCGAAGTGGCTTTGCTCGAGCTCGGCCGGTTCCGGCGTTCCATCGTCGACGACGAGAGTGCCTGCGGCCACGAGCCCGATGGTGAGAACGAATCCGAGAACGAACGTGGCAATCAGCGTCCGGCCAGTCGCGCTCATGGCTGTTCACCTCCGTGATCGGCGGCAACTACTGAATCGGCCGGTTCACCGCCGACCTGCTCGTGCCAGACCTCCGGAGCGATCAGTTGCGGTTGATACGGATTGATCCCCGTCTCGCCGGTAGCCTGTATCACTGGTTCACCGTCGTCCGTCGTTTCGATAACCAGTCCGTCGAAGGGACCGGCATCGCTACGGTTCATCTCGATATCGTAGGAGTCCACTCCGGCCGCCTCAGCGGCGCTGTGGATTGCATCGTCGAGCGTACCTATCTCGTCGGCGTACCCGTTGTCGACTGCTTCGACGCCGAAGTAGGTCCGTGCATGTGCGACCTCTTCGCGATCGAGTTCGATTTCATCGCCGCGTTGTTCCATGACACTGTCGACGAACGTCTGTTTGATCATCTCCGTATCAGCTCGATCATCGTCCGGATGGGAGGATCCCTTATCCGGCGCACTCTGTCCCTCGCTCGGGCCGGTCGGCATCGGTGCCGGGCCGGTCACGCCAACACTGCCGACGGATGAGGATGGCGCAACGTAGATTTTGTCGGCGGGTGCCATCGCGTAGTAGGCACCAGATGCACCTACCGAGTCGACCGCCGCCGTTACCGGCATCTCTTCGGCGGTTCGTTCGACCGCCGTGTACATTCGTTCGCTCGAGGCCGGTTGGCCGCCGCCACTGTCGATCTCGAGAACGACCGCTTCGACGGAGTCGTTGTGACGCGCGTCTCGAAGTTCGTCTTCGAACTCCTGAGATTCGCTCGAGTCGATAATGCCGTTTACTTCGACGACTTTGACTGTCCCGTCTCCACCACTGCCGAGGGCGTACACCTGCGGCGCTGCAAGCGCACCAGCTGCGATTGCAAGCAACGCTACCACCGCAACTTGCTGTCCTCGCGAAAGCCTATTGAATGGCCATAACGTCATGTGATCGGACATTCTCACATACGATACATAACACGATGAGAGGAATTTCAGTCTCAGAAAATGCGAACGAGTCTGCCATTTCTGTGGGAAAAACGACCTCAGATCCGCGTTCCCGTTATTCGATAGTTAATTCGACCGCGAGTAACACAGCGACCGGTCGGGAGACGAAACAGTCAGACTGAACAGGGCTAATATGTTTGGAACTGCCGTTATTGCTCCCTACCTGTAACTGAGTCCATGACCTCGATCGTAGATATCAAACTCCCTATCGACGAAACCAGTCTCGGCGATGTCTCGGACACAGTTCCGACGCTTTCCTGTGAAATGGAACAGGTTATTTCCTCGAGAAACAGAACGTTGTGGCTCTCAGGAGCGGATTTACCGGTGCTCGAATCCGCACTGGACGACGCGTCAACTGTCCGAAACTATCAGCGAGTCGGCAGCGGAGACGGGCGGTGGTTGTTCGACATCGACTTCGATCAAGATATCGTCGATATTTTCGAAATCGTTCGGTCGACGGACGGTACCGTCCTTTCTGCATCGGCGACGAATGGTTCCTGGCAGCTCAGAGTGCGGTTCGTCGAACGCGAAGCGCTACGCACGCTCTACGATCGGTTCCGCTCGGTGGATATCACGCCGGAGATCGTTCGCTTGTACGATCCGACGACGGAGATGCATTCCCGATACGGAATGACGAATCAGCAGTACGAAACGCTCCTCGCCGCGATCGATCACGGCTATTTCGAGATTCCCCGCGAAATATCGATGCAAGAGCTGTCCGACGAACTGGACGTCTCCCATCAGGCTCTTTCGGAACGGCTTCGACGGGCGTATCAGGCCCTCGTGACAGCTGAGCTCGAGAACGCCGACCGTCGGACGCCATCGAAATCCGTTCCGACGAACTGAACTGGTCGCGGGAGGCTCGCTCGTTTCAGGGGAATAAGAAGAACACAGCTAGCAAGTGGCAGTAACAACAGTATACTTCTTCGTCCTCCCGAGGGGTGTCACTCGCAAGCAGCACCGACATAATGCAGTTCGTGGTAGTTCTTGACGCAATGTGTGCACAATTTAACGATGACGACATCGGAAAGAGCGTCGTCAACGAAAACGGTGACGAGGTCGGAATCGTTGCAGATATCGAGCACGGTACCGCACACGTCAAACCAGATCCAGGAATTACGGACACGATAAAAGCGAAACTCGGCTGGCAGGGGACGGGCGACGACACGTTCCCACTTCAGGAGACGGCGGTCGCCAGCGTTTCCGGCGACGAGATCAGACTCGAGGGCGATCTCGGAGACACCGGTACAGGTGCGGGTGCCGGTGCCGGCGCAGGTGCCGGATCCGCGACGGGGTCGGATATTGGCGATGAGACGGGAGTAGGTGGCGAGTCGATGCGAGAGGATGATGACGGCATCATGGACGACGACGACGGATTGATGGGTGACGATGACGGGATGGGATCCGACGACGATGGCGGACTCATGGACGACGACGACGATGGCGGACTCATGGACGACGACAGCGACGATGATGGCGGACTCATGGACGATGATGACGATGGCGGATTGATGGACGACGACAGCGACGATGATGGCGGATTGATGGACGACAGCGACGACGATGGCGGACTCATGGACGACGACAGCGACGACGATGGCGGATTGATGGACGACGACAACGACGACGATGGCGGACTCATGGACGACGACGACGACGATGACGACACGATATAGTCCGTCTCGGTATTTCAGCACCGATTAACACGCTTGAGGGCGCTTTTAGACCGGAAGCGATCGCGTTTCGTAACTATCGCTTTTGTGATGACGCGTGAACAAATTTCGGCAATCAGGAGTGTTCTACAGAGAGAACAGGCCGAGTGCCTCGGGGTCGTACGGAAATCGAAGATTTCCGTGACTGAGCGAATCGGAGCGAAGCGGGATCTCTGATCCCGCGAGGTCAGCGGGACTTCGTCCCGCCAGAATTCGCGATGTCCGCGAACGCGAAGCGTTCGCTTGATGACGAGACGCCGATGGCGTCTCGAGCCACTTGACCCGAGGCGGTTCACGGACGGGTGAACGACGGAACTTCTACCCTTCGTTCGTAGACGACCGTATAACCGGTTTCGTATCCGCTGACAATGGTCCTGTGACCAACGGCCTACGAACCGTTCGGAACCGAACCGGTTCGAGAATTTCGTTGACCGAAGCGTTATTCCTCGAGGGTGGATATGTTTCTCTATGGTCACTCCCTCCACATGTATTGGCTCGTCGGTCCGTGATCGGTTACCGAGAGTTCAATGGTAGTCGACGAGCTAACGCTCCGAGCCGAAGAGGCGACCCGCTGTGCCGAAGAGGCGAGCCTTGGACTCGAGCGACGGTACGAATCGTTTCTCGAGCAAGAGCGAACTGAATCGGTCTCTCGCCAGCGGTTCCGTACGCTCGTCGACCGGATCCGGCAAACTGGCGCGCCGTACGGCGTTCACACGATCGTCTATCGCCCGTCCGGAGAGTTACTGTTAGTCCGCCACGACGCCGTCGACCTCTGGGTGCTTCCCGGTGGTGGCATCGATCCCGGCGAATCATTTCTCGAAACCGCACGTCGGGAACTGGCGGAAGAAGCGGGCGTCGATGCGTGTTACGACGGTCTCGCGATGATTACGCGTATCGAACTTGAGACGAACGGCTACCGAACGTGGGGTGTTTTACCGGTGTTTGCGGCGCGTGCGGAGACCACCACACCGGATATCTCGGATCCTGACGACGAGATTTCGGCCGCGAAATGGTTCGACACGTTGCCCGGAGATACCCGCGATAGAGCGGAGTTGCGTACCTGGCGAGCCCAGCGATTCGAGTAGACCGGCAGAACGAACGGCGAGACTCGGGAAAGTGAACGACCGTGCCGTCGAATCGGTCGCGATTCACTCACAGCAGAGACGGCGTTAGGCACCCGGATTTCCGTGTGACACTCCCTCCCGCTGATCTGCCTGCATTCGTCGTAACGTTGCTCGACCATTGCTCGCCTCGTAGCCGAAGAGAACCGACTCGCTGTAGGCATCTGCAACCTCCGCGGCGTGGATCAGATCGTCGATTTCGATGTTTATCGCGTACAATTCGATGCTGAACGGAGTCTCGAGCGCGCTCTCGAATCCCTTCGCGATCGTCTCGAGCCAGTAGGTCGTCGAGTAGGCCATGTCGTACAACGGAACGACGAACTCGTCGATGTGAGCCTCGAGCGCCTCGAGATCGATTCCCGCGCGTTCGTAGAGGTGGCCGGGATACGGGTCCGGATACAGCGTCATATAGACTCGACCGGGGATTCGCTCGACAGCCTCGGCGACGAACTCCGTGATGACGCTTGCACGCCACTCGAGGCGGTCGTCGTACTCGCTAGCTTCGAAGCCCTCCTGACAGGTATCACAGTGACAGTACTCTTCCCGCGGAAAACCGATGTCGTCGAGTCGAACGTCTTCGTTCGCCGCGACGCAGTCGTCGATGATGTCGAAGAGGCCCTCGCGATACTCCTCGCGGGTCGGACAGATGTAGGCCCAGTCGAAGTACGGTTGGTCTCGAGTAGCGGCGTTGCCCTTCTCATCAACCGGAACGAGCGACGGCTCCGCGTCGGCGGCCGCGTTATCACCGAAGCAGGAGACCATATTCACCGCGTTCGGGACGGGTTCTGCAGACCTACCGGTCACGTCTTTGACTTCGTAGAAGGCGCGGTCGAACTCCGGCCACTCAAGTTCGTCTTCGTTCCGCGTGACGACGCCATACATAGTCGTTCGTACGACGCCGCACGGGTAAGCGGTTCGGGTTTCTCGTTTGCTGGTTGGGAAATCGTCCGGCGAACTTCGGCTCGAGCGATTCCCGTTCCAGTGTTCGTTCGGTCCGTTCGGTTGGTTTCAGGAAATTATTCCGTCTGCTCGGCCTGCTCAGCCGGTTCGAAATCGTATTCGACCTCCGAAGAGCCACCACCAGAGACGACCTTCCAGAGGACGGCGATTGCGAACAGGGCGACCAGGATTTTGAGTGTGCGCGACATACTCAGTAGCAGCTACGGCCACAACGTACTTATGATTTCTGTTAGTTCACGGGCTTTGATCGATCGGCGAATCGGTTTTGTCGCCCTCGAGTATCGATATCACTCAACGCGAAGTTCAGGTATCGATCAACGCCGGGATGTTTTCGCGGAAGATCGTCTCGCAGTACGAACACCGGACAGCATCGTCGAGCACGTCGAACTTCGAGGTAACCGGCTCGTCGCCGGTCGTGATACAACCGGAGTTCGAACATGAGAGAACGCCCTCGACCGAGTCGGGGCGGTCGACACGAGATTTTTCGACGACTTCGTACTCCCGGACGATGTTGATCGTCGCGTCCGGCGCAATGAGCGTGAGGACGTCGACTTCGTCCTGACTCAGTTCGCGATCCTCGACTTTGATAATATCCTTTCTGGCGAATCGATCGGAGGGAACGTTCATCCCGATCGAAATCTCTTCTCCCTCGCTTCCGTCGATACCCAGGACTGCAAGGACGTTCAACGCCTGCCCGCTCCGGACGTGATCGATAACGGTTCCGTTGTGGATCTTGCTGACTCGGAGTTCGTGGTCGTGATCGTGGGTTTCGTTGCGGCCGGCCTCCTCATCGTGGTTGTCGTTACTCATCTGTCTCACCCAGAAGTAGATCGAGCAGAGCCATTCGAACGGGGACACCGTTGTGTGCCTGCTCGAAGTACGCCGCGTGGTCGGTCTCATCGATTTCGGGCGCGATCTCGTCCACTCGCGGCAACGGATGCATGACGGTCAGATCGTCGGCCGCAGCCGCCAGCGAGTCGGGGCCGATCTGGTATTCACCCGCGACCTTCTGATACTCGTCCTCGTCCGGGAAGCGTTCGCGCTGAATTCGAGTCACGTACAGGACGTCCAGCGACGGCAGGATCTCCTCGAGTCCGTCGTGTTCGCGAATCGACGCCCCCTCCTGGTGGAGGTCGTAGACGACCTCTCGTGGGAGCGCGAGACTGTCCGGACTGATAAAGTGTTGTCGGGCGTCGAACTTCGAGAGCGCGTACGCGAGTGAATGAACCGTTCGACCGTACTTCAGGTCGCCCATGATGCCGATCGTCAGATCGTCCAACCCCGCGTTCTCCCGAATCGTGTACAGGTCGAGCATCGTCTGTGTCGGATGGTGACCTGCGCCATCGCCGGCGTTTACCAGCGGCACGTCGACGAACTCGCTCGCCATCGTTGCCGATCCCTGTTTTGGGTGGCGCAAGACGAGCGCATCGGCGTACCCCTCGATTACTCGGATCGTATCTGCGAGGCTTTCACCTTTCGTCACGCTCGAGGATTCGACCGAACCGAGGTCGATAACGTCCCCGCCGAGACGTTTCATCGCGGTCTCGAAGCTGAGCTTCGTCCGCGTACTCGGTTCGAAAAAGAGCAAGCCGAGAAGCCGACCCGCGTGTTTGTCGGCGAAGGCCGACTGATCGTCGTCGATCTCGGCTGCGTGATCGAGGACGGTCTCGATAGCAGCGCGCGAAAGTTGTTTGCTCGTGATGAGGTGATCGTATCGCATCCGTTCGTGTACGCAGTTGCGTTCACCTTGAATCCCTCCGTTCTCCGGTCGCCGATTCACCCCGTAAGTTCAAGTAGGAAAACGGGACCAACCCGGCTATGATCGCAATTGCAGGGGCGAAAGGCGGCTGCGGAAAGACGACGACAGCGCTCGGACTCGCACAGGCGATCGGCCGTGCCGGAAACCCGACCATCGCCGTGGATGCCGATCGTCACCTTCCGAACCTCCACGTTGCCGCTCATGTCGATCGCGAGCCGACCATCGAGCGGGTCGATGTGGACGGTACCGCCACAGATTTCGCACAACAGGTTCCCGATCACTCGGACGTAGCCGTCCTTCCCGCTCCGAAAGCGGGAGAGGCGATGCAAACTCAACTCCGGACGCTCAGCACCGAGACAGCCGACATCGTACTGGACTGTCCCTCGGGCGCGCGATCGGATCTCGCCGACCCGCTTTCGGTCGCCGATGCGGTCGTCGTCGTTACGACCACGACCGACGAGAGCCTCACCGCCGCGGCCAAAACGATCGATATCGCTCGTCGTCTCGATGCGACCGTCGTCGGAACGGTACTTACGAAATGTGACACGGTGCCGACGCGGTATGACGATCGGATCGATGCCCCAGTCCTCGCCACGATTCCCGACGTCGAACAGCCACTCGAGACGGCTTCAGCGTGTACTGCGTTCGATGGGCTCGCTTCGGCGTTAGCATCGCAGGGATATCTCTCCAGTACGATGACCGTCGATAGTCCTCCGGATCGGCGACTCGAGACCGGCATCGATGCGCTCGATCGAGCGCTCGGCGGCGGGTTACCAACGGGCTCTGTCGTCGCCTACAGAGCCGATGCGGCGAGTCAATCCGAGCTACTGTTGTACGAACTCACTTCCGCGCGCCGGACGCTGTTTCTGACGACGGAGCGCTCTGTCGACGGCGTGTTGCGGACGATCGAATCGACACGGGCAGACGTCGGCAGACCGACCGTCCGATCGATCAGTGACGGCGACAGCCTCGAGGAAGTCAGTCAACTGATCGAAGCGTTTCCGAACGAGTCGAACGTCGTCATCGACACGGTAGATCTGCTGGAGTACGCCGAAACCGCGGCCTACGTCGAATTTCTCAACCGACTCGACGAGCAACTGTGCGAGACCGATAGCCTCGCGTTCTTACACTGTCTGAAAGGACCGGACGAACCCGATAATCGTACGCGAACGGAACACTGCGCCGACGCTGTTTTTGATCTCCGAACCGACTGCTCCGGGGCCGAACTCGAGAATCACCTGTCAATACCGAAACTGCGGTGTGGCGGCCAACCGACCGAAGCGATCAAACTCGAGTTCACTGATGGTGTCGAGATCGATACGAGTCGGGACATCGCCTGATAGGGTCGGTTGTACCTGTGTACCGGTTTGTCGCCAGAGCGGGGTGGCGAATGGCCGGAAATGACGTACAACCGACTCAATGAGAATAGCCCGATTTCGGCAGACAAAGGCGGGTGTTCGCGCGTCGGCGAGCATCAGGTTCCGGTCACACCTGTCTCTGATCGCGTCCGAAAGAAAGTGATCTCAGCAGTTAATAAAACGGCAAAAGACACTCGAGCGGTGCGAGCTACTCTTCGTCGACTGCGCCTTCGAGTTCGTCGACGATCTCGTCCGCATCGACGTCGGCGTCCTCGAGTGCGTCCTCGATGTCGCCGCCGCCCATACCGCCCATGCCACCGCCCATCATGCCAGGCATGCCCATGCCGCCCATGCCGTCGATGGTCTCCTGAACGATGACGCGGTCGACGCCGATCTTGCTCATGACGTCCTGTGCGATCTGCTGTTTCGAGAACATCCACTGCTGGTTCATCGTCAGCTGTGGCGTCGCCTCGACGTAGAGCGTTTCCTTCTCGACCGTCTCGGTCTCGAACTCAGGCTCTGGGTCTTCGTCGTCTTCGTCCTCGTCGGGCTCGACGGGGACTTCCTCTTCGACTTCGTCCGTCTCGATCCAGAGTTCGAGCTTCTGGTCGAGGTACATCTCGATGAGGCCCTGAGCCTGCTGTTCGCGGTCGTCGACCTCCTCGAGGATTTCGTACTCGTACTCGACATCCTCGCCGGCCAGCGGGTGGTTGAAGTCGACGCGGGCGCGGCCGCCGATGATGGTACTAATGTAGCCGTGCTCGCCGTCGATGTGGACGTGTGCGCCGGGATAGCGGTCGTCCTCCTCGATTTTGTCGGCGCTGACGGTCTGGACGTCGTCAGGGTCGTACTCGCCGAATGCCTCCTCGGCGGAGATCGTGACAGTGCCTTCGTCACCGGCTTCGCCGCCGGTGATCTCTTCTTCGACACCGTCGAAGATGTGGCCTTCACCGAGGACGATCGTTCGCGGCTCGAACTCGCGGTCCTCCTCGTCGACACCCTCTTCCTCGGCAACCTCGGCGTCGGTCGTGTCGACTAGCTGTCCTTCCTCGACGGTGCGTGCTGTGTAGGCGATTTCGACGAAGTCTCCGTTCTGGAGCCCCTCGACGGTCTCTTCTTCAGTTTCTTCGTCGACGTCATCGGCCTGCTCATCGAGCTCGGCCTCTTGATCCTCGGTCATACGTTGTACGTCCCCCTGTCTACATTTAAGGACGACGTTTTCGCGCCAGCACGTGGTTCGAGTGCATAACCTGAAAGCTCCGTTCCACAAACCGGATAGAAACGACCGATACTTACCCTCCCTGTGCGTGGAAACGGGTATGTACGAGGTCGAAGTAAAAGTCCCCGCCAATCTCGAGCGCGTCCGCGATCGGGTGATCGAACTCGGGGCGACAGAGCTGGGAACCGTCGTTCAGACGGACACCTACTACGATGCTCCGCATCGGTCGTTCGCCGAAACGGACGAAGCGCTACGGATTCGACGGGAACGATCCATCGACGAGCAAAACGCCGAGACCAACGTCACGTACAAAGGGCCGCTCGTAGACGACGAATCGAAGACGCGCGAGGAAATCGAAACCGGTCTCGAAGACGGGGAGGCCTTCGACGCGGTGTTGAAGAGCCTCGGATTCGAACCGGCCGCGACGGTTCGAAAGGAACGCGAGCGCTTCGAGCTCGAGGCGTTCGACTCGTATACGATCACCTGTGATGCGGTCGACGACGTGGGTGAGTACGTCGAAGTGGAAACGATCGCTACCGACGCCGACCTCGAACCGGCGCGCGAGGGCGCGTTCGAGGTGCTCGAGCAGCTTGGACTCGACCCGGACGAAACCGTTCAAACCTCTTATCTCGGCATGCTCCTCGAGGAGTAACCCGGCTCGATCGACCGATCGATTACCCCAGAGCATATTATCGGGGCCAACTGTTTCCGCAAGTTATAGAACCACGCTCGATCAAGATCAGACAATGAGCGAGCGGAACATCAGAGTCGAACCGATCGAACGTCGGGCTGTTGAGGATCAGGAAGTCGAAATCGTCGAGCGAAAGGGGATCGGTCACCCCGATTCGATCTGTGACGGTATCGCCGAAAGCGTCGCGGGAGCGCTCGCACGCGAGTATCTCGACCGCGTCGGGCAGGTCCTGCATTTCAACACGGACGAAACGCAACTCGTCGCCGGAGAAGCCGCGCCCGCGTTCGGCGGCGGCGAAGTCGTCGACCCGATCTACGTGCTCATCGTCGGACGAGCGACTAAACGCTACGAGGGTGAGATCATCCCGACCGAAACGATCGCGCTCAAAGCGGCGCGGGAGTACCTCGAGTCGGAGATTCCACAGCTCACCTACGGCGAGGATATCGTCGTCGACGTGAAGTTGGGCGAAGGAAGCGGCGACCTCCAAGAGGTCTTCGGAGAAGACGAAGTGACCGTTCCGATGGCGAACGACACCAGTTTCGGCGTCGGCCACGCCCCGCTCTCTGAGACGGAGCAGATCGTCTACAACGCCGAGAGTCGGCTCAACGGAGAATTCGCCGAAGAGAATCCGTATCTCGGTCCCGACGTGAAGATCATGGGCAAGCGCGAGGGTGACCAGATCGACGTCACCGTCGCGGCGGCCATGATCGACGAGTACCTCCCGAACATGGACGCGTACATCGACGCGGTCGAATCGGTGCGGGAGTTCGTCGAGACCATCGCCACGGAGTACACCGATCGAGACGTCAACGTATACGTCAACACCGCGGACGATTACGACCAGGGCGCGATATATCTGACCGTTACGGGAACGTCCGCCGAGCAAGGCGACGACGGATCCGTTGGGCGTGGCAACCGAGCGAACGGCCTCATCTCGCCGAATCGATCGATGTCGATGGAAGCGACCAGCGGGAAGAACCCGGTCAACCACATCGGAAAGATCTACAACTTGCTCTCGACCGACATCGCGGAACGAGTCGTCGATGAAGTCGACGGCATTCGGGACCTTCGCGTTCGATTGCTGAGCCAGATCGGCCGACCGATCGATCAACCGCACGTCGCCGACGTTCACGTCGTCACCGAAGACGGCGTCGTCCTCGCCGATGTGGAAGAAGAAATCGAAGCAATCGTCGATGACGGGCTCGGAAACGTCACAGAGATTACCCGTCGCATCATCGACGGCGAACTGTCGACGTTCTAGACTCGACCAGGATTTTCAGAACGCGCTCGAGAGCGTTTCCGAACAGTTCGGTTTTCGATCGATAGGGGAACAGAGAAGTCCCTCTTCGGCTTCGTCCGGCCCGACGTATACTGGAGCGTCTCGTCGGCCTTCGGAATAATAATTAGCTCCCCCCGCAAACTACTATTACGAATCGAAACACCATGGTGTCAGCGTAGTGTCTACATCCGAAGCGAACGCTCGAGCGGTCGTTTTTGCGGTCGTCGCGAGCACTTTCTTCGTCGGGTTTGGTGGCGGCGTTATTTTCCCGATTCTCCCGAACCTCGGCGAGGTGCTCGGTATCTCGGCGCTGATGGTCGGTGTTATTCTGTCGGCCAATCGGTGGACGCGGCTCTTTGCGAACGCGCCCGCAGGGATTCTCGTCGACCGGATCGGAACCCGAAAACCGTTCATCGCGGGTCTGGCGATTGAAGGCGTCGCGACGTTCGGCTACGTCGTCGCGATTCTCGCCCAGGACATCGCGTTCATCCCGGACGTTCCCGAGTTCTGGTTCGTCCTTTCGCGGGTTATGTGGGGGGTCGGAAGCGCACTCGTCTTCGCGACGGCGTACACGATTACGGCCGATGTCAGCGAAGCCGACTCGCGAGGAACCAGCATGGGGATCGTTCGCGCGGGAATTACGTTCGGGTTCCCCGCCGGAATGGTTCTGGGCGGTCTCGTCAGCGAAATATACAGCAACGCCAGCGCGTTCATCCTCGCAGCCGCCTTCGCGGGTCTCGCGAGCGTTATCGCCTACTTCATTGTCCCCGAAACGCACGTCGAGGACCACAACACCTCGGTCAAACCGTGGGATGTCGAGTTGACCCTGCCGGCGGTCACCGTCGGCTTGGTCAACTTCGGGCTCTACTTCGCGTACATCGGCGTCCTGTTCTCGACGCTCGTGATCTACCTCGACGCAGAATCGTTGACCCTTTCCGTCGATATTCTGGGCTACGCAATCGATTACGAAGAGCAGGGAACGTCCGGCATGCTGATGGCGGTTTCCGTGCTTTGTGGAGCGGTCTTTACGATCTCGGGCGGTGTGATCAGCGACAGCGTCGGTGCTCGAGTCCCCGTCCTCGTCTTTTTCCTGATCACGAACTGTATCGGCTTCGTCGTCCTCATCTTGGCCCCGTCGTTCTGGTACGTTGTTATCGCCTGCGCGCTGATCGGTGCCGGACAGGGCGGCGTCGGCGGCCCGCTTACGGCGCTGTTGGCGGACCTCACACCCGAAGACAGAATGGGGCGTGCGATGGCCACGAACAACGTCCTCGGCGATGTCGGTGGCGGGCTCGGTCCGTTGATCGCGGTTCCGGTTGCGGAAGCCGTCGGCTTTAGCTTCATTTACACGCTGAGCGTCTTCATCCCGCTCTGTGCGGCTGTCATCCTCGTTGCAGGGATTTACAGTCACACGGGAAGTCTCAGCCCGACGGTCGACGAGTCGATCATTTGACGCGTGCGCTCCGTCGTCCGCCCCTCTTGACATCCTCTCCGCCCTGAAGGGCGAAGATTCCTGACCGCGTTGGGATATTGTGGTTTACGACGTGACCTGTTCTTGCGGTGCGAACGCACCAGTTTCTTTGTCAAACAGGAACGTCGATGGCTGTGCCAACCAGCCGTTACTCCTATCTCCCCCATCACAGGCGAGACTCGGAGATACTTTCTGTCGAATGTTCTCAGCGCCGTTCACGTCTGCGTTCGCCACCGTCTCACACTCATCGCAGACGTACAATCCGCGTTCAACACGGTTCGTGTCCCGCGTGCGACCGCAACTCGAACATGACTTCGACGTATCACGCTCAGACACTTCCTCAACTGTGATACCATCCATCTCGGCCTTGTATTCGAGCAGATCGGTGAATCGGTCGAACGGCCACGAGTGTAGGTCGAGGTTGCCGTGTTTGCCCCAGTCTTTCGACTCGCCACTCTCCTCATCCTCACGGATTCCGGAGAGATCGCCCACCACGATCGTTCCAACGCCTTCCTCAACACACCGCTGAACAATGTGCTTGGAGAGCGTGTGGAAGTAGTGAGTGCGCCGCCGAGACTTTTTTTGGTTCAGCCGGGTGGCCTGCTCAGAGTCGGAGTCATCGCACCGAGCAATCCGCTTGCTGAAGTAGTAGTCATCTTGCTTCAGGCAGTTAAGCGGGTACAACTCGCTGTGGCCGTCCTCGTAGGCGAGTGCTGCAAAGTTGTTGATACCGAGATCGACACCAACGGTCTTCTCACCCGGTGTGTCGGCCACTTCGATCTCGACGTTGCACACGAAGTGCAGTTCCCACTTGTCACCCGTCCAGACCGCCCGCACCTGTTGGACGTTTTCCACGGTGGAGAGATCGACGTCGGGTCGGGTCTGGTACTCACAGAGGATGAAGTCCGACCAGTACTCTTTGAGGTTCGAGCCTTTTGAGAGTCGAACCCGGTTGTACTTGGTGTCGAGTTTGAAGCCAGCGGCTTTGAACGTGACCGTGCTTCGTGGGTGTTCGTCGCCGTGTTTGCGGTAGCCAGGCGGGTTCGCTCTCACGTCTCCGTTACGTCGTTTGCCGTACCAGCCGTTGAACGCCTCAGCGAGTTCTTGAAGGACTCGCTGACTTGACTGAGAATGCAGGTCATCGTAGCGTTCGTGGCTCTTGAGGTACGCGGTGAGTTCGTCGTGTTCAGGGATATAGTCGATTTCGTCCCAGACGCGACTGATTGTCCACCGTCCGACGTTCCAGAGTTTCGAGGCGGCGAATCCGAGCGAATCAAGGTCGTTTTGCACCCGTGACTGGTTCCTGATGGAAGCAGTGTAGGTGCGTGTGACGACCTGTTTCGCCATACGTAATCTATATTGGTAAACCGACTTGAAAGTATGGATTGCCCCGCGTGGAATATCCAGCCGTGCCATCGAACGTGGTTTGTGAATGGTAGTGTCGGATTCATCCCCGCCCTGAAGGGGCGAGGCTTTCTCCTTGATTCCCCGTAACCCCCTTATAGCCAGGGTCGTCTATCGAATCCTATGCACCCGCCGGGCGCTGACACCGTCCTCGTTCGCCACGGGGACTTAAACACCAAAAGTACGACGGTCAAGCGGTACATGCTTCGAATTCTCGTCGAGAATCTTGAGGCATCACTCGAGGACCGGTCGGTTTCCGGCGAGGTCGATCGACGGTGGCATCGACCGCTGATTACCACTGACGAAGCCGACGTCGCGGAGGCCGTCGAGGCCGCGGCGACGACCTTCGGAGTGGTCTCTGCGAGCGCCGCCGTTACCCTTCCACCCGAGCGGGACGAAATCTACGACGTACTCGAAGAAACCGCACGAGAGCACTACGACGGCGGCTCCTTCGCCGTCGACGCCAGACGGGCGGACAAACGGCTTCCCTACACGAGCGAGGACCTCGCTCGAGAGGGCGGCACCGTCATCTGGGAGGCGGTCGAAGACGAGTTCGAACCGGAAGTCGACCTCGACGATCCGGATCTCACGTTCGGCGTCGAGATTCGCGACGAAGAGGCGTTCGTCTACCTCGATTCGATTTCCGGGCCCGGCGGTCTCCCGCTCGGCTCGCAGGAACCGATGGTCGCGCTGGTCAGCGGCGGAATCGACTCGCCGGTTGCCGCCTACGAGATCATGAAACGCGGGTCGCCGATCATCCCGGTCTACGTCGACCTCGGCGATTATGGCGGGATCGATCACGAGGCTCGAGCGATGGAAACCGTTCGATCGCTCTCGCGGTACGCGCCGGATTTCGATATGCGCGTCTATCGCGTTCCCGGTGGCGACGTCGTTTCGAAGCTTGTCGAGCGAATGGAGGAGGGGCGAATGCTCTCGCTTCGACGGTTCTTCTATCGAGTGGCTGAGGAAACCGCCACCCGAACGGGTGCGAGCGGTATCGTGACCGGCGAGGCGATCGGGCAGAAATCGAGTCAGACCGCACAGAACCTGGGCGTGACGAGCCGCGTAACGGATTTGCCGATCCATCGACCCCTCCTCACCTGGGACAAACAGGATATCGTCGCGAAAGCCCGCGAAATCGGAACGTACACGGACTCGACGATCGACGCGGGTTGTAACCGGGTCGCCCCCGACCGGGCCGAGACGAACGCGCAACTCGAGCCGCTGTTGGCGGCCGAACCGGACGACCTACTCGAACGCGCAACGACGGCGGCCAAGGGTGCGAAACTGGTCGAACCATAAGCTGAGTTATCACATATCTGTGAGGTAGTCGATGTTGTGGGAGACATACTGGAGTGGGGCGTCCGTGAAGTTCGTCGTTCACAGTTCTCTGGACAGAAAAGTGAGGATCCGTAAGCGTGGGCTATGGATAGGTATGAAACAGTTACTCGACCGTTTCGGTCCAGTTTCTTTCCTATAGCTATTTACTACGGTGTGTATATCTAACACAACTCGGCACCGTCTTTTGTACCATTCTAATTACAAAGGGTCGATAGTGGCAAGGTCGTCTCGATGCGGGTTCTCATCTTCGCGAATACGCCGGCACACGCCCACACGTACAGCAACGCCATCTCTCGGCTCACCGAACGGGGCCACAACGTCCTCGTTCTGGCCCGCGAGTATGGATGCACAACTGACCTTCTGGATTTTTTTGGTATCACATACAGAGTGTACGGTAGCCACGAAACAACAGCATACTCTCGGCTCGAGTTCGCCCGCGAACTGGGCGGGCAACTCACAGAAATCGCGCTCGAAGCGCGACGGTTTCAACCGGACGTGATATTCGGACGAGGGCCCTACGCCGCGTTTTCGGGAACGATTACGGCGGCGAACACGGTGTTACTTCTCGACGACGAGCCGGGTGATTTCAACCACACCGTCTCGCAGCCGTTCGCCGACGCAATCATCACCCCACACGTCACGCGGCGAGATCTCGGGTCGGACCACTACACGTTCGACGGGTTCAAAGAGTGTGCGTACCTCCATCCGGCGGTCTACGAACCGATTCCAGATATCCGCGATCGACTCGGTGTCGAGGACGACGAACGGTACGCCATCGTGCGGTTCAACGCCTTCGATGCACTCCACGACGTCGGTGCGGCGGGGTTTTCGCCGGCACAACGTGAGGACCTTCTCACCTCGCTCTCCGAAGAGGCAACCGTCTTCGTCTCCGACGAGGCCGGGACGATGGACCTCCGACAGTTACCGGCGCGCGAGTACGATCTCCATCCCGCGTTGATCCACGATGCGATCCGAGAAGCCCATCTCCTCGTCGCGGACACCGGAACGATCGTCACCGAAGCGGGTCTCCTCGGAACACCGGCCATCCGCTACGGCGGGACCGAGGACCGAGAGTTCGGCGAATTCGCCGCGCTCGAGGATGTGGGACTGATCGAGGACTGCGATCGATACGAGCGTGTCAAGTCGCGAGCGCTCGAGTCCCTTCGAGACGAGAGCGTTCGCAGCCGTCGACGCGAACGCCGTGATGCCTACGTCGGGGGTCTCGTCAACCTCACAGAACTGATCGTCGACGTCGCCGAGGCGCGCGGAAACGTCGAACGAGTCGTCTCGAGTAGCTCCAAACGGCCGCAGACGGCGCAGGTCCCAAACCAGTAAGGAAAATTGCTCCGATGGGAGCCCTTCGTCGACGAGACCGTTCGGAACAAATATTTCGGCTTCAGTACCGATCGAAAACCGGGCCAGAGGCGAAACCCACATTACCGAGTCCCGCACACATCCCAACAGTGACCCGCGTCTGTCTCATCGGAGAAGACGGTGTGAACCTCCAGTACGAACTACTCTCTCGAGAGACCTCCAGGGACGCGCTGGCGACGTACGATCTCGAACGTCCGTTCGAGAACGCACTTGCGGTTCGAACCGTAAGCGTCGGAGCCGCGGTTTCGTTGCTCAACGATCTGCAGTGGTACCTCACTCGATTCGTCGACGAATGCCTCGTTCAGGAGCCGAGCATTGACGATGAGGAGTGGCTGTCGCGTCAGCTCGCCGAACAGCTTCGAAACGGCGATATCGACCCCGATACTACGGGAGAGTTCTGCAAGGTGTACGGCCTCGAGACACCTGCTTCTCGGGAAGACGGGAGCGACGGAACCGACACGCCGCCACATTCGGAGACGGACGGCGGCGGAGAATCCGACGGTGGATCGAGACGGACTCGACCGACGGGCCCCGAAGCCGACTCTGCGGACGATCCCGAGGGGTCGAATACAGAACGAACCGTCACCACAGCGTTCGGGCCGAGGGAACTGGTCGAACCGTTGTTCGTTCGCCGAATCGACGGCGATCTCCCCGAATACGACCTCAGAGACGTCGAAGAAACACTCGTCGTTCGCCTCACCGAATCAGAATTTACCCGATGACGGGTGGCACCGGCGTCACGACTGTTTCCGGTATCGGCAAGCCCGGCGACGCTGACGTTCGGCTGAGCTACCGTCGCGCCGGAACCTCCGGAGCTCCGGTCGTCTTGCTCCACGGCGGCGGCGTCGACGACGCGATGCTCTCCTGGCGACACGCGATCGACGCGCTCGCCGACGACTACCGAGTGTACGCCCCCAACTGGCCGGGATACGGCGACAGCACCCCGATCGGCGAGCAAACGATCGACCGCTACGTTTCCGTCCTCGAGGGGTTTCTCGCCGAAACCGACCTCGAGGACGAGGGAGTCACCCTCGTCGGCATCTCGATGGGAGGTGCCGGCGCGCTCGGTTACGCACTCCGGCACCCGGAGCACATCGACGCGCTCGGACTCGTCGACAGCTACGGACTCGGACGCCGGATCCCCGGCGGTTCGTTCTTCAAAGGGGCGGCACACGTTCCCGGCGCGAACTCGCTCGGCTGGACGGCGATGAGCGTCTCGAGCGAAACGACGCGACTGGCGCTCGGAAACGTCGTCGCGAACCCGTCGGATCTCGACTCCGACTTCGTCGACGAGTTTCGATCTCGAGCGCGCCAACGGGGTGCCGGCGAGGCCTTCGAAGCCTTTCAGCGCGCGGAACTCACCGCAGAGGGCGAGGCTCGAACGGATTTCACCGACGAACTCGAATCGCTCTCGGTTCCGACGTTACTGGTCCACGGCGTCGACGATCCGCTCTTCCCCGTTCGGTGGTCGAAACGCGCCCACGAACTGATTCCGAATTCGAGACTCGAGATCGTCGACAACTGTGGTCATTGGGTTCCCCGCGAACGCCCAGAGGAGTTCAACGAAATTCTGCGAGAATTTCTCAAGAACGGTACCGATGACTGATTGTTTCTTCTACCCGGGTAGTTAACTCGAGTCGTCTCGTTCGGAGCTGGTTGTGTTCCCGCCCGCTTGGTCGGAGCCCGTAGCGGAACCGGAGTGCCCTTCATCGCTGGTTTCTGACCCCTCGTCGCTGGCGCTGCCGGTGGCGATTCCGGTTCCGTACTCTCTCCCGTCGGCGTCGGTGATCGTCACCGAAAACGAAGACGGCTGTTCACCGTCGACCGTCGCTCGGACGAGCGCGCCGACGGCAGTGATCTGCTCTGCGCACATCTCACCGTCCGTCTCCTCGTCGGTGACGTAGCCGCGAACCGTCACCGTTTCGTCATCGAGTTCGACGGTTTCGAGCACCATTTCGTAACAGAGATCCGTCGCGCCGCCCTCGAGCGAAAGTACCCTCGAGCCGTCGAAATCCGTCTCTGCGATGAACGCCGAAACGTCCTCGTCGGCCTCGAGACCGCGTTCTTCGGCCCAGTCCTCGGCGTCGGCTTCAGTTCTCAGCAGATCTACCTCGGGGGTTTCGGGTCGATCGGGGTGTCGGAAGCCGACGGGTTCGTACTCGAGCGGATCGTCGTCTTGGTCGTCTTCGGTGCCGTTGTCTCCATCGTTCGAATCGTCCTCCCCATCGTTCGAGCCGTTTTCGTTCTCGGCCGTCGAGTCGGGTGAAGAGGCCAGTCCACCGTTATCCAAACAGCCTGCGGTGAGTGCGACCAATCCAATCGAACCGGCGATGACGTGACGTCTTGAAGGGCGTGACATGATAGGTGACGCTACACTGTTCGCGGTTATGTATCTCAGGCTAGCTGAAAAAGCTATTTTATCGAGCGGTTCCCATTCCGAGTGCCACCGCCACGACGGCAGTTAGTCGAACAGCCCGGTCGAGAGATACCGTTCGCCGCTGTCCCAGAAGATCGTCACGACCAGCGGACAGTCGTCGAACTCGCCGGGGCCCGCCCCGCTCAGTGTTCCACTACCGTCGGATCGGGTTTCCGGCGACGGCTGTGGTTCCGCGTCGAAGGCGTCCGGCACCTCGGGGCAGTTCAGTTCGGGTTCGGCGATGCGCTCTGCGACGCGTCGAGAGACCAGACTCGTCGCGCCGCTGGACTGGCCGACGAGGATGCCCTCCTCGCGAGCGAGCCGCCGACACTCGTCTTCTGCGTCCTCGAGTCGAACCGTTTCCACCGAATCGATCAGTTCCCGGTCGAGATTATCGCTGATGAATCCCGGCCCCATACCCTGGAACTCGTCGTTTCCGGATTCGCCCGTCGAGAGAACGGCGTTGCGCTCGGGTTCGACGGCGACGACGTCCATCTCTGGAAACTCCTCGCGGAGTCGTCGACCGATCCCCGAGAGGGTTCCGCCGGTGCCGACGCCGGCGACGAGGGCGTCGATTTCGCGTTCGCCGACCTGTTCGACGATTTCCTCACCCGTCGTTCGGTAGTGCGCTTCCGGGTTGGCCGGGTTCTCGAACTGACCGAGTTGAATCGCGCCCTCGGCCTCAAGTTCGTCCGCGCGTTCGCGGGCGTCTTCCATGTCGCCATCGACGAGCTCCAGATCCGCTCCGTAGGCGGACATGATTCGCCGTCGCTCCTCGGATTTCGAGGCCGGCATCACGATCGTGAGATCGTAGTCTCGAGCGGCACAGACGAGGGCGAGCCCGATTCCGGTGTTGCCGCTGGTCGGCTCGACGAGCCAGTCGCCTGGCTCGATCAGTCCCTCGCGTTCGGCCGCTCGCACCATCTCGCGCGCCGGTCGATCCTTGGCCGACCCGCCGGGGTTGAACGATTCGATCTTGGCCGCGATCGTCACACCCTCCGGCGAGTCCACCTGGACGAGCGGCGATCCGATGGTATCCAGGATGCTCCCCTTCATTAAAATCGCCTATGGAGTCGAGACGTAAACCGGTGCTGGACCTCGGCAGGACGTGCCGGTGTATTTCAGTCCCAGTTGTACAGCGCGTCCCGGAAGATGGCCTCGGCATCGGCCTCGGTCACCGGTCGCGGATTGCACCGGAGCAGTCGTTGTTGGGTCTCGACGGTCTGGCTCGCGAGCCAGTCGACGTCTTCTTCCGTAATCCCCGCAAGTTCGTTGAGGCCGCTCGGGATGACGTTGAGGTCTTGTTGGAGCCGAACGTACGCATCTCGAGCGAGATCAGCCGCTTCTCTGTCCCCCATCCCGCCCGTATCGACGCCCAGCAGCCTGCTCACCTCGGCGAACTGTTCCGGGTCGCTCGCGGCGTTGTAGCCGAGCGTCGAAGCGGGCGTGAGGACGGCGATCGTCTCCCCGTGGTAGGTGTGATATCGGTTTCCGACGGGGTAGGCCATCGCGTGACAGAGACTC
Source organism: Halostagnicola bangensis (assembly GCF_054653435.1). NCBI lineage: Archaea > Methanobacteriati > Methanobacteriota > Halobacteria > Halobacteriales > Natrialbaceae > Halostagnicola > Halostagnicola bangensis. Next base: position 172,571 of record NZ_BAAIGG010000002.1, on the reverse strand, counting down.
GCCCCCGCAGTGAGCCCCGCTATCGCGCCGAACAACGCACCCTTCAACATGCCCGCTCGAGCGTCGAGGTCGTCGCCGTTGTGAACGGCGGTTCGAACGTTGCTCGAGAGCAACTCGATCGCTTTTTCGGAGAACATCTCGGTGAGTTCCGTTCGGCCGGCGTAGACGGGCCGTTCTTGCGGATCCGTGGCGCGGAGCAATCCGTCGAACGGGTGCGTGGTGTAGCCTTCAATCGCGTGACCGAGCGCGTCCATCGCGGTTTTCGCGGTCGTATCCGGCGGCAACGTCGTCGTAAACGTCGGATCGAGCACGGCCGCGTCCGCGCGTATGTGATTGCTCGAGATCCCCTCCTTGATGTCCTTTTCCTCGACGGAGAGAATCGCGACGGGCGAGATTTCAGCGCCGGTCCCGGCCGTCGTCGGCATGAGGACCAGCGGCGGCCCCGACTCAGTCAGGTTCTCGCCATCGCCCGTCGGCTCGGCAATGTAATCGAGCACCTCGCCGCCGTTGGCGATCACTGCGCGAGTCGTTTTGGCTACATCGATGCAGCTCCCGCCGCCGAACCCGATGTAGAAGTCGTAGCCCTCCTCGCCTTTGTTCTCACGGACAAACGAGATGCAGTCGTCAACGACCTCGATCGAGGGTTCGCGTTCGACGCCGTCCCAGACGGTGGCGTCGTAGCCGGCGTCCTCGAGGTGGTCAGTGACCCGGCCGACGTGTCCGATTTGGTCTAGGTTCTCGTCGGTAACGACCAGCCCGCGGGCCTCCCCCTCGACGCCGAGGTCTCGGAGCTGAAAGCCCAGTTCCTCGACCGCGTCGCGCCCGAAACAAATCTGGGGCATCTGTAGGTGCCAGACGGTCTCGGGCTCGAGCGCGTGACGTTCCGCAGAAACCGATCGCTCGTAGCTCATCTGCCCCACCCGTCCTGAATCTCCTCGAACTGGTCGGTATCGTGACCGTAGACGATCTCCGCGTCGTGGCATCGCTCGAGCGACTTGATCCGTCGGAGGCTATCGAACCACTCGGTTTTGCCCCAGAGGAGCGACGCACCGAGGGGTTCTTCGTCCTCGTAGTTGGGCGACTGGTAGATCTGATCGCCCGTGAAGACGACGGTTCCGTCGTCGTCGAGGTGAATCATCGTTCCCGTTAGGCCGGGCGTATGGCCAGGGAGGCGCACGAATTCGACATCCTCGAAGTGTTGCTCGCGGTCTCGATGGAGGATTCGCCAGTTCAGATCGTGATCGAAGTCCTCGAGGATGTACGCGCCGCTCCCCTTGTCGGTCTTCGCGCTGTAGTAGGCGAACTTGAGCTCTTTTTCGTGGACGAAGATCGGCACGTCCGTGCCGTCGAAGAACTCCAAGCCGCCGGCGTGATCCAGGTGGAGGTGGGTCTGAAACACGTAGTCGATGTCACCGAGCCCGTAACCGTTCTCCTCGAGGACCCCGTCAAGCGGGTATTCGGCCGCGTCGTACGGATAGAACGCTTGGGCGAGTTCCTCGGGCCAATGGCCCTCGAGCGCGTCGTGATGCGAGCCGGTATCCCAGAGGATCGTCCCTTCGGGGTGGTCGATGACGAGGTTCCAGACGGGGATCTCGTCGTAGTTGAGCTCCGGATTCGGTTCGTTTTTCGTGCCGAGGGTTTCGCCCTCGATCATGTAGTTTTGATCGCACTCGAGTGCGCCCCGATACAGAACGTCAATGGTAGCATCAACCATGATAATACACCTCGATTCGCTACACCGATATAATAAATAATTGTTCGTGTTAGTTTGGCGCGCTGAGAAACGGACCCAATCACACCGTGTCAGAACCCGATCATCAGCGGCCCGATCAAAACGCCCATCAGGTGGACTCTGCGAGTCCGAAGCCGAACCGGAACCATGCCGATCGCGGCCGCGACGACGAACACGCCGATTCCGATCACACCGGTAAAGAGATACGAGAGGACGAGCAGGAGTCCGAGAACGACCACCGAAATCTTCCAGTAGGACAGCCGGCCGACGAACTCGAGGTAGAAGTCTCCGATAACGATCACGAGAACGAATCCGGCGACACCGGCGAGTACGATACTCAAGAGTAAGATTGGAAGCTCGAGCGGCGCGTTCGCGTTCTCGAAGGCGACCATGACGCCGGTTCGGGGTTGTCCGATCGCGACGAGTGCAAACAATGCGAAAATCGAATTCGCGGTGTCGACGCCGCTCGTCGCGACGATGTATCCCCGGTCGCCCGATTCGCCCGGAACGAGAACGAGGACGGCGACCGCCGCGATGGCCGCGGAGATACCGGGAATGTAGCCGACGACGGCTCCCGCGAACGCGCCGGCGAGCGCCGTCAATCCGACCAACCGACGCGACAGTCGGATCTCCTCGTCGCGCTGGTACGGAACTCCGCCGCCGCGAATCGCGTCGATCAGGACGGGTGCGCCGAACAACCCCGCGAACAGCGGCGCGAGCATCCCCCCGGCCTCGAGGGGCGAGTCCGGCTCGAGATCGAGCGTGAGCCCGCCGAGTGCGGCGGCGAGCGTAAAGGAAAGCATCGCGCCGAAACGGCGTTTCCACGTGTACTCCGAGGCGACCAGCGCAACGACGACCATCGCCAGTACGAGCGGGAGGTTCGATCGGATCGTCGGATAGGCGGCGGTGACGCCCCAGGTGATCGGAAGCGCGAGGGGGACGGCCGCGATCACGGCGAGGATACTCCCAAGTGCGGAGAGTCGAATCGCCTCGTAACCCCGGCCATCCATCACCATTCGATGGGCAGGGAGTGCGGTGATCGCCATCTCCGCGTCGGGCACCCCGAGTGCCATCGCCGGAACCGCGTTGACGAACGTGTGGACGACACCCGCCGCGAGCATTGCACAGCCGACGAAAAGCGGCGGCCCTGGAATCGACGGAGCGACCCCCGCAAGCAACAGTGCAAAATTGTTCGCGTGCAATCCCGGAATCAGGCCGCTACAACTTCCGAGTACAACCCCCGCGAGAACCCAGACGACTAACCGGGCCGAAAGCGCTGGATCCGTGAGCAACTCGAGTGCGGAGACGGCCATGCCCGGTCTGGCCGCGGAATCGGTTATCAACTCTCGGACGGCCAGTGAGAATCGAGTCTCCGACGAGTGAAAATCGCGCAAAACGGAGCCGGGGCTATCGCGTTATCGTTGAAAGAAAATAACGGGATTGAATCGTTTAGAGACGAGTTATCCGAAGAGTTCGCCGAGCCCTTCGCCGCCGTCGCCTTCGTCTTCGTCGTCATCTTCATCGTCGGCACCAGCGTCGGCGTCGCCGCCTTCGTCTGTTGCGTCCTCGTCTCCGCCTTCGTCAGCGCCGCCTTCCGCTGCGGCTGCGCCGGCTGCTGCGCCGCCCGCGGCAGGAACTGCGGCGGCCTCGTCGACGGCCTCGTCGATGTCGACGTCCTCGAGTGCGGCGACGAGCGCCTTGACTCGGGACTCTTCGACGTCGACGCCGGCTGCGTCGAGCACGTCCGTCAGGTTGTCTTCGTTGATCTCTTCGTCCGTTTCGTTCAGGATGAGTGCAGCGTATACGTATTCCATTGTTGTAACCTCTATTAACCGAACATTTCGCCGAGCCCTTCGCCGCCACCGGAATCGTCATCGTCGTCTTCGTCGTCCGCTTCGTCTTCGGTGTCAGCGTCGGACTCCTCGTCTTGATCGTCAGCCGATTCGTCTTCGTCGGGCTCTGCCTGTGTGACAGCCGGTGCCTCGACACCCTGGAGTTCCTCCGGAAGCGCCTCTTCGTCCTCGATCTGGGCGGCGAGCGCACGAAGCTGTGCGTCCGCTTTGCTCACGAGGTCGTCGGCGAGATCCGGGGATTCGATCGACGCCTGCAGGCCGAGGCTCTTGGCCTCGCCCGTCGCTTTCGCGATGAGCGTCGGTGCGGTCGACTCGGTTGGGAACGTCGCGTTGACCGCAAGGTTCCGTGCGCGAGCGGCCGCGGTGGCCACGTCGCTCTCGTAGGCTTCGATGTCGATGTCGAGATCTTCGGGATCGAACTGGACGCCCTCGGCGACGACCGAACGAAGGTCGAGTCCGACCTCCTTTGGCTCGATGCCGAGTTCGTTGAGAACGTTCGAGAGGTCAGTTGAGACCTCTTCTCCGGCTTCGAGGACGGTCGAGTCCTCCATCACCTGAATCGAACCGTCCTCGATGCGTGCGTTGGCACCCACGCTCTGCAGTTCGCCGACGAACGGCCCCGGATCGACGCCGGTGTCACCCTCCGGGATGACGATGTCGTTCGGGGCAACCTCGCCCTCGTTGATCGGGGCGGGCGTCTTCGACGCCTCGAGTTCCTTGTAGAGTGCGAACGGATTGCTATCCGTCGCAACCAGACCGACCTGTCCCTCAATATGAGGAACGAGTTCGTCGAATCCGGCTTTCTCGAGTGCGTGCGTCTGGAGCGTGTTTCGGCTGACGCGGACCACGGCGGTGCCGTGGAGACCGCGGCGCATATCCTGGAGCTGTTTGCTCGGAATGCCGGCGATGCCGACGACGCCGACGCTCTCGTAGTTCTCGATGATCTCCGAGAGTTCGGCGACTTCCTCTTCTTTCCACTGTGGAAGGTTCTCAGTTTTGCGCTCGGCTTCTGCGCTCATCTCAGGCCACCTCCACGGACGGGCCCATCGTCGTCTTCAGGAAGACTGAATCGATGTTCTGTGGACCCTTTTCGAGGTCGGCGTGCAGTCGGCGAAGGATAACGTCGACGTTGTCGGCGATATCCTCTGCCTCCATATCTTCGGCACCGACGCGCGTGTGGAACGTGCGCCGGTCCCGTGAGCGAATTTGAACCGTGTTCTTGAGTCTGTTGACGGTCTCGACGACATCCTGGTCGTGCGAGAGCGGGTCCGGCATCTTTCCTCGCGGACCGAGAATGGTCCCGAGGTGCCGGGCGATATCTTGCATCATCGCCTCTTCGGCGATGAAGAAGTCCGTCTCGTCTGCGAGGTCTTTGGCCTCGTCGTCGTCCAGATCGGCCACGTCGTCGCCCGAGAGAACGTCGTCCGCGACTTCTTCTGCGCGGACTGCAGTTTCTCCCTCGGCGATGACGATAATCTGAGTTTCTTGGCCGGTTCCGGACGGCAAGACGACGGACTCGTCGACACGATTCGACGGTTCGTCTAGGTCTAGGTCGCGCAAGTTAACTGCGAGGTCGACCGTTTCGGTAAAGTTCCGATCCGGTGAGTCCTCGAGCGCTCGAGCGACTGCTGTTTCAATATCCGAGTTTGCCATCGTTCACCTCCGTAGTACGCAGGGATGCTCCTACGGGTCAGTGAAACAGGCGAAGCCTGTCTCCTTTGAGAGAAGTCCCATGACGAACTTAAACCCGTCGAACCACGCTCTCGCGGGACCACGACTATATGAGAGGGGACTGCATGGCAACCGGATGGGACTACTCTTTCCGATTGGCCTACAGATTAGTCTTCGAACTCCTTCGAATCGGGGAGCGGATCCTCCTTGTCGGTTCGCATCCACTCGAGTTCGAATTCGATGCTGCGCTCGACGCCGCCGTCTTCCGGTTCGTCCTCGAGTTCGACCTCGAACTCGAGCGAATCGGGCGGGGCGATCGAAACGGTGTTGTCGCCGATTTCGATATCGAAGTCGCCGGACTCGCGCAGGTTCTCCGCGAACGCCTCGAGGTGCGTTGCGATGTCTTCACGTGAAAGCATTCCCTCGTATTCGACTTCCATCTCTTCTTTCTCACTCATGAGTTTGCTTTCCGGCCGAAGACGAATAATCGTCGTACCTGAACTTGCCAGCAACTGTAACGTGGCTCGCTCGAGGGAGTGATGACGAAGAACCCGACAAACGACAATCCGACGGCTAACGAATCGGAAACAACGAAAATCCGCGGAGCTCGGTCGCGAGCTCGGGAGTTATTCGACGAGGACGTCGTCGTACTCGCCGTCGTCGACTTTCGCCTTGAACTCGCGGGCATCGTCGCCTTCGATGGTGACGCCCATCGAGGCGCAGGTGCCGACGACTTCTTTGGCGGCGTTTTTCGTATCGTAGGCGAGCAGATCCGGATGTTTCTGCTCTGCGATCGTCTTGACCTGATCGACGGAGATGTCGGCGACGAAATCGACCTGCGGTTCGCCGCTTCCGGTCTCGAAGCCAGCCTCGTCTTTGACGAGCGCGGCCGTCGGTGGCACACCGACGTCGATCGAGTAGGAGCCGTCCTCCTCGTACTCGACGGTCACGGGTACTTCGGTGCCGTCGAACGCTTCTGTCTGTTCGTTGATGTCGTTGACGACCGCCTGTACGTCGACGGGCGTCGGTCCGAGCTCGGGACCGAGCGGTGGGCCAGGGTTCGCCTGGCCACCCGGAACGAGCACTTCGATGGTTCCAGCCATACCCCAATCAATCCTCGCTCGAGTTTTAAGGGTTGCTTTTTCGTGCAGTCCGATCCTGTGACTGTCTGACAGGGCTCGAACGAAACGGACTGGCAGATATCGAACGGAACGGATCCGCTCCGCGCTGGCGGCCCCGGTCGGCGGCTAGTCGACGTTCTCCGCTCGCCACGTCGCGAACGATTCGAGAACGTGGTCCTCATCGAATCGCTCGATGCAGGGCACTTCGTGGGGATGGATTTCCTGAACGCGGGCGAGAAGGTCGTCGTACGCATCCTCGGTCGTCTTCGCGAGCAAGATGACCTCTTCGTCCCGGTGCACCTCACCCTCCCAGCGGTAGACCGATTCCGAGGACAACTGGTTCACGCAGGCGACGAGACGCTCCTCGAGCAACGTTTCCGAAATCGCTTTGGCTGACTCCGGCGGCGAAGTGAGATAGACTGTCGGCACGGGACCGACTACGCTCGAGTCGGAGAAAAGTGTTCACGCTTCGAGTTCGGCTGTGGCTACGTCACCGGTCGACGCCAGGCAATCGGATCAGTTTCCGCCAAACGGATTGAACGCACCGTTGATGTCCCATTCGTGGAGACAATGAGGATTTCCGATCTGTTTTTTGCCGTCTTCGGTTGCAAGTTGCCAGGCCTCGAGGGTTTCGTCCCACTGTTCGCCGCGACCACACCGCTCGCAGACACGGGCGGTCGGCGTTCGAAGTTCGACGCTCATTAGCGGCTATGAGAACTCAACGCATATAATCGTGACTGTGTTCGGCAAACACTGCTTCAATCGTCGAACGATCGTGATAGATGGAAGTGCGACTCGAAAAGTGGATAACCGGGTCAGTAGACAGCGTCGACGATTTCCTCGCGAAGTTCGTCGAACTCCTCGAGGTACGCACGACGGTCGGCTCGAAGATTCGAGAGCGCCTCGTCGTAGTCGTCGACGTGATCCGGAACGTAGTACTCCTCGATGTCGAGGCCCGGAACGGATTCGGGAATCGTCAGTCCCGTCCGTTCGTCGTCGGTCCAGTCGATTGTGCCGCGAGCGACTTCGGTGAGGACGGTCACGGACTCGGTGACGCCGATATCCATCGATTCGTTGCCGAGATAGCCCGTGTTGATCACGTAGCAGTCGACATCGAGCGTCTCGATAAGGTCCTGAAAGATGTTCCCCTCCTCGCCCTCCGGACCGATGATGAACGGGTTCGTTCCGACGACGCGGATCGACTCGCCCGCTCGAGACGGATCACCGGCGCTCGTTTCGATCGACTCACCGAGCATGAACGCGACGGCGGCCTGATCGGTGTCGAGTTTCGCGACCGGCGGCATCAGCGGATTGCGCGTGATGAAAAAGACTTGATCCATCCGATCCAGGTCGATTTCCTCGTCCGCACTCTCGAGTTCCTCGCGCTGGACGACCGCCCGGGAGTTGGACGTATAGCGGGGTTCGTTGAAGTCGACCGTTCCGTCGTCGTCGACGGCGACGTTCTCGAGGACGGCTGATTCGTCGGTTGCGGCCTCGTAGAGACCGGGCTGTTCGTCGGGATCGAGGCCGATCGTTTTGATGAACAGTCCTTCACCTTCGCTTCCGGCGACGGATCCGTCGGGCAGGAGTGCACAGACGTCATCCTGTAGCATCACCGCCCCCTCGGGATCCTCGAGCCAACAGCCGTGGGAGGTTAGGGTCGACTTACCCGTCGCGGAGAGACCCATGAAGACCTGTCCGACGATTCGGAGGTCGTCGTCTTCGTCGCGGACGCGGACGCGCTTGCTCCCGGCGTGGAGGCCGAGTCCGTCGCGCTCTTTGGCCCGGCGCATGAACAGTCGGAGGAACGATTTCTTGGCCTCGCCGAGATAATCGGTGCCGAGGACGGCGGTGAACCCGTCGTCGGGCAAGACGCGGATCGCCCGCTCGTCGTGATCGGGAAGCTGAACGGTCGAGAAATTGGGATCGCGGCCGTCGGCCGGCTCGAACAGTTTGGCCCAGGCGAGCGCGATTCGAGCGTGCTCGACCGGCACGAATAGTCGACAACAAAACGTTGCGTCGGGATGACGACCGAGGAGGCGATCGATACAGAGCATGTCCTGCTCGTCCGCGATTTCGACGGCGTCGGCGAGCAGGTCGTAATCGTCGTCTGAAAACTCGCTATCGATCGCGTTTTTCGTCCGGTCGGAGCTTCGGGAACGGAACTCGCTGACGTACGACGGCGACCCGTATTCGGTCGTCGTCTCGTCGGGGCTCGCGAGTTCTCGCAGTGCCTCGAGTGACGGGTTGTATCGGACGTTCGACGCCGTGGATGGATCGGGAAGCTGTCTGACCAGCGGACGGGACTCCGTCCCGGTTTCGGACATATACGTAACCAGCCAACATCCTGATGCATAAACCCGGAGGTTTCTGAATTGAGTGTGTCACAACCTACCCTAATTGTAGCTGTCATATGGGAGTTATTACCGATTTAGGGGTTCAACTAGTCGAATCCTGTTTTGGGAATATATAGTCACAGTACTGGTAGTTATGAGTATTTACTCGAGACAGAAATAAGATCTTTTAGCACACGTAATCGAGACGTTCACGCCGAAGCGGTGAGGAATACTCTTCGTTCGGAGGACGGTCAGAGCCGTCGATTTTCTCACGGGTTGGACGAAAGAGCCCAGGCTGCTGATCGGCTCACCCGAACCGAGGTTGGAAACGATAAAATAATCGTTATAGATACTGATTTCAGGGTGGATCATATTAGTACAGCCAATGGCTCACCTCGAGCAAATACTCGTCTATCCCGTCAAATCACTGGATGGTACGCCGGTAGAAGCGGCAACGATTCGGGAACACGGAGGTCTGGAATGGGACCGCCGTTACGCGATCGTCGACGAGGACGGGAACTACGTCAACGGCAAGCGGGAGCGACAAATTCACGGATTACGCGCGGAGTACGACGTCGAACGCGAGACGATTTCAGTCCGGGAGCACGGTACCGACGACAGCTTTACGTTTCACCTCGAGGTCGATCGCGACAATTTCGGTTCGTGGCTGACGTGTTATTTCGGCTACGACGTCGAGGTCGTCCGCGCCGACGAAGGCGGATTTCCCGACGACACCGACGCATCGGGACCGACCGTCATCAGTACCGGAACCCTCGAAGCCGTCGCATCGTGGTTCGAGGGAATCGATACTGCAGAGATGCGTCGGCGGCTCCGGCCGAACCTCGAGATCAGCGGCGTCGAACCGTTCTGGGAGGATCGACTCTACGATCAGCCGGGAACGGTCGTTCCGTTCAAGATCGGCTCGAGTACGATCAATGGCGTCAACCCGTGCCAACGATGCGTCGTTCCGACACGAGATCCGGATACGGGAGCACAAACGGACGGCTTTCAGAATCGATTCGTCGAACGGCGCGAAGCGACGCTTCCGGAGTGGGCGAATCCGGCGTGGTTCGATCACTACTTCCGGCTGATGGTTAACACGCGAGTCCCCGAAACCGTCTGGGGGAATCGCCTCGTAACCGGCGAGTCGATTACGGCCGGCGAACCGAAACCGGATTCGGCTCCTACGACACCTTGAGGGCTGTTGGAGACGCGTTGGCGTTATACCGTCTCACCGCTGACGGGATACTCGAGCCATCTTTTCGTCGCCGATCAATACGTTTGGATCCGATCCACGTTCCGCATGTCACCACCACACCGGGGACACTCACTGAGAAGTGCGTCGTCAACCGTCTCTCGTCGCCCGCACCTGAGACACTCGTACTCGAGTTGGACGGGCCGGGACATATGTCGTTGTAACAATTGCCCCATGTTAACTCTTTTCACACACAGGGATACTTGAGTCGCGATCGATCCGAATTCCGACCGGTCCTACCGCGGGGCCGGATGGAAGTACTGCACAATCGTCCACTATATTACGCCATATTATCGGAAGTTATTGTTCAATCGTCCACCGAAGCACACCCACACAACGCTTTTGGGTAAACTTACTCGCCCGTACAGTATGGTCTATACAGATCCGTACACGCCGAACGAGAACAAGCGAACGTACGAGTGTCGAGCCTGCGGACACCGAGAAACGACGTCGACTTCGATCGGGTTCTGTCCGAAGTGCCACGGTGCGGTGTTGAACATCGGCGTCACTCGAGAGTGAGAACCGTCGGTCGATCGTCCGCGAATCGAGGGCTCGCGAACAGGACCGATCAGTCGAAATCGGGAAGATCCTCGGGCGGTTCGTACTGGGCTTCCCAGTCGATGTATTCCTCTTTCAGTAAGACGGAAACGATCTGTCCAAACTCCGTGAGTTCCGCATTGATCGACGAAACGGTCCCCCACGAATCGAGAGCCGGATGGTACTCGCGCGCCTGCCAGTCCTCGGCGATGCCCGGCGCGTGATAGCCGACTCGATCGGCAAAGTCGTCCCAGAAGAAATCGAATTCGACGAAGAGGTCGAGATCACGAGCGATCCCGAACTCCCGTTCATCGAGATCCGTGTCCTCGAGCCACTCGTCGAAAGCTTCCTCCCACGCTCCCTCCTCGAGGAACCCCTGTAGTTCCTCGCGACGGTAGTCGATATCAGTATCCTCTTCTCCACCGCTGATCGTCGCGTCGTCGTACTCGTTCGGATCGACGAACGACAACTCGGGCGGATCCGGCGGCTCGACCTCGAGTCCCATAACCGATCCTTCGCGTCGTCTCCGGATAAGAATTCCCACCTCGAACCCGCCGAGTACTGTTTGGTCGCTCGAGACAAGGGCACGCGCGCAACCGGAACCCGAAAACTCAACCGGTGGACGCCCTTTTATCGGGATAATGACTGCCTTCGAGGCTGCGATCCTCGACGTCGACGGAACGATCGTTCGCGGCGAGGAGTTGATTCCCGGTGCGATCGACGGCCTCCGCGCCCTCGAGAACGCGGGGGTCGACAGATTGCTTTTTTCGAACAATCCGACCCGAGGAGCGGCCCACTACGGAGCGAAACTCGAGCCACACGGGCTCGATATCGCGTCGGAATCGGTTCTGACGTCCGCGCTCGTTTCGGCCGAGTATCTGCAGGCGAATCACGCCAGCGAGTCCATCTTCCTGGTCGGCGACGATCGATTACGAGCCATTCTCGAGAATCACGATCTCGCTGTAACCGACGATCCCGACGAGAGCGACGTCGTCCTCGGCTCGTTCGATCGGGAGTTCTCCTATGGAACGATCTGGGAGTCGTTACGCGCACTCGAGGGCGACACCCCGTTTTACGGCACCGATCCTGACGTGACCATCCCAACGGACGAGGGGGAAATCCCCGGTTCGGGGACGATTCTCGCCGCGATGGAGGCCGTCGCCGGCCGCGAACCTGACGCGATTTTGGGAAAACCGTCGAAAATGGCGGCCGAGACCGCGATCTCCCGGCTCGAGACGCCGCCGGAACGAACGCTCGTGGTCGGCGACCGGCTCAACACCGATATCGAACTCGGAAACCAGGCCGAAATGACGACAGCCGCCGTCCTCACCGGCGTCACCGAACGCGGTGACCTCGAGGACGCAGCGGTCGAACCGGATTACGTTCTCGAGTCGCTCGGCGAGGTTGGGGAGCTACTGGAGTAGCGCAACTCGTCTCCCTTCTCCGAAACGAACACGGAACGGTCCTCGGACAGCTGTCAACCCAGACCGCGTGTCGCTGGCCTGCCGATCGGTATGTCGCTAGCCTGCCGATCGGTGTGTCACTGCCGACTATCGGCGTACTGGTGGCAACAATAGGTGTGCCGGCGGCGAGAGTCTGTCTACCGGCGGCCGCGGTCGAAACCGGTAGCCAACTGGATAGCTGGAGTCAGCGATGGATCCGACTGGTCGAGGCCGGTAACGGAATTCGACTAGTTGCCGTTTTCGCCCGCGAGCGCCTCCTCCCGGAGGCGTTCGCCCTCTGTCGTGTCGACGGTCAGTTCGGGGACGGTCGTCGGCGCTTCGTCTTCGTCGATAGCCACGTACACGAAGTAGGATTCGGTCGTTTTCTCTCGCTCGTGCGTCCGGAGATCCTCGCGTTCGGTAACGATCCGCACCTTCACGCTCGAGGACCCGACGTCGTAGACGTACGCGGTGATAAACGCCGTATCCCCCACCGGGATCGGTCGTTCGAAGTCCATTCGATCGACACGCGCGGTCACGCAGGTTTCGCCGGCGAACCGCATCGCGGCCATCGCCCCAACCTCGTCCATCCACTTCATCACGTTCCCACCGTGAGTGACGTCGAGCATGTTCGCGTGGTGGGGCTGGACCATCTCGCGGTTTTCCACCACGGTCTCGAGGAGATCAGTCATCGGTCGGTGTTTCCCGGGGGGTTGCAATCAATCTCTCGACACGGCACGACGGACGTTGCTGATTCACACGCTTCGATACTGGTAAAAGTCGGGCCCGAGTTGGTCCGGTAATGAGCGATGCAGGTGATGTCGACGTTCCCGAACCTTCTGATCCGCCCGGACGTGAGCGTGGATCCGTCCAGGTCCTCGGGACGGCTCACGTTTCACAGGCAAGCGTCGACGAGGTCGAGGAGACGATCGAACAGGAGTCTCCCGATATGGTCGCCGTCGAACTCGACGAAGGGCGCTACCGCCAGATGCAGGGCGGGACGCCCGACGACATCGAGGCAGAGGATCTCCTTTCAGGTAATACCGTCTTTCAGTTTCTCGCGTACTGGATGCTTTCGTACGTCCAGTCCCGCCTCGGTGATCAGTTCGATATCGAACCGGGAGCGGATATGCGCGCCGCGATCGACGCGGCCGAGGAGAACGGAAGCGGGGTCGCACTGGTCGACCGAGACATTCAGATAACGATCCAGCGGTTCTGGGCCCGCCTCTCGTTTGCGGAGAAGCTCAAGATGGTCGGCGGACTGGCACTCGGGGTGACAGACCCTCGAACGCTCGGCCTCACCTTCGGTGCCGTCGCCGGTGCGTTCCTCGGATTCATATTCGCGGCGTTTATCGCCCCGTTGTTCGGTCTCGGAGACCTCCTTATGCTCGGTATCGCCGAACAGTCGACCTTACAATACGTCGGTGCCGTCGGCGGCGGGACGCTCGTCGGCGGATTAGTGGGCCTGCTCTTTCTTCCGTCACTGGATAATGCGGGTACCAATACGGGCGGGATCATTAACGGATTCTCAATTCGCGTCATCGCCGGTATCTGCCTGGGACTCGTCACCGCCGTTGCACTCGTCGCGACCGAGACGTTCGTCGGCCCAATCTCCGCATCTACGTTCGAAAACGTCGGCACGTACGCCATTCGGGGAACAATCGGTATCCTCGCCGGACTCGGAATCGGTGTTCTCATCGGCGGCGTCGTCGGTATCGTACTCGGCATGCTGACGGCCGACGTCGAAGATGTAGACGAAATAGATATCGAGGAGATGACCGACGGTGATGTCGTCGCCGCGATGATGGAAGAGTTCCGCCGCTTTAGCCCCGGCGGTGCCGAAGCGTTGATCGACGAACGCGACGCCTACATCGCGCACAATCTCCACGCGCTCTCGAATCAGGGTTACGACGTCCTCGCCGTCGTCGGTGCAGGACACAAAGCGGGTATCGACCAGTACCTCGAGAACCCGGACTCGCTGCCGCCCCTCGAGTCGATTACGGGAACGGATTCCGGACGCCGGTTTTCGGTCGTCAAGCTCTTTGGTTATCTCGTGATGACGGTCTTTATCGGCTTTTTCTTCCTGTTGATCATGGCCGGTGTTCAGGATACCTTCCTGCTCCAGCTCTTTGCCGCCTGGTTCCTCTTTAACGGCATTTTCGCCTTTACGCTCGCTCGACTCGCCGGGGCGCGCTGGACCAGCGCCGGCGTCGGCGGTTCGGTCGCCTGGCTCACCAGCATCAATCCGCTACTCGCACCGGGCTGGTTCGCCGGCTACGTCGAACTCAAACACCGACCGGTCAACGTTCGCGACATCCAGGTACTCAACGAGATCGTCGGCGACACGGAGCGGCCGCTCGGCGAAGCCGTCGAAGACATGTTCGACGTGCCGCTGTTCCGGCTCATCATGATCGTCGCGTTAACGAATATCGGGAGCCTGATTGCGACCCTGTTGTTCCCACTGGTCGTTCTGCCGTGGCTGGCTGGCCCCGAAATCGGCGGCGTCGACGCGCTGTTCGACGAACTGCTCCGCGGTGCCCGAAACACGCTCGAGCTTCTGTGGGGGATCTTCTCATGATCTTCGTCGGAGGGAACGAACGGTGAGCTATCAAACGAAGCCGGAGTTGAGCTTCAGCGACAAGGAGTTGATCGACCTCGCGATCGCGTGGATCGTCTTGAGCGTCGCATTCGCGTTGATCTTGAGCCCGATTCCCCAGGGTACCGACACGACCGGAACGTTCGTCATGATGATCGCGTTGAGTTTCGTAACCGTCGGTGTCGGGTTCATCTGTCACGAACTCGCACACAAGGTCGTCGCGATTCGGTACGGTCAGGTCGCCGAGTTTCGGGCGGACTACCAAATGCTCTTTCTGGCGGTTATGAGCGCGCTGATCGGCTTTCTCTTCGCCGCACCGGGAGCGGTCTATCACGCCGGACAGATTACCGAACGCGAGAACGCAATGATCGCGGTGGCTGGACCGCTGACCAACCACGGTCTGGCGCTTCTGTTCTTCCCGTTGTTGTTCGTCCCGGGACTGTCCATCGTCGGTCACATGGGCGTCCTGATTAACCTCTTTCTGGCCGCGTTCAATATGATACCGTTCGGTCCGCTCGACGGCAAGTCCGTCTGGAACTGGAACAAGCTCGTCTTCGCCGCCGTGTTCCTCGTGAGCGTAGGCCTGTTAGCCGGATTCCTCATGGTGTTCGGTCTCAAGTTCTGGTAAGCGACTCCGTTTCGGGTACTCCCCGTGGGTTCACGCGGTTTGGCTGGCTAGCTTTTTGGCCCAACTCGACTCCGACAGCGAGGACCGGTGGGCTTTTAGACAATCCGGGAGGTCGTTCAGATATGACCGACCAGACGGACGAAACCGACTCCAACCCGGAGGACGAGAAATCCGAGGGGCTCACCTACGCCGAAACGGGCGTCGATATCGAGGCCAGCGAAGACGCCACGGCGGCGTTGCTCGAGGCCTTCGGGAGCGACCTGACAACGGAGTACGCCGGGCTGCTCGACATCGGCGATCGCTATCTCGCGCTGGCGACCGACGGCGTCGGAACGAAGTTGCTCGTCGCCGAGGCCATCGAAGACTTCTCGACGATTGGAATCGACTGTATCGCGATGAACGTCAACGACCTCGTCACGGCGGGCGTCGAGCCGACGGCATTCGTCGACTACCTCGCGATCGACGAACCGGACGACGAAATTACGAACGAAATCGGCGAGGGACTCGCGGTCGGCCTCGAGCAGGCCGATCTCACCCTTCTGGGTGGCGAAACCGCCGTGATGCCCGAGGTCGTCTCCGGATTCGATCTGGCGGGCACCTGCGTCGGCCTCGCAGACAAAGACGCGATCTTCGAAGGCGAGGCGGCCGTCGGCGACGTGCTCGTCGGGTTTCCATCGAACGGGATCCACTCGAACGGGCTCACGCTCGCACGCGAGGCCGTGACCCGCGAACACGAGTACACCGACACGTTCCCGCTCAATCCCGAGGTTTCGATCGGCGAGGAGCTCCTGCGGCCGACGCGGATCTACACGGACTTACTCGAGCCGATGGTCGAAAACGGCGTGCGAGCGGCGGCTCACATAACGGGTGGGGGCTGGACCAACCTACTCCGGATGGGCGAGAACCGCTACGTCGTCGACGAGCCGCTTCCTGCACAGCCGATTTTCGAATTCGTCCAGGCGGAAGGAAACGTCACTGCTGAAGAGATGCACCGGACGTTCAACATGGGGACCGGATTCGTCGTCGCCGTCCCGTCCGAGCAAGCGGATTCGCTGGTCGCGGAGACCGACGGACAGATCATCGGACGCATCGAAGACGGCGACAGCGTCGAAATTCGCGGGCTGTCGCTCTCCTGATACAGCCGGCTGTACGTCGTTCACGATTCTGTCGCCCCGGGGTGGAAGAATATTCACAGAGTTACAGCCGGCAGTATGAATCGCGTCGCATCCTTGTGTCGTCTCGTTCGCCTATCAATCCGCCGTTCGCCTATCGATCCGTTTCGCTTTCCGCGTGCGAACCCGTCTCCGGAACGTCGTCGACCACGGTTCGGATCGTATCGTATTCCTCGTCACTGTAGGCGATAAACCGGACGTCCTCGAGGGTCTCTGGGTCGTACTCGGCCAGTTCTTCCGCGATGATCCTCGCGCCATCCTCGAGATCGAATCCCGCGACGCCACAGCCCAGAGCCGGGATCACGAGCGACTGACACGCGAGGTCGTCGGCCGTCTCGAGACTGTTCCGGGTCCCGTCCCTGATGCTCTGTTCGGTCGCCTGTCCGTCGCCGTAGTGGGGCATCGCGGCCGCGTGGATCACGTAGTCGGCGTCGAGATCGTACGCGTCGGTCACGGCGACTTCGCCGAGATCGACCGGACCGTTTTCTGTCGCTTCCTGGTTGAGGCCCTCGCCGCCCGCCTGGCGCAACGAGCCCGCGACGCCCGATCCCATCTCGAGGCTCGTCCCCGCGGCGTTGACCAGCGCGTCCGCAGACTGTGCGGCGATGTCTCCCTGAACGATATCGTACTCCATACGTGTGCAAACGGAAGCCAGTCGTTTGAAAGTGAACCACGCGAATCCACCTTCGTCTCAGCGGGTTGATCTTAGGCCGACCAAAACCTTTTTAGATTTAGGCTCACCTAACACCATGTAATGGACGCCCCCGTCCCGGAACAGGATACTGATCTCGAGGAACCACGAGACGAGTCGACGACGATCATCTCGGCACACGAACCGCGACCAGGGAAACTCGTCGTGACCGAACGAAACAACACCGACGGCTGGATTGCCTGCGATACGGCCGTCGATCTCGAGCCCTGAGTCTCGGATATCGTTCGTTGTGTGTCCGGTCGCGTCGACAGCGAGTGTGATGATCTGATGGTTTCTCGAGGTCCTTTGCCCCACGAGTTCGAGGATTTGTACGTTCGATTCTGAGTTTATTGGTGTGATCGGTGAATACAGGGAACTCACATACCGTTCAAATCGTTGAACTACTCAATCCTTGTCAAGAACGGCATGCGAGATACAGAGGATCAGTGCAACACGACACCCCCGTTTGTTTCACGCCAAATAAAGTGAATTACCTGCCCACTATACGTGCTTACAGCGGTAGCGAGGCGAAAGCCCACCCCTTTAGGAGTGGATGAAGCCGACATAGCGTGGACTGCTCACTAATTGGCCAATCAGCGGTACGTCGATCCCCTGTTTAGACCGGATAGTCTTCTACCAAGTGAACACACGCTTTATTTTTTGTATCCACTCCATATCATCTATTATCCGTCACATACTGTTTGGAGAATGATGATTCAGCCGCCATTTTTTGACTTGCTGGTGCTGGCCGAAGTATACTGTCTGTAGGGTCCAACGATATTAATTGATGTCTAGTAAGCCAGACATTCCCACTCCACACGGGGGAACGACCAGACACGAAGAGAGAAGGAGGAGCGAGGAGGAAATGGCGACCAGCGATGAGGAGAGAAAGACTACTGAGAAGGGGAGATCTCGTCCCCGTCTAATTGATATAGTCACTCTCATCGGCCTTGGTTACGTACTCCGAGATTGGTTTGGTTCAGTAAGCGAAAAGATCCGTTCTGAGGGGGACGGCTCCTCAAATCAGGGTCATAGAGTCACTGACACGGTCAAAAGTCGCACATGGGGAGTGACCCACGGTGCGGCTGATCAAGTCCAGAAGGGGGGTCAAAAAGTAGCAGAAAAGACAGAAGGGACGACGGAGAACGTCGCCAATCGAATTAGAGAGTCCAGCGAGGGGCTCAGCGATCAGATCGAAGAGGGAAGTAAACAGATCGGTGAGATGGCCGAAGAAAGTGGTGAAGAGGCGGGTGAGATGCTCGAAGACGCAGGCGAGATGCTCGAAGAGGGTGGTGAGGAAACCGGCGAGATGATCGAAGAAAGTGGTGAAGAGGCGAGTGAGATGCTCGAAGAGGGTGGTGAGGAGACAGCAGAGATGGTCGAAGAAGGTGGCGATGAAGTAGGAGGGACGCTCCGAGAAGGCGGTGAGGAGACTGGTGAAATGCTCGAAGAAGGTGGTGAAGAAGTGGACGAAATGCTCGAAGAAAGGGAAGACGATGGTGAGGACACGAGAGATAAGATGGGGGACGGCGGGAAAGAAATAGTCGAAATGACTGATGAGGAAACAATAGTAGAACGTATCCGTCAGACTATATTAAAATAGGAAACTCCCGAGATGTCGATATTGAATGTGCGCAGTAAGTAGGTGAGCAGTTGGTTCCTCATCGTTGACGCGAAACAAACCAAGCCTCTGCGGAAGGCATCTTCTATATTCAGCAGACGACTTTTGGCATGTTCGGACAAATCAATAGCTGCCTCGGTAACTATTTGTCCTGTATTGAGCGATCACCACTTTCGCAGATCAAGCCAACTCGCCAGCGAGTTCGATCCCGAAGCGCTCGCCCGGCTAATCGACTCCGGCGGACGTGCGGTAGAAGCTCGCCTCGAGGTTCGCGACGTATCGCTCATCGTGACGAATCTGGGCGTTCGAGTAACCGACGAGGACCTGTCGCTGTCGGCCCATCCCGAGTGTCCGAACTGTGGACTCCCGGTATCCGCCGTCGTCCAGCTCGTTCCAGATCGCCACAACGCGTATCCCTGCGGGTGTCGAGTTCGGGGCGATTTGCTCGAGTAGGGTTCAAATTCCGAACCAACGCTGCAAATTCTCGAATCGTCGTTGTACCCAGGAGATGGGATACAGTTGGTATCCATATCTGCGGGCAGAACTAGCGATCAATATGACTGTCTATAGTGTGACGACTAACGATCTATCTGAAATCAATAAAATACATTGTGCAAGACTTAGAGCATCAATGCAGCCCGACGACTTCGTTTGTTTCACACTGAAAACGATGGATCATCTGCATACTATACGTGTAAATGTACCTGGATTGAACACGGTGGGTAACGTATAGATGGTATGACTTCAGTGAAGCTCCATCCTGCCGAAGGCGATCTTGACTACGTCAAGGAGCTCCTCAACCGAAACGATTTGCCCGTTCAGGACCTCGCAACGGCCCCGGCGGAGTTTTACTACGCGACAGCCAACGGCGAGCGGGTCGGAATCGGCGGCTTAGAACGGTACGGAGATACCGGATTGCTCCGATCAGTCGTCGTCGAAGCTCCGAAACGAGGACAGGGCCACGGAACTATGCTCTGCGAGGCAGTGGAGACGACCGCGCGGGACAACGGAATTGAAACGCTGTATCTCCTCACGACGACTGCATCGGAGTTTTTCGCTGCAGAAGGGTACTCCATCGTCGAGCGACCGACCGTACCGGATACCATTCGAAGTACGACAGAGTTTACGGATCTCTGTCCATCAACGGCCACCTGTATGCGGAAGTCGCTATAGTACTCAAAGTATGGTCTGTGCTGACCGATCACTACCCACGTAGATCGCTCTCAGTCGGTGCCACATTCACGCCTTGTATCCATCACGGCGTATTCTGACTGGAAATAGAAACGACCGCTTCTCACTCAAATAAGAGTCTACGGCTAATACTGTGAGCTGATGTTCCGCCCGAGGCGTTCCTCGTAATCAGTCACTCCTCGTCACAGACAACGTCTCGCAGCTCTTCGAGGAGTTCTGGGTGATGTTCCGCGAGAACATCGACATCTGTCTCCAACTCTTCGATTCTGCTACGCACACGGTGGATCGCCTGGTATCGTTTTTCATCAGATACAGTAACCTCACCGGTAATCCTCTCACGGTCAGTCGTTGTCATAATGGCTCGGTATTTGCTCACGTACCGTAATTCAGAGACCATCTACTTCTACGTTAGCACCATAGCAACCTGACTTAGCACCATAGCAAACTGTTGGCTATGATGCAAAGTCATAAGTTGATGGCCAATAGAGATGTAGCTGAGAAGCGCGGGATGGCTGAAAATGAGGCCGGTGTTGAAGGCACCGACCCCGCGCTTCGTGGAGCACACGAAGCATGAAGAACTCGACCCTAAAACCAGATGAAGACATCGGACTGAAGCTGTCAGACGATATGAAGCAGCGGGAGATCCTGCTACTATCCGATGCTAGTGAACCGCACTGCAGGGAGCTGCTTCAGGCCAACGCGAAGACACAACTGGAGAAGTTAGAACACCCCTGTGAGAGGATTACTGATGATTACCGGGACGGTTGTGGGGATAGACGGCCTGATCCGCCAGCAGCACATGGGTGGCGTCGTCATTGTCTCTCTCGATGCGCTGAGGAACGCACTCGACACTCGCTGACTTTTAAACGTGATCAGGTCACGAAACTGGGTTACCATGATTGAAGATATCGACCGCGACGTATTCGTGCGGATACAGACTGACCTGCTGGTGGTCGGTGATAGCATCATGACCGACAGACACCACGCCTCGAACGGCAACTACGAGGACGACGATCCGCAGAACCAGATTGGCGGCATCATCCCCGCCTTTCCGCTCTCGGGCTGGCTTCGCCACGGGATCGAGCGCGTCGTTCACGAGTACGACGGCACCGCCTGCCATCCTGGAGAGGCCAACGCGAACTTCATGAAGGAAGACGTCTACGAGCGCGATCTCGACGACGGCTACCACGAGAAGGGCGCGTGCGTCGATGACCCGAAAGAAGACCACGGATGCGTAGTCTTCGACCTTTTCGGCGGCTTCGGCAACCAGCCGGGAAAGGTAATGCGTCGCCCGATCAAGTTCAACCCCGTCCGCTCCAGCGTGGACTACACGCGTGGACAGGCCGAAGGCCACTACCGCCGGCTCAACCGGAACATCGTCTCCCGAAATCGGGAAGACAACCGCGAACCGCTACGGAACGCCGAAGTGGACGCCATCGCCAATCTGGACGGCTGCTGGCATCTCTCCTTCCGAGAGACGAAACCCGAGTTCATCGGTCTGCTCGCGGAGGGGATCGACTTCCTAGATGAGCACCAGACCGACTTCATACACCAGCTCGGTGGTGCTCGCAACTTCGGCGCGGGAATCGTCGATTGCTACATCATCAACCCGCTGTACGAGGAACGTGAACTGAAGCGCGTCTTCGACCGCGGGAAGGGCAACACGGACAAGATGGACGAGAAAGACGACCGGTGGGCCGAAGAGTACCGCCCGGCGTTCGTGGAGGCGCTGAAAGAGCGTATCGAGGGGGGCCGTAGATGGGCGAGAACGCCAGCCTCAGTGACTTCCAGGGCGACGGCGGCCAGGACGTGATGGTCGCCGCGTACCGCCACGACGCTCACAAGCTCAACGGCGAGACGCACGACTACGCCCCCGACACCTTCCAAGGCGTCCCGGTGAACCAGACCGTCCCGCACGGAGCGGACGGCGACGCGTCGGCGCTCTCGCGTCCCAACGGGAAGCCCGAACAGACTGTGGACAACCACGAGACGCACTACCGGCTCTCGCTGCTGACGGGCAACTCTCACTACGACTCGGACGAGTTCTCACGCCCCCGTCTCTCTGAGGCCATCAGCGACCTGCTGACTGGCTCCGACCCCGAGGCGATGCATCGGGCGTAGCTCACATCGGACGTAGCAAGCGGATTCAACGAGAGCATCTACTACCCGTACACGAGCCTGAAGTACCACACGCTGCTCGTGGCAGCCCTCTTGGACAACTACCGCGCCGGTCACGAGTTCGCTGATCTCCTCTTGATCGTGGACGACGCCGAGGAGATCGTGCCTTACCGGACGATCTACGCGGGCGACCGCTTCGCGCTTCGAACCGACGAGGACGCAGGCGGGAACCCGCGGTCGCGTCTTGGAAGTTGCCCGTGGCGATCTTGGGCATCGGCGTGGAAACAGCTTACCGCGCACCCGCTCGATGTCCACCACGACAAACATAACATGGTGCTCGATGCGAACCTTCGCCGGATCTGGAGTTGGAGCACCGCACTCCAGTACATCGAGGATTTCGAAACTCGGAGGGGGAACGTGTGACTCGAATCCAGCAAGTCCATTGGGAACTCGACATGGACTATCTCGGACATCCCTACTACGTCTCGGGGAACGCGATCTACCACGCGCTCGGGATGCAGCTGGAGGACGACGTCCACCAGCACATTAACGCCAGCCACGGGATGTTCGTCCCCGACCAGTTCGGGAGGTTCCCAGAGGTGCACTCGCAGAGCGGGATTCGCCCGTATATGGGGTCGTCGCTCCCTGACATAGAGAGCTACGCCGATCTGTTCCTCTTCCGGCACCCCGACCACCCGTGGCTGCTCGATACCCGACCCCGCGACGGGCTGAACGCCCACGACATCCGGTTCCAGAGCGGGATGCCCGCGATGGCTCACGAGACGATCATGGGTCGGCCTGACGACGCTCGGAAACAGCAACAGACCACGCGCTGGTACGTGAATGCCTACTTGCACGCCGATGACCCGGACGTTCTGCCTCTCGGCGAGGACGTGCTTGACGCCCTTCAGTTCGGAGGCAATCGGAACTACGGCTACGGAATGACCACTCTGAAGGACACGCAGGTCGTTGACCTAGAGGCCCTGGACTACTCGCGTCTCGAAGACGGCGAGGCGTTCATCCTCGAACTCGTGACGCCGTTCGTTCTCCGGTCGGAGTACCCGAAGGTGAACACCGTGGACGTCCCGTGGTGGTGGAGCGTAGACGACGAAGCGCAACTCCGGAAGCGGCTGGAGAAGGTCATCGAGGGCGGCGACATGTACGAGTTGAAGACGGTCGATCACGGCGTGGTTGTCGGCTACAACGGCGACCGTCCGGTGGAGACTGCGATATCGGGACTCACCCGTGTCGGGAACCACTCGAAGTACGGCTTCGGAGAGCTTCGAGTGAAACCAGTCACTCCAGATGAAACCAACGTCAACAAACAGATAGAAAAGCAGAAGTCGGAGCACTAACAAACGAACAATAACCGGTAACGATTCTGCAGTGTCCGCGCCGGTCAAACTGAATAAAGTAGATCACATTGCCAACAACTGTTAGTGGGTCGCTTCTTCGAGGACCAGCGTGTCGTCCTCGAGGTAGTGTTCGAAGTGGTGAGCGTCGTCCTCGACTTCGACGAGAATTTCGCGGAGGATCTCCGCCGACGCGTAATCGCCGAGGTTCTCGGCGAGTTCGATGCTGTCGCGCATCGATTCGATGATGTCGCCGTAGATTTCGAGGTCGTTCTGGAACATCGTTCGGACGTCGTAGACATCCTCACCCTCGAACTCTACCGTTGCTCGTTCTTCGAGGTTCGTCGGTCCGGATACCGGAACGCCGCCGAGGGCCTGGGCGCGTTCTGCGATGAGATCCGCGCCTTCTTCGGCGTGTTCGTAGGCCTCCTCGAGGAAGACGTGGAGTTCGAGGAACTCCGCACCCTCGACGACCCAGTGGTGTTTCTTGAGTTGATGATACAGGACGTACGCGTTCGCAAGCTCCGTGTTCAGCGCGTCGACGACCTGTTCGGCCTTTTCACGGTCAAGGCGAAGCTCGTTCTCCTCGACGTGATCTGCCTGCTGTCGGACGGTCTTTTGGGTGCTCATCTCAGTTCGTACTACATGATCCTACACCTTAAAGCTTACCCATGAAAGAATATTTTTTTGGTTACCCGAAACATATGTTATTGATTACCGACTGCGAGTTGTTCAATTCTCCTTTCGATCCGGCACAGCTCCCGTCGGAACTGACTGTAACGGACAGATTACGGTTTTTTCACCCTTGAGTAAATATTTTCAAGGTGGAGGCCATACTAGGCGCTATGGCAACGAGGACAGCACAGCGGACGGAGCGAATCTACGTCGATGGCGAGTGGCTCGAGACCGGAGAAACCCTCTCCGTCTCCGACCTCGCAGACGGCGGAACGTTCGCGAAAGTCGCCGCGGCAGGCCCGACACAAGCGCGTGCCGCACTGGCAGCGGCACACGAGATCAAGCCCGAAATGCGCCAGACGACCGTCGTCGAGCGTGCAAAGTGGTGTGAAGCCATCGCCGAAGGGCTTCGCAATCGCGAGGAAGAACTCGCCGAAATTATCGTTCGGGAAGCCGGGAAGCCGATTTCCTCGGCGCGTGGCGAAGTCGGTTCGGCCGCGGAGCGATTCGACCGCGCGGCAGAGGAAGCCCGCAATATCGTGAGCAAGGGAGAGTTCCGCGAAGGGTCGACCGAGGGTCACGAGGGCTGGCAGGCAATCGTCAAACACGAGCCGATCGGCTCCGTTCTCTGTATCACGCCCTACAACTACCCGCTCGCGACGACCGCGTTACAGGTCGCTCCGGCGCTCGCGGCAGGAAACAGCGTTCTGCTCAAACCCGCGAGCAAGACGCCGATTTCGGCGGCGATCCTCGCGAACGTCATCGCGGACGTCGACGGAATTCCAGACGGCGCGTTCAACTTCGTCCCCGGCGAAGCCAGCGATATCGGCGACATTCTCTCGGGCGACGACCGCATCAACGCGATCGCGATGACCGGTTCCTCGGGAGCCGGAAAACACGTCGCGGGCGAAAGCGGAATGGTCAACCTCCACATGGAACTCGGCGGGAACGCCCCCGCTATCGTCTTCGACGACGCCGAACTCGAGGAGGTCGCCGGTGCCTGCACGTCGGGATCGCTCAAGTACGCCGGCCAACGGTGTTCGGCCGTTTCCCGGATCCTCGTTCAGGAAGACGTCCACGACGAGCTAGTCGAACAGATCGACTACAATATGAGCACGTGGCAGGCGGGAGACCTCTTCGACGAGGACACTGCCTTCGGCCCGCTCATTTCCGAAGATCAGGCCGAGTGGGTCGAAGAGCTCGTCGAGGACGCCGTCGAGAAAGGTGCGGATCTCATTCGAGGCGGCAGTCGACACGCGCCAGACGGCGTTCCGGACGAACTCGGCAGCCAGTTTTTCGAACCGACGCTCCTGGCGAACGTCCCCCACGACGCTCGGCTCATCGACGAAGAGCAGTTCGGTCCGATCGCCGTCGTGACGACCTTCGACGACCGCGAAGAGGCGCTCGAGATCGCCAACGGCTCCGACCTCGCACTTGACGCGGCCGTGTTCACGAGCGACTACAACCGCGCGATGGACGTCGCAGAGCGCGTCGACGCCGGCGGGGTTCGGATCAACGGTGCTCCGAGCCACGGCCTTGGAGACGTTCCGTTCGGCGGCAACAAGGACTCGGGAATCGGGCGCGAAGGTCTCGACGCCTCGATTCACGAGATGATGCGCAAGAAGAGCATCGTCCTCTAAGCCGGCCTATCAGTTGTGGCGACTCCGCTGTCGTTGTTATACTGCCGGCTGTAACTATGTGAAGATTCTCGCACCCCCCGGGGCGGCGAGAATCCCGAACGACTTACAGCCGGCAGTATACTCTCGAGATGCGTATCGGGTATTCGAACAGTATTCACCCAGCGTGGGTCCTCCGTTGATTTCCTGAGAAGAGACCGATAGCGACGACGACGGTGACGGCCCGCAACGCATCCGGTTCGCGGTTCCTACTCTCCTCGAAGCTCCTCGACGTGATCGATCCGTTGTTGGACGAGTTCGGGTTTGCCGATATCGTGGCGCATGTGGAGCCCCTCCTCGCCGGCGACGGCCAGCGCGTCTTCGGCGATTTCCTCCGCCTCGCTGATCGAGTCCGCGACGCCGACGAGAGCGAACGACCGCGAGGTCGTCGTGTAGATGCCGTCCTCGCGTTCGTCTACACTCGCGTAGTACAGCAAGGCCTCGCCAGCGCTCTCTTCATCAACCTGCACTTTCGCTCCGGCCGTCGGGTTCGTGGGGTAGCCCTCGGGAACCGCGTACTTGCAGACAGTCGCCTGCTCGGCGAACTCGAGGTTCGGCGGCTGCTCCCCGTCTCGAGCGGCGACGAGAACGTCGAGGAAGTCGGTCTCGAGGACCGGCAGGGTGTTCATCGCCTCCGGATCGCCGAAGCGGGCGTTGAACTCGATAACCTTCGGACCCTCGGCGGTCAGCATGAACTGGCCGTAGAGGATGCCGCGGTAGTCCTCGAGGGCGTCGACCGTCGCCTCGATGATCTCGACGGCGTCCTCGTAGTCCTGTTCGGTCATGAACGGCAGGTCGACCGTCGCGTCGCTGTAGGATCCCATTCCGCCGGTGTTCGGTCCCTCGTCTCCCTCGTAGGCGCGTTTGTGATCTTGCACCGCCGGAGCGGTCTCGAGGCCGCCGTTAGCGACGAACGCCTGAACCGTGAACTCCTCGCCGATGAGCCGTTCCTCGAGGACGATCCGTTCGTACTCCGACTCCTGGATGTACTCCTTGCCCTCCTCGGGAGTCACCTGGTCGCCGATGACTTTCACGCCCTTTCCACCGGTGAGTCCGGCGGGTTTGATCGCGAGGTCGCCGTCGTACTCGTCGATGAACGCGCACGCGGCGTCCATGTCGTCGAACGTTTCGAAGTCGGGACAGCCGGGAACGTCGTTTTCCGCCATAAACCGGCGCTGGAAGGCTTTGTCCGTCTCGATTTTTGCGTCTGCCTGCTTCGGCCCGAAGGCGTAGACACCGACCTCCTCAAGCGCGTCCGAAACGCCGGCGTCGAGCGGCGCTTCGGGGCCGACGACGGCGATGGTGGCGTCGACCGCCTCGGCGTAGTCGGCGACCGCATCGGGATCGGTCGTCTCGAGCGTTTCGAACTCGGATGCGAGCCGAGCGATACCCGGGTTCTTGTTCCCCGCGCAGGCCGACAGTTTCACGTCGCTTCCCGCGAGCTCGCGAGCGATCGCGTGTTCGCGACCGCCGCCGCCGATCAACAGCACGTGTTCGCGCATGCTCGATAGCCGGACGCACGAACCTGTAAGCGTTGCTCTTTCTCGAGCCTAGAATATACACGTGCGTGGATAATTTAGAGAGCACGATCCGGGATATCCCTTTGACCCGGCTTCGCAATCTGGGTGCCAATCACAATCTACAAACAACAATCACAATATACTAACAACATCGTTGCGTACACGCACCCGTGATCTGGAGTCCATGAGCACGTGGAAGCGAGACTTCGCCAGCGGGCTCATCGTTCTCGGCCCGATTATCGCGACGTTGTTCATCTGTTATCTGCTCTATTCGTTCATCTCGAACCTCACGCCGGGCGTGGTGATCAACGCAGACCTCCTCGAGCCGTTTCTGCCCGGTATCGGCGACTCTGCCAGAGCACAGATCGCCAGATTGCTTCGGGTAATCACGTTTCTCACGTTTCTCGCCGTCCTGATGATCGCCTTCGGCCCGTTCCTGCGGACGAAACTGGGGGCACTGTTCGAAGATTTGATCGACTACGGCGCGAACCGCGTTCCCGGCCTCCGACTGGTCTACAACGCCTCGAAAACGGCGACCGAAACGACCATCGGCGAGAACGAATCGCTACAGACGCCGGTCAAGCTCGAGACCTGGAAGGGGTTCCGAATGACCGCGTTCAAAACGGGACAGACCACCGAAGACGATCGGGTGTTGCTCTTCTTACCCACCTCGCCCAACATCACCACCGGCTTCGTTCTCGAGGTCGATCACGACCACATCACGACGATCGACGAAACCGTCGAAGAGGCGCTTACTCGAGTTGTCAGTGCCGGATTCGGCGACGCGGATCGAGCCAAGACGGATCTCGAGAAGGGGACGGAAATTACGGTCATCGACGAGATGGCGATCGACCGAAAGGACGAGTAACCAGATCGGCTACCCCTTTCGGATGAACGCAATCTGAGAGTTCGGAGGAACGCAATCTGAGAGCTGACCACGCTACGAGTAGAAAAGCGGCGGTCGTCTGTCATCGTCCCAGTCTTTTGGCCCCTCGTCCGACTCGGTAGTCTCGTTCGAACTGGCCGGGTCAGGGTCGACCCCGTCCTTGGCTCCGATCAACGCGTCCAGAACGTCGATAGCGGCTCCGCGATGTAACGGTTGGTTGTCGTTTCCACACTGTTCGTCCATCACGCAGGCGGGACAGCCGTCGACTCGTCCGCACTCGCAGTCGGCGATGTGTTCTCGCGCGCGCCGTGCGACGGCTTCGTAGTTCTCGTAGATCGCCTTCGAGAACCCCAGTCCGCCCTCGATGCCGTCGTAAATGAACCAACCGCTCGAGGGCGTCCGCTCGAGTTCGGCCGCGGTCGCCCGAACCGTCGCCCTGGCAGCGGCGAGGTTTTTCGGCTTGTTGTCGCCCGGCGCCGCTGACTGGGTGGTGCCGTCGGCGCTCTCCGCCGACCCCTCTCCAGCTCCGCGATCTAAATGCGAATCGATCGTCAGGGTCGCGAGCCCGCCCAGATCGCGTTTATCGAGCATGAGCTCGAGTGGCGCGACACCGATCGTCGCGTGCTCGGCGGCGTGGAGTCCGGCGGCGTAGCCGAGGTGTGGAGTTTCGGCGAGCTCCGAGTCGAGATCGGGAACCGAAAAGTCGCGATACTTCTCGACGAGTTCCCGTTCGACCTCCCGAGGGACCTCGAGCCAGCACAGTTGGGTTTCCATCGACAGCGGCGGGTTGTCGGTCGGGACGCCCTGCGCTCGCCGTTTCCCGCCGTGGACCCCGACTTCGTCGTAAGTGCCGTGATAGACCAGTACCCGGCCACGCCCGTAGTGGAGTGTAAAGTCGCCAATGTCGCGGCGCTGTTGGGAGACCGCGTCCAGTACTGTGACGTCGCTTTGGGTGACCGTGTAGTAATCCACGTCCGTCGGCCGCACCGTGACGTGGGGCTTGGGGCCCTCGTGAACCACGTCACAGACCTCGTACTGACGACCTTCGTGGAGCCGGACGGCTCCCTCGTGGAAATCCCTGTACACCCGTTCGCGGGCGAGGGGCTCCATTTCCGGATCGTGTTTCTCGTCGACACCTTCGGCGAGTCGAACCTCGTACTCCTCGCCGCGTGTCGCGTACAGCGAAATCGTCGACTGTGGACGCGGCGGTCCGCGGTAGGAAACGCCCGTTTCGAGAACCCCCGTCAGCTTCCCCGCTCGTCGCCACATCTCGAGGGCGCGCTCGAGTCGCCCGCGGTCGGCGAACGAATCTACATCCCGCTCGTCAATGGCGAGTTCGTCGGCCGCACAAAGTAGGTGCTGGGCGAAGACCGCGTCGTTGCCGATGTCCGCGACAGCGTTTTCGACGGCAGATTCGAGCAAGAAATCGGGATTCGAAACGACGTACTGATCGAGGGTTCGGTGTTCGGCGACGAGCACCGACAGCGCGCGATCCGTCCCCCGCCCGGCGCGGCCGATCTGTTGCCAGAACGACTGGCGCTGGCCAGGATACCCCATCTGGACCGTCGCGTCCATCTCTCCCACGTTGATCCCGAGTTCGAGGGCGTTCGTCGACGCGACGCCGTCGAGCAACCCGTTTTTCAGCTGGTGTTCGGTTCCGTGGCGTTTTCGCCTCGAGTGACCCGCGTGGTACGGTTCGATGGCGCTTCCCCTGTCGGGGTCCGTGTAGTGTCGACGCCGGTCCTGTCGGTGCTGGCTCGCTCGCTTGACCGAGAGTTCGGCGAGCTTTCTCGAGGGTGTAAACAGAAGCGTCTGAGCGTCCTGGTACGCGAGGTGCGAGAGGAGCTTTGGCGACTCGACGGTCGCCGGAACGCGCTCTATGACCCCTTCGACGGCGTCGGAAGCCTCGCCCTCATCCGGAACGGCGTCCGCGCGTTCGCCGCCGTCTTCGGAACCGGCGTTCCCGTCCTCGCGCTCCCTCGGCGGCGGGTTCCAGAGGACGATATCACGGGGTCCCTTGGGGGAGCCGTCCTCGTCGACCACCGTCACCGGCTCGTCTATCAGTCCCTCGGAGTGCTCCCCGGGGTTTCCGATCGTCGCGCTCGTCATGACGAACTGGGGCTCCGATCCGTAGTACTCGAGGACGCGTCTGAGCCGTCGGAGAATCCAGGCGACGTGCATTCCGTGGACCCCCGTATAGGTGTGGGACTCGTCGATCACGACGAGGTCGCAAGCGGAGAAAAAGCGTGCCCAGCGATCGTGGTCGTGGAGGTAGGTGTTCACGCCCGCGAAATTCGAGATGATCACGTCCGCCTCCTCCCGGATTTGGCGTCGCTCGGTGCCGCGTTCGGTGTCCCCGTCGTAGACTCGAACCGTGATGTCGAGCCCTAATTGATCGTAGAAATCGTTGAGTTCGCGCTCCTGGTCCCTCGAGAGGGCTTTCGTCGGATACAGAACGTAGGCCGTCGAGTCGCCGCGTTCGTTCTCCGCTGACCGGCGTCTGGCCTCGAGGTAGTTCCGGGCGATTTCGAGCGCGTAGATCCGCGTTTTGCCGGAGGACGTACTCGTCGCGACGCAGACGTTTTCGCCGCGCTCGAGCGCCTCGAGGGCTTCAGCCTGATGGACGTAACAGTCGTGTTCCAGCGGGTCGGCGAGTTCGGGCTCGAGTAGCTCCTCGTTCGACACCGTTTCCGCCTCGCGGCCCGGTCGCTCGAGGACAGTTACATCCTCGGGGTCGCGATACCGCGGGAAGCTCTCGAGCAACTTATCGCCGGTTATCGGCCCCTCAAGGGGCGACGCGTCCGTTTCCTGCGGGCTATTAGTCATGGGTTCGGATACTCGTCGGTTCGATTACTCGCGTGATCCGGTACTCTCGCGCTCGGCATCAGTCGGCTTCGCGGGCCTGCCATCAGAAATCACCGAGTCCGGTCTGGGAGCCGGCGGTCGTCGATTCGTTTGTCGAAACGGTCCCATCATTTGCCGCCGTTGTTTGGTCCACAGCGGGTTTGGGGGCGGTTCGAAGCTGTTCGTAAACGTGCCACAGCGCCCGGCAATCGTCCTCGCAGTAGGCCTCGTGGCGATCCCACTCGAGTTCCGTTCCGGTTCGGATAAATCGCTGGTAGGCCGCCGCCGTCTGCGCGCCGTCGAGGCCGGTATCCGCCCCCTCGTACTCAAGCGCCGCCGAGACGTCCTCGAGGGTGTTCGTCCGGCCGGGAAGCACCGCGTTCTCGTTGCCGACGGCCCAGCCGTAGAGATCCAGCTTCGCCACGCCGTCCCAGGCGTCGACGTATCTGGGAACGTATCGGTTGAGAAACGACTCGAGGTGTCGGTAATCGAACCGCCAGCCGTTCCAGGTCAGGAGCGCCCGATCGGGATGAACCCCGAACAGCCAGCCGCAAAAGCGCTCGAGAACTGGGCCGGGATCCTCCGGGCTCGATCGCTCGACGAACGCGTGGTATTCATCGACCGCGGGATCGTAGACGCCGATCTGCCAGATGATCGTCGGCGAGAGTCCGTCGGTTTCGATGTCGAGACACAGCGGCGACCCAGGGTGCGTTCCGCCGGGTAGCGGCTCGTCCGAGAGGCGGCGCGGTTCTCCCGACTCGAGCACCCGCGCGTGCTGGTGCATCCGCAGTGCCGTTTGGCGGCCAATACCCGATATCGACGAGAGCGTCTCGATCGGCGTCTCGAGGAGTTCGGCTCTGGTCGTTACGCCTTGCTTCTCGAGGCGGATGGCGGTTTTCGGTCCGATTCCGGAAACGGCCTCGAGGCCGAAGGCGTCCGCGGAGAGCGTTTCGACATCGGTCACGTCGGCTGAACCGGATTCGGTAGTATCTGCAGTCCCGGATTCGGGCCGATCAGCGGAGCCGAGAGTTACCGCCGAAATCGATCCCGCCGTTCCGTACCCCTCTCGAGGGCCGATTCCGACGATTCGAACGCCGACGGCGGTTTCGGTGGACGGATGTGGCGTCGTTATCGCGTCATCACCTTCGGTTCCGACTCCCAACACGGCACCGGTGTCTGCCTCGAGTCGCCAAACCTCGTCGTATCCGGCGGCGAGTCCGCCGCTCATGATGGTCATCGTCTCGCCGGCGGGAAGCGCCGCGGCCAGTTGGGATCGATAGGAGAGGTCGGTCTCGAGCGCCGTCGGCCGAACCGTCGTCGTCACGTCGTCACAGACGACAGCGGCGACTGGATCCGTGTTCTCGAGCTGTCGATCGAGGGTCGGGTCGGCGTCGGATCGAGTCGGTTCGGCGTCCGCAAGCCCGTTGACGGAGCGAGCGATGAGGAGCGAATAGCGGTCCGGTTCCCCCTGTCGAATCGAATGCCGTTGAACTTGTTCAGCGGCGTCCATCAGGGGCGGGTGGACGACCGGAACGTCGAACGCGTGTCGCGCTCGAGCGTCCGCTTGCGGCGCGCGTTCCGGACCGTGGACCAACACGATATCCGGTTCGAAGTACGCTCGAGCGTCTCGCAAGGCCGTGAGCGAGCGACTCGAGAGAACGGATGGCGAGAGCACGAGCACGCGCGGGCCGTCGCGAGTACGCATCGGTGGTCGGAAGGCCGCCCGCGACTATGAGGGTTTGGAGATCGGAGTGAAAGTATACTGCCAGCTGTAACTATGGAAAGATTCTCGGACCCCGGGGCGTCAAGAATTGTGAACGACGGACAGCCGGCAGTATATATCGAGTCCGGGTGGACCGTCTCGCGCCCGCCGAGGCGAACAGAGCGATTGAGCATTGGACTAACGGCCGTTCTCCAGCACGCTTTTTTCAGCCGGGGCCAATGTTTCGACATGGATCCGAATCGGCCGGCGAAAGACTCGAGCGGGCGAGCCACTCGATCCCCGCAACCTCGAAACGGTGGGTGGTCCGGTGTCGCTCGTCGCCAGTATCTCCGCGCTTCGACGGCGATGGGAGTAGGAGCGTTGGCGGCGTTCGCCGGGTGTCTCGACGACGGTTCGGACTCGGATCCGGACGACGACAGATCGGAAAGCGAGACGAGCGGCTCCGGCCCGAGTCCGCCGTTCGATATCAGAACGATCGACGCCCGCGGGAGCGAGAGTGGGGAGAGTACGATCCCCGAAGAGGACACGATACTCGTCGTCAGCTTTTCGAGAACCCAGTGTCCGACCAGCGAGGGGCAAGTTTCCGACATGTCCGAGGCGTTCGCCGAAGTGACGACGGATTCGGTCCAGTTTCTCACGGTCAACGACTGGACGAGGGGACCGGCGGATACCGACGAGGAACTGGCCGAGTGGTGGGAGACGGAAACCGACGGCGAGTGGCTCCTCGGGATCGACGAAGGCGGTGTGGCCAGCGATTACTACGACGCCGTGAGCTTGCCCGAGACAATCGTGATCGATGGAGACGGAGAAGTCTCCTGGAGTTACTCCGGAGAGAGCGGATCGAGTCGGCTTCTCGGGGCAATCGACGACGCGGTCAACGCCGAGGACGAAACGGAGTAACCGCTCAACGGAAGCGATTCGCGGGGAAAACCGGAGTGGACCCGTGGAGGGTATTCGACCCGAACGTCCGCGGTCGCGACTCGGCGCGAGCGACCGGCAGAATCGAGGCGATTTTATGGTGTCCCAGTCGAGACAAATGTATAATGCGTCAGTACCTCGAGCTAGTCGATTCGGTTCTCTCGGAGGGGACACACAAGCCGAACAGAACCGGCGTCGACACGATTTCGTCGTTTAGCGAGCACTACGAGGTCGATCTACAGGAGGGGTATCCATTGCTGACGACCAAAGCGATGGACGGCTACCGGTGGAACTCGATGATCCACGAGGTCTGCTGGTACCTCTCCGGTGAGGAACACATCAAGAACCTCCGCAAGGAGACGAAGATCTGGGACGCGTGGGCCGATGAGGAAGGCAAACTCGACACCGCCTACGGCCGGTTCTGGCGTCGGTATCCGATTCCAGCTGAGAAGAGCCAACTCGAGGGCGAGTCCTGGCCAGAGGAAAGTCACCGCTGGGTTAGCGAGGAGGCAGACGGTCGGCGGACATTCGATCAGCTTCAGTACGTCGTCGATACACTTTCGGATAGCCCGAACTCGCGTCGGCTCGTCGTCAACGCCTGGCATCCCGCCAACGCCGCCGTCTCGACGTTGCCGCCGTGTCACTACTCCTACGTCTTCAACGTTCAGGGTGACCGGCTCAACTGTCACCTCACACAGCGCTCGGGCGACGTTGCACTCGGTGTTCCGTTCAACATCGCCGCGTACGCGCTTTTGACGAAAGTGATCGCCAATCAGACCGGGTTCGAACCCGGTACCTTCGCCCACACGGTCGTCGACTCGCACGTCTACTGCGGTCGGGGCGATCGGGGGAACTGGTACGCAGACAACCTCGAGACGCTTCAATCTCGCCTGGCCAACGTCGACGACCGCGAAGGTTTCCGGGAGGTCAAGTCGTGGCTCGAGGCCGAAGCTCCCGACGAGTCCGAGGGCGACGAACGGCTCGACCACGTGCCGGGGCTACTCGAGCAGCTCGCTCGGGAGCCACTCGAGCGCCCGACGCTCGAGGTCGCCGACGCGTCGATCGATGAACTGACCGCCGAAGACGTCTCGCTCGAGGACTACGAGTCCCACGACGGACTCGAGTTCGCGGTCGCCGAATGAGCGGGAATGAGAAACGGTGTGGCGGAATTGACGGCAGAAGCCTCGAGACCGAACTCGAACTCGTCGGCATCGTCGCCGTCGCTAAAAACGGTGTCATCGGCAAGGACGGCGACATGCCCTGGCACGTTCCCGAGGATCTGGCACACTTCAAGGAGACGACGATGGATCACCCGATCATCATGGGCCGGGTGACCTATGAGGGAATCCTCGAGGCGCTCGGCGAACCGCTCCCGGGGCGCACGACGATCGTATTGACGAGTCGGGATCTCGAGACGCCCGAAAACGCCGTCGTGGCCAATAGTCTTGAGGACGCGCTCAAGGCGGCCCAAACGGCGGCTCGAGAGCGCCACGGCGGGACCGAGCGCGCGTTCGTCGCTGGCGGGGCGACGGTCTACGAGCAGCTCCTCCCCGCACTCGATCGGCTGGTCGTTACCGAAATCCACGACGAGCCTGACGGCGATACGCACTTTCCCGAGTGGGATCGCGACGGCGAGTGGGAGGAACTCGTGCGCGACGAGCGAGACGGGTTCTCGTTTCTCGAGCACGCCCGTGTGAAGCGCTAACTCGGCTATCAACGCGCCGATTGCGTCAACTATTTGAATTCTGTGCGTCCTTTAGACGGATAGAGTACTTCCCCCGCCTACCGTCGAATCGAACTCCCCGCCGAGACTCACAATGACCCTCCTTCCACTGCTGATCGACGTCGGAACGAACCTCGAGGAAGCGTCCGGCTTCCTGCAGTACCTCCTCGTATTCGTGTTCGCCGCGATACCCGTCATCGAAATCCTCTTCGTGATCCCCGTCGCGATCGGGATCGGGCTCAACCCGGTTCTGACGGGCGTCTTCGCGTTCGCGGGAAACGTCGCCTCGGTCTACGTCTTAATTCTCTTCCAGCAACGAATCGCGAACTGGTGGGCCAGCCGCCGCGACGCGCCGCCCAAAGAGCGAAGCGACCGGTACGCTCGAGCCCGCCGCGTGTGGGAGCGGTACGGACTCCCCGGACTCTCGCTGGGCGGGGTCGTCCTGACCGGCGTTCACATCGCCGCGCTGGTCGCGCTTGCGGCGGGAAGTCGCGCTCGAGACGTGGCCGGCTGGATGACGATCAGCATCGCCCTCTGGACGGTCGCGCTGGTCGTCGCCTCCGTCTACGGGCTCTCGCTTCTCGGACTCGTTTGAACGGTCTCGAGTCAGCTCGTCTCTCACGGATCGTACTGAACCGCATTTTACGTCCGGAAAGCCCCGGCCGGATCGGCCCCTTTCGATCCCGCCCACAACGACCTCACGGCTCACGGGTCACTTCGTTCCCCGCTCGAATCATCGAGGTACTCACTTCGTTCGCACCTCGTACTCCCCAGCCGACTCGTTCGTTCGTAGACTCACTCACTCGCCCCTTGCGAAGGAACGAGGCGTCCTCGCCACTGACGGCTCGGACGCCTCGAGAGCGCGCCAGAAACGGGAAATCACTCATATCTCGAGATGAGTGATTTGAGCATCGCGATATCCGCAAGCCCGCCGTGTTTTTACAGCTCCCGGGCTTACGTCGAGGCATGACCCAACCAACCGAGCGCAATCGGCTCTCCGAGGAACAGAGCCCCTACCTGCGCCAGCACGCGGACAACCCCGTCAACTGGCAACCGTGGGACGAGCAGGCCCTCGAGGCCGCCCGGGAACACGACGTACCCATCTTCCTCTCGGTCGGCTACTCGGCGTGTCACTGGTGTCACGTCATGGAGTCGGAAAGTTTCGCCGACGAGGAGGTCGCCAAGGTGCTAAACGAGAACTTCGTCCCGATCAAGGTCGACCGGGAGGAGCGCCCGGACGTCGACAGCGTCTACATGACCGTTTCCCAGCTTGTGACGGGCCGGGGAGGCTGGCCGCTCTCGGCGTGGTTGACTCCCGAAGGCAAGCCCTTCTACGTCGGAACCTACTTCCCGAAGGAGGAAAAGCGGGGCATGCCTGGCTTTCTGGACCTCCTCGAGAAGACGAGCGGCTCGTGGAATCAGGATCGCGAGGAGGTCGAGAACCGTGCCGAGAAGTGGACCGCCGCGGCGAAAGATCAACTCGAGGAGACGGCGGGTCCCGACCGAACGGGTGGAGGCGTCGGAGACGGCGAATCCGCACCACCCTCGAGCGATACCCTCGAGAGCGCGGCCCAGAGCGCGCTCCGAAGCACCGATCGTCGGTACGGCGGGTTCGGCTCCGACGGGCCGAAATTCCCCCAGCCCGCTCGGCTCCACATCCTCGCTCGAGCGGCCGACCGATCGGATCGCGACGGCTACCGCGAGGTACTCGAGGAGACCCTAGACGCCATGGTCGAGGGCGGCCTCTACGACCACGTCGGCGGCGGCTTCCACCGCTACTGCGTCGATCGGGATTGGACGATTCCTCACTTCGAGAAGATGCTCTATGACAACGCCGAGATTCCGCGGGCGTTGCTCGCAGGCTACCAGCTCACCGGTAGGGAGCGCTACGCCGATATCGTCGAGGAAACGCTCGAGTTCGTCGAACGAGAACTCACCCACGACGACGGCGGCTTCTTCAGCACGCTCGACGCCCAGAGCAGAGACGAGGACGGCCAGAAGGAAGAGGGCGTGTTCTACGTCTGGACACCCGAAGAAGTCGAGGCGGTTCTCGAGGACGAGGAAACCGCGGAACTCGTCTGTGCGGGATACGACATCACCTCCTCGGGGAACTTCGAGGGATCGAACGTGCTGAACCGGACCGCGACCGCGGCGGAACTCACAGAGCAGTTCGAGCTGTCCGAAGACGAGGTCGAACGGCGACTCGAGGAAGCCCTCGAGACTCTCTACGACGCGCGTGAGCAACGCCCTCGACCCAACCGCGACGAGAAGATCCTCGCGGGCTGGAACGGGATGATGATCTCGGCGTTCGCCGAATCCGCACTCGTGCTCGGCGAGGACGGCCACGCGGAGACGGCGACCGACGCCCTCGGGTTCGCCCGCGAAACCCTCTGGGACGAGGAAACAGGGCGGCTTTCCCGACGGTACAAAGACGGTGACGTTGCCATTGAGGGCTACCTCGAGGACTACGCGTTCCTCGCCCGCGGAGCCCTCCACTGCTACGAAGCAACCGGCGATCTCGAGCACCTCGCGTTCGCGCTTGAGCTCGCAGAGACCATCGAGGACGAGTTCTGGGACGCGGAACAAGAAACGCTGTATTACACCCCCGAAAGCGGCGAGTCGCTGGTGACCCGGCCCCAGGAACTCGACGACAGTTCGACGCCCTCCTCGACGGGCGTCGCCGTCGAGACCCTGCTCGCGCTCGAGGACGTGGCAGCTCCCGACTCGGGCTTCGGCGAAATCGCGGCGACCACGCTCGAGACTCACGCGGCGACGATCGAGTCTAATCCGCTCCAGTACGCGACGCTTTGTCTCGCCGCGGATCGACTCGAAAGCGGCCTCCTCGAGCTCACCGTTGCCGCCTCGGAGCTGCCCGAGGCGTGGCGAGACCGACTCGGCGAACGGTATCTTCCCGACCGACTCCTCGCTCGACGGCCGTCGACCGACGAGGAACTCGAAACGTGGCTCGATCGGCTCGACCTCGAGGAGCCGCCGGCGATCTGGGCGGGTCGGGAGGCCCGAGACGGCGAACCGACGCTGTACGTCTGTCGAGACCGGGCGTGTTCACCGCCGACGACGGATATCGACGAGGCCCTCGAGTATCTGGAAGATCGACAACCAACGGGCGAAATTGGCGGTATCGACGACGAGAACGTGCCGTTTTAATCCTCGGATCGGAGAACGTCGACCGATTTCTTCGACTGTCCTCGGACGGCACTGCTCCTGGCTGTGGATGTTGATCGGACACGAACGGACAAGAATATGCGCTGTTCGCTCTCCGAACGTTATTCTGCCGTCTCGAGCGTCGCCTCGAGCTGGTCGGCGAGCCAGACAGCCGGCGGTCGATCCTCGGATTCGACGAAGCGAGTTACCTCCTCGCCGTCGTCGTCTTCGACGACGACCGTCGGGATGTATTCGATGTCGTACTCCTCGACACCGGGGCCCTGTTTGTCCTCGTCAACGGCGATTTCCTCGATGCGATCCTCGGGAACGTCCGCGGCCTCAAGGGCCGCGCCGAAGTCGGGGAGAAGCTTTCGGCAGTCCTTACACCAGTCGCCGCCCCAGACCTTGTAGGTTAGTTCGTCGTTGTGCGCTTCGAGCGTATCGACGGTCTCCTCGTAGGACGGGGCGTCCCACGTCGGATTCGGCTGCATGGTCTCGAGACTCATGGACTCGAGTTGTGCGCCCGGCGGCTTAACGCCCGCGCTTCTGGCAGGTGTTTCGAACGCTGTCGAGATGCCGGCAGCGGGACGTGGCGCGATCACTCGGCGGCGACCGCGAGGACGGATACGATCGCAGCGGCACCGATCACGTAGAGGCCGAGTCGCGGTTCCATCTCCGCCGAACCGATCCCCGCCGCGAAGACGACGCGCTCGGTCGCGACCACGTACCCGATCGAGCCTGCCCCCAACCCCTGCATAACGCCGCCCAGCGAAACGAGCCAGCTCGAGACGATCGCTCCGAGGAGTGCGAGCAGCGACCCGCCGACGACGAGTAGGACGACCCCGTAGACCGCTTCCGGATCGCCGTGCGCTGTGACCTCGGAGAGCACCTCGAGAAGCGTGTACTCCGTCTGTCGAGTCCCGAAGCCGCCGACCGATTCGGTGACCCGGAGATAGGGAAACACCAGCGAGAGAAGCCCGAGCGCACCGCCAAGAATTCCGAAGAGTCGCCATCCCTGGTTAGTCATAGCCACGGATCTATCCCCCCAGAGCTTGAACATTACTATCTTCAGGGTTTCGTGGCGATCGAATGGCTACTCGAGCTGACGACTACCTGAGAAGATCAACCTACGAAACGGTTCCGGACGATTGAACAGGACGGCTCCCAGCTATTCCTCGACCCACTTGATCGAACAGCCCTGCGAGGGCTTCCACTCGAGGTCGACATCCTCGCCGGCAAGGATTGCGTCGATGGCCTCGCGAATGTGGAACCGGGTCGGTTCGTCCTCGGGGTTCATCGCATCGTCGAGGCGTCCCTGGTAGGCGAGTCGGAACTCCCCGTCACTGCTTTCGAAGAGGAACGGATCCGGCGTACAGACCGCGCCGTACTCCGCGGCGACCGACTGGCTCTCGTCTCGCAGGTAGGCGTCGAAGTCTATCGGGCCCTCCGCGGCGTACTCGCGCATCTTCTCGAGCGAGTCTTCGGGATACTCTTCGGTGTCGTTGGGGTTGATTCCGACGACGGCAACATCGTCGTACTCCTCTGCCAGGTCGTTCATCAGATCGAACTTGGCTTTGGCGTACGGACAGTGGTTACAGGTAAAGACAACCAACAGGGCCTCGTGTTCCGCGAACGACTCGAGCGTATGCGTGGCTCCGTCGGCACCCTCGAGTTCGAACGGGGGCGCGGCGTCACCTTCGTCCAGTTCTGTCTCGGACTCTTTCAGGACCATACCCGGTGGGTTTCATCCGTCGACCCTTAAGTATCGGGTTCGCCGCCGCCATCTTGAAGCAAGACGAGATTGAGGGGGCCGACGCAAGACGAGTCTCGAGGGGGCCGCGACGACTCACCTATTTGTACCCCCCGCAACATCCATGTCGTATGAAGTCACTCGAGGTCACGGACGAGCAGTACGCGTTCGTACAGCATCTCCGCGAGGAAATTTCGGAACAGGTCGTCGGCAAATACGGTCACGTTCGCGAGAAAGACGCCGTGCAGTTCCTGATCGACAATCTCGACGGGGACCTCGAGATGGACGGCGAGTTCGAAGCGGCAGATGTCTCGACGGAACCGATCGAGGATGGTGAGGAGTTAGACGACCTCGAGGAGGTTTCCTACGACGAATCCGAAGAGGGAGGTTCGGACGCAGAGCCAGCGAATGAGAGTTCGGAAGCCGACGGTAGCGACGAAGGTGGTGAAGGCGACGGAGCTGAAGACGTAGCTGAGGCGGAAGGGGCCGGCGAGGTCGACGGCGACGAAAACGCCGACGACGAAAGCGGTGGTGCCGCCGACGACGACGATATGTTAGACGAGATGATGAGTCTGCTCGAGACCCACGACGACAAGTGGGAGGAATCGTCGTCGGGCGACCATCGCTACAGCGTCGAACTCCCGGATGGATCGACCGAAGAGGTCCAGACGAAAGACGACGTTCGGGCGATTCTTTTCAAGAAGTATCGATAGTCTCCGGTCTTCGTGATTTGGTGACCGTCTGACCGACGAGTTTGCGAGGCCGGCTCTTGGCCGATGCGTTTGGGAGTGACCGACACGAGTCCGGAAGAAATTTACTCGCGCTCATGCATCCGTCCGTATGAGCGAACGCGAGGTTCTCGAGTTGCTCCGTGAGAACGCGCGATACAGCACTGCGGATATCGCGCGAATGACCGACCTCGAGGAGTCGGCGGTCGAAGAGACGATCGAGTCACTTGAGGAGGCAGGTGTGATCTGTGGCTATCAGCCGGTCGTCGACTGGGACGAACTCGAGGACGAGCGGGTCCGCGCGGAAGTCGAGTTGAACGTCATGCTCGACCGCGAAACCGGCTACGGAGACATCGCGGAGCGTCTCGCGCGGTTTCCGCAAGTAACCGCCTTGCGACTGGTCAGCGGCGACTACGACTTCGATATGGAGGTCGAAGGGGACTCCATCCGCGAGGTGTCCCAATTCATCAGCGAGAAGGTCGCACCCGTCCCCGAGATCACCCAGACGGTCACCCACTACGTGATGACCTCCTACAAGGAAAACGGAATCGAGCTCGGCGACGGCGACGACGACGATAGACTCTCGGTATCCCCATGACGATCGAGCTGTCTGACCGCGTCGAATCGGTTGGGCCGTCCGGGATCCGCCGGTTCTTCGAAATCGCCGAGGAGCGCGACGACGTCATCTCGCTGGGTGTCGGCGAACCGGACTTTTCGACCCCCTGGGCCGCTCGAGACGCGGCTATCGCCTCCCTCGAGCAGGGCAAGACGTCCTACACGGCCAATCGCGGAAAACGCGAGCTTCGCGAAGCCATTTCGAGATACGTCGAGCGCTTCGACCTCGAGTACGGTGCCGACGAGGAGATACTCGTGACGGCCGGAGCCAGCGAGGCCGTCGACCTGGCGTTTCGAGCCATCGTCGACCCCGGTGATACGGTTGCGGTCGCCCAACCGTCCTACATCTCCTACGAACCCGGCGTCATCTTCGCCGGCGGCGAAGTGCTTTCGGTTCCGACCCGCGAAGCGGACGACTTTCGGCTCACCGTCGAGGAACTCGAACGCGCCGGCGCGGCAGACGCGGACGTGCTCGTGATCTGTTACCCGAACAATCCGACGGGAGCAATCATGACGCGGGCGGATCTCGAGCCGATCGCCGCCTTCGCTCGAGAGCACGACCTGACGGTACTTTCCGACGAAATCTACGCGGAACTCACCTACGACGACACCGACCATACCTCTATCGCGTCGCTCGAGGGGATGCGCGAGCGAACCATCGTCTTCAACGGGTTCTCGAAGGCCCACGCGATGACGGGGCTCCGACTGGGCTACGCGCTCGGCCCCGCCGAGGCGATCGGCGCGATGAACCGGATCCACCAGTACACGATGCTTTCGGCACCGACGACGCCCCAGTACGCGGCCCTCGAGGCGCTCGATAGCTGCGAAGACGATGTCCGAAAGATGGTCGATCAGTACGACCGGCGGCGGCGGTTCGTCCTCTCACGGTTTCGTGAGATCGGCATGGCGTGTTTCGAGGCAAAGGGGGCGTTTTACGTCTTCCCCGAAGTTCCATCGGGATGGACCGCAGAGGAGTTCGCCGAGGAACTGTTGCACGACCAGGGCGTCGCGGCCGTTCCGGGCGACGTGTTCGGTGACGGCGCTGAAGGCCATCTCCGGGTTTCCTACGCGACCGGTCTCGAGGATCTCAAGGAAGCGCTGAATCGGATCGAGGCGTTTCTCGAGGAACGCGACGAGGTCGCGCCCATCGATAACTCGTAACCGATTTGACTATTCGCCACGTTATTGATTTTCCGGCCCGTTTGCGAGCGTATGGTCGACTATCGTCCCCTTCCGGACGAACACAAGCGGGTCTTTTTCGAGTACACGAACTACGCGTTCTCCCCGCAGAAGGGTCCGGTAGAGTACGATTCGGAAGAGCACGACACGCCGCGGTTCAATCTGGGATCGTCTCGCGGCCTCTACAGGGAAGGTGAATCCGACGAGGACCCGCTCGTCGTCTGTCGACAGTACTGGCTCGAGGCGAACGTTCGCGGCGAGCGCCATTCAGTCGCCGGACTCGCGGGAGTCGCCTCTCCCCCGGAATCTCGCCGGAAGGGGTTGGTTCGAAAACTCCTCGAGTGTTCGCTCGAGGAGTATCGAGACCGGAACCGGGCCGTGTCCGTTCTCTGGCCGTTTCAGTACGACTTCTACCGGAAGTACGGCTGGGACACGGCCAACGATCGCATGAGCTACGACTGTGAACCTGCCGCGCTCGCGTTCGCGACTGCGGCGGTCGACGACCCGGATTTCGTCGCCGTCGGTTCCGATTCGTACGGATCGCTTGACGACGTGTATAGACGACACTCGAGCGAGTACGCTCTCACGCTCGAGCGAGACGAGGCGTGGTGGCGACATCGCATCCTCTCCAATCACGGCACGGACCCGTTCGTGTACGCGCTCGAACGCGATGGGTCAATTTCGGGGTATCTCGTGTACACGATCGATGGCGAATGGGAGTCCCGAACGATGGCCGTCCAGGAGATGGTATTCGACGACCACGACGCGTTTCTCTCCCTTCTCTCGTTCTGTCACACGCACGATTCGCAGGTCGAGACGGTCGAGCTACCCGGTCCCGTGGATTCGAAGCTTCTCGATCTCACGCCGAAACCCGAGGCCGTCGACTGTACCGTCGAAACGGGACCGATGGTCCGCATCGTGGACGTCGAATCGGCGCTTTCGATGGTCACGTATCCGGTCGCAGAATCGTCCGGAACGACCCGCCGACTAACGCTTTCCGTCTCTGATCCGCTAGTCGAGTGGAACGACGGGTGCTTCGAACTCGAGGTTGCGAAAGGGGAGGCGACCTGCGAACGAACCAGTGGTCAGGCTGACGCCGAACTCGATATCGGCGCGCTCTCACAGCTGTTGGTCGGGACCCGTTCCGCACGCGACCTCGAGCGAGTCGGACGGCTTCGAACCGCATCCGAAGCGGAACTCGAGCGTCTCGAGGCGCTATTTCCGGAAACCAAGGTCTATCTCCGAGAGCATTTTTGACGACGCTTCGAAGACGCTCGAGCGGTGTATTTTCGGTCCGTATCGTCAGTCGGCTCGACGAGTCGACTGGCATCGCTGGATCGTGGGTTCGAGTGTCGAACGGAAACTGAAGGCCGAAACGAAAATCGGGTCGAAACGGGGCGAACGACAGAACAAGAGCGGAGTCACTCAGTCGTCGGATTCGTAGTGGTCACCGGCGGACGAGGGCATCTGAGTTTTCCCGACGAACGCGAGGACGACGAGTACCGTGACGTAGGGGATTATCCCGATGAGTCTCGAGGAGACGTCGAATCCGGCGATCTGTTGAACTTGGATCTGGAGGGCCTCGAGACCGGCGAAGAGGAACGACGCGAAGAACGCCGCGATCGGATTGTAGTTGCCGATCAGGTACGCCGTGAGTCCGATGAACCCGCGGCCGTCCATCATCGTGTCGCCGCTCCCGACGAACTGGCCGACCGTGAGCGCCATTCCGGCCCCGCCGATTCCACAATAGACGCCCGAAAGCAGAACGCCGGCGTATCGGACCTTCCGAACGTCGACTCCCGCCGTATCGAGCGATTTCGG
Source organism: Halostagnicola bangensis (assembly GCF_054653435.1). Classification (NCBI taxonomy): domain Archaea; kingdom Methanobacteriati; phylum Methanobacteriota; class Halobacteria; order Halobacteriales; family Natrialbaceae; genus Halostagnicola; species Halostagnicola bangensis. The sequence continues at coordinate 128,035 of NZ_BAAIGG010000002.1, read as the reverse complement.
GTCCTCACCGCTCGCCTCGATCCACATCCCGAACGTGGTTCGATTGAGGAGGTACCACGAGACGGGAACCGCGATAATGAGCAGTATCACGGGCGGCGTCGCGACGAACAGACCGCCGATTACCGGGAGGTCGGAGAGACCGGGAATCGCCCATGCGGAGAACGAGCCGACGCTCGGACTGTTCGTCTGATCCCAGATGATGTAACTCGCGAACGGGGCGAACCCGAGCGCGATCAACCAGACTGCGAGCCCGGCGATGATCTGGTCGGCCTTGAATTCGATGCAGACGATCGCGAACAGCAGTGCGACCACCGTGCTTGCGACGACCGCGAACGCGAACGCGAGCCAAATGCTCGCGCCGATCGGGGTAACTGAAAGCGCGTACAGACTTGCAATTGCGCCAAAGGCACCGATGATGAGCAGGCCTTCGAGTCCGATGTTGATGACTCCGGCTTTTTCGGCGAAGATACCGCCCATCGCGGCGAACCCGATGGGAACCGTAAGTCGCAACGCCGAAGAGATGGACGACGAACCCACGAGGCCGACGGTCCAGAGGGCGAAGATGAACAGTCCGACGAAAACGGCTCCGAGAGCCATTGCATCCCGCCTGGAAATTTCGATTGTCGGTTTCTTCACGCCTCTTCACCTCCGCTTGCCCCAACCGGGTCGGACCCGAATCCGGACCACTTGCCGAGCATTCGGAAGAACTCGGGCATCGCGATGAAGAGGATGATCAGTCCGCGAAGCACGTCGACGAGTTCGTTCGGCACGCCGAGTGAGAGATCGATCGCGACGCTCCCGCTTTTAAGGCCGCCGAAAAGGAGCGACGCAGGGATAACGCCGATCGGGTTGTTTCCAGCGAGAATGGAGACCGCGATTCCGTCGAACCCGAGCGCTGGGATGCCGGATTGCCAGCGGTACTGGACCATCATGACGTAAATGGCACCGGCAACGCCACCGAGTGCGCCCGAAAGGGTCATGCTGGTCACGATATTTCGTTTGGCGTTGACGCCACTGTACTCGGCGGCGGTCTCCTGAATGCCACTCGTACGTAGTTCGTAGCCGAGGATGGTCCGCGTGTACAGCAGGGAGATCCCGACCGCGACGAGTAACGCGCCGATCAGCGCGTACATCGAAAACCGAGAGTCGCTGATAGACGTCGGGAATCGAGCAACCGAGGGGATCGTCTCGGTCAGAACCGAGTCTGACGTCAGATCACCAACATGATTCTGGACAAGATATAACGCGACTCCGGTCGCGATGAAGTTGAGCATGATCGTCGTGATCACCTCGTGTGCGTCAGCGTAGGCTTTCATCAGCCCCGGGATCATTCCCCAGATCCCGCCGGCAAGCGCCCCGGCGGCGATTCCGACCGGGATAACGATGACCATGCCGACGACGTTTTGCGGAACGAGCTGGCCGAGTTCGAGCACGACTAGTGCAGTCGCCAGTGCGCCCAGAACCATCTGACCTTGCGTTCCGATGTTGAACAGTCCGGCCCGGAAGGCAACAGCAACCGAGAGTCCGGTAAACAGCAACAGTGTCGTCTCCTGTAAGGTCCGTCCGATCCCGCTCGAGGAGCCGAACGCGCCCTCGAGCATCGTCCAGTACACCTCGAGTGGGTTGTAACAGCCGTAGCCGACCCCCGGCAAGAGAACGAACGGGTCGTCGCACTCGGTGACGAATCCCGAGACGAGTACGAGAACCGCTCCGACGGCGACCGCGAACAGAAGCGAGGCGATACTGATGACGATCCGTTCGACCGGCGAGGCGTCGACGAGTCGATCGAGCGCCGCGCTGATGCTCGTTGGTAGTCTGCTCATGCGGATTCTCGCCTCCGAACTCGAGCACTGTCGACGTCCATACCCGTCGGTCGTTCACCGGCCATCAGCAGGCCGAGTTCCTCTTCGGAAACGTCCGCCGGATCGACGATACCAACGATGTCGCCGTCGTACATGACCGCAATCCGATCCGAGAGCCGCCTGACTTCCTCGAGTTTCGAGGAGACGAGCAACACCCCTTTTCCGTCCGCTCGGAGGTCCAACAATCGATCGTGGATGAACTCGATGCTTCCGATGTCGACGCCTCGAGTCGGTTGCGATGCGATGACGAGCGACGGATCGCGCTCGAACTCGCGGCCGACGATGAACTTCTGTTGGTTGCCACCAGAAAGCGAGTGCGCTTCGGCCGACGGGTCGGGCGGTCGAACGTCGTACTCGTCGATCACGTCGTCGACGTAATCTTCGGCGCTTTCCCAGTCGATCCGCCACCCGTTGGAAAACTCCGGGAGACGTTGACAACCGAGAATTCCGTTTCGACGGAGCTCATACTCCATGACGAGACTTCGCTTTTGGCGGTCCTCGGCAATGTATGCCATTCCCATTCCGATCCTGTCGGCGCGCGATACGTCGGTAATCTCCGTCCCGTCGAACGTAATCGATCCATCGGAGGGAGTCTGAAGGCCCGTGATGGTCTCGACGAGTTCGGATTGACCGTTGCCGTCGACTCCGGCAATTCCGATCACTTCACCTTCGTGGACGCTGAAGTCGACTCCATCGACCACCGTCACGCCCCGCTCATCCTCGACGGTCACTTCCTCGACCTCCAGGATCGGATTGCCGCGCTCGACATCCGGTTTGTCTACCTCAAGCAGAACGTCTCTGCCGACCATCATCCGGGCGAGATCCTCGCGTGATGCGTTTTCGGCCGAAACGGTGTCCACTAGTTCGCCGTCCCGGAGGACGCTGATGTCGTCTGCCGCGTGCAACGCTTCGCTGAGTTTGTGCGTGATGAAAATTATCGTCTTCCCCTCGGCGATCAGCTCCTCGAGAATGCCGAACAATCCATCGACCTCTTGGGGCGTAAGCACCGCAGTCGGTTCGTCGAGAATCAAGATGTCGGATCCTCGATAAAGGGTCTTGAGAATTTCGACGCGCTGTTGTTCTCCGACGCTTATATCCTGAATACGTTTGGTCGGATCCAGGTCGAAGCCGTACTGTTTTGCAAGCGCTTTCGTCTCCTCGATAGCTTTCTTTCGGTCGGTTGCGAGTCCGCCCCACTTGGTTGGCTCGTCGCCCAGGACGACGTTTTCGGCGACGGTCATCGTGTCCACGAGCATGAAGTGCTGGTGGATCATCCCGATTCCGGCCTCCATCGCGTCGCGAGGGCCGTCGAATTCGCGTCGCTCACCGTGGATCCACACGGACCCCTCGGTCGGTTCGTAGAGCCCGTACAGAACGTTCATCAACGTGGTCTTTCCGGCACCGTTCTCGCCGATGAGCGCGTGAATCGTCCCCGACTCGACTTCGAAATCGACATCATCATTCGCGATGACTCCCGGAAACCGTTTCGTAATTCCGTCCAGATGGACGGCGAGGTTTCCAGTTCGTGTACGATTTGATGACTCGTCGTCAACGTTCATCTGAATCTAGAGATCGTCGAGGTTGTCCGGGACGTCGATATCGCCGTCAATAATCTGCTGGCGGGAGTCTTCGAGTGCGTCGACGATATCGTCGGGAAGGTCGTCCTCGAAGTCCTGTCCGATAACCGCGTCGACGCCGTCCTCCTCGAGACCGAGGTCGTTGGTATCTCCGCCCTCGAACTCGTCCTCGACCACGGATTCGATCGAGTCGTAGACGGCGTTATCGACGCGTTTGATCATACTAGCGACGATGACATCGCTTGATTCCTCGGCGCTCAGTGACTGGTCATCGTCGACGCCGATCGCGAACCGTTCGTACGATTGGGCCGACTCGAAGACGCCACCACCGGTACCGCCCGCGGAGTGATAGACGACATCCGCGCCGTCTTCGTACATCCCGTTTGCGATCTCCTGTCCCGTCGACGGATCGTCCCAGCTCCCGGCGTACGCGGACGGTGTTTCGATAGAGTCGTCCACGTACTCTGCACCGGCGATGTAGCCAGCCTCGAATCGCTCGATAAGCGATGTCTCTTCGCCACCGACGAATCCGACGATGGAGTCATCGGGGTTCGTTTCGCCGCCAGCGTGTGCGTATTCGGTCTCGGTCAGGAGCCCTGCGAGATGTCCAACTTGGAAGGACCCTTCGTGTTCGCGGAAGACGTAACTGTCGACGTTATCGGCGTCGACAACTGCGTCGATAATGACGAACCGCTGGTCGTCGAATTCATCGGCGTTCTCGATCAGATCGGTTTCGTGGTCGAAACCGATACAACAGACCAGGTCGATATCCTCGTCCCCTGCGAACTGCCGCTGCATATCGTTCATATCCGCGACGGTATCCGGCTCGGCATCCTGGTAGTCGATATCGAAGTCTGATTCGGCGTCTTCGATGCCAGAGTACGCCATGTCGTTGAACGATTCGTCGCCCAGCCCCCCGGTCGAGTAGACGATGCCAACAGTGACATCCGCTTCGTCGTCACCGTCTCCGTTGTCAACTAAACACCCGGCCATTCCCGCGGTTGCTCCCACCCCAACTGACGTGAGAAAGGTTCGTCGTTCCATAACAGTTATGAATCAAACCGAACCATCTTATATTTTCTGAACGAGGTTTTAGCTATCCCCAACCGATCGCCTAAATTCAGTTGTTATATTTACATCCTAAACCCTATTTCCGAAAGTTATCGGTGGTACCTACACGTGTTTGTGTACGTGTGTTTCAAGCACGTTTCGTCGGCCGAATACAGTAGTCGGGTCCTCGAGACGAATTCCATCCGGCACGCCCGAACAGTCGGGGGCCGATACGACGGACGACGGATTGATCACCCGGAGTAGTGAGGGTCCCCGTGCCGGTACATATCGAGCATCATCTGCTCGAATCTATCGCCGTCGACCGACTCGATCACGCAGGTTCGGGCCTCTCCGTCGGTGACCTCGAGTTCGTCCACCAGACTGTATCCCCGCGTCGGACCTTCGCGGTCGTCGACTTCGACGTAGTACGTTTTGGCTTCTTCGATGATATCCGGCTCGAGGAGCGTCGCGAGAGTCATCGAGTCCGGTTGGGTCGTGACGTCCGCGCCGAGAGCGTCGTCGTCGGATTGGGCGTTGAACTCGCGGACGGCTTCCGTGATCGTCACGTAAAAGTCGGCCAACTGGGTGTCTATCGACTCGACTTCTTCGAACACGTCGCGTTCGAACAACGAGTCACGCACCGTGACGCCCCAATCGACGAGGGTCGTCTCGAACGCCTCGATCACCATCCGAGCCGCGTCGGGGTCGACCCAGAAGTTGTACTCGGCCGCCGGGGTGATGTTCCCCAGCGTGTTGACGGCTCCGCCCATGATCCAGACGCCGTCGAGCAGTTCGGGAAGATCCGGCTCGCGCTGGAGTGCCAGTGCGACGTTCGTCAACGGAGCGATGCAGGCTAACGTTATCTCGCCGGGGTTCTCTCGAGCCATCCGGACGATGTAATCGACCGCGTGCTCGTCGGCCGATGGAACTCCCGTCTCGGGGAAGAGGTCGCCGCCGAGTCCACCCTCCCCGTGGACGTATTCTGCGAAGTCGTACTCCTTGAGCAACGGCGAACGCGCGCCTTCGTAGACGGGTGTATCTTCGGCCGCCCCGGCAAGCTCGAGCGTGTATTTTGCGTTTTCGACCTGGTACTCGAACGGAACGTTTCCCGTACAGATCGTAACGCCCTCGAGCGAGACGCGATCAGAGAGCGCCGCGAGCAAAATCGCCTGTGTGTCGTCACCGGCAGTGTCCGTATCCAGAATCAGTCGTCGGGTTTCCGTCGTACTCATACGACACCAGTTGCGAGCGCGAGTACAAATATGTCACCTTCTTCGGATAAAAGTGAGATTTTGTGTACAAATAGAAACGTTTCTTTCCGAGCCGCACAGATGAACGCCGTATACTCGACACGGTTTCCGACACAGTCAAACGACGTTTCGCTCGATTCGTCTGTCGCCCGTCTCGAACCGCTCGCTCGAGAGCGCCGAGCCGTCCACAAGCGACGGTTCGCCGTCGAAAATCAGTTCGGCGACGAGTTTCCCCGTCGCCGGCGCGTGTTGAAACCCGTGTCCCGAAAACCCGCCGGCAGTGACGAAGCCGGGGACCGTCTCCTCGACGATCGCGTGATCGTCCGGCGTGACAGCATAGAGACCCGCCCAGCCGCGTTTGACGCGAGTCTCCGGACCGAAACAGGTCGTCCAGCCCGAGATCGTCTCGAGCGCGTTCGCGATCCACTCGAAATCCGCCGATTTGCAGTACGAATCGGGGTTCGCTCGAGCGTCGTCGCAAGTAGCGACCTCGGCTCCGTGGCCGCCGATGAGCGCGTCGCCGTCCCGTTCCGGGCGATAGTAGGTTCCGGACTCGAGATCGATGGTAAACGGAACGTCCGCCGGAACCGCCTTCTCGGGCGAGACGATGGCGATCTGTCGTCGCTTTGGCACGATCGGCAACTCGAGTCCGGCCATCGATGCGACGCGACCCGCCCAGGGACCGGCGGCATTAACGACGAAATCGGCCTCGAGGCGTCCGTCCTCGGTTTCGACTCCGACCACGCTGTCTCCGTCCGCGTCCGTGAGAATATCGATGACAGCGGTGTTCGTTCGGATCTCTACACCTGCATCCGCGCACGCTGTCGCGTACCCCTGCGATGCGAGGTGCGGGTCCGCGAACCCGTCTCCCGGTGAGTACGTTCCCCCGACGAACGAATCCGCGTCGACGTGTGAATTGTACCGAGCGATGTCCGGCGCCTCGAGAAATTCGCTGGGGACGCCTCGGTCGGTTTGCAATCGAACCCCGTCTTCGAGCGCCTCCGCTCTCGCTTCGCTTCTGGCGAGAAAGAGGTAGCCCGCTCGCCGGTAGCCGATATCGACGCCGAAGCGCTCTTCGAACGATTCCCAGACGTCGACGCTCTCGAGCGAGAGGTCGATATTGACGGGCGTAGAGAACTGGGAGCGGATCCCGCCTGCGCTCCGCGCAGTGCTTGCGCTCCCGAGGGACCTTTTTTCACAGACGGTGACGTCGCCACCGCGGGAGGCGAGCGCGTACGCACTCGAGAGGCCGACGATACCGCCGCCGATAACGACCACCTTCATGCGTTACCAATGGACACACATACCGATAAGGATTCGGTGGTTCCGAGGGGCGGCATTCCCTCGGTATTCCGACTTGTCGTTTCACTGGTTCGAGTGTGTCACCTGTCTGACGTACACTGAAGTAGTAGCCATCCGTGGTTCGGGTATGGTCCGTATTTTATCCGATTCGGACATCGCCTCCCTCCTCGAACTCGAGGACGTTTTGTCCGTCGTCGCTGGCGCTTTCGAGCGCCAGCGCGAGGGTGCCGTCGAGCGACCTGAACGTCCCCACTATCCGATCGGAACGGGGATCGATACCGACACACCCGACGAGCCGACTGGAACCGGCCTCTGCATGCCAGCGTATATTCACGGCTCTCCGTACGCCACCACGAAACTCGTCACCGTCTGTCCCGAGAACGCAGAGCGCGAACTACCGACGGTCAACGCACAGGTTTCGCTCGTCGACGTCGAAACCGGCCAGCCCATCGCCTATCTCGCCGGGACGAAAATAACGAGCGCTCGAACGGGCTGTATCGGTGGTCTCGCCGCGAGAGAACTCGCCCCGGACGAGCCGATCGATCTCGGCGTGATCGGGGCTGGCACCCAGGCTCGCTGGCAAACTCGTGCGATCGACGCCGCCACCGAACTCGAGTCGATCCGCGTCTACTCGCCGAGCGACTCGAGAAAGCAGTGTGCAACCGACCTCGAGGACGAACTTGGCGTTCCTGCAGAACCGGTCTCGAACCCTCGAGACGCCGTCGACGGGGCGACCGTCGTCGTCACGACAACGACGAGCACGGAGCCCGTATTCCCAGGCGAGACACTGAGTCCAGGAGCGCTCGTCATCGCAGTCGGCGCGTACTCGCCGGAAATGCGCGAACTCGACGACGAAACGATCGCTCGAGCGGATCGAATTTTCGCGGACGTTCCCGAAGAGGCCATAGAAACCGGTGATCTCTCGGGCCACGCGGAACTCGAAGTCATCGAGTTCGGCGACGTGCTGGCGGGAGACAGTGGCCGCGAGGAGGCCGACGAAATACTCGTTTTCTCGAGTGTCGGGTCTGCCGTCCTGGATGCAGCGACTGCGGAATACGTCTACGAACGTGGCGTCGATAAAGACGTCGGGACGGTCGTTTCGTTGTGAACTCCCTCGAGTCACTCCGACGGGGAGCCACTCGAGAGAACGCTGTTTCGATGGTGACCGACAGGATCGTCTCACGTGTCCGCGAACTGTCGAGTGATTCCATCGACGGCCACGACACTCAAATACCGTCTCTACGTAGCAATGATAGACATTTACAGCCGATGACAGACCTGCAATCTGGCGTGCACTTGAGCATTCGAGCGAGAGAGACCGGCAGGTCGTCTCAATTCTCGTCGGTGATCTATCGTGGCCAGTAGGTCGATTCCGCCGGTCGATCGGGTGACGGACGCGTTTTTCGCGCTCGATTCGGGATATCGGTTTACGTACATCAACGAGCGGGCCCAGGCGCTCCTCAAACGCTCTCGCGGAGAGCTAATCGGCCGAGTGATGTGGGACGAGTTCCCTCGCACGATCGAGACGCAGTTTCCTGACGGGTTCTACCGCTCGATGGACGAACAGATCCCCGTCTCGTTCGAGGTCTATCACACGCGACTAGAAACCTGGTTCGAGGCACGCGCGTATCCCTCCGAAGACGGGCTCTCCGTCTTTATGCGGGATATCACCGAGCGAAAGGATCGGGAGACGAAACTCGCCCAGAACGCCGCCGTCGTCGAATCCATTCGAGACGGTGTCGTCGTCCTCGACAACGGAAATCACATCGTCTCCGTCAACAAAGCTATCGAAGGAAACTTCGGAATCGAACGCTCGGAGCTCCTCGGCGAACACGTCGAGTCGCTCCCGCAGTTAGTGTCGATCGAGGACGAAGACACCCTCGAGATCGGGCGGGCGATCGACGATGTCTCCGTCGGTGCCGCGCAGTTTCGGGAACTCGAGATCCCGTTTACCGACCGCTACGGAAACGATCGGATCTGTGAACTTCGACTGGTCCCGATCGAAGACGAACGGGCGAACATTGCGGGGATTATCCGCGACGTGACCAAACAGCGAACTCACGAGCAGGTTATCGAGTCGCTCCACGAACTCACCCGATGGTTGTTCCAGTCCGACGACCCTGACGAGATCTGTTCGATCGCGGTCCACGCCGGAAGCGACCTCCTCGAGTTGCCGATCAGTGGCGTCTGGTTGCTCGATGACACCCACGGCTATCTCGATCCGGTCGCCGGCACGGCCAAAGCACACGACGAATTCGGCGGCCTTCCTCGCTTTCGCCCGGGCGAGGGACTCGTCTGGGACGTCTATGAATCCGGCGAGACGGAGTACTACAAGGATCTAACCGAGGTCGACGAACTGTACAACCCATCGACACCGATTCGATCGGAGATCATCGCTCCGATCGGCACGCACGGCGTCCTCATGACCGGCTCCTTTGAGCCCAACCAGTTCGACCCGACCGACCTAGATCTCGTCTCGACGCTCGTCGAAAACACGAACGTTGCACTCGATCGCGCCGAGCAGGATCGGCTCCTCCGGAAGCGAACGGACCAACTCGAGCAACAAACCGAACGGTTAGAAGCCGTCGCCGACGTGCTCTCGAACGATCTCAAGGACCAGATCGAGACGATTTCCAACGCTCTCGATATCGAGAGCGATTCGGCTTCGGAGATGACGCTTCCGGCTTCAGACGAATCGGTCGAGACGACGCTCGGACGAGCCGAACAGTTGGTCGACGACGTTCGCGAGTTCGCTCGCAACTCTCGGAGCGTCCGAGCCCGTTCCCGAGTCGACCTCGAAACCGCCGTTGAGACTGCCGCGTCACAATCGAAGTTCAAGCAATCGGACATCCGCCTCGAGAACGGTGCGACGCTCAGGGTCGACGAAGATCGGTTTACTCGACTCCTCGAGACCGTTTTCGACGACGTTGCTGCCCGTCGGTCAACCGGCGCCACCGTGAAACTAGGGACGATCGGTGTCGGTGACCCGTCCGAACCAACACGTGGGTTTTTCGTCACAGACACTGCTTCGGACGAGGCATTCGATGGACACGGTCAGTTGTTGGATCCACCCATCGGCGAAGAGCTAGCCAGTACTGGGCTCGGGCTGGTCCTGGCTCGCGTGATCGCGGAAGCACACGATTGGACGGTCACCGTCGAAACGACTGAGAACGGCGGAACCAGAATCGAGTTCCGAGACATTACGACCCTCGAAGAAGCATAATAGACAGCATTTCCTACCGGAGTGTTGCTCCGAACTCTTCTCGCTACTCGAGTTCGCGTTCGATCGTCCGTCGAAGAGCTCGAATCTCAGCCGCGTCAGTTTCGAGCGTTTTGTCTGCAATTTCTATCGTCAGCGTTCCGTCGTCAGTAGGGGAACCCAGCGAGACGACCGAGATTCCGTCGGGGAACGCATCACGAACCGTATCGGGGTCGGTCGTCTGAACGAGCGCCCGTCCCGGCTGTTCGTGGAACAGTGCGCCCGCAACATCGTCGCTCGAGAGAGAGACTTCGAGTCCGACATCCGGTGAAACCATTTCCGCAAGGGACACGGCGAGTCCACCGTGGCTCACGTCGTGGACGGCCCGGGTCGCATCGTCGTCGGCGACCGCGGCGAGCGCTTCGACGAACGAATCCGGTGCGTCGGGTAGTTCCGGGAATCGATCACTTCCCGAGAACTGGGCGAGATACTCGGAGCCACCGAGCCGGTAGCCGTCGGCATCGTTCCCGAGGTCGCCGACAAGCATCAGTTCGCCGTCGGACTCCGCCGCGAGCGGCGGGGCCTCATAGCCCGCCTTCGTTCCGACCACTGCGAGCGTCGGCGTCGGCGGAATCGGTCCGGCGGCCGAATCGTTGTACAGCGAGACGTTGCCGCCGACGACGGGAACGGAAAGCGTCGAGCACATCTCCGCGAGCCCGTCGACGATTCGGTTGAAACCGCCGTAGACCTCGGGTTTCTCCGGGTTCCCGCCGTTGAGGCAGTCGACCGCCGCCAACGGTGTCGCGCCCTTGGCCGCGAGGTTCGTCGCGTTCTCGAGTGCGATCGCTTTCGCGCCCTCGAGCGGATCCGCACTGGTCCAGTTCGGCGCGGCACCCGAGGAGATCGCGAGGCCAGTTTCGCACTCCCTGATGGCAATGACCGCAGCGTCGTCTCCCGGCGGCACGCTCGTTCGAGCGCCGACCTCGTGGTCGTACTGCTGGTAGACCCATCGTTTCGAGGCCGTGCTCGGGCTCGAGAGGACCGCTTCGAAGGCCTCCTCGAGATCGGTTTCCGGTCGGTCGACCGTCGGTTCCGGCGGTTTCTCGACCGGGAGATCGTTCATCGGCGCACCTTCACCGAGGAAGTACGCGTCGACATCGACGACGGTCTCGCCGTTAAAGCTACAACTGTAATTTCCGTCCGTGACCTCGCCGATCACCGAACACCCCAGGTCGAACCGTTCGGCGATTTCGCGAACACGGTCGACGTTGTCGGGTTCGACCTCGTAACACATCCGCTCCTGGGACTCCGCGAGCAGGATCTCGAGGGCGTTCATGTTCGGCTCTCGCTGGTGGACGCGCTCGAGTTCGATGATCGCGCCGAGACCGCCCTTCGCGACGAGTTCGCTCGAGGCACCGCCGAGTCCGGCGGCCCCCAAATCGCGTGCGGACTCGATCAGGGTTTCGTCGACGAGGACCTCATTAGCCTCGATGAGGAGTTTTTCAGCGTACGGATCACCGACCTGAACGGCGGGCCTGTCTTCGGTTTCGGCGTCTTCGGCGAGGTCTTCGCTCGCGAAACTCGCGCCACCGAGGCCGTCACGACCGGTCCCGTTGCCGATGAGCACGAGCTTGTTTCCCGGCTCCTGTGCCTCGGCGGTGACGAGTCGATCTTCGTTCGTCAGGCCGACACAGGCGACGTTGACAAGCGGGTTCCCCTCGTAATTGGGGTGGAAATCGACGCTGCCGCCGACGGTCGGAACGCCGATACAGTTGCCGTAGTGGCTGATTCCCTCGACGACGCCCTCAAAGAGATACTGGGAGTGCTCGCGGTCGAATTCGCCAAAGTATAGCGAATCCGCGAGGGCGATTGGATAGGCACCCATCGATAGCGTGTCGCGGACGATACCGCCGACGCCCGTCGCCGCGCCGTCGAACGGATCGACGTAGGACGGGTGGTTGTGGCTCTCGATACCCATCGTGATGTAGACCGACTCGTCGGCTCCGGTCTCGGCCTCCGCGTTTGCTCCGGTTGTCGGCTCACCAGCGTCACTGTTCGACGGGAGTTCGACGACCGCCGCGTCGTCTCCCGGCCCGATAACGACCTGTTCTCCCTCGCTTTCGAACGCGGAGAGAAGGGGTCTCGAGGAGCGATACGCACAGTGTTCGCTCCAGAGGTTCTCGAACAGCGCCGCCTCGGCCGGGGTGGGATCACGGCCCAGTTCCTCGACGACGAGTTCACGGTCCGAATCGGCAAGACTCATTCATCCCCATGTTGAAAGCGGGCCGGTAAATGGATTTCTATGTGCACGTCCGTGTATACTCTATCCGGTAGATGGCGATCACAGCCGCGAGCCAAGGAACGGAACAATGGCAAACAGAGTCAAAGGCTCGTCCGGCAGCGCCAGCGTACCGAGGTGCTTTTGATCAATCGGCCTAAAGATCGGGCCGTGCTGTCGGTCGAACTTCATACTCACTCATCGCTGTCGTACGACGGCCGGGACCCGGTCGAGCTCATCTTAGAGCAGGCCGCCGCGGTCGGTCTCGATGCGATCGCGATCACAGACCACGACGAAATCGATGCGAGCCTCGAGGCCGCCAAACGAGCGCCGGAGTACGGCTTGGTCGGCATTCCCGGCATCGAAATCTCGAGCAAGGCCGGACACATCCTCGGGCTCGGTATCGACGAAGCCGTACCGCCAGGACTCTCCTACGAATCGACGCTCGAAGCGATCCGGTCCCAGGGAGGCCTCGCCGTGGTCCCCCACCCGTTTCAAGAATCACGCCACGGGGTTATGGCTCGTATCACTCGAGAGGAACTCGCCGAAGCCGACGCGATCGAGGTCTACAACTCTCGACTTCTTACCGGCCGTGCGAATCGGCAGGCCGAACGGTTCGCCGAATCTCACGGGTTGCCCATGACCGCCGGAAGCGACGCTCACATCAGCGAGATGGTCGGGCAGGCCGTGACCCGAGTCGACACTGAAGAGCGCGCCGTCGATCCCGTCCTGACGGCGATCGGCGAGGGACGGACCTCCGTCGAAGGCAAGCGAACTCCCTGGCACATTAGCTTCCGTCAGGCCGCGGGTGGCGTGGCTCGTCGAGTTCGAAAGGGCGTCGGGGAGCTGTTCCAATGACGCTTCGCGGAGCCGACCCGACGACCGTTCGAACCGCCCTCGAAGAACGCGATCCGCTTCCCGGGACGGCGGGCTTTGCCGGGACTGTCGACGGCAGGCTCGTCCGAGATGTTCTCGGACGCGTTCCGCTGTTTATCGAAGGGGATTCCACAATCGATCGCTCCGATAGCGGCGACCGAACGGCTGATCGGTTCGAGACGTGGGCGTTCGACCCGACCGAACTGAACGCACCGGAGTTGTTCCCCGCCGGTTCCGTGTTAAGGCCGAACGAAACGGGACTCCCCGAACAGGTCTGGTCGCTTCCCGAGCCGACTCCGTACACCGACCACGCCACCGCCCTCGAGAAACTCTCGACGGCAACCGAAACTGCCACCTCGACCATCGGAACCGAAAACACCGCCGTCGCGTTCTCGGGCGGCGTCGACTCCGCGTTAGTCGCGGAGCTACTCGACGCCCCGCTGTACGTCGTCGGCTTCCCCGACAGTCACGACGTCGAAGCCGCACGTACCGCGGCGGACGCGATGGGACGCGAACTCACCGTCGTCGAACTCGAGCCGGCCGATCTAGAGCGGGCCGTTCCCGAAGTCGCGCGGGCGACCGGTCGAACGAACGCGATGGACGTCCAGATCGCGCTGGGGCTGTATCTCGTCGGCGAACGGGTCGCCGAGGACGGGTTCGACCGACTCGCCGTCGGGCAGGGTGCCGACGAACTGTTCGGCGGCTACGAGAAGGTGGTTCGTCTGGATCACCGCGTCGACGCCGAAACCGTCCGCGGAGCGGTTCGCGAAAGCATCGCGACGCTTCCGAGTCAGTTGCCCCGCGATATCTGTACGATCCGGGCGGCGGGCGTCGAACCCGTCGCGCCGCTCCTTCACGACGCCGTCGTCGACGCGGCGCTTCGACTTCCGGACGACCTGCTCGCCGACAAAAACACGAGGAAGAAGGGACTCAGATCCGTTGCAACCGACTACCTTCCCAGAGAGGTCGCCTATCGGGACAAAAAGGCCGTTCAGTACGGCAGTCTGATCGCTCGAGAACTCGATCGGCTCGCGAGGCAAGCCGGGTACAAACGCCGGATCGACGATCACGTCTCGAAGTATATCGACTCGCTACTCGAGGAATAGACGCGGTAAGCGGCGAATCCTTTCACACAACGAACCCGCAATTCGAAAACGACGGTCGAGTCGCTCCTAGTTGTCCGTTTCGGTTGGAATTGCGTTCCGGGCCTGTTCGCCTCTGTGGTCGGCGACTTGCTGTCTGTTGATTTCACCGATTCGGTCCGCGGCGTTTGCGACGAGTTCGTCGACAGCATCGTAAACATCGCTTTCCGTATCCTTCGCGACGGTTCCCGTGCCGCCATCGGCACCGAAATCGGGATGCATCGGAATTCTGTTGAGGATCGGAATGTCGAAATCGTCGACGATCTTCTCGACGCCCTCGCCCTGATCACCGAATAGTTCGTGTTCGTCGTCACAGCTCGGGCAGATAAACGAGCTCATGTTTTCGACGACGCCGACGATCGGCGTGTCGTGTTTCTGGAACATGTTGATTCCCTTTCGCGTGTCATCGAGCGCCATCTCCTGTGGCGTCGTGACGATGATCGATCCGTCGACCGGCATCGATTGCAGGAGGTTCAACGACGCGTCACCGGTTCCCGGCGGCAGATCGACGATGAGGTAGTCGAGTCGACCCCACTCGACGCCCTCGAGGAACTTCATCATGAACTTGTTGACCATCGGTCCCCGGAGAATCGCCGGATCGTCGTCGTCTTCCATCATGAATCCCATACTCATGACGCGAACGCCGTCGGATCGCGGCGGGACGAGGTTTTCGTCCGGCGACACTCCCGGTTCGCTCTCGACCGGCAGAATTCGTGGAATGTTCGGGCCGTGAATGTCTGCGTCGAGAAGGCCGACCATCGCTCCGCGTGCCTCGAGACCGGCGGCGATGTTGGCGGCGACCGTCGTCTTGCCGACGCCTCCTTTCCCCGAGGAAACGGCGATAACGTTTCGCACTCGAGGAAGGACTTCGTCGTCGAATCCCATCTCGCCACTGACGTTGGCCTGGAGGCTCGCCTCGAGCCCGTTTTCGGCGAGTACTTCGCGAATCTCCGTCCCGATCTCCATTTCGGCTGGTGAGTACGGGGCGTTGAACGCGAGCGAGATGTTCGCCGTTCCGTCCTCGATCGAGAGGCTATTAATCAGACCGAGCGAGACGATGTCGTCGCCGATCATCGGATCCTCGATGCTCTCGAGTTCGATTTTGAGTTCGTGTTCTGTGATACTCATGGTGCGTCGAGATGCTCTACACGAAAGGTAGGGGTGGAACGGGATACGTGTGATGGTTTGGGGCTCGAAAATTCAGCTAGCGGGTACGGACAACGGCGAACAGCGACGAATCGCGCAAATCTGTTATCGTTAGTGCAAAAAGAGAGAAACAGTACTCGGCGGAATTACGGCCCGACGGAAGTGAACGGCTCCGGCACCCCTCCGTAGAATACAACGCTGATGATCAGGGTGAGGATTAACATCCCGATCCACATCTGGGCCGTGATGCCAACGAGATAGGAGACGCCAAGCAGGCCCGAATTCGTTCCTCGAGGCTTGCCGACGAACCACGCTGCGATCATGACGTACACCGGAACGAGGACCACGCCGAAGATAAGGAAGGTACCGATGTTGGGGAAACCGGTTATTCCTTCGGTGCCCTCGTAGCCGTGATAGAGGACGTGCGAGAGGCCGTTTGAGAGTGCGGCAATCATGCTTCAACCTCCTGTTTGCTCGCACTTTCGTCTGCCGGTTCGTGACCGTGATCTTCGCGAAGGTGTTCGATCGCGTGGAGTTCGACCACGGGAACGACCTTGGCCAGGACGAGGAAGAACAGCACTACCATGCCGACCGTCCCGACCAGTGAGAGCCACTCGATCAAACTCGGGAAGTACACCCCAGGAGTAGCCGCGTAGATTTCGAACGTCGGGTGCAGGAAGCCCTCGACGACGAAGAGGATCTTCTCCATCAGGGTCGCAAGAAGCACCGTCACTCCGGCTGCCATCGCACGAGTTCGCGTGAACAGCGACGGCCGAATGGTCTGTGCGAAGATGTAGACCAGCGTCCCGAAGACCATCCCCATCGAGAGGAGATAGATCGGGTGGAACAGCGTCGCTTCCTGTGCGACGGCCGTGTCCAGCGGTGCGGCGAACATACCGACGACGTTCTGCTGGAGCTGGAGCCAGAGGAACAGCAGGCTGAAGAAACCGAGCCACAGCAGGAGGCCGCGGAAGACGTCGTCAGTGATGATGTGATCCCAGTCGTAAGCGTACCGGAAGGCCGCAGAGATGAGGATCACGCCACTGATCGCCGAAGTCAGCGCGATCGTGAGGAACTGCGGACCCTGCACGGCGCTGAACCAGGCGGGCATGCCCGGGAGGACGGCGAACAGCCACGGAATAACGCCGCCGTGAAGCAACAGCGGCGCCATGATGATGATCGCGAGTGCGAGCCACCAGACCATCCGCTCGATGATCTTGTCCTCGCTCTCGGAGTATCCGAGTGTCAGCACGTTATAGATCGGATCAAAGTGATCCGGTAACTGATCGCGGAGTCGGGTCACGTCGTATCGGATCGTCAGTGCGAGGTAGGTCGCGGTCAGCACGAAATAGGCCGTGATGACCGTCACGTCCCACACCAGCGGCGAGTTGTGTACGGTGATGTGGTAGTGACCGATAACGCTCGTGACCATGCGGTCCGGTCGGCCCATGTGAACGAGAATGTAGAATCCTGCGGCCGAGAGACCGGCGAGCGTCAGCATCTCTGCGAGGCGGGCAACCGGCATGTATCGGTCCATGCCGAGCAGTCGAACGGCGGCGGAAAGGATAATGCCGCCGTGGGCGATCCCGACCCACCAGATGAACGCGCCGATGTACAGTCCCCAGGTGACGCCGCCACCGCTACCCCAGTCCGAGAGGTTGGTGACGACCAATCCCTGCTGGAGCTGGTAGGCCCAGCCCACGAGGAACGCCGCAAACGCCAACAACGCCGCGCCGAAGAGGATGTAGTAGTTCTTCGACGTGTTGCGAATCGGTCGGAGGATGTCGTCCTCGTTTGGCGTCTTGGTGCTCATATCGGCATCCTCTCGGAGATGTAATCGAGGTCGACAGTTCCTTCGTCGGTAACGTCCTTTCGAACGTCGGCGAGGACCTGATCCTCACCATTGTCGGCTCGCTCGTAGTCCATCTGCTCGTAATCGACCGGTCCTTCGGTCTGCTCTGCGTTCGGACCTGGTTCGTTACCGACGTAGACGACGTTCGGGTTCGTGCCGATATCCTCGAGCAGCTTGAACGTCGAGGCGTGCGAGCCTTCTTCGCCCTGAATGATCCGTTCCGCTTCGGTCTCGGTCATTCCGTCATCGTCATCATCTTCGGCGGGTTCGTCCTCGCCGTCGAGGATTCTAACGGCTTCGAGCAAGTCTTCCTCAGCATCGTCCAGATCGTCTTCCTCGAGTTCGTCGTAGTCGAGTCCCTCTTCGGGTGCGAAGTTGTCACCGGCTAGTTCGGACTTCGCACGCGTCAGTGCGACGTTATCGAGATACTGCTGGGGAGCGCTTTCGGAATCGTTCATGTCGCCGAACTGAATCGCGTCCGGCGGGCAAGCAGTTTCACAAGCAGTCGTTCCGATCATTTCTTCGCCCTGCTGACCGTCCTGATGGGACGGGCACATCGTACACTTGCTCATGACGCCGCGGGGCGCACGACTATCGACAGGGCGTCCGCGCTCATCGTAGACGTGGTCGTCATCGATTGCTTCGGCGGCTACATCGGGTTCGCCCCACTGGAAGTAGTTGACGCCGTACGGACAGGCAACCTGACAGTATCGACAGCCGATACAGACTTCGTAGTCCGTCAGGACGAGTCCGTCTGATTCACGCGTGTGTCGGGCCGTCGTCGGACAGACCTTCTCACACGGCGCGTCCGAACAGTGCTGGCACGGACGGACGAGTCGCTGGCGTCCGGAGTTCAGATCCTCTTCGGGATCCTCGTAGTCTAGGACGTACATCCAGTTCACGCCGGCGTCGAGCTGATTTTCTTCGGCACAGGCTTGAACACAGGAAAGACAACCGTCACACTGCTCGAGGTCGATGACCATCCCCCACTGGGTTCCGTCGTTGTCATCGTCGTCTTCCTGCGCGGCGGCGTCGACGCTTGGTTCGTCGTCGCCGAAGGTCGCCGCGGCACCGAGTCCGAGGAAGGCGGCCCCCGCACCCATCTTCTTCATCATTTCGCGACGATCCATATCCTCGTCGCCTTCGAACGCCTCGAGTGCGTTGGAAGCGTTCGCTTCCATCTCCTCTAAGGCTTGCTCGGTCGGCCGGTCGTCCTGGCCGAACTCCTCCATCATATCCTCGTGATACTGTTCGTGGAACTCGGCCTCGGAGAGTTCGCCCTTGGTGACTCGCATGGCGTCTTCGGCCATCTGCATCCCGAGGTCGGTATCGTACTCGGTATCATCGAGCATTGCTTCGAGATCGTCCTCCCACTCCTGTCCGAGCGGGTGGAACGACTCGTCGTCTGCGCTCATCGGGTTAGAACACCTCCGATGTGGCTGTTGGATACACGTGCATCATACATGTCCGCACGCCATCATTTTCGTTCATTAGTGGAACCTCTATACCGTTTTCACCACTAGATCTGTTTCAAGTGTCGAGTCGATTTCCAGCGCTCGAGAATTGATGCGAATATATTCGCTAGTTTATAAGGAAATGGGTTGAAATTGCCGGGAGTTCTATTGTTGCACTCCGAACAACGATTACCGTTACCGAACCGGCTCAACCGGGAATCACGTCGAGGCAATTGGCTCGTTCGTGTCCGCGAATTCGTCAACGTGTGAAACGTTCTCGACGAACCGTTTGATAACCGCTTCCTCCGCTCGATGAAGGGTTTCGCTGCACGTTGATTTTGCGATGTCGAGATGATCGGCGAGTTCGGTCAACGAACACCGCCGCGGCGTATCATAGTACCCCTCGTCGACTGCCGCGACGACGACCTCGAGTTGCCGTTCCGAAAGCAACTGGCGCTCGTGAGGGTCCTCGCGAACGGTTTCGATCCGGTACTGAATGCCGAATCGCTCGAGTTGGCTGGCGAGATTCGCGAGTCGCTGACGGGTTCCCGTCACCTCGATCGTCGCCATTCCGTTCTGAATCTCGACCGGAAGCTCGATCGGCATGCCCGACTCCCGCGAGGAAAAGAGGAGCAGCGGATCGGTGGTTTCGAAGTGGACCGTCACCTTCCCCTCGCCGCGCTGGATCGTCGAAAGTTCCGTTATCTGTTCGTGCCCGGTCATCGCTTCGACGACGCCCGGAACGTCGGGTCCGGCGATCTCTACGAGGGCGAATCCGGATTCGGAATCGGGGACAGCGGCGAGGACGCGAAACGTCGAATCAGGGTGTGCGGTCGACACCTGCTGAATCCATACCTGCTCCGGCATCGTTATCGCGAGTGTTGCCTGTGCCATGATACCCGTTCTCGTCGAGACGTTGCTGTCCCGACTACCAATATGTTCGCCCCGTTGCAACCAACTGGGAATGATCGAAAGCTCGAGTTGTAAGGAGCCATAGACTGTGAGTCCGATACCCTCCTTGCCACCGCCATCATTATGCGAGCAGGTCGTGAACGTCTCTGGCATGGACATCTATACCGGCCGCGGAGACGACGGACAGACGGATCTCCGGACGATGGAAAGGGTGTCGAAGGCGAGCCACCGGATCGAAGCCTACGGCACGGTCGACGAACTAAACGCCGTCATCGGAACGACTCGGCCGACCGATTACGACGACCTCGAGACGAAACTCCGGGAGATTCAAAACCACCTCCACGTCGTGCAGGCCGATTTCGCGAACCCGGAACCGGACGACGACGACCCCCAGATCGAACCCGAACACGTCGACCTCCTCGAGGGGTGGATCGACGAGTACGACGAGGAACTCGAGCCCCTGACGTCGTTTATCCTTCCGAGCGGCGGGGATCTCGGAAGCGGGCTTCACTACGCGCGGACGATCTGTCGGCGAGCGGAACGACGCGCCGTCGCACTGGCCGGCGAAGAGGAGATCAACGAGGTCGCGGTCACGTACCTCAATCGGCTCTCCGACGCCCTGTTCGTGTTCGGTCGCGTCGCAAACGCTCGAGACGGCGTCGCCGAAGAAAGTCCGACCTACTGAGGTTTGCGTCGAACCGACCTATCGAGGGACGCCCCGAATCGACTTATCGCGATCCGTCCACTATCCGGGACTGATCCGTCAACCGGAGTCGCCGCCGAATCGACGGCTCGTCGCCGAAAGTCGCCGACGGAACGGTAGTCCACTCCTGAAGGCAGTCGGCGGAGCAAAACCGCAAGTCGATCGATTCTTCCGACGCTTCGCTCGGTTCGGCGGACGCTTCGCTTGAGGTCGGTTCCAAGTCAGTCGCAGGATTTGATTCGGTCGCCGGATGAGTTTTGAGCGTGTACGCGATTTCGTCGTTCGCTCCGCAATTGTCACAGTTCATACCAGTCGGCTCGAGTTGAACATGCTTGAGTATGCGACGGTTTCTCTATCTTATTCTCGGGTAATATCGAATTATGAGCGCTCAAGGCACGTCGCGATGACAGCGTAACGGCTATCGGAAAAGCGAGTCACGGGTCTGCTGATACTGTCTGCTGTAACTATAGAAAGATTCTCGCACCCCCGAGGCGACGAGAATCTTGAACGACTTACAGCCGACAGCATGAACCGCCCGTCGATCGTATCGAAACGCTTACTCCCGACAGGCCGGTGCGATTGTATATGAGCGACGACGCCGTTACTCCGGAGGACGTCCGCCACGTCGCGTCGCTGGCCCGGGTCGATCTCGAGGACGACGAGATCGAACAGTTCACCGGCCAGTTCGCGGATATCCTCGAGTACTTCGAGACGTTAGACGAGGTTCCAGCGGTGGACCAGGACGCAGAGCTCACGAACGTCATGGAACCCGACGAGGTTCGTGACTCACTCGACAGCGAATCGGCACTCGAGAACGCCCCCGAAACCGAGGACGGCTACTTCAAAGGGCCGAACGTCTCCTGATCATGTCCGAGAATATCTTCATCACCGACGAGACGATAGCGGGCGACGACGACGGGCCACTGGCCGGCAAAACCGTCGCCGTCAAGGACAACATTTCGACCGAAGGCGTCCGGACCACCTGCGGGTCGAAAATGCTCGAGGAGTACGTCCCGCCCTACGACGCGACGGTCGTCTCCCGGCTCAAGGACGCCGGTGCAACCATCGTCGGAAAGACGAACATGGACGAGTTCGGGATGGGAACGACGACCGAGACCTCCTTTTTCGGATCGACTGACAACCCCGCCGCACCGGGACACGTCCCCGGCGGTTCGTCGGGAGGTTCAGCCGCGGCCGTCGCCGCCGACGAGGCCGACCTCGCGCTGGGATCCGACACCGGCGGTTCGATCCGCTGTCCGGCCGCCTTCTGTGGCGTCGTCGGCATCAAGCCGACCTACGGACTGGTCTCGCGGTACGGACTGGTCGCCTACGGGAACAGCTTAGAACAGATCGGCCCCTTCGGCTCGAGCGTCGAGGAGGCCGCCTCCCTACTCGACGTTATCGCGGGTCCGGACGAACGAGATGCGACCACCCGCGAGCCGCCAGTGGGGACAGAGAACGACACCGACGGAAAATCGTACGCGTCTGCCGCCGATGGGGACGTCGACGGCCTGACTATCGGCGTTCCAACGGAGCTGCTCGAGGGAGCGGACGAGGGCGTCGTCGAGACGTTCTGGGACGCGATCGACGAACTCGAGGCCCAAGGGGCGACCTACGAGGAAGTCAGCCTCCCGTCGGTCGAACATGCCGTCGAAGCGTACTACGTGATCGCGATGTCGGAAGCCTCCTCGAACCTGGCGCGGTTCGACGGCGTCCGGTACGGTCACGCCGCCGGCGAGAAGGGGGAAAACGACAACTGGAACGAGGCGTTCTCGCAGGCTCGAAAGGAAGGGTTCGGCGACGAGGTCAAGCGCCGCATCCTGCTCGGCACGTACGCGCTCTCGGCCGGTTACCACGACAAGTACTACAAAAAGGCACAGGACGCCAGAGCGTGGGTCAAACAGGACTTCGACGAGGCGCTTTCGGAAGCCGACGTGCTCGCCTCGCCGACGATGCCGGTTCCGCCGTTCGAACTCGGCGAGAGCCTCGAGGACCCGCTGACGATGTACCTCGCCGACGCCAACACCGTGCCGGTAAACCTCGCTAACCTGCCAGCGATTTCGGTTCCTGCGGGCGAGACCGACGGGCTCCCAGTCGGCGTCCAACTCGTCGGGCCCGCCTTCGGCGAACGGGAGATTATTCGGGCCGGTAGCGCACTCGAGTAAGCGGGAAAGCGATCACGTTAGGGAACGACTGGGAAGAACGAGCCTCAGCGAGAGACGGCATCGGAAGAATTGGCGGCGTGCTCGGAGATCGACGACGACTGGAAGTGATCGCGAAAGAGCGTTACTCAGTCCTGATACGCGAGGTTCATGATCCACTGCGAGAACGCGTCGCTGTTGGGATCGACCTCTTCCTCGCCGATGAACGGCGAGAGCATATCGCCGGCCATCAGGAGCGTAAAGTCCAGATCTCGAGCGGTCGGCGTGATGTAGTAGGTGTTGTGTCCGTTGTACACCGTATCTTCGCGGTCGACGAGTTCCTTCTCGACGAGCGACTCGACGATTCGGCTCCCCTTTCGCGAAGAGACATCGAGTTCCTTCCAGAAGTCGCTCTGGTGGATGCCCCCGGAGTTGCGGACGAGTTCGAGACCCGCTCGTTCATCCGCGGAGAGTTCGGCTTCGGCGGTCGAGAGACTCACGGTGCCCACCTCGCGAGCGTACTCGTGGCTACGGACGGATGTGCGCGCATACCACAAAGACAGTGGGCAAGGCGCTTAAATGTGGCCTTCGAGGTCGCCGACCGAGGACAGTTCCTCGTAGGCGGTTCGACACGGCGGACCGTCCGCGAACTCGTAGGTCGTCGTTTCGCCGAGTGCGATCAGCGAGGACGACCGCGTTCCGAATCCGTCCCGGTGGATACAGACGCCGTACTCGTGGTCGCCCAGAACGTCACCCGCCCGCTCGAGCCACTCGTCTGCGAGTTCGCCAGGATCCACCTCGAGCTCCTCCCGAACCGCTCGGGCGTTACTCGCCTGCACTCGAGCCAGTTCCGGGCGAACTGACGGAATCGCCACCGCGTCGTCGACGGCGACGTTGACCACGACGTGGACTCCCGGATCGAACTCGAGGCGGTCCAGTTCGCCGTCCCACGTGTAACAGTAGGCCCGCTCCGCGTCGGCGACGGTGAGATTGAACCCGCTGTACTCGTGCTTGTCGGTCACCGTCTCGATCGTCCGAGCCGCTTCGACCGCCGACTCGGCTTCGAGAACGTCGCCGACCAGCAATCCTCGAGAGCGATCACCGGCCAGATCCGCGTCGGTCCAGCGGTTCGTGATTCCCGCGAAGACGCCGTGCTCGTTGTACCCGATCCAGGTCCCACCGGCTTCCGTATCCCGCGGCGCGACCACCAGCGGCTCCTCGTGATAGATGTTGGGGAGCGTCGACGGACGCTCGAGGGCCTCGTCCCTGTTAGCCGCGACGGCGACGGGCGCGTCGTCGAAAACCTGCCAGGCGAGGGTCAGAGTGCACACGAGCGACACGTAGGACCCTGGCGTATATATGCTATCGCCCGATCGTCGCACTCCTCACTCGAGCGCCGCCGCATCGATCCCGTCGTCCCCGAGGAGATCCCGGACAGCGTCTCGGTCCACGGTACCAGATGACGTCCGCGGAAGCGAATCGGTAAAACCGATCGTTTTCGGCTGCTTGAACCGCGCCAGTCGGCCATCACAGAACCCGAGTAGGTCGCCTGCGGACACGTTCTCCGCAAAGCCGGACGGGACGACCAGCGCCCCGACGCGCTCGCCCCACTCCGGATCCGACAGGCCGACGACTGCGGTTTCCTCGACCGCAGAATAGGCACGAATGACGTCGGCGACTTCGCCGGGATCGACGTTCTCGCCGCCCGTCACGATTCGGTCGCTCCGCCGGTTCAGCACCCACAGTCGGCCGTCCCGATCGCGGTAGCCGATATCACCCGTGTGCAGTCCGTGTTCGTCGAACGCCTTTGCGGTGTGCTCGTCCTCGAGATAGCCCGGCGTCACCGTCGGTCCCGAAACGACGATTTCCCCCGTTTCCCCGCGCGATACTGGCTCGCCGTCCTCGTCGGCGATAGTGACATCGGTCACAGCGAGCGGCTGGCCGACGGTTCCGTCGTGCGCCCGCGATTGTTCGGGAGTCGCCGTCGATATCTGTGAAGCCGTTTCGGTCATTCCGTAGGTCGGAAAAGCGGGCACGTCGGCTTCTCGCGCCCGCTCGAGTAGCTCGCTCGAGGCCGGCGCGCCGCCAAGCAGAACGAATCGGAGCGAATCGGGCTCGCTCCAGCCTGCCTCGAGCAGTCGCTTGAACATCGTCGGAACGAGCGAGACGCCGCTGATATCGTATTCATCAACTGCTCGAGCGGTCGCTTCCGGCTCGAATTCACGCTGGATGACGAGCGACGTCCCGTAGAGCACAGACCGGACCGCAGGGGCGAGTCCGCCCATATGATACATCGGAAGACAGCAGAGCCAGCGATCCGTCGGAAGAACGCCAAGCCGAAACGCAGACGCAGTCGCGCTCGAGACGAGGTTTCCGACTGTCAGTCGAACTCCCTTTGGTTCGCCGGACGTTCCAGAGGTAAAGAGGATCAGAAACGGATCGTCTCGATCCAGAACGGTCGGTTCGGGAGCCGTCGTGGCCTCGCCCGAGTCCGCCGGAAGCGGTCGAACGCGAACGGACTTCGAGCCCGAATCGGTCGGCTCGTCGACGGAGAAAACCGGTCTGGCCGTGCTCGAGACGGCCAGGAGTTCCGTCTCTCGCTCGCAGATGACGGCCTCGAGATCTGTTCGCTCAATCTTCGATTCTATCTCGGTCGCCGTCTCGCGGACGTTCAGGGGGACGAGAACGCACCTGGTTCGCATCGCGGCGAAGACGAGACTCGCGAACGCAGGGCGAGTCTCCATCAGGACGCCGACTCGGGGCGGCCCGTCACTATTGCTGGTAGCCTGAGCCTTGATAATCGACTCGAGAGCGTTTGAGACGCGGTCCACGCGGCAATCGAACTCGCGGTAGCTCCACCGGCGGTCGGTCTCGGTGTCGATTACCGCAGTTTTCTCGGGCGTCGTCTCGCGCCGATGAGTCAGCAGATCCGCAGTCGGCCAGTCGACGGACTCGCGCATTACTCGGACCAGAGGCCCGAAACCCCAAGACCCTTCGCCTGCGGAACGACCGCCGAACCGCTTTCGAACAGGACGGGATCGGGCCCCAGATCCTCGGCGAGTAACTCACCCGTCGCGAGTCCGCAGGCGGGGAGGTCCGGGATCGCCGCCGCGAGATGGACGGCACCCGTTCGGGCGACGACGGCGTCGATGGTCGTGGTCACTATGGGCGTGACCTCGAGTTCGCGAAGCCACGCGGAGATTTGCTGGGCGATATCCAGCCCACCGAGCGCCATGGGTTTCAGAACGATCGCATCCGCCGCACCTGCCTCGCAGATCGCGTCGACGCCGTGCTCGAGCAGTCCCTCGTCCAGGCCGATGCCGACGCCTCGGCCGCGCAACGCCACGTGGCCCTCCAGTGCACCCGCCGGGAGGGGCTGTTCAAGGATCGAGACGCCGTAGTCGGCGAACCCCTCGATCGCGGATTCGGCCTCCTCGATGGTCCACGCCCCGTTCGCGTCAGCTCGAAGCTCGACCTCCGGACCGGCCGCCGCTCGAGCCTGCCGAACGCGTTCGATATCCGTTTCGACGGGACGAACGCCGACTTTCAGCTTACAGCAGTCGAATCCTCGCGAAACGGCCGTCTCGACCGCCTCGGCGGTCTCCCCCGGCGTTCCGTCGCTGATCGTCGCGTTGACCGGAACCCGGCCGACGAGCGCGTCCCCGCCGAGGTACTGGTACAGCGGCGTCGCGTCGCGAGCGGAGCGCAGATCGGCGACCGCAAGCGTCACACCGTGGCGGGCCGCCACGTGGTCGTCGACGGTGTCGATCGCTCGGCTTGTTCCTTCCGTAGAAAGCACCGCTCTCGCCTGTTCGAGCCCACGTTCGCACGCCTCGAGCGATTCCGTCCACCCAGGGAGAGGCGTCGCCTCCCCGTAGCCGACGGCGTCGCCATCGGTCAGTTTCACGAGAAAGCCTTCGCGCTGTTCGATTCGTCCGTGAGCGGTCTCGAGTGGCGACTCGAGCGGGAGCGAGAAGCGCCGGAACGAAAGCGTCGGCGTCATCCGAGTATCAACCCCGCGGCAAGGAGTATCGAGACGATCGTGAGCAGTTTCCCCGTGTCCTCGAGCGCGGGATTGAGGGCGTCTCCGTCGGTTCGGTTCAACATCGTTTGTGTGATCATCGCGGCGTAGGGAATCGACAGAAGCGGTAACAGGATGGCAGGTCCGAAGCCGTCACCGAGCCAGAACCAGATTGGGACCGCGTAGGCGAGGACGAGAAGCGCGATGAACTCGACGCGACTCCACCCGTAGCCGAGCCGAACCGCGAGCGTGTGTTTGCCCGTTTCGCGGTCGGTCTCTCTGTCCCGAACGTTGTTGACGACGAGAATCGCAGTCGAAACTGCGGCGACCGGTAAGCTCGCGACGAACGCCGTCATCGTGACCGTTCCGTCCGGAACCGACGTCGTCAACGGGTCTGCGTAGACCGAAGCGGCCTGGACGTAAAACGTCCCCATCACGGCGACGACGCCGAAGAAGACGAAGACGAACAGGTCGCCCAGTCCGTGATAGCCGAGCGGGTAGGGGCCGCCAGTGTAGGCCCACCCGCAGAAGACGCTCACGAGCCCGATCACGAGAATCGGGACGCCACCGACGTATACCAGATACGTTCCGACGAGGATCGCGAGTCCGAACGTAACGATCGTTGCGAGTTTGACCTGTCCGGGCTCGATGAGCCCGGATTGGGTCACTCGAGTGAACCCGTCGCGATCATCGGTGTCTGCTCCTTTCTTGGCGTCGTAGTAGTCGTTCGCGAAGTTCGTCCCGACCTGAATCAGCGCCGCCCCCACGAACGCCATCAGCGCCGGCAGTGGGGCGAATACTCCCGCGGAGACAGCGAGTCCGACGCCCACGATAACCGGTGCTGCGGCCGCCGGCAACGTCTGTGGCCGAGCGGCCATCACCCAGGCTTTCGTCCGCGAAACCGTTGCCGTACTCATTACTCGAGTGTCCCACTTCAGGGAGTGTCAACGTTGGCATTGCGGTTGAACAGTTGGCTCGATTCGATTATCTGGCGCTCGAGCGGATGTCGATCGTTCGGAACGCCTCGAGTAGTGCAAGCGTGCCCACAACTGGTTCGCGAGAACCCTAGTACTGCCAGGGGTACTCCGAAAAGTCCGGCTCTCGCCCCTCGACAAACGCGTCCCGCCCTTCCTTTGCCTCGTCGGTCATGTATCCGAGCCGCGTCGCTTCGCCGGCGAAGACCTGCTGGCCGACCATGCCGTCGTCGGTCATGTTGAACGCGTACTTGAGCATCCGCATCGCCGTCGGGCTCTTCGAATTGATCCGTTGGCCCCACTCGAGGGCCGTCTCCTCGAGGTCCTCGTGGGGAACGACTTCGTTGACCATCCCCATCTCTTCGGCCTCCTCGGCGGAGTAGGTTTTCCCGAGGAAGAACACTTCTCGAGCTTTCTTCTGGCCGATCTGTTTCGCGAGATACGCGGAGCCGAAGCCGGCGTCGTAGCTCGCCACGTCGGGATCCGTCTGGAGAAACTTCGCGTGTTCCTCGCTCGCGAGCGTGAGGTCACAGACGACGTGGAGCGAGTGGCCGCCGCCGACGGCCCAGCCGGGAACCACGCAGACGACGACCTTCGGGATAGTGCGGATGAGTCGCTGGACCTCGAGAATGTGCAGTCGGCCCTGTTCAGACGCTCGCGCTCGCGGGCTCTGCCCGCTCGCGTTATCAGAGGCGTGTTGCGCCTCACTCACCTCGTCGTCCTCGTACTGGTAGCCGTCTTCACCGCGAACAGTCTGATCGCCGCCGGAACAGAACGCCCAGCCGCCGTCTTCGGGCGAGGGGCCGTTCCCCGTCAACAGAATACAGCCGACATCGGTCTGGCGTTTGGCGTGCTCGAGCGCGTCGTACAGCTCGTCCACGGTGCCCGGTCGAAACGCGTTGCGTACTGCGGGGCGATCGAACGCGATCCGAACGGTTCCCGAGTCGACCGCTCGGTGGTAGGTGAGATCGCGAAAGTCGAATTCCTCGATCGGTTCCCACCGCTCCGGGTCGAAGTGTTCTGAAACCATGTCCAAAACTGGGCCCTTGGCGGTGAAATAGGTTCGGCTCGCGGTTCCGCCCCCTCGTTTGCCACGCTACAGACTGGACCGAACTCGGTCCGCGAGCGCTTCTCTACGCCGGTGGCTCGCTTCGGCGTCGAACTCGACGTGCAACACCTGTGTTCCCTCGCGACGGGTCGACGCTCGGTATCGTTCGGGAAACGCCGCGGGGTCGACGGTCTCGAACTCGAGGTCGTAGAACTCGGCCAGCGAGTCGAACTCGAGGCCGTGTGGCGTCTTGAACTGGCCGGTAAACGGCGGGTCGAACGCCTCGATCGGGAGCATGTGGAAGATGCCGCCGCCGTCGTTGTCGAGCACGACGATGGTCGCGTCGACGTCGCAGCGGTCGACGGCGAGCAACCCGTTCGAATCGTGGTAAAACGCCAGATCGCCGGTGACCAGCACGAGCGGGTCGTCCGTCGCGCTGCCGACGCCGAGTGCCGTGCTGGTGATACCGTCGATACCGCTCGCACCGCGATTCGCGAGCACCGTCAACTCCGCCGGCCGCGGCCTGCCGAATCGATCCGCGTCCCGGATCGGCATACTGTTCGACACGAAAATCGACGCCGGATCCGGGGCCTCGGAAAAGACGGTCGAGAGGATCGAACCCTCGAGCGGTTCGGGATCGGCCTCTTCGTCATTGCTGTCACCGTCTCGGCCATCACCGTCGATTATCGTTCGACCGTGAACCCGCCAGTGTTCCCGTTCGGCCCGTTCGAATCGTTCAGTCCAGCTTACTGGGGTGTCTTCCGTCCTCTTTGCAGTGTTTTCTCTCCCTTGAGTTCCCTCGAGTTCGTTCAGCACGCCGTCGACGACCGCCGCCGGGTCCGCGCCGATCAGATCGGTTGCGGTGAACGTGGCTTCGCGCCACTCGGCGGCCGGGTCGACGAGAAACTGTCGAGCGGCGCTCTCGGCCAGGTACTGGCGAAGCGGTTTCGATGTCGGCGACGCACCGAACCGGAGGACGACGTCCGCCGCTGGCAGTTCCGAAACGTACGTGTCGTACCCCCCGAAAATCAGCGGGGCGTCGGGTGATTCCTCGAGATGAGAGCCGAATCGGCACCCCGAAAGCGGGTCCGCGAGCACCGGCGCGTCGGCCGCTCGAGCGAGCCGTCGAACTGATTCGGGGTCGACACCCAGAGAATCGGTACTCGAGTGGCCAACGGGGTCCACCGGCCCGGCGACGATCAGCGGCCGCCGCGCAGTCTCGAGTTCTCGAGCGACGATTCGACGGTCCTCGACTGACGGTTCGAGCCGCCCCTGCGTCGTCTCGACGGACGGCCCGTCTCGACCGCTTCCGGCCGCCGTTTCCTCGAAGTCCGCCGGAACCGCCCCCGACACCTCGGTCGGCTCGAGCGGTTTCTGGAACGGACAGTTGAGGTGAACCGGTCCCGCCGGCGTCCCGGTCGTCTTCGCGAGCGCTCGAGCCGCCGTCGTTCGCAGCGAACGCACGCGTCGACGCTGGGCTCTGGGCTCGGGGAGTTCGGCGTACCACCGAACCGAATCGCCGTAGAGCTTGACCTGGTCCACCGTCTGGTTCGCGCCGCTGTCGCGCAGTTCCGGGGGACGGTCGGCCGTGAGGGCGAGCAACGGCACTCGAGCCTGATTCGCTTCGATAACGGCCGGGTGAAAGTTCGCGGCCGCCGTGCCGGATGTACAGACGAGCGCGGTCGGCTCACCCGTCCGTCGGCTCCGTCCGAGCGCGAAAAACGCCGCGGAGCGTTCGTCCAGGTGCGAAAAGACTTCGATACCGGCGTGTTGTGCGAACGCGACCGTAAGCGGCGTCGAACGGCTTCCCGGTGCGATACAGACCGCCTCGAGTCCCCCCGCTGCCAGCTCCTCGACGAGAAGGCGGGCCCACAGCGTCGCCTCGTTCGGTGCGTTCGTCATTGGAGTTCGTCGAGAATCGGCCTGAACTTGAGCTGGACCTCGTCCCACTCTTCGGCCGGGTCGCTGTCCTCGACGATGCCGTTGCCCGCAAAGAGTGTCACCGAACGATCGGTGGCGACTGCGGACCGAATCCCGACTGCGAACTCGCCGTCGCCGCTCCCGTCGAACCAGCCGATCGGGGCCGCGTACCAGCCGCGATCGAACTCCTCGGTTGACTGAATCGTCTCCCACGCGTTCGTCGGCGGCACGCCACCCATTGCTGGCGTCGGGTGGAGCGCCTCGACGATCTCGAGGACGTGACAGTCTTCCTCGAGCGTTGCTGTGATCGGTGTTTGGAGGTGCTGTATCGTCGCCAGTTGTCGAACCGTTTGCTCGGAAACGGTCACGGAGTCAGCCAGCGGGTCGAGCTGATCCCGAATCGCCTCGACGACGAGCCCGTGTTCTCGCTGTACCTTCCCGCTCTCTCGTAACGTCGTCGCGAATTCGCTATCGGATTCGAGGCTATCACCCCGTGGAACCGACCCGGCGAGCGCCTCCGTTTCGACCGTCCGGCCGCGTTTGGAGACGAGTCGCTCGGGCGGTGCGCCGAAAAACGTCCCGCCCGTTTCGTGGCCGACCAAAAACCGATAGCAGTTCGGGTACTTTCGCCGCAATCGCTCGAGGGTTGCCGGAACGTCGACATCGCCGTCAAGCGTCGCCGTCAGCGACTGCGCGAGGACGACTTTGGTGAGTTCGTCCCGTTCGATGCGTTCGAGGGCGGTTTCGACCTGTTCGGTCCACTCGTCCGATGTCGTCGACCTGCTGGTCCCGTCGACACCGGGGCCGCTACCGCTCGGGCGCATCGAAGGCAACTCTTCGAGGCGCTGTCTCCACCGCTCGAGGCGGTCGGTCGCTTCGTCTTCGTCCGTCGCGGTCGCCGTGAGCCAGACGCCGCCATCCCTTCGCGTGGCCTGAACCGCGGGAAGGACGAACGAAGCCGCCTCGAATCCGTCCCACGATCCGTCCGGCTCGTGACCGTCGTGAAACGCCACGCCGCCGAACGCCCGCGGTCGAGCGACTGCCGGACCGTCGTACTCGAGCCGATCGAACGTTCGTCTCGCCTCGGACCGAAGCGCGTCGAATCTTCCCGGTCCGTTCGCCCGAAATCGCGTCGCAACGCCGGTCCCAGCGATTTCGAGTCCGTCGGGGGTCGCCCACTGGATGCGTGGCTCGTCGTTGCTGTCGACTACGGCCCCGAAGGAGACGCCCTCGAGTTCGCAACTGCAACTGTGATACTCGGGGACGTCTCGTGCGAGCGTTCCTGCCACCTCCCGTCCACCCGACGGTCGCTCCATCGACCATTCCTCGGGACCGGCGTGCCTTCAGCCTAACTATATCGTTCCTCACGCCACGGATTCGCCGTCTCGGAGTAACCACGGCGCTCCCAGTAGCCGAGTTCGGATTCGGTTAAAAACTCGACGCCGTCGACCCATTTCGCTCCTTTGTAGGCGTACTTGTGCGGCGTCACGACGCGAAGTGGTCCACCGTGGTCTCGGGGTAACTCCTCGCCGTCGAGTTCCCACGTGAACAGCACGTCTTCACGCATGCACTCCTCGAGAGGCAGGTCCGTCGTGTAGTCGTCCATCGCAGAGAACATGACGTGGACGGCGTCGTCCCGAACGTTCGCCAGATCGGCGAGTTCGGGGAACGAAACGCCCGTGAACTCGCGATCGAACGTGCTCCAGCCGGTCACGCAGTGAAAATCCTGGCGCTGAGTTTCGGCGGGAAGGTTCCGAAACTCCGCCCAGGAAAACGAGCGTTCTTCCTCGACTGCACCCGTAACGGTAAACTGCCAGGATTCCGGGTCGAACGGCGGCGTTCCGCTCTTGGAAAGGACCGGAAACTCGGTCGTTTCGCGCTGTCCCGGCGGAAGCCGTTCGTCCCCAAACTCCTCGTAGCAGTCGGTGACGTCTTTCATGTCCGACCGTTAGGGCCTATACAGGTAGATGTACCGCTTGAGCGAGCCGTTACACAGCGCTCGGGAATCTCGAGGTCGGCGGGGAGACAGCGTGGAGTCATGCTGCCGGCTGTAACCGTGTGAATATTCTCGCCCCCGAGGCGACAGAATTGTGAAGGATTTATAGCCGACAGTATCAGAGGGGCGAAATCGGCGGCAGATAGCGGCGATCCGTTCGCGATTTAGTTTGAACGCCCGTTCCCACCAGAGACCCCGTCGACGAACAGCGAATAAATGTCTAATTCAACGGACGGCGGATCCCTCGAAACCCACCTGAAACAGTCTCTCAGGCGTTCAATTTGGTGGTACCGTTCGGAACCCTCGCCACGAATTAGTACGATCTCGTTGACCGTGTTGATGCATGGCTTCAAAACAAGAGATGGGAACGGAAGGCGTTTCCGGAGAGCAAGCACAGGAAGTCGGCGAACAGGCACTCGGGCCCGCACTGTTAGCATCGGCCGCGTCGGTCGGGCTGTCGTGGTACTACTTTTTCATCCGCGGCGACCGCCAGCGCGGTCTCTTCGTCGGCCTCTGGCCGCCGACGATTCTCGCGTTCGCGAGCTACTTCAACCAGCGAAAAATGCGCCAGCAACTCGAGATGGTCACCCAGCCCGGTTCGACCATCAAGAACACCATCGATTCGATGATGGGCAACAAGTAGTTCGGGAACAACGATTCGTATCCACGACGGCTACCGATTGCTCGAGGGCGATCCCCTCGTTTCGATCTTTCTGCCGCCGAACTGTGACGCTCGGACCAACTGAGTCGATTTCATCCTGTTACTGTCGATCATTCGTTTCGCCCCAGCGTTCCCAGGTGTGCACAATCCCCGTCAAATCTAAATACCCCCTTGCCGAAACGCGAGTCAGATGCCGAAAGTAGAGATCACCATCCCAGAACACCTCGAGATGCAAATTGCGCAAATGGTCGAGCGCGGTGAGTTCGTCAACCGGGAGGAAGCGGTCGAAGACCTCCTATCGACAGGAATCAAGGCCTACAAAACGAGCGGACCGATGGACGAAGACGAAACAGGTGGCAGTGGCCTCGAAGACGACGGAATGATGGGCCACGACGACGAGTACGTTTTCTGATTCGCGGTTCGATTTCTTCTCTTCAGACTGCCAGAAGCGGAAGAGCGTAACTAATTGCCAGTCCGACGACCAGAACGATCGCACCGATCCCCACGTACCTCAGCGGGAAGTCGTCCATCGGTGCGGTCGTTCGGTCCGCCTCGAGATCGTGACCGACGTCGGCTCCCGAATCGCCGTCCACTGCGGGTTCGCTGTCGTCTGCCATACCGATCCCTTTCGGTTTCGATCACTTAAGGCCTCCTACGTACTTGTGAGGAGATTGGTCGGAAAGAGCGATTCGAAGAACGCCTCGAATGTGTCGAACCCATGTCGTGGTCGAAACCGTCAAACGCCGGTCGCCCCAACACGACGGTATGCTCACGAAACGAGTCATTCCCTGTATCGACGTCGACCTCGACGACGAGGGAAATCCCGCCGTCTACACCGGCGTCCACTTCGAGGATCTGAAGTATACCGGCGATCCGGTCGAAATGGCCAAAGCGTACAACGAGTCCGGTGCTGACGAATTCGTCTTCCTCGATATCACCGCTTCCGCGGAGGGTCGCGAAACGATGCTCGACGTCGTTTCCCGCGTCGCCGACGAGGTGTTCATCCCGCTGACAGTCGGCGGTGGGATTCGGACGACCGAAGACATCAAAGAGACGCTTCGCGCGGGAGCCGACAAGGTCTCGATCACCACCGGCGCGCTCGAGCGGCCCGAACTCGTCAACGAGGGGGCTCGGGCGTTCGGCAGTCAGTGCATCGTGATCAGCGTGGACGCGCGCCGTCGCTACGACGAGGCCGGCGAGAATTTCGTCGAAATCGACGGGGAGTCGTGCTGGTTCGAGTGTACGAAAAAGGGCGGGCGCGAAGGAACCGGCGTCGACGTGATCGAGTGGGCCCGCGAGGTCGAGTCTCGTGGCGCGGGCGAGCTGTTCGTCAACTCGATCGATCGGGACGGGACGAAAGACGGCTACGACATTCCGCTTACGACGGCCGTCTGCGAGGCGGTCGACACGCCAGTTATCGCCTCGTCGGGCTGTGGCGGCCCCGAACACATGGATGAAGTGTTCACCGAAGCCGATGCGGACGCCGGACTCGCCGCCTCGATCTTCCACTTCGACGAGTACTCCGTCAGCGAGGTCAAGGACCACCTGGCAGAGCGAGACGTTCCAGTTCGCCGGTGAGCGAATACTGCGTTCCGTCGGCGTTCAATCACCTCCTGTTTGCCCTCTCGGTGTTCGACCTCTCTTCTCGAGCCCGCGTTTACGGATCGATCTCGAGTCCGCGCACACGAGTCGAATCTCGAGGACGGAATGCGATTCAATATCCTTATGCACGCGCGGTCGACCGCTATTAACAGTGACGTGGCGGTGTGCGTGGTGCGATGAACCACACGAGTCGAACGATCCCCCATGTGATAGCTGCGGCTACAATTCGTTCAATCGAGGCGAGGACGCCGAGGCGGACGACGGCACGGTCGACACGGCGCCGACCTATGTCTGGACCTGTACGAACTGCGGGCGAGAGCACATGCGGAACTCGCCACCCTGTGCCCGCTGTGGAAACCACACCCTCGAGAAAACCAGACAGACCTTCGAGGACGTCGACAACGATCTCGAGGTGCCCGGGTGGCTCGAGGTTGCGAAACCGTACTCGCCGGTCATCGTCGTGATCGCGCTCGTCGTCGCCTTATTCGCGACCGGCATCGTCCCGTTATCGGTTCTACCGGGAGTCGGGACTGATCTTCCCGGCGAGGATACCGAAGCGGAGGGGATCGACCTCGAGGAAACGGCGCTGTTAGTCCACGAAAGACTCACTGCCGAACAGGAGGCGACCGGCGAAGCGGAAACCGACGGCGGGGGTGAACTCGACGAACCGCTCGCGTACGATGACGGTCTCGAGGAGTTCGCGACCGCCGAAAACCAACGCCTCGTTGTCGATGCATACACTGACGATGACGGCGGCGAACGCGCGAATCCAGCGGAGTTCGATCTCACCTGCGAACAGGAGCCACGGGGCTACCAGCTTCTGGCCGACTCCTCGATTGAAGAGTACGAAACCGAAAGCGAACTCGCGGACGACGTTGCGGACGAACTACTCGAGAGGATGGAGACACAGGACATCGAACGGCCGGAGTTCGACGCGGAAGGAATCGATATCCACGTCGGACCCGACGGATCGATACTCGTCCTGTACACCGCGTGCTGAGACGGATATCACGTTGTGATTACGATGCGTCGTGCTCAACCGTCGTCTCCCAACCTGTATCGTCTCGGTTCTCGAGCACTACGGCTCTCAACGATAGTGGGATCGACCGCACATCATCGAACCAGAATTAGACTGCCGCTTCGAACGCGTTGCGGAACGCCGTCGTCTTATCGCGAATGTTTCCTGCACCCTCCTCGAGCGCGTCGATCGGGTCGGTACCCGGTTCAGTCTTGATCGTCAGGATGGGTTCGGTCTGTCCACCCGACTGTTCCGGGTTCACGTCGTAGGTTGCCGCGGCGATGTCCTCGTGCTCGAGGAGTGTGCCTTTGAGCACGTTCATGAACGTGTGATCCTCTCCACCGATCTCGATCGAAAGCTCGGTCTCCGTGCGTTCGGTGACCCGCAATTCCATACGATTTCATCCGAGCGTCACGTGCTTGTACCTTTCGAAGACGCCGTTCGTCCAGTTTGGGGTACCTGCTGTTCGACGAGCGCGCGAAGATAAACCCCTATACAGCTTCGCTCGAACGGGAGGGATATGGATCCGATCGGGGTCGTGCTGGGACTCATCCTCGCAGCGACGATCATCGTATCGATTGTGGCCATCAGGTGGGTGCACGAACCCGAACGGCGATGGCGAGACGTACTTCGTTCCCGATTCGTTCTCGGCGTTCCGTGGGGAACCGTCATCGTTCTCGCGTTCGTCCTCGCCGTGTATCTCTTCGTACAGGACGGAATCTCCGATTTCAGCGATCCGGTGTCGATCCCCTATCGAGCGTGGTCGTACTACTACCCGCTCGGAATGGCCTCTGCATCGTTTACCCACGCGAGTTCGGGGCACCTTCTGAGTAACTTCTTCGGAGCGCTCGTCGTCGCACCGA
Source organism: Halostagnicola bangensis (assembly GCF_054653435.1). Classification (NCBI taxonomy): domain Archaea; kingdom Methanobacteriati; phylum Methanobacteriota; class Halobacteria; order Halobacteriales; family Natrialbaceae; genus Halostagnicola; species Halostagnicola bangensis. The sequence goes on along the minus strand of NZ_BAAIGG010000002.1, from coordinate 91,188 downwards.
TCGCTGAGTACGCGTGGGGTCACTACCCGAACGGACGAGACGAGTACTCAAACGATCGAAATAAGCATCCGAACTGGCGTGAAGAGCGCTCGATGGCGTCGATGTGGACGAATCCACGGATTCGGGCGTTCGTCATCTTTCCGCTGGCAGTCGTCGCGATCGGACTCGTCACGAGCCTGTTTGCGCTCGGTCCGGTGATCGGCTTCTCCGGCATCGTCTTCGCGTTTGCTGGCTTTGCGATCGTTCGATACCCAATTCACACGATCGTGGCGATACTCGGCGGCCAAACCATCCTGTTGACGACGTATCGAGCGCTATTGACTCCGGTCGGCGTGTATATCGCGGAACCGAGCCCTGCGATGGCTCCGTCGTGGGCGAACGTCGCCATTCAGGGCCACGCGCTCGGGTTTTTCATCGGCTTTATCCTCGGTGCGATACTCCTCCATCGTCGGAACTATCGGCCGAACGCACTTCGATTGTGGATCGCGATTCTCATCTTCGGGTTCGCACAGGGACTGTGGCAGATTTACTGGTTCGGCGATCAGAACATCTACTATCTATTCCAGGGACCTGGCATTGCGATCGTCACCGCGCTCGCACTCGTCGTTACGCTGGCAGTCACCGCCTCGGAACGGCCACTCGTTCCCACAAGAGTTCGAGAGGGATTCACTCGCTCGTCGACTGCCAGCCGCGAGATTCGTACGAATGCCACGATCGATCGTATCCTCGAGATCGGCGCCTCGAGTCGAGACAAGACGAGAGACAATCTCGAACGGGTCGACGCTATCAATCGCGGAAGCTACCCGCGTGATTCGGGCGCGTTTTCGGCGCTCAGTGGACGACAGGCCGCGTTCCTCGTTATCATCCTCGTTGTTGCGGCCATTTCAGGACCCGCGCTTCCAGTGAATCTCTTCGTCATTTCGGGAGAGACCGAGACTGCGGACAACTCGATCACCGTCGAGGACTACACGATCGAGTACGTCGAAGGCGAAGAAAACGAACTCGTCGGCGTCATCGACATCGGCGCGTTCGGACAGGATACAACGGTCGAATCGAACGGCGTCATCGTCTCGAGCGAGGAACGCCACATCTGGCAAGAGACCGTGACGGCCCATCAACTCGAGTTCAGTGGCGAAGAAACGGTTTCGGTCGGCGGCCCCGGTTGGCGAGAAACGGTCCACGTCGAACGGACCGGCTGGGTGCCAACGGGTAACGACCCGGTCTACCAGATCTGGCTTTCCGAATCGGATGCGGAGAAACAACTGGCGTTTACCGCCGATGAGTCGATGGCAGACGTTCAGATCGACGATCGGACAGTCACGATCGGGACCGAGAACGAGGAGTTCGTCCTCGAGGTCGAACTGACCAACGACGACGGTGAGACCGTCAAATCGACAGCCGTTGCGGTTCCCGATGATAGCGAGACTACCCAGGCCGACGGCATCGAATTCGTCCTCGAAGATGGCGGAATCTACGCGATTGCCGACGGAACGATCGTTCAAGTCGCAGAAAAAGAGGAGTACAACGAAATCAACTAACGACACCGCTTCGGCGTCGTCGAGCGTTACTGCTGAGCGCCCAAGTCCCATTCGATTCGGAACACTTCCGCCTCGAGTTCCCGAGAGTCGTCGGTGTGAAACGCGAGTCGATTGTCGAGTGAAAATGTCGCGCGGAACGCGTGGGTAACGGTTCCACCGGCGTCGCTCGCGTAGGATTCGACGAACTCCTGACTGCCCTCGTTGTGGATCGTGTACGACGTCTTTGCAATCGAGCGGGTCGTCTCGAGAAAGTCGCGGTCGGCGTGGCGATTCCCTCGCTGAGCACCGAACGGTGGGTTCGAGAGCACCGTCGCGTCAGTAACTGACAACGGCGGGCGGGTGACGTCACCGCGGACCCACTCGAGAGGAGTGCGAACCATTGATTCCTCGCTCGAAACACCGTCGACGGAATGGCCGGTGAGTACAGACTGCTCGTTTCGACGAGCGAGAGCGAGCGCGTCGGGATCGGTATCGATCCCCACAACGCGGTCGGCATCGCAGAGACCAGCACCGATCGCGAGCATCCCGGTTCCGGTTCCCAGATCGACGACGGTTTCGTCGGCTAAATCTCCCTGCAACGAAGCGAAATGGCAGATATGGGCCGCGACTTCGGCCGGCGTGAGATACTGCTCTAAGTCAGCAGATGGCTCCCGAAAATCCGCAACGCCCTCTAACCGACGCGCGAGCGTTCGCCTCGAGGGAACGCTCACCGCTCGAGCGGAACCGACGAATCGATCTCGAGTGCGATTCCGTCCCGTCGTGCTCGCTCGAAGCAAGCGTCGAGTGCGGGTCGAACCTTTTCGGGATTTGCCACGTCGTCGACGGAAACGTGGACCGAGCCGACGCCGAGGAACGAACCGGCGCGAACATACTGTCGAATTCGGTCGGCTTCCTGTTGGGTGACGAGCGAACAATCTTCGTCGAACGAGGCCTCGATCGTCAGTCCAGTGGGAAAGAGGCCGTTTTCTTGCAGTTCGTATTTGAGTTCGCGAAGGTAACTGGGCGATGTCGATTCGACGGTCTTTGCCTCGAGCCGAACCGGGGTGATGTCTTCGGGTTGACACCGCTCGATCGTTTGATCGATGGTGGGGTTCGATGACGTACTCATTGCACGGGGATACGTAAGCCGCATACAAAAGGTTTTGTAAATGTCTAGTAGTTATATCCCATTCCGTTTGAGACACTCCCGGAGTAGCTCGAACCGAGACAAATAAGTAGTCAGATTCAGCGGCGAATCGGTACTCGCTCAAGCGAGTCTGAGATAAAGTTAAGAACGTGCCGTAACAGGAACCTGTATGGAGAAGTGTCCACGATGTTCGTCCCCGCTCGAGCGGCTTTCGCTCGCCGACGTGACGACGGTGACGTGCAGCCATTGTGGGTACGCCGATGTCCCGGTCGAGCACGAACGGGAGTTTTCCGAACTCGAATCGTGGCGGGACGCGTTCAATCGGTTCTACGACGCGACTGAGGGCACCGACAAAGAATAGCTATCTCACTACGAAAAACAGTGTCTGAATAGTGCCAGAATAACGGCGGAATAGCGAAATCCGACGGCTCGAGTCGTTCTATTCGTTCGCCGTGGCCGCTTCTACTTCTTCGTCGTCGCGGTCGTGGTCAACGTCTTCGTCCGAACGGGCGGCGACGAGGCCACCACGTGCGACGCTGTAGAGCGGTTCGTTCGCGTGCGTAACGCCACTGATCGAGAACGGAATGTTCGCGTCCTCGAGGTGGTCACGGAACAGGTCCTCGAACCCGCTCGGGCTCGAAGTCCCGCCGGTGACGACGACGGGGACGTCGAGTCCTTCCTCGACGTCCTCCTCGTCGACCTCGCTGACGATGTTCTCGATGACGTAATCGAGAAGGTTCTCGTAGTAAATCGAGAGGGCACCTTCGACGCCGCCGATGTCCGTCGTGAAGTCGAGTTCGAAGTCGTCTTCTTTGATCGATGTAACCTTGTCGACCGGCGTGCCGGTCGCTCGAGCGGCCTGTTCGTCGACCCAGTCGCCACCGCGGGCGACGGAGAATTTCATGACAGGGACCGCGTAGTACGCCAGACAGACGTTCGTCATCCCTGCACCGAAGGAGATACCGAGACCGGTGAAGTTGTTGTCCGCGAGTTCGGAGTAGATGACGGACATCCCCTCGTTGATCGGCTCGGCGTCGTATCCCATATCGTTCAGGAACGACTCGATCGTCTTCTGATGGTAAAGCGTCGAGAGATCGTCGTCGATCGGATCTGCTGGGGTCGAGAAGTAGAGCTTCTCGTCCGGATACGTCGGTTCGCCGACGACCTGTTCGATGATGAGTTTCATCATCGGGATGGCGGACTTCTCGTCGTTCGAGAGGATCCCGTGTTTCATCGGTCGCCGCGTTTCCTTGTTAAAGATGTTCGCGAAGTTCAGCGCGTCGTCGCCAACGACGTACACTTTGTCGTCCTTTCGGATGTGGAGGACTTCGCTTCGGGAGAGCATCTGCTCGGCCATATCCGAGTACTCTATTTCTACGAAGGAGTTGCGTTGCTGTACGAATACCGTGTCGTCGCCATCCTGTTGGGCAGACAGGATGTTCATTGTCCCAACGTCTAGGCCTTTGGCCATAGTTTGGGAAGGCCACCGACAACTTATAAATCTATGTGGATTATTTTTATCTCGAACACGGTAACGATAACTGACAGTTGTACCGTTGCAACGGAATTAATTTCGACCTAAGAGTTCGCGCAACCGTTCGGCAACTGAACCGAACGGTTTTGTCACGGTCTCGAGGGCACGGCTTGAGTCGTCCGTTGCCATTTCTTCGGCCCGCTTTTGTTCCCTGAGTTCTTTGAGTTTCGCCGTCTGGTCCTCGACGGACGAACTCGAGGTCGTCGTCTTCGTTTCGCCGCCTTTGAGCCCCTTGAGCCCCGCCACCTGCGAATCGACGCCGGACGATCGGGTCGTCGTCGCGGTGTTGTCAATCTCGACGTTGTCGAACTCGTGACCGCTAAAACTCAGGCTCGTATTGTCGCCCTTTTCGACGCCGCCCCAGGAGAGTTCGACGTCTTCCATTGCGGCGTCGATATCCTGTTGAATCTCCGCATCGGTATAGGACTCGTCCACCTCTTCTTCCTCGAGCGAACTCCCGCCCCCGACTCCAGCCGATTGTGCGAGCTCGAGATAGTGAGCGATCAGTGCGCCGCCTGTCGACGCGATGAGTCCCGCGACGCCGACCGCGTACACTGCGACGACTTCCACCGTGTAATCCTGTCCGTGGCCGTTCCAGTCCAGGGGATACGCATAGAAGAATCCCATGACGGCAACGAATGTCACCGTTGCACCCGCTACGGACGTATACAACATCCGTCGGTTCGAGGGTAACAAAACGACTATGCCGAGCATCATCGCCGGAAGCGACAGCATCCCGAACCCGTAGGCCGGTTCCGTCCACATTACATACGTCGTCGACCGGGGTTCGTGGGTGCTCCCCCAGATAAAAAGCACCAACGCTGTAACCGCGAGTCCGATACCACCGAAGAACAGGCCAAATCCAACATAGATGTCGTTTCGACCCGACGGCTCGCCAATGTATTGGCGGTAGAGGTCGAATAGGTATCCGTCCGAATCGCCTCGTGCTACCATTGACACCCCATTTAGACTGCAGTACCATGACTTTTCGGACCACGAGAACGTGACGATACCCAACAGTACCCTCACAGTGTCGCCAAACTTGGTTGGAAAATTATCCCTCCATGACGAGGGCCGAAAGGACCGATTTCGTGATTGGGACGGAAAGCGCCGCCGTTTTACGTGCGCCCACGAATGAAATTGTAATGAGCCAGCAGTCGGAGTACAGCGAGGGAGACCTCCGAAACACCGGGATGAGCCTCAAGCACGATCGAGAGTGGGACTACGAACTCGAGCGGATCGTCGACGAGATTAACGAACGCGACGCCACCAAAGTCGGACTTCAGTTCCCAGAAGGCCTCAAGCGCCGCGGGCCGAAGGTCGCCGACGACCTTCGAGAACGCGTTGGCGAGGACGTGACGATCATGCTCTCAGGCCAGCCCTGTTACGGAGCCTGCGACCTCGATACGTACCTGATGAAACGCACCGACGTCTTCGTCCACTTCGGCCACTCGCCGATGAAGGACACGGACAAGGTGATCTACGTCCCCCTGTTCTCGAACGTCGACGTTACGCCGATCATGGAAGAGGCTCTCGAAACGCTCGAGGATCCCGAAGACGACCCCGACGTCGGCCTCGTGACGACGGCCCAGCACATGAACCTCTACGAAGAGATGCGGGAATTCCTCGAGGAACACGGGTACGACGTCGACAGTCGTCGCGGCGACGAACGGTTGACCCACGAAGGGCAGGTGCTCGGCTGTAACTACGCGAGCGCCGACGTGCCGGCGAATCAGATACTCTACGTCGGCGGCGGCAAGTTCCATCCACTGGGCCTCGCGATGGAACACCCCGACAAACACGTCGTCATCGCCGACCCGGTCAACAACGTCGTCACCGTTGCGGATACTGAAAAGTTCATGAAACAGCGCTACGGCGCGATCCACCGCGCGATGGACGCCGAAAAGTGGGGCGTCATCTTCTGTACCAAAATCGGCCAGGGTCGCTGGGAGCAAGCCCAGGACATTCTCGACGAAAACGACAACGCCTACCTCATCACGATGGACGAAGTCACGCCAGACCGGCTTCGGAACTTCGACATGGACGCGTTCGTCAACACCGGCTGTCCGCGGATCACGACCGACGACGGCCCGCAGTTCCACAAGCCGATGCTCACCCCCGGCGAGTACGAAATCGCCGTCGGCCACGAACCGCTCGATAGCCTCGAGTTCGATACCTTCCACGGTACCTGGTAAGGCAGTTTCAGTAATCTGTCACTCATAAAACAGTTATGAGCTTCAACTCTCGATAGAGGCATATCCCCCATCGCGGTCCCAGTGAGTGTCGAGCTGGGTTCATTGCTCGGTTCCATCACACAGGTGAGCCCTGGACCTCAATCACCGACTCCTCCCACGGTTTCGATCCTCGGCGAAATCGTCGGTCAGTTCGTGATAACGTTGCTCATCGGGACGCTCGTTCTCGCAATTACACCGGAATCGTCGAAGCGAAACGTCGACCGTATGCGCTCCCTGCCCGGTGAATCGTTCCTGTACGGACTGCTGGCACTCGTCATCGCTATCGGAAGCGCAGTCGTTCTCATCATCACGATCGTCGGTGTGTTGGTCCTTATTCCCGGCATGATCGTTTTCGTGATCGCCCTCTTGCTCGGCAGCGTTTTGGCAACGGTTGCGGTTGGAACCTCGCTCGTCGGCGGGTCACGGTATTGGCAAGGATTGGTCGTTGGAGCACTGCTCGTTTCTCTCGTCTCTGCAGTCCCGGTGCTCGGTGGTATACTGGATTTCGTTCTCGTGATCACCGGACTTGGATCGTTCGCGCTGGGATTAGGGAAGGGAGAGTGAGCCGATCCTAGACAACCCCTGGAAAATTGCAGTCCGAAATACGACACGGAGCGGCCATTTTTTACGATTTGTGCGATTATGCTGGATCCGTTGCAACGAGCGAACAGTGCTAGCGGAGCGACTGTTCATTCGAACAGTCCTACAGAGTTTGGGAACGTGCTTAATGAGATGGCGTCCCCAGAAGCAGTAATGACGAACTATGCGTACGGTCCGACGAGTAAACATGCAACTGGCGACGAGAAACAACTCGATGCCGTGCTTAACGCGATTGCTAGCCCTGTTCGGCGGCGTCTCGTTACCCTGTTGTTCGACTCGCCAACGTCGACGGTCGCGGCGTCGGACCTCGCGGAACGACTCGAGAGTAGCGACGAAGAGCTACAAACCGGGTCTACCGAGTCTCTTCTGGTCGATTTGCACCATCGTCATCTCCCGATTCTTTCGGATGCGGGATTGATCGCCTACGATACCGAGACCAGGCGCGCGACGGCAACCGTCGACCCCGCCGATCTCGAGGCAGATATTCAAGACATCTGTGAGTTTTCGGAGAAAAACGCCGAAGAAATGGATGCGCTGTTCGATGCGGTAGCCGATCCGCGTCGTCGATACGTTCTCGAAAGTCTTGCAGAAAAATCCCACGCTATAACGGTCGAGTCAGTTTCGGTCGAGCTCAGCCAGCGACTTCGAGACGACCAAAACCGACCGGTTTCGACCGGGGACTGGAAGCGCATTCAGGGACTCATCACCCACACGGATCTGCCGCTGCTCGCCGACGCCGGGCTGATCGAGTACGACCCTGAGGCGAACCTGGTTCGGTCCCGAACGCCAGAAGACCGAGACGACGAGGCAGCAATGATCGTTGACCTTTCGGCCTCGGCCTAGTGAGAATTCAACCACTGGACCGACTCTTCTCGAAGCGTTCCGTCGAAAACGGTCTGACTCCAGCTATCGCGAACTGAAGCCGAAACGACAACACTTACGCACTCACTCCGAACAAACACACGTATGACAACGAGCGACTGGGACGAGTGGCTTGTTCGTTCGATCGAGGATGCTGACCCGGATGGCGTCGCTATCTGGTACTTCGGCTGTAACGGATTCGCACTGAAAGGGAGCGACGGGACGACGGTGTTTATCGATCCCTACGTGGGAATCGGAGACCCACCGCGGACCGTTCGGATGATTCCGATCCCCTTCGATCCGGCAGATATCACCGACGCCGATGCGATCCTCGCAACGCACGAACACACGGACCACGTCGACGGCCCGAGCCAGGCCCCGATTCTCGAGAACACCGGTGCCACGCTGTACGGCCCCGACGACAGCCTCGCCGTCACTCGAGAGGAGGGCTGGACCGACGAGTGGGACGTTACCGACGAGCAGTTCGAAGAGGTTACGGAGGGCGATACAGTCGAAATCGGCGAGTTTACCGTACACATCGAGAAGGCGAACGATCCCGACGCAACCCATCCGGTTAGCTACGTTATCGAGCACGAGGCGGGGACGTTCTTCCACGGCGGCGATACGAAACCGTCGGACGAGTTCGAGCGGATCGGCGACGAGTACGAGATAGACATCGGCGTCCTCGCGTTCGGTACCGTCGGCAACGTTCCGGACAAGGAGACCGGCGAGCCGAAACGAACCCGCTGGTACAACGACGAAAACCAGATCGTCGAAGCGGCAAGCGCGCTCGAACTCGACACCCTCTGTCCGAGTCACTGGGACATGTGGCGAGGGCTGACCGCGGACCCAAAGGCACTCTTTCACCATGCGAACAGTTTCGAATATCCAACGGACCTCGAGATCATCGAAATCGGAGACAGAGTCGACCTCTGATCCGTCTGCGGGTTCGGTCCGTTTCCTGCACTCGCCGAGCCGGAATGGCCAATTTTTGGGCGGTTTAGCCTCCTGACGGTTCAAATCGCCACTGCCGACACTGCCGTGCAATTTATAGTAATGGTAAGTTAATATTGCTCTCATGAGTTCAGCCGCTGACATAGACGAGGTAATCGAAACACGTTCTGATGGGGTGACTGTTCGGAAACTATTTGCAGCCGACGAATTCCCGGTCCCTGCAATTCGATTCGAAATCGACTCGGACCGCGACGAAGCGATCACCGTCAACGTTTCCGAGGAGATTCCCGAATCGTTCCCGATGGACGGCGTCGGGTTCCATCCCAACTACTACAGCGAAGACTGGACCGCGTTCCAGGACCATCACGTCGAATTTACGCGAACGCTCTCCCCCGAAGAGACGCTCGTCACCGTCTACGGCATCCGCATCGGAGACGAGTCGGAGGCGGCTCCATTCCTGACCGATTCGACGACCGTCGACGTCGAAACGAGCGCGGATAGGGACGAGTCGGCCGGCGATACGGACGGCCGAGACGACTCACAGAGCGGATCCGAGTCGGCGGCCAGCGACGAAGTCGACGACACCATGATCGACGAAATCATCACCGACGACCGGAATCAGGTCGTCAAAGACATGATTTCCGGGGACTCCGACGCTGTCCCCGGTCTCGACGACGAGTCCTCCCCCGAAGAACCGGCCGTGGACGAACCTGCGGCGGACGAAGCCGCTTCCGAGGCGGACGACGCCGATGATCTCGGCCTCGAGAACGACGCGGAAGACGATGAAAACGAGGACCGCGCGGAGACAGAAGGGACCCAGGACGACGATACGGCGGATTCCGCCGGTGTCGACCTCGACTTCGAGGAAGACAACATTCCGGGTCCGGAAGACGACGAGACGGAGTCGGTCGACGATCCCGAAGCCGAACTCGGTCTCGGGCCCGACACGGACGCCGACGCCGACTCCGACCAAGCCGATGCGCGTGGCGACGAGGAATCAGCGCCCGAGACGGCCGATGACGACGAACTCGAGACGGAGCCAGCCGACGACGGCGAATCCGAGTCTGAGACGGACGTGGGCGCGACACCAACCGACGAACCTCACTCCGTCAGTGCCCGACTCGCGGACGAAATCCGATCCGGATCCGTTAGCGAACGCGATCTCGAGATCCTTCGTTCCGAGCTCGATATCGAAATGAACGGCCCGGATCTCGCGAGGGTCGACCACCTCCAATCACGCGTCGAGGAAGTGGCCGCCTACTCGGGGGCGATCGAAGAGTTCCTCGACGAGTACGGGACCGGCGAGCAGATCATCGAGCAGTTCAGATCCGAACTCGAGGGCGTCGAATCGGAACTCGGCTCGATGAAGGGACGCGTTAGCGCCACCGAATCCGAGCTTGAGGAGGTCGTTTCGGACGTCGATCACGTCGAATCCGAGACGGCGCTGTTCGGCGAGGAGCTGAACTCGGCGACGGACCAACTCGATACCCTCTCGGAGGAAGTCGACGGCATCGATACTCGATTCGACGACCTCGAATCCGAGATCGGAGAGACCCAAAGCGTCGTCGACGACCTCCAAGATGATGTTGGGACGACCAAGTCCGACGTCACCGAGCTCGAGGACGATGTCGGCGGCGTGGTCGAGGATATCGAAGCCGTCGAAGCGTCCGTCGAGGGCGTAGAAGGAACGGTCTCGGAAGTCGAGCAAACGGTCGAAGACGTCGAAGACACCGTTACGACGGTCGAGGCGTCCGTCGACGACGTGGAAGGAACGGTCTCGGAAGTAGAAGAAACCGTCGAGGGCGTCGAAACGACCGTCTCGACCGTCGAGGAATCGGTCGACGACGTCGAGGCAACCGTTTCGGAAGTCGAACAGACGGTCGAAGACGTCGAGACGGAGGTCGAGACGCTTTCGGAAGACATCGCCGAACTGAACGACTGGCGCGATCAGCTCGGTTCGATGTTCTCTAACTGACTCCCGGAGCGACAAAACGCAACTCGTTTACTGCTCGGTTGTGGATTTTGGGCCAATGGGCGAGACGATCCCGATCGCGATTCCTCGAAAAGGACGACCACTCGAGTCAGTACTGGATCGGTTGGCGACCCGACTGGGAGTCGACGACCTCGCGGACGACGTCAGTTCGACGCTTCGTCACGAGAAAGCGCTCACGAAAGACACCCTTTCGTGCGACCGCGACGTGTACCATCGTCTCGCAGACTACAGCACCGTCGACGACCCAACCGAACCCGAGTATACCCTCTTGCGCGACGACCGCGCGGGGAAACCGCGTCGGATCGTCTTCGATAGCGTCACCATCCCGCTCGAGGGAGCCGACGGCGTTCCGTCCGGAACGTCGGTACAACTCGTCGGCCGAGAGGAACCGTTTCGCGCGCTTCGCACCCACGAATTCGCGCTGGGATTCGACAGCGCCGACCTCGTCCTCGAGGAGGTTGTCGAACTGCGTGCGGACCCGCTACAGCGCATCGCGGATATCAACGCCCGGATCGATCCGTCGGACACCGACGTGCAAGTCGTCACTGGTCTGGGGGATACCGTCTATCACACGCTGATGGCGACCCCGGACGCGACACCGTCGTCCGAATCGATCGACCGAGCGTTCCTCGAGGAGTACACCGGACCGCTGTGTATCGTGCCGCGGTACGAACGGCTGGTACAGGCCGTTCTCGGCACGGAAGCGCTCGAAGGCATCCGCTTCGAGCATCCGGATCCGACGATCGAAGAGGAAGCGGCCATTGCCGACGCCGGCGTCGGCGTCTACCTGACGGTTACCGGCTCAACCGCTCGAGAGCACGGCCTCTTGCTCGGCGAACAGCTGTTTCCGAGCGAGACGGTACTGATGGAAAACACCGTTGAAGCGGACGAGACTATCGCTGGCGTTCGGTCATTGTTAGCGGACGGCGACACGGAAACCGAACTCGCGGTCGGTATCGGCGAGTGAGAACAGTACGGATCACGGGCCTCTTGACGCACACCATCCGTAAAACACCGCTCGTTCAATTTGCGAACTGATCTTCGACGAGACGGCGTTCCTCCTCGTCTTGAATTACGGTCACGTCGCCGTCGCGAACGACGATCTCGAGCAACGAGGTGACGTCGTACTCGCTGTCGACCATCGCGTCGCCGCCGTCGACTTTTCGCATCGCGACGACGATGTCAACGATGTTCGCGCCGATCGACTCGAGCGCTTCGGTGATCGCCCGGAGGGTTCCGCCGGTGCTGAGCATGTCGTCGAGCAAGAGGACGTTGTCTCCCTCGTCGACATCGTTGATGTACATCTCGCTCTTCGAGTAGCCCGTCTCCTGCGTGAGTGAAACTTCACCCTCCAGTCCGTACTCGCGTTTGCGGATGACTACAAGCGGGATATCGGTCGTCAGCGAGACGGCGGTCGAGATGTGGATCCCCATCGCGGCCGGAGTGACGATTTTATCGACGTTCTCGAGATCTGCCGCCCGGACGATTCGCGTGACGACTTCTCGAAGCAGGCTCGGCTCTAACATCGGGACGCAGTTACTGATCGGATGGACGAGATACTCGTAGTCGTCCTTCTCGATGATCGGCGCGTCGTGGACCGACCGCTCCAGTTGCTCCATGCCGATACTTCTTGTGGCGCGAATAAAAGCTATTGATTGGTCCCGGCCCAACGACGGAGAAACGACGTTCCTCGAGAAAAGAAGCTATAAATGCCGGATTTGAGAGGTGAAAGACAACGCTTCATGTCTGGGCAGAGGGATGGCGAAATAGACCTCGCGTACGAACTCGACGAAAAGCCGCCGCTGTCGGAGGCGATTCCGCTCGGCATTCAACACGTTCTGGTGATGATCGTTCCGTCGACCGCGGTCGCGGTCCTCGTTGCGAGCGAAGTCGGATTGGGGGCCGCAGATACGGGGTATCTCGTCCAGATGGTGTTGCTGTTTTCTGGACTCGCGACGATTATACAGGCATACACGATCGGACCGGTCGGTGCGAAACTCCCGATCGTCATGGGAACGAGCTTTACGTTCCTCGGTGCGGCCAGCGCCATTGGGAGCCAACAGGGGCTGGCGGCCGTCTTCGGTGCGATACTGGTAACTGGAATCGTCGTCGAGGGGCTGATCGGGTGGCAGTTCAGGCGCATCAAGCCGTTTTTCCCGCCGCTGGTAACGGGACTGATCGTGATCATCATCGGACTCTACCTCATCCCGACGGGGATGGAGTACTCCGCGGGTGGGGACCCGACGGCTTCGGAGTTTGGATCCGTACAGAACCTCGGCCTCGCTGGTCTCGTCTTGCTGATCGCCGTGTTGTTTAACCTCTTCCTCGAGGGAATGGCGCGCATCTTGAGCGTCTTCATCGGAATCCTCGTCGGTTACCTCGTCGCAATCGCGGTCGGGGTCGTCGACTTCAGTCCGATCGCCAATGCAGGGTTGTTCGAGATCCCGACGCCCGGAGAGTTCGGCTACGCCTTCGATCCGGTCGCAATCGTCACGTTTGCGTTCCTGTTTCTCGTTTCCGCGATGGAGACGGTCGGAGACATGTCCGGAATCACCGCTGCTGAGGGACGAAACCCCGACGATGAGGAATTTCGAGGGGGTATCTTCGCTGACGGCTTCATGAGTTCGATCGGCGCTATCTTCAGTTCGTTCCCGGTCACCTCGTTCTCTCAGAACGTCGGGATCGTCAATTTCACGGGTATCATGAGCAGACACGTCGTCGGAATCAGCGGTATCTTCCTGACGATCATGGGACTGATCCCGGTCGCCGGAGCCGTGGTGACGACGATTCCGGACGCGGTGTTCGGCGGTGCCGTTCTCGTCATGGTCGGCATGGTCGCTGCGAGCGGAATGCGTCTGTTGTTCTTGAACGTGAACATGAACCGGCGAAATATGGTCATCATCTCGACCTCCCTGGGTCTCGGTCTCGGCGTCGCGGTCGTCCCCGAAGCACTGCAGGGGCTTCCACAGGGTGCACAGACGTTCTTCGGCGAAGCCGTCATCATGACCGGACTCTCCGCACTGCTTTTGAACACGTTCGTGCCGGGCGACTCGAGTCCGTTGTTCGACGATCCAGACAGTCCTGATAGCGACGTCCCGACCGCCAGCGACGACTGACCAACCAGCTTCGGTCGGGTCCGGTGGTTCGCGTTCAGGAGTCGCCACCGGGCGGTCGCCAAAAGTTAAGCGGTCGGGCGGTAACGGCTACTCATGAAACGAATCATCAGTACGGACGACGCACCGGCGGCCGTCGGCGCGTACAGTCAGGCGACGACGAACGGGGACCTCGTCTTCACCGCGGGACAGATTCCACTGACTCCCTCAGGTGAACTACTCGAGGACGAACCGATCGCCGAACAAACCGAACAGAGTCTCACCAACGTCGAGGCGGTCCTGGCCGAGGAAGGGCTCGAGATGAGCGACGTTCTCAAAGTCACCGTTCTTCTCGACGACATCGACGCGTTCGACGAGATGAACGACACGTACGCGGACTTTTTCGACGACGAGCCGCCGGCTCGGAGCGCGTTCGAAGTGGCAAACCTACCGAAAGGCGTCGGCATAGAAATCGAAGCGATCGCGACGAACGACTGAATTCGATCACGGATGCGCGTCCTCGGTCTGCTCTCGGTACGCCTCGAGATCGAGCGCAATCTCGGACGCTTCCTGACGAATTGCCCGCGCATCAAGCGAACGCACTTCGCTGTCCTCGACGAGCACATCGCCGTCGACCATGGTGAACTCGACATCGTCACCGTGGGCTCCGAAGACGAGGTGTGAGATCGGATCGTGTAACGGCGTCGCACGCGTTTTGTCGGTATCGATGCCGATAATGTCTGCCCGCCATCCTTCTCGCAGTGCACCGAGTTCGTCGAAGCCCGCCGCCCTCGCGCCGGTTATCGTCGCCATCTCGAGAATATCCTCGGCGGGGATGGCAACCGGATCGAGTCGGTCGACCTTCTGGAGCAGGCTCGCCTGTCGCATCTCCGTGAACGGGTCGAGCGTATTGTTACACGGCGGGCCATCGTTTCCGAGCGCAACCGGGATTCCGCGCTCGAGATAGTCCATAATCGGCGCAACGCCGCTCGCGAGTTTCATGTTCGAGGACGGACAGTAGGTGACGTGGGTTCCCGTCTCGGCGAGGATCTCCCGTTCGCGTTCGTTCGTCCAGACGCAGTGGGCGAGCACGACGTCCTCGCCGGTGAGTCCGACCTCGTCCAGCCACTCGATGTTTCGCATGTCGGTGTCCGATTCGACGGTTTCGATCTCGCCTCGATTCTCGCTTGCGTGCGTGTGAATTCGAACGCCGTCGTAAGCGTCTGCGAGTTCCCGAGCCCCGCGAAGACACTGCTCCGTACACGAGACGGCGAAACGGGGGGTAACCGCATATCGAATTCGGTCGTCGAACGAACCGTGGTACTCCTGAATCAATCGCTCGGACTCGGCGAGTGCCTCCTCCGTTTCTTCGAGGAGGTCCTCGGGCGATCGCTGGTCCATCAGCACCTTTCCGAGTACGCCGCGAATTCCACTCTCTCCGGCGGCTTCGAACGCCCTGTCGGCGTGGTTTACCGACAAGTGATCGATACAGGTCGTCGTCCCGCTCTCGATCATCTCGAGGTAGCCGAGCTTCGCTGCGATCTCCATCTCGTCGCCCGACAGCGACGCCTCCATCGGGAGAACGTACTCGAACAGCCACTCGAGGAGTTCCGAATCATCGGCGATTCCCCGACCCAAGCTTTGGACCGAATGGATGTGGCCGCCGACGAGCCCCGGTGCCAAAATATCGTACCGGTGCTCCTCGAGGTCCGGATACCGATCGCGGAGATCGCTTCGCTCCCCGACCGCAGCGATTTGGGATCCCTCGACGACGACCGCACCGTCATCGAGTACGGTCCTCGAGTCGGCGATAACTGTTCCGGAGAGTAGCATCTATCCCCAGAGTTCGGTTCCAGGGTCAAAACGATTTGTTCTGTGAGATGGGCGTTCATCTCGACCCACACCCAGTCTGATTCCACCGAAGTAGCGATTCTATCGCTTGGTGCCACGATTATTTCGCCATAAATCACGCAGAAATTGGTTCTCTCGACTTGCCACTGTTCGGATATTGCCAACGTAGAGAGAAGAATCGGCTATTCAGCGCCGCTCTGGATACAGCAGTAGCTCACGAGTTAGCTAACACGGATCAAAATCAGGCGCTCGGCGGCGGCTTGAGCCCGAACTGTCCTTCGGCGACGGCGAGAAACCGGCTTGCCGTCACGAGCGGCGTGTACTCGGGATCGTCCTCGACGGATAGCTTGACCAGGAGATCGACGAGCCGCCAGGCGTTGTAGAGCGTACACGCGAATGCGAAGCCGAAGAACCGGAGCGTGTGGTCCTTACTCCCGCTGCGGGGCAAGAACTGGCCGATCTTCTTGTAGCCGTTCTCGATACCCCAGCGATTGCCGTACGTCCGAATCATCCGGGCCGCTGCGTGCTGTTGCTCCCGCTTCGGAATCTCGTCACGCCCCCACTTCTGACGCTTGTCGGCCAGTGGATGGTTGGTCTCGAAGGGGACGTACACTTCGCCGATATTCACGTTGTCAGCGGCCTCTTCTTCCTCTTCGCGGATGTCTGAGAGTAGTTCTTCAAACGGCGAGTCGTCGTCGAACTCGTCCTCGTTGACGGCACCGAAGTCCCTGATCAGTTCCTGGCGCAGACTATCGCTCGAGTCATCCCCGTCATCTTCATCGTCCTCGTCAAACCCGATGTTCGGGACGTACAGCGTCTTTCGCGTCGGCATCCCGAGTCGTTGCTCTTGATCGTAAATGCGGATGGTCTCGCCGTTCTCCCACATGCTCCACATCCGGCGCTTATCGGTCTCGTTCTTACTTTTCCGGTTGAGGTAGTAGACGTCGTGCTTTTCGGCGGCGTTTTTCGCGGCTTCGCTGTCGAAGCCAGCATCCATCATCACAAGTTCGATATCATCGACGAGGTCGGTCGCCGTCGCAAGCAGCTCGTCGACGATCTCGCCTTTCGTCATCCCGCGCCGCACCGGGACCGCGTCGAGGACGATCGGGATGTCCAGGCCGACGACCTGGACGGTCGCCCACTGGAAGTAGTACTGTGTTCGCGTGTCGTTGTCGTTCTTGTAGCCGAGAATCCACGGCTCGATATTGTCGCCGTCCTCGTTGTGCTCGATCTCGCCAGTCCACGGGTGCCCTTTCGTCTGGTCGATGGCGACGGCCAGTTTCCCGACAAGTTCGCCCTCACGCCGAGCCTTACGGACGAGATCGCGGGTTACGGATTGCAGTAGTTCACGGATTTCGTTTATCTCGAACTTCTTGAGCTCCCGCCGGTGAGTGCTGGGGTAGTGAACACGGTCGTGATCGGATTTCGCACTCATGTTGCCCAGCCCACTCTCGGGGAAAACGTCGTCGCTTTCGGTGGCGAGATAGGCCTGCGCGTCGAAGAACGTGGAGTCGGGGACCTGCCAGTTGTGGTGCCGTTTCAGCTCCCAGTGTTTGAGAACCATCGGACACATGTGCTCCCAGACATCCCCTGTCTTCTCAACCGTCAGTTCGCGGATCGTCGGGTCGTCCTCGTCAGCTTCGTCGGCGTTGACGTCGTCGGGTGTGAAGACACGTTCGGGTGCCGGAAGCCCTTCATCTCGGGCGTACTCGACGAGTCGCTCGGAGATCACCTTACACGCGCCTCGGTGCCGGGGTGTGAACGTCTCTTCCCAGATATCACGGAGTTGTGTGTAGCCCGGCGGATCGGCCCTTTGATCCTGGCGATCGAGGAAGCCGATGAGTAATGCGAAGTCATCCGGTTCGTGGAGACGGTCGTGCAGCTCGGAGATGTTGAGCCCGCGTGCCTCTCGGAGAATATGGGCTAACATCCAGAACTCGATCGGCTTGTAGTTGTGGTGCCACTTGGCTCGAGAGTCGGGAATCTCGCCGTCGAATTGAACTTTCGAAACAAGATAGTCGATGTCTGGTGCGTCAGAGGCCACAGCAGTCTTCTCGACATGAACCTCTATTGGACCATCGATGTGGACGGTGCACGAGAAATCGAGTTCGTACTTATCGAACTCGCGCAAGCCCGCCGTCGATCCCTCCGAGGCCTTCGACATTTCCTGACTGTTGGTCTCGTTGACGTAAAAGGTGTACGATACCGCGGTAAAAGTAAAAAATAGCTATTCAGCTGATATCCGTATGTTGTGTCCGAACTAATGGAGATATAATCGTCTGCAATAAAGTTGAATTTTTGTCCGTTGAATATACTACTTCAACCTGCTATTTATGCCACATAATTCACAACGCTTCTAGAGACTGTGTCCAGGAATTTCAATCACGTCCTCCCACTTGTGATCCAGGAAGTCACACCAAACTGTCGAGCGTTCAGTTTCTTCGCTGCCTGACTCATCGGATGGCATTAAAATTTGACTTTCTGGTATATTGGTACATTTTCAGGCGCTTCTTCATCGAACTCTTCAGTCGTCTCCCTCGCTTTTCGCTCACTACTGTAGTCGGTCCACAGGCTACCAGAACCGGCGAAGACACCGTACCTCGTCTTTGGTTGGGGTTCTGACGGCGTCACGTTATCGATCCTGTCAGGGTCGTATAACTCCATTCCACCCCAGTGGCTCACCGCAATCTTGTCTTCTGAGGAGACGAACGCATTATCTACATGTTCCAGAACTTTGCTACCGCCAGCACTAGTAATCTCGACAATCTGCTCTTTGCCTTCGGCTCGCTTTTCGTTGATCTGATCGACAGTTGACTCTGCATCAGGTTGCTGTTGTGAACTCATGACTTATTTCATCATTATTTACTTCTCCAAGAAAATGGGTTTAATCCACAAATCCGAGACTATTGCCAATCACTCCTAAATAGACAGACACCTATTTATGCTTCCATAAAATACCGATGTGTATGAGAACAGAAGGAAATACAGCATCAACGGTCTCAGATAGCGGATCAGATACTTCGTCAAAAACGAATCAAATCTTTCGAGCAATTTTAGTGATTGGTATATTAGCAATAACACCGTTTATTGTTTGGCAGTTCATGATCCCTATAACATTTGCTCACCCATTAGGAATTGTAGTTGTGACCCTACTTTTGGTAATGATTGGGTTTGGGCTATATATTATTGCAGAAGGGAAATTGCCTAATCGGATTGGAAAATAAATCTACGTTCTATTCTCTCGAATCTGCATCCCAGTCTCCATCAGCATATCCGTCAATTTCTATAACTGGACTTGCTGATTGAATACATCCTTGGAAACAGAGATTGAAATCTCCTTCTGTGAGATATGTGACCGAATTCTCTCCTTCTCCACCGCTAACATCTTCAACTTCTGTCCCATCATATGACCAGCCAATCTCATGGGTTTCTCCAAGGGAAACGGTTCGGTCAACTGAAGTGACCTCAGTACCATCATAGGACCACTCAAGTATTGCAGTGAATGTCCAAAGGTCGCCTGAAATAGGGTTCGTTCCAGTATAATCAGCTGTCACCTCTTTCCCGGAATCAAGAATGCCCACAATGTTGTCTGGGAGGTCAACCGAGACATCAGTTGGTTTGAGGCTTTCCAACACGAGGTCCTTTTCATCCTCCTCTAGTTTCTCAAATTTTTCTTCTGGGTTTGCGGATTCTCGAAGTTTTGATAGAAGATCTTTTGCTTTTTCTTCTTCGTTCTCATTCAGATCTACGTCATCATAATCATCCGCAAGTACGGACTGTGAACCTAATCCTGTGACTGTAATTGCAGCAATTGTTCCACTCAATGCCTTGAGCACTGAACGACGGCTTTTATCATCTTGTGCCCTATGATGATAGTCATACTACACTATATTATTTCTTTTGGCCATTGGTAATGTCTGATGGGTTGAATAGTGTCTGCAAGGGTATCATAGAACCCTTGTTACACCATGATGATCGTATTCCTCAAGTTGTTCCTCGTTCGTAGTTGGTGATTTTACCGACAAGCTCCGGGGGATCGTCTGTGACGATACCGACGACTGATATCTTCTCCTACTTCAGAGAAAGGGCGGGTCAGTTGTGAACAGTGATCCGTGAAATCCATCAGATTGGCAAGTGGCCACCAGCAGACCTGTGCATTATCCCCCTATCTTTGAACATCAGTGATCAGATCAACGCCCATCGTATGCAGTTCGATAAGGCTGATTACGTCTTCCATCATTATGAATTAAATGTCTCTTTCGCGCATGGAGCGCCTTGAGCGTGAGGTTGAGCGTCTCCACAACGAACTGGAAGAAGAGATATATCTAACCTATCCGAAGTCTGAAGTACCGATTACCTGTACCGTCGTGGTGAAATTCTATTGACCGGCAGACCAATCCAAGCGGTAATCAGCTACTTCGCTGGAATCACCCCAGTCCTTCGGTATAGCGACATAGAATTTATTTGTTCCACTTCGGCCACAGCCATATCATCAAATAACCAATCATTACGAATGAAGTAGCAGTGACCAATACTAATAAACGAGAGAGAGAGAGAGCTTCGATAACAACAAGGACAGTTGGGACGAACGAGAGCGCTCACCGCTTCAGAACTCCCCCACAAATAGACCTCGTCGGAAACGAATTCGTGCTCGAGAAACCACTCCAGGTACTCGACCAACCCCGAACGCGGGAGTCGTCGGTAGTGTGATCAATGGATTACCGTCAGAGACGAGGAAGGCTAGTTTGATCATCCGGAAGAGACGGTTCGAGGCGGATCCGGCGGTGCCGAACCAGGGGGTAGCGCCCGCAAAGTAATTCAACACCTCTCGATAGCACACGACCCAGGTTATCCGTGTAACAGGCCCAATACTACGGAATTTGCGCTCCCGATCTGTTGACACTGACTCGACCCCCCGCTGGGCAAAAAACAACCACGAGGGGCGGCAGATGCCGAGAATCGGTGTGCCGAGGAGAGGAGTTCCGAGGGTTGGCCACTCCCAGCAATCCCACCCGCCACGGACCGTGAGTACCCCTCCAGATTTGCACTAGTTGATGCTCGATGAGATTGGTAAACTCGAATACCCCACCGCTGAGCAAATTGAAGATTTGCGACGTACGCGAATTGCGACGAAAGGCGCTTTCGCCTTTCGGCATGACGAGACGGCTCGCCGTCTCGAACCACTTCGATTCGCTTGACTCAGGATTCCTGCGTCTACAGGCCCATGAGGACTCACAACTTCGACTCGAATTCCCGTTTTCGTGAAACGGATAGTCGAGCGATGAAGGCATCCACCAGAACGCAACAACAAATGCTCGACGTCGGAACTAGCGGAGTCTGTAGCCCTGCCAAAAGGCCCTGAGTGGACTGTGAAGGCGTTTCGGTGATGGTTGCGTAATTCCCACCACCACAGTATTTGACCCTGTTCTCTGCTCAAGCGAACCGATTTCGACCACCGATACCGATCCGTCCGCCTCGAGACGCGTACTTCTCGACTGATGAACGACTCCGAAAATATCGCCGAACGAATACGTGACCTATCGATACAGATCGATGCGCGAGGCCGAGCGACTGGATCTACAGAGAGCGATTTTCGAGATCGAGAGAGATGCAGATTTGGGGACGTTCACTAGCGCCCCAAACTATTCGGAAAGGTGGAGAAATCGCTCACTGCAACCTGCGTTTTGACGTTATTTATTCTCTCCCCCCAAATACGGAATTATATTGGATCGAACAGCATAAGTGAAGTGATATATGTGACCTCTCGATTGGAGACTCACTGTTATTGAACGAAGTCGTCGCTGGAGTACCTCAATTTTATCTCGAACTGTGGGGTTTTGTAGTAGTTATATGTTGAACCATGGGGCTGTATTTGGTGCCAATAGAGTCATGATATTCGAGATAAGATTACTTAGCTCGAAATATGGGATAGATTGAAGGTCCGAGAATCGAATGCGTTCAGTATGGCGGAGTCGACCGAAACATCTCGGAAATCAGTAAAAACCTACGTTCCCGAGTACCAGAAAGACGAGTGGAAATCCCACGCCGAGGAACTCGGAATGAGCCAGAGCGAATTCATTCGAACGATGGTTCAAGCCGGACGAAAGGGGTTCGATTCCCCGATTGAGGAACCCCGTTCTCCGGACGCTACCCCTGGGGGTAACGGCCTCGAAACACGGGTGCTCAATTTACTTTCTTCTGACACGTACTCGTGGGAGGAACTCCTCGAGGCAGTAAGTGACAACATCGAAGAACGGCTCGAGGAGACGCTCGAGGAACTCCAGGCCGAAAACCGGATTCGATACAGCGGCCGCCACGGCGGATACACCACTACCGGTGATACCGGTGGCGACTGAAGTCGACTCGGCTGAAGCCGTTTCCGACCCAATCGAGTACTTCCTGGACGATCAGCGATATCACGGGAAAAGCGAACGGACGCTCGAGGCCTACGAACGCGTTCTCCGAGAATTCGAGAGCTACATCGGTTCGGAGTTCGCCGACGTCGATTCACCCGGCGACGCCGAACGACGCGAGTGTATGGCCTGGATCCATTCCCTTCGAGGGCGCCGAAAACCGAGTACGATCGCGACCTACGCCTCGTATCTCAACCGGTTTTACGACTACATGAGCCGCGTCGGAACCTTCGAGGACAATCCCATGGCGCTGGTCATGGAGGAGATGTCCGAATCAATCGATACGAACCCCACGCGGCGGGATATCTCGATTTCGGAAATGCGTTCGTTCGTCGACTCGATCGGTCACCCCCTCGAGCGAGCGGTCGTCGTTACCCTGCTCAAAACGGGGATGCGTGTCGGTGAATGCTGTAATCTCGACGTTCGAGACCTCGATATGGACGTTTCGGCCCTCGAGTACGACCTGGACCCGCGCGTTCAACTCGAGCGCCGACCGAATTCGTTGTTCGTCTCCGCAGAGCCTTCTCGAGGGGCAACCACCAACGGAGCGGAGCGAACTGCGTCGAACAAACGGGAACGGGACACGATTATCCCCGTTGATGAGGAGTTCCGTCGGGTTCTCCTCGAGTGGCTCGCGATCCGCCCCGACGGTCGCTCTCCTGCGGAACCGCTCTTTCTCGATACCGGCGATTCGTGGGGAGCGCGGCTTACTCCGGCCGATATTCGATATATCGTCGAAAAACACGCTCGAGAACGGGGCTGGTATCGCACGGGTGGCGGTGCAACCGAAAACGTGACGCCTCACTACTTCCGGCACTTTTTCACCACGCATCTTCGGGATCGGACCGGTGACCGAGGTGTCGTGAAGTATCTCCGCGGAGATGTCGCGAGCGACGTCATCGATACCTACACGCACAACTGGGGAGATCAGGTTCGAACGGTTTACGAGCAGAACATCTACTCCCTTTTCTGAGCGGTTTTTCTATCGAATGCTAATATGGTTATTTCGTTTACTACAATCATACTCAATGACTGCCGTCTCGAATCGGGCAAGTAAAGCGTATTTCGCTATATCATATTTTCTCCCTGAAGACACTCAACAGATGCTACCCAACTTCTCCGAGGCGGTGGCTGGGACTGAACCATCCTGGCCAACGCCCCAAACCGGATCCAGAGCGGAGACGCCACAAGCGGCGTACTCGAGGGGCCTTCAGATCGAAATGAGCGCGTCGTAGAACCGAATCAGTGACACCCAGACGAATTACTGCGTCGCAGTTCGGACGTCCCCGACGTTGAAAATATCCTCTTGCAGTCCGTTCCCATCGCAATCGTCGTTCGGGCATTCGTAGTGCCATCCGTCACGCGTCGCATCGCCCTCGCGAAATCGATCCCCGCAAACGTGACAGTAAAGTTGTGATTTCTTACACGAATCCCGGTGCAGCTCGAGCGCAAGTTCAGTCTGAAACGACTGATTACAGTTACGACAGGTGTGCATGTTTCGTCAGACGACAGCATCCGTAAAAACTGCTTGGGTTCTCTTATTCGACACGAGCGGCTCTGGTCGGCGTCCTTTCTATCGATTCAGTTCCACGAACGCAAACGAACGACGAGAGGAGTCCTCGGATTCGAAAGCTCTCGTTTTCCGCCTCTCGAAAGCGATAAGCGAGCGCGATCTCGTCCGGAGTTAGTGTCTGAAATAAGTCACGTCCTGTGTTACGACCGGTCAGTCTTCCGGTCTACTCGTCCTGGCCGAGAATGCCTCGTTCGGTCATCTTGGCCGGATCGAGAACCTCGTCAGCCTCATCCTCGGTGAGGTACTCCTTTTCGAGGGCGACTTCGCGAACGGTTTTGTCCTCTTTGAGCGCCGTTTTGGCGACTTCGCTAGCCTTGTCGTAGCCGATGTGGACGTTGAGCGAGGTCGCGAGCGCCATCGATTCGAGCACTGCCGACTCACAGTGGTCGCGGTTCGCTTCGATCGGGTCGACGAATCGATCCGCGAAGATCGAACTCGAGTTGGCGATCAGTTCAGCGGACTCGAGGAAGTTGTGCGCGAGGACGGGTTTGTAGAGATTGAGATCGATCTGGCCTTCCGCGGCGGCGGCAGAGACCGCGGCGTCGTTGCCGATAACCTGTTTGTGTACCTGATTGACGGCCTCGGCGACGACGGGGTTGATCTTGCCGGGCATGATTGAGGAGCCGGGCTGGTTTTCGGGCTGCTCGAGTTCGCCGAGTCCGTTTCGAGGACCGGATGCGAGCAATCGGAGGTCGTTTGCGATCTTATTGAGCGAGCCGGCGACGACTCGAAGCGCGCCGTGTGCCTCGGACATCGCGTCGTGGGCCGCCTGGGCCTCGAAGTGATTGTCGGCTTCGCGGAACTGAACGCCCGTCTCTTTGGTGATGTACTCTGCCGCGCGGCCGGGGAACTCCTCGTGGGTGTTCAGGCCCGTTCCGGTCGCGGTTCCGCCGAGTGCGAGTTCCGAGAGGTGATCGCGGACCTTATCAACCCGGGAGAGTCCCTTTTCGACCTGAGCCCGGTAGCCTCCGAACTCCTGGCCGAGCGTGACCGGCGTCGCATCCTGAAGGTGCGTTCGGCCGGTCTTGACGACATCGTCGAACTCGTCTTCTTTCCGCTCGAGGGACTCACGAAGCGTATCGAGCGCCGGGATGATGTCCTTTTCGACGGCCTCGAGGGACGCAACGTGCATGGCCGTGGGGATCACGTCGTTGCTGGACTGACCATAGTTGACGTGGTCGTTCGGGTGAACGACGCGGTCACCGACCTCTGCACCCATGATTTCGGCGGCGCGGTTCGCGATAACCTCGTTCGCGTTCATGTTGGAGGACGTTCCCGAACCGGTCTGAAATACATCGACGGGGAACTGATCGTCGTGTTCGCCCGCGATGACCTCGTCGGCTGCTTCGATGATCGACTCCGCGATTTCGTCGTCGACGAGCCCGAGGTCTCGATTCGCCTGTGCCGCGGCCTTCTTGACGACGCCGAGGGCCCGAACGAACCGCCGTCCGAACGAGATTCCCGAGATGGGGAAGTTCTGGATCGCCCGCTGGGTCTGTGCGCCCCAGTAGGCGTTTTTGGGAACCTGCATTTCGCCGAGACTGTCCTCCTCGATGCGGAACTCGTCATCGTCTGCCATACGCGGAGTGTGTCGGTGAGTCAGGTAAAAGCCACCGAAAGCCCGACGCCAACGGCGGCAAGCGGCGCGGAGATGACACACGGCGATCGATCGAAAGTGCGGTTTCGAAGGGCTACAGACCGGTCAAGTAAAGTCTACAGTTAACCCGAGATCATCGTCCCGGGCTCGCTCGCGCAACGTCCGCTGGAGCTGTTTTCGACTGGTGACGTTTACGTCTCGAGCGTCCTCGAGTTCCAGGTCATAGATCGTCGGTGCGGTCATCGAGAACGAACTAGAACTCGCGGTATCGACGACGACCGAGGCGAGACCGAGCCGTCGCTGAAAGACCGACCGGCGCGTCGAAACCGTCTGAATGCGGTAATAGGGGATGACGGTCGTTCGACGACGCCAGAAGCCGCGCCGAACCACGAGGTGATCCTCGCCGACGAAATACTGGATGTTGACGTAACGCAGGTGAGCCGCGGGCGGAACGGCGACGAACACGACCGCGGAGAGGTACCACTGCTCGAGCGTCGTCGCCAGCGAGACGCCGAACGCGATGGCAACGATCACTCCTGCGATAATCGAGTACCGGGCGAGGTACCGTCTGCGAGCCAGTTCTGGCGGGCTGAGGAACTTTGGCGTCTCAGCTCCGGTCAGTCGCTCGGTGAACTCGTAGACCCGTGACTTCCGGGCGAGCGGAACAGCGGACTGACTGCCGCTACTGCTTTCCGGGCCGTAGCCGGCCGTCTCGATCCACATTCCCGCGTAGTCGATCAGCCGCTGTAGCGGGTTGTCGGTCACGGTGACCGACTGAATTTTTCCGGCAGGAATCGAGCCGCTATAGCGCTGTACCAGTCCGCGTTCGTAGACGAAGTCCTGGCCGGCACGGCTGAGTTTGAAGCCGTAGTACGTTGCGAACGTGTAGGCGACGCTCACGAGATACGTGACCGCAACCGCGTAGACGAACGAAACAGCCGTCAAAATACCGTAATTTCCGGCGGTTCCCGTCTCGAGGTTTTCGGGTCCGCCGACCGGTTGTGCGACGGTGAGCAGATGATTGATCACCGGGTCGATAGCGATGAAGACGAAAAACAGGAGCGCCGCACCCACTGCCGGACGGAACGACGTGAACGAGTACAAGAGCAGCTCTCGAGCCTCGAGATCGAACAGCGATTTTTCCCGTTTGGCGTGATCCCGTCGCTGAGTGACTGTCGAAGTCGATGCGGAGTCGGCTGATGGCTCCCCACCCCGACCATCTACAGTCTCGTCGGGGTGTTCGATCGGATCTCCCGCTTCGTTTCGGTCCCGAACGGACTCTGAATCGGCCGCTGGAACGTCCTCGAGGTCATCCGCCGAAGACTTCGATCGCGTTTCCGTCGCCTTTGCAGTTCGGCGACGAATCTCCCGCTGAAGCCGGTTTGCTTCTTCCTCGCTGACGAAATTCAAGACGGCTTCTGTATTGCCACCGCCTGCGGTTTCAATCGAGACGACGGCGAGACCGAGGAGCCGCTGGAGAATACCGACCCGAACGTCGACGTTCTGGATTCGTCTGTAGGGTATTTCTCGAGACCGCCTCGAGAAAACGCCTGAGGAAACGTCAAACGTAGTGTCAGTGATCTCGTACTCGAACCGAAAGTAGTAGACGATTCCGTAAGTTCCACCGAGGAGGAACCCGAGCGGGACGGCGACGGTCATCCAGGCGCCCGAAACAAAGTCGACGAAGGCGGCAAGCCCGGTGACAACCGTGAGGGCGATAAATAACCCGGCAAGCGCACGCCGAAGTGCCAGCGTGACGGCACTCAATGGGTGAAGTCGATTCATACGGCGTCGTCCGTATCGCTCTCGACGGCCAGTTCTCGGAGCGTATCCTGCAAACTCCGGGCACGGTCGGGCGTCAATCCGGGAACCCGGACATCCGCGTTTCGCGATCCTGCAGTGTAGACGACGACGCTCGAGAGGCCGAGCGCGCGCTCGATGGGGCCGAACTGGGTATCGACGTGTTGGACCCGAACGAACGGCACCGCAGTTTCGACGAACGTCACGACCCCTCGCTCTAAGTAGAGGGCGTCGTCTTGCAGTTCGAACTGCCAGACCTGATAGAGCCGAACCGCGTAGGCGATTCCGAGGATTGCGGCGACCGCGATCACCGCGGCGATCACCTCCATCGGAACGTCGACAACTATTCGATCAACACCGACGAGCACCGCGCCGAGAATCGCTGCGACGATCGCACCTTGTGCGATCCATAGCAGTCGAATCCGGGAATTAAGAGACTCCATGTCAGTATCGTATTAGTTCTGAACGATAAATGTAGGGTTATCTCGGTCGGTTACGAGGCGTCCTCGTACTCTTCGGGCGTGTAGGTCGATAGCTCGAGAGCGTGAATATCGGTCGTCATGTGCCCGTCGAGTGCGTCGTACACGTTCTGGTGTTGTTGGACCAACGAAAGGCCGTCGAACGCCGGGGAGACGACCGTCGCGGCGAGGTGGTCGTCGTCGTGTTCTCCCCTCGCCCGCGTGACGGTCGCGTCGGCGTCTTCGAGCTCCGATTCGATGAGGTCCTCGACGTCTGCTGGATTCATATCGGTAGCTTGGGGTCCTCGAGGCAAAAGCGCCGCGGTACGGCCGTACCGCCCAGCGCTCGTACATCCACGTCGTTTATGCTGGTCGACTTCCCGAGTGAGCATATGTCCCTCGCGAGCGAGACGCGCCGGGCGGCACGGAATCATCCGTTTTTGATTACCGCACTGCGCGCTGGCGTTATCAACTACACCGCCGGCGCACGCTTTCTCGATGTCGACGGCGAAAACGAAGCCGTCGCGACGGCGCTTCGCCGATACGCAGAAGAGCTTCCGGAGTACGACGCAAAATCGCCGGAGATCCGCGTCACTATGGAAAGCGGTATCGGACCGGTTCAGGTTGACGGGGAGGGTGCCGATTTCGAGAACGTACTCTCAGTCGGCGGATCGCCGTTCGGTCCAGACGGTGACGGACATACCGCCGTTTTCGCGTCTGGGGCCGTCGATCCATCGCATTTGGGTGCAGCTTTGCAGGCGCTCGAGTTCGAGGATATCGAGGTCGTCGGCGCGGGGTTCAGCGACGGGGCGGTGATCGTCGTCGTCGAGCGACTGGCGGGAGCGAACGCCGTTCGAACGATCGAACGTGTGCTCGAGGAAACCCCGACATCACGAAGCGGGTAAAACTTCCCTCAGTATCGACTGTTTTCGACGTTCCACAGCGCTGTAACGCAAATTGCACCGATTACGAGTACCGCTATCAGCGAGTTGAATCCGACGGTCACTCCGAACCTCGCAAAACCGAGGCCAACCAGTACGGCCCCAAGACTGCCGCCGAGATAACAAAGCGACCGAAGTCCGCCGATCATCGCACCCGTATGCCGATCGGAGCAGTCGCTTGCGTGGCTGTTAATAACACGATCCCGAGCGGGAAGGATACTGTTCAGGCCGAGGCTGAACACGGCGAGCGTGGCGAGAACGTGCGGTAGCGAAGAAACGAACGAGAGCACAGCGAGCGCAACGGCGGCGGTTACGAATCCGGCAACGAGAATTGGGATAGCACCGACCCGATCTCTGAAAACGCCGCCGATGAGAGCCGCTATCGCCCCGACGCCGAATATGCCTCCGGCGTAAAGACCACCGACCGTAAGCGAAAGCGATGTCGTTTCGACCAGATATAGCGGAAGAATAGCCAGAAGAGAGTTCGACGTCGTCGTGAACGCCGTTCCGAACGCGATCACTAGAAGCGTGGTAGTCGCACACAGATGCTCTCTGAACGTCGAAAGCGCCTGTCGCGCAGTCGGCCCACGCCCGACCTTCGAAGCGGATCGAATCGATACGGGGTTCACGAGATAAGCGAGCAAAACGAGCGGGACGGGAACGAGAGCGAGTAAAAGCGGTACCGTATAGACGTCGTATTTCGTGAGTAATATCGCGATAGCGACGGGACCCACCACGTATCCCAACGGGTTCGCAGCGGTGAGCAGTCCCAACGCAGCCCCTTCCATCCTATCGGGAACAGTGTGAGCGACCGCGATCTGGCTGACTGCTCGATAACTCCCGATTCCGGATCCGATAACGAGAACAGCGAGGAAGACGTGTGCGTAACTGCTAGCGACGGAGAGCGAACCGAGCGCAACGGTAGTCGCCAGAATGCTGGATGCGATAATCGTTTCAGGATCGAAACGATCGGCGAGGAGGCCTGCGGGGAATTGGCTTAGTGCGTACCCGCTGAAAAACGCGCCGAAGAGAACGCTGACCCCCGTGTAGGTTATCCCTGTTACCTCCAGAAAGTCGGGAAGGGATACCGAGAACGTAATGCGGTAAACGCTTAGTACGAACCAGATCAGCGAAAGGATGGCAACGCCGATAAACGCCGATGGAACGGTCTCAGGGCCGATCGGGGAGACTAACGTAGTACCGTCGTCAGCGTGTCCCCTTCCCGATTCCTTTTCACCCATTGTATCAGATGATAAGAGAGAAGCACATAACGTTTCTTATCTTGTTACCATACTGTCTCTTTCACGGCGGATAGTTTTGTCCGCAAACGCTCCTAGCCGTTCCCTTCAGCCGGGACCCGGCCGGGGAGGTTCCCGAACGACCAGAGAGTTCGTACCCTATCCAACGCTTTAACTTCGATCCGTGGTTACGGAAACGTAATGACCCTACGTATAACGAACACGCTGACGGGTGAATCCGAGCCGTTCGAGCCACAGGACCCCGATAACGTCTTGCTCTACTACTGTGGCCTGACGGTTTCGGACCCGCCCCACCTCGGCCACGCACGCTCGTGGGTGCACGTGGACGTAATGCACCGCTGGCTCGAGTATCTCGGCTACGACGTTCGACACGTCGAGAACTTCACCGACGTTAACGAGAAGATCGCCGCACGCGTGGGCGAAGACGACCTCGGTGAGAGCGAAGCGGAGGTCGCTCGGACGTACATCGATCGGACGATTTCGGATATGCGATCGCTCAATCTCCTCCGAGCGGAAGTCTACCCTCGAGTCTCCGAACACGTGCCAGAGATCATCGAACTCGTCGAAACGCTGATCGAAAAGGGCTACGCGTACGAATCGAACGGATCGGTATACTTCGATGTGACGCAGTTCGAGGAGTACGGGAAGCTCTCGAATCAAAATCTCGAGGAGATCGAAGAACAGGGCGAACCGGACGAACGAAGCGAGAAGCGCCATCCGGCTGATTTCGCGCTCTGGAAGGCCGGCGGCGTCGATCCGGACGCGATCAAGGAACACCGCCACGAGGGAGTCGCGGGCGAACCGCCCGAGGGGCTGACGTGGGACTCCCCCTGGGAAGAGGGCCGTCCCGGGTGGCACATCGAATGTTCGGCGATGAGCATGACCCACCTCGGCGAGACGCTCGACATCCACGTCGGCGGACGCGACCTCGTCTTTCCACACCACGAAAACGAGATCGCTCAATCCGAGGCGGCAACCGACCACCAGTTCGCGAACTACTGGCTCCACTGCGAGTTGTTCCAGATGGACGACGAAAAGATGTCCTCGAGTCTGGGCAACTTCGTCACCGTTAGCGATGCCGTCGACGCGTGGGGAACGAACGCGCTCCGAACGTTCCTCACCGCCGGCTCGTACAACAGCAAACAGCTGTACTCCGATGAGACGATCGCCGAAGCCAGAGAGCGCTGGGATCGGCTCGAACGAGCCTACGAAACCGCCGTCGGCGCCGTCGATTCACCCGACGCGAAAACGAAAGCCGAAGACGACGAGCTTCGAAACGCGGTCGAAAGCGCTCGAGACGAGTTTACGGCGGCGATGAACGACGATTTCAACACCCGAAAAGCCCAATCGGCCCTGCTCGAGGTCGCGACGGCGATCAACCGTCATGTAGATGCGGTTGCGGAAACCGAGCACGGCGATTTCGACTACCGCGGGCTCCGCCGCGCCGTCGAAACGCTCGAGGAACTCGGTAGCGTCCTCGGACTCTCCTTCGACGGCGAGACGACCGGGTCTGCTGAGCTCGCAGGGGATGTCGTCGAACTCGTTCTCGACGTTCGTGAAGAAGAACGCGGCCGAGGAAACTACGAGCGCGCCGACGAGTTGCGAGACGAACTCGAGGCCCTTGGCGTCGAAGTGCAGGACACGGACGACGGGGCGACGTACCGACTCGAAACCGACGAATAACCCAGTTGAGCCCCACTTTCGCCACCGGTAGGATCGGATTACACGACGGTGGAGTCGGGAGGGCACACGATACTTTTACTGCTACCGGAAGTGGCCGAGTACTATGAACCGACGAGTATTCATCGCAACCGTCGGGGCCGGGGGTAGTGGACTCACTGCGGGGTGTATCGGAAGCTTTCTCGAGGATTTGACCACGTACGAGGCGATACCCGCTGCGGTCTCAGGCCACGCGCTCGAGGAAACTGGCTACGAGCACGACGGAACCGATGAGTGGGTCGAAGAAGAATCGGTCGCGAGCGAGACGGTCGAAGTGACGAACTACGCGAACGAGTACAGTCGAACGATCGACCTATCGGTGCTCGGCCTCGGTGAAATCGAGGCCGGCGTGTTCGGAACGATCGCGACGCCACAGGTCGAGATTGCCGGAGAAAATCACAACCCCATCGGAGAGATGGGGCCGGGAGAACTTCTCGAACTCGTGCAGGATCGGTACGAAGAGCTTTCCGTGGATACCCAGACAGACGTCGGTCAACGACGACTCGAGACGCTTTCACAGGCGATATCGATTGCGACCTACGAGGGCGAAGCAGAACTCGATGAGGAAGGGAGCGTCGGCGTCTTCGTCGATCTTTGCCAACTCGACAATAAAGAGGATCACCTGGTTTTCGCGGGCGTCTATCCGCAGGACATCCCCGACGAAAACGAGCGGATCGACAGCTTGATCGAAGGTGTCGAGCACGGGGACGAGTGACGACTTCTTAGAGACTGAACGCGGCCATAACTTAGAGACCGAACGCGGTCATAATCGACAGCCCGCTTGCAAGAGCCCCGACGAGATAGCCGGCGATTGCGCCGCCGTTGAGTAGCGGTAAGCCGGCGTGGGCTCTCCCCTTCATCACCATATACATCAGAATAAGGAGGCCGATGTTGGTTCCGATGACCGCGCCGAGCGCCGGTGCGTTCAATGCGATTCCCGGAACGTCGATCGTGCCCGCTTCTATGAAGAACGCGGCGCTTGCAACCAATATCGTCGGGATCACCGCGTCGCCAAGTCCGATAAAGAGGGCGTCTCGACCGCGTTCCTGGTCGCTACCGCTATCCTCATTCGTTTCGTCCGTGCTCGTATCCGAGTCTTTTTCGCGCTGTTCGAGGAGTGCACCGCCGTTTGCGCCACCGCTCTCTGAGCCACCGTTTTGTTCGAGTTGCGTGTCTTCGTCTTTCGTAGTTGTCCTCGCGTTCGAAGCGTTCTCATTGCTCTCCGAACTCGACGTATCCTCGAGGACGCCGTCGGTACTCCCTTCGGAGAGATAGGAGTAGGGAAGCGTCGTCGGGACGATGAAGATGACGGGGATCTTGAGGTCCATTACGCCGTCGGCAAGATCGAGCATGTGTTCGGTTTTGTAGACGCTGATCGCGTCGTACACTGCGAGCACGGCGAGAAACAGGATTGCCGGGAGTAAGCCGAAACTGATGCCGAACAACCCAGCAGCGCCGGCACCCATCACCACTCCGGCGGTGTCGATGACGTACCACTCGGGATACAAAAGGAGTGCACCCGCGACGCCAGCGGCGGCCAGCACTGCGACCGCGTTTACCGACCCAACCGTGACAACCGGCGGGATGATTTCCATGAAGACGAACCAGGCAAGCATGCCGCTCACGCCGATGATCAACCCTCGAATCAATCGCTCGGCGTCGTATTTAAATGCCGCGAGCATCAGTCCGGTAGCGACGAGGATGACCGCAAAGTAGATCGCGCTGTTAGTTGGATCCGTAGGGTCCTCGACGGCCTGGCGGTCGGAATCGTGGAACGGTTCGACTAGGGCTAATGCGCCGAGTTGGACGCCGAGAAACAGCAGTACCGTCACGCCGACCGCGAGGACAATCCGAGCCCGATCGTTCATGTAGGGGTCTTTGGATCCCTATGGTATCTGTGTTTTCTTCTTCGAGGAGGGAGAGTCGAATAGCTCGATGACGGGCATCTAGGCGCTCATAGGGTCGGTTATACCTGTTTCCCGGTTTGTCGCCAGAACGAGGGTGGCGAATGGACGGAAATGACTTCCAACCCAACCGACCCTATCAAAGATGAGACTCGAAACGAAACGGGACGACCTCAAAAATGAACATGACTACCGAGCGTACAATGTCGTACTGACCAACGACGGTTTGTGGACGTCGTCGTCGGTCGTCACCGCAAGGTACGGTTTGTCTACGGGACCGAACACGTCGACGACGCGTCCGATCTCCTCGAGGTTATCGTCGAGGACGGTCGTTCCGATCGCGTGGTCGATGTCGTCCGCCGATTCACCCGTCGTATCGTCGTCCGCTCTGAGGATCGCGAGTCCCTGTGAAATCCGGACGACCTGGCCAACCCGACGCATCACTCTCGCATCGCGACGACGTAGGCCGCCACGGCCTGAACCAGATCGTTCTTCGTCGAATCCTCCGCTCCGCGGACGACGACGCGACCGCGCTCGTCCCACGGGGCTCTCGAGTAGGACTTATCGCGTTCGACGACCGCGTCGTAACCGATCTGCTGGACGGCCTGTGCGATTTCGTCGACTGTGGGCTCGTCGACGGCGAGATCCTCGGGGACGCGTCGTCCGTCGGCCCGAGAACAGGTCGCATCCAGATAGGCGGGCCAAATGACGTTTTCGACCATACTCGTCCATGCGAAGGCCCGCGAGTAAACCCTTTTCATAGCGATGGGGACTCGAGGCCGAAACAGTCGAACGAATTAGTTCGAGGTCGGAACAGGCGGACGGATTCTAACGTTTCGTACTGACGAGAGAACTGTCTACGAGCGACGTCGAAGCGCAAACAGGCTCGCCGCGATCAGTGCCGCCGCAGCGGCTGGGACGCCGAATCCAGGAATGGTATCGTCGCCACTTTCGTCGTCTGTGGTCTCCCCTTCGTCGTCACCCTCGTCGTCGTTTGCTCCGTCGTCCCGGTACTCCGCATCGAGTTCCTCGAGATCGGCTTCGATTGCTGCGTAGGCGTCTGGATAGACGCCTTCGACGATTTCATCGATAGCGAAGACGACCTGCGGGGCGGGCTGACTCATCGTGTTATCGTCGACGGGCAAGATGTTGTCTTCCTCATAGGCTGTCGTTTCGTCAACGCCGGCGCTGAACTCGTACTCGTCCATTCCGTCGTCAGGATGGATGATCCATTCTGGGTCCTCGTCGACGATCTGTTCGGAGTCGACTTCGCCCCAACCCTCGAGCCCGACTCGTTCGGCGAGGTTTTCGACGCCAGCGGTCGTCAGCACCTCGTCCTGGAACGACTCGGTTCCGGCCGTTTGTCCGGCGCGCATGTCGTAGAACGCGAGCGGTCGATCGTCGGCGTCCTCGGCCGTCGCGTTCTCGAGCAGGTCGATCCGTTCGTCCATCCACTCGACCGAGGTTTCCGCTCCGTCGCACTCACCGACGAGTTCGCCCGTGGTGAGCGTATTGTCCTTTACGTCGTCTATCGAATTTCCTTCATCGAAGACGTAGACATTAAGTCCGGCTTCGCGAAGCTGTTCGATGTCGTCGTCGAACGTGGCGTTCGCCGCAAGCACGATATCAGGATCGAGCGCGACGATTTGTTCGTCGAGCACCGTGTAATCCTCGTCCATTACGGCTTCTCTATCGCCCATCTCGAGATCTTCGGTTGCCGGTGTGTCAGGCATTCCGTCGAGTCGGTCCTCGGCACCGATCTCGAACATCGTCTGCGCATCGCTGGGCTGGAGCGCGACGACTGAATCGGGTTCCTCCTCAAGGGAGATCGTTTCGCCCGTCGCATCAGTGTGTTCGACGGGATACTCACACTGTGCATCTGCGGGGGTTGTCGCCGTCGAATCTACCACACCAGCCGTGCCCGTTCGATCGCCCGCGTCGACTTGTGCGACTGGACTCGCCGAGACCAGCGGAGCAAGCGCTGAGACGACGAGTAAAACGGTCAAAAACACTGCCAATTGCTGTTTCATCTGGGTGTGTATCCACGATACTTCAACAAATATTTGGCTACTCCAAGCGTGGTTTTGTTCGATGAAGCGATCGGTCCGAACCGTCACCTGGTCGGCCGGCTTGACCTGCCTTCTCGTCGCCGTCGTGGTCGTCAGCGCCGGGCTCGGATCGGTCTGGATCGAACCCACAACTGTCGGAATGGCGATCCTCAACGCGATCGTTATCCCGACCGGGATCGCGATGGAGAGCGGCTCTCTTCCCGTGGTCGGCTGGTCGGTTCCGGTTCCGGGCCTCGAGTACGCCGGGGTATTCTCGTTCGACGTCTCCGCGACGAATCAGGTCATCGTCGAGACGCTTCGCCTCCCTCGAATCGCACTCGCTGCGACGGTCGGATTTTCGTTGGCGGCCGCCGGAACGGTGATGCAAGGGTTCTTTCGCAATCCGCTGGCCGACCCGTCGATAATCGGCGTTTCCTCGGGCGCGGCCGCCGGCGCGGTTGCCGCGATCGCGTTTCCCGCACTGATTCCCTTCGGCGGTCTCCACCTCGCGGCGTTCGTCGGGGCGCTCGGAACGGCCTTTCTGGTCTACGCGATCGCGACCGAGGGCGGACGGACGCCCGTCGCGACGTTGCTCCTAGCCGGTGTGGCGGTTCAGGCGTTTCTCGGTGCCGCCATCTCATACATGCTCGTCTACAGCGGCGACGACCTCCGGGAAGCCGTCATCTGGATGATGGGACATCTCCACAACAGTTCCTGGGGAGACGTCGCGTTCGCCCTGCCAATCTCGGTCGTCGGGGTTCTCATCCTCGGCGGGTTCACTCGAGAGATGAACGTTCTCTTGCTAGGTGAGGAAGACGCCCATCACCTGGGCGTCAACGTCGAACGGACCAAACTCTTCTTGCTCGCGCTCGCGAGCATTATCACCGCCGCGGGAGTCGCCGTCGCCGGCGTCATCGGCTTCGTCGGCCTCGTCGTTCCGCACATCATGCGGTTGATCGTCGGTCCCGATCACCGAATCCTGCTCCCGACGAGCGCGCTCGCAGGCGCATCGTTTCTCGTCGCGACGGATACGATCGCCCGGCTCGATTCTGTGTCGTTACCCTTGGGAATCGAGTTCGGAATGCCCGTAGTCCCGGTAGGTATCGTCACTGCCGCGCTCGGAGCGCCGTTTTTCCTCTTCCTGCTCACTCGACGGGAGGTGCACTCGGTATGACTAACCGATACGGAACGGCCGATGACGAGGGTTTGGACGCTCGCGATTCGAGCGAAACGGTTGGTACGGTTTCCGTCCGAAACCTCGAGCTCTCGTTCGACGATGTCGCTGTCCTCGAGGACATCTCACTCACCGTCGAACCGGGCGAGTTCGTCGGATTCGTCGGTCCGAACGGGGCCGGAAAGACGACGCTACTCCGCGCCATCAGCGGCGCACTCGAGCCCGACGCGGGTCGGGTTACGATCGACGGCGTCGATATCCACGACGTGTCCTCGCAGGCCTCGAGCCGGCTCGTCTCAGTCGTCCCGCAGGATACGAGCCTCTCGTTTTCGTTTCCCGTCCGGGACGTTGTCGAGATGGGGCGTCACCCGCATCGATCTCGGTTCTCTCCGCCGACGCGCGAGGATCGGGACGCGGTCGACCGAGCCCTAGAGCGGACCCGTACCGAAGCCCTCGCGGATCGCCCGGTCGACGAAGTGAGCGGGGGCCAACGCCAGCGGGTCGTGCTCGCTCGAGCCGTCGCACAGGAGACGCCCGCCCTCCTGCTCGACGAACCGACGGGGAGTCTCGATATTAACCACCAGATCGAAACCCTCGAGTTGGTCCGCGAGCTGGTCGACAGCGGTCGAGCCGTCTGTGCGGCAATTCACGACCTCGATCTCGCGGCGCGGTACTGCGACAGGGTGGTGATGCTCGCCGACGGCGGCATTCGGCGGACGGGAACGCCGGAGGCGGTGTTATCTGCGGAGACGCTCTCAGACGTGTTCGATTCGAACGCGGCCGTGACCGAGAACCCGGTCACCGGAACGAGTACGGTCACGGCGCTTCCGGCCTCCGAAGACGCCGATTTCAACGGAAGCGCTGATTTCGATGGAGGCCGCAAAACGGAAACGCACACCCCTACGGTTCCCGATCGCGTTCACGTCCTTGGCTCCGGATCCGCAGCCGTCGGCGTGGTGGCGCGATTGAGGAATGCGGACGTCGAAACCTCCCTCGGCCCGGTTCCAAGCGGCGATATCGCCGCGGAAACAGCTCGTCGACTCGAGATCGAACGGATCGAAGCGCCGCCCTTCGATTCGCTCTCCGAGAGCCATCTCGGAGAGCTGGAGCAAGCAATCTCGGAGAGCGACGCGGTGGTATTAGCCGACGTGCGAATCAGCTCGGGCAATCAGCTCGTTCTCGAGGCGGTCGCCGCGGCTGAACCGCTCGTCGTGATCGAAACGCGGTCGTTCGAGGACCGACACTTCGCAGGTGAAGAAGCCAAAGAACTGTACGAAACGTGTCGTGTGCGCGCGCTCGAGGCGAACACCGAACGGGTTCTCGAGGCAGTTTCGCGGGCGACCGCCGAGGATGTCGATTTCGCCGGGCCGGATGCGAGAGAGTCATCCGAACCGGCAAAATCGACGACCGACCCGACAGAGACGAACTCACCGGAGTCGTCGAATCCGCCGGGACGGTAACGGGTAATCTACTGGGACGGAAACAGCTAATCCGCCGGGATGGAACGGCTAATTCCGAGACGGTAACAACTAATTCCGAGACAGTAACGACTAATTCCGAGACAGTAACGACTACTCTACCGGGACGGTGCAGATTGAATCTCGGGTCGGGTTCGGCGAGAAGCGGGTACGAACTGATCCGGACGAACTGAACGGTTTTTTACCCTTCGACCTCCGAGTCATCGACAATGACCGAGGACGAGTACGATTACGAGGCACTCGGACTCGTCGCCGGGCTGGAAATCCACCAGCAACTCGATACGGCGACGAAGCTGTTCTGTCAGTGTCCGACGGAGTTGCGCGAACCCGAGGAAGCGACGCGTCAGTTTACCCGCTATCTCCACCCGACGCGGAGTGAGCTCGGCGAACTCGACGACGCCGCCGTCGAGGAGAGCAAGGTCGACCGAGAGTTTACCTATCTTGCCTACGACTCGACGTGTCTGGTCGAGGAAGACGACGAGCCGCCCCACCGGCTGGACGAGGAAGCTCTCGAGACCACGCTCGAAGTCGCACAGTTGATGGATATGCACCCGGTCGATCAAGCGAACGTCATGCGAAAGATCGTCGTCGACGGCTCGAACACGTCGGGCTTCCAGCGCTCGACGCTTATCGCGACGGGCGGTTCGATCGAGACGAGCGAGGGAGCGGTCGGCATCGAGGACCTCCTCCTCGAGGAAGAGAGCGCCCAGCGCGTCAAGGAAACCGACGACGGCGTGACCTACAGTCTCGACCGGCTCGGCATTCCGCTCGTCGAAATCGGAACCAGCCCAGATATTCGGTCGCCGGAACAGGCCCTCGAGGCCGCAGAGCGAATCGGTATGTTACTTCGCTCGACCGGCAAAGTCAAGCGCGGACTCGGAACGATTCGCCAGGACGTCAACGTCTCCATCGAGGAGGGAGCGCGCGTCGAGATCAAGGGCGTCCAGAGCCTCGACGACATCGACGACATCGTTCGCAACGAGGTGAGGCGGCAGGCGAAACTCGTCGAGATCGTGACCGAACTGGACGATCGAAACGCTTCTGTGGGAGATTCTCAGGACGTAACGGACGTCTTTGCGAACACCGACAGCGGCGTAATCGGCGGCGCGCTATCCTCAGGCGGATCGGTGACCGCCGTTCCCCTCTACGGGTTCGACGGGATCGTCGGCCGGGAGATCGCACCCGACCGACGGCTCGGAACCGAGTTCTCGGATCACGCCAAACGCCACGGTGCGGGTGGCATCTTCCACACCGACGAGCTTCCGGCCTACGGCGTGACTCCGGAAGAAGTTGCGGCGTTGCGAGACGCCGTCGGTGCCGGTGAACAGGACGCCGTCGCGATCGTCGCCGCGGATACTGACGTTGCGGAGTCGGCGATCGAAGCCGTCGCAGCGCGTGCGCAAACTGCACTCGAGGGTGTCCCGGAGGAAACGCGCGGGGCGAACGACGACGGAACGACCAGATACCTTCGTCCGCTTCCCGGTGCCGCGCGGATGTACCCCGAAACGGACGTGCCGCCCGTCGAACCCGATCCGAGCGACGTCCCCGAACCCGAACTCCTGACGGAAAAGGTCGAACGCTACCAGGAGGAGTGCGGACTCGGAACCGGACTGGCGAATCAGGTCGCCTACGGCAAGTACATGCCCGTCTTCGAGGATGTGGTTGCAGATGGCATCGATCCGACGCTAGCCGCGACCACCCTCGAGTCCACACTCACCGAACTCAGACGCGACGACGTTCCGGTCGGGAAGTTGAGTCAGCGCCACCTCGAGGAAGTCTTCGAGTTAGCCGAGGGGGGTGAGCTTCCGAACGAGGGGATCCCAGATCTGTTGACGGTACTGGCCAACGAGCCGGGACAGTCGGCCGAGGACGCCGCCGAGGACGCTGGGCTCGGCTCCGCGGGCGAAGACGAGGTCAGAGAAGCGATCGTCGAGGTTGTCGAACGTAACGAGGAGCAGGTCGAATCCGAGGGGATGCAGGCGTTCTCCGGACTCATGGGCGAGTGCATGGGTGCACTCCGCGGAAAAGCGGACGGCGACCTCGTCAGCGAGGTACTCCGCGAAGAGATCCAGAAGCGAGCCTGATTCGTCGACTTATTCGGGACGGCTATCGACTACGTATCTCGGGATTCTGAAGGGGGCTGGTTTGGCTGTTTCGACGCCTGTTGGTTCGGCTGTTTCGACGCCTGTTGGTTCGGCTGTTTCGACGCCTGTTGGTTCGGCTGTTTCGACGCCTGTTGGTTCGGCTGTTCCGACACCTGCTGGTCCGGCCGTTCCGTCGCGCGTCGTAACAGGCCGAGGAAGGTGTTGACCTCTCCCTCGGTTGGATCGGCTCTCCCGTAGACGCGGCGGATCATCCGCATCGTTTTCTCCCGTTTTTCCTCGGGGTGGTTGAGTTCCACGAGGAGATCGCCCCACTGGTCGTAGAGGCGCTCGAGCAACGGTTCCGGCGCACGAACCCGTTCTCTGTCCGGAAGCTGAGTGTCTGCATCCTCGAGAGTGAGGGTCCTGAGTTCGTAGAGGGTGATCGTTGCGGCTTGGCCAAGATTGAGCACGGGGTATTCGGCGCTTGCAGGGATCGAACAGATTTCGTCGACCCGGCTCAGTTCGTCGTTCGTGAGGCCGACGCGTTCTCGACCGAAGATCAGTACTGTGGAAGCGTCGACCGCGGGTAGTCGCTCGGCCAGTTCTGAGGGAGTCGTGTACGGAAACCGAACGTGGCTCTGGTCGTCCTCGTTCGTAACGGCCGTACAGCCGATCGTGTGGTGTTCGTCGACGAGTTCGTCGAACGAAAGTTCCGTGGCGTTAGGCAAGATATCGTCTCGAGCGTGGCCAGCGAACCCATAGGCTTCGCCATCCGGATCGAGTTCCGGCGGGTCAACGAGCAATAGATTCTCGAAGCCGAAGTTCTTCATCGCTCGAGCGATGGTTCCTACGTTCCCGGGAGTCGTCGCGTCCACAACTGCCACGGCGGGTGGATCACTTGAGGCCATGTACTCGGCTACGCGTGAGCAGGGAAAAGAAGTCTGTTCGAAGGAAGTCCCGGTGGATAGAGAGACGCCTCGAGAAAGAGGGGAAGTGAGGGGACGGTCCTGGTGAGAGAGCGGGCGTCGTGAAGAAGCGGGCGTCGTGAGAAGGTTTCAGAACAGGACGAGGCTGATGGAATTGATAGAGTCAATGGAGGTGGAGTGGAGCGGGTGGAGTGGGTTGATCCGACCGATTGGCATGTGGCATGTTATACCACATCAACTACTAATCATCTAGCTACTAGTTCTATACTAGCTAGTTCTAGGTAATTCTAGTTGTTGTTCTTGTAGAGTAAGTAGAGTAAGAGAAGAAGGAAACTAGAACTGATCTAGTCTAGTGATAGTAATCTAGTGTAATCATTTCTTGATAGGGCGTTCGGCTGTCTCTGCGCTGAATACGGCGGTTTCTACCGATCTCAGAAAATGGATTGGATTGATTGGGGGTGAGACACCTCCTTCGCGTTTGTAACGGTGTATGTGGGTGGGGGTTCTGTTTGGGAACACACCTTTGTCGCGGGTGTAATCTTGCCTGGAAAATGATGGTAGGTCCGGAATTCGTCGATATTCAACAACCCCACCCCCACATTTGACGTTACAAACGCGACGGGGGTGTGTGTCCCATTGCATCACGCATCCCGTCCCTTCGTCGCAAAGTTCCCCCTTGCTGTGCTGATCGAATTCAGGTTCGGACCGGACCCGATTGTTCCGCGAGCGAGTGCAGATTTCGCGGCGATTCGGTACCACTTATCGGACGTATCCAGCCATCACAGCAGATCCTCGAGAGCGCTCGTCGAATCCGGTCGAAGACGAAAATCAGCCAGCGAAATCGAACAGGGAGCGCCCCCATGATGCGTGTCAAAAATCGGTTTCGCGCGCGAGACAGTCAATTCCGTGACCGAGAGTATCCTTGTCACGGCGTGCGATTTCGTCTCGATTTCCCGCCCGTATGGATTGCGATCGATTCGTTGGACGAACCGTTCTCAACTCGAGTATGGAAAGAACGAGCCGAGCAGTCCGGCTCGAACGAACACGTTACTTGAACTCATCGGATCTGTGAATAGATCAGGGACGTACTAGTGCTCGATTTGTTGCGTACTACAATTGCACGTCGTGTTGATCCACCTTTGGATAGATTCGCGTGCGTACTGATTCCCGTCGGCTACGGTCAACACTTCTCTCCCATTTTTCAGCCCTCTTACACTCGCGACACTGGTGTGGGGGTCCGACTCAAGACGCCCCAGATAGAAACGCGAGAACAGCTCTTTTCTCGAGAGTCCGCAATTGCCGGGTTTCAGCCCACAGAAAAGGGATACATATAACATTTACACACGCGAGGTAACCCTATGGGTTTATGATAGGCCAATTAGTATCGTTTCGGTACTGGAATGTCCTCCAACGATGACCGGGACCCGCTCTTTCGGTACGATGATCCGATCTTCGCCGACGAGCGTTTGCTCGAGATTACGCATCTTCCAGGACCCGACAGAATCGTCGGGCGGGACGAGCAGATGCAGCGGGTTGCCGATGCACTAAACCCTGCAGTGTTTGGGAGCGAGCCGAATCACCTGTTTATCTTCGGGAAGACGGGAACCGGGAAATCGCTGATCTCTCGGTCGGTCACTCAGCGAGTGATCACGGAAGCTGAACGCGACGACGTGACCGTCAAATACGCCTTTATCGACTGCGGAGAGCAAAATACCGAAGCCTCGGTCGTCAAAACGATCGCACAGATCGTAAACGAACCGGACAACAGCGGCATCACCGTTCCCGACCGCGGACTCGGAACGGGCGATTACTACAAGCGACTCTGGCAAACGATCGATCACTGCACCGACGTCACGATCGTTATCCTCGACGAGATCGATATGCTCGAGGACGACGAAATCCTCCGAAAACTTTCTCGAGCCGGCGAGAACCGACGGATTTCGGATTCGGCGATCGGCATCATCGGTATCTCGAACAAGATCGACTTTCCGGATCACCTCTCCGAACGGGTCAAATCGAGTCTCTCACGGGACGAACTCGTCTTCTCGCCGTACGACGCGAACCAACTCGTCGAAATACTCGAGAAGCGCCAGGACGCGTTCCATGACAGCGTTCTCGAGGACGACGTGATTCCGCTGACTTCCGCGCTCGCGGCGCAGGAACACGGTGACGCACGGAAAGCGATCGACATCCTCCGAAACGCGGGCCGGCTCGCGAAGAAACAAAACGACGCACGCGTGACTGCCGAAAATGTTCGGGAGGCAAAAGAAAAGACCGAGGCCGATCGGTTCAACGAGTTGATCGAGGGATCTCCCCAGCAGGCCAAGGCAATTCTGTACGCGCTCACCCTATTGACCCAGAACAGTTCCCAAAAAGAGTTTCCGACGAAGATTATCTACAATCAGTACAAGGAACTCGCGAGACGACTCGACTTCGACATCCTCTCGGAACGTCGCGTCCAGGAGATCCTCCAGGAGCAGAACTTCCTCAACGTGATTCAGTCCGAGCGAAAGGGTCGAGGGCGGGGCCGCGGTGCCCACGCCAAACACCGACTCCTCGAGAACCCGTCGATCGTCAAGAAGGTGCTGTTGCGAGATTCCCGACTCGCGCTTCTCGAAGAAGGTGCGGACGCTGAAGATCAGCAGACGAAACTCGGCCAGTAATTGACCGGAACTAATTCCTCGGGCAATAGCACTGTACGAAATAGTAGTCGACGATAACTGAGTCAGTTGACCGCAACCGCGATACCTTTTTGTCTCCCTTCCTCACTGTCCGTATGAACAGCGTCGACGCTGCTGGACTGGGTATCGGTGACGAGCATCCAGCGCGGGTAATGGGCGTCTTAAACGTGAGCGAAGAATCGCCCTACGATCCGAGCGTATACGACGACCCCGCCGATGCGGCGGCGTACGTTGACGAGGAACTCATCGGCGAGGGGGCGGATATCGTCGATATCGGCCTCGAGTCCGCGAACAAACGGTTTGACGTCCTGACGGCTGAAGAAGAACTCGACCGTCTCCACGTCGCACTCGAAACGATCGATCAGATCGCCGGCGATGCGGTGTTTTCGATCGAGACTCGGTATGCCGCTGTCGCGGACGAGGCGCTTTCTCAGGGGTTCGATATGGTCAACGATATCTGCGGATTCGCCGATCCCAAGATGCCCTCCGTTTGTCGAGAGCACGACGCCGCGGTCGTCAAAATGGCGAGTCCACCGGATCTCGAGCGTCCCGGTGCGGTCGAAGAAACCGATTGGGCGGATCGCAAATCTCCAGT
The DNA here is from genome assembly GCF_054653435.1 of Halostagnicola bangensis. Taxonomy (NCBI): domain Archaea; kingdom Methanobacteriati; phylum Methanobacteriota; class Halobacteria; order Halobacteriales; family Natrialbaceae; genus Halostagnicola; species Halostagnicola bangensis. Next base: position 46,755 of record NZ_BAAIGG010000002.1, on the reverse strand, counting down.
GTGGGCCGAGAAAGCGGATTACGTCGATATGGTGCACGAATCGTTGAAGCAGAACGGATTCACGGACAAGACTATCGTCGATCCGGCTTTCGGCGGGTGGAGCAAGGCCAAGACCACCGAGCACGATCGCGAGACGTTTCGCAGGCTTTCGGAGTTCCGCTCGCTCGGAAAACCGATGCTGGTCTCGATCAACCGAAAAAATTTCCTCGGAGAGATCGCGGGCCGCGAGACGGACGAGCGGCTTCCGGTAAGTCTCGCGGCGACGTCGATGGCGATCGAACGCGGAGCCCACATCGTTCGAACCCACGATGTCGCCGAAACGCGCGACGCCGCGCGCATCGGGTCGGCGTTCGCCGAGCGCGATCAGCCGCTTCTCGACGGATCGGAGTAAGCCGACTCGAGGGGCGACCCGATCGATCACAACGATTCTCCGTCGGTCACAGTAGAACCAATTGAGTATAGCTCAGTGAGACTGAGTACCGCAGAACACAATTGAGTACAGCTCAGAGAAACGAATTCCAGCAGACAGTGACGCCCTCGGCGGTGCCGATATACAAAGGGGACTCTCGATGAAGCAGAACGATTCTTCGTTGAGCGATGATAGATCCTGTTTCTCGGCTTTCAACCGTTCTATACAGTGAAAACAAGACTATTGTTGATTATAGGATGGGTATTACCGATGTCTTGCAGTAAGAGAAAGCTTATACCGAAGGCTTCGAAAGAGGGGAATGGACGCCGGGCGGCCTCCCGGGTAGGGGTACTTTGGAGGCGACCCCCGGCCCACAACACGGAATTATTGTGGCACTACATCCGAAAGAGGCATCTATACACATCTTAATTGGAAGTATACATTCCATAACTGGGAGAAACTCCGCAAGCTGAGCGGAACCGCACCGCTTTACAGTTATGGAACGAGTATCATCGCGAGCTACCCCGAGACCCCAACGCATGGAATACAACGAATTCGAACCCGTCTACGAAGCTATCTTGCAGGATTTCGGCTTCGATCGGTCGGCCGACGAGCGCGCACGCGACATTCTCGCAAAAATAACGGAGCCGTTCGACCTCGAGCATCTCCGCGGTACCCGGGACCAAACCGTCGCGATAGCGGGCGCGGGACCCTCTCTCGAGACGCCGGGCTCGATCGACCGCGCTCGTGACTGCGATGTCGTGTTCGGTGCCTCGACGGCGGTCGATACGCTCGAGGATCGCGGCATCGCGGTCGACTGTATGGTGACCGACCTCGACAAAAACCCAGAGACCGTCGTTCGGTTGACCGAGCGCGGGACGCCCGTCGCCGTTCACGGCCACGGTGATAACATCTCCGCGGTGCGCGAGGTCGTTCCGGCGTGTCCGTCGGAGTTCGTCCTTCCGACGACACAGGCGTCACCGTCCGGTCCCGTCCGCAACTTCGGCGGATTTACCGACGGCGACCGAGCGGCGTTCCTCGCGGATGCACTCGGCGCTTCGACCCTTGTTTTCGTCGGCTGGGATTTCGACGATCCGTCCGTCGATTCGATGAAAGCGAAAAAACTCGAGTGGGCGAAACGACTGCTGTACTGGCTCGAGACGCGCCGCGAAGAACGGTTCGCCGTTCTTGATGGACACCGAGATCTGATCGAGACGACCGCGCTTCCGCTCGAGAACCGTTCTTGATTCCAGCACAATTCTTCTGGTCATCGAGAACGCATCTTCATCGAGAACACACCTTCATCGAGAACACACCTTCATCGAGAACACACCTTCATCGAGAACACACCTTCATCGAGAACACACCTTCATCGAGAGCGCCCTTGGTCGCCGAGAACACCCCTGGTCGCCGAGAGCGCGCCTGATCAGTCGGCGTCGGCCTGTTCGCTCTCGTGAAGCTGACCCATTCGACTCTTGAGATCGATTCCTCGTCGGTTGAACCAGTAGACTCGAGTTCGGTAGAAGACGTACCCGAGCGCCATCCATCCGACTAAGACGCCGACCATCAGCGGTAGCTGTGTTGCCACGAGCACCCACAGGAACGCCGCAGATCCGACTGCGCCGACCGCGGTGACCTTCAACAGCCACGGCGGGAGTTTGTACAACGAGTGTTCGTACCGCTTGGGGTATACTTTCGGGAGATTCCAGAGCGCGATGCCGGCCACGGCGAGCCCAAAGAGGATCGTCATGGAGAGTGCGACCGAGAGCGTCACGGTACCGGGAGAGAACGGGGCGACGAGAAGCGGTGGGACTCCGAGCAGAATCACCGCGACGTACGGTGAATCGTACTGCTCGTGGATTCGAGCGATCGCCGAGGGAATAATATTGTCGCGGCCCGCTCGCATCAGGAGACGAGAGTACGCGGTGTAGGTCATATTGATAGAGGTAAGCGCTCCCATCGCCGCGGCGATGAGGACGAGCGCAGTGAGCGAGGCCGGAGCGGTGTCCATCGACACCTGTGCGACTGCGGCGTCCATTCCGCCGAGTGTCTCCCAGTTCGTCGTGCCGACGAGGACGATGACGAGGCCGATCAACAGCGTCAACGAAATGGCGGCGGAGAGACCCAGTACGCGCGGGATGTTTCGAGCGGGATCTTTCATCTCTTCGCCGAGTTCGACGACGAGGCGGAAGCCGCGCAACGGGAAGTACAGTGAAACGATCGCGACGATAACGGGCGCGGTTCCTTCAGGGAACAGGGGCGTGTAGTTCGACGTGTCGACGGCGAACGCCCCGGGAACGATGAACGCGGTCATTCCAAGGACGATCAGCGACACCATCAGGAACTGGATGATCGCCACCATCCGAATGCCGAGTACGTTCAAGATAATGAACGGGATGAGCAAGCCGTAAATCAAGGCGAGTTCGGGAATCGCCGGAACGAACGAGATCGTTTCGGAGACGAACCCGACGTACTCCGCGAACCCGAGTGCGATGAACAACATTCCGGCCCAGACGCCGGGGATCGTAATCCACGGGAGTAAGAACCCCCAGAACGGCCCGACGAGGCGGGAGGCGTAGACGTAACTACCGCCCGCGACCGGAATCGCCCCACCCAACTGTAGCGACATGATGATCCCAAAGACGAGCGGAATCAGCGCGAGCAACAGTGCAAAGATAACGCCCGGACCAACGTCGCCTGCGAGGGGTCCGGGAAGGACGAACGCGCTCACACCGATCACGTTTCCAATAATTAGTACCGTGGCGCCGACCACCCCGACCTTGGTGTTGATTATCCCATGTTGTGTCATTGTCTCCCAACCATGATGATTGTTGAAGGTAAATAACTGCGGCGATAACAATGTTGCGGTGCACATCATCACACCTTTCTACGGTAGAGTTCTATTACAAAAAGAAAAATCTGTTTAGAAATATGGTCAAAAACAATAACAACGGTTTCCCCCTCCCTCCGATACTTTTGAGAACGAACTGCTCGCAAGGATCGGGTTCGGTCGTGATTTCGAACGTGCCGTTGTTGTCCGAGTTCTGCTCTCAGAGCCGATGGAGGAACAACGCCCGTCAGAAAAGTGCGTCTATCTCGCCACCGGTATCCATGAGCGACGAGAACTGATCCTGACTCTGTGCCTGGATGTCCGCGTTCCGATCCTTTGCATCGATCGCCACCTGCTGGAGCGTCTCAATCCTCGGGACCGACGTAACGCCTGAGAGGAGCACGATCGATCCAACCTCGTTTTCTCCAACGAGCGGGTAATCACCGCCTCGGATTTCCATGCTTCCCGTTTCCTCCTCGAGCCACGTGCGTCCGCGTTCGACGCCCTTCCTGTTCAGGTACGACGGCGGGCCGGTCGCGACTGCGAGCCCCCGCTCGGCACTCGAGACATCACACGGAAGCGTGAGCCGGCCGAGCGCCGCCTTTCGGATCAGACTCGTCAGTCGATTCGTCGCAGATAGTTCGTCCGGCGAGTCGCTCCCGCGGAATCTGGACATGAGTCCGTCTTGACTGTTCTCGACCGTCTCTCGGGCGTATCCGATCGTCGAAACGCCACCGCCCGAAAGGGTGTTGATGATCTCGGATGAATCGACGACGCTTTCGGCGACGTGATCGCCCTGTCCGACTTCGCCGGCGGCGAACAGGAGCCCGAATCGCTCGGCGATTTCTCGGTTTATCTGATCGTACCCGCTTTGGATCGATTCGCCGGTCTGTCGCCAGGCGTCGTTGTCGAAGACGAGTAAATTATCGACTTCGTGAACGAACGTCTGAAACGATCGTGCGGCGTTGAGCGTGTAGATCCCTCCTTCGTCGGTACCGGGGAGAATTCCGAGCCCGTATACCGGTTCGGAGTAGATTCGTTTGAGATGTTTCGCGAGGACGGGGGCACCACCCGAACCGGTTCCGCCCCCCATACCGGCGACGACCAGGAATGCGTCGATCTCGTGAACCGGGACGCGATCTACGGCTCCCTGTATCTCGCCGATATCTTCCTCTGTCACCGTCGCGCCGAGTTCGTTGTCGGCACCGACACCGTGTCCTTTCACCCGTGCCTGTCCGATGAGTACCCTATTCTCCGTGGGAATTTGTTCCAGTCCCTGTAAATCAGTCGTCGCAGAGTTGACTGCGATTGCCGATTCGACGAAGCTACCGTCGATCGTGCGTTCGTACGCCAGGAACTCGTCGACCACCTTCCCGCCTGCCTGTCCGAAGCCGATGAGTGCGAGTTTCATAGCTATCGATTGTGGCCGTTCTCCGAGAGCGGTCAGCGGGGACCCCGCCGGGCCGAGTCGGGAACGGTTTCCACGTTTCCTCTGTCGCCAATACCGGGTATTGTTATGGCCCACGTACGATCGATGAAAAGACAGTCAAGCAGTCAATACTATCATCAAGTCATGAATGATCCGGGCCGATGATGTTCGCGTTCGATCGGCGACCCCAAGAGCGGCTAGCGGTGATACCGCCCCTTCCGATTTCGATATCCGCACACGGGCAGTACAGGCTTTGAAGAAAGCTGTCGTCTGGGGAGTAAGTCCTATACATCGTGGTGACTACGGGTCTCGTATGGAGGAACTCGCTCCACCCACCCGCCGTCAATTGCTCGCTGGAATTGCCACAGCGACAACTGGAAGTGTCGCGGGGTGCATGGAGCGGTTCTGGTCTGGGTCGGACGAGAACACGCCGGAGCAAGTCTCGTTAGTCATCAAAACGGTCCCGACGGACGACGACTATATCGCGGCATCGATTCTGAGCCAGCTCAGAGAGAACCTCGTCGACGCTGGAATCCAAGTTACCACCGAACCGGTCGCAGAGCGCGAATTCTACCGAGAAATTCTCATCCAGCGCGATTACGACATCTTCGTCGGACGCCACCCCGGATTGTTCGAACCGGATGCCCTTCGCGATCTGCTTCACTCGGCGTTCAGGACCGAAGAAGGGTGGCAGAACCCATTTAATTTCTCGAATATGGCAATCGACGAACTGCTCGAGGAACAGCATACGTCCGAGGGCGAAACGCGCGAAGAAACGCTCGAGGAACTATTCGAATCGCTCGAGCAGATCGGCCCCCATTCGGTCGTGGCCTTCCCGAACCATCTGGGAGGTGCTCGCAACGAAGTGAGAACATCGTGGACTCCAAACCGTGCCGAGGGGTATATCGACCTGCTTTCGACCGAGCCTGCGGACGGAAGCCGAACCAATCCGCTCCGAGTGGGGTTGTTCGGGGAGGGGCTCTCGGATCGGTTCAACCCGATCGCGGCGGACGTCGGAAGCGAACGGCCGCTGCTCGAGCTCCTGTATGATCCACTCGCTCGCAGGATCGACGGCGAGTACGTTCCGTGGCTAGCCGACGACATTTCGTGGGACGATTCGGGCGTCGATATCGAGGCGACGGTAAGACTTCGAGAGGGCCTCACCTGGCACGACGGCGAATCACTGGATGCCTCCGACGTCGAGTTCACGATACGGTTTTTCGAGGACACGTCGCTTGGAGAGATAGAAAGTGGGGTGCCGACGTCACAGTACAGAGGGCGTCAGTCGGTGGTCGATTCCGTGTCGACGGTTGGAGCGAGGACCGTCGAATTTTCGTTCGAAACGCCCAGCGAAGCGGTTGCGAGTCGGGTACTCACCGTTCCGATCCTGCCCGAACACGTCTGGGAGTCCCGTTCCGAACTCGTCGGAGAGTACCAGACCGAAGCCCGAACCACGGATAACGAGCCTCCTATCGGTTCGGGCCTGTTCAGGTTTGGCGAACACGAAGCGGACGAGCTACTCGAGTTCGAACTGTTCGACGATCACGTCCTTTTGGATCCGGCCGTTTCGGATCGCCCGTCGATTCTCGACGGATTTCCGCAGTACGATGGGATCGAATTTCACATCGTCGGTCCGTATCCAGGCGTTCTTATCGATATGATGGCGGACGACGACATCGATATTATCGGTGCGGACCTCCCGCCCGAACACGCCGGGTCGATCGTCGAGGAGAGCGACGTTTCGATGGTGAATTCCTCGACCGATTCGGCGTATATCGTCGGATACAACTTCCAGCACCCACAGCTCGGAGACCCACGGTTTCGCTCTCTCGTCTCTCGGCTGATCGACCGGGATCACGTCGTCGAGGAGGTTTTCGACGGGTACGCTGAAAAGCCGGAAACTTACGCCGAACTGGCCGGTGTTCGATCGCCCGACGATAGTAGTCGGTCGGCCGATGGAACGGCCTCCGTACTGCGGTTCCCTGGATCGGATGGAGAGATTGACCAGGGCCAGGTTCGGACCTTGTTCGAAGACGAGGGGTATCGATACGACGATGATACGTTACTGGAGTGACCGCATCCAGGTCCCGTCACCGATGCGGTCTCGATTCGGTATCACCGAAACTCATTCACTGCGCGATGACAGTTGCAGAGTAGTCTCGGGACTCGTCGTTTCCCAACCGGTTTGTATTAGTGGCCTGCAGTTTGTACTCTCACAATATGGTCTTCGCTAGCGTCGTTCTCGAGATCGGCCTCGCCGTCCTGGCTATGCTCGTTACGGCGACGCTCGTCATCGTTGGCCCTCGTCAACTCGTTCGGGCAGTTCGGGACTTCCGATGGCGACTCGAGGGGATCGCGCTTCCGACGACTGTGTTACTCGGCGTGCTGTTCCTCAGGTGGGCGACGCAGGACGTCGCTCAGACGATTTCGACACAGGTAACTGGTGTTGCTATCACGGATTATCTCTTTGGGATCGACCGAGCGCTTTTCGGCGAAACGCCCGTTGTCTTCTTGCAGTCGATCCAGATGGACGAATTGACGTCGTATTTCGTGTTCGTCTATATATACGGCTACGCGTTCTTGCTCGCGTTTCCGTTCGTCGCGTATTTCGCTCTCCGTGAGATGGACGAACTTTCGACGCTCATACTCGCATACACCGCCAACTACGGAATCGGCCTGCTGTGTTATTTCGTGTTTATCGCATACGGCCCTCGAAACGTCGACCCAACGCTATTCGAAGGGCTTCTTTATACGGCGTTCCCAGAATCGGGCTTTCTCACCCACTCGATAAATCACAACACGAACGTGTTTCCCTCGCTTCATACATCGATGGCAATGACGGTATTTTTCCTCGCGGTACACACCAGAGAGAAGTATCCGTTGTGGGTCCCTCTTTCGGGCGTTCTCGCCGTTAGTGTTGCACTCTCGACGATGTATCTCGGTATTCACTGGTTTTCGGACGTGATCGCCGGAACGCTTCTCGCCCTCGTTAGTGTCTATATTGGCCGTAATTATACCGTCGAGGGGCTCGTGAGAACAGCGAGGGCCTTCTTCAGTACGAAATTTAAAGACGCCCGAACACGGTTCGAAGGTGACCGAGAGTAATCGATGGGTTCTCTCTGGGATCTGTAGACGATAGCCCGATCCGGTGGAATTAACCAGCAAACTTATGCCTTGTCAACAGTTACCATGGGATATGGTCACTCCAAGAGACACTTCGACGGCCGATCGAGGGATCCCTCCAACCCGGGCGATCATCGAAGCCATAGCGAGCGCCGAAGGTGTCGATGTCGTGGAGTTGCGACCGCCCGCGTACGATCCACTGTATTCCGTGATCGATCCCGAAGCACTGGATTTACTGTTCGACGAACATCCGACGGAGGAGAACGACTCCGACATTCGGGTTACGTTCACGTACGAAGGATACGAAGTCGATGTCTACGACGGTGGTCGGGTCGACGTTTCGGAGGCGAGTCCGTCCGATGATACGGTTAACTCGATCGGAAAATGAGGTCGCAACGAAGGATATCGACGACACCACCCGCCACCGCCAGCGGAGTTCGACAGCGAGGATTCAGCGACGATACTGAATTCACGAATCGGAGACAGCGCTCAGCGCAACGGCACACATTCCACGAAATTCCATCTATCTCGGCTGCCGTCGCGTACGGCCCTAATTACGCCCAGTAAGCATCTTCTGGATTCGTTCCGAAGCGGACCCGCTCGAGGAATTCGATCGCCTTTTCGAGTCCCTCCCGAGAGCTCGTGAGCGAGTCTTCGTGCTCGATGCTTAGAACGTCGTCGTAGCCGACCATTCGCAAGGTCGAGACGATGTCCTTCCAATGGGTTTCGTCGTGACCGTAGCCGACGGATCGAAAGAGCCACGATCGATTCGCCTCGTCGTCGTAGGCGGTCGTATCGAGAACGCCCTTCTCTCGAGCCTGCGGCTCGTAGATTCTCGTGTCCTTGGCGTGGACGTGTTTGATCGCATCGTCCTCGCCGAGTAACCGAATCGCGTCCGTAATCGAAATTTCCTGCCAGTAGAGATGAGAGGGATCGAAGTTGGCTCCGATCCGCTCGTTGGTCGCCTCGCGCAATCGAAGCAATCCGTGCGGTTCGTACACGAGCATGTTCGGATGCATTTCGATCCCGACGTCAACACCGTGATCGGCCGCAAACGCCGCGAGTTCGCTCCAGTACTCGAGGGCTCGATCCCACTGGTACTCGAGCGCGTCGGCGTGTTCTGTGGGCCATGGTGCCGTAATCCAGTTCGGTACGTCGTCGTTCGGCCCGCCGGCGGGGAGCCCCGAAAAGCACGTAACGGTGGAAACGTCGAGTTGGGCCGCGAGTTGAATCGCCTCTCGAAGCTCGGTCGAAGCTCGATCCGCTCGCTGTTCGTCCGGATGAAGCGGATTGTTGTGTACGGCGAGTGCACTGATCCGTGTCTCGTAGGTATCGAGAACGTCTTCGAGGTCGGCCTGTGCGTCGGCGTCGTCGAGGTATTCGGTTCGTGGCAGATGATCCTGTCCTGGAAATCCGCCGACACCGGGTTCGATCGCCGTGACGCCCTGTTCGTTGCAGTACGCGAGTGCGCCCTCGAGCGACTCGTTTGCCAGTGGCGGAGTGTGAAGACCGATCTCCATGGGGGGCGTTTTACGCCAGCGGCGAAATAAGACGGGGGCGTCTGTTGGAAAACCGACGCCAAATCGCTATCGGTACGAAACCGAGATCGTTTGCTCCTCCTCGCTCGAGCGGTAGATCGCATCGATAATTCTCTGGACGTCGAGCCCCTGCTCGACGCTGTCTTCGAGGTCGATATCGGAGACAATAGCGTCGAAAAACGTCTGCTGTTCGTCCGTGTGGGTATCGTTCTGACGCGTTTCTATCGACGTGTTCTCGAGGTGATCCGGACCGATCGTACTCGCCGAATGGAAGGCCAGGTCGTTCTCGAGGAGGTCGAATTTCGCGGCTGCGTTCGTTCCGCGGACGACGAACTCGTGGTTTTCGGGCCGGTTCGTCGCCCAGGCCACCTCGAGAGAAATCGTCCGGTTCTGTTCACAGCGGACGAAGGCGCTCGCGGAGTCGTCGACATCGAACTCGCCGGGCCCCGAATCGCTTCCCCACATATCGAGGTAGGCGTACTCCTCGCGCGGGCCGAACTCGCCGCGCGTGACGCCGGACACTTCGAGAACGTTCGGGTACCCGAGCAGGTACAGGGCGAGGTCGATCGCGTGAACGCCTAAATCGATAAGTGCGCCGCCACCAGCGATCGCCCGCCGAGTAAACCACGACCCGCGTCCGGGAATCCCTCGCCTCCGAACGTAGTTCGCCTCGAGGTGTGTGACGGTTCCCAGGTCGCCTCGTTCGATCCGGTTTTTGACGATCTGGACGGTGTTTGCGAACCGGTTGTTGAATCCGACCATGGTGACTCCCGACGACTGTGTGGCTGCGTCGGCGATCCGTTCTGCGCTCTCGAGGGTATGGGCCAGCGGTTTCTCGAGAAGAACGTGAAGGTCGTCTTCGAAGGCGCTCACGGCGTACTGTTCGTGGAACTTGTTCGGCGTCGTGATGATAATCGCGTCGACGGCCTCGTATAGCTCCTGGTGGTCCTCGTAGACGTCGACATCGTACCGTCGCGTGAATCGTTTCCGCGCTTCGGGAGCAACGTCCATGCCGCCGACTAATGGAACGCCGAGCTCGAGGAGTCGCTCGGCGTGATACTGGCCAATGTTTCCGAGCCCGATGATTCCCGTTTTAATATCAGTTCGGTCTGGAGTCATTGGTGCTGATCAATCCGAGTTCGGTTTCGCCGGCGATGATCGGGAGCGTTTTGATGTGGTGCCAACAGTACCGACCGGTACGCACTCGGTGGTCTTTGGTCCGTCGGCGATTTGCAGCGAATGATACGGTCCGCTGTAACGATTTATCGGTGCAACCGCGACCGTCCTTCGGTTGCACCGAAAATGCCTGACAGCAGTCCGTATGGGTCTCCCTTCGCTTCACCGGTGATGCCCGAATGGGCGAAAGCGGGTCATCCGTCCGCCTCGGTCATCGTCGCCCCGTCGTCCGTCCCGCCGAGTTCGGTGATACCGTGCGTGAGTGCCGTCCCCGTCTCGGTATCGAAGAGGTGCACCTTCGTCCCGTCGAACACGACATCGATTGGCTGATCGTCGGTGATCTCGGTGTCGGAAGTCACGCTCATCAGAAGTTGATCCGGCGAAGACGCAGGGTCCCGTTCCATCCCACCTTCGACAGCCTCCGAGAGCAACAGGTAGACGAACACCTCGTTACCCATCGGTTCGATAACGTCCGTTCGAGCGGGAATGGAGTCCGTCGGCTGTGTCACCGATTCGGTGAACTCAGTGAGGTGGACATCCTCGGGGCGGATCCCGAGTGTCACCGCTTGCCCGACGGAAACGTCGGGGACTCGAGTCGGGTCGAATTTGACGAGGAAATTCGGGGTTTTTAGTCCGTTTTCGACGACTTCGCCCTCCACGAAGTTCATCGACGGCGAGCCGATGAAGCCGGCAACGAACAGGTTATCGGGCTCATTGTAGCAGATTAGCGGCGGGTCGACCTGCTGGAGCTTTCCGGCGTCGAGCACCGCGATGCGATCGGCCATCGTCATCGCCTCGGCCTGGTCGTGCGTGACGTAGATAACGGTCGTCTGTAACTCGCGATGGAGTCGCTGGAGTTCGGTCCGCATGTGGACGCGAAGTTTCGCGTCGAGGTTCGCGAGCGGTTCGTCCATCAGGAACACGCCCGGATTCCTCACGATCGCTCTGGCGATCGCCACCCGCTGTCGTTGCCCGCCGGATAACTCGTCGGGCATTCGCTCGAGCATCCCTTCTAACTGCACGATATCGGTGGCCTGCGTGACGCGTCGCTCGATCTCGTCGTCGTCGTAGGTTCGCAGTCGAAGTCCGAACGAAATGTTTTCGAAGACGTTCATGTGGGGGAACAACGCGATGTTCTGGAAGACCATCGCGACGCCCCGGTCTTTCGGCGCGAGGTTCGTGACCTCGTGCTCGCCAATGTAGATGGTTCCGTCGCTCGGCTTCGTGAGCCCGGCGACGGTCTCCATCGTGGTCGATTTCCCGCAGCCCGAGGGCCCGACGAGACAGAGGAACTCTCCGTCCTCGATGTCGAGACTGACGTCGTCGACCGCGGTGATATCTTCGTAGCGTTTCGTGACGTGTTCGAGTCGTACTCGTGCCATAGTTTGTGATTATTCCTTGAGTGCGCCCGCGGTGAGTCCGCTGACGATCTTTTCCTGGGCCACGATTACGAGGATCGCGACGGGGATGACCCCGATGATGCTCGCGGCGGCCATGAGGTGGTACATCACTTCGTACTGTCCCTGGTAACCGAGGATCCCCTCGAGAATCGGGGCCCAGTTCTCGGGCTGGCCGTCTGTCATCAGAAACGAGAAGAAGAACTCGTTGTAGACGGCGATGAAGGTCAACACGCCCGCCGTGGCGACGCCGGGTGCCGACAGCGGGATGATGACCCGGAAGAGCGCTCCCAGCCGCGTGGTACCCTCGACACGGGCGGCGTCCTCGAGCCCCTCGGGGATCTGCGAGTAGAACGTCGTCAGGATGAAGATCGCCAGCGGCATGAAGATCGCCGACAGCGGCATTACCATCGCCCCGGGCGTGTTGTACAGCGTTCCATCGCCGGTGATCGGCTCGAGGATTCCGACGGGCGTGTTGAACAGGTCGTTCAACGGGATGAAAAACGCCGCCGGCGGGAAAAAGGAAATCACTAACACGAGCAACAATAGGGGAACTTTTCCCGGGAACTCGAGTCGGCCGAAGGCGTAGCCCGCGAGGCTCGCGATGACGAGGACGATGATGGTCGACGCCGTCGCGATCACGAAGCTGTTGAACATGTACCAGTGGAACGGAATCACTTCGAAGACCTCGACGAACGCCCCGGGATTGAATCCGTTCGGCGTCAGGATGATATCCTGTTGTTGCCCTTCGGGGGTCAGCGCCACCATCAGGAGCCAGTAGAACGGAAAGAGCGTCGTCAACAGGAAGAAGATCGTCGCGACGTAGAACATCGACCGGTACACCCGGGCCGGATTCGAGATCGAGTCGGCCACCCACTGCTGGAAGAACCCTCGCCGGAGCTCCGCGTCGTCGGTTTCGCCGACGGTCGTTCCGCCGTCGGCCGCTCGAGTTGCCGGGAGTTCGGCCCCGGCTTCGGTCCCTCTCTCGAGGGTAGTGTCCCGATTAACGGCTTCATCACCGGTTCGTTCCGTAGCCGATCCGCCGTCGTCTTCGGAGTGGTTTCGATCACCGGTCATTAGTAGACACCCCCCTCGGTATCCCGGAAGAAAAAGACGTACGCCGAGATGATCAGGCCGATCACGAGCGCCGTCGCGAACGCAACGGCGGCGGCCGTCGCGTAGATGCGAGTCCCGCCGAACATCGCTTCGACGACAAGACACGTCAACGACGGAACGGTCGTACAACCAGCGGTCGATTCGATGAGTCCGTACACCCGCATGGCGTCCATCGTTCGGAACAACATCGCGACCAGCAAGGCGGGCAACACCAGCGGGAGCGTGATCAGTTTGAACCGTTGCCACGGTGACGCTCCGGCAACCTGGGCGACGTTATACAGGCTCCGATCGATGCTCTGGAGCCCGGCGAGAATTAGCAACGCCATGAACGCAGAGGATTTCCAGATATCCGCGATGAGGATGATGATAAACGAGTCCTGACTATCCGCGAGCGGGTCGGGCCCGAAGATTCCGAGCCACTGCATGAGGTCGCTGCCGAAGCCGACCGTGGGTTGAAAGAGCAGGAAGAAGATCATCCCCTGGATAACGATCGGAACGGCCCACGGGAGGATGATCGCGACGCGAACCCACCGCCGTCCACGAAAGTCTTGATCCAGTACGTACGCCTGCCCGAAGCCGATGATCGTCTCGAGGAAGACGCTGACAACGGCGAAGGCGAGCGTGACGAACAGCGCCTGTTGCAAAAACGGAACGCCGAGGTCGATAAACGGGAACGAGGTCGAGACCGATACGTCGAGAAACTGGCGAGCGAGTCGCGCGTTTCCGGTGAGGATGTCGGCGTAGTTGTCGATCCCGACGAACCCGCCTAACGGCTCCGCACCCCTCGTTTGGTCCTCGCGCAGGGACATTACGAACGTCATCAACAGCGGATAGAAGGCGATAAACGCCAAGAGCGCGAACGCCGGAAGCAAAAGCAGGTAGGCGTACGCCGCCTCGCTCAGCCCCTCCATCCAGTTGGTGATCACGTTACCGGTCCGGTCCTGTTCTGACTCGCCGTCTCCGCCGACCAGCAACTCTCGGTTGGAATCGGTGTCAGTCGCCATTCTGTTCCTCCACGCCTGCTTCGCTCGCCTCGAGTCGGTCCATGAGATCTGACATCGCACCCTCCGGCGACTTTGCACCACGATAGGCGGCGTTTACCTCCTGGAATATCAGCGCGGATTGCTCGGGCCAGATATCGGTAACGGGTCGTGGAACGGCGTTCTCCCCGGCGATTTGTATCTGGTCGGTGTATCGTGCGACGGGGCCGATTTCGTCCGGATCCGCCTCCTCGATCAGCTCGAGAATCGGCGGGAGAAAGCCCTGGAGTTCGAAGATGGTGAGCATCACTTCCTCCTGAGTGAACGCCTCCAGAACCTGCGCCGCCTCGTCGACTCGATCGGTGTTGGGATTGAGAGTGAGGTGCCAGCCGCCGAGTCCGGCGGCCGTTCCGCCGACACCCTCGAACTCCGACTCGTCTTCGCTGACCGCGTACGGCATCGGCATCACACCGAGGTCTTCGCCGAAAGCGTCCTCTGCGCCGGTCTGTGCGATCGCGAAGGGCCAGTTGCGGTGGGCGACCGCGTTCCCGTTCGCGAACGGGCTCAGCGATTCTTCTTCGGACCATTGAACGATAGCCGAGGGACAGATCTGCTGATACCCCTCGAGCGCGTGCTCGTCGTCTGGCCCGTGGATGAACGTCCGCATCATCCGAATCGCGTCGAGAACCGGTTCCGAGTCGACGGTAATCGGGCGATCACCCGCGACGAACAGGTTCTCGGTCCCGCCGAAGTATCCGCCGCCCCAGGTGGACATCACCTCGGTGAACGTACAGCAAGCGAGACCCTCGTAGGCCGCCGCCTGCGTCGTGAACCCGAAATCGACGCCACTCTCCTCGAGCGCATCGCCCGTCACCTCGGAGAACTCCTGCCAGGTCGGCGGCTCGGTCCCCCACCCGTCCGTCTCGTATCCCGCGTCTTCGATCAGGTCCTGCCGGTAGAGCACCGTACCGAAGTCCGGGAACAACGGGATTGCGTGAAGTATGTCGGTTTCCGGGTTGCGAGCCGTCTCGAGTGCCGCCTCGAGATACTCGTTTTCGACCCGCTCTATGATCTCAGGCGAGAGTTCCTCCTCGAGAGGTGTCGTTTGCTCCCGGAGAATAAACGGGATCGTCCACCCGCTGTCCATCATAAAGATGTCCGGCGGGGATCGCCCGGCCTGCAACGCGGACTGGTATGACTGCATCCGCTGTGCGGAATCGTCGACGCTCGCCTGAACCTCGACGGTAATGTCTTCGTCGAGCCCGGCATCCCAGAGCGCCTGCTGAACCGACGGCTCGTCGCCGTCAGCGTGCATAATATCCTCGAAGTCCGTATCGCCGGACATCACGACCGTACCTTCTTGGCGCGCCCGACCCAGACAGCCGGCGACGGCGACGCCAGTCGTCGCCGCCGACACCGACGCCGCTTTGACGAATGTCCGCCGGGAAACCCTTCGCCGGGAACGTTCGTCGCTTGCCTTCGGGGCCATCTCTTCCAACTAGAGTGCACTCCCCAATATAATTCTTCGCTAGAATCGTTGTAATAAAAACTGAATCTCTCGATTCTGTACGCGTCTAAGACGAGCTTACAAGTCGACTCAGCCGTCGTTCATTGACGATCCGTTCTCGTCACCGATCACTTTCTCGAGTGACTGAGCCAAACAGACGAGTTGCGTCGTCTCCTTCTCATCAATATCGAGTTTCGCCAGTAAAACACTCATTGAGCGCGGATGCGAGTCCATACTCAGTTGGGATGTACAGAGCGTGAATGCTCAGTTGGGATGTACAGAGCGTGGATGTCCGATGATCTATTCGTCGAGCGCCGGTGGCTTGTGTCGGCCGATCCGGATCTCGTGCGCCTCGATATCCTCGAGTGCTGCCACGCGACCGCCGACGGTCAGGTCGCCGTCGTTCGTCTCGAGGGTTAGCGAGGCGACCTCTTCGGAAACTTCGAAGGAAACGTCGGTGACGAGTCCCTGCACGACGCGCGAACCGCCAACGGCGACGTCCCGTCCTTCGATTGTCGCGTAGAACTCTCCGCCTTCGTCGATCACGTCTTTCACACAGCGCCGAATCGACGCGTATCGGCGAGGATAGGGTCGCCCCTTTCCGTTTTCGCCCAGCGTCCGTTCAGCGGTGGTCCAGAGCACAGTTCCGAAAAAGCCCGAGACGAGAAAGCCCAGTGCGGACCGGTTGAAAATGACTCCATACCGATCCTGGTCGTCGCGGAGGGCATCCTGCGTTGCGTAGATCGAATAGTTTCCGTCCGCGACGGCGACGACTGGCGTCGTGATTCCTCTTCGGGCACGCGCGGTCGTCGCAACTTCCAGGTAATCGAACTCGTCGGGTTCGGGCGCCTCTGAGGCGGGAGTGACGATCAGATCGACACTCACGTCGTCGTCGACGGCCGCCTTCAGTTCGTCCTCGAAACGAGTCAACAGATCGGGAGTCAGCGAGAGTGCAAGCTCGTACTCGGCCGCATCGATTACCTCCTCGAGGTAGCGTAGAATTGTCGACCGAGACTTGACGAGCGAGACGGCCTCCGTATCTCGAGCGGGTGCCGTATACCGGGATTCGAGTTCGTCGATCATCTGCTCGAGGGAGCTCTGGACGTTCTCGAAGGCCTCCTCGGGATCGATGGCGACGACTTTCATCGGGCGAGATTCTCGCAACTCGACCAGCCCACGGTCGCTGAGACTTCGGACGGTGTCGTACACTCGCGGCTGGGGAATATCGGTCCGATCCGCGATTTCACTCGCCGTGAGCTGGCCCTGCTCTAGGACCGTCAGATAGGCATCGATTTCGTATTCGCCGAGGTTGAATCGGTCCCCGACGCGCTCGACGGTCGAGCGAAGCTCGTCCTGTGACATGTGACACCGTATGCTCTCGAAGGATAAATGATTTATTATGGATTGAGTAACACTCGTTTTCGAAATTCGGTTGTCATCGGCGAGTCCGTCAGAACGCTTAACCACCGGCAACAAGAGTGTGTTTTTATGCGCGAAGACTGGCTGAGGGCCGGTGAGCTCGCTGTGGCCGAAGAATCCTACGGTCTCCTTTCGGACTGGGATTCAGAACGGCTCGTCGACGCCGGCTTCGAGATCCTCCTCGCGTGTCTCGTCCTCGTCGCCGGTTGGTATCTCTCGAAGCTCGTCGTGAGACTCACCGGACGGACCGTCGCCAGACAAATCGAACGGCCGAGCGTCACCCGGACGATTCTCAGGGGCGTGCGCGTCAGCGTTCTCCTGTTCACGTTCGCAGTCGTGGCGAGCATCTTCGGCGTCGGTGGCGGCGAGATTTTCTTTTCGGTCGCCGTCATCTCCGCAATCGTCGGTGTCGTCCTCGCACCGCTGATCAGCAGCTTCATCAATGGTATCTTCATCCTCTCGGACCGCCCCTTCGAGATCGGTGACATGATCGAAGTCACCGACGAAGGCCACAAAGGCTTCGTGGAGGACATCACCATCAGATACACGAAGATATTCACGCTCGATAATACCTTTCTCGTGATACCAAACTCCGAGATTCACCGCCGGGACGTCGTCAACTATTCGGCAGAAGACGAGCGAACGCGAGTCTCCGTCGCGTTCGACGTCACCTACGAAAGCGACCTCGAAGCCGCTCGACGCCATGCTCAACGGGCGGCTCGAAGCGTCGATACCGTCATTTCGGGCGGCCCTGACATTCGAATCGGGAGCGCACGGTACGGTGCGGCGCCCATCTGCGATATTATCGAGTACGGCGATCACGGCGTGAACTTACAGGTCCGGTTCTGGATCGAACATCCCTACAAGCAGACGGTCGCCCGCTCGGACGTCCAGGCCGAGATCCGACGCCGGTTCGCGAAAAACGACGTTGAGTTCGCCTACCCGCACACCCATCACATCTTCGACGAGACGAGCGGCGTCGCCCGAACGACCATCGAGGACCAGCACGTGCAGGAACGAGCGCCGCGAACGGAGTTTCAGACCAGCGACGGCAACCCCGATGCGCCCGGATCGTAACCCCCCTGAGGTCATTTTATGGGGACAGCGTTCCAATCCCACGGTAGATCGACAGATGTACGACGACATTCTCGTTCCGACGGACGCCAGCGACACCGTTCCGGAAACGCTCTCGCACGCCGTTTCGATCGCAGTAGACAACGACGCAACGGTTCACGGACTCTACGTCGTCGACAGTCGAATTACGACTGCGGCCGCCGACGAGACGAAGGCGGATCTCGAGGAGTCACTCGAGTCCGAGGGAATGCGCGCCGTCGACGCGGTCGAAGCTACGGCGCGCGAGCGGGACCTCGACGCGGTCGGATCCGTCCGACGCGGAACTCCCTCGAAGGCGATCCTCGAGTACGCGAACGAGCAGGGGATCGACCTCATCGTGATTGGAACCCGTGGAAAAAGTCCTCGGGAGAAAGTGACTTCGTTAGGGAGCGTCTCGGAGCGGGTCGTCGATAACGCGTCGACTCCCGTTCTCGTCGTTCGTAACGCAGGATCCGTCGATCGCGAATCGGGCCAGTGACACCGCCGAGTCTCCGTCGCTCAACTCAGTGATTTGTCCACGGTGATCACCTCGCAATCGAGGTGCGAACGCAGGTAATGATCGATATTCGGGTTATCCGTAAACCGCCTGAATATCCGCCGCAACCGACTCACCTGTTTGGTTCCGATGACCGCGACATCCGCTTCTTCCGCTGCAATTTCCTCGAGAATGCTTTCCTCAACCAAGAACCCGGTGCGAACGATGTACCGAACGTTCTTGAGTTGCCCGAAGTGCTCTTCGACGGCGTCTTTTAGTTCGGTTCGAGTTACGCTCTTTCCGTTCTGATACAGGTTGACGTGCAAGACAGTCAACGCTCCTTCGCGCTCGCGCGCGACATTGATAGCCTGCTCGAGCGTTCGCTTAGAGTGTGTTGTTAGTGGGTACCGAACGGGGACCACGACCAGCGTCATCATCCACTCGAACACTCCCCGCGCTGGTAAACGTTTAGTATCGCGGTCGGACCCGGTCGTCGACTGACGGATCGATTCCACATTCGCGTGCGTACTCGAGTAATACTTCGTACTGAGTGGATTCGGTCGTTTCCGTTCGATCAGCGGCCCCAAGCGCCGGGAACTCGTCGTCCGTATGAAAGAGGTAGTTCGATGTTGCTAGTTCGTACATTGCGTCGCTATCGAACGGTTCACCATTTACCCGCTGAATCGTCACCTCGTGGTTCTCTCGTTCCCACTCGAGCGAGATCCCGCTTACGTGTGCGTGCCACCAGCCGGGTTCAGCAAATCCGAGGTCGAGGCCCGCTGCGTCGTCGAACACCGCAGCTAGTTGCTCTCCGGTGAGTTCTGCGATTGCGATCGGTTCGTCGAACGGAATCAGGCTAATGAGGTCCGACGCAGTTACCTCGCCCTCGAGCGAGGCTCCAGAGCGGATTCCGCCGCTGTTTTGGACGGCGACGTCGGCACCCGTCTCCCACCGATAGGCATCGGCAACGAAGTTCCCGACACGACTTTCGCCACCGAACAGCGTCGATTCGGTCCGTTCGATCGGGTCATCGACCGTCGCGACGACGTCGTTCAGTCCCGCCGAGACCTCGAGTTCTCGAAACGCCTCGACGACGTCTGGTGCGGGCTCGTACCCGTCCGTCCGGACGATCTTCGAATCCGGCTCGCTCTCGATCGTTACATCGACGATTGCGCTTCCACCGTCGCCGGGTCGAGTTAACAGCGTTCCCTCGATCCGCTCGAGTCGCGTGCTCGGAACGTGGCCGCCCAGAATAACGTCGGCGTCGACCGCACGCGCGAGGTCGCCGTCGGCCCCGCCGAGGTGCGAACAGATCACGACGATCTCGGCACCCGCAGCGCGGAGCTCGGCTACAGCCTCATCCGCGGCATCGATCGGATCGCGAAACCCCACTCCCGTCGCCATTGGGTTCAACGACCCGGTTTGTTGGGTCGTGACACCGGTGATTCCGATGGTCGTTCCGTTCCGCTCTACCGTCGTCCACGGTTTGACTCCTTCCTCCGCGCCGAACGTGTCGCCGTTCCGGATCACGTTCGCGCTCACCCACTGCTGTGGCGAATTCCGAACGATCTCGAGAGTCGCCTCGTAGCCGTAGTCGAAGTCGTGATTGCCGAAGGTTTCGATGTCCGGTTCGACCGCATCGTAAAACTCGAGCACCTGTCGGCCCTCGGTCATCAGCGGCAAGACGCCGGGAGACGTGTTATCTCCCGTTCCGATGACCAGTGTTCCGTCGTCGGAACGCGTTCTGATTGCTCGTGCGAGCCGCCCGATCTGTTCAGGGTAATCACAGGCGTTTTCGATGTCGGAGTACTGTACCAGGTGGAGAGACATTCGCCGGAAATTACGTCACCGGTAGCTTGATTCCGTCGGTCTCTCCTGCAGGATTATCCAACGCGCACACGGACACACGCGAGGAGAATTTGTGGGAAAGACACGCATTTATTTCGAGCCCACCAACGGTGCGTTATGCAAACGAAATCCACGGACGACGGGACGGTCTACATCTCCGAGTCCGAGGGCGATACGGGTTCTAAAGCGCCGTTTCTCGTCGCCTACGAGTCTCGAGACTGCAACCAGCGATACGGTTGGTTCTGTGCGAACTGTGAGAGCATCGACAACGCGATGGACTCGATGGGCCGGATCAAGTGCAACCAGTGTGGAAATTTCCGGAAGCCGACCGAGTGGGACGCGGCTCACGAGTAACTGCTCACACTATGGCGTGCCCATTGGAAGGGGGTCGCATGGTACCGGTTTTCGGAGGACGATTCGTTCGACGGCCTTATGTAGGGACCGTCTCCTCGTTATGAATGTAAACGACGTGACGCAGGATGTCACGTCCCCTCTGGCCGGATTCCGGCACGGAGGGCAGTTCGTCTCCGACTCTCACACTGGGTCCGATGCAACGACCTTAAGTAGTGGAGTCGGATTGGATATGAACGTGACCGCGACCGGGGTCGACCCGGTCGCCTCGAGACGACGCCCTTATATGGTGTCGTCGTCTACGATTGGTTACGTGAAATCCGGCGCCGGTGATCGATTCCGGCGACGATTCAGATCCGACGGCCTTATAAGGATAGGGCAGTTCGGATATGAACGCAACGAACACGTGATCGACGGGCCGTTCAACTCGGCTCGTCATCTCGGACGGTCATACTCCGAAGGGGTTTTGTACCCTCGAAGACGTATGATAGAGTCCGAAGGAAATGAGGATCCTACCCCTGCGGTCCGCCGTTAAGATGGGATCTGATGTTAGCCTTGACAGTTCGGTGACGCTCGATCGGTCGACGATCTGGTCGCCGAACTGTGGACCACGCAATGTGTGAGTGTGTATTTATACCATTCACCGCCAAACCCCCCTGCATCGCAGGGGATTTAGCATTCCGGTTGATCCTGCCGGAGGTCATTGCTATTGGAGTCCGATTTAGCCATGCTAGTTGTACGAGTTCAGACTCGTAGCAGATAGCTCAGTAACACGTGGCCAAACTACCCTATCGAGCACGATACTCTCGGGAAACTGAGGTTAATAGTGCATACGGCTCGCTCCCTGGAGTGGCGCGAGCTAGAAATGCTCAGGCGCGATAGGATGTGGCTGCGGCCGATTAGGTAGACGGTGGGGTAACGGCCCACCGTGCCAATAATCGGTACGGGTTGTGAGAGCAAGAGCCCGGAGACGGTATCTGAGACAAGATACCGGGCCCTACGGGGCGCAGCAGGCGCGAAACCTTTACACTGCACGAGAGTGCGATAAGGGGACTCCAAGTGCGAGGGCATATAGTCCTCGCTTTTTCCGACCGTAGGATGGTCGGCGAATAAGTGCTGGGCAAGACCGGTGCCAGCCGCCGCGGTAATACCGGCAGCACAAGTGATGACCGCTATTATTGGGCCTAAAGCGTCCGTAGCTGGCCACGCAAGTCCATCGGGAAATCTCCCCGCTCAACGGGGAGGCGTCCGGTGGAAACTGCATGGCTTGGGACCGGAAGATCCAGAGGGTACGTCTGGGGTAGGAGTGAAATCCTGTAATCCGAGACGGACCACCGGTGGCGAAAGCGCTCTGGAAAGACGGATCCGACGGTGAGGGACGAAAGCTCGGGTCACGAACCGGATTAGATACCCGGGTAGTCCGAGCTGTAAACGATGTCTGCTAGGTGTGGCACAGGCTACGAGCCTGTGCTGTGCCGTAGGGAAGCCGTGAAGCAGACCGCCTGGGAAGTACGTCTGCAAGGATGAAACTTAAAGGAATTGGCGGGGGAGCACTACAACCGGAGGAGCCTGCGGTTTAATTGGACTCAACGCCGGACATCTCACCAGCATCGACAGTGTGCAGTGAAAGTCAGTGTGATGAGCTTACTGGAGCCACTGAGAGGAGGTGCATGGCCGCCGTCAGCTCGTACCGTGAGGCGTCCTGTTAAGTCAGGCAACGAGCGAGACCCGCACCCTTAATTGCCAGCAACACCCTTGAGGTGGTTGGGTACATTAAGAGGACTGCCAGTGCCAAACTGGAGGAAGGAACGGGCAACGGTAGGTCAGTATGCCCCGAATGTGCTGGGCTACACGCGGGCTACAATGGTCGAGACAGTGGGATGCTACGCCGAGAGGCGACGCTAATCTCCGAAACTCGATCGTAGTTCGGATTGCGGGCTGAAACTCGCCCGCATGAAGCTGGATTCGGTAGTAATCGCGCCTCAGAAGGGCGCGGTGAATACGTCCCTGCTCCTTGCACACACCGCCCGTCAAAGCACCCGAGTGAGGTCCGGATGAGGCCGGCGCAACGCCGATCGAATCTGGGCTTCGCAAGGGGGCTTAAGTCGTAACAAGGTAGCCGTAGGGGAATCTGCGGCTGGATCACCTCCACAGACCGGGACCGGGGCGACGCCCCGGCCCACACGCGGTTTTGCGAACTCGGTCCACACGTTCACTCGACCACCGTCAGGCCGAGCGAGCACCTTAGAACTGTCAAGGCTAACACTCCCGATTGATCCCCTGACTGCACTATGAGCAGACAGGGGTGGGCCCATAGCTCAGTGGTAGAGTGCCTCCTTTGCAAGGAGGATGCCCAGGGTTCGAATCCCTGTGGGTCCATGACTCGGGTTAAATCACAAATCGTGTCCCTTAAGTGGGAGACGGGGCGTTGATTTAATCCGAAGCAACGAACCAATGCACCACCCCGCGCAAGTGTGGGTGGGAAGGGTTAATGCAGGCCCGCTGTCTACGGGCGTGCAGATGAGACCGTGTGTACGTGTAGTCCAGGCGTCCACTGGACCCGTTCCCGGGTCACTACTGATCCGAAAGAACGTGGCTACTGTGCCAGCTGGTGGATCGCTCGGCTCAAGAGCTGAAGAAGGACGTGCCAAGCTGCGAAAAGCCTGAGGGAGCCGCACGGAGGCGAAGAACTCAGGATCTCCGAATGGGAATCCCCACCGCAATTGCTTCGCGCAATGGGGAACGTCGAGAATTGAAACATCTTAGTATCGACAGGAAAAGAAAGCAACCGCGATGTCGTTAGTAACGGCGAGTGAACCCGACACAGTCCAAACCGAAGCCCTTACGGGCAATGTGGTGTTCGGACTGACATTCAGCATCCGAAACTTGATGAGAAATCTCCTGGAACGGAGTACGAAACAGGGTGACAGTCCCGTACCGTCAAGAAGTACGATGTGCGTCAGCTCCAGAGTAGCGGGGATTGGATATTCCTCGTGAATGTTGCGGGCATTGACCGCAAAGACTCAATACTCCTTGAGACCGATAGCGAACAAGTAGCGTGAGCGAACGCTGAAAAGCACCCCAAGAAGGGAGGTGTAATAGGGCGTGAAATCAGTTGGCGATAGAACGACAGGGCACACAAGGTCCGACACACAATGAATCAGGTGCGAACCTGTAGTAAGCAGTGTCGGAAGCCGGTGTTCTGTCGTACGTTTTGAAAAACGAACCAGAGAGTGTGTCTGATTGGCGAGTCTAACCTGATCATCAGGGAAGGCATAGGGAAACCGATATGACCGCAGTGCTTTGCACCAGGGTCACCGTGTTCAAGCGCGGGGAGCCACTCGGACACGACCCGAAACCGGACGATCTACGCATGAGCAGGACGAAGCGTGCCGAAAGGCACGTGGAGGTCCGTTAGAGTTGGTGTCCTACAATACCCTCTCGTGACTTATGTGTAGGGGTGAAAGGCCCATCGAGTCCGGAAACAGCTGGTTCCAACCGAAACATGTCGAAGCATGACCTTCACCGAGGTAGTTTGTGGGGTAGAGCGACGGATTGGGAGACCGGCCTCCGAGAGGAGTTCGCCTCCCTGTCCAACTCCGAACCTACGAACGCTGTTGACGTGAGGAGTCCGGTGCGCGGGGTAAGCCTGTGTACCGTGAGGGAGACAACCCAGAGCTGGGTTAAGGTCCCCAAGTGTGGACTAAGTGCGATCGAAAGTGGTGCCGAGCCCTAGACAGCCGGGAGGTGAGCTTAGAAGCAGCTACCCTCTAAGAAAAGCGTAACAGCTTACCGGCCGAGGTTCGGCGCGCTGAAAATGATCGGGGCTCAAGTCCACCACCGAGACCGAGCGACACACCTTACAGGTGTGATTCCGTAGGTTGGCGTACTGTTCGGATGGAAGCATGGAAGAGATTTCGTGTGGACCGTTCAGTAACGAAAATTCTGGTCATAGTAGCAGCGTTAGTCGGGTGAGAACCCCGACGGCCGAACGAGTAAGGGTTCCTCAGCAATGCTGATCAGCTGAGGGTTAGCCGGTCCTAAGTCTCGCCGCAGTTCGAACGAGACAAAAGGGAAATAGGTTAATATTCCTATGCCAGTGTGAATTAGAAGTCGACGCTTTGGAGCCGCCCAGGCCGGGCATTCGCCCGGTGTAACCATCGAAATCCGTGGAAGCCGTAATGGCACGAAGCGGATGAATGGTGGGATGCCGCAAGCTGGGTCAATCTGGAGCCCGTGAAAAGACGATCACACTGTCCGTACCGAGATCCGACACAGGTACTCGTGGCGGCGAAAGCCAAGGTCTGTCGGGATCAACCGACGTTAGGGAATTCGGCAAGTTAGTCCCGTACGTTCGCAATAAGGGATGCCTGCCTCGGAGAGAGGCAGGTCGCAGTGACTCGGGCGCTCCGACTGTCTAGTAACAACATAGGTGACCGCAAATCCGCAAGGACTCGTACGGTCACTGAATCCTGCCCAGTGCGGGTATCTGAACACTCAGTACAATGAGACGAAGGACCCGTTAACGGCGGGGGTAACTATGACCCTCTTAAGGTAGCGTAGTACCTTGCCGCTTTAGTAGCGGCTTGCATGAATGGATCAACGAGAGCGCCACTGTCCCAACGTTGGGCCCGGTGAACTGTACATTCCAGTGCGGAGTCTGGAGACCCCCAAGGGGAAGCGAAGACCCTATAGAGCTTTACTGCAGGCTGTCGCTGAGACGTGGTCGCCATTGTGCAGCATAGGTAGGAGCCACTACACAGGTACCCGCGCTAGCGGGCCACCGAGGCATCATTGAAATACTACCCGATGGTGACTGCGACTCTCACTCCTGGCGGAGGACACCGGTAGCCGGGCAGTTTGACTGGGGCGGTACGCGCTTGAAAAGATATCGAGCGCGCCCCAAGGTTTCCTCACTCGGGTCGGAGACCCGAGTAAGAGTGCAAGAGCATAAGGAAGCCTGACAGTGTCGAGCACAACAATCGACGCTGACGCGAAAGCGTGGTCTAGCGAACCAATTAGCCTGCTTAATGCGGGCAATTGCTGACAGAAAAGCTACCTTAGGGATAACAGAGTCGTCACCCGCAAGAGCACATATCGACCGGGTGGCTTGCTACCTCGATGTCGGTTCCCTCCATCCTGCCCGTGCAGAAGCGGGCAAGGGTGAGGTTGTTCGCCTATTAAAGGAGGTCGTGAGCTGGGTTTAGACCGTCGTGAGACAGGTCGGCTGCTATCTATTGGGGGTGTTACGGTATCTGACGAGAACGTTCGTATAGTACGAGAGGAACTACGAATGGGTGCCACTGGTGTACCAGTTGTCCGAGAGGGCACGTGCTGGGCAGCCACGCACCACGGGGTAAGAGCTGAACGCATCTAAGCTCGAAACCCACTTGGAAAAGAGATACCATCTGAAATCACTCGTAGAAGACGAGTTCGATAGACTCGGGGTGTACGCACCAAGGCAACGAGGTGTTGAGCCCGCGAGCACTAACAGATTGAGCCACCATTCATACGCATTTGGATCATGTACGGACCCGGAAACGGGTCCAGGCGTGAACTGGACTACACGTACACACGGTTCGGCATCGTAACCGAGACTGGAGTCACACGCTCGTTAGTGGGCGTGTGTGGCGGTTCGAATCCGTAGCTCGGCGTTACGGCGGCCATAGCGGCGGGGTTCCTCCCGTACCCATCCCGAACACGGAAGATAAGCCTGCCTGCGTTTCGGTCAGTACTGGAGTGGGAGACCCTCTGGGAAATCTGATTCGCCGCCTCCATTCATACTTTATTACGCACCAAAGAGAGTCATCCATCGTGGTTGGCTCTCTTTTTTATTTACGCTTGAGGAGCGGTAGCTCCGCAATCCTCGTTCACACGGCGTCCGTCTCGGTAGTTTTCGACGGTAAGCCGCCTATACCGAATGGGCACCGTGTCAGAGGAATCAACCATGATCTCGAACGAAGAGCAGCGAGAGTAAAAATCACAAACAGATAATTCATAGCTTACCTATACGATAACCTTATTGGATATCTTGATATTATTAGCTACTCCGCGATTCTAATACAAATTAGGCCATACTCGTCCACTACTATCGGCGAATGTATCGGATAGACCAAGCTTTATCACGGGTGCCGTCGTATCAGTGTAGTGAATGGGACCTGTTAACATGCAACTCGTCGAGCAGGCCAGGTCGATCTTCGCAGAGCTCGGATACACTGTTGAAGGAGACGGCCCCGAGTTTCGAGCCCAGCGAGAATGGAAAGTCGTCCACGTCAGTACCGTCCTCGAGACAGGAACCCTCCCGAACGAATCGGGAGAATTCCACTGTTTCGTCGCACAACCAAGCGATGTAGATGAACTCGAGAGACGACTCAAACAGACAAATACAGACTACGAGTGGGCGATCATCGTGGTCGACGGAGACGAGTATCAGGTCGAACGAGCCCCGCCGGGACCGCGTGCAACAGCGTAGTCCGGCACTGTTTTTCGGTTATTCAGTGGTGTTGAGAGCGCGACGCGTCGCCGTGACCCCTTCCCCGGGGTCGACATTGGCTCCCATCGACTCGAGAACGTCGCCGAGTGCAGTCACGACGTAAATGACGTTTTCGGGTCGAGCGGAGTGGCCCATACAGCCGATACGGAAGATGTCACCTGAAAGATCACCGAGTCCGCCGGCGATCTCGAGATCATATTGTTCGATCAGGGCGTCACAGACGGCACCATCGTCGATTCCGGCGGGGACGCGGACTGCGTTCAGACTTGGGAGCCAGTACTCGTCGGGAGCGTTCATTTCGAGACCCATGCCTTCGACGCCAGCTTTCAGAGCGCCCGCGAGGCGTTTGTGGCGGGCCCAACGCGCTTCGATCCCCTCTTCGGCGACGAGGCGAAGCGCTTCCCGAAGTGCGTAGACGTTGGTGATCGGTGCGGTGTGATGGTACGCGCGTTCCTCGCCCCAGTAGCCCTCGAGCAATGAAAGGTCAAGGTACCAGGATCGGGGTTCCTCCTCGCGTGCGAGAACTTTGTCCATCGCCTCGTCGGAAAGCGTGAGGGGGCTCGCACCGGGCGGGCAGGAGAGACACTTTTGGGGGCCAGCGTAGGCGACATCGATGTTCCACTCGTCGACGCGAAGTTTGACACCGCCGATAGAGGTGACCGTGTCGGCGATGACGAGCGCATCGTGATCGTGTGCCGCGGCCGTGAGTTCGGGAACGTTCGGCTGGAGTACTCCCGTACTCGTCTCTGCGTGGACGAATCCGAAGACGTCCGGATCGTGTTCCGCGAGCGCTTCCTTGACGGTACTCGGATCGAGCGGTTCCCCCCAGGGTGCATCGACTTCAACGACGGTTCCTCCGGCGCGACGAGCCATCGACGCCATCCGTCCGCCGAAGTATCCGTTTGTCGGAACGAGCATCGTATCGCCCGGTTCGACGAGGTTTCCGATCGCGGCTTCCATCGAGGCCGAGCCGGTACCTGAGACGGGAATCGTCCATTTGTTGTCTGTCTGGAAGGTATACCGCAGTAATTCCTGGACTTCGTCCATAATCTCGACGAACGAGGGGTCAAGGTGCCCGACGAGGGGCGTACTCATCGCCTGAAGTACGCGGGGGTTGGCGTCGCTCGGTCCGGGCCCCATTAGCGTCCGATTCGGTGGGGTGAGTTCTCCAACTGCGGGCTTGGAACATGACTCATCAGTAGTCGTCATGTCGGAATGTGGTATCGGAACCCTCAAAAGCGTTGATTCATCGGCGACGATTAATTCGCTCGCCGTACGTTTAAGGGATATTGTGTCTTAGTAGCATAGGCAATGGTCTTCAAGAAGATTACGCTGATCGGGACGAGTACTGAAAGCTTCGATGCGGCGGCTGACAATGCGATCGATCGGGCCGAAGACACGCTCCAGAACGTGTACTGGATCGAAGTCGACGAACTCGGCGTCGAAATTGCAAACGCTGAAGGCCGAGAGTATCAAGCGGAAGTAACGGTCGCGTTCGAACTCGAGGAGTAGTGACCTATATCTCGAGCTAATAGTTGATTAAAAGCGTTTTCCGCCCGTCGCGAGACAGAGAGATGAGGAGGCCATCTAACGAGCCGGTAGTCGACGAAACGGCTTACGTCCGAAACGATTCGCCACAACCGCATTCGCTGACGACATTTGGATTCTCGACGTGAAACCCTTCGGCTTGTAGTCCGCTTTCGAAGTCGAGAACGCTTCCTTCGATGTACTTCAGGCTTGCCGGATCGACGAAGACACGCAGGTCGTGGTGTTCGTATATCGTGTCGTCGTCCTCGGGTTCGTCGTCGAACCGCATCCCGTAGGAGAGCCCCGCACAGCCACCTTGCTGGACGAACAATCGCAGCCCAGCGATATCGTCATCTAACCCTTCCCCCTCGAGCAGTGAGCGTGCCTGATCTGCGGCTTCCTCGGTTACCTCGATCTGGGGTCGCGCGTCCCCACCATCCATACTTTCGGTGCTCATATACTACCATTCCCGCGCAACGATGTTAACGTTGACGCCATTCGAGAGGCTATCAGTTTAGATGAAAAATCAGATCGTACTGTTACCATCCGATTGAACGGCGTTGTAATACTCTCCGAACCGTTTTTTGTCGTTCGGGGAAAGCTGAATGCCGTTGACTGCCAGCAGTTCAACCATCCGTTCGACATCGTACTCGTACCACATCGAGAGAATCCAGAGGTTCTTCTGGGCGTAATCGTAGTTACGTTCGAGCACCCGCCGATCGGTCGGATCGACGACGTCCGGTTGCATCTCGTCTTCGTCTCCATTATTCTCACACGTAAAACCAGCACCTGCTATTCTCTGGTTGAGAGTGTTCAGATTGCGAAAGGAGAACCCCTGAAGAGTTCTTTGAAAGATTACTCGTGATCGAATCGCATCCGGACGCTCTCGGCGTGGCCCTCGAGCCCCTCTGCTGTCGCCAGCGTTGTGATGGTCTTTTCTAGATTCTCGAGTCCGGTTTCGGAGAGCCGCTGGACGGTCGTCGACCGAACGAATGTTTCGACCGAGAGTCCGCCGGTCACGCGTGCGCCGCCGTTGGTTGGGAGCACATGGTTCGTTCCGCTAGCATAATCTCCCGCCGCAACCGGTGTGTGAGGTCCGAGGAAGACGCTTCCGGCACTGTCGATCCGCTCGAGGAGTTCCTCATCGTCGTCGGCGATAATCGAGAGGTGTTCGGGGGCGTACTCTTCGGTGAACAGAATCGCTTCGCTCATCGACCGCGCGAGCAGGACGCCGCTCGCGTCGTTCGAGAGCGCTGATCGGATCGTTTCTTCGCGCTCGCGCTCGTCCGCTTGACGCTCGAGCGCTTCGGTGATGGCTTCGGCGGTCGTCTCATCATCGGTGATTGCGACGACGGATGCGTTGGCGTCGTGTTCGGCTTGGGCGATTAGTTCCGACGCGACGAACTGTGGGTCGGCAGTGTCGTCCGCGATGACGACGACCTCACTGGGCCCGGCCAGGAAATCTATCGCAACGTCACCACGGACCTCGGCTTTGGCCGCCGTTACCCATCGGTTTCCGGGGCCGACGATTTTCTGGACGCGAGTAACCGACTCGGTCCCGTAAGCCAGTGCTGCGATGCCCTGTGCGCCGCCGACGCTGTAGACGGCATCCGCACCCGCGGCGTGAATCGCCGCGAGCGTTACTGGACTGATCTGTTCCGCTGGGGGCGTGACCACCGAGACGTGGTCGACACCGGCGACGACGGCCGGAACGATACCCATGATCGCGCTCGAGGGGTAGGCTGCGCTCCCGCCGGGCACGTACACGCCGACGCGGTCGATCGGACGGAATCGCCTGCCGAGTTCTCGTCCGTCGTCGAAGGACTCGCGCCAGTCTTCAGGGAGTTGTGCCTCGTGAAACTCCCGGACGTTCGCGGCGGCGGTATCGATTGCCTCGAGTAGTTCGCCATCGAGGTCGTCGTACGCGCGCTCACACTGGTCCGTAATCTCAAGGTTTCCGACCGAGACGTCGTCGAACTGCTCGGTGAACTCGCGAACGGCGACATCGCCTTCTTCGTGCACTCGTTCGACGATATCTCGAACGTCCGAACGGACGGACTCGACGCCGGCGTCGCGTTCGAAAAAGGCGACACGCTCGTCGGGGCCGAGTTCGGATACCTCCCGTTCCTGAATACTCATACCGCTGCTAATGTGGGCATCGCGAAAAACGGTTTCCTTCCGTTATGCGTCGCCTTTTTCAACGGTCCAGAGCCCTACTGCGTCGAGCGTCGCACGGACGAACAGGTACACGAGAAGCGAAAACCCGATGACGGCGATCGGGGCCTGGAGAATCTCGGCAATCTCGCGACCGAAAAGCAACTGGCTGAACCCGCGGACGAAGAAACTGAAGATGACGAGGCCGAACGCGATGACGGAGAGCTTGACGAATCCCGCACGGTCCATACGCCACTGTCCGGGCCGGTCCCCGAAAGTCGTATCGAAAGATCACGAGCGTAAGTATCGTAACGAGAACCGAATGGATCGATCGGACTGAGGGCAGTAGGCCGTCCATCGATTCGATTTGTCGTGGCAGTTGCGTAGCGCTCGAGCGGTAGGTCGGGTTCGTCAGTGACTATTTCCGGTTGACAGGCGATGCATAACTAATCCCAACTCACTGCATCCATCCGCTATGTGGCCCTGGGAACACGCAATCGTTGGATATGTGGCGTATTCGCTCTTCTGTCACGTCTATTATCGTGACTCGCCGGGCGGTCTCGAGGCGTTCGCCGCTGTTTTCGCGTCCGTTCTCCCGGACCTCATCGATAAGCCGCTCTCGTGGGAGTTCGGCGTGTTCGAGGCGGGGTATGCCATCGGGCATTCGATCTTTTTTGCGATCCCGCTCGCGATAGTCGTCGGTATCGGGACACGGTCGGTGGGGCGTTCCCGAACTGGGATCGCGTTTGGACTCGCCTATCTCCTCCATTTACCGTCGGACGTGTTTGACGCGTACGTTCGTGAAGATGTCGTTCACTACGAATTGATGCTGTGGCCGGTCGTAACGGTTGCAGACGGCGGGCACAATCACGGTTTTCTCGAGCAATTTTCGATCCTGTTCGATCAGTACCAGGCTGAGCTGTTCTCAAGTGATCCGTCGACGTATCTCTGGGGCCAACTCGGACTCGGGGTGTTTGCCGGGTTGCTCTGGTTGTACGACGGTGCACCGGTAGCCCGAGATCTCGTCG
Source organism: Halostagnicola bangensis (assembly GCF_054653435.1). Lineage (NCBI taxonomy): Archaea > Methanobacteriati > Methanobacteriota > Halobacteria > Halobacteriales > Natrialbaceae > Halostagnicola > Halostagnicola bangensis. The sequence continues at coordinate 14,842 of NZ_BAAIGG010000002.1, read as the reverse complement.
TCGGAGGCTTCAAGGTATTCACGGGTCTCCTCAAGCGCGTCGACGGATAAACGGGAAGACACCTTCGAGACGTTTATAAATAGTTATCAAGAGCGTTTTCTGATCCAGAAAATCGTGTTGTGGGATTACTATTATATGAGTCAATCATCGAACGAGGGCGCGATGTCCGGCTCTGAAGGACCGTGTTCCTCGATCATCAACTCGGTTGGGAGGTGCCTCTGACAATCACCTCTGACATTTCGACGATTCCCAACCGGGGCCACTCATACTCCATCAAACCGACTGAATTTCAGTGCTAACTCGAACAGATCTGTTCACGTCGAGACTGTAACCCAATTCGCCAGCACCGCTTGCTGGCGGGCACGTCTCTCACCCGGAAAAATCGAACCCACGTCATAACTCGAAGGCGGTGTCAGTGTCGCCCGTACAGCGAATACATGATGGACAACAATCCGAGCAACCGGCTCGTGTTCTCGAAGAACACGGTGACGACCTGCGACGGGCTGATAACCGTCGTGATGAAGACGTTGATCAGGAACGGGAACAACGTGAGTAACAGAAGACCGATCGAAAGGTACAGCATCGACATGCTGTCGTTTCGTCTGTACCCTCGGAACGCCTGGTAGGCGATGACCGTGCCGACGAGGGCGACGAGAAAGAGACTTGCGACCGTCAGTATCTCGAACAGTGGTGCTTCGTCGAGCCTGACGACGTTCTGGCTCATCGCATCCCCTCCCACATCTGTGTGAACTTATCTGCAACGTCCTGATCGCGATAGGAGAGGTCGAGAGAGAACTCACCTTCCTCGAGTGAAAGCTCGAGGCTGTCGAGATTGGCCGAGTAGACGCTGAAGTGGTTTCCGTCCTGTGCAAGTTCTGTTTCTTCGGTGATGAGTTGACACTCCGTGAGCCGATCGAGTCGACGATAAATCGTCGGCAATGAAGCGTCACACCGGTCGCTCAATGTACTGGCTGACATGGGTTCGACGCTCGTTTCGGTGAGGATCGCTCGTGCGTACTCGTCGTCGAGAACAGCGAGCAATTCCGTCAGGTCGCAGTCCTCACTCACTGGTAAGTTATCGTTTCGGGACTGATATGAAAAGGAGCCCGGTTTTTCTACTTCAGAAAATCCGCCTTGAACGAGCTAAATTCCACGTTTCGTTCCCTGTATACCGCCCGAACCGCGTGATTTGTCCTGCGTGTCTCCGCTCGACGGTTCGAACATGGAATCGAAGTCGAACTGGTTGAACTCCTCCGGTTTGAGATCTTCGGTGGCGTAAACGTAGAGCGCTGTCTTCGCAACGCCGGTAATGACACCGCCGACGAGCATCGAGAGGACGCCGAACGAAACGGCAATGGCGAGGGCAATCGCGACCATTGCCAGGCTCTGGGAGACAGCGATGATCCCAACCGCGAGGACGATGCCGGGAATCATGATGAGTGCAGGGATGATTCCCAGTCCAACTTTGGTCCCAACGGTTTCTCCCCACGTCTCTTTGAACGTCGATGCGCTCTCGGTAAACATCGAAGTCGCAGATACGTCGTCCTGGAAAACGATAATCGGGATGACGAAGAACGTCGCGACGGCCCAACCGACGCTGAATATCATCGCGGCAATCTGCGCACCGACTCCGCCGCGAGACTCGAGCGCCTGGATGAAGATACCCACGATTGCGCTCACGACCGACCAGATGAGCAACGTTCCCGACTTTCGTGATGCGGCTCGCAGACCATCCCCGATGTGGGGGTCGTTTCCGTGAAAGACCTCTCCGACGGAGTAGACCAGTCCGGCGTTGAACAGCGCGGTGATATACGTCGTGCCGAGATAGACGACGAACAAGACCGCAATCTCGATGCCACCGAGCGACATCTCGCTGGCCAGAAAGAGCGGTCCGAGTAGTGCAGCCATGAATACGGCCGACGCGATTCCGCTCACGAGCGGGTACAACGCGAGTTTTGGGTGAGATCGAAGTACTCGAAGGCTGGCAACCGACAGGACGAAGCCGGTCTTGAGGCGGCTGAAATAGCTCATGGGGCTGGCTAGGTGTTACCACCATATCAACATTCAGTAACGGTTTCTGGACCTGAAACTCTGCCCGAATAACACAATCGACCGATGTTCGAGGATGACGGAGTAGCTTACTTCACAATAACATCGATTTCGCCGACCTGATGTCCGTTGTGATAGTAACAGACGTACTGTTCCATCGCCTCGCTCGCTTCAACCTCGAGCGTTTCGGTCTCACCCTCGGATTCCACGCCTGTCGTCGCGTAGTCGTCTACGATTTCCCCGCTCTCGTCCCAGATTTCGAGGTTGTGTCGCATACCTTTCGCGTTCTCCCAGCTGATCTCGTAGGTCGATCCCGCCTCGAGGACGAGCGTGGGATTTTCGATGCCGTCGATGAGGTCCGCCGGCTCGACTCCCTCCCAGTGTCTGGCGTATCCGAGCAGGTGGATTTCGTCTCCGTCGATCCATTCCTCCGGATCAGTTACGCCGCCGCTTCCGTCGGCAGGGTCGGGGTCACTGAAGACGCCGCCCAGACAGCCAGCAACGGAAACGCCCCCGACCGTCGCGAGCGATGTCGTACAGAACCGTCGTCGCGTCGTCGATATGTCGGCCATCGATACTAGACGCATTCGAATCCGGAGACGTGAATAAGACACCACATTTTCGATTGGCGGGAGCGTGCCGACCATGTTCTGCGGTCGGCGAGACGACCATAGCCATTCGATGTTCGCGCTCGAGAACCCATATACGCCGCCGGGTACGAATATTTTTAAAGAGAGCCCCGAAACCGTCGCCCAATGGTCGACGGTGACGACGATCGCGTCTACTACGTTATCAGCGACATTCATCTCGGGGGCGACGAGCAACTCGAGGAGGCTGCGTTTCTGGACGAACTCCTCTCGTTTCTCGAACGTCTCGAGCGGACCGACGAGAACGCCGAACTGATAATAAACGGTGACGCGTTCGGTCTCTGGGAATTCACTCGCATCGAGGGAATCGAAAAGTTCGACGCGCTAAAAGGTGCGTATCCGGAGCTGTTCGAGCAGTTTCGTGCGACCGGCGAGAACACGCCGATCACGCTGTTGCCGGGAAATCACGACCACGAACTGGCCGCCTACGACGGATACGTCGAACGGCTTGCCGAGTATAACATCGATCTCGTTCAAGACCAGTCGATCAACCGGCCCGTCGGAGAGCAGGCAATTCACTTCGAACACGGACACCAGCAGGACCCGAACAACCGTATCGAAGACTGGGGAAATCCACACGCGTCGCCGCTCGGATACTATTATAACACGCTCGTGACGAGCCGCGCCGGCCAGGTGTCCGACCGAGGACGGTATAACTGGCTGAAGGACGTCCAGGCCGTCACGCCGACCGAGTGGATGCCGATCTGGCTCATTTCGAAGTACTTCTACCGCGAGATGAACCCGCTTATCCGGTACGCGATGGTTCCGTTCCTCCTGTTGTTCAACGTAAGTGCGATTTTAGCGATCCTCGCGGGACTCGATCTCGCCGGCGTCTGGTCGACGCCCGTCGAGGAAGCGACCGCATTTCTCGGACAGTTCGGTACCGCCGGCACGGCGGCCTGGTACGTGCTCGCGATAAACGTCGTCGTCACTGGCTTGTTGCTCCTGGTCGGGATTCCGCTGTACTTCCTACAGCGCGATATCAAGAAGACCATCGATCGCTTCGGGATTATGGATACCGAGATGACGGTCGATCCCGTCGCATCGTACGAGGAGGCCGCTCGAGACGTCTTCGACGACGATCCAGAGACGACGATATTCTGTTACGGACACACCCACCGTCCCGACGTCCGAGAGATCGACGGCGGATTGCTCGTTAACACCGGCACCTGGTTAAAGCGGCTCCACCGTCGAGACGGTGTGACTGGGCTTCTCCCGCCGGTGTTTTATCCATCGTATCAGCTCTGTGCGGTCCGTATCGCCGCCGAATCCGAGGGCGTCGTCGTCGAACACGAGGCGATCGAGAAACCGAGTCCCAGCGCCGACGAACTCACGCTCACCGAACGACTGCTCACGCTCGGCCGAGAGCCGAACCCCGAATTACCGGACCAGGCGGTCCTCGAGGATCGTGTGCAGGTTTCGACGCCCGAACCTGCCGAGTAACAGTGACGAACGCACACCCCTCGTTCGGATAGTATCGAACCGGTATGAATAGTGTCACCCGGAACACTAACGTCCAGCCTCATCCCGTGGCGGCATGCCGCGTCGGCTGGCTAACCCTCGTGCCGGGCGGGTGAGTTAGACGGCCTCACCATCCGTGTGGCGGTTTGGACCGCCAGACCGGTGATGAAACGCACCACCAACGTGTGTCGCGCGCCCGGGTTCGCCGTTCTATCATCGCACCCGAATGGGTAAGCTCGGACGGGGACTTGAGGCACGCATGTGACAGTAGCGTCCGCGTGCGTTTAAAGGCTATTGCGTGACCGCGGGAACGAACAACGGAGCCGCCGGCGGACCGAGCTGTCGTCCCAGCGTCGCTCTCTAAAACGAACCGAACTCAGTAGATGTATTCGTCCTCGCTGAACTGAACGTAGTTTCCGTTCCGGTACGCGAACTTCCGTTTCTTGTACGCCGCGAGGATTTTCGCCGCGCCGATTCCGGCGGAATACTTCTTCGAAATGATCGAGTCTCCGCCGCTCGAGCCCTGCATCTCGCGTACCGTTTCGAATGCCCAATCCCAGTCGTCCGGTTCGTAGTCGGCGACGATATCGGCGAACGCGACGTTCCGGCGGATTTCGTCGCCGATCGCGCGTTTCCAGACGTCGTTGTAGTTCCCGAGCGAGTCCGTCGCGGCGAGTCGACCCGCGATTTTGCCGGTTCGGACGGCGACGTGGTAGCCGCCTTCGTGGAACGCCGAGGTCGTTCCCATCGCGCCGCCCGCGACAGCGATGTTCGCGCCGACGGGTGACTCGACCGGCCGGGTCGACGAAATCGGATACGTCTCGGTTCCCTTGGACTTGCCCCGATCTTCGACGATCGGGAAATCCTCCTCGATGTCGTACTCGTCGCCGTACTCGAGCTCGAGCAGTCGGCGAATGTACTCCGAACCGGTCGGGATGCCATTGTCGGTGGCTTTCAGAAGCTTGTACGACTCGGGGTTGTCGACGTCGTCGAGGGTCATTCCGATGGGCATCGTGAGGCCAACGCGGGCGACCGTTCCGTCGTTGGGGAAGACCCACGGGTACGCAGTCTCGCCGGGCATGTAGCCCCACCAGAATTTGAGTCGATCCGATTCGAACAGTTCCTCGGGGAACTCTCGGTACTCCTGATAGGCAATATGGTTCGCTTCGGGCGGCGAGAGTTGTTCGGAAATACTCGAGCCGGGTTTCGTGAACTGATCGAGTGCATCGAGGGTTACCCGGCGCTGTGGGCCGTCGGCGAGAACGACGTACTCCGCTCCGACCTCGTCGCCGCTCGAGAGCGCCAGCGTGTGTGATGGGCCGGAGAGATCGGTATCGATCGATTTGACGCTGGTCCCGACGCGCAGGTCCGCACCGGCATCGATGGCGCGTTCGTGGAGCCAGTCGTCCATTCGGGCACGGTGGAAGGTGTATCCGAATTTCTGATAGGTGGCGTCCATCCCGGTCGTGTTCAACTCCACTGACGAACTGGGTCCGACGAAATCTGTTCCATCGAGCTCCCGGTGGACGACTTCGTCTGGGATCTCTTCAAACTCGAAGTCCATGATATCGATCCAGTAATCGAGCATCCCCGCGGCGTCGGTCGAATCGGGACCGGCTTCCGCACGGTCCTCTCGTGGGACGCCCTGTTCGAACAGGACGGTCTCCGCGTCGTGGTAGGCGGCCCGCTCGGCCGCGCTCGCACCAGCGGGACCACCACCGATAATCGCGACGTCGACGTGTTCCATACTCCGTTCGGACTCAGCGAGCCATATTAAACTGCCTGAAATTCGTATTCGCTATCCTGTGGTTCAGCATTGTTGATAGAGCGTCCCAACGAACAGTATCCGATTGTCGGATGGGAACGAACGTTTTTGGGGATACCACCCAACAGCACGGATATGGCCGACGAATTCGACGTTCTCGTTCTTCGCCAAGGAACGCACGGTATGCCCGTCGAGCAGTACGTTGAGACGCTACGTGACCGCCTCCCAAATCGAACCGTCGAACTCGCCCGAACGCCGGCGGCGGAACGGAAGAAGATTCGCGACGCGACGTTCGTTACCGGAATGACGCTCGATTCGGAACTACTGGAACACGCTGAAAACCTCGAGGTGTTCGCCTGCGCGTACGCGGGAACCGGTCACCTTCCACTCGAGGAACTCCGCGACAGGGGCGTAACGGTGACCAACGCCTCGGGCGTTCACGGCCCGAACATCGGCGAGCACGTGCTCGGTTCGATACTGTACTTTACTCGCCGGTTCCACGAAGGCGAGCGCCGCCAACGACGGCGGGAGTGGCGACACTACCAGGCCCACGAATTGTGCGGTTCGACGGTTACTATCGTCGGTCTGGGTGCGATCGGGGAGGCCGTCTGCCGACGGCTCGAGCCGTTCGACGTCGACACGGTCGGCGTTCGATACTCTCTCGAAAAGGGCGGTCCGACCGACGACGTGATCGGGTTCGAAGCTGACGCGTTCCACGATGCACTCTCCGAGACCGACTACCTCGTACTCGCGTGCCCACTCACCGACGACACTCGAGGACTGGTCGGTCACGACGAGTTCCTCACCCTCGATCCCGATGCCGTTATCGTAAACGTCGCGCGCGGACCGGTCATCGAAACGGACGAACTGGTCGATGCACTGCGCTCGAGTTGGATTCGAGGCGCGTCGCTCGACGTGACCGACCCCGAGCCGCTTCCCGAAGAACACCCGCTGTGGAACCTCGGGAACGTCCAGATTACGCCCCACAACGCCGGCCACACTCCCCAGTACTACGAGCGACTTGCGGAAATCGTCGCGACGAACGCGACACGAATCGCAGAGTCGGGATGGGACGCCGAACTCGAGAATCACGTCACGTTGTGACTTGATAGGGTCGGTTGTCAGTTATTTCCGGTCGTTCGCCACCCCCCTCTGGCGACGAACTGGTAAACAGGGACAACCGACCCTATGAGACGTTCGTGGCGAGCGGAGGGGGGAATCCTTGCAGAGACGACTCCACAATGTATTTAGTGACATAGGCGAAACAGTACGACGAATATGACGGTTCTCTCGACGGAAGACGAAGGCAAGTTCCTCATGGATGTCCGCGGCGAACAGATCGGTATCGTCACGGAGGTCGATGCGATCGAACAGTTCGCATACGTCGATCCCGAGCCGAAACTCACGAACGCGTGGATACAGAGCCTCGGATTCGGAGAAGCGGGTGAGGATGACATCAAGGTCCCGGCAGACAACGTCGCGACGGTAACCGATTCTGAACTTCGCGTCGATGCAGATCTCAGCAGCGAGTAACACGAACGCCCGTCGACCGGCTCCGCTCGATTGCTTTTATAACCGTCTAGGACGAACTCCTTTCTAATGAGTGGCCGACAGACCGACCCACAGACACGACGCCTCACGCGCCGACCTGCTTCGTTCGACGAGGTGAGCCGATGACACTGACGTTCGAGGGGACGATCGTGGTACCGCTGGCGGACCCCGACGACGCCGAGCGGACTGCGAGCGCGCTCGCTCCGCGCCTCGAGCCGACCGCGACGGTCACACTGGTGAACGTGATCGAGAAGGCAGGCGGAGGGATAGACAAGGCACCGATGGGTCAACGTCAGGAGTACGCCGAGGAAATTTTCGAAGCGGCACGCGGCGCTCTCGCGGACGCCCCCGGGGATATCGAGACGGACGTCCTTTACGGAACCGATGTCGTCGAGACGGTGTTCGACGGGGCACAGGAGAAAAACGCCGATGCGATCGCCTTTATTCCCCGAAGCGGGAACCGAATCACGGAGTTGCTTACGGGAGACGTTGCTCGGCGGCTGGTCAGGGAGGCGTCCATTCCCGTCGTTTCGCTTCCACAGTAGGAGTACTTCGACGAGTAGAACGGTACTCTGGTCGAATTCCCACGCCGTTTGTGCTTACAGAAACCCGTTCTCGAGCAACAGTTCGCCGTTGAGCACGCTCGCTCCGGCGGCACCGCGGATGGTGTTGTGTGCGAGACAGTTGTACTGCAGACCGAACGGCGACTCGCGAATGCCGCCCGCGGCGATGGCCATGCCGCCGCCGAGGGTGCGATCCATTCGCGGCTGTGGTCGGTCCGGCTCCTCGAAGACGTGAATGAGTTGATCGGGCGAGGATCGGAGATCCAGCGAGGGATACGACCGCATCGCCTCTGCGGCGTCTTCGGCCGTGATATCCTCCTCCGTTTCGACCCAGACGTTCTCGAGGTGGCCGTCGATGGTCGGAATCCGGTTACACGAGGCCGCGACCTCGACGCTGTTGTTCGCGAGTTCGACGCCGTCGAACTCGCCGAGCAGTTTCCGCGATTCGGTCTCGAGTTTGTCTTCTTCGCCCCCGATGTGCGGGATCGCGTTGTCGATGATCTCCATCGATGTCACACCGTCGTAGCCCGCCCCCGAAACGGCCTGCAGAGTCGAGACGTGGACCTTCTCGAGCCCGAACTGTGCGAGCGCCGCGAGCGTCGGAACGAAAGTGATCGTCGAACAGTTCGGGTTCTTGAGCATTGCGCCGTCCCAGCCGCGTTCCTCGCGCTGGACTTCGAGGAGATCGACGTGTTCTGCGTTGACTTCGGGGATCACCAGTGGGATGTCCGGATCCATCCGCCCGTTCGATGAGTTCGAAGAGAGGACGTAGCCCGCCTCACAGAACTCCGGTTCGACTTCGGCACCGACGCTCGAGGGGAGAGACGAGAATATGAGGTCGATGTCGTCGGGAACTTCGTCCGGATCAGTTCCAGTCACGGTCATATCCGAAACGTCGGCAGGGATCGGCGAGTCGACGCGCCACTTCGCGGCGTCGCGGTAGGAGCGACCGGCACTCGACGCGCTCGCGGTCAATGCCGCGATTTCGAAGGATGGGTGTGGGTCAAGGAGCTGAATCAACCGCTGTCCGACGGCGCCGGTTGCACCGAGAATTCCTACACGTACAGTCATTTTCCGCACCTCGGGTTTGTGCGCGCAAAACCGTTTGGATTTCCCTCGCACGCTACTGTCAGCGAAAATTGATTTGGTCGACTTTTGGGGAGTTCGACCCGGGACCACGAGACGAGCATAGAAGATATTAAGAAAACGTAGCCAAACAGTACGACCAATGGAACACAATCTGCGCCCGAATCGTTCAGTTATGACGATGTCGCCCGCCGATGACACGGATTCGATCGACACTCGAGTTGCCACCCATCGCTCGACCGGGTGGTCCAAATGAGCGGTTCGACCTCTGACTCGGCCGGTGTCGGACCGTTTAGCGGCGGATTCGGTATCGGAGCGGCTGCCGTCGGTGTCGTGAGTATCTTGATCGGTCTCCTGGCCGCTGTCGACGGCTACACGGAGATGGGAATGCTCGTCACCGGTGATGACCCGATACTCGAGGGGGTCATCATCCTGACGTTCGGTGTCGGGATCGGCGTCGTCGCGCTGTTTGCTGGCGCGTATATGGAGCCCGGATTCGGCGGCGACGATCACGAGCACTGATCGGCCGGCTCCGTGATCGAACGGGGCCCTCGAGTCGGTTCGGGTGAATAACAGACGACCGCTGTGACGTTTCTCACCGGGTAGGACGACATTCGGATGGATAGTGAAACCACTCTCCGGTACTAGAGTAGTCGTCGCGATAACACCTCGAAAAATTCAGGCAGCGACCTTTCCGCTCTTCTTTCGCGTGACGTAGCCCGCAATCCGGTTCCGAACGCCCTTCGATTCGATGTTCGTGAGCTTATCGACGCTATCTTTGTTCTGTTCGAAGTCAGTCGTGAACGCGTCCGGGTACTGCTCTAACAGGAGCGCTCCCGTCTTTTTGACGTAGGCCGGTTTGATTGCCATAGAGGGGTTTCCGTCTAGAGGGCCTTAATTGACTCCCTTTTCGTTCGACCGAAGGACGCGACTATCGGATCCCGTCTCCGCTGGCGATACTCTCGCTCGGTGGCTGAGAACCCTCCTCAGCCGATCGCCCGTCCGCCTTTCCGGCGAGTTCCTGAAACTTTTCCGATCGTTCCGCAACTCTGTCCATCATTTCGCTGTCGGGCTGCGTTTCTCGGGACTCGAGGAGGAAGGTGGTGATGACGACGGTCTTGACCCACGGTTTGAGAAATCCGGTGTAGATAGTCACAATCGTCCCGACGACGACCGCCCATCCTAGTAGCTGGTACTGGCCGGAAACACTTCCGAGAGTGGTTGCAACCGGTATCAGCGCCAAAGCCAGTACGAAAGCCACGGCGTACATTCCAACGACGATCAACAGCGTCGACCCGAGCACCGGCCTCCAGTTCTTGCCGTAGAGGACCACCCCGTCTCTGGCCGAGCGCCACCGATTTTGGTCGCTATTCGTGAACATGTATGCGATGATTGCTTCGTCGATATACGACGCCGCGATCGCAATCGCCTTTCCGAGAAGCTGAACGAGTTTCTGCAGATTTGGAACGACAGAAACCAGACTCGAGAACGAGACGACCGCCCCGTTGAACTGGGTAATGACCGCTTTGATCAGCTGGTCGACGGCAAAAAGTGCGCTCGCTTCGGTAAAGTGCTCGCTCACCTGCGACTTTCCATACTGGATCTGATTCGAGGGAACCTCGCCGGTTTCGATAACGTGAGCGATGACTGCGATATGAGCTACTTTGACGAGATACAGTACATACCTGCTGACCAGTCGCCACCCCGCTACGAACAGTCCGATAGAGAGGACCAGGCCGACGACCGCGACGAATTCGGAAATCGACCCCGACTCGAGCAGTCTGCGCCCGAACCAGGCGATGGCCCCGAAGTAGACGACGGCGAGAAGCCCACAAAGCAGTCCGATACCAAGCCGAAGCATCACGAACGGGAGCGTTTTCCGAAACACACTCGTCGCGGTTCTGAAATGAAACCTCATCTACGGGAGGGGTCCCGCCTAATCGCATTTAAATTCGAGTGTGCGGGGGCGACGAGAATTCGCTGGAACCGCTGGTCGAACGGTTGGGGATCGGGCCGCTGGTGTCCTGTTACTCTCGGGCAGGACGGTCCTACCACTCCGCGAGTTCGCGTACCCGAGACAGCGCTTCCCGTTCCCGGTCGCTTCCGGCTCGTTCGACGACCGATGCGTAGTGATCGAGTCGGTCGTGAAGGACGGACTCGTCGTACCCGTCGACGTCGAGTCTGGACGCGGCGACGGTCGCTTCGATGACGGCACCGAATCCTCGATTTATCGTCGGTACCGTCTCGGTTTCGACCGTCGACTCGAGGGCCGAACCTGCCATTCTTCCCAGCGGGTGCCGTCCTCGCTTCCGGTATCGGTTTGCTCGACCGAAACTCGAACCCACGCGTCGGTCGACTCGAGGACGGGCTCTTCGAGTTCGGAAATCGAGAGAGCGGCATCGACGAAGTCGACGGGATCGCGCGTAAACTGCACGTATCCCGTCCCCTGCCTGTGGAAGTTCCGCCGGGTCCGCGTGTTCCCCCACGTGCGCGCAGACACGGTAATCGCATTTTCGGGGCACTCGATGTCATCCGACCTGTCGTCCTCTCCTGCGCTCTCGTCCGCTTCGGCGAACAGTCCGAGCGCAGCCGCGTTCCAGCGGCCGTTCGGCCCGAGCGTGGTGACGACCGTCTCCGTGACTCCCTCGAGCGTGACCGGCCAGTCCGCTCTCTCTTCTGACCCGCTCGTCCGGTCGACCTGGTCGCCGTCTCCGTCAGCACCGCTCATAGTTCGATCAGTTCGTTCTCGAGCGCGATGAACAGTCCGGCGGCGGTCAAATCCGCCGTCGTCCCCGGATTCACACCCCGGGAGACGAGTTCGTCGGAGAACGATTCGACCGCGTCCCGATTCGCCTCGATTGGGCCTGATTCGACCAGTACGGCGGCTCGTTCCGTCACTTCGGCCGCGACGGAATCGCCGTGGCGACCCGCAACGAGCGTGTCTGGACGATCCGCGAGGACGGAAAGAAACACCGTCGCAGCCCGATCCGCAACCGGCCCGGTTGCTTCGGCGAGTCGGTTGGCCGCGTCGAACGATCGCTCGAATCCGGTAACCCACTCGCGAGCCACGTCGTCGCCGGGAACGCTTCGATCCATCACGTCGAGCAGCGTCAGTCCGCGCGCCTCGAGCGCCGGAATCGCGTCGTCGCCCCGACGAACGTCGAGGGCCTCGAGTTCGGCGGGCGGTTCGGAAACGAAGACATCGACGTGTTCAAACGCCCGGTAAAACCCTTTTGCATCCGCGACGGTGGTGTCCTCGACGACCGATTCGACCGCGGATCGCGAGACGCCGTCGTCCGAAGCTTTGACGAGCGCGACGAGCAACAACAGCGCGCCGAACTGGGTATTCCCGCCGCCCTGTTCGGCCATCCCCTCGACGCTCCGCTCGAACGACCGGCCGATCGGCTCTCCCGATTCGGCCATCCGAAGTCCGCGCTGAGAGCGACGGCACCCGCCAAAAAGTGTTCGAAGAGCAGGTCATCGAGGTCCCGCGACCGGTCGACGTTCCCCGGTTTCGGCGTTCCACAGACCTCGAGCAACAGCGCGAGTTCCGCGTTCTGGGAAGCACTTCGCATATGCACTACGTTCGAATCTGTCGGCTGTCGGCTTAGGACTTGCTGGACGATCGGAACGGGTTCGAGACGCGGTTCGTTCGATCGTCATCGGTTCTCGCAAGCGTCTCCGTTTTTTCGTCGGTGTCGAGCGTTCGGTATGAGCGATAGCCGCGGAGAAACGAGCGCGTTCCAGCGGGGGCGGTCGTTCGCCGAAACGGTGGTCAGGGGAATCAGCCAGGAAAACGTGACGTTCATGGCTGGAAGTATCGCCTATCAGGCGTTTATCTCCCAGATTCCGCTTCTGGTGCTGGTGTTCGTTCTCAGGACTCGATCGAATTCGACTCGAGACCGAGGTGGGTATCGACGGCGCTTCGGACCCGCTCGAGTACGACGGGATTGTCGCTGGGACGGCCGACGCTGACCGCGTCCGCGCCGTATTCGACGTACTCGCGGACCGTTTCGTCGTCTCGGACGCCGTTGTTCGCGATGACGAACAGGTCCGTCCGTTCGGCCACGTCGGCGATCACGTGCTCCGAGTCCATCGCATCGACGTGAACGAACGTCGCGCCGGCGGTCTCGAATTCGTTCGCGAGCGCCGGCAGATCGACGCCCGGTACTTCCGTCCGGACCTTGACGCCGACCGCGGCTCCCGTCTCGACCGCGGTCTCGACGTACGATCGAAGGCGTTCGGTATCCGCCAGTAGCCGTTCGCCACAGCCGACGGCGCACATCTCGTCCTGTCTGCAGTGGGCGTTGATTTCGAGCAGTGCGTCCCGGTCTCGACAGACGCGGGCGACACGCGCTATCGGTTCTCTCGTTGCGGACCTGACGTTTACTGCGGGCCGTATCGGGACCGTCTCGAGAGCCTCGAGTTGACTATCGATAAACGCGAACGGGTCTTCGGGGAGGAACTCTTCGCGGTCTCGATCGACCAGCTTGCCGGCCCCCGTCCGCGAGCGTTCGTCGATGGCGATGCCGCCGAGGAACGCACACCCGGCGAATTCTGAGCCGGCTCGAGCCCAGTCGGCGTCCGCCTCCCCGCTGAGACTTGCCAATGCGAGTGGTGGGTCGAACATAATCGCGCTCACTCGACCGTCTCGATGGCCTCGGCGATCGTTCGGATGATGCGCTCGGCGTCCTCGCTCGAGCCGATCTCGATGTCGGTCCGGATCGTCGGGCGATCGAATTCGGTCCCGTCGTTCTCGTCGACGACGAACGCATCGGCGAACGGATAGGTCGTCGCGAGTCCCGCCGTCGAGGGCTCCGCGCCGACGGCTTCCATCAGCTCTTCGGCGGGTCCGGAGAACGCCTCGTCATCGAGGAACGGCGAGACGATGACGACGGTCGTCTGGCTGAGCGCGTCGACGAAACCGGGGATAGCGAGCATCGGCCCGATGCTCGTCACCGGATTCGACGGGCCGACGACGACTGGTTCCTCGAGCGCCTCGAGGACGCCGGGAGCTGGTTTTGCCTCCTCGGAGCCGCGGAATTCGACGTCTTCGACGGTCGGGTCGGCGCGCTGATCGACCCAGTATTCCTGAAAGTGCATCGTCCCGTCTTCGGTGTGGACGAGGCTGGCGACCGGGTCGTCGCTCATCGGAAGGAGATCGAACGGGAGGTCGAACGCAGAAGAGAGTCGGGCCAGGGCCTCGCTCAACGAGTGGCCCTGATCGAGGAGACTCGTTCGCGTGATGTGGACGGCGCGATCACGGTCACCGATCGTCATGAACTCGGCGACCCCCCGAGAAGCGCCGCCAGTTTGCGATTTCCCGACCCGCAGTCTGGCGATCCGCCGAGAGGTACTGCGGTCCGTCCGGGAGGTCAGCCGCATCGGCGATCTCCATGAGTTCGGCGTTCGTTCGGTGCGTGTCGCCCTCGATCCCCCACCAGGTCTCGCGGTCGAGCACGTCGCCGCCCTGAAAGAGAAGCGTATCGACGTCCGGGCAGACCAGCAAGCCGCCGAGTTCGATATCGTCGCCCGTGTTGGCGACGATCGTTATCTCGTCGGGCGAATATACAGCTTCCACTCCGTCGACCAGCTTCGGTGTCCCGGTGCCACCGGAGAGGAACGTAACCATACGCACACACGCGTCCGGTAGTACTTAGACCCTTTCAGCCTGAGCCCTGGAATGCGATATCGGGGCACCTTCGGTCGGCCGAGGATTA